>CBDCAC010000004.1:642500-1612233 GCA_965213775.1 uncultured Lichenicoccus sp.
GCACGACGTCGCGCACAGGACCCTCGCGCGGCGGATCGCGCAAGGTGGTCAGCCAATGCAGCGGCGGATCCCGCCCCGCGGCGCGTGGGTAGTGCAGCCCGCGCAGCACCGTCTCGGCCGCCGCACTGGCGCGCTCGGGGATCGCGAACCCGTTCAGCGTCGCCCAGACGCAGGCCCAGCAGCGTCCGGTGGAATACGGGTTGTAGCCGCCGCCGCCGCTGACGATCAGCGGGATATCGGCCGCCGCGGCGAAGCCGAGCAGCCTGGCCGCGACCTCGCCGTGGGCGTTGTTGGACAGCGACAGGCGCGATAGCGGATCTTCCTCCAGCGCGTCGGCGCCGCACTGCAGGAAGATCGCCTGCGGCCGATGCGCCTGGAGCAGCGGCAGCACCGCCTGCTCGATCAGCAGCCGCATCTCGCTGTCGTTGAGGCCGGCGGGCACGGGCAGGTTGCGCGCCCCGTCGTCACGGTCGTCCGCGAGACCGCTGCCGCGCGGATCCGCGCCCAGCTCGCGCCGACGCAGCGGCCAGCGCATCGCCTCGTGGATGCTGAGGGTGAACACCAGCAGGTCGTCCGCGAAGGCATCCTGCACCCCATCGCCGTGATGGGCGTCGATGTCGAGATAGAAGATCCGACGCCAGCCATGGTCGCGCCAGAGCATCAGCGCCAGCACGATGTCGTTGAGGTAGCAGAAGCCCGCGGCGCGGTCCGGCCGCCCGTGATGGGTGCCGCCGCCCGGACAGTGCACGACCCGGGCGACGCCGGACGCGGTCAGCCTCGCCGCCAGCATCAGGCCGCCCGCACCGGTCATCGGACGGCGATACATCTCCGGGTAGACCGGGTTGTCGCCGACGCCGAGACGGAAGCGGGCGCGCACCGCCTCGCTCACCGCCTGCTCGCGCTCGGCGGTGCGAAGCGCCTCGAGATAGGCCGGGTCGTGAAACCGCAGCACCTCGTGCGGCTCGGCGAGCGGGGCGTCGCGGTAGGCCTCGTCATCGAGCCAGCCCATGCTCCGGCACAAGTCGGTGGCGACGCTGACGCGGGGGATCGACAGCGGATGGGACCGGCCGAAGGAGGAGTACCGGTAGAGCTCGCTGCCGATATAGAGCGGTCTCAGCGCAGGAATGGGTTGCTCCTGCGCTCGTCGCCGATGCGTGTCGCCGGGCCGTGGCCGGGCATCACCGCGACGTCGTCGCCCAGCGGCAGCAGCCTCTCCCTGATGGAGCGGATCAGCAGCGGGCCGTCGCCGCCGGGAAGATCGGTGCGGCCGACCGAGCCCGCGAACAGCGTGTCGCCGCCGATCAGCAGGCTAGCGGCTCGGTCGAAGAACGCGATGTGCCCCGGGGTGTGGCCGGGCACCGAGAGCACCTCCAGCCGCCGGCCGGCGAGCTCCAGCACCTCGCCCTGCTCGAGATAGCGATCCGGCGCCGCATCGCGCATGCCGCTCACGCCGTACAGCCGCGCCTGCTCGGCGATGCCGCTCAGCAGGAAGGCGTCGCGCCGGTCCGGACCGATCACCGGCACCGGACTGCCGTCCGGGCGCGACGGCAGCGCCTCGCGCAGCGCCTCGACGCCGCCGGCATGATCGAGGTGCCCGTGGGTCAGCAGGATCGCCTCGACGGCGAGACCGAGTGCCTCGAGCCGCGCCAGGATCGCGGGCACGTCGCCGCCCGGGTCGATCACGACGCAGCGTGCGCCGTCCGGATCCCACAGGATCGAGCAGTTCTGCTGGAACGGGGTGACGATGACGGTCTCCAGCTTCGGCGGCTGACGGGTGGGCCGGGATTCGGGCTGCGGCTCGGGCGGCATGGCCAGGCGATCCCTCTGCGATGATCTGCGTTACATGGTGCGCTGCGGCTCGTGCAGTCTCGATGCAGCGTAACGTGGGAGCGGTATCAGACGATGCACATCACCGGAGAACGTCGGATCCCGGCTCCCAGGGAACGGGTCTGGCGCTGCCTGGCGGACCGCAGGGTGCTGCAGGATTGCGCGCCGGGCAGCCGGATCGAGCCGGACGGCGACGGCCTGATCCTGTCTAACGCCGATGCCGGATCGGTGCGGGCGCAGCCCAGCATACGCGAGCCCTTCACGACGCTCGGCTGGCGGATCGACCCGGCCGGGGCGGCGACCCAGATGGTCCTGGTGCGTCTGGTCGAGCAGGGCGTGTTCACGCTGCTGCATTACGAGCTCTCGCTGGTCGACCCGGATGGCACGGAGTCCGCGGTGCGGACCGCGAACCTGCGGGCGCGGATAGACCAGGCGCTGGAGCGTCTGGTGCACACCGTCGCCGGACCCGGCGAGATCGGCGCCGGCGGCATCGCGGGCGCGGTGCAGGCGGCCACCGAGCCGTCGCCGCAGCCCAATGCCCGCCTGCGGCCGGCCGCCTCCGGACCCGGCATGGCGGAACTCGGCGCGCGCCTGATGAACCCGTCGGTGATCGGCGGCGCGCTGTTCCTGATCGTGCTGCTTCTCATGATCGGGCTGCTGTGACGCACCCGTCGCCGGTGCTGGACGTCCTGGCGCACGCGCTGGCGTGGCATGAGGCGGGCGATGCGGTGGCGCTGGCCACCGTGACCGAGACCTGGGGCAGCGCCCCCTGCCCGGTCGGCAGCATGATGGCGGTGAGCCGCGGCGGCCGCGTCGAGGGCTCGGTGAGCGGCGGCTGCGTCGAGGCCGCGGTGATGCAGGCCGCCCAGGAGGCGATCGGCAGCGGCCTGCCGCGGCTGCTCTCGTTCAGCGTCAGCGACGGCAGCGCCTGGTCGGTCGGGCTCGCCTGCGGCGGCTCGATCGCGGTGCTGGTCGAGGCGCTGCGTCCCGAATGAGCCTCCCCTGACACCGTCGGTCCTGCGCGCCCTGGTGGCGGCGCGCGCCGCGCGGCGCAGCGCGATCCTGCTCAAGCGGCTCGCCGACGCGTCCCAGCACCTGTTGATCGAGATCGACGGCCAGCTCGAACCGGTCGACCCGGCACTCGATCCAGCACTCGATCCGGCCCTGCGCGAGGCCGCCATGCAGGCGGCGCGCACCGGGCGCAGCGGCATCGTGCGGAGCGGCGAGGAGACGTGGTTCGTGCAGGCGCACGCGCCGCGCCCCCGCCTGATCCTGGTCGGCGCGGTGCATGTCGCCCAGGCGCTGGCGCCGCTGGCGGCGGCACTCGGCATGGACGTCGCCGTGGTCGATCCCCGGAGCGGCTTCGCGACCGCCGAGCGCTTCCCCGGCGTCCTGCTGCTGGAGCAGTGGCCGGACGACGCCTTCGCCGGCCTGGCGATCGACCGCCACAGCGCCGTCGTCACGCTCAGCCACGAGGCGCGGCTGGACGATCCGGCGCTGGACGCGGCACTCGCCGGGCCCGCGTTCTACGTCGGCGCGCTGGGCTCGCGCAGGACCCAGGCGGCGCGGCGCGAGAGGCTGGCGCAGCGCGGTCACGACGAGGCGGCGCTGGCGCGCCTGCATGGTCCGGTGGGCCTCGCCATCGGCGCGGTCGGGCCGGAGGAGATCGCGCTGTCGATCATCGCCGAGATCGTCGCGGTGCGACGCGGGGCCGAGATCGTCGCGGTGCGACGCGGGGCCGAGATCGTCGCGGTGCGACGCGGGGTGGTCGCCTGAGGACGATCGCGCTGGTGCTCGCGGCCGGCGCGTCGTCGCGCGCCGGGCCGCTCAACAAGCTGCTGGTGCGCGATGCGGCCGGACGACGCATGATCACGCGCAGCGTCGAGACGGCGCTGGCCAGCCGGGCCGCTTCGGTCGTGGTGGTGCTGGGCCACCGGTCGGACGAGGTCGCGGGCGCGATGCGCGACGACGGCCTGCACGCGGATGCGGCGCGGCACCGGGACCGCCTGCGCCTGGTTCGTGCGCGGGACCACGCGGCCGGCCTGTCGGCCAGCCTGCGCTGCGGCGTCGCGTCGGCCCGCGAGGCCGCAGCACAGGCGGCCCTGGTGTGCCTCGGCGACATGCCGCTGGTGCGGACGGCGACGCTGGACCGGCTGATCGCGGCCCTCGACGACGACGCGCGCGCGCTCGCCTGCCTGCCGACCCTGCATGGCAGGCGCGGCAACCCGGTGCTGTGGCGCAGCACCCTGTTCGACGCGTTGCAGGCGCTGTCGGGCGACCGCGGCGGCCGGCCGCTGCTGTCGCGGCATGCGGCGGCCGTGCGCGAGGTGGCGGTGGAGGATCCCGGCGTGCTCGAGGATTTCGACACCCCCGAGCGGCTGGCGGGGTTCGCAGCACTCGGGGCGGAGGCCGCCCGGCCGCCGATTGACCCGCCTTCCGGCGTCGATCAGAAACGCGAACCCCGTCAGGAGAGACCAGCGCCATGAGCAAGATCATTCGCACCGAGCCGAGCCCCGTCCTGTCGAAGGCGGTCGAGTACCACGGCTTCGTCTTCACCCAGGGCATGGTGGCGCGTGACCTGGACGGCGATGTCGGGGCGCAGACGCGCGACGTGCTGGATCAGCTCGACGTGCTGCTCGAGGCGCACGGCACCGACAAGACGCGCCTGCTGCAGGCGCAGATCTGGCTCAAGGACATCGGCGACCGCGACGAGCTGAACCGGCTCTGGTCGGCCTGGCTGCCGCAGGGCGGAGCCCCGGCGCGCGCCTGCGTGCAGGCGGTGCTGGCGGACCCGCGCATGCGGGTCGAGATCATGCTGATCACCACGAAATAGCGCCCCGTGCGCCGCCACTGCCGGCTTATCTGCGGCTTTTTTGCAACATGTTGCTGAAATCGCGACAGCAACGTCCGGATGAAAGCGCGTCCCGACCCGGTTCGCTCTCGTCTCGCGGGCGAAGCCTCCGCAGAGACGCGCTAAATAGGACGGAAGTCCTAAAATTGTCTCATCAAGCTGCCCGCATCCGTGTTATTTAGCCAGTTGCCGGGCCGAGCGGCGTCTTCGTCTTGTCAGGGTTGCAATTACGTTGCTACCAGCGCCTCACGACAGAGTGAGGCAGTGGATGATGCGGCGTATGAGGCTCACGGGATCGACCAGCGTAATCGTGGCCTTCATAGCCGCCTTCAGCCTACAGGGATCCCAGGGACACGCGAGCGGGCAGCGCCATCACCGCGCGTACGGCACCCGTCTCGCCGCCGCCTCGCGGGTGATCCAGTGCGTCGCCTTCGCACGCTCCGCATCCGAGGTGGCGCTGACCGGGAACGCGGTGAACTGGTGGCAGAACGCCGAGGGCGTCTATGCCCGCGGCACTGCGCCGGAAGTCGGCAGCGTGTTGAATTTCCGCGCCAACAACCGCATGCGCCTCGGCCATGTGGCCGTGGTGACCCAGGTCGTCGATAGCCGCACCATACAGATCGACCAGTCGCACTGGAACGCGAACGGGATCAGCCGGGACGTCTCGGTGATCGACGTGTCGCAGAACAACGACTGGAGCGCGGTGCGGGTCGCCATCGGCCGTGCCGGCACGTTCGGCAGCATCTATCCGACCTTCGGCTTCATCTACCCGCGCGCAGACAGCAGCGGGCGCATCGTGACCGCGCGCGGCGAGGCCGCGCCCCGGCATCTCGGCGACGCCAAGCCCGTCGACCTGCGTGGCGGCGACCTCGGCAGCGAGGCGGAGGTCGCCGAGGCGCCGGCCACGAGTTCGGACGTGGTCGACGACGACGCGCCGAACCGCAGCCTGCGCTGACGACCTCAGGGCCGGCCCGCGCGATGATACGGATGCCCCGCCGCGATCGAGCGGGCGCGGTAGAGCTGCTCGGCGAGCAGGACGCGCGCCAGCAGGTGCGGCCAGGTCAGCGCCCCCAGCGAGAGGGTGCGGTCGGCCCGTCGCAGCACCGTCTGGTCCAGGCCTTCGGCGCCGCCGATGACGAAGCAGAGCGGCTTGGACCTGGCGAGCCAGTGCTGCAGCAGCACCGCCAACTCTAGGCTGCCCGGCCGCTCGCCCGCCTCGTCGAGCGCCACCAGGAACGGATCCGGCGGCAGCGCCGCCAGCAGCGACTGTCCCTCGCGCCGCCTGATCTCGGCCGCAGCACCGCGTGCCTCGGCGAGTTCGGTGAGTTCCAGCGGCGGACGCAGCCGCGCGGCGTAGCGGTCGAACAACTCCCGCTCGGGGCCCTGCTTGGCGCGCCCGATCGCGAGCAGCCGCAACCGCTCAGACCTGGGTCACGTCGCCGGGCTGCTCCTGCTCCGCCTCGGGAAGCTCGTCGAGCTCGGCGCCCCACATGCGCTCGAGCGCGTAGAGCGCGCGCGCCTCGCGCTTGAACAGGTGCACGATGACGTCGCCGGCATCGATCAGCACCCAGTCCGAGCCGCCGGCGCCCTCGATCAGCACCCGCTTGAGCCCGGCCTCGTCCAGCTTCTCCTCCAGATGGGTCGCCATCGCGCTGATCTGCCGGTCGGCGAGGCCGGTCGCGATCACCATGCGGTCGGCGAACGAGGCACGGCCGGTCAGGTCCAGCACCACGACCTCCTCCGCCTTGTCGTCGGACAGGCTGGTGGTGATGATCTCGATCCAGCGCTGCAGCAGCGCCGGCTCGGCCGGAGCGCGGCTGACGACGCGCCGGCGCGGCCCGGCGGCGGCGGCCTTCTTGCGCGGCGTGCCCGGCACCCGGGCGGCCTCGGCGAGCGCGCTCAGGGTCGGCCCCGCGGCCTTCCTGGCGCGCGGCACGTCGATCCCCGGCGAACGCGGCGGCTTGGTCGGGTCGGCGGGGGGCTTCCTGGCGATGGTCTCGATCTCCTGTGTCGACCGTGGGCGATCAGCTCTGCTGGCGCAACGCGCGCAGCCTGGTCGCGGATATATCGTTCTGCGGCGCCGGCAGGAAGATCCAGGCCGGTGCGCGCCGCCCTGCGAGCAGCGGCGCTTCCCGCGCCGGCCGGCGCGCGTGTCGCAACCGCGTCGCGGCACGCCCGGCCAGTGCCGCATAGTTATAGCCCGGCCGCGGCAGCACCGCGAGCGGCACCAGCCGCGCGATCCGGCGCCAGCGGCGCCAGCGCGGCAGGTCGGCCAGGCCGTCCGCCCCCATCAGCCAGACGAAGCCGACCTTGGGGAAATGCCGCAGCAGGGCCGCCAGCGTGTCGACCGTGTAGCGGGTGCCGAGCCGGCTCTCGATGTCGGTGGCGATGATCCGCCTGCCGTCGACGATCCGCCGCGCACCGGCCAGGCGCACCTCAAGCGCCGCCATGCCGGCGGTGGCCTTCAGCGGGTTGCCCGGCGAGACCAGCAGCCACACCTGGTCGAGCCTCAGCATCGACCGCGCGCGTCGCGCCAACTGCAGATGGCCGTCATGGGCGGGGTTGAAGGAGCCGCCGAGCAGCCCGATGCGCATGCGTCGTCGATCGCCTGCCAATGGCAGGCGGGGCCGATCGCCTGCCAATGGCAGGCGGGGCCGATCGCCTGCCAACGGCAGGCGGGCGTTCTCGCTCACCGATGGCGTCGGCGACCGGTTCAGGGCCGTATCTGCCCCTCGCCGATCACCTCGGTGCGGTAGGTCGTCAGCTGCTCGAGACCGACCGGACCGCGCGCATGCAGGCGTCCGGTGGCAATGCCGATCTCGGCGCCGAACCCGAACTCGCCGCCGTCGCAGAACTGCGTCGAGGTGTTCCACATCACCACGGCGCTGTCGGTGCCGTCCAGGAAGCGACGCGCCACCGCCTCGTCGGCGGTGATGATCGCCTCGGTGTGCGCGCTGCCGTGCCGCGCGATATGCGACAGCGCACCCGCCACCCCGTCGACCACCGCGACCGACAGCACCTGGTCCAGCCATTCCGTGTCGAAATCCGCGTCCGTGGCGGCAGGAAGCTCGGGTGCGATGGCGCGCGCCGCAGCGTCGGCGCGGAACCCGCAGCCGAGCGCCCGCAGCTCGGCCAGGATCGGCGGCAGCAGCGCCTCGGCGCAGGCCGCGTCGATCAGCAGCGTCTCGGTGGCGCCGCAGATCCCGGTGCGGCGCATCTTGGCGTTGACGATCACGGCGCGCGCCATCGCCGGATCCGCGGCACCGTCGACATAGGTGTGGCAGAGCCCCTCGGCGTGCGCCAGCACCGGCACCCGCGCCTCGCGCTGCACCCGCTCGACCAGCGACCTGCCGCCGCGCGGGATGATCACGTCGATCAGCCCCGACGCCGCCAGCATCGCCGCCACGTGGGCGCGGTCGGCGTCGGGCGCGATCTGGACGCAGCCCTCCGGCAGTCCGGCCTCGCGCAGGCCGATCTGCATCGCGTAGTGGATCGCGCGCGCGCTGTGCAGGCTCTCCGAGCCGCCGCGCAGGATCACCGCGTTACCCGACTTCAGGCACAGCGCGGCGGCGTCGGCGCCGACATTGGGCCGGCTCTCATAGATCATGCCGATCACCCCGAGCGGGGTCGCGACGCGTCGCAGCCGCAGCCCGTTGGGCCGGCTCCAGGCGGCGAGCACGCGCCCGACCGGGTCCGGCAGCGCCGCCACCGCTTCCAGCCCCGCGGCCATCGCCTCGATGCGGGCCGGGGTCAGCGTCAGCCGGTCGCGGAACGCGGCGGCGGCGCTGCAGGCGTCGAGGTCGCGCGCATTGGCGTCCAGGATCGCGGCACTGCGGTCGCGCAGCGCGCGGGCGGCGCCGTGCAGGGCAGCGTCGCGGTGCGAGGCCGGCGCCCGCGCCAGGATGCGCGCCGCCTCGCGCGACTCGCGCGCCATCGCCGCGAACCTGGTCCGCGCCACGCTGGGCGGATCGGCCGAACTCGCGTCGCGGACCAGGGCCGGGGATATCTGCGATCGTGTCAAGGACCTGCGGCTCCCTGCATCCCGGCCAGCGTCAGGCCGCCTTGGTCTTAACCAGATCGGCGAGATCGCCGACATTCTTCAGCCCGTCGACCTCGCGCGAGCGCAGCCTGACGTCGAAGCGCTGCTCCACGCCGAGGATGATGCTCACCATCTTGACCGAATCCCAGCCCGGCACCCGATCGGCGCTGGTCTGCGGCGTCAGCACCAGGCTGGTATCGCCGAAGGCGTCGTGGAACACCTCCGTCAATCCGGCATAGATCTCGGCATCGGTCACGTCACTCTCCCTCGACGATGGTCATGAAGCACTCGCCCGGCACGAAGCCCTCCAGTGCAAGCCAGGCGGTGTGGGCGCCCTCCGCGTCGCCGAGGCCTGCGGCGGGCTCGGACGGCGCGGGGGTGAAGCCGAGCTTGCGGTAGTGACCCGAAACCAAGGCATTCTTCGCGGTGGGCAGGTATTCGCCGACCAGGCGGACCGCGCCCAGCCCGCGCGCCTGCTCCGCCAGCAGGGCGAGGGTGGCCTGCTCGACGCCGCGGCCGAGCACCCGGCACGACATCAGCCAGCTATCGATGCGGCAGTCGCGCCGCTCGTCGATCCGGCCGATGACGATCGCGACGATGCCGTTATCGCCGAAGCGGTCGAGCAGCCGGATCTGCAGCCCGAAGGCGTCGGCGTCGGCCATGACGGCGAGCACCTCCGCCTCGGTGCGACGTCGCGTGGTCAGGTTGAACTGGTTGGTCTTGTTGATCAGCTGCGTGATGCGGCCGAGGCCGATGCGGTCGAAGCGTCGCCAGACCAGCCGCATCTGCAGCGAGCGCAGGTAGGCGGGCATGTCGGTGGCGGCGGATTCCAGCGTCGCGCGCTCGCGGTTGGCGGCGTAGTGCGCGGTGCGGAGCCGGTCCTCCTCGGTGACCGCGACGACGTCGAAATAGCCGGCGGCGGCCAGGATCGCGGGCATCAGCGCCGGATCGTCGTCCGGCACCTCCGGCACGGCCACCTCGGGCAGTTCCCCGCGCACCAGCTCGCGCTCGAACGGGTTGTCGTCGAGGAACACCAGGCTGTCGAGGCCGATGTTCAGCTCGCGCGCGATCCGGCGCAGGTTGGCCGCCTTGTCGTCCCAGTTGGCGACGAAGCAGGAGATGTCGGCGCGGCGCAGCAGCATCTCCGGATGGCTGTCGAACGCGGCGAGCGCGTTGGCCTCGTCGTTCTTCGAGCACACCGCCAGGATCACGCCGCGCCGGGCGAGCGACTTCGCGTAGTGCTGCACGCCGAGGAACGCCTCGCCGAGCGCCGATCCCTGTCCGACGACGATGCCCTCCAGCCCGTCATCGCCGATCACGCCGCCCCACAGCGTGTTGTCCAGGTCGAGCACCAGGCACTTGCTCGACCGTCCCTGCAGCGCCGCCAGCAGCCGCGCCACCAGGTCGCCGTAGACCGGGCCGGCGACCGGTGTCACCTCCTGCTTGGAGCGGTGCCACAGCACCGGGTCGTGCCATTCGAGGATGCCGTCGAGCGCCGCCGCCTCGTCGAGCGCCAGCAGGTGCACGCCCGCGGCGTCCGCGTCCTCGCGCAGCGCCGCGTTCAGCCGGGCGATCAGGCGCGCGGGAGAGCCGAACAGCCGCTGCTCGTTGCTGCCGAGCAGCGGCGGCAGCACCGGCAGCGCGGTCTGCTGGATCACCGTCGCCCCGAGCTCGTGCACGAGCGTCCAGCATCGACGCAGCCGGTCGCGTACCGCCTGCAGCGCCGCGCGCGCGACGGCCTCGTCGGCCATCGCATCGAGGCCCTCGGTCAGGTGGCGGGCATCGAGGGCGAGCAGGATGATGTCGGGACGGAAACGGTGCAGTTGCGATTCGACGTCGGCCAGCTCCTGGTGATACTGGCCGTACTCGCCCTCGTGGATGGTGACATGGATGTTGCGGCGCAGGGCGGCGACGCGGATCGGAGCCGGCAGATGCAGCGTCGTGGACGAGCCGAGCACCGCGAGCCGCACCGGCCGCGTCGACAGGTCCGGCGGCGGCTGCGGGAACATCCGGCGCAGCAACCCATCGACCCGTCCCGTGCGCAGGAAATCCAGCCGCTGGCCGGCGAGCGAGACCAGGGCGGCCCAGGACGGAGCGGCGGCGGGACCGGCTTCCAGCGCCCTGATGCGGGCGGCGAAGTCGGCTGCCTCGGGAAGCCAGGCCAGGACCGGTTTCGCCATGTCACCCTCGACGCGCGGGTGGGCATCTTTCGCAGTCGCGGCGGCGCTGTCAATCGAACCGCGGGCGACGCGAGGTCGCGCGCGACGTGAAGCCGATCCTGTCGAACAGCGTGGACGGCAGCGGACCGTTGCGCAACCTGATCGGCGGGGTGAGCTTCGTGCTCGCGGTCATGGCGTGTGCCATCGCGGCCTACGTGCACTGGGGCTGGTCGTTCGGCGACGCGCTGTACTTCACCATCCTGACGGTGTTCACCGTCGGCTACGGCGAGGTGCGGCCGGTCGACACGCCGGGCCTGCGCGTCATCACCATGAGCCTGATCGTGCTCGGCTGCTCGGGCACGATCTTCGTCACCGGCGCGCTCGTGCAATTCATCACCTTCAACCAGATCAACCAGATCCTCGGCATCCGGCGCATGAAGAACCAGATCGAAGAGCTGCGCGGCCACGTCATCATCTGCGGCTACGGACGCATCGGGCTGATGCTGGCGCGCGAGCTGAGCGCCGGACGCCAGCGTTTCGTGGTGCTGGAACGCAACGAAGCGCGTCACGCCCAGGTGCAGGCGCAGGGCTATCTCTGCCTGCTCGGCGACGCCACCGAGGAAGAGGCGCTGCGACGCGCCGGCATCGAGCGGGCGGCGGTGCTGGCCACCGTGCTGCCGGACGATGCCACCAACGTCTTCATCACCCTGAGTGCCCGCAGCCTGAACGCGAGCCTGAACATCATCGCGCGCGGCGAGGCGGCGGCGACCGAGCGCAAGCTGCTGCAGGCCGGCGCCAACCGGGTGGTGATGCCGACACAGATCGGCGCCGAGCGGATCGCCGAGATCATCCTGTTCCCGGAACTGAGCGAGCGGGTGCGCGCGCCGCAGCGTGAGGCATCGGCGAGCCTGCGGCAGCTCGGGCTCGAGCTCGAGGTGATCATCGTCGAGACGGACGCGCCGTTCGCCGGCTGCACGGTGGCCGAGATCGAGCAGAATGCCGCGCACGGCTTCCTGGTGCTGGCGGTGCAGGCGCCGGACGCGCCGCCGATGGACGGGCTGCCGCCCGACACCCGCGTGCTGCCCGGCAGCGGCGTCACCGTGGCGGTGCGAGCCGGACACAACGTGGCGCTGGAGGGTTTTCGCACGCGCAGCTGAGGCGCATGCGCCGCCGGGGGAGGATCGCTCAGGCGACCGCCAGCGCCGGGTCGAACATGATACGGTCGCGCCCGTCATGCTTGGCCGCGTAGAGCAGGGCGTCCGCGCGCCTGATCATCGAGATGACGTCGTCGCCGGCCTGCATCCAGGTCACGCCCATGCTGCACGTCATCCGGATCACGCCGTCCTCGAACGGGATCGGCTCGGCGAACACCGAAGCGCGCAGCGCCTCGATGCGCTCGAACGTGCCGTGCCGCAGCCCCGGCAGCAGCACCAGGAACTCCTCGCCGCCGTAGCGGCCGGCCTGATCGCTCTCGCGCGTGCCGGCGAGCAGGCGCCGGCCCACCTCGCTCAGCACCGCATCGCCGGCGAGATGACCGCGGGTGTCGTTGATGGACTTGAAATGGTCCAGGTCCAGCAGCGCCAGCACCAGCGGCGCCTGCGTCGACACGGCCAGCTCCATCGCCAGGCGCAGCTGCTCCAGTACCGCCGAGCGGTTCATCAGGCCGGTCAGGGCGTCGTAGGTGGCCTGCTTGAACAGGATCAGCCGAGCCTGCTCGATCTCGCGGGTGCGGTCGCGCACCAGCACCTCGAGCTGGCGCTGCCGCACCATCAGGTAGCTGACGCGCGCCCGCCACAGCAGCGCCAGCGTGCCGATCACCAGGGCCGCCGCCGCGAGGTAGACCGGCCAGGTGTTCCACCAGGGCGGCCGCACCTTGATGACCAGCCGGGCCGGAGGCGAGTCCAGCCCATGGGCGGGATCGACGGCGCTCACCTCGAACACCAGCCTGCCGGAGGGCAGGTTCGGATAGCGCGCCTCGCGCCCGATGGTCTCGACCCAGTCGCGGTCGACGCCGAGCAGGCGATAGCGGAAGCGGATCGATTTCTCGTAGCGAAAATCCAGTGCCGTGAAGTCGATCACCAGCGGATCTCCCGACCCGCGCAGGTGGATCGGATCCGCGCGCGGCGGCGGCGAGAATGACCGGCGGCCTTTCAGGCTGACCCGGGTGATCACCGGATGCAGGGTGATCGGGCGGAACAGCGTGCGCGTGTCGATCACGTGCGACAGCCCGCTGACCGTGCCGAACCAGGAGGTGCCGTCACCGTCGGTGAAGGCGGCGTACTCGTCGATGTCGTTCGCGATCAGCCCGTCCTGGTCGTCGAGGTGACGCCAATGCTCGCCGTCGGTGACGTCGAGGCCGCGGTCGGTGCCGACCCAGATCCGGCCGTCCGTGTCGCCGTAGATCATCTCGACATCGAGCGACAGCAGATGGTCCGACGGCATCCGGTCACGCCCGACCACCGCGTCGTGATCGAGATGCAGGCGGGTGATGCCGGTCGTGAAGCTGCCGAGCCAGAGCGTGCCGTCCGGCGCGAACAGCATCGAACGGGTCTGGTAGCCGCCCTCCGGATCGGTCCGCAGCACCGGGTGCCATCGCTGACGGCGATCGCGGTGGAACAGGGTCCTCTCGGTCAGCACCCAGAGCTCCCCGTTGCGGTCGAAGGCCAGTGCGAAGATGCGCCCCTTGAACGGGGCGGCGACCGCGACCACCGGGATCGCGGCGTCGTCGGGATGGTCGATCCTGGCCAGCCCGTTGATGGTGCCGACCCATAGCGGGCCCGCCGGATCGAGCAGCATGGTACGCACCCGGGAGAGCTGCGCCACCGTCTGGATGCGTCCGGTGCGCGGATCGCGACGCACCAGGCCGCCATCGTGCCGGCCGATCCACAGCCAGCCGGCCGCGGACCTGACGAGCGAAAAGGAACGGATCGGGTAGTGCCACGGCGACGCCGCGTCCTCGGACTGCATGTCGTCGGGCTGGCCGGCAGGGCGCCCGCTCCCATGACCGGTTCCCGGCAGGGTGCCGTCCTGGCCGTCGGCCAGGGCATCGACCCCGAGATCGTCGGCGACCCACATGGTGCCGCCGCCGTCGCGGCTCATGCTCCAGACCTGGTCGTCCAGGAGCCCCTGCCCACGGGTCCAGCTCTCGAAGCTCCCGAAGCCGATCAGGCGCGCGAGCCCGCGGCCGTTGCTGCCGATCCACAGCGAGCCTTCGCGGTCCACCAGCATCGCGGTGACCACGGAGTACGGAAAGCTCTGCACGTAGTCGCGCACGATCCAGCGCCCCCGCTCGAGCACGAGCAGGCCGTGGGCGCTCTGCGTCACCACCCGTCGGGCGGCGTCCAGGACCAGGTCGAGCTCGCCCGGGTCGCGCGCGAAGCGACCGGGACCGCCCGGCACCTCGATGACGCGGAACCGAGACTCGCCGGGCGCCATCGAGGCGAGCCGGCCAGGGCTGCGCAGCCAGATCGTGCCCGACTGATCGCGGATCAGGGCGATCCAGCGATCCGCGGGCAGGCCGGACTCGGGGCCGAACACGGCGACGCCATGATCCAGCCGGCACATCGCCTGGCCGCAGGATGCCCAGACATGATCGTGCTCCACCTGGACGAAGTCGAAGCCGGCGGCGAGTGCGGCGCGGTGCGGATCGTGCGCCAGCACCGCGTCCGCGAGCAGCGGCCGCACCGAGAGGCTCTCGCCGCCCGGACGCGGCAGCGCGCCGATGCGAAGCAGGCGGTGGTTGCGCACCAGCAGTAGGTCGGAGCCGAGCACGGCGGCGCGATGCCCGTACTCGTCGTCGTCGCGCGGGTCGACTGCGGCGGAGAGGGTAGCGCCCGGTCCGAGCCGGTACACCCGGTCGGCATACACCGCCCAGACATGGCCGTCCGGCGCGGCGCGGACGACCTCGACCCGGCCGTTCTCGGGCAGCCCCTCGGCCGGCCCAAGCCGGCTGAAACGCAGCCCGTCATAGCGATACAGGCCGTTCTCGGTGCTCGCGTACAGGAACCCGTCGCGGTCCTGGGCGAGGGAGCCGACGCTGCCGTTGAACAGGCCGTTATCCTCGCCGAAGGAGCGGAAGGCGAGGTTCTGCGCCGCCGCCGGCCGCGCCGCCGCGATCATGAGGACGGGGATGAGGACGACCAGCAGGATCGCCCCGATGAGTAAGAAACGAACGGCAGAGGCTCGGCAGGTCGTGCCGACGGCGAAGGCAGTGTGGTTGCGCATACGGGCCATCAGGCGTGACGGAGCTTCTTACCTCAATTAGCCATACCAAAACGTAAACGATACGCGGCCGGGATATGCTTGCGGGACCGCCCGCCGGGCCTGCCTCACCCGGACCTGCCACGTCAAGTCCCTCCCTCGCGGGCCGCTCCGGCTCAGACGTTGAAACGGAACAGCAGCACGTCGCCGTCGCGGACCACGTAGTCGCGCCCCTCGATGCGCATCCGGCCGGCTTCCCGCGCCCCCTGCTCGCCGCGATACGAGACGTAATCCTCATAGCCTATCGTCTCGCAGGCGATGAACCCGCGCTCGAAATCGTTATGGATCACGCCCGCCGCCTGCGGCGCGCGCAGGCCGAGCGTGATCGTCCAGGCGCGCGTCTCCTTGGGGCCGCAGGTGAAGTAGGTGGTCAGGCCGAGCAGCCGGTAGCCCGCCGCGATCACCCGGTCGAGCCCGCTGTCGGACAGGCCCAGCCCGTCCAGGAACTCGCGCCGGTCCGCCTCCGCAAGCTGGCTGACCTCGGCCTCGATCGCCGCCGAGACCACCACCATCGCCGCACCCTCCTCGGCGGCCTTGGCGCGGACCCGCTCGGAGCGGGAGTTGCCGACCGCGGCGGCGGCCTCCTCGACGTTGCAGACATAGAGCACGGGCTTGGCGGTCATCAGCTGCAGGCGGCGCGCCGCCTCCTCCTGCCCCGCCGGGATCGCGAAGCGCGCCGGCCGGCCCTGGCGCAGCGTCTCGAGGATCGGTTCCATCAGGGCCGCCTGGGCGGCGGCCTCGCGATCGGTCCGCACCCGCTTCTGCAGCGACGGCAGACGCCGCTCCAGGCTGTCCATGTCGGCGAGCATCAGCTCGGTCTCGACCGTCTCGGCGTCCCGCACCGGATCGACCGACCCCTCGACATGGGTGACGTCGTCATCCTCGAAGCAGCGCAGCACGTGGATGATCGCGTCCACCTCGCGTATGTTGGCGAGGAACTGGTTGCCCAGGCCCTCGCCGCGCGAGGCGCCGCGCACCAGGCCCGCGATGTCGACGAACTCCAGGCTGGTCGGCACGATCTTCGCCGACCTGGCGATCACCGCCAGCGCCTGCAGCCTGGGATCGGGCACGGCCACCCGGCCGATATTCGGCTCGATGGTGCAGAACGGATAGTTCGCGGCCTGCGCCGCGGCGGTGGCGGTCAGCGCGTTGAACAGGGTGGACTTGCCGACGTTGGGCAGCCCCACGATGCCGCAATTGAAGCCCATCAGACCCTCTCCTCGCCCAGACGGAGCGCCACCCGGGTCATGAACGCTTCCGTCTGACCGTCGGCGAGCAGCGACGCCGCGTCCGCCACCTCGTCGAGCAGCGGGTCCAGCCACGCCCGGTCGGGCTTGGCGAAATCGCCCAGCACGTGACCAGTGACGCGCTCCCGGACACCGGGATGGCCGATCCCCAGCCGCACCCGCCAGTAATCCGGCGTGCCGAGCAGCTGGTCCATGCTGCGCAGGCCGTTATGCCCGGCCGCACCGCCGCCGCGCTTGACGCGCAGGCGGCCGGGCGCCAGGTCGAGCTCGTCGTGCAGGGCGGTGATGCATCCGGCCGGGATCTTGTAGAACGCGGCCGCCTGCTGCACCGACAAGCCGGAGGCGTTCATGTAGGTCAGCGGCTTGAGCGCCAGGATCTTCTGGCGGCCGACGACGCCCTCGGCAACCTCGCCCTTGAAGCGGCGGCGCCACGGGGTGAAGCCGTGGCGATCCGCGATCCGGTCCAGCGCCATGAAGCCGATATTGTGACGCTGCCTGGCCATGCCGGGCTCGGGGTTGCCGAGCCCGACCCAGAGCAGCATCGCGGCGAGGCTACTTCTTTGCCGCGGGCTTGGCCGGCGCGGCGCGGGCGGGAGCCGCACCCTTGGCCGGCGCCGCGCCCTTCGCGGGAGCCGTCCCCTTGGCGGCAGCCGCTCCCTTGACCGGCGCCGCGGGAGCCGAGGCGGCCGCCTCGGCCTCCGGCTCGGCGACGACGGTGGGTGCCGCGACGGTCGCGATCACGAAGTCCCGGTCGCTGATCACCGGGCTCGCATGCTCGGCGTTCCTGATGTCGGACCAGCGCACGTTGTCGTTGATGTCGAGCGCCGACAGATCGACCTCGAAGCGCTCGGGGATATGGTCCGGGTCGACATTCACCTCGACACTGTGCCGCACGATGTTGAGCATGCCGCCGCGCTTGAGGCCGACCGAGCTCTCCTCGCCGGAGAACGTGACCTGCACCGCGACCTTGATGCGCTCGCCGGGTGCGAGGCGCTGGAAATCGACGTGGATCGGCCGGTCGCTGACCGGATGCAGCTGCACGTCGCGCATCAGCGCGCGGATCGGCGTGCCGCCGCCCTCGGTGATCTCGTATAGACGCGAGCGCCAGCCGGTGCGGGTCAGCTCGCGCAGCACCAGGCGGGGATCGAGCGCGATCAGGCTCGGATCCTGCTTGGCGCCGTAGATCACGCCCGGGACCAGCCCGTCACGCCGCGTCGCCCGCGCTGCCCCCTTGCCAGCCTTCGCGCGCGCCGACGCCTCGATCGTCGTGAAATTGGCCACACCGCTCTCCTGACATCACGCGCCGGCCTCCAGGGGTGCCCGCACGGTGCGGCGGTTTAGCCAATCCCGCTGATGGACGCAAGGAAGACGAGCCCCGCGGCAAGGTGGCCCAGGTCTAGGACGGCCTTGCATGTGACCCATGCGCCAGGGCTCTGCCCTGGACCCGCTCAAGGCGGAGCCTTGAGAAACCAATTATCTCAAGATGGTTTCCAAAGGCCGAGGCCTTTGGCGGGTCTGGGCAGAGCCCAGCCTTGCCTCCAGTCTTGCAAGCCCTTGGTATAAAGACAGCTCGGGAGCTAGGACAGCTCGGTCAAAGACCAGGGTTCGCCCGGCTGCAGCCACAGCGGCACGGCGTTGGGCAGGCGCACGTTGGCGGGAAGCCCCATCACCGCGCGCAGGGCGCGGAACATCGCGCCGTGGCAGACGATCAGCGCGATGCCTTCGCCGGCGGTCGCGCGGTCGACGGCGGCGGCGGCGCGGGCCATCAGGTCGGCGAACAGCTCGGCACCCTGCGGCGTGTAGTCGCCGGCGATCCAGGAATCATACCAGTCTCCCATCGGCTGGCCCTCCTGCACGCCGAAGCACACCTCGCGCAGGTCCGGATCGGTGGCGATCGGCAGCATGGCGTGGCCGCTCCGCGCCATCGCGTCCGCCACGATCTCGGCGGTGCGATACGCGCGCGCCAGCGGCGAGGAGACGATGCGGGCGATCGGAGCGGTGCGCTCCGAGCGCGCCGCGATGATCGCGCCAGCACTTTGCGCCTGCGCCAGCCCGCGCGCGTTCAGCGCCACGTCGGTGCGGCCCTGCGACAGGCCGCGCGCGTTCCAGTCGGTCTCGCCATGTCGGAGGTACCAGTACGGCCTGGCTGCCAGCAACGGACGCATCAGTCGAACAACGAGCTGACCGAGCTCTCGTCGGAGATCGCGCGCATGGCGTTGGCGAGCAGCTGGGCGATGCTGATCTGGCGCACGCTGTCGCTGTCGCGCACCGCCTCGGTGGCCAGGATGCTGTCGGTGATGGTCATCATCTCGATCGGCGAGGCGGAGACGCGGGCGACCGCGCCGCCGGTCAGCACGCCGTGGGTGACGTAGGCGCTCACCGAGCTCGCCCGCTGCTCGATCAGCGCGGACGCCGCGTTGCACAGCGAGCCGCCGCTGTCGATGATGTCGTCGACCAGGATGCAGTGCCGGCCGGTCACGTCGCCGATCACGTTCATCACCTCCGACACGCCGGCGCGTTCGCGCCGCTTGTCGATGATCGCGAGGTCGGTGTTGAGCCGCTTCGCGAGCTGTCGGGCGCGTATCACGCCGCCCACGTCGGGCGAGACCATCATCAGGTCGCGCGCTGGGTAGCGCTCGTTGATATCGCGGGTGAACAGCGGGGCTGCGAACAGGTTGTCCACCGGGATGTCGAAGAAACCCTGGATCTGGCCGGCATGCAGATCCAGCGTCAGCACCCGGTTGGCGCCCGCCTCGGTGATCAGGTTGGCCACCAGCTTGGCGCTGATCGGGGTGCGCGGACCGGATTTGCGGTCCTGCCGGGCATAGCCGAAATAGGGGATCACCGCGGTGATGCGCCGAGCCGAGCCGCGGCGCAGCGCATCGAGCATGATCAGCAGTTCCATCAGGTTGTCGTTGGTCGGGTAGCAGGTGCTCTGCACCACGAACACGTCCTCGCCGCGCACGTTCTCCTGGATCTCGACGAAAATCTCGAGGTCGGCGAAGCGGCGCACCACGGCGCGGCAGAGCGGCAGGTTGAGCGCCGCGGCGACGGCTTCGGCGAGCGGCCGGTTGCTGTTGCAGGCGACGATCTTCATGGCGACGGCTCCGGTACGGCGCCTTCCTAGCAACGAGTCGTCAGGCTGTCACGTTACCCGTTTTGGTGCCGCGACGGAATGCGGCGGCAGTACAGGCTTGTGGGTGCGGCCGGAATTATTGGTGATCACCTGTCGTACGCCGCCGGCCGCCTCCTGCGCCACCACGGTCGAGACGTCGCCCCAGTAGCCGTCCAGCGTATGCGCCGGGATGTCGTTGAGCTGCGCGACCCGGCCGGCTTCCGCACCCGAGGCGTCCAGCACCGTCCAGACGATCTCGACATGGTCGGTCCTGGGGTCGAGGCGGCGCAGCCTGACCTGTCCGCGCAGCGTGAAGTCCGCACCGCTGGCGGTGTTCTGGATCACGTTGCCGCCGTCCGGCAGCGACACCGCCATCTGGCGGGCGAGCGAGATGTCGCCGTCGCCCGGCGCTCCGGTGACGCCGGTGAAGTAGATCCGCGCCGGCCGGTGCATCAGGCTGTGCGGGTCGGACTGCATCTGCGCCGCCTGTATGCCGGTCAGCAGGTCGGCGAGCTTCGGGCCGGCATCCCGGGCGGCGCGCGACAGCGCGTCGGGATCGCCGCGCAGCCACCCCTCGGCGGCCATCGGCGTGCCCTCGATGCTGCCGCGCAGCTCGCCCGACGGGCTGAACACGCCGAAGCTCGGCACCAGCCGGCCCTGGCGCAGTGCGGCGCCGCACTGCAGCCGCCAGTCCCCCGGCTTCGGCGGCTGCGCCTCCGCCGGCACCTCCTGGCCGAGCAGCGCCTCGGCCAGGTCGGAGGCGAACCGCGCCTGGGCGGCGGCGGGCAGCAGCGCCTGGCTCGAGGCCGGGATCGACAGGCGCGGCGGCGGCGGCACCGCCAGCCGCATCGCGATGCCGCCTGGATTGCCCTGGAACGGATGCGGCAGGTCGCCGCAGCCGGCCAGGCCCAGGACGGCCGCCAGGGCGGCGGCCAGGGCGGCGGTCGGGGCGGCGGTCGGGGCGGCGGCCGGCATAGGCGCCATCGCCGGTCGGCGCCTCACGCCGCCGGCGCCGCGCACGCGATCACCGAGATCTGGTGGCCGATCACCGCCTCGCCGGCGAGCGTGCGGCGGCGGTGGCTGAAGAAGTGCACCGGGTCCGACAGGGTGTCGCGGCCGATCCATCCCACCGTGCCGACGCCGCAGTCGCGCAGGCGGGCACCGCAGTAGCCGGGCAGGTCGAACTGATGGTGTCCCGGACGCCTGCCCGGCATGAAGAAGTGCTCGGCCTCGCGCCCGGCGGCCAGCACGCTTGCGCGCAGGTCCTCGCCGACCTCGTAGGAATCGCGCGCGATGCACGGACCGATGGCGGCGCGCAGCGCGTCTGGCTCGGCGCCGAGCGTGCGCATCGCCCGCACCGCCGCCTCCAGGATCCCCGCGACCGCGCCGCGCCAGCCCGCATGCACCGCCGCGACGATGCCGCCGCGCGCATCGGCCAGCAGCACCGGCGCGCAGTCGGCGGTGATGATGCCGAGTGCGAGGCCCGGCACGCGGGTCGCCATGGCGTCGGCGCGCGGTCCCGCGCCCGCGACCCATGCGCTCGCGACGATGACGCAATCGGCGCCGTGCACCTGGGTGATGCCGAGCAGAGAGGCCGGCGCCGCGCCGACGGCGCGGGCGACGCGGGCGCGGTTCTCGCGCAGCAGCGCCGGGTCGTCGCCGGAGGAGACGCTGCAGTTCAGGCTCTCGAACGGGCCGCCGGAGACGCCGCCGAGCCGGGTGAAGAAGCCGTGCGGGACGTGGGCGAGCAGCGGGCTGGAGAGCAGCGGCGGGGTCATGGGTGGCGATCCTCCGAACCGGCCTCGAAGCCCGGAGGCACGGCGAGCGAGGGGTGGCACAGCGCCATCGCCTTGAACAGCGTGCCCATCCGCGCCGGATCGGCCAGCCGATGCGCCGACGCCACCAGCCCGTCGCCCTGCCCCGGCGGCTGCGCCTGGACCAGACGCTGGGTCCGCTCGAACAGGCCGAGGGCGCCGAGGAAGCGGCCCTGCGGCACCGGCCCATGCACCCCCGCGCCTTGTGCGGCCTCGCGCAGTGCCGGGAAGTCGACATGGGCGGTGAGGTCGGCCTCGCCGGGCGACACCAGCGGATCGCACGGCGCGCCGTCCCGCAGCGCCTGCAGCGTGTCGCCGTGGCCGGCGGCACCGGGACCGTAATCCAGCAGCAGGGCGGCGCCGCCCCGTGCCCGCAGCCGATCGCAGAGTCCGCCAATGAACGCCAGCGCCGGCTCGCCGCTCTCGATGCAGCCGCCCTGCGGCACCGCACGCCGTCCGGCCGGGCCCGGCGGCGGGCCGGACCCGCGCCAGACCGAGCGCCCCTGCTCGACGTGACGTTCCAGCCAGCCGGACGCCGTGCGCCGGAACTGGCGGATCGGCAGCGCGTCGAGGAACTCGTTGGCGAGCAGGATCAGCGGGCCGTCGGGCAGCGTCGCGAGATCGTCGTCCCAGGTCACGCGCCAGCCGCTCAGCGCCGCCTCCTGCACCCGGCGCAGGCGCGGCGAGGTTTCCAGCAGATGCAGCCGCAGGGCGGCGGCGAAGTCCGGCGCCACCCGCCCGATCAGGCGCAGCGCGTCGGCCATCAGGGTGCCGCGGCCCGGGCCGGCCTCGGCCAGGATCACCGGATCCGGGCGACCCATCGACTGCCACACCACCGCCGCCCAGGCGCCCAGGATCTCGCCGAACGCCTGGCTGATCTCGGGCGAGGTGGTGAAGTCGGCGAACGGGTCGCGGCTCGCATAGTATGCCTGGTTGGCGCGCGCCATGAAGCGGTCGAGGCGCTCGGCGCTCATGACCGCGCCGGCCGCAGGCCCGCATGCAGGATCAGCCCGAGGCCCGCGATCAGCATCGGCAGCGACAGCAGCTGCCCCATGGTGACGCCGAAGGCGAGGAAGCCGAGGAAGGCGTCCGGCTGTCGGAACAGCTCGCCGATGCAGCGCGCCACCGCGTAGCCGGCCAGGAACAGGCCAGAGAGCAGCCCGGGCCGCGAGCGCAGCCGCGGATCGCGCGCGGCCAGGATCATCACGCAGAACAGCACCAGCCCCTCGAGCAGCGCCTGGTACAGCTCCGACGGATGCCGCGGCACCGCGTCGACCTCGGGGAAGATCATCGCCCACGGCAGCGACGGCGGCGCCGGCCGGCCCCACAGCTCGCCGTTGATGAAGTTGGCGATCCGGCCGAGCCCGAGCCCGATCGGCACCACGGTGCAGACGCGGTCGGCGAACAGCAGCATAGGCAGCCGGCGCCTGAGCGAGAACAGCACCAGGGCCAGGATCACGCCGAGCGCGCCGCCGTGGAAGCTCATGCCGCCGTGCCAGACCTGCAGGATCGAGGCCGGATGGGCGAGGTAGCTGCCCGGCTGGTAGAACAGGGTGTAGCCGAGCCGGCCGCCGAGCACGACGCCGAGCGTGGCCCAGGTGAGGAAGTCGTCGACCTCCAGCGGCGAGGCGGCGACCGGCGGCCAGGTCACCAGCCGGCGCATCAGCCGCCAGCCGGCCACCAGGCCGACGATGTAGGCGAGCGCGTACCAGCGTATCGAGACCGGGCCCAGATGCAGCAGCACCGGGTCGAACTGCGGGAATATCAGCACGGGCAGCATCGGGCACTCCGCCTCGGGGATGGTTGCGGCGCGCCGCGGCAGGGGGGGACGGTCAGAGGTGCGGCTCGCCGCGCCCGAGATGCTCCTGGACGTAGCGCTGCACGCCGGCCTCGAGCGAGGTGAACTGGCGGTCGTAGCCGGCGGCGCGCAGGCGGGTCATGTCGGCCTGGGTGAAGCACTGGTACTGGCCGCGCAGCGGCTCGGGCATGTCGACGAACTCGACCGCGCGCGGCCGCCCGGCGGCGTCGCACACCGCGTGCGCCAGGTCGAGATAGCTGCGCGCGACGCCGGTGCCGCAGTTGAACAGGCCGCTGACCTGCGGATGGTCGAGCAGCCAGAGCAGGACCTCGACCACGTCGCCGACCCAGATGAAGTCGCGCGCCTGCGCGCCGTCGGCGAGGCCCGGGCGGTCGGCGCGGAACAGCCTGGCTGGCCCTCCCGCCGCCACCTCGTCGTACTTCACCTTCACCACCGAGATCATGCGGCCCTTGTGCAGCTCGTTCGGGCCGTAGACGTTGAAGAACTTCAACCCCACCCATTGCGGCGGCGCCGCCTCGCCGCGGGCCAGCCGCGCCTGCACCTGCAGGTCGAAGGCGTGCTTGGAAAAGCCGTACAGGTTGAGCGGCAGCAAGCCGTCCAGCAGCGCCGGGTCGTCGCTGAAGCCGCCGGCGCCCGCGCCGTAGGTCGCCGCCGACGAGGCGTAGAGCAGAGGTATGCGCGCGCGCGCGCACCAGTCCCAGAGCCGGCGCGGCAGCTCGACGTTGCTGCGCCACACCAGGTCGCCGTCGCGCGCCGTGGTCTCGCTGACCGCGCCGAGATGCACCACCGCCTCGATGCCGCCGGGCCGCGGGCCGGACCCCTGATCGGCCAGGAACGCGTCGAGGGCTTCCGGGGCGATGATCCGCTCGGGCGGGTGGCGGGCGATGTTGCGCCACTTGCCGCCGCTGCCGAGCCAGTCGACGATGCAGGTGCGCTGCCCCCGCGCACGCAGCGCCGCCAGCAGGCAGGACCCGATGAAGCCGGCGCCGCCGGTGACGAGGATCATGCGTCGTCCTTACAGGTTCGCGGCGCATAGGGCGAGCCGACGGCCTGGCGTCACGGCGTCACGGCGCGGGGCGGCGAGAGCCCATCTTGGCGCGCCTCCCCGGCGGCACGATATGGCAGGGAACTATCGGAGATCGTGTCATGGCAGAGAGAGCGAAGTTCTTCGACGATATCGCCGGCGTCGCGGGCGGTGCGTTCTCGGCGATCGCGGGCGTCGGCGAGGAGCTGGGCGCGCTGGTGCGCACCCGCGTGGACGAGGCGCTGGCGCGGCTCGCGCTGGTGCGCCGCGAGGAGTTCGAGGTGGTCAGCGAGCTCGCCGCCCAGGCGCGTGCCGGCCAGGAGCAGGCCGACGCCCGGATCGCGGCGCTGGAGGCACGGCTCGCGGCGCTCGAGAACCCCACCGTGGGACACCCTTCCGACGCGGCCCAGGAGGTGCCTCCGGCAGCCGCGGAATCGCACGACCCGCACGGCAGCCACGGCGCGCCCGGCGGCCCGCCCGCCGGCGCCTAGCTCGCCTCCCGGGCGGCCCAGGATCGGGCCAGGGTCGAGCCGCAGAGCCCGCCCGTGGCATTTTGATGCTGCTTGCGGAGGGCGCGCGGCATCCATAGGCTGCCACGCGGGGCGCTGCCCCCGGGTGGACGCGCCCTGCGAGCGTCGGAGTCGCAGAGCCCTGCCCGTCACGCAGACGTAGGGGCCCGGTGCATGCCGGGCCGTCCTCCATACTCGGGGAGCCCCGCATGCCTGCCCTGACGATTGAGACCCCCCAGACCGCCGCCAATCCGCTCGACCTGATGGAGCAGATCGTCGGCGGCTACGAGTGGGCCTTCGACCGCCGCACCGATACCGAGATGGCAGCGGAGGCACCTGGAAAATGGTGCGACTACGGATTGTACTTCTCATGGTCGCGCGAGATCAGCGCCATGCACTTCACCTGCGCCTTCGACCTGAAGGTGCCGCCGCAGCAGCGGCGCGCGCTGTTCGAGCTGCTCGCCCTGGCCAACGAGCGCCTCTGGATCGGCCATTTCGGCATGGATCCGGACGACGGCATGCCGCTGTTCCGCCATTCCGTGCTGCTGCGCGGCGCTCCGGGCGCGTCGGCCGAGAGCCTCGAGGACATGGTCGACATCGCGATCACCGAGTGCGAGCGCTTCTATCCCGCCTTCCAGTTCGTGCTCTGGGGCGGCAAGACGCCCACCGAGGCGCTGGAAGCGGCGATGCTGGAGTGCGCCGGTGAGGCCTGATGCCTGATCCTCATGCCTGATCCTGGTATCCCGCCGGTGCTGCTGCTCGGCGGCGGCCGGATGGGCGCGGCACTGCTGCGCGGCTGGCAGGATCAGGGGTTGCAGCCCTCGGTCGTGATCGATCCGGCGCCGGTCGCCGTGACGGCGCCGCACCTGCGGATCGACGGGGCGGCGGCGCTGCCCGACGGTTTCCGGCCCTCGGTGATCGTGCTCGCGGTCAAGCCGCAGATGGCGGACGCGGCGCTGCCCGCGATCGCGCACCTGGCCGGGGCGGCGGTGGTGCTGTCGATCATGGCCGGGCGCACGCTCGAGGGACTGTCCGCCCGGTTTCCCGCGCATGCACCGATCGTGCGCGCGATGCCCAACCTGCCGGCGGCGATCGGCCGGGGCATCACCGTCGCCTGCGCCGGCGCCGCGGTCGCGGAGCCGCAGCGGACCCTGTGCGACCGGCTGCTGCGCGCCGTCGGCGAGGTCGCCTGGGTCGAGGACGAGGCGCTGCTCGACCCGGTCACGGCGATCTCCGGCGGCGGGCCCGCCTATGTGTTCCTGCTGGCCGAGCTGCTCGAGGCGGCGGGACGCGAGCAGGGCCTGGCGCCGGCGCTGGCGCGGCAGCTCGCGCGTCGCACGGTGAGCGGCGCCGGCGCGCTGCTGGAGGCGGCGCCCGGGGAGGAGTCGGACGCGCTGCGTCGCGCCGTCACCAGCCCCGGCGGCACCACCGAGCAGGCGCTGGCGGTGCTGATGCAGCGGACGGCCTGGCCGCAGAGCGTCCGCGCCGGCATCGAGGCGGCGACGCAACGCTCGCGCGCGCTGGCACGTTGACCTGCCCACGGGTCTGACGCCGACCCGGCGGGAGCCCGAGGCATGGATGACGAGCAGTTCGACGCGACCCTGATCGGCATGGCGATGACCCAGGCCGAGGCACTGGGCTGGTCACGGATGACAATCGTCGACGCCGCCCGTGAGGCCGGCCTGCCGCTGGACCGGGCGCGTGCGCGATTTCCGGCGCGAGTCTGCGTGCTGACCAGGCTCGGCCTGCAGGCCGACCAGGCGGCCCTGGCGGGCGACGCGATCACCGGCACCGTGCGCGAGAGGCTGTTCGACGCGCTGATGCGTCGCTTCGACGTGCTGCAGCAGCATCGCGGCGGGATACGGGCATTGCTGCGCGCGCTGCCGCTGGACCCGGCGCTGGCGCTGATGCTGGCGGGCGAGACCGGCCGCAGCATGGCCTGGATGGTGCAGGCCGCGGGCCTCGGCACCGGCGGCATCGCCGGCGCGCTGCGGGTCGGCGGCCTGGTCGGAGTATGGATGCAGACCCTGCGCGCCTGGGAGCGCGACGACAGCCCCGACCTGTCGGGCACCATGGCAGCGCTCGACCGGGCGCTGGATCGTGCGGAGTCGCTCGGCCGCATGCTGGGGGGCAAGCTGGTGCCGGTGGAGGATGTCCCGCCCGAGGCGGCCGCCCCGGCGCTGGCGTCGCCGCAGATCTGAGCCGCGCGGTCGGGGCTTGCCGAGCTTGCCTGCGCCGCCCTATCAAGAGCCGCACCGAGCCGGCCGATGGGGCGTAGCCAAGCGGTAAGGCAGCGGATTTTGATTCCGCCACGCGGAGGTTCGAATCCTCCCGCCCCAGCCCTCGTACCAACGGCCTTGAAGGTTGACTGATAAAAGGCAAGGCTGGGCTTTGCCCAGACCCGCCAAAGGCCTCGGCCTTTGGAAACCATCTTATAGAGAGAGTTGGATTCTCAAGGCTTCGCCCTGAGCGGGTCCAGGGCAGCGCCCTGGCCTTGCATAGGTCATAGGCAAAGGCCGTTGGTATTCCACCCCAGCCGTTGACGATGCGTGCAAGTAACGAGAGGCCTGCCGTGGACGGCAGCCCCGGAAGCTCAGACCGCCTTCTTGAGGTTCGGACTGGCCTTGAAACGTACCGTCTTGCCGGCCTTCACCTTTACCGGCTCGCCGGTGCGCGGGTTCAGCGCCTTCCGTGCCTTGGTCTTGCGGACCGTGAAGGTGCCGAAAGACGGCAGGGTGAAGCCGCCTTCCTTCTTCAGCTCGCGCACGATCGCGCCGATCAGGTCGCTTGCAGCCTGGTTGGCAGCGACGCCGGTGCAGTCGATGGAGTCCTGAAGGACACCGGCAATGAAAGCCTTGCTCATGAAAACCGCCTACTCCCGCTCGTGGTAGCGCAATACATCCGAATCGCGAGATCCGAAGTGCCCCGCATACGAAGCGTCTCTAGCGCCGAACAATCGGCGTGACCAGCAGGAAGTTCCAATCATGAACAAACTGCAAGATGAGATCAGCAAGAGCGCGTCCTATCGGCAACAGGTGGCACCGGCTCTGGGTTTTCGCATAGGCTGCGCGCGATGAAACGGCCGACCGTGCAACGTGGCGTCTGCCTGTTCGCGCACTATGCGCCGGATCGCCGGCTGTCGCGCTCGGTCCTGCACTACCTGGCACAGCTCCGGCGATGCGGCCTGTCCGTGCACCTCGCGCTGTCCGGAATGCGGCGGCTCGCGGTCGAGGATCGCGACGTACTCGACCGGCTCGGCGTCACCGCCCACCTGAGGGAAAATCTCGGCCTCGATTTCGGCGCCTGGCAGCACCTGCTCCGCGCCGGCTGCGCGCAGGATGCCGACAGCGTCCTGCTCGCCAACGACAGCGTGTTCGGCCCGGTGCGCGAGCTGGCGCCGATCATGCGCCTGATGCAGTCGCGGCACTACGACGCCTGGGGCATGGTGGAGTCCCACGAGGTATCGTGGCATCTCCAGTCCTGGTTCCTGTGCATGAGCCGCGAGGCGCTGGCCCGTCCGGCGATCGCGCGCGTGCTCGACCTGCCGTTCGCGCAGATGAGCAAGCCGGAGATCATCCTGCACGGCGAGATCGGGCTCGGCACCGCGATCCGCGCCGAGGGCCTCTCATGGGGCGCCTGCCTGCCGGACCGCCGGATCGGGCTGCGCCGGCTGGTCGCGGTCAACCCGATGCATGTCGACTGGATCACAGCACTTCGCTGCGGCCGGGTCCCGTTCATCAAGGTGGAATTGCTCCGCGACAATCCGGCGCGCATCCCGTGGCTCGCGATCTGGCCGAAGATGCTGCGCCGCTATGGGAAGTTCCCCGAGGCCTGGATCGACGAGCGGATCGCTGCGGCGGCCAATCGGCGCTCGGGGAGCAGCCTGCGCATGCGACTGCTCTACCTGCTGCTGACGCGCGATCGCATGAGTGCCCTGCGCTCGGTGCTCAAGGGTTGAGACGAAATCGAGCGAGTTTCCAGTCTCGCCTCAATCCGCCGCGGCGCCGCGCAGCACCGCGTGCAGCCCCTGCGCCTGCGTGTCGTAGTCGGCCACCGCCGCACGATGCGGATTGACGTAGCCGTCCAGCATCGCGGGCGCCAGCAGGATCTCGCCGATCGCCGAGACCAGGCCGTCGGAGCGCCCGTCGAGCGGGATCAGGCGTCCGTTGACGCCGTCGACGATGTCGTCCGCCTGGCCGCCGGGCGCCGTCGCCACCACCCAGACGTCGCGGGCCAGCGCCTCGCGCACGGTCAGGCCGTAGCTTTCCTTCCACTGCGATGGGAACAGCAGCACGTCGATGCGGTCGAAGAACGCGTCCAGCCCGTCCTGCGCGTAGGCCGGAACCACCTCTATGCGCCCCGAGACGCGCCAGTCCGAGACGTCGATCGAGCTGAAGCCGAGATTGAGCGTGTTGTCGACCAGCACGAGCTCCCACTCCCCCGAAGCCAGGCTCTCGAAGGCGACACGAAGCAGGTGGAAGCCCTTGATCGGCTCGTTGCCGCCGACGAAGCCGAAGCGCGGCGGCGCGCCGGGCCGGCGCGTGGCGTGCGGCCTGGACGGGGGGCGTATGCCGTTGCGGCTGACGCTGACCGAGGCGGGCGCGATGTCGTTGGCGAGATACAGCGCGCGGTGCGTCTCGCTCGGGCAGAGCAGGTGTGCCGCACCCTGCAGCACCTGCCGCAGGATGGCGGCGCGGGCCTCGAGATGGCGGGCTCCGGGCACGCAGGCCTGGCAGACCCGCTGGTCGATGCGGCTCTGGAAGCAGTAGCGGCCGTCGCCGCGCACCATGAACTGCCGGTCGCACAGCCACCAGGCATCGTGCAGGCTGATCACGTAGGGGATGCCGCGCTCCTGGCACAGCCGCAGGATGCCGGCGCCGAACCCCTGGATGGAGTGCGCGTGCACCACGTCCGGCCGTATCGCGTCCAGCACCGAGGCGAAGTGGCGGACCGCGGCCGGGTTGTCGAACCCCGCCACATGATCGCCGGCCGGCGGCAGCGGTGCCGCGAACACCGTCATGCCCTGCCAGTCATATCGAAGCAGCGCCTCCGCGCGGTCCTCGAGCTCGCCGTGCGAGGTGAAGACGGCGATCTCGACATCGTCCCGCGCCTGCAGGCGGCGGGCGAGCTGCTCGGCGACGATGGTGGCGCCGCCGAAGCTGCGCGGCCAGAAGAACACGTTGACCATCAGCACGCGCAGCCTGGCCGGACGGCGCGGATCCGGCGGCGGCGCGGCGGCGCCGAACAGCGGCAGCACCTGCTCGGCGGCGATCCGCGCTGGCGCGTAGCGCCGCAGCACGTCCTCCAGCGCCTGCTGGCCAAGCCGGACACGCAGCGCGGCATCGCGGATCAGCCGGTCCAGCGCCTGCTCCCAATCGATCCCGCTGTCGGCGAGCAGGCCGTTGCGGTCCTGCACCACGACGTCGCGGAAGGCGGCCCGCGGCGAGCAGACGCTCGGCATCCCCAGGATCGCCGCCTCGAGGAACTTGATGTTGCTCTTGGCGTCGTTGAACAGGCTCGCGTCCAGCGGCGCGATGGCGATGTCGGCCTCGCTGAGCAGCCTCAGATAGGCGACGTAGTTGGTCCCGGCGAGCCGCTCGATGCGTCCGGCGAGGCGCGCCAGCGAGTCCGGCAAGGTCAGGTCGCCGATGATGCGCAGACGGAGCGACGGATGCGCCCGCAGCAGGCGCTCGATCGCCGGCGCCGCCACCGCGAAATCCGCGTCATGGGTCTTGGTGCCGGACCCGTAGACGATCGTCGGCCCCCCGGCGCGCCCGGCGCGCTCGCGGCGCAGCGCCTCGGCCACCGAGAGCGTCTCCTCGTCCAGCGCATTCTCGATGCACGCCACCTCGGACAGGCCGGCCTCGCGCATGCAGCGCGCCAGCACCTCGGTCGAGGCGATGCCGCGGCCGCAGGCCAGCATTGCCTGGCGATACAGCCGTACCCCTGCCAGCACCTCGTCGCGCAGCCGCGACGGCAGGGTCGCGAGGTTGGCGTTGCGCCGGTACAGCGGCTCGTCGAAGATCAGGTCGTCGACCTCCCAGGCCGGCTGCAGCCCGAGGCGCCTCGCCTCCGCGATCAGGCCGAGCACGCTCGGACGCGCCGGCACCCGGTAGAAGACGATCTGGGTGCAGCATTGCAGCGCCGAGAGGGCCGCGGCGGTCTCCCGCCACTCCACCACCGTGCATGGCCAACCGAGCCGGCGCAGATGCTCCTGCTTCTGCCAGACCCGGTATTTCGCGCATTGCGGCACGCTGAGCTCGGCCACGATCAGCACCGAGCGGCGCAGCGGGGCGATGTCGGTGGCCGCGGTCCAGGATGTCGGGAGGGTGAGCGCTTGGGTCGGCGACCGCTCGCGGCGGAACCGGTTGACGACGTGATGGCGCAGCCGGATCGCCACCCGTTTGCGCAGTCCGCGTGCGCCCTCGGTCTCGGCGATGTCGCTGATCCGCCGGCCGATATCGCGCAGCCTCAGTCCCGATGGCAGGCGTCCGGCGGCGAGCGAACGCACCGCGCGGATCGGGCTGGTGATGCGCCAGGAGGCCGAGCGCTCCAGGCCCTCGACGCGGAGCACGCGCTCCCCGAGGTTCGCCTGCAGCGAGGCGATGCGCATCTCCTGCAGGTGCAGGCTGTGCCGGTAGCTGTCGAGCAGCGCGGCCGCCCCGTTCGCGGTCTCGCCTTCCTGATCGTCGCCCATCCTTCCCCGCCCCCGGTGCAGGCCGGGCACCGATGCGCGGGCGCTGACCGTCCAGACAGCCGGACCCTAGAGGGTCCGGCCGCGTCGGGATAGGGGCGGGCTCGGGCCGCCCGGGCGGCGGGCGATCAGGTGGAGAAGAACTGGCTGCTCTTGGCCTGCAGCTGCGCCGCGGTCACGTCACTGAAGGTGATCGTGGTGTTGTCGCTCAGCGAGATCACCGATCCGCCCTGCGCGTTGTTGGTGGCGTTGGCAAGTGCCGTCTGCACCGCGCCGGCGCCATAGCCGAACAGCCCCACCATGTCGCCGGCCGAGCTGCTGAAGTCGGTGATCGTCGTCTGGCCGCCCACGCCGTCGGTGAAGGCGAACATGTTCGAGCCGGCGCCGCCGGTCATCGAGGTGGCACCCGAGCCCGCGGTCAGGGTGTCGGCGCCGACACCGCCCAGCAGGTCGGCCTGGCTGGAGTTGCCGAACAGGTCGAGCGCGTTGGTGGAGCCGGAACCGTTCAGGGTCTCGTTGCCGGTCGCGGCGATCAGGTAGCTGACCCCCGACGAGCCGGAATAGACGATGTTGGCGTTGCTCGCGCCGAACACGGTGGCGGCGCTGCCGCCGTTGATGGTGCCGCTGAGGCCGGGATTGGCGATGAAGGCGAGGGTGCCGGTGCCGGTCTCGTTGACCACGCTGCCGTTGCCGCCGAACACGGTGGCGTTGCCGGACGCGGTGATGGTGTCGCTGGTGCCGCCGATGATCGTGCTGGGGCCGGACAGGTAATAGGAGCCGGAGCTGCCGTCGAACAGGATGGTCGAGCCGCTGCCGCCGGCGAACAGGTTGTTGGAGCCGTTGTCGGACATCAGCAGCGAGCCGGTGCCGCCATAGACCGTGCTGCCCGAGCCGGTGAGTGCGACGACGTCGCTGCCGCTGCCGGCGATCACGCTGTCGGTGCCGCTGGAGAAGATGGTGTCGTTGCCGGTTCCGGCGAACACCTGGTTGTTGCCGCCGCCGGTGTAGATGAGGTCGTTGCCGGAGTTGCCGTAGACGCTGTCGTTGCCGTCGGTGGTGGCGATGACGTAGTTGCCGCTGTTGGCGCTCAGGCCCTCGAAGACGTTGTTGCCGCCGCCGCCGACGAACAGCCCGCCGCCCGCGCCGCCCAGCAGGGTGGTGCCGCCGTTACTCGCCAGCACGCTGGCCGAGGAGCCGATGCCGGTCTGGTCGATGATGACGCCGCCGGCGGCGCCGTTGGTGAGGTAGCTGTATCCGGCCGGGAAGCTGTAGCTTCCGGAGGTGAGGATCACCCCCTCTCCCTTGTGGCCGCCGGTCACCGTCGGCGGGGTGGCGCCGGGCGTCAGGGTCTGCGCGAACAGGGTGCCATTGGACGCCATGCCGTTGACCGCGGCGGCGTAGGCCTGCGCCAGCGAGAAAGCGACGCCCCCGTTGACGGTCACCGGGATGTGTGCGCCCGCCGCTCCCACTACTGTCACTACAGCCATGCCGGATCCCTCACCTGCTGCGCGACGTGCCGATGGACCGTGCCATCCATCGAACTCGTGCTGCGGGCAGATCTATCAGAATGTTCTTTTGCAGCGCAACGTCCTTTCTTGCTGTGTCCCCTGATTACCAGGTTCAAGAAGCTACACCGTGCAACGAAAATGGATTTCATTGGGCGAGTGTCTCCTTTAATGAGAAGTTTACGGCAGCCGGTCCGCTCGTCCCCCGACGCGGCCGCCCTTGCGTGACGTGACGTGTTGCAGCAAAGGCTGTGCGGTGATCGAGCCGACGGGATCAGCAATGCGAGAGCCAGGGGATCCGCTCGGCGCCCTCATCGACCCTGCCCTGGAGCCCCTGTTCCAGCGGCCGAGCCGGCTGGGCCCGGACAGCGCCTGGTACGGGCATCTGCCGTTCGCGAACTGGATCATGCGTGCGGCACGCCCTTCGGTGTTCGTCGAGCTCGGCACCCACGCCGGCATCTCGTACGCCGGCTTCTGCGAGGCGGTGCTGTCTTGCCACCTGCCGACCCGGTGCGTCGCGATCGATAGCTGGCAGGGCGATGAGCATGCCGGGTTCTATGGCGAAGCCATCTACGAGGAGTTCTCCCGCTTCCACGACCAGCGCTTCGGCGGCTTCTCACGCCTGCTGCGCTGCCGGTTCGACCAGGCCCTGGAGCGGTTCCCGGATGCCGGCCCCCGGGCGCACCCCGAGGCGGGCTCCGGGGAGCGCGAGGTAGGCGCTCCCGGGGGTGGCATCGACCTGCTGCATATCGACGGCCGCCACCTGTTCGGCGACATCACCGAGGACTTCCGGAGCTGGCTGCCCAAGCTGTCGAGGCGCGCGGTGGTGCTGCTGCACGACACCAACGTGCGCGAGCGCGACTTCGGCGTCTGGCGGTTCTGGGAGATGCTGCAGGAGCGCTATCCCTCCTTCGAGTTCCTGCACGCCCATGGCCTGGGCGTGCTGGCGGTCGGCGTGGAGGCGCCAGAGGCGGTGCTGGCGCTATGCCGGCTAGGCGGCGAGGCGGCCGGGCTGCTGCGCGAGAGGTTTGCGCTCGCCGGCGAACGCTGGGAGCGGGAATACGCGCTGACCCTGCGTGACCGGCACGTGGCGCACCTGCTCGCCGAGCAGGCCGACGCGGGCGCGCTGCGTCGCCATGCCGAGAGCCTGGATGGCGAGAGGGTCGAGCTCTCGGCCAAGCTGATGCAGGCCGACGCGTTCCTGCGCGCCCAGGCGGTGGAGTTGGGCCTGGCGCGCAGCGCGCTGGCGGATGCCCGCGCCGCCCATCATGCGGCCACCCGGCATGGCAGCGCGCTGGCCCGTCTCGCCGAGAGCGAGGCGGAAGCGGCGCGCCTGCTGGAAGCCGAACGCGACCAGGCGCGAGGGGCGCTGCGGGCGCAGGCACACGAGTCGCAGCGGCAGCTGCGCGAACTGCACACCGAGCACGAGCAGCGCCTGCGCGAGAGCGACGCGGCGCTGGCGCGGCGGACGCACGAGATGGCGCTGCTGCGCGGCTCGTTCTTCTGGAGGCTGACGGCGCCGCTGCGCGCCGCGCTGGACGCGCTGCGCCCGGCGCGGACTCCGCTGGCGGAGCCGGCCGCGGCTGCAGCACCACCTCCACCCTTCCACATAGAGGTCGATCCAACCACCGACCTGACGGAGGCGACGGTCGAGGCTGAGCCGGCGCCTCAGCCGGCGGCGACGCCGCTCCGGACGGCACCTCCCTCGCGCCGCCGCCCGGTGCGCCGGGTCCTGTTCGTGGCCGGCGAGGCCGGCACGCCGGGCGCCACCTATCGCTGCCTGCGCAACGCCGCCGCCTGCCGGGCCGCCGGCTACGAGGCCAGGACCGTCGGGCTGTTCGACGTCAACCCGGACAACCTGGCGCAGGCCGACCTGCTGGTGCTGTGGCGCGCGCCGATGAGCCAGCATGTCGAGACCATGATCCGGCTGGCGCGCGAGGCCGGCACCTGGGTTGCCTTCGACGTCGACGATCTGATGACGCGGCCTGAGCTCGCCCGCATCGACGTGATCGACGGCATACGCACCATAGGCAGCAACGAGGCCGAGACCCGCGCCTACTTCACCGCCATGCTGCACACCATGCAGGCCGCCGACCTGTGCCTCGCCACCACCGAGGAACTGGCCGAGCAGATGCGCCAGCAGCGCGACATCGTGCACGTGCTGCCCAACACATACGACGAGGCGTCGCTCGGCCGCGCCCGCTACGCCCGCCGCCATCGCCAGCTCGGCGGCGATGACGGCCGCGTGCGGCTCGGCTATGCCGGCGGCACCCGCACCCACCAGAAGGACTTCGCCCGGGCGGCGCCGGCGCTGGCGCGCGTGCTGCGGGCGCGGCCGCAGGCGCTGCTGGTGCTGTTTCGCGAGCGGGACAACCATCGCAGCCTGCTGCAGATGGAGGAGTTTCCGGAGCTGGCCGAGCTGTCGGGACAGATCGAGTGGCGCGACATGGTCGAGCTGGAGGCACTTCCGGACGAGCTGGCCCGCCTCGACGTGTCGCTCTCCCCGCTGGAGGACGGCAACCCGTTCTGCGAGGCCAAGAGCGAACTGAAATATTTCGAGGCCGCACTGGCCGGCGCCTGCACCGTGGCCAGTCCGACCGGGCCGTACCGGCGCGCGGTGCGCGAAGGGGTGACCGGCTTCCTCGCCGCCGACGCGGCGCAATGGGAGCGCGTCCTGCTGGAGCTGATCGACCAGCCGGCGCTGCGCGACCGCATCGCCCGCGACGCCTATCACGACGTGCTGTGGCGCTTCGGCCCGCGTCGCCAGGCGGAACTGGTCGCGACCTTGATCGGCGGCCTCGATCCTGCGCGCACCGGCGCCGCCGACAGCAGCCCGTCGGCGGCGCGCTGCGTCGAGCTCGAGCTGCGACGCGGCGACTATGCCGGGCGGTCGCCGCCCGAGGTGCCGGACAGCGAGCTGCTGTTCAGCCACGACCGCCTCGGCAGCGCCGAGGTCACGGTGGTGATGACCTCCTACAACTACGAGTGGCATATCCTGGAGGCGCTGGACTCCGTGCGGGCGCAGAGCCTCGAGGCGCTCGACCTCGCGGTGGTCGATGATGGCTCCACCGACCAGTCGGTGCCGCTGGTGATCGAGTGGGCCAAGCGCCATCAGGACCGCTTCAACCGCATCCGGATCCTGCGCACGCGTCATAATGCCGGCCTCGGCGGCGCGCGCAACGTCGTGTTCGATGCCGCCGAGACGCCCTGGCTGATGGCGCTCGACTCCGACAACCGGCTGCTGCCGGATGCCTGCGCCACGCTGCTGGAGGCATTGCGCCAGGTGCCGCAGGCGGCATTCGCCTACCCGCAGATCCGCCAGTTCGGCGGCGCCGAGCTGGTGATGGGCGAGGCCGCGTTCGAGCCGGGGCGCCTGCGCAGCGGCAACTACATCGATGCGATGGCGATGGTCGCGAAGTGGGCCTGGGCCGCGGCGGGCGGCTACTACGTGCGGCGCGACGCGATGGGCTGGGAGGATTTCGACCTCTGGCTCAACCTGGTCGAGCTCGGCCAGTTCGGCATCAAGGTGCCGGGGATCATGGCGGAGTATCGCGTCCATGCCGGTTCGATGGTGAACGCGATCACCGAGCAGTCCGAGAACAAGCGCGCGATGGTGCGCCTCGTCGAGCAGCGCCATCCCTGGCTGCGGCTGCGCACCCGCGACGCCAAGCGTCGGGCATGAGCGAGGCACGCTGCCTGGTGCTCGGCGCCGGCGGCTTCATCGGCACCAATCTCTGCCTCGGGCTGCGCGCCCGCGGCATTCCGGTGACCGGCTTCGGACGTGCGCTATTCCCGCCCAAGGTGCTGGCCGGCATGCCCTGGGTCAGCGGCACCCTGGAGATGGCCAACGCGCTGGATCCGCTGGTCGCGGGCCACGCCTACGTCGTCGACCTGATCGGGGCGGGGCTGCCGAACAGCTCGAACGACAACCCCGCGCAGATCGTCGCCGACGGGGTGCCGGCCAAGGTGCGGCTGCTGGAAGCGTGCCGGCGCCAGCAGGTGGCCCGCTTCGTCTTCGCCTCCTCGGGCGGCACCGTCTACGGCATCACCGACGCGCGGCCGGTGCGGGAGGATGCACCAACCGAGCCGATCTCGGCCTACGGCATCGGCAAGCTGGTGGTGGAGCGATACCTCTCGCTCTACCGCCACCTCTACGGGCTCGATTCGAGGGTGCTGCGCATCGCCAACGCCTACGGCCCGCACCAGGATGCGCGGCATGGCCAGGGTCTGGTGGCGGCACTGCTGCGGCGGCTGCTCGGCGGCGCGCCGGTCGAGATCTGGGGCAGCGGTGCCGTGGTGCGCGACTACATCCATATCGACGACGTGGTCGAGGCGATGCTCGTGTGCCTGACCCATGATGGGCCGGGCCGGGTGTTCAATGTCGGCAGCGGCATCGGCCGCAGCGTCGCGGAGGTGCTGCGGGACGCGGCCCGCATCACGGGGCGGGAGCCTATCCTGACGCACCGCGAGGGCCGCAGCGCCGATGTACCGGTGAACATCCTCGACAGCAGCCGCCTGATGCGCGAGACCGGCTGGCAAACCCGCGTCGGCTGGGAAGGCGGGCTGCGCCGGACCGCGGCCTGGATCGCGGCCGACACCGCTCCGTGATGTCGGCTGCGACCGCCAGGCCAGGGTGGCTACTTGGCCTCGGCGGACTCCGCGGCCTCGGTCAGCGCCTCGCCGAGCGCCTTGATCTTGTCGGCGTTCTTGCTGTCGGACTTGCCCGAGATCGCGACCGTCTCCTTGCCGAGCTTGAGCACGATCTTCTTGATCTGCTCGCCGTTGATCGTGTCGGCCTGGAGGTGCTTCTTGAGGTTCTCTAGGTCCTTGACGATCGTCTTGGCGGCGGGGTTCTCGACCTTCTCGAGCGTGGCTTCCCAGCCCTCGATGTTCTTGACCGCCGCGCTGACGGTGAACCCCTTCAAGCCGTCCTGGATATGCTTGATGGTGGCGGCGAACTGCGGCATTGGGCGCTCCCTGAGGTCGTAGCGGCGTCAGCGCCGGCTACACTGCCTCGACAGCGCCCGGAGCTTCCCAAGGTTGCCCGGCGTCACGGGAATGTCGTTCGGCTCACGCCTCCTCCGGCACCCTGCCGAGCTGGCCGAGATATTCCGGATCGCCGAACTCGTCCGCCTCGGCGTCGTGCCACACCCGCACCACTCTCGCACCGGCGATCGAGCCGCCACTCAGCGCCTTCTCCGCCCGCAGCATCCCCTCCTCGGCGGTCCGGCAGGTAATGGGCGTGCCCGGCTTCAGCGCACCGCGCGCGCCGGGAAGATAGGGCTGGTAGATGATCTGCGGCGTCGCGGGCATGGTGATGGGTCTCTCGCACGGGGATGGGCCTGAGGCTGCACGCCACGACGCGCCGGTCCAGGCCGCTGCAGCCGGAACCCGCCTCTCGACCTTCGGTTCGTCCGGGGTCACTGTCGTGTCTCGTCGTCGAGAGGATGCCGCCTGATGAGTCCTGCCGCCCGCTCGCTCGCCGCCGCCGGCCTGCTCCTCGCGGCGGCCGCGCCGGCGCGCAACGCGACCGCGAACCCGCTGCACAGCTTCACCCAGGTGGCCGTGTCGGGGGACGGAGTCCGGCTGGCTACGCTGGAAGCCGATCTGCCCGCCGACGAGAGGGCCGAGCCCGTCTACGACGTCGTGATCCGCCCCGTGTCGGGCCCGGTGTCGGGTGGCGGGGCGATCAAGCTGTCGCTGCCCTGTCACGGCGCCGAATGCGTGCCCTCCTCGCTCGCCTGGTCGCGTGACGGGCGCCGCCTCGCCTTCGTGCTGCGCGAGCCCAAGCAGAAGCAGCGCTACGTCTACGCGGTCGCGGCGGACGGCAGCGGGCTGACGCGGCTGCTCGCCTTCGACGGCACGCTCGATCTGCTGCGCTTCGGACCCGACGGATCGCTTGCGGTGCTGGCGACCGCGGGCGCGCACAAGGAGCCGGGGGCTACCCAGGCCGCTGCCGCCCTGAGCGGCGAGATCGGCGCCTCGGAGGACGAACAACGCATCGCGACGATCGAGCATGGTGCGCTGCGCTGGCAGTCGCCCGCCGACCTCTACGTCTACGAGTACGACTGGCGCCACGATCCGGCGCATCCCGCCTCGGCGCACTTCGTCGGCACCGCTGCTCACGGCAACGGCGACAATAACTGGTGGCTGGCCCGGCTCTACGGCTTCCAGGACGCCACCGCGACCCTGCTGTTCACACCGCCGCAGCGCGAACAGCTGGCGACGCCCGTGGTCTCGCCGGACGGCAGCGCGGTCGCGTTCATCGGCGGCATCATGAGCGATTTCGGCTCGACCGGAGGCGACGCGTTCCTGCTGCCGCTCGACGGCGATGGCGCACCGCGCGACCTTACCCCGGGGCTGCACGCGAGCGTCTCCTCGCTGTCCTGGGACTGTGGCGGCGGGCTGACCGGCGGCGCCCTGAGCGGCTCCCGGACCGAGCTGCTGGAGCTGGACGGCCAGGGAGCACCGCGCACGCTCTGGTCGGGCGAGGACAACCTGTCGTTCGGCGGCTGGACCCTTGGCACCGCCTGCGGCGGCGGCGCCAGCGCGGCCATCCACCAGAGCTTCACCCGGGCCCCGGAGCTGCAGGCCGGACCGATCGGGCGCTGGCACGCGCTGACGCACGTCAACGCCGGCTCGACCGCCCCGGCGACGGCACGGAGCGTGAGCTGGCGCAGCGACGCCTTCGACGTGCAGGGCTGGCTGTTGTCGCCGACGGGCGCCCCGGCCCAGGGCAAAGGCCCGATGATCGTCTACGTGCATGGCGGCCCCTCGGCCGCGAGCCTGCCGACCTTCCTGACGCCGCGCGGCAGCACGCTGTTCCTGCTCAAGGCTGGCTACCGGGTGTTCCTGCCCAATCCGCGCGGCAGCTTCGGCCAGGGAGAAGCCTTCGCCGCCGCGAACGTGCGGGATTTCGGCTACGGCGACCTGCGCGACATCCTGCACGGCGTCGATGCGGTGGAACGCATCGCGCCCGTCGATGATGCGCGCCTCGGCGTGACCGGATACAGCTATGGCGGCTACATGACGATGTGGGCGGTGACCCAGACCGACCGGTTCCGGGCTGCGGTGGCCGGCGCCGGCGTTTCTGACTGGCTCTCCTACTACGGCGAGAACGGGATCGATGAGTGGATGCTGCCGTTCTTCGGCGGGTCGGTCTATGACGATCCAGCGAGCTACGCCAAGTCCTCGCCGATCAGCTTCATCAAGAATGTGAGGACGCCGACGTTCGAGTTCGTCGGCGACGCCGACGTCGAATGCCCGATGCCGCAGACGCAGGAGTTCTACCACGCGCTGCACACGCTCGGCGTGCCGACCCAGTTCGTCGTCTATCCGGGCCAGGGCCATGGCATGAAGGATCCGAAGGACCGCGCGGATGCGCGACGCCGGACCCTCGCCTGGTTCGCACGCTATCTCGGACCGCGCGCCACTGCGCAGGCGGCCGGCGCTAAGCCGTTGTGACACCGACGGCCGGAAAGACTGACCGTCAGGAGGCCAGGCTGGGCTCTGCCCAGACCCGCCAAAGGCTCAGCCTTTGGAAACCATTCTAAGATTATTGGATTCTCAAGGCTTCGCCTTGAGCGGGTCCAGGGCAGAGCCCTGGCGTTGCGTCGGTCATATGCAAAGGCTGTTGGCACGACGCCACGCGGCTCCCCGTCACGGTGTGCCGGAGAGAGCGGCCAGCAGCTGCCTGGCCTGCGGCTTCTCGGTGAAATCGGCGGGGTCCGCGACCAGGGACGCGAGCAGCCTGACCGCCTGCGCGGGCTGCCCGACCGTTCGGTAGGCCACCGCCAGATGATACCTCATCGCCGGCTGGTTCGGCGCCTGCTGGATCGCCAGCTGAAGCAGGCCGACGCCGGCATCCCCTTCGTGCCGGGCGGTCATGATGGTGCCGAGCGTATCGGCGGTCTGCGCACCGGGAGCCAGGCGATAGGCACGCTGCGCCAGGATGACGGCCTGCGGATCTCGGGTCTGCTGGTCCACCCAGGCCAGGTTGTTCAGCAGCACCGGATCGTCGGGCTGCCTGGCCACCAGGTCGGCGAGCAGCGCCTTGGCGGACGCCAGATCTCGGGCGTCGATGTCCAGGTCCGACAGGAGCCGCTTCGCGTCGAAGTCGTCGGGATGCCGCGCCAGCCAGTCGCGCAGCCCCTGGCCGGCCTCGGCGGCGTGGCCTCCGGCATTTCGCGCCAGGGCGAGACGGATCGCCAGCCGGGTGGAGGGCGCGTCCTGCATCGGCGCCGCATAGGCTCCGGCCGCCCGGTCGAACTGCCCAGCACTCATGTAGAGATCGCCCGGCAAGCTCAGGCTGGCGGGCTGGTGCACCGGATCGCGCGCCAGCCTGGACGCGCTGGCCAGGGCGCCGGCGGTGGGTCCGGATCTCGCGGCGCCCGCGGATCCGGCGCTGTGGCCGTCGAGATCGACGATGTCGCGCAGCAGCTGTTGGTTCTGCGGGTCGGCGGCCAAGCCGTCCTCCAGCGCCGCGCGCGCGGCGTCGGGCTGCGTCGCCAGCAGCAACCGGGCGAGCCGGATGCGCGCGAGGGTGAGCGATGGATCGGCAGCGAGCAGACGACGATACGTCGCCTGCGCCGCCTCCGGCCGCTTCAGCGCCGTCTGCGCCACCGCCTTGACCATGAGCAGCGGCACGGTCGAGCCACTCACCGGCATGTCCGCCGCTGCCTGATCCGGCGAGTCGCCGGGACGCTGATCGACCAGTGCCAATGCCTTCAGGGGTTCACCCGAGGCGATGGCGAGGCCGGCCAGGCGGACCGTGAAGCGGGGATCGGCCGGCGCCGCGGCGTGCGCCCGCTCCAGCACGGCGGCCGCCTCGACGGTCCTGCCCTGACGCAGCAGCTGGTCGGCCAGCTGGTCGACCGCCGGTTCGAGCGCCGGCGCCCGCTGCAGGGCCGCACCCAACAGGCTGATCCGATCGTCGGCGCGTCCCTGCAGCAGGGCGACGCGCGCCAGCGCCAGGCGCATCGGGACGGAGTCCGGATGGTCGCGCAGCGCCGCCTCGAGCACCTGCCGCGCGCCGGGCAGATCGAAACGCGCGACACGCAGCCCGCCGGTGAGGATGCCGACCGTCTCGCTGCCGCCCTGCTGCGTCCGGAGCTGATCGAGCAGCTGCCCGGCCGCATCGAAGCTGCCGGTATCGACCAGCAGGCCGACCAGCAGGGCTTCGGTCTGCGGCTGAGCGGGCGCCAGCCGCACGGAGCGCTGCAGCGAAGCGATGGCGGCGCCGGTCTGACGCAGCGCCAGCTGCGCTGCGCCGAGATGGGCGAACGTGACGGGATCCGCACGCAGCGCGAGCGCCCTGTGGTAGTCCGCCAGGGCATCGGCCGGCCGGCCGAGCAGGCACAGCGCGGTGCCGCGCAGATCATAAATCGCCGGATCGCCAGAACCGGCGTCCGCCATCGGGTTCAGGACCTCGAGCGCCTTGTCGGGTCGCCTGGCCTTGATGTGCATCTGGGCCAGCAGTGCCACGCCGCGCGGGTCGCCGGGGCTGCGCGCCACGTAGCGTATCGCGGCATCGAGCGCCTGCGACGTCTGGCCCACCTGCTGCTTGACGACGGCCTGGACCAGGTAGGCGCCGGGAAGGTGCGAGATGAACGTCGAGAGCCTGTCCAGATCGGCATCGGCCGCGGCGAACTGCCTCGCCCGCATCAGCAGGATGACGCGATAGTAGATCGCGCGCGCGTTGCCGGGCATCGACGACAGCACGGCATCGACATCCGCCTGCGCGCGCTGGTTCTGGTCGAAGGCGATCAGCACGCCGGCCCGGTCCAGGCGGAAGGCGTACTGGCCAGGCGCCGCCGCGACCGCCTTGTCGGACGCCGCGATCGCGGGGACGGCGTCGCCCCTCTGCGTCAGCAGGTCGGCATGAAGCTGCAGCGCCTCGGCGGAGCCAGGCTCGATCGCGAGGGCGTCGTCGATCTTGCGCGCCGTCAGGGCCATGTCGCCGCGGCCGCTGGCGAGCTGCGCTTCGGCCAGCAGCGGTGCAGCGCTCGCGGGCGCCAGGCGGCGGGCGTCGGCGAAGGACCGCTCGGCGGCATCGGCATGGTCGAGCAGCATCTGCGCCTTGCCGCGCGCGAGTGCGATGACTGCCGCGACGTCCGGGCCACTCCGGCCGTCGGGGAAATCACGCAGCAGATCGCGCGCGCGGCCTTGGTTCAGGTAGGCCGACGTCAGCAGCGAGCAGGTCGCGGCGGGATCGTAGCCCGCTTCCTGGGCATGGCGGCCCTCCTTCTCCGCCGCCTCCGGATCACCCAGCTGGAGGTCGATCATGCCCAGGTGGTAATGAGACGAGGCATCTCCAGGATCGGCCTGCATAGCTTGGCGCAGCACGAGCCTTGCTGCCCGCAGGTTGCCGGCGTTCGCCAGGCGAGCGGCATCACCCAGATAGTCGGTGGCTGCCGCCGCTGCCGGCCAGAGCAGGGCCGTGAGCAGGGCCAAGAGGAGGGCGGTCGCGGCGCCGCGTGGTCTATGCGTCACGGCCAAGCTCCATCCTCTCCGGCTCCAGTCCGATCGCGTTCGTCAGCCCGTGCGCCTCGATCAATCCGTAGAGGGTGGGGCGACTGATCCCCAGCAGCCTGGCTGCGGTGCTCAAGGTGCCGCCCCTGGCCAGCGCCATCTGCAGGACTTCGTGCTCGGCCCGCAGGCGCACCGCGCGCAGATCCAGGGTCGGCGTCCCGAGACCCGCCCGGTCGTCACGCGGCGACAATTCGAGGTCTTCGGCGTCGACCATGCGGGTCTCGCTCATCACCACCGCGCGCTTCATCCGGTTCTCAAGCTCGCGGACATTGCCGGGCCAGGCGTGCGATGCGATCACGCGGAGTCCGGCGTCGGTGAAGCCGCGCAGGTTGCGGCCGAACTCCTTGTTGAACCGGTGCAGGAAATAGCGCGCCAGCAGGACCGGATCACCGGAACGGTCGCGCAGGGGCGGGATGCGCACGGCCACCGAGTTCAGGCGATAGAACAGATCCTCCCGGAAGCGCCCGTCGCCGATCTGCGCCTCCAGCGCCTGATGCGTCGCCGAGACGATGCGCACGTTCACCTGGATCGGCTTGCGGCCACCGATCCGCTCGATCACCTGGTCCTGCAGGAACCGCAGCAGCTTGACCTGCAGCGGGTGCGGCAGGTCGCCGATCTCGTCGAGGAACAGGGTGCCGCGATCGGCGCTCTCAATTTTGCCGATGGTTTGCTTCACCGCGCCGGTGAACGCGCCGCGCTCGTGACCGAACAGCTCGCTCTCGAGCAGCTCGGCCGGTATGGCACCGCAGTTGATCGCAACGAAGGGCTGCTTGGCACGCGGTCCCAGGTCATGCAGCGCGCGGGCCAGCGCCTCCTTGCCGGTGCCGCTCTCGCCCAGCAGCAGCACCGGAACGTTGGTCGCAGCCAGCTTCTCGACGGTACGGCAGATCTTCAGCATCGCGTCGCTGGCGGTGATGATGCGCGCGACCGGACTGCTCGCGGGAGCCTCCGCGAGGCGCCGGTTCTCGTCCTCGAGCTGGTGGATGCGCAGCGCCCGACCAACGATCGAGCGCAGGATGTCGATGTCGACCGGCTTCTCACAGAAATCATAGGCGCCGCTCGCGATCGCGCGCAGCGCGTGCGCGCGGTCGCCGTTTCCGGTTGCCACGATCACCTTGATCTCTGGACCCATGCGCAGCACCGCGTCGAGCACGGCGAAGCCTTCGGTCACGCCGTCCGGATCGGGCGGCAGGCCGAGGTCGGTCACCACCACCGCGGGCCTATGCTTCTGCACCAGCGCTAAGGCCTCGTTGCGCGCCTGCGCGGTCAGCAGCCGGTAGCTGGGGAACGCCCAGCGATATTGGCTGCACAGACCCTCGTCATCCTCCACGATCAGCAGGGTGGGAAGGCTCATCGGGCGTGCTGCATGACCGGTTCCACATGCTCCTGTTCGAAGGTGACGCCGGTCTCCAGCGGAAGCGACAGGCGCATCGTGGTGCCGGCGTCGGGTTCGCTGGTCGCGATGAGATCGCCGCCGGCCTGGCGCAGCAGCTGGCGCGCCTGATAGACGCCGATGCCGAAGCCGTCGCTCTTCGACGAGCTGAACGGGCGGAACAGCTGCGCGCGGATGAACTCGGACGTCATGCCGTGCCCCTGGTCGACGATGTCGATCAGCAGCCGGCGCTGCATCCGCTGGCAGCGTATCCGCACCGGAGCGCCCGAGGACGAAGCCTCGAAGGCGTTGTTCAGCAGGTGGGTGACGACATCCTCGAGCGCGCCAGCTGCCATCACGATGCGCACGTCACCGGCGGTGCCTTGCTCAAGGTGGATGCGATGCCGGCGTTCCGGCATACAGCCATCGATGACCGCCTGCAGGCGGTCGCGCACGGTCAGGCTCGGCAGGGGCTCCGCGGCAAGCGGTGCCGAGGGCGCCTTCAGCCGCGCCAGCAGGATATTGATCTTCTGCACCGAAGCACCGACGGTCGCGAGCATGTCGCGCTGGAACTCGGGATTGCTGATGTGGCGCTCGGCGTTGGCCAGCAGCAGCGAGAGCTGGCTCGACAGGTTCTTGATGTCATGGGCCACGAAGGCGAAGCGCTGGCCATGCTCGCGCAACTGCCGCGTCTGCAGCAGGGCCTCCGCCGCACGCTGCTCGGCGATGGTATTGGCGACCTCCCGGCCGACGATGCGCAGCAGCGCGAACACCTCGTGGTCGAGGATGAAGGGCGCCCGCGGCCGCGCGACCAGCACGAAGCCCGAGAGCCGGCCGGCATGGCTGAGCGGCACGGCCAGCCAGAGATCGTCCGGTCCCTCGGGTGCTGACGCCGCCATCAGGGGACGGTGCAGCCAGGGCATACCGGCCGGCGCCTCGACCACCCAGCTTCCGTCTCCGAAAAGCGCCACCAGCGGGTGCTCCGCCGCGATCGGTGCGAGCGCTGCGGGCAGGTTCCACGAGCCGGCCCAGCGAAACAGGCCGTCATCCGGCTCGCGCAGGAACACCAGGCCGCCGGGACTGTCCACGGTCTGCGCGACGGCCTTGATCACGCGGGTGTGCAGGGCGACTGGGCCGCTCTCCGACAGCGTGGCGATACAGCGCAACCATTCGAGGCGGTAGTCGAAGCGGTGCGACAGGAAGTTGTGGATGATCAGGTTGCGCAGGCTTGATCGCGCCGACCCGGAGGTGAGGAACAGGGCGGCCGCGAGTGCGCCGGCGCAGACCAGGCTGACCTCCACCACCATGCCCCATTCGCTCTCCCGACCGGGCCCGAGCTCGCGCACGATCTCGCCGGTCGCGGCGAGGGCGAGCAGGAAGATGCCGATCGCGACCAGGCTCGCGCTGTAGAACACCGCACGGTGCGAAACGGCAATGGTGGCGCTCCAGCGCCGGCGGCGCAGCGCGAAGAGGGCGAGCAGGGGCGTCAGCAGGGCCATCAGCACCGCGCGTCCGTTCATCAGCACCCGCGAGATGCGCCGGAACAGCGCCGCGTCGCCGTAGAGGACGATGTCGTAGAGAAACAGGCCGCCGATGGCCACGCAGGGCAGCGTGACGTGCCAGCGCAGGTCGTCGAGCGCGTTTCGGTAGAGGTTCTCGATCAGCAGGATGGCGCAGGCGGCCAAGCCGAGCCTGCCATCGATGCCGAGCGGCAGCAGCGGGCTCGCATTCGAACTGAAGGCGAGGCAGGTCGCCAGTGCCAGAGCCGGGAGACCGAGGCCGCTCAGCCGCCCCGCGCGCCCGGCACCGCTCAGGACCGAGCGATGATAGAGCTGCAGGACGAAGCCGAACCAGACGGTCGACTGGAGGAGTTCGAGAGCGCCGCCGACCCGACCCGCGGCGTTGATGCCGGACGCGATCCCGCTCGCCCAGGCAGACGTAATCAGGCAGCTCGCCGCGAGCACGACGATGGTCCGGTCCGGCCGCGCGCCACGGAGCACGAACGCGGCCAGGAACAGGTAGAGCACGGCGCACGCCGCATGCAGTGCCGCCGACATCGTCATGCTGAGCTCATGGCGAGAGCACCGGAGCTTTCAAATCTAGCTGGATGACGGTGGCCGGCGGATGCTTGCCACGACGGTGCGGCGGCGCCGGGTCATGCCGATCCCGAACAGGCCAACCGTGAGCAGCGCGATCGAGGCCGGTTCCGGCACGCTCAGCGTGTGGCCTGCATAGCCGATATCGGCGACCTCGAAGGAGGGCGAGTTGTCCGTCTCCTTGAGCACCACGGTGTCGAACGTGGCGCCGCCGTTGAGATTGACCAGCGCGTAGGCGCTGCCCCCGAAGCCCCGCGCGCCGTTGGCGAGGTTGATGTTCGCGGCGGCGATGACCTCGCTGCCGGTGATGGACGCGATCTGCCTGCCTCTGCTGAGCAGATCGAGCTCGTTTCCGGGATCGACGGATCCCCAGAGCAGGTCTAGCGCGGCCTGGGGTTGATCGAACGACAGCGCGATCGATCCGGTACCGGTCGAGAAATAGGCGCCCGTCCAGAAGCTCGGGTTCGCGAGCGTGCCGCCGGAGACCGGGGCCGCATACTGGTTCACGACGCTTCCCTGCACGATCGCGGCACCGGTGGCCATGGCGATGCCGACAGCGTCGAGGCCGGTGCCGATCGTGGACGGGGTGCGACCGACCTCGCCGTCCAGGTCCAGCTCGTTCACCGGCCCGATCAGCGACGGCATCGCGGTTGAGAAGGTGACGGTGGCGCCGGTGATCGCGTCGGCACGCGCGGGCAGACGCGCGTCGGACGCAAGCACGGCAGCCGCCGCCAGGGCTGCCGCGAGGTGACGGACGCGCAACCTGCGTTGTCGAATTCCGATCATCATCGCTGCGACTCTCTGTTCAGCTGCCAAGGCCGCTGGCTGCCCCGAGAGATCTACCATATCCGAAACGTTTATGCACGTTCTGGTTGTAAAAATGTTCGTGATGTGGAAGATTAAGACGATCAATACAGCCCAGGGTCGCGCTCGGAGATCCGGTCGCCCGCCCGTAAGATGCGTTAGCGGAATATCATCGAGTGCAATATCGTTATGATATCAACGGGCGCAACCTCGACTTCATCGACGCGCTGCGCGGCTATGCCATCACGCTGGTGATCGCGAGCCATGCCTTGCCACTGGTCCACGAGCTTCCCTGGACGGTGAAGCGCTTCAGCAATCTCGGCTTCCTCGGCGTGCAGCTGTTCTTCGTGGTGAGCAGTATCACGCTGACCCGCTCCTGGCGACGCCGGGAAGGCGCAGGGCTTCAGGTGGGCGACTTCCTGGCGCGCCGCATCTTCCGCATCGCGCCGGCCTATTTTCTCGCGGCACTCGGATATTTCTGGCTGCTGCCGCGAGACGCGATCGATCCCGCACGCGTTACCCATTTCGTGACCTTCACCAACGGCTGGAGCCCGGCGCAGATGCCGACCGTCCGGGGGGCGTGGGTGGGCGTGCCAGGCGGCTGGAGCATCGAGGCCGAGTTCGCCTTCTACGCGCTGTTTCCGATCCTGATGATGACGGTGCGCGGACCGAGACCGGCGCTGTGCGCGACGCTCGCGAGCCTGCCCCTCGCCTGGATTGCCGACATGGTCGGACGCAGCGCCTACCAGGCGGTCTATGGCCCGGCGGCGACGGACCAGTTCCTCTATTACTGGCTGCCGAACCAGCTCCCGGTATTCCTGTGCGGGCTGGTCGCCTACGAGTGCATGGTCATGCTCTCTCGCGGCGGCGGCTGGCAGCGTCTCGGCGACTGGCTGATGCCGCGCGCCGCGACCCTGCTGTGGCTGAGCGTGCTCGGCTTCGCCTCGCTCGCCCTGCTGCCCTGGCCGCGGCTGCCGATGCCGGGAGACGGGTTCCTGACCTCCCACATCCTCGCCGCGATCGCCTTCGGTGGCATCGCCGTCGCGCTGGCGCTGCAGCCGCGGCCCCTGATTGCCAACCGCACGATGGTGCGTCTGGGTCAGGCGAGCTTCAGCGCCTACCTGCTGCATTTCGCGGTCATCGAGGCGGTCAGGCGGTCGATGCCGGGCGTCCTGCTGGCGCCTCGCGGGATCGGCGCGGTGGCGGTGAGCGGCTCGCTGTTCCTGCTCGTCCTCGCGATCACCGGGCTCGTCGCCCAGGCGACCTACCGGCTCATCGAGCTGCCCGCGATCCGGTGGGGCGCGAGGGTGACGCGGGCGCTGACACCGAGCACCTCGATCTCCCGCATCGCTCAGCGCCGCAGCAGGGCCAGCACGATCTCGGCCGCGATGAGCAGGACGACGGCGAGTTCCATCGCGGCCGCGCGTCCCCCGGAGGCCTCCTCGTAGAGGGCGGCGTAGGTATCGCGGATGATGGCGAGCTTGCGGTCGACCGCGGCGCTGACCAAGCTGACCCGGAACAGATCCAATGCCGCGGTATAGACACGCGCGAGGTAGACGTCCTCGGTGACCTGCAGGGCGTTGTCCACCTTCTCCGTCAGCTCGGTCACCTCGGCGACGAGCGCATAGAGGCGGCGCGCGAGGCCGGCGAAACGACGCGACGACAGCAGGCCGCTGCTCCTGCGGGTGGTCTCCACCAGGTCGTACATGCGCGGCAGCTCGTCGTCGAGCAGCTCGTCGTAATAGCGCATCTCCAGCAGCTGGGCGTTCGCCACCTCCAGCACGTCGATCACGTCGGAGTCGCCGCGCGGCTCGTAGATGAACGCACGGTCCCAGGTCAGCACGACCATGTCGTCGGTGTAGTAGGAGAACCGGTTGCGCAGCAGGTCCTCCCGCGCGCCATCGGAGAGCGGCCGCCGCTCGCCGGAGAGCAGCGGGATCAGGTCGAGCCGATCTTGAATGTCGGCGGCGCAGACCGGCTGGTCGAAGGACCGCACCAGGCCGAGGAGGTAGTCCTCCTCCAATAGCGCCCGCGTCGGGCGCTGCAGCGCGCCGCCGAGCAGCTCGCGCAGCTGCGCCGTCAGCGAGGCCCAAACCGGATGGTCGGCTCCGGGACCCACGACGGCATCGACGGCGTTCAGCAGGGTTGCGAAGCCGGTCCAGTCGAGGTCGTGGACCGAGACGTCCAGCGCCAGGCTGAGCACGCCGAAATCATAGAGCCGGGCCGTGGCGCTCGCGAGGACAGGGCCGGTGGGAAGCTCGAGCGGCACCGGCTCCAGTGTCAGCACCACCGGCGGCACGTCGTAGGCGACAGCCTTGGGCGAGGTTGCGCTCAACCGCTTGCGCGCGCTCCCCGCACCTGAACGGGCACTCCAGATCGCCTCGGCGCGAGGCAGATCCACCGCGTAGGCGACGTCGAACAGCCGGTAGGCGATGACGTCACCCGACGCGACGCGCGGGACCGCGGACGATGTCACCTCGGCTCCTGCATGTCGCGACCATGGCGCAGCACGAGCCGGATGTCATGCGGCGCGCTGCAGGTGCAGATCGGCGCGGCAATCGGTTGCAGCCCGAACGCGACGGATCCGAGGCGAGCCGCACTCGGCATCGCGCCTATCGAACGGCCAGGCCCGCCGCTTCCAGGATCCCGGGGATGGCGGCCTTCACCTGGAAGTAGCCGCGGCTCGCGTGCGGCCAGGCCCGGCTGTCCCAGTCGCGACGCAGGCGCAGGCAAGGCGGCAGCGCGCAGGCGGACGGCCCCACCGGCGCCCAGGCCGCAACCACCGGAAGCGCGCCGGCCCAGCCCTCCTGCACCGGGCCGGAGGGGCAGCCGAAATGCGCCGCCGCGCGTGCCAGCGCATCCGTCATCGCCTCGCGATCCATCTGGCGGACGCGCTCCGCGACGCCGTCGTCATGCGCGAGCAGCCCGGCCACCCGCGTCACCCTCGCGGCTCCGAGCGGCAGGGTCTCCGGCTGCAGGTCGTCGAGGTGCAGCAGCAGCGCCACCTCCGAAGGCGGCGGCAGATCGGCCGCCGGCAGCTCGATCGCGCCGCGATACTCGGGCTCCTCCAGCGGCGCCGGGTCCTCATCGAGGCCGACCGGGTCGTAGCGGCCGCCGGTGAATCGGCGGATGTTCTCCGCCCGCGCCGCGTAGACCTTGCCGCGCGTGTGCAGGCCGCCGACCCAGCGCCAGGACAGGGTGTTGCTCGCCGGGTCGCCGTCGATCAGGTGACGCGCGAAGAAGTCGGCACCCAGCGCCCAGGGCAGCCGCAGCGTGAAGATCCAGATCGAGGCGAACCACATCCGGGCGTGGTTGTGCAGCCAGTTGGTCGCCACCAGCTCGCGCGCCCAGTCGTCGAAGCCGTCGATGCCGGTGTGGCCGGCGACCGCATCGTGGAACACGCGGCGCAGGCCGGCCTCGGTGGCGAGCCGGTTGCGGCCCTGGAGCACGAGACGCCGATACTCGGTCCACAGCCATGGCCGCGTCTCCAGGTGACCCTTGAAGTAGCTGCGCCAGAACACCTCCTGGACGAGCCTGGCGGCCGCGGCCGGTCCGTGCGCGGCCAGCGCGGCCGCCACGACCTCCTGCTCCAGCACCAGCCGGCGGCGCAGGTAGGGCGACAGCGCGGATGTGGCCGACTCAGCCCCAGGCCCGTGATCGGTGTTGCGCCCGGCGGCATAGGGGGCACCCATGCGCGGCACGAACTCGGCGAGACGGGAGAGCCCGGCGGCCCGGGTGGCGGGGAAGCTGCGGTCCATCCACGTCATGTGGGCCGCGTCGTGCGGGATGGGGAGCCCTCATTGTCACGGGTCCCGCGATACCCGCGAGGCCCATGGCAACCGGGCGGCCCGTGCCGCCGTTGCACGGACGCCTCAGCGGAGACCAGACCATGCCTCGCCCGATCCGCCTGATCACCGCGGCCGCCCTCTGCATTACGTTGGGATCGCTCGCCGGCTGCAGCGGCGCGACGCCGCCCGAAGGGCCCGGCCAGAACGCCGCGCTGCCCGCGATGCAGCCGGGTCCGACCACGGTCGGGCCGGCCGGCCTGGGTCCGGCCGGTTCAGACTCCGCGGTCGGCTCGGGCAACCTCGCGAACCCGGGGGTGGGTCCGGCGGCCGTCGGACCGACGCTGCATTAGCGGCGGCCACCAGGCGCGAGCGCTGCCCAGCACGGTCTACTCGTCGGGAACGGTGGACGCTCCGGAACGGAGCGCCGAGATCGCGCCGCACGAGCTCGTCATGTCAGGCCGGCAGCAGCCGGTAGAGCGTGGTCGGGCGCAGCGTGCGGTCTTCCAGCTCCAGCGACGTGGCGACGTCGTAGCAGGCGAACGGACGCAGGCCGCTGTCGGGCAGGTAGGCGCGGCCGGGATCGGCGACATGCACCTCAGTGGTCTCGGCGCAGCGTCGCAGCCAGGGCAGGATATGCCGGCTCATCGGCGCCTCGTAGCAGACGTCGCCGCACAGGATCAGGTCCCAGCGCGACGGCGTGCCGACCAGGTCGGCGGCGAGCGGCAGCACTGCGACCTCGTTGAGGCGGGCGTTCAGTCCGATCGCCGCGATCGCCAGCGCATCGATCTCCGCCGCCTCGACCGTGCGCGCCCCCGCGAGCGCACAGGCGATGGCGGCGACGCCGCAGCCGGCGGCGAAATCCAGCACCCGCCGCCCCGATACCAGCTCGGGATGATCGAGCACGTGCCGGGCCAGCGCCTGGCCGCCGGGCCAGGCGAACGCCCAGAACGGCGGCTCGACGTGGCGGCACAGCCGGTCCTCGGCGGCCTGCCAGATCGGCGTGATCGCGTGGGCCAGATGCAGGCGGATCTGCGGCAGCAGGGCCGTGCTGCCCACGATCGTATGCGCCGCGACGAACCCGGCGTCTGACCCTGCGGCCGGATCCGGCGTCACGGACGGAGCTGGCCGAGCAGCAGCGCCGCCGCGACCGCCAGGCCCGCCTCGCGGTTGCCGCGGAACAGGGTCAGGCAGAGCGGCGCGTCGTCGATGTCGAGACGGCGCACTTGCATCGCCAGCAGCGACGCCGGCAGCAGCAGCGCCGGCCAGAACAGCCACGAGAGCCCCGCGATCACCGCCGACGCGGCCAGTGCGGCCAGCGCCAGGCCGTAGGCGGCGGCGACGAAGCGGCGCGGCCGGCCGGCCATCAGCCGCGAGGTGGACTTCACGCCGACCAGCGCGTCGTCCACCATGTCCTGGAACCCGTAGATCGTATCGAAGCCGAGATCCCACAGGATCGCCGACAGATAGAGCATCACGCAGGCGGCGTCTATCCGTCCGCCAGCGGCGGCGTAGCCCATCGGCGCGCCGAAGCCGAAGGTGAAGCCCATCATCAGCTGCGGCCACCAGGTGACGCGCTTGGCCAGCGGATACAGCCCGACCAGCAGCAGCGAGGCCGCCCCCAGCGCCCAGCACAGCGGCGGCAGGCAGAGCAGCACCCCGAGCCCGGCCAGCAGCAGCACGCCGAGGAAGATCGCGGCCTCGGCGAGGCCGAGCGCGCCGGACGCCAGCGGACGGCCGGCGGTGCGGGCGACGCGGCGGTCGATGTCGCGATCCCACATGTCGTTGACCACGCACCCGGCAGAACGCATCACCAGGCTGCCGGCGGCGAACAGCAGCGCCAGGCGCAGGCGGCGTTCCGGCGGCACGCCCGCCGGCAGCAGGATGCCCCACAGGCCGGGCAGGAACAGCAGCCAGGCGCCGATCGGCCGGTCGAGGCGGGCCAGCAGGGCGAAAGCCCGCAGCTTCGGCGGCAGGCGCGCGACCCAGCCGTTGGAGACGATGTCGGTATGCGCCATGGGGCCGCCATTCCTCGCCACGGCGTTCGCCGCTATGGGTGCGCCTCCAATGCTGCGCCGCATCGGCGGGGTCAACCGGGAGTGCTGGCGGGATGGCGGATCAGCCGCGGCTCTACGTCGATCCCGACGCGGCGGAGCTGCAGGCCGGGGTGACGCTGCCGATGCGCGAGGCGCAGGCGCACTACCTGGGCACCGTGCTGCGCCGTGCCGCCGGCGACGGGGTGCGGCTGTTCAATGCGCGCGACGGCGAATGGCAGGCCGATATCGAGAGCCTGCGCCGGCGCGGCGGGGAGTTGTTGATCAGGACCCGACTGCGGCCTGCGGCGGCGGAGACCGGTCCGCTGCTGCTGTTCGCGCCGGTCAAGCGCGACGCCACCGACCTGGTGGTGCGCATGGCGACCGAGCTCGGCGTGAGCGGGCTGCGGCCGGTGATGACCGCGCGCACCAACGCGGCGCGTGTCAATCTCGACCGGCTGCAGGCCATCGCGATCGAGGCGGCCGAGCAGTGCGAGCGCCTGAGCGTGCCGACCATCGCGGCGGCATGCCGGCTGGACGCGCTGCTGTCGCAGTGGCCGGAGGCGACCGGGCTCGCCGCCGCGATCGAGCGGATGCCGGCCGAGCCCGGGCCGCCCGGGCGGCTGGTCCCCGCCGCGCTGTTGATCGGCCCGGAGGGCGGCTTCACGCCGCTGGAGCTTGACGCGCTGCACGGCCGCCCCTTTGTTACGCTCATCTCGCTGGGACCGCGCATCCTGCGGGCGGAGACCGCTGCCGTGGCGGGACTCGTCTGCCTGCAATCGGTGCGCGAGCGGTGGGGGCTGGCGCCGGACGGCCGTGCGTCGCGTTGAGTTCGTGAACCAGACCAGGCCGGGCGGCGGGCGACAGGCCCTGCTCCCGCCAGCCATGCCCGCGGAGCCCGATGTCGAACCCAGGTGACCAGGACGAAACCCCGATCGCGCAGCAGGGTGCGGGCGTTGCCGCCCAGCTCGCCGGGCACCTCGCGCAGGGCTGCAAGCCGCGTGCGGACTGGCGGATCGGCACCGAGCACGAGAAGTTCGGCTTCAAGCGCTCCGACCTGTCGCCGCCGCCGTACCGGCCCGACGGGATCGAGGCGGTGCTGGCCGGGCTGGAGGCGCGTTCGGACGGGTGGACGCCGATCCACGACAACGCGCAGCTGATCGGACTGAAGGGCGGCGGGGTGCATGCCGGCGGCTCGGTGTCGCTGGAACCGGCGGGGCAGTTCGAGCTGTCCGGCGCGCCGCTCGGCAGCGTGCACGAGACCGAGGCCGAGATGCGCGCGCACTTCACCGCGCTGCGGGCGGTGGCCGGACCGCAGGGGCTGGGGTTCGCGCCGCTCGGCTTCCATCCCACCGCGACCCGGGCGCAGATGCCGTGGATGCCTAAGAGCCGCTACGCCATCATGCGCCGCTACATGGCGGAGGTCGGCACGCTCGGCCTCGACATGATGCTGCGCACCTGCACCGTGCAGGTGAACCTCGATTACGGGTCGGAGGCCGACATGCGGCGCAAGCTGCAGGTGGCCCTCGCCCTGCAGCCGGTGGCGACCGCGCTGTTCGCCAACTCGCCGTTCCGCGAAGGGCGGCCGAGCGGCCTGCTCTCCGAGCGCGCTCGGGTCTGGACCGACACCGACCGCGCGCGCTCGGGCATGCCGGCGCTGTTCTTCGAGGAGGGGTTCGGCTTCGAGCGCTTCGTGCAGTGGGTGCTGGACGTGCCGATGTACTTCGTCAGCCGCGATGGCGGGCTGATCGACGTGGCAGGACTGTCGTTCCGGCGCTGGCTGGACGGCACCGAGCCGCGCCTCGCCGGGCTGGTGCCGACCCTGGGCGATTTCGACGACCATCTCACCACGGTGTTCACCGACGTGCGGCTGAAGCGCTTCCTGGAGATGCGCGGCGCCGACGCCGGCAATCCGGCGATGATGGCGGCGCAGTCGGCACTCTGGGTCGGGATGCTGTACGACGAGGCGGCGCTGGAGTCGGCGGCCGCCCTGGTGCGACGCCATCCCTGGCCGGACTACGTGTCGATACGGGCGCACGTGCCCCGAGAGGGGCTGTCGGCGCGCTGGGAAGCGGGCAGCCTGCGCGATCTGGCGCGCGACATGGTCGCCATCGCGTCGGACGGGCTGAAGGCGCGTGGCATCAAGGATGCGTCCGGCACCGACGAGCGGCATTACCTGGAACCGCTTCGCGCCATCGTCGGCGGCGGCCCGACCCAGGCGGAACACTGGCTGCGACGCTACCAGGACGCGTGGGCAGGCGACGCCTCGCGCATCTGGGCCGAGGCGGAGATCTAGCCGCTGGGCGCGCCGCGGCACGGCGAGGCATGAGCACCGACCTGACCAGGCGGGCGGTGGTGCTCGCGACCGCCGCCGGCACCCTCGCCGCCGCGGCACAGGCCACGCCGTCGGCGAGGGTGAAGCTGCGGCTGATCGAGACCTCCGACCTGCACATGTTCATCTACGACTACGACTACTACGCGGCCCGGCAGGACAACATGGTCGGTCTCGCCAAGGTGGCCACGCTGCTGAAGGCGGCCCGATCGGAGGTGCGCAACAGCCTGCTGTTCGACAACGGCGACATCATCCAGGGCAACCCGCTCGGCGACTACATGGCGCTGCCCGGCCATCTCAGGCCCGGGCAGGTCCACCCGATGTTCCGGGCGATGAACCTGCTCGGCTACGACGCCGCGACCTTCGGCAACCACGAGTTCAATTACGGGCTGGAGTTCCTGCACGCGGCGCGGCAGGGCGCGAACTTCCCGTTCGTATGCGCCAACATCGAGACTGTCGGCGACCGGCCGTTCGCGCCGCCCACGATCGTGCTGCAGCGACAGGTGATCGACGAGGCGGGACATTCCCATACCCTGCGGATCGGCGTGATCGGCCTGGTCACGCCGCAGATCATGGTCTGGGATCGCGCCAAGCTGGAGGGCCGCATCCGCACCACCGACATCGTGACGGCGGCACGGCGCGCCGTGCCGGATTTGCGCCGACGCTGCGACCTGGTGATCGCCCTCAGCCACTCGGGCATCTCGACCGCCCCGCGCCAGGAGAGCGAGGAGAACGCGTCGCTGCATCTGGCCGCCTTACCTGGCATCGACGTGGTGTTCACCGGTCACGCGCACCGGGTATTTCCCGGCCCGGATTATGCGAGCCTGCCGGACCACGACGCCGCCGGACTGGATGCGGTGCGCGGCTCCCTCGCGGGCAAGCCCGCGGTCATGCCGGGCTTCTGGGGCAGCCATCTCGGCATCATCGACCTGACCCTGGAACGCGACGCGGCCGGCGATGCGGCCGGTGACACGGGCCGCCCCTGGCGGATCGCCGCCTTCGAGGTCGAGGCGAGGCCGATCTACCGGCGCGATGGCCGCACGCCGATCTCGCTGGCGGCGGACGACGCGCGCGTGCTCGCCGCCGCCGCACCCGAGCACGCCGCGACGCTGCGCTGGATGGAGCAGCCGGTCGGCAGCACCACGCGGCCGATCAACAGCTTCTTCTCGCTAGTCGGCGCCGATCCCTCGATTTCACTGATCAATGCAGCGCAGCTCTGGTACGCGCGCCCGCTGCTGGCGGCGACGCCGTACGCGAGGCTGCCGGTATTGTCGGCGGCCTCGCCGTTCAAGGCCGGAGGTGCGGGGCCGGAGTCTTTCGTCGACATCGCGGCAGGTCCGCTCGACATGAAGGACATCGCCGGCCTCTACATGTTCGCCAACACCGTCTGCGCAGTACGGGTGCGCGGTGCGGAGCTGCGGGAGTGGCTGGAGCGCGGCTGCTCGGTGTTCAATCGCATCGACCCGCAGGCGGGCGGGCCGCAGCCGCTGATCGATACCCGTGCGCCCAGCTACATGTTCGACGTGATATCCGGCCTCACCTACGGCATCGACCTGTCGCGAGCGCAACGTTACCGTCCCGACGGGCGGCTCGCGGATCCCGCTTCGCACCGGATCGTCGAGCTTCGCCACCAGGGCGAGCCGGTCGATCCGGCGCAGGAGTTCGTCGTCGTCACCAACAACTATCGCGCCGATGGCGGCGGCAGCTTCCCCGGCACCGGGGCCGACCGCATCGTGCTGGCGGCACCTGACCTCACCCGCGACGTGCTGGTGCGCTACGTGATGCAGCACAGGCCGATCACGCCGGCGGCGGAGCAGGTCTGGCACTTCGTCAAGCCGCCAAAGCCGGTGCAGCTGGTGTTCGACGGCAGCCCGGAGATGGCGAAGCACCTCGACGGGCATCCCGCCATCAGCCGGATCGGCGAGGCACCGGACGGCTTCGTGCGCTACGGCTTCGTGCTGGGCTGATCAACCAGGGGCTGATCAAGCGGTGGCTGGTCAAGCCGGGCGGAGAGCAGGGATAGGATCCGGTCGGGGTGCGAGGCCAGGCAGACGGATACCGGCGTGCCCCTGCCCTCGCGCACCATCCCGTCGTCGCCGACGGTGAGGCGCAGCGTGCGCATCGGACAGAGCGAGGGGTCGATCATCACCGCGACCGGCACGACGTCGAACAGGACGGGCGTCGTGCCCCAGCGATTGCCGACCGCCCACTGCGCGTAGGCGAGCGCCAGCGCGTCGGTCAGCCCGGTTCCGGCGGCGAAGATCTGGTCGCGCGGCTTCTCCTCGAGCGCGATCTGGGTGGAATCGAGCGGCAGCAGCGACACCGGCACGCCGGAGGCGAGCAGGCGACGCATGCCGCCCGGATCGCCCGCCAGGTTGTACTCCGGTCCCGGCTTGCCGCCGCCATAGCCGACCCGGATCGCGCCCCCCATCATCACCACGCGCGAAAGCCGGCGGAAAGCGACCGGATCGCGCGCGATCATCGCGGCGATGTTGCTCGCCGGTGCCAGCGCCACCAGCGTGATGCTGTGCACCGGATGATCCCGCAGCTGCGCCAGCGTGAAGCCGACCGCGTCCGGCCATTCGCGCACCGCACCGCGGCTGGCAAGCCTGGCCTGGGTGAAGCGCGTGCGCGGACGGGTGGTTGGTCCGGCGGCGACCGGGATGTCGGCACGGCCGGCCTCGCGCAGCATCCAGCTGGCGAGGCGGGCGCGCAACGCGGTGTCGCCGAAGGCGGCGGTGACGCCGAGCACGTGCAGCTCCGGCGCGCGCAGCAACAGGGCGATGGCGAACGCATCGTCGATGTCATCGCCTAGATCGGCATCGACGATGACATCCCTGGTGGCGGCACGTCCGAGCGTCGAGGCCATGACGAACAGTATGGCGACGAGCGAGAGCCGCATGGCTCGGGACAGCGCGCTCGGAATAAGGCGCGATGCCCTGCGCCTCCGGTCGCTGCTGCGGTACGGCACAGCCGAGATGATGCCCTCCGGCGCGGTTCACCTCACCGAACCACGCCGGCCATCGCATGTCGAGGGCGATGACGCTCGATGCGGCGGCGGCACGATGCGGCCGTGGGGCCGGCCGGCAGATCGAGAAGGTTGCGAAACGGCACCATGGACGCTAGGACATCGTGCGACTCGCTCGGACCCGGTGAAAATCCGGGTGGCTCTGCCGGCCGCCAATCCGCCGGACAACCTCCATGACATGCTGGGTTCGCCCACCACGCCTCATGGTGCCGACGCATCGGCGGCGACCGTCGGCGACACGTCATCGATGCCGAGCTCTCCCGCGCCACGCCTTCCGACAGCGTCGGCAAGGATCGGCGTGGCCGCTGGATGGGCTTTCATCGACCGCCGCCGACGCGATCATGCGAGGCCGAGAGATGGGGACATGACAGATGCGACGTGAGACCCGTTGCCGCGTTCTTAGCCGGCTGATCCGAGTGCTGCTCCTGGCGCTCCTGTTCATGACATCCGGGGCACGAGCCGAGACCGGCCCGGACCTGGTTTCTCGTGACTTCACGAGGGTCGTGGTGGATAGTCGGCTCTATCCCAACCACCGCAAGCCCAAGGTGATCGGAGATTTCGCCGATGACGGCCATCCCGGCGTCGCGGCACAGGCGGGCCGCGACGGTTTCGCGATCTACCAACCCCCCTGCTTTCGACGCTTCATCATCAATCACTGGTCGGCTGCCTCCGGCGATGAAGATGCCCAGGCCGCCGACATCAACGGGGATGGCAGGCTCGATATCGTCGTCGGCGGCCTGAACGGCATGACCTACTGGTTGGAGAACCCTGCCAGGAGCGGGCATGATCCATATCGTTCCTATTGGCCGATGCACCGGATCGGCACCGGCCACCCGTCGCACGACGTCGTCGTCGGCGACGCCTTCAACAGCGGCAGCCTCGACGTGGCGACCGAGAGTGGAATCTGGCACAGGGCCGATCCGCGCCGGGCATCGTCCGTCACCCGGTTGCTCGAGGCCATGCACCTGCGCGGGCCATGGTCGCTGGTGACGACGATCCCTCGTTCCGACGAGGGCACCTCGCTCGTCAACATGCTGGACGATCGATACCTGGATGTCGTGGCACCATATCGGAGCACGTCGCTCGCGTGGTTCGAGAACCCGGCGCATCACGGCGGCGATCCGTATCGGGAGATCTGGCAGCCGCACGTGATCGATCCTCACCCCGGCTTCAGCGTGAAGAGTGGCGGCATGACCACGGCGGCAGCCGATCTCAATGGAGACGGACGGCTCGATATCGCCATGGCGCCGATGTACGCCCACGGCAATCTCGTGTGGTACGAGGCGCCTGACGATCGCCGCGGCGGCATCTGGATCAAGCACGTGATCGGCCCGATCGCGTATGTTCATCAGGGATCGTTGCAGGTGGCAGACTTCGATGGTGACGGCGTGCTCGACATCGGCTTCGCCGAGCAGGAGCAGAGCGCCAGCAGACGCATCGGGATCTGGTACCATCGTGGAACCGGCGACGACTGGAGCCTCTCGGTGCTGGCACGCACCGGCGGCCACAACATGAAGGCCGGACGCGTCGGCCATGATCGGTTGCCGAGCCTGCTCACGGCCAATCACGGCTATACCGGGGTCGACAACCCGCTCGAACTGTTCCGCCGCGTCAGCAGCGGATCAGCCGCCGCCCAGGGCTCCGGCTGCCATTCCTACCATGACAGCGGCCACGGCAGGGCTGCCGTCCATCCTGGTTGAACCGCCGGCATAGGTGGCACCCGGTCCACGTGGCGATGGGCGCGCGGACCGGTGGTGCCGGACCCGCAGCGGGCACGTATCGGGGCCGTCATGCGGTGAGACGGGCGGCCGAAAAAGCGATCGCCTCCGCGGCGGTCGCGAAGAGGGCCTCGATCCCACGCGCCATCATCAGGTTATCCACGAGGGGAAGGCCGAACTCCTCCACGGACATTGCGTCCGGATCGCGCAGCATGCCGTCCGCCGTCCTGCGGACCTGCATCACGGCGCAGACGCGCTCCACGTAGCAACGCGCGTCGGTGGTATAGCCGACGACCAGCTTGCCCAGCGCGGACGCCGCTCCCATCTCGTAGGCGGTGCCGGGATCCATGGAAGCCCCGCGGAACGGGGTCATGTTCGCGACGACCGCGTCGCAGCCTCGTATCATCGCCATGTTGGCCTCCCGTATCGCACGAGGCCGGTCCGCGGCATCGAGAAGTTCATGATCCATCGGAAACAGCCCGACGGTGCCGCATGCCGCGCACAGGGCCTTGAGCTCGGCGCCGCGCCGCAGCGGCTCGGGCAAGAACACGTCCGGCCCGGCGAGATAGATACGGATCATGGTTGGCCGTCCGGTCATCGCCATCGTCGCCTCGCTGCGCAACGTCATATCAGATCCCGGCGTCTCCTGGATTCGGAGCGGATGGCGATTCCGTGCCGTCGTCTCGTGGCGGCGGGACGTCGCGGGTCAGGCGTTGGCCATGTTGAGAAACAGCCTGCTGGCCGCCTCGGGCGAGCCGGGACGGCCGAACAGCCAGCCTTGACCGACATCGCAGTTCAGCTCGCGCAGCATCGTCGCCGTCTCGGTTTCCTCGACACCTTCCGCGACGATCGCCAAGCCGAGGCTCTTGGCCAGCCCGACCACGGCGGTGACGATCTTGCGGCTCTCCACGTCGCGAACCATCGCGCCCACGAAACTCGCATCGATCTTGAGGGTATCGAATGGCAGCATCTGCAGGTGCCGCAGGCTCGAATAGCCGGTACCGAAATCATCGAGGGCCAGCCGCACGCCCAGTGCCTTCAACTCGTACAGGATGTCGCGCGCCAGATCGAGGTCCCCGACCAGGGCGCTCTCGGTGATCTCGAGCTCCAGGCGGTGCGCCGGAAGCCCTGCATCATCGAGCGCGGCCCGGATCATGGCAGGCAGCCCGCGGTCGCGGAGCTGCAGCGGCGAGATGTTGCAGGCGAGCGACACGTCCGTGGGCCAGGTGGTGGCGATGCGACAGGCGCGTCGCAGCAGCCGGTCGGTCATGAGCCCGATCAGGCCGAGCTCCTCGACGATCGGCACGAACTCCACCGGCGATACCATGCCGCGGGTGGGATGCGGCCAGCGCGCGAGCATCTCGAAGCCGGTGACTTGTCCGCGATCCATCTCCACCATCGGCTGGAAGTTGGGAATGATCTGGTCGCTGGCCAACGCCGCCCGCAGATCGCTTTCCAGGAGCGCACGCGCCCGGGACGCGGCATCCATGCCGGGCTCGAAGAAGCGGAAACGGCCATACCCTTCCGACTTGGCGTGACAAAGTGCGACGTCGGCGCAGTGCACGAGCGTGTCGGCATCCTCCCCCTGCTGGGCGAGCACCATGCCGATGCTGACGCCCACCGCCACCATGACACCTCCGGTCAGCTCGAAGGGCTGGTCCAGGGAGGCAATCACCCGGCGCGCCACCAGGATTGCGGCGTCGGAAGGAGAGAAGGACGGATCGGTGGCGTCGAAGGGGATGATGATCGCGAACTCATCGCCGCCCAGGCGCGCGATCAGGTCGCCGGCACGTGCCAGCGCGCGAAGTCGCGCCGCCACCAGCTGCAGCAGATGATCGCCCAGGAGATGCCCGTGCAGGTCGTTGATCGTCTTGAAGCGATCGAGATTGAGCAGCAGCAGCACGACGCCGCTGTCGCCGCGCTCCAGCCGCAGCAACGCCGCCCGCAACTCCTCGTAGAGGCGACGCCGATTGGGCAGGTCGGTGAGGGTATCGGTCCGGGCCACAGATTCCGTCCGCGCCAGGGCGGTTCGCAGCCGCACGCGTCCGAGGACGGTGAAGAAGGCAGCGACCAGCAGCACCGCACTCAGGGCGAGCGCTGACGTCTCGATCCAGGCGCGGTTGTTCAGGCTCGTCGTGCGCAACGCGGCGAGCGTCGTCAGGTCCTGTCCGAAACTGTCGAGTCCCGAGGCGTAGGCAGCCTCGAGATAGGCGAACTCTGGGCCGTCGAGCAACGCGATGGCGCCTTCGCGGTCTCCTGCGGCGGCACGCGCGATGGCCGTCCGTTCCATCCTGATCAGATCATGATTGGCCTCGTCCGTGGTGCGCACCATCTCCGCCCTGACCTCCGGCGTCGCCAATGCCAGCGCCTCGGCGATCGCGCCGTCCAGTCGGGGGCCTGCCTCGTTGTAGCGATTGACCCACCTCACCTGGCCCGAGAGTGCGGCCAGGCGAGCCGACATCGTGAGCCATTCATTCAGATAGGAGATGGTACTGCGCAGCTCGGCCACCCGAACCGCTCGCGCAGTCTCCAGCCGCATCTCCCGGCGCAGCGCGGCACCGCTGCAGGCGAACCAGATCAGGAAGCCGAGCACCATCGTCCCTGCCAGTGCGGCGACGCCCACGCCCGCCGACGTCGCGCGAGGCCATCTGATCCCGGAGGCGAGTCTGTGAGACAGAAGCATCATGCGCAGAGCATCCGTCCAAAAGATTTATAAACGGTAACGGGGGCCGCCTGGAGCGAGACCGCGATCAGCCATGCGGGCCATCAGAGCAAGAAGGCCGAGGCTCATGGTGAACTTGATCGAGGTCGCGGGCCAGTCTCCGGTCAGCTCCCGCGAGCATGCTGCTCCCCGGCGCGCTCCCTGGACGGGGTCTTGACCAGATCCGGCGATCCGAGATCGACTGAACGCCGGCCGCAAGGATCACGAAGATGAACGCGTCGGCGACCGGGTGTGGTGCCTAAGCAGCCCGCGACAGCGTCATGGCATCGGTCAGCGTCGCGGCTCGGGTCGCCAGTCCGGCGGCGCCAACTCGAAGCCTTCGAAGCGGAAGGCGGGGGCAACGACGCAGCAGGTCAGCGCCCAGTGGCCAAGGCACACCGTGGTCTGCCAGCATCCGGCCGGCACCAGGAGCTGCATCGTCTGGCGCATGGCCAAGTCCGGGCCCAGCTGTCGGGCCTGGGCGTCGTGGCCGTTCGCGGAGGTGGTCAGCACGAGGGGAGAACCCGCCTGCCAGATCCACAGCTCCGCCGCATCGATGCGATGCCACGCGCTGACCTCCTCGGCGCGCAGGAGGAAGTGGATCGCGGTGCCGGCGCCACAACTGCCGTCGGACGGTGCGTCACGCCAGGTCTCGCGGTAGGCGCCGCCCTCCGGGTGCGGCCGCAGATCGAGGGCGCGTATTACGGCATCGGCCGTCAGGGTGCTGTCGCGCAGATCGATCATCCTGGCTCCCTCGAAGGTCTGGAGGCGGCCGCATCCGGATCCGGCTAGCGGTTGGTGCGGCCGAGCTTGTTCGGGTTCACGCCACCGCCCTTGGCGCCGTCGTTCGCCACATCACCCTCGACCGTGTTGTCGGCCTCGATGGCCTCGGGATCGACCCCGGTGGCGGCGAAGGCACCCTTCGAGGCGCCGATGCCCGGGTTGCGCTCGAGATCTCCGGGTGGCCGCGGCGTATCGGCGCCGAGATCGTCCGGACCTGCCGGCGGATGGGTTGGATGCTTCGAGGACGTCATGCGCGATCTCCTGCCGAGCCCCCGGACGGACGATGCGTCCCGCAGGGGTGATTGTGTTGAACGCTCAAGCACCCTCCCGGTGCCATGCCGAGACGGTGCGACATCGCACGTCAGCGTGTTCACGAATTGAAAAAGCGTCGCAGCTTTGCGACAGAGTGGATCACTGCGGGACGAGCGGCGGCGGGAGAGTTCATGTTTCGATCAGGTATACTGGGCGCGTGCCTCGGCTTCACCGCGCTGATCTCGGCGGCCCGGGCGGAGGCCGGGACGGCGGCCAACACAGGAGACCCGCTGTCGCCTCAGGGCTTCGGCAAGCCGCCGGCGATCGCGGCGCGGCCGGTGACCGAGACGCTCTGGGGACAGAAGGTCAGCGACCAGTATCGCTTCATGGAGGCGCTGGATCCGGCGACTATCGGCTGGATGAAGGCCCAGGGCAGCTATACCCGCTCCGTCTTGGACAGCATCAGGCCGAGACAGGCGCTGGAACGGCGGATCGCCGCCTTCACCGGCAGCTTCGGCTTCATCCAGGACTATGCCAGCTATGGCGGGCGCGCCTTCTACGAGGAGCGCACCCCGGGATCGGACAATTTCGACCTGATCGTGAAGGACGCCCGAGGCCGCCGCACGATCGTGGATGTCGCGGCGCTGCGCGCGTCGCATGGCGGCAATCCCTACGCGATCAACTACTTCCTCGCCGCCCCCGACGGCAGCAAGGTCGCGGTCGGCATCTCCGAGGGGGGCTCGGAAGCGGCTTCCATCTCGGTCTACGACGCCGGCACCGGCGCCTTGATCGCGGGGCCGGTCGACCGAGCCCAGGCCGGCGCCACCGCGTGGAGCAACGACAGCCGGGAGCTGTATTTCATCCGCCTGAAGAAGCTGGCGCCGGGGGAGTCGCCGACCCACAAGTTCTTCGACGCGGCCCTGCTGGGCTGGGACCTGAAGCGCGAGCCGGTGCCGATCCTAGGATCGACAGTCGGCCATGGTCCGCATTTCGACAGCGTGGAGACGCCGGCCCTGACGGTGACCCCGACCTCGCCGGTGGCGGTAGCGATCAACATCAACGGCGTGCAGAACGAGCTGGCGCTGTGGCTGGCACCCGCGTCGCAGCTGGGCGATCCGACGCTGCGCTGGAAGCCCTTCGTCACCCGGGGCGACGACGTGAACAGCTTCGATGCGCATGGCGATCAGCTGTTCCTGCTTTCGCACAAGAACGCGCCGACCTTCCAGGTGCTCGGGGTCGCGGCGGGACAGGACATCTCCGAGGCACGGGTGCTGGTACCGGCCAAGCCCGATCGCGTCATCGATTCCATCCACGCGGCCGCCGACGGGCTGTACGTGCTGGCGCGCCAGGGCGCCTACTCGCGGATGCTGCGGATGGCCTACGGCAGCGGCGCGGTCGAGGAGATCGCGCTGCCGTTTGAGGGCCACGTCGACAGCGCCTTCACCGACCCGAGCCAGCCGGGCATCTCGATCGCGCTGAGCAGCTGGGTGGTGCCGCCGACCGAGTTCTCCTTCGACCCTGACGGCCGGCGCTTCACCGACCTGAAGCTCGGCACGCGACCACCTCTGGACACCTCTGGCTTCGTCGTGCGTGACCTGCAGGCGCGCGCACGCGACGGCGTCATGGTGCCGCTGTCGCTGGTGCAGCCGAAGGGTGTGCACGGACCGCAGATCGTGCTGATCCAGGCCTACGGCTCCTACGGGATCTCGCAGCTCGCCGATTTCAGTCCGCGCGCGGTGAGTTTCCTGGTCGAGGGCGGAAGCTACGCCTCGTGCCACGTGCGCGGCGGCGGAGAGCTCGGCGATGCCTGGCGGCTGGCCGGCAAGGACCGTCGCAAGCCCAACACGTGGCGCGACCTGATCGCCTGTGGCGAGGACCTGATCGCGCGCGGCGTGACGACGAAGGACAAGCTGTTCATCTTCGGCGGCTCGGCCGGCGGCATCACGATGGGCCGGGCGATGACCGAGCGGCCCGACCTGTTCGCGGGCGTGATCGACGCCGTACCGGCAGCCAACACGCTGCGCGCCGAGTTCTCGCCGAACGGGCCGGACAACATTCCCGAGTTCGGCACCATCACCCGGCGCGACGGCTTCGCCTACCTGTTCATGGACGACTCGATCCAGCACGTGAGGAAGGGCGTCCGCTACCCGGCGATAATGATCACGACCGGACTGAACGATCCTCGCGTCGCTCCGTGGGAGCCCGCGAAACTCGCCGCAGCGCTTCAAGCCTCTGGAACTCCCGATCCGGTCCTGCTGCGCATCGACGCCAAGGCCGGGCACGGCATCGGCTCGACCAAGACGCAGAACGATGAGCTGTATGCCGACATGTACAGCTTCGTATTCTGGCGCGCCGGGCGCCCAGGCTGGCGGCCGGATCGCGGCGCGGGCGGCGATTAGAGCGGTACCTCTGAGGGTGGAATCACAACAGGGATTCCAGCCTGGCCTGACCTGTGATCCATAGGTCTTCGGCAACCTTCGGAGATCCCCATGAGCTGGCGCCGTGGACAGACCTACTGTCAGGACTTGCGTGATCGGGTGTTGAACGCTGAAGGAAGCGCCCGGCAGGTGGCCGCACGGTCCAGGGTCAGCGTGTCGTATGTCGTCAAAGCGCGTCAGCGGCAGACGCGCACTGGCGCCGCCACGCCGCGGCCGCAGAAGCCCCCTGTCGTGCGTCTGCTGGTGCATCTCCACGATGCGGTCGCCGCCGAGATGGCGAACCGGCCGGAGACTACCCTTGCTGAACTGCGCGACTGGCTGATGCGCCGGCACGACGTGTCGGTCAGCATGGGCACGGTGTGGAAGACACTGTCTCGACCCAAGCTGACACTGAAAAGTCGATCAGAGCGGCCGAGCAGGGGCGTGCCGATATTGCCGAAGCGCGCCGTGTCTGGCGTGAGCTGCAGCCTGGGCTGAAGCCGGACAAACTCATCTTTCTGGATGAGACCTGGGCCAAGACGAACATGACCCGTCTCTATGGCCGCGCGCCACGCGGCAAGCGGCTGATCGGCGCCGCACCGTTCGGGCACTGGAACACGACCACGTTCGTCGCGGGCCTATGACATGACGGGATCGTCGCGCCGATGGTGCTGAACGGCGCCATGAATGGCTGCGCGTTCAGGGCCTGGGTGGAACAGAGCCTGGCACCAACGTTGACAGTCGGTGACCTGGTTGTGGCGGATAATCTTGGCAGCCACAAAGTCGCTGGTGTGCGCCAGGCTATCGAGGCACGCGGCGCGCATTTGCTGTTCCTGCCTGCCTACTCACCCGACTTGAACCCGATCGAGCAGGTCTTCGCCAAGCCTAAGGCCCTGCTGCGAAAGGCTGCGCCAAGGAACCGGGAGACACTATGGAAAACCATCGGCCAGTCGCTCGACCGCTTCAGCTCAGACAAATACGCACGCTACATCCGCCACTGCAGCTACAGATACCCTGTGTAAAACGGCTCTAGAGCCGGACGAGCTCAGCATCGACAGCATCCACATCAAGCCCACCGCTCCGCGGCTGGGTCGAAGGGGACACGACGCAGATCATCGGCCGCTCATGGGGTGGACGGACCAGCAAGATCCACCCCCTGGCCAACGCTCAAGGCAAGCCTATCGCCTTCGTCCTGACGCCAAGGCAATGGCTGACATCAGCGTCGCCGATACCTCACCCGACGACATCGCGCCGCCGCGGCGCCTGCTAGCCGACAGGGCCTAAGACACCAACCCCTGCGCCAGCGGCTTCAGACGCTCGACACGGAAGTCGTTATCCCGTCCAACGGCACATCTCGGCATCCCTATCCGCTCGCTCGCGTCGCCTCGCGCAGGCGCGATGTCATCGAGAGTAGCACCGCATCGCCACCTGCGCCGACAGGCCCGCCAGAAACTTCCTCTCTGCCGTCGCCCCCGTCGCAATCATCTGCGTCTGGCTGAAGTGATCGAGCCGGCAACCTAGCGCCTGAGAAAGTCCGAGATGATCTTGCTGCATTGCTCGGGATACTCGAGCCAAGGCAAATGACCCGCTCCCTCCGATGGATGCAACTCGCCACGCGGCAAGGCATCCGCGATGCTGCGGCCGACATCGATGCCGGCAAACGTGTCCTTCGTTCCCCACAGCAGCGCTACGGGCATCCTGACGCCCGCCAGATGCTCAGCCTTGATCAATCGCGGCATATTCTCCAGCAGGCTCATCAACGGAATTCGGTAGTGCGGCAGCCTGCGGAATTGGAATAGCAATCGTTGAATGCGGTCGGTAGATTTGCAAGCATGACCGGATCGTGTCCCATCATCTTGAGCGGCTTCAGAGCATCCGCTTGCTTAGGCGGCGTCACCAACCCTGCTAGAAGCCTGTTGAGAGGCGGCTTCGTCAGTAAACGTAGCCTCAACGGCGAACCGCCATTCATGACATTGCCAGGATTGCCGAGTGTGACGAGGCGGCGTACCCGTTCTGGACGGTCCATCGCCAGCCAGAGACTCCAGTGGGCACCGATCGAGTGGGCGACCATATCGACCTGATCGAGGTTCAGCTCGTCCAGGATCGTCGTCAGGGTATCGACGGCGAAGCGTCGCATATACACTGTCCAGTGATCCATCCCGTCGCTCAAGCCGCCGCCGGGACGATTGACGGCAATAACCCGCCGGTCTCTCAGTCCCGCCATCAGCGAAGCCAGCGGAAAGGCATCGCCGGTGCTGCCGGGCACGATCAGAACAGGCGGGCCGTTCCCGAACTCACTCATGCGAACCCGGATGTCGGCGCGGGGGAGCCGGATGGAGCGAGTACGCGGGTTCAGACCGTAAGCTGCGTAAAGCCGTTCTTCAGCCTGGCGCGCAGCAATGACGAGCGGGTCACTAGTTTCGAGGGTCAGCTTCGCTTCGATCTTCATCTCGAATTCGTCCCTCGCGCCACGTCGAAGCGCGCTGCGATCAATCGCGATCGCCTTCAAGAGGTGATGTCATATCACGGTGGCCGCAGCCACCAATGATCACTGCCCTCTCGTGAACAGCTAAGCTTTTAGGCGGGGAAACAAATCGAGTGCGTTGTCGTGGAGTATGTGCCGGCGAAGCTCGGCATCCAGCAGCGCGGTCGTGTCAAGTTCGTGTGCGAGCCGCTTGACCAGCGGCAGTGGCGTGAACGGCCAGTCGCTGCCGTAGAAGATGCTGCCCGGACCCGCGGTTTCCAGCAGGGCTGGCATCAGGCGCGGCAGGGGTGAGCCGGCCATAGTAGAGCCGCCGCAAGGTGGCGAAGAAGTGATCCCGATGCACCGGGTGCGGCAGATCCAGCCCGGGCGACTGGTCAGCGATGCGATCCGCGACGACCGACATCATGGCGCCTGCATGCGGCACGATCACGCGGACGTCGGGAAACCGGTCCAATGTGCCGTTCAGCACTAGATTCGGGACCGCGCGCGTGGTCTCGAACATGAACTCGATCATCGATCGCGGATAGCCCATCGAGAGGGTCTGGCAGCAAGGGCAGCTCGGCGACGTCGGATGTATGAATATGACGGCGCGGCGCCGATTCAGTTCCGAGAATAGCGGGTCGAGCCTCGGGTCGCCAAGATAGATGCCCTGGTAGTTAGTCTCAAGGATGATCCCGTCCGCCTGCAGCATGTCGAGCGCATAGGCAGCCTCGGCTGATGACCCGTCACTGTCCGGCAATGGCAGGCTCGCGAACAAGCCGAAGCGCCCACGATGATCCGACACGGCCTTGGCGCCCTGCTCGTTCACATCGCGCGCCAGCGTTCGGGCGGCTGCGTTGTCGCCAAAATGAATACCGGGAGAGAAGATCGACAACATGGCTGTGCGGATGTTCAGCCCGTCCATCATGCCGATCGCTTCGTCTATATCCCAGTGGGGAAGACTGAGCATTCCATCGGGATGCTGGCAGCCCGCCGCCAGGGCCGCCTCGCGATAGCCGGCTGGAAGGTAATGCGCGTGGATGTCGATCCGTGGATACCGCTCCGCGGCTGCACGGACGCGACAGTGCCGGCAACGATGCCGAGCAGGCCGCCCAGCGTCGCACGACGTCTGATGGGATAGGCGAACTGCATGACGAGACCCCGGACGTTCGAGTCCGGCGACCGCTCTGCCGGCCTTGGAGGATGACGGAGCTTGTCAAACGAGTTCTCCTTGCGTGGATCCCGGCGCGGGTGCCTGTCGCACGTCAACCCGTTCGGCTTGCCGCAGTCCTGTGGCCGGGCTGCACCCGTCCGGCGTGTCCTCACGCTCCAACTCATCGGCAATGTCGGGCGCAGGGACTGGCAGGCCGACCCTCTTCGCACCCTCCAGTGCGCCCCGCTTTCGCCAAGCGATTGATCGCGGCACTCAACCGTATGATCCGCGCCGCAAGGCCCGCACCGTGCGGCGCGTCCTACCATCGACGAACGCCGCCGCCGGTCATTCAGCATCAAACCCGTGCACCGACCCCGATCGGTCGCAAGATGCTCCAGTGCGCACTGACGCTGTTGAGGAACCCGACGCTGATCGTTGCCGTCGTCAGCCGCGTCCTCGCATGGATGATCCGGCCAGGAGTCGGCGCCGCCCGCTCGTTACCGGTGAGCTAGAACCGTGACGCGCATAAGATGGCGAGGTCGGCGGTAGATCCCTCATGGCTTTCGCCAGGTAAATTGGGGCTCGTATCCCAGTCTGGCGCGGGCCTTCTCGATCGACAGCAAGGTCTCATTCGGGTTCCGGCCCGGCTTATACGACGTATCCGGATAATGCGCGGCTACCAGCTCGTCGTTCGGTGTCGTCATCACACCGTCGCTGCTGGCGATGATGAAGATTTCGGCTCCGGTCGCCTGGAACTCGAGCGATTTGCGAACCGCCTGCGCACCGTCTCGTGCATCGATGTACGCCCACAGGTTCCATTTCCGGCTGCCTAGGTCATCCTCGAAACTCGGGAACCGTTCATAGTCTTCGGGCTCCATGACGTTCGAGAAGCGCAGGCCGATGATCTTCATCGAGGAGTCCCAGCGGCAATATTCGCGCGCCATCTCCTCCCCAAGATGCTTCGACAACGAGTATACGCTCTCCGGGCGGCCGCGATACTCTTCGTCGACTGGGATATACGGCGGTGGGGTGTCGAACGGCAGACCCAGGACGGTCTCGCTGGAGGCCCAGACGACATTGTGAACACCCAGACGGCGCGCCGCCTCAAAGACATTGAACGTGCTGATCATGTTGATCTGGAACAGACGCCCGTTCGGTAACCGTCCTGGAGCCGGTATCGCGGCGAGATGAACCACCGCGTCGACGCTCCTGTAGCGATCATCAACTTGGGACATCGTCTCGAGGACCTGTCCCATATCTTCAACGTCCGTTTGAATGAACGGGCAAAGATCGTCCCGAGAAGGAACGGCGTCCACATTGATGACGGCATAGCCATGTTCGACTAAGTCGCGCACGACCGCTCGTCCGAGCTTGCCGCTGCCTCCGGTTACGACCACACGCTTCATCGATTACGCCCCCTATCCTGAAAAACGTCAGATCAACTCTGGCCGAGTCAGTCGTCTCGGATCTCCGTCGCCCCTGCCGAGACAGCTCAGGCCCACCTCCGGGAGAAACGCATCTTTCCGGAAACCAACGTCCGGATCGTCAGACTGCGGCGACAGCCGGCCGGCCCAACGGACGCGGGCAGACGGGAACGGATGCGTTCCGAGGCGGGACACGAACGCGAGCTACGGCGGCGCGATGCCGTCGATTCGCGCCAACTCCTCCGGCGAGAAGACTGGGTGCTGGAGTGCGGCGAGCGTGTCGTCGAGCTGCGCGACCGAGCGGGCGCCGACCAGTGCCGTCGTGACGGCCGGATCGCGCAGGACCCAAGCGACGGCCATCTGCGCCAGGGTCTGGCCGCGTGCTTGCGCGAGTGCATTCAGCTGACCGATCCGCTCGACAACATCGTCCGACAAAGCGGAGGGACGAAGCGATGACCCTCTGCTCGCCCTCGACCCCTCCGGGATGCCGTTAAGATACCTCGCGGTCAGGAGTCCCTGAGCGAGCGGCGAGAACACCGCACAACCGACCCCACGTTCGGTCAGCAACGGAAGCAGGGCGGGTTCGATGTTCCTGTCGAACAGCGAGTAGCGCGGCTGGTGAACGAGACACGGCACGCCAAGATTGGCGAGCTCCGCCAACGCGGTCTCCGTTTCCGCTGCGTTGTAGGACGAGATACCCACATACAGCGCCTTGCCCTGCCGAACGACGTCCGCGAGTGCCCGCATGCTCTCGCCGACCGGCGTCCTCGGATCAGGTCGGTGGTGATAGAAGATATCGACATAGTCGAGGCCCATCCGACGCAGACTCTGGTCAAGGGAGGCGACCAGATACTTCCGCGAACCCCAGTTGCCATACGGGCCTGGCCACATGTCGTAGCCAGCCTTGCTGGAAATCACCAGCTCGTCGCGGAATGGCTTGAGGTCGGTTGCCAACACGCGCCCGAAATTCTCCTCGGCCGAGCCGTAGGGTGGTCCATAGTTATTTGCGAGGTCGAAGTGCGTAACACCCTGATCAAAAGCGTGCCGGATCACCGCACGGCCGGTTTCGAAGACGTCTGCGCCGCCGAAATTTTGCCAAAGCCCGAGTGCCACGACCGGCAGGTCCAGTCCGCTGCGGCCGCACCTCCTGTACGACATCCTCTCGTAACGGCTGCTATCCGGACCGAAAATCATGCCTGCATCCTTGCCCAGAGATCCTTGATCCGCACCGACCGTGCCGTCTCGGCACTCTCGAGCGCCGCGAGTCCGGTCATCACCGACAGTATCCCATCGCGCAACTTGGCTCGCTGGAGCAGCGGGTCCGGCGTGTTCGGCGCGAACAACAGGTCACGCAGACGGCGGTCACCGCCGGAATGGCCGCCCTCTTCATGCGCCACGGTGATGATTTCGGTGCCGCCGAACGCGCGTGTCAGACGGATCTCGTCGCGGTTCGGTTCCTCCCAGAGTTGCTGCTCGTACTGGCGCAATTCGAGGCGTCCGTCGAGCCGGTTGAAGGCGATCGAATAACCTTCGATCGGGAGATACGCAGAGCGAGTAGCTGACCATGACCCGGTTCTCGTAGCTGATCAGCGCTGCCATGGTGTCCGGGATGTCGATCTCCTCGCGGAACACGCAGGCATCGCGCGCGTAGCCGTCGGCGGCCTCCGGACCGACATACAGATGAGCGAAACGCGGGTGATCGCGGATGTCAACGTGGAACAGACACTCCTGCGCGTACGGACAGCTGCAGCAGATTTGCTCCGAAACGGCCTGGCGTCGCCGTAGCGCCATCGGGTTGCCTTGGCGAAGACCTCGCTCGGTGCATTGTCGAGATACCAGGCCAGCAGGTCGAAGTGATGCGTCGCCTCGTGCACAAACAGGCTGCCCGAGTGCTGCGCTGTCGCGTGCCAGCAGCGAAAATAGTCTGCGCCATGTTTCGTGTCGAGATACCAGTGGAAATCGACTGACGTGACGTTGCCGATCGCGCCCTCCGCGAGCAGGGACTTCATACGTGTCCCGGTAGGGCCGCAGCGATAATTGAAGGTGACATCGACGCGCCCGGTGCTGCGTCTCTCCGCATCGAGGATGATGCGGCATCCCTCGAGCGACGTGGTAAGCGGCTTCTCCGTGATCACGTCGACGCCGGCCGCGAGCGCGGTCGCGATCACCTGGGCCTTCGTGTCATCGCTCGTGCACACGACCAGCTTTTGCGGATGCACGGCGCGCAGCATCTCGTCGGGATCGGCGAAATCCGGGACCGAGGAGTTCAGCAAGGTCCAGGCTGCCTCCAAACGCAGGAGGTTGCTATCATGAAGCCCGACCAAGTCGACCAGCGGGCTCTGGTCCTTGAGTAGCTCCCGGGCCCACATCGAGGTGCCGCGATCACCGGTGCCGGCGAGAGCGATACGGCACTTGGCCGGCGGTTCAGCGGTGCTCACGCCCATCTGCCAGTCCTATGCCACTCGTAAATTCCACTGACACGTGCCAACGACACGTGTCAATGGGGGCTACGCAGCGAAAAGTCTGTGATTGGGAGGCGAGCCTTGGGCCATGCCAGTACCAATACCTCCAGTGGCACGATGGCATTTCGGCCGCTCGCGAAGGCAGCATCCAGGTGGCGCCGTTTGGCACGAAGCGAAGCGGTGATCGGTTCCCTATTCGCGGCACCGGCGCTGTTCGGGTTCAGCGTGTTCTACCTCTATCCGATCGTCCGCGTGTTCGGTTTCAGCTTGACCAATTGGAACCTGCTCCGCCCGGCGCGCTTCATCGGTCTCGCCAACTATCGTCATGCGCTCGTCGACCCGCGCTTCTGGCATTCTGCCTGGGTGACGCTCGCCTATGTGCTGTTCAACATCCCGCCGCAGACCGCCCTGGGGCTTGGGCTGGCCCTGTTGCTCGAGGCGATCGCAGCCTCAGTCCTGGTGCGCGCAATCATCCTGATGCCCTACCTGGTCTCGAGCGTCGTCGTGGCGATGATCTGGCTCTGGCTGCTCGACCCGCTGCTCGGGATCGCGGACGCGACCCTGGCACTCATCGGCGTGCCGCGACTGGGTTTCCTGTCGCAGCCGGCGACGGTCCTGGCCTGCCTCGCCGGCATCAACATCTGGCGCTATACCGGCTTCACCGCATTGCTATTTTCAGCCGGACTTCGTGCCGTTCCCGGCGACCTCTATGAGGCGGCCAGGCTTACCGGGGCCGGTGCCTGGACCCGCTTCCGCTGCATCACATTGCCGCTGCTCCGGCCAGTCTTGGTCTTCGTGCTGGTTACTAGCGTCATCGGCTCGTTCCAGGTGTTCGACACCGTCGCGGTGACCACCCCGGGCGGTCCTGCGAACGCATCGCGCGTACTGGTCTGGTATATCTACCAGACTGGCTCCAGCTTCCTGCGCATGGTCTACGCGTCGGCGATGTCGTTGCTGTTGTTCGCCATACTGGTCGCCTTCACCGTCATTCAGATGCGCCTGTTGCGCGCTGGTCACTCTGACCTCGGCTGATGCGTGACCGCCCGGTTTGCTTCCTGCTGCTGGCCCTATCGGTGGTGATCTCGCTGTTCCCGCTGTGGATAGCGGTGAAGACCAGTCTCATGCCGAGCCGCGCCTTGTTCAGCCACGCGGCTGAACTGTTTCCCTATCATCCGACGCTCTACAACTTCCGCCGCGTGCTCGGCTTGGCGCCGGAAGCCGGCTCGATCGATTTCGCCACTATCCTGAGGAACAGCCTGGTCTTCACCGTGATCATCGTGACGACGCAGACCTTCTTCTCGGCACTCGCCGCCTACGCCTTTGCCCGCCTGCGCTTCCCAGGTCGCGATCCGCTGTTCAACCTGATCATCTGCGGCAGCATGATCCCGACGATCGTGCTCTTCATCCTGAACTTCGTGCTGATCAAGAACCTGGGATGGCTCGACACGATGGAGGGAATGGTCGCACCGTTCCTCTTCATGACCCCTTTTTCGGTGTTCTTCCTACGCCAAGCCTGCTGCTGCTCTGCTTGTTCGGCAGGCAGATCATCGCCGCCCTGCAGGCGTCCGCTGTTCGGTGAGAAGCCCGGAAAACGGGCAAGATGAGGAAGGAAACGACATGACTCTACCATCTTCGGGAGGTGAGGCTGCTCGTCTCAGAGCCGTCAGTGTGTTCGGCGGCATCGCGGCCTGGCTCGGCGTCGCCGCGGCGCCGGTCCATGCAGCCAACGTCAACTGAGCTACTGGCTCTGGGACCCGCTCCAGCAGCCAGCCTATGCGGCCTGCATGAAAGCCTTCGAGCCGCTGCACCCGAACATCCACGTTTCCATGACCCAGATCAGCTGGGATATTTACTGGCGAGACTGACGACGGTGCTCGTGTCCGCGACGGCGCCTGGCGTGTTCACCGACCATCTCACACATTATCCGGAGTTCGTCGAAAATCAGCAGATCCTCGACATAGCGCCGCTGATCGCGCGTGATCACGTCGATACCAGCGTCTACATGCCGGGGCTGCTGGCGCCCTGGAAGCACGAGAACCAGCAGTACGGGCTACCGAAGGACTGGGACACTATCGGTTTCGTCTAGAATCAGACCATGCTGAAGCAGGCCGGGATCGCGCCGGCCTCCCTGTCCAGCCTCACCTGGGATCCCCAGGACGGCGGCAGCTATGAACGGATGCTGGCCAAGCTGAGCGTCGACCGCTCAGGACATGATGCCACCCAGGCGGGGTTCAATCCCAACGGAGTGAGGCAGTATAGGCTCGTCATTGACAACACGACGCTCGATGCCTACGGCCAGACGACCTGGAGCGGCTTCGCAGTCTCTACCGGGTTTCACTACGACAACAGATTTTGGGGGATGAAGTGTTTTTACAATGATCCACGGCTCGCCGAGACGCTTCGATGGATGGCCTGTCTCGGTCGCGGCATCGCCGTACCCCAGGATCAGACCGGGCGCGGCGCGGCGCTGAATATCTTCGCGGCCGGACGAGCCGCGACTATGATTACCGGATCCTGGCTCGCGCATTGACTCACGACCCGATCGGCTTCGCTATGTCGTCGCCTGCCCACCAGCACGTGATAATCCGGTTTATTGCGTGCAGTTCGCTATTGCTTGAATTAAATGTAGCCAAGTTTGATGAGTACGGACCCAGAAATCGGCTGAGACGCTCGTGCCCATCGTGCGATGCTATGCTGCGAGGAACCGGACGAGATAGGCGTTGACTTCGTCAGGTCTTTCAAGCGGAGCCATGTGCGAGGCGCCTGCGATCACGTGCATCTCGGCATCCGCGATGTTCTCCTTCAGCACATACGCCGCCGCCGGTGGTGAACTCGGATCGAACTCGCCCACCAGGATCAAGGTCGGGCACGCGATGCGGTGCAGCTCGGACACTAGGTCCAGTCCGGCGATCATGTCCCACATGGCGGCATGAACCATTGGATCGTCGGCCAGCAGCGTCTTGCTCACCCGGTCGATGAGGTGTGGCCGGTCACGCTCGGTCTCGGCCGTGAACCAGCGCTTGATCGTGGTGTCCAGCACCGCCTTCATTCCGGCCCGGCGCGCCGTCTCTGCCCGGTCCCGCATTGCGGTTCGGGCCGGCTCCGCGAAGGCAGCGGCGGTGTCGATCAGGGTTAGCGAGCGGACTTGGTCGGGCTGCGCCAGGGTGAGGGCCTGGGAGATCATGCCGCCAACCGACAGGCCAACTAGGTGGGCGGGGCCAACCTCCAGACGGTGGATCACCTGGCCGAGGCATCCGGCGGCCTTGTCCAGCGTCCAATCTGCCGGGGCCCCGGGCGTATGGCCGTGTCCAGGAAGATCGAAGGCGACCACGTCGTGCGTGCCGCGCAGCGCGTCGATTTGTCGGTCCCAGTAGCTCAGGTCGAGACCGACGGGGTGGACGAGGATGATGGGTGTGCCACCCCGCGGGCTGGTGCGCACCAAGTTGATCGGCCGGTCCACCCAATCGTGGCTCGGCATGGTCATGGTCATGGTCATGGTCGTTCCTTCCACCGGATCAGTGTTCCGTCGCCCAGTTGTCGGGAACCGGATCGAGCTCAACGTCGAGCGTGGCGAGCAGCCGACCGACCATCAGGTAGTGGCCCACCAGCAAGATGACCGTGACCAGGTCGCGCGACGACAGCACGGCCCGCGCATCGTTGAACACGTCGTCCGGCACGCGAGGCGCGGCCACGCACCCCTCCGCGAAGGCAAGCGTGGCTGCCATGGTTGGCGGCAGCGTCGCAATGTCGCCGTTCTCGATGGCGGCGATGATCGCCGGGTTCAGGCCAGCCTTCCCGGCCTGCCCGAGATGCTGCATCCGCTCGTAGGCGCTGCCCGTGAGCGCCGCGATGCGGAGGATCACAGCCTCGCGCAGGGCGGGATCAAGGCCGGACGCTCGGAGCGCGTTCGCCAGGTTCGGCAGGGCGCCGGCGAGGCGGTCGTCGGCCAGCAGCAGGGCTCGCGACAGGTTGGACGGGAAGCGGGCATACTGGGCACGCTGCTCAGCGGTCATGTCCTCGGTGCGGATGAGTGAGATGCGGGGCATGATATCTCCGGGAGACGACTGTTGATCGCCGCTTGTCGGCAAGCTTGACGGGAGATGAGGTCGTCGGCGCACGACATAATGGTGGCTTTTCTACAAGGGCTTGTAAGTCGAGCTACATGATCGTTCGATGTGGTCATGCTGTCCGCCAGCGAGTTCAACCAGGTGCGTGCCTTCATCGCCGTCGCCGAAACCCTGAGTTTCACCAGGGCGGCGGCACAGCTGGGCGTGTCGCCTTCGGCGCTCAGCCAAGTCGTCCGCGCCCTGGAGGCGCGGATCGGCACGCGGCTGCTCAATCGTACGACGCGCAACGTTTCTCTGACGGAAGCTGGGGATACCTTGCTGGCCGGTGCGCGACCGGCGGCGATGGAGCTGGGCGCCGCTCTGCTCCAGGCCGGCGGAGAACGGGACCAGCCGAAGGGCCTAGTCCGCGTCCACTGCTTCCGGCGGGCGGCCTGGCTATTCCTGGCGCCCATGTTGCAGGCTTTCGCGGCCGCTTACCCCTCCGTCATCCTGGATGTCACGTCGGACGACATCGCGGCTGACCTGATCACCGGAGGCTATGATGCCGCCATCCGCATCGGCGAGGTGATTGACCAGGACATGGTCGCGGTGCGGCTCGGGCCGGATATGCGACAGACCGTCGTCGCCGCTCCGACCTACCTGTCGCACCATGATAAACCAGCGACGCCGCGCGACCTGGAGCGGCATCGTTGCATCCGCTGGCGTTGGCCGGGGCGCCAGGAGCCCGAACCGTGGGAGTTCTGGGAGAATGGGCGGCGGTTCGCCGTGATGGTGAATGGCCCCTTGATCGTGAGCGACAGGGACCTGGAAACACAGGCGGCCCTGGACGGCGTCGGGCTCGCCTGCACCAAGGCCGAACGGGTGGCCTCCTACGTGTCGAGCGGCCGGCTCGTCCCGGTCTTGGACAGCTGGGTGATGCCGTTCGCCGGCTACTTCCTCTGCTACCCGCGGCAGCGGCACATGGCGCCGGCACTGCGAGCCTTCATCGACTGCCTTAATGCCGGCCGTTCCGGCCAGACCGCTGCCTGACGTCGGAGCGTGTCTAATGGTGGGACAGGCATTCTATTAAGAGCTACACCCTGATCTGCTCGACCTCGTCGAGGCTGATCTCGTCCCGCCGGCGGTCGTAGAGCTGGGTGGTGCGGGTGCTGGCATGGTTGGCCATGGCGGCCGCGTTCTCCAGCGTGCCCCCGTTCTTGAGGTAGGCGGTGATCCCGGTCGCCCGGAAGCTGTGGTTGCCGATCCGGGTGCCGATGCCGGCGGCGAGCGTGCGCCGCTGCACCATGAGGTAGGCGTTGGCCTGGGGCAGGGGGGTGCGGCTCAGCCGCCCGGTGCCGCGGCCGATGGTCCGGAACAGTGGTCCCTTCGGGTCTTGGGCGATCCCGGTCCCCTCCAGGTAGACCTCGAGCGTGTGATGGCACGGCATCTCGTGCCGCTTGCCGCCCTTCTCGCGCAGCCGCACCCACAGCCGGCGGTTCTGCACGAAGACGTCCTCCACCCGCATGGCCAGCGCCGCCCCGATCCGCGCGAAGCTGTAGACCATCAGCGCGATCAGCGCCGGTCCCGCAGCCCAATCGGCGTGGAGACGTCGATGCTGTCGAGCAGCTGGCGGGCCTCGAGCGGATCCAGCACCGGCGTCTTACCCTTGCGCACGCTGTGCGCCGGCCCGCGCACTGAGGCGGCCGGGTTGGTCGGTGTCACTTGGCTAGTGACCAGCCAGTCGAACAGGTGGTGGATGGCCGCCAGGCGCAGCTTCACGGTCGGTGCCGAACGCTCGCGGGTCTGCAGCTCGATCCAGCTTGCCACATGCAGCGGCTGCACCGCGGTGATCGAGGGCACCCCGGCAGCTTCGCACCAAGTCAGGAAGTCGCTGACCGCTCGGGCGTAGGCCCGCCGCGTGTGTGGATTGCGGATCGTCGAGGCGAAAAATTCTAGGAAGTGAATGCCGGCACGCTCGCCGCCAGCCGTGATGAGGGCGGGCAGCTTCATGCCGTGATGGGAAACCAGATTCCGGTTGGCGTTCTGCGCGCCGGCACTGGCGATGCTCATGCGGGTGAGTCCGCTCAGAAGCCAACCAGGAGCGTATCGAGCGCACGCATGATGTCGTCTCCACGCGCCGCAAGTGAGACGACCGGCGCTCTAAGCTCTCGGGCCGGAACGGCCGCGATGAACTGCGTCAGCATTACGTGCGGTTCCCCATCGATCTCGAAGACCGGGTTCAGGTTGCGCGCCGGCTTCGGCGCGATCGCTGGCAAAAGCAAGGGCGCGACGACACGGGTGCTGAGGTCGTGGAGCAGATCGGCTTGGACATCGATGACATAGCCGTCGCCGTCCGAGCCTGGACGAGAATAGACATCGAAGCGCGCCATCAGAACTGCCGGAACTCCGCCAGCGGGATGCCGTGTCGTTCGACATACTCATTGGAAGACGCGATAGCGTCACGGTTCTCCTCGAGCCACTGCGCTCGTCGGGCGCGGGCGATCTCGGCCTTCAGACCCAGCTCGCAAGCCTGGGAGACGTTCAGGCTCAGCTTCCGGGCGTCGGCGAGCAGATCGGCCGGCAGAGTGACGTTGGTGGCTTGCCGGGGCGTGTGCTTGATGGCAGGGCGCGACATGGGTGGTTCTCCTGAGGCACCTCGGAGCCTAGCAGGTTTCATGCGCATTGTCATGCGCATTGGTTGGGGCCGCTTCTGTCTTCACCTCTCTTACATACGATAAAGGACATTATCGTATGTACCGTCTACGGCTTAGGGTTGAATAACCCATCCGCTTGGGTTATGTTTAGCCATGGTCACCGTGCTACGCGCTGACGGTCTTCGCCTCGTCATCTACCTGAACGACCACCAGCCGGCGCATGCCCACGTGTTTGGAGACGGCGAGGTGAAGATCAACCTGCTCGGATCAGACAATAAGCCGGAGCTGGTATGGGCCGACAGTGCGACCCGAAGTAAGGTGCGCCGCGCCATGCACCTTGTTATCGAACACCAAGTGGCCCTGCTGCAGCGATGGGAAGAGATCCATGGTCGAACTTACTGACCCCCAGATCGATGCCGCTCTTGAGCGAGGCCGCGCGACCCCCCTGACCGAGCCTCGTGCTGTGAGCTGTCGCTATGATCGCGCCGCGGAGCGCGTTGTTGTTGAGCTCGCCAACGGATGCGTCTTCGCATTTCCGCCGAACTTGGCCGAAGAGCTAGACGGCGCAACCGCCGAGCAGCTTGCTCAGGTTGAGATCCTCGGTATGGGTACAGGCCTGCATTGGGAAGCGCTTGATGCGGATCTCTCGGTTCCCGGGCTTCTCGCCGGTCTGTTTGGGACACGGGCATATATGGCCCGGCAAGGCGGACGGAGGACCTCTGCAGCCAAGGCTGCCGCCGCCCGATCAAATGGATCTAAAGGAGGACGTCCTCGTAAAACGTCACGTGACCCGGCCAGCACGACTTATACACGTCCTAGTCATGTCATCGATCTTGATCGTACCGTCGCTGAATATCAGACTGAAACTTCGGGCTGGGTAAAAGGACACCTTCATATAGCTGATAAGCGAGTTTTTGTAGCCTTCGCTATCGAGGACGAACGCCAACGCAACTTACTTAAAGGGCAATCTCTGCATCCCAAGTCGACGTTTGAGTATGTCGACCTGTCCGTTAAGGAATCCTACGAGACGGGCTGGAAGGAAAAGGTGCGGACGCGCATCAAAGGCTGTCATGGGGTTATCGCCCTGGTCAGCAAGAACTCCTCCGCCTCAAGCGGGCAGAAGTGGGAGATCGCCTGCGCACAGGAAGAGAAAAAGCCGATCCTAGGGATCCGGGCCTACTCGGATGACAAGAGTACGATCGCTCGGATCACAGTAAAGGATTGGACCAAGGACAACCTCACGAACTTCATCGACGAACTGTGAGAAGAAAGTGCGCAAGGCCCTCGTCGTCGGGATCGATCACTACGAGCATATCAGGTGCTTGTGTAGTTGCGTTAATGACGCCTACGGCGTCAAAACGCAACTCGAGCGCAATGCCGATGGATCTCCCAACTTCGATGTGAGGCTAATGGTATCGACGAGTTCGGGCTCAATGGTCAGCCGAAAGCAGTTGAAGGAGGCCGTGCAAGCCCTTTTCAGCTCCGACGACGAGATCGCACTCCTTTACTTCGCAGGGCACGGGCACGTGGAGGCGACCGGCGGCTACATTTGCAGCAGCGGGGTTGAAGACGGCGACGGAGAGCTGCCTCTACCGGAAATCATCGCACTGGCGAAGGCCAGCCCTGCGCGAAATAAGATAATTATCCTTGATAGCTGCCACAGCGGTGCTGCAGGCGACGATACACTCAACTCCGGTGTGGCCGAGATTTCTGAAGGCATGACGATCCTTACGGCGTCAGCTAAACAGCAATACGCTGAGAAAACGAATGGAGGCAGCGTATTCACAAACCTTTTAATCGATGCACTTGCGGGCGGGGCCGCCAATCTCATGGGCGACATCACGCCCGGCGGTGTCTACGCGCACATCGACCACTCGCTCGGCCGCTGGAAGCAGCGGCCGGTGTTCAAGACCAACGTTAAGACCTTTGTCTCACTTAAGAAGGTCGTCCCGCCAATCGACCCCGCAATCCGGCGCCGATTGCCCGACTTTTTCTCTACTGCCGAGTCTCAGCTGCAGCTCGACCCGGCCTTCGAGCCGGAACAGCCGAGCCCGGGCCCAGACGCTGATCCTAATAAGACAGAGATTTTTTCAATGCTTCAGAAGATGAACCGGGTGGGGCTCCTCAAGCCCGTGCACGCGACGCACATGTATAATGCGGCAATTGAGTCCGACTCCGTGCGTCTCACGGCGCTTGGGGAGCATTATCGCCGGCTAGCTGAAGACAATGTAATTTAGGCCGTATGTCAGATATTTGGTTCTGTCAGCGCTCGCGCCAGACAACCAAACGGTCCTCATAAGAGCTTGCTGGGTCACGCGTTCTGCATGACCCCGGGCGCAACGCGGGCACTTCTTGCGAAGCGGAAGAGGCGGAGGGACGCAGAGACGGCCTGGTTGTGACGGCGTTGAGGACGGAGAAGGTTGCGGAGTTCGCCGTGCTCGCAGCAGAAGCGGCCGGCCGCGTCATGGCTCTTGAAGCCGCGCATGCATCGGATCCGGCCCTTGATGCCGCGATGGTCCTGTTCAAGCCGGTTGTTGAGGTAAGCGCTGGTGCGATGCTGGACGGTCTTGCCAAGCACGCTGCGGATCGCCCTCGGGTAGGAGCCGTGGCCGTCTGTCGTCACCCGCTCGGGCTTGTATCCCATGACTGCTCGCGCCGAGCGGAAGAACGCCTTGGCCGCCTGCATATCGCGGCGCTCGCTCAGCAGCGCGTCGATCAGGTTCCCGTCCCGGTCGATCGCCCGGTAAAGGTAGCACCAGCAACCGCGGACCTTCAGGTAGGTTTCGTCGACATGCCAGCTCACGCCGGATCCGCGCCGCGTGCCATGCCGGCGCTTGCGCAGCGCGTCGCCCATCACCGGCAGCAGCTTCGCCTCCCGATCCCGAACGGCCTTGTGGCTGACCTCGATCCCGCGCAGCGCCATGATCTCGCTCAGGTCGCGCAGGGTCAGCCGGCAGCGGAGCCGGCAGAACACCACGAAGGCGATGATATCGCTGGGCAGGCAGGTGCGGTTCAGCACGCCGGCGCTGCGCTCGTTGAACTGCCGCCCGCAGGTCCGGCAGCGGAACCGCCGGCAGCCGCGAGCCGTGACCTCGAGCCGCTCGGACACCGCACTCGAGCCACAGCACACGCCGTTCATCTCGATATCCCGCCCCACGCCATGTTTGACGACGCTACGTCAGCCACCTAACGGCTACCAGATCCATCCACTGGCGCGAGGGCTGACAGAACCATCGAGCGCACCTTCGCGTGGATCAACCGCTTCCGCCGGCTCGTCACCCGCTACGAGCGCAGAAGCAATATCCACTACGCCTTCACAGCGCTCGCCTGCTCGCTCATCTGCTTCAACAAGCTTCAAGGTAGGTTTTGAAAGGCGCTCTTAGCGGGCGAGCTGACCGCCGACGAGAACGATTGCATCTGCGCAACGAGGCACTGGAATGAGACAATCGCACGCGACCTGATTTGACCGTCACCAGCCGCTCGCGAGCATGCGTGAATGGCGGACAAACTTCCGGACAGAGATACTGATACGACAGTTGGATTTTACATCGGAGACACGCTCTGTCGGGCTATGGCCTGATAAGCGCGTAGAAGCCGAACTGAACGAGGATATGGGCGATCTGGGCTCAGAGCCTCGCTAACTGAAGATTTTGGTTGGAATGTTAAGTCCCGTGCCGGAGCCGCCTCATGCAACGCTACGATGTTATCGTGATCGGGATCGGTGGCATGGGGTCCGCCGCACTCTGGCAGGTGGCGCAACGTGGTCAGCGCGTACTTGGCCTGGAGCGCTTTGACCTCGGCCATGCCATGGGATCATCTCATGGCCTGAACCGGATCATACGCCTGGCTTACTTCGAACATGCCGACTACATCCCGCTGCTCAGGCGGGCCTACCAGCTCTGGCGCCAAACCGAACAGGCGGCAGGGATCCGGTTGCTGACGGTGACCGGCCGGCTCGATCTAGGTCCGCATGATAGCCGGATCGTGCGTGGCGCCTTGGCCAGTTGCCGGCAGCATGACCTGCCGCATGAGGTTCTAAATGGCATCGAACTTATGCGTCGGTATCCCGGCTATCGGATACCAAGTGACTTCGTGGCCGTTTATCAGCGTGACGCCGGATTTATCGCCTCGGAGGCGGCCATCCTTGCGCACGCGTCGCTTGCCAGTGCTGCCGGCGCGCAGATCCGGTGCCGCGAGCGGGTCCTTACCCTGGAGCAGCGCGATGGTCACGTCGTTGTGGTCACTGACCAGGCACGTTACCTGGCAGGCAAGGTCATCGCCTCGGCCGGCGGCTGGATCGGCGACCTGATTCCGCGCCTCCGCCATGAGGCCGTGCCAGAACGCCAAGTGCTCGGCTGGTTCCAGCCTAGAAACCCCGAGCTGTTCACCCCGGAGAGGTTCCCGGTCTCGAACCTGCTCAGTCCGATGGGCCATTACTACCAGTTGCCGACTTGGGGGATACCCGGTCTCAAGATCGGCCTCTATCACCATCGTTTGCAGGAAGCCGCTTTAGGCAGCTTGGCTTGGACATTCTGTTGACAGTTCCCGGTTCGTCTAACGGACAGGCACTGTAGCGTCCCGTCCTTTGTTGAAGGAGGACTGGGATGGCACGACGCAGGCTGCTGGGCGACGAGCAATGGGCGGCGCTGTTCGCCCTGCCCGCGGGCGAACGCGACGTGGTGCGCCACTGCACGCTGACTTCCGACGACCTGGCGCTGGTCGCGGCCAAGCGCAGCGCGCCCAACCGGCTCGCCTATGCCCTGCTCCTCTGCGCCCTGCGCCATCCGGGTCGCGCCCTGGAACCCGGCGAGAGGCCGCCCGCCCCCATGGTCGCTTTTGTCGCGCCAGCTCGGCATCGACCCGGCCGTCCTCGCTACCGGGCCCGACCGTCCCCAGACCCGGCGCGAGCAGCTGGTCGAGCTGATGCGCCGCGGCGGCTTCCAGGGCTTCGGCCGGGCCGAGGCCCGCGACCTCGTCACTTGGCTCACGCCCGTGACCCAGGCCAACCGAAAGCCTGGCCAGCTTGCCGGCCTGCTGGTCGAGGAACTGCGGCGCCGACGCATTCTGCTGCCGACGCCCAGGGTGCTGGAGCTGGTGATCCACCACGCCCGCATCCGGGCCGAACGGGCCCTGCACCGGGCCCTGATCGACGGCATGGGCCCGGTGCAACTGGCCGCGCTGGACGAGCTGCTTGCCGTTCCGGCCGACGGCGCCGGGCCTTCCCCGATCGCGTGGCTGCGCCAACCGCCGGGCTCACCCGCCCGAACTGGCGGCTGAGGATTTCGAGCACCTTGCTGGTGTAGCCGCAGGTCTTCTCGAGGTGGCCGGGCAGCGCGGTCATGTTCAGAACGGCGGCCATCGTGTTGGCTCCTGTGAACGGCGAACGCCGCGCGGGAGCCGCGCGGCGTTGATGGGATCGAGGGACGATGTTGGAAGCCCTGTGCCGGGCGTGGCGGCGGCCTAGAACGGCACCTCGTCGCCAAGGTCGCCGCCGCCCTGGTTGTCGGCGTGGCCGCCGTTGCCATTCCGGTTCTGGCCGCCGTTGCCGTCGAGCATGAGGAGCTTGCCAATGTACGGCTGCAGGACGATCTCGGTGGTGTACTTGTCCTGGCCGGACTGATCGGTCCACTTGGGCGTCTGCAGCGCACCCTCGAGGTAGACCTTGCTACCCTTCTTCAAGTACTGCTCGACCACGCCTGAGAGACCGTCACCGAAGATCGTGATGCGGTGCCACTCGGTGCGCTCCTTGCGCTCGCCGCTGGCGCGGTCCTTCCAGGTCTCGCTCGTGGCGAGGGTGAAGCTGGCGATCTTGTCGCCGGTCTGGGTGCTGCGGATCTCCGGGTCCTTGCCGAGGTTGCCGATCAGCGTGACCTTGTTGAGGCTTCCAGCCATGATCTCGTTCTTTCATCTCACCCAGAGGAGGCTTCGGGCCGATGCCGTCAGCGTCCTCTCGTGTGCGGCCGAGAGGAACCGGCGGGATGAGCGGGACCACGGCGTGCGCAGCACGGGACCGGAGCCACGCGCAGCGCAGCGAGCATGGCGAGGACCCACCCGTTGTCGCGATCAGCGCGGCGGTTCAGGACGCATCAGAACACGAGAGGGCGCGACGGCATCGGCGCGGAGGACACTCCCCATTCCCCCTTTTCCCCTCTCCCATCTCCTCACCCATCCGTTTGATCAGCTCTGTCCACCGTCTCCGAGGTGAACCAGGCCCCGTTGATCCAGGCGTGCAGCGGCCCCGCACCGGCCTCCTGCAGCGCGTCACGAAACATCGGCAGGTAGACGATCTCGTCCTCGCCCGATCGCACGGCATAGCGGGTGCCTTCCGGGGGCGGCCCGATCAGGTCGGGATCGAGGCAGGGCTGCAGGCGGGTGGAGACGACGTCCGCCGGTGCCGGAACGGCACCCGGAAGCCGCCCGGCGGCGTAGGCGAGCCAGGAGCCGGGGCGCGCGGAGGTGCTCCGCCGCCAGAGCCCGTCGAAGCGGCGCAGGGTCGGCAGCGCGGCCGCCTCGACGGCCAGCGCGGCGCCGAGGCCGGCCGGCTCGTGCTCCGCCATCGCGTCCACCTCGCACGGCCGCGTGCTGGGACAGCACACGCAGGCCGACTTGGGCGGGACCGGCGGCACGCCGTGGCGTGCCGCCACGGCGCACAGGTCGGCGTCGCCTGCGATCTCCGCTTCGCATCGGGTTCGGTCCCAGCTCCACTCGCGTAGCGGGTAGATGAACCGCTCCAGGTCGGTGTCGGCACCCTCGCCGCCGCGGCGCATGTCCTTCGGGCCGGCGTCGTAGCCGATCGCGTGATCCAGGCGCTGGCCACGTGACCACGCGGCCAGCGCCGGCGACCAGATGCGCAGGAAGGCGTTCTGCGGCCCGACCTTCCACTTCTGGCTGCACGCCTTCGACCCGTAGGCCAGGCTCGGCAGCACGCCCTTGATGAGGCAGTCCTCGACCAGGGTGGTGTAGCGGCCGTGGCGCGGCCGGTAGCGAACCACGGTGAGCGGCGGGAAGCCGACGGCGACGAGCCAGTCCTCGATCACCGCACGGTAGCGGTAGGTCCCGCGGTGTTCGGAGCCGGTGTCGGCGAACAGGATCAGGTCCGGTCGGAGGCCGAGGCGGCGCCAGCCGAAGAGGACCGCCGTGCTGTCCACCCCCATGCCGTACGAGAGGACGAGCGGCGCACGTGCGTGCTCGTCGATCGCCGCGAACAGCGGCAGAGGGCTCGCGGTCGTCGCGTGCCCGAAGACCCCGGTCATGACAGGGACCGGTGCCGCTCGCGCAGCCTGTCGGGGTCCGCGCCGGGCACGTGCCAGCCGAACATGCAGCCCATCAGCATGGCGTCGGCCTGCAACGCCGTCGGCACCTCGCCCAGGACGCTGTTGAGCTGCCCTGGCGTCAGGTCACTCTCGACCGTGTGGTAGCCGTCCTCGCCGCGCAGGATCAGGATGGTCTGGCCGTCCTCGGGGTGGCGGGCGTAGCAGAGGGGCGGGAGCGTGCTCATCCGACCGCCCTCAATGGGCCCGGGGCACGTCGTCGCGCTCCATCTCGCCGATCTCGGCGAGCAGGCGACGGCGCCGCGCGGCCAACAGGTGTTCCTGGGCACGGGCCTCGGTGAGGTAGCGATGCCAGGTCGAGCGGTCCCAGCGGGCCGGGTCTGCCGGCGGCAGCCGCCCCCGCCTGCCCTGACCCGCGGCCCGCTCGCAGGCGGTGATCGCGTTGATGTCGAGGGTGGCCAACTCTGCGGAGCGCGCGGCGAGGCGGGCCGCGTGGGATACGTGGTGCATTGTCCTTCTCCGGGATGGGAAGTGCCCGCCCGGCCGGAGGCCGGGCGGGTCAGGGGATGCTCAGGCGGCCTGGCGCTGCTCGGGCAGCTCGTCCGGGATGGGAGCCGGGAGGGTCATGTCGCCGTCACCCGGCTCCATGCGCTCGGCCAGCGAGGCTTCCTCGCCATCGGCGGGCAGGTCATCGTCCCCACCCGGCAGATCCTCTCCGTCCACATCCTCGGGATCCGGCGGCTCGGCCGAGCCTGGGGCGTCGTGGGCGGTCCGCTCCTGCAGCTGCTCCAGCTCAGTCGTGGTCAGTCCGAAGCAGGCTGCCGGCAGGACGTAGCTGCCTTGGCCGACGTGCTGGATCAGCGCGGCGCGCATCTCCTTGCCGGTGTTGCGCGGCTGGATGCCGAGCGCCCGGTTCGTGTCCTCGATGCCGCCTTTGCTGAGGGTCTTGAGAAACTCGTCTTCGGCCATGCTGGCGATGAAGGCGTCGGCGCCGATCGCGTCGCCGGCGACGCGCGCCACCACGCCGCTCTGGCTCACGCCCTCGCGGCAGGACAGCACCTGCACCAGCATGTCGCGGGCGGCGCCTCGGAGCAGGTCGAGGTCGGACGTCAGGTGCCCGCCCTCGATCAGCCGGCGGGCGATGCCGCCGCGCGCATCGGAACGGCGCCAGGGCGTCTCGCTTGCTCCCCCGGCAGCGCTCTGCACGGTGACGTTCTGGCCGGCCAGCGCCAGCGTCAGCAGTCCGAGCAGGGCGTTGTCGTCGATGTCGGCCTCGCGCAGGCCCTGGTGCAGCGCATCGGTGCGCAGGTCGCCGATGCGCTCGACACCTTTGCGGCTGATCGGCGGCCGCGCTGCGCGCGGCGCTTCTTCTCCGTCGTCACCGCCGCCCGAGCCGCCACCCATCGAGGTGGCGCGAACGATCTCCCGGAACGGAACCTCGCTCACCTTGCCGGTGCGCGGGTCGATGAAGAAGCCGATCTTGTCGCCCTCGCGCGGCTGGCCGTAGCAGCGCTCGCTGCGTGGCGGCAGCTTGGCGCCGCCGTAGCTCTCGGCCTCCAGGATCACGCCGTTCTCCGGCAGGTTGGTCTCCAGCCAGTGCTGCTGGGCGGCGAAGAACTCGTCGACGTTGCTGGTCGTGCGGTTGTCCTCGTCGGCCGGGCCGAACAGGTCCTCCACCCACAGGACGCCGTAGGTGCGGGCGATCTCGTCGTCGAAGCGGGCGTGGGTGGCCGGGATGCTGTCCTTGTGCAGGGCACGAGACACCTCGAACCACTGCACGGTGTGGCCGCGCTTCGGCTTGAGCGTCTTCCACGCTGCCTCCTGGTCCTCCAGCGAGGCGGCGGCGATCTTGCGCAGGTTCTCCTCGCTCGGAAGGTCGTAGGCCATCCGGTCCAGCATGGCCGGGTGGATGCTGGCCAGCAGGCGCAGCTTGCGGATGGTCCGCACCGGCATGGTGAAGGCGGTGCCGATCGCCCCCTCGGTCCAGCCGCCGCCGCACAGCGCCTCGATGGCGCGCCACTGGTCCACCGGCCCCATCTGGGCGCGCTGGACGTTCTCGGCGAGCGAGCGCAGCGGGTCGGCCTCGTCCTCGCCGGACGCCACGATGACGTGGATCTCGGCCAGGCCGGCGGCGATCGACGCCTTGACCCGGCGCTCGCCGGCCTTGACCACCAGCTTGCCGTCGAGCTCGCGCACGAACGGCGGCTGGATCAGGCCGATCGCCTTGATGTTGGCGGCAAGTGCCGCGTCCGCCTCGGGCGACGCCTTGGTCCGGCGGGGATTGTCCGGGTTGAGCTTCAGCTTCTTCGGGTTGACGGCCCTGAGTTCCATGGGGTGGCTCCGGTTTGGGGTTCCTCGTCCTCTCCATTCCTGGCGAAGACCCCTCCCGGCAGTCGCACCCGCGTGACCGGGGCAAAGGCGGCGCGCAGCGCCGGGATCGAAGCCGGCCCAGCGCAGCGGCCGGCGCAGACCCACCCTTTGCCGCGGGCGCGTGGCGTGCGGCTGCCCTCCGTCTCCCCATTCTCCTGCCATCCTCTCGATCCGAGGGAGTGCAGGTTCCAATGTCAGAAGGTTCTGGTGTTTCAACTCTTCTGAAGACGAAACCGCTGAGGGCCTGGATCCAATGCGAGCCGGCGGAGCTCATCATCGATTGTCGAGGCCTGTGCGTCCGACTGGTTCAAAGAAGCAGGCTTTTTAGCGCCTTAGCCTGCGTGAGTTGGCATAATTTGTATTATGCGATGTCAACATGTAGCTACCCGGCCAAAATGCCTCTATCGAGCCGGATAGAAATGTCCGCCCCCTTCCGCCTTGGTTCGGTGTCCAAGGCGCACGGGAGGTCGAGCATGGGGTTGGTGCTGATGAACGGACGAGAGTTGCATCGCGCCGGGGTGCTGGCGGAGATCGTAGACGGTAGCCGCGGCGTCGCCTCCGGCGCGGCGTCACTGGGACTGAGTGCCCGGCCCATGCGCCACCTGAACGAGCGCTACCGCACCTAAGGTTCGGAACCAGTGCTGGCCGGCTGAACATCGTATGAAGGCGTCGTGAGCTTGGATGCGCGACGATACGCTATGGTTGATCCGGTCGCAGGGCCGCGTCTTCCGTCAGAGCCGGCCGCAGCCTGACCATCTGGGTGAGCTGGTGCAAATCGACAGACCGAAGCATCACTAGTTCGGTCTCCAACTTTCCTCTTGCATGCTACTTGTTTATGAACGGCAACACCTGCCGGGTTAAGCAGTTGAGCTTCATGCCTATCGAAGGCCGGTGGAACCAAGCGGCTCGCGATGCTGACACAGCCTTATGCATCCGCGGGGACTGCAGCGGGTGGGTTGAGGAGTTCTGCTTGCATGCGCACTGCCTGGACCAAGCAGTCGAACACGGCTCGGATCCGCGGCACCTGGCGGTTCTCGCGGTGCACGCCCAGCCAGATCTCCGCCGGCGGGATCGGCACCGGCGTCTCCAGGCGGCGCAGGACCGACTCGGCATCCGCCCTGAATCGCGGCAGCAACGCCAGGCCGCCGCCGCAGGCCGCCACCCAGTGCTGGGTTTCATAGCTGTCCGCGCGCAGCGCCACGTGCGCCCGATCGGCATGCTCGGTGAGCCACCTCGCCTGCGCCGACAGGTCCCGCTCGTCCAGCAGCGTGATCAGCTGGTGCCCGGCGCAGCCGTTGCCGAGGTCCGGCTCGCCGTGCCGCTCCAGATAGGCGACCGAGCCATATAGGCCGAAGACGATCGTGCCGATGCTGCGCACGACGAGGTCGTGCTGCGCGAAACGGCGCAGGCGCACTGCGACGTCTGGCTCGAGCGTCCCCGATGGGCTGTCGGCCACGTCAATCACGGCCTCGATCAGCAGGCCGGGATGGCGGGCATGCACGGTCGCCAGGCAGGTGGCCAGAACATGGCTGGCCAGCAGCTGCGAGCTCGCGACCCGTACCAGTCCCTCTAGCCGCACGTCGTGCCCAGCCACCGACCGCTCGACCGACAGCGCCTCCGCCTCCACCCGCTCGACCCGCTCCATGATGCCCTGCCCGGCCAGCGTCAGCAGGTAGCCCTCGGTCGAGCGCTGCAGCAGACGCACCCCCATCCGCTCCTGCAGTGACGCGAGGCGCCGGCTTACCGTCGATTGGGTCACGTGCAGGTGCCGGGCGGCGGTGGCCAGGGTCCCATGCCGGGCAACGGCCAGGAAGAAACGGAGATCGTCCCAGTCAAGCATGGCACCACGCTGCCTCACGGTTTGGTGAGGTCCAACGTGCAATAATGCATCGAGCCTGATCAAGAACGCTGTTGGGCCGCCGAAGCGCTCCCGCTTCATAGTTCGCTCATGGACAGGACATGTCGCCCCCGCCAGGCTCCGCCCAGTCCAACTGCCGATATGACCCTGGATGCCGGACAATGAGCGGGTCTGCGCCAGCCCCTGCCGCCAGGCCGGCCAGACTTGGATGCCGCACCGTGGCGACCGGCGGCTTCAGGACCATGAACTACGTGCGCGACCTGGCGCCGATCGCCGTGGAGGAAAGGCTGGGACCGTCGGACCAGGCGCTGGTTGCGACGCCGTTCGAGACCCTGCTGGCCGCGCTGGGCTCCTGCCTCGCCTCGCGCATCCATGCCTGCGCCACGCTCAGCAACATCGCGGTGCACGGGTTGGAGCTCGAGCTCGACGCCGACATCGCGACCGGGACGATGTGGCGCACCGACATCGACTTGCCGGGGCCGCCGGGCCTGGAGGCGATCCGGATCAAGGTGCATCTGCAGGCCGACGCCGAGGTCGCAGCCCTGAGGTCGCTGATCGCGCGCGCACTGATGCTGTCGCCCGTCGCCAACACGCTGCACGGGCCGGTTGACCTCGACGTGGCGCTGGCGGAAACAGCCGTGTCGGCATCGTGATCCGTTCCGGTGCCCATCCCCGGCGGCATGGACGGGGCTGGCCGCCGGCGATCGCCTCCCACCACCCCGCATCGGATACCGACACATCATGATCGCGCGGCTGCGCAAATTCCTCGGCGACCTCGGTGAGACGTTCTGGGTGCTGCCGGGCCTGATGGTCGTGGGCGGCGTCCTGGCCGCGGTCGGCTCGGTCCATCTCGACCGCAGCGGCGTGGTGCCGCAATGGCTGATCGCCAGCCCCTGGCTCTACAACGGCGGCGCCACCGGGGCGCGGACGCTGCTCGGCGCGGTCGCCTCGTCCACGATCGGGGTCGCCGGCACGGTGTTCTCCATCACCATTGCGGCCCTGTCGCTGGCGGCCGGGCAGATGGGGCCGCGGCTGCTGCGCAACTTCACCCGCGACCGCGGCAACCAGCTCACGCTGGGCACCTTCCTCGGCACCCACTCCTTCGCGCTGATGGTGCTCCGCAGCGTGCGCACGCAGGGCGAGGGCGAGTTCATCCCGCACCTCTCGCTCACGCTCAGCATCGTTTTCGCCTTCGTCTCGGTCGGCACGCTGGTGTTCTTCGTCGGCCACATGGCCGGGCGCATCAACGTCGACACGGTGATCGAGCTGGTGTCGCGGGAGGTGCGGGCCAGCATCCGGCACCTGACCAGCGAGGATCCGCAGCCGCCGGCGCCGGATCCCGCAACCTGGAACGGTGCCGCGGTGGTGCGGGACCCGCGCCAGGGCTACCTCCAGCAGCTGGACGGCGACGGGCTCGCGACCTGGGCCGACGAACACGGCACCGCGCTCCGGCTGCTGGTGCGGCCGGGCGACTACGTGTTCCCGGGCGCCGCCGTTGCGGTGATGGTGCCGCCCGCGGACGGCGCCGATGCCGCCATCCGAGACGCGACCGCGCTTGGCGCCCAGCGGGTCAGCTCGGCTGACCTGGAGTTCGCGGTGCGGCAGCTGGTCGAGGTGGCGGTGCGCGCGCTTTCGCCCGGCATCAACGACCCGCACACCGCGATGAGCGTGCTGGACCGGCTCGGCGCCGCGTTATGCGACCTGAGAGGGCGGCACCTGCGCAGCGGCGTCTTCCTGCGCCGGAAACATGCGGTGCTGGTGGTGCCGCCAACCACCTATGACGGGCTCTGCGACGGCATGTTCAACCTGATCCGGCAGAACGCCGCCGGCAGCGTGGCGGTGCTGATCCACCTGCTGGAGGTACTGACGTCGGCGGCGGGCTGCGACCCGGTACCCGAGCGGGCGCATGCGCTGCAGCGCCATGCCGACCTTGTCCTGGACGACGCGGTGCGCGACGTGGCGAACCCGGCCGACCTAGACGACCTCAGGCAGCGGCACGCCGCCTTCGCCAGCATGCGTCGGTTCGGACCGGCGGGACCGCCTGCGGCCGCCGACGCGGCGGCGGCCTGACGGAGGACCGCGTTGCATTTCCTCAGGGTCGATTGGGTCGGGGTCAACCCGGAGAACGGCCGCAAGCTGCTGCTCTCGGTCGCCTTCGTCGCCGCCGTCGTGGCGGCGGGTGCGGCCATCCGCTTCGTAGTTGGGCTGCTGCTGCGCCGTACCGACCACGCCGGCATCGAGGCCCGCTTCTGGATGCGCCAGGCGATCAGCCTGTTCGCGGCAATCGTGCTGATCCTGGGGCTGCTGTCGATCTGGTTCAGCGACCCGACCCGGCTGGCCACCGCGTTCGGCCTGATCTCGGCCGGCCTCGCTTTCGCGCTGCAGCAGGTCGTGACATCCATCGCCGGCTACTTCGTCATCCTGCGCGGCAACACCTTTACGGTGGGCGACCGCATCTCGATGGGCGGCGTGCGCGGCGACGTGATGCGGCTGGGCTTCATCCAGACCACCATCATGGAAATGGGTCAGCCGCCCAGTGTGCAGGGGGCCGACCCGGCAGTCTGGGTGCGGAGCCGGCAGTTCACGGGCCGCATCGTTACCGTCAGCAACTCCAAGATCTTCGCCGAGCCGGTGTTCAACTACACGCGCGACTTCCCCTTCATCTGGGAGGAGATGTCGATCCCGATTACGTACCAAGCCGACCGTGCCCGCACCGAGCGGATCCTGCTGGACGCGGCGCACCGCCGCGCGATCGACCCGAACGGGATCGCCGCGACCGAAAGGGACGACCTGCAGGCCCGCTTCGGCGTCGATCCGATCGACCTCGACCCGCGCGTGTTCTACCGCATCACCGACAACTGGCTCGAGCTCTCGGTGCGCTTCATCGTCGGCACGCACGGCGTGCGCGGCGTCAAGGACGCGATGAGCCGGGACATCATCGCCGCTCTCGACCAGGCGGGCATCGGCATCGCGTCCGCGACCTATGACATCGTCGGCTTCCCGCCGATCGAGGTTCGCCAGGCTCCGCCCATCCCGGGGTCCGCCCAGGCCGGAGGGGACGCCAGCCCGGACAGCATCTAGGATCCTATGCTCCGAGACCCGACGATGGGGCGGACATCGGCCGGATCTTACCGAGATGTAGGCGTCCGCACCGGTCACGGTTCATCCGGGATGGATCCAGCTGCCGGTGGGAGTACCTCGCATGCATCGGACGATCCCGCCTCTTGGCCTGCTTCTCGGCCTGCTCTGCCTGGGGGGTTGCGGCGTGGCGCACGCGCGCCAGGCCCACGACCGGGAGCTCGTCGACATGCGGCCTGCCAGGGCACTTATCCGCAGGCGAAGGGGACACTGGTCCTTCTGATGCGGTGCGAGGACGCCGCGGTCCTGGCCTACGCGAACCGGGCTGCGCACGCGGACATCGATCGATTCGGGCGCTACACCCAGTCGGTGGAGCGGAACGCCCTGGCCGTCGATTAGGGACGCATGTCCATGAGCGCCTGGCGCGATGCGGTGGGGCGGGAGCGGGCTACCCTGGCGCCGCCGTGGGACCCCTGGGTGCAGGCGCTGGTCGCCGCGCTGCCGGCGGCATCGTCCGCGACCTGACGCGCGTGTCCTGCGTGGCATGGTGCGGACGCGAAACGTCCCGATCTGTCCCCAACATGACGCAAACAACATGAAACGGAGGCGGCCTGTTGGGATTCTATTCTCAGTTCGGCATGACGCAAGGCATCAGCCTGCCGACCGCCGACGCCACCGAACCGGGAGGATCCCATGAAGACGCCGCTGCTCGCCACCACCTGCCTCGCCCTGTCCGTCGCCGCATCGGCCGCCATCGCCGCGACGGCGCCAGCGGGCGGCACGGGTGCCGCCAACCGGGACTATGCCCGGCTCTCGATCGATGGCGCCCGCGCCTTCCAGGATGTCGACTTGGCGCGTCTGGCGATCTTCGACGGCAAGCCGGCCGCGGCGGTCAGCCTCGTCGCCGACGCGCAGCGGGCGATGGGGCGGGCGAAGTCCGACGACGCGGTGTTCACGAAGGCGGAGGCCGACTTGAAGACGGCGGGCGCCCGATCGGGCACGGCGGCGACCCCGGGCACCACCCCGGCCTCGACGACGAAGATCGCCTGGGTGCCGATCGACGGCCAGCTGGTGCTCGACGAAACCCTGGCGCCGAACCAGGCGAAGGCCGCCGCGGTCGCCAAGGCCAACCAGCATCTGCGCAACGGCGAGCCGGACAAGGCGCGCGAGGTGCTGAAGGTCGCCTCGGTCACCGCCGACTACACGCTGACGGTGGCTCCGCTGAGGCAAAGCACGGCCGATATCGCGCAGGCCTCCAAGCTGCTGGACGGCAAGGATTACTACGGTGCTAGCCAGGCGCTGCGGCAGGCGCAGGACGGTGTTCGCTATGGTACCGCCGTGGTGCACGACGCAAACGGCGGCACGCCCGGCGCGCCGGCCAAGACCGCGTCGAGTGGCTAGGGCTGGATCAGCCGATCGTGCATCGTCCCTGTCCAGCAGACCAAAATCACCGCCAGGGCGCGTGGGATGGGAGGGTGCGCCGGCATCCTCCCGCCTCACGGCGTCGGGCTTGGACATGCGGCTTCGGTGCGGAGCCGGCAGTTCACCGGCCGTATTCTCATCGCCGGCAACTCGGAGATCTTCGCCGAGCCGGCGTTCAGCTACCCGCACCACTTCCCGTCGTCTGGATGGAGATGTCGATCGATGTTCCGCCGCGCCAACCGCGTCCACGCCCGCGCTTGGACGGCTCCTGCTGGACGCGGCGCATGGCCACGCGATTGATCCGGGCGGGATCGCTGCGAAGCGGCGAGATGACATGCAGGTTCGCTCCGGCTCCGATCCGATCTGATCGACCTGCGGTTACCCTGTGTGACGGGCGCCGCCATTCAGCCATTGCCGATCAGGGCCTGAGGCTTGATTGGCCTCGACACATCGCCTTTGCCCGAGATCACATCATCCGGTGGCGGAGGTTGAACAGGACCACCAGGGAGCCGCCCACCATCAACGCCACGATCAGCGTTGAGAACAGCAGCAGCTGCAGGTCGGGCCGGGAGTTGCGTCGCAGGTCGATGTGCAGGAAGCAGCGGAAGTGCACCATCATCTGCGCTAGGCCGAGGCCGAGCACGACGTAGAAGGCCGTCCGACCCGTCAGCAGGCGGAGCCAGACCAGCCCGAAGGCCGCACCCGTCAGCAGCAGCGCCAGGCCGAAGCCGACGATGTAGGTGAGCGTTTCCGCCCGCTCCAGGCGCGGCGAGGTCACGCGCTGCCTGCCGGCGTGATCAATCCCTGGAGGTAGACCACCGAGAAGATCGCGATCCAGATGATGTCGAGGAAGTGCCAGAACAGGGACAGGCGGATCAGGTTGATCTTCACCTTCTCATCCCGGCCGATGGTCCCGAGCTGCACGAGCATCACCAGGATCCAGAGCGATCCAGCGGTGACGTGCAGCCCGTGCGTCCCCACCAGCACGAAGAAGCCGGACAGGAAGGCGCTGCGGTTGGCGGTGGCGCCGTGCGACACCATGGTGACGAAGTCGTGCGTCTCCATGCCCAGGAATGCGATCCCGAGCCCGACGGTCACCGACAGCCACAACACCAGTTCCCGCATCCGGCTGTTCCGCTTCAGGGCGAGGGAGGCCATGCCGAAGGTGAAGGAGGAGGTGAGCAGGATCAGCGTCTCGATGAAGGCTGACTTCATCTTGAACTCGTCCGCTGGTCCGGGTCCGCCCGCCTGGGCGGCGATCATGGTGCCGTAGAGCGCGAACAGCAGCGCGAACAGCACCGCGTCGCTCATCAGGAAGATCCAGAAGCCGAAGACGTCGCTCTCGACCTGGTGCCGGATCCCGCGCGGATCGTCCGCCAGATTCAGCCCGGCATGGCGGAGCTCCGGGCCTACGCCGTCCATTCGGCCAGCCCCCGGTTGCCGTGCGTCATCTCGAGCTGACGCGGCACCGGCCTTGCCGCTTGCGCCTTCGCCAGCCAGCGTCGGTCGAACTCCTCCACCTCGGCCGCCGGGATTGTACGGCTCACGTCCCGCATGAAGGACCGGATGACGACGGTGGCGAGGACAAGGGCGCCGAACAGCCCCGCCATCCACCAGATGCGCCACACCAGGCCGAAGCAGCAGGCCGCGGCCCCCGCGCCGATAACCACGCCGCAGGCGCTCTCCTTCGGCATGACGATGTCATCGTAGTGGTCCGCGGGCTTGTAGGCCCCGTGATTGCGCTTGCGCCAATAGAAGGCATCGCGGCCGCTCACGTGCGGGATCGTCGCGAAGTTCCATTCCGGCGGCGGGGCGGCGACCGACCATTCCAGCCCCCGCGCGTCCCATGGGTCGCCCACCGGCACCGCGTTCTCGTGCCGCTCGCGGATGGAGACGTAGAGCTGCACGAACAGCGTCGCCAGCGCGGTGAAGAGCACGAAGGCGCCGAACAGGGCCACATAAAGCCAGGGCCGGAACGCCGGATCGAACACTTCCTGCGTCCGCCGCGCCATGCCGGCGGCACCCAGCACGTAGAGGGGGAAGAAGGCGAGGTAGAAGCCCGTGATCCAGCAGCCGGCGCTGATCCAGCCCCAACGCTCGTTCAATCGGAAGCCGAACGCCTTGGGGAACCAGTACATGTAGGCGGCCAGCATGCCGTAGAGCGTGCCGGGGATAAGCATGTTGTGGAAGTGCGCTACCAGGAACAGCGTGTTGTGAACCATGTAGTCGAGCGGCGGCGTGGCCAGGATGATGCCGGTGAAGCCGCCGAGCACGAAGGTCACCATGAAGGCGAGGGACAGGACCATCGGCGGGCTGAAGCGCACCTCGCCGCGGAACATGGTGAAGATCCAGTCGTAGATCTTGACGCCCGTCGGAATGCCGATGGTCATGGTGGCGATGCCGAACGCCGCGTTGACGTCTGCGCTCTGCCCCATGGTGAAGAAGTGGTGCAGCCACACGGTGAAGGATAGGATGGCGATCGCCATGGTGGCGATGACGAGCGACGTGTAGCCGTAGAGCTCCTTCGACGAGAAGGCGGAGATCACCTCGGAATAGACCCCGAAGGCCGGCAGGACCAGGATGTAGACCTCCGGATGGCCGAACAGCCAGAAGAGGTTCACGTAGTTCATCATGTTCCCACCGAGATCGTCGGTGAAGAAGTGCATGCCCAGGTATCGGTCGGCGGCGAGCAGCAGCGTCGCCACGGTGAGCGGCGGCATGGCGAAGATCATCAGGACCGCGGTGCACAGCGAGGTCCAGCAGAACAGCGGCATCCGCAGGAAGCTCATGCCGGGGCAGCGAAATTTGTAGATCGTGCAGGCGACGTTGATCCCCACCGTGGTGGAGCCGATCGAGGAGAGCGTGACCGCCCAGATCCAGTAGTCCGGCCCCGGGCCGCCGCTGAAGTTCAGCTCGGTGTAGGGCGGATAGCCGCTCCAACCGCCGGTGGAGAACTCGCCCACGGCCAGCGACGCCATCATCAGCCCCGATCCGCCGGCCGTGAGCCAGAGGCCCACGGAATTCATGTAGGGAAACGCCATGTCCCGCGCGCCGATCTGTAGCGGCACGACGTAGTTGATCACCCCGATCAGGAACGGCATCGCCATGAAGAAGACCATGATGGAGCCGTGGGTCGAGAAGAGCTGCGCGAAGTGCCCGGGCTCGACGAAGCCGGGAGAGTTCACCGCCGCCGCCTGCTGACTGCGTACCAGTACCGCCTCGATCAGGGCGCGCGTCAGCATGACCAGCGCGATCGCGATGTACATGATGCCGATCTTCTTGTGGTCGAGGCTGGTGAACCACTGCGTCCACAGGTACTTCCACGCCCGGAGCCAAGTGATCAGCGCCACGGTCGCCACCGCGCCGAGCACCACGATCGCCCCTGCCCCGGCGCCGATGATCTCGCTGATGCTCGGGTTGCGCCAGGCCCGCACGAAGGGCAGTGCTCCCCAGCTTAGATGGCCGAACAGGAAGGTGACGGGGATCGGGTCGGTCATGGCGTCTTGCCCTGGTCATGCGGCACGTCCCGGTCCCCCGCCATCGGCAGGGGGAGGGACGGCATCTTTTCAAGCTCCAGCGTATGGCCGCTCTTCTGCCGCAGCGTCACCACGCGATCGAACAGGTCCGGCTCCACCGCGCCGAAGGCGAGAGGGTGCGGCAGCGTGCTGCGGCGCGACAGCCGCTCGTACTCGGCCCCGTCCAGCCGGCTCGGCTGCGCGCGCACCTCGGCAACCCAGTTCGCGAAGTCGGTGGGGTCCTTGGCGTCCACGGTAAACTTCTCGTTCTGGAAGCCCATGCCGTTGAACTGCACGTTCTCGCCGAAGAAGCTGCCGGGCGCGTCGGCCTGCAAGGCGAGCTGCGTTCGCATCCCAGCCATGGCGTAGATCTGCCCGGCAAGCCGCGGCATCAGGATCGACTGCATCACCGTGGCACTGGTCAGCTCAAGATGGACTGGACGCCCGGCCGGGATCACCAGGCGGTTCACGGTCGCGATCCGCTGCGACGGGTAGATGAAGATCCACTTCCAGTCCGCCGCGATGGCCCGCACCTCCAGCACGTCGCCGGGCAGCGGCCGATAGGGATCCAGCCGGTGCGTGTCGCGCCACAGGAACACGGCCAGGATCACGACGATGGCCGTAGGCGGAATCCAGATCAGGCCCTCAAGGCCCCAGCTGAAGCCCCATTGCGGCCGGTAGGCGCTCCTGGTGTTCGACAGCCGGTAATGCCAGGCGATCGCAGGCACCAGCAGCAGCACCGGGCCGATCACGAACAGCATGATGACGCAGACCCGCAGGAACTCGTGGCGGGTCGCGCTGGCGACCGGGCCCGCGGGGGACAGAAAGCCGCGATCGAGCGCACCGCAACCGGCCACGGACAATGCGCCCCCCATCAGGCAGGCGACTGACCGCATCCTCCGGAGCCGTCCCCTGGCCAAGCCAAAAGTCCGAGCTCGGCCTGGATGGTCGGTGCGGAGCATCATCGTGCGACGTAACACTAATTTGTGATAACTGGCTACCCTCGGGATGGCCCGATGGAATGTTCGGGCGTCTCACGGGAACACTAGCCATCACCGGGCATTCGATCCGTCAGGGCCACCTACGGTGCGGGGCCATCCAATCATGGAGATGCCGGTGTCCGACGACGCGCTCAGCCTCGGTCGCTTGCTGCGCCATTCCGGACCGGCGGAGCGAGCGAAAGGCTTTCCAGGCGTGCAGGTCGATGACGCCCGCTTCGCCGCCGTGCTATCAGCCGAGGCGGCGCTGCTGGTGCTCTACGAGGGCACGCTGCACGCCGAGGGGCCGGTCTGGGATCCGGCGCGGGACCTGCTGTTCTGGTCGGACGTGCCCAACCGCCGTCTGCTCTCGCTGCATCCGGACGGTCGGGTGGAAACGGCACTCGACGGCACCCTCTTCATGAACGGCAACGCGATCGATGCCCAGGGCCGGCTCGTCCATTGCGAGCACGGTCGCCGCTGCATCAGCCGTTCCGAAGCTCCCGGCGAACAGCCGCAGCCGATCGTCACGCATCACGAGGGCAGGCGCCTGAACTCGCCCAACGATTTGGCCGTGGCCCCGGATGGGACGATCTGGTTCACGGATCCTACCTTCGGCATCCTGATGCCGAACCAGGGCAGCATCGCCGAGCCGGAACTGGACCACCGCAGCGTCTACCGCTTCGACCCAGGTACCGGCGACCTTCGCCGAGTGGCCGACTTCGAGCAGCCGAACGGCGTCGGCTTCTCGCCGGACGGGCGTGTCCTCTACGTGTCGGACACGGCGCTGTCGCTGGGCGAAATCCCGAATGCCGGAACCGGCAGCACGCACGAGATCATCGCCTTCGATGTGGCCGAAGGTGGTGCGGTGTCCAACCGGCGCTTCTTCTGCCACACCGACCACGGCTATCCGGACGGCTTCGCGATCGACCGCCGCGGCTGGGTCTGGACCTCGGCCGCCGACGGGGTGCATGTGTGGTCGGCCGAGCGGGAACGCCTCGGCTTCATCCCTACCATGCAGACGGTGTCCAACCTGTGCTTCGGGGGCGCGGGCGGGAAGCGCCTGTTCATGGCAGCGACGAAGCAGCTTCTCGCCATCGATCTGTCCTGCTGAAGCATCGACACCGCTGCACGGGCTGCGGCGCCGGGTCATGATCCTCCAGGGGATATGACGAGGCGCCTCAGCCCGTCATGGATCCGTTCCCCGAACGTGCCGTCCCAGCGGGACCATCGTTCAAATGTCGAGGCGCTTGGCGACCTGGTGCAGTACGGCAACGGCCGCCAGGCCGGCCGCGGCCCAGAACACGGTGCGGTGGCGGTCGGTGAACATCTCCCAGCTGCCGGTCTTGGCGCGGCCGTCGAAGCGGCCGTGCGCCCCGTAGGCGCCGGGGACCGGATCGTAAAGGTTGGCCGGCGCGTCGGGCCCGAGCGGGGTGTCGGTCAGCTGGCCGCTATAGCCTGCCTTGGCGAGATACCTGTCGATCAGCCCCGGTGCGATGCGATTGGCCAGGATCGCCTGCACCGTGGGATAACCCACCCAGACCTGTCGCCGTCGATGCGTGGCGGCGAAGAAGATCGCCCGCGCCGGCACCTCCGGCTGGTAGATCGGCGCCACCGGCTTGGCCTTCTTGCCCATCCGGTTCATCGCCCAGTCGAACTGCGGCGTGTTGACAGCCGGCAGGTCGACCATGGTCAGGTGCACGTCGAGCTTGTCGTGGATAATCTCCGAGCGGAGGCTGTCGGTGAAGCCGCGGATCGCGAACTTGGCGCCGCAGTAGATCGACTGCAGCGGCACCGAACGATAGCCGAGCGCGGAGCCGACGTTGACGATGGTGCCGCGGTTGCGCTGCCGCATCCGCGCCAGTGCCGACATGGTGCCGTGCACCTGACCCAGGTACGTCACCCGCGTGCCGCGCTCGAACTCCTCCGGCTTGAGCTTACTCACCGGCGCGAACACGGTCGCCATCGCGACGTTGACCCAGACGTCGATGGGTCCGAGCTCGGCTTCCGTCCGGTCGGCGGCGGCCTCGACCGCGGCGGCGTCGGCGACGTCGGTGGGGATCGGCAACGCCCGGACCCCGAACCGGCGCAGCTCCGCGGCCGCGTGCTCCAGCCGGTCGGGGTCACGCGACAGCAGCGCCACGTCGTAGCCTTGACGTGCGAACTCGGTCGCCGCGGCGCGGCCGACGCCGGCGCCGGCTCCGGTGATGACGACGATCCTGCTCATGATTCGGTCCGATCTGCTGTGGGATGCATGTGTTTGGTTATACCGGTCGACCGCGTTGCCGCATCGTAATCGATGGCTGCCGACAGGAAGCTGGCATGCGCCAGTCCGAGCGGCAGGTTGCCGAGCAGATCGCCCGTGCGGGCATCGACCTCCTCGGCGAACAGTCCCAGGTCGTTCGCGTGGCCCAGCCCCTGCTCGATCAGCACCCTGGCGCGATCGAGCTCGCCGCACGCGATCCGGTAGTGCGCCAACCAGAAGGTGCCGACCAGGAAGGCGCCCTCGCGACGCTGCGCGCGACCCTTCTGCAGGTGGCGGTGGAACAGCCCGCCGCCTGCGCCCGCCTGGCGCTCCAGCAGCGCGATGCTGTTCGCCATCATCGTGTCGTCGGCCGGCACGTAGCCCCAGACCGGAAACAGCGCGGCCGAGATGTCGACGCTGCGCGAGCCGGGCCGGACCACGTAGATCCCGTCACGGCTCAGGCAGGCGCGCGAGACGAACTGCCGCAGGCCCAGCGCCGCGCGGCGGTAGCGGACGGCCTGGCCCGGGGTGTCGGCGTACCGGGCAATGCCGTCGAGGGCCACGCTGGCCGAGACCAGGCTCGACGTGTAGTGCCGCAGCGTCGCCTCTTCCCAAATGCCGCTGCCCTTCTGCTGCCAATTGTCAACCAGAAAGTCCGCGGTGGCCGACACGACGGTCCAATGCGGACGCTCGCCGCGCGCCGCGTAGATCTCGCGCGCGGCCAGCACGAACTGCGCCAGCGAGCCCAGCTGCAGCTGATGCGCCGCCAGGTTGCCGGTGATGGCGGGCAGACTGCCGCCATAGCCGGCGACCGGCAGCTTCACCTGCACCGGGACCCGCTCGCCGCCGATCGCCGACACCGGATCCAGCGGCGATCGATAGCCGGTATCCAGCAGCCCGGCGACGAAGCCGAGGTACTGCAGCGCCTGCTCGTGGTCCGGCTCGAGGTGCACCAGGGCGCGAATCATCATGCCGCTGTCACGCAGCCACGAGAACCGGTAGTCGTAGTTGCGCTTGCCGCCCTCGACCTCCGGCAGCGACGTGGTGACCGCCGCCACGATCGCGCCGGTGCGGTCATGGGTCAGCAGCCGCACCGCCCGCAGCGAATCGTGCACCGCGCCGGCGAACGGTCCCGCATAGGCCGATCGCGCCGACAGCGTCCGCCAGCCGGCCAGCGTCTCGTCGAGCCAGCCATCTAGGGTCGCCCGGTCGGCGGCGGCGCCGGACCGCGCATCGCCCAGCACCGCCCAGGCGCGCTCGCCCTGCGGCACGTCGATCCGGAGCGCGCCGCCGTGGATCAGGATGGGATGCGATGCGAGGAGGCGGTGGCGGCCGTCGATCACGGCAGCGCCGGCGCCGTCCAGCCGCAATTCGGGGATCCGCCTGCCGCCGTCCGGACGCGGCCGCAGCACCAGGCGCAGCGCGGCGGGGGCCGATCCGAAGCTGCGGCAGATGGCCCCGTGCGCGGCGCAGCCAGCGAGCGACATCCAGTCGGTGACGACGAGCGGGCCGGCCGGATGACGGAGCGTGGTCTCCAGCACGGCGCTGTGGTCGAGGTAGCGCCGGCCGGCCGGCTCGGCCCCCGGCAGCTCGATGCGCCAGGCGCCGCCGACGTCCGGGTCGAGCAGCGAGCCCAGCAGGCTCGGCGCATCGAACCGGCCCGGACAGTACCAGCAGATCTCGCCCGCCGTGGTGACGACCGCGGCGGTGGCGCGGTCGCCGATCAGGCCGAGGGCGGCGATCGGCGGCGAGGACCGCGCAAGCGCGCCCGCACCGACCTGCCGTAGCGCGCGCGCCAGCAGCCGATGTCCGTCCCGGACCGCCGTCGCGACCCTCATGCCGCGTCGCGATCCACGACCAGCTCCAGCCCGTCGCCGCCGACGATCTCCACCTGCATGCCAGCTTTCGCCCGCGTGAAAGCGAGCGAGACGGTGGCGCCGGCGACCCGGAGGTCGTGCAGCTCGAGCCGGTCCACCCCGTCCGGCAGCAGCGGCCGCCGCACGGTCAGCCGACGCTCGAACCCGTCCGCCCGCAGCCCCAGCAGCTCCGCGACCATGAACGGCACCGAGGCGGCCGACCAGGCCTGCAACGGGTCGGCGCGCGGCGTGTGGATCGGCCCGTCGCCCGACTCGCGCTGATGGCCAGCGATGAACTCCGGCAACCGGCCGAGCCGGAAGCCGTCCGCCGCGTCCAGCGTGGCGGCGGTGACGCGCAGCGCCGCCGTGTCCTGGCCATAGCGGCGCAGCCCCGACACGATCAGCGCGTTGTCGAACGACCAGACGCTGCCCTGCTGGTAGGCCAGCGGATCGAACCGCACATGCGCCGACGAGAGCGTGCGGACGCCCCAGCCGGAGAACATGTCCGGCCGCATCACGCGCTCGGCGATACGCCGCGCATGCTCAGGGGTGGCGATGCCGGTCCACAGCACCTGCGCCGCGTTCGAGGTGACCGAAGCAACCTGCCGGCCGCCCTGCTCTAGGGCCAGGCAGTAGCAGCCCTCCGCCTCCATCCAGAAGTCGGCCAGGAACCGTGCCCGCAGCGCGGCGGCGGCCGCGTCGAGCCGGTCCGCCGCCGCATCCTCGCCGACCCGGCGCAGCAGGACCGCGATCAGCCGGCGCGCCTGGTAGGCGTAGCCCTGCACCTCGACCAGGGCCAGCGGCGGCGCCGGGTAGCGGCCGTCGGCGCGCAGCACGCCGGTGCCAGAGTCGCGCCAGCTCTGATTGATCGGCTGGTCGCCCTCGGCGAGCCCGTCATAGGTGACGTAGCCGGCCTCGTTGCGGGCGCTGCGCCGCTCCAGCCAGGCGAGCGCCCGGTCGACGTTGGGCCGCAACGCCGTGAACAGGTCGAGATCGCCGGTCCAGCCCACGTGCCGGGCGATCGCGATCAGGAACAGCAGCGTGGAGTCCACCGCCGCGTAGCTCGGCGTCTGCGTCACCTCGTGCAGGTGCGCCAGTTCCCCGACCCGCAGCTCGTGCAGGATCTTGCCGGGCTCCTCGCGCGTCGCCTCGTCGTCCCGGGTGCCCTGCCAGTGCGCCAGCGCCCGCGTGGTGCGGCTGCCAAGGTCGGGGTTGAAGGCCAGGCACTGGATCGTCGGCAGCAGGCTGTCGCGGCCGAACAGCCCCACGAACCAGGGCATGCCGGCGGCGGTGAAGCGATGCGGGCCACGCCGCACCTCCAGCAACGCCAGGTCGGCGAGGGAGCGAGCCAGCACCCGGCCGATGCCGTGGCTTGGCGTCCGGACCCTTGCGTAGCCATCAAGCAGAGCTGCCGCGGCGGTGTCCTTGGCCTGGCGCATCGACGCCTCGTCCGGCAGCACTCGCGGCGAGGCTGGCGGCGCGTCTCCGACCGGACGCTCGTCGACCCGGAAGGTGACGATCAGCGTGCGGCTCTCCTGCGGCGCCAGCACGAGCTCGAAATGCGCGGTGCTCCGTTCCGTCGTGCAGGGGGCGACGATCGGGGGTAGGGAGAAATCGACCAGCAGCGTCCGCAGCACGCCGTCCGCGCCCTCGTAGGCGAAGCGCAGCGCGGTCCCGTCCCAGACCGGCGCCTGCAGGCGCCCCCGCTTGCCCGCCGGCGCGCCGCGCAGCACGAACATGCTCTGGAAGGTCGTCGCGAGGTCGAGCGAGAACGGCAGAGTCACGCCGTTGGCGCCATGGTTGCGGATGGCGATCGTGTCGACGAACACCGGCCCGTCATCCAGCACCAGCAGGGTCCGACGCAGGCTCAGCGTGTGATCGGCGATGTCGTCGCCATTCACGGCCGACAGGTCGCTGTTGGTCAGGCCGATCTGCGCCGCGATGCCCTCGCTGTCCGACGACATCAGCAGCAGCGGCGCGGTGCCGTGCAGACGCAGCCGATAGATCGCGAGGGCGCAGCTATCGCGATAGAACAGCCCAAAGCCCGGGTTGCCGCCGGGGATGTCGCCATCCTCGCGGGTCAGCAGCACGAGATCGTTCGCCTTGAGCAGCAGCGGGCGCTCGATGTCGATGGAAAGCGGCTTGTCGGCCATGCCGGGTGCCCCTCAGGCCGCCAGCCGGTGGCGGATCACGTCGGCCACCCTGAGCGCGTTGGCGATGATGGTGAGCGTGGGGTTCACCGCGCCGATCGAGGGGAAGAAGCTGGCGTCGGTCACGTAGAGGTTGTCGAGCTCGTGCGCCTTGCAGTCGAGGTCCAGCACCGAGCTCGCCGGATCGGTGCCGAAACGCAACGTGCCGGCCTGGTGCGCGGTGCCGTTGATCGGGATCTCCTTGCCGAGGTAGAGCCGGCGGTCAATCAGCTTCGGCCACGCGCGCATCGGCACCAGCAGCGCCTCCAGCTTCTGCCGCAGCCGGTGCGCCGCCTCCTCGTTGCCCTCGGTGATCGAGAGCACCACGCGGTCGCCATCATAGGAGATGCGGTTCTCCGGCCGCGGCAGGTCCTCGCTCTGCAGCCAGAAATCCATCGAATGCTCGGCCATCTTCTCGAACGGCATCTCGGGGACGAGCGGCATCAGCGCCTGCAGCGGCGCCTCGCCGCGGATCTGTTCGCCGTGCGACGTCGCGCACATCTGGATCAGGCCGAGCGGATACTCCCAGTCGGGCGAGTTGAAGTAGTAGTCGCTGAGCGCCAGCGTCTTCTGGAACACGGTGTGGTTCGGCTCCTTCAGCAGCGCCATCACCACCGACATGTTGTGCCGCATGTAGTTGCGGCCGACTTGGTCGGAGCCGTTGGCGAGTCCGCGCGGATGCGTGTCGCTCACGGAGCGCAGCAGCAGCAGCGCCGAACTCAGCGCGCCCGCCGCCACCACCACGATGTCGGCTGAATATCGCTCGAACTGGTTGTCCCGGATCACGTGCACCCGGGAGACGCTGCGGCCGGACGCATCGGTCTCGAGTCGCGTCACGTAGGCGCCGATCAGCAACGTGAAGTTCGGGTGCGCCGCCCGGGTCGGGTCGACGCAGATCACCTGCGCGTCCGCCTTGGCGTTGACCGCGCACGGGAAGCCGTCGAACGCGTCGCAGCGGATGCACGGGCTGTAGGTGGTCGCACTCCCATCCGGGTTCTGGTCGAGCTTGATGCCCAGCGGCAGGTGGAACGGATGCAGCCCCTCCCCGCTCAGGATGTCGCTCAATCCCTGGATGCGCGGCTCGTGCTGCACCGGCGGATAGGCGTAGGGGGCACTCGACCACGGCTCGGTCGGATCCTCGCCGCGCTGGCCGTGCACATGGAACAGGGTCTCGGCCTGCGTGTAGTAGGGCTCGAACACGTCGTAGCCGAGCGGCCAGGCGGGCGAGATCCCGTCCTTGTGCCGCAGCTCGCCGAAGTCACGCTCGCGCAGCCGGAACAACGCCGAGCCATACACCTTGGAGTTCCCGCCAACATAGTAATGCAGCCCCGGATGGAAGCTGCTGCCATCCTTGCCATACCACGTGTCGGGCGCCTGGTAGCGGCCATCGACGAACACCGTCTTCGCGTCCCAGTTGTCGCGCGAGCGCGGCAGGTATCCGCCGCGCTCGAGCATCAGGATGCGCTTGCCGGTCGGCGCCAGGCTCTGCGCCAGCGAACCGCCACCCGGACCGCTGCCGATGACGATGATGTCGTAATGGTCGTCCGGCATGCGCGCTCCTGGTAAAGTGGGCGTCGATGGTCCCGCGACAGGCGGAGTAACAATCCTACCCTCGCAACCGCTCGACGGCACGCCGATGCGGGAGATATGTCGGGAAGCACATCACCACCACATCCATTTTCAGTAACGTTTGATGCAATTTTGCATCGTCAACCTGATTGATGCCTACGAGGACCAGCGCGCGCTGGTGTTCCATCCCGACGACCTGTTGTTCGCGCAGTTCCGCCGGCGCATGGAGACTGAGCGGGATACATTGGCCCGACGCCCGAAGCCGGGCCGGACGCAGAGGACCCGGCCGTTGTGGCTGCAGGAGCAGCTACCGCCGAGGGCGGGCATCGTGCCGTTGTCTTCTAATGTGCTGGCGCCGCGCTACGACACGCTGGGTCCAAGCTCAAGTCCGGCGCTCTATTGACCAAGCTACACGAAATACAAGCCGAGTTGGTAGAGGCGCCTCCCGTCGCCGAGCGGCGTCCGCGCGCGCAGCTGGGTGAGATGGTGGTCGCGGAGGCGGTGGAGGACGAAGCAGGCCGGGCAGGGTTGCGCAACGGTACCGACGGTCCCGGGGTCTGCCACCGCTACAACGCGGCACTGAAACAGGCAACCGGCGATAAAAGCCGGGAGCACATGGCGTCGGTCAAGCTCGGCGCGGCGATCGACTGGCTGGAGCGTAACCGCCTAGCCGATCACCTGCACCTGCTGGACGATGACCCCCGCCACGCCTGGACATCGCGCAAGCGGAGAGAGTGAGCAGCCCCGGCGGGGCTCGACCGCCGAAGCCAGGCAATGGAACCACCGCGGCCGAGAGCGCGAAGGGGGGGAAGACAAGACGGTCGAGACCACCTCGAGCAACGGTCAGTGATCGGCAGGTCCCGGAGCCATGAGGAACTGAGGCCCGGGGGTCGGGATGCTCAGTCTTCGGCGGGATGCAGCCGCGCCTCTAGGCTATCGAAGGCTGCCGTGGCCTCCGCGTCCATAGGCTCCGGGTCCCGGACGGCCACCCCCGGCGGCACCGCGTCACCCGGATCACGCTCGGCACTGAGACGGCAACCGCGAACGGATCGCGTCGGTTTCGCGTCCGGCGCGGCGGCCGCGGCGCGCTTTGGCGTCCGCTTCCCAGCCGGAGCGGCCTTCGGCTTCGACACCCGCCTCTGCGTTGCCGCAAGTTGTTCCCCCAGCTCCTCGATCCGCGCCGCCGCCTGCTTGGTCGCGGCTGCGCGTCCGAAGCGTGACGACCGTGCGCTCCAGCTTCTCGACCTGGACCCGGAGCTCCTCCTTGCTGAGCTTCGGCGCCGAGGCGGTGACCGGCGTCTTGCGTCCGACCGCGACGGGCTCAGCCGCGGCCGAGGCGCGGGCCTTCCGCGTCTTGGTAGTCCTCGCGGCCTTCGCCTTGGTCGAGCCCGGAGGACGTCCCGGGCGTCGCTTGGCAGTCGGCGTCCCGCTTCCCTTGATGCCTCGCGGCATGACTAGCCCTTCCCGCGCACGGCCCTAAGCGTGCCGTCGATGATGTCCTGGATGGTCTGCCCGGTCTAGACTAGCCGTGGATGCCGAGGACCCGCTAACCCTGTCCGAGGCCACTGAGGTTTAGGACGCGTCCCCGGGGCGGCTCGCGCTCGTTCGCGCGAGCCGTCCCCTTGGTCCGCCGGGCTTATGCGTGCTCCGTGCCACTTCCGCTTCGTCCCACAAAGCTCCAATCCGACCGCGTTGATTGATTGACGGAACGTGGTGGGAATCGGACAGTCCGGTTTGGCATGCAGGCGGCGATAGCTGCCGTAAGCAGGCGCGCAGAATGTCTCGCAAACGATGCTCAATTGAGAAGCAATATACCCTAGCAGAACTCACAGATTCGCTATTATAAGAAGCGTAGGCGCCCGAGAAGGACTAGTTACGAGAGTTTCACGTCCAATCTGGCCTGTAAGTCGACCGAGCTTTTGAGGAATGCAACAAAAGCCTTGAGCGCCGTTGATTGGTGGCGGCTGGCTGGGAAGTATAAATATAACGTCTCCATCGACGTGGACCAGTGAGGCAACACGCGCGATAGTCTGCCTGATGCAACAAGATTGCTGGTACTGTCCAAGGGCGCGCTCAAGATACCTATACCTCTGACCGCCAGTTCGATCTGCGAAGCGAGATCATGGACGATGGTCACCGATCTCGGTACGATCTCGACGAGGTCGTCGTCCGATTTCAGCCGCCATGGGATGATCGCCCCGGTGCTCTGACTTCGGCACATCATCGCGCGGTGGGCAAGGAGGTCCGCAGGCGCGTTAGGGACGCCCCGCTTCTCTAAGTATTCTGATGATGCGACCAGGATCGCTTCTGTGGGCGGCGCGATGGGCAAGGCCACCATATCCTGCTCGAGCAAACTGCCGTAGCGGAGCCCCGCGTCGTAGCCCTGCTTGACGATATCGACGAGCCTGGCCTCGACCGCGATCTCAATGTCCACGGCCGGATAGGCATCCTGAAACGCGACCAGAACCGGCGCGATGAGAAGTTCGAAGGGTGCGCGTGGCATCGTCAGACGGAGCGAACCCGCCGGCCTGCCGCCACGACCCACCGCGTCGTCGGCGGCCTGCCTGAGCATGGAGAGGGCGGGCGCCGCACCGCGAAGATATTCCTCGCCGACGTCGGTGAGGCTGAGGCTGCGTGTCGAGCGACGGAACAGCGTCGCCCCGAGTCGCTCCTCGAGACCCCCGACCGCTTGGCTCACCGCCGACGGCGAGATGCCGAGGCGGCGCGCTGCAGCCGAGAAGCTACCCGCCTCCGCCACCGTGACGAACACCGGCACGCCCTCGAGCACATCCCTCTGCCGCATCGACCCGCCGTTAAGCTGTTCTTACAGCCCTATGCACGATTATGCGGCTATTCGCGAGAGGCTGACCGTCTTACGTCGGGGCATTCCTACCATCTGCGATCGATCTGCTGGCCGGGCATCTTCCGCTCAACTCGGACCGATCCTCGGCCGGTGTTCGGTCATTCTGGCTAACGGCGGGTCCGCCGCACTGCCGCGCACAAGCTGGGGAGCGCTCGCCATCATGCCGACCTCGAAGACTTTGCAGACGACGCGGCACACGACGCACTACCTTGAGTCTGGACCAGCCGACGGTCCCCTGATGATGTTTCTCCATGGCTGGCCCGAGCTAGGGATCGTCTGGCGGGCGCAGATGGCCGCGTTCACCGCGAAGGGCTGGCGGTGCATCGCCCCCGACATGCGGGGCTATGGCGGCTCATCCGTTCCGGCAAACCTCGCCGCCTACGCGCACGACGAGGTGGTCGCCGACATGGTCGAACTGCACGACCATCTCGGCGGCAAGCCGGCGGTATGGGTTGGCCATGACTGGGGCAGCGTGCTGGTCGGTGCGTTCGCGGCGCATAAGCCGAAGCGGGTCTTGGGCGGGGTGCTGGTCTCGGTTCCATATTTCCCGACCGCCAACGCGTTGCCAACGCTCGTGCCGATGGTCGATCGGACGATCTATCCCGCCGACGAGTATCCTGACGGCCAGTGGGACTATTACCGCTGGTACACCACGCACTTTGCCACGGCGATCACCGACCTCGACGCCGACAAGCGGTCGTCGCTCGCCTCGATCTACCGGCGCGGCGATCCCGCCGCCTTGGACAAGCCCGCCGAAAATGCGAAGGTGACGAAGAAGAGCGGACGCTTCGGCGCGGCGCACCGCGCCCCGCCGACCCAACCGGACCCGGCGCTATGGCCGGCGACAGATTTCGAGTCACTGGTGCGATCGTTCGAGCAGCATGGATTCCGTGGACCGTGTTCGTGGTATCTGAATGATGCCGCCAACATCACCTACATGCGCAGCTCACCGAATGGAGCGCGGCTTGAGATGCCGGTCTTGTTCGTCAACGGTGACTGGGACCAGATGAACAGCATCGTGGATAACCGTTACGGCGAGCCGATGCGCGCCGCCTGCGCGGACCTGACCGTCACGAGGCTGAATGGTGCACACTGGCTTCCGCTGGAGCTTAAGGCAGAGCTCGCCGACGCGATCGGCGACTGGATTGGAGCGAAGAAGCTCTGACAGGGAAACATCGACGTGCCATCGCCTGCGCGCACGACCTCGGCGCTTATCATTGTCGGCGTCGGCTGGACATGGTTCTACAATGGCGCGAACTTCCTCGCCTTCAAAGTCGGCGGTGACGCGTTCCACCCGCTGATGCTGGCCGCGCTGCGGTTCGGAATCGCGGCGCTCGCGGTCCTGCCTGTCGCCACTTGGCGATGGCGTCGACGTCCCGCTTCCATACGCGAACTCGCCGGCGCGGCGCTGCTCGGGCCGGTGATGCTGATTGGGAGCCAGACGATGGCGATATGGGGGACGCACTTTCTCCCCGCCGGTGTCGCGTCGGTATTCGGCTCGGCCGCGCCGGTGTTCCTCCCGCTGTTCGCCTGGCTGTTCCTTCGTGAGCTGCCGGGACGACGGCAGGTCGCAGGTATAGCCCTCGGCCTTGGCGGCTTGGCCGCGATGGCGTGGCTGTCGTCGTCCGGGGCCGGGTTCCGGCCGATCGGCGCGGTCATGACGCTCGTCGCGTCCGCGACGTGGGCGGGGGGCTCGCTTGTCGCTGCGAGGCTTCGGATGCCGAAGGATCCGATGATCAGCCTTGCCGCACAGCTGGTGCCGACCGGCATTGCTCTCGGCCTGACCGTTCGGCTCGCAGGTCTCACGGCTTCGTTCGACCCGACCTTGGTCCCGCTGCAGGCTTGGATGGCGCTCGCCTTCCTGATCGTCGCGAGCACGTTGGTCGGCTACGCGGTGTTCCTGGCGCTGAACCGCAGTTCGTCGCCCATCCTCGCCAACAGTTTCAATTACGCCGCACCTGTGATCGCGCTCGGACTCTCTGCCTGGCTGCTCGGCGAACCTGTCGGGTGGGGCAAGGCCGCCGCCGCCGGCGCGACGCTAACAGGGGTGGCGCTCATGATTGGCGGTCGACGGACCGAGGAACCTCGCGAACGGCGCACCGATCCCGGTCCCGCTCGATCCCAAAGCCACGCACATGACAGCGCCCCGCAAAGGAGCGGTGAATAGAAAACCGTGCCGATGTGGCTGGCGCGACATCGTCAAACAGTTCGTTCTTCCGAAACCTGTTCCCGATTGGCCTTTCTCGAAATGGTCAGTTTCACATGGGGAAACCGGAATAAAGCGGGTAACCACGTGACCGCTTTCGGGACGAGACATCATGCGCGGGTATGGCGTGGTTGGGTCGAAAACTGCCATCATGTAATCGGCAGCGAACATTCGCTTCCCGCTATCTCCCGCTCCATAGCTGCCTGTCCGCTTCCGGCAGATCCACCACCTAAAACGCGCAGCGACCGAGCGAAGCCGCGCCACGGCAGTCTCCAGCTCATCGGCGATTTCTGCTGCAATCTCTGCGGGCGGCGGCAGGGCGGCGGCAGGGCGGCCGGGTTGGTAGCTTTATCGTCCTGAAGCCACTGCAGGTTCAGGTCGGCGCGGTCCCGGCTGACGAGGTCAGCTACGGGAAAGCGCCGCCACCGGTCCTGCTGCTCATGCTCCTGACGGGTATGCCGGTCGCGTAGCCGGGCCAGGGTCACGAATTCGGCCAGGTCGGACTGACGCAGTGGGCGTTCCTTCAGCGTGAACCGGTTGTTGGTGCGGAGGTCGTAGACCCAGGCTCTGTTGCAAACTTCGTCGCCGTGCGTTGGGATCGGCTCCGTGCGGGGAAGCGGGTCATGTCGGACTTCAAGGGGCGTCACTTCGAGGGCGAGATCGTGCTCTGGGCGGTCCGGTGGCATTGCCGCTACGGGTGAGCTATCGCGATCTCGAGCAGATAATGGGCGAGCGCGGCGTTTCGGTTGACCATTCGACGATCTACCGCTGGGTTCAGCGGTTTGCACCCGAGATCGAGAAGCGGCTGCGCTGGCAGTGGCGCGGGCCGCGTCCGACGAGCTGGCGGGTCGACGAGACATACGTGAAGGTCCGCGGCAAGTGGGCGTATCTCTATCGAGCCCTCGACAAGCTCGGGAACACCATCGAATTCTACCTCTCGCCGACGCGCAACACGGCGGCGGCCAGGCGCTTCCTCGGCAAGGCGTTGAATGGCCTCAAGGACTGGGAGAAGCCGTCCGTCATCAACACGGACAAGGCGCCGACCTACGCCGCCGCTCTTGCCGAGCTGAAGAAGGAGGGCAGGTGTCCAGCTGACACACTGCATCGGCAGGTCAAGTAACTGAACAACGTCATCGAGGCCGACCACGGCAAGCTCAAGCAGCTGATCCGGCCGGTCCGAGGCTTTAAGACGCTGAAGACGGCCTACGCCACGATCAAGGGCTTCGAGGTGATGTGCGCGCTCCGCAAGGGACAGGCATCAGCCTTCAACATCACCCGCGATATTCGCGGCGAGGCCCGCATCGTCGAGCGCGCCTTCGGCCTCGGCGCCTCTGCCCTGGCCGAGGTCGTCCAGTTTCTCGACGAGCGGATCCAGGTCAAAACGACCTGAAAGCCAAAACGACGATCAACAGCCGCATTCGCGGCTCTCGGCCACGCTTTGCAACAGAGCCGTTCTTGCAGCCCTGGCCGATCCATGCTCCGGCCGGAGCGCACGTCGGTGAACACTTTGATCGCGCTGGCCTGCATCAACCGCTTGGTCTGGCCTGCGACGTCCTGGTCGCCGGTCGAAACGCTGGCGTAGCCCAGAATGCCGGTCATCGCGTCTCCCAAACGGTCCACTGCCGATCGGCCCGGAAGGCCGCCAGAGTATGTTCAATGAACTTGCGGACTCGATCTACGCCAAGACCGCTCACAAGGAGGAAGCATGACAATTGCTGAGCTTCCTGGCGTCGCCGCGGTGTGAAAGCATCGTCGGTCAGTACGGTTCTGTCAGCGCTCGCGCCAGACAACCGAACGTTCCTCATAAGAGCTTGCTGGGTCACGCGTTCTGCATGACCCCGAGCGCAACGCGGGCACTTCTTGCGAAGCGGAAGAGGCGGAGGGACGCAGAGACGGCCTGGTTGTGACGGCGTTGAGGACGGAGAAGGTTGCGGAGTTCGCCGTGCTCGCAGCAGAAGCGGCCGGCCGCGTCATGGCTCTTGAAGCCGCGCATGCATCGGATCCGGCCCTTGATGCCGCGATGGTCCTGTTCAAGCCGGTTGTTGAGGTAAGCGCTGGTGCGATGCTGGACGGTCTTGCCAAGCACGCTGCGGATCGCCCTCGGGTAGGAGCCGTGGCCGTCTGTCGTCACCCGCTCGGGCTTGTATCCCATGACTGCTCGCGCCGAGCGGAAGAACGCCTTGGCCGCCTGCATATCGCGGCGCTCGCTCAGCAGCGCGTCGATCAGGTTCCCGTCCCGGTCGATCGCCCGGTAAAGGTAGCACCAGCAACCGCGGACCTTCAGGTAGGTTTCGTCGACATGCCAGCTCACGCCGGATCCGCGCCGCGTGCCATGCCGGTGCTTGCGCAGCGCGTCGCCCATGACCGGCAGCAGCTTCGTCTCCCAGTCCCGTACGGCCTCATGGCTCACCTCGATCCCACGTAGTGCCATGATCTCGCTCAGGTCGCGCAGGGTCAGGCGGTAGCGGAGCCGGCAGAACACCACGAAGGCGATCACGTCGCTGGGCAGGCAGGTCCGGTTCAGCACGCCGGCGCTGCGCTCGTTGAACTGCCGTCCGCAGGTCCGGCAACGGAACCGCCGATAGCCGCGAGCCGTGACCTCCCGCCGCTCCGTCACGGCTGTAGACCCACAGCACACGCAGTTCATCCCGATATCCCGCCCCACGCCATGTTTGACGACGCTACGTCAGCCACCTAACGGCCACCAGATCCATCCACTGGCGCGAGGGCTGACAGAACCCGATCGGTCGGCTCGAGGTGCTCGACCGGGATCGATGCCAGCTCCTCGCCGCGCAACGCGCCGGCAAAGCCGACCAGAATGACGGCGCGGTCGCGCAGGCCGCGTTGATCGCCCCCGATTGGTGCAAGCAACCGGCGTACGATGCTGATGGAGCGCCTGCACGAGCTTGAATGCGCCATCCTGCTCGGTATGGCGCTCGCGGGGCTGATGGAGCCCGAGATGGCGTAGCCGGCGCCCACGGTGCTGCGGAAGCGGCCGTGATGGTCCCCCGATTTTGCGGACACCTCTGATATGCTCCTTGCGGGCGAGGAAGGTGTCTGATGGCGAAGACGAGACGAGAGTTCACGCCCGAGTTCAAGCGTGAGGGCATAGCATTGCTTGAGAGCAGCGGTCGGCCGCAGATGGAGATCGCAGCTGAGCTCGGGATCCAACCGTCGATGCTGAGGCAGTGGCGGGCGACCTTGAACGGGGCGGCCTCACGGCCTCGACCAGGAGCGTCACCAGGCTCGATCCCAGCAACCCCGGTCGCTTCTCCGTCCGATCAGGCGACCGAGATTGCCAGGCTTCGTCGTGAGCTCGACCGCACGCGCATAGAGCGCGACGTGCCAGAAAAAGCGATCGGCATCCTCGCTGAGATGCCGAGGTGAGGTTCCGTTTCATCGAGCAGTGTCATGCGACATCCAAGGAGCAGGCCGGTAGCGACAGGCGGACCCATCCACCCCGACGTGCACTTCTTCCCGCAAGCCCTTTTAGGGTCTTACGAAACCCGACGAACCGGGAGTTCAGGTGGATGGGTGTCAGATGTCGCTCGCGGCTGGCTGCCCGGTGTCGCCTGACAGAGCAGCATGCGCGCACCTGGCCGGTGCGTCTCATGTGCCGCGTGCTCCAGGTCTCGCCGGGCGGCTACTACGGACGGCGGTCTCGTCCCGAGAGTATCCTATCGGCTGCGAACCGTCAGCTATTGGAGGGTGTTTGCCGCATCCATGCCGTCCATCATGGGCGCTACGGCTCGCCTCGCGTGCATGCTGCTCTGCGAGCGGAGGGCCGATCTGCGAGCCGTAGACGTGTGGAACGTCTGATGCGCTGCTACGGCATCCGGGCTCTCGCCGGCCGCCGTTTCCGGCCCTGCACAACCGACAGCCGCCATGACCTGTCAATCGCCCCCGAACCTTCTCAAGCAAAAGCTTCCGGCCTCGGTGCCGAACACGGTCTGGCTCGCCGACATCACCTGCCTGCCGACAGGCGAAGGCTGGCTCTACCTCGCAGCCGTGCTCGATCTCGCGACCCGCAAGGTGGTCGGCTGGTCGATGCGCGATCCCATGCGCACCGAGCTGACGACAGCCGCACTCATGATGGCCGGGCAGCGGCAGAAGCCGGCTGCCGGCCTCGTCTGCCACTCCGATCGCGGCAGCCAGTATGCCGTCGAGGCCTGTCGCAGGCAGCTCGCCGGTATTAACGCCGTCCCGTCGATGCGCCGCACTGCCTGCTGCCACGACAACGCTCCCATGTAGAGCTTCTTCCACACCCTGAAGGTCGAACTCGTCCACCAGCGACGATGGGCGACCCGGGACGAGGCCCGACGCGATCTGATCGCCTCCCTCGAAGGCTACTATAACCGGCAGCGCATCCACTCGGCCCTCGGCTAGATCAAGCCGGATCAGGCCGAGCAGGAAGCGAGCTAAACCCCATGTCCGTGAAACTGGGGGAGGATCACCAGGCTCACGTTTCCATTCATAGAACGCCCGCGCCGGCACGATCGCCCGGCGCTTGGCGTAGGCGTCTCGGAAACTCGGCATTACCGAGCTCACGGAACCGGGAGGATACAGCTTCGCCTCAGGATCGAGGCCGTTAGGGTGGTCGATCAGGACGGCGAGCGTGAAGACGCGGCTGGGACGGAGCTGGGCTTCCTGAAGATGATCGCGTCTATAACTAACCCATGTGTGACTTCTGACGAGCCCAATACTCAAGACGCTGCGCAGACCGATCAAGCGCCTGAGACGACAGAACAGCGTCTTGCCCCGCGAAGACAGCATGTGGCGTATCTGGTGACGAAGCTCGAGATCAGGACGCGCGTAGTTCGCGGCAGAGTGTCCGGCCTTTTAGCTACATCAGGGACCTATTGGAACTAGAGCCATGCCGGCCCAAATAGGTTCCGTTCGGATGTGATAGAAGGTTGATATGCCGCCATCCCCGCTTCGGACCTTCGTAGCCCCAAGCCTGCTTGCAGCCGATTTCGCGTGCCTCGGCGACGAGATTGCTGCGATCGAGGCGACCGGCGCTGACTGGCTCCACCTCGACGTGATGGACGGGCATTTCGTACCCAACATGACGTTCGGTGCGCCGGTGATCGCAAAGCTGCGCCCACACACGAAGCTGCCCTTCGACGTCCACCTGATGATCGCATCGGTCGACCCGTTCCTCGCCGATTTCGCCCGCGCAGGTGCCGACCACATCCTGGTGCATGCCGAAGCGGGGCCGCATCTGCATCGTTCGCTGCAGGCCATCGCGGATTTGGGCTGCAAGCCAGGTGTCGTGATCTGCCCTGCGACGCCGGCCGTGGCCATCTCGGAGGTGCTCGACCTCGTCGACATCGTACTGCTCATGACGGTCAATCCAGGCTTTGGCGGCCAGCGTTTCCTCAACAGCCAACTTGCCAAGATCGCGACCGTCCGCCGCATGATCGACGCCACGGGACGGATGATCCGCCTTGAGGTCGATGGCGGCATTGATCTGGAGAGTTCGCCACGTGCGCGCGAGGCCGGCGCCGATACGCTGGTCGCAGGAAGTTCGGTGTTCGGTGCAGACAGCTACGGCGACGCCATAGTCGTGCTACGTGGTGCGTAACCAAGACGAGAGGCCGACACAATTTTCGAGCTGCCCAGGGCACAAACTATGGAACCACCGGCTCAAGGCTGCCGTCCGCGAAGTGCCGAATCCCGAGGCTGGCCTCTCGCTTCGCCTTGATACCAGCAATGGCTTGGCATACTGAGTCATAGCAATACCCCACTCACGCATTTCGTTCGTCCTCTAACAACCTGATTGTCAGGGTGCTGATCTGGCAGCAGTATCCCCAGCGCCTTTATAAACCACTCCTGCAAGTAGCTTTTCTGAGTTACTGCTAAACAACCAGAACTGTGATGGAAAGCAGCCATGTACATCTCTCAGAGAGTTGGAGCGGTCAGCGTGCTCACCGAAAGCGACGGACTTCTGGAGGAGATCAGACGCATCGTGGGCCGACGCTACGTGCTCACGCGAGAGGCGGACATGCTTACTTATCGGCGCGGCTATCGTGCCGGTGAGGGGCTTGTGCTAGCTGTGGTGCGACCAGGCACGCTCCTGGAGCTGTGGTACGCCGCAAAGCTTGTCGCGGAAAGCGGCTGCATCGTTATCATGCAGGCTGCCAATACCGGCTTGACCGGCGGCTCAACCCCAGATGGCGTCTACGATCGGCCGGTGGTGATCATCAGCTCCCTGCGTATCAACCGGTTCTGGTTGATTGAGGAAAATTGCCAGGCTGTCTGTTTACCCGGGACGACTCTCGATCGCCTTGAGACGACCCTGAAGCGGCATGGCCGCGAACCACACTCGGTGATTGGCTCCTCCTGCCTTGGGGCCTCAGTCATCGGCGGGATCTGCAACAACTCTGGCGGGGCATTAGTGCAGCGTGGTCCCGCCTACACTGAGATGGCCTTGTTCGGCCAATTAGGAGCGGACGGGGTACTCCGTCTAGTGAACCACCTTGGGATCCGGCTGGGCGACAAGCCGGAGGAAATCTTACGTAAACTAGAAGCGGGCGACTTCACCAAATCCGATGTGCTTGCCAAGGCAGGACGCGGGCATGATGACCGTTATGCCGCCCACGTACGCGATATCGAAAGTGATGAACCGGCGCGCTACAATGCCGATCCAAGCCGGCTGTTCGAGACATCGGGCTGTGCCGGACATCTCGTCGTGTTTGCGGTGCGAGTGGATACCTTCCCGATCGAGCCGGACCCGACCGTGTTCTACATCGGCACCAACGACCCAGACACTTTGGAGACACTACGGCGGCGCATCCTCAGCGAGCTTTCCGGACTACCAATCGCCGGCGAGTACATGCATCGCGACGCCTTCGATATCGCTGATCGTTATGGCAAAGATACGGTGCTCGCGGTGGAGTGGCTCGGCACCGCACGGCTACCCGGGCTATTTGCGTGGAAAACCCGAGTAGATCGCCTCGCACGGCGCTTGCCGCTAGTCTCAAACGCTTTATCGGATCTGCTCCTGCAGTGGGCGGCAACCCTGTTTCCCGATCATTTGCCTCCGCGACTACGCAGCTTTCGCGACCGATTCGAGCATTATCTTATGCTCAAAGTGGGAGGAGTATTAGCTGAGGAGACCGAGCGCCTTATAACATCCGCTTTCGCAGCCGGGACAGGCGAATACTTCCGATGCACTTCGGTTGAAGGGTCCAAAGCATTCTTGAACCGTTTCGCCTGCGCCGGAGCAGCAGTGCGCTACCGAGCAGTCCATTCGGACAGCGTCGAAGACATCGTTGCACTCGACATCGCTCTACGCAGAAATGACCGCGATTGGTTTGAGCGGCTTCCTTCGGTGCTCGCTGCGCCCTGTCTCCACAGGCTCTACTATGGCCATTTCCTATGCCATGTGATGCATCAAGACTATATAGTGCGAAAAGGCACGGACTGCTATGCTCTGGAAGAGCAGATGTTAGAGGAGCTGGACCGTCGTGGTGCACGATATCCGGCCGAGCACAACGTAGGCATATTGTATCGGGCAGCACCTACGCAGCAGGCGCATTTTGCAGCGATCGATCCATGCAACTGTCTGAACCCTGGAACTGGAAAAATGCCAAAGACGAGGCGCTGCGACCCAGTAGCAGCATGATGCTACGGGTCGAACTCATTTGGTTTCCGCTCGAGATACACCCTGCGCCCAGTAAGCGCCGCGAACGTTCTAGATCAGATCGAAAGAAGGGTAAGCTTCCGACACCGTTCGTAATGACACAGGCCCTTGTAGATAATACGGGACTGCTGGGGGCACGAAGAGCCCCCAAGCATACTCTTTTGGGTTCTACCTTAGAAGTCGTAGTTACCGATATTCTCCTTCGTGAACACGAGAGGCGAGCCGAGAAGTATTTGGCTACCGACCACCGACAGTTCGCCTAGTCTTCCCGCTTTGACGGCTTTCAAACCCGCCTTAAGCGTCCCGTCAGCCAGCGCGCGCATAACATATATGGAGGCATAGCCTAGATCGACCGGGTTCCAGAGAATGACAGCCTGGACGCAACCCTTGCTGACATAAGGCTTCATGGCATTCGGTGTGGCAAGGCCCACCACAGCAATCTTGCCGCACTGGTTGGCTTGGCTCACAGCCTCTGCAGAGGCTGGGGTCGCGACCGTGGTCATCCCGATGATGCCCTTAAGATCGGAGCCATACTTGTTGATGAGCGTTGTGGCTTGGTTAAAAGAAACTATATTGTCTTCCTGCGCCTCTACCGTTTCGAGCCACTTCAAGCCGGGATGACACTTCTGAGCGTAGGCGGACATTTCCGCAATCCAGCGCGCCTGGTTAGGTGTCGTAAAGGTTGAAGTTTCTATAGCGAATGAGGCCTTTTCCCCCGTCTCCTTTGCGAGGGTATCGATCATCGTCTTGGCAACGCTCTCGGACTGCGCTTGGTTGACAAACCACTGACGTGCGTCAGGTTGCGCGTCGGCATCGTAGCCTACTACTTGAATACCTTTACCGAGCGCCTTTTTGAGAACGGGGGAAATGGCTTCCGGATCATTAGCGGCGAAAAGGATACCATCCACTCCGCTGGTGATGTAGTTGTCCAGAACAGTGATCTGCTCGTCAATATCGGCTTTAGTGGGCCCGTCGGTCTTAACCTTTACGTTGCCGAGTTCCTTGGCTGCCTCGGCCATGCCCTTAGAGCTCGCAGCGTAATAGCTCACGCCTATCAGCTTAGGTACATCGATGATATTGATTTCCCGTCCCTTGCGGTCGGGTGCATTTACGACAGAAGCCCCATTGTAGGGTTTCGCTTCACTTCCACCATGGGTGCTGTCGCACGCGAGTGGGTGGGTTGGCAACTCGTCGGCCCCCGTCCAGACTGGGGCCGCAAACCCCGGTCTTACAGTAGCCAACACGATACTAAAGGCCAGGCAGAGACGTATTTTCATTTGTTTCCTCCCAAGAACACACGGACACTTTGACCTGCTGTGGCGGCTCGATCTGCTAATTGTTGCGATGGAACATGTTAGCGACTAGCACCGCCCCGATCAAAAGGAAGCCAATCATGACAATTGAGCCGTCGGACTTTACTCCGGCTAGCGACAATCCACTGCTGAGCGTCTGCATGAGCAAGAGACCTAGCAAGGTGCCGAGAACTGTTCCGCGGCCACCAAAGATACTGGTGCCCCCTAGCACTACCGCTGTTATAGCCGTGAGTTCATAACCCGATCCCATGTCAGATCGGGTTGTCGAAACACGAGACACGAGTATTATTCCCGCAAGTCCAGCTGCGAAGCCAGAGACGCCGTAAGCAGCAAGTGTCGCCCCGTCTACTCTGAGCCCAGAGAAGCGTGCCGCCACCGCGTTTGAGCCGATCGCGTAAAGCGTACGGCCGTAGACCGTGACGCCGAGCGCAAAGGCAGCTCCTAGCACCGCGAGGCCGAAGATCCAGAGTTGCGTTGGCACACCAACAACCTCGCCCTGGCCGAGGATGGCGAACCAGTCCGGGTAGCCGCGTATCGAGCGTGCTTCGCTCACACCTTCAGCGATGCCGCGATATAGGGCAAGAGTGGCGAGGGTGGCAATAAGCGGCGGCACACGGAAGCGGGTGATAATAAACCCGTTGAACAATCCTGCTGCTGTGCCGACTGCCAACGCGGCCACGATGGCCAGCGGTAGCGGCAGGCCAATATTCTTCCAAAACACGCCCAGGCAAATTGCCGTCATGCCGACGATTGAGCCTACCGAAAGGTCGATGCCGCCCGTTATGATTACGAAGGTCATGGCCACGCTGATAAGACCCAGTTCCGTCATCAGACGGCCCTGGTTCAGCAGGTTGCTGAGCGTGAAGAACCGCTCAGATTGGCTTGAGAGAACCACGAGCGCCACAGCAAGAAGGACTGCTAGTAGCGTCTCATGGCGGACCAGGTACCGCCAGCTGGCGGTACCGTAGGTTGCGACTGGCGCGCGCGGCGAAGCCATCACCGAAAGCGCCTCCGCCGCGCCATGTCAGCAAGCACGGTGACGAGGATCAGCGATCCAACCACAGCGCCGCGCCAGTAGGGCGAGATCCCGACAAAGACAAAGGCTGACGCAATCGTGCCGAACAACATGGCGGCGAGCGTCGAGCCGATCACCGTGCCAACACCACCCAGAATGGATACGCCGCCAATAACCGCAGCCGTAATGACAGTAAGCTCCAGGTTAGGCGGCACCGTCGACTGGATGACCTGGAGCTGGGTGCCAAACAATATCGCAGCGATGCCGGCGAAGAGCCCGTTGACAGCAAAAGCCATTACAGTGAGGTGTTCAACCGAAAGGCCCGTGGCTCGTGCCGCCTCCTTGTTCCCGCCCACTGCGTAGAAGGCTCGACCAAGCGGGGCAACGGCCATAAACACAGCCATGACAACTGTCAATCCTACCATAAGGACGATTGGCACGGGCACGCCTGCAAGCCTTTCCTGTGCAAGAAGGAAAGTCTGCGGTAGTCCAGATATCCAAGCCCCCCCAGTAGCTGCAATGAGGCCGCCTCGTAGGATCGACAGCGCTCCAAGCGTCACCACGATCGATGGCATCTTTGCATAGGCTACCAGTACGCCGATCAACGTGTCGCCGACGATACCTAAAAGGACCGGCAGACCCCAGGCAACCTCGACTGGATAGTGATGGGTAGCAAGAGTGCCCGCGACCGTGGCGAGCACGCCGATCAGAGCACCAATGGAGACGTCGATGTGACCGGTGATGATGACCACCGCCATGCCGATGGCTGCGACCGCAATATAGCTGTTGCCTGAGAAGATGCTAAGGAGGTTGTAGTGCGTGATGAAACGCGGATTGAAGATGCCGACCCCTATGAGCAGTGTCAGCAATGCCATCAGGATTACGATTTCCTGTCCGTATCCCCGTGTAAGACGGTTGGCTAAAGAGCGCGAGCCAGAGCTACGGCGCATTGTGATAGCTGTCATGCTAGGGCCTTAGCGGCATCGGCTTCGCTCGGCACGGTCGTCATCGCAGCCCCGACTGCCTCTGGGGTCGCTTCAGCACGTGGAAACTCTGCCACGATGCGGCCGGCATTCATAACCAGCACGCGGTCGCTCATGCCTAATACTTCGGGCAACTCACTTGAGATCATCAGGATAGCAAGGCCGCTTGCCGCGAGCCGACCCATGAGCGCATGGATTTCGGACTTGGCACCGACGTCGATGCCGCGCGTCGGCTCGTCCATGATCAGAACCCGCGGCTCGGCTGCAAGCCACTTCCCCAACACCACCTTCTGCTGGTTTCCACCTGATAGCTGGTGCACGGGCTGCCCTGGTCCGCGCGTGCGAACGCCGAACCTTTTAATGTCCCTAACACTCATGAGGCGCTCCCGCCTGTAGTTTACGATGAAGACCAATGCTATGCGGTCAAGCACGGCCATTGATCCGTTCTCGGCGACTGTCATTGCTCGAACAAGACCCTGCAGCCCCCGATCCTCGGGCACATAACCGATGCCAAGGTCTCGCGCTTGCCTAGGGTCACGAACCGCAACCGCATGACCATCAAGCCGGATTTCTCCCGAGACAGCGGGCGTGACGCCAAATACCGTAAGTGCCAGCTCAGTCCGTCCGGACCCGACGAGGCCAGCGATTCCGACTATCTCACCCGACCGCACCGTTAAAGTTATGTCTCGGACTTTTGACCCACAATTCACGCCGCTTAGCTCCAAGACCGGAGCCCCGATCGGCACCTCGATCTTGGGAAACAGGTGAGCGATCTCGCGCCCCACCATCATCGTGACAAGGGCCGCCTCCGAAGTCTTCTTGATTTCATGCGTGCCAATCAACGCACCGTCTCGGAGCACGCTCACGCGGTCGGCGAGCGTAAGGATCTCCGGCATGCGGTGGCTAACATAGATAATGGCCACACCGCGGGCTCGGAGCTTGCTGACTATCTCCATGAGACGCGAGACGTCCGCCTCGGCCAGAGCGGCTGTTGGCTCATCCATAATAAGAAGCCTAGCATCGCTTGAGAGCGCCTTCGCAATCTCAACTCGCTGCCGATCAGCAATCGATAAAGCGCCGACATTGGCGTCGATATCGAGGTCGGGACAGTCTAGATCGTCCAATATCTTTCGAGTTTGGATACGGACGTGTGTCCAGTCGATACCTCCCCACCAGCGCCGCGGCGCATGTCCTAGATAGACATTCTCGGCAACGGTAAGTTCGGGGAAGAGTAGCAACTCCTGATGTACAACAGAGATGCCCAATCGTCGGGCATCCCGCGGCGAAGTCAGCGACACCACCTCGCCAGAAATAATGATTTCTCCGGCATCAGGGCGATGCAGACCGGAGACCGTCTTGATGAATGTAGACTTGCCAGCGCCATTCTCGCCCATGAGGGCGTGGACTTCCCCGGGTAGCACGTCAAGATTTATGCCTTTTAGGACTTTGATACCTGCAAAGCTCTTCGAGAGACTCCTGACGACCAGAACGGGTCCAGGCTTAACCGGAGCCGTCACAGTGCACATCGTTCGCAAGCGTTGCTCCGACACTCGCAACGTTTTCGATGTGATCGTTCCATTTTGACTGTTCCCACGGCTGATCCTCAACTCTGCTCTCTCGACAGAAGGAAGTTTCATGCAGAGGCTTGAGATCAAGCAAGTATCTCTACGAGCCGTACTTGAGTGTGATTGCCTGCTGAGCGTGAGTGAAAGGCAACTTAGCTAACGAGAGAGTCCGGAAACGAGGCCAGGCAAAGTTATCATGTTCCGTGAACAGCTTTGACAATATCACGTACAGTCCCGGTAACGTCGGGAACCTGCCAAGCATTCCTGCCAATCACGACCCCTCTGACTCCAAGGCGAACCGCACGCTCTATTGCCGACAGAAGAGACTTGTTGTCCTCGGTCTTCGGTCCGCCCCTCAGCAATATGGGGACTGTCGTGCAATCCAGGAGACGGCGTATGCCGTCATCGCTCTGTGGGTAATCCACCTTTAGGAGGTCGGCCCCGAGTTCCTCGGCCATTCTCGCCACACGCACAACCGCATCGGGATCACTATCGCTCTCACTGGAGCCCCCTAGAACAAGAGGCTCGACAATGAATGGCATGGCAACCCGCCGTGCCTCAACCAGGGACTGTGAGATCCGAACGAGGTTGTCCCGCTCCTCAGAAGGATCGTCCGACAGGTCGAGGTAGTTCATCACGACAGCGTCAGCAGCAGCAGCTACGGCAACATCGAGAGTTGCAAGCTCGCCGGAGCAGGTCCGGCTACGCTTGGGAACCCGATAGGCGCTCGTGATGTCGAGACGTAACACGAGAGCCAGCTCGGGATGTTCGAGTAAGACAGCTGAAATCGCGCGTGCACCGCCGGGTCCGACTTGCAGAGCATCAACACCAGCTTCCGCGCAAGCTCTGGCGGCGTGCTCCAGCCTGGTGAGCCCAGGCACCGGGCCGGAAAAGATACCATGGTCCATCGCTATGACAACGGCGTTCCTGCTCTGCTGGTTGAACAAGCGCGCAAGGCGGCGGTAAAAACCGAGGGTAGCAACGGGCATACCAAGCGGGGCAGACGGCATTGAAATCTCCAACCTGTTACTACAAGTCTGACTGCGGTAGTTGGTTCCTGTCAAGGCAGCGGCAATGTCGATCCGATCCCCGGGTGTCGCCGCTGCACAGATAGAGGTAGGGTAAGCGCTGCTAGCATTGGCTTGAAGATACGAAGACCGCGCACCCCGCCGCTTTTTTAACTTCCTGCGACTAGGTGAGAGAGCGCCGCATTCAGTTCGCTACGCCTTTTGTACGCCTGGTTCAGCGGTTCCACTGCATTAGGATCAAACGTAGTAGAACTCTTGATCCGCGTCATTGCTGCAACTGCACTGTCTATATCTCGATGTAGACCAATGGAAACTGAAGCACAAAGAGCGGCTCCCAGCGCACCTGGCTCGTCAGACTCGCAGACTTCCACGTTGGTCTGGAGGCAGTCAGCGAAGACCTGTCGCCAGGCTTGGCTGCGGGCAACACCGCCAGAGAGACGAACGGAGGCTGGCCATGTCTCCTCCCTGAGAAGACGCTCAAGGTGAACACGATGCTCGAAAGCGACCCCCTCCATTACGCTTCGGTCGATGTGGGCCGATCGGTGGTGACTATCGAGACCAAAGAACGTGCCTTTGGCATGAGACGTGTCACGAGAGCCAAAGATATAGGGTAAAAAGAGAACTCCATCGGCGCCAGGAGAGGTCGTCATCGCTGACTTAGCCGTTCTATCGAGCAACTCCGAGAACGAGGTCTCCGTTCCAGAGTTCTTGAGCGCGGACACATACCAGTCGAAGTTTCCGGCAGAAGAAGGGCTGGCCTCGACTTTGAGGTAGGATCCACTCCCTATGAATCGGCCTACCATGAACAGATCATCACGCTCTACGGGGTGAGCGGTGACGGTCTGGTTGATGCTCCAAGTTCCCGCAACGACCGATACCGAACCGTCCGCTACGACGCCTGATCCAAGCGCACACGCTACCATGTCGATCACACCAGCAGCTACGGGTGTGCCTTCAAGCAGGCCCGTTTCCCCCGCCGCTCGCTTTGTCACATAACCGCCTATCTCCGTCCCATTAAGCATATGAGGAAACAGGCGGCGCGATGCCTTGATTTCGAAGGCTTCAAACAAGTCATCGTCCAAGACACCTGTTCTTAGATCGACAAGGTTCGTGGTCGACATGTCGGTAAGTTCAACAGCTGCGCTTCCCGTCAAGCGGAAACGCACGAAGTCTTTTGACATTAGAGCGTAAGACACTCTTTCCAAGACATGCGGTTCATGTTCGGAGAGCCAGTGTAGAAGAACCTCAGGCTGGCCGGGCCAGATACTTTGAAGGGTCTTGCGGCGGATGTCGGTGGCGCGCCCGGATTTGTGCAGCCATGCAACGCGACTTGCTGCCCTGGAGTCTGTGGAGTTGATCGCAGGCCGAACGCTATTTCCGTCATGACCGACCAAGTAGAGCCCGTTACCGTGGCCCGTCACTCCCACCGCTGCAACATGAGATCCTGAGGCGCCACAGCGCTCCAAGACTTGGCGTATGGCATCGGCAGTCTCGAGCCAAAGCTTGTCGGCGTCTCGCTCTGTATGACCTAGCGCTGGTAAACTAGAGTCCACTTTCCGCCCCACTGTCCCCAGTTGCGATCCTTCAGACGTGAATAGTCCTACTTTTGTCCCTGTTCCCCCAACGTCGATACCGAGCAACAGGCTTGCAGCATCGGCCAAATGAATAATCCTTCCATCCCTCGCGACATACGTCGAGCTTCTGAGCTCTCGATCTTACGCCGTCACTCCCTGAGGCGTTTACATGTCATGACAAGTTGTGTAAAGAGCTATTCCACCGGGTCACCCCTTGCGTCCCGGCGTGCTCGCAGGAGACTAGACTTTGCGTGATATGCTGCCAGATGACAGACTAGAACGCTCGCAGGTTCTCGATCGTGTGCGAAGCTCCAAGAAGGTCAGTGTCCTGATTGTTGGCGCAGGTATAAATGGAGCTGCGACGTTCCTGGACCTCGCCCATCAGGGCATCGACGTCTTGTTGATAGATAAGGGCGACGTGGCTAGTGGAGCTAGTTCTGCCCTTTCAAGAATGGTGCATGGGGGCCTCCGTTACCTCGAGAATGCAGAACTTTCGCTTGTGGCCGAGTCCACTCTCGAGCGGAACTTACTGTTGAGGAACGCACATCATCTAGTAAAGCCACTGAAGATCATCGTTCCATATTCATCCAGGATGGGCGGCTTTATTGGCGCAATACAAAAGTTGCTTAGGCTTGACAGCGCACCAGCCGGTCGGGGTGGCTGGCTCATCAAATGCGGTCTCGCAATCTATGATTTTCTCGGACGTCATCACCGCACACTACCAAGATACAAGTCGCTCACCCGAAGCGAGCTGCGCACCGCGATCAGGGGCATTAGCCATAATGCTGTGGGTGCTGCACGATATTATGACGCTTGGATCCCGCACCCGGAAAGGCTTAACTTAGAACTTGTGACAGATGGCCTAGAATTACAACCTCGGTCAAACGCTCTGTTCTACGCTCGTCTTGATCGTTTGGAGGAGGGTGAGGCCGTTATTGTGGATCTTCTCACTAAAGAGGAAATCTCAATTAAGCCGGACATCCTAGTCAATGCCACGGGTGCTTGGATCGACTTTACCAACAAAGCGGCAGGCGTTGATGGGCGGCTTATTGGCGGAACCAAGGGCTCCCACCTGGTGTTGAAAAACCCCGCGTTGCGCGAGGCGCTCGGGGACTCGATGCTTTGGTTCGAGGCTAAGGATGGCAGGACCTGCATCGTATTCCCGTTTCTGGGTAACGTCCTACTTGGATCGACGGACATACGAATTGAAGATCCCGAAGACGCCCTTTGCGTAGATGATGAAATAGACTACATGTTTGGAGTGCTGAAGGAGGTGCTTCCGCATGTCGAGTTATCACGCTCGGACATTATCTACAAATTCTCTGGCGTACGACCGTTGCCCTCGTCGACCTCAAGTGTGACAGCAAGGATCTCCCGCAACCACTCCATACAAATTTCTGAGCCCGTGGACAAGCGACAGTTCCCAATCCTATCCTTGGTTGGTGGAAAATGGACGACGTTCAGGAGTTTTGGACAGGACGCTACTGATGTAGTACTTAGGAAATTAGGTCTCTCACGGCGTCAGTCGACGAAAGATGTGCCAATCGGCGGCTCGCGTGGCATGAGCGCAAAAGCGGACGACAAGAAAATGATGATGAGCGATCTCGCTGCGCGTTTCAATCTCCAGCCGAGCCTCATCGAGACATGGCTAGAGCGTTATGGAAGCAGTGCTGAGCAGCTTGCGGCAACGTGTTCCAAAAGCCTCCATCCTGACCGGCCGCTGCTCAGCAACAAGGACTATACTGTTGGTGAAATGCAATGGATCTGCAGGACGCAGCTCGTAACTCACCTAGACGATATCATCCTTCGCCGAACTCTTATAGCTCTTCGTGGAGAGGTGACACCTGCCCTTATCGAAGAGGTTTCTGAGATAGCAGCTGAGTGCCTTGGCTGGACTGAAGACAGCCGGAAGCAAGAAGTTGCGGATTGCTACGCGAAGCTGGTTAGGCAACATGGTGTCCCAAAGATAACCAAGAGATCACGAAACGGAGTGGACGTCGCTCTTTCCCACGCGAATGAGTAATCTTCGGCCTGGACCAGGCGTTACGTTCGGTGAAGGTGTCGACCGGTCCGGAAGCCTGCCACTCTGGCTACAACTCAAGATGTCGTTGTCGGAGAAGATTTCGTCAGGAGAATATCCGCCCGATACTCAGCTTCCGTCGGAGGCGCAACTGTGCATCGCTTATGGATTGTCACGTACTGTTGTCAGAGAAGCACTTGCACAACTCGTATTGGAGAGAAAGGTCTACAAGGTCCAGGGCAAAGGAGCTTTCGCGCTCCGTGAAAAGCATTCAGACTCCTTTATGTCATCGAACATCGGGCTGTCAGGTGAGATGGTCGGTAAAGGTCGTAGTGTCACGACGCATGTGCTCGAGCAGGTAAGCGCGGTTCCTAACGAACGTGAGCGTGAACTCTTGGATATGCCGCAGAGCGGCACAGTCTTTCGCATCCTCCGAACCCAGGCTGTCGATGGTGTGACGCGTGCGCTGACGAGAACTTCTCTCAACTTGGCTCATGCTCCTGAAATCGACCGGATCAATCTTGAGAATCAATCGTTATACGATGTTCTTCGGCGTCGTTATGGTATCACTCCGGTGCGTAGCCGCCGTTGGATCGAGGCCGTGATGCCATCATCGCACGACGCTGCGCTGCTTGGCATTGACCGCGCGATCCCTGTGCTTGGGATAGAGTCCGTTTCTCAAGATGCAAAAGGGCGCGTCATTGAATATTATTATTGCCTTTACCGATCCGATCTCAGTCGCCTTGTCATGGAAGTCTCATAAGATCATCATCGATAACATCATCTTCGTGGTGCTGATTGGGACATTTTCTCAGGCATAGCACCTCCAAGTATCTCTTCGACTTAGCCAAGCTTGCTGGCGTTTTATGTCTTTCTTGACTATCTAGTAGAGGCCTTTGAGGCGCAAACTCGCGACCCAGCGTCGAAGGTCGGATAAGTAACCCCGCTTGCTCAGCTTGTAGGTTAGCGCATGAAGACGCCTGGACGCTTAGCTGTGTATCATCCCTTTGCTCAAAGCAGTGCACTTTAGTTTACCGAGCCGCCGGCCTTCTCTCACTGAAATCGAGATCTATGACAGACTTTGCTGGGAAGGTAGCCATCGTCACCGGGACAACCGGGATCGGAGCAGCGAGCACCTTGCGGCTTGCACGGGCAGGATGCGCCGTCATTGCGCTTGGGGTCGACCTAGAAGGTAATGCTGCTCTAGCTTCTGCCGCAAAGGCGGAATGTTTGAGCGTGATAGTCCAGTTGGCGGACGTCACAGTTTCTGATCAGGTTCGGAGTGCTATCGTACTTGCGGTCGGTCGCTTTGGTGGTCTTGATATCATAGTGAATTCAGCTGCAGTGCATCCTTACGGTGATTGCGTTGCGACCTCCCCTGAAGTCTTCACCAGATGCCTGGCTGTTAATGTCGGTTCAATCCATCTCACCGCTCATCACGGGGTCCCTGAAATGCGCAAGCGCGGTCGAGGGGTAATAGTCAATCTCTCAAGCGTTCAGGGGTTCAATTGCCAGAGGGGTGTGACCGCCTACGTTGCATCCAAAGGGGCTATTCACGCAATCACACGGGCAATGGCGATCGACCACGCCTCCGATGCGATACGAGTAGTTTCGGTGAGCCCTGGCTCAGTACGCACTCCAATCCTTGAACTTGCCGCGCGTACGTTAGACGGGCCGGACGCAAACATGCAGGAGGTATTCGCCCGGTTCGGCGCGGCCCACCCGTTGGGTCGGATCGCAGAGCCTGAGGAAGTTGCGGACCTGATAGCCTTCCTTGCCTCGGACAGAGCACTCTTTATCAGCGGATCGGATCACCGGATCGACGGTGCGCTGACGGCGGGGTTGGGAGTCCACTGAGACATCCCCTCATGAGTTGTAGCAATCATCCTAATCTACAAAGGAGCCGGACGCGTGAAACGCTCCGAGATTAATAAGGTTATCCAGCAGGCGGAGGAAGATTACGGGCGTGCCGGGATTTCCTTGCCCAACTTCGCGACTTGGTCACCGTTTGATTGGGCGGCAAAGCCGGCGGCGTCGATCGCATCAATGATAAAGACGGGCCTCGGGTGGGACGTAACCGACTTTGCAGGAGGCAGGTTTCTGGAAAAGGGCCTGCTACTTTTTACGGTCCGCAACGGCACGCCAGAGGGCGGGCCGGGTATTCGACCTTATGCGGAAAAGATCATGATCTCCAGGCACGACCAGCTCACCCCAATGCATCGGCATGCGGCGAAAGTCGAGGACATCATCAATCGTTCTAGCCTTACGCCCGGCGCACGATTGGCAATACAACTGTTTGGAATGGATGAGCGGGGTGGGCTGGCGCGTTCTAGTCCAGTCATCGCCCATCTGGACGGCAGAACGCGAGATCTCGATGCTGGCAGTATCATTGAGCTTCGTCCAGGCGAAAGCGTTAGCCTATTTCCGGGAACCTTCCATGCCTTCTGGGGAGAGGGCGGTGACGTCGTAGTCGGCGAAATCTCATCTGTGAACGATGATATCGTAGACAACATCTTTGTTGAGTCTCTGAACCGGTTCTCCGAGATCGAGGAAGATACTCCACCAGACCGCCTTCTTGTAACAGACTATAGGAGCATTAAACACGTCATATAGAACTCGCTTTCCCTGACTGCACTGCTGCCAGTTTCGTGGACACCAAGATTAGGGTGTTTCACGAAATTAGAGGGTGCAGATGGGGCGGCGACAGTTCAAGATGGAGGCAGTCCGGCTGGTCAAGGAGCGTGGTGTTTCGGTGGTGCAAGCCAGCCGGGACCTCGAGGTCGGCGAGGGTGGAGTCAGCTGGCCGTCGCAACGCCCTGGGGAGGAACGTGGGGATGGCAGGTCGACGTCGGTCAGATCGTGCATGGCGAAGCAAGCTGCGTTCGCCGGGACGACCTCCGGTGGCGCGGCAGGCGCACCGGTGTTGTTTTTGGGCACTGGTTGCGGGTGGCCTGTCGAGCAAGGACGCGGCGACTGGCCCGGGTGTGTCGACGCCGTTAGGAGCACGGTGGTTTCGCAATGGGGGCGGCATGGCACCATCGACACTTGCGTCATCGGCGACGCCGTTGTCTGGGAAATACCTGTCGTTTGCGGAGCGGGAGGAGCTTGCCATCCAGCGAGCCCAGGGTGTGGGCGTGCGGGAGATTGCCCGGCAGATGGGGCGGTCGGGATCGACGATCTCGCGAGAACTGCGCTGTAACGCGGCGACGCGCGGCGGCGGCCTGGACTATCGGGCCACGACTGCACAATGGCATGCTGAACGGGCCGCTCGGCGCCCGAGCCTGCCAAGCTGGCCCTCAACGCGACGCTGCGGGCCTATGTGCAGGATCGGCTGGCGGGCATGGTCGTGGCAGCAAGCGGTGCTGCGGTTTCCGGACCGACGGTGCTCTGGAAAGGCCGCAGACACGGACGTCGGAAGGATCGGCGATGGTCTTCGGCTTGGAGTCCTGAACAGATTGCCCATCGACTCCGGCTCGACTTTCCGGACGATGCGCATCAGCCACGAAGCCATCTACCAGTCGCTTTACGTGCAAGGTCGCGGGGCGCTACGGCGCGAGCTGACCGCGTGTCTGCGCACCGGACGGGCGTTGCGTGTGCCAAGGGCGCGTAGCCGCGGACGCGGCAAGTCGTTCTTGGTGCCGGAGATCATGATCAGTGAGCGCCCGGTGGAAGTGGCCGATCAGGCGGTGCCGGGCCAACGGGAAGGCAACCTCATCCTGGGATTGGACAGTTCCGCGATCGGCACCCTGGTAGAGCGCACGACGCGGTTCACCATGCTTTTGCACTTACCGCGGATGGCGCAGTACGGCTTGGGAGCGCGCGTGAAGAACGGTCCTGCGCTGGCCGGACATGGCGTCTAAGCTGTCCGCGACAGCATCACGGGCATGATCACCAGCTTGCCTGATCAACTCCGGCAGTCGCTGACCTGGGATCAGGGAGCGGAGATGGCGCAGCATGCGAGGCTGAAGATCGATACGGGCCTGGATATCTACTTCTGCGACCCGCATAGCCCGTGGCAACGGGGCTCGAATGTCAGCTTAAGCCGCGTGTCCACCGAACAGGCAGCAGCTCAAGATCAGGTTGGTGTCGGTGCTGATCCACCGGAGATCCTCTTAAGCTTCCCATGGGTTGATGAGCGGGACCCCGCATCCTTCAAAGCCGCCGCTGTCGCGACTTGCGACGAATTTGGCGCCACGAGCCCGGGCAATCGCTGCGATCTGTCCGTCGGCGGTGGCGATCGGTCTGCCCGCGCTTCGGCGCCTGGAAGCGACATCGCCATAGAGGGTCGCGGCAACACGGTCGAAGACCAGCACCCTCCCGCCGAGCCCCTCGCCGAGCAGGCGAGCCACGGCCTGGGTCAGGGCGTCACGCCTGCGTCCCTTGGGCAGCAACGCCAGACCGTAGGCCAGCTCCGCCTCGTTGACCGCGGTCGTGCACAGCTCGGCACGGCGCTGCCTGGCTACCCAGGCCAGCACTGAAGCGTCGGGGTCAGGCTTGGCCAGCTCCGAAAGCACGTTCGTATCGAGCACGATCACCTGCGCCGACCCTTGGCGGGGACAGTCGGCTTCCTGACAGAAGCTGCTGCCCGTGTGCTCACCGGAGCCGGCTTTGCCGGTGAGGACGGTCGAGCGACAGGCACCGCTGCGGCGCCTTCACCCTCGCCGAAGCCGGGCGGTTCGCGCGCAGGCTCCCGTTCCGGCAGTTCCAGTTCCATGCCCCCCAGGGAGGCGAACAAGCCGCGTGCGAAGGACGCCAGGTCCGTCGGGTCCTCCTCCGGTGCCGCGAGGGCTGCCTCCAGGATGGCCCGGGCCTCCGCCTCCATGGAGCGTGCGTTGTGTGCGGCGCGGATACGCAGGCGCGCCTTCGTCTCGGGCGCGAGGCCGCGGACGGTGACAGCGGCTCCGCCGGCGTGAAGTGGATCGGCAGCAGGATGTGTGGCAACGACCATTGTAACCTCGGTGCTAGCGTTGCAGCATTGCTTAGAATGCAACAATGCTTTTGTGGAGCGTCGCTTCACACTGTATAAAAGATATTCCCGTTCATTGCATCATTTCTCGACACTGCAGCATGCCGGCGACCTTTCAAGCCCCTCTGTTAACAGGCTATACGAGGCGCTGGTGCGGTGCCGGACGGTCTTGCCCAGCACGCTGCGGATCGCCCTGGGGTAGGAGCTATGCCCGTCCGTCGTCACCTGCTCAGGTCGGAAGCCCATGGTCGCTCGCGCCGAGCGGAAGAACATCTTCGCCGCCTTCATGTCGCGGTGCTCGCTCAGCATCGCGTCAACGAGGTTCCCGTCCCGGTCGATCGCCCGATACAGGTAGGTCCAGCAGCCACGAACCTTCAGGTAGGTCTCATCGACGTGCCACCTGGCCCCAGAGCCGCGCCGCCAGCCATGCCGGCGCTTGCGCAGCTCGTCACCCATGACCGGCAGCAGCTTCGCCTCCCAGCCGCGGACAGCTTCGTAGCTGACCTCGATCCCGCGCAGGGCCATGATCTCGCTCAGGTCGCGCAGCGTCAGCCGGTAGCGGAGCCGGCAGAACACCGCGAAGGCGATGATGTCGCTGGGCAGGCAGGTCCGGTTCAGCACGCCACCGCTGCGTTCGTTGAACTGCCGGCCGCAGGTCCTGCAGCGAAAGCGGCGATAACCCCGTGCCGTGACCTCCGGCCGCTCCGTCACGGCTGCAGAGCCACAGCAAATGCAGTTCATCCCGATAGCCCATTCGTTACCGTCACTGGCGAGGCTACGTCAGCCACCCACCTGCTACCAGATCAGTCGCTGGCGCGAGAGCTGACAGAACCGGATTTCCTGGCCGGGGCCTTCGCGCACATGGACCTTGAGCCGGACGAGGCGAAGAAGCGGCCGGCTCGCGGATGGTCCAAGTTGCCCTACGTCAACGGCGACCTGTTCCAGGATCCATTGCCGGTGCCTGCGTTGGACGGTCGGTGCCGGCGGCACCTGCTCGATTGCGCCCGGCTCGACTGGCGGCTGATCAACCCCGACATCTTCGGGTCGATGCTGCAGGCCGTGGTGGACCCGGAGAAACGCGGCGAGCTTGGCATGCACTACATGTCGGCCGCCAACATCATGAAGGTGTTGCGGCCGATCCTACGGGTTCTGTCAGCCCTCGCGCCAGTGGATGGATCTGGTGGCCGTTAGGTGGCTGACGTAGCGTCGTCAAACATGGCGTGGGGCGGGATATCGGGATGAACTGCGTGTGCTGTGGGTCTACAGCCGTGACGGAGCGGCGGGAGGTCACGGCTCGCGGCTATCGGCGGTTCCGTTGCCGGACCTGCGGACGGCAGTTCAACGAGCGCAGCGCCGGCGTGCTGAACCGGACCTGCCTGCCCAGCGACGTGATCGCCTTCGTGGTGTTCTGCCGGCTCCGCTACCGCCTGACCCTGCGCGACCTGAGCGAGATCATGGCACTACGTGGGATCGAGGTGAGCCATGAGGCCGTACGGGACTGGGAGACGAAGCTGCTGCCGGTCATGGGCGACGCGCTGCGCAAGCACCGGCATGGCACGCGGCGCGGATCCGGCGTGAGCTGGCATGTCGACGAAACCTACCTGAAGGTCCGCGGTTGCTGGTGCTACCTTTACCGGGCGATCGACCGGGACGGGAACCTGATCGACGCGCTGCTGAGCGAGCGCCGCGATATGCAGGCGGCCAAGGCGTTCTTCCGCTCGGCGCGAGCAGTCATGGGATACAAGCCCGAGCGGGTGACGACAGACGGCCACGGCTCCTACCCGAGGGCGATCCGCAGCGTGCTTGGCAAGACCGTCCAGCATCGCACCAGCGCTTACCTCAACAACCGGCTTGAACAGGACCATCGCGGCATCAAGGGCCGGATCCGATGCATGCGCGGCTTCAAGAGCCATGTCGCGGCCCACCGCTTCTGCCGCGAGCACGGCGAACTCCGCAACCTTCTCCGTCCTCAACGCCGTCACAACCAGGCCGTCTCTGCGTCCCTCCGCCTCTTCAGCTTCGCAAGAAGTGCCCGCGTTGCGCTCGGGGTCATGCAGAACGCGTGACCCAGCAAGCTCTTATGAGGAACGTTTGGTTGTCTGGCGCGAGCGCTGACAGAACCGGTTGGTCCGGGCGGCCGGGTTGTCGCCGTCCTGCAGCCAGTATGGGATCCAGCACCACAGGGACAGCGGCACCGGGGCGCTGGGGATGCCCTGTAGCTTCACGAACAGCAGCGAGGCGGCGACCACCACCAGGCCGGCGAGCAATGCCAGGACAAGAAGGCTGCCGGCGATCCATGCGACCAGCCGGCGGAGGAACCGCCTCACCTGCGGGAGTCCGGCCGGCGGAAGGAGATACCTTCCTCCTTGAGGCGCAGGTGCAGCAGCCGCTGCCAGCGGAAATAGGTCCGGGCCATGTAGAACGCCCCGACGATCGGCACGCACAGGGCAAGACCCACCAGGATCCCGCCGATGCTGCCTTCATGGCTGGTGTCGGCAAGGCCGGTATGGACGGCCGGGTTGTGGGAAAGAGCCAGGCCGCCGACCCACAGCACCAGCAGGACGACAAGGATGCGCTTCATGGTCGCTACTCCGCGGCGAGGGCGTAGGCCGCCCCGTGTGGGATGCCCTTCTGCAGCTCGGGCTCGAAATAGACCTGCGTGGCGCGCCGGCGGCCGTCGATCGTCTCGCAGTAGGCGACGATGTGGATCAGCTCGCGTAGCGCCGCCTGCAGATCCTCGTTGGAGAGCGTCTTGCCGGCCTCGTGCTGGCGGACCATCAGGCCGATCGACTTGTAGGCGCCCTCGGCGCTGCCGGCGTGGCAGGACGTCATCCCCGGGTGCCCGGAGTTGAGGGCGCGCAGGAACGCCCAGGCGGCACCGTCACGCAGCTCCTGGTTGATGAGGATGTCCATGTCGAGGCGGAGCGCAGCCTCGGTACAGTCCTCGGCCGTGTGCTTCGATAGGCCCTGATCCTTGCCCTTTGGGTAGAGCAGATTGACCACGTTCTCGTGCCGCAGGCCGATTACCTCCTCCATGTCCTCGACGGTGACGATCCGCCAGTCCAGGGGGATCGCGTGGATGAAGGCGCGCAGGTTGTGCGTCTTTCCCGTGCCCACCATGCCGGCCCAGACCACGTTGAGGCCGCTGCGCACCGCCAGCTCGATCATCTCGCGGAACTTGCCCGCGTCGCGCAGCGCCAGCAGGTCGAGCACCACCCGGCGCGGCGCCTGGCGCACCGCTTCCGCCGTCAGGGTCTCGGAGAAAACGCCAGCATCGACAAGCTCGTCCGGCGTGGCCGACCGGGCGGATGGGCGGCGGATGGCCATCCCATATCGGCCCGTCGGCAGGGCAGGGGGCCGGACGATCTGCAAGCGCTGCCCCTGCGGCAGCTTGGTCGAGCAAAACGGGGCATCCTCCGCCACGTCCTGCCGGCTCAGCGCCGCCGCATTGTCGCCGATGTTCTCGAGGTGGCGCAGCGTGAGCTGCACCACCTCACGGCCGCGCTCGGCGCCCCGCTTCACAAAGACGGTCGTGGTCTCACCGTCGGGATTTGGCCCGTTGATGTGCAGGTCGGTGACGCGCGGATCGTCCAGCAGCGACTGAATGGGCCGCAGCAGCCAGTTCAGCTGCGCAGCGACATGGCCGCTCACTGCAGGCCGCCCCGTGCCACCAGGCGGTAGGCGTCATCCATCGGGATGTCCTGCCGCACCGTCACCGTGATCGGATCGGCCTGGTTCCGATACAGCGTCGGCGGGATGTTGATGTCATGGGCGAGCGCCTCACCGGCCAGGCTTTCCCCGGTGCCGCCGACATTGAGGTTCAGGTTGTTGTTCTTCTGGGACTCGTTCTCGGCCACCTGGCCGGCGACCTCGATCACCGACAGCAGCACCGCGGCCCGGATCTTGCGCCACAGGTGCTCGTTCACGGCGCCATCGACGCCCGAGGTGCCCAGCGTGTCGCCGCCGGTCCCGCTCAGGTAGATCGGGATGCCAGCGAGCGTCAGGATCTCGACGAACTCGACGAACATGCGGTTGCTGCCGGCGCCAGGTGCCCGCGTCACCTCGCCGTCGACGCTCGATCCCTTCTCGATCAGCACTACGCTGCCGTCGGCGCTCATCACGTCTTCGGCCACGGTGCAGCCAATCGGACCGGGAACGTCGGAGTCAAGCGGCTGCTCCGGAACGCAATGAAAGATGGTGTTCCGCTTGAGCAGGAAGTGCAGGTCGAACGGCTTGCCCACCGTGGCGCGGGCGATGCCAGCGTGGCGCTGCGCCGGATCGGTGCCGATCTCCTGCGGGCTGATCCCGGCGAGGGCCGCGGCGCCGGCGCCGGATCCGCCGGCGTGGCTTGCTGCGGCCGTGGCCGCCTGCTGGGCGGCCGACTGCGCGCCCTCGATGACGGACGAGTTCTGCCAGAAGCCCATCGGCTGCGCGACGGGCAGGGGCGCGACCGCCGGAGGCAGCTTCGACACCGTCGGCGCCGGTGGCGCCTCGACCTTCACCACCGGAAGCGAGGCCGGCGGCTTGGTCGCGATCGGCGGCAACGTAGGCTCCATCCACGGCCGGCCGCCGCCACGGGTGAAGCACTCGATCGGCGGCGCCTTTGGCTTGCTGGGCATCATCGTGTAGCCGGCGAAGCCGACGACACCGAGGCCGACCGCGGCGGCGATCGCGATCCGAGCGGTGGGCGTGAGATGGCTGCGCCCGCGCGAGACGCCAGAACCGGGCGGAGGCCCGTCGAAGGTCTCGCCGCTCACTGCCGCACCTCGCGGACGACGTCGGCCGAGACGGTGCCCGTGCCCGGCTGGTGGCCGACCGGATCGTAGGCCAGGTTCGTGAAGGCGCAGGCGCGATCGCCGCGGCGCAGGATCACCTTGGGCACCACCGCGTGCAGGGTCATCACCAACCCATCGGCCGTCTCATCCTGCGAGTGCTGGACGACTGACTCCTTGCCGTCTTGATCGAGGACGTAGGGGACAGGCAAGGCCGCGTGCGCTGCGAATAGGAGGCGCGTCTGCAGGCCGTCGTCGGAGATGCCGGCGGCATGCTCCGGGCCGATGACATCGCAGGACGTGTCCTGCGCGTCGATGTTCTGCGCCTCGTAGCGCCAGTTCCGCCCAGCGGCCTGGGGCAGCCTCGCCTCCTGCAGCCGCCACTCGGCCTCGGCCGCCTCCTGCTTACGGACGGCGGCCGCCGCCTTGGCCTCCCGTGCCGGCGCCGCGGCCTCCCAAGCAGCGCGACGCTGGGCGGCGATCACCGACGGGTAGGTCATGTTGACCGCCTCATACTCGCCGGAGTCGTCACCCGGCGGATCGTCGCGGGTGTCGATCTGGAACCGGTAGTGCCGCATGGTGCCGTCCGGCGCCTTGGTGTCGACAAACAGCAGGCTCGGCTTTTCGGCCTTGAGAGGCTGCAGCACGACCGAGTTGCCCGACCACCGGATGAACCAGTCCCGGACGTTCTTCATCTCGTCCGGCTTCGTGGCCGTGGCGACCTCGAGCCCGGCGAAGGCGGCCACCTCCTCGCCGTCCTGCAGCACGATCTGGACCGGGTTCAGGTCGGTGCTGGTGATGTGGATGACGTTGGTGGACGAGTAGGTCGCCGAACGAATCCGGCTGTCCTGCCTGCTAGGTATCGGCTCCTGCATCGCCAGCGCGGGCGATATGGCCGCGGTGCAGGCCAGGAGGCCCAACGCAAAACCGAGACGGGTCATCGCGTGGTCACCTCATGGCTCTCATAGGCGAGGATGATCACGCTGGCGGGGTCGTAGGGCACCCGATACTTCGCCGGCACGGGGCCGCGGACGAACGTCAGAGAGCCGCGCATCGGCGTATCCTGCGGCGGCGCATCAGCCAGCAGCAAGCGCTGCGTGTAGGTGAAGTTCCAGCTGTTCGGGCCGTTCGGGTCCGGATCGAGGCGGATGTCTTGGGCGACGATCTCGCCGCGCTGCCCATACTTGACCAGAGGGCTATCCGGATCGTTCGGGCTCAGCATCACCCGCTGATAGCGGTTCTGCTCCTGGCCGGCGGTCATCACCGAAACGATGTTGTAGGCCTTTTGGGAGGCCGCATAGGAGTAGCCGGCGCGATAGGTGATGTAGTTTACCAGCGCCGTCTGCAGCACCTCGCGCTGCTGGACCGGCGCCAGGTCCTTCATCTCGACCGGCGCCGAATAGGACCCGTCGTCGTGCAGGAAGGCGATCTCGAAGCGATCCTTGGGCAGCGGACGGTTGATGTTCTGCATCTCGGCGACGAGGGCGAACATGCCGAACACGCCGGCGAGGGCCCAGCCGCCGAGTGTCCGCAGCTTCTCAGCCCGCTGGCGCTCGGCTTCGAGCGTGTGCGTGTCGCGGAAGTTCTGGTGCAGGGCAGCATACTGGTCGGAACGGGGCACGAAGCCGGGGGTCGCCGGCTCCGCCTCCATCGAGGCTGGCACCATGTGCATCAGTGGCCTCCCGCGCTGGTGCTGGCGGTCAGGACGGGCGTCCCCGGCGGCACCACCTCGCGGGCCGGCGGCGGGGCTGCCACGCCCCACATGGCGGTGTTCCAGGTCAACATCGGTCCGTTGGCTTGCGGCAGGGCCGGAGGGCCGTCACAGCCTGCTAGGACGGCCAGGAGGACGATCGGGAGGGCGAAGCGCATGGGGTCAGCCTCCATAGGGCAGGAGAGGGGTTGAGGGCGGGATCAGCGGCGTCGGGCCCGAAGGTCCGCCGGACGAGCCGAGCAAGCCGGCCGGGCCGTCCCCGAAGAAGGAGGCATCCGCCGCGGCAGCTCCGCCGGCGACCTCAGCCCGCGCCACGGATAGGTTGAGTTCTGGAGAGGGGAGAGACGGGGCCCCTGGGGAACCGCCCGCTGTGGAGCCACCCCCCGAACCGCCGCCTGCGAGCGCGGCTGCGCCTGCCATCGCGGCTCTGACAATGGGCTGGAACGAGACCGCGACGCCCGTTCCGATCGAATAGGCGAGACCGGGAAGCGAATAGATCGCAAAGGCGCCCAACAGAATCCAGATCGCCATCGAGATCATGTTCTGCAGCTGGGTCGGCAGATCGGCGGTGGCGCTGCCAGGAGCCGTGATGAAGGACGCCGAGCCAGTCAGCACGATCTGCATGGTGATGATCGCGGCCACCTGCAGGACGATCAGGGCGACACCCTTGCCGATCCATCGCTCGAAGATGAGTCGCGTGACCGGGAACATGGCGCAGCCGATGCATACCGGCCCCAGGACCACGATGATCGCGAACAGGAAGCGTGCGATCAGGTAGACGCCGGCATCGAGCACCAGGCCAATCGAGCCGATCAGCACCGAGGCCGCCGCCACCACCCGCGAGCTCACGTCGAACGTGCCGGCGCTCATCCAGACGGTGCCGGCGCGGGCCCACATATTGGCCCAGATCTTGTCGATGGCGCCGGCAACGCCGGGCACCGTGCCGGCGGTGCCGTCACTTCCGCCGGCCGTCACGGCGCGGGAGATGGCATCCGGAAAGCCGTGCTCGAAGACACCGACGACCCAAGTGTTGAAGGACGTCAGGTTGGCGGCGACCAGGAAGATGGCGCCGATCTTCGCCATGTCGAAGGTGAAGCTGTTCAGCCGATCGAGGTCGCCGGCCGCCACGCGCCAGCCCATGATCGCGAGGTAGATCACCGCCATCGACGCGAGTGGAGCCTGCATCGCCGTCACGACGCCCGACACCGCCCCATTCTGCGCAGTCGTGATCGCGGTATCGAACTGGTTGAGGAAGGTGCCGATCGGCGACAGCATCGACATGGCGCGGTCCTACGATCCCGCGCCGGCGGCCGTGGCCTGGGCGACAAGGCCCTCGGCACCCTGCCGCCACGCCTGGTCCTGCTGCTGCTGCTCGGCATCCTCCTGCGCCTTCTGCATCACCTGCAGCGCGGCCACTTGGTTGGCCTGTGTCTGGGCAAAGCCGTTCTCGATGGTCGCGCGGGCCGTGATGTCCAGGGACTGCTTCGGGTCGGTCGACACCGCCACGCCGCCCATCAGCTGCGCCAGGCCCTGCTGGCGCTGCTCGGCGCTGTTGAAGATCGTCTCCGCGGTGGCCATCGTGCCAGCCGTGGCCCGCGCGTTGGCATTCATCTGGGTGGCGGCGAAGTCCGTGCCCGACGGCGCAAAGTGCTGGATGGAGTTGAGGATCCTCTGCGACTGTGACGCTAGGGTGCCGGTGAAGCCCTGGCCCTCTAGCAGAGCCTCGACCTGCACCATCTCGGGAAGCGGGAAGCTGGCAGACGTCGTGCTAAGCAGCGGCGCCAGCTGCGTGGCGTTGTCCAGATGCGCGAACGACTTATAGAAATTGGTCAGCTGATCGTAACTGGCCTGCGAGATCGCGCCGATAGACTCAAGGCGCGTGATCTGAATTGACAGATCACTAAGCTCCGTCACGCCATGCGCCGCTTCAGCGACCAGCTGCCCGAACGCGGGGGCATCGAAGACGGGCAGCTGCGCATGCGCCGAGCGGCTTGAAGCCGCCACCAGCATTTCAACGGCGGTCATGGCGAGCAACAGGTGGCGAAACTGGGTCATGCGGCGATCTCCTTCCTCCGGGGTGCGACACCGCGGGCCAGCGCCGGCGCCTGCGCCTCGTAGGCGGGCACCCACTGCTCGGGACGGGTGCCATGGATGCTCTGCAGCTCGCGCATCAGTGCGTAGGTGGAGTCTCGGCCGGACAGCACGGACACCTGGTCGAGCGCTTTGCTCAGGTCCATGCGACAGATCACCGACGCGCCCGGCCGCTTGATGAGGAAGGCGTGCCTCATCTGCGGCAGGACCTGCGTCACCGTCTTGTACTCGGTGAGCGTCAGGCCGAGCCCGTCGATCAGCTCCTCCGCCGAAGCCTCCTCGTCGCCATAGAATATCTTGGTCGGAAACTGCTGCTTCAGGGTGTGCGCCATGGTTCTGTCAGCGCTCGCGCCAGACAACCAAACGTTCCTCATAAGAGCTTGCTGGGTCACGCGTTCTGCATGACCCCGAGCGCAACGCGGGCACTTCTTGCGAAGCTGAAGAGGCGGAGGGACGCAGAGACGGCCTGGTTGTGACGGCGTTGAGGACGGAGAAGGTTGCGGAGTTCGCCGTGCTCGCGGCAGAAGCGGTGGGCCGCGACATGGCTCTTGAAGCCGCGCATGCATCGGATCCGGCCCTTGATGCCGCGATGGTCCTGTTCAAGCCGGTTGTTGAGGTAAGCGCTGGTGCGATGCTGGACGGTCTTGCCAAGCACGCTGCGGATCGCCCTCGGGTAGGAGCCGTGGCCGTCTGTCGTCACCCGCTCGGGCTTGTATCCCATGACTGCTCGCGCCGAGCGGAAGAACGCCTTGGCCGCCTGCATATCGCGGCGCTCGCTCAGCAGCGCGTCGATCAGGTTCCCGTCCCGGTCGATCGCCCGGTAAAGGTAGCACCAGCAACCGCGGACCTTCAGGTAGGTTTCGTCGACATGCCAGCTCACGCCGGATCCGCGCCGCGTGCCATGCCGGTGCTTGCGCAGCGCGTCGCCCATGACCGGCAGCAGCTTCGTCTCCCAGTCCCGTACGGCCTCATGGCTCACCTCGATCCCACGTAGTGCCATGATCTCGCTCAGGTCGCGCAGGGTCAGGCGGTAGCGGAGCCGGCAGAACACCACGAAGGCGATCACGTCGCTGGGCAGGCAGGTCCGGTTCAGCACGCCGGCGCTGCGCTCGTTGAACTGCCGTCCGCAGGTCCGGCAACGGAACCGCCGATAGCCGCGAGCCGTGACCTCCCGCCGCTCCGTCACGGCTGTAGACCCACAGCACACGCAGTTCATCCCGATATCCCGCCCCACGCCATGTTTGACGACGCTACGTCAGCCACCTAACGGCCACCAGATCCATCCACTGGCGCGAGGGCTGACAGAACCGTCAGTACGGCGTGATCTTCCCGGCGATCGCGACAGTTACGCGAACCAGTCGAGCGGTGATGGATAAGGATGGAATCGATGTCTCATCGTTCATATCCGAGGCTAAGCCGGGCGTAACGTTCGCAATTCCCGTTGCCGACCACGCATCGGAGATACTGAGCACGATGGAACCGACGATGGACAACATCTTTCTCGGTCGCAGCAAGGCGGCGCCCGCGCTGCGACAGGGGAACGATGCGGTAAACGCTCTTTTGACTGACCTATGAGCAAGTTATGAGAAGAACAAGACTATGCGAATCCTAGAATCACCTTGATTGGCGCCGACAGCACCGTGTTTGCCAAGACTCTGCTCGGCGATATCCTCTCCTACCCGGAACTGGCACAGAGCCGAATCCCGCTCCACGACATCGACATGGAGCGCCTGAATACGTCGAGCCGCGTCGCCGGCCGAGTGGCGGAGACGCTGGGCGCGAAGCCGATGATCACCGTCACCACCGACCGCGCGAGGCCCTCGATGGTGCCGACTTCGTGCTCAATATGATCCAGATCGGCGGCTACAAGCCGTGTACCGTCACCAATTTCGAGGTCCCGAAGCGGTTCGGTCTTCCCCAGACGATCGCTGATACGCTCGGCATCGGCGGCATCATGCGGGCACTGCGTACCGTTCCCGTGCTCGTGGACATCTCCCGTATATGACCGTTGAGGAGAACATGCGATTCGTGTTCACGGTGCAGAGGGTACTGAAGCCCGAGTGCCGGCGCCGGATCGATGCCGTGGCTACCGTCCTGCGCGTCCAGACCCTCCTCGACCGTAAGCCACGTGCGTTATCCGAAGGTCAACGGCAGCGGGTGGCCATCGGTCACGCGCTCGTCTGCGAGCCGGACGTTTTCCTGCTCGACGAGCCGTTGTCCAATCTTGACGCGGAGTTGCGAGGTGCTACTCGCATCGAGCTGGCGAGGCTGCACCATGATCTCGGTGCGACCATGATCTATGTGACGCACAATCAGATCGAGGCGATGACCCTGGCGGACCGTATCGTTGTGCTCGACGGCGGACGGGTGCAGCAGTTCGGCTGACCGCTCGAGCTCTACCATCACGCCGCAAACCGCTTCGTGGCGGGCTTCATCGGCAGCCCGAAGATGAATTTCCTGGCTGGCCGTCTCGTCGGTGCGACAGATGTCCGGGCGGTGGTATGCCTTGATTACGGACAGCACATGGCAGTCGACGCCGGTTGCCGGGATTAAGTCCCGGGACCCCTTTCACGCTCGGCGTGAGGCTGGAACATCTGATGATCGCGACACAGGGCGACATTTCCGGTCGGGTGGCGATCGTCGAGCAGACGGGAGCGGAGAGCTTCGTCTACGTCGTGATGGATGCCGACACGACCGTTACCGCTAGGATTTCAGGCGCCTGCTATCTCGTCCTCGGGACCACGATCGAATTGGGTCGTTTCCGGTCGAGACTCCTTCCTGTTCGATGGCAACAGCCATACTCTGCCTCGCATCGAGCGTGCCGGTGCGATACGATCCGCGCCGCCTCTTGACACGGCGCGTTGGTAGCCGTCAGCTCGCCGAGCGGGCCGGGGTGTCGCGCACCAAGGTTTCGATGATCCTGAATGGGTCCACCAACGGCACATTTCCCGCGGCGACTCGTCAGCGCGTCATGGAAGCTGCTGCGAGCCTCGGCTATACGCCCAGTTCAGCGGCACCCATGCTGGTGCGGGGCTAGTCGGAGACGGTCGGCCTCATCATCGGTGACAGCGGCCTCCCGCCGGTCGATGCGTTCACCCCGCAGCTGCTGCTGGGAATCGCCCGCGTCGCGCATGTGCGCGGTCACCGCGCACTCCTGGAGACCGTGGACGATCGCAAGCGGCCGGCGGCCTACCTCGATCTCGTTGGCAGCAGACGCATCGACGGTCTGATCGTGCTTAATCCTGACGTGGATGATCGTCCGCTGCACGATCTGGTCGACAGCGCCTTTCCGGTCGTGCTGGTCGGCTCGATTCGGCATCCGCGCGAGATGTCGGTCAATTTTCGCACTCGCGTCGCGGTCGCGAGATACTTGGGCATCTCGCGGCACTCGGACATCGCCGGATCGGCCATATCGCGATGTCTTCTCCCAGTCCGATCGCGACCAACGCGAGGATACGCGCATATCACGTCGCGCTGGCCGATCTCGGCTTGGAGGTCGAGGCTTCGTTGCTGGCAGACGGCGATTTTAGCGCCGAAAGCGGCTTCAAGGCGATGGACGAGATCCTCGGCCAAAACAAGCTGCCTTTCGCGATCTTCGCCGCCAACGACACGCTGGTGTTGGGCGCCATCGCCGCGATCATATCGCGCGGGTTGAGGGTCCCCGAGGATGTCGCGGTGGTCGGCTTCGACGATCTGCCTTTCGCCGCTTACATGCAGCCGCCGCTTACTACCGTTCGCGTGCCAGCCATTCGGCAGGGGGAGCTCGCAGCTCAGCAGCTGTTCCGCTTGCTCGGCAGCGAGCCTGATCCTGACAGCCCGACGCACGTCGACACCGAACTGGTGGTACGTCGGTCCTGTGGCGCGGACAGACCATCGGTGAGGCGCCCTCCTCCTTAGTTGTGCTTCTCCACTCGAGTGCTGAACATCAGAGGCAAGGCTACGAGTTCATCGAGGCGATGCAAAGTTCAAGTGAAATGCACCAGGCCGGTTCTTGAACCGCCAGATCTCGTTACTGATCTCGACGATCTCGCACTGATGCGTCAGGCGGTCGAGCAGGGCGGTGGTCATCTCAGCGTCGCCGAACATGCTGCGCCACTCGCCAAAGGCCAGGTTGGTGGTGATGATCACCGAGGTCTACTCATAGAGGCGGCTGACTAGGTGGAACAGCAGCTGGCCGCCTGACTGGGCAAAAGGCAAGTAGCCGAGCTCGTCCAGCACCACGAAGTCCATGCGGCAGAGATAGCCCGCCATCCGGCCCTGGCGGCCGGAGCGGATCTCTGCCTCGAGCCGGTTCATCAGGTCGACGACGTTGAAGAACCGGCCACGGGCGCCGTCGCGGATGCAGGTGCGTGCGATGGCAATCGCAAGGTAGGTCTTGCCGGTGCCGGTGCCGGTGCCGGTGCCGCCGACAAGGACGACGTTGCGCTGATGCGCCAGGAACTCGCCGCCAGCCAAGTCGCGCATCAGGGCTTGGTTGATGGGCGTGCCGTCAAAGGCGAAGTCGTCGACGTCCTTGGCCGGCGGCAGCTTGGCGATTCTGATCAACCTGTTCACAAAAAACGAAGCCAGCATAGTCGCCACTAGAAACTTGCCTTGTCGTACGGCTTCAGTTGCTTTCGCAGGGACACAAGGGAGACAGCTCGATGATGAAGTCGCCTCTGGCCTGGGTGTTCACGGTTCTTCTTGGCTGCTAGAGCGGAAACCGTTCGATCTGGATCGTTGGGATTCCCCGACGCGGGTGAGATGTGATTCACCATGCAGGCCGGGCAGGAGGCCAGCATGCATGGGAAAGCCACTGTCCACCGACCTTCGTTCTCGGCTGGTTGCCGCGGTATCGGCAGGCCTCTCCCGGCGTCGGGCGGCAGAGCGCGTCGGTGTATCTGCCGCGAGTGCCGTGCGCTGGGTGGCAGCCGTCAACACGACCGGCACCGTCGCGGCCAAGCCGCAGGGCGGTGACACACGCTCACGTCGCATTGAGGCGTTCAGCGGCGTGATCCTGGCGGCTGTTGCGGCGCAGAAGGACATCAGCCTGTTCGAGCTGGCCGAGTTGCTGCGAAGCGAGCATGAAGCCTCGTTTGGGGCCAGCACCGTGTGGCGCTGCCTTGATCGTCACGGCATGACCTTCAAAAAAACAGCGCACGCAGCCGAGCAGGATCGGCCCGACATCGCAGCCCGGCGCCGGGCCTGGTTCGCAGACCAGCCTGACCTCGACCCACGGCGCCTGGTCTTCATCGACGAGACCGGTGCCTCGACCAAGATGGCCAGGCTGCGAGGACGTGCCCTCCGGGGAGAGCGTTGCCGTGCCGCGGTGCCACACGGGCACTGGAAGACGACAACCTTCACCGGGGCGCTCCGGATGGATGGCATGACCGCACCCATGGTCCTCGACGGGCCGATGAACCGCCTTGCCTTCCAGGCCTACATCGAACAGGTGCTCGTCCCCACGCTGGCCCGCGGCGACACGGTCATCATGGACAATCTGCCCGCGCATCAAGGCCAGCAGGTGCGGCGCGCGATCGAAGCCGCAGGCGCGTCCCTGCGCTACCTGCCCCCCTACTCGCCCGACTTCAACCCGATCGAGAACGCCTTCTCGAAGCTCAAGGCATTCTTGCGAAAAGCCGCCGCTCGAACCATCGACGACCTGCGGGATGTCATCCGCGACGCCCTGCTGACCTTCACGCCGCAAGACTGCGCCAACTACTTCACCGCCGCCGGGTATGAACCAGACCGATCGGATTCCGCTCTAGCGCTCAGCCTCTTCATATCCATCTTCCAGACGCTGGCGTGGATAATTGCGCCGCTGTCGTTGCTGTTCGCCGGTCTGCGGCTGCACCGGGTCACGGTGACAGGGCCGCCGGCGCCGACATGATATGCGAGACGCGCGGTCGAGTATGGCCGGATCACCGCGAAGGACTGGATAGAGCGGCAGCGCCAAGTCGATGCGCAGCGGCTAGAGCAGGAAGCGAGAGGCGCGACGTCATAAGGCCACCGGTTGAGACCGTGACGCCGTTCCGGCCAGCAGAATCCCGTTCACTTTCGCCCTTCTGCCAGCCTGCGCCTGCGATGCCACCGCGTCGGCCTGCAGCACTCGAGCAACTCGACGCCATGATCGGTCTGCGCGAGGTCAAGCAGGAGATCCGACGGCTGGTCGACCGGCTCCAGGTCGAATGCGAGCGCACCAGCATGGCCATCGCACCACCATACCGGTGCTGCACTGCGTGTTCCTCGGTAATCCCGGCACGGGCAAGACCACGGTCGCTCGCCTGATGGGCGAGATCCTGCACGAGTACGGTTATCTGCGTCGTGGCCACATGGTGGAGGCAGATCGCGCCGCACTTGTCGCCGGCTATATCAGGCAGACCGCACCCAAGGTGCAGGAACTAGTCGCCAAGGCGATGAACGGAGTGCTTTTCATCGACGAGGCCTACACCCTGGCTCCTAAGGGTGCCGGCTGCGACTTCGGTGGGAAAGCAATCGACACCTTGCTCAAGCTGATGGAGGACAAGCGTGATCGTCTCTGCGTCATCGATGCCGGCTATACCGGTGAGATAAAGCGGTTCCTGAATGCCAATCCCGGGCTACGCTCACGCTTCACGCGCACCATCACCTTTCCAAACTACTCTGAGAACGAGTTGTCGCACATCTTCTGGAACTAGGCGCAGGCTGACGGCTTCCGGATCCGTGAGGATGGCATGGCCGCGTTGTCAGCAGCATGCCGGCAGATGCTGCGACAGGGTGGAGCGCGTTTCGGCAATGGACGAGACGTCCGGGTATTCTGGGAGCGCACCCGTGAAGCCCATGCCGGGCAGGTCATGCAGCTTCAGAGCCGCACCGAGATCCTTCACACGATCGAGGCTACGGACATCAACCTCGCGATACGGAACGCCTGACATACCCGACGATTTGACATACGACCTGACCTTGCCCCTTGGGAAGCCCTCAGTCTGAGCTGGAACCCGTCGCCAGGAGACGGATGATGAAGCGATCAAGGTTCACGCAGGAGCAGGTCATCGGGGTGCTCAAGGAGCACCAGGCCAGGGCGGCGGTAGCCGACCTCTGCCGCAAGCACGGCATCAGCGACGCGACGTTCTACACGTGGCGCTCGAAGTATGGCGGCATGGAGGTGTCCGAGGCGAAACGGCTCAAGGCGCTCGAGGACGAGAACGCCAAGCTCAAGAAGCTGCTGGCTGAGTCGATGCTGGACGTATCGACGCTGAAAGATCTGCTGGCAAAAAACTGCTGACGCCCGGCGCCCGGCGCGCTGCCGTGACCTGGGCGATGGATCAAAGGGACAACTCGCAGCGGCGAGCTTGCGAGCTTGTCGGCATGGAGCCGAAGACGTTCCGCTATGCCAGCTGCAGGCCGGACGACATGGCGGTGCGGCAGCGGCTGCGGGTGTTGGCGGCCGAGCGGCGTCGGTTCGGCTACCGGCGGCTGCATATTCTGCTGGCGCGCGAGGGCATCATGCTGAACCACAAGAAGCTGTTCCGGCTCTACCGCCAGGAGAAGCTTGCGTGCGCAAGCGAGGCGGCCGGAAGCGGGCACTGGGCACGCGCTCGCCGATGGTCCTGCCGGAGGCGCCGAACCGACGCTGGTCGCTCGACTTCGTCTCTGACGCCCTCAACAGCGGCCGCCGGTTCCGGGTGCTGGCGGTGGTGGACGATTACACCCGCAAGTGTCTCGCCCTGGTGGTCGACACATCTCTGTCCGGGCTGTGGGTCGGACGCGAACTGGACCGGATTACCGAACAGCAGTGTTTCCCGGCGATGATTGTCAGCGACAACGGCACCGAGCTGACATCGCACGCGATCCTGCGCTGGCATGAGGAGCGCGGCGTGCTGTGGCACTACATCGCGCCCGGCAAGCCGCAGCAGAACGGGTTCGTGGAGAGCTTCAACGGGCGGTTTCGCGACGAATGCCTGAACGAGCACCTGTTCAGAACCCTGGCCGCGGCACGCCGGATCATCGAGGCATGGAGGATCGACTACAACCACACCCGCCCACACACGAGCCTGAACGGGCTCACACCAGCAGCCTTTGCACCCCGCCGCGACCAGCGGCATACGGACATAGGATTCTGCTTATGAACGAGGGCACATAGGGGGCAGGGTCATCTCCAGTCCACGGGAAGTCAGACGAAAAGGAAATCAAACTTGGCAGGCCGCTGCTGACCCGGCTGCAGGACGCATTCGCAGTCGCGTGGCGGGATGACGAGCTATTCCGCTACGCGCTGATCCTCAGCGCCCCGGCTTGGCTCGCTATCTTGTCTCACGTAGGCAGCGGCATGACTCCTCACAGGTGAAGCAGCCTGTCTTTATTACATCAAGGTGGCGGACTCGGAACCAACCAACGTATGCAGCACCGGCACTGCGCCCTTCATCCAAGATTCAGAACCTGAGCGGAACTCGATATCGAGAGCCATCCGTCGCCAGACAACATCCTCTAGGTTGCGCTACGTCCACTCCATATACGAGCTACCGCAGCAGCGCCCTTAGAGTTGTATTGGCCAATGAATGAGACAGTTAGAGCGGGACGACGCTACTGGCAGCGTCTCCTGAGTTGGCGCACTCGGTTGTCGTGAAGTTTCCCAGCAATTCGCTGATCTGGCGCCAAGCTGCCCCCTGCGTTTGCCTGACTGCCTTCGGAGCAGGTGCCCGCAGCCTGCTCGTATTCAGCCAAGGGTCGGAGCAACTCGATGGTGGCATCGGCGCTTCGCCGATCGTGCCGTGCACCCGCATGTCCGCCACTTCGCGCATCCACCAGGCTAGATGCGCCGACAGCGCGCCCAAGCAGGCAAAGTACCGTTCGGCGATGGCGTTGTGCTTGACGTAGTCGACACCACGCTCGTCCTTGCCTCGGTGCGTGCGCGATAAGATGCGTAGGGCTCGACCACTGCCACCAGATCATCGGCGACCCGACCATCGCGAACGCCATCCTCGATCGCCTCGTCCGCGCTGTCAGATCCAATCATGCCGCTTCCTGCGGCGAGGCTCGCAGCCATACCCGCATCTCGCCAGGCTCACGGTTATCCCAAAGGTAATAGGGAATCGCAGTAATGATGGCGGGCTGGGCATCGGGTTGCGTATCGCGATAGATCGTGTCTGACCAGTCATCGATCACGTCACGCCGTCCTCCTACCTGCAGCGTTGTGACGCCGCCGAGCAGTCCGGGTTCGAACTTCGCCTCGATCTGGCTGCCAGGTGGTAGCGACAGCCGATGCAGGTCTTCACCGTTGTCTATGCCCTCGATGCAATAGACCAGTGGACCACGTCTTAATGCCACGCTACCGGCGTCGGCACGCACACTTGGATGGGCATACAGCCGCTGCGGCAGCATCGGCAGCGTCAGCAAGACTTGGTCGCCGCTCTGCCACTCCCGCTCGACCCGCACATAACCATGGTCAAGATCCGCTATGGCGTCCCGCTTCTCGCCGTTGATCGAAAGCTCGGGTGTCCGGCACCAGCCTGGGATCCGCAGCAGCAGGGCGAAGCGCCGCGGTCCCTCCGCGGTGACCGTGATCTCGATCCGATCGTCCCATGGATAGTCCGTATGTTGGGTGAGCGTCACGGCGCCGGCCAGTACCGAGAGCCGCGCCTCGCTACTGCCATACAGATGCACTGCGAGCTCGTTATGTCCCTCGCCGTAGGCGTAGCTGCCAAGCGACGCGAGCAAGCGCGCGACGTTGGGCGGACAGCACGGGCAGCGGTGCCAGCTCCAACGATGATGATCACCGCGGCTCTCTAGCGGGTTGTCGTAGAAGAAGTGTGCTCCATCACGCGACAGGCCGGACAACACGCCGTTGTAGAGCGCGAGTTCCATCGTGTCCCCGTAGCGCCTGTCGAGCGACAATCCGAGCATGCGCTGGGCCCAGAACACTAGCCCAACCGCAGCGCAGGTCTCGGCGTAGGCGTTCTCGTTGGGCAGGTCGTAATCCTCGGTGAAGCCTTCATTGTGTTCGGATGGACCCATGCCGCCGGTGACGTAGAGGCGTTTGCTGGTGAGATCGTCCCAGAGCCGCTCGAGCGCATCCTGCAGCGTCCGGTCAGCCTGCTCGGCGGCGATATCCGCCATGCCGGCATACATGTACATCGCGCGAACCGCGTGACCGACCACCTTGTCCTGCTCGCGCACCGGTGCGTGCCACTGGTTGTACTCCGCCGTGGTGTGAGCCCAGGCGCCCGGTTCCTCGTTACGCGCTTCCGCTTCGATAGGAAAGTATTTCGGCTCCGTCCCGCGTTGGTCGATGAAGTAGCGGGCGAGTGCCAAATGCGCCGGATCATTGGTGATACGATATAGCTTGATCAGCGCCAGTTCGATCTCCTGGTGGCCGGGATAACCGGGTTTCTGCCCGTCACCGTTGCCGATCACGGTGGCGATATGGGCGACGTAACGGCTCAGGATGTCGAGCAGGCGGCGCTTGCCGGTTGCCTCGTAATAGGCCACCGCTGCCTCGATGAGGTGGCCCGCGCAGTACAGCTCATGACAGTCACGCATGTTGGTCCAGCGCAGGCCAGGCTGCATGCGGATGTACCAGGAATTGCAGTAGCCGTCCTCCCCCTGAAGCGCACCGTAGAGTTCGATCAGCTCGTCCGTGCTCGCCTCAAGCGCGGGATCCGGCGTCCGGATAAGGCAATAGGCAGCAGTCTCGATGGTCTTGGCGAGATCGGAGTCCCAGAACATCTGCGTCGTCACCAGACCGCCGCTCTGGAACGGTATCCGCAGCGGGGGCACAGGAAGCCTGACATCGACCTGCTCAAGCATACCGGCTTCCTCGCAGCGGCGGCGCAAGCTCGGCGCGGTTACTGTGCGTATCGTCTCGATGCGCTCGCCCCAAAAACCATTCATCGTCACCGCGGGCACCGGGGGTGGCACAAATCGCGCCTTGGAGCGGGCGGCGCGCGCGGCGGACATGGACTGCGCCATGGTCGAGCTCCTTCGCTGGAATGAAGAGGGCGTGGCCCCAGATTATTTCACGCTGCCCGCCGTGAGCCCGCGGACGTAAAAGCGCTGGAGGCCCAGAAAGATGAGCAGGCAGGGCAGCATCATCACGGTGACGCCCGCCTGCACGGCGCCCCAGTCGATCGAGCCGTAGCTGCCACTTCGCAGCGCGCTCATCAGCAGGGGGAGCGTGTATTTGTCGTTGTCGGTCAGCAGCACGAGTGCCGCGATGAACTCGTTCCACGAAGCGAGGAAGGCGAAGATGCCCACGGTGATCACGCTTGGCCGGACCAGCGGCAACATCACCAGCGCCAGCATGCCGAGCCGGCCGCAGCCATCCATGCGAGCGGCGTCCTCGACCTCGCGTGGCACCGCATCGAAGGCGTTGCGCATCATGAACACCGAGAACGGTATCTGCAGCGTCGCGTAGACGAGAGCAAGTCCGAAGAGGCTGTTGGTCAGCCCGATCTGGCTGAGCACCACGAACAGTGGTGTCAGGATCGACTGGAATGGGATCATGATGGTGGACAGCGTGAGTGCGAAGAGCGTCTCACGGAACGGAAAACGGCATCGCGAGAAGCCGTAGCCAGACAGCACGCCGATGCTGCAGGTAAGGGCTACCGTCATCAACGATACCGCCAAGCTGTTGGCGAGATGCTGCCAGATGCCGGCGCCGAACCCGTTCAGGGCGCGATACGTCGCGAATGAGGGATGCGTGGTGGGCCAGGGCGGCAGTGGTGGCTGCGCCGCCTCTTCAGCGGGCTTGAGCGAGGACAGAGCGGTCCAGGCGATGGGAGCCACGAACAGCAGGGCGAGCAGCGCGCCGCCGCCGTGGCGGAGGCTGCTGGATGCGGCGCCGGCACGCATGCTCATTCTCCGCGCGTGCGCAGCAGCATGACCTGCGCGAGATTGACCAATACAAGCAACAGGAGGAGCGCCACCGACAGGGTGGCGCCGTAGCCAAGGTGGAACGAGACGAACGACGTGTTGAAGATGCGGTAGACCGCGGTCATGGTCGCATTCTCGGGGCCGCCGTTGTTGATGATGTAAAACTGGTCGAAGGCCAGCATCGATCCGGTGATCGAAACCAGCAGCGCCATCGCCAGTGTCGGGCGCAGCAGCGGCAAGGTAATGAAGCGGACACGTTGCCATCCGCTGGCTCCGTCCATGCTTGCGGCCTCGTTGATCTCGCCGGAGATCGCCTGGAGGCCCGGCAACAGCATCATCATGGTGAAGCCAGTCATCTTCCACGTCACCATGACGACGATGGCGAGGAAGGTGAGGTTGGCACTGGTGAGCACCGCGAGCGGTCCCGCCGCCAGATGCAGGCGCTCGGCGAGAGGCGAGATCAGGCCGCTATCGTCGTTGAGCAGCCAAACCCAGAGCAGGCTCGCCGAAGGCAGGCCGATCACCGCCGGAAGGAAGTAGGCGGTCCTCAGGATACCGATGCCGCGTCGTGGTCTCGCGACGAACAGGGCAAGCGGGAAGGCGAGGCCAAAGAGCGCCACCGTGACGACGACGGTATATTCGATGGTGAATGCCATGTCGTGCCAGAACGCCTGATCGCGCAGCATGGCCCCGTAATTGCGCAGTCCGACGAAATGCGGATGCCCGAGCAGCGGCCACGCGTGCAGCGACATCCACAGCGTCATGACGAACGGCAGCAGGAAGAACAGCGTGATCAAAATCAACCCGGGGGTTATGAACAGCAGGCCAGCGAGCCATTCCGGCATGGGCAGGCGGGGGCGAGACCGCAGGTCGGCATGGGCGACCCGCGCGGTGGTCGCGGACGCATCATCGGAGACGGCACTCATTCGTCCGGCCTGTTGCGGTCAATGATCTGCTGCATCTCGCTCTGCCCTCGCTGCAGCGCCCGTTCCGGGGCGGGCTCAAAGATCGCGCGGCCGAGCATGGCCGTCCACGGACCGTTGCTGTTGTTGAACAAGTCGTTGAACACGGTGCTGTAAGGGGTGTGGCCTTCCATGACGCCCTGTTCGGAGATCGCCAGCCGTGGATCGAGTCCGGCCAGCGCCGCCGTCGCGAGATCAAGGCGAACGGGCAGGCTGCCGTGCGCCGCGAGCAGACGCTGGGCTACCGGCGTGTAGCTCCATTCGATGAAGCGCTCGACGGCGGCTGCGTGGCGCGTAGTGCGGGTGAGGACGATGTCGTCTCCACCGGCGAATGAGGAGTGGCCGCCATGCTCGCCCGGGATCGGTGCGATACCGTAGTCGAGGTGGGGATACTTCGCATCGAGGATGCCGACGGCGAACGCGCCCAGATTCTCCATCGCCACCTTGCCCGTGGCGAAGCCAGTCACGCCGTATCCGCCGTTGTCGACCCGCGCTGCGGGCGGCACTCCACCCTTGGTCACCAGGTCGCGGTAGAGCTGCACCGCGCGGCGCATGATCGGGGTGTCGACGGTGACGTGGTTGCCGTCCTTGTCGAGCACGTCGCCGCCGCTTGCCCACACGAACGGGGTGAACTCGAACGCCTGACAGCCGCCGCAGCCGCTGGAGAAGAAGAAGCCGTGGATGTCGCGGCCGAGCCTGTGCACTCGCTCCGCATCGGCCAGCAGCGACGCCCAATCCTGCGGCGGACGCTGGGGATCGAGGCCGGCCTGCCGGAACAGCGCCTTGTTGTAGAGCAGGATCGAGCCCTCGGCAGAGAACGGCATCCCGTAGGTGCGGCCCTGATACAGACCCTGTTGGAGATGGGTTCGGGGTAGATGATCGCGATAAGGCAGCCTCCCCGCCCAGTCGCCGATATCGAGCAGCACGCCCGCGGAAGCAAAGGCGGGTACGTATACGAGATCGAGCGACAGCGCGTCTGGTGCGGTGCCCCCGGCCAGTGCGGCGGCGAATTTCTGCACGAGCTGCTGCGCGACGATCAGCGACGGATGCACCTGGTCGGCGTGGGTGCGATTGTACTCGGCGACCAGTGGAGGTATGAAGTTGGCGTCGTCGCTTCGCGCCCAGAGCGTGAAGCTCTCCGCCCGAGCTGCCGGAGTGGCGATGGGTCCGGATGCCGCAGCGAGCAGGAGTACGAGAGCCGCACGCAGGAGACCCCGGTTCGCGGTTTGCCGCATCACGCCGTCGCGCCGCACGAGTTTCGCACCGTCAGCCGGCAGGGCAGCAGGCGCGGGCCGGGCGGTTCCGCGGCGCCGTCGATCATGCCCATCAGCGTCTCGCCGGCAAGGATGCCCAGCGCCTTGAGGCACGGATCAACCGTGGTAAGCGCGGGCTGGGTGGCGGAAGCGAGTACTTCCCAGTTGTCGAACCCAACGATAGCGACGTCCGCCGGCACTGCGAGCCCATGGTGGCGCAGCGCATCGACGACACCACGCCCGATTTGATCGCTGCCGCAGAAGATCGCATCGGGGCGCTGGTCGGGCAGCACCCCGCTGAACAGCCGGTCGACCGCGTCCCAGCCGGAACGCTCGCTCCACTCGGCGAAGAGAGTGGCCGCAGAGGTCAAGCCGGCTGCGTGGAGCGCGTCCTCAAATCCCGCCTGTCGCAGGCGGACCGCCGCAAAACTATGCGGCCCCGACACATGAGCGATCCGCCGCCGCCCGAGCTTCACGAGGTGGGTGGTGCCGATCCGTGCACCGGCACGATCATCGGCGAGCAGCGCCGGGCGATCCAGACGCGACTCAAGGTTGGCATGAACGACCGGGATGTCCTGCTTCGTCCGCTCGGCGGGGAAGAGGCTGTCGACGCGTCGCGCGGTGAATATCAGCCCGTCGACGCGTTTGCGCAGCAACGAGGTGAGATGACGGGCTTCGGTATCTGGGTCGTCAGCAGCATTGCACAGGAATACCGAGGTATGCCGGGCAGCGAGCGCCTCTTCGACGCCGCCGAGGATCGGCAGGGCAAAACGACCGTAGATGTCATTCGAGAGCAGCCCCACGGTATAGGAACGCCGCCGGCGCAGGCTCAGCGCCAAGTCGTTCGGCCGGAAGCCGAGGCGTTCCGCCACTCGGAGTACATGGGCGCGAGTCGTCGGACGCATCCTGCCCTTGCCATTCACCGCTTTCGAGACGGTAGCGATGCTGACGCCGGCTTCACGGGCGACATCATGAATGGTGATCGCGGTCGTTCCCCAATCCAGCCGCTTCGTCCTACAGAGCGGGTTGGAGGCACGTTGATAGGAAAAACAAATTGGGTAAATGTTTTCTCTGTTCACAGCTTCGTAATTACAGCTGGAAAACCTCGTCGCAACGGACGTGTCGGCGCCGAGGCTGCGGCTTCGCAAGCGCGCACGCTGCACGGGCCGCTCGTCCTGCTCCAGCAGCAGGAGGCCGATCAGGCGCGTGATCGCGGCTTCGTTGGGGAAGCCCTCCCGTCCTCCCCATGCACCGGAGTTCCGGCGCCAGATGATCAAACTGGTTCGAGCCGAGCGAGACCCGGCCGATCTGGCTCGTGAGTTCGAACCGTTCGCCCAGGCGATCCGCAAGTGGGTCGCTCAGGCGGATGGGCAGGAGGGCCGGCGGAGGCGAAACCCGTTCCAGTGGACGCTGGCCTGGCCGCAGCCGAGCGTGAGGAACGAGCTGCTCGCACGCCGCAACTTCGCCTCCAAGGCAGCGCCCCACCCGGCTCGACCCGTATAGGCTGCAGGAGATGGTGAGACTAAACATAGAATTGAAGACGTCCGGTGGGCAGGAGCAGGCTCGTATGGTGGCGATCGCGGAATTGGGCGTGGCTCCCGTCAAACGCGAGACGGTGCAGGAGCGCGTCTACGCTGACCTCCGCCACCGACTGATTTGCGGCTTCTTCCGGCCGCGACAGGTGCTGAAGCTGATGGAGCTCGCCGAAGCGTATGGCACCAGCGCGATGCCGGTCCGTGAGGCGTTGAGCCGGCTCGTCGCCGAGCGCGCACTCAGCAATGAACCGAACCGGTCGATCATCGTGCCGGTACTATCGCAGGAGCGGATCGACGATCTGCGCAGAGTTCGCAAGTCGGTCGAAGGGCTGGCGGTTCGCCTGGCCTGCGGCAACATGACGTCGAAGGAAGATGCCGTGCTGGCCGGCATGGTCAAGCGACAGATTTCTCTCGCCGAACGCGACGCGACGCTGGAGGCGGTCGAGGCGAACACGAAGTTCCACTTCACGATCTACCGGCTCTCGGGATCTGAGGTGCTGATCCCGATCATCGAGAGCCTGTGGCTGCAGTTTGGTCCCTACCTGAGACATGCGACGTTCGTCAGCGACAAGAGCGCCTCGCAGGGGCTCCGCTTCCACCGCCGCATGATCGAGGCGCTGAAACGCCGCGACGACGATGCTGCCGTCGCAGCACTGGAGGGCGACGTTGATCTCTCCTTCGATCTAGCTTTGACCGGCCTGAAAGGTTCGGCCGGCTGACGTCGACCGGAGTCCGTTGTCCTGATCTTTTATGTTTGATCACGAATGGCGAACCGTGCATAGATGAGCAGCAACAGGAAACTGCCGCGATGCTGGCTCCGGACAAAGACCCGTCGGACGGCGCCTTCGACCTGTTCGATCTGAGGGTCGAGGTTCAGGCTCCGGAAGGCGCCCGGCTCTGGTGCGGGAACAGGGTCGGAGATTTCTTCGAAGTTCGCGGGGAACTCCTGCATTTCCGTGAGGACATGCCGTTCAGCCTCTATTCCCTGGCGTCGGTCTTGCCCTTGTTGCCGGCAAAGCAGCGTCCGGTGGCTTCCGATGACTGGATGACCACTGATGCGGAGGTGGCTTGTCCGGATCCCAATTGCCCGTCCCGGCTGCGGATCACGCGGATCGGAACCCGCCGCTTCCGCCACGACGAGACGACCGCCGTGAAGCTGACCTGCGCTGCTGGCGGGACCGAACACACCGACCAAGGAACTGCATGACCGTCCCGCGCATCGCGCTCGAGCCCGACTACTCCATCTCCCGGATCATGAAAGGAGGTTGGCAGCTCGCCGGCGGTCATGGCGATGTCGAGCGCAGCCAGGCGATCTCCGACATGGCGCAGTTCGCCGAAGCAGGCGTCACGACCTTCGACTGCGCCGACCATTATACCGGCGTGGAAGCCCTGATCGGCGAGTTCCGGAGCGCCTATCCAGAACTCGCCGACAAGATCCAGATCCAGACCAAGTTCGTGCCCGATCTGGACGCGCTCTCGACGATCGACCGCGCGTACATCACCCGCATCATCGATCGGTCTCGGACACGCCTGAAAGCGGACCGACTCGATCTGGTGCAGTTCTTCTGGTGGGACTTCTCGGTTCGAGGCGCGGTCGAGGCAGCCCTGATCCTGAACGAGCTGAAGGAGAGCGGGAAGATTGCGCATCTCGGCGTCACTAATTTCAGCGTGCCGCAGCTTTCCTGCCTGATCGACGCCGGAATCCTGTTCCTGACCAACCAGGTCCAGTACTCGCTGCTCGATCGCCGGCCCGAGACTCGCATGGTGGACTTCTGTCGCCGGCACGGCATGCACATCCTGACCTATGGCCAGCTCGCCGGCGGGTTCTTCTCCGAGGCCTGGCTCGACAAGCCGGAACCGCTGGAGCCTTTCGAGAATCGGTCACTGACCAAGTATAAGTTGATCATCGACGACTACGGCGGCTGGTCACGGTTCCAGTCGTTGCTGCACGTGCTCGGGCGCATCGGCGAGCGCCACGGGGTCGGCATCGGGGCGGTGGCGGTCCGCTGGGTTCTCGATCGGCCCCTGGTCGCCGGCTGCATCGTCGGCGCAACTTCGACCCGTCATCTGGCAGATAATCTCGGCATCTTCTCCTTCGCGCTCGAGGAGCAGGACCTGTGCGAGATCGATGCGGTGATCGTCGGAGGCGTTCAAGTCGGAGGAGATTGCTACGAGCTGGAGAATGACCGCGACGGACGACACGGCCGGATCATGCGCTACAATCAGAACGAGATCCGAGCATGATGCAGACCCTGCCTCGCGCGGCGACCGCTCCGTTGCTGTTGCGTCTGGCGGACGCACCCGCGGATCCGATCCTGCTTTCCAATATCGCATTCTCTGAAGACGAACGTCAGGCCAAAGTCAATCTCGGCATCGGCATGTATTACGATGAGGATGGGCGAGTGCCGCTGATGCGCGCGGTCCGGGCGGCCGCGGAGCGTCTGATGCAGGCTGGCCGGCCTTGGGTGTACGGCTCGATGGAAGGGCACGAGCGTCTGCGGGCGCTGGCGCCAAAGCTGCTGTTCGATGCTGATGCTGCGGCGGCCTGTGCGGCCATCCAGACGATCGGCGGGACCGGGGCGCTGGCTCTCGGCGGCGAGGTTCTGCATGCGGTTCTGGACGCGCCGGTGGTGGCCATCAGCACGCCGAGCTGGCCGAACCACGTGCCGATCTTTCGTCGCCTCGGGTACAAGATACGATCCTATCGCTATTTCGATGCCAAGACGCACGGTCTCGACTTCGATGGCTTGATCGACGACCTCTCCCGGCTGCCGCGTCGCTCCGTCGTGGTGCTGCACGGGTGCTGCCATAATCCGACGGGCGTCGATCTTGATGTCGCCCAGTGGGAAGCGTTGGCGGCCGTACTGGTGCGGCGCGATCTGCTGCCGTTCCTCGACATGGCGTATCTCGGCTTTGGCGAGGACCTCGTCACCGATGCCCAGCCTGCCCGATTACTGGCGTCGCATGGCCTCACGATAATGATCGCGCTCTCCTTTTCGAAATCGTTCTCGCTCTATGGCGAGCGGGTCGGTGCGCTGGTGGTCCACGCTCCGGAACCGGACGGCGCGCGTCTGGCGTTCGGCCACGCCCGGCTGCTGGCTCGCGCCAGCTATTCGATGCCGCCGACGCATGGCGCTATGCTGACTGCGACCATCCTGGACGATGCCGCTTTGGCCGCCGATTGGCGCGCGGAGCTGGCAGGGATGCGGCAGCGCATTCGGACGATGCGTCAACGTCTGGTGGACCAGTTGCACCGCAATGACCCCACGCGCAGCTTCGAGTTCATGCGGCGCCAGCGCGGGCTGTTCTCCTACTCCGGTCTTGGCGGGCCGGAGATCGAGCGGATGCGCCGCGAGGATGCGGTGTATGCCGTGCCTGATGGCCGGCTCTGTATCGCTGGCCTCAACGGAACCAACATCGATCGCGTTGCTGCGTCGATCAGCGGCTCCATTCGAGCGGAAGCAGCGTCCTCACGGGCCGTCTAGCGGGTCGCTGAGAAATCAAGGACTCTGCCCTTGACCCGTTGAAGCCGGGACCCCAAAGCCCATCTTCTCTTCGTTGCGTAGAGCAGCATCCGATCGATCGCAGTCGGGTCGTCAGGTCGCGAGTAGATGGGAGATCGTCCCCGCAACGACTCTGGTCGCGCGCAACAGGTCGCGAAGCTGGAGGTGCTCGTCGGCGCGGTGCCCGTTGGCCTCCTCCAGGACCCGTGGACCGGCGCCATAGAGAACGGTGGCCGCGCCCGCGGCACTGTAGAGCCTTGCATCCGTGAACAGTGGCATCCCGAGCGCCGGGATCGCCTCGCCGAAGACGCGCACCGCCTCGCCCCGGAGCGCGTCGACCAGCCGGTCCTGGGATGGGTCCGGCACCAGCGGCGCGGCCAGCAAGATCCGCTCGATCACGCACTTCACGCGCGGCTCCCCCAGGACGGCGGCTTCGATGATCGAGCGGAGTTCCTGCTCGACCGCCTGCGGTGACTCCTCCGGCAGGATGCGGCGGTCGATCCGAATGACGGCGTCTTCCGGAACCACGTTGACAGCCAGCCCTGCATGCATGGTGCCAATGACCAGGGTCGGGTGCGTGATGCCGGAGATGTTCGACGAACGCTGCCGCAACGTCTCACGCGAGGCATACAGCGCCGTCAGCAGACGATTCGCCGCGAACAGGACGTCGGTGCCGAGCTCCGGCCACGCGGCGTGGGCGGCGCGGCCGGTCAGCCGTACCTGAAGCTGCAGGCAGCCATTATGCGCCACCATGATGCCGTAGGTGAAACCGGCGCTGATGACGTAATCGGGTCGTGTGAGGCCCTCGGCGAGCAGCCAGCCAGGGCCGAGCTGCCCGCCGGTCTCCTCGTCGTACGTGAGGTGGATCTCCGCGGTGCCGTTCAACGGCAAGCCGCTGCCGATCACGCTGCGCAAGGCGAAGGCATACGTCGCGAAATCGGATTTCGAGACCGCCGCACCTCTTCCATAGAGCACGCCTTGGCGGATCTCGCCGCCATACGGATCAGCGCTCCATCCGCCGCCCGGCGGCACCACGTCGCCATGCGCGTTCAGCGCCAGGACCGGGCCGGTTCCATCCCCGAAGACGTGTCTGACGATCAGGTTCGTCACGCTACGCATCCCGTGCTGCCGCACAAGCGCTGCCGGCACGGGATGGCTTTGCACCGTGAAATCGAGATCGCGCAGCAGTCCGGCGGCCAATTCTGCGTGTGGCACACAATCCCCTGGCGGATTGTCCGACGGCATCTGGACCAGCCGCTGCAGGAACGGCACCTGCAACAAGGCGTGCTCGCGGAAAATCTGCTGGTCGAGCTTCAAGGCCAGACACACAGCCGTCACCTCGCCCGCCTCAGAAGCTGTAGGCGAGCCGCGCATAGTAGAAACCGCCATTCTGCCCGATCTGCTGGATGAACTCGTCATAGGGCATGACGCCCAGGTAGGAGCCGGCCAGCGGGATCCGGCTGGGATGGGTGTTGAACACGTCGGTGGCGCCGAGGGCGAACCGCAGCGGCTGAATGATCCGGTAGCCGAGCTCGAGATCGGTCAACCAGCGCGGCTTGGCCGTGTAGGGTATGAACTTCGTCAGGGAGAATGCATCCGGACCGGAATCATAGGTCAGCTCGTCGGTGACCTGCCCCCAGCGGGTTTCGCGGACGAGAGCATCGAACCTGTCGAGCCGCCAGTGCGCGCCCAGAATGATCTTGCTGCGCGGCGTCGCCCTCGTCAGGTAGCTGATGCCCTGCGCGTTGAGCAAGGGGTTGCCGTTGGTGTCGTCGGAGAGATGGTCCAGCGTGCTGCGATTGAGATCCATGGCGACCGTCCAGTCGACGCGGCCGTATGGCCCGAACGACGACAGATAGTCTGCAGTCAGATCCAGCCCTTGCGTGCGCGTGCTGGCGCCATTGGAGAAGTACTGCGCCGTGACGTCGGTCGGATCGATGCCCGGCTGCAGCTGGATGCCCTGCGCGATCAGGGCGTTGATCGCCTCGGTGCCGCCATAACTGCCACCGTCGATGATCCGGTCCCTTATGTTGATCTGGTAGACATCAACGGTCACGTGCAACCGGTCGATCGGCTCGAGCACGAAGCCGCCGCTGATGTTCGTCGAACGCTCGGGCTTGAGCGGGACGGCGCCGAGCAGATGCGCCGCCACGGAGTCGACCGCGAGTTGACCGCTGGCACCGGTCGGTGACACCTCGAGGTTCGAGAAATGCTCCTCGGCCAGAGTGGGCGCCCGGAAGCCGGTGCTGATCGTCGCGCGCACGGCAGCACGCCGATTGAAGTCGTAGCGTGTTGCGATCTTCCCGGTTTCCGTGTCCCCAGCGTCGGTATAGTGCTCGAAGCGCCCGGCGACATCGACGTCCCAGCCTCGCGTCACATGGGTCTCGAGATCGCCATAGGCGGCATAGACGTCGCGGTAGAAGTCGCCGGCGCTGAGCGGAGACGTGCCGACCAGGGCCTGGGTGCCGCTGCCGTAATAAGAGTCCGGTGATCCCGGATAGATCGTGTAGTTTTCCAGTCGATGCTCTACGCCGACGGCGACGTGAAGCGGCGAGTAGATGAGCGGCACCTGGACTTCGCGTGTCAGGTCGAGATTGTTGGTCCACTGCGCCTGGTTGTACGCCTGTAGCCGGAAGGTCATCGGCGTGAAACCGGTCGCTTCGAACAGGCTGACATTGGCGGAGTCTCTCTGGCCGATATTGATGTGGTCGGCGCCCCAGGTGGTGCTCAGATCCCAGTGGATGCCGAGGATACCGTCTCCCCGTATCCCCAGCGTCGTCGCGTAGTCGTTCTCCTCGCTGACTTCCAGGGGGCTGAACCCGCCCGGGTAGACTTCCGGCAGCAGCGACGGCAGGCGAAAATTCTCGAACGCCTCGTCATGCCGATGCGCGTACGTGAGGTTGCCGTAGAGCTCGATCGCATCGTCGAAGAGCGGCTTCATGGCGTTGATCCCGAGATCCTCGCGCGTCTGTTCCGGGCTGCCATAAACCTCGTCGTCGAGGTTGCCGGTGCGATCGTCGACGAGGCCGCGATTGGTGCGGTCGGCATGGATGAAGTCGCCGCCGATATGGATGAAGCCGTCCGATCCCAGTGCTGCACCCTTGTCGACCATCAGCGTGCCGGTCCAGCCGTCGCCCTGCTCGGTGGCTCCCGTCTCTCCCTGGGCGCTGCCGCTGAGGCTGCTCTTCAGGATGATGTTGACGACGCCGGCGATCGCGTCGGAACCGTACTGTGCTGCGGCACCGTCCCGGAGCACCTCGATATGGTCCACCATGCTCATCGGTATCATGTCGAGGTCGACGGGCGTGGTTCCCTCCTGGGGGCCGGAATCGGCGTAGATACTGGCAGTCGTATGACGCCTCTTGCCGTCGATCAGAACAAGCACCTGGTCCGGATTGAGCCCGCGCAAGCGTATCGCATCAGTCAGCGCCCCGGCGTCGCTGCCGAATGCCTGCAGCGAGATGGATGGGTTGACGATGGCCAGGGCGCTGGTCAGGTTGGTCTGGCCGGTGGATAGCAGCGATGCCGAGGTGACGATGTCGATCGGGCTGGTGCTGTCTCGCGCCTTCTTGTTTGTCTCACGGGTTCCGGTCACGATGACCGTCTGGCCCTGGTCGGATGATCCGGCAGGCGATGCGCCCGGGCTCACCGCAGCCGGCGTCTGGGCCGAGGTCTGTGTTGCGGCCGGCGCACCGGAACTGGCCGCAGGCGTCAGGGTCTGCGCGTCGGCAGGGGCGAGCATGATCGGCAGGATCGCTGCGCCGGCGATGAACGTGCTGCGTGCGGATACCACTCGGCGACGGACGATCATATTGTATTCTCCATGACAGCGCCGCGTCGTGGTCGCCCGCAGCCAGGGTTGGGCACTGTGCTCTGTGGTATGCAAGCGGTATACCACGCAGGGACGGACGAGGCTCCGAGGGGATAAGCATGCAGCTCGATCTTGTCATACGCGGAGGAACGGTCGTCACGTCAGGTGACGTGTTCCGCGCCGATGTCGGCATCCGGGCCGGGCGCATCGTCTGCCTCGGGGAGGATTTGGCCGGCAGCGAGACGCTCGATGCCGTCGGGCTCCTGGTGCTTCCCGGCGGAGTGGACTCGCATTGCCATATCGAGCAACTGGAGGCGGACGGCACGATCCACCGCGAGACGTTCGAGAGCGCCAGTCATTCGGCCTTCCTCGGCGGCACGACGACCGCGATCTGCTTCTCGCCGCAGTTCAAGGGCGAGCCGATCCGGCCGCGTCTGGAGCAATACCGGCAGCGCGCGGCGCGCTCGATGATGGACTACAGCTTCCACCAGATCATTACAGACCCGTCCGATGCGGTGCTGAACGACGAGGTGCCGGAGATCATCGCGTCGGGAATACGCAGCCTGAAGGTCTTTCTGACCTACGATCCCTTCCGGCTGACGGATCTGCAATATCTTCGCGTCTTGGCAGCCGCACGACAGCATGGCGCACTGGTATCGGTTCACTGTGAAAACTACGACGCCATCGCCTGGCGGACGGCGGATCTGCTGGCCGCCGGATTGTCGGCCCCCCGCTACCACGCCTGGTCACGGCCCGTGGTGGTTGAGCGAGAGGCAACGTACCGGGCGATCGCGCTCGCCGAGCTCGTCGACCAGCCGATCCAGGTGTTCCACGTTTCCGCTCCTGAAGTCGCCGAAGAGATAGCGCGCGCCCAACGTCGCGGGATCAAGGTCTGGGCGGAGACCTGCCCGCAATATCTCACGCTCGACGCGGAGGATATGAATCGGCCAGGACTCGAGGGTGCCAAGTTTATGTGCAGTCCTTCGCCACGAGACGAGGCAGCACGCGAGGGACTTTGGCACGACATTCGCGCTGGGACACTTGACGTGGTGTCGTCGGACCATTGCGGCTACCTCTTCGAGGGTGGCGAGGGCAAGCGGATGCACGGCGACCAGGCGAGTTTCGCACAGATCCCGAACGGCATCCCCGGGCTGGCCACCCGGCTGCCACTGCTCTTCAGCGAGGGCGTGGCAACCGGCCGGATCAGCCTCAGCGCGTTCGCGGCGCTGACCGCGACCAACCCCGCGCGGTTGTTCGGGCTGTATCCGCGCAAGGGAACGATCGCACCTGGCTCGGATGCCGACCTGGTGCTGTGGGATCCGGCCGGCAAAAAGACCATCACGAACGCCGAGCTCGGGCATGCGATCGATTACACTCCCTACGAGGGCAGGGAGGTGACCGGAAGGCCCGTCTGCACGATCAGCAACGGCCGGATCGTGATGCGCGACGGTGTCGTCACCGCCCGTCCCGGCGACGGACGGTTCCTGCCCCGGGCGCCCTACGACTTGATCAAGCCCACGGGGAGACGATCCGGATTCCCGGCCTGACTCTCGGAGACTGGTTCAGCAGCGTCTCAGGCGTCGAACCGCGTCACCGAAAAACCTGCAACATCACGGTCTGTCTCGGCGTGCATCATCAGCTCGCACGTGATACGGCCGATGATCGGTGCCAGCGTATAGCCGTTCGAGGTCACCGCGTTGAAGAAGCCGGGAACCGCCGGATGCTCGCCCAGGATCGGCGCACCGTCGATATCGATGTTCATCGCCGCCCAGCTGCGGACCACGTGAGCGGCGCCCAGCGCCGGCAAGACGTGCTGGGCCGCCCAGAGATTGCCTTCCAGGCTGCGTCGCAGCGGCCTCGGATGCAGGTGGACGGGATCGAGCCCCGCGGTCCAGCCGCCGCCGATCAGGATCGCGCCGTTCGTCGTCTGCTTCAAGGTAAGGTGTCGGCCGGCGTGCGCGACCAGGCATTCGAGCAACGGGGCTACCGGCTCCGTGACGATCATCTGCAGCGGTGCTGCGAACACCGGGACCGAAACGCCCAGCATGGTGCCGACGGCGCCGGCGAAAGCTCCCGCCGCGTTCACGACCTTGCCGGCGCGCCACGTGCCGTTCGTGGTCTCGAGCCAGAACCCGGCATCGCGCCGCTCGATCGCACGCACCCCGGTCATCGGCATGATCCGACCCCCCGCCTGCTCGACCGCACCGGCGATCGCGTCACTCGCCACCAGCGGGTTGATCTTGCCTTCTGTCGGGCAATACGACGCGCCGAGCAGGCCGGGGTGGAGGGCTGGCTCGAGCGCACGCAGCGCGTCGGCATCGATCAGCTCGCAGGCAATGCCCTGTCGCTGCTCCACCCGGATCTTGCTCGCGAGGAAGGCAAGATCTTGCCCGGTTCCCGCCACCATCAGGCCGCCGGTCAGCTTCATCTCGAAGTTCGTGTCGAGTTCGCGCTCCAGGACGCGCCAGAGCGCGATCGCATCGCGTTGCAGCGGCAACGTCCTGGCGGCGGCCGAGATGGCCATTCCGTCGCGATCGTCGTGGTCGAACGACAGGAGCTGCGCATGCAGGCTGCCGGCGTTGCCCCCGGACGCCATGGCGTTGGACCGGCCTCGCTCGATGACCACGACGTCGTTGCCGCTGCGTGCCAGGAACAGCGCCGTGCACAGCCCAACGATGCCGCCGCCGATGACGACGATCTCCGCCTCGTTCGTGGCACTCCCGCTGCGCAGAGCCGGTGCTGAGGATCGAGGTAGCGGGGTTCGCGCGTGCGCCCGCCATTCCGGCTTCTCCACCCCGATGGCCGCGACCGGCAGCGGACGCAGCGGCACCTGCGGCGCCAGGAAATCCGCTTCCTGCGCGACACCGCCGACGAGCGCCGCCAGACATGGCTCGCAATAGCGTCCCTGGCATCGGCCCATGCCTGCGCGGGTCAGCCGCTTCAGGGTCGCGACGTCGACGATGCTGCGAGCTGCTACCTGACGACGAAGCGCGTCGAGTGAAATGCCCTCGCACCGACAGATGATGGTCTCGCCGGTCGCGCGTGTCAGGCCGGGCTCGGGTGCCGCGAACAGCCTGCACGACGCGCGCTGGAACCGCTCGTGGCGGCGCAGGCGGGCCAGCGTAGACCGTGGTGTCAAGCTCCGGCGACCCAGCCGCCTCGAAGCCTCCAGGGCGGCGAGTTCGCCCTGCGCACGGGCAATTCCGACACTGCCTGGGGCAGCCGCTGCACCGATAACGAAGACATCGGGCTGCGATGTCGCGCCGGCATCGTCTTGTTCAACGACGAGGCCTGGCAAAGGGCCAGCCGTCACGCGATGCGCGCAGCCGAGCAGGCGCGCCAGCTCGTTCGCCGGCATGTAGCCTTCGCCGACGCAGACGATGTCCACGCTGAAGTCGCGGCGTTTGCCATGGCGGTCGGCGATGACTGCCCGCTCCGCCTTTTGCCTACCTTCGACCGCGACCAGCCGGTGCTCCCAGAGCATCGTCACCCCGGCCTGGCGCAACGCCGCCAGATGGCTCAGGCCGGTCCATGCCTGGCCCGCGCCGGCCATCAGCAACCTTGCTGCCGCGGCTGGTCGCCGCCAGGGTGCAGGTGCGGCCTCGACCACGGCGAGCAGCTTCGCGCCGGCCTCGATGAGCTCGCTCGCAAGCTGCAGGTTCAGCGGACCGGTCCCCGCTACCACGATGCGTCGACCAGGATCCTGTCCGAGCGAGCGTAGCAGCGTCCGGCAGCCGCCGGTGGTGATCACGCCGGGCAACGTCCAGCCAGGCAGCAGGCTCGCCCGCGCCACGGCGCCGGTCGCGATGATCAACTGACGCGGCCGGATGTAGCTGGCGCGCCCGTTGCGATAGACGCCCAGCACCAGGGCTCCCTCCTCTCGAAAGGCGCCCCAGACCATGCTGCGCTCGCGGATTACGACGCCTGCGCGACGCGCTTCGGCCACGACCGCTGCAGTCTCGCGAGCATGTCGGTCGGGGCCGCAGACGCGTCCGGAGGTCGCGATCAGCCGCCGAAGATCTTGTCCGCCCGGTTCGCGCTCGTCGAGGAGGATCACCGGCACGCCGTTCCGCGCGAGCTCGGTCGCTGCCGCCAGTCCGGCGGGGCCAGCGCCGACGATCAGCGCGTCGATCCGCTCCTGCACGATCTCGTCCTGCGGCGTTGCCGGGACGCCACCGTGCGGCATCGGCCCACGCGCTTCCTGCAACGCCGGTGGATCGTGCTGCCGGATGACCTTCATGCCGCTGGACGCGGAGGTTGTGCAGGCACGCAGGCCGATCTTGCCATCGACGACCACGAGGCAGTCGTGGCAGACGCCGATGCCGCAATAGCCGCCGCGCGGCCTCCCGTTCGATCGCGTTCCCTGCGCGACCGCGCCATGCTTCACCAGGGTCGCGAGGAGACTGTCCCCCTCGTCGAAGCCAAGCATACGACCTTCGAAATTGATGGTCGGACCGGTGCGATCGGCGTGCGGCATCTCCCCAGCCATCGCCGCCTGCCTCAGGAATGCGTGACGCGCAGGGCGAACCGTTCGACGAGCGTTGCCGCGTGGGTCTCTCTGTCAGGAGGCAGCTTCAGGCGCGGTGGCCGAGGCAGTCCGACCTCGAGCCCCATGCGACGCAGCAGGGACTTGCTCCCCGCGACGTAGGCTTGGCCACCGACGAACTCGATGACCGGCAGGCAGTCGTGGTAAAGCTGGCGCGCCGCCCTGATGTCGCCTCCGTCCTGGGACAACGCGAACAAGCGGCTCATCTCGGCCGGCATGACGTTGGACGCCACTGCAACCCATCCGCAGGCGCCCTCGACGAAACTCTCGAAGCCGAGGATGCCGCCGAACACCTGCATGCGATCGCCGCACAGCCGCAGGATGTCCCGAACACGCGTGACGTCCATCGTCGACTCCTTGATCAGCCGGCAATTGTCGATTCCGGAAAGGCGTGCGACGAGGCTGGGATACAGATCCACGTTGGCGGTGGCGGGATTGTTGTAGAGCATGATGGGAATGCCGATCGCCTCCGCCACCACGCGGTAGTGTTCGAAGATCTCGTCGTCCGTCGGGGTGGAGTAGAACGGCGGAATGATCATCACGCCGTCCGCGCCGAGCGTCTCGGCTTCATGGCTGTAGCGAACCACGTCGGCCGTATTCTCCGCACCGGTGCCGATGAACACCGGAACCCGACCCGCAGCCTGCGCGACCACCGTGTGCGCGACCAGACTTCGTTCCGTATCGGTCAGGGACAGGAACTCTCCGGTCGACCCGAGCGGGATCAGGCCATGGATGCCGCTGGCGATCTGCCAGTCGACGAAGCGACGGAGGACCGTGACGTCGACCCGCCCCGCCTCGTCGAACGGCGTGACCATGACCGTGTAGGTGCCTCGGAAGCTCATCGTTCACTCGACGCGGATGACCCGACGAGTGGTATACCACCAGTGTCGCGGGCGCCAGACGACTTCTCCAGCCAGGATCTGATCGCTGTGGTATACCATTTGCATACCTCGCTGCTCCCGTGATGAAGGCGATGATGCAACTGGCACAAAACGATCTCCCGGCGATAGACCATGATGCCGCCATCGCGCTGCTTAGGGACCTGATCGCAGCACAGCGCGAGGGCGAGGATGCGGTGCAGGCGATTGTCGCCGAGCAGCTGGCCGCGCTGGGCGCGCGGGTGGAACGCATCGTCTACGCACCGACGGACGTGGCGCTGGTCGAGGAGTTCGCGGCGTCGAGCGTCGTGGCTCCAGGCTCACGCAGCTGTGTTGTCGGAACGCTGGCCGGGGACGCCTCCGGCCGGAGCTTGTTGATGTTCGCACATCCCGATAGCGAGCCGGTCAACGCCGCGGGCTGGCGGTGCGACCCCTTCGCCGGGACCATCATCGAAGGCAGGCTGCATGGCTGGGGAGTCGCCGATGACCTGCTCGGTATCGCGACCGGGATCGCCGCGATGGGCGTCTTCGCCAAGACCCCGCGGCGCTGCGGGTCCGTCGCCATGGCGAGCACGCCCAGTAAGCGACACGCACGCGGGATCGCTGCGGTCCTCCGGCACGGTCTCACGGCTGACGCGGCGCTCTATCTTCATCCCGCGGAATCCGGATCGGGGTTGCGTGAAGTCAAGGCGCTCGCCGCCGGTCAGATCGAGTTTCGAATAACCGTCGAAGGTCGCAGGCCGACGACCAAGGAGCCCGGCCATACGGCGTTCGCGCATCGTGCCGTCAATCCAGTGGATAAGGCATTCATCGTCTACGAGGCACTGCGAGCGTTGGACCGCGCCCGTGGTGCGCGCATCCATCATCCGGTGCTGGATGCCGCGATCGGGCGCTCGACGAACCTGCAGATCTCCAACATATCCTGCGGCGATGGCGACCGGCCGAGCCGGCTCAACCTGTCCTGCGTTCTCGCAGGTGCGGTTTCCTTTCCTCCGACGGAGCGCATGGACGACGTCCAGGCCCAGATCCGGTCAGCGGTCGCCGATGCGGCCCAGGCCGATGAGTGGCTGCGGGAGCATCCTCCGGTCATCGAGTGGATCTCGGGAGTCTCTGGAACGCAGGTTGCCGAGGACCATCCCTTCTACAGGATAGTGGCCGCTGCGATCGAGGCGGTCGCCGGCTTTACGCCCTGCGTCAATCCGATGCACACGTCGAGCGACATCCGCAACCCGAACGTACAAAGCGGGATCCCGACGCTCGGCATCGGCCCGTTGTGCGGCAACCTCACACAGATCGGCGACAGCGACGAATGGGTGGATGTCGAGGATTACCTCAAGATGATCACGGTGACCGCGTCCGTCATCGGGAATTGGACGACTGCCGCCACATGAGCATGCGCGTGGCCCTGGTGTTCATGGCGATGGTCTGGAGCGGCCCCTCGCTGGCGGTGCCGACACGGCCGCCCGGATGCCTGGCCGAAGGCGCGGGACTGCCCTTGACCGCACCTGGCGCGCTGACGATGTCGATCAACGCGACCATGCCGCCGACGCAATATGTCGACCCGTCCGGCAAGTTCGTCGGCATGAATATCGACCTCGGCGACGAGATCGCTCGGCGGCTGTGCCTCAGACCCGCCTACGCCAATGTCCAGTTCGAGGTGCAGGTGCCGGGCCTTCGAGGCGGCCGTTGGGATATGATCAACACGGGCTTCTACTTCACGCCTGACCGCGCGAAACTGGTCCAGCTCATTCCGTACAGCGTCGGCAGCCTCGCGGTGGTGACGGCATCCGGCAATCCGCTCGGGCTGAAGGGGCTCAAGGATCTGGCCGGCAAGCGGGTCGGCGTCGAGGCCGGTGGCATCGAGGAAAAGCAGTTGCGCGACATCAGCGCCAAGCTGGTCCATGACGGACTGCCAGCCGCCGATATCCGTGTCTTCAACACCTACGCCGACACCTTCCAGGCGTTGCAGGCCGGACAGATCGATGCGGTCTTCGCGAGCGATGCGGTCGGCACCTACTACCAGGATAAAGGCCGGTTCACGGAAGCCCTGTCCGGCCTGCTTCCCGGAATGCCGGCGGCCTTCGCGACCAGCGATCCGAGGATCGCCAAGGCCATCGTTGCGGCGCTGACAACGATGGTTGCCGACGGAACCTACAAGACCATTCTGGGCCGCTACGGGGTCAAGCCGATCACCGCCTGGCCTGGATATGCTGGCAGGATCCAGTATTACTTCACGCCTTGATGGCTGGCCCGTGCTAGAGGCGAAGGAAGCACAAACATGGGTTGGAGCTGGAGCAGCTTCTTTCAGGACGTCCTCAGCCCGTATGTTCTGGCGGGGGTCTGGACGACCATCTGGCTGACCTGTGTTTCGATGGTGATCGGCGTCGTGCTGGGTTCCCTGGCCGCACTGATGAAGATCGCGCGCAATCCGTTCCTGCGCTACCCCGCGACGTTCTATGTGTGGCTGTGGAGGGGCACGCCTCTCCTGGTGCAGCTGGTCATCATCTATACCGGATTGCCGCAGCTGGGAGTGCGTTTCGGCGTCGTTGCATCCGCCTTGATCGCGTTCGGGTTGAACGAGGGCGCCTACTTCGCGGAGTTCGCGCGCGCCGGCATCCAGTCGGTCGATCATGGACAACTCGATGCGGCACGGGCCTTGGGAATGGATTACCGGCGCATGATGCGGATCGTCGTCCTGCCGCAGGCAGCACGGATGGTGCTGCCGCCGCTCGGCAACCAGGTCAACGGAATGCTGAAGACATCCTCGCTCGCGTCCGTGATCTCGATGGAAGAGCTGCTGCGGCACGCGCAGCAACTGGCGCAGAGCGACTTCCGCGTGCTGGAGGCCTATTTCGCTGCTGCCGCCTACTATGTCCTGCTGACGAGCCTATGGGGATGGGTCCAGGTCCGCATCGAGGCCCACTACGGCAAACCGTTCCTGAGATCGCCGCGCGGCCAGGCTGTCGGACTGTCGGAGGCTCGCTGATGCGACAGGCGACGCTGTGCGAGGACCACATCCAGCCTATCGTCGAGATACTGGACGTCCATAAATCGTTCGGCCGCACCGAGGTGCTGCGGGGCACGACGCTGATCGTGCGCCCGGGCGAGGTCATCGTGATTACCGGCCGTTCAGGGAGCGGCAAGAGCACGCTGCTGCGCTGCGTCGACCATCTCGAGACCGTCGATGCCGGCCGCATCATCGTGAACGGCCACCTGATGGGATATCGGGAGCGTGAAGGCCGCCTGACCAGACTGCCGCAGCGCGAGGTGGTGCGTCAGCGTCGGGAGATCGGCATGGTGTTCCAGCAGTTCAACCTCTTCCCGCACATGACGGCGCTGGACAACATTACCGCCGCGCCGGTTGGCCTTCGCCGCATGTCGCCCGAGCAGGCGCGCGCCGAAGCCCTGCAGCTGCTTGCCCGCGTGGGTCTGGAAGAGAAGCGGGATGCGTATCCGGGCCAGCTCTCGGGCGGCCAGCAGCAGCGCGTGGCGATCGCGCGTGCGCTCGCCATGCACCCGAAGGTGATGCTCTTCGATGAGCCGACATCCGCACTGGATCCGGCGATGACCCGCGAGGTCATCGACGTCATGACCGACCTGTCCAGGCAGGGCATGACGATGCTCGTCGTCAGCCACGAGATGGGCTTCGCGCGTGCCGCCGCCGACCGGATGGTCCTGATGCACGAAGGTCGGGTGGTCGAGGACGCGCCGCCGGAGATGTTCTTCCACAGCCCGGAGAGCGAGCACACGCGGCGGTTCCTGGACATGATCCTTGGCTAGCTCACCCAGCACTCGCGCGCGGCCACGCGCCTGGACGACGCTGGGACTCCTGTTCCTGACCGCGATCATCGCCTACACCGATCGACAGGTCCTGAGCCTGCTCGTCGGCCCGGTCAAGGTCGCGTTGCGGATCGATGACGTCCAGGTCGGATTGCTGATCGGCACGGCGTTCGGGCTGATCTACGCGACGGTGGGACTGCCGCTTGGCTGGCTGGCCGACCGCGTGTCGCGCAAGCGGCTGCTGCTGACCGGCGTCGGCATCTGGAGCTTTGGCACCGCCGGGTGTGGTCTTGCCACCGACTTCAACGAGCTGTTCCTCAGCCGCATGCTGGTCGGCATCGGCGAGGCGGCACTCTCGCCGGTGGCGGTCTCCCTGATCGGCGACATCTTTGCGCCCGCGCGGCGAGGACGGGCCTTGGGGATCTATTTCGCCGGCATCGAGGCCGGAGCCGGAGCCTCGATCCTGATCGGCGCCTGGTTGATGCAGATGGTTCGCGGCGGTCTGCCAGGTGGCTTGCTGTCGAACCTGGCGGCCTGGCGGGGCGTGTTCGTGCTGCTCGGCGGCGCCGGTGCAGTGCTGTTCGTGATCCTGCTGGTGAGCCTGCACGAGCCTGCTCGGGTCACGACAACCGCTCCCAGCTCGGCCATGGAGGGCGATGCAGGTGGTTGGATCCGGCTGATTCCGATCTATCTTGCCGTCGCACTGGTCTCGCTGCTCGAGAACGCCATCGGCGCCTGGGGTCCATCCGTCCTCATCGACGATTTCGGCAGCGATCTCGTTCATGTCGGTGAGCTTCTGGGTCCATGCATGATCGTGGGTGGCTGTATCGGCGTGCTCACGGGCGGCATGTTGGCGGACCGGGGCCTCTGGCGCCGCACTGCAGGTCGTTCCCGTCGCGGAGCGGCGGGTCGAGACACAGGATGCGTCGATGGCCACGCGCGGCGCGACAAGGTGCTGCTGCTGATGGTGGCGGGTCCGGTCTACGTCGTGGCCTCGTTGACCCTGCTTTCGACCCACGAGACGGTGGCTCTACTCGGCATTGCCGGACTCTTCACCCTCACCGGCTTCATCACCGCGGTGGGGCTGTCGACCATCCTCGAATCGACCCCAAACCACCGCCGGGGGGTCACGACGTCGCTTAGCTTCTTTCTCAATGTTCTCCTCGGTTCCGGAACCGGCCCTGTCCTTGCGGCCGTCTTTGCGCGGAGCCTTTTCGGCTCCGAACGGGCGCTCGCTCCGGCGCTGGTGACCCTCGGAGTGGCGGTCGTGGCTGTCATGCTGGGCTTGCTCTCGCTCGTCTTCGGCCGCAGGAACCGCACCGCGATCTCACCTGCCTGAGCCTTGGCGGAACCCAAAGCGACCTCATGAACACGGACCAGCTAACATTCGAGCGGCATCCGCATGAAAGTCGTGGATCCCCGGGGGATACGGCTGATGTGCAACGGTAGGGTCAGACACGGTACGGGACGTGGCGAGATGCTGCATCATGCCAGATACGCAGTTCAACCTCCGGTTATATCGTCACCTCGAGATCAAGGCTTCGCCGAGTGGGAGGACGCCTCGACGACATGATGGTGCCAGAGAGAATGTCGGAGATCGAGCTTGCCGCCAGCCGGCGATCTTCTGACAAGGTGGCACTTGTCCGGCCGCGCATCACGACCTTGAACGACGCCGACCGCTATACGGATGTCGAATATCTTTGATGCGACATGCCAAAGCTCGATCTGGGAGAATGCATTGCGTCGGTATATCACCATGAGGTCACGTGTCACGCCGGATCGTGAAGTTGGTCCGTCACCAAATCTTCCAGGGCGAAACCGCATCGAAGATGACACCTATCAGCACGTTCTCCATCTGATCCTCGATCGAAAGCTTGTTGGAGGATCGGTTATACAGGAGCGGCGCATGTCGGAGCAGCTGGGTGTGTCCCGGACACCGTTGCGGGAGGCGCTTCGTCGGCTCGAGGGCGAAGGACTGGTTACGCGCGCCTTGGGCGGCATGCTGATGGTCCGCCTGGTCTCCCTGGAGGAATACCTGCAAAGCCTGGAAGTTCGCCTGCTTATTGAGCCGCATGCTGCGTTCAGCGCGGCCCGGTCTCTTCCAACGGATCACGTACAGAGACTGCTCAGGGCCTTGTACGCGGTCGACCCTCAGCACAACCCAACGCCTGCGCAGCATTGGGCCTTTGACGACGATCTGCATGAAAGCATTGGTGATCACAGCGGCAATCTGCTGATCGCGAAGACCATACGCGAGATGCGACGGCCCACTAAGATGTTCGAGCGGCAGAGGCTACAGGAGCGGAATGCGCCCGGTTGGAATGAGCACAAAGTCTTGCTGGAAGCTATCGCTCGCCGTGACGCTGAAGCAGCCTCAGATGCCATGATAAATCATCTTCGATCCGCAAGGCGAAGTATCCTGGAGAGGTTCTAACGCAACGTGCGACGCGACAGCGATGGATGCTCGAAATGGGGACATCGGCGCACCTTCGCCACCGGTGTCTGGCGAGTAGATCGGCTGGACATCACGGATGATGCAGGCAGTCGCCTGTTTCATGATGGCCGCCGTCCGCTAGCACCGGCTCCAGCGTGATCAGCTCGCTGGTGGACATCATGCCGTAGTCGGTAAACCCGTAGTCCGGGATGTTCGGCAGGCTTAGAAAGTTCACGCGTAGAAGCACCTTGTCCAGACGAGGACAGCCTAGGCGCTCGGACAGCATCTCGACGAGCTTTCGGATCCGCTCCGCTACCAGCTCCAACGGATCCTCCGACATGAGGCCGGCGACCGGAAGCGGTATTTCGTATAGAACCTCGCCGTCAAGCACCAGCACATAGCCACCGCGATTGGCGATCGAGCGGTTCGCGGCAACGGCCATGTCGGAATGACTGGCTCCGATGACCATCAGGTTGTGGGCGTCGTGCGACACGGTGGAGGCGATCGCGCCGCGCTGCACGAACACGTGGCTGACGAAGCCCTTCCCGATACGTTCGGATGCTTTGTGACGGTCGATCACGACGATGGAAGAGACGCCCTGTCCGGGGTCGGCCAGCACGACGCCCTGATCGACCGCCAGCACAAACTCCTCCTCGCTCTTTGGCGTAGTCACGGCGAGGGCTCGAATGCGCGCAGCAGAGACGCCCTGTGGCACCATCACGCACATATCGGACGCGGTAAGGCTGCGTCCGACACGCATGGTGTTCTTCGACCAGTCTGGATAAACGAAGCTGCTCAGGCTCCCTGAATATACGCCGTCTTGCCAGACCCACTGTCCTTCGATCATCGTGGAGCTGACGGCGACCGTCTCGTAGTCGTCGAGAATCAACAAGTCGGCCTTGCGGCCGGGGGCGATGGCCCCATAATCGCGGTGCAGTCGCAGGCCGTCAGCCGCGTTGATAATCGCCATCTCGTAGGCGGTCATCGGGTCGAAGCCCTCCTCGATGGCGACGCGGACGCGAGCGTCGATATGACCTTCGTCGATAAGCTCGTTGGCATGGACGTCGTCGGTGCAGAACTGAAGATATCGCGCATCGAGCCCACGCGTACAAATGATGTCGGCAAGCGCATGCAGCGCGTCCCGATCGAGACGATGCGGCGCAGCGCGAACACGGTGCGGAGGCTCAGGCGTTGGTTCTCCACGATCTCCTCGACCGATCCCGCAACGTGGGTGTCCTCTGGTCCGGCCGCGACATAGGCGTTAAGCAGGACACCGCTCAGACCCGGCGACTGGCCGGAGACGGTAAGGCCGCGCCGGACCGCCATGTCGATCTTGGTAAGTTGGTCCACGTCCTTTCGAATGAGCAGCTGCGGGTTGATGTCGCCGGCAAGGCAGGCGGTTTACGGCCATTCCATCAGGGCCGCGGTTTCCTGTACATCGAGATGGGCACCCGATGTTTCGACCCATTCGGGCGTGGCGGGAATGCGGGCGGGCACGCGCAGCATCATGCGCATGGCGACTGTCCGAGCCTCATCGAACAGCAGCCGCATGCCGGGGATCCCGAGCACGTTCCCGATCTCATGTGGATCTGCCAAGATCATCGTCACGCCTTGCATGGTCGTCGCCCGCGCATATTCTCCCACCGTGACCATGGATGATTCGACGCGCACGTGGAGGTCGATGAAGCCGGGTGCCACATGACGGAAGCCAACATCGAAGGTGGCGAACACTCGCCAGTTCCCCTCGCCCGTCGGCGCCACGGCAGCGATCCTTCCCGCTTTGATGGCGATGTCGGAGTGCAGAACCTCACGCGACAGCACATTGACAAGCCGCGCATTGATCAACGTGAGGTCAGGTGCCTCGTGACCCAGCGCCACATCGATTAAGGCATTGCGCGACGTAATATCCAGCATCTGCGTCCTACTCCATCGCAAACCATCGGCACCTGAGCACAAGACAGGGTTCTCGGAGAAGCGCAGATTATCAAGCAAGGCGTGCGGGTTCGCCGCGCGCTCGCGATGAGATGTCCTAACCCACAGCAACGTAGGCGGCTCGACCTAGGCCCGGCTCCATAACTGCTCCAGCCTGAGCCGCAGACTTGGTCAAGAACGTCGTGCTGCGCAGATACAGGGCGAGCATGGAGCGGAAGCTCATGGGAAGGTCTTCGCTGGCGGTATGCCAGAAAGCAGAACCTCGGGCGACAGCCCACTGCCAGCCGCGCATTCGGCAACACGAAGTCTAGGCTCACGACTCATCGCGGCAGCCAGAACGTGATGGTGGCTGCGCTGCAGATTGCCGAGAAGACGGCGTGTGCGCACCGGTCGTGGCGCGTCGCCACGCGCCGCCAGTCCTTCAGTCGGCCGAAGGCATTCTCGATGCGGTGACGTTGCCGGTGGAGCGTCTTGTCGTAGGCCGGTGGCGCCTTCCGGTTCCTGGTCGGTGGGATGCAGGGCTCGATGCCACGCTCACGCAACCCTTCCCGGAACCTGTTGCCGTCGTGGCCGCGATCGCCGAGCAGCTCAGCCGCCGCAGGAAGCACAGGCAGCAGCAGGGCGGCACCTCTGTGGTCGTTCATCTGCCCTTCGGTGAGCATCATCACGACCGGTCGGCCGTGGCCGTCGCAAACCGCGTGCAGCTTCGAGTTCAGGCCGCCCTTGGTTCGTCCGATGCACCGCGGAGCACCTCCTTTTTGAGCAGGCTGGCCGCGGTCCGATGCGCCTTGAGATGCGTGCTGTCGATCGTCAGCCGCTCCGGAACGCCCTGCTCGGCGACCAGGGCGGCAAACATCCGGTCGAACACCCGAGGCGGCTCCACCGGATGAAGCGGTTGTAGAGCGTCTTGTGAGGGCCGTAGCCCGGCGGGGCATCCTTCCACTGCAGGCCATTGCGGATCACCTAGACGATCCCGCTGACGACACGCCGATCGTCGACCCGAGCGAGCCCACGCGAACGTGGGAAGTGCGGAGCCCGACGCCTCATCTGAGCAACGGAAAGCAACACCAGACTGGACATCGGACACCTCCGATCCCCTATGCATCACACCGCATCGAGCCGCGTAAAGGATCCTGAGCCTAGACCTAAGGGTTAGAGAAGCGCGTGGTGTAGGCGCCTTCATAGCTGGCGCTCGTTCGTATTATTCCCAGTTTCTTCATGCTGATAAGGAAGTTCGACCAGCGTTTGTCGGTCATGCTGCCGACCGCCACACCGGGATTGCCGCCGATCAACGAGTCCTCCCGCATGCGAGCGAGAGAATAGTCGAATAGAGCGGAAGGGTAACTTGGATTGGCTTTCAGTATGGCCGCACGGGCTGGCGCTGCGTCACCATCCTCGCATTCCATCCAGCCGCGCTTGCTGGCCAGCACAATACGCGAGACCGTGTCAGGGGACTGCTCAACGAGATGACTCAGGGTTAGCAACACGTTCGCATAGTTGTCGTAACCGTAGTCCGCAAGAAGGAAGCTTCTTGGTGGCCGGCCGAGCACTCTGCCGAGTAGATATCCGTCGTTGGTGATGTAACCTTGCTGGGCAGCAGCCGGGTTCGCAAGGAACGGCAGGCCACTGAAGGAGTACGGGTGAAGCTGGTCGTCGTTATAGCCGAAGCGGGCTTTCGCCCACTGCCAGAAGCGATTTCGTGAAGCATTCGAGATCAGCATCGGATGACCACGCAGATCCTCAGGCTTCGTAATCTGAGGGTCCGGGTGCGCCGCGATCGTCTGCGGATCCTTCTGGAAGAAGGATGCGACCGCAACGACCGGCACGCCTCGGCCGCGTAGTGCCATTGTCTCTATGGCATCCACAACACTGAAATCTACCTTGCCTGACGCTAGCAGCAGGCCGTCGTTCATGTCGGGACCACCGGTCACGAGTGCCACGTCGAGCCCAGCCTGACTGTAATAGCCCTTGGCAAGCGCCTGATAGAAGCCACATTGCTCCGCCTGCGGCTGCCAGTTCAGCAGGATGCGGATCGACGGCTTGGCTGACGCGGCGTGTGTTACCGCGATTAATAGGGATACGAGGGCAATTTTGCTGGCCTGGATCGGCATGAACTAGCTGACTCCGCCGTAGGTAAGCCGGACCATCTCGCGAAAATGTTCACCGACCGTGCAGGGTGCGTAGTTCGGCTCGCCCGCCTCCGGCATACAGCTCGGCACGCAAGTCACTCGGTAGGCATCGTCGGGTCCGTAGAAGCAGGCGATCGAGTATCGATCGCGTGTGTCGCGATTGTTTTGTACGCGGTGACGTGTGGAATGGTAGAGGTCGTTCGTCCAGCGGCAGACCATGTCGCCAAGGTTGACGATGAAGCTGCCCGGGATCGGCGTCGCACGGAGCCAATTGCCCGCTGCATTCTGCACCTCCAGACCTCCGACTTCGTCTTGCAGCAACAATGTGATGGCACCCCAGTCGGTATGAGCACCCGCCCTGAGTTGATTGAAGCCCGCCATCGTCGGCAACGGCGGATACCGCAGGGCTCGCACTGAACAGGATGGGGTGACAAGCCCGTCATCAAAGTAATCAGCCGGAAGATCGAGCGAGCCGGCAAGACACTTCATCAGATAACGGCCCAAGCCGACGATGTGCCGCATATAGGCGAGCAGGGGAGGCTTGATCTCCAGCAACTCCGTCGGCCAACGGTTAGCTTGTGCGGCACCCGAGCGGTCGAACTCGGCGCGCCAGGAGAACTGGAAGCTTTCCTTGAGGTCGGGTGGCGAACCCGGATCCAACACCTGCCGCGCCGGTGCCTCGTAGCCGTGCAGACTGGTACCGGCATCGATGGCATGTTTGACGCTGCTTGGTGCTGCCATCAATCGGGCATTGGCTGCCAGTGCATCGTCGCAAATGTCGGCGGGGATGCCATGGTTGGTGACATAGAAGAAACCCATCTCTCGGCAGGCACGATGCACTTGGCGAAAGATGTTCGCCCGGATGGTGGGATCGACACTCGCGCCGTGTAGATCGATCAGAGGAATGCTACTCGGCACCGACGCCGGCTTATCAATCAGCATGGTCCTTTACCTTCATCCCGCGTTCGAGGATAAACGCCCTCTTGAACGATCATTTAAAACTGTGTTCCCAACCGAGCTATGAACTGCTGCGGTGGAACATAGTAATCCGTAATCTCACCGACGCCAAAGTTCTCGCCATACCGTGAGGCAACGGAGTCCGTATTCAACACGTTGACAATGATGAAGTCGAGATGCCATCTCCGTGACGGAGGCGTATAGTTGAAGAACAGGTTCCATTGCCGTAAGTCAGGCACTAGATCGGTCGATGGCTGATCATATACGCGAAAAAGATACGCCTGCCGGTAATCGAATTCGGCGCGGGCTGACATGCTAGACCCGCCAGTAAAGGAACGTGTGTAATTCAATGCGAGGGTCCCGGTAAATGGCGGGATCTGTCCAGGTCGTTTGCCGTAGACGTCCTGGAAGCCTGCCCTCCGCGCGGCGAGATCCTGCGGCGTGAAGATACCGTAATGCAGGTTGATCTGCTGTGCCACAACCGGGTCCAAGAGGAAGTCGTGGCTGTCGACGGCGCCACTCGCAACCGAGAAGTTGCCATCGAGCCTGAAACCATACGGCAGCAACGCGGTGCCCTCGCCTTCCACCCCGTAGGTGTGCAGCTTGGCGATGTTGGTAATCCCGCCTTGATAAGGCGACGGGTCTTCGCTATCGATCTGATAGTTGGTGAACTCATTATAGTAAGCGGACAGGTTGAGGCGCAGACGACGATCAAGAAAAGTGTTCTTTGAGCCGATTTCCCAGGCCTTGACTTCTTCCTGCTTGAAGTCAGTCGGTATCAGGGTGGCTTGCGGGTTGAGGTTGTTGCCACCCGGTTTCACACCGGACGACCAACTCGCATATAGAGTGCTATGCGTCGTGAGATCATACTCGAGTGCCGCTTTGCCGGTGATCGGGCGGGTAGCTACACCGAGATGTACCGGGGCGGAGAAGTATGTGGCGACCTCTCCCGAATGGCCGTCGCGTGTAGCGCGTATACCACCGGTGAGTCGCAGACGTGGCAGAATATGCAGCGTACCCTGAGCATAGATCGAAGCTGAGTTCCGTATTTCCGTATCACGTGATTCGAAGGAAAGACCGTTTGCGAACATCGATGCGAGCTGCACGGGAGTCGGTGAGAGTGTCGACAGGGTGATCGCGTCCGGTGACTTGGTTTGATACTCGACAAAACCCTCGTTGGCCTGCTGGTGCAGCAGGAAGGCACCAACGATCCAGTCCAGTCGACGAGTGCCGGAGGAGGCCAGATCGACTTCTTCGGTGAACGCCTGATTGCCGTGCAGATCATACGGCGCTATGTCGTGCACTCCGTAATCGGCGAACGCGTCGGCGAAATCGAGCTTGTCGACCCCTTAGGGCTGCCAGACCTTGGTGTATTGCCAGCTCGATAAAGACTTCAGCGTGGCTTGGTCAAATCGGTACGACGCGATCGCCGCAACGATGTTGCTGCGTGTGTCGTCACGACCGGGGAAATCCTGCGTCACGACGCGGGGATCCGGATTTGGATCGAGTATATTCTTGAACTCGGGCCCGTCAGAGCTGTTCTGATAGATCTCCCCCCAGAGCGTCACGGCAATCCTGTCATTGGGCTGCCAGAGCACGTTTGCGCGGAAGGTCGTGCTGTCCTCGTCGCTCAGCGGATACTTGGCAGAATCCGGAACCTCGGTGGCGTAGCCCCAGCCGTCATGCTGCTCCTGCTCCGCAATGAGACGAACCGCAATTGTGTCACCGACCGGTATATTGACGGCTGCGCGGCTACGAACATAGTTGTAGCTTCCATAACTCACGTCACCCACGCCGTCATAGACCCCGAGCACCGGCTGGATGGTGGTCACGTTAATCGCACCACCGTCCGAGTTCTGCCCAAAAACCGTGCCTTGCGGTCCGCGCAATACATCGATCTGCGCCAGATCCAAGAAGTCCGACGAGAAAGCGTAAGGGCTGGCGATGTAGATGCCATTCTCGTTGATTGAGACGCCTGGTTGGCTACTCGCGTTCTGTAAGCCTTGAAAGCCGGCGCCGCGTATGGTGATCGCGGGCGGATTATTTCCGGTGGTTGCGATAACAATCCCCGGAAGTCGAGCATCAAGATCGAGCAGCGAGACGGCATTCTGCTGATCGAGCGTTCGAGGCGAGATGGAGCTGATCGCCGTCGGCGTTTTCTGCAAGTTGGTGCGGCGTTTCTCGGAAGTCACCGTAACTTCTTCGATCCGTTGAGGCGGTATCTTCTGTGGGACGGCAGACGTAGTGGCGGCTTTGGATAATTCGGGGATCAAGGTCGCTACCAATACGCTCCCGCTGAGGGCAAGAACATGCCTTCCACAGCGACGAGATAGATATTTCATTTCGGTAGATCCAAACATGGATGAGGAGAAGGCAGGAACTTTGCCTTCAACTGGTCTTAGTGAGGCTCGGATTGCATAGTCACCGAACTGACTCCGGAGAAAGTTAGGCTGGTATCACTTCGGTTGCTGATGTCGTGGTCTCCATCTTTCCTGGGTTAAGCAGGCCGTACGGGTCCATGGCACGCTTGAACTCGAGATCCGGCAGCTCGATCGGGCGAAGACCGCCACCTCGTATATGAAACGTATGATTGTTGGCGACCACGGCGCCGTCCTGCTCCATTCCATCGAGCACGCTGTTGAGATGCGACTCGTCGACGAATGGAAAAAGCGGAGAACCTTGCATGATCAAGCGACCCTTGACACGTTTGACTTCAAGATGCATCGCTCCGAGCTCGCGGAAGCGCCGGTAGCTACGAGAAACAACATCGACATGCTCGTCGACAGGGAACATGGCGTTGCCTCCGACGATGGAGCGATCAGTCTTGTTGATCTGCAACCGAGCATGACCCCAAGCGAACTCGTAGATAGGCGCACCGTAAGAGCCCGCGTCCTCTTTACAGAAGCTGCCAAGAACACCGTCTGACGCTGCGATAAGTGTGCGAAAGCTCTCCTCGAAAGGTGCCGCGGTCATACACAGCACCATGCTCTCGTCAGGTCGAACCAAGGGGCTGAGAGGACGCATCATGCTGCCGAGCGGCGCACCGGCGATCGAGATAAGCTTCGTGACGATGCCGTCCGATAGCGCTAGGGCGCGACCGAACGCTACCGCTTGCATGAAGTCCTTGAAAATGACAATGGCCTCGGCCCACTGCCAGGCTGGCGCAAGCGGCAGTTCGATTGCCGTGATCAGCCCGTTGGCACCATAGGCGTGATGGACAAGGTTTACGTCTTCGCCACGCAGTTCCAGTATTCTAGGATCTTCCTCGACGCTGATCACCTCCAGGCCGATGAGGTTGCCGCGGTCGCGCAGGATGCCGTAGGTGCAGCTACCGACTCCGGCATGGCCGCCGGCGACGAAACCGCCGAGCGTGGAAGCCCGCTTGGTGGAGGGATGCATGCGGAGCTCCCATCCCTCCGCTCGGGCTGCGCTGTCGATATCGATGAGCCGGACTCCCGGCTCGGCGCGTAGAACCGGGCCCTTGCGCCAGATGATCTGATCAAGGGAGGTCATCTCAATGATGGCGCCTCCTTTCAGCGGAATGCCTTGACCGAACGTTGCGGTCCCGGCACCGCGCGCAATCAGCGGCATGGCGTGGCGCGCCGCAGCCTGTGCGACGCGTATCACGTCGTTGCGATCCCGCGGGTGCACGATCAAGTCGGCACTCCGCTCTCGGATCTCGCGTCGGAGTACTGGGCTGTAGGCGGCGGTCATGTCCCGGCTGCGCTGGCGAACCAGGACGGGATCCGTAGTCATGTCGATGCCGGAGAGCGTCGAGATAAAGCCGGCAAGATCCTTCATGGGTCTCATCCTCGACGCATTATGGTAGTCCTTGATTGAGTTCGCCCATTGGTGCCTTGGCGCTCCCGACTAGCATGGCTGTTAGCAAGATTGATGCCAGGATGCGGCGGCGCGGTGAAGCGAGTATTGGGACCAGCTGCATGCGGAGATCTACCTGAAGGCCCGTGGACGCCGCACCTGTTTCTACCGGTTCAACGCCCGTCGCCTCCTTGAGCCCATCGGCGGCATCCTGCCCGCCGAGGCCGAAACCGCCTGCTACCCGGCGCGCGAGACCAGCCCTATCGCCGCGTGGAGCCTCATACCAGCCGGTCTCTGAAAAACCTTGGGAGGTTTTGCCACTGTCGTCGTGGCAGGGTCATGAGGAACCTGGCCCATGTGCTTCCGTCCAGCCGCCGGAACAGGCGGCACCATCAAGACCGGGGACAACCCTGGTGCTCTGGCGTCGCGAGGTCGAGGACGTCGGCGCGGTTCGCGCTCCTGATCGGGCGAAATCGCGTCGATCCGACGTCGCCGGTCAGCCCGCAGGGATCGTGACGATCGCTCCCGGGGCGTTCGTCATCTTCGCCCATGCCACGAGGATCCCCACCACCTTGAACGCCAGTTTGTTGTCGAAGTCTCCCTTCTCGATCCAGAACCATTGATGGTCATACTCGACGGCCGTGAAGGGATCGAGGGGTTCCTTGTCTCGGCAGTGGATGATGACGATGGGTCACCGCTCGATGCCGATCTTGCCTATGGAAGCGCGGGTATATCCGAGTGCCACATCCGCAGCGGGCACATCGGCCTGCACCGCCAGCTGGCTGAGGACACCGAGTATGGATCGGCTCAAGATCGCGAGCTCATCGTGACCGCGCGCGATGCGACCGTAGACCACTCGTGTTTCGCGTGATCCCTGCGGCAGTCGCAGAAGGCGGCGGACCTCGTCGGCGGTTTCCCGCAGCGACGGGTCCTGTTCCGGTGCGAGACTGATATAGACCTGATCCGGTCCGGCTACCGGCTTGCCGTCTGCTCAGACACTGGTCGTCTGCTGCGAACGGATGCCGAGAGCGCCCGCGATCTGCAACTCACGAAGATCCCGCAGCAGCAGGAAGAAGCCGGGAGACCCCTCGCCGCCTCGCTGCACCAACCCGGTGGTATTCTGGAGCGGCCCGATCGATTGAACGGCAGGCCGGAGGAGCACATCGATGCGAAGCCCGCTCTGGGCAAGTGGCAACAGGCTCGACAGGGCGATCGGGCGGAGAAAGCTCTCCGCGAACTGCGACCCGGTGACCGGCTGGAACGTGAAGGTGGGGTTCTGCTGCAGCTATGCGCTTCCGCTCCCGCTGAGGAATGTACTTATCGGAGCGTTCGGGAACCTCCCGAAGCCACCGGTCACGTTTCGCTGCAGCTGATAGCCCGAGATGATCTGGGTCACGTCGAGGAACGTCGGGGTGTCCGCGAACCGGATCCGGATGGTGTTGAGCAGGGTCCGCTCCTTGTCGGAATCGAGCAAGGCTCGCGAATAGCCGAGCTGGTCCTGCGCCAGTCGCTGGGCACCGAAATCGGCGCAACCGCCGGTGACGGTGCTCAGGATCATCGACACGATGCAGGTCGCCACCGAGCGGCTTCGAAGCCTATTGCATCGCCGCCTTCGATCCCGCCGGACGCGCCTACACATTGAGATCTCGACGACAGGCTTTGGTGAACGAGAGCAGGATGTCGTATGACCTGTGTTGCGACGGCAGAGAAGCTCGGAAGTCCTCGTTAGAGCTATAATACTTGTCGAGTATTCGATCCATCACCGACTGCGCCTCGTCGATCGTCTCCTTCGAGGCGAACAGACGCAGCTTTCCGATCACGGCGTAGAGGGGGGACGATCTTGGAGAGATCATCGAGATCATGTGTCAAGGCGTTGCCGAACAGCGTGGTCGCCTGATCGATGAAGTCGCCGTAGATCTTCTCACGCCGGCTCGCCTCCTGGGCGCTGCGCTGGCTTCGACTCTGATAATGCTGGGTCAGCCACGTCGTCATGAAGGAAGCCAGAGCGCCGATGGCCGATCCGGCTAGCGCCGACACGGCCGAGAGATAGGCGGTGTTCACGAGGCGATCCGTGAGAAACGGAGGTTGAGCGACACTCTCTCGCGTCCGGCCTGCCTCGCGGCTCGACGTCCCGATCCAGCCTTCGAACAGCCCGGGCGTCGCGCCAAGTCATTGCGACATGAGTCACTTCAGCGCCGCGCCGACGCCATCCAGAGCAGCCGGCGTGATGGGAAGCCTGCCCGCCGGATCCGGCGCACCGCTCGTCACCCCCGGCGATTTCCAGCCGCCGCCCAGGTCCCGCTGGAGGTCGACCACGTCGTTGGCAAGGGACATGTCCTGTTGGACGAGTTGCTGCCGGGCGCTCTCGACAGTCCGCTGGGCATCCAGCACCTGCAGGTAGTCCGACAGGCCGTGCGTGTATTGGCTCGTCGCGAGTAGCAGCGTGTCCTCCCCGGAGCGCAGCAAGCCAGCCAGCCGGTCCCGCTCGGTTCGATCGGCGCGGAAGGAGACCAGCGAGTCCTCTACCTCACGGAGCGCGTTGAGCACGGTCGCACGGTAATGCAGCGCCGCCTCGGTCTGCTGCGCCCGAACCAACCTCAGGCTGGCGCTCAATCGGCCGCCCTCGAAGATGGGCAGCGAGACGCTTGGCCCGGCCGAGTAGAATGGCTCGCCCAGCGGGTCAGGTAGCTCGCGTCCAGTGCACGGATACCCAAATTGCCCGTCAACGACACGTCCGGATAGAAGCTGGCGACCGCGATCCCGACATTGGCGGTCGCCGCGTGCAGCTGAGCCTCGGCCTCGCGGATGTCCGGTCGCCAACGCGCCAGCGCCGAGGCACGCCGAGGCCCACCGAGGCCCACCGCGGCCGGCAGCGCCGGCAGCGGCGCCGGCTGCAGCAATCTTCCGTCCAGGGTGCCCGGCTCGCGCCCGATCAGCACGCTCAGGCGATTGACGGCCTGGCGGATCTGCTTGTCATATTCCGGCAGTTGCCGCTCGAGGTTCAGCAGCTGTGTCCGTGCCTGGTCCACGTCCAACGCGGTGGAGAGCCCTCGGCTGAAGCGATTATCGGTCAGCCCCAACGTGGCCTCGGCAGATCGTATATTCTGTTCCTGGCTTGCGATGAGGGCCTGCGCGCCGCGCGGCTGGACGTAGGCCTGCGCCACCTCTCTCTCCAGACTGGTCAGCGCGTCGTTGGCCGCTTCACCTTGCGCCTCCGCCGTCGCGCGGGCCTGCTCCACCGAGCGGCGCACCTGGCCGAACAGGTCCAGCTCCCACGAGGCGCTCAGCCCATATTGGAACAGGTTGTCCGGCTCGACGATCGGGTTGAGCACCTGGTCCGACGCGGAGATGATCGACGACCTGCCGATCAAGGATCCCGTGAGCCCCGGTGCGGCATCGGCCAGATTGTTGAGTTGCCGGTAAACTCCCTCGGACTCAAGGATGCCCTTCACGCCGAACTGTTCACGGGCGTAGCTCCCGGTGCCGTTCAGGCTCGGCAGGCCGGCGGCGCGTGCAGTGACGATGTCCTGGCGCGACTCCACCACGCGCAGCACCGCCTGCTGCACGTCAAGGCTGTCGTGGATCGCCGTCTCGATCAGCTTCGTGAGCACCGGATCACCGAATGCGCCCCACCATCGCGGATCCGGGTCAGCCGAGAGGAACACCGCCGCATCGCCGACCGCGCCGCGCCAAGTCGGCGCGCCCGGCAGCGTGGGTGGCTTGAAGTCCGGCCCGACCGTGCAGCCGCCGAGCGTCAGCAACAAGGCGATCGCAGCACGGCGACCCGCGGCCAACCTGCACCTCCACCGCCTGCGCCCGGCGTCACGTTCGACATGAACACGCCGGCGATGGAAATGGTCAGCGCCAACAGCGAGATGATGAAGAACACGTCCAGGTAGGCGAGCGTGCTGGTCTGCTCCTGCAACATCTGGAACACCTGACCGGGAGCCGAGGCGGCGGCCCGTTCCGCGGCACTGCCTTACGTCATCGCCGCGTGCTGGAGGGATTGCAGCAGCGCATCGTAGGGCTGATGCGTCTGGTCGAGATACTTGACGAGGTGCGCCTGCCGGATCTGCTGATGGTCGGTGACGAGCGCCGTCCCGATCGAGATGCCGACGCCGCCATAGACGTTGCGCGACATCGTGAACAGGCTCGCCGCGTCCTCCTTCAGCTCGGCCGGAATGGTGGAATAGGCACTCGAGCTGAGCGGCACGAACAGGAACGACAACGCCGCCGTCTGCGCCGCGCGATAGAGTGCGACGTGGAAGAGATCGAGGTCGGGGACGAGATTCATCGAGTAGTAGAACGACGCGGCCAGGACCGAGTTATAGCCGAGCACGTCCTGTGCGAACAACCGCATGACGATCGCGCCGGCGTAGAGCGAGAAGCCCATCATCGCCATGCCGTACCAGGACAGGGCGAAGTTGCGATCCCTGAAGACGCGCAGGTCCACGACCGGATTTTTCGCGTACGACAGGTAGAACACTCCACCGACATAGTCGATGATCGACGGGACGAACATAACGCGAATGAAGTTCGACGAGAGCCAATCGTAATCCTCCCCCCGATCGGCTCCGAGCTCCATGCAGCCGAGGGCGAGCGTAATGAAGATGGTCCCGGTCCAATCGAAGCGCGGCGCCTTGCGCATTGCCTCCTTCATCTCGGCGGAATCCTGGATAAGGGAGACGCCTAACACCGTCACGACACCGATCGGGACGTTGATCAGGAAGATCCAGTGCCAGGAGAGATCGAACGTCAGGTATCCTCCGATCAGCGGTCCCACGACGGGGGCGATGATGGTGGCCACGGCGGTGATCGACAGGGCCTTCTGCCGCTGGTCCGGCGGGAAAGTGTCGAGGATGATCGACTGCTGCATCGGCTGCAGCCCGCCGCCGAATAAGCCTTGGAGAGCTCGGAACAGCAGCAGCTCCTCGAAGTTCGTCGAGAGGCCGCAGGCGAACGACGCCACGGTGAAACCGATGATGGAGATGAGGAAGTATTTCTTCCGCCCGAGTTGCTTGCTGAGCGAGGCGGAGACGGTCAGCGTGATGCCGTTGGCGACGAGGTAGGTGGTCAGCGTCCAGGCGGCATTATCCGTGCTGACCCCGAGGTCGCCGGCGATGTAGGGCAGCGAGACGTTTACGATGGTGGTGTCGGTCACCTCCATGAAGGCCGCGAGCGTCACCACGATCGCGATGACGTAGGGGTTCGCGCCACCCCCGGCGTTGCCGCTCATTCCACGTTCACCGTCGGTTCGACCGAGAGGCCCAGCGGCAGCCCCCTTCGTGGGTCGATCCCGTCATCGATGATGATCTTCACCGGCAGGCGCCGAACGATCTTGACTTAGCTGCCCGTGGCGTTCTCGGACGGGAAGGTCGTGAAGCGGGCGCCGGAACCCTGTTGGAAACTATCGACGTGGCCGTGCAGCTTCAGGTTGGGATAGGCGTCGACGTGGATCGTCACGTGCTGGCCCATACGCATGCGACTGAGCTGCGTCTCCTTGAAGTTGGCGACGATCCAGGTGACCGGCGACGTCACGTAGAACACCTGCTGCCCGACCTGGGCGTAGATGCCGAGATAGACGTTGCGCTGGGTGATCGTGCCATCCTGCGGAGCGCGGATCTCGGTGTAGGAAAGGTTCAGTTCAGCCTGGGCAAGGTTCGCCTCCGCTTGCTCGACCTGTGCCTGTCGCTGCTTGAGGGTGCTCTCGGAGGCCTCTATGTTCAGGCCGACGAGGGATGCGACCTGCAGCTGGGCCGCCATCACCCTCCAGTAGATCAGGCCCCCGATGATTACCGCGACCACGATGAAGATCAGGATCACGATCGGCCAGCGGCTCGTCTTCTTGCCACCCTTGCCGTCTCCTCCACGATCCCTATGGGAACCCTCATCTTCGTCACCGTCTCCATCCTCATCGCGTCGTCGACCTTCCTGATCGCCCCGGCCTGGCCGCTTCCTCTCTCGTTGGTCGTCGTCGCCCGGAGTGTCCTTCTCACCGACGTGCTGTCGACCGGTATCGCCGCCTTGCCCCGGAGATACCCGGTAGCTCGGGTGGCCGCGGTATCGGTCTGACATTGGGGACCCCTCTCCGGACCGCGATTCACCGCGAGGGGTGATCGTTCTCGGGAACTCCTCCCGCAAATCCCCGATCTCTTGCTGTCTCAAGACCAATGTTTTTCCCCGGTGCTCTGCGGTTTTACGTGCTGCCTGATCCGGCGGTGCTTGTCTGTCCTGTCGTAGGCTTCTCTCGGAGAGAGCCGAGTGTGGACCCTGGCGTCTGTGCTGAATGTGCCGTGCCATCCCGCCGATTACGTCCAAACTCCGACACTGGCGTTCAAGAAACTAAAGTCTCGTCGGACCCGATCGGCGCTCGGTATTCGATGGGAGAAGCAGCGGCGATCCGTGCTCTTGAAAGGGCGCGACAGGCATATAGAATCCGTTCCTCGTTCTCCTCGAGATCAGAGACACGGACGAACATGTTTGATCGGGGACGGGCCGTTGCGCTCGGGCATGCCATCCTGGCAGCGTCCTCGCCTCCGGATATCGAGGTATGGTGCTCGTTGATCGCCGAGGACGTCCATCTCAGGATCGCGAACCGTCCTCCAGCAGTGAAACGCGAAGCGGTCTTGAGCGAATTGTCACGCTTCCTCGGACGGGTCGAGGCCCTGGGGCGGAACTTCCGCGACATTTGGCCGAGTGCCGACGCCAAGCCTTGTTGATGGAACTTGATCTTGTTCCGGCGGCCCGCAGCGCGGCGGTCCCCGTGGTCATGATCCTCCGACTAGTCGCTCTGGAGCCGCTCGTCAGGGATCTGCGGCTTTACGGCGAGCTGCGAAATCTGGGGATGGCGGCGAAACGCTGTTCCAAATAGTTGATAAGGACCTGACCCTTAGCCTCGGAAAACTCGGCGAGGGCGCGCGTTGGCCGACGTCGTCGGATGGAGGACTGCGATGTCTGAACTCGACTATGCGCTCCGCAGCTTCGCCGCGTGGTATGAGACCGGACCCAACTCGCGCTATATTCGCACCAAGTATAGGGCGGCAGACCTGCTGGATGTTATGGAGCTGGCTGAGCCACCCGGTCTCTATTATAGTCCGACGCTGCCAAATCTTTCCGTCTTTCAGGCTCTTTCGCCCGGAACCTTCGGGCGCTGCGACGTGGGTGCAGGATCGTTCATCAAAAATAGCTACCGAGCCGAGGAATGTACCGTCGTCGGACCCGGCACCGAGTCCAGGGTCTTGTTCAGGGAGGCTCACGACTTCCGGGTTTATAATCTTCCATCGGAGATCCTTAGACCTCTTTTCGCGGAGGCTGGAGTGAATCCCGAAGCGGTCGACCTCGGCCCGCTGCATAGCGGCATGGTGGGTAGCCAGAGAGTGGGCGCGGCGCTCGACCTCCTCTGGGATGAGGCGTCGGGCGAACATCCTGTCTGGCGTCTGGCCGCCGAGTGCGCCGTCACCGCGGTCGGGACGGCATTGTTGCGCACGATGCAACGGCTGAAGAAGAGCGCCGATCCGCCGCCGCTTCGCCCGTGCGACTGGCGTCTTCGGTGGGTCATGGAGCAGATGGACTCACGCCTGTGCGGCGATGTCAGTCTGTCCGAGTTGGCATCTTCCGTAGACCTGTCGCACACTCACCTCACCAACTTATTCCGCATGGCTACCGGTCTGCCGCCCTATCGGTGGTTGCTTCGCAGGCGCCTGCAGCGGGCCGTGACGTTGCTGGCGGACACGAAGCGCAGCATCACCGAGATCGCGCTGTCCTGCGGCTTCGCGTCGTCACAGCATCTCGCGACCATGCTCAAGAAGAACATTGGCGTCACACCGACCGAATTTCGACGTGAGCGATCTCGATAGTCCGGCGCGGGCCGAGGCTTGTTCATCATTGTCTCCAGATGATCGCGGCGTGCCAGATGATCGCGGCATGAAAGGGTGCCGGGAACGGCTGCAGGATCAATCGTCGAGACCGCACCTCGGCGTGGCTTTCCACGATCTAGGCTGGCCGCGAGCCATCCTTCATCGTGTCGCGGTCGCTGGCTGAGCCGGCTCGACTGGCAGCACCACGCGAATACAGCAGGCGGCACCTGCTATGAATTCCACCGATCCCGCGTGCGCTTGCGCGACCGCACGCACGATCGCCAGGCCAAGACCGGAGCCGGCCGACCCGGCGCTGCCCTTGCGGAACCGCTCGAACACGGCCTCGCGCTGGGCCAGCGCCACCCCAGGCCCCTCGTCCGACACCTCGAGCGTCACCGCGTCTCCCGGTCGACTGGCGAGCGAAAGCGTGATCCGGCCTCGGCCATGCTCGAAGGCATTGGCGACGAGGTTGCGCACCATGTCGCGCAGATCATGCGGATTGCCCTCGATCCAGAGAGCATCGGGCAGCTCCACCTGCAGGACGCGGCCGGCCTGGAGCGTCAGCGGCTCGATCGCCGCCGCCGCTTCGCGCGCCACGCGTGACAGGTTGACCGGCTGCCTCGGCCGCGAACGCACCTCCTTGCGCGCGAGGTCGAGCAGATCTTCGATCAGCCGACGCATGGTCGCGAGATCCGCCTCCACCGCTTCCCATTCCGGCAGGATATTGTGGTATCGGGCGCGCTGCAGTCGCAGGCTCAGCACCGCGAGCGGCGTGCGCATCTCGTGCGCCGCGTCCGCGGTGAAGCGGCGTTGCATGTCGAAGGCCGTAGCCAGCCGTCCCAGCGCCGCATTCACTGCCTCCACCAGCGGTATCACCTCGCCCGGCAGACCGGCGACGGCGATACGTGCGTCGGGCCGATGCGCCCCGACACGGCTCGCCTGCAACGAGGCACGGCGCAGGCCGCGCAGGCTCCAGCCGGCGACCAGGCTGATCAGCACCAACATGACGAGGGCGAACGGCGCCAGCACGGCGAGGTCCTGCCACGGCTCCGGCAGCTCGTCGCCGAGCAGCAGGCGGCCGAGCCTCGCGACGTGGCCGTGTTCGGACTCCAGCCCGTGCAGCACCGAGACCAGCAACAGGCCGCCGCACAGCAGCAGCGTCATGGAGAACACCAGCCGCATCTGCAGGCTGCGGAGCACGGATAGGCTGCGGGGCACGGGCAGGCTGCGGGGCGCGGGCAGGCGCATCAGGTCATGTCCGGTCGCGTCGGTCGATACGAGAGCCGGTAGCCGATGCCGCGGACCGTCTCCAGCAGCAGGCCGGTTCCCGCCGCCGCCAAGCGGCGACGCAGGCGCGACACGATCGCTTCCAGCGCGTTGCTGCTGACCGCCTCGTCCAGTCCGTAGAGCCGCTCCTCCAGGGCGTCGCGCACGACCGTGCGTCCGGCCTGTCGCATCAGCGCCTCCAGCAGGCTGATTTCCCGCCGGGTCAGGTCGAGAGAAAGCTCGCCGAGGCGGACGTCGCGTGCTTTGCAGTCCAGCACCAGGTCACCGCAGCGCAGCACGTTCGGTGCGGGTGCCGCGTGCCGGCGCATCACCGCCCGAAGGCGAGCGTCGAATTCCTGAAGATCGAACGGCTTCAAGAGGTAGTCATCCGCCCCCGCGTCTAGGCCGGCCACACGGTCGTCCAGCGCATCGCGCGCGGTCAGGACGAGTATGGGGACGAACGGCAGCGCATCCGCGCGCAGGCGGGAGAGCACCACGATGCCATCCATGTCCGGAAGCCCGAGATCCAGCACCACGGCGTCATACGGGGCCACCGCGGCAGCCGCGAGGCAGGCCGTGCCGCATGCAAATGCGTCCACGACGAAGCCTCGGCCGCGCAGATGCGCGGTCATGATGCTCCGCATGTCAGGATGGTCTTCCACCAGCAGCACCCGCACGCACCCTGCTCCTCGCATCATAGCCGCCGACGAACGACGCGCCTCACGTCGCGAGCGCGGCGAGTTCGCCCAGCCAGGGTTGGTAGCGGCGCCACGCATCCTCAGCCACCGGTCGTATCGGCTGGCGGACCTGCCATTTGCTCGGCGTCTTGACGATGCGCGAGTTGGCCTCGGGCCGAAGGCAAGCCTCCTCCCAGGGGAGGCCGCACGCGGCTAGAAGATCACGGATGGCGGGTTCCGGCCGGTTGACCAGGTTCTCATAATCGAGATCGATGAAGCGGTCGGCGGGCAGGACGGCACGCCAATGCGACGCGAGCCGTCCGATCGCCCGGATCATCGCGACCAGGGCCCGGCCGCCGGTCGGGAAATCTGCGTGCTGGTTCAGATAGGTGCGATGTATCGACAGCGCCGTGTCGATCGACCGCCGCCGGCAATGGATGATGGTTGCATGCGGCAAGGTCAGGTGGATCAACCCGGCCCAGAACACGTTGAGCGGCATCTTGTCGACGATGCGCGTGGCCATCGGTGCGGCCGCGTGCAGCAGGTCCAGGTAGTCCGCAGCGGTCTTGCCGATGAACGAAGCTTCGACGTCGTCCGGACAGCCTGCCTCCCACCGTGTGCCGCGCTCAGTCCAGAAGGGCAGCTCGCCACAGCCATGAACGTTCGGATGACAGGTGAGGATCTGCTCGACCAGCGTGGTGCCGGATCGGGGGAGGCCGAGCACGAGCACCGCGGTGGCATCGCTGCTGCCGAGCTTGGCGGCGCGTGCGATCAGGTCGGGCGTGAACTGGCCGATCAGGCGATCGACACGCGCTTCGACGAGGGCTGGATCGAACGAGCCGAGGCTGCTGCGCAGTGCGTCGGCGGCGGCGAAATGCCGCATCGCCGTCGCCGGATCTTCCAGATCGTCGGCGGCCTTGCCCAGCGCGAGATGGACTTTCAGCCGTGCCTCCACCGGCGTATCCGGCGCGGCGACGGCAGCCTGCATCCGGAGGAGCAGGCCGGCATCCGCCTCTGTGATGGGTCGACAGCGCGCCAGATCGTAGTAGCTGCCAGCGAGATGGGGCGCTGCCTGCGTCGCCCGGTCGTAGCAATCGCGGGCCTCCTCGAGCCGGCCGGCATTGGCGAGCAGGGTCCCGAGCAGGTCGGTCGCGGCGGCATGTCCGGGGTCCAGCGCGAGCAGACGGCGTGCCGCCCGTTCCGCCTCCGCATCGCGATCCTCGCCCAGCAGCGCACGGACGTCGCATAATCGTCCCAGGCTGCTCTTGCGATCAGAGATCGCGGCCCGCCGGAAGACGGCGACCGCCTCGTCGCCTACGCCCAGGGTCTCGAGCAGTGCGCCGGTGCGATACCGCGCCTCGGTCAAGGAGGGCAGCAGCGCGGTCGCGTGCCGGTAGGCAGCCAGTGCCGCGGCGACATTGCCTTGGGTCTGGCGTGCCATGCCGAGGCGCAGGCTGGCCAGGGCGAAGCGAGGGTTCGCCGCGAGTGCGGCCTCGAACGCCATAGCCGCCTCGGCCAGCAGTCCGACCCGCAGGCAGAGGCAGCCCAGGTCATGCTGCACCGCCGCGTTCGCCGGGTTGGTCTGGACCGCCTGACGCAGGAACGCGAGCGCTTCGGCGAGACGTCCGGCGCGCACGCACTGCTCGGCCCGCGCGAGCAGTGCGTCTGCAGCGGAATAGCCAGGCCGTCTAAGCGCCATCGCGACAGCAACGTAGTCCCACCGGACGGGTTCAATCGTCGCTGTCGACCGGCTCGTGCGACGCGGCTTTGACGAAGGCCGCAGGCCCACGGATCTTTGCCTCCCCCGGGTATGGGCGCCTCCAATGGGTGGCTGAATACCATATCGCGTGGTTCAGGAAGGTTTCGTCGACTGAATCCGCCTTGCCCTGCTTGCCCTTCGTCATGAAGTTGGAGGCCAGGTTCCACGCCCGCTGCATGCGCGTCATGTTCATGGTGTAGTTCGCAGCACCGGTTCCAGGGATCGGCGTGCCGCCGGGCCCGATATTCAGCGGTGTGGACGCCGGAACATGGGTGAACGAGGTGGTATCGGGCGTGTTCTGGAAGCAGTCGAACATCGGCGCGGCGGTGAGGTCGAACTGTGTCAGCGGCGCCAGGCCGAGGATATTCTCGATCGTCCGGTTGATGTTCTCCTGGGTGTAGGTGGTGTGGATCACCTTGCCGACGCCAGGTGCCTGTGGCGCGACGGCATAGGGGCTGACGATATAGACCGGCTGGCGATGGCCGTCGACATGGTCGACCCCATCCTGGCTGTCATCCTCCTCGACGAAGATCGCGCTGGTGGGCCAAGCTTTGGTGTTGCTGATCGCCTCGATCATGCGTCCCAGAGCGAGATCGTTGTCCGCCTCGTAGTTGTTCGGGAGCGGATAGCCGGTCGTGGTGCCGTTGGTATGATCGTCCGGCAGCCAGAGGATCGTCAGCACCGGCACTTGGCCGGCAGCGTCCTGAGCCTGAAGGATCGGGATGTAGTAATCCATCCGATACTGATCGGGGATGCCGAGATTGAAGGATGGATAGTGCGGATCGAGGATCGCCGTCACCGAGGGGATCGTAGCGGACTCCGTATCGGCATCGTCCGGCACGATATTGCTGCCCTGCGTGCCGCCGGTCTCCTTGAACAGCGAAGTGTTGTAGAAGTCCGCCCAGCTATAGCTGCTGCCGTCCGGCTTGGGCGCGATCTTGTAGCCGCCACTCCATTCGCCGTACATCTTGACGTTGAGGCCCTTCCGCTCGGCTTCCGACCACAGGAACCCCTGCTGGGTGTAGGTCAGGGCGTCGTTGCTGTTGCCGCCGGGATAGCTGCGGATCCAGTCGGGGGAGAGGATATCGTTGGAGTAGAACGAGCCCGATTCGACGATCCAGGGGTGTCCGTCTGCAGACTGCCGGCTCGGCGCATACATGTTGTCCAGCAGCGGGAAGCGGGTCACCAGCGCGTGCTGGTTCGGCACGTTCGCCGCGAACACCGCCAGCGAGGGGTCACCGTTGGCCTGCGGCAGATCACCGAGCATCTGATCGTAGGTTCGGTTCTCCTTGATGATCAGGAAGACGTGCTTGATCAGCGAGGGCTCGCCGATGTGTGCCGGGACGGCGACGGCCGCGGCGGCTGGATCGGCATATTGCGGTCCGACGTGGATGTTGTCGGAGCTCCAGTGGTTGTTGCTGATGACCTGCGCGGTCATCTTGGCGAGCTGGCTGCGCGTCGGCAACGGGATCAGGTTGACCGTCCCGGTCTCCTGATGGGTGTTGAAGGCGCTGACGCCATGCGCGGTGCCGATCGAGCCCTGAGCTCCGGTGCCCTTATCGTCGCAGACGACGAGCTGGTGGGTAGCCTTGTCGTAGGCGATCGAGGTCGGGAAGTAGGCGGTCGGGATGTAGCCGAGCACCGCATTGGCGGAGTCATTGGTCAGGTCGAGCACGGCGATCGCGTTGGATTGGCCGAGCGTCACGTAGGCGGTGCTGCCGGCGATCGCGATGCCGTCGGCACCGGCGCCGAAGGCACCGCCCTTGATCGGCACGCCGACCTTGATGGTTCGGATAAGCTGTTTCAGGCCGGTGTCGATCACCGAGATCGTGTCGGAATACGAGTTCGCGACGTAGAGCATCGACCCCGAGATCGCCATGCCGGCGGGATGCAGGCCGACCTCGATGGTCTTGGTGACGGCGCCGCTGCGCAGGTCGATCACCGACACGGTCCCGGTGGTGGCGAACGCATCCACCTTGTCGACGACGATCGGTGTTCCGTCGGAGAGGTTGGTGAAGTCCGAGGCTGTCGCCGGCCGGCCGCCCTCGTTGGTGACGTACGCGAAGTCGCCCTTCACCACGATGCTGTTCGGCGCGTTGCCGACGGGTATCTGCGAGACCAACGTGCTGTTGAAGAGGTTGATGACGCCGACCGTGTTGTTCGCGTTCAACGCGACGAGACCGAGCGAGCCGTCGGCAACGGCGAGCCCGCCGGCGTTGGCCGAGACGGCGTTATAGAGGTTCGGGTTGGCCGGCGGCGGTGGCAGCGGCACGGTGGAGCCGGGCGTCAGCTCCCCGGTGAACGGATCGACGTTTGCGATCGATACGAAGTTGTTGTCCTGGCTGAACAGCAGCTTCGATCCGTCGCGGGAATACGTGATGCCGGTGAAGGAGCCGGTCTTGTTGCTCGAGAAGGTTCCGCCGCTCATCATCGAGGGGATGTAGCGCTGGATTGCCTGGCCGGTCGTGGTATCGAACACGATGATCGGCTGCGCCGCATCCATCAACAGGACGGCGCCGCTATGGGTGCGTCGCGCAGGATTGACCGCGACCGCCTTGGCGACCACCGGTGAGCCGAGATCGACCAGGGTTCCGGCCGGTGTCAACAGCTGATTATCCGACGCCACGATGGAGCCGTCCGGCTGCGGGCCCACCGTTCTGGTCGCAGGGTCCGGCTGCGCCGCCGGATTGGGCGCCGCGCACGTAAGACTAGGTGCCGCGAGCGTGAGCGCGAACAATCCCGCGAACGGATATTTTCGAAGCCAGGGTTTCATCGTGCACGTATCCGTTCGTATGAAGCCGCGTTCCGGCGACTCCGATTGCTTCATCGATTGAGGTAGCGACAGGGTCCTGGCGCTCAGGGAAGGCGCAAGATGCCCCCGCGATCCTAACCGTTCGACCCAGATTTGAGCAGGGTGCTCCGGTTACAGTTTTATTAAGACCAATGAAATACGGCGGGGCGGTGGTCTCTTGAGGATCAAGAGCGTCCGAGCGATCAGTATCTGTCAGCTTCTTGTCAGCTTGACTTGTCACGCGCGGGATCGGACGAGCATCTCCCCTGCTCGATCCCGTCAGGATGTACTGGCGATCGTATTCCGATGCTTCCATCGACTGCCGAATTGCGCGGCCAAGCTCGATGAGGCGGGATTTGGCTGCTTCCTATCACGCGAGAGTGAATGTTCCGCACCGACTTGATCACGAGGTTGCCGTCATCTTCCGCCTCCGCTGCCGCCTGGCCGCGCGGTCGGCGGCGGGATGGGCGACGAGATGCGTGCGCACGCGGCTGGACGGATATGCCACGTCGGTGAGCCGCCAGCAGCGCCGAGGCGGATCATCTTAACAAGAGGGTCACAAAACTCGCCCGCTCGGTCTCTACAAGATCGTGTCCGTCAGCACCGTGTCAGGATCGAGATGCCGAGAATGAAGTCGTCGCGGACTGGTGCAAGAGCAGGCCTGCTGGCCGGCATGGCCTGGATCGCGATCGGCGCGTCGACCGAGGCGCGGTCGGAGCCCTCGTACGAGAACGTGCAGGTAAACGGTCAGCTATTCCCCGGCGCCGCCGCCGATCAAGCGCCCTCGCAGGGCTCGCTCTCACAGATCGAGCCGACCGCCACGATCAACCAGCGCTTCATCCAGGAGAACGTGCCGGCGACCTCGAACTACGACGACATCATCCGCCTGACGCCGAGTGCGATGGACATCGATCCGAATGGTCCCGGGCTCCAGCAGGATTTCGGCCAGAGCATACGCGGGCTGCAGTACACCCAGTTCAGTGTGCTGTTCGACGGCGTCCAGATCCCGGGCTCGCCGGGCAACCTGTCACCTCAGCCGGCGGCCTATTTCGTCGCGCATGATCTCGGCGGCATCGTGGTCAACCGCGGCCCGGGACCTGCCTCGACGGTCGGTTCCGCCACCTTTGGCGGCGATGTCGAGCTCAGCTCGCGTGAGCTCTCGAGCACGGTCCGCTTCAACCCCTACGCGACCTTCGGCAGCTTCGGCACCAAGCTCTACGGCCTGCAGGCGGAGACCGGAAGCCTCGGCGGCCTGTTCGGCGACGGCCGTATCTTGATCGACATCCAGCGCAACGAGAGCCGCGGCGCCTCCACCGGCACGTCGGACGAGCGGCGCAACCTGTTCCTCAAGTACGTGCAGCCGCTCGGCGCGAACACCAGGCTGACCGCAGTGGTCAATCTCGACAACGCGGTCACCGACACCCCCTACGGCACGCCGCTCAGCCTGATCGAGCGTTTCGGCCGCAACTATTCCTTGAACAACGACCCACGATCACAGGATTACGGTCCGTACAACCGGGACGCCTACACGACCGACTTCGAATACATCAAGCTCGATCACGATTTCGGCGGCGGCTTCGCCGTCTCCGACCAGGCCTACACGACGGCGTTCTACCACCGCGGCACGCAGACCTCCGATACTTCGCTGACCACGCCGAACCTGACCAGTACGACGAGCAAGACATATTACCTGAACGGCGTGCGGACGACGCTGGACGACGACGTGCCGGGTGCGGCCTACAAGAACGACTACCGCGCCTGGGGCGATATCCTGCGGCTGACCCAGGATGTCGGCTTTGGTCAGGGCCGCGCCGGCATCTGGGTCGAGAGCGAAGACAACCCGCTATACAAGGCCAACGTCGTGCTCACCCGCGGTGCCGCGCAATATACCACCTCGCCCAGCGCCTCGCCGTTCCAGTACGACTATTTCGACCGGCTCACCACGGTGCAGCCCTATCTCGAATTCGCGTGGAAGCCGACGCCGCGCCTGACGGTCACCATCGGCGTGAAATACAGCTCGGTCACGCGCGGCCTCAAGGGCCCGCTGGTGCGAACCATCAAGCGGGCTGCGGAGGAGAACGCGACGTACAACAAGGCGCTCCCGTCTCTCGACGTGAACTACCGCATCGCCACCGGCCTGTCGGTCTATGCTCAGGCCGCCAAGGGCTACCTGACCCCGCCGCTCAACGTATTCTACGCCCAGATCCTCAACAGCGTGCAGCCGTCCACCACCGACAACTACCAGGTGGGCACCGTGTACCAGCACCGCTGGCTGTCTGCCGATGCCGATCTCTATTATATACGCTACCAGAACTACATCGCCAGCACGACGCTCGGCACCAACACGCTCTACACCAATCAGGGCAGCGCGCACTTCAAGGGGATAGAGCTGGAGGCAACGGCGCAGCTCGGATTTGGCTTGGCGGTGTACGCGAACGGATCGCTCAACGACGCGAACTACCAGAACGGCGCCACCGTGGCGCAGGCGCCGCGTCGCACTGCGGTCGCGGGCTTCCTGTTCGACCACTCCAACCTGGTGCTCGACCGCGACCGTCTGGGTTTCTCGTTGCTCGACAAGGATGTCGGTCCGCAATATGGCGTCGATACTGGCTTCGTGAACAAGTATCCGATCAAGTCCTACGATACCCTCGATCTGTCGCTGCACTACGTGCTGCCGGTGCTTCGCGACCGGCATCTCGAGCTCGGCATGCAGGTTACCAACCTGCTCAACAACCTCAGCCTGATCGGCTACGCCGGCGCCGCCGCCGGAAACGACGAGCCGCTATACTGGGTCAATCCCGGCCGCGGCCTGTTCTTCAATGTCTCGGCGGTGCTGTAGCCGCGCCGGCGCGTCGTGGTCGGGTCGTCCGGTGCGCATGCTGAGCGTGACGATGGCGAGCAGCCCGGCGAACAAGATCGGTCCCGACCAGGATCTCACCGGCGGCTGCCGCAGCGCCAGGCAAGCCACGACGATCCATCCGAGGACCCATGCGGCGGCCGCGCCGTCATCGACGAACAGTCCCCACAACTGACGCATGCAGCGACGCATCAGCCTCAAGAGGGACGCGCCTTCAGGGCGCGGCGGAGCCGGGCGGCGACCGCCAGCGAGGCGAGCAGGTAGCCGAGCGCCAGCGGGACGATCCAGGCATCTCCGCCCGGCCAGGTCAGCCCGGCACCCTCACCCACCCAGAACGTGCCGAGGCCGGAAAGCATCGCGCCGACCAGCCGCTTGAGCGTGTTCTCCGGTACGCGCGTGATCGGGCGGTGCAGCAGCGCCGCGGTGACCGCGACCAGGGCCAGCGCCGCGGCGGCGCCGAGCGTGGCGGCGCCGAGCAGCCCGTGGCCGCCGGCACTGACCGCAACCACGATGAAGACGACCTCGATGCCCTCGACGGTCGTCGCCTGGAACGACATGGCGAGCCCCGGTCCATCCCAGCGTGCGGCCGGGCACGCGAGGCCGCCGATGCGCTCTCGCTGCCGGCGGAACGCCACCGCCTCGTCGCGCATCGGGATGATGCCGGCCGCACGTCGCGTCGCCTTGCGCAGCCAGCGCGTGCCGAACAGCACCAGCAGCGTGCCGAGCACCAGTTGCGCCGGCGCGAGCGGCAGCAGGCGGAGCGCCGGACCGAACACCGCTAGCAACAGGGCGAGCAGCAGCAGCGCCGCCGCGGTCCCGCCGAAGGCCGAGCGCCAGCCGCGGGTGGCGCCGACCGCCAGCACGACGGTGCTGGCCTCGATGAACTCGACCAGCGAGGCCAGGCCGGCGGTGAGCGATGCCGATACCGCTTGAGAGGTCATGAGGGTCAGAAAGCATAGCTGCGGCAGCCGCGCCAGCGAGGACGCTGCTCGACGACGCGGCACTGCCACTGCCGCCAAGCCGCTCGGTCGCCGCGGCGGCGCCCGAAGGAAGGCGCCTGCGCCGCCGGTCCCGCCTCTCCCACTTCTTCTGGCCTCGGGTCGCGGTCCTCTGCGCAGGCAGCGCCGCCGGCGGCCGCCCTAGCTTGAGCCGCCCGATCAGATCAAGCCGCCGATCTTGCCGACAGCTCGCGGCTCCCGATGATCGGCACAGGAGGACGCTCGAGCGGTCGCACAACAAGCCGACGTCGCGCTTTCGCGACGACGGTGCGCGATTTCGCAAGCAGGCGCAGCGGCCTTTCGATGCCACTGTGCCGCGGGACTCGAACAACGTGATCGAGCCTTACGATCCTGAGGAGCCGGCAATGCTGAAATGGCGATCATTTTCCTCGTGGTCTCGCTGATCGCGGGCTTCTTCGGCTTCTCCGGCGTGTCCGCCGCCACCGTGGGCATCGCCAAGATCCTGTTCTTCATCGCCATCGCGATCTTCGTCGTCTTCCTGCTGCTGACGATCTTCGCCGCCAAGGCGATCTTCTGACCCGCCATGCCGCCGCACCCTCATTGGTAGCCTGACACCGATCTGCGCTACCAGGGATCATGACGATCCCGGATCCCTGGCTGCTCGCCTTCTCGATCACCGCCCTGCTGCTTCTGCTGGGGACCACTTCCGGGCTGGTCAACTCCGAGCTCTGGATATCGGAACCGCTGGTCTGCGCGGTCGCCGGGATCGTGCTGGGCCCGGCGGTGTTCGGCTTTATCCGGATCGATCCCGGGCACGATCCGACCGCCCGTGCGGTCTTTCGCGAGGCCGCCCGCGTGACGCTGGCGATCGCGGTGCTGGCGTCCGCCATCCGGCTCCCGCACGGCTGGCTGCGACGGTGCTGGCGCGGCCTCGCGGTGGCGCTGGGACCCGGCATGCTGCTGATGTGGGCGTCCGGCGCGGCGATCGCCTGGCTCTGCCTCGGCCTGCCGTGGCTGGACTGCGCCCTGGTCGGCGCGATCATGGCACCGACCGATCCGGTGCTGTCGGCGCCGGTGGTAAGCGGCCCGCTCGCGCAGCGCGCGGTGCCGGACGATCTGCGCCACGCCATCAACGCCGAGAGCGGCATCAACGACGGGCTGGCGCAGCCCTTCGTCATGGTGCCGCTGTTCCTGATCCTGGCGGCCAGACCCGGGAGCCACGGCCACGGCATCGGCGACTGGCTGCTCCACGTGCTGGTGATCGAGGTCGGCAGCGCGGTGCTGCTGGGCGCCGCCGCCGGCTACGTCGCCGGCCTGTGCATGGGCTGGGCCGGGCGGCATCCCGACACCGAGCGCTCGTCGCTGCTGACGATTGCGCTGGCGCTGGCACTGGCGACGCTGGCCGGGCTGCAGGCGATCGGCGGCAACGGCGTGCTCGGTGCCTTCGTGGCGGGCGCGATGCTGAACGAGAGCTTCGATGAGGAGCATGAAGAGCACCAGGAGCATTTCAACGAGGCAATCGCCCGCTTCTTCGACCTGCCGATCATGTTCCTGCTCGGTGCCGCGGCACCCTGGGCGGTCTGGTATCACCTGGGCTGGCGCGCGCTCGTCTTCGCGGCGTGCATCCTGCTGTTCCGGCGGCTGCCGGCCTGGCTGCTGCTGGGCGGCCTGATGTCCTGGACCCGCCCGCTCTCGCACCGGCTGTTCGCCGGCTGGTTCGGGCCGATCGGCGCGGCCGCCCTGTTCTATGCCTGCGGCGCCCAGGACATGACCGGGATCGGCGGGCTGTGGCCGGTGGTGAGCCTGGCCGCCGCCGCCTCGGTGGTGGCACACGGCGTCACCGGCACGTACCTGTCGGTCTTCCTCGGCCGCAGCCGGCAGCGCGAGAAGGTTCGATGATCCGTCTCGGCCTGCTGCTGCTGGCGCCGGTGGCGCCGCTGCTCCACTTTCTCTTCCATGTCTCGCCGCTCTGGGTGTTCGTCTCCGGCATCCTCGGCGTGGCGGTGCTGGCGGACCGGATCCGCAGCGCGACCGAGCAACTCGCCGGCCATACCGGCTCGGCGGTCGGTGGCCTGCTGACCGTCAGCCTCGGCAGCATCACCGAGCTGCTGCTCGCCCTGTTCGTGCTGATGCAGGGCAGGGCGGACGTCGTGCACGCCCAGATCACCGGCTCGATCCTCGGCACCAGCCTGCTCGGGCTGGGTCTCGCGATCGTCGTCGGCGGCTGGGGACGCGAGCGCCAGTGCTTCAAGCGCGAGCGGGCCGGCCTGCTGTCGAGCCTGCTGATCCTGGTGGTGATCGCGCTGCTGCTGCCCGCCGCCTTCGACGAGACCGGCCGCCATGTCACCCACGCCGCGGCGATCGGCAGCCGTGACGAAGCGCTCAGCCTGGCGGTCTCGGTCGTGCTGCTGCTGATCTATGCCGGCAACCTCTGCTACACGCTGGTCACGCACCGCGACGTCTTCGAATCCCGCGAGCCGGAGGGCGATCCGGACTGGTCGATCGGCCGCAGCCTCGCGGTGCTGGCCGGCGCCACGGCGGGTGCCGCACTGCTGAGCGAGCTGGTGTCCGGCGCACTCGGTCAGGCTGCCGCGACGCTGCATCTGACGCCGATCTTCCTCGGCGTCATCGTCATCGCCCTCGTCGGCACGGTGTCCGACCTGTTCGCGGCGGTATGGTTCGCGCGCCAGGACCGGATCGGGCTTGTGATGAGCATCTGCATCGGCTCCGCGATCCAGGTGGCGCTGGTGGTGGCACCGCTGCTGGTGATCCTGTCCTGGCTGCTCGGCCGGCCGATGACCCTGGTGTTCGAGAACCCGATGGAGCTGTTCGCGATCGCCGGCACCGCCTTCATCGTGAACGCGATCGCCGGTGACGGCGAGACCACCTGGTTCGAGGGCGTGCTGCTGATCGGCGTCTACATCGTGTTCGGGCTCGCGTTCCTCTTCGTCTGATCCGGGGCTGCGGCAGCCGGATCGCGCTGCCGTTCCGCACCACCCAGTCGTCGAGCCCGTCGTCGTGCAGCTGCTGCACATGGCCCTGCCGCGTGTCGCTGACGATCTTCGCGCTGTGGTTGACCACGATGCGGCGAGAACCGTTTCCGGCGGCGGCCGATGCGGTTCTGCACGCCGCCGGCGCAGGCCGATGCCTGAGGCGGCGGGGGTCGTGGGCGGCGATCCCGGATCCGGCGCGGTCCGGCGAACGAAACCGGCAAGCGTGCAACGAGGCCGTCCGCGACACGTAGACAGGCCGATGAGCGGACCTGTTGCCGTCCGTTGCGCGCCGACGTCGCGGGAGATCGATCATGGGCGTGAACGTCAGCGACTTCGTGTGGCATCGGCTGGCCGAATGGGGCCTCAAGCGCGTCTACGGCTACCCTGGGGACGGTGTCGGCGGCCTGGACGTGGCGCTGGAGCGAGCCCGGGACACGATGGAGTACGTCCAGGTCCGGCACGAGGAGATGGCCGCCTTCATGGCCTCCGCTCACGCGAAGTTCACCGGCGGGGTCGGGCTCTGCTACGGCACGTCCGGCCCCGGCGCGATCCATCTGCTGACCGGACTGTACGACGCGAAGATGGACCACGTGCCCGTCGTGGCCATCGTCGGCCAGCAGGCGCGGACGGCGATCGGCGCGAATTACCAGCAGGAAGTCGACCTGCAGAGCTTGTTCAAGGACGTCGCGAGCGAGTTCGTGGCAACCGCGATGGTGCCCGAGCAGATCCGCCACCTGATCGATCGCGCGGTGCGGATCGCAGCCGCCACGCGCAGCGTCACCTGCGTCATCATTCCGAACGATCTGCAGCAGTTGGCCTACGCCGATCCACCGATGGCTCACGGCACCACCCACACCGGCGTCGGGTTCGCGGGTCCGGCGCTGCTGCCGGACGAGGCGCTGCTGCGGCAGGCGGCCGGGGTGCTGAACGCCGGCAAGAAGGTGGCGATGCTGATCGGCGCCGGGGCGTTGAGCGCGAGCGACGAGGTGATCGCGGTGGCAGAGCGGCTGCAGGCAGGCTGCGCGAAGGCGCTGCTGGGCAAGGCGGCGCTGCCCGACGATCTGCCCTGGGTCACCGGCGGCATCGGCCTGCTGGGCTCGGCGCCGTCATGGAACCTGATGCAGGATTGCGATACGCTCCTGGTCGTGGGCTCGTCGTTTCCCTACAGCGAGTTCCTGCCCAAGCCGGGCAGCGCGCGCGCCGTGCAGATCGACCTCGACCCGACCCGGCTCAGCCTGCGCTATCCGATGGAGGTCAACATCGCCGGCGACAGTGCGACGGCGCTGCGCGCCTTGCTGCCGATGTTGACGCAGAAGAAGCCCGGAAGCTGGCGCAGGCAGATCGCGGCCGACGTGGCCAAGTGGTGGAATCTGCTCGAAGACCGGGCGATGGTCGCCGCGGAGCCGATCAACCCGCAGCGCATCTTCTGGGAGCTGAACAAGCGCTTGCCGGAGAACTGCATCATGACCGGGGATAGCGGCTCGGTCGCGAACTGGTACGGCCGCGACATCAAGATGCGCCGCGGCATGATGGGCTCGCTGTCGGGCAGCCTCGCCTCGCTCGGGGCGGCGACCCCGTACGCCATGGCCGCCAAGATGGCGTTCCCCGACCGGGTGGTGATCGCCTTCATCGGCGACGGCGCCATGCAGATGAACGGCCTGAACGTGATGATCACGATCGCCAAATACTGGAGGCGCTGGGCGAACCCGCGGCTCATCGTGATGGTGCTGAACAACCGCGACCTGAACCAGGTGACATGGGAGGAGCGGGTGCAACTGGGCGAGAGCAAGACGGAATCCACCCAGGCGATCCCGGATATGCCGTATCACAGCTACGCGGAACTGATCGGGCTCAAGGGCATCATCGTGCGGGACCCGGAGCTGATCGGCGCAGCCTGGGACGAGGCACTTGCCGCCGATCGGCCGGTGATCATGAACGTCTACGCCGATCCCAACGTCCCGCCGCTGCCGCCGCATATCACGTTCAAGGACGCACGAAACTTCCTGTCGATGATGCGGACCGAGCCGGAACTGGGCAGCGTGCTGAAGAACAGCGTCAAGCAGGTTCTGGCCAGCGTGCTTCCCGGCACGCGCTGAGTCGTGGCGCCTGATCTGGCCGCGCGGGCGATGAGCGCGCGTGCCCACACGGTGAAGCAGGCCATCGCCCTGGGGCGCGGCTTCGCTGCCGAGCAGGACGTGCGATCATTCGAGGAACCGGTCTCGGCCGACGACCTCGACGGGCTGCGCCGCGTTTGAGGCCACGCGCCGGCTCCGATGGAAGTCGCGGCAAGCGGCTATGGATACGAACCAGGCTACTTTCGCCGCCTGCTGCCGCATGGCGCGGTGGACGTGCTCCAGGCAGATGCCACGCGGTGCGGCGGCGTCGCCGGCTTCCTACAGCCGGCCATCTTGTCGGACGTATTCCAGACCGACCTGTCGGCGCGCTGCGCGCCTGCGCTGCATTGTCGGCTCGGCTGCGCCGCGCCGCGGTTCAGGCACCTGGAATGGTTCCACGACCACGTCCTGATCGGGCGGATGCTGTTCGATGGCGCACCCGTGCCGAGCGCAGGATCCATCGAACCCGACGCGCTAGGCCAGACGCAGACCAGCCTGGAGGCGGTCGGAGCCACCGACATCTTCCGACAAGAGAACGACACCAATCACCTGGCCGGTACCGCACGCATGGGCTTCGACCGCGCGACCAGCGTCGTCGATACCGACTGCCGCAGCTGGGACATCCCGAACCTCTGGGTCTGTGACGGCTCGGGCTTCCCCACGACAGGCGGCGTCAACCCGCACCTGACGATCACCGCCATCGCGAGGCGCACCGCGGATCGCATCAAGAAGCTGGCAGCGGCGGGCGCGCTCTAGCAGGCTGCGGAACCAAGGCAAGGGCTCCGCCCTTGATCCGTTGGGGCGAGAGGCCCCAAACCCCATCTTCTAGAATTCATGATTTCAGGGGTTTGCCTCCGATGGGATCAAGGGGCAAAGCGCCTTGCCTGCTTCATTCCGTCCTGTTGGCAGCCACTGGACCTCCGGATCGCACCCGCCGGGATCTCGACTGATAGATGACGATTTAATGACTTATTAGCACTTCTCGTCTATATGGTTTTCGCAGGAGCTGATGAGACAGAGAGTTCGATGAGTTTCCGTCACGATGCCGCTCGGCAACCCTCCGCTGTCCGGGAGCAAGGGGACGGCCCGGAAGTTCAGATCGATCAGATCCGCAGCCGCCGCCGTTGAGCGGAGAGCCGCGTCTACCGACGAGACTGCTCGCCGCGGTCGGCACAGGCAGGCTGTCATCTCGTCGGGTGAGAAACATGAACGATCCGCTCGTGCGCCTTGGCTGCTGTCTGTTGAGGTCTGATCCTCGCCGGTTGGAGAAGCGGTTCGATGTCGGCGACTGATGAACCGGATTTCGCGCGAGACGGCCTGCCCGAGAATTCCGCCGCTTTCGAGATCGCCCCGGTATCCCTGTGGTTGGAGGATTTCAGCCGCCTCAAGACGCTGCTTTTGCGTTGGAAGCTAGAAGGGATGTCCGACGTCGCGGCGTATCTCCGTGAGGATCGACGTCGTCTCGATGCCTGCCTGAGCGCCATCGATATCATCAAGGTCAATCCTCAGACGCTCATCCTCTACGAGGTGGACAGCCTCCGGGAGCTCCTGGCTCATCTACCTCAGGTCATAGGACCCGAGGCGATGGAAGCGAACGTCGATCAGATCGCCGCCCTGTTTCAGGGAGAACGGAGTTTTTCAGGCAACGTCATAAACTACAGCCTGAGTGGACGCCGCCTCAGTATTCGTCTCAAAGGAACCATAATCCCCGGCCATGAAGAGAACTGGGGTCGGGTGCTGTTGGCTGCCGAAGATATCACCGATCTTCAAGCTGCCCGTGTCTCGGCTGAGCAGAACCAGAGATATGCCCAGACGCTGTTCGAATATTCTCCAGTCGCTCTATGGGTGCTTGACTGCAGCAATATCAGGAAACTTGCTGAGCAGGCACGTCGCCGAGGCGTCAAGGAAATTCGCCAGCCTACACCTCTGGACCGGGAGATTTCCCTGCTGCATCTGAACGACATCGCCGTCATCGACGTCAATCGACGGACGATGAACCTGTATGGAGCGGATGATAAGAGCGCGTTCATCACCACCGGTTACAGGTCAACCTTGATCACTGCGGCGTATGATCTCCTGGACAGGCTGCTGTCGCTGTTGGACGGCAACTCCGTTCAGGAGCGGGAAGCACTGCATCGGCGATGCGACAACTCCGAACTACATGTGCACCAACAGATCCTGATCCTGCCCGGCCACGAAGATGATTGGCTACGCGTCCAGATCGCGGAGACCGACATCACGTCAAGGAAGAAGGCTGAAGCTCATATAAAATACCTGCGAGATCATGACGGCCTCACCCGCCTCTATAGCAGAGACTTCTTCTACGATGAGGTCGACAGGCTTACGAGGGTGGGCCTGTATCCGGTCTCCGTCGTTGTCGTGGACCTCAATGGCCTGAAACAGGCGAACGACATGTTCGGTCATAGCAGAGGGGACGATCTACTCAGACAGGTCGGAGAGATGCTCATCGAGGTTACGCCCGAGGCATGCACTGCAGCCCGAGTTGGCGGCGACGAGTTTGCAGTCTTGCTTCCCGGATTCGACGAGAAAGAGGGCGAGGAATTCCTCCAATCCATCGTCACCGCCGTCACTAGAACACGTAACGATAGCCCCGTGCTTGAGCTCAGCATCTCCATCGGAGCAGCCACGTGCCAACCAAGCGAGGCGCTGCCAGCTGCGATCGGACGCGCCGATGCCGAGATGTATCGCTGCAAGCTCAGACATTACGGTGTCTCCGGCTTCAGCCAGCTTCGACGACGAGTGCCATGCCTGATGCGCGACGACTGACCCGGCCGGGCTCGCCGCAGGAAGACCTGGGTCGGAAGGCACGGCCCCGGACGTCTAACTCAGCCCGGACGCGTGCATGTCACGCCCGGGTAGATCCCGTGGCTCGCGCACGGCGATCGCGGCGGTGACCACCGAGCTCGCGATCACGAACGCCTCCACCGCGTGCACCAGGCCGATGCCGCCGGCAGCGGCGGGCACGACGTAGGTTGCCACTCCCTGGCCGCACGCCGCGACGGCGTAGGCCAGACCCATTCCGAACGACCGCACCGCGTTGCCGAAGCGGACCGAGAGGTAGTGCGGCACCAGGGCAAACACGCCGCTGCTGGACGCGCCGACCACCATCGCCGCGGTCAACAGCACCGCTGGACTGCCGGCCGCCGCGAACGGGATGACGCCGCACACCGTCACCAGCAGGCAGCCGAGCATCGTCACCCGGTCGCCGATCTGCGTGGCGATCCAGCCGCAGAGCAGCTTGCCGCCGATCGAACCGGCGGAATATGCCGTCACCGCCGCGAAGACGCCGTCCGGACCGTAGCGATGCACCGTCGTCAGCAACGTCGGGTAGAAGCTGTAGGCGGCGGCCGTCTGGAATTGCAGCGCGAACATCAACCCGCAGGCCTGCCACGCCGCCCGGTCCATCTCGAAGCGCCGCCGGGTGCGCGTCGCGCGACCGTCCCGACGCTTCCGCTGCGTCTCGAGCCAGACCGGGCTCTCGTCGATGCCGACCCGAATGAACACCGCGAGCAGCGCCGGCGCGATCCCGATCACGAACAAGGACCGCCAGCCGAACACCGGCAACAGCAGTGCCTGCATCCCGGCCGCGGCGAAGAAGCCGACCTCATATCCAGCCATCATCAGCGACGATGCGACGGAGCGTGCCTTGGCCGGCACCGTCTCCATCAGCAGCGCGGCCGAGGCGGTCCATTCACCGCCGAAGCCGATGCCGAACAGCAGCTGGATCACCAGCAGCGCCGCATAGCTCCATGCCAGCGCGGTCATGCCGGAAAACAGGGCGAACCAGATCACCCCGGCCATGAAGGTCAGCTTGCGGCCGTATCGATCCGCCAGCCATCCCCACCCGGTATTGCCGAGCACCCGCCCCGCGCTCTGCGCCGTGATGACCAGCCCCATCGCGGTCAACGACACCCCGAAGCTCTTGCCGATCTGCGGCAGGACGAGGAGCAGCGCCACCTGGTCGAACGCGTCGAGAAACCAGCCGAGAAAGGCGGCCAGCACCAGACGCCAATGCGGGCGCAGCAGGACGAGCGGGGCCTCTTCGAGCGAACTAGCGGGCGGCACGCGGGATCGCCGTCGGTTGCGTCACGAGAGCGCCGGCAGCCAGCCCGACCGCCATCGCGGCATAGGCCACCGCCATGGACCGCTTGGTGAGCACGAACTCCCACCCCGGGGTGAACCGCTTCGGGGTGGCGCCGTAATCGACGGCGGCGGCGATGGCGGACAGAACCAGCGCGTCCCGCAGCAGCGGCACGGGACGGACGGGACGGCGCCGGGCGAGCCAGGCCTCGAAGAAAATCGCCCAGAAGATCGTGGCCGCATAGTGTGTCGCGAACCCGACCGCGGTATGCGAGAGGCCCGCTGCCTCGTGCGAAGCCGCCCGGTCGCCGTTCAGCCAGTGGCTGGTGGAGTTGAGCGGCCGCAACGCTGCCTTGCCCTCTGCCCGCGCCGCCGAGGCGAGTGCTGCCGAGGAGGTAAGCGCGGCACAGGTGCCGGAGACGGCGGCGTGGCGAAGCACCTTGATCCAACTCATGACGCGCTACCCCGGGCGGCAGGCCGAAGCAACGCCGGATGGGCAGTCCTGTTCCGTCGCCGATCGCCGCGGATGCGCGGCTAGCCAGCCCATGGCACCGGATACTGTCAGGAGTGCCGTCCTGGAACTGCGTCGACCTGGACGACTTGCACATCGTATCGGTGTGCGCCGAAGCAGGAAGAAGCCGACGCCACAAAGGCCGTTCCGCAAGTCCCGTCTGCAATGCCCGGCTGTCGAAGAAGGAGATGGTGCTATGGCTCAACGTCCTCATTATCCACAGGGTCGCCTCGGTGCTTTCGTCCGGGCACTGGATCGTCCCGAGCAGCTTGCCACGTCCGGGGTCATGAACCATGAGCTGGTCGGCAGGCTGAGACGGATCCAGGACAACGGCGAAGAGAGCATCGCCGCCATCGAAGAGTACGATCCGAACGTCTGCATAAACCTGTCGGTGTGCACGACCTCTGGAGAGGCGGACCTCATGCTGGAGACGTGGCTGTCGAAACGACTGGACGTCTTGCAGCGCACGCGGACCGAACTGAAGCAGGAGTGGGAACGGAGTCACGGGTCAGACAAACCTGACGTGCCCTGAGCACGACAGCACCCCTTGATGCCAGCCGGACCATCATGCGGCGCTAGCGCGGATCGAACGATCGATCTTCGAGCACGATCCGTTCCGGTCGATATGTTGGACGGGTTTCGTGTCGGTGCGACGTGTCGACCGACATCTGGAAGAACCCGATCATGCACAGCCTCATCGACGCGCCGATCTCCGGTCGACGCCAAGCCCTGTTCGGTCTCGCCGCAGCCGCCACGGGTGCCGCATGATTGGCATCCGGACCGTATGCCGTGGCGGAGGCCATCGGCCGGACGCCGGCCTCGGCCATGTATGCGCTGACGGCGCGGCTGGCGGAGGTGCGGCGTCGCCGCGACTTCAAGACCGTGCCGATGGTGCTGGACGATCCGGCGCTCTGGGACGCCGAGGCGCTGGACGCGGTCATCGCCTATCGTGGCGGCCGCAGGCAGCTGTGGGACAACACCGAGATCGCCAGCCCGTGGATGAACCTGATGCGCAATTCCCTGAACGCGCAGCTGTTCTCCTTCAGGCATCCGGACTTCCTCGCCGTCTCGGCGACCTACGGCACCGCGCATCTGGCGCTCTATGACCAGGCGATGTGGGACAAGTACCGGCTCGCGACGATGGCCGGGCCGGACTTCAAGACCAACACGCTGATCGTGGCCCGTGACGTCGCCCGCGACGTTGCCTCGCACGAGGATCCGAACAGCGTATTCAGGCCGGGCGGCAACACCATCCCGGCGCTGCAGAGACGCGGCGTCGTGTTCATGGCGTGCCACAACGCGATCTGGGAGCAGACGGCCAAGCTGCAGGCCAAGGGGATCAATCCAGACAGGCTGTCGCACGAGTCGATGGCGGCCGAGCTGACCAATCATCTCGTGGAGGGCGTGGTGCTGACGCCGGGTGTCGTCGGCACGATCCCGGAGCTCCAGCATGCCGGCTTCGGCTACGTGAAGTGAGCCGCGCCGTGACGACATCCGTCCGCCGCACGTGCCTGGCCTGGGCGGCGTCGGCGCTGGCGGTCTGCGGCGGCGGCGCCGCACGACGCGGAGGATCTGTTTCCACCCTGGCAGCACGGCCAGAACAACGACGCGCTCAAGCGCGGCTTCGAGTTCACCGTGCCGGAGGTCGACGACCTCGCCGACTTCCACGGCGACATCACCGACCCGAGGCTCGTGCTCTATGTCGGCGGCAACTACTTCTTCGCGATGGCGCCGCTGGTGGCGGAGTTCGAGCGCGTGCATCCGGACTACCGGGGCCGGCTGTACTGGGAGACCATCCCGCCCGGGCTGCTGATCAGGCAGATCGAGGCAGGCGGCACGATCACCTCGGGCAACATGACGTGGACCGCGAGGCCCGACGCCTACTTCGCCGGGCTGAAGAAGATCGAACAGCTCGTGAAGACCGGTCTGCTCGCGGCGCCGGCCGTGCCGTACGTCACCAACAGCCTGACCATCATGGTGCCGAGGGACAATCCGGCGCACGTGGCGTCGCTCGCCGACCTCGGCCAGCCGGTCATCCGCCTCGCCATGCCGAACCCCGCGTTCGAAGGGATCTCGCGCCAGGTCGACGCCGCCCTGAAGAGAGCGGGCGGCGATGCGCTGCCCCGAGCCGTCTATCGGACCAAGGTCGCCGACGGCAGCACCGTGCTGACGCGCGTCCACCATCGCCAGACACCGCTGTTCCTGATGCAGGGCCTGGCGGACGCCGGCGTCACCTGGCAGTCCGAGGCGATGTTCCAGGAGCAGGCGGGGCGCGCGATCGCCCATGTCGATATCCCGGCCGCGCAGAACAGCACCGCGATCTATGCCGGCGCGATGGTGAGGGGAGCGCCGCATCCGGAGTCGGCGAAGCTGTGGCTCGACTTCATCCGCTCCCGTACGGCACTCGCCATCTTCGAGCGATACGGGTTCAAGCCCTACCCCGCCGGCGCCGACAGGACGGACCGCTAGGATCACGCGCGGCGGCAGGACATGCGGCGGCGCGAGCGGACGATGCGGACAGGTCGGAATGATCTCGATCGTCGATCGGTCGGATCGATACCGAGACATGGATATGGCCCGCACCGGCTCGTATCTGAGGGGTATCGGGATCGGCCACGCATCGTTCGCCTCGGCCGGCTCGAACCTTCAGGAGTTCAGTATGACGCCGACCAAGACGCCCGATCTCGCGCGGCTCGCCAGGGCGACCGCGCTCCCGGCACTGCTCCTGGTGGCCGGATGCGCCAACACCAGCATCCTGAGCAGCAGCAACCCGTCCCGCGACGCGCCGCGCGCCTGGAGCGACTACGATCAGCTGCCGGTCAGGATCATGGGCAGCATCCCCGGAACGTCACCGACGGCGCTGGCATCGCTGTTCCCGTCCGCTCCTGCCTCCACGGCCGATGGCGGCCGTCACATCGTGATGTACGTCAACGCCTCGCGGCTGCCGGCCAAGCCCGAGCTGTGCAGCGGAGCGGCGGCCTTTCGTGCCGGCGCTCAGCCCGGCGACGTGGCCTCGGTCACGGGCGCGCTGTGCGACGGCAACAGGGAGATCACCCGGGCTTCCGGCGACGTCAGGACCACCGACCAATCCTCGAGATGGCTCAGGAGAGGGTTCGACATGGTCAGGAAGCAGCTCTATTTGTCGCTGCATCCGGGCGCCAACGATCCCGCGAGCTACCAGCAGGGCTGAACTCCGGGGGCTTGAACGACGATGCGGCTGATCGCGCGAGCCGCATCGTGCCGGCCGCTTGCCTCAGCCGCTGCTCGACGCCGCCGTCACCGCCTGACGCCGGTCCTCGCGGGACCGGATGCGACCTTGATCGAGCACGATCACCTCGTCCATGTCGCGAAGTGCCTGCGGGCGATGCGTGATCAGCAGCGTCGTCCGCCCCTGCATCAGGGTCCGCAGCCCGTCGAGCACCGCGCGTTCCGAGGCGGCGTCGAGGCCCTCGGTCGGCTCGTCGAGCAGAAGGATCGGCGCGTCCTTCAGGAGCGCGCGCGCGATGGCGAAGCGCCTCGCCTGGCCGCCGGAGAAGCGCGCCCCGTTCTCCCCGACCAGCGTCGCGAGACCACCCGGCAGCGCCGCGACGTCCTTCTCGAGATGGGCCAGGCGGAGCGCGTCGAGCAGCACGGCATCGCTCGCGCCGGGCCGCGCCAGGAGCAGGTTCTCGCGTATGCTGGTGTTGAACAGATGGGTCTGCTGCGCCACCACGCTGCACAGGGCGCGCACCGTCTCGCCGCGCAGGTCGCGCACCGAGACCCCGCCGATCGTGACGTCGCCCGACGCGTTATCCCAGAACCGCAGCAGCACGTTGAACAGGCTGGTCTTGCCCGATCCGCTGGCGCCGACGATGCCGAGCCGACGGCCCTGCGGCAGGTCGAGCTCGACGCCGTCCAGCGCCCAGGGCGCATCGGCGGCGTAGCGCATCCGCAGGTCGCGGATCCGGAGGTCGAACCGCCGCGGCGCCGCCGCTTCTCGCAGCGGCTCGGCGACCTCCGGCTCGGCGTCGACCAGCACGAAGATCCGTCGAGCCGCCGCGAGCGTCTCGCCGAGCGCCTGGAAGGCGGCCGGCAGCGGCGCCACCGCCTCGAAACTGGCCAGCACGAAGAACGCGGTCATCGTGAGTTCCGGCCCCGAGAGCCGACCCTCGCGAACCAGCGGGATCGCGACGAGGAGCGCACTGCAGAGCGCCAGCGCCGCCACCAGGCCGGACAGCGCCGTCGAGACGATGCCCAGACGCGCCTGGCGGCGCTGCTCGCCGACCAGCGAACGGGTCAGGGCGGCGATCTCCGCCTCCCTGCGCGAGATCCCCTCGTCGACCAGGAGCTCGCCCAGGCCCCGCACCGTGTCCGAGATCACGCTCCGGAGTTCCGCCCGGATCGCCACCACCCGCCCGCCGGGCCCCTGGCCGAGACGCTGCGCGGCCAGCGGCAGCACGAGGCCGGCGACGAGGAGGCAGATCGCCAGGATCAGCGCCGCCGAGGGGCTGAACAGCGCCAGGAAACCGATCAGCAGCAGCGCGCTCGCGACGGCGGCGGCGGTCGGCGCCACCACGCGGAGATAGAGATTATCGAGGCTGTCGATGTCCGAGCGGATCCGGCTCAGCAGGTCGCCGCCACGGTGACGCTGCAGGCGAGCCGGCGCCAGCGGCTCCAGGCTCTCGTAGAACCAGGCCCGCAGTGCTGCCAGCAGACGGAAGGTGGCCTCGTGCGTCACCAGACGCTCGAGATAGCGCCCGCCGGTGCGCAGCACGGCGAGGCCGCGGATCGCGGCGGCCGGCGCGAAATACTCGATCGGGGCGCCGGCGAAACCATACAGCGCCATCGCGGTGATGAACCAGCCGGACAAGGCGAGCAGGCCGACATTGGCGAGGATGACGACGACGTTGAGCGCGATGCCGCCCGCGAGCCAACCGGCATAGCCGCGGTAGAGCGACAGCAGCCGCAGCGTCGTCCTCACGCGAGGACGCCTGGCGGCAGACCCAGCGCCGGGTGCGCGGTCCTGGCGCCCGGCTCGGGCCGCCGCAGCGCCCCGGGCCGGCCGCGCGCGGCGATGCGGCCGCGATCGAGCACGACGACCTCGTCGGCGTGCCGGACCGTCGCCTCGTCGTGCGCGATCAGGAGCGTCGCGCAATTGGCGGACAGCACCCCGATGGATCGCGCGATCCGCTCTGCCAGCACGGCGTCCAGCCCGGCGACGGGCTCGTCGAGCACCAGGATGTCCGCCTCCTTGAGGAACACGCGGGCGAGCGCGATGCGCTGGATCTCGCCGCCCGACAGGCCTTGGCCGCGATCGCCGAGCATCGTGTCGTAGCCATGCGGCAGGCCGGCGATGAGCTCGTCGGCGCCGGCGCGTTCCACCGCGCGCCGCACCGCGTCCAGGTCCGCCTCCGGCAGTCCCATGCGGATGTTCTCCAGCACCGAGCCGTGGAACAGCACCGGGCGCTGCGGCAGCCATGCGACGCGCCGGCGCCACGCCGCCGGCGACAGCAGGGCGAGATCGACGTCGTCGGCGATCAGGCGTCCGTGCGACGGCGACACGAAGCCGAGCAGCAGCTCCGCCAGCGTCGTCTTGCCCGAACCCGACGGGCCGACGAGGGCGACGCACGTGCCGCGCGCCAGCGTGAGATCGATCCCGTCGAGGATCGTCGTGTCCCCATGCGAGAACCCGACGCGCTCGAAGCGGACCGTCCGCACGGCCTGGCGCGGCGACGCCACGCCGTGTTGCGGCATGGCGGGGGGAGGCGTCTCGAGCAGCGCCACGATCGCCTCGGCGGCGCCGATCGCCTCCATCCGCGCATGATACTGCGTGCCCATCGCGCGCAGCACCCGGTAGAACTCGGGCGCCAGGAGCAGCACCGCGAGGCCCGGCAGCAGGTGCATCTCGCCGTAGTAGAGCCGGAAGCCGATATAGACCGCGACCATCGCGATGCTGATGGTCGCGAGGAACTCGAGCGCCAGCGAGGACAGGAACGCGACGCGAAGCACGGTCATGGTCGCGCGCCGGTACTCGTCGGACATGTCGGCCACCGCCTTGATCTCGGCGCGGCTCGCGTTGAACAGCTTGAGCGTCGTCAGGCCCTCGATGGCGTCGAAGACGTGCCCGCTCATGCGGGCGAGGGTTCGCCACTGCGCCTGGTTGAGCGCCTCGGTGCCCTTGCCGATGATGATCATGAACAGCGGGATCAGCGGCGCCGAGAGCGTCATGATCAGCCCCGACACCCAGTCGGTCGGGATCACGAAGGCGAGGATCGCGAACGGGATGAACGCGACGAGGGCGGTCTGCGGCAGGTAGGACGTGTAGTAGCGGCCGATGCTCTCGACCGCGTCGAAGAGCGTGCCGGCGACCTCGCCGTTGCGCTGCAGCCGCGTCCAGGACGGGCCGAGCGCCGTCACGTGCGATTGCAGCCGCGCCCGCACCGCGGGCACGACGTGGGCGCCGGCCTCGAAGGCGGCCATGTCCGAGACGATCGAGGCGAGCGCGCGCAGCACGAAGCACGCGAGCAGCACGAGCAGCCACGGGCGGACGTCGTGCAGATCGCGCGCGCGGATCACCACCGCGTCGACGATGCGGGCCAGCACCCAGGACTGCGCGATCAGGACGACGCCGCCGAGCGCCCCCGCGGCGACGGCGACGGCGAGCGGCGCACGCGCGTCGCCCGACTGCCGCCGCAGCCATCGCTGCAGCGCCTTGCCGGTCGCGCGCGGCATCGGCGCCCGATGGGACGTCATCGCGCCGGCCGCCCCAAGTCGCGTGACAGGCGACGCCATTCCCCCCTCGCCAGGATGCCGAACAGGGACAGGCTGATCGCGAACGCGACCGCGGCCGCCCATCGCTGGCCCTCGGGCATGCCGAAGATCGCGCCGCCCAGGACGACGCCGGCGATCGGGCCGACCAGGAACAGGCCGAGCACCCGGAGGTTCCAGAGCACGAGCAGGGCGCGGTGGCCGCCTCGCCGCCGGCCGTCGTCGGACGACAGTGGGGATCGCGGCCGCGTCACGTGTGGTAGGACGCCAGCTTGGCGACCCGGGCGCGGAAGACCCAGATCTGGTACCAGTTGTACATCAGCATGACCGGGAACAGCCCCGCGATCGTGAACACGAAGGTGACCAGCGAGATCTCCCGGCTCGCGGCCGCCTCGACCGTCCAGGTGCCGGGGATGATGAACGGATAGATCGTGGCCAGCAGGCCGGACGCCATGATGACGATCGTGCCGTCGAGCCAGAGGATGGCGGCCAGGTCGCGCTCCTGGACCGAGGCGCGACGCATCATGAAGGTCGTGAAGATCGCCGCCACGGGGATCGGGATCCAGGCCCAGACATGGGGACCGTACCAGACCCGGGACGCCCACTGGAAGCTCATCACCATGAACAGCACGGTCAGCGGCACGGCGGCCAGCGCGAGGTAGAACACGATGTTGGTCCAGCGCGCCGCGTGCTTGCGGACCAGCTCCTCGGGCTCGAACCTGGCGCGCACGAACAGGCCGCCCGCGAGCGAGACCGCCATCACCGCGGCGAACCCGGTCCAGATGCTGAACGGGCTGACGAAGCGGAACGCGCCGCCGACATAGGTCGGCACCACGCCGGCCTCGTGGGTCAGCGGAAAGCCGTGCAGCACGGCGCCGACGCTCATCCCGCCGAAGAAGGTGACGGCGAGGCTCGACACGCCGAACGCGAGGTCGGTGAAGCGCTTCCAGCGCGGTTCAGCGAGGTGGCGGAACTCGAGTGCGACGGCTCGGGTGAGGATGCCCCAGAGCACGCACGCCAGCGGGATCATCAGGTAGCTGAAGGCCGATCCGTAGGCGAACGGGAACGAGCCGAACAGGATGCCGCCGGCGACGATCAGCCAGGTCTCGTTGGCGTCCCAGGTGCCGGCCATCGCCTGCATGATCGCGCCGCGCTCGTCCTCGTCCGGCACGAACAGGGAGAAGATGCCGGCCCCGAGATCGGCGCCGTCGAGGATGACGTAGAGCAGGATGCTGAACGCGGTGGCGAGCCACCAGCCGATCGCGAGCACGTGCTGGGTATGGTTGAGAGCGTCCATCGTGAGCCTCGATTGATGCGCGTGCCGCCTCCGCACGATATCAGGTGGGCGATGTCGGTCGGGCGGTGTCAGGCCGGGTGAAGCCGGCCCGGCCTGACGGGACGCTCCGCCTTCGGCGTCTCCGTCTCGGCCTGCTCCGGCCGGGTGCCGCGTGCCAGCGTGCCGAGGCTCTCCTCGCCGCCGCGCTGGACCGGGCTGTCCATGTTCGGCCCCTGTCGGATGACCTTGCTGAGGAACCACCAGGTGCTGCCCCAGACCATCAGCTCGAAGCCGGCATAGCCGACGAGCCAGAGCAGCTCCTCCGCGATCGACAGGTGGCTGACGCCCTGCAAGGTGCGCATGACGCCGTAGACCACCCAGGGCTGACGCCCGATCTCACGCGTCCACCAGCCCACCCAGACGCTGAGGTAGGGCAGTGCCGCGCTGGCGATCGTCGCACGGAGGAACCAGACATTGCCCGCGGTGCGCGTCTGCAGGCCGCGGCGCAGGAACAGCCAGCCTCCCCAGAGCGCGATGCCGACCATGCCGAAGCCGCAGGCCACCATGACGCGGAAGCCGTAGAACGGGATCAGCATCGGCGGCCGGTCCTGCGGCGGGAAATCGTCCAGGCCCCTCACGCGGCCGGCCCAAGTGTGGGTCTCGAGCAGGCTGAGGACGTGCGGGATCGTGATCGCCCAGACGTTGCCGTCGTTGTTCGCGTTCGGCCAGGCGATCACGTGCCAGCCCGTGTTGACGCTGCCGTCGGGATTGTTGGTGTGGTAGTGGCCCTCCATGGCCGCGAGCACCGTCGGCTGGTCCTCCGAGACCGTGACGCCCATCGAGTCGCCGAGCCAGACCTGCAGCGGTGCGACGATGAGCAGCGCCAGCATCACGCCCTTCAGCGAACGCTGGAACATCGCGACGTGACGCTTCTTGAGCAGGTACCACGCCGATACGGCGGCGACGACGGCGAGCGCCTCCTCGAAGGAGGCGACGAGCATATGCGGAAAGGCGTAGATCACGTCGGGGTTGAACAGCGCCTTCCACCAGCTCGCGACGACGAAGACGCCGTTGCGAAGCGTGACGCCGGTGGGCGTCTGCATCCAGGAATTCGCGACCAGGATCCACATCGCCGACAGGGCCGAGGATACCGCGACGTTGAAGGTCGCGAACAGATGCATGCGGCGGCTGATCTTGCCCCAGCCGAATACCATCAGGCCGATGAAGCCGGCCTCGTACATGAAGGCGGTGATGGTCTCGTAGCCCAGCACCTGCCCGAAGAACGGGCCGGCTGCCTGCGAGAACGGGCCGTACAGGATGCCGAAGGCGAGCTCCATCGTGATGCCGGTCGCGACACCGGCGGCGAAATTGATGATCAGCAGCCGCTCGAAGAAGCGGGTGAGGCGATACCAGTAATCGTCATCGGTGCGGATCCAGAGCAGCTCGCCGATGAACAGCATGGCGGCCAGCCCGATCGTCAGCGGCGGATACAGGATGTGGAGCGTGGTAATCCAGCCGAAGTCAAGCCGCGACAGCAGCACGGCCAGCGAATTCTCAGCCATCTCAAGATCATCCTGGCAATCTGCTGCCCGAGCGTCCCGAGACGGGTCCGCCGGTGCAGCTTGCGTGCTGGCTCATATGGGACCGGGGCCACAGCCTGTCATCATCCTGCGCCGCACCAAATGTTTACCCGCAGGGTCTTAGGCGAGCGCCACCAGCCATAAGACGGCAGCGCGATGCGGACGTTCTCCGTCACGCTAGGCCAGCCCGACCAGGATCGGTCGGTGATCCGATGCGCCGCGGGCGAGTGCCACCGCCGTCGCCCGATGCGGCCTGCGCACCAGGCATCGGTCGATGCGCAGCGGCACGAGGCCGTAGGCGCGATGCGTCGCGGTGCGCGGTCCGACATCGTCGAAGCCGGGAAGGTTCGTCGCACCCAATGCGTTGTAGTCACCGATCAGGGCGTGAAGGTTCGGACAGCTCTGGAACACGTGCCGAAGCTGGCGCCGGTTCGCGCGTTGGCCGTGGTCGAGATGCACGCTCGCCACCTCGACGCCGTCCAGCTGGACGATCAGGGCGATGCGCCGCTCCAGCAGACGGAACACCGGGACCGGCAGATCCAGCCGGGTCGCGCGTGGCAGCACGATTGCGGTCGACGTGAAGCGACCCGGGCTCCAGGCGGCCAGCCCGTGGCTGCGGCGGTGCATCGGCTCGCGCACATAGCTGCCGCCGAGCCGCTGCGGCAGGGCGTCGATGGCGGCGGTGGCTTCCTGCATCAACACGAGATCGGGACGGTGCGCGTCGACCAGCCGGCGGATGTCGTCCACCCCTGCGCCCCCCCGTCTCAGCAGGTTCCAGCTCAAGATACGCATGGCTCGGACGACGATCGGCTCGGCAAGCGGGCGCTCCCTCTCCCATACCCCGATCTGGGAGAGCCGCGCGCGAAGTCCAGGCTCGATCATCGTCCCGTGACGGACGCCGCGACACGCGTCGGGCGGCGCGCCATGAGGCGGCCGGGAGAGACCATGTCCTCCGATGATCACTTCGCGCGAGACATTGAAATGTACGGAAAGCCGTGTAGACAACGCGACCGACCGTCCGGGGGGATGGTGACCGCCGCCGTGACCGCGCCGACATCCTGCCGGTCTGCAAGGCGTCGGCGATCGGGAGCGGCCGCGCAAGGAGGCGTCAGGCGATGCGGCACGACCATGCCTTCATGCGCCTTGCCGCAGCGTCGCCATGAGCCGCGAGCGGACCGACGCCGAAAGCGAGGTCGCCACGTCCGTCCGGCCGCCGATGACGCCTGAGCCGGAACATCGGGCGGGCCTCGCGCTGCTCTGCGGCTGCGCGATCCTGATCGGGATCGTCACCGGCATCGGCGCGGTGGTGTTCCGCGACCTGATCGGCCTGGTCCACAACCTGCTTTTCCTGGGCCAGTTCTCGCCGGCCTACGATGCCAGCCGGTTCACCCCGGCGAGTCCCTGGGGCCCGCTATTGATCCTCGTCCCGGTCATCGGCGGGCTCGGCGTGACCTGGCTGGTCTCGAACTTCGCGCCCGAGGCGAAGGGCCATGGCGTTCCGGAGGTGATGGCGGCGATCTACTACCGCGACGGCGTGATCCGGCCGGCAGTCGCCCTGGTCAAGTCGCTCGCCTCGGCGCTGGCGATCGGCAGCGGCGCCGCGGTGGGGCGAGAAGGACCGATCATCCAGATCGGCTCGGCGCTCGGATCGATGTTCGGTCAGGTGGTGCCGATGCTGGTCGGCCAGCGCATCATGCTGGTCGCCGCCGGCGCCGGCGCCGGTATCGCCGCCACCTTCAACACGCCGATCGGCGGCGTGCTGTTCGCCACCGAGCTGATGCTGCCGGAGATCAGCGTCAACAGCTTCCTGCCGGTGGCGCTGGCGACAGGCACCGCGACATTCCTCGGGCGACTATTCTTCGGCAACGATCCCGCCTTCCTGGTGCCGCGGAACCTGATGCCGCTCGGTGTCCAGGCCGGCTCGGTCGCGACGCTGCTGCTGTACGCGATCCTCGGCATCGTGATCGGCGTCGCCGCGGCCGCCTTCATACGGGTGCTGCATCTGTTCGAGGATGGCTTCGACCGCATACGCGGCCGCTACACCCGACATGCGGTCGGCATGCTCGCGGTCGGCATCATGATCTACCTGATGCAGCGACTGAGCGGGCACTACTACGTCGAGGGCGTCGGCTACTCGACGATCCAGGCGGTGCTCGGCGGACAGCTCGACGCGGCGGCGTTCCTGCTGCTGCTGTTCGTGGCCAAGCTGCTCGCCACCTCGATCAGCCTAGGCTCGGGCTCGTCGGGGGGCGTGTTCTCGCCCTCGCTGTTCATGGGCACCGCGATCGGCGCCGGCTTCGCCGCCCTGGCCAGGATGGCGGATCCGTCCGCGCCGGTGAGCCTGCCCGCCTTCGCCATGGTCGGGATGGGCGCCATGGTCGGCAGCAGCACGGGTGCGGCGATGACCGCGATCACCATGATCTTCGAGATGACGCGAGACTACGACGTCGTGCTGCCGATGATCATCGCGGTCGCCGTGGCGCTGGGAACGCGGCGACTGCTGTCGGCCGAGAACATCTACACGATGAAGCTGGTGCGACGCGGCAACCCGATCCCGAAGGCGCTGCACGCCAACATGTTCCTGGTGCACGTCGTCTCCGACCTCATGGAGCGCGACGTGGTGGTGCTCGACCGGACGGCGCGCCTGACCGACCTGATGGCGCTGCCCGGTGGCGCCGAGGCCGGACATGCGGTGCTGACCGAGGGCCGCCGCGTCGTCGGCGTGCTCGGTCTCGATCCGCCGATGCTGCGCGCGATACGCCACGGCGACGCGGACGCGCCGCTCGGGGATTTCATGGGCGAGGGCTTCCTCACCGTGCGCGCGCACGAAGTCGCCTTCGACGTGATCTCGAAGATGCAGGGCCGGCGCGCCATGGTCGCGATCGTGACCGAGGCCGGGCTGATCGGCGAGCCTGACCGCGTGCTCGGCGTGGTCACGCACCACACCGTCGCGGCCTCCGTGGCCGCCAGCATTCGGCTCTACTCGCGCTGAGAGCCACGCGCTCATGCACGATGATCCCCGTGATGGCCGTGGGACGCCATGTCGTGGCCGTCATGGTGCATGTGGGCGTGGTGGTCCATCGGGTGTCGCCTGGCCTGCACCACCAGCCACGCCGCCAGCGCGCCGAATAGCAGATTGAGCCAGAAGGTGTAGTTGAGGCTGAACTGCGTCAGCCGGGCGCGGATGTCATGGTTCGCAGTGGGGAGCAGTCCGAGCGCCGTGAACGCGAGGTCCATCAGCAGTCCCGACAGCACCATCGTGGTGAAGAAGATCGCGCCGATATAGGCCGCCATGCGCCAGCCATAATAGCGTCGGTAGACGTCGAGCAGCGGCAGCACGATCAGATCGGCGTAGAGAAACGCCAACACGCCGCCGAAGGAGATGCCGGATGCCCACAGCACTGCCGCCAGAGGCACGTTTCCGATCGAGCAGACGAAGCTGATCACCCCGACCAGCGGTCCGATCACGGCGTTGAGCGGCATCTGCAGCCAGGACGGACTGCCCTTGAGGAACAGCGCGGCCCACCAGCCGTCGGGGATGAAGACGCTGAGGAACCCGGCGATCAGGAAGCCGATCGCGATATCCTTCCACAGCATGGAGATATCCATCACGAAGCTCTGCGCGACGCGGCTCGGCAACTCCGGGTTGCGCAGCCTCGCCCACAGCGTATCGCCCTGCACTGTCATGGCGGAATGCTCATGACCGGAGCCGGCCTCCTCGTGGGTCCGCGCCGCCTCCACCAGCGCGGCCGGATAGGTCAGGTGCACCAGGACGGCCATGATCGCCACCAGCACGACGCCGCCGAGCCACTCCGCCAGGGTGAACTGCCAGCCGAGCAGCAGATAGAGTATGATGCCCAGCTCGACCACGAGGTTGGTGGACGAGAACAGGAAGGCGAGCGAAGGAACCAGGGCGGCTCCACGCTTGAACAGCGTTCGCGACACCGCGGCCGAGGCATAGGAGCAGCTTGAGCTCGCAGCGCCGAAAGCGGCCGCGAGCGCGACCTCCCGCAGGCCGTTGCGTCCCAGCACCGATCGCATCCGCTCCCGCGGGACCACGGCCTGGATCACGCCGGAGAGCATGAAGCCCAAGACCAGGCTCCACCCGACGTCCCACATCATGCCCGCCGACATGACGATCGCGTCCCATAGCCTGAGCAGGATGGTCATGGTCCGCTGATCTCCTGCCGCGCGACACCGAGATGTCGGTGCGAGCCTCCGGTCGTCGCGTCGGCTTGCCAGGAGAAACGACCGCGCCTGGGCACCGTTACATGCTGGGTGCGCCACCGGCAACAGCGCCGCCTGCTCGGCGGCGGGCATCGTCGGCACGGGGGCTCGCGCGGGGTTTCACCGCACGTCGACGACCAGGATGCCGAAGCTGCCCGCCACCAGCTTCGGCGGCTGTCCCTGGACGCGTACGACCGCGCCGTAGGGAAGATAGAGACGCTGCGTCGCCGGATCGTAGGCGCCGGTGCGGGCGCCGGCGCGTGTCCTCAGCACCCGCGTCACGTGCGGCGTCCCGGCCAGCGAGATCTCCCACAGCGTGCCGTCGCCGCCACACGGGATGAACACGCGCTCACGCGGCGGATCGGCGATCACCGCGTCGGCATGCGGGCCGATCGCCAGGCTCGCCTGCTCCCTGCCATCGTCGCGCAGCACCTTGGCGACGGCGTTGGTGCAGGCCGAGACCAGCAGCCGATGCGCCCGATCATAAGCGAGCCCGGTGGGCCCGTCGCAGTCCGTGAGCGGGTAGCGCGCCGTGACCCGGCCGCCGGCGAGCGAGACCACGGCGATCTCGTTGCGGTCCTCGACGTTGACGAACAGGCGGCCACGGCCATCCAGTGCCGGCGCCTCCAGTCCGCCGCCGACGGCGATCGTGCCGACGACCCGGGGCGGGGCGGCCGCGACGTCGAGCCGGGTGATCGTGCCGTCACGGCCGTCCATGACCAGCACCTGGCCGGAGGCGGGATCGAACACGGCGCCATCCGGCCGGGCGCCGGTCTTCAGCGTGGCCAGGACACGGCCGCCGCGCGCCTCGACGATGCTGGCGGTGTCGCCGTCACCGTTGGTGAACAGCACCCTGCCGCCGGGCAGCGGCAGCACCGCGTGGACATGCCGGCCCGGGGCGAGCAGCGCTGCCGAGGCGCGGCCGACGAGTGCCACGGTCTCCACCCCCGCCATCCGCGCCACCAGCAGCCGCTTGGTCGTCCGGTCGATCGCGGCGAAGTCCCAGATGCCGCCGATGTCGTCGCCCCGCAGATCGGCCACGACCGACGCAGCCTGCGTCACGCTCGCCGCCCGGGTTCCGATCGCCAGCATGATCGCCGACAGCATCGCCGCGGCACCCCAAACCGCCTTCCCGAGCTGACCCACCGCCGCACTCCCGCTCCGCGCTCGCCGGGAAGCAGGGCGGCAGCCCGGTGAGCTGGGGGCGCCGCGGCGAGGCGCGCGGCTGCGCCCGTTGGCGCGCGTCGGGAACATAGCACGACCGGAAATACTGCATCTCCCCGCGCGTCGGCATGTACGCGCCGTCGGTATAGCGGTCGAAGGACCGGTCCGCACAGCCATGGTCTTAGACGCCGTAGTTCAGCAGCAGCCCGGACAGCAGCGACGGCGCGCCGGCGTCACGCAGCATCAGGGCCGAGGCCAGCGAGAGGTCGGCGCCGGCGGACTCGCCGCCGAGGAAGATCGGACCCGATGGCAGTCCGAGCCGGGCTATACGCGGCGTTGCATTGCTGCGGCCGGGCGACCACGCTGCAGGACCCGGACGGGCTGCGGCAGATGGTCGTGGAGCTCGGTGCCATGACGGAGCCGGACGGCACGCCCTGGGGCGCCGTCGCAGGTGGCCGGTTACGTCGACCGCCTGCCCGGCGGCATCGTCGGCTTCGAGATCCCGATCGATCGCATCGAGGACCAGGTCCGGATGGGGAGCGACGTCAAGCTCGACGCGGCGCGCGCTGCGGCGAGACGACTGAACTGCCGGTGCTGGTCGTCACGAACATCACGCCTGACTTCGCGTAGAGCAGCCGTGCGCGACGGTGTGAGTGCAGCGGATCGACGCCGGCTTCGTGCTCGTCCGCCAGGAAGCTAATGACGGAGCAAAGATCATGCCTCGGCTGCTGAGCCCGGTCGGGACGATGCGTCAGCCAACTGGCGCCCGCCTCCGTCGCCATCACGGCAGAGCAAACTCATCACGAGATGTCCGCGACCTGTCATGGAAGCTTAATTCCTTCCGCGCGCGATGATGGTTGGCTCATCCATCCCGCGCCTGTAGACCGTCGGCAGATCGAGACCCGGGGCACGAGATCTTGAGACCGGGTGAGCAGCACTCCTGGCGGCAGATATGTCTCGCCGCCTTCGCCGTTCTCGCGACGAACGCTGCGCTGGCGAGGGAGCCATCGCTGCCAGGTCTCGAGCCGCTGAAACTCGAACACTCGTTCATTCTGTTTCGGCACGGACTTCGCTCCCCGCTGCAAGGTGAAGCCGCAGCATCCGGGTTGGCATCGGCGCCCATACCCGCCTGGGACGGGCCGCCCGGCGATCTCACCGAGCGTGGTGCCGAGGCAGCCAGACTGCTAGGCGGTTTTCTGCGCGGCTCCTACGCGTCACACGGTCTGCTGCCTGCCAAGGGCTGTCCGTCGCGAGATGCCATCGTCATATACAGCAATTCCGTGCAGAGGACCGTGGCGACCGCGCGAGCAATGGCAGCCGGATTGGCGCCGGGATGCCGGGTGCGTCTTCAGCACCGTCCCGAGGGACAACTCGATCCCGTGTTCTCGCCGATCGAGGCCATGGGCGCCAGCTTCGACGCGGCTGGAACCGCGCGGGCGATCATCTCCTCGATCGGCAGTCTCGATCGCCTGACACTTCCCGACGCCGCCGATTTTCGGGTCATGCAGCACGTCCTCGGCTGCGATGCCGCGACGCCGCCCTGCGACCTCCTGAAGTTGCCTTCCGCTCTGACTGCCAGCGACGACGGCCGCTCGCTGACGCTCGATGGGCCGATCGAGATCGCTTCCGGCACCGCCGAGATCTTCCTGCTGCAATACATGCAGGGGTCGCCGCTCGCTGAGGTCGCCTGGGGCAGGGCCGGCGCTGCGGCACTCGCCCGCATGTCCGTGCTGCACTCCCTGCTGTTCGACGTCCTGGCCAGACCTCCACCGGTGTCCACGATCATCTCGGCCCCGTTGCGAGAGCGCATCGCATCCGACCTGGGTCATCCGGCAGCCGATAAACTGACCCTGCTCGTGGGTCATGACGACAACATCGCGGGCTTGGCGTCCTGGCTCGGGATCAGCTTCAAGGCTCCCGGCTACGGCAGCAACGATCCGCCGATCGGCGGCGGCCTCGGCTTCGAGCTGTGGCGAGCCGCGAACGGCGATCGTTACGTGCGCACGGTGTATATCAGCCAGACACCGGAGCAGATACGTCGTCTCACGCGACTCTCACCACGGGAGCCACCCTACGAGGTCGCACTCGCTCTACCCGGCTGCATGGATGGGCCGCAGCAGACCTGCTCGCTCGGCAAGTTCCTTCCGCTCTTGAAGCCGGACTAGCGAACCGTCTCTCAGGGCGGCGCGAGGGTGCGTCATGCGTCCGCGACGATGCCTGGCCGCGCGAGATGATGCATAAAACTGTCATTGGCCAAGTTTTGGCGCGACAGATAAGTGAGGCCGCACGGAGCGGTGACGCATCGTGATCGGTGTGTGCCGGATCGAGCGGCACCCGCAACGTCATTCGCCGGAGCTCCTTCCCTGACCGGAACTATCTCGTTCATCGGAAGCAACCCAAGGGCTAATCGATGCATCTGTCTAGGTTGAGAGCTCTCCTGCTCTCCTCTTCGCTTGCGCCTGTGCAAATCATCCTGCCGTTCGGTGCGCAGGGTGCCCACGCACAGGACCCGGCTCAGGTACAGCCCGCGCCGCCACGTGTGACCAGCGCCAAGGCAGAACCGAGGCCCGCGGCCGCTTCGGCAGAGCAGGTCATCGTGACCGCGCAACGTGACTCGACCGAAAAGGCACTGACGGAGCAGCTGCATGCTGTCGGCGTCTCGAGCATCCTGTCCAAGGACCAGATCGAGCGCGCTCCCGAGACGAACCTGTCCGACATCCTGACCCGATTGCCCGGGCTCTCCACCTACAGCAACATGAACCAGGGCCAGGCCGCGACCGGCGAGAGCCAGTACGTGACGATACGAGGGCTGGATTCCAGCTATAACTCGTACTCCCTGAACGGCGAGCGGATCGCGCCGGCCGATCCGACCACGCGCGCGATCTCGTTCGACATGCTCGCACCCTACGGGATCACCCAGATCAACGTCAGCAAGACGACGACGGCGGATATGGATGGCGACGCAACGGGTGGGGCGATTGATATCCGAACACCGACGGCGTACGATTTCGTCGGCGTTTACGATAAGATAACCATCCAGGGACAGCTCAACGACAAGGCTGCCGACATCGGGACCTCCGATCTCGGCGGGAACGTCGAGGTGGAGCTGGCGCGCAAATTCGGCAAGGACGACCGCTTCGGCGCCTACCTCGCCGGCTACTACCTGGAAAAGAACGTCGCGGCCGACGCCGTCTCCCCCAACTCCGCCTACGAGCCGACATTGGCCGATCAGGCGAGCCGGTCACTCGACGATGCGTCGCAACTCTCCAGTCCCGACTTCAAGTACGATGCCTACACGACCAACATAAAACGCTACGGCGGCATCCTCTCGCTGGACTACCGGGGAGATCGCCAGACGATCTACCTGAAGGGGACCTACGGCGCCTACGACACGACGGAGAACGACAACCAGGTCTCGATACGGGGCAGCAATCTCGTCTACGCCGCCGGCGCCGCGCGGTCGGACACGGTCGAGCGCGGCCAGTATTTCGAGACCGACGACGCCGCGGAGGCGCTGACGACGCAGAAGCTCGGCGGCACGACCGATCTCGGGCCGATCGGTCTGGCTTACGACCTGTTCAACAGCTACGGCGTCGAGTCGAGTCCGAACCAGTTCGAGGCGAGCCTCTATCCGGCGACCATGATCCAGGGGCCGGTCACGTTCGACGTCGCCGGCACGACCCTGCCGCGGGTCGCCGGTTCTCCGGGGGTGCTGGCGGCGCTCGACAATCAGGACCTCGACCGGTTCTGGAAGACGCAAGGGCGTGACGCCTCCAGCACCGCGGACACCTACGGCATCCATGCCGATGCGATCTACCGCGTCGATACGCCCTTCCTGAGCGCGCTGCATGTCGGCTTCAAGATCAGCGACACCGATCGCCAAACCTGGGAACGTCCGTACTTCCACGACGACAATAACTTCGTCTTCGGCGGGCCGTTCTTCGGCGGTCCGAACTACTCCTCGACCGAGGCCGTCGGGCCTGCGGTGGGCGCGATACCCGGACAGCAGGTCAACCTGTTCGGAGGTGCCGCCGGTTCGATCAGGCTCCTGGATCGCAACTGGATCGGCGAGCAGATCCTGCCCTACAAGTATCGCAACGATCCTGACGGGGCGGGGATCTACACCCAGAACGATTACGACGCGAACACCGCGCGCGGCTCCGAGAAGATCTATGCCGGCTACGTCATGCTCGATATGCGGGTGGGTCAGGTGCATATCTATCCGGGGTTCCGCTACGAATGGACGAACTTCAGCGGCGAGCACTGGGTATCCAACGGCGATGACGCGACCGGTCAGTTCGCCCGCGCCGACCAGATGTACGGCGAGCCTCTGCCGGTTATCAACATCGACTGGCGGCCTACCGACGAGAGCGTGGTGCGCTTCTCGGCGCGCCGCAGCTTCTCGCGCCCGGCCTACGGCTTGATCAACGGCGCCACCTCGATCACGCTCGACTCGCTCACCAATCAGATCACCTCGGTGTCCGAGCCCAACCCGAACCTGCGGCCGAGCACCGCGACCGATCTCGACTTCTCCGCCGAGATCTATAACCGCAACGGTGGCGTCGTCTCTGCGTCGGCGTACTACAAGATCATCGACAAGTTCATCTTCACGTCGGTGAGTGGAACGGCGAACAGCGCGACCCTGGGCGGCAACGTCCCGAGCAACGCCTTCGAGGCCAACGGCACGCTGTTTTCCATGCCGCAGAACGGCGACGGGGCGACTCTCGCCGGGCTGGAACTCAACACCGAGCAACGCCTGTCGTGGCTGCCTGGGCTGCTGTCCGGCTTCGGCTTCAACGGCAACGTCACTCTCCAGCAGAGCAGCGCACAGAGCGGCATGACCGGCCACGCGACGACAGACCTGCCGCGGGCTCCGGAGCTGCTATACAACCTGGGTATATTCTACGCGAAGTACAATTTCCGGGCCGACCTTAACTACAACTATACCGGAGAGCAGCTGCTGAGCCTGAACACGGCCGCGCCGGATTTCTATCTTCAGCCGACGACCCGGCTCGACCTGACGATGCAGTATCGCTTCCCGAGGGGGTTGGTCGCCTCCGTCGCGATGCAGAACCTGCTCGACGGCCCGGCCTACTGGGAGACGGAAGGCAAGGGACGGTCGTTTCTTGCCTACGACTCGAGCGCGAACGGCGCCTATGTCCAGACCGGGCGGGTGTTCCTGGCAGGTGCGTCGGTGCAGTTCTGACGAGCTGCGCGGCCGATATGAACGACGTGGCGGTGCAGTCCACCCCCGGCAGGCGGCGTCTCCTGCTCGGGCTTCTCACCGCGGCGGCGCTGCCGTCCCGGCGGGTGGCGAGAGGATCGTCGGTCGCCGCGGCGCGCGGCGCGGCTGGTCCGCGGACCTCGTCGGATCGACGTCGGATGACCGCCTGGATGACCGCGCTGCCCGACCGGTTGAGCCTGTCGGAGATCACGATCCCCGGCACGCATGACAGCGCGACCCGCGGGGCTCCGCGCATTGCGCGATGTCAGGACATGACGCTGCTCGAGCAGCTGAGGGCCGGCATCCGCTTCCTCGACATCCGCTGCAACGTCGATGGTGACGGCCTCAGCCTCTATCACGGTCCCGTTGCGCTCGGCCTGTCGTTCGAGAGCGACGTGCGCGACGCCTGTCTCGGCTTCATCGCGTCGTATCCTGCCGAGACCGTCATCCTGCTGGTCAGCAACGAGAGCGGCCGGGACGGCGCACGCTTCGAAGCCCTGATCCGCCGGATGATCCAGGAAGATCCTGCGCGATGGTATCTCGATGACCGAACCCCCTCGCTGGGGCAGGCCCGCGGACGGCTGGTGCTGATCAGACGCTTCCCGGTGGCCGTCGGCGGAGCATTCGGCCTCGATGGCACAGGATGGGTCGACAATAAGAGCTTCGAGATCGCCGGGCCGGCGGCGCTGGAGATACAGGACCAGTATATCGTGCCCTCGATCGGCGACATCGCCCGGAAGTGGCACGCGATCCACGGCCTGCTCGAGAAGTCCCGCTCGCGGGCCGCGGGAACCTGGATGATAAACTACTGCAGCGGCACTTCGGGGCGTCGCCCGGATCCGGATCATCTCGGCGCAGGCTCCGCCATCCCGGACGCCGCGGCACCCTATCCGGATCAGGTCGCCAGGGGGATAGACGGCGTAGCAGGCGAGAATCGGAGGTTGCTGTGCTATGTTCGCGAGCTCAGGCCGAGGCGAAATTTAGGGACGATCATGCTGGATTACGCGGAGCATCCGATCAGCGAGGAACTGATCGGCGCATTGATCGGCCTCAACTTCAAGAGCACGGCGCGCTGGCGCGGCCAGCAGATGTAGAACACTTGCTACACCGATCAGCATGCAGTTTTCGGCTGCTCATCACCGGTCATTGCATGCGCAAGACTGCGCGACCGTGTGCGGCGTGATCGTGTAGCCGAACGGGTCGCGGAACGCGAAGTAGCGGCCAAACGGTTCATCCTTGGGCGCGAAGACGATCGGCGTGCCCTGCTCGACGAGATGGTCGTGCAGGGCGTCGGCGTCATCGCAGCCGAACCAGATCGCGACGCCCCAGCCAAGCCTGTCCGGATCGCCCAGGTCGACCATGGGCGTGCGGACGGCGAACGGGATCGGCTTGGTGTCGAACACGACGGCGCCCGGCGGGCTATGGGTGGCGACCTTCAGCCCGACGACCTTCGTGTAGAATGTCCGTGCAGCCTCGAGATCTTCGGCCTGGATGCCGATGAAGTCGGGTCCGATCAGATGGGGCATGGCTGGGCTTTCCTTCGCGACGCGCGCCTCCAATATCAGTGTGCTGATACTGTTGTGAGGGCCCTATATGTCAAGCCAGGAGGCCGGCTCGCGGATGGGCGATCCATACGCGACGATCGGCTTCGCCCTGAAGCAGGCTCAACAGGCGCTGCGCACCCGCCTGGACTCCGGACTGCGGGAGATCGGGCTCACCACGCCGCAATATGCGGTCCTCGCCTTCCTGGAAGTCGAAGAGGGTGCTTCCAACGCCGCGCTGGCACGCCGCGCCTTCGTGACCCCGCAAACGATGCAGGCGATCCTGGTGGCACTCGAGCGCGCAGGCTTCATCGCGCGGACACCGCATCCCGAACACGGGCGCGTTCGAACGACCGAGCTGACGGCGTCAGGTCGCGGCGCGCTGGCAGCGGCCGGTGGGATCGTGGCCGATGCGGAAGCGCGGGTACGCGACGCTGCGGCGCCGCTTGATCCCCAGTCGGTCACCGCGATGCTGCTGCGGCTCGCCGACGCGCTTCGCTGAGATGGTCGCGTCCCCCGCCCGGCGGATTTCACGGTGATCACGGTTCCAGGATGTGGCATCGGTGCGAGGCGTGATGGATCGAGGGCAAGAACGATGAAGCAAGGGCGGACCCACTCGCGGACCCACTGGCGGACCCACTCGCGGACGCACTGGCGGACATGGCGCATGACGGGCCTGCTGCCACTCGTCCTCGGCCTGGCGGCCTGCGCGGGCCATGACGAATCGACATCGGACGCGGCGAGCCGGCTCATCGTCAAGACCGACAAGGGCGCGGTGCGCGGCGACGTCGCGCAGGGCGTGGAGAACTTCCTCAACATCCCCTATGCCGCGCCGCCGACCGGACCGCTTCGCTGGGCGCCCCCGCGACCGGCGGCGGCATGGAGCGACGTGAGGTCGGCGCAGGCCCCCGGGCGCTACTGCACCCAGCCGAAGAATTTCGACTCTCCCGGCGGCGCTGCGCTGGACGAGGACTGCCTCACCCTCAACATCCAACGCCCGGTCGGAACCAAGGCCGGTGGCATGCTGCCGGTCTACGTCTATATCCATGGCGGCGGCTTCGCCACCGGCAGCGGCGTCAGGGACACCCAGGAGAAGATCGTCCGCCTGAACGGCGTCATCGGTGTCTCGTTCAACTACCGGCTCGGGGCGCTGGGCTTCCTCGCCCTGCCGGCGCTCGCCGGCGATGACGGGGAGGTCGGCAATTACGGCCTCCTGGATCAGCAGGCAGCGCTGCGTTGGGTGCAGCGCAACGTCGCGGCATTCGGCGGCGATCCGCATCGCGTGACGATCGGCGGCGAGTCCGCCGGAGGCTGGTCGGTCTGCACCCACCTGGTGGCACCCGGCTCGGCGGGCCTGTTCTCCCAGGCAATCATCCAGAGCGGTTCGTGCATCAGCCATAGCCTCGCCGAGGCCGAGGCGGCGGGTGCCAAGGTCGCCGCCAAGCTCGGTTGCGGCGACGGCGCGAACGCCGCACGCTGCGTGCGCAGCAAGCCGGTCTCCGACATCCTCGCCGCACAGGACCCGCTGTATTTTCCCACCTACGGCACGCCGTTCCTGCCGGGCGACACGCGCGATGCCATCCTGTCGGGTCGCTTCTCGCATGTTCCGGTGCTGATCGGCTCCACCCGCGACGAAGGACGCTCCTTCACACACGACGCGATCGGCTGGAGCAGGAAGCGCTACGACGAGGCCGTCCGGAGCTCGTTCCGACGCAATGCGGCCGCCGTGCTGAAGGCCTATCCCTATCCGAGGCAGGATGCCGATCCCGCCGCCGTCGCCTACCAGCTCGGCGCCATCGGCACCGACGATGGGGCGCTCGGCGCCGACGACGTCGAGCACGGCATCGGCGGCTGCGGCGACCTGGCACTCACCGAGGCGCTCGCGCGCACCGTGCCGACCTGGGCCTACGAGTTCTCCCACCGCATGGGTCCCGGATGGTATCCGACACCCGGCTACGCCTGGGGTGCGGGGCACGCCGCGGAGCTGACCTACCTCTATCCGCAGCACGAGGGCGGCAAGACCTACGCCGGCTTCACCACGTCGGAGCACGGGCTGTCCGACCAGATGGTGCGCTACTGGGGCGCCTTCATCAGCCGCGCCGATCCCAACTTGCCCGGCCAGGCCGCCTGGGATGCCTACGCTCCGGGCGACCGGATGCTGTCCCTCGACGTCGACGGCGGGACCGCCATGCTCTCCAAGGCGGCGTTCCGGACCCAGCATCGATGCGCCTTCTGGGACAGGCTGGCGGGAGCGTCGGTGATCAGGCTGCCGTCGAACTAGAGCATCATCGAAGACCGACGGTCAGGAGGCAAGGCTGGGCTCTGCCCAGACCGGCCAAAGGCCTAGGCCTTTGGAAACCACTCAAAAGTAATCGGATTCTCAAGGCTTCGCCTTGAGCGGGTCCAGGGCACAGCCCTGGCGGCTGCCGACCGAGCGCACGATGACCGGACGCATCGAGACCGCCATGCACCATCGCGTGGCTGACCTCGACGCCGGTCGGCCAGCCATCGGCGAGGATCCGCCCGGCCTTGCGCTCGAGGATCGGCAGCAGCCTGGCCGAGCGGGTGATCGGCCTGGTCCAGCTGCAGCGTCGCCGTGAGCTGGCCCTCCAGGCTCGATGCGACCTGCAGCATCTTCCTGGTCGCGGCACGCCACCAGCAGCGAGGCGGCGCCGAACACCTCGTCGCCGAGGCGCGGCTGGGCGAGGAACCGCGCGGCGTCGGTCGCGAACAGCACCGCGGTGCAGGGGTCGGGCGCCTCGCCGGCCTGGCCGCGCGCCACCACGCGCATCCCGCTCGCCGCCGAGCGCGCCTCGACCTCGCGATCATAGGCGGCGTGGATGGAACGGCTCAGCATCGGTGCGGCCGCGACGGCGGCCAGGCTGCGCGCGGCCGCCTCGACGAAGCGGTCGGTCGCCTCGCCGGCGACGGCGAACACCAGCCCGGGGTTGATGCAGAACTGCCCCGCGCCGAGCGCCATCGAGGCTACGGAGCCGGCCGCGATCGCGCCGCTGCGCGCGGCGAGTGCCGACGGCAGCAGGAACACCGGGTTGACCGAGCTCATCTCGGCATACACCGGTATTGGCACCGGCCGCTGGTTGGCGGCGCGCAGCAGCGCCAGCCCGCCCGCGAGCCGGTGAAGCCGGCCGCCCGGATCCGCGGATCGCGGACCAGTGCCGCGCCCAGCGCGTGCGCGGGTCCCGACAGCATCGAGAAGACGCCTTCGGGCAGGCCCGAGCGGCGCACCGCGTGGCGCACCGCGCGGCCGACCATCTCGCTGGCGGCGGGGTGCGACGGGTGTGCCTTGACGACCACCGGACAACCGGCGGCGAGCGCCGAGGCGGTGTCGCCGCCGGCCACCGAGAAGGCGAGCGGGAAGTTGCTGGCGCCGAACACCGCGACCGGCCCCACCGGTATGCGCCGGCTGCGCAGCTCGGGCTTGCGCAGCGGCTTGCGGTCCGCTTCCGCATGGTCGGTACGGACATCGAGCCAGGCGCCGTCGCGGACCAGGGCTGCGAACAGCCGCAGCTGCCCGGTGGTGCGGGCGAGCTCCCCGGAGAGGCGCGCGGCCGGCAGCCCAGTCTCGCGCGCCGCGCGGTCGATCAGCGCCTCGCCCAGCGCGCCGACGGAGTCCGCGATCGCCTCAAGGAGCTCGCCCGCGACGCGGGGCCGGTGGCCCGGTAGGCGCCGTCGAAGCATGCGTCGGTCGCGACGTCGCGCGACCCGATCAACAGCGCGCCATCGAGTTGCATGCTGTCCTTCCGTCCGCTGCGCCGGTCACAGCCGGATCACCTCGCCGCTGCCGTCGGCGTGGCCGACCACCATCTCGTGGGCGATGCCGACGAACAAGCCTGCTCGACCACGCCGGGGATCTCGTTGACGTGCGGCGCCAGGCCGTCGGGATCGTCGATCCGCTCCGCATGCCGTCACGCAGGGAGGTCTCGATCGCCTCGTGACCAGCGGCGAGCTTGGCGCGGTCTTGGTCGGTGCTGGGCTGCATCAACGATCTCCCTCTCAATCCACCAGTTTCTCGGTCAGCCACGGCTCGAGTGCGGCCAGGTTGTCGGGCATGGCGCGCCCCTGCCGCAGGCCGATCGCGACCACCAGCATGTTGACCACCATCGCGTGGTTGAGGCGCGAGGTGAGCGGCGTGTAGAGCTCGGTGTGCTCGTACGCCGGCACCGCGACCACGATGCCCGAGCCGCCCGCGAGCCGCGAGCCGGGCGCGGTGACCGCCACCGTCGCGGTGCCGCGGCGACGCGCGACGCGCCAGGTCGACCAGCGCGCGTGTCACCCGACTGCGAGAACAGCAGCAGCGCCTCGTCGGTGCGCAGCGTCGGGCCGATCAGTTCCTGCCGGTGCATGTCGGCCAGCAGCCGGCAATGCAGCCCGAGCCGGAACAGCTTGTGCTCGGCATTGGAGGCCACCGTCCCCGACAGGCCCAGCCCGACGACGAAGACGAGGCGCGCCGCGAGCAGCCGGTCCGCCGCCGCCTCGATCGCGTCCGGATCGAGATCGTCTCCGAAGCGCCGGATTGCGTTGATGGCGTTGAGCAGCATCTTTTCCGACCCCTGCGCGGCGCTATCGGTCCTGGCGATCGCCGGTGGGCGAACGGCGGCCGCGGCGCCAGGGCCTAGGCGAGCCTGACCTTGAACTCGGGGTAGCCCGCGCACCCGCCGGCGGCAGAAGCGGACGATGGTCGGGTCGCTGACCCCGGCGCGGTCGCGCAGCTCGCCCATCGACATCGTGATGACCTCCTCCGGATCGCGCAGCACCTCCTCCAGGAGCCGCATCTCCGCCCGGCCGAGCCCAGGCCTGGCCTGGGCGATCGCGGCCAGCATGCCGGTCAAGGCGGGGCTCCGGCCACGGCCGGCAGGAGTTCCGCGAAGCGCTGGAGCCGCACCGACGCCGGATAATCCAGAGCGGCGCCGTTGCCCCATCCGACCATCCGGCAGGACACGCCGGCCGCCGACGCGCATTGCCAGTCGATCGGCGTATCGCCGACGTAGAGCGCCTCGCCGGGCGCGACGCCGAGGGCCTCCAGCGCGTGCAGCAGCGGCCGCGGATCGGGCTTGCGCGCGGGCGTGGTGTCGGCGCCGACCACGACCCCCATCATCGACAGGATGCCGAGCTCGCGCAGCACCAGGACGGCGAGCGACTCGGGCTTGTTGGTGCAGATGCCGAGCGCGATCCCGGCCCGGCGCAGCGCCGGCAGCGCCGTGGCGGCGTCGGCGAACAGCGTCGAGTCGACGCAGGGTCGCCCCCGGTAGTGCGCGAGGTAGGCGGCCGTGTCGCGCGCCACGCGGTCGTCGTCGACCGCCACGCCGAGGCTCTCGTAGCTCTTGGCCACCAGCGCCGGCGCGCCTTCCCCGGTGAGGCGTTCGACGTCGCGCACCGGCAGCGGCGCCAGCCCGTGATCGGCCAGCATCCGGTTGATGCCCCAGGCGATGTCGGGAGCGCTGTCGACCAGCGTGCCGTCGAGGTCGAAGACGATCGCCCTCATCGGCCGGCGGCCTCGGCGAGTGCGGCATGAACCGGTGCGAGGAGCCGGTGCAGGCCGGCATGCACCGGATAGAGCCGGTCATAGGCGGCGCAGGCCGGCGCGTGCGGCCGGGTGTGGCCGGTCTCACGGATGACGCCGAGCCCCTGCTCGAGCGAGGACCAGACGCCGGTGCCGACGCCGGCGGGCAGTGCCGCCCCGTAGGCGCCGCCCTCCTCGGCGCCGGTCACGGTGGCGACCTCGCGGCCGAGCACGTCGGCCAGCATCTGCAGCCACACCGGCGACGCGGCGGCGACGCCCGACACGCGCGCGGAGGCGAAATCGAGGCCCGCGCGCGCCATCAGCGCGAGGATGGCGTGCAGGTTGAGCAGCACGCCATCGAGCAGCGCCCGCACCAGGTGGCGCAGATCGTGACCCTGGGCGAGGCCGACGAAGGCGCTCCTCGCGTCGGGTGCCACCACCGGCCAGCGCTCGCCGAGCAGGTAGGGCAGGGACGCGAGGCCGCCGGCACCCGGAGCGATCCCCTCGGCCAGGGCGGCAGGCCCCATCGCACGGCGACCGCCGGACGCGGCGTGCCGGTGCGCTCGTGGCTCTCGAGCGCGCGCGGCACCTGGTCCGGATCGAGCCCGACCGCGTCGAGCATCGGCCGCGACCAGCAACGCGCCCGCGCGTCGAACAGCCCGGTGCCCGAGGCATCGGAGCCGTCGGTGGCATGCTCGGCCGCCATCAGCAGCCGCAGCGCATCCTTGGGCAGCAAGACGCGGCGCATGCGCGCGTGCCGCTCCGGCTCGTGTCGCCTCAGCCAGGCGATATTGCCCCCGGTGAAGCCGGGCAGCATCCGGTTGCTGGTCAGGCCGAGCAGCGCGTCCGCGCCGCCGACCGCCTCGGTGATCTCGTCGCACTCGACCGCCGTCCGGTTGTCGCACCACAGGATGGCGGGGCGCAGCACGCGGTCGTCGGCGTCCAGCGCGACCAGCCCGTGCATCTGCCCCGACAGCCCGATGCCGCGCACCTCGGCCGCCCTCGGCGACGCGTCCGCGAGCGCCCGCATCGCCATCCCGGCGCCGCGCTGCCAGTCGGCCGGATCCTGCTCGGCCCAGCCCGGACGCGGCGTCGCCATCGGATAGGCGGCCGAGGCGCGCGCCAGCACCGCGCCATCGTCGCCGACCGCGATCGCCTTGCAGGCCGAGGTGGCGATATCCAGCCCGATCAGCGCCAGCGCCAGCGTCGCGGCCACGGCTCAGCCCCCACGCCGGATACGCACGCGCTTGAGCGCGAGGTAGGGTTCCCCATGCCCTCGCGGCCATGCTCGTAGCCGATGCCGCTGCGCTTGCGTCCGCCGTACGGCGCATTCATGATCCCCGCATCGACGTTGTTGATCGCGACGCTGCCGAAGGTGAGCGCGCGGGTCAGCCCGAACACTTCCGCGACGTCGCTTGCGTAGGCGTAGGCCGCAAGACCGTAGGGTCCGGCATCGGCGAGCGCAATCGCCTGGTCGAGCGTATCGAACCCGGCGATCCCGAGCACCGGGCCGAAGGTCTCCTCCGACATCACCAGCATGTCGGGGGCGCAGCCGGCGATCACCGTCGGCGCGAAGAGACGCCCGCGCTCGAAGCCGTCGGGCCTCCCGCCGCCGCACAGGATCTCCGCACCCTTGTCGCGGGCATCGGCCACGTGGCGCCGCACCTTGGCGATCCCGTCGGCGTTGGTCGTCGGCCCGAGATCGGCATCCGGCATGGCCAAGCCGTCAGCGATGGTCAGCCGGCGGGCGCCGGCGACGAGCGCCGCCAGGAAGCGGTTGTGCAGCGAGCGGTGCACGTAGATCCGGTTCACCGCGATGCAGATCTGGCCCATGTTGCGAAAGCCGCGACGCAGCGCGCCGCGCGCCGCCTCGGACAGGTCCGCACTCGCGGTCACGATCATCGGGCAGTTGCCGCCGAGCTCGAGCGACATCGACTTGATCCCGCCCATAGTGCGGAAGATGTCCGCGCCGACCCGCTCGGAGCCGGTGCATGCGATCTTGTCGATGTCCGGTTGCGACACCAGCGCCGCGCCGACGGCGACGGCGCCGTGCACCAGGTTGACCACGCCGGGGGCAGGCCGGCGGCGACCAGGCGATCGAGCAGCGCGACCGCCGAGAGCGGCGTCCATTCCGAGGGCTTGACCACGAGCGTGCAGCCTGCGGCGAGGCCGCCGCCGAGCTTCCAGCCGATCGGCTCGACAGGGTAGTTCCAGGGCGCGATCGCGGCGGCGACACCGATCGGTTCCTTCTCGACCAGGCTCAGGAAGCCGGTCTCCTCGTTCGGGATGGTGACGCCCAGCACCCGCACCGCCTCGCCGGCGTAGAACTCGAACGTGCGCGCGACCTTGGCCACCTCGCCGCGCGCCTCGTCGAGCGGCTTGCCCTGCTCGGCGGTCAGCACCCGCGCGATCGCGTCGCGCCGCTTGTCGACGATCGCGCACGCGCGTCGCAGCAGCGCGGCCCGTGCGTGCGGCCCGGCGTCGCGCCACGGCGCGAAGGCGCGTCGCGCCGCCACCACGGCGCGATCGACGACGGCGTCGGTCGCCGCCGGCACGCGCGCGATCTCGATCCCGGTCGCCAGACTGGTCACCGCGAAATCTCCCGCGGCACCCGCCCCGGTCCAGGCGCCGTTGATCATCAAGGCTGGCAGGAAGGCGGGCACAGGCAGCTCGATCGGGTGCAGGGGCGAGGTTCCCGTCGCAGGATGGTTCAGGCGACCGGGCAGCGCAGTGCCGCGCCCGTCAGCGCGCGCTCCGCTTCCTCGGCGGCGAGGCTCTGCAGCCGTCGCAGGCTGGCGCGCGAATAGAAGGCCGCGTGCGGGCTCAGGATCACGTTGGTCATCGCCCGAAGCGGGCTGTCGGCGACCAGCGGCTCGGGATCGAACACGTCCAGCGCGGCGCCGGCGAGCCGTCCGTGGCGGAGCGCCTCGATCAGCGCCACCTCGTCGACGAGCGCGCCGCGCGACGTGTTCACCAGCACCGCACCGCCGCGCATGCGGGCGAGCGCCTCGCGTCCGATCAGGTGCCGGGTCTGCGGCGTCGCCGGCAGATGCAGCGAGATGCCGTGGGCGGCGGCAAGCAGCGCGTCGCGGTCGACCAGCCGCACCCGCGCCGCCGCCAGGCGATCCGGGTCGGCATAGGGGTCGGCGGCGATCACCGTGATGTCGAACGCCTGCAGCCGGCGCGCGACCGCCAGTCCGATCCGCCCGACGCCGATCAGGCCCACGGTGCATTCCGACAGCGCCGGCAGGTCCGGCACGATGTCCGGCGTGACCCAGCCGTCGCGCCGTATCGCGGCATCGTATACCGCAAGCCGGCGCAGCAGCGCCAGCATCGCGGCGGCGGCGTGGTCGGCCACCGTCTCGGCGCCGTAGTCCGGCACGTTGGCGACGCGGACGCCCAGACGTCGCGCGGCGTCGAGGTCGACATTGTCGGTGCCGATGCCGTAGCGGATCACCACCGCGTTCGGCCGCAGCCCGGCGAGTGCGGCGGCGTCGACCGGTGCGAGGTTCGCCAGCACCAGGTCGGCGTCGCGCACCGCCTCGGCGACCTCCTCGGCGGTGACGCAGTCGGCCACCACCAGCTCGGCGCCGGCGCGCTCGATCGCCGCACGCTCCGCGGCCACGTCTGCGAAGCGCTGGTCGGTGACCACGGCGCGTCCGCGAGACGGCACTCCCGCTGCCATGCTAGCCGGCCCCCAGCAGCCCGCGCGCGGCCAAGCTGCGCATCGGCGCGCGCATGCCGAAGCGCCACGGCGGCGCCGCGTCGGCATAGGTCACCGGGTTGACCAGCCGGCCGAGCGTGAAGCCCTGCCCGGGCACGTCGCGGTCCTCGGTCGGCGCGAACAGCGTGCCGAGGAACGGCATCATGCCGTCGGGATCGTGATGGTTCGCCCCGATCGCCCGGCCCACCAGCGGCTCGGGATCGCGCGAGATCTCGCGCATCGGGCTGGCACCACGCAGCATGTAGCCGTCGGACTGCCCGGTGACGGTGAGCGCCAGCTCGAGGCCGCGGACGTCGTCCATCGTGAAGCCGTCGTCGAACAGGCGGATGAACGGGCCGATCGCGCAGAACGCGTTGTCCTTCGCCTTGCCGAGCAGCAGCGCCGAGCGTCCCTCGATGTCGCGCAGGTTGACGTCGTTGCCGAGCGTGGCACCGCGCGTGCGTCCGCGCCCGTCCACCGCCAGCACCACCTCGGGCTCGGGGTTCCACACCGAGGCGCGCAGCACGCCGATCTCGGCGCCGAAGCCGACCGAAGACAGCACAGCCGCCTTGGTGAACACCTCCCCGTTCGGTCCGATGCCGACCTCGAGATATTGCGACCACAGCCCCTCGGCCTGCAGCGCCCGCTTGGCCGCCTCGGCCTCCGGCGAGCCGGGCCGCAGCTCCGAGAGACGTCCCGCGACGACGCGGCCGATCCGCTCGCGCATCGCGGCCGCGCGGGCGAAACCGCCGCCCGCCCGCTCCTCGATCACGCGCTCGATTATGGAGCGCGCCAAGGTCACGCCGCAGGCCTTGATCGCCTGCAGATCCGCCGGCGCCAGCAGATGCGGCCGCGTGTCGTCGCGCTGCAGGCTGGCATCCATGATGTCGGCGAGCGCGTAGGCACGACCCGCCGGCGCCGACGACAGCACCGCGGCGGGGTCATCGGCGTCGAGCAGGCCCGACACCGTCGGGAACGATGCGGTCACGTCGACGAGCGCATCGCCGCGCAGCCGCACGACCGACGGGCCGCCATGCGCGGGGTCGAAGACGCGCAGCGCGTCGATCGCGACCGCGACGAAGATGGCCACGCCGCCGATCATGTCGACGTAGAAGGAGGGCACATCGACGATCGAGAGGCCGACATGGATCACCGTCAGCAGCAGCACGCCGCCGAGGATGCCGGGCACGTGGTCGCGGCCGCCGAACACGCTGACGCCGCCGATGATGGAGGCGGCGATGGCGTAGAGCAGGAAGCCCTCGCCCTGGTTGAAGCCGGCCGACAGCGCCAGGCCCTTCAACAGGCCTCGCCGCGAGGCACCGGAGGACATCTTCATCACTTCTGCTCCCGCACGCGCCTTGAGGCTTAGCTTTCCTTCGTGACTCCCGGGCGAGCCGCGTCCTGTCAACGCGATGCGGGCGAAAGATAACCGGTGGATGGAGAAAACTACGTCCGACGGCCCGGTCGCGTCATGGGCAGACCAGCACCTGCACCTCGGCATCCGCGAGCGCCTCGGCCAGGGCACCGGTCGGCGCCGCGTCGGTCACCAGGATCTGGGCCGCACTGAGCAGCGCCACGAGGGCGAGCGCGTCCTGACCGAACTTGCTGTGGTCGGCGACCAGGATGGTGCGGCGCGCCGCCGCCATCATCTCCCTGGTCAGCAGGGCCTCCTCGAGATTGCCGACCGAGAAGCCGCCGGTCGAGAGCGCGGTGATGCCGATGATGGCGGTGTCGACGCTGATGCCGACGATGTTCGCGAAGCCGACCGAGCCCACCGTGACTTGGGAAGACGCCACGCAATTGCCGCCGAGCACGTAGATGTTGCGCACGCTCGGCTCGGGCAGCGCGGCCGGCACGCGCAGGTTGTTGGTGACCACGGTCAGACGCCGCAGCTCGGCGAGCTCGGCGGCGAGGTAGGTGGTCGTGGAACCGCCGTTGATCGCGACCGTCTCGCCGTCGCGGAGCAAGGTGGCCGCGAGTCGGCCGATGCGCTGCTTTGCGCTGGGATGCGTGTCCATGCGGCTGGACAGGGTGGTGACTGGGTTGACCAGGTTGTCGCGCGCCACCGCGCCGCCGTAGCTGCGGATCAGCAGCCCGCGCTGCTCCAGAAGGTTCAGGTCGCGCCGCACGGTGTCGCGCGAGACGCCGAACCGCGCCATCAGCGCCGCCACCGTCGCCTGTCCGTTCTCCGTGACGTAATCGACGATCTGAGAGTGGCGCGCCGCCGGCAGCGCCGTCACGGAGAGCTCGGGCGCAGATGGTGGTGCCAGCGCGGCTCGTGTGTCGTCCATGGGAGCCTCCTCCGAGCGTCGCTCAGGGCTTCAGCCCGAGTCGTGAGCTTGACAAGAACCGGGAATAAAGCAAGATACCGCATAGAAACGCACGAACACTTGTCTGATGGCGGAAAATCCTCGAAGATGCGCGAAGATACGCATCGGGGCTGTAAGTCGATGCTCTGGGCCGACCGCTACGCCGATCTCGTTCGTCAGCTCCCCGCGGCCGCCGCCAACGCCCGCCTGACGCTGTGCGGCCTGTCGACCGTGCTCGACGCGGTGGTGCCGCTGCGGGACGCGCACGCGCTGTTCGCGCCGGACCTGCCGCAGGGCGCTCGGCGTCTGGCCGACGAGCTCAGGCGCCGGGTGCAGCTCGGGATCGGCGGAGAGTATCGCGCCGATTGGCCGGACGGGTCGGAGTGGCTCGACCGGACCCTGCCGTTTCGTCTGGCGCTCGGCGGCACCGGCGCGCACGCCGCTAGGACGCTGGCCCTGCTCGACGCACCGGCGCTGCTGTCGCTGCAGGCGCGCGGGGCGAGCATGCTGTCGGTGCTTGACCGCAACATCCTGCTGGCCGACTCCGGAGGGATGGTTCCGGTGCGCGAGGTCGCGGCGAGCGGCGCCGACGCGAGACGCATCTATGTCTTCGAGAGCACGGCGGGAGAAGCGGTCGACGGCATCGTGGCGTCGCGCTCCACCCGGATCATCGTGCGACTCCATGACGGCTCCCTGGATCACGACCCCGCGTTCGAGCAGGTCAGCATAGGCCTCGCCGCTCAAGCCGGTGCCGGCGTGCTCTCCGGTTTCAGCCTGCTCGACGGGGAAGCGCTCGCGAGCGAAGTCGCGCGGGCAGCGGAGCTGGCGCGCCGCTGGCGCGAAAACGGGTTGCGGCTGATCCATCTGGAGCTCGCGGGCTATACCAGCCCCTGCTACCGCGATGCGGTGCTGGACGGCCTGGCGGGATGGATCGACTCGCTCGGCATGAGCCTGTCGGAGCTGCGCGAGCTCGTCCCCGCGGGCGAATCGCTCGGGGCCACGCTGCGCGAACTCGCCGAACGCTACCGGCTCTCGCGCGTCTGCGTGCACGCCGATGAATGGGCGGCTGCCCTGACCCGCGGCGATCCCCGGCGCGAGCAGCAGGCGCTGATGACGGGCTGCCTGATCGCGGCGACCCGCGCGGCATGCGGTCGACCGGTCGCGCCGCAGGGGCTGCCGGCGGGCGCCGTCCTGCGGCAGCCGCCCGACGCCGAGGCAGGCGACGGCTCGCATGATGGCTGGCACCTGGTCACCTGCCCCGCCCCGTGGCTGCAGCGGCCCGCCACCACGCTGGGGCTGGGCGACACCTTCATGGCCGGCTGCCTGCTCGTGCTCGGTGGCAAGGCGAGTTCCCTGAACGACGAGATCTCGGGCGCCAAGACCCGAGCGACAACGACACGGGAGGAACCATGACACCGACCAGAACACCGCTCGCCCTCGTTGCATTTGCCGCCACCGGCGCGCAGGCGGCTCACGGCCAGACCACGCTGACCATCGCCACGGTGAACAACTCCGACATGATCATCATGCAGAAGCTGTCGCCGAAGTTCGAGGCCGAGCATCCCGACATCAAGCTGAAATGGGTGACGCTGGAGGAGAACGTGCTGCGCCAGCGCGTCACCACGGATATCGCGACCCACGCCGGCCAGCTCGACCTGATCACTGTCGGCACCTACGAGGTTCCGATCTGGGGCAAGCTCGGCTGGCTGGGCAGCTTCACGGCGGTGCCGGCGTCCTACCGTCTCGACGACATGATCAAGCCGGTGCGCGAGGCCTTGACCGTCGACGGCAACCTCTACGCACTGCCGTTCTACGGCGAGAGCGCGTTCACCATCTATCGCGAGGACCTGTTCGACAAGGCCGGCCTGTCGATGCCGGCGGCGCCGCGCTGGCACGAGATCGCGGCCTTCGCCAAGACGCTCAACGAGCCCGCGCACGGCGTCTCCGGCATCTGCCTGCGCGGCAAGCCGGGATGGGGCGAGAACATGGGCACCATCGCCGACATCGCCAACAGCTATGGCGGTCGCTACGTCAACATGCAGTGGCAGCCACAGCTCACCAGCACGCCGTGGAAGCAGGCGGTCACGTTCTACGTCGATCTGCTGCACGCCGACGGACCGCCGGGCGTCGTCTCCAACGGCTACAACGAGACGTTGGCGCTGTTCGCGGGCGGCCACTGCGCCATGTGGGTGGATGCGACGGTGTCGGCGGGATCCCTGTCCGATCCGCAGCAGAGTATGGTCGCCGGCAAGCTCGGATACGCCGCCGCGCCGTATGAGGTGACGCCGAAGGGCTCGCACTATCTATGGGCCTGGACCCTGGCGGTGCCGAAATCCTCCCGCCACGCCAAGGCGGCACAGGAATTCGCGCTCTGGGCCACGTCGCCCGCCTACATCAAGCTCGTCGCGCAATCCCAGGGCTGGGGCCACGTGCCGCCCGGCACGCGCCAATCCACCTACACCAATCCCGACTACCTGAAGGCGGCTCCGTACGCGCCCCAGGTGCTGTCGGCCATGAGCAGCGCCGACCTGAACCATCCCGTCAGCCAACCCGTGCCCCTTAACGGCATTAACCATATCGATATCCCGGAATGGCAGGGTATCGGCGGCGACATCGGCCAGCAGTTCGCCTCCGCCGTCGCCGGGCGGGAGAGCATCGATGCGGCACTCGCCACCTCGCAGAGCGACATGGTCCGGGCGCTCAACCAGGCGGGCTATGGTCGGTGAGCATCGCGGGCGCCAGGGTCCCTGATGCCAGGATCCCTTATGCCAAGATCCCTGATGCCGGGATCCGGGGGCGCCACGATCTGGGGCGCCAAGATTCCGGGCGACGGCAAGGCCTCGTCACCGACCGGCCGGGACGGTCGCCCGGTCACCCGGTCGCGCGCCTGCTCCTGGCACCTTCCGTCATCTTGCTGCTGCTGTGGATGATCGTGCCGCTGGCGCTGACATTGTGGTTCTCGTTCCAGCACTACAGCCTGCTCAACCCGAACACCGGCTTCATCGGGTTCGGCAATTATCGTTACCTGCTCAGCGATCCCGCCCTGCTCGTGTCGATCTGGAACACGCTGCTGCTCACCGGCGGCGTGCTGCTCGCGAAGATCCTGTTCGGCGTGCTGGGGGCGGTGCTGCTCGACCAGTCCTTCCTCGGACGCGGCACCGTGCGGGCTGCTGGTCATCGCGCCGTTCTTCGTCATGCCTACCGTCAGCGCGCTCGCCTGGAAGAACCTGCTGATGAACCCAGTGAACGGCCTGTTCGCCTATCTCGCGCATCTCGTCGGCTTGGCATCCATCGACTGGTTCACCGACCTGCCGTTGTTCTCGGTGGGGCTGATCGTCACCTGGCAATGGATGCCGTTCGCCACGCTGATCCTGCTGACCGCCCTGCAATCGCTCGATCACGAGCAGGTGGAGGCGGCCCGCATGGACGGCGCACGCGCTCCTGCCATGCTGCGCTACATCACGCTGCCGCACCTCGCGCGACCGATCAGCATCGTGGTGATGATCGAGACCATCTTCCTGCTCTCGGTGTTCGCCGAGATCCTGGTCACCACCAGCGGCGGCCCGGGCACGGCCACGACGACGCTCTCCTACCTGATCTACAAGACGGCGCTGCTCAACTTCGATGTGGGAGGCGCTTCCGCCGCCGGCATCCTCGCTGTGGTCCTCGCCAACCTTGTCGCCTTCTTCCTGGTGCGCACGGTGGCGAAGGACATCGACCGCGGAGCAACACGTGGGCACGATCGACATCCTGTTTGCCAACGCGGGTATCGCCTGGCCGGATACCGGAGGCGAAGAGATGACCGACGCGGTGTGGTCGCGGGTGATCGACGTCAACCTGAACGGCGTGTTCTGGTGCTGCCGTGCCTTCGGCAGCCGCATGCTCGGCCGCGGACGCGGCAGCATCGTGACCACCGGCTCGATGTCGGGTCTGATCTGCAACAGGCCGCAGCGCCAGGCGCACTACAACGCGGCGAAGGCCGTTGTCCATCACCTGACGCGCTCCCTCGCGGCCGAGTGGGCCGCGCGCGGCGTTCGGGTGAACGCGGTGGCGCCCGGCTATATCGACACCGTCATGTCCGGCGACGGCCTGCGCACCTCCGGGCCGGGACCGGTCTGGCTGGAGAACACGCCGATGGGACGCGCCGGAACCGCCGAGGGGATCGCATCGGTGGTTTTGTTCCTCGCGTGCGACGCCTCAAGCCTGCTGACCGGATCGGTGATCCTCGCCGATGCCGGCTACACGATCTGGTAAGGGAAAATACGATGAGCCGAATGGATCAGAAACTCGCCAACATCCGTGCCGGTCGCTACACGAAGGCCGACTTCATGATCGCCGATGCCAAGGACGCGGACATGGGCTCGGGTGTGTGCGGTCTCGGATATAGCGGCGCGGAAGCGTCGTCGTCGAAATTTCGAAGCCGTCAAGACTACCTGGCGCAGATACGCGCCGTCGTCAGCCAGGATCTGGTCGACATCATGCTGGTGTCGGCATCGAATCTGGAGTCGCTGCAAGCCGAGGGCGTCTTCGACAAGAGCGTAATCCAGCCTGCCATACGCGCCAACGAGACGACGGACGTATGGGGCGGGCTCCGGCATGGGCGCTACGTGTCGCATCCGTCGCGGCCGTTCCGATCAGCCTCGATCAAGCGGTTGATGCAATCGCGTCCGCACGCCGGCACCGATCTCGGTCTCTATTCCATGACGTTCAACAACGATCTCGATGCCGACATGGCGACGCTGGCCGCCTTCAACGAGTTTCGCGAGGAGGCTGCCAGCTACGGCTTTCGCTACTTCCTGGAGGTCTTCAATCCCAACGCCCCGGTCGGCCTCAGCAGGGAGCAGATGCCGCAGTTCGTGAACGACCATATCGTGCGCTGCGTCGCCGGCGTGATGCAGGCCGATCGGCCGCTCTTCCTGAAGATCCCGTTCAATGGCCCGGCCGCGATGGAAGAGCTCGCGGCCTACGATTCGAGCATCGTCATCGGCGTGCTCGGCGGCGGCGCCGGCACCACCCGCGACACCTTCGAATTGCTTCAGCAGGCTGAGAAGTACGGTGCCCGGCTCGCCCTGTTCGGACGCAAGATAAACCTCGCCGAGTCGGCGATCGCCATGGTCGCGATGATGCGCGAGGTGGTAGACGGCAACACCTCGCCCAGCGAGGCGGTCCGCGCCTATCACGGCCAGCTGCAGAAGCTCGGGCTTCGGCCGCAACGGGCTCTCGCCGATGATCTGCTCGTCACGGAGGAGCCACTGCGCCTGGCGGCGTGACCGGTGCCACCAGAGCGGTCCGGGCCGAGGCGGCCGATCGTGTCTGGCAACCGGTCTTGGCGAACCCATCCGCCCGGCGGCACCTATGCTGGTCGGGCGCGTCGCCGAGATCGAGGCCGATCCCGACGTCGTGCGCGCGCGGCTGCGGAATACGGACCTTGTGAGGCCGGCTAGGTGTTTTTCCTCACCGTTACTTTGCAACAAGAAGCCGGTGATCTTCATCGTGGCCCATCCGACACGGTCAAGTCCGAAGTCGGATGCCAGCCATGCGAGCGAGGTATGCGTTATCGTTACAATATCGTGGCAGCTGCAGGGGACGCCAGGAGGGCGACCGTCTATATTCCGGCGCCGCCATCAACAAAACGATCATCGTGACCGTAGGCGGCTCAAGGACCACAGGAAATGAGCCGGTTCATCTTCTCTACCCAGAATACGGATGGCTCTACCAGTCTGTTCTCGAGCGACGGTTCGACCGCGGGAACGGTCGACCTGAACGTCGCCGCGGTGGGTTTAACGGGAGCCCAGGATTTGCTGTTCGACTTCACCGATTTCAACGGCAAGACCTTCTTCGCCGCGAACACCATCACTGCGGGAGGGCCGGAACAGCTCATCATCGATACCGACGGCACCGTCGCGGGGACGCAAGCTGTCACGACAACCGCCGTCGGGGGTCCGTTCGGCGTCTCCGCGATCGGCACCGTCGGAGACACGCTGCTGCTATCGGGGCGTATGGAGTTCGGCATGCCGGGCCTGTTCGCCTACGCCAATGGCACCGCGCTGGACGAGATCGCGACGGGGGTCAGCACCAGCGCCATCACCGTATCGCACGGCGTGGGCTGGTTCGCGGGAAACGATGGCGGCCTCTGGCGCACCGACGGCACGGCAGCGGGCACCTACGCGATCACGCCGGCCGGCGCCTCTCTCGACCCGGGCTCCATTACTCAAGTCGCCGACGGCAAGACGGTGTTCATCAACCAGCCCGCGGGCGGGGGCGCAGGGGCGCTCTGGGTCACCGACGGCACCGCGGCGGGCACGCATCAGCTGGCCGACGCGGCGCTGGGCACCCACCTGGAGTTCGGCGGCGCGGAGACGAACGGCAAGGCCATCTTCACCGCCGTCGACGCTGCCGACGACATCAGCGTCTGGGCGACGGACGGCACGGCGAGCGGCACCACGGAGGTTCGGGTCAACGGTCCGGCGAACGCCCCGATCCGCACCCCGGGCGGCTATGTCAGCGCGAATGGCAAGGTCTTCTTCAGCAGCGGCTACGGCCTCTGCGCGACGGACGGCACCGAGGCCGGGACGGTCAGCCTGACCTCGCTGAGCCCCGACAGCGACGTGGCATCGGGCGACAAGCTCTTCTTCGTCCAGCAGGTGCTGGGATCGGGCGGCGTGTTCCAGGAGCAGCTCTTCGTCACCGACGGGACGACCAACGGCACCATCCAGCTGTCGGTGGCCGGGCTGCAACTGCTCCAGGATGGAGGCAGCATCACGGCGGTCGAGGGCGGCGTCGTGTTCGAGGGCACCGATACCTCCGGTAAGCAGGCGCTCTTCGCCTCCGACGGCACCTCGGCAGGCTCGCATGAGCTCACGCTTCCCGCCGGGATCCCGATCAGCGCCGCGACGGTGATCGCCGCTCTGCCGGACGCCGTGGCGCCGGCCGTCGTCACTCTCGGCGGCGGGGCGCAGTTCTACCAGGTGGCGGCAGGCGCGACCGTCCAGGCCGGCAGCGGCTCCGATACCATCCTCGCCTCTGCCGGATCAGTCACGGTCGATGGTGGTGCCGGCAAGCTCCTGTTCGTCGGTGGTTCCGGCGCCAGCTCGGTCGTCGGCGGGTCCGGCTCGGCGACGATCTTCACCGGTGCCGGCGGTGGCAGCTTCGCCGGGGGCAGCGCCGGCCATAACATCTTCATCTCGCAGACGGCGAGCGGCGGGGTCACCCTGACCGGAGGCGGCGCCGGCGATGAGATCTTCGCCTCCGCCGGACCCACCACCTTCAACGGCGGTCCGGGCGGCAACGACGTGATCGTCGGCGATACCGGAACGCTCGACGTCAACGCCCAGGAGGGCGACGCCGTCTTCGGCGGTGCCGGCTCGCTGAGCGTCAGCGCCAGCGCCAGCGGGGCAGACTCGATCGTCGGCGGCGCCGGCGCGCTCACGGTGGCAGGCAGGGGCGGCAACATGCTGGTGGTGGCCGGCGCGTCGACGTCGAACATCGCCGTGGGCAGTGGGGCCAGCCTGATCTTCGCCGGCTCGGGGTCGAGCACGATCACGGGCGGCGCAGGCTCGCTGCAGGCGGTGCTGGGGTCCGGCACGGCATCCTTCAGCGAAGGCAGCGGCCCGAGCGTCTACGACGTGATCCGCGGCGCTGCGGGAGGCACGGACGTGTTGTACGGGTTCAAGCCGAGTACGGACAAGATCGAGCTGTTCGGCTACCGCTCCGCCGACCAGCACATCACGACGAGCGGCGGTTCGACGGTGTTGAGCCTGGTGGACGGCACCAGGATCACGCTGGTCGGCGTGACCGACCCCGGCGGCAGCATCTTCGGCTAAAGGCTGCGCGTCAGGAGAGCGGCCGCCGAGATCCGGCGGTCCCTCCCAACCGCGACAGGACGATCCTATCACGACGGATCCGGATCAGCTCACGGGCTCGAACCGGAGCTTCGATCTGCGGATCAGGCCGTGATGCTGAAGACGCTGGTGGCGACGACCTTGCCGTCGACGATCGTATCGACCGTGTAGCGACCCACCCCGAGCGGAGCGGCGGGTCTCGCGGTATGAAGCGTGAAGGGCGTAGTCTTGAAGTCAATCCGCTTTTCCGGCGTATCGGAGACCAGTGCACCGTCACGATACCATTTCCACTCACACAGGTGAACTCCACCATCCTGTTGAGGATCGGCCCAGGTAAAATCCACGACCTGTATGACACGATCATTTAGGTGAAAACTCTGGGCTGCATCGCGAACCCCCTGCGAGACCGCGATGCCGCTCATGAGTGTCGGCTTCGATACGTTCAAGGTCGGACTGCAAGCAGCGCACGAAACGGCCGCCAGAAAACCCGTCAACAACAACCCGTCCTGCAGCCTCATCTGGGATGCCTCCCTCGCCTCGCATGCCGGCGAGCCTCGCCAAGCTTTATTAGCGTGTCAACAATTTCCTCGACCACCACGTGGTCTTGAGTGGGGCGATCATCGCGCTCGCCGGCCGGCCGATGGCGGGTTGATACCTTCCAGCAGACCGCCGCCTTGACTCCGATCATATAAAGACTGACTAGACAGACGGCTATAAGTTTGGTTACATCATTACCCTTCAGGGAGTTCGCAGTTGGACAGGCGTGAGGTACGAACGAACCGCTTCTGCCGGCAGTCCTGACGACGGTGGTAAGCCGCGATCGGTAGATCGAGCTCCCTATCGGGACTAGCCGGCGGCTGCGAGGGGAAATTGCTACTCAGAAGTGCCATTGGATCAAGCTACCAACCACGAGGCTCGCGAGTGGCAAGACCGAGAAGCGACGACAGGCGAGACGCGATCATGTCGGCCGCGATCCGCGTGATCGCTTCCCACGGGCTCAGTGCACCGACGGCGATGATCGCGAAGGAGGCAGGTATCTCCAACGGCTCGCTGTTCACCTACTTCGAGACCAAGGACGATCTGTTCAATCATCTCTTCATGGAGCTCAAGGCCGACATGGCCACGGCAGCCTTGGCTGGGCTGCCGGCAGAGCGCGACATCCGCGCGCAGATGTTTCATCTCTGGTCCAACTGGCTGCGCTGGGCAACATCTTGCCCGGATAAGCGACGAACACTCGCACAGCTTGACGTGTCGGATGAGATCACACCGACAAGTCGCCAAGTTGCGAATCAGGCAATGGCAGCCATAGCCCAATTGCTGGAGCAGAGCCGTGAGAACGGTCCGATGCGCGACGTGCCTCTGGCGCTCGTCGCTGTTCTGATGGGCGCGCTCGCGGATGCGACGATCGATTTCATGATCCGCAATCCGGCAAACGCGGACGAGCATGGAATATCTGGGTTCGATGCCCTCTGGCGGATCGTCTCCTAGCCTAACGATTCTAGAGACTGTCGAGATCAAGGGGTGCGGGCAGTGTCGGCAACAGTATTGGTGACGGGCGGAACCGGCTTCATCGGAAGCTGGACCATCGTCGAACTTCTCAAGCGTGGCTACGCCGTGCGGACGACGATCCGCACCCTGGACAAGGAGGGACAGCTTCGCGCCAAGATCTCGACGGAGGTGGAACCCGGCGACCGGCTGTCCTGTGTCGTAGCCGATCTCACCAGCGATGCAGGGTGGGACCAAGCCGTTGCTGGGTGCGACTACGTGCTGCATGTCGCGGCCCCTGTCGGCGTCGATGCGCCGCGTGACCCTGATGAGCTCATCATTCCGACACGTGATGGCGCACTGCGCGTCCTCGGCGCAGCCTGTCGCGCCAATGTTCAGCGGGTCGTGCTGACTTCAGCGATCGAAGCCTGTCGTCCCCCGATGACGGGTCCCGACGGCGTCAGCGATGAAGTTCGTTGGACGGATGTCGGGGACTGCAAGCTCGGGCCGTATCGTGTGGCGAAAACGCTGGCGGAGCGAGCTGCCTGGGAGTTCATGGCGCAGCGATCTGGACGCACCACCCTCACCACGATCCTGCCGAGCGCCGTGTCCGGCCCGATCCTCGGCAAGGATAATCTCCACTCGGCACAATTGACTCAGCGGATGCTGAACGGAAGTCTGCCGCGATATCCCCGGCTAGGGTTCTGCGTCGTCGACGTCCGCGACGTGGTGGATCTGCATATCCGCGCCATGACCGCTCCGGAAGCCGCAGGCGAGCGCTTCATCGCGGCGAGTGACTGGATGTGGATGGCCGACGTCGCGCAGGTTCTGCGATCCGAACTCGGTGCCGACGCCAGGAAGGTTCCGACGCGAACGCTGCCGGATGTCGTGCTCCGGATCGTCCCACTGTTCCAGCGTCCGATACGGTTCGTCGTGCCGCTCCTGGGACGAAAACATGTTTTCACCTCCGCCAAGGCGCAGAAGATGTTGTCCTGGAAGCCCCGTCCAGCGACAACGGCAGTCATCGAGTCTGCCCAAAGCGTCATCTCGCTTGGAGCTATCTGAACCCTCGCCGTCTTGCGTTATGTCAAGCAACGGACCGCGAAATGGAAGCACCGATCAGCGTGTCCAAACATACCAACTCGATCAGCACGACCTCCCCAAGTCGTGACACCCGCAAGAGGTTGGCACTCGTGACCGGTGCGTCGTCCGGCATCGGCCAGGCCTTTGCTCGAAGACTCGGTGCAGAGGGTTAAGACCTCGTCGTCGTCGCTCGTCGCCGCGATCGGCTCGAGGCGCTCGTCGCGGCACTTCCCGACGTCGAGGTTCGTCCCTTGGTCGCCGACCTGGCGACCAAGGCAGGCGTAGAGAGTATCGCCGATTTCTGCGCGAGCGAAGAGCTTACCATGCTCGTCAACAACGCCGGCGTTGCGCACTACATGCCGTTCACGGACTTGCCGCCTGATAAAGCAAGCGGGCTGCTTCACGTGAAGATCGTCGCGCCAACCATGCTCGCGAGGACCGCAGCTTCCGGCATGGTGGCAAGAGGCTATGGCACGATCATCAACGTGTCGGGGATGCTCGCATTCGGCGGGGCGGCGCAGCTCGGGAAGGCGCCCGGTCGCGCGGTATATGTGGGAACGCTGGGCTATATCGTGGCACTCTCGCAGGCCCTGCACGAAGAGCTGAGACCCCAGGGCTTGCGCATACAGGCGCTCTGTCCCGGGATCGTCGCGACTGAATTCCATGAACGTCAGGGGATGGACCTCAGCGCGATCCCTCGCATGTCGGCGGAGGATGTCGTGACTGCCAGCTTGCGAGGGCTTGCCCTCGACGAGGTCATCTGCGCTCCCGGGGTCGAACGGTCCGACCTGCTCGACGCCGCGCTCCAAACCGATCTCGCGGCGTTCGGCGCGCAGGCGCCCCAGCTCGCGAAGCGCTATCGGACGTCATGATGGACGTCCCGTCGGATGGTTCCCGCTGCGTCAAGGCTCGATCGTCTTGCCCATGATCGATCGACGCGATATCCGATCCATCCTTCAGCGCGACGCCGGTGAGCCGCCGGCGTCGGGCCTCCCGGATCAGCCAGGCCGCCTTGTGGCCAGCCTGCGCGTGGCTCAGCCCATCGGCGTGGATGTTCGAGATGCAGTTTCGCTGCGCGTCGGCACTTCCGATCCGAGGGTTCCAGGTCAGATAGAGACCGAGGCTGTCCGCCACCGAAAGGCCAGGACGCTCGCCGACCATGACGACCACGATGGAGGCCGCCGCGATCTGCCCGATCTCGTCGCCGATCGCCACGCGGCCCTGCTCTACCACCACCAGTGGCGCGACCCTGTGGTCGGCGAGCCGGTCCAGGCATGTGGCCAGTACCGGAAGCGCATGCTGCATCACCGCAATCGGCGACAGGCCGTCGGCCAGCACGAACAGGATATCCTAGGGGGAACCGACGCGCAGCTCGGCATCGGCGTAAAGACGCTGGCGGCTCGCCTCGTCGAGGCGGCGTCCGAGATCCGGTCGACGCAGGTAGGTCGCGCGATCCGGCGCCGCGCTGTGCATCGCGATGACGCGGCCCGGCTTCGCGGAACTAGTGCGTCGCGCGACATCCATCGGCTGATGGACGGCATCGCGCGCCCTGGCATAGGCAAGCTGGAACGCGAGCAATGCCCCGGTGGGCAGCGCGTCGCCGGCCCGTCCAAGATTGATTCGTGCGCGGGTCGACTGCTTCAGGCGCCGCCACAGCTCGTCTTCCACGGATCAACCAGCGAGCAGACGTCGGATCGACGCGCCCTGCGAGGGGCCGGTCCTGCCCTGCGCGTCCTTCATGCCCATCGTCGTCAGCCAACGATCGAATTCGGGCGCCGGCAGACGCCCGAGCAGGTGCCGCAGCCCGAGCACGTCATGATAAGACAGGGTCTGATAGCTGAGCATGATATCGTCCGATCCCGGTACCGCGATCAGGAAGTTGACGTTCGCCACGCCGAGCAACGTCATCAGGACATCCATGTCGTCCTGGTCGGCCTCCGCATGGTTGGTGTAGCAGACATCGACGCCCATCGGCAGGCCGAGCAGCTTGCCGCAGAAATGATCCTCAAGCCCGGCGCGGATGATCTGCTTGGCATCATAAAGATATTCCGGTCCGATGAAGCCGACCACGGTGTTGACAAGCAGCGGGCGAAAGGCGCGTGCCACGGCATAGGCACGGGTCTCGATCGTCTGCTGATCCACTCCGAAACTGCCGCGACTCGACGGCGCGCTTCCCTGCCCGGTCTCGAAATACATCACGTCCTGCCCCATCGACCCGCGCTTCAGCCCAAGTGCTGCGTCCTGCGCCTCCCGCAGCAGCGACAACGAGACGCCGAACGCCTCATTGGCCACCTGGCTGCCGGCGATCGACTGGAAGACGAGATCGACCGGCGCGCCCTGCTCGATGGCTGCCAGCGTCGTCGTCACGCCAGGGTCAGTCCCGACTCGGATATCGCCTTTCGAACATCAGGCGAGAGCATGCCGTCAGGAGATCCGATACCCACCGTGTTGGCGTCCACGACTGTGGCTTTCTGATACTCACGATGGTTGAAGACCGCCGATCGAGCAGCCCGAGTGGCAAGAAGCACTCCTGGGCCGCCGCCCCCACGTTCGAGAAGTTGTCTCCTATTCATCACTTGTTCCGGTACTCATAGGGAGATCAAGGTCCTGTAGTCTTCTGATATCAGAACGGTCATGGCGCTAGCCCCGGTTCCATGCTGAAGTTTGTCCGAACCTCTGATGAAAACGGCGACGTTGTCGTGTAATCTCCTTGAGGAAGCGTCGCGCGCGGTTCCGTCCGCGTCGAGGTCGAAATCGAAGATCCCGGCGTGTTCCAGCGCCCGTATCGAGACAGAAAGCTCTTTATGAACGTCTCGAACGCATAGGCATCTGAATCCAGTCCAAAGAGGGGCTTCTCCTTGTCCGATCCGTCTATCCGGCTGAAACCGATCCCTGGGGCGTCGATGAAAAGCAGGTCGCCCGCATCAAGCGATCCATCGCCCGTGGCCTCGGCATGATGGCGACGGCCCATCTCCAAGAACGTCTCGCAGCTGTCACGCATGATCCCCTGGGTGCCGATGTCAGGCAAGTCGTAGCAGGGGCATCGGTCCGGCGGCTGCGAGCACCGCGCCGTCGCGGACGAGTGTGGCAGCGTGGGCCAGGTCAGGCGCCAGGAAACGATCTTCATCGAGATGCGGAACCGCCTCCCGCAGCAGCCCCCGCACCCGCTCCAGGGTGGCGCTGCTGCGCAGTGGCGCATGGAAGTCGCAGCCCTGCGCCGTCGCAAGCAGCTCGATGCCGAGGATGGCGGTGAGGTTATCCGCCATCGGCAGCAGGCGCCGCGCGCCATGCGCCGCCATCGAGACGTGGTCCTCCTGGTTGGCAGACGTGGGGATGCTGTCGACGCTGGCCGGGGTGGCGCGCTGCCTGTTCTCCGAGACCAGCGCCGCGGCGGTGACCTGCGGGATCATGAACCCCGAGTTCAGCCCGGGCCGGGGGGTGAGGAAGGCGGGCAATCCGGACAGATTGGGATCGACCAGCATGGCGATCCGGCGCTCGGCGATGGAGCCGATCTCGCACAGTGCCAGTGCGATCATGTCGGCGGCGAAGGCAACCGGCTCGGCATGGAAGTTGCCGCCGGACAGCGCCTCCTCGGTATCGGTCATGATCAGCGGATTGTCGGTAACCCCGTTGGCCTCGATCGCCAGGGTCGCGGCCGCCTGCCGCAGCAGGTCGAGCACCGCGCCCATCACCTGCGGCTGGCAGCGCACGCAGTACGGGTCCTGCACCCGCTCGTCGCCCTGCAGATGCGAGGCGCGGATGGTGCTGCCCCGCATCAGCTCGGCCAGGGTCGCCGCCACGTCGATCTGTCCGCGATGCCCGCGCAAGCTGTGGATCCGCGGATCGAACGGCGCATCGGAGCCGCGGGCGGCATCGGTGGCCAGCGCTCCGGTGACGAGCGCGGTGCCGAGCAGGCGCTCGGCCTCGAACAGCCCGGCCAGCGCGTTCGCCGATGAGAACTGGGTGCCGTTCAGCAGGGCCAGTCCTTCCTTGGGTTCGAGCGCCAGCGGAAGCAGGCCGCAGGCCGCCAGCGCCACCTCCGCAGGCTCGATACGTCCCTCGCGAAGGATCGAACCCACCCCGATCATGGCCGCCGCCATATGCGCCAGCGGCGCCAGGTCGCCCGAAGCGCCCACCGAGCCCTGGCACGGGATGATCGGTAATAGCCCGTGCGCCAGCATGGCCTCGAGCGAGGCGATCGTGCGCATCTGCACGCCCGAGGCGCCACGGCCAGCGAAGCCAGCTTCAAGGCGAGCATCAGGCGGCAGGTCGGCGCCGGCATCGGATCGCCGACACCCGCGGCGTGGGACAGCACGATGTTGCGCTGCAGGACCGCGAGGTCGTCGTCGCCGATGCGGATCGACGCGAGCCGACCGAAGCCGGTGTTGATGCCGCAGACGGGCTCGCCGCGAGCGAGCAGCGTCCTGACGGTGGCAGCACCCGCCTCGATCAGCGAATGACAGCGCGGGTCGAGCCCGACCTCCGCCCCGCGATAGATCGCGCGCCACCTGTCGAGGGGAGTGGCGCCGGGTTCGAGCTCGACCCTCATCGTCCCCCACACACACGCTGATGAAGGCGGTTGAGACCCAGCCAGTAGACCAGCTCGGCGGGCTGCTCGACCGACCAGATGGCAAGGTCGCAGTCCTTGCCCGCTTCCAGGGTGCCGGTCCGTGCTCCGCGACCGAGGGCGTGGGCAGCCTGCCTGGTCATGCCGAGCAGGCACTCCTCTACCGTCAACCCGAACAGGCTGGCGGCCAAGCTCATCGCCAGCAGGGGCGATGCCAGCGGCGACGAGCCTGGATTGAGATCGGTCGCGACCGCGATGCGCGCGCCGTGCCGACGCATCGCGTCGACCGGAGGGCGCTGCGTCTCGCGCAGCCTGAGAAAGGCGCCGGGAAGCAGCACGGCGACGCTGCCGCTCGCGGCCATCGCGGCGACGCCCTCCTCCGAGGCGTATTCCAGATGATCCGCCGACAACGCGGCATGGCGGGCCGCCAGGGCGGCGCCACCGCTATCGGACAGCTGATCCGCATGCAGCCTGACCGGCAGGCCGTGCCGGCGGGCCGCAGCGAAGACCCGGTCCACCTGCGCCGGCGTGAAGGCGATGCCCTCGCAGAACGCATCCACCGATGCCGCCAGGCGATCGGCGGATATCCGCGGGATCAGGACGGAGGCGACGAGATCGACGTACGCATCCGCATCGTCCTCGAACTCCGGCGGCACCGCGTGCAGACCGAGATAGGTCGGGCTGACGTTGATCCGGCGATGACCGGGCAGGATGCGTGCGACCGCAAGCTGGCGCAGCTCGGTCATCTCGTCGAGGCCGTAGCCCGATTTCACCTCCACCGTCGTCACGCCCTCGGCGATCAGCGCATCGAGACGGAGCAGCGCGTCGGTCACGAGCCGCTCCGGGGTCGCGCTCCGGGTCGCGGCCATCGTCGTCCGGATGCCGCCGACCTGCGCCAGGTCTGCGTAGCGGGCGCCGGCCAGCTTCATGCGGAACTCGTCGACCCGATTTCCGCCGAACACCAGGTGGGTGTGGCAGTCGATCAGGCCGGGTGTGATCCAGCGTTCCTCGCAGTCGACGACCTCGCCAGCCTGCAGCGTCGGGCACCCGGCCTCGTCACCGCAATAGACGATGCGCCCATCCCGTGCCGCGATCGTTCCGCGCTCGAATATCCCGATTCTATCGCGGTGCTCGGCCATGGTCGCCACCCGCGCGTGGCGCCATATCGTGTCGACCTGCACCGGCGCCTCCTGTCATCTCATGAGATTCTCAGCGTTCCAGTTTTATGTCTAGACTCAAACCCACCCAGGATCGCTCGCTGGAGGGCATCATGCCATCGCTGCTTTTCAAGCACGCGCTGCTTCCCGACGGATGGGCCGACAGCGTCCGCGTCGTGATGAACGGCGGCAAGATCGTTTCGGTTGAGGTCGATGCGGTTCCGCATCCTGGCGACACCGATGGCGGCTGCGCCGTTCCCGGAATGGCGAACGTGCGCAGCCATGCCTTCCAGCGCGGGCTGGCTGGCCTCGCCGAGCGGCGGCTGCGCACTGACGACAGCTTCTGGAGCTGGCGCGAGATCATGTACCGTTTCCTGGACCGTATGACCCCCGACGACGTCGAGGCGATCGCGGCTCAGGCGTTCATGGAGATGCTGCAGGGCGGCTTCACCCGCGTCGGCGAGTTCCACTACCTGCACCACGCGCCGGACGGTACGGGCTATGACGATCCGGCGGAACTGTCCTCGCGGATCGCGAGTGCCGCCGACGCGGTCGGGATCAGGCTGACGCTGCTGCCCTGCTTCTATGCGCACGGAGACTTCGGGCCCGAGCCTCCGCTCGTCGGGCAGAGGCGGTTCCTGCACGGCCTGGACGCCTATGCCAGGTTGATCGACCGCTGCGCCGGGCTGATCCGCCGGCTGGACGGCGCCACTCTCGGGATCGCGCCGCACAGCCTCCGCGCGGTCTCGCCGCTGGAGCTCGACGCGCTGGTGGCGCTGGCGGATGGACGTCCGATCCACATCCACGTCGCCGAGCAGGTCCGGGAGGTCGAGGCCTGCCTCGGCTGGAGCGGGCGTCGGCCGGTCGATTGGCTGCTGGACCATGCTCCGGTCGATGATCGCTGGTGCCTGATCCACGCGACGCATATGGAAGCGGGCGAGGTCAGCCGCTTGGCCGCGTCGGGCGCCACGGTTGGGCTCTGTCCGATCACCGAGGCCTCCCTCGGTGACGGCATCTTCCCGGCGACAGCATGGCGGGACGCCGGCGGACGGATCGCCATCGGGACGGACTGCAACGTGGCGATCGGGGTTGCCGAGGAGCTGCGGCAACTTGAATATGCGCAGCGGCTCGCGACGAAGCGTCGGAACGTGATGGCCAGCGGGTTGGGTGCATCGACCGGCGAGACGCTCTTCGCGGCCGCAGCGGATGGCGGCGCGTTCGTCCTGGATGCGCCGGCGGCGGCGATCCGTGCCGGCTCCCCCGCCGACATCGTCGCCCTGGATACGGATGCTGCGTGCCTCGCCGCCGGCGGGTCCGGCACGCTCCTCGACGGCTGGCTGTTCGGCGGCGATCGGTCGGTCGTCCGCGACGTCTGGGTCGGAGGGCGGCTGGTGGTGGCCGAGGGGCGCCACCACGAAGCTTCCGCCATCAGGGCCGCCTATACCCGATGCGTCCATCGACTGGCGGCCCTGTGATGCAGCCCTCGATCGGAGCGCGGATCGAGCAGGATCTGGAACGCAAGATCCTTTCCGGCGCCCTGCCTCCCGGAAGCCGCATCCCCTCCGAGCACCAGCTGATGGAACAGTTCAGCTGCTCCAGGATGACCGTGAGCAAGGTCCTGAACGACCTGAGCAGCCGTGGCCTGATCGTCAGGCGTCATCGGGCTGGATCGTTCGTCGCCAGCCCGTCCGGCGAACGCTCGATCCTGCGGATCGAGGACTTGGCCGAGGTCGCGGCGCGAACCAAGCAGAGCTATCGGCACCAGATCCTGAAGCGCCAGCACCGGGCAGCGACCAGCCGCGAGCGTGCCGACCTCCAGCTGGCCCAGAAGACCCGCGTGCTGGAGATCCATTGCAGGCATGAGCTGGATGCGGTGCCGGTCGCCTGGGAGGAGCGGCTAATCGTGCTCAGCACCGTCCCGAACGCCGTCCTCGAGAGCTTTGAGGCCGTCGCTCCGAGCACTTGGCTCCTGCAGCATGTGCCTTGGACCGAGGCGGAACACGTGATCTCCGGACTGAATGCGAGCGCCGGGCTGGCCGCCCAGCTGAAGATCGCACCCGAAGACGCCTGCCTGGAATTGCATCGACGCACCTGGCTGCAGGGAATCGTCGTCACCGACGTGCGTCTAGAGGATGTTATGTACTTTCTGGATGGCATGATTCATATCGGAGGGCATGACGAATGCCCGCAAGCCGTATCCCTCTGATGTTTCCGACGACGAGTGGTCGTTGGTGGTGTCCTACCTGACGCTGGTTCGAGAGGACGCGCCGCAGCGCCAGCACTCGCTGCGCGAGTTGTTCAACGCCCTGCGCTACGTGGTCCGATACGGGATCGCCTGGCGCGCCATGCCGAACGACCTGCCGCCATGGGCGGCGGTCTACCAGCAAACCCAGCGCTGGCTGCAGGCTGGATGTTTCGAGGAACTCGTGCATGACCTCCGCGCCGTGCTGCGGATGGCTGCCGGGCGCCCGCCCGAACCCACGGCGGCGATCATCGACAGCCGCACCCTGCGCTCGACGCCAGAGAGCGGAACCCGTGCGGGCTACGACGGCGCCAAGCGCAAGCGCGGATCTAAGCTGCACATGGCGGTCGACACGCTCGGCCATCTGCTCGCCCTGCACGTCACCCCGGCCAACTACGACGATCGCGCCGAGGTGGGGCGCCTGGCTGAGGCGATCCAGATCGCGACCGACCAGAGCGTTGAGCTCGCCTACGTCGACCAGGGCTACACCGGTGACCGGCCCGCCACGGCCACAAAGGATCAGGGGATCGCGCTCGAGGTGGTCAAACTACCCGAGGCCAAGCGTGGGTTCGTGCTGCTGCCGCGGCGCTGGGTGGTCGAGCGATCCTTCGCGTGGGCGACCAGATGCCGTCGCCTTGTCAAAGACTACGAGCGCTACGCTGCCACTCTCGCAGGTCTACACGTCGTCGCATTCGCATGTTTCATGATGAAGCAGGCTGCTCAACTCACGGCAGGTCAATAACACCCTCTAGTCTATGCGGCGTCGCGCTACCGGTTCTCCGGCCGCTTCTCGCCCACGTCATCCTATTAGATTTCCCACGGACTAATGCACTCCTTTCCAATGTCTTGCTTCTTCGTTCGAGAATTTGTCGGTCGGATCCTTCGTGCAGATGCGCATGATTGCGCTGCTCGAGACCATGCTGGCGCATACGGCCGCCGGCTGCACAGCCACGCCACCCTGGGCGGGCGCGGGAAATGCCGCGGGAGACCGTTCCGCATCTGGCTTGCCTGACGCCGACCCTGACATCCTGCCCGCGATGACCGAAGGAACGTGCCCATGAACCGCCGCGACAACGCCCGCATGATCCGCTCGCCTCGCGGGCCGACCCTGTCGGCGCGCAGCTGGCTGACCGAGGCGCCGATGCGCATGCTGATGAACAACCTCGATCCGGATGTCGCCGAGCGCCCGGAAGAGCTGGTGGTCTATGGCGGAATCGGCCGCGCTGCCAGGGACTGGAACAGCTTCGACCGCATCGTCGAGACCCTGCGTCGGCTGGAGGAGGATCAGACCCTGCTGGTCCAGTCCGGCAAGCCTGTCGGCGTGTTCCGCACCCACCCCGACGCGCCTCGTGTGCTGATCGCCAACTCCAACCTGGTGCCGCACTGGGCGACCTGGGAGCATTTCAACGTGCTCGATCGGCTCGGCCTGATGATGTACGGCCAGATGACGGCCGGCTCCTGGATCTATATCGGCACCCAGGGGATCGTGCAGGGCACCTATGAGACCTTCGTCGAGATGGCGCGGCGGCACTATGACGGCTATGCCCGCGGCCGCTGGATCCTGACGGCAAACCTCGGCGGCATGGGTGGCGCGCAGCCGTTGGCCGCCGTGATGGCAGGGTTCTCCTGCCTGGTCATCGAATGCCAGCCCAGCCGGATCGAGATGCGGCTCCGGACGCGCTATCTCGACCGTCAGGCGGGCAGTCTTGATGAGGCGTTGGCGATGATCGAGACGGCGCGGCAGGACGGTCGGCCCGTCTCGATCGGGCTGCTGGGCAATGCCGCCGAGATGTTCCCCGAGCTGATCCGACGTGGCGTGCGTCCCGACTGCGTCACCGACCAGACCTCGGCGCATGACCCGCTGAACGGCTACCTCCCGGCCGGCTGGACCGTGGCTGAGTGGGAGGACCGGCGGACGCGTGATCCGGCGGGTGTCGAGGAGGCCGCCAAACGCTCGATGGCCGTACAGGTGGAGGCGATGCTGCGCTTCCACGCCGATGGCGTGCCGACGGTCGACTACGGCAACAATATCCGGCAGCGTGCGAGAGAGATGGGCGTCGCCAATGCGTTCGATTTCCCAGGCTTCGTTCCGGCCTATATCCGCCCCCTGTTCTGCCGCGGCGTCGGGCCGTTCCGCTGGGCGGCGCTGTCGGGCGATCCGGAGAACATCTACCGCACCGACCGGAAGGTAAAGAAGCTGCTGCCGGACGATGCGCACCTGCATCACTGGCTCGACATGGCGCGCGAGCGGATCAGCTTCCAGGGCCTGCCCGCGCGTATCTGCTGGGTCGGACTCGGCGACCGTCACCGGCTCGGGCTGGCTTTCAACGAGATGGTCGCCGATGGAGAGCTCGGCGCGCCGGTGGTGATCGGGCGGGACCATCTCGATTCCGGTTCCGTCGCCAGTCCGAACCGGGAGACGGAGGCGATGCTGGACGGCTCCGATGCGGTCTCCGACTGGCCGTTGCTGAACGCGCTGCTGAACACCGCTTCGGGCGCCACCTGGGTGTCGCTGCATCACGGCGGCGGGTCGGCATGGGCTTCTCGCAGCATGCCGGCATGGTGGTGGTCTGCGACGGCACGCCGGCGGCGGCGGCGCGGATCGGCCGGGTGCTTTGGAACGACCCCGGCACCGGCGTGATGCGTCACGCCGACGGTGGATATCGGTCGGCGATCGACTGCGCGCGCGAGCAGGGCCTGGATCTCCCCGGCATCCTGGAATGAACGAACCGGTTCCGGACCTGGAGCTGGCGGCCGGCCGGTTCCGTGTATTGCACGACGACAGCCGTGACGGCGCCGGGGTCACGCGAGACGCCTACGGTCCGGGCGAGCAGCGTGCCCATGACCGGATCATGCCGAGGGACGACGGCTCGGGCTCGAGCATGGGGGTCCGGTAGCAGCGGAACCGAAAGTGCATTTCAGACAGATTCTGCTCCACAAGATCTAGAGCAGATCCCGACCGAACTGATTCAAGGCTTTTGCCCGGCTCGGGGGTAATCTGATTCAAGCTGCTGGCTGGGGTTGGAGGCCAGCGGCGATGGCGAGAACCCTGTCGAAGGACCTACGTGGCCGTGTGATCGCGGCGGTGGAGGGCGGAGCGTCGCGGCGAGCTGCGGCCGAGCGGTTCGGCATCGGCGTGGCAACTGCGATCCGTTGGGTGCGGATGTTCCGTGTCACGGGCATGGTCTCGGCCCAGCCCAAGGGCGGGGGCCTGCGTTCGCATCGCATCGAGGTGTTCCGGGACGTGGTGCTGGGCGCGATCGAGGCGCAGAAGGACATCACGCTGGCTGAGCTCGCCATCCTGCTCCAGCGTGAGCACGGAGCTTCCTTCGCGATCAGCACGGTGCACCGCCACCTGGTTCGTCACCGAATCACGCTCAAAAAAAGCCGCGCACGCCGCCGAGCAGGACAGGCCGGACGTGGCGCGCAGGCGACAGGCCTGGTTCGACGCACAGCCTGACCTTGATCCCGCACGTCTGGTGTTCATCGACGAGACCGGCGCCAACACCAAGATGACGCGCCTGCGGGGCCGGGCACCGGGTGGCCAGCGCTGCCGGGCAGCCGTGCCGCACGGGCATTGGAAAACTACGACCTTCGTGGGTGCCCTGCGGCTGGGCGGCATGACAGCGCCGATGGTGCTGGACGGCCCGATGAACGGTCCAGCCTTCCTGGCCTACGTCGAGCAGGTGCTGGCACCCACGCTCAAGCGCGGCGACACGGTGATCGTGGACAACCTGCCCGCCCACAAGGTCGCAGGCGTGCGGGACGCCATCGTAGCCCGAGGAGCCCGCCTGCGCTTGCTCCCACCCTACTCGCCCGACTTCAATCCAATCGAGAACGCCTTCAGCAAGCTCAAGGCGCTGCTCCGCCGTGCCGCGGCCCGAACCATCCCAGACCTCTGGACCGCCATTGCCGACGCGCTCCCGCAGTTCACGTCCACGGAGTGCGCCAACTACTTCACCGCCCGCGGCTATGAACCGGAATGAACGGAATCTGCTCTAAGCTGCCAAAATACTCGCCCTGACGTGACGGCTCACCCAACGTGAGTGGCCGTGGGCCAATTCACCGCCTCTAGAAGCGGGCGGAAACCGTGAAGGTAACCGCTGCTGGTTCACCCGCGATACCGTTGGCAAATGAAGGGCCACTATAGGGACTGATCGACTCTCCCTTGAACGGGCCGCTGGTGAAGTTGCCCTGAGTGGAAGGGGCTACCTGTCGATATAGATACTGGAAATAGTGCGTGTTGAACATGTTGATGATATTCAGGTCGAAGCTTAGCTGCTTCAACGGGCCGGCGCTCCATATCGGTAGTTTATAGTTCATGTCAAGGTTGAAGGTGGCGAACGGAGAGATCCCGCCGTTCGGGTCATAGGTCGTGGCTCCGGCCGTCGCGCTGTAGTAGTTATACGTTCCAGGTGCTCCGACGCCGGCTATCGGCCCCACGTTTTGCAGGCCGGTCAGGTCGTAGGTGGTTGCCTGCTTGCCGGTGTACTGGCCTTCGAATCGAATGTTGAGCTCGTCGTTGCGGATGCCAACGTTCCTCCTGTTGTAATCGACGCCGAATGTAGAAAGCCAGTCCGGAACACCGGTGACCGGCGTCCCTCTGACCACGACGCCGAACTGGTCCTCTTGCACCGACGCGTAGCCGAAAGTCGTGGCGAGATATTTTGCCAAGGTATGGGAGACGTTGCCAAACAGCTGCCACCGCGGAGTAGCTTGCCAGATTGCCGAGGCCTCAAAACCCTTGAACTCGCGTTGGCCGTTATTCGAGTAGAAGGCTTCGCCCGCCATCGGACCGAATTCGTAGGAGAAATAGCCGAAGTCCCGCTCAACGTGCTGATAGAAATAGTCCAGAGACAAGACCAGATTATCCCTGTTGTATTTCACACCGCCTTCATACAGATGAACGATGGAAGCATTGGGTGGACTTCCGATCAGGTTCGGTCCGAAGTCTGTCACCGGCGCGAAGAGCGCCGAGTTTCCTGCGCTCGCGTAGAACGACACGCCTCGCGCTGCCGGAAGGATACGATCGAGATCGTACGATACGTTGATGAAAGGCAGATATTCCCGATCCCACTTGTGAGCCTTATAGCTGCCGAACTCGCAAGGGTTTCCGGCCTGACAATAGGGCGTCGCAAGCAAGCTCGCGGACGGCGTGCCGCCAAAGATCTTGCTGCCGAGATCGCTGGAGTCCGTGCCTTCGATCGTCAGTCCCGGCGTGACATGCAGAGTGTTGTAGAGAAAATCCACCTTGTCCTGGAGGTAGCCCTGGTAGATGGTCCTCTGAAAGCCTCCGTCATAGCCGCCGGTCGACCCGATCACGGTGGACCAGATCTCGTTCTGTGGCAGTTGTGGAACGTTCGGGTAGACGCTCGCATAGGCGTGTGAAGCCGGTTGGGTTTCCTTCGCGACCAGGCCGCCTATCTTGATCGTGTTCAGGATTCCGAGAAACGCCGGAGGCGTGACGGTAAGGCGAGGCTGGAACCCGTAAGTGTCGTTGTGCGTCGAGTTCTGCTGGGCGTTGTAGCCGCAGGGACTTGGCTGACCCGCCGCAAGATATTCTGCCTGCAATCCAGCCGGGCATCCTGCCGAGGATGCCGTGTAGGGATAAGCCTGCGGATCGTAGAAGATGTTGCCGCGACCGTACAGACCCTGCTCCGCGTAACCTGCGGGTGTTTGGCTGAATGGTGATGATAGACCGACCGTGACGGAACCAGGCTGCCCGTCGGGACCGAAGATAGTCGGGTTGCCATAGCTGGTGGTGTTCGAATCCGAGTTCAGGTAAAACAGGCTCAGCCCGGCCGTGACATAATCGTTGATGTAGGTGTCGTCTTTCAATATCACGGTCAGGTAATCGTCGTTCTGTCGTTGGAATACGTCCGCAGGCGAGTAGTTGCTGAACATCCCGTATTTTTGCAGGAACGGTAGAGGTACGGGCTCCGGAAGTGTCAGGCCGCTCCCGGTGTTGTAGTTCAGGGTCGCTTGGAACAACGACAGGCCTTGGCTGTAAGGCTTGTCGAACGCATATTCCATGCTGTTGTATCGGGCGGAAGTGTAGTCGATAAAGCCGTTGGTCTGCAGGTTGGAGTATTTCAACATCATCTTCGGCGCGTCCACGCCGCTGCCGAGCGGACCGTCCATGCGGCCTGAGTTGACATCGAAACCCTCGTCCCAGGTGCCGAATGAGCCGACTGAACCGAACAGGTCGGCGTGCGCGTCGTTGCTTGGTCTGAGGCTGGTATAGGCGATCGTGCCGCCGATCGTGCCGAAAGTGCTTTTGTCGGGGTAGGCGACGCCGGGGTAAATCGAGACCCCGCCGATCTGGTCCAGGTTGAAGTGGCCGCCCAGGAGGTTCTGAAGATAGTTGCCGCCACCGCCGCTCAGCAGGTCCTGCATCGGAACGCCATCTAGCGTCTGCGCTGTCTCTAACCCTCGTGCGCCGCGGATTGTCAGGACGGGCTCGTTCTCGCCGATGCCCTGCTGATAGACGTAGACCGACGGTGCAGCTCTCAGGAGCGTCGCGACACTCCCCTGCACACCGACTTGGGAGATCTGTGCCGCACCTAGCTCCGTTACGGCGCTCGGCGAGTTCTGCTCCCTCACGAGTCGCCGCCGCGCCTTGACCGTGATGTTCTCGCTATTACCGGCGGTGTTGCCGTTCTGCGTATCGGGTGCTCGGTCATGCGCATTCTGCGGGACGCCGGATGGCGCCACCTCGGCGGGAACTTGCGCTTGGGCGGCGCCGGTGGCGACGATCGCAGCCAGCGCCCCTGCAGCGCTCAGTGAGCGGCGGTCGCGGCCGTGGAGTTGGTTCAAAACCAACAGGACGCATCTCCTGGATGTCGCATGCTCGAACTTCCGCATTCCGCTCTCCATGGATCTCGCCAGCCAAGCTTCCATCTTCAAACCGACACGTAAACAAAAAAATTTCACTCATGTATAAATTATTTGACTGAGCCGGAGCGGCGGATCACTCTGATGTTCGCTCCATCGGGATCGGCATGATGCGCGACTTTTCCTTCAGATCCTTCGGACGACGCGCTTCGCTCGTAGCGATCGGGCTCATGTCGTCGTTGAGTGGCAGTTTCGTGGCGACATCGGCGCAGGCAGCCGCGGATCTCGATCCGGTTCGCGGTGGGATCAGTCAATCTCTGATGAACAGTGCCGTCGAATGGTCCAAGAACGATCTGGACGGGTTCATGGACAGCTACGAGGACTCGCCGGAGACAACCTACGTGACGGCCCACAGGCTGGTGCGCGGTTTCGGCGCGATCAAGGCCATGTATGCCTCCCGTTTCGGCGGCAAGAAGTCGCTAGGAAGCTTGTCGTTCACGCTCGAGGAGGTCCGGCCGCTCGGGAGCGGATTTGCGCTGGCGATCGGACGATACGAGCTGATACGCGTCGGTCTCCCCGAACCTGCTTCGGGGATCTTCACCCTCGTGTTTCATCATACGCAGGCAGGCTGGAAGATCGTGTCCGACCACACCTCATCATGAGGGCGGTCGATGCCGACGGGCTGCCGAGATCTTGTGAGAGGTTGACTTGGTCTGCTAGGAGACGGCGTGTCGGCGACGCCACGCTGTCACATCATTACCGAGGCGAGGCTGCGAAGGGTGCTCGCAGGCATGTCCGGAGCAGCGCTCCCCGAGTGGACGGCCTCCGATCTGGTCCGAGGTGGCCCAGCGGCGCGACAATCTTGGGAACTGGCCGATCTTGTCTACATCAAGCCGCCGATTCGGAGACGATGCTCCCAAAGTGGGTACGCTCATCCGTGCCAGACGGCACAAGATGGGTATGACGCTCCAGGCATTGGGCGACGCCGCGGGCGTCTCCGTCGGCTACCTCAGCATCATCGAGCGTGACCAGGCGACACCGTCGCTGGGCACCTTGGCCCAGATCGCACGGTATCTGGATGTTGATCTGGACTTCTTCGTCTCGATGCCGAGCGTGAAGAATGCGCTGACCCGTGCCGACGAGCGCGAGAGGTTTGCGGTGAGTGGATCATCAATCATCTATGAGCGTCTCGCTGCTGACTTTGCCGGCAACGTTCTCTCTTCCTTTATTCTCACCATACCGCCGGGCTATCGATCCGAGACGGTCAGCCACGAAGGCGAAGAGTTGCTGTTCATTCTCGAAGGATCGATTACGGACCGGCTGGATGACGAGGAGATGACCCTCTATGCCGGTGACAGCCTCCACTTTCGCGGCAACCGTCCCCATTCCTGGGCCAACCACACGAGTGTGCCCGCGCGAGTGCTGTGGACCGGCACCTTGCCCATCTTTCGTTCCCGGCTCGGCCGTTCGGTCGGTCCAGAGCTCGCGGACGGGATCGGTCGGCCGAAGGACGACAAGAAAGAGCCGAGCAAGACAGGACAAGGCGGCCCGAAGACCAGCATGAAGCCGGCATGGCGGCGATGAGCCAGGAGCAGCGCCGGATTGCTCAGCTTCAGGGACGCATGCGGCAAAGCCAGATCGGTCTGGCTGTCATCGGCCCGACCTCCAACCTGTTGTGGCTGACGGGACTGAGGCCCCACGGCGACGAACGTCCGATGCTGCTGATCGTGGGTCCAAGCAAGGCGGGCCTCCTGATCCCGGCGGTAAACGCAGCCAGCCAGCGTGCCCAAACCGGCTTGCCCTTCTATAGCTGGTCGGACAGTGAGGGTCCGCTGGCGGCACTCCGGAAGCTGCTTGGCGACATCCTCCAACCTGAGCGAGGCGACCATGTGGCGCTGGACGAGGGCATGCGCGCTGGCTTCGCGTTGCTGATCCTCGACGAGCTCGTCGGATGGGAGCGGACCGTGCTGAGCCTGCTGCTGGGACCGCTCCGTCTTCGTAAGGACGAGGCGGATTATGCCGGCCTGAAGGCGAGCGCGCGGCTCAATGACCGTGCGATGCGCGCGGCGTTCGCGAGCCTCAGGCCACGGGTCACGGGAACGGGAAGTGGCCGAGGCGGCGGCGAGCTTCTTTCGCAGCAACGATGCCCTCCCAGAGTCCGTGTCGGTATGTTTCCGCGAGAACGGGGCTTTTCCCCATCATCATTCCGGCCACAGGATCTTGCGCCCGACGATTGCGTCCTGATCGATCTGTGCGGCCGCCGCGGGCTCTATCCCAGCGACATGACGCGGGTCGCCGCGATCGGTGATCCGCCGCCCTCTTTCCTGGAGATCGTCGCACTGGTCGAACGCGCGCTCGGCGCAGCACTCGCAGCGGTACGTCCCGGTGCGCGAGCCTGCGAGATCGACCATGCGGCCCGCGATATCATCGGAAATGCCGGCTACGGGGCGTTCTTCGTGCATCGGACCGGCCATGGTCTTGGTCTCGACATCCATGAGCCGCCTTATATCGCAGCCGAATGCGATACCGTCATAGAAGACGGAATGGCGTTCTCGATAGAGCCCGGAATCTATCTTGAAGGTCGGTTCGGCGTCCGGCTCGAGGAGTTGGTGATGGTGCGCGGCGGACGAGCAGAGATCCTGTCGGATCTGCCTCGGGAGACTGCGAGGTTGATCCCAGCCTTGCTTCGGTGATCCGATTGTCTCAAATTCGCCTAGTCCCCGCGGTGGCCACGGTCTGCGGGTCCAGTTTTTCCCCCGGCCTCTTCCGGCTTGCTCGGCGAGGTGCAGATGCTGCAGGAGGATCGGGAATTACCCGCGTTCCTGGATAATGATTAGGCTTGGCTGATTACGCGGCTGCTTCTGATGGTAGCGCGTGGCTTTCCTCGAGTTGAGCCGGCGATCGTTGCCTAGGCGAAGCGGCTATGGCCGTAATCATCCACCCCCGTGAGGGTGATCCTGGTTCCGTCGGTGAGCAAGATCACCGTAGAACCTCCGATGGTGGCGAGCGATTGTTGCGACGGTTGATATCCGAACAGGTCGATCGTGTCGATGCCGGGACGGAAGCCGTCTATCACCTCGCTGCCGCCGGCCGCGCCGCTGACGACCTGCAGGACGGTCGTTCCCGCCCCCTCGTCGATCGTCGCAGCGCCGGAGCCCGCGACGACCTGCATGGAACCCGCGCCCCCGGTCAGGGAGAGGTTTCCCGAGCCGGCAAACACCAGGCTGGCACCGCTCCCGGCATCGACCCTGGACGTGCCGGTGCCCGCCACCACCAGCATGTTGCCGCCGCGGCCCGCGACGTCGAGCCTGCCGGCACCGCCGACGATCGAATCCGCTCCCTGCAGGCTGGCTGCGACGGAAAGCGCGCCGGTGCCGCCGAAGATGGCGTCGCCTTCCTGCGCGGCGACGGCCAGCGGACCGGACCCGCCGACGATGGTGTCCTGTCCGCCGCTGCCGCCATTGACCGTGGTGGGACCATCCCCGGTGAACATCACGCCGGCGGTGCCGCCGCCGTCGATGGTGGTCTGGCCTCCACCACCGAGGATCGAGTCTCGGCCTGATCCGGCGGTCAGCACATCGTCACCCGCGGCGGAACCGAAGATCCGGTCGCCCGCTCCTGCTCCCGTCAACCGGGTCAGGATGCCCGCCACGCCCTGGGAGACGAGGATGTTCTGTCCGGCGGCGCCACCGACGTATCGACCGCCCCCGGCGCCGCCGAACAGCACCGCCGAGCCTGCGCCGCCGTCGGCGACACTCGCCGCCGAACCCCCGAGGAAGGTCAGCAAACCCGAACTCCCCATGACCGTGGCCTGTCCGGCGCTGGCCGTGACGGTGTCGCTTCCGCTTCCGGCCTGCACGGTCTGGCCGGCTAGCGCGTCGTAGAGCTGGGAGCCTCCGCCGAGCGTGACGCTCGTCGGCGGTGCGGGCGGCACGATGTCGATCGTCAACGCAGCCGAAGCCTTGGAGACGTTAGCGGCGGCATCGCTCTGCGTGGCCGTCAGAGAGTGGCCTCCCGCCGCCAGGGCCGTCGTGGTCACGGACCATGCGGCATCGGCTGCGACGAGGGCGAAGCCGATACGCGCGGCGCCGTCGTAGAGCGTGACGGTGGCGCCCGCTTCACCGGTTCCCGTAACGGTCGGAGTGGTATCGGCGGTGCTGCTTCCATCGGCCATGAGCAGGAGATCGCTCGGCGCCGCAGGAGGCGTGGTGTCGATCGCGAGATGCAGCACCGCGGAGGCCGGCGAAATGTTGTCGGCGGCGTTGAGCAGGGTCGCGCTCAGGCTGTAGGAGCCGTCGGCGAACGCCTGTGCCGGTGTCACCGACCATGTGCCGTCGGTTCCGACCACGGTCTTGCCGACCAAGATCGTGCCGAAATCATAGAGGCTGACCGTGTCGCCGGCAGTGCCTTCGCCGCTGATGTTCGGGTGGTCGTCATTGGTCACGTCATCGCCGACGAGGCCGCTGTCACTTGACGCGGCAAGAGCGAGGCCTGTCGGTGCGTCGGGAACGACCGTGTCGATCGTCAGGGTAAATACCCGAGAGGATGCCGACTTTTCGCCGTAAGTGTTCGTGGCGGTCGCCGCGATCTGGTAGGTGCCGTGCGGCGAGACGGGAAGTGTGATCGACCAGGCGCCGTATTGATCTGCGACCGCGCCCCCGAGCACGCCACCGGGATCCGACAGCACCACCGTGCTGCCGTCCTGCGCGATGCCGGCGATCGTCGGCGTGGAGAGCGCCGAGGTGCCGCACGATGCACCGCCGGCGGTGGATAGACCCAGGTCGATCGGGGCGACGGGAGCCGTCGGCGCGGTCGCGTCGGGTCCCACGTCGATCTCGTCGAATTCGTTGCCGACCTGCGACAGCGGTATCAGTTGCGGCTCGCTGTCGCCCCAGGGATTGCCGAGCTGGACCATGGCCTGGCCGTTCACCATGCTCAGGCCTTCGAGCATGTACGCGTGGTCGTCGATCAGATCATAGGCCAGGCCGTTCGACGCGGGCGTGTCGAACGCGACCAGGTCTCCGGCCTTCATGTAGCCCTGCAGGATCGGCAGCGAGAGCGAGGTCGGTGCCTGCCAGAAGCCCGCCTGGCCCGTCAATTCTTCCATGACGAACATCGGCCAGCCGCCCTGGTTGATCACGTCGTATCCACCGGACAGCGTCGCCAGCGCCTTTTCCAGGACCTGGGCCCAGATCTCCTGCTGGCCATCGAACACGTCCTGATCGTAGCCGCTGTTGACGGCGTTTTCGGGGAAGACGTTGTCCACGGTGATCCGCGTCGGGACCAGGGAGGTGTCTCCATACGACGGTGCGCCGCCGCCGGCCTTCTCGTAGAGCGTGACGGTCTCCGTGCCGTCGGCGTTGGCGCTGATCATGTTGGTGATGGCAGCGGGACGGTCGAGTGCGAGTTCACCGACCGCCGCCAGGAGGAAGCAGTCTCCGAGCCCGCCCTGATTGATGTCGTTGATGCTCACCGGCGCGTAGCTCTTGGGCTCCTGCAAATACCGAACCTGAGTCAGACCATCTGTATTCGTGTCATCCAGACTGCTTGCCACGGTTGCTGCGGCGCTGCCCATGCTCGAAGAGGAAACGGAACCCTGGATCAAGTCTGCATTGAGGCGAATAGTGCGGAATATGACACCAACTCCTGGCAACGACTTCGCGCGGGATGAATTATTACTATTGGTTAATCAAGTCAACCGCCTGACGTTTCGTCAGGTCTGGATTAACGACAAAAAGATGCTCATGGGCGGCAGTGAGTGGCCAGGACCGGCATCGGTCGCGGCCGACGATCTCGATCGCGGGAGGCGGAAGGCTCGACTGCATGTTCATCGCTCAGTGCCGCAGCCTTGGGAGCGCGATGCGGCTCCGACCAGGGCTCCGACCAGGGCTCCGACCAGGGCCGGTCATGAGGCGGATCCTGCCTCGAGCCAGGCCGAGGCGCCTGCGGATTGCCGGCGTCGAAAAACGACGCAGTGGCTCCCGATCGACGTGGCGCGTCGCATGACGACGTCATGCGATGCCGGGGCGCTGAGTGTGATGCCGAACCTCGTACAGCAAGAGCGAGCCGAGGACGACGTCGTGCGGGAAACGCCACGGGCGGTTGCCGATACAGGCGTCGAGAACCACTTGGCGCGACGATATGCTCACTGACGCCTCCCGCAGCCAGTATCGCACTCGGTGGTTGGCAATTGTTTAACCGCACGATGCCGCTGAAGCGGCTCGGCTCGCGACATCGGCCGATGGCGCTGATCGCCGATGCATCGCGCCGAACGGATCTTGCTGTCGGCATCGCGGAGCCCTGCGACGGTCTCGCGATGCTCAGGCGATATCGGCAGGCTCGCCGAGCGGCGAGACGTCGCTCATCAGGCATGGCGCGAAGAACAGCTGCCCGCTCCAGGCGCCGAGTGCCGTGCGCGTGAACACGATGACCCAGAGCAGCGCCAGCAGCCCGACCAGGCCGGCGCCGATGTCGGCGAGGACGCCGAGATGCGTCTGCCGGGCGAGGGTGAGGGTCGCGACCGCGTAGACGCCGAGCGGGAAGGTGAAGCCCCACCAGCCGATGTTGAACGGCATGCCGTCGCGCAGGTAGCGTGCGGTGACCATCATCGCCAGCATCAGCCACCAGACGCCGTAGCCCCACAGGACGGCGCCGCCGATCACGCCGATCCCTTGCGCGACCGTGCCGAGCGCACCCATGCCGGCGGCCGCGAACACCGACGGCGCGTCCTGCCCGAGCAGCAGCAGGCCGAGCGCGCCGGTGCCGATCGGGCCGAGCGCCAGCCAGCCGGAAGCCGCCATGTCCTTGTGCGGCAGCTTGTGCAGGATCAGGCGAAGCACCAGGACCACCAGGATGCTGAGCGCCAGCGGCACCGAGAAGGCCCACAGCGCGTAGCCCAGCAGGAGCATACGCAGCGCCGCGTGCGGGTCGACCAGATGCGGCACCAGTTGCGCCGCGCTGGCCGCCGCCACCTCGGCCGCCACGACCGGCAGGAGCCACACCGCGGTCATCTTCTCGATCGTATGCTCCTGGCTGGTGAACATCAGGAACGGGATGCAGAGCCCGGATGCGACCGACAGCGCGGCATCGATCCACCACAGCCCGTGGGCGATCGGGAAGCAGAGGTCGCCAAACAGCGAGGGCCCGAAGGCGAGGAGGCCGTTGATGATGGTGGCGAGCCCCATCGGGATGGCGCCGAAGAACATCGACATCACCGAGTGGCGGAAGATCCGTCGCGCTCCGTCGAAGAAGAAGACCCAGCGCGCGGCGTAGAGCGCGCTGAACACGACGAACAGGAGGATATCGAACAGCCACAGGCCGCGTGCTACCTGATACGAGCCGGGCACGACGAAAGGCAGCTGGTTCAGCGCCAGCGCCAGGATCCCGGTGCCCATGGTCGCGGTGAACCAGTTCGGGGTGAACTGTCGAACCAGCTCGCGCGGCCCGGCCAGGCGGCCGAGCGGACGCGCAAACACGTGCGACGACGAGATCATCGGGCTGGTCCGCCGGTCATGCCAGCCGTGCCATCGGTCGTCTCCCGTTCCATCTACCGGTCCGGAAGATGCACCGATCGCGATCGGCGATGAACAGCATAATCTCGATGCAACGGATCTGCCCGGAAGAACGATCCTGCGGCGGACCGGAAGGGATCACGCGCGACCAAGGCCATCTACATCCATCGTCGAATCTCGCGGGCAGGATCAAAGGTGCTTCGTCCGATCTGGCTGGATACCGACCGTCACGGAACGCGTCAGCATCAGGCTCAGCGCGAAGGCCAGGAGCGCCACGCCGGCAGCCCACACGCCGATGCTCCGATAGCCCGACACGTCTGCCACCAGGCCGCTCAGCATCGCGCCGATCCCCGAGGCGAACGCGCCCGTCGCGTTGAACAGGCCCATCGCCGTTCCCTCGGGTCCCGGTGCGAGCAATGCCGCCAACTCGCTCGAGGATACGCCGAGCAGGAGCCAGATGCCTTGGAACAGCCCCACCAGCAACAGCACCGGCAGCATGGTCTGCCAATGCAGCGCGGTCAGTGCGGCGAGCATCGCGAGGCAAAGCAGACGGATCAAGACGCCTGCTGCAAAGATACGAACCGCGCCATGACGGCCGACCAGGCGACCCGCTACGCCATACAATGGAAGGCTGATCATGGTCGCGATCGCGACGGTGTCGACCGAGACGTGCACGCGCACCGAGAAGGCGCGAAACATCGTGATCGGGAACAACGCCGGGAATGCCGACACGGCGAGCGAGAACAGCGACCACGTGACCAGGAACAAGGCGAAGAGAGGTGGCCTGACGTGCCGGCCGGGGACGCCCGAGCCCTCATCGACCACCCGGCCATGGCGTATCGCCTGTCGCCCGTCGGTCAGCGGATGCGGCGGCAAGCGCCGGGCAGCGAGCATGATCGCCGGCACGACGAGGATGCAGCCCAGCAACGCGGCGTCGTCCGCCGGCATCCTGCCGGCTACCGCGAAGCCGAGGATGGTTCCGGCAGCGCCCCAGAGCTGCAGCCGCCCGATCCCGCGACCCCACTCGCCGACCGGATTTGCGTCCACGATCAGCAGGCTCGCCACCGTGCCGCAGCCTCCGGTGCCGACGCCGATCACGAACGACGCCCCGAACAGCGCGGGCAGGCTGCGTGCGACGCTGAAGGCTGCGAAGCCGCAACCCAGGCAGAGCAGCCCCATGACGAGGAGGGTTCGGTAGCTCCGGAAACGGCCTGCATACCAGCCCCAGACCGGCGCCAGCAGCATTCCCCAACTCTGCGCCGCGACCACCGAGCCGACCCGGAACGGTCGATGTCCGACGTCGACGACCAGCAACGGGAGCAGGATCGACGACAGGCCGGGCACCAGGAAGCCGAACATCGCGTAGGAGACGTGCCAGGCGCCTGAACCTCGACGCATCGGGTCGCCCTCCAGGAGACGTGCCGCAGCAGGCTCGTCGCGCTGCGGCTCCGGTTTCCGCATCTTCAGGCACGGGGCGCCGAGGTCGTTGAGGTGTCGGTCTCGCCGTGCGATGGTGCGGCTCCAGGGGATGGGGTTTCCCTTCGAACGCCCGTCACAAGCTGATGACTCCTGCCGATCCGGACCGAGCATCCACGGGAGGAGTGCGCGATGGCGCGACAGCCGCTCTCGCAGCGAACCGAGTGCCACGACCCGAGGGCCGCCGGATGCTGAACTACGCCCTGATCGGCCTGGGCGGTGCGATCGGCAGCATCCTGCGCGCCTGGCTGGGAACCGTCATGGTCGCGTTGACCGGACCGTCGTTTCCCTGGGGCACGATCCTCATCAACGTCGTCGGCTCGTTCGTGATCGGCTTCTTCGGCACGCTGACCGCGACCGATGGCCGCTTCGCCCTGCCCTTCGACACGCGCAGCTTCGTCATGGTGGGCCTCTGCGGCGGCTTCACCACCTTCTCCTCCTTCAGCCTGCAGACGCTGGAGCTGGCACGCGACGGTCGCGCCGGGCAGGCGCTGGGCAATATCGCGCTCTCGGTGGTGCTGTGCCTGGCCAGCGTCGCCTCCGGCACCGCGCTGGCGTTGGCGATCCGCACCTCGCAGCTGGCGGCGATCGGCGAGGTCGCACCCGGCACGATGAGCAGCAGCACACTGGTGGCGCTGCATCGGCCGGACTCCGTGACCGGCATGCTGGCGGTCGCGGGGCAGCTGATGGCAGGAGGCGGCCGCACCGTGGCGCTCGCCATCGACGGACCCGCTCTGGCCGACCTGCAGTCGACCGAGGAGGTGATGACACGCGAACGCCGGCGGGCGATCGCCGACCAGCGCCGCGACTGGGTAGGGGCGATGCGCGGCACCCTCGACCGCTGGGTGTCGAAGCAGCGTGCCGAAGGGCACGAGGCGCGCTGGATCGAGGTCCGCGGCGACGGCGCGCTGGCGGTTGCCGAGCATGGCCGCGAGGCGCACCTGCTGCTGCTGGAGCAGAAGCCGGACGACGAGACCGCTCGCGCCCGCATCCACGCGGCACTGGTGCGGTCCGGACGTCCGGTGCTGCTGGTTCCGCCCGGCACGGAGATGCCGCTGGGGCGGGTCGTGGCCGTCGCCTGGCGCGACGACGCTCAGGTCCGGCAGGCGATCCGGACGGCGGCGCCGCTGCTGTCTAAGGCGGAGCGGGTGGTGGTGCTGCGCATCGGCGACGCGGCGGAGGATGCGGGCCTGGCAGCGGCGTTCCAGGGCCAGCGCCACGAGGTGGCAGCGGCACCGACCCGGCCTGACGGCGACGTGGGCGCGCAACTGGTGGCGATGGCGCACGAAGCCGGCGCGGATCTGCTCGTGATGGGAAGCTACAGCCGCGGCAGGCTGCGCGAGAAGCTGTTCGACGGCGCGACCGAAGGCGTGCTGCGCTGCGCCGACCTCGCGGTCCTGATGCGGCATCAGGAGGCCTGAGATGAACCCCATCGCCCGCCGGCCGCTCAGCCGACGGATACCCGCACCCGATGCCAGGCGGTGTTCAGGTAGCCCTTGAAGTTCCAGGTATCCTCAGGCCGTGCGGGCTGGGTCTGGCCGGCGGAGTCCCAGGCGCGCACGGCGAGCTCGTGGTCGCCTTCCGGCAGGTCCAGGGCGATGGTCCAGAAGGTCCAGCTCCAGGGTGCTCGGACATCATGCTCGAGCTCGGCCTGACGCCAGCTGCGGCCGTCATCGATCGACAGCTCGACCCGCACGACGTCGCGCGCGGTCGCGATCGCGTAGCCGCGCATGGTGGTGCGGCCGGCCCGCAATGCGGCGCCGGATGCCGGCTCGCAGATCGCCGAGTTGAGCGGCATGTCGTAGATGGTGAGGCCGCTCTCCCAGCGCACCGTGTCCTCCGTCACGTCGTCCGGCATCAACTTGTAGTCGCGCTGCTGCATGTGGTTGTCGGACGGCGCATCCTGCACCGTGATGGCGGACAGCCATTTCGGGCTCCGCACGCCCGCATAGCCGGGCACCACGACGCGCAGCGGAAATCCGTGCTCCGGCGCCAGCGGCTCCCCGTTCATCGCCGACGCGAGCAGAACCTCCGGTGCCAAGGCCTTGGTCATCGGGATCGAGGCGCCGTAGCTGAAACGCCCCTCGCCCGGCATCTCCACCTCGTCGCAGGCGTCGAAGGCGACATGCAGCGCGGCATCCTCCTTGGCACCCGCCGCCCTCAGCACGTCGGCCAGCGATACCCCTGTCCATTCGGCGTTGCCGATGGCGCCGGGCGCCCAGGGGTCGCCGGAGGTCGGCCGTACCTGCTGCAGGTCGGCACGACGGTTGCCGGCGCACTGCATCACCGCGGTCACGGTGCGGACGGGCAAACGCGCACGCAGCGCCGGCATCGAGAGGTCGAGCGGCGTGCGCACCATGCCGTCCACACGAAGCCGATGCCGCGTCCCGTCGAGCCGCGGGATGTTGCCGTGGCTGCGCACGTAGAAATCTTCGCAGCCGGTGACGAGCGCGCGCCGCAGCCGATCGAGTGGCGGCTCGGCGTTGAACGGCGTCCGTGAGTGCACGATCAGGTCCGACTTGCGGCGCAGCGGGTCCAGCATCGTCATGTCCCGTTCGATGGATGGCGGTCGGAGAACGCTGCGAGGGACCCGGAGGGTTCGACCGCCTCAGGCCAGGCCGAGCAGGCGGATCAGGCCGAGGCTCAGCAGCCCCAGCGCCAGCAGCGACAGCATCACCACCGCCGTCACCCGGCCGCCGGCGCGGGCGGCCACACGCAGGTCGGTATCCAGACCGAGTGCCGCCATCGACACGACGGTGAGCAGGCTCGCCGCCGTCGCCACCGGATGCAGCGCAGCATGCGGCACCAGGCCGCAGGACCGCAACGTGGCGAGGCCCAGGAAGCCGATGATGAACCAGGGAACCAGCTTGTGCAGCTTTAGCCCGTGCCGCTTCGGCCGGCGGCCGATGCCCGGCTGCGTCGCCGCCGCGTCGGCGCCGTCGCCGAGCCGCCGGGTGAGCAGCGACAGGCAGAGCACCACCGGCCCCAGCATCAGCACCCGGACCAGCTTGACCAGGGTGCCGAGCTGCACCGCCACGGTGCCGACCGGTGCCGTGGCTGCCAGCACCTGCGGCACCGCGTAGACGGTCAGGCCGGCGAACGCGCCGTACTGCAGGCCGCTCAGATGCAGCAGCGGCACCGCCAGGGGCAGAAGCAGCACCAGCGCCACGCCGAACAGCGCCGTGAAGGCGATGGAGGCGGCGACATCCTCGCCGTCGGCGCCGACCACCGGCGCCACGGCGGCGATGGCGGAGTTGCCGCAGATGGAGTTGCCGCAGGCAACCAGGGTCGCCATCCGGTGCGGCAGGCCGAACAGCCGACCGATGCCGTAGGAGCAGCCGATCGCCAGCACGACCACCGCGGCGATGCCGGCCAGCAGGCCCGGACCGGCCGCCAGCACGGTGCCGGCGCTGACCGAGGCGCCGAGCAGCACCACCGCGATCTCCAGCAGCGTCCTGGCGCTGAAGCTGATGCCGGTGCGCCAGCGGGCGGACGGCGTCCAGGCGGTGCGGATGGCGGCGCCGACGATGATCGCCAGCACCAGGCTCTCCAGCCAGGCGGCACCGAGCGCACGCCGCTCGACCAGGGCCAGCATCATCGCGATCACGGTGACCAGGAGGCACAGCATGATACCGGGCAGCGTGCGGGCGAGACGGCCGAAGCCGTGCAGCTTCCGCGCCGGCGTGATGCGGGCGGACGGACGTGGCGATAGCAGGATGCAGATGTCGCCGACCATGGATTACCTCGTCTCGATGACAGGAACATGAGCTCCTGTCCGAGCGTCGACCAATGGATCGATCTGTTTGGAACGATCTATCGAGTAGATCGATCATGCCGCGAACGGCGGCCTGCGAGGCCGCTCCCGGCGTGCGCCAGACGAGAAGGCCGGCGTCTCGTTCCCGAGACGCCGGCCCCATCGTCGGAGTCGTTGGCAAGCCCCGGCCGGGTCAGGCCAGGTCGAAGCGGTCCAGGTCCATCACCTTGGTCCAGACGGCCACGAAGTCGTGCACGAATGCCTGCTGGGAGTCAGCGCACCCGAACACCTCCGCGACCGCCCGCAGCAGTGAATTCGATCCGAAGATCAGGTCGGCGCGGCTGCCGGTCCATTTCAGCTCGCCGGTCCGGCGGTCGCGCCCCTCGAACCGGTCGTCGGCCTCCGACACCGCCTTCCAGGTCGTGCCCATGTCCAGCAGGTTGACGAAGAAGTCGTTGGTCAGCGTGCCCGGCCGCTTGGTGAAGACGCCGAGCTCGGAGCCGCCGTAGTTGGTGCCCAGCACGCGCAGGCCGCCGACCAGCACGGTCATCTCCGGCGCGCTCAGCGTCAGCAGATGCGCCCGGTCCACCAAGTGCACCTCCTCGTGCCGTCCGCGCCCCTGGCCGAGATAGTTGCGGAACCCGTCCGCATCCGGCTCCAGCACCGCGAAGGAGTGCGCGTCGGTCTGCTCCTGGGACGCGTCGGTGCGACCCGGGGTGAACGGGACCTCGACCACGGTTCCACCAGCCTCGGCGGCCTTCTCGATCGCGGCACAGCCCCCGAGCACGATCAGGTCGGCCAGCGATATCCTCTTGCCGTCCGACTGCGCGGCATTGAACTCGGCCTGGACCGCCTCCAGCGTCCGCAGCACCGTCGCCAGCTCGGCCGGCTCGTTCGCCGCCCACTCCTTTTGCGGCGCCAGCCGGATGCGCGCGCCGTTGGCGCCGCCCCGCTTGTCGGTGCCGCGGAACGTCGACGCCGACTTCCAGGCGGTGGAGACCAGCTGCGAGATCGAAAGCCCCGACGCCAGCAGCTTCGCCTTGAGCGCCGCCACGTCCTGCTCGCTGACGAGGGGGTGATCCACGGCGGGAACCCGGTCCTGCCACAGCAGCGGCTCGGCGGGCACTTCCGGCCCGAGATAGCGCGCGATCGGCCCCATGTCTCGATGCGTGAGCTTGAACCAGGCGCGGGCGAAGGCGTCGGCGAACTCGTCCAGGTTGCCGTGGAACCGCTTGGAGATCTCCAGGTAGGCCGGGTCGGTGATCATCGCGATGTCCGAGGTGAACATCATCGGCGGGTGGCGCTTGGTCGCGTCATGGGCGTCCGGCACCATGTCGGCAGCCGCGCCGTCCTTCGGCTGCCACTGCCAGCCGCCGCCGGGGCCGCGGCCCAGCTCCCACTCGAAGTTGAACAGGTTGTCGAAATACCCGTTGTCCCACTTGGTCGGCTCGGGGGTCCACGCGCCTTCGAGCCCGCTGGAGATCGTGTGCGCGCCCTTGCCGGTGCCGAAGCTGTTCTTCCAGCCGAGACCCATCTGTTCGATGCCGGCGGCTTCCGGCTCCGGGCCCACGTATTGGGCGGCACTGGCCGCGCCATGGCTCTTGCCGAAGGTGTGACCGCCGGCGACCAGCGCCACCGTCTCCTGGTCGTTCATCGCCATGCGCCCGAACGTGTCGCGGATGTCGCGCGCCGATCCGAGCGGATCGGGCTTGCCGTTCGGCCCCTCCGGGTTGACGTAGATCAGGCCCATCTGCACGGCACCGAGATGGTCGGCAAGCTCCCGCTCGCCGCTGTAGCGCTGGTCGCCGAGCCAGGTGTCCTCGGGACCCCAGTTGATGTCCTCCTCGGGCTCCCACACGTCCGCACGGCCGCCGGCGAAGCCGAAGGTCTTGAGCCCCATCGACTCCAGCGCGCAGTTGCCGGCCAGCACCATCAGGTCGGCCCACGAGATCTTGCGGCCGTACTTCTGCTTGATCGGCCACAGCAGCAGCCGCGCCTTGTCGAGATTGGCGTTGTCGGGCCAGGAGTTCAGCGGCGCGAAACGCTGCGTGCCGGAACCCGCACCGCCGCGCCCGTCGCCGATCCGGTAGGTGCCGGCGCTGTGCCAGGCCATGCGGATGAACAGCGGTCCGTAATGTCCGAAATCCGCCGGCCACCAATCCTGCGAGGTGGTCATCAGCGCGAACAGATCCTGCTTCACCGCGCCCAGATCGAGCGTCTTGAATTCCTGCGCGTAATCGAATCGCTCGCCAAGCGGATCGGACTTGGTCGAGTGCTGGTGAAGGATCTTGAGGTTCAGCTGGTTGGGCCACCAATCCTGGTTCGACCTCGGCCAAGCCGCCGAATTGTTGGGAGCCACGCCTCTCATAGGGCACTGGCCGACGCTATCTCCGTCCATCTCGCTCTCCCGCTTCTGGGCCGTCCATCTAACACGGCACGCGCCCGAGGTCACCCCCGCGGCACTATTTATGCCTATAGATCACCAAGATGCAAAGAAGCCGAGCGATACCGAGGCAACGATAGTCTACGTCTATTGCATGCATCGGATCGGCTTATAGCCATGCTGGGATGCGCGCGCACGCTAACGTTGTTTGTCGCGCAAGCATCCACCGCCTAACGTCGGTCGCCGATGGCGTTCGACATGCACCCGACCACCACCCTCGCCTGAGGCGTAACGAACAAGAAGCGGGATCCACCCGTCGCCGAAACGTGAGGCGCGTCCATGACAATGCTCCCGAGCGATAGAACCGCGACCGCGGCCGATCTGGATGAGGCCGGCGGACACCGCAGCGACGTCGCACGACGCTGCCTAGCCCGGGTGCGCGCGCGCCTGATCCCGGTCGTCATGCTGCTCTACTTCGTGGCATATCTCGATCGGAACAATGTCGGCTTCGCCGCGCCCGAGCTTCGGCACGATGTCGGCCTGACCGCAGCCTCGTTCGGCTTCGGGGCCGGCATCTTCTTCATCGGCTACTTCCTCTTCGAGATTCCGAGCAACGCCGCAATGGTTCGTTTCGGCGCGCGACGCTGGATGGCTCGCATCCTCGTCAGCTGGGGGATCTGCGCCGCGGCGCTTGCCCTGGTCAGGAACGCATGGACGTTCGATCTGATCCGTTTCCTGCTGGGCGCCGCGGAAGCGGGTTTCTCACCCGCCATCCTGTACTTGTTCACGCTCTGGTTCCCGGAGCGCGAGCGGACGCGCGCGCTCGGTTTCTTCGTGCTGACGCAGCCGATCGCGAACGCGATCGGCGCGCCCGTCTCCGGCCTGCTGCTGTCCATGGAAGGAATTTTCGGCCTGCACGGATGGCAGTGGCTCTTCATCCTCGAAGGTATCCCGGCGGTGGCACTCGGGCTGCTCGCGCCGCTGCTGCTGACCGACCGGCCCGAGAGCGCGGCTTGGCTTCCCGACGACGAGAGGCGCTGGCTCGCCGCGACCTTGCGCGACGAGGCTTGCGACCGGCCGTCCGGCGCCTCGGGTGGCAGCTTCGTCGCCGGCATGAAAAACCCGCGCTTCATGGTCTATGCGGCGCTGAATTTCGGGCTGATCTGCGGCGTCTACGGGCTGAGCGTGTGGCTGCCCACCATCGTGCGCGCGCTGTCCGGCACGACTGCGCTCGGCACCGGGTTCCTGGTGCTCGTTCCCTACTCGGCCGCCGCGGTCGCGACCTTCTTCTGGAGCCGACGCGCAGCGAGGACCGGGAAGATCGCGCAGCACGCGAGCATCAGCATCGCTGCCGCCGCGGCCGCGCTGGTCGGCGCCGGCTTGACGCTGCCCATCTCGGCGCCGTGGTCGATGGCCTTCCTCTGCGTGGCGTCCGCCGGCATCTACGCCTCGATCGCACCCTTGCTGGCCATGCCGTCCGGCGTGCTCGCTGGGGCCGGCGCCGCGGCGGGGCTGGCGGTCACGAATTCGGTCGGCAATCTCGCGGGCTTTCTCTCGCCCTTCGCCGTCGGGCTGCTGAAGGGCTGGACCGGGGGAGACCGCGCGGGCCTGTTCTTTCTCGGCGGCTGCCTCGTCGCGACCAGTCTCGGCGTCTTCCTCTATGCGCGCCGGAGGCCGGAGGGGCTGTTGCCGGACTGATCGGATCGGCGCTCGCACACGCCGCGGCCGGCGTGCATCACGGTCATGACCTGTCCTGCGGGGTGTAGCCGAGGTAGCGGCGGGCATCCTCGAGGCTCCAGACCATGTCCCGGTTGGCCGACATGGCGTTGACCACGATGGCCGGCGCGGGCCAGGCGGATGCATCCGCCAGGCAGGCACGCTCGACGATCCGCACGAGGTCGCCGTTCGACAGCCACATGCCGCGAAACCATTGATAGGCGCGCGCCGCCTCGACATCGCCCTCCGGCACCGGCTCTCCCGGCACGCCGGTGGCATTCAAGGTGGAGGGCAGGTTCTCGCCCGGCTGGCACCAGCCGACGCGGAGCGACACGGTCGACAGCCGTCCCCGCGAGCCGAGCGCGCGCTCCCGGCACAGCCGCTCGCCCATCAGCTTGTGCACCGCGTAGGCGGGAGAGTCGCTGACCTGCCCCCGCGAATCGACGGTGCGCGTGCCCGGCCTCGGCGCGAGCGCCTCCGTCAGCATGCCGGATCCGAGGGCCGGTACGGCATCCTTGTAGCCGCCCATGACGTGGTTCGACGAGATGAACACGAAGCGCCCGAGCGACGCGCCCGCGGCGCCGAGCAGGTTGAGCGTCATGTCGAGGGAGGCGGTGGAGTCCTCCCAGCTCGCGGTCGGGTAGGGGTTCCGTGCCGCGAGATGGATGATCACGTGGGCGGCGCCGATCGCCTCGACCCAGCGCCCGTCGCGGCGGTCGGCGAGGTCAGCCTGGATCGCCCTGACCTTCGACCCTCCGCCGGAGCCGGCCTCCGGGGGAGCGTGGTCGATGGCCATGATCGAGTGGCACCAGGGTGCGGTCTCGAACGCCGCGATCAGCTTGCGGCCGAGATTGCCTTGAGCCCCGGTGATGGCGACCCGTCTGCTATCGTCGGGCATATCTGCCTCCATCGATGTTTCGTGCGGCGATGCATCTCAGCGCTCAGGATCGGGTGGCACGGTCGATCAGCATCGCGGCGATGATGATCAGCCCGGTCGCCAGCAGCTGGTAGAAGGCCTGCACGTTCAGCAGCGTGAGCCCGTCGCTCACGGTGCCCAGGATCACCGCGCCCAGCACCGTGCCGACGATGCTGCCCTTGCCGCCCATCAGCGACGCCCCGCCGATCGCCGCGGCCGCGATCGCCTGCAACTCCCACAGGTTGCCGAGCGTCGGGTCGGCGGCGCCGAGCCAGGCGATGAGGATCATGGCCGCGATCGCGGCGACGATGCCGTTCATGGCGTAGGCGGCGGTCTTGGTGACGCCGATCGGCACGCCCGATACCCGCGCCGCCTCCTCGTTGCCGCCGACCGCGAGCAGGTAGTCGCCGAGCGGGGTGTTGCGCAGGATGACCCAGGCGATGGCGGCGATCGCCGCGACCAGCAGCACCGGCACCGGGATGAAGCCGACCTGCGAGGTGAACAGGATCCGAAAGCCGTGCGGCATGCCGAGGACCGGATCGCCGCCGGTGTAGATCAGCGCGAGTGCGCGGAACAGGCTCAGGGTGCCGAGCGTCACGATGAAGGGCTGCAGACCGAAGCCCGAGATCAGCAAGCCATTGGCGCAGCCGGCGGCGGCACCGATGCCGACCATCGCCAGCATCGCCAGCGGCACCGCGATCCCGAGCTTCAGCAGCGAGGCGCCGACGACCGCGGCGAGCGCCGCCGTGGAGCCCACCGACAGGTCGATGCCGCCGGAGATGATCACCATGGTCATGCCGACCGCGATGCAGGCGTTGATGCTCGACTCCTTGAGCACGTTGACCAGGTTCCGTGCCGTGAGGAAGTACGGCGTTAGCAACGAGAACACGACGATGATCGCGATCATGCCGATCAGCGTGCCGGCGTCGCGAAGACTGATCCTGGCGAAGCGCGGGCGCTGCGTCGTGCCGGCCGTCGCATGGCTCACGTTGATGCCGTCCCCTGGCATGGCCCCTGGCTCCCTGGTTGCGCCATCCCGGCAACGGCGTGATGAAGGATGGCCTGCTCGCTCAGCGCGCCGTGCGACAGCTCGGCCACGATCCTGCCCTCGCGCATGACCAGCACACGGTCGCTGATGCGGATGATCTCGGGCAGCTCGGAGGAGACGACGATGATCGTCTTGCCGCGGTCGGCCAGCTGCTCGATCAGCAGGTAGATCTCGTGCTTGGCGCCGATGTCGATGCCGCGGGTCGGTTCGTCGAAGATCAGCACCTCGGAGTCCGCCAGCAGCCAGCGGCAGATGATGGCCTTCTGCTGGTTGCCGCCGCTGAACAGCCCGATCGGACGCTCGATGTCGGGCGGCCGCAGCTGCACGTCCTGGGTCAGCGCGCGTATCGAGCGGCGCAGCCGGTCGCGCAGCACGAAGCCGGCCCGCTGCGTCCGCCGCAGCACCGGCAGCGCCACGTTGGCGCTGACCGGGCGCAGCGGGATGATGCCCTCCTTCTTGCGATCCTCCGGCACCAGGCCGATGCCGGCCCGCACCGCGGCCGCGGCGGTGCGGAACCGCACCGCGCGCCCGCGCAGCCGGATCTCGCCGCGGTCCGGCCGCTCAAGTCCCGCCAGCAGACGCACCAGCTCGGTGCGTCCGGCGCCGACCAGGCCGGCGATGCCGAGGATCTCGCCGCGTCGCGCCGCCAGGCTGACGCCGCGCACACGGTCCCGCCATGCCAGGTCGGTAGCCTCCAGCACCGGCGTGCCGCCGGTGCGGGCCTGACGGGGCGGCAGGTCGAGGCTGCGGCCGACCATAAGCGAGACGGTCTCGTGCTCGCTCATCCCGGCCAGCGGAAACTCGCCGACCAGGGTGCCGTCACGCAGGATGGTCGCCGTCGCGCACAGCCGGAACACCTCGTCGAGCTTATGCGAGACATAGATCACCGCGACGCCGCGACGGGTGATGGCGTCGATCACGCTGACCAGCCTCTCGAACTCCTGCGGCGACAAGGCGGAGGTCGGCTCGTCCATGGCGATGATGCGCGCGTCCCAGAGCAGCGCGCGGGCGATCTCGACCAACTGCCGCTGCGCTATGCTCAGCTCGCGGACCGGCCGGCCGACGTCGAAATCCGCGCCCAGCTGCGCCAGCACCCGCCGCGCCTCCCGGCGCATGGCCGGCTTGTCGGTCAGCAGCCGGAACCGCGTCGGCGACACGCCGAGGAACATGTTCTGGGAGACGTCCATCTCCGGCACCAGCTGGAGCTCCTGGTGGATCATCGCGAGCCCGGCGGCGCGTGCGGCCTTGGGGCCGTCGATCTGCACCGCCTCGCCGCCGATCAGGATCTCGCCGCCGTCCGGGCGCACCAGGCCGTTGAGGATCTTGAGCAGCGTGCTCTTGCCGGCGCCGTTCTCGCCCAGCAGCGCGTGCACCTCGCCCGGTGCGGCCCGCAGCGACACCCCCGAGAGAGCGCGGACGCCGGGCCAGGACTTCGAGACCGATCGAAGTTCGAGCGCAAGAGGGACATCCGGCATGAGCCTGCTCCCAGTCGGGACTTTCAGTCGACGTCGGCGCTGCCGCTAATGCTCCGAGCCGGCATCGGCGAGCAGGGCGTCGCGCGGGTTCACCCCCTTGCCGAAATAATGGTCGTAGTTCTCCTTGGTGATCAGCGCCTGCGGCGTGGTGACCACGCGCGGCAGGCTTTGGCCCGCGATCAGGCGGATCGCCACGTCGACCGCGATCTCGCCGGTCACATCGGGGAAGCTGTCGATGGTGCCGGTGAGCTCGCCGTCGCGGATCGACTTCAGCGCGTCGGTCCAGCCGTCGGTGCCGATGACCGCGACCTTGCCCAGCGCGTTGGCGCTCTTAACCGCCTCGAGCACGCCGAGCGCCATGCCGTCGTTGTTGCAGTAGAAGCCGATCAGGTCGGGATGCTGATTGAGGATGGTGGAGGCCGCCTCGTAGGATTTCTGCCGGTCCCAATTGCCGGGGACGCTGGCGACGACGCTGAACTTGCCGCCCTTGCTGACGGTGTCGACGAAGCCGGCGGTGCGGTACTTGGCCGCGTAGCTGCCGGCGATGCCCTCGATGACCGCGACCTTGCCGCCGTCCGGATGGTGCTGGATGAACCAGCGCGCCGCGCGCGCGCCGTTCTCGCCCTGCACGTTGCCGACGAAATGCTCGGCATCGGGAAACACCGCATCGTCGACATCGACCACCGGCACGTGCTGCTGGCGGGCATCCTCCAGCACCGGCTGCAGGTTGCTGTCGGTGATCGGCGACAGCATCAGCGCGTTGTAGCCCTGGCTGAGCATGTTCTGGGCGAGCGAGAGTTGGCCGAGCTGGTCCTCCTCGTTCTGCGGACCCTGCGCCTGCACGGTCACGCCGACCGGCTTCGCCTCGGTGCGATAGCCAGTGGCGAGCGAGCGCCAGTATTCATTGATCATGGTCTTGACCACGCCGCCGACCTTGGTCCCCGCCGGCGGTTTCGGCAGCGCGCCGAACTTCGCGTCGAGCTTGGACCAGTCGATGCGGTTCGGGTCGGTGTCCGGGTTCAGGGCGGCGGCGCGCGCGGCGCCGGCGCCGAGCAACACCGCCCCCAGCAGGCAGCCGGTTATCTTGATCATGGCGTTTCCCCGTTTCTTGATGCTTGTCTCGTGCAGGATGCCCATGTGCCCGGGCCTGTCCCTGTAGCTTCGTCTCGTTGCCCCTGATGCGCCTCAGGCCCCGCGTGAGACGTCGTCGAGGGGCCGGGGCATCAGGAGGCGCCCTGCAGGCTGGTCACCATCTCCTTGCGCAGCGCCAGCACGTCGAGATCCTGGTCGAGGACGACATCGTCCATGGTGACGATGCTGTCCTTGGCGACGGGACGCTTCAGCTTGGCCTGCGCGAGCCCGATCGGCAGCGCACCGATCGCCTGGCTGCGCGAGGCCGGGATGGCGTTGCCCCAGACCAGGTAGCCGCCCTCGCCGTCGAGCACCTCGCCGGGCTGCAGGTCGCGCTTGGCGGTGGCGACCGCGTCGCCGCGGAACTCCCGCGGCGTGCCGGTCGCCTCGCCGCGCAGCACGGCGTTCAGGACGCTGACGCTGGCCTCGAGGCCGATCAGGTGGAACGGACGCCACATCGAGGCGTACCAGCCAGAGGGGTCGGTCAGCAGGCCGTACTGCGCGAAGCACTCGCGCGAATACTGGTTCGGCGCCTTGAACGTCACGAACACGCCGTAGCGTACGTTGTTGACGACCTCCCGGCCGTCCGGCTCCTGGCTCGCGGCGATGTCGAGCAGGCCGGCGCGCGCGAGCCGGCCGCCATCCGCCGCCGGACGGAACACGCGGGCGAGGTCGTGCAAGCCTGCGGGGGGAAAGGCGAGCCCCTCGTCGGGACAGTCGAGGCCGGTGCCGTTGGCGACCGCCGCCATCTCGATCGCCGCCTTGGTGCCGTCGGTGAAGGAGTTGTACATCTTCGGGTTGAAGTCGCCCTTGGCGACCTGCTCCTCCGACCAGCCGAAGAAGCCCCACACGGTATCCGGGGTCGAGTAGCGGTAGCGCGGCTCGAAATTCATGCCCTTGCCGGCAGCGATGAGCTCGAAGCCGCAGGCCCGCACCCAGTCGACCAGCTCGCAGATCAGCGCCGGCTGGTCGCCGTAGGCCATGCTGTAGACCAGCCCCTTCTCACGCGCCCGGCGCGCCAGCAACGGGCCGCACAGCACGTCCGCCTCGACATTGACCATGACGACGTGTTTGCCGGCGTCGATCGCCTGCACGGCGTGCCGGATACCCGCGATCGGATGCCCGGTGGCCTCGACGACGCAGTCGATCGCCTTGCAGGCCAGCAGTGACGCGACGTCGTCAGTCACGCAGGTGCCGCCGCTGCGCACCGCGTCGTCCAGCGTGCGCGCCTGATACTGCGCCTCGGTCCAGCCGACGCGCGCCAGCGAGGCGCGCACCTTGCCGACGTTGAGGTCCGCGATCCCGACGACCTGCAGGCCGGGGATATGCCGGGTCTGCGCCAGGATCATCGAGCCGAACTTCCCGGCCCCGATCAGGCCCATGCGCACCGGGCGCCCTTCGGCGGCACGTGACGCGAGTTTCGTAGCCAGATTCACGGCCAGTTCCTCCCTTGCTGCCCGCGCCCTCTAGCCGGGGCGGGGTCCTTGCTTGACGTGCGACGGGGCTTGACGCGCGACGGGTCGGCGTCCTGTACCTGAGGCTCAAGACAACTCCGACGTTCGAGCCAGGAGCGCAGCGCCTCCCAGGTCCTCTGCTTGTGCTCGCGCAGCAGGCGCGACAGGCGTTGGCCGTCGCGGGCGACGAGCGCCTCGACGAACGCCTCGTGCTCGCGGATCGCAGCCCGCCAGCGCTCGGCACGGAAGTTCGGCATGAACAGCGCGCGCAGCACGCGGGCGCGCAGGAAACGGTGCTGCGCGACCAGCTCGGCGTTGCCGGCCGCGGCGACGATGAGCCCGTGCACCTCCTCATTCGCCTTGAAATAGCTGAGCATGTCGCCGCTCTCGAAAAAGCCGAGCATGTCCTGGTGACGCGACCGCACCATGGCGATCGCCTCGTCGCTCGCGCGATCGCAGGCCAGTTCGCCCGCCAGCGCCTCGATGCCGCCGAGCAGCTCGATGGTGTCGCGCACCTGTTCCACCTGGAGCACGGCGACCCGCGTGCCGCGACGCGGAATGATCTCGACCAGGCCCTCCCGCGCGAGGATCAGGATCGCCTCGTGCAGCGGCGTCCGCGACACGCCGAACCGCTCGCAGAGCGCGCGCTCGTTCAGCCGCTGGCCGGGTGCCAGCGACCCGTCGACGATCATGTCGCCCAGTCGCTCGACCAGCTCCCGATGCAATGCAGGACGTTGCAGCAGGGCGGCGCTCGAGGTGCTGTTGGCGGAGCCGTGCTGCACCGGGATCCTGTCTCCTTAGCTTTTGGTATTTTGCATGCAAAATGCGTGTGCGCAAGGGGTGGACGCTGACGCGGCGCCGGTCGCGCATCAAGGGGTATCGGCCCCGTGCTCCGTGCCGGGCCGGCCGAGACCCGCTACGGCGTCGAGATCGAAGCCCGGATCGGGCAGGCAACGTTTATGAACGGCCCGGGCCAGGCAGACCGTGCCGTCCCCGCCGGGCCAGCACCGCGTCACGGTGAAGCCGGGCAGGCCGTCGGCCACGTCCGGGCCGCCGATCGCGGCGTCGATCGCCGGCGCGACCCGCCGCGTGCCGGCGGCGCTGCCGAAGGCGTAGATCGGCACCGGCCGACCGAGCAGCGCGTCGCCCGCGCTCCAGAACCAGCGCCGCGGCCAGCGCACCCCGAGCCCGCACAGCGCAGGGTCATCGCGCAGCGCCGCCATCGCCTCGAGATCGGCCCGGTCGCGGGTCCAGAGCGGCAGGAAGCCGGCGCCGCGACCGGTCGCCGCCGCGATCGCGAGCCAGCTCGCCAGCAGGCACGCGGTCATCCACCGGCCCGCCTTCCGGCCCGTCAGCGACGCCCACCACCGGCTGCAGCGACAGGCGCCGAGACCCGCGAGAACCAGGGTGGGCGCCACGGCGGCCTGAACGAAGCTCACCTCCTTGTGGGCGATCAGGCTGTGCGGCAGCACGACGAGCAGCACCAGCACGCCGAGCAGCGGCGCGGCACCCAGCCCCAGCGACGCCGTGGCCGCCACCGGCACGACGGCCAGGCCCCAGCGCCGCAGCAGCTCCTGGCCGTACCAGAGGCGCGGGCTGGTGCCGAACTCGCGGCTGACCTGCTGCAGCGCGTTGAGCTGGAACTGCGCCCAGACCGAGCGGAACGGCACGCCGTAGCACGCCCAGTCCGCGGCCCCCAGCGCCAGCAGCGGGATGCCCGCGCCCGCCATCAGCCAGCCCGGCTGGCGGCGCGGCGCGCGACAGGCCGCCGCGGCGGCCACCGCGACGATGGCGGGCGCCAGCTGAGGGCGCAGGCAGAACGCGAGGCCGAGCAGCACCCCGATACCCGGCAACCCGGCGCCCAGCATCCCAACGCCCAGCCTCCCGGAGCGGCGATCCTCGTCGCCCGGCACGCGGCGCCGGGCGCTCCCGATCACGAGCAGCGCGGCGATGGCGAGCAGGTTGCCGCCCTGCACCTCGCCCAGAGGCTTGGAGCCGAAATACACCAGGTCCGGCCACACCGCGCACGGCAGCGCGCAGCACAGCGCCCCCTGCAGCCCGGCGTGGCGCGCGCCCACGCGGAACGACATCGCCACCACGGCGGTGGACAAGGCCGACATCGCGGCCCAGATCGCGGCGAGGTAGCCGGCCGGCCCCGCGCCCAAGGCGGACGCCGCGGCGATCAGCAGCGCCAGGCACGCCGGGAACAGGGGCGAGCGCAGGCCGATCCGCCACTCCCAGGTCACGGTGCCGTACCCCGACCACATGCGCCAGGCCGGCTCGATGTTCTGGAACAGCTCGTCCGGCCGCTCGATCGTCGGATCGCCGATGGCGAAGCCGAGGCGCAACGCGAACGCCAGCGCGCAGACGCCGATCAGCGCCCAGCGCGAGCTTCGGGATGATCGACCGGGCCGTCGCCGCAAGGTCCAGGGGAGCCAGGGGAGATGGTGCCGCCTCATGCGCGCCTCCGCCGCGCGACCCCGCGCCCGCACGCAGTCTCACGCGGCGGGCATCGCGGGCAAGGCGTCAAGTTACGCGGCTGCCGGCGATGCTCTATCATGCGGCCATGCTGTTCCGTGACGAACCCGACGCCTGCCTGGCGATCAGCCAGCCCACCCACGCCTGGATCTCCGGACAGATCCTCGCCGGCTGGGCGCAGGCGCTCGACGAGCACCTGCTGCTCGCGGCGGAGCAGCACGATATCGGCTGGCTGGAGTGGGAGACCGCGCCAAGCTTCGATGCGGCGCGCGGACGGCCGCACCTGTTTCGCGACGTCGGCGCCGCGACGCACGCCCCGATGTGGACGCGCGGGGTGGAGCAGGCACTCGGCGCCTGGGGCACGCGGGTCGCCCTGCTGATCTCCCGCCATGGCGGCGTGATCTATCGCCGCTTCACCGATCGCCACCGGGTGTGCGAAGCCGACGCGGCGGCGGCCGACCGGTTCCTGGCGAGGCAGGCGCCGATCGAGGCGGCCTGGGCCACCGCGCTCGGGATCGACGGCGCCACCCTGGAGCGCGACACGGCGCTGCTGGCCTTCGCCGACACCCTGTCGCTGGCGCTGTGCGGCGAGTTGAAGCCGCCGCTTACCCTGCACGTCCCCGACCGCGAGGGCGGCATGCGCAGCCTGCGGCTGGTTGGGGATGGGAGCCATCCCGGCCGCTTCATCCTGTCGCCCTGGCCGTTCCGCGGCGACACCCTGTCGGTGCAGGGTCAGGCGCGCCGCCTGCCCGCGCAAGGCCGCTTCGCCGATGCGGCGGCGATGCGACGCTGGCTCGACGCGCCGCAACGGGTGAGCTTCGCGGCCCTGGTCTCGCCGGGTTGATGGCACGAGGCTTGCTGGTTCACCTTGCACGGATCGAGCGGAGAGATCACGACCATGCTCAAGGCGCTCATGCTCGCGTGCGCTGCGTTCCTCGCCCTGGCCAGCGCGGCGCGGGCGGCAGGCCCCGAGAAGGCCGCCATCCTGCTGCCGGGCAGCATCAACGACCACAGCTGGAACGCGCTCGGCTATGCGATCCTGCAGAGCCTGAAGGGCCACGGCTTCCAGATCGCCTACTCCGAGAACGTGGCGGACGCCGACGAGGACCAGGCGCTGCGCGACTATGCCGGGCGCGGCTACAGCATCGTGGTCGGTCATTCCGGACGCTTCATGTCGGCGATGGAAGACGTCGCCCCCGACTACCCGCACACCCAGTTCATCGTGACGTCGGGCAACGCGGGCGCCGGCTCCAACGTGATGTCGATCGACTGGAACAACGCGCAGTTCGGCTGCGAGCTCGGGATCCTGGCTGCGCGCATGAGCAAGACCGGCAAGGTGGCGGGGGTCTACGGTCTCGAGGGCGTTCCCAACATCACCGCGCAGGCCGGCGGCTTCCGGATCTGCGCCACCAAGGCGGGTGCCAAGGTCACCATCCTCTACGTCAAGGACATGGAGGACGCCGCCTCCGCCAAGGAGGCCGCGCTGGCCTTGATCGGCGACGGCGTCGACGTGCTGACCGGCAAGCTGAACGCCGCCCAGTCCGGGCTGATCGAGGCCGCGCGCGAGAAGGGCGTGTTCGTCACCGGCCGGTCGCTGGACGACAGCCACGCCGCGCCGCAGGCGGTGCTGACCAACATCATCGAGGATTGGCCGGCGATGTTCGGGACCGTCGCCGACCAGGTGCGCGCCGGCAAGCGCGCCGCCAGCTTCACCGAGTACGGCTACAACACGCCGCCGGTCACCGGTGCCGCGCTGCGATACGAGGCGGGCGCGCCGTTCAGCCCGGCGGTGCCCGCGGCGGTGGTGGCCGAGCTGCGCGCCACCGAGCGACGCTTCGCCTCCGGCACGCTGGTGGTCACGCCCACCCGCCACGACGCGCGCTCCGGGCGATGATGTCGAGCCGCATCCCGACCCGGCGCTAGGCGGTGCAGGCGCCGCGGCGCGCAGGCCGCCGGATCGCCGCACCGTCGGCCGCGGCTGCCGATGCTTGAGATGCGTCGCATCGTCAAGCGGTTCGGCGATGTGGTCGCCAATGACGGCGTCGATCTCGATGTCCGCGCCGGCGAGGTGGTGGGCCTGCTGGGCGAGAACGGATCGGGCAAGAGCACGCTGATGAAGGTGCTGTTCGGCATCACCCGGCCCGACAGCGGCAGCATCACCTTCAAGCACCGGCCGCTGGCGGCGCATCGTCCGGCGGACGCGATCGAAGCCGGGATCGCGATGATCCACCAGCACTTTACCCTGGTCGAGGCGCTGAGCGTGCTGGAGAACGTCATGCTCGGCTGGCGCGAGGCCGGGCGCGTGCTGCAGCGGCGAAGGCTCGCCGCACTGGTGCGTGCGACCAGCGCCCGCTTCGGGCTCGATCTCGACCCCGGCACGCGCGTCGCCGAGCTGTCGCTCGGCCGCCGGCAGCGCGTCGAGATCCTCAAGGCGATCCTGCGCGGCGCCGACCTGCTGATCCTCGACGAACCCACCTCCAACCTGGCGCCGGCCGAGGTGGAGAGCCTGCTCGCCGTGCTGCGCAGCCTGCGCGACGCCGGAAGCGGGATCGTGTTCATCACCCACAAGCTGCCCGAGGTGCTGGCGATCTGCGACGAGGTCGTGGTGCTCCGCGCGGGCCGCCGCGTCGCCGCCATGCCGGCCAGGGGCGCTTCGCGCGAGAGCCTGGCGCAGGCGATGATCGGCGCCACCGATCCGGCTCCGGCCGCGGCCGGGCCGACGCGGGAAGCGCGTCGCGACCATCCGGTGCGGCTCTCGGCGAGCGCTCTCGTCGGACCGGGACTGGCCGGTATCGATCTTCAGCTGCGCGCTCATGAGGTGCTGGGCGTGGTCGGCGTCGACGGCAACGGGCAGCTCGAGCTGGTCGAGACGCTCGCGGGATCGCGCGCCGCCGCCGGAGGCCGGATCCTGCTGGACGGACGCGACGTCACGCGCGCCTCGGTCGCGGCGCGCATCCGTGCCGGGGTCGCCTATTGTCCGGCCGACCGGGCGCACGTCTCGCTGGCGCCGCAGATGAGCATCGCCGACAACCTGACGCTGCGCCAGGATGGCCGACGCGCCGCCTCGCGGCGCGGCGCGGCCACGGCGGCCGCCGCACGGCGGCTGATGGCGGCGTTCGACATCCGCGCCGCCGGTCCGGCGACCCGGGTGGCGGCGCTCTCCGGCGGCAACCAGCAGAAGGTCGTGCTGGCCCGCGAGCTCGAGCGCCGCCCGTCGGTGCTGATCGCCCATCAGCCGGCCTGGGGCCTGGATCCGGCCGCCACGGCGTTCGTGCTGCGTCGGATCCGCGCCTTGCGCGACGAGGGCGCCGCCATCCTCTACGTCTCCTCGGAGCTGGAGGAGGTGCTGTCGGTGTCGGATCGCATCGCCGTGCTGTTCGGCGGCCGCTTCGTGGGCCTCGTGAGCCGCGATGCGGTCGATGCGACCCGGCTCGGCCTGTGGATGTCGGGCGCACCCGCGTGATCCCCCGGCGCCCCGCGCGCGGCCTGCGCTACGGCCTCGCCGGCGGCCTGCTGGTGGCCGCGCTGCTGGCCACGCTGCTGGCCATGACCGGCCAGTCGGTCGCGGCGGCGCTGGACCGCAGCACGCCCTACCTGTTCGGCGGCATCGGCGTGGCGCTCTGCTTTCGCGCCGCCATCATCAATATCGGCGCGGAAGGCCAGATCGCCCTCGGCGGCCTGGGCGCGGTCGCGGCGTCGCTCGCCTGGCCGCTGCGCGATCCGCTGCTGGCGATTCCGCTGGGGCTGGGCGCGGGGCTGCTGGCCGGCACCGCCTGGGCCGGGATCGCCGCGATCCTGCACCTCGCGCGCGGGGTGCACGAGGTGCTGGCGACCCTGCTGCTGAACTTCGTGGCCCTGCTGCTGGTGCAGCTGCTGCTCGCGAGCGGCCTCGGCGAACCCGGCGCCGGCTTCCTGCAGACCCCGCCGATCCCGCGCGCCGCACGCCTGCCACGCCTGCCCGGGCTCGGCGTGCATCTCGGCCTGCCGCTCGCCCTGGCGGCCGCCATCCTCGGCTCGCTGCTGCTGTGGCGCACCCGGTTCGGCTTCGGCCTGCGCGTGCTCGGATCCTCGCCCCAGGCGTGCCGTTACGCGGGCTTCGACGTGACGCGCCTGACCGCCGGCGTCATGGTGCTGGCCGGCGGGCTGGCCGGGCTGGGCGGTGCGGTGGAGGCGCTCGGACTGCACCGTCGCCTGGTCGAGGGCTTCTCGCTCGGGTTCGGCTTCCGTGCGGTGACGGTGGCGCTGCTCGGATTGCTCGAGCCGCTCGCGGTGGTGCCCGCCGCGCTGTTCGTCGGCTTCCTGGAGACCGCGGCACAGGCCATGCAACGGCAGACCGGCCTGCCGTCCTCGCTGGTGACGGTGCTGGAAGGGCTGACGGTGCTGTCGGTCCTCGCCGCCACCGCGCGGCGCGGACGGGCCTGACGCCGCCCATGGATCTGCTCGCGGCCTCGATCCGGATCGGCACGCCGCTGCTGCTGGCCGCACTGGGCGGCCTGCTCTGCGAGCGCGCGGGCGTGTTCGCCGTGGCACTGGAGGGCATGATGCTGTGCGGCGCGTTCGCCGCGGTGCTGGCGAGCTGGGAAACCGGCGAGGCGGCGCTGGGCGTGCTGGCCTCGCTGCTCGGCGGCGGGCTGATCGGCTGCCTGGTGGCGCTCGTCGCGGTGCGCTGCCGCGCCGACAACATGGTCACCGGCCTGTCGGCCAACATCGTGGCACTCGGCGCGACCAGCAGCTTGCTGCGTCTGGTCGCGCCCGGCCATGCGGGGTCGATGCATCTGGTGCCGCTGGCGGCGTGGCCGTCGTTCGGCCTGGACCGCATGCCAGTGGTGGGACCGCTGTTGGTGCAGCCGCCGCTGACCTGGTTGGCGCTGCTGGGCTGCATCGCGCTGACGCTGTTTCTCCGCCACACCCAGGCCGGCCTCACGCTGCGCGCGACCGGCGAGCATCCGGACGCGGTGTTCGCCGCGGGCGTCGATCCGCTTCGGGTACGGATGGCCGCGGTGATCGCGGGGGGCGCGGTCGCGGGTCTCGGCGGCGCGGTGCTGTCGCTGCAGCAGCTCGGCGCCTTCAGCGACGGCATGACCGGCGGCCGCGGCTACCTGGCGCTCGCCTCCCTGATCGTCGGGCGGTGGACCCCGTTCGGCGCCGCCCTGGCCTGCCTGATGTTCGGCGGCGCCGAAGCCCTCGAGCTGCACCTGGAAGCGGCCGGCCTCGGCACCAACCCCTACCTGCTGCAGATGACGCCCTATCTCATCGCGCTCGCCGTGCTGGCCCTGGTCGGCCGATCGGCCAAGCTGCCGGCGTCGATCGGCCGGCCGCTCTCGCGCTAGCAGGGTGCGGGGGAAAGGCAAGGGCTCTGCCCTTTACCCGTTGGGGCCGGCGGCCCCAAACCCTGTTTTCTAATTAAAGTTTTTCAAAGGCTTGCCTTTGATGGGGTCAAGAGGCAAAGCCCCTTGCCTGCCCTTCGTTCCGTGCGTATCAGGCCTCGTGCCGCGGCCCTTCGCTGGGCCGATGCGGCGCCGTTCGCGGCGCCGGCCCGCGCTTCCTGCCGGCGAGCGCGGCACGGACCCGATCGGCGAGCTCGGTGCGGCGATACGGCTTGCCGAGCACGTCCATCGCCGGCACGCTCGGCCCATCGGCGACGAGATCCTCGTTGTAGCCGGTGGTGAGCAGCACCGCCGCCGCGGGCAGGCGGCGGCGCACCTGCTCGGCGAGCGCCAGGCCGTTCATGCCGCCGGGCATGACGAGGTCGGTGAACAGCAGGTCGATCCCCAGCGCCCCCCGGCTGTCGAGCAGCTCCAGCGCCTCGTCGCCGCTGCGCGCCACCAGGATGTGGTAACCCGACGCCTTCAGATGTTCCCGCGCCAGCGCCAGCACGTCCTCGCTATCCTCGACCACCAGGATCGTGGCGACCGTCTCGTCGGGCAAAGGTTCCGGTTCGGGCTCCTGCTTGCTGCTCGCGATCGGTGGCTCCTGGCCCTCTTCCAGGGCCGGGAAGAGCATGCGCACCGTGGTGCCGCGGCCGACCTCGCTGTCGATCTCCAGCCGTCCGAGCGATTGCTGCACGAAGCCCTGCGCCATCGGCAGGCCCAGCCCGGTCCCCTTGCCGGTGGGCTTGGTGGTGAAGAACGGTTCGGTCGCGCGTTCCAGCACGTGGGACGCCATCCCCTCACCCTGATCGGTGATCGAGAGCGCCACGTAGCGGCCGCCCGGCAGGCCGTTGCCCTCCAGCTGCACGGCGGAGGTTGCCACCGTCACGACGCCTCCCTTGGGCATGGCGTCGCGCGCGTTGATCATCACGTTGAGCAGCGCCATCTCCAGATGCACCGGATCGACGTGGATCTTCGGCAGCTTCCGGCGCAGATTGACCTGCAGGTCGATCCGGCTGCCGGCGGTGCTCTCCAGCATCTCGTTGAAGTCGTTGACGAGGATGTTGATGTCGGTGGCCCGGGGGTCGAGGCGGGTCTTGCGCGCGAAGGCGAGCAGTTGCCGGGTGAGTTTGGCGCCGCGCTCGGCGGCCGCGGTGGCGTTGTCCACGTAGCGCAGCAGGCGATCATCCGCGAGCCTGGCCTGCAGAAGCTCCAGATTGCCTGCCACGACCTGCAGCAGGTTGTTGAAGTCGTGCGCGAGACCGGCCGTCAGCTGACCGATGGACTCCATCTTCTGCGCCTGCCGGAACGCCTGCTCCGAGGTGCGTCGGCGCGTGACGTCGAGCTGGGAGGCGAAGAAATAGAGCAGCTTGCCCGTCTTGTCGTGGACGGGCGCGGTGTAGACGCCGTTCCAGAACGGGGTGCCGTCGCGCTTGTAGTTGAGCAGCTCGACCGAGTGGGCGCGGTGCTCCTGGATGGCGAGGCGCAGCTCGGCGACCTTGTCGCGATCGGTGTGCACGCCCTGCAGGAAGCGGCAGTTGCGGCCGATCACCTCGTCCTGCTCGTAGCCGGTCAGCTCCTGGAAGGCCTGGTTGGCGAAGACGACCGGATTATCCGCCTGGTTGGGGTCGGTCAGGATCATCGGCATGCGTGTCATCTCGATCGCGGCGAAGAACACGCCACCGCGGTTCTCGATGCCCGGCTCCGTGATCGTCGCCTCCCGCCAGTGCCGCATGCCGGGGCCGCCGGTCGGCGAGTACGACGCGGCTTCGTGATGTCCGGCGGCGGGCAAGTCGCTGCCCTGTCGGTGGCCCTGACCGTCCTGCTGCAGCGAGGGGTCGTCGGTGCCGGTATCGTCCATCTGGTCTCTCACGCTCGTCCCCGGTCGCCACTCCGTACGCTCGCCCGGCCCGGAAGCCAGTCTTCGCGCCTCCGACAACATCATACGATGCATTACGGTTTCAGAACAATCTTCCGGACGCAACGCCATGACGAAGGGCCGCAGGCCGAGCAAATGCGATGGGCCACCGGAACCGAGCCAACGATGCCGGCTTTCTAGCTTCACGAGATCTTGGTCGAGGGATCTCTGCTGAGAAAGATGTGGCATGCCCGAATATAGTGATCGGATCGACGTGACGGCATCAGCCGACGCGGTCTTCGCCTTCATCTCCGAGGTGCGCAACCTGCCGCGCTACCTGCCGACCGTTCAGGGGGCGCATTCGCACGGCACGGATCGGGTGGAGGTCGATGGCACCGCCAACGGTCATCAATATGCGTCGGCCGGCTGGTTCAACGTGGATCAGGGTGCGAGATCGATGAGCTGGGGTTCAGACGGCGAGAACGATTACGCCGGACAGATGTCCGTGACGGGCGACGCCCATGCCTCGGAGGTCGTCTGCAGCCTGCGCTTCTCGCCGACGCCGGAGATCAAGGACGCGATGGACAAGCATCAGGGCGGTCCGAGCGCTGCGATGACCGATGGGCTGCGCGCCTCGCTCAAGAGCATCAAGCAGATCTGCGAGGGCACCGGAGGAAAGGTCGAGAGCTCGGCAACCTGATGTAAGCGACCGGATGCGTGGCCGACGATCGAGATTTAGGCCACGCGTCCGGTCGCGTCGAAACCGCGCAGGCGCGGTCGGTCGTCGGCCGGGTCGGCTAGCCGCTTCGGGCGACGAACGCCACTGCGAGTGGCGGCACGATCAGCAGGAACATGCACAGAACGATCAGCATGGGTTGCTCCTTCCTCTTGCTCGTAGGCGACAACATCTCAGTGTGCCATACAAAACAAGTTCGCCCACACGATCCGGTTGCAGCCGAGGGAAAATATCGCCGCCAGCCAGGTGCCGGTGCGTGCCAAGAAGGATCACGGCGTGATCCGGGCAGGCTCGCCGTCCGATACGCGATGCGACGTCAGGGCACACGCGACGCGGCGATGCAGGCGGCGACCGAGCGCTGCAGCACCAAGCGGCGCAGCGACTGCAGGTCGGTGCTGCGCAGCGGGCGCTGCCGCGCCTCGTGCACCTCGCCCGCGGTGAATGGCCGCAGCGAGCCCGGACGCACGCCGCCGAACCGCAGCACGACGAAGTTCAGCACCGCCGCCAGCCGCGCATCGTCGGGGATCAGCGACATCGCCACGTTCGGCACGCGCATGACGTAGTCGCGGCCCTCGTCGGTGCACAGGAACAGACCGACCTGGTCACGCAGGTCCGGCACGATCGACGACGACGACGCCCCTTCGATGCCGTGGCAGCCGCCGCAATGGGTCAGATAGGTCGTCTGGGTCGCATCCAGGACGGCCATCGCCCGGGCCTCCGCGCGCCAGGGCGTCGCCAGGCCGAACAGCGCCAGGCCGAGCAGCGCTAGGCCGAGCGGCGCCAGACAGCAGGCGATCGTTCCGACACCGCATCCGTTACGGAAGCGGATGCACGGCGGCAAGCGCCGTCCTTTCCTTGACGACGGCGCTCGCCGAGATCGACTTGCCGCGGACGCCGGCGATGTCGGCAGCCGCGAGTACCGGCGCCGGCTTGGTGTCGCCGAGTGCGGAGAGCCAACTCAGCACCGAGGCGATGTCGGCGTCGGACAGCTGCCTGAACGCCGGCATGTAGCCGACATACGACGACCCCCCCGCGTCGATCCGGCCGACCATGCCGTAGACCAGCACCTCGGCGAGGTAGTGCCGGCCCTCCGGGCTCGACGCGATCTTGTCGATGCGGCCCTTCAGCGGCGGATATTGTCCCGGCGCGCCGGCCGCCGAAGCCTGATGGCAGACGGTGCACTGGGCGGCATACACCGCCTGGCCGGTCGCTGCCCGCGCCGATATCCCGGCCGAGCAGGCGAGGCCGACCAGCGCCGCCGCGGCGGTGCGCGCGGCACTCATTCCGCCATGCCGACGATGACCGAGGTCGAGCAGTTGTACATCAGCGAACTCGCTCCGTAGCACCAGATGATGTCGTTATTGGCCTGCGGTCGATACACCGGCTCGTCGCCGTCGGTGCCGAGGCAGAGCGCCTGGGTGCAGGCATCCTGGCCGCAGCAGTCGCGGTAGGCAACCAGATAGGACTTGCCTTCGCCGGGATGAAAGCAGGTGCCGATCCAGGAGGTCGGCGACGGCATCGTCCCGGGCGGACAGCTATGCACGCCGCCGCCGCAGGCCGAGCACAGATAGCCGTCGATCGCGCAGTAGCGCCAGTAGTTGCACTGGGTGTCGTCGGTCGTCTGCGCCGCCGCCGCGAACGGCGTCGGGGGCCCGGCGGTGACCGCGTGGGCGCGTCCGACCGGGAGCAGCGGGAAGGCCGGCACCGCCGCGCACCAGGCGCCGAGCCGTGCCAGCAGGCCGCGTCGTGAGCTGGTCGCGGCGAGCCGCCGCGACAGGAATTCGGCGGCGCGGTCGATGCCGCTGCGCGCGCTATCCCGCGTCATGCGCCAGCTCCCGTGCCTGCAGGAACGACTGCACCGTGGCGTGGCCGGTCTCGCGCGCCACCAGCAGGCTCTCCAGATGCTCGCGGCTGTTGACCAGGCCCTTGGCGCGGATCGTGGCGTCCGCATCGATCAGCACCGCGTAGGGCAGCTTGCCGATACGCAGCGCCAGGCCGATCTCGGCACCGTGCACGAACGCCGCACCGCCGAGACCGAGACGGTCGCGCATCGCCCGCAGCGGCGCCAGTTCGCCGTCGCCGATCAGCACCAGGCTGATCGCCTCCGCGCCGGCCAGCCTGCGCGCGATCGGCACGATGCGCTTGCAGATCGGGCAATCCGCGGCGACGAACAGCAGCAGGCGCGGCAGCCCGCCCGGCTCGTCGCCGCCGACCGCGTACGGCACGCCGTCGAGGGTGCGCATCGCGAGGCGCGGCACCGTCTGGCCCACCGCCGGCCCGGTGTCGGTGACCAGCGCCCCCACCGGGGCGATGCGCTCGTGCAGCACGCCGATCTGCCGCGCCAGCGCCAGCACCACCGCGCAGAGGGCCGCGATCACGATCCAGCACAGCAGCTGCGACAGCGCCAGCCCGGTCACCCGACGCGCGCCGCCGGGCGCACGGCAGCCAGACGCAGTGCGGCATCGTGCAGCGCGAACAGCAGCAGCCCCGCCAGCGCCGCCTGCACCAGGGTGACGCCGTCGCCCCGCCAGGGCCAGGCGGCTAAACCCGCGAGCGGCACCAGCAGCGCGGTGCCGCGCATCCCGGACCAGCTCAGCCGCGCGCCCGCCAGGCAGCCGCAGGCGAGGCCCGCGCGACCGCGATGCAGGCCGGCCGCCATCGCCGCCGCGAACAGCGCCAGCAGCGCCGCCGCCAGGCCCGCGGCGAGTCGCGTGTGGTGCTGCGATAGCAGCAGCGCAGCCGCGACGAGTTCCGCCGCCACCAGCAGGCCGGCCGCGGGCCGGGCCAGCCTGTCGGGCAGCAGGTCGTATTGCCGCACCACGTCGCCGAACCCGCGCAGGTCGCGCAGCTTGTCCCGGGCGGCGCGCAGGAACAGCAGGCCGAGCGCCACCCGGATCGCGCAGGCCGGGGCGGCGCACAGGGCCGCCAGGATCGTCGCGTGCATGCCGATGCTACTCCCCCTGGCTCATGGTGAAGAGCAGGTTATCACCCAGCTTGTCGATCCGCCGCAGCGCTTTGCCGCTGACCGGATCCAGCACCAGGAAGCCGCCGCCATCGCTCGCCTCGAACAGCAGCGGCGACGCGTCCTGGGTGATGCCGACCAGGCTGGAGGGCTCCGACAGCGCCAGCCGGCGCACCAGCCGATGCCGGTCGGTGTCGAGCTCCCAGATCTCGGTGCCGTCCTGCTTGTGGGTCCAGAACGTGCCGAGATGCATCAGCACGAACAGGTGCCGGTCGCTGCGGTGCAGGGCGGCGAGCTGCCAGCCGCCCGGTCGCCAGGCGATCCGGAACGGCGAGCGCGCGTCCGGCGCCGGCGGCAGGCCGGCCGCCTGCTGGATCGACCAGGGCGGCTCCACGGTGCTGTGCGGCCCCAGCCTCGCCGGATAGACCATGCCGGTGTAGGAGATGAAGAAGGTCCGGCCGCTGCCGCGGTCGGTCGGGCTCTGCTCGAACACCGCGTCCTGGTCGGGCACGAAGAAGGCGGGCGTGTGCGTCACCACCGGCTTGGCGGGATCGGAGATGTCGACGTTGGCCAGCGAGCCGTCGGCGCAGATCGAGCTGAAGCCCGAGTTGCCCCAGGCGAACGCCAGCGCGCATCCCGGCACGTCGACCGAGCCCGCCACCTTGCGGGTGCGTGTGTCGACCAGCAGCACGGAGTCGCTCGGCGTGAAGTTGAACACGTAGACCCAGCGCCCGTCCGCGCTGATGTCCATGTCCTGCTTCTTGGTGGTGATCAGCGCGCGCCCGGGCAGGCTGATCTCGTCGGTGAGGTTCAGCGTGCGGCTGTCATAGACCGAGACCAGGTCCTGGCGGGTGCCGCGATTGCCGCGCGTCCAGATCGTCTCGCCGACATAGAAGCGCTGGCCGGCCGGGTCGGCGACGATGTTGGCGTTGAACGCCGCCGGGATCATGCCCAGCATGCGCGCATGGTCGGCATCGACCACGTAGACCCGGCCGTCCTTGGCGTGGCTGTCCACCGCGTCGGTCACCAGCACCCGGTGCGGCCCGGCAGGGGGCAGCGTCATGACGTCGATCTGCTCGGCCTGCGGGATCGGTCCGGGACCGTCCGCGGGCCCCGCGCCGCACAGCCAGAGCAGGCCGGCGGCGAGCGGTGCCGCGCGCATCAGCCGCCCGCCTTCATCATCTGGAACGCCGCCGAGATCGCGCCGCTGTTCTGCATCGGCCGGATGAAGACGGTGTCGCGCAGGGCCTGCTCCGGATCCTGCGGCAGCGCCATGCCGTCGCGCTCGGCGGCCGGCACAGACGTGAAGGCGCGCTGGTTCGAGGTGCCGTAGCCGTAGGTGCGCATCAGCGCCACGCCGGCTTCGTCGGAGGCCATCGCGTTGAGGAAGTCGTAGACCCGGTCGAGGTCGCGCGCGCCCTTGAGGATCACCGGCCCGCAGACCCAGGTCAGCATCTTCTCCTTCGGGTTCATGAAGGCGACCGGCACGCCCTGCCTCTTGAGGCTGACATAGGAGGAGTTCCAGGTCATCGCCGCGACCACCTCGCCGCTGGCCAGGCCCTGCTCCACCGAGGTCATGTCGGTGGTATAGAGACGGATCAGCGGCAGCTGCTTGCCGAGCAGGGCCGCGACCTTCTTGATGTCGTCCGCATTCTCGTGGAACGGATCGATCCCGGCCATCATCGCGCCGACCACCCAGGAATCGTGCGTCGCATCGATCATCGCCAGGCGCTGCTCGTAGCGCGGATCCCACAGCAGCGACCAGCTGTCCGGGTGGCCCGCGACCAGGTCGGTGCGATAGGTGATCGAGGTGTTCGCCCAGTCCCAGGGCAGCATCCAGACCTGGCCGTCGGCACTCACCCCTGGCAGGGCGCGCAGCACCGGGAACAGCCGGTCCCAGTTGCGTATCCGCCTGGGATCGATCGGCTGGATCAGCCCGGCCTCGCGCCAGCGCGGCAGCTTGTCGACGCAGGGATGCGCGATGTCGGGATGGAAGCCCGACCGGATCTTGGCGAATGCCTCGTCATCCTCACCGAACACCGTGATCGCCGCCCCTTCCGGATGGGCGCGGTCGTACTGCGCGTGGAACTGCGGCAGCTCGTAGCCGCTCCAGGTGTAGAAGCTGAGCGGCGGCTGCGCCCGCGCCACGCCGCCCCCGAGCAGCAGCAGCAGCGAGAGCAGCACGACCCGGAGCTCAGACATGCCGCGCCCGCCGCAGCGCCAGCCGGTCGCCGAGCAGCGCCAGCACGGTGGAGCCGAGCAGCAGCAGCGAGCCGAGCGCCATCATCCGCGGCAGCTGCGTCGGAAAGCGCAGATGGTCCCAGATGAACAGCGGCAGGGTCTGTCGCGTGCCGACCAGGAAGAAGCTGACCACGAACTCGTCCATCGAGCTGGTGAAGCACAGCAGCAGGCAGGAGAGCAGGCTGGGCCAGGCGAGCGGCATCACCACGCGCAGGAACATCCCCGCCCGGCTGGCGCCCAGATCGAGCGCCGCCTCCTCGAGGCTCGCGGCACTGGCGCGGAAATGGCTGCGCATGATGATCAGCGACAGCGGCAGGCAAAGCACCGCCTGCCCGGCCGCCACCGCCGGCAGCGACGGCGCGAGCCCGAGCGTGCGCACGCAGATCAGCAGGGCGACCCCGAGGATCACGCCGGGGATCAGCAGCGGCGCCACCGACATCGCGGCGACCAGTCGCGGCGCCTGCCCGCGTCCGCGCACCAGCGCGTAGGCGGCGAGCGTGCCGGCCGCGGTGGCGACGAGTGCCGCCGGGGCGGCGGCGAGCACGCTGTCGAGCAGCGCCGTCCTCACCCCGCCATCCGCCCACAGCTGCGCGTACCAGCGGCAGGTGAGATGGCGGATCGGAAACGCGGCGTAGGGCGAGGCGTTGAACGAGAACACCGGCAGCAGCAACACCGGCGCGTACAGGAATGCCAGGTACAGGCAGGCATAGCTGCGGAGCAGCGGACGCGTCATGCCCGCGCGCCCACGGCACGCAGCACCGCGCCCGCCACCGCGACCGGCAGGATCAGCGCCAGCATCACCGTCACCGCCAGCGCGCAGCCGAACGGCCAGTTGCCGACGCTGGAGAACTGCGCCTGGATCAGGTTGCCGATCATCGTGCTGGCGAGTCCGCCGACCAGGGTCGGCGTCGCGTAGTCGCCCAGCGTCGGGATGAACACGATGGCGAAGGCGGCCGCCACTCCCGGCAGCGAGAGCGGCAGCACGATGCGAAGGAACACCTCCAGAGGACCCGCGCCGAGGTCGCTGCCGGCCTGCGCCAGGCGGGGATCGATCGCCCGCAGGCTGGCGAAGATCGGCAGCACGGCGAAGGCGGCGTAGGCGTGCGCGAGCGTGATCGCCACCGCCGGCGGCCGGTAGAGCAGCCCCTGCAGCGGCGCCGCGATCAGCCGCAGCTGCAGCAGCGCCGAGTTCAGCGCGCCGTTATAGCCGAGGATCGCCTTCCAGGCGAACACGCGCAGCAGGTAGCTGGTCCAGAACGGCAGCGTCACCAGCGACAGCCACAGCGCGCGGCGACGGCCGGCATGCATGGCGATGAAGTAGGCGGCCGGGTAGGCGAGCAGGATGGTCAGTCCGCTCGCCGCCCCGGCGATCAGCACCGAACGCAGCATCACCCGCGCGTAGAGCGGCGCCAGCAGGGCGCGGTAGTTGTCGAGCGTGAAGCTCTGCCCGAGCAGCGAGCCGTCATTGACGCGAACGCTGAGCAGCACCACCAGGGCAAGCGTCGATGCGACGCCGCCGACGCCGATCAGGCCCGCCGGCACGATGGCGAGATCGTGGAAACCGATGGATCCGCCTCGGCGCATCAGACCTTTCCCAACGTATCGCGGCGTCCGGCATGATCGCCGCGTCTCCCGCATGACCGGGGGGATGCTCCACCACGAACCGAGGCAAGGGCGCTGCCCTTGACCCGTTGGGGCCGGCGGCCCCAAACCCCGATTTCTAGAATCAATGTTCTCAAAGGCTTGCCTTTGATGGGGTCGAGGGGCAAAGCCCCTTGCCTGGAGGATCTGCCGGGCATCAAGCCGCTCCGATCGCGCGCAGGCGGCGCGCCGCTCATCGACGTGCCGTCACGGTGAAGCCGATATAGCGCGGACGCAGCGTGGTGTCGTAGTACAGCGCCGAGCCGATGGTCTCGTGCGCCTGGGTCAGCCTCGGCGCGGAATCGAGCAGATTGTCGACGAACACCGAGAGGTTGATGCCCTGGCCGAGCAGCAGGCCGGCGCGCAGCGAGATGAAGTTGGTGGCGTCGGTCAGCACGTAGCCCGGATCGTAGCCGACCGTCGAGGCGTCGCGCAGCGGCGTGGTGCCGCCGGGCCTGGCGATGTACTGGTAGTCCGCCCGCAGGTAGGCCTGGCCGCCGAACAGCGAGAAGCGCGACTTGGGGACGTTGTACTGCACGCCGATGCTGAACTTCCAATCCGGCTCGCCGATGGAGTCGCCCGAGCGGGTGACGAGGTCGGCCGGATTGCTGCCCACCGCGGTGTCGGTGGTGTAGTGCGCGTCGGTGAAGCCGAAGGCGGAGTCGATCACCATCCCCAGCAACGGCCGCACCGACAGCTGCACGTCGAAGCCGCGGCTGATCGCCGAGCCGAGGTTGGAGGTGAACTGGATGCCGCAGGTCGGCAGCAGCACGTTCTGCTGGATGTTGTCCCAGTCGATCGTATAGAGGCTGGCGGCGAGCTCGACGCGGTCGTCGAGGAACCGGTTCTTGGTGCCGATCTCCCAGCTCTTCACGGTGTCTGACTGGTAGCTGTTCGGCGGCGTCCTGATGCCGAAATCGGCGAGGTCGGTGGCGCAGCCTTCCACCGGCACCGGCGAGTTGGCGCCTCCCTCGCGGAACCCCTTGGCCCAGGTCACGTAGACCAGGTCACTCGCATCGATCTGGTCCGACAGGGTGAATTTCGGCGTGACCGGATCCTCCGAGGTGCCGCCGGAGCCGAAGCTGTAGCCGCCGTTCTGCGAGCCGTCGGCGAAGTTGGTGAAGCTGTAGTGCGTGTGCGCGTAGCGCAGGCCGGCATCGAACTTGATGCCGCGGAAGATCCGCACCGTCGCGTCCGCGAACAGCGCGATCTGCTCGTCAGTCGCGTTGGTCTGGTTGATGTAGCTGTCGGCGTTGTAGAGCGGCGCGCCGAACTCCTCCTCGATGCTCTCGCCGAACACCGGCTCGAACAGGGCATTGGCGAGCGGATCCTCGATCTGCTCGGAGCTGACCTGCGAGTTGCGCTGGTAGAACACGCCGCCGACATAGGTCAGCCGCGCGCCGGGATCGTTCGACTCGACGCGCAGTTCCTGGGTGATGTTGCGCTGGTCGTTGGTCACCCGCGACGGCGAGACGTAGTACGGCAGCAACGGGTTGATGCCGGTCGGCAACAGCAACGGATAGTATGGCGAGGAAGGATCGAGCAGGGTGTTATAGTACGACAGGTTGTAGATGGTGCCCTGATATCCGGTCAGGTTGTCGCGGTGCAGATACGAGGTCACCGAGATCAGCGAGACCGGACCGGCATCGTACTTGATGTTCAGCGAAGGCAGGTAGAAGCGGTCATTGTCGCGCAGATACTCCGGCGCGTCGGTCCGGAAGACGCCGCGCGCCGGATCCGACAGCCCCTCGAAATACTGGTCGGTGTCGTTCCTGATGCGCTGCTGGTAGAGCATCGAGGGCGTGATCAGCAGGCCATCGATCGGCGCTGCGGCGAACGCGCCCCGATAGACGTTGACGTTGTCGACGTTGGTGTCGGTGTCGGTGATGTCGTTGGTGCGATAATTGACGTGGTCGAGCGTGCCGCCGACGGTCTCGTGCGAGACGCTGATGCGAAAGCCGAGCTTGTCCTTGATGATTGGGCCGCCGACGGCCAGCCCGGCCTCGTAGCTGGGCGAGCCGTATTGAGAGCCCGCGACCTCGGCGCGCTCGTAGAGCGAGAATCGGTCGAGGCCCGGCTGCGGCGTGATGTAGCGCACCGTGCCGCCTTCCGAGCCGGCGCCGAACAGCGTGCCCTGCGGACCGCGCAGCACCTCGACCCGTGCCAGGTCGAACAGGTCCGGCAGCGAGTTCTCGGCGTTGAAGCCGAGATTGCGGATCTGTACAGGGGTGTCGTCGATATAGATCCCGGTGGTGCCGGCGCCGGCCTCGGAATCGATGCCGCGTATGGACACGTTGTTGGTGGTCGGATCGAACGTCACGCCGGGGGTGAAGCGAACCACGTCGGCGATGGTCCGCGCCCCCTTCTGGTCCAGCGTCTGCTGGCTGTAGGCGCTGACGCTGACCGGCACCCGGCTGATCGACGAGGCCCGCCGCGTCGCGGTGACGACGATGTCCTCGCCGCGACGCGAGGCGGCGGGCTGCGGCTTGACCTGAGCCGGAGCCTGGCCTGGGGCCTGACGCGAGGCCTGACCGGGCGCCGGCTTCGCGGCCGCCGTGCGGCGCGCATCGAACGGCGTGTTCAGGGTCTGCCCCCACGCGCAGTGCGACGACGCCATCACCAGGAGTGCCGCGATGCCGGGATGCCTCAACGCGATCCGCCGGCTGGGCTCCATGCAGCCCTCCCATGTTGAAGATCACCGCCCGCCCTGGTCATCCGCCGCCTCTCTGACCGTGCGGTAATCATTCAAGAAGCGTGCCAGATCACCCTGCGCGATGCCGCCATCGCGGCCGCGCCTTCGAGACCGTTACGGCGCCGGCCGCCGAAGCGGTCGCCGCGCGGATACCTGGGCGCGACATGCTCAATCTGCAGCCGTTGACGCCGATCTTGGCACCCGCGCGTCTCTTGACGCTCCGCGCGGGATCGGCAAGCCTTCTGCCGGTCATCGCGGAGGCGCCTGATGAGCCAGCCCGCCGCGTCCGCCGACATCATGCGACTGCATCGGGTCAGCAAAGCCTACCGCGGCGCCGGCGTCGTCGTGCAGGATCTCGATCTCGACCTGCGCCGCGGCGAGTTCCTGACCCTGCTCGGACCGTCGGGCTGCGGCAAGAGCACGACGCTGCGTCTGATGGCCGGCCTCGAGCGTCCCGACCAGGGGCGCATCCTGCTGGACGGCCGCGACATCACCGACGACCCGCCGAACCGCCGCCCGGTCAACACGGTGTTCCAGGATTACGCGCTGTTCCCGCATCTCTCGGTGCGCGGCAATATCGGCTTCGGTCTGCGCGTGCAGCGGCGGCCCGCCGACGAGATCCGGCGCCGCGTCGATGCCATGCTGGAGCTGGTCGGGCTCGGCGAGCGCGCCGGCGACCGGCCGGCGACGCTCTCGGGCGGACAGAAGCAGCGCGTCGCCCTGGCCCGCGCGCTGGTGCGCGAGCCGAGCGTGCTGCTGCTCGACGAACCGCTCTCGGCGCTGGACGCGCAGCTGCGCCAGCAGATGCAATCCGAGCTGAAATCGCTGCAGGCGCGCGTCGGCATCACCTTCATGCTGGTGACCCACGACCAGACCGAGGCGCTGTCGCTGTCCGACCGGATCGCCGTCATGCAGGCCGGCCGCATCGTCCAGCTCGACACGCCGGACGCGTTGTACGACCGCCCTGCCTGCCGCTTCGTGGCCGGCTTCCTGGGCGCCACCAACCTGCTGCACGGACGGCTGGCCGATGCGGCGTCGATACGGCTGGAGGCGGACGGCGCGGTGCTGCGGCTGCCGTCGCGGCAGCCGGCGGGCGCGCCGGCCGGCACCGCCTGCCTGGTCAGCATCCGGCCGGAGGACGTGATGCTGGCCACCGCCGGGGACGACAACGTGCTGGAGGCGCGCCTGCGTCGCATCCTGTTCCATGGCGGCACGCACCGGCTGGAATGCGAGCGGCAGGGTGGCGGCGTGCTGCTCGCCGATCTCGCGCGCGGCGGCGCGGCCTTGCCGCAGCCGGGCTGCCTGGTGCGGCTGCGCTTGCCGCAGGACCGGCTGCGGATGCTGCAGGCATAGGCCGGAGGACGTGATCATGTCGCATGAGATGCAGTTCTATATCGACGGCGCCTGGATCGATCCCGGGACGAAGCGGCCGTTCGAGGTGATCGATCCGGCGACCGAACTGCCGTTCGCGCGGATCTCGCTCGGGGGTGCGGCCGATGTCGACCGTGCGGTGGCCGCCGCCCGTCGTGCCTTCGAGACGTTCTCGATGACCACCCGGGCGGAGCGGCTGGTGCTGCTGCGACGGATCCTGTCCTGCTACGAGGCGCGCCAGGAGGATCTGGCGCAGGCGATCTCGCGCGAGATGGGCGCGCCGATCGGCTTCGCGCGCGACAGCCAAGCCTGGATCGGCGGCGCGCACCTGCAGCAGATGATCCAGACGCTGGAGAGCTTCGTGTTCGACAGCCGCCATGGCGACGTGCTGGTGACCCGCGAGCCGGTCGGCGTGGTGGGACTGATCACGCCGTGGAACTGGCCGATGAACCAGATTGTCTGCAAGGTGGCGCCGGCGCTGGCCGCCGGATGCTGCTGCGTGCTCAAGCCGAGCGAGATCGCGCCGCTCAGCGGCACCATCTTCGCCGAGATCATGGAGGCGGCCGAGGTTCCGGCGGGCGTGTTCAACCTGATCCACGGCGACGGGCCCGGCGTCGGCGAGGCGCTCGCGCGCCATCCCGGGATCGACATGATCTCGTTCACCGGCTCGACCCGGGCCGGGACCATCGTCGCGCGGCTGGCCGCCGACAGCGTCAAGCGCGTGCACCAGGAGCTCGGCGGCAAGTCGCCCAACATCGTGCTGCCGGATGCCGACCTGAGGCAGGCGGTGACCCAGGGGGTCGCGGGCTGCTTCGGCAACAGCGGACAATCCTGCGACGCGCCGACCCGCATGCTGGTGCCGGCGGCGCGGCACGACGAGGCGCTGGACTACGCGCGCGAGGCCGCCGCCGGGTTCGTCACCGGCGCGCCGACGGCGCCCGCGACGACCCTCGGCCCGGTGGTCAGCGCGGTGCAGTTCGACAAGATCCAGGCCCTGATCGAGGCCGGCATCGACGAGGGCGCCACCCTGGTCGCCGGCGGTCCGGGACGGCCCGAGGGGCTGGACCGCGGCTACTACGTCAGGCCGACGGTGTTCGGCCACGTCACCCCGCAGATGCGCATCGCCCGCGAGGAGATCTTCGGCCCGGTGCTGTCGGTGCTGTCGTACGCCGACGAGGCGGACGCGATCGCGATCGCCAACGACACCCCGTACGGCCTCGCCGCCTACCTGCAGGGCGGCGATCCGGCCCAGCTGCGGCGCATCGCGCGCCGGCTGCGCGCCGGCAACGTGCACATCAACGATCCGCAATGGAGCACCGCCGCACCGTTCGGCGGCTTCAAGCAGTCCGGCAACGGGCGCGAGTACGGCGAGTACGGCCTCGCCGACTTCCTCGAGATCAAGGGCATCCTGGGCGAGCGGAGCGAGGCGTGAGCGGACCCTCGCCGCTCTATGCCAGGGATGCGCCGGCGGTGACCGCGCCGGCGCTGGCCGGCGCGGCCCGGGCGCAGACCGTGATCATCGGCGCCGGCTTCACCGGCCTGTCGGCGGCGCTGCACCTCGCCGAGGCCGGCCACTCGGTGATGGTGCTGGACACGCACGCGCCGGGCTGGGGCGCCTCGGGACGCAACGGCGGCCAGGTCAATCCCGGCCTGAAGCCCGATCCCGACGAGGTCGCCCGCGATATCGGCGGTGCCCGCGGCGAGCGGCTGGTGGAGGCGGCCTGGAACGCGCCCGACCTGGTGTTCTCCCTGATCGAGCGGCACGGCATCGCCTGCGATGCCGCCCGCGGCGGCACGCTGCGCGCCGCAACCCGGCCGGCCGATCGCGCGGCGCTGCGGAGCCTGGCCGCGCAGTGCGACGCGCGCGGCATGGACACCGCGCTGCTCGACGCGGAGGCGACCGCCGCCCGCACCGGCACGCAGCGCTACCTGGGCGCCCTGCTCGACCGGCGCGGCGGCCAGCTCAACCCGCTCGCCTATGCACGCGGACTGGCGCTCGCCGCGCAGCGCCTGGGTGCCACGCTGCATGGCGGCAGCGCCGCGCGCGGCATGCGGCGCGCGGGCGGCGGCTGGCAGGTCGACACCGAGGGTGGCTCGGTGCGGGCCGATCGCGTGGTGATCGCGACCAACGGCTACACCGGCGCTCTCTTGCCGCGGCTGCGCCGCAGCATCGTGCCGGTCTACAGCGCGATCATCGCCAGCACGGCACTGCCCGAGCCGCTGCGGCGCACCATCCTGCCCGGGCGCGAGGTAGTCTACGAATTGGGCGAGATCACCACCTACAGCCGCGTCGACGCCGGCGGACGCCTGCTGGTGGGCGGCCGTTCGCGATCCCGCGACCTGGCGGGCCCGGCCTGCTTCGGTTTCCTGGCGCGGCACGCCGCCCGCCTGTGGCCGCTCGCGGCCGGGATCGGCTGGGAGCATGGCTGGAACGGCCAGCTGGCGATGACCACCGACCACTACCCGCACTGGCACGAACCAGCACCCGGCCTGCTCGCCTGCCTGGGATATAACGGCCGCGGCGTCGCGATGGCGACGCTGCTGGGACGTGAGCTGGCTCGCCGGGCGCTGGGTCTGGACGCCGAGGCGCTGCTGCTGCCGGCGAGCGAGATCCGACCGATCCGGCTGCACCGGGCCTGGCCCGTCGCGGTGGCCGCGCGACTGCTCTACGGCCGTGCGAGCGACACGATCGCCCGCCGCCGACCTGAAGCAGCGGGGTCTGGGGCCTAAGGCCCCAGCGGGTCAAGGGCAGAGCCCTTGGCTTGCTTCGTAAACCCTACCAGCCTCACTCAAGCGGACGTCCGGCGGTCTCGCGAAACCCCAGCACCGCCGGCAGGGAGACCAGCGCGCCGAGGATGACGTAGTAGGTCACCGCGATCGCCTGGCCGGTCAGCGAGATCAGCCCGGTGGCGATGAACGGCGCGAAGCCGCCGAACACCATCGAGGACAGGTTGTAGGCGGTGTTGAGCCCGGTCAGCCGGCGACGGGTCGGGAACATCTCCACCAGGGCGGTGGTCATGCTCCCGATGAACAGGCCGCAATTGGCGCTCAGCACGAGCTGCACGGCGATCGCCAGCGGCACCGAGTGCAGGTGCAGCATCAGCCAGACCAGCGGATAGGACAGCAGCAGGAAGACGACGCAGCTGAACAGCAGGGGCGGCTTGCGACCGATGCGGTCGGAGATGAAGCCCGACGCCACCACGGAGAGGCCGGTGGCGACGGTGGCGAGCGCCGTCGACCAGAGCGACAGGCTGGCCGTCCAGCCGAGACTGCGCTGCAGGAAGGTCGGGAAATAGGACAGGAACACGTAGATCGCGACCGACTGCACGGCGACGAAGCAGAACGCGAACAGCATCGTGCGCACCGGCATGCGCGCGACCGCACCGGCTGTCTCCTGCGGATGCGCGTGCGACGCGGCACGGAAGATCGGGGTCTCGTCGATCCGGCGTCGCGCCAGCAGGCCGAGCGGGCCGATCAGCGCGCCGAGCAGGAACGGCACCCGCCAGCCCCAGGCTGCCATGGTCGCCGGCCCCAGCAGGGTGCTCAGCGACGCGGCAACGCCGGTGCCGACGAGCTGACCGATGAAGATGCTGCCGGTATGGCAGCTGCCGATCAGGCCGCGTCTGGCAGCCGGTGCCCATTCCACCAGGAAGGAGGCGGAACTTCCCCATTCGCCGCCGGCCGAGAAGCCCTGGAAGGCGCGCGCCAGCACCAGCAGGACAGGCGCGGCGACGCCGATGCTGGCGAAGCCGGGCAGCAGGCCGATGGCGACGGTGCCGACGGCCATCAGCATGATGGTCAGCAGCAGCGCCGGCTTGCGACCGGCGCGATCGCCGACCACGCCGATCAGCACGCCGCCGAGCGGCCTGGCGACGAAACCGATGCCGAACACCGCGAAGGTCGCCAGCAGCGCCACCGTATCGGTCGATTTCGGGAAAAACTGCCGCCCGATGATCGGGGCGAGGAACGCGTAGACCGTGAAGTCGTACCATTCCAGCGCGTTGCCGAACACCGCCGCGACGATGACCCGCAGGATGGAGCCGCCGGCATCCGATGGCCGCACCGTTCGCGTCGTCATGATGTCGCGGCTTCCCTCAAAGACGTTGTTCCGATGGGTGCGCAGCGCCGGTCCGGCCGGAGGTGCGGGTCGTCCGGGCGGCGTTGATCACCCCCCGTTCTGGCTGCGGCACCCCGGCCTCCTGCGTGGGTGCCCGGAGAGCGCGCCCGTCACGCGCCACCCGGCGATCACGTCCAGGGCGCCACCATACGGTCGACGAGGCCGCTGAACCAGAGCTCGAACGCCGCACGGCCCTCGGCCTCCGCCGCGGGGCCCTCCTGGCCGGTCGCGCGCAGCCTCGATCCGATCACGGCATCGCCGAAGGCTGCGAGCGTGATCAGGTGGATGATCAGGCGTGTCTCGCTCTCGCGCAGCTCGGCGCCGGGCGGCGCGATCTGTCGTCGCAGCGCGTGCAGCCCCTCCACCATGCCGGCGAACACCGGCTTGCCGTCACGCAGCGTGCCGAGCCCGATGCCCGACTGCAGCATCCAGATCAGGCGTTCGGCGATGCCGCCGCGATAGGCCTCGAACACCAGCCTCACGATGTTCGCGCTGCCTTCCCGGCTCGCCTGCATCAGCGCCCCGAGCTCGCCCTGCATCCGCTCCACCGCGCGACGATGCACCGCGGCGACCAGGGCGTCGCGGCTGCCGAAATGGTGCAGCAAGGTCGGGTGCGACACGCCGGCGCGCGCCGCCACCTGGGTCAGACGCAGCCCCGCCGGTCCTGCCGCGCCCATGCAGGCCTCCGCCGCGTCGAGGATCAGCTGCTGCGCCCGCGCCGGGGTGCGGCGGACGCGCACGGCACGCGGCCGATCCGTCGCGACCGGTCCGTTGTTGACAGGAATGTCCATATGGCTATCTTCAATCTTGTCAGCAAGGAGTAGCCCCATGAGCCAGAGCTTCGCAACGCCCGACCTCAGCCCGCCGGACCTGCCGCTTCAGGTGCCGCGCGGCCGTCCGATCCTGCTGGCCCATCTGACCGGTCGCGCTGCCCTCGCCGCGCATCGCCGGGAGGGCGTGGCATGAGCGCCGCCCTGTCCATGGCCGTCTCGTCTCCCCGCCGTCCGCCGGCCGGGCTGGGCGGCCTGGTCGGCAGCGTGCTGATCAACCTGGTGGCGCCCGCGATGTTGTTCCGCGTCGTCGCCGGCTGGTTTGCCGCCGGCAGCCCCTGGCCGCTGCTGGTCTGCGCCCTGATTCCGGTCCTCGACCTCGCGGCCGTGTTCGCACTCAAGCGCGCGACCGACGTGATGGCCGTCATCTCGCTGGTGCAGCTCGCGGTCGGCATCGCCATCACGCTGGCCACGCACTCGATCCGGCTCGCCCTCGAGCTGCACGCCCTGCAGGCCGGCGCGCTCGGCCTGGTGTTCGCCGGCTCGCTCGCGATCCGCCGGCCGCTGATCCGGTCCCTGGCCCGGCAGGCCATGGCAGGGGACGATCCGGAACGGCAGGCCAGTTTCGATGCCCGCGCGCTACGACCCGCCACCCGGCGCGTGTTCGACGTGATGACCCTGATCTGGGCCGCTTCATTGATCGGCCAGAGCGTGCTGCTGTTCATCGCGTGCCGCGCCCTCTCGGCTGACGACTACGTCACGCTGCACAACATCGTCAGCTACGGCGCCAACGCTGCGCTGGCCTGGGGCTGCATACGCTACGGGCGCCGACGCAGCGCCCGGCAGGACGGCGCCGGCGCCGAGCCGGGCTCGCCACGATGATCGGGCATCACGGCCCGGGGGCGGTTCACCGTCTATGGCCAGGCGGCCATCGCCTGACGGGCGATCCCCTCCAGCTCGGCACGCGAGGCGCCGTCGCGCGCGAGCGCGGACATCCCCTGCGTGACCGCGAACACCAGGTCGGACAGCGCGGTGGCATCGGTGCGCTCGGGCAGCGTGCCCGAGGCGATATCGCGCTCGATGCGCGCCCGAAGCGTCCGCCTGCCCCGTGCGCGTATGCCTGCCACCGCCGCCCTCACATCCGCCTGCGGTTCCGATCCGCTGGCCGTGGAGCTGGCGAGCAGGCATCCGGGCGGCGTCGCCTCGCCGGTATAGAGGATCGCGCAGGCCATCAGCATGCCGGACGCCGCCGCGTAGGCGCTCTGGGCATCGGCGAAGCCGTGCTCCCTCTCCTCGTCGCTGCCGGCATAGCGGCTCACCGCTTCCAGGAACAACGTCTTCTTGTCCCCGAACGCGGCGTAGAGGCTCGGGGCGGTGATCCCCATGGCCTTGGTCAGGTCGGCGACCGACGTCGTCTCGTAGCCGTTCCGCCAGAAGGCGAGCATCGCCTTGTGCAGCGCCGCCTCGCGCTCGAACGATAGCGGCCGCCCCATCCTGCGGCCGGCCGGTGTGATCGCGGCATTCATATCGAGCACTATAAATCTGTTGACATCCGGTCGCAACGGCCGATATCGAGCACCGTATCGATCACTATGAAAACGCGGGTGATGTAGTGGGCCAGCGAACATATCGTGTCGGGATCGTCGGCGCCGACGCCAAGGCGAGCTGGGCGTCGGTCTCGCATGTCCCCGCGATCCAGGGCCTCGCCGAGCTGGAACTGGCGGCCGTCGCCACCCGACGCGAGGAGAGCGCGAGGCAGGCGGCCGCGGCGTTCGACGCGCGACGGTGGTTCGCCGATCCGTACGCCATGATCCGCGACCCGGGGATCGACATCGTCACGATCGCGGTCAAGGTGCCCGATCACCGCGACCTCGTCCTCGCCGCGCTGGACGCCGGCAAGGCGCTGTATTGCGAAGCCCCACTCGGACGTTCGCTGCAGGAGACGACGATGCTCGCGTCCGCCGCCGGCGCAGGCCATGCGGCGATCGGGTTGCAGGGCCGCCTCAACCCCTCCGTCCGCCGGGCGGCGCAGATGATCGCGCAGGGAAAGATCGGCAAGCCGCTCAGCGCGCGGATCGTCTCCACCTCATCGGGCTTCGGGCCCGTCACCGCCTCGTCATACCTCTATTTCGAGAGGGCGTCGTCCGGCGCCAACCTGCTGACGATCACGGCGGGCCACAGCCTCGATCTGGTCGAGGCGCTCCTCGGCGCGATCATCGACGTGGACGCCCGCGCCGAGACGCTCTGGCCCACGCCGCTGGTCGCGGACACCGGAGAGACGACGACGCGCGAGGTCGCCGATCTCGTCGACGTCCTCGGCAAGACGTCGTCCGGCGCCGCGTTCGCGGCACAGGTGATGGGCGGCGTGGCACCGGAGGATGGCCGCTTCGAGTTCGAGGTGCGTGGCGCCGATGGCTGGCTCAAGCTGACCGGCGGCCATCCCTACGGCGTCCAGGCCGGCGACCTCACGCTGACATCGAGCGCCGCGTTCGACGCTCCGGATCGGCCGGCGGTCACCGGCGGGCTGCTCGGTGCCGCGCTGAACGTGGGCGAGGTGTACGCGAGCCTCGCCCGCGACATCGAGGCGGGGACGCATCATACGCCCGGGTTCGACCGTGCCTCGGACAACCAGCGCCTCACCGCGGCGGTGGCGCGCGCGGCGCAGTCGGGAGAGCGCAAGGCGGTCCATCACGCCTGACCGATCGGAGTGCCGGTCACGCACCGGCGATGCGGGACGGAGGCCGGTGATCGACGGGCCCACGGCGAGGCGCCGCGCGGATCGTGCGCCGTGACGCTGATCCGCAGCCTGTTCGTCAGGCGGCGTCGCGCGACATGGCGGCGATGTCGGCGAGCAGCCCGGGACCGACCGGGTGCCAGCCGACCCGCTGCTGCGTGAGTGCGCTCGATGCCGACATGTCATTGCCCACGAAGGCCGACAGCCAGCTGAAATGGACCGCCGCCTCGCCCGGCGTCATGGATCTGGTCGGCACGCCGACGCTGCGGCCGACCGCCTCGGCGATGTCGCGGAACGGGATCGCGGCTTCGGCGGTGGCATGATAGCGAGCGCCCGGCCGCCGCCGCTGCAGCGCGAGCCGGAACAGGCGGGCCGTGTCCGACACGTGCGTTGCAGACCAGCAGTTCATGCCCTCGCCGACATAGGCGGAAACACCGTTCTTGCGGGCGAGCCCGATCACCTCGGTCACCAGCCCCTGCTTCCTGGTGTCGTGGATCTGGGAAAGGCGCACCACCGAGACGTTGACGCCGCGCTCGGACAGCGCGCGTCCGGCCAGTTCGGACGCGACGCGCGGGTTCGGATGGTCGGCATCGAAATGATCCTCGGTCGCCGGCTCTCCCGCACCGGCCGAGCCCATGGCGGTGCTCGACGTGATGACGATGGGTCGATCCCACCCCTCCAGGGCCGAACCCATCGCCTCGATGGCGCGCCCGTCCTTCCGGCAGTTCTCCACGAAGTGCGCGAAGTCATGATCGAAGGCGCCCAGGAGGATTGGCAGAGCGTGGCCCGGTTCGTGGTCGCGGCGTTCCGGGTGGATGCGGCGCGCGCCGGCGCCGGCGCAGAGGTCGGCCAGCTGGTCGCCGAGCTCTGCGCGTCGAGCCCCGAGTTCGAGGCCCTGTGGCGCTGCAACGACGTTCGCCTTCACGGCGAGGGCACCAAGCGCCTGCGCCATGCGACGCTCGGCATGATCGAACTGGAATTCCGGGTTCGCGGTCGATGGCCGGCCCGACCTGGGGATGATCGTCTACAACCCGGTCGATCGCGCCGTCGCAGAGCGTATCCGGTCGCTGTTGCGGCTGTGAGTCACGGCCACGCCGGCGTCGGCCTCGGAATACCGAGAGATCGCCGGCATGTGGACCGCACAATCGCTGCGTCTGCCTCTCCGTCGTCAGCGGACGTGGCGCTCGCCAGCAGCGACACGGGATGCGATCATCCTCAGGACGGGTCCGACTTCGGCGATCGTGTCAACGACATAGTCTGCGCCTGCCGCCTTCAGAGATCGAGCGGAGGCAGCGACGCGGTCGCGCCGATCCGCGGGCTCGAGGGCGTCGTAGTCGGCCAGGCTCAGGCCCACTCCGTTGCCGGATGCCGCTAGTCCGATGGTCCAGCAACCGGCCAGGCGACCTTCCTCGATGCCGACGATCGAATCGTCGACCTTGACGCAGGCTTGGGAGGGCCATGCATCGAGCTCGACGAGCGCCTTCCAAATCATCAGCGGCGCGGGGCGCCCGGATGCCGTCTCTCCGGCGCAGACCACAAGCGCCGGGGCATATCCCTGGGCGGCCGCCCGAGGCAGGATGCCGGACATCATCTGGCGGGTATAGCCGGTGCCGGAGCCGATTTTGACACCGAGCGAACGGAGCTCTGCCGCGACCGCCGCAGCCCCCGGGATCAGTTCGGCGCAGCGGGTCGCTGCCGCCTCGATCAACGGCTCGAGCATGAGATAGATGGATCTGCTGTCGGCCGCCGTCGGCGGGGCGCCGTGAGCGGCCGTCCAGGCGGCGGTGACCGAAGGGTCGTGCAGCAGTGCGACGACATGGTCGTACTTGGCCCGTCCCATGTCGTGGCGCGCCTGCGCCGCCGTGATCTCGACGCCGTGGGCGGCGAAAGCGCCGATGAGGGCTTCCACCGGAGCCATGCAGCCGAAATCGACCATGGTTCCAGCCCAGTCGAAGATCACCGCCTTGATCGCACAGCTCATCGCGTGGCTCCCATGCCGTCTCCATACAGACCGGCGATGGTTCGCTCGGCGAGCGCGAAGCCGATCGAGGCGCCGATGCCGCTCGTCACCATCACCAGGCGCACATCGTCTCGTGGCGCGTCGATGAAGTAGCTGCGGCCATCTGCGACGGGATAGGTTCCCACCCAACGTTCGAGCACGGGCGGTGGCTGCACACCGGTCGCGCGCTGGAACTCGTCGAGGATGCAGGCTTCGGCCTCCGCCGGCGCGAACGGGCTCGGCAGGTCGTCGTAATGGTGGCTGTCGCCGACCACCAGGGTGCCGTCGGCGCTCTGCACCGCGATCAGATGCACGCCGTGCGCGAGATGGGCCGGCTGCTCGGCGGCGAGTCGGCGTCGAAGGTCCGCGGCCTCCGGCAGGGCGGCAAAACCGCCATACCGGATCAAGGTGAGGTCGGACATCATGGAGGCCGGCAGGCGAACCCCCGGTGAGGCGAGACGCAGCATGGACAGCCGGCACTTCTGCGGTCGGTAGGCGGCGATACGGTCCGGAAAGAGGCTGACGAAATCATCCCCGGGGCACACGATCGCGGCGTCCGCCCGAACTGGTCCGCGAGCAGTCTCGATGCGCGGTGGTGCCACGGAGTACACGGCCGTCTCGTTCAAGATGGTGACGCCATGGACCTCGCTGAGCCAGGCTGCCAGCTTCGGCAATGCGGTGCGCGACTCGACGCGCAGCTCGTGCGGGCTGACCAGGAAACCGAGCGCGTCGCGAGCCGCGAGTGGATGATGGCGGTCCCGGAACTGCGTTGCGGTGCGATATTCGCAGCCTTCGCCCATCTCGGTATCCAGGAACGCATGGGCCACGGCGACCGCCTCTGCGCGGCGCAGGGTCACGATCAGGCCCCTCTGCGCCACCGTGATCCCGGCTCGCGGCGCGATCTCGTCCCAGATCCTGCTGCTCGATCGCGCCAGGGTCCAGACGTCGCCGCGCTCCTGGCCGGTGACGGTGACCAGCCCGAAGTTGCGGATCGACGCACCGTTCGCCCGCTTGTCTCGGTCGATGACCAGGACATGCTTTCCTCTCCTGGCGGCGGCGTAGGCGTGCGCGAGGCCGACGATGCCGGCGCCGATGACCGCCAAGTCATAGCTCTCGTTCATGACATCCCGCACCCGCAGCTCTCAGGCACGGTATCGAACCAGCGCATCGCCCAGGGCGTCTCGGAGCGGCTCAAGCCAAGGCTCATACTGTCTCCATCGCTCGAGACCCTCACGGAAGACGGGTCGTCGCACCTGTTCCGAGCTCGGCGTGCGGACGCTCCTCGGATTCTCGTGGAAGTTCACGCAGGCCGGCTCGAAGGCAAGCTCGCAGTGGGCGAGGATCCGCCGGACGGAACCTTCGAGATCGGCCACCACGTCTTCGAGCTGCACACGCAGCACCTGTCCCGGAAACGTCTCGTTCCAATGCTGCATCAGATCGAGATAGAGCCTGTAGTAGCGAGCGATGTCGTCGACGCTGTAGGAGAATTCCTGTCCGTGCGCGAACAGCTGTTTGAGGTTGCTGAAGCAGCATGACATGGGATCGCGTCGCGCATCGATGATCGTCGCGTTGGGCAGCATTAACCGGATCAGGCCGATGTGACGGAAGTTGTTCGGCATCTTGTCGATGAAGAACGCGCGTCCGGTGCGATACGCACGCGTCTCGTCCATGTAACGCCGACCAAGCGACGATAAGTCTTGCTCGCCCATGTCGCGCAGGACCGCCGGATAGCGGGGGGCGTCGAGATCCGGATCACGTCCCTGCAGTTCGAGTACGATCCTCTGGATGTTCGCGAGTTCCTGGGTTCCCTCGACCTGGGAGTGCGAGGCCAGGATCTGCTCGATCAGGGTGGAGCCTGATCGGGGGAGCCCGACGATGAAGATGGGATCGCGGTCACGGACGCCCCAGCCTCGGCGACGGGCGAAGAACTCGCGCGTGCAGATCTGGATCTGCTGTGCCGCATTGATCTCCAGGATCTCCGGCCGGTAGCGGCTTTCCGCTCGCTGAAGGGCGTTTCCCTGCTGATAGTAGCGCCAGGATTCGGCCGTCTCGCCCTGGTCCTCCAGCGCCTTGCCGAGCGCGAAGCAGAGATGGACGCGATCGATGCTGGCGGTCCTCGCGGATGCTTCCTCGGCGCGCATGCGGGCGACCTCGCTCGGCTCGAAGCAATAGGTCTTCAGGTTGGCGAGGCTCCAATAGGCATCGCCGAAGTCGGGCCGCGCCGCGGCGGCGGCGCGATACGCCGCGACCGCCTCCGTCGTCTGCCCGACCGTCTTGAGCGCATGTCCGAGCCAGAGCTGGACGTCCGACGAGCCGGGCGCTTCGGCGAGCAGCTCACGGTAGAGCCGGATCGCCCGCTCATGCTCGCCGAGACCGACCGCCGCCGTCGCCGCCAGCGAGCGATAGTCCGGGTGACCGGGCTCGCTGTTCAGCAATCGTTCGAGCTGCCCTCGCGCCTCCGGATATTTGTGCCGGAGCACCAGGCATTGAGCATATTCATGCCGGGCGGCCTGGTGATCGGGCACGAGCGCGAGCACCGACTCGAGAAGCAGCTCCGCGTCGTCGAGCACGTGGCGCGCCATACCGATCTTGGCGAGCAGGCGCATCGCCTCCGGGTGATCGCCGTGCCTCAGGAGGTAGGCGCGGGTGACCTGCTCGGCGATCCCGAGCTCGCCGTTGAAGAAGCGGGAAGTCGCCTCGACCACCTCGGCGGGCAGGCGCTGGAGCGTCGCCAGATGCGCCGCCGCGGTCGCCGCATCCCTGAAGTTCCCGCCGATGCGATAGACGCCTTCGAGCATCCTCCAGCTCGTCGGCAAGGCTGGATTCAGGTTGACCGCCCGCAGGAGCGCGTCGACGGCGCCCTGTGCATCCCTGAGTGCGACATGACACAGGCCGCGTTCCTGGTGCAGCAGGCTGAAACCGGGCTGTGTGTTCTCGAGACGTCCCAGCACTTCGAGTGCATCGGTGATCCGGGCGAGACAGCGCAGGCTCATCGCGGACAGCAGGAGGAGGTCGCGGTTCTCCGGCACGTCGCGCAACCGATGCTCCGCCGCATCCAGCGCCTCGGCGTGGCGGCCTTCCTTCTGCAACTGTCGAAGTCCCGCGAGCTCGGATTCGATCGAAGGCGGTGCATCAAGATCCATGAGCATCTTCTTAGGGTGCGGCCGTTGCCATCCGGTTTAGATCACGATCGGCCAGCTTCAGCTTCAGAAATCCGCGCCCACCTTGAGCTCGACGACGAGAGGCCTGATCGGCACCTCGGACTTGATAAACTGGGCGGACGAAGTGAAGGTGCTTGCGTGCGAGTCGGTCAGGTTGGTGCCGAACAGTTCCGCCGACCAGCGGCCCGTCGTGAAGCCCACCGAAGCATCGACCGTCTCGTAGCTCGGCTGCTTGTAGCGCAGCAGGGTCGTGGTCGGGATCAGCACGTTGACGCCCGAGGCATAGGTCGCCGGCTCGTTGAACTCCGTGTCGATGTAGTTGATCCCGGCGGCAATGTAGGGACGCCAGCGACCGAGCAGCCAGTCATATCGCGCCCTCAGGCTCGCCTGGAACTTGGGCGAGAACGCCGCCGTCGAGCCGACGGCGCCGAACGGGTTCTGGAACGGGACCAGGCCGACGCCGGTCTGGACCACCTGGGTGATGCATTTGCCGAACGAGGCGTTTCCTGGGATGTTGCCCACCAGGCAAGGCGAGTTGGTCTGCTGGTTCTGGTTGAAGGTGCCCGAACCGTTCAGCGTGAGCTGTCGCGTCACGTGGGCGAAGAACTGCGCCTCGGCACCCTTGATGTTGTAGTTCGGACCGTTGACGCCGAAGGTCGTATTGCCGAGCTCGGTCGGATTGAAGAACAGGAACTGGACGTTCTTCCAATCCATGTCGTAGGCGGAGAGATCGATCTGCAGTCGCCGGTCGAGGAGGCTGGTCTTCAGGCCGACCTCGTAGTTCGTCAGCGAGTCCGGCGCGTAGCCGTTCGGCTTCTGATACTGCTTTCCGTCGGGACCGGCCGCCACGTCGCTGACGGAGCGATTGAACCCGCCCGGACGGAACCCTTCGGAAAACGTGAAGTAGGTCAGCGTCACCGGATTGACGTGCCAGCTCAGGCTCGCCCGGTTCTTGAAGCCGGTATAGATCGAGCGGTCCTTCGCGGCGTCGATGTTCACCAGGCCGCTGCCGCATTGACCGTTCGGCACGTCGAGGCAACTCGTGTTGGTGCCGTACTGCGAGCCGACCTCGAACTCCTTATATTGGTAGTAGCGCGTTCCCCCCGTGATCGTGAGCACTTTGGGGATGATGTCGTAGTCTACCGATCCGAAGAAGGCGGTCTGATCGTAGCCACGCTGCGTGTCCTCGCCGAAGGCGGTCGTGTCTCCGCGTATGCCGGGCTCGTTGGCGGTCGAGCCGGGAGCGGTGCGAACGTCTGCGACACAGGCCGGGCCGCCGGCGAGCGCCGTGGCGAGGTTTGCCGGATTGCACGCCGGGGACGTCTTGTAGTCGAAGTTCATGACGTCATAGATACGGAAAGACTCGAAGAACGCGCCGCCGATGGCGCGGATACGGAGATCATCGGGCGTACTGAGGCGAAGCTCGTTGGTCAGATGGGTGTTCTTGACAGTGTCGTGCCAGTAGCCATCCGGAGAGTAGCATCTCGGCGCGCCGGTTCCGAATCCGGTGCTTCCGCCGGTGCATTCATAATACTGGCCGGCGGCGGTTCGTGAGTAGTTCGCGTAATCCTGCTGCTGGTCGATGTGTCGGACCATGTAGCCGCCGGTATAGACGACCTTGAGAGGTGCGATCTTGCCGGTGAACGTCCATGCCGTGTTCGCAAAGCTGTCATGGTCGTAGGTCGGCGTGAACGACGTCTCCTGCAAGGGCGCCAAGGTCTGGAAGTCGGAACCCACCGGATACTCCGCCGAGATCCCGTCCGCGTGGAGGTTCTGGATGCTTTCGGCGATCAGCACGCTCCAGTCGTCGGTCACCTGATAGAGTCCGCTGACGCGGCCGCCGGAATATTCCGTGGGATTCTGATTGCTTCTGGCGATCGAGAAGTTGTTGCCTTGTGGTGCGTTCGGCAGGGCGCAGAAGCCGGCCTTGCCTGCCGGCTGCCCGTTGGGACAGAGACCTGCGGTCGGCTTTATGTTGAAGTAGTAGTTACCCAGATCAGAGTTCTCGCGGGTGAAATTGCTTGGCACGTTGTCGATGTAGCCGCCGCGATGGTCGTCGTAGATGACGGCACGGATGGCCAGCTTGTCCGGGATGACCGGAAGGTTCACCGTCAGGTTGCCGTGGTCGTTGATGCCACCCTGGTCGGTGAAACCATAGCCCGCCTCGGCATGGCCTCCGAAGCTGTCCAAGTTGGGCTTGTTCGTGATGTAGCGGATGGCGCCGGCTTCGGCTCCGCCGCCGAACAGCGTGCCCTGCGGGCCTTCGAGTACCTCGATCCGGTTCATGTCGACGACGTAGATGTCGACGTTGCGCGCAGGGAACTGCATCGACTGGTCGTCTAGATACAGCGCGACGTTGGGGAAGTTCGCGATCGTGGCACTCGACTGGTTGCCGGCGAAACCCGCACTCAGCCCGCGCAGGAAGATCGAGCCCTGGCCAGGACCGTTATTGCCGAACGTCACGTTCGGGGTAAAGCGGATGAGGTCGTCGAACGACTTGACGTTAAGCTGCGACAACGTCTTGCCGGAAAAGGCCTGGATCGTCAGGGGCACGTTCTGCAAGCTCTCGCTGCGACGCTGTGCGGTGACGATGATGTCCTGGCCGGTCGAAGACGAGGTCGCCGCCGGCTGGAATTTTGTCTTCGACGATGCCGAAGTCTTCGTTGGCTTGTTCGGCTTCGAGACGGTGGCGACGTCCGGTGTCGCGGCGTGAGCCGCTCCGGCAAGCAGAGCTGACACAGCACACGTCAGCAAGTAGCGGGCTCGCATCGTCTGACCCTCAACAGTTGGCGCAGACGCCGCTATAAGTGAAGGGGTGGATTAATTCTAGTCAGTGATGAAGCGATTTGAGACGATCCCGATCTAGTCTTCAAATTATCATCTTTTGGTAACGTTGGCGAAGGGTTCGGCTCCCGGTCGAGCGCGAGCGTCGCTGCGCAGTCGGAGCGCCCGCGTCATGATCCGGATGCAATCATCGCTGGTGCTCGGATCACGACACGTTCCAGCAACGGCCGGAAATCCTGAAAGCAACCCGCCTGCATGCCGGGGTTCTTCGCGCCGTCGTCCCAGATGCGAACCGCCACGGCTTCCCGATGGAACTCCACTTTCTCGAACTCGGCCAGTTCCTCGTGGTTCATCAGCCCGCCCTGGAGCGAGAGGCTATGCCTGGACGCTGATGAGAGCCCGTCCAGGTAAGCCGGATCGATCGTGCAGAGGTAGCGCTTCGCTCTCACGTGCATCCGTACGCAGGCGATGACGAGTTCAGGAAAGAAGCCCTCCAGGATCGCAGCACCCGCGCTGTCGTGATGGCGGTCCAACGTGTCGTCGGGAGTATACGAACCGAACTCGCTGGTGAAGTGGCCGACGTCATGCAGTAGAGCGGCTGCGACGAGAACGTCCGGAGCATTCGCAGCCAGGGCCAGTGCAGCCGACTGGTACATGTGTTCGGCCACGGTGACGGGTTCACCCAGATAGGCGTCCTTGCCTCGCCGCTCGAAGATGTCCTCGAGGCGATCGATCACGCCGAGCTCATCTACCGATCGGGTGATCATCCCGTGACCTCCGCCTGTTCCATGACCGCCAATGTTGATCGCAAGCTATCTAGATCGGCGTAGCATCCCTCCAGCCAACGGTCGCCGACGCTGCCGAAGGCCTCTCGACCGTGGAGGATGCGCAGATTGTCCATGAGAAGAAGATCTCCCGGCTGAAGCCGAAGGCGCACCGATAGAGCGGGATCCTCGACCAGCTCCGCCATGCGCCTGTACGCGCGGTAATATTCCGCCATCACGTCGAACGGGATGTCGGTGAAAGCGGCCGCCGAGCGGTTGTTGAAGCGAACCGCGACCAGCTCGCCGTCGGGGCTCAGCTCCAGGATTGGCCGCTTGGATCGGAGCACGACACGCGGTGAGCCGCTATACTCGAAACGGGCGCAGTAGCCGGACAGCAGGGTGATGTCTTGCGGCGTGTGTGCCTGCAGACGCTCAGCGACCTTGAAACCGTCGACGATGACGGAGCTTCCTCCATCCACCGAGTTCTCCAGGCAGGCCAGGATCTGCAGGCCGGGCGTAGGGTCGCGGTAGGGATTGTCGGTGTGGGCCTGCAGCCCGAGGTCGGTGTCGGCGAGGTTGCTGGGGCTGGCTCTGGTGCGTACGCCGAAGCTGCGGCCGTAGTTCGTCTCGCGTACGTAGCCGAACAGGGCGGTCACCTCGCACGCTATTCCCTCCCGCCGCGGGCATCCGGAGAGGCAGGCGAAGCCGTATCGGCGGACCATCGCCAACCAGTTTCGTCGAGCGGCCTCGTCTTCCCGCACGGCAGCGTAGCTGTCGCTCGGGATGTGTTCCGCGAGAGCTGCGTCCCAGCGGGTCAACACCGGATCCGTCCACCCTGCGGCGGCTGGGGCCGGCTTGTCGTAGGCGTGCGCCAGCAACCAGTCGAGGTCGAACTCGACGCTCTTGTTCCCGCGCGCGAATTCGATGTCTAAGCCGTGCCCGGTCCAGCTCGCGGCGCGGATGCGGATATTATGCGGGATGTCCAGCAGCGTGATCAGCCGCTGACGGTTGGTGGGATCGCGCGTCGCGGCATCCTGAGCATTGTCTCGCAGCCAGATGGCGTGGAACCGGTACGCGCGCCCGGCCAGCTGGATCTTGATGATGGCGCCATCGTCCAGCAGCTCCGGTGGCGGCGCTGGGGCATGTCGAGGCACGCGGAGCCCTTCCTCGTTCGCCGACGTCATCGTTCAATCCAACGCGAGCATCGGCTGGCCGGATACGTCGCGTTGCAGCTTCTGCGTGGCAGTTCGGGTCGAGCGGCGGTAGAAATACAGGGCCGCCGCAGTCGTGGCGAACATGCCGATCAAGCTCGTCGCGTAGGCGCTCAGGACGAAGAACTGCAACCAGTTCAACGATGGCCGGCCGAAATTGCGCCACAGAAGCAACAGCACGCTGCCGCCATAGCCGCATGAGTCGGCGACATAGATCAGGAAACCGGCGTTGGCGACCGTACCGCTGGCCGCCACCATCCGGTCGAACAGCACCGCGTTGATCGGGTTATAGGCGATGTAGAGGCCGGAGCCAGCCAGGACCATCCAGACCAGGGGCGCGATCAGGTGAGCCTGGAACGCCAACGTGGAGAGCCCGATCAGGGCGAAGCCGGCTCCCACCATGCCGAGAATGACCGTCAGCGCGAGATGATTATCCTTAACCGCAATGACTGCCGCCATACCGAGCAGCACGATTGCCGCGACCGGGACCTCGCTCGCCGAGAACAGCCATGCCTCGCCGCCGAAGCCCAGCGCGGTCCAGATCTCGGTGGCGAAGTTGTCACGGTAGTCTCGGAACGCCGTCAACAGCATGTAGGCGAATATGATGGCGACGAGACCCGGTGCATGATCCTTGAGGAACGCAGTCCGTTGCGCACCGGACATCGGCGCCCGGCGCACGCGTTCGGCTTCGTCGCGAGCATCCGGCGGCGGGAGCTGGCTGAGCACCCACACCGAGGCCAGCAGCAGGGGGATGAAGAGTGCACCGGTCGTAGCTGGCATCCAGAACTCGCTCACACGCCAATCCTGCATCAGCCAGATGGCGACCGACTTCACCGCTCCCGAGGAAAGGATGAAGCTGGCGCAGAGGATGGAGGCCAGCGCCTCCGACACCCGACGTCCCTCCATGAAGCCGTAGACCAAGCCCCAGATCATGCCGAGCGGGAGGCCGTTCGCCAACAGACACGCCAGGTTCCAGGGCGCCGGGATCACGGCGAACGCGACGAGGGCCAACCAGGACACCGCGATCAGGCCGAGGATCGCGAGGGCGCGATGCTGCGGCTTGATCTCGGAGATGACCTTGACGCCGATGAACTTTGACATGGTGTAGCCGACGACCTGAGCGATGATCAGGGCGATCTTGTAGTCCAGCGCCAGATGCCAGCCCGGAACATGATCGAAGGTCGCCGCGGCAAATGGCTTGCGGAAAGAGTACATGCAGAAATAGACACAGAAACCGGAGAAACCGGCGATGCAGGTGAATGCGAAGGGACTGGATCGTGCCAGAGCGCGGTGCAGTCGGATGCTCAACCCAACCCCCAAGAGTCTCGCTTCACGTAAGCTCGGTCTACGGTTAGAGCGTCGGACCGCCGCGGACAACGGAAGACATCATGAAGCTTTTACGACGCGCGAAGATCGGACCAGGGCCGGTGCATCGCGCTGTGCCGCGGTCCGAGGCGCAGGCCCGCGCTGGCAGATCCCATACGGCAGCGCATGGAGCCGGTCGGGGTCACTTGGACCGGAGCGCAGGGCCGGTCGCGCAGCTTTGACCCGAAGGAACGGCGACCGACCGTTTTAGGCTCAGGATCCTTTACGCGGCTCGATGCGGTGTGATGCATAGGGGATCGGAGGTGTCCGATGTCCAGTCTGGTGTTGCTTTCCGTTGCTCAGATGAGGCGTCGGGCTCCGCACTTCCCACGTTCGCGTGGGCTCGCTCGGGTCGACGATCGGCGTGTCGTCAGCGGGATCGTCTAGGTGATCCGCAATGGCCTGCAGTGGAAGGATGCCCCGCCGGGCTACGGCCCTCACAAGACGCTCTACAACCGCTTCATCCGGTGGAGCCGCCTCGGGTGTTCGACCGGATGTTTGCCGCCCTGGTCGCCGAGCAGGGCGTTCCGGAGCGGCTGACGATCGACAGCACGCATCTCAAGGCGCATCGGACCGCGGCCAGCCTGCTCAAAAAGGAGGTGCTCCGCGGTGCATCGGACGAACCAAGGGCGGCCTGAACTCGAAGCTGCACGCGGTTTGCGACGGCCACGGCCGACCGGTCGTGATGATGCTCACCGAAGGGCAGATGAACGACCACAGAGGTGCCGCCCTGCTGCTGCCTGTGCTTCCTGCGGCGGCTGAGCTGCTCGGCGATCGCGGCCACGACGGCAACAGGTTCCGGGAAGGGTTGCGTGAGCGTGGCATCGAGCCCTGCATCCCACCGACCAGGAACCGGAAGGCGCCACCGGCCTACGACAAGACGCTGGCGTGGCGACGCGCCACGACCGGTGCGCACACGCCGTCTTCTCGGCAATCTGCATCGCAGCCACCATCACGTTCTGGCTGCCGCAATGAGTCGTGAGCCTGGACCCCGAGAGCGGTGTCGTTCCAGAAGTCCGAACTAACCCTAATGGGACGGACAAAGCGTCCCGTGCCAGCCTGCCACACGGGTTTACCTCAACGAGGCTATCATCGCCTGGATAGGTTCCTGCATTGCGATGGAGCATCCAGGTTCGATGACCTGGACGCTCCAGGGTTCACGTAGCGCTAATTGCAGCCGATCAGCCGATCTGCTGGGTTTCGGCGCCGCTGTCGGGCCGGGCCGGGCCGAGGTCCGGCACCTGGCCCATGGGGACGTTCTTAAACACGCTGTAAGTGCCTTTGCCATCCAGAGACGGACCATGGGTCCACCGACCTTGAGGCGCCTCCGAGCCTTGCAGGCCGGTGTCGAAGAAGTCGTAGTTGTGCTTTTGATCTTCCTTGCTTTGCGGGAAGCTGTTCGGGATCGGCAGCGCGCCCGGCATCCCGCCCAGCTCCTCAATCACTGCCAGCCACTGCTGCTGATGCATGGTATCGCGCGCGATCATGAAGTGCAGCATGTCCTTCATGCCCGGGTCCTGGGTAGCATTAAGCAGCCGCGCAGCCAGCACGCGGCCGGTGCTTTCGGCCGCCACGTTGCAATACATATCGGCAGCCAAGTTGCCGCTGGCGTAGATGTGGGACATGTCGAACGGCACACCGTCGGCATTAGCCGGGTAGGCAGCCATGCCGGTGGAAAGCAGGTGGCGGTGCAGCATGCCTTCGATGGCATGGCGCCCGTTGCCGCCGCCCATGATGGTGCCGACGATGCCGCCGCCGGCACCTTCCTCCTGCAACTCGGTCGGCGCCTTCTCCAGGTTCATCGCCACCGCGGTCGCGAGCATCTCGATATGGCCGATTTCCTCGGTCGCGTTATGCATCAGCATGTCCCGGTACTTCGGGTTCGGCCCACGCGAACCCCAGGACTGGAACATGTACTGCATGCAAACGCGGATCTCGCCTTCGACGCCGCCGATCGCCTGTTGCAGCATGCGGGCGAATGCCGGATCCGGCGTCTCGACCTTGACGGGGTATTGCAAGCGTTTGTCATGGTAGAACATGAAATGCCCCTGGTTTGTTTGCGTTAAGCAGCACGCACAACGCCGAAGCATTGGCCAGGATACCCCGGGGGAGTATCTCGAAATCGTGGAATGCGAGTTTGTCGACGGGCGCCTTCTGCTGCATCGAACGTCGGAGGAGCGCGAACCCATCTTGAACCGTCTGCGGCGGGTCGAGGGCCAGGTTCGCGGGCTGCAGCAGATGATCGAACAGGATCGCTACTGCCTCGACGAGATCCAGCAGGCAAACGCTGTATGCGCGGCGATGCGCGAGGTGATCGTGCTCATCTCAAGTCAGCACCTCGCCGCCGCCGAGCGAGTGCCACAAGTGTCGGACACCACCGAAGGTCTCAAGGACATGATGGCGGTTTTACGGACTGCTCTTCGGCAGATCTGAGAATCACATTGTGGCTCGGCGCCCGGCCTGACGCCGCCAACAGCGCAGCGATAATCTCCAAAAGATTGGCAGTGAGGCTCGGGCTCGGCTGAAATGCAGTTTCGGTTCCAATGCTACCGAAACCCCAGCATCATGTCGATCATGCGGCGTCCATCAAGGCGCTGCCCTGCAGCAGACGCAGCAGCATTTTATCGGGACGAGCACCCCCGTCATTGATCGAGATCCGCAGGCTCTTGGGAGAGGAGCGCTCGACGAACGCCTCGACCACGGCGCGCCAGATCTCGTCGTAGCCCCGCAGCGGTGTCGCGGTCACCACCTCGCAGGCCGCGCCGGGAAGGCAACGCTCCAGCAGCACCTCCAGGTTTCTCGACGCCACGACGCCGATGATGGCTTGGTCTCTGTCGCCCGGCAGTTGCTGCCGGGCCTCGTGCTCGAACCTCATGGTCAGCATGGTCTGCGTCTCCTACCAGTTCCGGAACGTGCCGGGCGGGGCGTGGAAATTCCCCCGACCAGTGCATCAGGGCCTTGATCGAATGCGCGGCGGGCAGGCCGCGATGGACGTCCGGCGGATCGATGCCGAGATCCTCCGGCCGGCGGATGATGTCGCGCTCACGCAGCCTCTCGGCCATGGTGCGGTCGCGCCTGCGACCGACGTCCGTGAAGCCGGCGATGCCCTCCGCGCTGACGATGTGGGTCACGTCGTCGCCGTGGATCATCACCGGCGCCAGCTACAGGCTGTCGAGCTGCTCGACGAACACCGGGACCATCCTCTCGCTGAAGCTCTCGACCAGCTTGACCACCAGCCTGCGGCCGCGCATCAGCCGGAGGTCGCCGTGGTCCGTCTCGCGCCCGGCCTTCAGCCACGCGTCGCTGGATGACGCCATCCGTGCGGATCCGAGCCCAGGTTGGGCGCGCCGCCGAAGCCCGCGACGCGATCGGTCGTCACCGTCGAGCGGTTGCCCTGAAGGTCGATCTGCGGCGTCGATCCGATGAAGATGTCCGTCGCATACAGGCCGGCCACCTGGCAACATATCCTGCTAGAGTTCATCGAGGCGTTGCGGCCGGTGAAGTAGATGTCGGGCCGCGGCCGCATGCAGGCGTCCATGCCGACCTCCGAGCCGAAGCTGTGGATCTGCTTGACCCAGCCAGACTCGATCGCCGGGATCAGCGTCGGATGCGGATTGAGCGCCCCAGTGGGTGGCGATCCGCCCTTGAGGCCGAGCGTGGCCCCGAAGGTCGGCAGCAGCAGCTCGATCGCGGCGGTGTTGTAGCCGATGCCATGGTTGAGACGCCTGACGCCGTACTGCGCATAGATGCCCTTGATCGCGATCATCGCGGTGAGGATCTGCATCTCCGTGATGCCGGCGAGGTCGCGGGTGAAGAGCGGTTCGGAGGGCTTCGGCGAAGGCGGTAGCCTCGACGACGGAGGGGGGATCCTCCGTGTTCGGCCCCATCTGGAGATTGCCGTCGCGGGCGGCGGTCAACGCCACGTTCGGCGTCAGGTCGACGAAGTGGCGCGCGAACAGCTCGACATAGGTGTGGGTCGCGCCGAGCTCGATCTTGCCGGCGTTCAGGGCGCGTGCGATGGCGCTTCCTTGCGGGTCGGGATAGGAAAAGTCGAGCTTCTTCCCGGTGCCCTTCTCGAACAGGTCGAGATGCTCGGGCAGCACGATCCCCGAGCCTGACGACGGCTTCGAGCAGGGCCGTGACGTTGCCGGCCGCGATGCGCTTTCCCTGCGCGAACCCGCTGCCGGCCGTGAGTCGTTGATCCCGGGAGTGCCGCTCGGTCTGCCATCCGGCCACCTCAAGCCGAAGATGCCGGGCGCCTGCGGGCCCGGGCGCGCCGCAAGGCTGGAGTGCCACGGCCGGCGTCGCAACGCGCAGGCGGTGCCGAAGGTCGCCCGGAGAGTCCAGCCGGCAGCAGGCCGGGATCAGCACTTGACGATGAGCTATCACTAGACCTATCTTAAGATATGTTTAAAGACAGCCATCATCCTCACAACTTCCACACCCTCCACCATATGATGCGCGCCGTCGGCCGTGGCCGCGGCTCGGGCGGCTTCGGTTTCGGCCGCGGCGAGCCCGGCTTCATGGGCGGCGGCGTGCCGGGCGGGCGCAAGCTCTCCGCCTCCGACCTCCAGCTCGTCATCCTGGCGCTGCTGGAGACACGGCCCGCTCACGGCTACGAACTCATCCGCGCCATCGAGGAGAGGTCGGGCGGCTTCTACGCGCCCAGCCCCGGCATGATCTATCCGGCGCTGACCTATCTCGACGAGATCGGACACGCCGCGGTCGAGACCGAGGGCAACCGCAAGCTCTACCGCATCACCGACCAGGGTCGCGCCCACCTGGAAGCCAACCGTCCCGGCGTCACCGCCATGCTCGATGCCCTCGGCCGTATCGGCGGGCGCATGGAACAGGTTCGGGAAGCCTTTGCCGGCCTGGACGCGCTCGATCCGAAGGCCGCGGACGAGCTGCACCGGGCGCGCCACGGCTTGAAGCACGCCTTGATGCGCATGCGGGACTGCACGCCGGTCCAGGCTAGACAGATCGCGGCCATCCTGGAGCGAACCACCGCGGAGATCCTCGACCTGACCTCGAGCAGGCAGACGTGACCGTGCCGCCATCGTCCGAGGCGAAGAGCAAGGGCCGCATCGGAAATCACGCTGTCGCACCAACAACGCGGAGATCCCAATGAACCACGTCCGCCACATGCCGCTGCGCATACGTCATCATGCGAAGCTGCGCCTGGTCCAGGTCGCCCGTGTCGAGCAACTCTCGCCGCGGATACGCCGCATCACCTTCAGCGGCGACGAACTCGCCGACTTCACCTCGGCTGCCGCCGACGATCACGTGAAGCTGTTCTTCCCGATAGCAGGTCAGGAGCGGCCGCTGTCCCTCCCCGGCGGCGGCGAAGTCGGGATCGCGAGCGGCGAGAGTGCGGCCGAGGTCCGCGACTACACGCCGCGCTGGTTCGATCCGGGACGACACGAGCTGGTCATCGAGTTCGTCATCCACGGTGACGGCCCGGCTTCGAGCTGGGCCGCGCAGGCGGCACCCGGACAGCGGATCCGCATCGGCGGTCCGCGCGGCTCCTTGCTGACCCCTGACGGCTACGACACCTATCTCCTGGCAGGGGACGAGACCGCGCTACCGGCGATCGCCCGACATCTGGAGGAGATGCCGGCCGGCGCGCGCGCCCTGGCGCTGATCGAGGTCGAGAATGGCCACGAGGAGCGCCGCCTGCCGACCGCCGCCAACGCCACGATCAGATGGCTCCGCCGCGATGGCCTGCCGCCCGGCACGCCGGTGCTGCTGGAACAGGCCCTGAGGGAGCTCGAGCTGCCCAAGGACGATACCTACGTGTGGCTCGCCGGCGAGATCGAGACGGTGAGGCGGCTTCGCAGCTACCTAGTCGGGGAGCGGGGATTATCCCGAGGCCAGATCAGGGCCGCAGGATACTGGCGACTGGGAGCGGCCGGCGCCCCTGACAGGCTGGACGACCAGCCGTAGGCTCGACCGCCGTCCGCCTGTTCTCCAGCGAGTAACCCGGGCGCGGTCGGCGCCCGGGTATAGACGCCGCTGGCGCTGGGGCTACGCCGCCTCCAGCATCTTCTCGGCGAGGGCCGTGTGCTGCTGGTCCTCCTGCTTGGCTTCGTCGAGCGAGGTCCGCATGCTCTGCTCGGTCTGCGTCAGGCCCAGCGTCGCGGCGTAGTTGCCGAGGGTTCCGAACGAGGCGATCCAGTAGTGCAGGGCGAGCTGGCCCGCGGCGACGATCCCCAGGTCGCGGCTCATCGCGTCGGGAGCGTTGTGCCGTATCTTCTTGCTGACCTCGAAATGCGCCTCGAGGATCGGGTTTCCGGTATCCTCCGCGTCACCGGTTTCCCGCCGCGCCTGGGCGATGCGATGCGCCCACTGCTCCGCCGTCTTGTTGCCGGCCTGCAGGGCGGCCTTCAGGTCGGGATGGCTGGCGTCGGCCTGGATCTCACTGGTGGCTGTCTTCGCGACTTCGCCGCCCGCCTGCAACGCCTGCAAACCCTGCGCAACCAGCATTCTAAGTTCTTGATCAGCCATGTCGTCACCTCAGTTGGGCGCTTCTCGTCGCGCAGGCTGGCCAACGGCACCCGGACGCGGACGGTTCCGACGGCGCCGCTGTCGCGCGCGCACTTCGGCGAGATCAGGGAAGACACGCCGATCTGCGCGGCCGGTCCAGGATCTTGCGCACGGCGAGACCGATCGAGACGTTCGCCCCGTCCTCGTCGGCGTCCGATTGCTCCGGCGCGAATTCTGGGCGATGAGCGCGCCGCAGGTGCCGGCCGCAGCAGGCTGGTCGTCCGATGGTGGAGAACAGGTCATGCGTCGTCTGCTGCTGGTCATGCTGCTCATCCTGTCGCCCTCGACGGTCGGTGCGGCAGAGCGCTGGCAGGAACTGCCGCCCACCCCGGCGCCGATCGGCAGCGCCCGCAGCGGACAGGCGGACGTCGACGGCATCCGGATCCACTATGCGATCTACGGCCACGGTACGCCGGTGATCCTGCTGCATGGCGGGCTCGCTAACGCCGACTACTGGGGCAATCAGGTGCGGGCGTTGCGGCCGCATCACATGGTGGTGGTGATGGACAGTCGCGGCCATGGTCGCAGCACCCGGGACTCGCGTCCCTACGGATACGACCTGATGGCGGACGACGTGGTCGCGCTGCTGGACGCCCTGAGGCTGCCGAAGATCGACGTCGTCGGGTGGAGCGACGGCGCGATCATCGGCCTCGACCTCGCGATGCGTCACCCCGACCGGATCGGCAGGGTGTTCGCGTTCGCCGCCAACACCGACGTGTCCGGCGTGAAGCAGGGGGTGGAGCGCAATCCGACCTTCGCCGCCTTCATCAAGCGGGCCGGCGACGAGTATGTCGGCCACTCCGCGACACCGGGTCAATATCGCAGCTTCGTCGAGCAGATCAGCAAGATGTGGGCAGACCAGCCGAACTGGACCGACGCGCAGCTCGCGACCATCAGGTCGCCGGTCCTGGTGGTGGACGGCGACCATGACGAAGCGATCAAGCGCGAGCACACGGAGCGGATCGCCGCCCTCATCCCGCGGGCCGGACTGCTGATCCTGCCCAACGTCAGCCACTTCGCCTTCCTGCAGGATCCGAAGCTGTTCGACGACGCGATGCTGCATTTCTTGGACGACGAGTAGGCGCGCATATGCGGACGAGGCCGGTCCGCAGCGCAGCGCGCCGCCGCAGGCGGAGCGCGGCACGTCTGCTGGCCGATCTGGTGGTCGGCGCCCTGCTGGTCACGCGTGCCGCGGCGGCGCTCGCTGCCGCGGCAGACGCTCCCGGCGCCAACGAGGCGCATGCGCCGACCGCGCCGTCGGTTCCGGCGCTGACGCCGGCGCCCGACGCCAGCGGCGGCGTGCCCTCGACCACTGGCCATGGCGCGACGTCGAGCGACGCGCAGCCGTACCTGTTCTCCCTGCAGGGTCCCGCCGACAGGGCGGTCGGGAGCCGCCTCGCCGCACGCGGGATCTACGTCACGGGCTGGAACATCGCCGAGTACGGCGGGGTGACGGCAGGAGGTCTGCAGCACGGCTCGTTCTTCACCAACTGGACGCTGCTCGGCGCCAACCTCGACATGGACAGGATCGCGGGCGTCGCCGGCGCGCAGGTGCATCTGATCGCCGACGACATCTCGGGTCAGGGACAGACCCAGGAGTACAACGGAGCGGAGTGGTCTTTCCTCAACAACTGGGGCAACCATGACGGGCTGCAGCTGCGGGAGTTCACCTGGGATCAAGCGCTGCTGAGCGGGCATCTGTTCATCCTGGCCGGCCGCTCCAATCCCAAGGGCGGCGAGTTCGAGGGCTCCGAGCTCTATTGCCAGTTCGCGACCTTCCTGTGCTCGACGCCGACGAGCTTCAACATCGACGGCGCCCCATCCTCCTTCACGACCTCCACCTGGGGGGCACGCATCCTGGTGAAGCCGACACGTGACACCTACATCAAGGGCGGTATCTGGGAGGTCGAGCCCTGGATCAAGGCGACGAACCATAACAGCTGGCCCGGACCGGACTGGGGCCTCGACAAGGCGGAGGGGGAGTTCATTCCTCTCGAGGCCGGCTATCGCACCGACCTGTCGTCGGACCGTCACCCGCGACGTTTCGATATCGGCTTCATCTACGACACCTCGCTCTACGACGACCCGATCCGCGATCAGCAGGGCTTCGACCGCCCGATCCACGGCGGGGCGGCGCGGCCGCGTCGTGGCCGAACCAGCATCTACCTGCAACTCCAGCAGATGGTCTGGTCGGCCTCCGGCGACACGCGCGGTCTCACCCTGTTCGGTGCCGCCAATTTCCTGACCTCGGGAGACGGGTTGGCTCGCGACGGGATCGTGGCCGGGCTGTTCGACTCCGGCCCGTTCAAGGCGCGGCCGCGCGATTCCGCGGGTCTCGCGGTGCAGAGCTTCCTGTGGAACAGGAGCACCGTGCGCTCGATGAACGAGACGCTGAACCAGGAGGGCTACCTGAACCAGTGGAGCGGCGCCGAGACGCTGATCGAGGCGAATTATGGCTTCAACCTGGCACCCGGCATCACGACCACACCCTACATGGAATACATCTTCGATCCCGACCAGTTGGGTGCGAAGCGGATCCTCCCGGGCATCGATCATGCGGTACAGGCAGGGCTGATGCTCGACATCGAGCTCAACCCGGCACTGGGCCTGCCGGCACTGCACCGCATCCGCAACTGACATGGCCACGACGTGCGGCGTGTCAGGAACTCGCGCGCGCGGCGCGACTTGCCTCCGACGATGGCTAGGGCACCGATCGTCAGCGACGCCACGACATCCCCGGTCCGCTTCGCAGCCCCCGGCATCCGTCGCGGCATGCTGCGCTGCCTGCCGCTGGTGGCGGGCCTCACGCCGTACGGCCTGGTGACGGGCGTGATCTCGCAGCAGCACGGCCTGTCGCTGGCGGAGACCGCGCTGATGAGTGCCGCGGTGTTCGCCGGCGCCGGTCAGATCCTCGCCCTGAGCGCCTGGGCGCACCCGGCGCCGGTGCTCGCCGCCAGCCTCGCCTGCCTCGCCGTGAACCTCCGCATGGTGCTGGTCGGACCTCCGCTGCTGCCCTGGCTCGGCCGGCTGCGCGGCTGGCGGCTATGGGGCAGCCTGTTCGTGATGACGGACCTGATCGGAGCGCTCTCGATCACCGCCATGCGGTCGGGCGAGCGCGATGCCGGGTTCCTGTTCGGCGCCGGCGCGATCCTCTGGATGTGGTGGGTGCTCACCAGCGCGTCCGGCTTCCTGGCCGGCGCCGCCCTGCACCTGCCGCCAGGGCATCCGATCTTCTTCGCGGTGATCGGGGCGTTCGTCGCCATCCTGGTGCCGATGTGGCGCGGCAAGAGGGACGCGCTGCCCTGGCTGCTCGCCGCGGCCACGGCGCTGCTGGTATCGCGCGCCCTGCCCGGGACCTACTGGCACATCGTCGCCGGCGCCGTGGTCGGCAGCGCCGCCGGCGTGGTGCGCCCGCCTCGGCCCGCGACATGAGCGGGATCGATGCCTCGACCCTGCTCGCCATCGCCGGCATGGCGATCGTCACCTATGGCTGTCGTGCCGCAGGCGTCCTGCTGTTCCGGCAGGTGACGCCGACTCCTCGGATGGCCACGCTCCTGCAGAACCTGCCCGGCACGCTGTTCGTCGCCTACGTCGTGCCGACCGTGGTGCGGGGCGGCCCGGTGCAGTGGGTCGGCGCGGCCGCCACGGTGGTCGTGATGGCGGCGACGCGCAGCCTGGCCGGCGCGATCCTCGCCGGCGTCGCCGCCGCGTGGCTGGTCTGGGCGTTCCGCTGACCGGGGCCTGGGGCGGCCGGCCCCAGCAGGTCAAGGGCAGCGCCCAAGGCTTGCCTCAGCCCGGGAACCAGTTGCCGTGGAAACCCGGCGGTATCCTGTGCGGCAGCCGCACCGTGGCCACCGGCGCCGCCTCGAAGCGGCGCGCGTCGAGGATGGTGAACTCGGTGGCGTCCGCGGCCCGGTCGATGACGAAGCCGAGCAGCCAGCCTTCATCCTCGTCCGCGCTCGCCGTCGCCGGCACGAACACGAACTCGCCCGGTACGCGGTCGTCGCCGAAATCATGCACCTGGCGGTCGCCGGTCTCGAGATCGTGCTTGAACAGCATGGTGGCGCCGAACAGCTGAGGGTCGCCGTCGGGCGGCACCGACACCGTATAGGCATAGCGGTAGCGCTGGCCGGAACGGCGCTCGTCGATGCGCGGGAATTCCTGCGGCGTTCGGTCGATCACGCGACGGTCGATACGCCGCGCCCTCGGATCGATCGTCCAGCGCTCGAAGCGGCCGACGGCGTCGAGACCCGCTCCGCCGGAGTCGAACATGGTGGGATAGGCGATGACGTCGAGGATCACCCGGCCGTCCGGGTCGTCGAAGGCGTTGGACACGTGGAAGACGAAGCAGGGATCGATGTCGCACCAGAGGATGTCGGCGTCGTGACCCTGCCGCGGCAGCAGGCCGACCCGGGCACGGTGCGCCGGGTTCCAGCGGAACGGGAACACGTGTCCGCCGAGCACGGCGCGCATCGAGAAGGTGACCGGAAGATCGAGGATGACGGCGAACCGCGCCGTGAAGGCCGCGTCGTGGATGCACGGACCGTGCTGGACCGCGATCGGCACGTCGCGCGTGACCCTGCCCTCGTGCGACACGACGACGTGACGAACCGCATTCCAGATGCTGCCGTCGTAGGCGATCGCGTGGTGCTCGCCGGTATGCGGGTCGCGGTGCGGATGGCCGCTGAACGAGCCGCCGAGCGTCTCGTCGAACGGGTTGTATCGCTGTTCCTCCAGGGTTTCGGAGAGTTCGACCGGAAAGCTGCCGGCCTCCACCAGGGCGAAGGCGCGCCCGCCGATCTCGACGACGTTGGTGTTCACCGTGTCGCTGCGCCCTCGACGCGGTCCCGGCGCGGGCGCCTGGCCGAGGCCGGCGGCGGCGATACGCGAGCGGATCCAGCGGTTGCGATACCACAGCACGCGGCCGTCGCGGATCGCCAGACCATGGACCATGCCGTCGCCCAGGAACCAATGCTGGCCGGCGGGATCGGGATTGACCGGGTTCGCGCCCATCTTCAGATACCGGCCGTCGAGGCCCGGCGGGATCGATCCCGTCACCGCCAGGTCGTGCAGCGTCCGCTCTGACCTCATCGGCGCGTGGATGCCGACCAGGAACGGCGTCGCGGTCCTGGACAGACGCCTGCGGTTGAAGGCGGCGATCCGCTCGACACCTCCTTCGATCGCGGCACGGACGGCGGACTGCACGGGGTTAGGCATCGGTCGCGGTCTCCGGCGATACCGTGTCTGACGCGAACTCGTGCGCGCTCACGGGCCGCTCAATCAACGCGCAGGATATGCGGTCATCGGTGGCGCAGCCAGCCCGTCACGGTCGCTGCATCGACCGCCGAAGGCGCGGCCCGTCTCATGATCTCGCCTCATGATCTGGAAACAGCAACGTGACAGGGCGCACCGGATCTATCGCGCGAAGGTCACGTTGCGTCGTCCTAGATGGAGTGTGGCATGACTGATTCAAAAACGGCGATGGACGTCTATCTGGTCGGGCTTCGCAACCAGCACGCGGTCGAGACGCAGGCGATCGGCACGGTCAAGAACCAGCTCAGCCGGATGGAACCCTATCCCCAGCTTCACGCGAAGATGCGCGAGGAGATGCAGAGTTCCACCACGCAGGCCGCGAGGCTGGACGATCTGCTCGCCAAGCGCGACACCAAGGCTTCGATCGCCAAGGAGGCGGTCGCCGGGACGGTGGCGACGGTGTCGGGGTTCGCGCACGTCACCGCCTCAGACGAGGTACTGAAGAACGTCCTCGCCGCCGTCGGCTTCAAGGGCTACGAGATCGCCTCCTACAAGGTGCTCCTCACCCTGGCCGACGCCGCGGGTGCGAGCGAGGACGTCGCGGTGCTGCAGCAGTCGATGAAGGAAGAGCAGGAGATGGGCGACTGGCTCGGCAGCCACCTGCCCGACTTCGTGCACGCCTTTCTCCGCCAGCAGATGGCCTGATAGCCATCGCGTCCGGGCAGGCCGGGCCCTCGGGGACTTCATCGTAAGTTCACGAGGCTCGCTCGCGCGCGTGCGCTAGACGGCGGCGATGTCTCGCCGCTCACTCGCCTTTCGCCTCGCCCTGATGGTGCCAGCCAGCGTCGGGTTCACTGGCAGCGCCTCACCCGCACAGGCGGACGAGCCGGCCGAATTGGTGACCGTGCATGCGGACGGTGCCTCCGGTGCCGCTCCGCCCGCGCCCAGCGCCTCGCCGCTCGATGCCGCACAGCCCACCTCTGTCGTGGGCCGCACCGCACTCGATCGCTACGTCGCGTCGGGCGGAAACTACGACGACGCCGTCCGGTTGACGCCGTCGGTGATCGACGTGTCGCCCAACGGTCCGGGGCTCGGCGAGGTGCGGATCCTCACCATCCGCGGCTTCACCGACGGCCAGTACAACGTCACCTTCGACGGCATCCCCTTCGCCGACAGCGACGACTTTACCCATCACAGCTCTGCCTACTTCGTGACCCGCGACCTCTCGAGCGTCAGCGTGGATCGCGGACCCGGAGACGCTACCACGATCGGCGATGCGACCTTCGGCGGCACCGTGGCGTTGCGCTCGGTCGGTGTCGCAACGACGGCGACGGTCTCGCCTTCGCTGGCGTTCGGCTCCTTCGCGACGCGCTCCGGCGGCGTCCGCCTGGACTCCGGGTCGGACAGCCTTCCCGCCGGCATGGCGGGGACCCTGGACGCCGAGGCGGCGCAGAGCGACGGCGCACTCGACAGGGCAGCGCAGCGGCGCGGCACGGTGTTCGGCAAGCTGCTGGTGCCGCTCGGATCCGCCACCACGCTGACGCTGGTGAGCAATGCCAGCCGCACCGTGCAGAATGAGCCGCCGGGCGCCACGCGCGCTGAGATCGCGGCGTTCGGGCCCGCCACCGCGCTCAACGACGGTCCGCGCTCCCAGGCCTACCAAGGCTACAACAGCTCCGTCTATCACACCGACATCTCGTATGCCGCGGTGGATACCGCGCCGACATCCGACCTTAGCCTGTCGAACACCCTGTATACGTACGGTCTGGACCGGCACTTCGAGCAGGGCCTCGACCCGAACGGCGAGACGCCGGACGGCACCTCGCGCGGACCGGGTAACGTTCCCGGACAATCCGGACGCAACGGGCTGCGGGCCTGGGGCGACATCCTGCGGATGACGCAGGCGCTTCCGGCCGGCCTCGTGCTGGAAGCCGGCCTGTGGATCGAGCGGCAGGCGAACTCCCGCAGCCTGATCGAGACCGACCGCACGGCCGGAGACGTGGCGAACCCGGTTCTCGCCGCCGTGCCGGGCGTTGCCGGCTCGGCGGCGATCGATCGCCTGCAGCACGAGGCGCTGGTGACGCTGCAGCCCTACGCGCAGCTCGACTGGCAGACCTCGCCGTGGCTGCGCCTGACGCTGGGGCTCAAGGGCGCCTGGTTCGACCGCGCCGTCTCCGCTCCCGTGATGGAGGGCACCCGGCTGCCGACCCGGATCGACCGCAGCTTCGGCGCGGCGCTGCCCGACTTCAGCGCGCGGGCGCATCTCGCCGCACGCTGGACTCTCTACGCGCAGATCGCGCGCGGCTTCCTCGCGCCGCAACTCCAGTTCTTCGACGTGACGGCACCGGCCTCCGCCAGCTTCTCGCCCGAGCAGACGTGGAACTTCCAGATCGGCACCACCTGGAGCGGGCGGAGCGGCACGCTGTCCGCCGACCTCTACGAGGTGCTGTTCGACCATGCGGTCGGCGTGCGCACCGTCGGCGGCGAGAGCATGAACTACGGCGAGGGCAGCGTGACCTATCGCGGGATCGAGGCGGAAGGTCTCCAGCCGCTCGGCTTCGCGCTGAGCCTCTATGGCAGCCTCTCGCTCAATCAGGCGCATCAGGCCGGCAGCGCGGGCGGCGTCAGCGGCCCGGCTCCGACGACGCCCCAGGCGACGTTCTCGACCGGGCTGATCTTCGACCATGACAGCCTGAGCGCCTCGCTGATCGAGCACTGGACCGGCGGCTCCTACGGCGATGTCGGCCGGCAGCAATGGATCGCGCCCTACGGCCAGCTCGACGCCTCCGCCGGCACGACGCTGCCGCTCGGTCATGCCGCCCGGATCGTGCTGCGGGCACAGCTCTTCAACCTGCTCGACAGCCAGAAGATCGACGGCCTCGCCGGCTACACCGTCGCCTCAGCTTCTCCCCTGTACTGGACCCAGGCGGGGCGCTCCGTGTTCGGAAGCGCCACCATGACGTTCTGAGCCTGGGCGGTGGCGTCGCGGCCGCCGGAGCGGCCGGCTATGGTGCGTCCTACTTGCGCAGCGTGAACGCGGAAACGTAGCGCGCGGTGTTGGCCTTGGTGATGAGGACGCAGTTGAACAGCTGCTTCTCGGTCGCCGCACCGGTCTTGCCGGTCTTGAGGAAAGCGTCCGCCTCGTCCACGGCTTTCGCCGAGAAGATCGAGACCGGCTGCAGCACGGTGTATTGCAGCTCGCCGGACTTGATGGCGGCGACCGCGTCGGGCGACCCGTCGAAGCCGCCGACCTTGATGCTCGAGAGCTTCCCCGCCTCCTTCAGCGCCGCGATCGCGCCGAGCGCCATCTCGTCATTGCCGCTGATCACGCCGATGATGTCGGGATGCGCCTGCAGCAGGTTCTGCATCTTGTCGTGACCCTGCGTGCGGTCCCAGTTGGCGACCTGCGCGCCCACCTTGACCAGCCCGGGATACTGGCTCAGCACCGTCTCGTAGCCGTTGGACCGCGTCGCGGCGTTGTTGTCGGAAGGGGAGCCCAGCAGCTCGGCGTAGTTGCCCTTCTGCCCGATCGCCTTCACCCAGCGCTGCGCCCCGAGTGCCGCACCCTGCGCGTTGTTGGAGACCAGCTGCGCCTTGGCGAGGCCCTCCTGATTGATCTCCGCATTGACGAGGAACACCGGGATGTTCGCGGCGATGGCCTTCTTGACGGCTCCCACCGATCCGCTGGCGTTGGCGGGATCGAGGATGATCGCCACCGAGCGGTTGGTGATCGCCGTGTCGATCAGGTTGCTCTCGGTATTGGTGTCGCCCTTCGAGGCGCTGACGCTGGCCTTGTAGCCCAGCTTCGTCGCCTCGGCGGCGGCGACCTTTCCTTCGGTGAGCCAGTACGGGTTCGAGGGATCGTTCACGATGATCGACATGGCCCCTCCCGCGGCCGCGGCCGGCTGCGACAGCACCGCCATGGCCGGAGCGACCAGGACGAAGGCGGCGAGCGCGCGCGATGTTCTCGTTCTTGACATGGATGTTTCCTTTCGGGAGGCAGGGTTGCCGCTTGATCGAGCTTAGAGGCCGACGCGGCCTGCGTGGTTAACCCGGCTGCGGGGCGGACGCCGGACGGCTGGTGGTCGAGCGGCTGCGCTTGGGGCGACGGCGATACTGGACGGCGTTCAGCAGCACCGCGAGCACGATCACCGCACCGGTGAACACCGTCTGCCAGTACGATGAGATACCGATGATGACGAGTCCGTCGGACAGGAAACCGATGACGAAGGCGCCGAGCATCGTGCCGCGGACATTGCCGCGACCGCCGGTCAGCGCGGCGCCGCCGATGACCACCGCGGCGATCGCCGTCAGCTCGTATGACACGCCCGCCGTCGGTCCGGCCGATGTCAGCTGCGACGACAGGATCAGGCCGGCCGCGGCGGCGCAGATGCCGGACAGGACGTAGACGGAGACCTGCACCGTCTTGACCGGCACGCCGGAGAGCTCGGCTGCGCGTTCGTTGCCGCCGGAGGCGTACAGCCAGCGACCGAAGGCGGTCCGGCTCAGCACGACGTTGCCGACGATCGCGACCACCGCCAGCACCAGCACGCCGATCGGGATGCCGAGCAGGTGGTTGAAGCCGAGCCAGTTGAAGCCGGCATTCCCGAGTTCCGGCTTGCCGCTGAGATTGTTGTAGGTCAGGCCGTTGGTGATCAGCAGGGCGGCGCCGCGCGCCACGTACATCACCCCCAGCGTGGCGACGAAGGCCGGCACCTTGAAGCGCGCGACCAGCACGCCGTTGATCAGCCCGACGAAGCCGCCGAGCGCGCAGGTCAGGATCACGACCACCCAGACTGGCGGATACAGGGTGACGCCGAGTGCCGCGAGGGTCACGCCCTGCATCAGGAAGCCGGCGATGACGCCGCAGAGCCCGAGCGTGGAGCCCACCGACAGGTCGATGCCGCCGTTGAGGATGACCAGCAGCATGCCGACGGCGAGGATGCCGAAGATGGCGACGTGGGACGCCATGGTCAGGAAGTTGTTGAGCGAGAAATAGTACGGCGACAGGACCGAGAACACGACGACGATGACGATCAGGGCGAAGAACGCCCGCCCCTCGAGCAGCAGCCTGCCGAAGTCGAGATCGCTGAAGAGCGTGCCGAGGCCCGGGCGTCTGGAGGATAGGCTGGTCTGTGTCATGGTGCGGGGAGGACTCTGGTTGATGTTGGTCGTCAGCTCACCACGGCCTCACCGGAGGCCGCCATGATGTCCTCCTTGGAGGCGTCGGGTCCGAACTCGGCGGAGATCCTGCCCCTGCGCATCACGACGATCCGGTGGGCGATGCTCAGGCACTCCTGAACCTCCGAGGTCGAGAACACCACGGCGAGCCCATGCGCCGCCTTCTCTGCGAGCAGCCGGAACACCTCGGCCTTGGCGCCGATGTCGATGCCGCGGCTCGGCTCGTCGAGCAGAAGCACCTTGGGATGGGTCGCGAGCATCTTGCCGATCACCACCTTCTGCTGGTTGCCGCCGGAGAGCGAGCCGATCGAGGCACTGCCGCCTGCCGTCTTGATGTGGACGTCGCGTATCGAGGCGTCGACCAGCGCCCGCTCCCGCGGCCGCGACGTCAGCACCCTGCTGACGAAGGCGCCGATATTGGCCAGCGACAGGTTCTCGCCCACCGACATCGTCTGCACCAGCCCATCGCGCTGACGATCCTCCGGCACCAGGACCAAGCCCTTGGCGATGCGCTCGGCGATGCTCGATCGCGCGATCCGCTCGCGGCCGAGCCAGACCTGCCCGTCGACCATGGGCACGCGGCCGGCGATCGACTCCAGCAGCTCCGTACGCCCGGCGCCCATCAGCCCGTAGATGCAGACGATCTCGCCCGCCCGGACGTCGAGCGACAGATGGTCGACGACCAGCTCGCCGGATCCGGAACTATTCGCCACGCACACTTCGCTGACCGAGAGGGCGATCTCGCCGAACGCGTAGCCGCCCGGCGGAGAGCCGCGATCGAAATGATCGCCCACCATGTTGTGGACGATCCATTGCAGGTCGATGTCCTTCGCCTCGGCCGTCGCCGTGATCGCCCCGTCGCGCAGCACCACCGCGTAGTCGGTGATCTGCAGCGCCTCCTCGAGATGATGCGAGATGTAGACGATCGAGACACCACGGCCGTTCAGGTCGCGTATCACCTTGAACAGCACCTCGACCTCGGTGGCGCTCAGCGCCGACGTCGGCTCGTCCATGATCAGGATACGCGCGTCCACCGACAGCGCGCGCGCGATCTCGACAATCTGCTGCTGCCCGAGACGCAGGTCCTCGACCAGGGTCATCGGGTCGATATCCTCTTCGAGATCCTCCATCAGCGCCCTGGCCTGCCGGGCCTCCTCGGCGAAATCGACACCGGTCGCCTGGCGCAGCTCGCGACCCAGGAAGATGTTGTCGCGCACGCTGAGGTTGGGTGCCAGGCTCAGCTCCTGGTGGATGATCGAGATCCCATGTTCGCGCGCCTCCACGGTCGACGAGAAGCTGACGCGGCGACCGTCGAGGTCGATCTCTCCCGAGGTCGGCGTGGTGACGCCCGACAGGATCTTCATCAGGGTCGACTTGCCTGCGCCGTTCTCGCCGAACAGCGTGGTGACCTTGCCGCGATGGATGTCGAAGTTCACCCCCTTGAGGGCATGCGTGTTGCCGTACGACTTGGCGATGTTGCGGGCCGAGAGCACCGCACTTCCGCCAGCCGGCGCGGTGTCGGATGCCGCACTCATCGTACGTCCAGCTTCACGGGTGTCACGAGCCACGTCGTCGGATCGGTCAGGGCGAACACGCCGATCACCGAGATGGTCTTTCCGGTCAGCTTGCCGGTATCGACCTTCGAGAGCACCTCTTTCTTCATCTCGGTGTTGAGCGCCGATCCGGCATTCTGGTATTCGATCTGGTTGCTGAACTGCCCGAACGTGATCAGCCCGGTGGCGTCGCGCAGATCGGTGCCGTCGATCGCGGGCCCGGTCTGCACGGTGACGTGCACCGTGTCCGGCAGCCCGTCGATGGCCACGTCGTAGACACCGGAATCCTGCTTGCCGGCCTTGCCGGTGAACCTGACCGGCATCTCCGAGCCGGTATCGGCGGTGACGCCGTACTGCTTCTCGGCCGCCGCCTGATCCTTGCCCAGGGCGGCGGCCAGGGTGGCGGCGTCGACCGCGCGCTTCTCGATCGTCGACTGCACCTTGGGAAACTCCGACTTGCCGTAGCTGGCCGGGGAGAAGGCGTCGGAGTGAATGTCGGCCGGGGAGCCGATCTTGACGACCCTGGTATCGAGCGCCATGGCGGCGAGCAGCACGACCACCGCACCCGAGACCACGGCGAGCCGGAGGGCGGGTGTGACGCGCTGGAAACTCGGTGCCGCGGGCTGCTGCCGCTCGCTCATCGTTCTCTCCCGATACCGTCTCGCGGCCCCAGACCCAGGTGCCGCGGCAAGGCCGATCCTCGACGACCTACTCCGGTATCAGAACGATCTTGATGGATTGCTCGCCTTTCTTCATCAGCTCGAAGCCGTGCTTGAAGTCGCGCAGCGGCAGGGTATGGGTGACGACCCCGTCCGTGGGCAGGCGGCCGTCGCCGATGGCGGCGATGGTGAGCGGGTAGCAGTATGGGCCGAGGTGGGCGCCGTAGAGGTCGAGCTGCTTGCGGTCGCTGATGATCGACCAGTCCGCGGTGACCTCGTGGCCGAACACCGAGAACTCGACGAAGCGGCCCAGCTTGCGGATCATGTTCAGCCCCTGGGTGACGCTGGATTCATGGCCGGTGGCCTCGATGTAGACGTCGCAGCCATAGCCGTCGGTGAGATCCTTGACCGCCTGCACCACGTCCTCCTTGAACGGGTTCATGACGATGTCGGCGCCGAACTTGCGTGCGAGGTCGAGCCGGTCCTGCTTGCCGTCGAGCACGATCAGCTTCGAGGGGTTCTTCAGCCGCGCGGCACCGACCATGCCCAGGCCCAGCGGCCCGGCGCCGGACAGCACGACGACGTCGTCGAGCTGGATCAGGCCGCGATTGACCGCGTGCACCGAGCAGGCATAGGGCTCGACCAGCACCGCGCGCTCCAGCGGGATGCTGTCAGGCACCTTGTGGGTGCGGCTCTCCTTGGGGAAGCGCATGTATTTGGCCATGCCGCCATTGACGTTGTTCTGGAAGCCGTAGACGTCGTGACGCTCGCACATCCAGTATTCGCCGCGGGTGCAGTAGCGGCAGTGCTCGCAGGGCACGATCTGCTCGGAGATCAGCCGGTCGCCGAGCTTGTACTGGCCGCGGGCGGCGACGTTGGCGCCGAGCTCGACCGCGCGGCCGAGGAACTCGTGGCCCGGGATCATCGGCGCCTTGACGTAGCGCGGCTGGCCCTTGTTGTCGCCCCAGAACGACGGCGCGCCCTGGAAGGTCTTGATGTCGCTGGCGCAGATGCCGCAGGCCTCGACCTCGATGATGATGTCGTCGGGGCCGGCGCGCGGCACGTCGACCTCCTCCAGCCGGTAGTCGCCCGGCTCGTAGGCCACCACGGCGGTCATGCGCCGAGGAAGATCGACGGCGCCGATCCGGGCCGCGTCGGCCTTGGTGGTGTCGCTCAGGGTATCCATCACGGTCTCCTCTGGCAGGATCAGGCGGTCTCGAGCCGCGACAGCAGCCCGTCGGCCAGCGCGCGCAGGATCAGCTCGCACGAGCAGGCGCCGGCATCGAGGCTGCCGCGCGAGCGCTCGCCCAGCCGTGCCGCGCGGCCGAGCCGGGCGACCATGTCGCGCGTCGATTCCAGCCCCGCCGCCGCCGCCGCCCGCAGCGCCCGCAGGCAGCCGGCGAGATCCTGGCCGTCGGCGGCCGCCGCGTCGTAGGCCGCGCGCGCCGGGGTGAGCACGTCGATCAGCGTCTTGTCGCCGGGCTTGGCCTCGCCGAGATCGACGATCGCCGCCTCGCCGGCGGCCAGCATCGCGGAGAGCCGCGCGCGGTCGAGCATGTCCACACCCTCCAGCGCGTCGGCCATCTCGGTGAAGAACGAGCCGTACAGCGGCCCCATCGAGCCGCCGATGTCGCCGAGCAGGGTGTCGCCGATGGTGGCGAGCCCCCGGCGCAGGTCGAACCCGCCGTCCGAAAGCCGCTCGATCACCAGACGGAAGCCCTTGGCCATGTTGATGCCGTGGTCGCCGTCGCCGGTGGCGCCGTCGATCTGCGACAGCAGCGCCTGGTTGGCCACGATGCTCTGGGCGATCTCGATCGTGACCGGAGCCGCGTCCTTCAGCGTGATGCTCTGCATGCTGGGGCTCCTCAGCCGGCGACCGTCAGGCCGATCGAGCGGCACGGCGCGCGCAGCAGACGATCGAGCTCGCCGTCGAGCCGGGTGAGGGTGAGCGAGACGCCGGACATCTCCAGCGAGGTGAAGTAGTTGCCCACGAAGCGGTGGGTGGGGGTGATGCGGCGCGCCCGCAGCATCGCGTCGACATGGCCGTAGAGCAGGTAGAGCTCCATCAGCGGCGTCGCTCCCAGCCCGGAGATCAGCACGCTGACATCCTCACCCTCGAAGGGCAGGTCGGCGAGGATGCGATCAAGCATCATCGCGGCCATCTCGCGCGCCGGCGCCACCGGCAGCACCGCGATGCCGTGCTCGCCGTGATGGCCGATGCCGACCTCCATGGTGCCCGGCTCGATCGAGAAGTTCGGCTTGCCGGCGGCCGGAATGGTGCAGGCGGACAGGCCGATCCCGATCGAGCGGGTGTTGTCGATGCTCTTCTGCGCCGAGGCGATGACCGCGTCGAGCTCCGCGCCCTCGGCCGCGCGCGCGCCGCCCGCCTTCCACATGACGATCTCGCCGGCGACGCCGCGCCGCTTGTCGGCCTCCTCGGGCGGTGCCGAGGCGACGTCGTCGTTGGCGATCACGGTGCGCACGGCGACCTCGTCCTTGGCGGCGAGCTTGACCGCCATCTTCACGTTCATGTTGTCGCCGGCATAGTTGCCGTACAGGCAGGCGACGCCCTGGCCGCCATCGGCTTCGCCGAACGCGGCGTGGAAGCTCTTCGCCGTCGGGGAGGCGAATACCTCGCCGACCGCCACCGCATCGACCAGCCCCGGCCCGACATAGCCGAGGAACGCCGGCTCATGGCCGGAGCCGCCGCCGGTGACGATGCCCACGCGGCCCGTGGGACGGCCGCCCGCACTGCGCAGCACGCGCGGATGATCCGTCGCCACCAGCAGATCCGGATGCGCCGCCAGCACCCCCGACAAGCTGCCCTCGGTCACACGATCCGGATCATCGATCACACGGTTCATGCCGCTTCCTCCCACGAGAACACACGCACGTTGCCGCATTGCCTCTCGGCGAGGAAGATGCGTCAACCGGCGCAGATGTCAACAGCATGCACGATTGCGCGGCTTGGATCGTCTCAATTTGGAGATAGATTCCCGCTGAACCCGCGCCGATCGGAAGGCTTGCCGCTTCCTTGACCGAACAGATGCACGATTTATTCTGAACATATGATCAACAAACGAGAGATTGTGCACTGCAAAACGGCGGTCGAAGCGCGGCGCTGCCGGTCTCGATGCGATCATGGCGGGACGCCGCGAATTGAACAGCTCGGCGCCGTGACTAATCTCCGTGCCCAGTTGCGACGAGTGAATCAGCGTGGCATGTGCGGAACGTCTGCGACACCGCCGGAGCCGCCCGATCATGCGTCGACGCATCTTTCGCTCCGATCGGGCGGCGCTCAACCTGGTGTGGCTCGTGATCCTTTCGCCCGCGGTGCATGCGCAGCAGGCTGCCGTTCCCGCAGCTGCCGGATCCTTGTCGCCCCCGGCGTCCGCCGCCGCCTCGGGAGCGCCGACCGGCAACGGCGAGGCCGTCATCGTGACCGGCACCCGCGAGCCGCGTCGCAAGGCGCGCGACAGCCTGTCCCCGGTCGACGTGGTGACCGCGCGCGACCTCGCCGAGACCGGGCAGACCAACGCGACCCAGGCGCTGGTGCAGCTGCTGCCTTCGGTCACCGCGCCCGCGGTCGGCATCTTCGACGGCGCCCCGACCGACTTCATCAGCCTGCGCGGGCTCAACCCGAACCAGACGCTGGTGCTGGTCGACGGCAAGCGACGGCACAGTTCGTCGTTCATCTTCATCGACGGCTTCGCCGACGGCGCGACACCGGTCGACCTGGACCTGATCCCGCCGTCGCTGATCGATCATATCGAGGTGCTGCGCGACGGCGCCGCGGCGCAGTACGGCTCGGACGCGATCGCCGGCGTCGTGAACATCATCCTGAAATCGACCGACCGCGGCGGCATCGCCTCCGGCGAGATCGGCCAGACCGAAGCCGGAGACGGTTTCGTGGTGCAGGCAGGGGGCGAGAAGTCGGCGAGACTGGGGCCGAACGGCTTCGTCGATCTGAGCGTCGATTATCGTCACCAGGACCATACCGTCCGCGACGATGACGACGACCGCACCGGCACCCGGGTGACCAAGATCCTGGGCGATCCCGCCAGCACCCGTTACGATCTCGGTGTCAATGCGGGGCTCGATCTCGCCGACGGCGTGCAGCTCTACAGCACCGACACCTATGCCTACCGCTTCACCGACGTGAACCAGGTCTACCGCCTGCCGACCCGGCTGCCGGCACTCTATCCCGGCGGCTTCACGCCGCACCAGACCACGTTCGAGAACGATTTCTCCGCGGCCCTGGGGCTGAAGGGCGACGACCTGCTGGGCTGGAACTGGGACCTGAGCTCCACCTACGGCGGCGACTTCCTCGACGACAACCTGCGCAACAGCGCCAACATCGCCCTGTATGAGGCGACCGGCGCGACGCCCACCGGCATCCATCTTGCGAACTTCTCCAGCACGCTGCTGACCGACGATCTGGACCTTCGCCGCAACGTCCAGCTAGGTTTCTGGTGGTCGCCGATCACGCTGGCCGGCGGCATCGAGCATCGTTTCGAGACCTACGGGACCGGGGTCGGCAGCCCGGCCTCGTACCTGTACGGCGGCAGCCAGGCGCAGGCGGGGCTGCTGCCGAGCGACGCCGGGCCTCACGCGCGCGTGGTTTACAGCGCCTACGGTGACCTCTCAACCCACCTGACGCGCGCCTGGCAGGTCGACCTCGCGGGACGCTTCGAGCATTACACCGATTTTGGCAACACCTATAACGGCAAGATCTCGACCCGCTACGACGTCTCGCGCGCCCTGGCGCTCCGCGCGACGCTGAGCAGCGGCACCCGGGCGCCCAGCCTCGCCGACGAGTACTACAGCGCGCTCGCGGTGGGGCCCGACAGCGCCAGCGGCACGCTGGCCGCCAATTCCGCCGCGTCCCGGCTGCTCGGCGCCTCGCCCCTGGAACCGGAGCGCTCCACCAACCTGACCGCGGGCGTGGTGCTCAACCCGGTCGAGCGGCTGCACGTCACGGTCGATGGCTACCAGATCCAGATCCGCGACCGCATCGTCAGCGGCCCGGGCACGTCCGGCGATCTCGCGATCGACGCGCTGCGCCTGCAGGGCATCGCCGTCTCGCCGGAGCTCGCGTCGGACGACGTGTCGGCCTCGTTCTTCGCCAACGCCGCCAGCACCCGTACCCGCGGCGTCGACGTGACGCTGGCCTACAGCACGACTCTCGGTCGCTGGCGCGGCACGGAGCTGGGCGTCGTCGACTGGGACGCGTCGCTGAACGCGAACTATACGCGCATCACCCATGCCAACAGCCTGGCCAACGGCGCCGCCGACCTGACGGCGCAGAACATCGCCTACCTGACCACCAGCACGCCCAGGAACCGCATCACCGTCGGCGGCCGCTGGCACGAGGCGCGCTGGGATCTGGTGCTGCACGAGCAGCGCTTCGGCGAGACCATCGACGCGCTGACCTATTTCGAGGGACCGAACGCCTTTTCCACCACCGACTTCCTACGTTTCTACAACCGGCCGCGCTGGATCACGAATGTCGAGCTCGGCTACCGGCCGGTTCGGCACCTGCGCGTGGCGCTGGGCGCCAACAACCTGTTCGACGACTATCCGACCCGGATCCCGGCGCAGAACGGCTATGACGGATCCGAGCCGTACGACAGCGACGCGAGCCAGATCGGCATCGACGGCGGCTTCTATTATGCCCGCCTCTCCTACGACTTCTGAGCGCCAGCATGGACGCCGACGCATGACCATCCTGTCCCGACGCCGCATGATCGAGGCCGGCGGCCTGCTCGGCCTCGCCGCCCTGCACCATCCAGCCGTCGCCGCCGGTACGCCGCTGCGGACGCAGCTCTCGCTGAACGAGAACCCGTATGGGCCCGCATCGAGCGTCCGGCGCGTGCTGGACGACACGCTGCGGCAGGTCAGCCGTTACGGCAGCGAGGACGCGGCGGATCGGCTGGTGGCGCAGATCGCGGCCCTGGAAGATATCGATCCCCGCCAGATCGTGATGGGCGAGATCCTGCAGGTGCTGGGCCTGTTTCTGGCCGCGCAGGCGCCGACCGGCGGTCGCTTCGTCTACTCGGTCCCGGGCTACACGGCACTGGTGGATGCCGCACGACCGCTGGGCGGTGTGGCCGTCGGCGTGCCGCTCGCCGCCGACCTGAGCAACGACCTGGACGCGCTCGACCGTGCCGTGGGCCACGATACCAAGGCGCTCTACCTGATCAACCCGCACAACCCGAGCGGTACCGCCAGCGCCCGTGCCGCGTTCGACGCCTTCCTGTCGCGTATCGCCCAGCGCGCCCTGGTGGTCGTCGACGAGGCCTATCTCGAATACGACGACATGGCGTTGAGCGCCGCGCGCCTGACCCGCGAAGGCCACGACGTGGCGGTGTTCCGCACGCTGGACAAGATCTACGGCCTGGCCGGTCTGCCGATCGGCTACCTGCTGGCGCCTCGCCGGCTCGCAGCCGCGCTGCAGGCGGCGGGCTTCGGCGACCCGCACGGGTTGGGCAGAGTGCAGATCGCCGCCGCCGGCGCAGCCCTGGCCGATCAGGATTGGGTGCGGCAGGTGCGCACCCGCATCGTCGCCGGCCGCATACGCCTGACCGCGGTCCTGGACCGGTTGGGCCTTGAGCATAGCCGCTCGGTCGCCAACTTCGTGTTCTTTCGCAGCCCGGGGCCGGCGGATCGACTGCGGCAGGACCTGCTGCGGCGCGGGATCGTCGTGGCTCGCCCGTTCCCGCCGCTGGACCAGTGGATCCGCATCAGCGTCGGCACCGAGACGGAAGTGACACGCACGATCTCGGCCTTGAGCGACAGCCTGAAGGGTTGAGGGAGCGCATCGCGACGGCCGAGCCGGAGGCGATCCCGGCTGGCCAGCCTCGGCGGGAATACTTGGCTGCTTGCCGTTGCAATTCATTCCCATCTCAATAGAGATGCAAACTATTCGCAAAATCGAGGCGTCCGGAAGAACAGATTTGCAGTCACGCAACTTCAGTGTTTATCATGCGCGATCCTGTCGCCGTCTAGGAGTTGCACCATGTCGATGACCCAGAGCCATGACGCCGCGTGCACCAACTGCAGGTTCTTCGATGACCATGCCAAGCTGCAGGCCGATGGTGGCCTGTGCCGGTACAATCCGCCGGTCACGCAGCCGAGCGCTGAGGCTCACGGATTGTGGCCGGTGGTGTCATCCACTAACTGGTGCGGACATTTCAGCGTCGATACGACCACCGCCGGCTCTGCCGACTAATCGAGGGCTCGGACCCCGGCCGCCACGGCTGCGGGCGGCGGTATAGCAGGCCCTACCTCGGGCGGCCCGAAGTATCAGGTGCGTAGCCACCGCACCGCGACATGGCTCAAATCGGTGCCGTGCAGTCGCGCCACGCTGAGGGCAGCGGCCGAGACGGTCGCCAGCGGCAGGTGGCATCCAAGCGCCAGAAGGCTCGCGGCGAGCGTCGTGACGGCGTGGACCAAGAACGGCCTGACGAGCCGGCCGGGTGCTAGCGAGAAGATCAGGTTGTCCACCAGCCAAGCATCGTCGGCCTGCGCCGCCGCCATCGCCCGAACCAGTCGCCTCTCGTGACGTGTCAGCGAGAGGCAGTTCCCCGTCGCGGTCATCAGCCCGACAGGCTGATGGCGAAGCATCCGTTCGTGCGCTTGGCGGAACCGGGTCCCGGCGTCCGACCACCGCTCATCGTGCTGCGCCGGGCAGCCCGGGTCATCGTCGAGCGCACGACGGGTCACGGAAAGCGCCAGAAAATAGGCCGGGCGATGCGGCACCCTCGCCATGCGTGATCCGTTATCGATAATCATCGGACTCCTCCGGCGAACTCGTGACAACCTTAATGAGAATGACTCTCGTTTGCAACGTGAGATCGAACGCGGCGCTGGTGTCCGAGGGCCACCACGAAGCGGGTTGACCGTCCCGCGATCGAAGCGCACGCATTCCGTACTCAACGCTACGAAAGTCGCAATGGCATGTCGCTGGTCAATTTTCGCACCGTCGGCCGCTCGGGGCTGGTCGTCAGCCCGCTGGCTCTCGGCGCCATGACGTTCGGGCCGGGCGATTGGGGCGCCGACGAGCGAACGTCGCGGGCGATCTTCGACGCCTACCGAGATGCCGGCGGCAACTTCATCGACACGGCCGACATCTACTCGGGCGGCGCGAGCGAGCGCCTCGTCGGGCAATTCATCAAGGAGAGCAGTTCACGCGATGACGTGGTGCTCGCGACCAAGTTCGGCTTCAACGGCTCCGCCCGCCCGCTCACGGCGCACCGAGCAGGCGGCGGCAACCCGAATGCCGGCGGCGCCGGATCGAAGAATATCCATCGAGCACTCGACGCATCGCTCAAGCGGCTCGGGACCGACTATATCGATCTCTACTGGATGCATATCTGGGACGGCGTCACCCCCGTCGAGGAGATCGTCCAGACGCTGGGCGACCTCATCCGGGCAGGCAAGATCCGCTATTACGGTTTCTCGGACATGCCGGCGTGGCTGGCGACGAAGGCAGCCACGATCGCCGCGGAACGGCGCATCCCCGGCCCGATCGCGATCCAGGTGGAATATTCCCTCGTGGCGCGAGACGTGGAGAGCGAACATATTCCAGCAGCGAGAGACGCCGGCATGGGTGTCTTGCCGTGGAGTCCCCTGGCAGGGGGATTCCTGAGCGGGAAATACGACCGGAAGGATACCGGCGGCACGGGACGGCTGAGCGGCGCCAACCCGTTCGGGAACAGCAAGTTCGTGGACCGGAACTGGGACACGCTGGATGTGGTGAAGGCCGTGGCATTGGAGCAGGACCGCCCGACGGCGCAGGTTGCCCTCGCCTGGACGCTGGCACGTCCCGGCATCGCCTCGACCCTCGTCGGCGCCCGCACGGTGGCGCAGCTCGAAAGCAACATCGCCGCGGCCGGACTTCGCCTCACCGGCAGCCAGATGGACCGCCTCGATCGGGCAAGCATGCCGATGCCGGGATTCACCTCGGGGCTGGCCGCGCCGGCGATCCGTCGCATGGTGTTCGGCGGTCAGGATGTGACCGGCTGGGGGGAATAGAGCTCGATCCGAACCTCAAGCGAGGTCGCGCGGATCGTCGCGGGCTCGAACTCGGATCGTCCGGCGCGGCCAAGCCGGCCGGGTTCACGGCAGGGGCGTGGCTTGGCGGTCGCGCCGGCTACGCCGCCGACGCGTAGCCGAACTGGCGCAGCATGTCCTGCACCGCGGCCGCCGGACGCGGTCGGCTGAACAGGAAGCCCTGCAGCTCGCCGCACCCCTCGCGCAGCAGGGCGGCATGCTGGGCAGCACTCTCCACTCCTTCGGCGTTGATCGCGATGCCGAGCGAGTGTCCGAGGCCGATTACCGCGCGGACGATCGCCAGACAATCCTCCCGTTCGGTCATGCCGCTGACGAAGGACTGGTCGATCTTGATCTTGTCGAACGGGAAACGACGCAGATAGCCCAGCGAGGAGTAGCCAGTGCCAAAATCATCCATCGCGATCCGCACGCCGAGCGCTCGTATCGAGTGCAGGATCGCCAGCACCTTCTCGTCATCCTGCAGAAGCACGGACTCGGTGATTTCCAACTCGAGCCGCCGCGCCGAGAGGCCTGCGACTTCGAGTGCATCGGCCACTTCATCGACCAGGAGGTCGCAGAACTGCAGAGGCGAGAGATTGACCGCGACCTTCAGCTCCGAAGGCCACGATGCGGCGTCAATGCAGGCGCGGCGCAGGGCCAGCCGGCCGATTGCCGGCATCAGCCCGACCTCTTCGGCCAGCGGGATAAAGACGGCTGGGCTGACCAGCCCGCGCACCGGATGGCGCCAGCGCAGCAGCGCCTCGAAGCCGGAAACCGTGGAGCCACTATCCATCAGCGGCTGATAGAACAGCTCGAATTGCTGCTCCAGCACGCCGAGGCGCAGATCCTGCTCGAGCCGGCGCCGCTCCTGCATGCGCGTGTCCATCTCCGCCTCGAAGAAGCAGAAACAGCCCCGCTCGCCGGCCTTCGCACGATACATGGCCAAGTCCGCGCGCTTGAGCAGCCCGTCCGGACCGACTGCGTCAGCCTCCGATGCAGCACCGTCCTGCAATAGGGCGATGCCAACGCTGGCGCTCACGAGCACCTGATGCTGATCGATCTCGAACGGCGTGCCCAGCGCCTCGATGACGCGCTGCGCCAGCATGGTCGCGGCGGCTGCCTGAGCGACGCCATCCGGCTCGGCCGCGCCCTGGATGATGGCGAACTCGTCGCCGCCCAGCCTGGCGACAAGATCGCCGGCGCGGACACAGCCGAGCAGGCGCTGTGCCGCCATGCGCAGCAGGCCGTCGCCGACACCGTGACCGAGAGAGTCGTTCACGGACTTGAAGCGATCCAGATCCAGACAGAGGACCGCCAGCCCTTGGCCGGCGCTGCGACTGCCACCCAAAGCGGCGAGGACGGCCTGCATGTGTTCGGCAAACATCAGCCGGTTCGGCAAGCCGGTGAGGAGATCATGCCGTGCCATGTGCGCGAGCCTCGACTCCGCGGCGCGTCGCTCGCTGATATCCTCGTACGTCGCGACCCAGCCACCGTCGGAGACGGCCTGTTGCGAGACGGCGATGCTGCGGCCGTCCGAGAGCTCACAGGAGAAGGTCTGCAGTGGGCCGCCATGCGAGATGTCGATCATCGCCTCCAATCCCGCCGCGCGAAGCACGTCGTCGGCTCGCGCATCGATGCTCGCGGGTCCGAACATCTCGGCGAAGCGTGGGTTCACCACCTTGAGCCTGCCGTCGGTCCCGAACAGGCATAGCCCCTGGTTCATGTTGCCGAGTGCGGCCTGCATCTGGGCATTCTGGGCCGCGATTTCCCCTGCATAGCTGGCGGCCTGCTCGTCCATCAGCGTCCGGATCCGCGCCATGTGGGACGCGATGCTGGACTGCATCACGCACAGCGCGCGGAGCAGATCCGCCGTCTCGCCGCGGCCTCCCGTCGCGATCGGGTTGTCCAGCCGACCGGCGGCGATCGACTGCGCGATCCGCACCGCACGCCGCACCGGCGGCGTGATCATGCGGCTGATCAGCGCGGTGATCGCGAGCGCTGCCAGCAGGCTGCCGACGATCGCGATCCAGGTTCCGCGTATCTGCGCCGCCACCATCCGGCTGACGCCGCGGCGATAGCGAAACCCGTCATCGGCAAAGGTCTCGACGAGCTCGTCGAACGCGTTCTGCGCCGCCGCCGTCGCAGCGGCGTCGTCGGCGGGCCGGGTCAGCAGCGTCACGATCCGGCCGCGCAGCGCCTTGGCCTGATTACGGCCGGCAGCCGACATCGCGCGTTCGCGCACCACGTCCAGATCATCGAGCAGTTCCTGCGACAGCGCCGCCGACCTTGCGGAGGCCGGCCTGGGCCCCCTGGCATTGGCACTGGCATTGGCATTGGCAGCAAGGCGAGAGAAGTCGACCTGGGCCTCGCGCAGATAGCTGACCGCCATGAAGGCGTTGTCGTAGATGTCCAGCGCCACGCCGCCGAGGCGACGTTCCGCGACCTGGGCGAAGACTCCGAGCAGGCCCGTCAGCAGGGTCAGTGCCATGCATCCGGCGAGGATCTTGGAGCGGATCGACATCGTCCGGATCAGCGCACGTCGACCCGAAGATACATCTTCGGATGGATATGGCACCTCACTTCGAACGTGCCCGATTTCGGGAAAGTGACATCCACGCTATGCCCCGGCTCCTGCTCGTCGGACTCGTAGGAGAACCCGGGCGACTGCACGAAGATCTGGTGGCTGAACTCGTCTTCGTTAGAGAAGCGCACCATACCTCCGCGTTCGATCGAGATCTGCCGCGTCTCGAATGCACGACCCTTCTGTGCCACCACCGTCAGCGCACCCGCCAGCGCCGGCAGAGTGGCGACGCACAGGACGCTCACGAGGAGGAGAGTAGACCGTGCCATCGGCGGGTGGCCCCTAACGGGTGACAATATCGCGCTCCATCGGTGCCAGCCTGGCGAGCAGGCGGTTCTGGAGTCGGAACGGCACCCCGGCACGATCCATCGCGGCCTGCAGATCCTCGACGACGGCGTTGAAGCGGGCCTGGTCGATATGCAGGCCCTTGTGCGATGCCGCCATGGAGCGGCCCTTGTAGAGGCAGGGACCGTCGGTGACGTGGCAGAGGAAGGTTGCGAAATGCGGTTGCAGCCAATCGCGGTTGACATTGTCGAAGTCGCTGCGAAGTCGGGGATCGGTGAAGTACAGCGTCATCGCCGCGTCAGTGATGCGGGCGACGCCGTCGCGGCCGCCGAGCTGGTCGTAGAGGGTCGGACGTGCCGCCGCCGGCATCGAGGTGGCGACACCGAGCAGGACCAGACACGAGAGCAGCGGGCCTGTGCGCATGGCGGGTTCCTCACTAAAATCCGGCTTGCAGGGAGAGGTAGCCGCCGTTCTGGATCCCCTGGCGAGCGATCGGACCGAGATCCAGGAAGGCGAGCGTCAGGGAGAGATGCTTGCTCAAGAAATAGGCGACGAAGGCGTCGAAGGCCGGCCCCTCATGGGCGAAACGCAGATTGTCCGGCTTGGTGCGGACCTCGCCGCCGACCGCCAGCCGGCGGCTGAGCAGCAGCGCCATCGAGCCTTCGAACTGGGCGCTGTAGCCATCGTTGCTATCGCCGCCGAAACCGAGCAGCCCGAGCTGATTGGCACGGGTGGCACGGACGGTGGCGTTGACCAGCAGGCTCTGCGACAGGAACAGCTTGGTGGCCGCGGCGTAGAAATCGACACCGTCCGGGCTCGATGCGCCGAGGGCGTGAAGGATGGCGTGGCTGCCCGCCGACTTGAACTGCGTGCCGACCGAGATCTGCGGCAGCCAACGATCCTGGTCGTAGACGGCGTCGCCGAGAAGCCGCAGCTTGAGCCCGACGACATCGAGGTTGAACTGATAGCCGTCACCGAGGCCGAGCCGGCCGCCCGAGTTCCCGGTATCGAGCGTCTCGCGCGCATAGGAGATCTCGAGCCGGTCGTAGAGACCGAGGCTCACGCCGCCGGAGGACAGGGTGAAATCCGGAAGCCCGATCACCGTTCCATGCACGGTCGCGCCGATCGCGTCGCGCGTGCCATAACCGCTCACCACCGCCCAGGGCGCGAGCCCGGCCCCCGCGGCGCCCTCGATCTGGCTGACGCCGGAAGTCGCCAGCAGACGACCGCTATCCTGGGCTTCGGCCGCGCCGCAGCCGAACAGCAGCATCGTCGCGGCAAGGACACATCGTCTCGATTTACCGCGCGCCCGCCGAGCCATGTCCCGATCCATATCCGTGACCTCGGGCCAAGGATGCGCGTACCGGGCTAAAATTGCGTTAACATAACGATCTATCGGCGCCGATCGGATCGCCCACAGCGTGCCGGAACGACGTGACGCTGTGCCTCATGACGCAGCCGTCACGGCCCTTGTTCCAAATCGAGCAGGTGGGTGTAAGCTGCGCCGGACGCTGCATCGCCATGTCGCACGACGCGAGAGGCTCTTGACGTGATCGACACATCTTCATTGCTTCATGGCAGCGCTTCCGAGCCGCTGGTCTTGCGCTCAGCCATGGGCTTGCCGTTCTAGAGACCCTGCCGCCGCCGCAGCTTCGCGCGCGCGACGATGCGATGACTGCCGAACTCGGAGGCATCAGGGCGGCATGGAACCTGCCATCCGGGGCGGCCGCGTCGGATGCGTGGCGCATCGCGGTCGCCCGCTTCACCGTCGCGCATCCCACCCGCCTGGTGATGCGATTCTGCAAGGGATACCGGTCGCTTTGGCAGCGGATCGCGGATCATGCGGCGCTGTTCGCCTGGAACCTGTTGTATGTCGATCCGGCGCAGCACTCCTTTTGCCGGATTGCTCGATCGAGGTTTCGGCGAAACCGAGTGCGTCGCGCCCCACGCGTGGGGCGTCAGCGCGCCTGGCCGCAAGGCATGGTTCGGCACCGTCAGTCTCGCGCCGCTGGATGCGCTCGCCATAGCGGTCCTCTACTGTTCAGCATCGCGGAGGGTGGCGAGAACATGCGTTTCCGGCTGGCAATAGAACCGGTCCTGATCGCGCTGACGATGTGCACACTGGTCCGGAGCTGGAACGGAATAAAGGACGCCTGGTCGATCAGCGGCTATCATTCCGGCTGATGGATCGTGCTGCGATCGGAGCGCCTCCGTCGTACGCCCAACAGGCTCTCGACGTTGCGATAGGCAATCTTTTCCTTGTCTTCCTAGCTGATATGGAGCCGCTCCAGGAAGTCGCATGCCCCGGTATTGCTCAGGTAGGGGTCATCCACCGCGTAGATGATGCGGTCCGTGCCCATGATCTTATGGACGAACTCGAAGTGCGGCAGGTTCAGCATCCCGCTGGGCGTGACGTAGGCCTGCGACGTATAGGTCTGCGCGTTGGTCCGGGACAGGCCGGCCAAGTCAGGCGACATCGCGTCGTCCAGGCGCTGGAGATAGAGAGGCACCATCTCCCCTTAGTGACCGCTGATAACCCGCAGGTCGGGAAACCTGTCGAACGTGCCGGAAAGGATCATGCGGATGACCTGGACGTCAGCCTCCGCGTACCCGAGGCATCATCTCGCGAGCCGGAAGCAGGTATGGCGGTGTTCCGAGGCCGGCGCCTTGTCTTCGGTCCCGATGCTGACATCCGCCAGGTAGCCAGCTTCTGCCGCCTGGACCGCCTGGATCGCCCCGACGATGCCAGAATCAGAAGGCGTATTCCTCGATGGCGATGATCCTCATCCTCGGCTCCTGCGCGCCACACCGATCTCCGGACCCAAGCAGCTGCGGATCGCAAGGTTCACGCCTGCGGACATGGGTCGGCGGCGCCGACTTGGTATGGCATGATGGATCACACGGCGCCGACGCCGCACCGCTTCGACAGGAGGTTCCATGTCCGACGCCGCGAGATCGGGTGTTCGACCGATCGACAAGCTGATCCACGCGCTGCCCAAGGCGGAGCTGCACCTGCATCTCGAGGGCAGCGTCTCGCCGGAGCTGTTCGCGCGGCTGCGCCGCAAGCATGGCGTGGCGGAAGACGCGCGGGATGCCTCGGGCTTCACCGATCTCTCGACGTTCCTGCGTGCGTACGACCGCATCTGCGCGTGTATGCGCGATGCGGACGATTTTCATGACGTGACGCGTCAGGCGCTGACGCGATGCGCCGCCAGCAACGTCCGGCATGTCGAGCTATTCTTCTCGCCGCATGCTCATCCGGGCACATCCTACAGCGCGATGCTGGACGGTATTCTGGAAGCGGTCGCGATCGTCGAACGTGAGCACGGCATGACCACCCTGCTGATCCCGGCGCATAGCCGGGTGCTCGGGCCGGAGCTCGGCATGCGGTTCCTCGATACCGTGCTGGCAGACCGGCGGGACGGCATCGTCGGCATCGGGCTGGATTACGAGGAGCGGCCGCATCCGCCGGCGCCGTTCGCGGCGATGTACGCGCGTGCCCGCGCCGAGGGACTGCAGGTGACGGCGCATGCGGGGGAGGACGGCCCGGCCTCGAACGTGCGCGACTCGATCGAGCTGCTCGGCTGCCGCCGCATCGATCACGGCTATCACGTGGTGGACGATCCAACCCTGATGGAACGATGCCGGGAGCTCGACATCCTGTTCACCATCTGCCCGACCACGACCCTGCACACGACGATCTGGCGCGACCTGTCCGACCCGGCCCATGCGATCCGCCGCATGATCGAGGGCGGCCTGCGCGTGACGGTGAACACGGACGATCCGGGACTGTTCCACACCGACCTGGACCGGGAGTATCGCCTGCTCGCGGACCGGCTTGACCTGTCGGAGGCGATGCTGCGGCAGATCGCCTCGAACGGCCTCACCCACGCCTGGCGGCGTGCCGACTGATCCGACGCCGCCGGTCGGTATCCGCGTCAGCGCCCGCTAGACGCGGCGGCGCCTGCGGTGGTGCCGTAAATGACGCCCCGCTGCTTGAGCCAGCGGCGGTAGGCGATCGAGGAGCCGTCGGCTCGGGTGGGGATCTCGGCTCGAGGCTCGAGCGGCAGCAGGCGCGGGCGCTGGTTCTCCAGGATGATACGGTCCTGCAGGAAGATGGTCTGCTGGAACGTGATCAGCTCGGATTGGGCCGCATGCGCGTCGAGCAGGAACATGATCGGGTGGGCGCGGCAGCGATCCGGCTCCATCGGCTGGACGAACAGGCAGATGACGTCCTGGCGGTCGGGGTGGCCGGGACAGGTCTTGTAGAGCAGCGCCACGAACGGGGCCGCCACCCGGTAGGCGTAGCGTGTCTCGGTGCCGCCGGTCGCCGAGAGCGCCGCCCGCGGCTGGTAGAAGCGGCAGTCGGTGGCCCAGACCTCGTCGACGTCACGCCGTATCTCGCTGGTATAGCTCGCGACCTCGGTATGCGGCTCGGCGCCGAGGATACCGGTGTGAACGAACGGGAAATGCGCCATGTCGAGGAAGTTCTCGACGATGCGCAGCCCCGAGCAGCGCACCTGCACCGAGCCGCAGGACACCGTGCGCCGGTCGGCTTCCTCAGCCTCCGGGATCGCCGGCAGATCGGCGGCAGGCGTGCCGAGCGTGGTCCAGACGCAGCCATAGCGGTGGCGCACCGCGAGGGTCCGGCCCTGTGCCGGAGCCCGCACCGACAGCCCGTCCGCGGCGCGCTGCAGCACGAGGTCGGTCCCGAGCAGCCGGGTCTCCTGCCGGGCCGCATCCACAGAGGCGTGCGTGGCGATCGCATACCACTGGTCGAGGGACGCGGGCTCGACGCCGCCGTTCTGCATCGCGCTCTCCCGTCTTGCGGTCCTAGACTACGGGTCATGATCGAGTCCGTCATGTTCATTTTCACCGGTCGGTTCCGGCCGGAGAGCTTCGTCGGCTTCGTGCGCGATCGTGCGCGGCGCCTGGAGCTGGCCGCGGTGATACGCCGCAGCAGCCGCAGCGAGATCATGGTCGCGGTCGCGGGCGAGCCGGACCTGATCGGCGCGTTCGAGATGGCGTGCAGCCTGGGTCCGTCGGACGCCCTGGTGCACGATGTTCGCATGCAGGCGATCGAGTGGGCGGGCCAGGTGCCGCCGTGAGCGAGGCCGACGGCTGGTGCGCCGTGGCGCTGTCGGCCGATCTCGAGCCCGGCACGGCCGCCGGCACGCGCCTCGACGGCAGCGAGCTGGTGGTGTGGCGCGACCGATCCGGCCAGGCGCAGGTGTGGGAGGATCGCTGCCCGCATCGTGGCATGCGGCTGAGCTTCGGCTTCGTGCGCGGCGACCGGCTCGCCTGCCTTTATCACGGCTGGCAATTCGACGGTGACGGGCGCTGCCGCCTGATCCCGGCGCATCCGGCATTGGTGGTGCCGAGCACCATACGGGCGACGGCGCAGGACTGCATCGAGCGGCTGGGGATGATCTGGACCCGAGGCCGCGATCCGGGCGCCCCCGTGGTCGCATGGCACGCGCCGGTGGAGGGGATCGCCGTGCGCAGCATCGCGATCCGCTGCGACGCGTTACGCCTGAGGGCGGCGCTGCCCGACCGTCCGCCGCCGGTCGCGACCAACATGGCGGTGCAGCCAGTGGCGCCGGGGCGGTCGATGCTTCACCTCACCCTGTCCGGCACACCGGACACATCGCTGCGGCTGGCGGTCTGCGGCTGGGCGGAAGCGCTGCGGGACGCGCTCGAGGCCGGAGCTTGAGCGCGGCCACGCTGTATGACTTCGAGCTCGACGATCAGTGCTACAAGGTCAGGCTGCTGCTCGGGCTGCTCGGCGTGACGTGGCATCGGGTCGCGGTGGACATGCTCCCGGGCCGCGAGCAGACGCGGGCGCCGCTCGCGCGACTCAACCCGCTCGGCACGCTGCCGATCCTGGTGGATGGCGCGCTGGTGCTGCGCGAGGCGGAACCGATCCTGGTCTATCTGGCCCGTGCGCGGGATCCGTCCGCGCAATGGCTGCCGCAGGCGGCGGCGCCGCTCGCCTCGGTGACGATGTGGCTGCATTTCGCGATCAGCGTATTGGGGCCGGTGTCGCAGGCGCGACAGCAGGCGATCTTCGGGCAGGCGGGACCGGAGGAGGCGACGCAGGGCGCCGAGCGAGGCTTCCGGGTCATGGAGGACCACATGACGCGACGCGGGCTGGACGGCGCCGCCTGGTTCGTGGGCGATGCGCCGACCCTGGCCGAAATCGCGCTGTTCCCGTCGATCGCGCTCAGCCGCGACATCGGCATCGACCATGAGGCCTATCCGGCGCTGCGCCGCTGGATGCGGCGGGTGCGGATGCTGCCCGGCTTCGTGGGCATGCCGGGTATGCCGGCGTATCATTGACCCGCGCGGATGATCCCTTGCGCGCTCGGTGGCTCAGAGGCGACGCCGATGCTCGCTCGCGAGCGGCCGCATTCTGCCGCACCACCTTGTTTCGGACAGAAGACTGGCGTTAGCTCCCTGACGATGCCTTTCGTCCTCGCCCGTATCGTGTGGATTATCACCCTGGGCCGGGTACGGGAGCACGCGCGCTAAGGCTTTCGAGCCCCGAACGCTTCCCGAAACCCAGCCGATCCGGCCGGGGTTTCGCTCCAACTCCCCGGCCACCGGTTCCGAACAGGATCCGGTCCGTGCCAGGACCCGTCGCAGACCACGCCTTCCCGCTCCTGCCGTTGCTGGTCTTTGCCTTCAGCGCCTCCGCCACCCCCGGGCCGAACAACATCATGATGCTGACCGCCGCCGCCGCACACGGGATGCGGCGGGCGCTGCCGCAACTGGCCGGCGTCGCGGTCGGCTTCGGCGTGATGGTGGCATTGGTCGCCTGCGGCCTCGGCCTGCCGTTGGCGCAGAGCCGGATCATGCAGCGGGGGGTCCAGCTGGTGGGAGCGATCTGGATGGTTCGTCTCGCCTGGAAGATCGCGACCGCCCCGGTAAAGGCCGAGCTCGTGCAGCGCCGCCCTTGAGCTTCTGGAGCGCCTGCGCCTTCCAGTGGGTCAACCCCAAGGGCTGGGTCATGGCGGTCGCGACGACGGCCACCTTCCTGCCGCCTGGCGGCAACGCGCTGGTGTTCGGCCCGCTGATCGGACTGGTGTTCACCCTGGTCAGCGTGCCGTGCGTCGGCGGCTGGGGGCTGATCGGCGCCAGCGGCGCTCCTCTGCTGCGCCATCCTGGGCGACTGCGCGTCTTCAACGTGACGATGGCCCTCCTGCTGCTCGCGACAGTGGCGGCGATGCTGGCCGAATAGCCATCGCGGCAGACCCTGCCACGGTCCGGGATCACGCCTCCGCCGACCGGCCACCCCAGCCGGCTCAGGAGGTGTAGGCGCGTCCCAGGCCCATGGTGCGCAGGCCGCGCCGGTAGGCGATCGAGGCGCGGTCCGCCTTGATGTGCGCCTCCGCCATCAGGTCGAGCGGCAGGTCCTCGGGATGCTGGCTCTCGACGATCGCCCGGTCCTCCTCGAATACGCGACGGTTGAAGGCGTGCACCGGCGCCAGGTCGGAGCCCTGGTCGAAGTCGCGCACGATCGGCACGAACAGACGCGTCGCGTGCGCCGACATCGGGGTGGCGCAGTTGAGCAGCGACAGGCGCTTGCCCTGCGGGAAGAAGATGGTCAGGCGCGGGAAGAACGGGAACTGCACCTCGAACAGCCGTCGCCACAGGAAGCCGTCCGGCACCGGCGCCGGCGAGAGGGTGCCGTGCGGGATGTTGGCGACGTCGCTGACATAGTCGCTGACCAGGGTGCCGTCGTCGTCCCAGCGCACCGGGTAGTCCGGCACCACCGGATTGTGCGGATCGGCGAAGCTCTCGTGGTGCACGAAGGCGAAGTGCGCCACGTCGAGGAAACCCTCGCATTGCCGGCCGGCGGCGCCGGCGATGTCGATCGAGGGCGGCAGGATCTGCTCGAACTCCGGGTCGTGCCAGAACGGGAACACCGGCAGCCGCGCCGGATCGGCCGCGGGATCGAGGCTGGTCCAGACCAGGCCGAAGCGCTCCTGCACCGGGAACACCGCGATCCGCATGCGCGCGGTGGGAATGACGCCCGGCTCGGCCGGGATCGCGCGGCAGGCGCCGTCCGGTCCGAAGCGCAGGCCGTGATAGCGGCAGACGATGTCCTCGCCCTCGATGCGGCCGATGCTGAGCGGCACGCCGCGGTGGATGCACAGGTCGCGCGCCACGACGACGCGCCCGGCCGCGCGATACACCACCAGCCGCTCGTCGAGCAGCCTGACCGCGACCGGCGCCGTGCCGAGATCGGCCGCGATGGCGACCGGAAACCAGCAGCGCGCCAGCACCTGCCAGTCGGACGGCGTGAAGCTGCAGCCGCGCGGCGGCACCAGCGCCTCGCCGGTCGGCTGCGGCGTACGGGCAGTTCGCATGGCGACCTCCAAGGCTCAGACCACGGCGCAGACGGTCTTGGTCTCGAGATAGTTGTCGAGGCCTGGCGCGCCGTTCTCGACGCCCCAGCCCGATTGCCGGTGTCCGCCCTTCGGCAGCTCCGGCGAGAAGTACGAGTGGCAGTTGATCCACACCGTGCCCGCGCGCAGCGCCGAGGAGAAGCGGTGCGCCTGTGACAGGCTCTCGGTCCAGACGCTGGCGGCCAGACCGTACGCGGTGTCGTTGGCGAGCGCCAGCACCGCGTCGGCCTCGTCGAACCGGGTGACGGCGGCGACCGGGCCGAAGATCTCCTCGCGCATCATGCGCATCGCCGGATGCACGTTGGTCATCACGGTCGGCTCGAAGAAGCTCGCATTGGCGCCGAGCCTGCGTCCGCCGGCTGCCAGTTCCGCGCCGTCGCGGCATCCGGAACGCACGTAGCCCTCGACCCGCTCCGCGTGGCTGCGGCTGACCAGGGAGCCCATCTGGCTCGCGGGATCCAGGCCGTGGCCGAGCCGCAGGCTCGCGGCGTGTTCCGCCAGGGCGGCGACGAAGCGGTCGTGCAGCGATCGTGCGACGTAGATGCGCGAGCCGGCGACGCAGACCTGCCCGGCATTGGCGAAGATGCCGCGCGCGACCCCCGGCACCGCGAGTGCCAGGTCCGCGTCCGCCAGCACGATCGCCGGCGACTTGCCGCCGAGCTCCAGCGTCAGCTTCTTCAGGTTGCCGCGCGCGGCGTCGATGATGGCGCGGCCGGTGGCGGTCGAGCCGGTGAAGCTCAGCTTGTCGACATCGTGGTGGGCGGCGAGGGCGGCGCCCGCCTCGCCTCCGGTGCCGGTGACGATGTTGACCACCCCGGGCGGCAGGCCGGCCTCGAGCAGCAGCTCGCCGAGCCGGATCGCGGTCAGCGAGGTGTCCTCGGCCGGCTTCAGCACGACGCTGCAGCCGCAGGCCAGCGCCGGCGCCAGCTTCATCGCCGCCATCAGCAGCGGCGAGTTCCACGGCGTGATGGCGCCGACCACGCCGATCGGCTCGCGCACCGTGTAGGCGTGGATGCGTCGTCCCGCCGGCTGCTGGGTGATCGAGGTCGGGATGATCGTGCCGGTGAGCTTGGTGGCGTAGCCGGCATAGAAGCGGAACTGCTCGGCCGCCGCCGGGATCTCGCCCAGCCGCGCGGTGGCCAGCGTCTTGCCGCTGTCGAGCGATTCGAGCTCGGCCAGCGCATCGAGATCGGCCTCGATCAGCTCGGCGATGCGCCACAGCAGCCGCGCCCGGGCAGACGGCGTCATCAGCCGCCAGGCGTCGGAGGCGAAGCCGCGGCGTGCGGCGGCGACCGCGCGATCGATATCCGTGCGGTCGCCCGCGGCCAGGCTGGACAGGCCGGCGCCGGTCGCCGGGTCGATGCTGTCGAGGCGTCGTCCGCTCGCGGCGGGCTGCCACGTGCCGTCGATCAGCAGCCCGTGCTCGCGCGCCAGGAACGCCTGCACGACCGGCGAGGGAAGCGGCGGGGCCGGTCTCGGATCGGCGCGCGGGCGGCTCACCGGGAGAGGTTCGGGCATCGTGGCATGGCCGATCAGGCTCCGGCTCGGGCGGGTGGGATGCCGCGTATCAGGTCGGCGGCGCGCTCGGCGATCATGAGGACGGGTGCCTGGGTGTTGCAAGATGGCAGCGTCGGCATCACCGAGGCGTCGACCACGCGCAACCCCTCGACACCGCGCACCCGCAGCGCGGGATCGACCACGGCGCCGCCGTCGCGCCCCATCCGGCAGGTGCCGGCGGCATGGAAGAAGGTCGAGCAGCTCGCGCGCACGAAGGCTTCCAGCTCCGCCGCGTCGAGCCTGCGGTCGGGCGAGACCGGTCCCGCCGACAGCGCCGCATAGGCCGGGCTCCCCGCGAGCTCCAGGCAGCACGACACGCCCCGCATCAGCGCCGCGACGTCGGCCGGCTCGCGGAGGAAGTTGGGCTCGATCTCGATCGGGCTGTCGATCTCGGTGCCGTGCAGCCGCAGGGTGCCGCGGCTCTGCGACCGCATCAGGCCGGGCGAGATCGCGAAGCAGTCGGGTCCGACCCCGTAGGCCGACGCGATCTCCAGCCCGGCATGCGGCCCCTGCACGACGAAGGCATGCAGGTCCGGTCCCGGCAGCCCGGCTTGGCTGCGCCAGTTCATCATGCTGCCGCCGCCATTGTCGCGCACGCGCCCGAGCGGCCGGCTGGCGCGGAAATTCACCCCCATCACCAGCGGATGATCCTGCAGCTCCCGCCCCACCCCCGGCAGGTCGGCGACCACCGGCACGCCGAGCCGGCGCAGCTCGTCGGCGGGCCCGATGCCGGAGCGCAGCAGCAGCACCGGCGAGCCGATTGCGCCGGCGCACAGGATCACCTGGTCGAGCGCGCGCGTGGTGCCCACCCCGCCCGACAGCCGGTGGACGATGCCGGTGCAGCGTCCGCCCTCGATCACCAGCCGCAGCGTCTCGGACCGCGTCAGCACGGTCAGGTTCGGCCGGTCCAGCACCGGGTGCAGGTAGCCGCGCGCAGCACTGCAGCGCCGGCCGCCGCTGACGTTCAGGTTGGCGAGGCAGGCGCCCTCGTTGTCCGCGCCGTTGGCGTCCTCGATCACCGCGATGCCGAGCGAGCGCGCGCCCTCAAGCATCGCGACCGCGATCGGATGCGGGTCGCGCGGACGCTCGATGCGCATCGGCCCGCCGGCGCCGCGCCAGGCGCTGGCGCCGCCCTCCCAGTCCTCGCTGCGCCGGAAATAGGGCAGCACGCCGGCGAAATCCCAGCCTTCCGCGCCGGCCTGTGCCCAGCCATCGTAGTCGGAGCGGTTGCCGCGATACCACAGCATGGCGTTGATCGCGCTGCTGCCGCCCAGCACCCGGCCGCGCGGGATCGGGATCGCCCTGCCGCCGACGCCGTCGCCGCCTTGGTAGCTGTAGCCCCAGTCATATCGTCCGCCGAGCAACGCGGCCCAGCCGGCGGCGTCCTCGATCTCCGGCACGCCCGCATCCGAGGGACCCGCCTCGACCAGCAGCACCGAGCGGTCGGCATCCTCGCTCAGCCGTCGCGCCAAGGCGCAGCCGGCGGTGCCGCCGCCGACCACGATGACGTCGTAGGCCGGTGCGGGATCAGTTATGCTCACTCGGCCCCAGGATCACCACGCCTTCGGTCGCCTCCACGTGGCGCAGGAAGATGTACTTGTCCTCGCGCCCGTCGCTGTGCTTGCGGCGCAGGCCCGGCTGCAGCCCCTTGGCGACCTTGGCCACCACCAGGAACGGCACCTCGGCGCGCAGCCCCGCGGCACACAGCGCATCGAACTCGTCCAGGGTGCGTGCGGTATGCGCCTCGGCGAGGCCGGCGCCGCGCCCGATCGCGGCGATGTCCACCCGGCCGCCGGCGGTATGGGTCGGCGGGCCGCCGATCGACTGGTAGCACTCGTTGTCCCAGACCACGACCAGCAGGTTCGGCGGCCGCTCGTTGGCCAGTGTCGCGAGGATGCCGAGGTTGAACAGCATGCCGCCGTCGGTATCGAGCGAGACGATGCGCCGGTGCGGCAATCCCGCCGCGAGCCCGAACGCCTGCGGCGTGACGCAGCCGAGCTGCTGCTGGAACAGGCTGGCGGCGCGCAGGTGGGGTGCCGCGCTGTACCACTCATCGACGCTGCCGCCGAGCGACAGCACCACCAGGGCGTCGTCGAGCCGCGCCGCGAGTGCGCGCATGCACTCGAACCGCGTCATCGCACCGCACTCCCGCCGATCACCACCGCGCTGTGGTAGTAGGCGGCGTAGGACCAGGCGAAGCTGTCGCGGATCGCGCCGCATATCCGCTCCGGCTCCTCCTCGATCCGGTAGGGGATGCGCATCGCCTCCAGCAGCGGCACCATCGTCATGCCGTGCGGGATCGCCCACCAGTTGTTCTCGCCGAGCGCGCCGCGGTCGCTCATCAGCATCACCACCGGGATGCCGGCGCCCATGCCCATGCGCGCCAGCGGCTCGATCGAGGCGCGCAGGCCGGAATTCTCCATCACCAGCGCCGCCCGCTTGCCCGACAGGAACACGCCGCCGCAGATCGCGGCTCCCTCGCCCTCGTTGGTGACATGAATGGTGCGGATGTCCGGATCCGCGTCGAGTGCCGGATAGAGCTCCTTGAGCAGGGAGTCCGGCAGGGTGCAGACGATGCTGACCCCCGCCTGCTTCAGCCCCGCGATGACGGCGTCGACCGCCTGCTGCCTCACTGCGCACCTCCGGTGACCGATCCCGGGCGCAGTCTGGCGATGGCGAGCCGTTCGATCCAGACGGAAGTTTCGCCGCCGGCGCGACCGCAGCAGGGCCTTGCACGAAACTGCATGGTGATGCATGTTACTACGCGATTTGACGGCGAAGATCCAGGAGGCATGGATGGACGATCCGCCTGGCCAGATGCCGGACGAGCGGCAGCTTCATATCCTGGAGCATCTGGGACGGACCGGGCGCGTGCTCGCGACCGACCTCGCCCGGCGGTTCGGCATCTCCGAGGACACCGCCCGGCGCGACCTGCGCGAGCTCGCCGCGGCGGGTCTTTGCCGACGTGTCTATGGCGGCGCCCTGCCGCTCTCGACCGCGAGCGGCAGCCTGGCGCAGCGGCAGGGCGAGCAGACCACGCGCAAGGCGGCGCTGGGCCGCGCGGGTGCGGACCTGATCGCCCGGGTGATGCGGCCGGGCGGGGTGCTGTTCCTCGATGCCGGATCGACCAATCTCGCCGTCGCACGGGCGCTCGCGGCGGATCTGCGGGTCACCGTGGTCACCAACGCGCCGCACATCGCCGCCGAGATCGCGGCCCTGCCGGGCATCGAGCTGATCATGATCGGCGGCCGCGTCGACCCGCGCTGCGGCGCGGCACTCGGCGCCCGGGCGATCCGCGACCTCGAGGCGGTCCGCATCGATCTGGCGCTGCTGGGCGCCTGCGCGGTGGACGCGGCGGCCGGACTGGCCGGCTTCGACCTGGAGGACGCGGAGCTCAAGCGCCGCGCGGCCGAGGCGGCCGCCACCGTCATGACCGTCACCACCAACGAGAAGCTCGCGACCTTGGCCCCGTTCGGGATCATGCCCTGCTCCCGGCTGACCCATCTCGTCGTCGAGGCCGATGCGCCGTCCGCCCCGGTCTCGGCGCTGCGGGCGCTCGGCGTCGAGACGCATCGGGCGGCGCCGCCATGAGCGGGGCCCTAAGCGGCGCCATGAGGCGAGCATGACCGAAGGCGTGACGATGATCGCCGCGGCCGAGCCGCGTCACGTCCCGGGAACGGCGGCGCCGCGCGCCACCCGCGCGGTGTTCTTCGTCGCCGGCTTGGGCAACGCCGCCTGGGCCGCCCTGGTGCCGTTCGCCAAGGCGCGCGCCGGCATCAGCGACGCCGCACTCGGGGTGCTGCTGCTGTGCCTGGGCATCGGCTCGATCGTCACCATGCCGCTCGCCGGCGCGCTGACGGCCAGGTTCGGCTGCCGCCGGGTCATCCTCGTCGCCGCCCTCGTCGTCGCCGGCTGCCTGCCGCTGCTGGCGACCCTCTCGTCGCTCTCCACGCTCGCCCTGGCCCTGATGCTGTTCGGCGCCGGGATCGGGGCGGTCGACGTCGCGATGAACATCCAGGCCATCATCGTGCAGCGGGCCAGCGAACGCTCGATAATGTCGGGGTTCCACGGCCTGTTCAGCCTGGGCGGGATCGCCGGCGCCGGCGGCATGGCGACGCTGCTGGTCGCCGGCGCCTCGCCGCTGGGCGCGAGCGCCTGCGTGTCGCTCGGCATCGTCGCCACGATCGCCGTCGCCGGCTCCGGCTCGCTGCCCTACGGCGCCGGCAACGGCGGTCCGGCCTTCGCGATGCCGCACGGCATCGTGCTGCTGATCGGCGCGCTCTGCTTCGTGATGTTCCTGACCGAGGGGGCGGTGCTCGACTGGAGCGCGGTGTTCCTGACCTCGGTTCGGCACCTGGCCGTCTCCTATGCCGGTCTCGGCTACGCCGCGTTCGCGACCGCGATGACGATCGGCCGGCTCGCCGGCGACCGCATCATCGACCGGCTGGGCCGTCGCCGCGTGCTGCCGATCGGCGGGCTGTGCGCCGCCTGTGGCTTCGTCCTGGCGACCGCGATCCCGTCCTGGGAGGTCGCGCTGCTGGGCTACGCCCTGGTCGGCATCGGCTGCGCGAACATCGTCCCGGTGCTGTTCAGCGCCGTCGGGCGGCAGCGCGTGATGCCCGAGACCGTGGCGGTGCCGGCGATCACCACGATCGGCTACGCCGGCATCCTGGCCGGACCCGCCGGCATCGGCTTCGTCGCCCACCTGACGAGCCTGCCGACCGCCTTCCTGATCCTGGCCGCGATGCTGGTCGGTGTCGCGCTGAGCGGCCGCATCCTGTGAGACCGACTTTGCCAGGGCGCGGCCCTGGACCCGCTCAAGGCGAAGCCTCAAGAGTCCAGTTATTTTAAGATGGTTTCCAAAGGCCGAGACCTTTGGCGGGTCTGGGCAGAGCCCAGCCTTGCCTTCCGATGCTCAGTCCAGGTCGCGCCTCACGTCGGGCGAGCGCAGCAGCGCGTCCATCTCCATCGCGTAGTCGATCGCGGTGTCGGGCTGGAAATGGATCTCCGGCACGCTGCGCAGGCGCAGCGCATGCGACGCCTGCGATCGCAGGAAAGGCGCCGCACGACGCAGCGCGGGCAGGATCGTGTCGATGTCGCTGCGTCCCAGCCGGGTGACGAAGGCGGTCGCGTGCTTGAGGTCCGGGCTGATCCGCACCTCGGTGACCGTCACCGCCACTCCGGCGAGGTCGGGATCGCGGAACTCGGTGCGCGTGAACAGGTCGGCCAGCACGTGCCGGATCTCCTCGCCGACGCGGAGCTGACGCTGCGTCGGTCCGGCCGCGGCACGGCGCGGACCGGCGCGGCTGGGCGACGGTCCGGCCGGGCCTCGGGTCTCGATCCTGCCCCGGTCGGCTCCCCGACCGCTTCGGGGCGCCGGCTTGCTCAAGCCGGGACCAGCTCCATCTCGTAGCACTCGACCACGTCGGCCTCGCGCAGGTCGTTGAAGCCGGCGAACGAGAGCCCGCACTCGTAGCCGCGCGCCACCTCGCGGACATCGTCCTTGAAGCGCTTGAGCTGGCTGAGATCGCCCTGGTGCACCACCACGCCCTCGCGCAGCAGGCGGACGCCGCAGCCACGCTTGACCAGGCCCTCGGTGATGTAGCAGCCCGCCACCTTGCCGGTCTTGGTGATGTCGAACACGCGGCGTATCTCGGCGTAGCCGAGGAACTTCTCGCGGTGCTTGGGCGCGATCTTGCCGCGCACGAGCTGCTCGATGTCGTCCGAGACCTGGTAGATGATCGAGTAGTAGCGGATATCGACGCCGTCGCGGGTGGCGAGGTCGCGCGCCTGGCTGGTGGCGCGCACGTTGAAGGCGACGATCACCGCCTCCGACGCGCGGGCCAGTTGGATGTCGCTCTCGGTGATCTGGCCGACGCTGGCGAGCAGCACCCGTACCTTGACCTCCTCGTGCTCCAGCTTCAGCACGGTGGCGGTGATCGCCTCGGCCGAACCCTGCACGTCGGCCTTGACCAGGATGGCGACCTCCTTCTGGGCGCCGGCCTGGATGCGCGCCAGCATCTGATCCATGGTGCCGCGCGCCGCCACGTGGCCGGCCGCCTGCTTCTCCTTGATCTTGCGCTGACGGAACTCCGAGATCTCGCGCGCCCGGGTCTCGTTCTCGACCACCACGAACGGCTCGCCGGCGCCGGGCACCCCGGCCAGGCCCAGCACCTCGACCGGCGACGAGGGCCCCGCCTGCTTGATCGGACGGTTTTTGTCGTCGAGCATCGCGCGTACCCGGCCCCACTCGGCGCCGGCGACGACGATGTCGCCCTGATAGAGCATGCCCTTCTGCACCAGGATGGTCGCCACCGGACCGCGGCCGCGATCCAGCCGGCTCTCGATCACGCTGCCTTCCGCCGAGCGATCGGGATTGGCGCGCAGGTCGAGGATCTCGGCCTGCAGCAGGATCGCCTCCTCCAGCTTGTCGAGGCCGGTGCGCTTGGTCGCCGACACCTCGACATCCTGGGTCTCGCCGCCCATCGCCTCGACCACGATCTCGTGGCTGAGCAGCTCCTGGCGGACGCGGTCGGGGTTGGCGCCCGGCTTGTCCATCTTGTTGATCGCCACGATGATCGGCGCGTGCGCAGCCTTGGCGTGACGGATCGCCTCGATGGTCTGCGGCATGACGCCGTCGTCGGCCGCCACCACCAGCACCACCACGTCGGTCACCGAGGCGCCGCGGGCGCGCATCGAGGTGAACGCCTCGTGGCCCGGGGTGTCGATGAAGGTGATGTGGTTGCCGCTCGGGGTCTCGACCTGGTAGGCGCCGATATGCTGGGTGATGCCGCCCGCCTCGCCCGCCGCCACGTCGGTCGCGCGCAGCGCGTCGAGCAGCGAGGTCTTGCCGTGGTCGACATGGCCCATGATGGTCACCACCGGCGCCCGTGGCTCGAGATCGGTGTCCTCGTCCAGCTCGCCCTCGATGCCGAGCTCCACGTCGCTCTCGCTGACGCGGCGGACGCGGTGGCCGAACTCCTCGACCACCAGCTGCGCGGTGTCGGCGTCCAGCGACTGCGTCACGGTCGCCATCACACCCATCTTCATCAGCGACTTGATCACGTCGGGGGCGCGGGTCGCCATGCGGTTGGCGAGCTCCTGGACGCTGATGGTCTCGGGCAGCACCACGTCACGCACCACGCGCACCTGGTCGGCGCGCAGGCGCTCGAGCTCCGCCTGGCGGCGCTCGCGGTCGCGCTGGCGACGCACCGAGGCGAGCGAGCGGGTCTTCTCGTCCTCACCCTCGATCGCGGCCTGCACGTCGACGCGGCCGGTGGCCCGGCGGTCGCCGAGCTTCTTGGGCGCGACCACCGGCGCCTTGCGCGGCGGCAGCACGGCGCCGGGACGGCGTGCGATGCCGAAGCGGCGGCTGTCGTCCTCCTCCGGACGATTGGTCTTCAGGCGCAGGGTCTCGACCGCGGCGGGGGCGCCGCCGGACGGGGCCGAGGCGGGCACCACACCCATGGTGGCGCGCTCGGCGAGCGGACGCAGCGGCTCGGCCGGTCCGCGCGGCAGCACCTGCACGCCGGATGCCCGCGCGGCGGCTGAGGCGGCGGGGCCGGACGCGGCGGGACGGCGCGTGTCCGCCGCCTCGTCGCCGGAGCCGTGCAGCGCCGCGTGCCGGGCCGCTTCCTGGGCCTCGCGGGCGGCATGGGCGGCGTGACGCGCGGCCTCGGCGGCATCGTCGCGGGCGCGCGCCTCGGCATGAGCCGCCTCACGCGCCTGGTCCTCGGCGACGCGACGGTTGTCGTCCTCGCGTCGGCGCGCCTCCTCGGCGGCGGAGAGGATCGAGATCTTCTCCTGCTCGCGACGATCGGATTCGCGCTTGGCGGATTCCTTCTGCTGCTCCTCGAGCACGCGTTGCCGCGTCGCCAGCTCCGACGCGGTCAGCGCACGTCCGGCGCCGGCGGGCCGGGTCGAGGCGGGAACGGAAGCGCGGCCGGCGGGAGCGCCGGGAGCGCCCGGTGCCGGTGCCGGCCCGGGACCGCGCTTCTTGCGCACCTCGACCTGGACCACCTTCGAGCGGCCATGGCTGAAGCTCTGTCGCACGGATCCCGCATCCACGGTGCGTCCCAGCTCCAGACGGCCGGCGGGCCGCAGAGACAGACGCCCCTTCGCTTGATCCTGATCGTTGCCTTCGCTCATATACCCGCCTGTTCCAGCCCATCCGCGGGCCGATCCTCGGGAGTGTCCCCTCAGATCGGAGCCTCGCTGGCGCAAGCCAGCCCGGCAAGTCCCGCATAACGTCCATTCTCCGCGATCAGCCGGTCGGCCAAGGCCCCCGCCATCACGGCACCGTGCACCACATGGTCACGACCGAAGGTCGCGCCGAGTCTCGTTCCGGTCATGCATGACACGACCGGCAGATCGCGAGCGCCGGAGAGCAGGCGAGCCCGCTCCGCGATGCTGCCGTCCGATGCCTGGACGATCAGGCCGGCCCTGCGTGCCATGATCCATTCCCTCGTCTTGCCATAGCCGCTGACGGCTTGGCCCGCGCGACGCGCGAGACCGAGCAGATCGGCGATGCGACGCAGCAGGCCATCCTGCAGCATCGCGGCGAGATCGGGAGGAACCGTCACCGGTCCGCGTGCGGCACGCGCGAACGCGCCGCGTTTCCGCGCGGTTTCTAGCACATCCTCCCGCGCGCTCAACCAGATTCCCCGTCCTGGCAGACGTGCGGCCAGGTCGGGTGTCAGCACCCGGTCGGGCGAGATCACGAAGCGGATCATCCCGCACGGCGATGCCGATGCGCGGGTGACGATGCAGCGACGCAGCGGCCCGCGATCCTGGTCGGCGTCGTCCGCAGGATGGAGCGGCTCAGACGTGGGACCCCTCCTCGCCCGCCGTCGCCACGTCGGCCGTCGTTACGGCGACCTCAGGCGCCCCGGGCGCCGCGTCAGCGGCGGCAGCATCCTCGCCCTCGAACCAGTGCGCGCGGGCCGCCATGATGATCTCGTTGGCCGCCTCCTCGTCGATCGCATCCGCCCCCAGGATTTCCACCAGCTCGTCGCCGGCGAGGTCGGCGAGGTCGTCCAGCGTCTTGACCCCCTTCTCGCCGAGCGTCACCAGCGCCTGCATCGAGAAGCCGCCCATCTCCGCCATCTCGTCGGTGACGCCGAGCTCGGTGCGCCTCGCGTTCAGCGCCTCGTCGCGCCGCGCCAGGAAGGTCTCGGCGCGACGGATCAGCTCCTCGGCCACCGTCTCGTCGAAGCCCTCGATCTCGGCCAGCTCGTCGACCGGCACGAAGGCCAGCTCCTCGACCGAGTTGAAGCCCTCGGTGACCAGCAGCCCGGCGATCACGTCGTCGACGTCCAGCGCCTCGACGAACTGGCCGGAGCGGCGGCGGAACTCCTCCTGACGGCGCTCGCTCTCCTCCGCCTCGGTCAGGATGTCGATGTCCCAGCGGGTGAGCTGGCTGGCCAGGCGCACGTTCTGGCCGCGCCGGCCGATCGCGAGGCTGAGCTGCTCGTCCGGCACCACCACCTCGACGCGGCCGGCCTCCTCGTCCATCACCACCTTGGTGACCTCCGCCGGCGCCAGCGCATTGACCACGAAGGTCGCTGCCTGCGGGCTCCAGGGGATGATGTCGATCTTCTCGCCCTGCAGCTCGGCCACCACCGCCTGCACCCGCGAGCCGCGCATGCCGACGCAGGCGCCGACCGGATCGATCGAGCTGTCGCGCGAGATCACCGCCATCTTGGCGCGCGACCCGGGATCGCGCGACACCGCCTTGATCTCGATGATGCCGTCATAGATCTCCGGCACCTCCTGGGCGAACAGCTTTGCCAGGAAAGCCGGATGGGTGCGCGAGAGGAAGATCTGCGGCCCGCGCGGCTCGTCGCGCACGTCGTAGATATAGGCGCGCACGCGGTCGGAATTGCGGAAGCTCTCGCGCGGGATCAGCTCGTCGCGGCGCAGCAGCGCCTCGGCGTGGCCGATCTCGACCATCAGGTTGCCGTACTCGGTGCGCTTGACGGTGCCGTTGACGATCTCGCCGACGCGGTCCTTGAACTCGTCGTACTGGCGCTTGCGCTCGTACTCGCGCACCCGCTGCACGATCACCTGCTTGGCGGTTTGGGCGGCGATGCGGCCGAAATCGATCGGCGGCAGCGGGTCGACCAGATGCTCGCCGATATTGATCTCCGGCTTGAACTTGCGCGCGATGTTGACCGGGATCTGGGTCTCCTCGTTCTCCACGGTCTCCACCGCCTCGGTCCAGCGGGAGAGGCGCACGTCCCCGGTGCGTCGGTCAATGGTCGCGCGTATGTCCTTCTCGTGGCCGTACTTGGCGCGGCCGGCCTTCTGGATGGCCTGCTCCATCGCTTCCAGCACTTCCTCGCGATCGATCGATTTCTCGCGTGCGACCGCGTCGGCGACCAGCAGCAGCTCGGGACGGGAGACGGCAGTGTCCATGATCACCCTCGATGGCCTCTCAATGCGTCTTGCGGTTCGGCTTCGGCCCGCGCGCCGGGCCTGCGGGAGGCGTGGCGACGGGATCGGCCTCCACGGCGGCCGGACGCATCATACGCGCCGAAGCCTCGATCAGCGCGTCCGTCAGCACCAGCCGGGCGCCGCGCATCTCCGCCAGCGGCAGCGCGACCTCCGCGCCGTCGTCCAGCCGCATCCGCGCCAGCCCGTCGGCGGCGCCGAGCACGATGCCGGCGAAGCGCTTGCGGCCGTCGAGCGGCAGGTTCAGCTCCGCCTTGGCGCGATGGCCGCAGAAGCGGTTCCAGTCCTTCACCCGGGTCAGCGGCCGGTCGATGCCGGCCGAGCTCACCTCCAGCTCCCAGGCGCCGGAGATCGGGTCGTCGACGTCCAGCACCGCGCTGACGGCGCGGCTGATCGCCTCGCAATCGTCGACGCCGATCAGCGTGCCGTCGGCGCGGTCGGCCATGATCTGCACGGTCGGCCGGTCGTGGCCGCGCACGGCGACCCGCACCAGCTCGTAGCCGAGCTCGGTCACGGCCGGCCCGATCAGGCCGGCGATGCGGGCTTCGAGCCCGATCAGGAGCGGAGGATCAGCGTCCAAAGCAAAAAAGGCGGCCCGCTAAGGCCACCCCCCGAAGATGCGGAAGATAAGGTATTCAACCTAGATACCCCTCCCACCCGCCGCAGGCAAGCGTCCCGGCAGCCGTGCCCGGACTTCAAATCGTCACGCTCAGCAGAACGACGCCGCGGTAAGACGCGCCACGGACATCGGAGGGCGCGATGCAGCGACGTGGATTCATCCGCAACTTGACCGGCGGCGCGATCGGCTGGGCGGTCGGCGGCTGGCTGGTGGACGCGGCGGCGACGCACGCCTACGCCAACCCGGTGCCGTTCGTGCGCGATCCGACCGCGAGCGGCTTCGACACCAGGCCCGACGAGCTGTTCGCGGTCGACGCGGCGGCGACCGCGCGCGACCAGGCGGCCACCTACCCGCAGAGCGTCGCGTCGGGCGATCCCAATCCGCACGGCGTCGTGCTGTGGACGCGGATCGCGCCGGCGATGATCACCGGCCTGCCCGGCACCCTGATCGGCTGGCAGATCGCCACCGACGCCTCCTTCGGCGACGCCAGCCTGGTGCTCGAGGGGGTCGCGCTGGTGCGCGCGTCGCGCGACCATACGGTCAAGCTGCCGATCGCGCATCCGGCGCTGGCGCCGTTCTCGATCTACTACTACCGCTTCCTGCATGCCGGCGTGGTCAGCCGCACCGGACGCTTCAAGACGATGCCGCGGCCGGGCGCCTCGCTCGACGCGCTGCGCCTCGGCTACGTGGTCTGCCAGGACTACAGCAACGGCTACTACACCGCCTACCGGCTGCTGGCGCAGGAGGAGGTCGACGCGGTCGTGCATCTCGGCGACTACATCTACGAGTATCTAGACGACGGCGTCGGCGGTCCGAACAACGGCCCGGTGCGGGTGGTGCCGCCGTTCCCCTCCGGCGCCAGCTACCCTCAAAACCTCGACGACTACCGCCACCTCTACCAGGTCTACCGGGCCGATCCCGACATCCAGGCGATGCACGAGCGCTTCGCGATGATCCAGCTCTGGGACGACCACGAGTTCTACAACGACTGCCACCAGGATTATCACGAGGACACCAACACGCCGCCGCTGACCGCGACGACGCCGCAGCCGCGGCTGCGCCAGCAGGCCAATCAGGCCTGGAGCGAGCACGGCCTCGCCGACGTCGCCTTCGATCCGGCGCTGGGCTGGGAGCAGTCGATCCGGGTGTATCGCAACTTCTGCTTCGGCGACCTGGTCGACCTGGTGGTGACGGACGAGCGGCTGTATCGCGACGGGCCGCCCTGCGGCGACCTCGAGGCGCAGCGCTACGAGACCACCGCCTGCGCCGAGCGCACCGACCCCGCGCGCACCATGCTGGGTGCCGCGCAGAAGCGCTGGTTCCTCGACACCGTGACCGGATCGAAGGCGACCTGGAAGCTGTGGGCGAACGAGGTGATGCTCTGCCAGTACCTGCTCAACGCCAAGACGCGGGAGTTCTTCGACCTCGACGAGTGGGACGGCTATCCGGTCGAGCGCGCCGAGATCCTGGGCGCGATCCGCGATGCCAGGGTCGACAACTTCGTGGTGCTGTCGGGCGACGCGCACCTCTACCTCGCCTCGTACCTGAGAACCGACTTCGACGATCCCACGGAGCCGCCGATGGGCGTCGAGCTGATGGTCGGGGCGATCAGCTCCGGCAACTACCTCGATGCCGGCGTCGACAAGCCGGTGCCGCTGTCGGCACCGGCCGCCGTGCACAAGATGGCGGCGACCAAGCTACCGATCGACAGCTTCGGCGCGCTGGTGATCTCGCAGAACCCGCATATACAGTTCTGGAACGGCAGCACCTGGGGCTACGCGGTGCTGAGCATCACGCGCCAGTCGCTGACCTGCGACTTCCGCGTCGCCAGCACCATCAAGCAGCCCGGCGGCACACTGCAGGAGCTGGCCACCTTCACCGTGCCGTCCGGCAAGGTGGCGCTGATCGCGAGCTGAGCAAGCGCTGCCTCTCAACCGGCCGGATCAGTGGCGGCGCAGCACGCGCCCCGCCGACAGCCGGCGCTCGGCCAGCCGCGCCAGGCGCACGAACGGCAGGCCGAGCAGCAGGTAGGCGGCGCCGACCATCAGGCCGGTGCCGAAATAATCGTAGTAGGTGGTCGATAGCCGCGTGTAGACCTGCGTCAGCTCCGACAGCGTGATCACGCTGACCAGCGACGAGTCCTTGAGCAGCGAGATGAAGTCGTTGGTCATCACCGGCACCACGAAGCGGAACGCCTGCGGCACCACGACGTGGCGCAGCATCTGCGCCTGGGTCATGTTCAGCGCCATCGCCGCCTCGCCCTGCCCGTGCGGCACCGACTGCAGGCCGGCGCGGTAGTTCTCCGCCTCGTAGGCCCCGTAGTTGAGGCCGAGCGCCACCACCCCGGCCAGGAACGGATCGAGCCGGATGCCGATGCCCGGCAGGCCATAGAAGATGAACAGGATCTGGATCAGCAGCGGCGTGCCGCGCACGATCTCGACGTAGAGCGTGGCCAGCATCGCGAGCGGCCGCGGACCGTAGCCGCGCAGCAGCGCCAGCAGCAGGCCGACCGCCACCGCCAGCAGCATCGCGCAGGCGCACACCGCCAGCGTCAGCGCGGCACCCCGGCCGATCAGCGGCAGGAAGCCGGCATAGCGGCTCAGCCGCTCATGCCATCGCGACAGCGGGGCCGTCGCGGCGAGGTAGTGCCGCCAGGCCGACGGCGCCACCACCGCCGCATCGTCGGCCGCGCCGGCCGACATGCCGGGCTGCCACAGGTTCCAGCGCGACAGGATGCGGGTCAGCGTGCCGTCCCGGCGCATCGAGTCGAGTGCCGCGTCGATCGCGGCCAGCAGCGCCGCATCGCCCTTGCGCACCGCGATGCCGTACGACAGCGCGCCCACCGGCGCGCCGACCAGCTTCAGCCGCGGATCGGGCTGCGCGTAGTACAGCGCGATCGGCCAGTCGAGCAGCACCGCATCGATGCGGCGGGCGTCGAGATCGGCATAGACGTTGATCTCCTCGTCGTAGGTGCGCACCGCGATCGAGGGATCGTCCTGCAGCATGCGGGCGGCCAGGCTCGCCTTCAGCGTGCCGACCACGTGGCCGCGCAGCTGGGCCAGCGTGTCGAGCCCGCGCTGCTCGCGCCGCACCGAGATCTGCTCGTAGGTGCGGTAGTACGGCTCGGAGAAATCCACCGCCCGCGCATGCTCCGGCGTGATCTCGAGGCCGTTGATCACGACGTCGTAGAGGTCGCGCTGCAGGCCCGGGATCAGCCCGTCCCAGTCGTTCTGCACCATCACCGGCCTGCGTCCCAGGCGCGCGGCGACGGCGTCGATGATCTCGGTCTCGAAGCCGGTGACGCGAGCCTGGTCGGTCGGGTCGTGGAACACGTAGGGCGCCCCGGACTGCGCATCGGCACCCCAACGCAGCGGCGCGGCCGCGCGCGCCGACGTGCCCGCGAGCGATGCGGCCAGCAGTGCGGCCAGCAGCGATGCGAACGGCGCGCGCCGCGCGCTCATGCGGTGATCTTCAGGAAACGCCGCGTCGCCGGCTCGGCCGCTCGCGTGAACAGGATATCGGGATCGGCGATCTCCACGATCCGCCCCTCCTGCATGAACGCCACCCGGTCGGACGCGGCGCGGGCGAAGGCCATCTCGTGCGTCACCACGATCTGGGTCATGCCGTCGCGGTCGAGCGCGCGCATCACCGACAGCACCTCGTCGGTCAGCCCCGGGTCCAGCGCCGAGGTCGGCTCGTCGTACAGCATCACCCGCGGCTCCATCGCGAGCGCGCGCGCGATCGCGGCGCGCTGCTGCTGCCCGCCCGACAGGGTGATCGGGTAGCGCCCGGCGACCGCGCCCAGGCCTACCTTGTCTAGCAGCGCCAACGCCCGCGCCCGCGCCTCTGGCCGCGGCACCGCGCGGACCACCACCGGCGCCAGCATGACGTTCTCCAGCACGGTGCGGTGCGCGAACAGGTTGAAGCCCTGGAACACCATGCCCACCGCGCCGCGCAGCCGGTGCGACAGTCGCTCGTCCTCGCGCGTCCAGCGCCGGCCCGGCTGGCGCGTGAGCGAGATCCCGGCCACCGAGACGGTGCCGCGATCCGGCCGCTCCAGCAGGTTCAGGCAGCGCAGCAGTGTCGACTTGCCGCAGCCGGACGGTCCGATGACCGATACCAGCTCGCCCTCCTCGACCGCGAGCGAGACGTCCGACAGCACCGCCTGACCGTCGAACGCCTTGACGAGCCCGCGTGCGCTGACGATTGCGCCAGACCCAGGCGCTCCAGACCTAGGCGCTCCAGACACAGGGACCCCTCCGAGAGCAGCGACCGACCTAGAGCAAGCGCCGCAGGCCGGCAAGGGTGCGGCGTTTCTGAGAGCCGGTTTGGCGTCGGAGACCCCAGCATCATGCAGGCACCCGGTTTGGAGACGCAGACGGGCCGCGAGGATGCCGGGCGCTACGGCCACCTGTTCCGGGCCGGCTTCGTGCGGCGCGCCCTCTACGTGAGCGAGGAGCTGTTCCGGCAGGAGATGGCCGACCTGTTCGGCCAGACCTGGATATATCACGGCCACGAGAGCGAGATCCCGGCCGCGGACGATTTCATCACCCGGCGGATCGGCCGCCGCCCGGTGATCGTGACCCGCAACGATCGCGGCGAGATCAACGTGCTGCTCAACCGGTGCACGCATCGCGGCGCCATCGTCTGCCGCCAGAGCCGCGGCAACGCCAGGCGGTTCACCTGCGGCTACCACGCCTGGAGCTTCGCCAACGACGGACGCTGCACCGGCATCCCGCTGCGTCACGCCTACGGACCCGGGTTCGAGATCGAGGATCAGAACCTGCACCGGCCGGCCCGGGTGGAGTGCTACCGCGGCTTCATCTTCGCCTGCATGAAGCCCGACATCGACGACCTGGCCAGCCATCTCGGCGGGGCGCGTATGTTCCTCGACCAGTGGCTCGACCGCGACGGCGGCCGCCCGGTGGTGGTGAATGCCGGCTCGATGCCGTTCCGCACCTTCACCAACTGGAAGACGGTGTACGACAACGCCGGCGACGGCTACCACCCGCCGTTCTCGCATACCTCGATGCTGCGCGTGTTCGCCAAGCGCCACGGCGCGGACAGCGACATGTGGGTCTCCGGCTGGACCGCGCGCGACATCCTCTCGCCGTTCCCGCTGCCGGGCAACGACCTCGCCACGCGCGGCGATGTCACCGCGGCACCGCTCGCCGCGGCGCACGACAACCTCAACTGGGAGCGCCTGCGCGGGGTGCGGGTGAGCGCGCTGATCCAGCTCACCGACGCGCTGACCATCCTGCCGAGCTACATGGAGCAGCGCATCACCCAGGGCGGCCAGAACCTGATCGACAGGCCGCCTGGCGATGTGGAGGCGCACTACCAGCCCTTCGACCTCGCCGAGCCGGTGCTGGACAGCTTCAACCTCTACAGCCTCAACATGCGCTACGCCTTCAGGCCGTTCGACCTCACCTCGCAGACTTCCCGCTGGACCCACAACCTGCGCCAGACTCAGGACGGTTCGGAGGTGCTGCAGAGCGTGCTCGACCTGCCGGGCTACGACCTCGCCGACGGCGGCATCGGCACCAGCCCGTGGGTGGAGACCGACTATTCGCGCCAGCTCAGCAAGGAGCTGCGCGTGACCTCGACCTATCCGAGCCCGCTGCGATGGCAGTTCGGCGCGTTCTACAGCGATTTCAGCAGCACCAACTACCAGACCGGCCGCGCGCCCGGCGGTGCGGCGCTGTTCGGCATCACCAACCTCTACAGCCAGAACATCGTGCAGCCGATCCAGCAGGTGGCGGGGTTCGGCCAGGCCCCTTACCGCCTCCTGCCCAGCCTGACCTTCACCGCCGGCCTGCGCTACTGCGACTTCATGAGCTCGAACGACGCGACGCAGAGCGGCCTGTTCGGATCCAACGGCGACGACATCGCGCGCCACACCCGGACCGGCCGGCTCGACACCGGCCTCAACCCTAAATTCACCCTGGCCTGGCTGCCCAACCCGGACCTCACCGTCTACAGCACGATCTCGCGCGGCTTCCGTCCCGGCGGCGGCAACGAGGTGGTGCCGACCACCGGCCCGGATTCCTGCTCCGCCGCACTCGCCAGCCTCGGCAAGACCTCGGCGCCGCTGACCTTCGGCGCCGACCACGTGTGGAACTACGAGCTCGGCGAGAAGGCACGGCTGCTCGGCGGCCGCGTCACCATCAACGCCGCCGGCTACTACGAGGACTGGGCGGACGTTCAGAAATTCATCTCGCTGTCCTGCGGCTAGATCTACAACGACAATGCGGGTTCCGCGCAGGTCATGGCGGCGAGCTGGAGACCGGCATCGCGCTCGCCGCCGGGCTGAACCTCACCGAGAGCCTCGGCTACACCCACGCCACCTACACCACGGACAAGCTGGAGGCCGGCATCACCGCCGGCCAGACCCTGACCGACGCGCCGCGCTGGGTGTCCAGCACGGCGCTGACCTACACCGCGCCGGTGACCCTGAAGATCAATTCCGTCACCCGCTACGTCAACGACTACACCAGCACGATGACCGACATCACCTACGCCAGCAACGACGTCCCGGTGCGCGACATCACGTCGATACGCACCGGCCTGGTCTCCGGTCCCTGGTCGGCCTGGCTGTTCGTCGACAACCTGACCAACAAGCACGCGATCCTGACCAACATCTCCTCGATCGTGCTGAGCATCCCCTCGATCGACCGCGCCGCCACCGATCAGCCGCGCACCATCGGGCTCGACCTGTCCTACGGCTTCTGAGCCGAGGACGGATCGCCGTCAGAATTCCAGCAGCGTCTCGCGCAGCGTGCTCTTGGCATAGGCGGTGCGGGTCAGACCGCGACGCTGCAGCGCCGGCACCAGCCCGTCGGTGTTCGAGGCGATGTAGCTGCGGCTCAGCCGATGATACGGCGCGGTGAGCAGGAAGCCGTCGCCGCCGACCGCCGCCATTGCCTCGCCCATCAGCTCGGCGACATGGTCCGGGGTGCCGACCAGCTCCAGCGTGCTGCCGGTGCCGCTGTCGCGGACCAGCTGGCGCAGCGTCTTGGGACTCGGAGGCTGCCCGCTTCCGGTCTGGCCGCCCCCGGTCTGGCAGAACTTGTCCAGCCCGCCCTGCCCGGCGTTGGTGGTGAGCGGCGGCAGCGGGCGGTCGAGGTCGTAGCCGGAGAGGTCGATATCCACGAACGAGCCGAACAGCGCCAGGGTGCGCTCGGTGAAGCCGGGCGAGGCGAGCACGCGCTCGTACTGGTCGCGTGCCTCCTGCATGGTGTCGGCGACCACCGGCGCCACCAGGAACAGCACCTTGATGCTGTCCGGATCGCGGCCCTGGCGCTCCGCGTGCCGGCGGACATCGTCGCGATAGCGCTTCATCCCCTCGATGCCGTTGGTGGTGGCGATGATCGAGTCCGCGTGCTTGGCCGCGAACTCGCGTCCGCGCGGCGAGCCGCCGGCCTGGATATAGGCGGGACGGCCCTGCGGGCAGCGCACCGTGTTCAGCGGCCCCTGGACGCGGAGATACTCGCCCTCGAAATTGACCGCGCGCACCCGGCTGGCGTCAATGTAGGTGTCGGTGGCGTGGTCGCGCACCACCGCGTCCGCATCCCACGATTCGAACAGCCTGGTGACCAGCTCGACATACTCGTCGGCCATGTCGTAGCGCAGCGCCCTCGGCGGCATCGCGGTCTTGCCGAAATTCTTCGCCGCCGCGTCCTCGGTGCTGGTGACGATGTTCCAGCCGAAGCGGCCGCGCGAGAGGTGGTCGAGCGTCGAAGCGAGGCGGGCCAGCATGAACGGCGGATAGGCCATGGTGGAAAGCGTGATCACGATCCCCAAGTGGCTGGTGACGGAGCCGAGGATCGCGGCCAGCGGCGAGGGGTCGTGCTTGGGCGCCATGATGCCGTGCTTGAGGTAAGTGGCGTTGCTGCCGCCATGGATGGCCGGGATGCTCAGCGTATCCTCGATCAGCATGTAGTCGAAGCAGGCGCGCTCCATCGCGCGCCAGGTCGCTGTGCAGCTCCCCGGTCCAGGGCTCCGCACCGGCGCCGAGCGGGTCGTTCCAGGCGTTCTGCCCGAAATAGGTGAACCAGCCGAGATGGAAGCGGCGATCGGACATGGTGTCTCCCGGATGGCGTGTCGGCAATGGGCGACAGCGGAGCAAGATATCGTGCGAGCGTCGCCCACGGTGTCAGGCACGACTCTTGCACTGTCAGTCGGCTGCAACCCGTCACCCGCAGCAGGAGCACCCGATCATGAGCGAGGCCAAGCGCCGGATCTGTCTCGCCGTGCTGCTGCATGGCGGCCGCTTCTCGTGGAAATATCCCGACGCGCGGGCTGAAGGCGACCACGACATCGAGATGTACAAGGATCTCGCCCGCACCGCCGAGCGCGGCCGGTTCGACATCATCTTCATGGCCGACGGCTACTCGATCAAGGATGACGGGCTCGGGCCCGACGCGCTGCGCTCGATGAGCACGGTGGTGCATTTCGACCCGCTCACCCTGCTCGGCGTGCTGTCGACCGTCACCAGCCGGATCGGGCTCGTCTGCACCGGCTCGACCACCTACAACGAGCCGTACGACTTCGCCCGTCGGCTGGCGACACTCGACCATATCAGCGGCGGCCGCGCCGGCTGGAACGTGATCACCTCGCAGATGACCAGCGAGGCGCTGAACTACGGCTATGACGGCCCGCTCTCCACCGAGGACCGCTACGCCCGCGCGCGCGAGTTCCTCGACGTCACCCTCAAGCTATGGGACAGCTGGGACGATGATGCCTTCCCGCGCGACAAGACGAGCGGCACCTACCTGCATCCCGAGCGTATGCACGTGCTCGATCATCGCGGCCGCTTCTTCAAGGTGCGCGGGCCGCTGAACGTCGCGCGCATGCCGCAGGGCTATCCGCTGATCTGCCAGGCGGGTGAATCCGAGGACGGGCGCGAGTTCGCGGCGCAATCCGCCGACATGATGTACGGCAAGGCGGTGACGCTCGAGCACGGGCAGGAATTCTACGCCTCGATGAAGGCGAGGCTCGCCAAGTACGGCCGCGCCCGCGACTCGCTGAAGATCATGCCCGGGCTGTGCTGCGTGGTCGGCCGCACCCGCGAGGAGGCGCAGGAGAAGTTCGACCGGGTGCAGCGCATGATCAGCGCGGTCGAGGCGCGCGCCTTCGCGGTGCAGTTCATGGGACCGGCGTTCAATCTCGAAGGCGATCCCGAGGCACCGATGCCGGAGTCCGACGAGCTCGACGCCATCGCCCGGCGCAAGCGCATGGGCCTCGTGCGCGACGGGCGCAGGCTCTCGCTGGTGGAGCTCGGCCGCTGGATCGCCGCCTGCATGGGCCACCTGACCATGATCGGCACGCCCGGCGAGATCGCCGACCAGATGGAGCGCTTCATCGACGAGGAGGGCTCGGACGGCTTCGCGCTGATGCCGCACTACCTGCCTGGCAACCTGGACGATTTCGTCGAGCTGGTGATCCCGGAGCTGCAGCGGCGCGGCCGATGCCGCACCGAATACGAGGGCGCCACGCTGCGCGAGAATCTCGGCCTGCCGCGGCCGCCCAGCCGCTATGCGGCATCCCGGCCGGACGCCTTGCCCGAGGTCGTACCGGTGCTCGACCTCGCGACCCTCTCGGCGGCCGGCCTGGTGTCGGCGCTACAGGGCTGCTCGTGCGTGCTGCTCACCGAGCACGGCGTAAAGCTGCCGCTGACCGAGGCCGTCGACGCCTCGGCGCGCGCGTTCTTCGCCCTGCCGGAGGCGGAGAAGCAGCAGGTCGCTTGGTCCGGACGCGGCGCCTGGCAGGGCTGGCAGCGCATGGCCGAAGACTCTCCGCCCGGCGACGCCGCCGACCTGGTGGAGCGCTACGAGCTGCGACTCGCCCAGCGCACCATGTCGGACGGGCCGGTCGACCTCGCCGACGAGGCCGGGCTCGCGCGCTGGGGCGGCAGCTTTGCGCTGTGGCCGTCGCGGCCGGAGGGCTTTCGCGGCGCCTGGACCCGCACCTACGCGGCGATGCACGATCTCTCGTCGCGGCTGGTGCGGCTGCTGGCCGACGGCCTCGGGATCGATGCCGGAACACTCGATGCCTGGACCGTGCGGCAATGGTCGAACCTGGTCGTCAACCATTATCCGCCGCTGCACGCGACGCCCGCGACCGGCCGGGTGCGCAGCAGGCCGCACACCGACATCGGCGGCCTCACCCTCCTGTGGTCGGACGACAGGAGCGGCGGCCTGGAGGCCCGCATCGGCCCTGGCGGCGCTTGGGTGCCGGTGCGGATCCCGCCGGGCGCGCTGCTGGTGCAGGCCGGCGACCTGCTGACGCGCTGGAGCGGCGGCCGCATCCCCTCGAACCTGCATCGCGTGGTCAATCCGGCCGCGGGCAGCGAGGCGGCGCGGCGTGGCCGCTTCTCGGTGGTGTATTTCCATCATCCCGACATGGCGACGACCATTCCGGACGAGCGTGGAGGCGAGCTGGTGGCGGCCGAGCACGTGCGCCGGCGCCAACGCCTGGACACGCCGATCCTGGAGACCGCGCTCGATGCCTGACCGCAGGCGCGTGCTGGGCGCGGGCCTGGCGGGGCTCGCCGCGCTCGCCGCCCCCGCGATCCTGCGCCGTCCGGCCGCCGCCGCCGACCTCGGCACGCTGGCGCTGCGGCTGTGCTGGATCGACAACGCGCAGTTCGCCGGCGAGTACTACGCCGACAGCCGCGGCTACTACCGCGACGCCGGCTTCTCCGGGGTGCAGCTCATCAGCGGCGGCCCGAGCGCCCCGCCCGCCGAGACCGACCTGGTGCAGGAGAAGTGCCTGCTCGGCATCTCCGCCATCGACCTGACCGCGGCCGCGATCGGCCAGGGGGCGGCGCTGCGCACCATCGGCGGGCTGTACCAGAAGAGCGCGTTCTGCATCATGTCGCTGGCGAGCCGGCCGATCCCGAAGCCGCGGGCGATGATCGGTCGGCGCATCGGCGTGCAGGCCGGCAACCAGCTCGTGTTCGCGACCTTCCTGCAGCTCAACGGCATCGATCCGGGGGCGGTGCACACCGTGCCGGTGCAGTTCGACCCGACGCTGCTGGTGGCGGGCGGCGTCGATGGCTGGGTCAGCTATATCGCCAACGAACCCAACACGCTGAAGATCAAGGGTGTCGCGACCACCACCTTCCTGTTCGCCGACTACAACTACCCGCTGGTGATGGAGACCTACGTCGCGCGGCAGAGCTCGACGGTGCACGAGCGCGAGCGGCTGAAGGCGGCGCTGCGGGCCGAGATACGCGGCTGGAAGGACAACCTGCGCGATCCGGACGGCGGCGCGATGCTCGCGGTGAACCGCTACGGCCGCGCGCTCGGGCTGGACCCGATGGCGGAGAAGCTGCAGTCGCGCACCGAGAACACGCTGCTGGTCAGCCCCGAGACCGAGGCGCATGGGCTGATGATGCTCAGCCCCGAACTGATCGAGAGGAACGTCAAGGTGCTGCGCGATCTGGGCAACGACGTCACCGCCGCCGACCTGTTCGACCTGTCGCTGCTGGAGGAGGTCTACCAGGAGGACCCGTCGCTGATCCGGGTATAGGCGCCGAGACTTGGACATGGCACTCCCCGCGACCCGCACCGGCGGCGGCCGGGTGCTAGGCACCGGGATCGACATCGCGGGCCTGTGCAAGAGCTACCGGGTCGGGCGGCAGCGCGTCGTGGCGCTCGAACAGGTCGGGCTGCGCACCGCCGAGCACAGCTTCGTCTCGCTGCTCGGCCCGTCTGGCTGCGGCAAATCCACCGCCCTGCGCATCCTCGCCGGGCTGGAGCAGCCGGATAGCGGCCAGGCGCTGGTGCACGGCGAGACGCCGGCCGAGCTGATCCGGCACCACCATCTGGGCATTGCCTTCCAGGACAGCGCGCTGCTGCCCTGGCGGTCGGTCACGGCCAACATCCGGCTGCCGCTGGAGGTGGCCGGGCTGCCGGCGGCGCCGCGGGCGATCGCCGACCTGATCGAGCTGGTTGGGCTGCGCGGCTTCGAGCGCGCGCGGCCGGCGCAGCTCTCGGGCGGCATGCGCCAGCGGGTGGCGATCGCGCGCGCGCTGGTGGTGCAGCCGCGCGTGCTGCTGCTCGACGAGCCGTTCGGAGCACTCGACGAGATGACGCGGCTGCGTCTCAACCTCGAGCTGCAGCGGATCTGGAGCGAGCGGCCCGCCACCACGCTGATGGTGACGCACGGCATCGGCGAGGCGGTGTTCCTATCCGACCAGGTGGCGGTGATGAGTGCCCGTCCCGGCCGCATCCGCGCCGTGGTGCCGATCGAGCTGCCGCGGCCGCGCCGGCCGGAGATGCTGCGCTCGGAGGAATTCCACCGCTACCAGGACCAGCTCGGCGAACTGCTGTTCGGCCGCGATGGCGTCGCCGCGGAAGAGCCCGACGGCGGTCCCGGATGAGGCGGGCGCTCGCCCGGCTGCGGCCGGGCTGGCTCGGCGGCGCCGGCGGGGTGCTGGCGCTGCTGGCGCTGTGGTGGCTGGCGGCGGCGCTGTCGCGCGGACCGGTGGCGATGGTGCCCTCGCCCTGGGCGGTGCTGGCGCAGATCGGCCGCGACGGCTGGGGCTTCTATGCTCCCAACATCGCGCCGACGCTGGGCGAGGCGGCGCGCGGCTTCCTGTGGGGCAACGGCCTCGCCGTCGGGCTCGCATTGCTGGTGCTGCTGGTGCCCGGGCTGAACCGGGTGGTGGTGCAGCTGGCGACGGTCAGCTACTGCATCCCGGTGATCGCGATCGGGCCGCTGCTGACGCTGGTGTTCAGCGGCCGCACGCCGATGGTGGCGCTGGCGGCGCTGTCGGTGTTCTTCACCAGCCTGGTCGGGATGCTGCTGGGCCTGCGCGCGGCGGAGCCGGCCAGCCTCGACCTGGTGCGCGCCTATGGCGGCGGCCGCTGGCAGCGCTTCCGCCGGGTGCAGCTGTTCGCAGCCCTGCCGGCCTCGTTCGCGGCCCTGGGCATCGCCGCACCCGCCGCCCTGCTCGGCGCCATCCTCGGCGAGTGGCTGGGCTCGGTGCAGAGCGGGCTCGGGGTGGCGATGGTGATCTCGATGCAGCAGATGGCCGCCGCCCGCTCCTGGGGCATCGCCCTGGTGTGCGGCGTGCTCGCCGGCGGCGCCTACGCGCTGGTGGCGCTGGCCGGCCGGCTGGCGATGCCCTGGCGCGCCGGAGACCGCGGCTGAGCGCGCCGGGGCCAAGGCTGGGCGCGCCGGGGCCAAGGCTGGGCGCTTCTGTGCTGGCGCGTCTGGCGGGACCGCCGGCGACGATGCTGCTGTCCCTGGCGGTGGCGCTGGTGGCGTGGGTCGCCTTCCTGCACCTGTTCGCGGTGAGCCCGTTGATGGGCAAGGGGCCGCTCGCGGTCGGGCACTACCTGTTCGGCACGTCGTTCTCGGCGCGCAACCGTGCCGGACTGCTGGGCGCGCTGGCGGTGACGCTGGGCCATGCCGGCATCGGCTTCGCGCTTGGCCTGGGGCTCGGCGTCGCGTCCGCGATCCTGTTCGTGCTGTCGCCTGCGGCACGGCGGGGCCTGCTGCCGGTGGCGATGATCCTGCGCTCGGTGCCGCTGGTGGCGATGACGCCGCTGATCGTCCTGGTGTTCGGACGTGGTGCTGCCGCGGTCGGCGTGATCGGCGCGATCATCGTGTTCTTTCCGACCGTGGTGAACGTGACGCTGAGCCTGCGCTCGCTGCCGCCGCTGTCGTCGGACCTGATCCGCGTGCATGGCGGCGGTGCCTGGATGACGCTGCGAAAGGTCGGCCTGCCGAGCGCCCTGCCGGCGCTGTTCGCCTCGATCCGGCTGTCGCTGCCGGCAGCCCTGGTCGGCGCGCTGCTGGCGGAGTGGCTCGCGACGGGAGACGGGCTCGGCTACCGCATGCAACGCGACATCACCAGCTTCCGCAGCGCCGACCTGTGGAGCGCGGTGGTGCTGGTGACCCTGTGCTCGCTGACGCTCTACACCCTTGCCGGGCTGGTCGAGCAGGCCGTGCTGAGCCGGCGCGGTGCCGTATCATCGACCCGATGAAGTGACCTGTCTGATCCAGGGCGGTTGCAGAGCGAGCGGCATCCATGACGGTTTCCTGATCGGCCCTTGAGGAGGTCTCTCCACGGTCCGGCGACCGGAGATCGTGCAAAGATCGGTCACGAAGGAGACTGAGATGAACGTCGGCTTGGTGCCACTCGTGGAAACCGTGATGTTCTGGGCGGTCGTCGCGCCGTTGGCAGCCGGCACTTCGCTCTGGATCAACCTGTAGGACCCTGACGGATCATCCACGGAGATCGCTCCGACGCCTTGGGCGTGTCCGGTGTGCAACAGCTCGCTGCATGAGCCCGTCGATGTACCTCGTGAAGGTCTCGACCCGAGTGAGACGCGCGAGCTGCTGACCGTGCAGGCGCTCGTCCAGGCGCGAGGCGCGTCGATCACCTCGACCAACTGGCTAGATGTTTGATCCCGGGTTTTGATGGTGCGGTTTTTTCGCGTGAGTGGAAGGAGGCACTATGGGTCAGGTTCTCCATGGCAGCGCCACGACGACTGAGGCGGTGCGTGGAGCGACATGGCGTAGTCAAGAGAGCCTGAGGACCCCTGGCCGCCGCTACGGCATCAACCATAGGACGGTCGCCAAGTGGAAGCGGCCTATCTCTGTTGCAGACCGGCCGACCGGGCCAAAAGACCCAAGATCGACGGTGCTGTCTGTCAGGGACAAAGCGATTGTCGTGGCGTTCCGTCGCCACACGCTGCTGGCGCTCGACGACTGCCTCTATGCCCTGCAGGCGACCATCCCGCCCCTGACGCGCTCATCATTACACCGCTGTCTGCAACGCATGACATCTCCCGCCTACCCAATGTCGAGCGCGACAAGCCGGTCAGGCGCGAGTTCAAGGCTTATCCGCTCGGCTACTTCCATATCGGCATTGCCGAAGCCCGCATTGAGCAGGGACGGCTTTATCTCATCGTCGCGATCGACAGAACTTCCAAGTTTGCCTTCGTCGAGCTGCACGGGAAGGCCACCACACGCGTCGCCGGTAACTTCCTTCCCGCTCTGACCCAGGCCGTGCCCTACAAGATCCACACGGTGCTGACCGACAATCGCGAAGCGATCTCCCGGAGGGATGTCAGCGAAGCTGGCAGGGGCATCCACTTCACCGCTCCGGGCAACATATACTCAGCCGCGGCTGACATTCGCGAGGCGATGGATCGCGGCGGAGCTGTTCCGCGCGCATGCTTTCGAGTTCGCCTGCGCGCAAAACCACATCGAACATCGTTTGACCAAGCCCCGGTGTCCTTGGACGAATGGAGAGGTTGAACGAATGAACCGAATGATCAAAGAGGCGACGGTCAAGCGCTTCCGCTACGACAGCCATGACCAGCTCCTCAGCCATCTCCGGAACCTCGTCAGCGCCTACAACTTCGGCCGTCGGCTGAAGACCCTGAAAGGCCTGACCTCCTATGACTCCATCTGCAAAGCATGGACAAGTGAGCCCACACGGTTCAGGCTCGATCCGCTCCACCAGATGCCGGGACTAAACACCTAGGACGTGTGGGCGCTTACCTGATCCAGAGGATGGTCGCGGCGAGTGTGACGACAGCGAGGTAGTTTCTGGCGGTCTTCTCGTAGCAGGTAGCGACGCGCCGGAACTGCTTGAGCTTGCTGAAGCAGCACTCGATCAGGTGGCGTTCCTTGCAGAGCTCTCGGTCTAGCGGAAGCTTCCGGGCTCGGGACAGATTGTTCGGGTTGACGGCGACGGCTCCGGCCTGGGCGATGGCGTCTCGGAGATGGTCCGCATCGTAGGCCGTGTCAGCCAACACGATGATGGGCCGATCGTCGGCTGGGAGAGCGCCGGCTTGTGGCGCATCGCCCTGCTGGCCACCGATCAGCACGATCCGCAAGGGACATCGGCCCAGACCGCTTGCCGGTAATGGTGAAGCGGCCGCCCGCGCTGCCGTCTGGAAGTTAAGACAGTAGCAACTAAGGTGGCCCCACCTGTTTATACAGTTTGGCGGCCGAGTTAGGCCTGGTTCTGGTTTTCGTCAGGCCGCCAGTCTCTTGACCACCTCGATGCCATACGCCTCGCTGAGCGTGCGCCCGCCCAGAGTCGAATGAGGTCGGTGGGCATCACAGTAGCTGATCCACCGCATCAGCCCGGTCGGCTGCTCGGACCCCGTCTCGAACGCGTGGAAGTACACGCACTCATACTTCAGGCTGCGCCACAGCCGCTCGATAAAACACTATCCACCCAGCGTCCGCGACCGTCCATGGCGATACGCACATGAGTTCCCCTCAGCACGTCGATGAAACCGGCCGAGATGAGCCGACTTCCCTGATCAGTGTTGAAAATCTCCGGACGGCCGAACCGGGCAGGAGGCTCCTGAAGTGCCTCGACCTGCCACACCAGCACCTTCCACGTCGCCCGGTCCATCATCGCCATCGGATACAGAAAGTCCCGCCGCTTAGGGATGTAGGTGATATCCGCACACCGGATTTGGTTCGGATGGTCCACCATCAAGCCCCTCAGCAGGTAGGGAGATCCGGTGCTCGGGGTGCGGCACCGTCATCCGCGGCCGCTGGTAGATAGGCGCCAACCCTACCCTGGCCATCAGCTGCCCAACCCGCGTGCGGCCGACTTCGTGCCCCTCGAGGCACAGGTGCCGCATCATCTGCCGAGACCCATAACAGGACGTCTCCAGGAACTGCGCTTCGATCAGACGCATCAGAGCCAAAGTCTCTGCAACGACCGGCTGATCGATATCAGTTCGCACGGCCGCACGATCGACAGCTACCCATTCCCCGGCTTAATCAGTCAACGGGACTGCTCGAAGCTCATCAACCTGAGGCCTTCGCTAAAAAATTCCGCTCCACCGTCAGCTGTTCGATCTTGGCGTGCGGCTTCTCCAGCTCCTTTTTCCAGATACCGTCCTTGGCCTCGCGCTTCGATCCCCGATTATCGTCCGGTGCAGGCCTTGCTCGCGCCACGAACTGCCGGTCCAGCACGTTGGCAGCTGTCTCGTTCCGCTAGCCCCGGCCCGCCGGTAGTCCTCTCCGACGGGACCGGCCGGACGAGGCTCGGTGCAGGCCATATAAAACACCGTCCGCCAGCAGGTCGTATCACACGCGCCGAACGTGAACAGGTGCAGTCGCTGGCAATGAAGCTGGCCTTCCTTCACTAGCCAGTTTGCCTCCAGCTTGAACTATTGCCGCCTCATCCGCGCCTTCTAATCTCTTGAAAAACCCTAAGCCGGGTGCCCGCCGAACCGGCAGCAGCTTGGTTCTGGCCTGCGAGGCACAAGCGACTGTTGTCGCTCGTCATAGCACGTTCAGACACTCCCTGTACGGCATCCCGCTTCTACGCGGGCAAGTTATCTTCGCCTGGCGACCATTTGGAAGAACGTCATAGGATGATCATGGCATGACACACAGACTGCTTGCTTGACGAACGCAGGGCCTGATCAGCTGTCCCAATGGCAGCCAATTTCCTTTCCAGGCCCGCGATCATTAGGAAGACAAGATGGCCTCAGCCGCTCCAGAAGCCTCTCGGCCTGGGCCAAGATCCCCTACGGATCGCGCGCTCGCAGAGCCTGAGCTTCCTTCTGGCCTGGCTTGCCTATCGCCTCACGACAGGCTTGGCTTCCGGGCGAAACTCGGCGTGATTGTCCCCTCCACAAACACCATCGTTCAACCAGAATTCGACGCCATGCGGCCCTTCGGCGTCACTAACCACGTCTCGCGTATCGCCATCACGAACCGGAGCTTGGCGAGCAACGCAGACTTTGAGGCCATGATTAGCGATCTGGAACGAAATCTGGAGAAGACTCTGCGCGAGGTCATGACATGCGAGCCCGATCAAGTCGTGCTTGGGATGTCAGCTGAAACGTTTTGGCACGGTGCGGATGGTGCTGAGCAACTTCTAGAGCGGCTACAAGCCCTCGCAGGTTGTAAGGTGATCCTGGGTTCGCATGCTTGTCTGGCAGCATTGAAAGCCCGCGGCGGCGCTCGGCGGATCGGCGTCATCACTCCATACATGCCCGTAGGCGACAGGGCCGTATTAAGATTCTTCGCGGACTCAGCCATCACCGTGGTCAAGATGCACGGCTTTCAGTGTCCTAGCCCCACGGCAATTGCTCACGTCTCTTCCGACGCAATTCGGGAGGCCGTGATCGCTGTAGACGGTGACGACGTCGAAGCCATCGTTCAGGTCGGGACCAACCTCTGCTTCGCCGAACTGGCGGCGGCTGCGGAGGTCTGGCTCGGCAAGCCCGTCATCGCCATCAACACAGCAATATATTGGTCAGCCCTTCGATCTCTCCAGATCAATGATGAAATCAAAGGCATTGGACCGCTCGGACTAATCTGATGGTGCTCCAGTAATGCTTCAGGATTAGTGAGAAGTGAGGCGACCCAATGACCAGCCACGGCCCAACTTTTGATTAATACTAGCAAGCTGATACAGAAAGAGGTGGAAATGCAATCGCGCGAGATACACGCTTTCCCGTCTACTTCCTCAGTAAGTCCTCTGAAACGTACTGCAATTTTCGTGGAAAGTATAGAAGTCAGCTCATCGTTTTACGAAATCCTCTTTGGATACGAACTCTGGCTCGAAGGCGCTATGACCGGAGAGGAGGATAAAGCTGTGTTCAGCCTAGTTGGCATTCCTGCGCAGGGTCCTTGTCGCTTTCGCGTCGTCAGAGCCAATCGTACCGACTACGGAATGATAGGCTTCTTCGAATACCGTGATGCTCAATTACCGAAAATAAAGAAACAAGTCGGAAGAGTCAGCATCGGAGAGACCTGTCTTGTCTTTGTGACTCCCAACTTCGACCAAGTATACGAGCGCCTCTTGAAGCTTGAAGCGGAAATCGTATGCTCTCCTGTTATGTTGACGTACAAGTCCCGTCCGATCCAGCGGGAAATGACATTCTATGACCGTGACGGAGTCATGATCAATCTAATCGAGCAGGATATCGTGATCCCCACGAATTAAACCCATGACCGACGTGTTGAAACATCGCCTAAATGCGGGAGGTTGCAATCTATGGAAGCCCATTTTCGGGTGTGCCAACGTCTACTCAAAATATCCGATTGACGCATCTCCGATATCATTAACTCGCTGACATTCAGATGGAACAGCTTCGTCGTTTTATCACTCTCATAGGTGTTGGCTCCTTCCGCCGAGTGACGGTCGCCTCGGGTATCAGTCAGCCTGATCTTAGTCGCGGCGTTCGTAGGCCCAAGGGGCGACCGAGCTTCGCACTCGTCCACCTCACATCACAGGAACTCTTCCTGACTATCTTCGGTGATATCTTGGAACACGTGACCGGAAGCGATTCCTCAGCGAATATCCGGTGCTGTGTCACGGAGTTGCAACGGGTTGGAGCAGCAGCAATACTGAAATGTCCGTTCGACCCTGTTACCGCCGAAGCCTTCATGGCATACGTGTGGCACACAGTTCTAGATCGATGGTGGCCGCGATCATGAATGCAGTCGGACAAAATCACCGCTGGCCTGATGTCTTATCCTCTCAACATGCTTGATGGTACGCACTTGGCTTGCATCAGTCCCCTTCACCGTGTAGCAATTCTGGTGGCAGACGTTGATAAGTCATCGATATTCTACTGCGACGTACTCGGACTTTCCCTGCTTTATACGGAAAATGATGTTCCGTCGGAGATGCTTCCGCAGCTAAATCGATTGCTGGGCTGGCCAGAAGGCGGTCCAATGCGCTTCAGGTTTTTCCGGGCGGGCGAAACCCGACAGGGGTGGATCGCGCTTTTCGAGGTTTCCTCCGCAACGCAGCGAGGATCCATCTCCCCGGGTGGACCGATGAACGTCGGCGAAGCCTGTCTTGTTCTGTTTCACGAAGATCTGAATGCTCTTCTCCCGAAGCTCATCGCGTCTGGCTGCCAGATGGTCGGGCCTCCGGAGACGCTGGTCATGGGAGAGCATCGTCAGCGGGAAGTCATCTTTCGCAATCAGGACTTGACCTTGTTCAACATAATAGAGCGTCTGACATCATCTTGACCCGGCATCACACCGTCATCGGCCCACCGCGCATGCTGTCAGGCATATGCGTCATCAAGCCGCGGTGACATTATGTAATAAATGCTCTGAGACGCGGGTAAGCGCTTCCCCCGCGAGACCCTGTATCACCGCTGTTCAACCTCCGACTCAAGTCGTCGATCCTCTTCTCCTAAGGAAACGCATAATGAATAAAACGCCGCTAAATCCAATTACCGAAGAGCACATTGCCACCTACAATCGAGACGGGGTGGTGTTCTTGCGGCAGATGTTCGATCTGGATTGGATCGAGCGCCTCTTGGCGGCTTGGGAAAAGGTCAAGCTTGAGTTGAATCAGGTCGGCGCGGACATGCTGCTTCCCGGCGTCTATCAAGAAATTGATCCATTGCTGAGAGCTGAGATGCAGGCCTCGTCCGCACGGAGGTCTGCGGCGGCCAACAGTTCAAACGACGCGAAGATGAACAGCACTAAATACATGCATAAGTGGGATCCCGATTTCAGGGCCTTCGCCCTGGACTCGCCAGCGGGCGCGATCATCGGGGAGGTGTTGCAGGCGAATCAGATCCGGTTCTTCTGGGATCAGATCTTTCAGAAGCGTGCCGGTGGTGATCTCGACACCTATTGGCATACCGATCAGGGGTCGTGGCCGACACAAGGTGAGCAGCTTCCCTCACTGTGGATGCCTCTCACTCCCGTTAGCGAAGAACAAAGCCTCGAATACATTGCTGGATCGCACGCAGACCGTTCGGAGTACTGGGGTCGTGCCTGGAATGCTCAGAATATAGATAGTTCTGGTCAGCGGCCGCCGAACCGACCCGACTTCATCGACTTCAACAAGCGCCGAGATGAGCCTGATCTCAGGTTCCTGAAGTGGGCCATGGAGCCTGGAGACGTAATGGTCTTTCATCCTCGGCTTTACCATGGCGGCGGCCCGAACCGCAATCTACATCGCGAGCGGATCGCATTGTCGACGCGTTGGTTCGGTGACGATGTAGTCTGGAATCCGCGGCCTGGGGACGTCAATGTACCCGGGCTGCCGCACAACCATATGAGGGTCGGCGAGGCTCCCGACGATGACAACCTCTTCCCGATCGTCTGGCGACGGAAGTCGGCATGACCCTTCGATGCCACAGGCGGCTGCATCGCCATCGGCGATTTCTCAGGTTGACACTTGTTGGACAGGGTAAGCGCTCGCGACGGCTAACGTTCAGGAGCAGCGGCGTTGGTGACTGAAGCTTCTGGGACGATCGCTCATTATCCTCCGGCCGCCAAGGCATGGAGGCTGGTGGCGATCTTCTTCCTGGCTTCCATCGTTAGCACCATAGATCGCGGCATATTGAACCTTGTGGTTGATCCGGTGCGTCGTGACCTGATGATCTCCGACGTGCAGATCAGCCTGCTGCAGGGCCTGTCATTCGGGCTGTTCTATGCCACCGTCGGGGTGCCGCTGGGGTTAGTGGCCGATCGAGTGCAAAGGCGATGGCTGATCACGGCAGGAGTAACGGTCTGGAGCCTGGCGACCATCATGGGCGGGCTTGCGCCAAACTTCGGCTGGATGTTCGTCTCTCGCCTGCTCGTAGGACTGGGAGAGGCAACCTTGGGGCCTTGCGCAGTCTCCATGATCAGCGACATGTTTCCGCCGACCCGCCGCGGACGACCGCTCGGCGTCTATCTGATGGGCCAGGCCATTTCTGGTGGCTTAGCGGTTATGCTGGTCAGCTTCGTGCTTTCGGAAGCCTCGATAGGGCTGTTCAATGTCTTCCCTGGTGCGCACGGGGCGCCACCCTGGCGAGTGGCCTTTGTGACGGCCGGCTGCCTAGGCTTCATCGTCATCGCCTTGTTCCTCACGCAGCGGGAGCCCGTTCGTTTAGGGGTCGTGCTAGGCGCATCACGGGGTCTGGCGGTCAGGGAGACAGCCTCCTATTTGATGGCAGATTGGGCTTTCTTCATACCCTTCTTTCTTGGCTTTGCTCTCTCAGCCGTGGCTGTTTACGGCATGGCAGCTTGGAACGCGGTGATGCTGATGCGCCAGTTCGGTTTGACCCCTGGCGCCATTGGCCGGGAACTCGGCTTGGCGTCCCTGGGGGCAGGCATCGGCGGCACCTTGCTCGCCGGCTATCTGGTCGATTTGATGGCCAAGCGCGATGTCAGAACGGCCAAGCTGGCGATGCTGACCTTTCTGCCTTTATGCGCCCTGCCGGCGGTGTTCGCCACCTTCACACCGAACGCGCCGATAGCGGTTTTTGCGCTGTCAATCATGACCTTTGTGTATCCCATGATCGGCACGTCCATGGTGGCTGCGGCGCAGGAGATGGTCCCTAACAATATGCGCGGCGTCACGATCTCTCTGTTCGGCGTAACCAATACGGTGATCGGCGCCACGTGCGGTCCTCTGCTGATTGCCGCCGCCACCGAACACGTGTTCAAGGATCCGCGGTTGGTTGGCCGATCCATTACTTTGGTCGCTGTCCCGGCCCTCGTGGCGGCGAGCGGACTCTTTCTGATCGGGTGGCTGGCGCTGCGCCGAGCGCTGCGGCACGGAACCGGCCTCGCCAGGGTGATGGCAATCGAGGCCGGTTGAGAGCGCCGTTTCACCGGCAGGCGATCAGCCGAGCCCTGTGCGGGTGCGCTGCCCTGGCTCGACGCTAAGCTGCCAGTATTGAGCAGGAGGGTTTGATGCTGTTGAACCGTGAGCGGGCGACGCAGGTCATGGAGAAGCATGGGCTCGACGGACTGGTAGCTGCATTTCCGGAAAACATTTATTACGTGACGGATTATCACGGGCCTGCGCTGCTGATGGCACGCAACTACACCGTGTATGCGGTGCTGCCGCGCGATCCAGAGGCGGCCGCGGCCCTCGTGATGCCATCCACCATGGTCTATCATCTCGAGCATACCCCGACCTGGGTCCCCAATGTCGTCGGCTTCGCCACCTGGGTGACGCCGTCAACGATCGGTGCAGCACGAGACTTCGACAGCAGCCTGGAAGAGTACCAAGAGGGCGCCCCACCGCACGACCTAAAGGCGCCGCACGATCCCATGCCTTATCCAGTGCGTGAGGGCGCACAGATGAAGGCCCGGGACCAGCAGCTCATCGGCCGCTACGACCAGCACCGCGGCAAGCTCGAGCCCAGTGCCCTGTACGGGTTGAGGCGGGCGCTTTTGGACGCTGGCATCGCGCGCGGAAGACTCGGGTTCGACGATCCGCGGGTGCTGGGATGGCTCGGCGATCTGGGGATGAGTTCGGTTTCCGGCATCGACGCGCTCAATATCTTCAGGGAAATCCGCATCGTGAAGAGCGACCCGGAGATCGCCCTGCTCACGCGCGCCGGCCGCATGAGCGAGCAGGCGATCAACGACGTTATCGACGCGCTGCAGATAGGCATGCCCCTTGACGCTATCGCCGACATTCACGCCGCCTCGATGGCCCGGCAAGGCGGGCGCGCCGCCTGGATCATCGCAAACATACGTGGCTTGGCCACCGGAGAGGTGGAAGCGAACGAGCTGATCAAGCTCGATTCCGTCGGTACCTACAAAGAGTACCGCGGCGATGTGGGCCGCTCAGTCTACTTCGGTGAACCGACCCAGGAGATGCTGGCCCGCAACCGCGCGGTGATGCGTGGCCTAGCAGTCGCCTACGAGAACATCCGACCCGGCAAGAGCGCCCGTGAAATCTCCGAGCTCGTCCTGAAGGTCGTCCGTAGCGAGGGTTTCACGGGTTTCGTTTTCGGCGCTCCACACTCCGTCGGGCTCGAGCACACCGATCACCCCGTATCGGTCGGCGCCGAGTTGCCGGGCGTCCACGAGCTGGCGTTCGAGGAAAACATGGTTTTCACGCTAGACATGCCTTATCACGAGTTCGGTTGGGGCACGATGCACGTGGAGGACATGGTTATCGTGCGCAAGGATGGCTGCGAGCCCATCACCTCGCTCGACACTTCGCTCCGCTTGAAGGCGATCTAGAGCATGATCCGACCGGTCCAAGTTGAAAGTTCCTCCCCGTCGCGGGGCTGATCTAATTCACCATGCTGACTGGATTGCAGCGCAGCATGGCTGGTACGGACATTGTCGCAAGACCTTCGAGACCGAGCAATCGCAGCTTTCGACGGCGGCGTGTTCTGGGATGCGGCGGCTGAGCGGCTAGGCGTGGCGGTGCCGACCGCCATCCGCCGGGATGCAGGCGTGGCGCACGGAGAGGCTGCCGACGCTCCGCCGCAAGAGCGGCGAGCTATGCTCGCAGCGTATCGAAGCATGTCGGGACCTGGTTCTAGCGATGATCAGGGAGCAGGGAGATAGCACCCTCCTCGAGCGCGCCGAACTGCTGCGTGATCGGCATCGCATTTTCTTCGCTCAGCACCATCTGGCGCTTCTTCGACCGCCGTGGAACGACCCTCAAAGAGACAGCACATGCCACAGCGAGCATGAATTGCTCAGGTCCTCGTCCTAACACTGCCGCCGGATGACATCTTGGTGATGGACCTGCCTGCCCACAAGAGCACCGCGGTCCGCACCAGGATTGAAGCCGTAGGCGCACGGCTCCGATATCTGCCGCCCTATATTACTTGATCTCAACCCGATCGAAAACGCGTTCGCCAAGCTCAAGGCTATCCTCCGCAAGGCCGCAGCACGGACTATCGCCGACCTCTGGAACGCCATCTGTGATGCACTTCCAGCCTTCACGCCGCGCGAGTGCGAAAAGCACCTCACCGTAGCAGTATATGAGCCAAAACGATCGGATCCTCGTCGATAGGGTATAGACGGAAAATGGCTTTTTCTCGTAGCGGCGGGGTGGAAAGAAGAGCAACGTTGTCGTACTGGAGATAATCTCATGAACCGTCGTCCCTTGCGACCGATTTCTGAAGACGATATCGAGACCTATCGACGCGACGGCGCGGTTTGCCTTCGCAAGGTTTTCGATCGGGATTGGATTGATGCTCTGCTGCCGATCGCGGAAGCCATGGTGATTGAAAAGAGGGATTTCGGTTTACTGCCTCATCGACCCATGAACTTCATGAGTCGTGTCATTCCAGCTTTTCGAGAATTGGCTTTCAATTCGCCCATGGGCGAGGTGTGTGGGCAAACCATGCAGTCGAAGGAAGTTCGCTTTCTCTTCGACCAGGTCTTCGCGAAGGCCGCTCGCTCCGAAGCGAAGACAGTCTGGCATAACGATCGTTCGGGTTGGCCGGTGACTGGCACGATGATCCCGTCTTTCTGGATGCCGCTAACGCCGGTCGTCAGGGCCAACAGCTTGGAAGTAATTGCGGGTAGTCACTCGGATGACGTCGTCTACTGGAATCTAACGGCCAACTCGCGCCAGATGATCAAACCCCCCGATCGCCTGAATGTACCCAACGGTGAAGAGGTGAGAGACAATCCGCTCTTCAACTTCCTCTCGTGGGATATGGAGCCAGGAGACGCCTTGCTGATCCATCCCTGGACGCTGCATTACTCTTCGGGCAACCCAACGGATGACTGGCGCATCGCCGTCTCGATCCGTCCTCTTGGGGATGATGTCCGCTGGGACCCTCGGCCAGAATGCGTGAACATGGCCGGTATCAGCTTCGATGAAATGATCCCGGGTGAAAAACCCCAGGGCGCTATGGTTCCTCTGATCTGGTCCGAGGACGGCCGCAAGGATGACGTCTCCACCTATCAGCGTGGTTTCGCGACAAGTTGGACCCAAAGCTCCCGCGAACGTCTCGCCGCTACCCCCACTCCCAGCTACGAGGAACTGTCCCGCAAGAATGGTGGCCCGTCGAGCCTGTTGGTCGCGTCCGCGACGGAGGATTTCTGACCGCTGCCGTCATCGGGCATCGACCTCCTGAACGCCGAGTTTCCGAGCATGATCGGATATGATTGAGATCAAGACCGCATCGGGGGCGTCCTGTCCGACAGATTAGAATATAGCACGACCAGTATACTGCTCGACTGCAGGTGTCGTTGATCAAGCCTCACCAGGGCACCACTTTGCACATCTGCGGTGACGGCAATATCGGGCGCATGCAGAGAAACGGGAATTCCATGAGCAACGAGGGGATCAGGGTCATCGAACCGGTTCGCAGGCATATTGCCGGCGCTACGAGGTGACCGTCGAATCCTGCCGCCAGCAAGGTGTCCGTGACGCCGAGGTTGCTGGCGATCCAACGGAACGACGCCATATCCGCCAAGGTGATGTTCTTGACCTTGGCCAGCGGATGGAGGGCACTGCAGTAGACCGAGCTCTCGACGACACAAGCAACCTGGAGCCGATCTCCGCAGGATAGGTGTCGGAGCTTCCGGCAAGGGTCAGCACGAGATCCCAATCCGCGCGGACGATCTTCCTCACGATTGCATCGGAGCTCGCCGTATGGACGAAAACATCCACGTCAGGGTTATGCCCCGTAGAAAAGAAGTCCGATAAGATGCGAGGCACTAAGTGGTTGGAGAAAGTGGAGAGGACGCCCGTCGGATGCGCCCGGCGCCTGTTCCCCTGGATGTCGCCACTACCGCTTTCGCCTTCTCGGCTTCCCTGACGGCGGTGTTCGCATAGAGCGCGAACTCCTCGCCGATCACCGTGGCTCGCACGCCGCCGCCGCCGCGAATTATCAGTTCGGCGCCGACCGATCGCTCCAGCGCCTTGATGCTGTGGGACAGTGACGGCTGGGTCAGATGAAGCTCGGCCGCTGCACGATTTATACTGCCGAGACGGAGGACGGTGAGGAAGTATCTAAGTTGTCGTAGCTCCATCTCTTATGCCGTCCCGCGCTTGACGATAGGCATCGGTGGTGACGACTTAACGTCAATGAGCGGGCGCGAAGACCGGGCTCGTACGCAGAGGGATCACGACAAGGTCTGGGCGATGTCCTCAGGCAACGGGGCATCACCCTGTTCCTTGATATCGTCGATTTCCTTTTCCGTCGATCGGAACACCCGCCTAAGCATGGCTGCACGGCGGGTTGCACGTTCCTCCGCTTCATCCGGAGACGGGAGATAGGTCTCGACCGCGCTCATGGGAAACAAGCCAGCGCGATCGATGAGACGCTCCAGAGTGTCGATACGATCGCGGGAGACCGAGAGTTCCTGTGCCAATTCCAGGACCATCGATAAAAGCTTATCGGTTGCCGGATCCGCAAAATACTGCGGCTTTTTCCCCTTCGCGGTCCGTCTCAAGGGAGCCGAACTCGTTTTAGTAATCTTTGACATGAGTTCGTTCCTGAACGCAACGAGTTGCGCTTAGTGTTGCTCGAGAAGGCAGCCGAAACCGGCCATGCGATCGGTGATCCCGCAGGCTCTGAGCGCCGCCCAGTACGTCGCGGTGTTGATAGCGATGACGGGTTTGCCAAGCCAAGCTTCAGCCATGGCGGCGAGGCGGATCATCGAAAGGTTCGTGCCCACCTGGACGATGGCATCGGTGTCTTCTCCGTCTAGCGCCTTGATCACCTCGATCAGCTGCAGCTCCGGAACTTCGGCAATGGCCGTCCAGCGGGTCACCTTCAGGGCAACGTCGCGCATCACTTCGAACCCGCATTCGTGCAGAAAGCCGGCGACCGCCCGATTGGCGACGGGAAAATAGGGCGACAGGAACGCGACGCGTCGGACGTTCGGAAGGATACGCAACGCGTGCACCAGGGCCATGGAACCCACCGTAACGCCCACCCCGCTTGCTTGGACGATCGTGTCGGTGAACGCCTTGGCGCCGGCAAGGCCGCCATAGAAGGTGACGGCAGACATGCCCATCACCATGTGGTTCGGCCTGCAGGCATTGACCACTCTGACCGCCTCCAGAGTATTTTCCCCGATCAGGTTGGTGGCGGCGACGAAGCTCTCGTCGTCGACGTCGTCCGCATCCTCCACGACGATACGGCTGTAGTGATTGGTGACGCCCGATGGGCGCAGGTCGTCAAAGTCCGGTTGGACGACCGTATTCGTGGCGGGTCCTATGATTCCGAGCTTCAATCTGTGACCCAGCACGTCGCGGTTCGATGTCATGGTCAGGCCAGCTTCGCCGTGATTGTCTTCAGCTCCAGGTAGAGCGAAAGTCCGGCTTCGCCGTTCTCGCGGCCCCAGCCGGACTGCTTGTAACCGCCGAACGGCACCGCGAAGTCGCCGCCGCCATGGGTGTTGACGCCCACGTTTCCCGCCTCGATCCGATGCGCCAGCCGGTGAGCCTTCGCGAGGTCGCGGGTCCACACGCTGGCGGACAAGCCGAACTCCGAGCCGTTGGCGAGCGCGGGCACATCGTCCACCGATTTGAACGCGCTGACGGAAACCACCGGACCGAAGATCTCGTCGCGCATCATCTTGATCTCGGCACGCGCATCGACCATGACCGTCGGTGCGTAGAAATAGCCTTGTTCACCGACCGCATGGCCGCCGCATAGGATCCGTGCCCCCTCCGTCACGCCCGAGGCGACGTAGCCCGCGACCTGATCGCGGTGTTCGCGACTGATCAACGGACCCATGGTGGAGCCGGGGTCGGAGGCCGGCCCGACACGGATCGCCTCTGCCGCGCTCAATAGGCCCTCGACCACGCGATCGTAGTGGCGAACGTCGACATAGACCCGCGACGCCGCCACACAGTTCTGTCCCGCGTTGGCGAAGGCGCCCATGGAAGCAGCCGGAATGGCGCGGTCGAGATCGGCGTCGTCCAGGATGAAGAAGGCTGACTTGCCGCCAAGTTCGAGGCTCACGCGCTTCATGTTGCCGGCGGCCCCGCGCACGATCTCGCGACCGACCGCGGTGGATCCGGTGAAGGCGATCTTGCGCACGCGAGGATGGGCCACCAGCGCTGCGCCGGCCTCCGCATCGCCGGTGACAACGTTGACCACTCCGGGCGGCAGACCGGCCTCCAGCAGGATTTCTCCCAGTCGCAAGGCGGTCAGCGGCGTCTGCTCGGCCGGCTTCAGAATGCAAGTGCAGCCCGCCGCGAGGGCCGGCGCCAGCTTCATGGCCGCGATGATTAGCGGGAAATTCCAGGGCGTGATCAGGCCGACAACCCCGATCGGTTCGCGGCGTGTATAGACCAGAACCTCTGTCGGCCCTTGCGAAGGGTCGTAGGACTGGCCCATCAGCTTGGTGCACCAACCGGCATAATAGCGAAACGCCTCGGCAGTAGCGGAGACCCCGGCCCGGGCGCTGGCGAGCGGCATGCCGTTGTCCAGCGCTTCGAGTTCGCCCAGCTCCTCGGCTTTGGACTCGATAAGATCCGCGATGCGCCAGAGCAGTCGCCCGCGTTCCCGAGGCGAGAGCCTACACCAGGACGGAGACCGGAACGCCGCCTCCGCGGCCATGACCGCAACCTCCACATCCGCTGCGTCGGCGAGCGGAACGTGCCCCAGGACGGCGCCCGTCGCCGGATCGAGAGTCTCGAACGTCCTGTTCGAGAGGGAGGACACGAAGTGGTCGCCGATCAACATGGCGCTTCCGCGGCTGGGCGAGCCGGCTAGGTCCTTCGACACCGCTCGGACCAGGACATTCCCGGCAGGATCCCTGTCCATCGTGTCCGTCTTCTATTTCACGCCGACGAGAAGGGAAACCTCGCCGAATGAGCCTGCCATGTAGCCCTTGCTTCCTGTTGGGTTCAGCGGAGGAAGATCCGTAACATAAGGCGACTTGATGAAGGCGACGCTCGAGAAACCGTTCGTCTGGTTCATCGCCACGACGTCCATCTTTCTCAGCGCGACCAGGAAGTTCTCGTTGTTGTTGTAGACTTCCCACAAGCCCAGGAACTGCAACACCGGCTCTTGAGGTCCCGTGTTGAAGCCGTCGAAATGGATCATGACGCCGCCAGGTTTCAAGAGCCGGAAGCATTCCTGGAAAATCCGCTCTACGGCCGAGCGGGAGGTCTCATGGAACAGGAGGGCCGAAGCGATCACGTCGAAATGCGCGTCGGGATAGCGCATCGTCTCGGCATTCTGCTGGGCGAAGTGGATCGGGACACCCAAGGCATTCGCGCGCATGTGGCCGTATCGAAGACAGGGAGCGCCCACGTCGATGCCGTGAACCTCTGCTTCGGGATAGGCCTTTGCCCACGGAACTGTCGAGTTGCCGATCGCGCAACCCAGATCCAGGATGTGCCCGGGCCGTGCGTCCGGGTAGGCGTTGCGGTAGAAGTTGACGCAGGTGTCGCCGGTCGAGTTGTTCTCCCGTCCCATCATGCCCTGGGCGTAGATCGGCACGCCCAGATCGTAGATCGCGCCGGCGGCGACGTCCTGTTCGGTCTGCTCGGTGTGGTAGCCGCCGGGCTGCAGGTGGATGTCGTAAGCCGTATGGTATCGCGGGACCTCGAACACAGGATCAAGCTCCAGGGACCCGAGTGGCGCGGGTTCGGCGGATTTCTGCGTGAGATCGGCTTGATGCCGTTCCACGGTGTCGATGACCGAGTCCCACATCATCTCTTGACTGTTGCGCTGCGTAGCGCTCCAGAACTGATAGTAGGGCTGCGCAGTCATCAGCGGCCGCACCTCCTCGTAATCTGCCGGCACACGCCCATGAGCGGCCTTGAAGGCAGGCTCGACCCTGGTCTTGTAGAGCGAGTAGTTGGCGGCGCCGATGGTCCGGGTTGAGTATTGACGAAGCGACGCGACAAAATCCTGACGCGCCGACTCATCGTGGTTGGGAAGCGGGAGAGCGCCGTGGATCTTCTGGCGATGTTCCATGAATGCGATCTTCCAGCTTGAATTGGGAGGCGGAAACGGTCTGGTGCAATCTAAGCTAGGGTTGCCCAGCGAAAATGACGAGTTAATTTATAGCTTATAGAGACTAAGCGTCGCAGGCTTACGACCTGCTCAACGCATGGGGCGCGCGTTGACCAGCACGCGCTGAGAATGCTCGGCAAGCCCGAATTCGGCGTAGTCGATGCCGAGGCCGGATTGTTTCGCAAACGCCATGGGCAGCGCCGCCGAGAAGCCGCCATGCTGGTTGATCCAGGCGGTGCCGACCTCGAGGCGCCGCGCCAGAGCAGTGCCTGCTTCCTGGTCCATGCTCCAGACCGAGCCGCCCAGGCCGTACTGGCTGTCGTTGGCCAGGCGCAGCGCATCCTCCGGGTCGCGGAAGCGGAGGATCGGCAGGACGGGTCCGAACTGCTCCTCGTCGACCAGTCGGACGCCCTGACCCACGCCATCGACCAGGGTCGGCGGGATGAACAGGCCAGGACCGGCGGCGCGGCGTCCGCCGGCGATGACCCGGGCGCCGGAGGCGACAGCATCGTCGAACAGCTCCCAGATCCGCTCGAACTGCACGAGATTTTGGATCGGGCCCATGGTCGTGGCAGGATCGAAATTGTCGCCCAGGATTGCCGCCTCGCACCGGGCAGTCAGAGCGGCGCACAGGGCGTCGAAGGCCGCGTCATGGACGTAGAGGCGCTTCACCGCGGCACAAAAATGACCGCAGTTGCCGAGCGACGAGGCGAACACGGTATCGGCGACGGCGTCGAGGTCGGCATCGGGCAGGACGATGGCGGCGTCATTGCCGCCCAGCTCCAGGGTGACCCGTTTCAGGGTGGGGGCGGCCGCGATCGCGATCCGCTTGCCGGTAGCGGTCGAGCCGGTGAACGAGATCTTGGCGACGTGCGGATGCGCCACCAGGGCGGCGCTGACCGCGGCGTCGCCGGTGATGACGTTCAGCACCCCGGGCGGAAACGCCTCCCGCCCGAGCATGCCCAGATAAAGCGCCGAGAGCGGCGTGAACGGGGATGGCCGCAGCACCATCGTGTTGCCGGCGAGCAGCGCGTTGGCGATCTTGGCAGCGGCCAGGATCACCGGGGCGTTCCAGGGCGCGATCGCGCCGACGACACCGAGCGGACGATGCGTCAGCGTCGCGTGCACGCCCGGACGGTCGAAGGCCCGGTCCGGCAGCTCGTACCCCGCGATGATCCGAAGGTAGTCGCCGGTGACGGCGACCTCCGACCAGGCGCGCCGCAGCGGACGGCCGGTTTCGCAGGCCACCATCCAGGAGAGCGTGGTCGCATGCGCCTCGACCAGCTCGGCGAACCGTACCAGGGCGGCCTGCCGGTGCGCCCAGCTGGTGGCGGCCCATCCGGGGCAGGCGGACAAGGCAGCCGCAACAGTGCGGTCGAGGTCGGCCACGCCGGCCTGCGGATAGTCGACGAGATCACGCCCGGCCACCGGATCGAACGTGGTGCGCCTTCCGGAGGTTGGAGCGGAGCGGCCATCGATCGTCATCTGCAGGTCCAGGGAGCGGAGCCACTCACGCCGATCGGCGGGCGCGTCGCGATAGGCGGTGTCGACGGTATGCGTCATGCGGTCTCAGGGTGCCATGGGGAGGCAGAACCCTCTTTTTCGATCGTGACTTGTTTCCGTCGAATGCGTCGTCCGTCAGAAACCGGCATGCACGCGGAACCCGTAATATGGCTTCTCGGCGGGGCTCAACAGCAGGTCGTATCTGCCGGCGACGAACATGTCGCCGGCGTCGGCGATGCTCGTCGGCGTCTTGTCATCGGTAAGGTTGGTACCGACGAGCGCGAACTCGTAGCGGCCGCGCTGCACGCCGACCTGCAAGTTGAGGCGGTTGGAGCTGCCGGTATAAGAGATATTGGTTTCATCGGCATATTGCCTGCCGCGATAGATGTAGTCCGCGTGGAGGAAGCCGGTGTAGTGCCGTCCGAGCTCATGGTTGTAGGTCGCCGAGATGGTGCCGGTGAAGACCGGGTAGCTTGGCAGCGTGTTGCCACGGTTGTTGGCGACGCCGTTGATGGCGATGCATTCAACACAGTAGTCGTTGCGTATGTTGGAGGCTGCCCAGTCGAAGGTCGTCTCGAGGGTCAGATGCCGGTCAACCCGATAGGCGCCCTCGGCCTCGACCCCGTGCACCAGGATACGGCCGCCGGGCAGGACTACCTGCACCGTCGAGATGGCGCCGTCCGTGACCGTCTGGATCTGATCGGTGATGTGGTAGTTCGACCAGTCGCCGTAGTAGGCATCGGCGATCAGGCGCAGGCGGTTGTTGAAGAGCAGCGTCTTGATGCCGGCCTCGACCATGTCGAGTTTCTCCTGCGGCACCACGTTCCCGACCGCCGGCACCTGCTGCTGCACCTGCGCCTTCTGCGACGCGGTGGAGCCGGCGTAGCTCGCATTGAACTCGCCGGGCCGGAAGCCGCGGGCGTAGGAGGTGTAGAGGGTCACCTGATCGATCGGGTGGTAGCTCAGGATGAAGCGTGGCGAGAAGGACGAGAAGGTCGCCTCGAAGCCGGGTCCCGCCCCATCTGCCAGCACCACGGACTGGCGCACGTCGTCCCACTGCTCGCGGCCCTCGGCAGTGATCGTCAGGTTGCGCAGGATGTCGTAGTTGGCGGAGCCGAAGACGCCGAGCGTGTCGATGTCGGTCTTGGTGTAGGGGGTGAACTGTTGCGCGCCGAAAAAGCCGTCGGCCACGGTGGATTGCGCGCTGCGCTGCTGGTAGTAGTTGAAGCCGAAGGTCCACTTGAAGCGATGGTTCTGCTGCGGGGACGTGAGGCGGATCTCGGTAGAGAGGTCGGCGTCCGGCGCGTCGACACGGATCGCATCGGTTTCGTAAGACGGCGCACCCGGGACCTTGCCGTAGCTCGGGTTGGGAATGATGAGGTTGTTGGTGCCGATCGGGCCCTGGTCCTCGATCCAATTGTTCTCGTCACGGGCAATGTTGCCACTCAGCGTGTAGCCGTGGCCCAGCTGGTCGGTGAAGTTGAGGTGGTTCTGGTAGGCACGTCGCGACAGGCCAAGCCCGCTGATGATGCTCGGGCTGATAGCGTTCTGCAGGATGCTGTCGGGCGAATTTATGTAGTCGATCAGGTTCTGGTTTGCCGGCAGCACGTCGTAGAGAAAGCTGCGGGTCGGCGCTCCCTTGATCTCACCGCACGTGTAGCCCAGTCCGTTGCCGCCGGGCAGGTTGCAGTTGGTGAAGGCGGGGCCCAGCTCTCCCTGCGCCGACGGGCCGTCATCATCTGTCCAGATGTTGAGGAAGTAGTTCAAGGTGAGGTCGTCGGTCGGCGTCGCACGGAACTCCAGGGTTCCCGAGTTGGTCGAGCGCTCGCCGAGCTTAACGCCGGGCTCGAGTTCGTCATTGTACTGGCCGCTCGTCGAGTAGTGTCGGTAGCTCGCCCGAAAATCCAGAATGTTCGGCAGGATCGGCCCTTCCACCTCAGCGCGGTCGTCGGTGGTGTCGTAGGTGCCATATTCGGTGTCGATATTGCCGTGCCACTGGTTGCTGGGCGGTGTGGTGATGAAGTTGATGGCACCGGCGAAGGTGGAGCGTCCGAAATACGCCGATTGCGGGCCCTTGATGACCTCGACATGGTCGATGTCCGTGATGCCGGAGATGTTGCCGCCGGCGATCGGCGTGCCGTCCAGGAACACGGTGACGCCCGGCCTGGTCGAGGTCACGCCGGACACGATGCCGCGAATGGTGTAGGAGTTGAAGCCGCGGTCGTTGCGGCCGACCGTCTGATTGTCCGAGTGGAAGCCGGGCGTGAAATCAGAGATGCCCTGAATGCCGCGGATCGACCGCAGACGCATCTGCTTCTGTGTCAGGACCGAGACCGCGACCGGCACCTTGATAAGGTCCTCCCGCTTCTTGCGGGCCTGCACGGTTATTGTTTCGAGGCCGCCCTGCGGACCGGCGGATGGGCTCGATGGCGCCTGGTCCTGCACAGGTGTTCGATCGGCCTTGGGATGCAGCCTTTGCCTTGACTTCGTCAGGTCCGGATCTTCCGCGGCTCGCCCTGACGGCACCTGCATACCGAATAGACAAAAAGCTGATGCGCCGATGAGCAACAAGGCTCGCGTGCCCAGACGTTCTGCCATTTCTTCCACCGTTCCTCGAGATGAGCCCTGAGGAGGGGATACCGTTACGATCGTCTCGTTCCAACAAGGGCGCTCGATTTCTCCGCTTGGCGATCACGCCGGAACGAATGCCGAAGATGGATTTCCACGGCTCAGCCTCGAGCGGATCCAGGGGGGCGTTCCGCCATGCCTGCTCAGGCCAGCGCCTTGACCCGCAGGCGAGTGTCCATGGACGTGATCGGCTCGCAGCCGTCCTTGCGGACGATCATCATGTCCTCGACATGCGTCGTGCCCCAGCCGAACTCGTGGTACGGCATGTCGAGGGTAAAGACCATGTTCTCTTCGAAACGGAGCACGTGGTGACCCGGCATCTGCTCGCCCACCGAGACCGGATGGTCGGTATGCTCGAGCCCGACCGAGTGCGGACCGGCGATGACGAAGCCTGGGAAGCCCTCCTCATGGACGCTCTTCAGGGTGAGGTCGACGATCTCCTTGAAGGTCTTTCCCGGTCGGATCGCCTCGTAGGCGATGGCGAGCGCCCGGCCGACCGCTTCGAAGCGCTTCAGCATCTCCCGCGTCGGCTCGCCGCAGAACACCGAGCGGCCGACATCGCCGCGATATTCCTTATAGCTGCCGACGGAATCGAGCTTGATCAGCTCGTTCGCCTCGACCTCGCCGGTGGCGAGGCCGCGGATGTTGGCGATGATCCATTCCGACCGGCCGCCCTGCTCCGCCATCGACATGGCATGGATCCGGCCGATCTCCTCCAGCGGCAGGCCCGGCTCGATCGCGTCGATCACCGTGTTGAGCGCGACCTCGCTCATCCGCCCCGACCGCTTCAGCAGCTCGATCTCGTCCGGCGACTTCACCATCCGGATCTCCTTGAAGATGTTGAGGGCATCGGTGCCGCTCAGATCCTCCAACCCGATGGCACCGAGCCAGCCCAGCACGCGCATATCGTCGAAGCCGAGCCGACCCCGCTCCAGTCCCGCGGTGCGGATCGCGGCAGCAAGGGCGCGCGCCGCCGTGGTTTCCGCGCCGTCGCGGTGCATCGCGTAGCGGTCCAGCAGCCGCCGGTCGCGCGGCGCCATCTCGACGCCCGGCCGCGTCGGATAAGGGGTGAGCGGGGCGCCCTTGATCGACTCCGCCGTCACCGTGCGGTCTCCCAGGATGTTGCCGCCCTCGCTCTCGTCGATCTCCTCGGTCGAGAACTCGAAGTCGCGCGGCGGGATGGCACGCGGCGGGATCCGGGTGATGAAGGTGGCGACGTTGGGCATCCAGGTCGGCTTGTGCTCAAGATGGTAGACGCCGGTGCCGGGCATGATCAGCGCCGCCGGCGCGTCCGGGTCGCGCGGCAGCAGCGCATAGAGCGTGTAGTTGCGCGACATCAGGAACATCGGCCCCCAATAGTCGGACAGATAGTAGATGTTCTCGGGAAAGGCGGCGACGAGCCCGTCGAGCCCGTGCCGCTCCATCACCTCGATCGCGCGCTGTCTGTTGAGAAGCATGGGCGGTCTCCGGGTCAGCCGCGCGCGGCGGCCTGTGTGAAGGCAAGCTCCGCGTCGGCGGGCAGGCTCGCCTCGGCGCTGCGTCTATAGGCAGCCACGAACGAAGCGATGCCGGCCAGCATGGCGATCAGCAGGGTCAGCGACAATGAATCGGCGGTGGCGCCGGCGCCATGGAAGACATGGCCCCCCAGCCAGGCGACCAGGAGCGGGCCGCCGGTACCGCCGATCAGCGCGTTGCTGAGGCCGCAGAGCGAGATGGCGAAGCCGCGCAGCTCGTTCGGCACGCTGCCCTGCAGCACAAGGAAGAACACCGTCGCCAGCGCCGGATAGGCACCCAGCATGGTTGCCAGCAACAGGATGGCGACGGGAGCGGCCGGCATCAGTGCGGCCAGCATGGTCGGGATCAGCAACAGCGGCATCAGCGCCAGCAGCCGCAGCCGGCCGGGCGCACCGGTGCGCGTCATGATGCGGTCGACCAGCAGCCCCGCGGCACAGGGTCCGAGCAGTCCGGCGGCGATGCTGGCTGGTCCCAGCAGACCAGCGACCTCGACGATGCGCAGGCCGTAATGGCGGGTGATCGATACCGCGCCCCAGGCCAGTGTGGCATAGAAGCCGGCCGCGACCGCGGCGAGGCCGAGCACGAGCGGCCCCAGCTGCCGGCGGCGGCGCAGCAGGATGCGCAGGCTCTCGGCGATCGACAGGCGGCTGTCTCGAGCGGTTTCCTGCCGAGACGGCTCGCGAACCGCCAGCATGAATGGCGCCACCAGCAGCCCGAGCAGCCCGGCGACGATGAAGGCGACGCGCCATGGATGCAGCACCAGCGAAGCGAAGCCCGGGACCGGCACTGTCAGGTCATGCGGCAGATGCCGCAGGATCGCGCCGGTCAGGATCACCGACAACCCGCTGGAGAACGCCTGTCCGGTGAGGTAGAGCCCCATCGGCCGGCCTCGCCGGGCGGGCGGAAACAAGTCGCAGATCAGCGAGATGGCACACGGGCCGAGCGTGCCCTCGCCCATGCCGACGAGCAGGCGCGACGCGAACATCGACCAGAACCCGTTGGACAGGCCGGCGGCGATCGTGGCCAGGCTCCAGACCAGCACGCCGAGCGCCAGCAGGCGACCGCGCATGACCCTGTCGGCGCCGAGGCCCAGCGCCAGGCCGACGGTGGCGTAGAACAGGCTGAAGGACAGGCCCTGCAGCAGGCTGATCTGGATGTCGGAGATGCCGAGGTCGTGCCGGATCGGGTCGATCACCAGGCTCAGCACGCCGCGGTCGATCGTCGCGACGATCCCCACCAGCACGATCAGCGCCACCACCCGCCAGCTTCGACCGGGCGAGGGGTAGGGGATACCCGTGGGATGGGCGATCTGGTTCAATGCCGACCCTCGATCGATGGACGCAACAGCTCAGAGTGCGCCGCCACGCAGACCGATGCGCTTCCTATTCGACCGGCTTCTCGCCAGGCGATCAGGCCGCTCAGGCGATCGCGCGTTCCTGCTGCAGGCTCGTGTACATGGATTGCTGCAGCAGGTAGTCGCGGCGCGCGTCCTCGTCGGCGAGGATCGCTGCCATGCGCGCCTGGGACTGGCGCTGCGCCTCGGCGTTGCCCGCCTCCATCGCCTGCTTGTTGACCATGGTCTGCCTCTGCACGAACTCGTGCATCACCGTACGGCGCTGGCGGTCGTAGCGGTCAAGCAGCGTGTCTGCGTCGCGTCCCTCCCGAAGGATCAGGACCAGCTTGTCGGCGAGGTTCACCACGTCGTGGATGCCGGCGTTCATGCCGAGGCCGCCCAGCGGGTTGTTCAGGTGCGCGGCGTCGCCCGCCAGTAGGATGCGGCCCTGGCGGAACGTCCGGGCGACACGCTGATGCACGCGATACACCGTGCGGTGATAGGTGTCGGCATCGCCGCCGGCAGCTCCGAAGAGGCCGATGAAGACTTGGCGGCGCTTCTCGTCCGAGCGGAGCACCTCGTCCGGATCGTCGGCCGCCGCCGGGACCAGCACGCGCCAGAGCGTCGGCACTCGCAGCAGCACGCACCATTCGGACTGATCTGCGATGTAGCTGACGTTGGCGAGACCGGAAAAATGCCGTTCCGCCGGGTAGGCGGTCGAGAGGGTCAGGAACTTCTCCGGATAGGTGAAGCCGTCGAACGGGATTCCGACCACCTTGCGGATCGTCGAGGAGGCGCCATCGGCCGCGATCAGGTAGTCGGCCTGAAGCTGTCGGGTCTGCTGGCCGTCTCCCTGGCCGATCTCCACGGTGACGGTGACGCCGGTGCCGTCCTGCGCCACGTCCGCGACGCGGTGCCCGTGCAGCACCCTGCCATGCGGATGCCGCTCCAGCAGGCCGGCGACAAGCCGCGACAGCTTATATTGCTCGCACTGAAGTCGGTATGGATAGCGCAGCACGTCACCGACCTCGGTCAGGTCGAACGAGAGCACCTCGCCGCTGCCGCGGTTGCGATACTGGTAGATCGGCGCACGCAGGCCCTGCGCTTCCAGCGCCTCGCGCAGTTCCAGCGCTTCCAGCATCTCCAGGGTCGGCGGATGAAAGGTCGAAGCCCGCATGTCCTCAGGCGCGTCGGGATGGGCCTCGATCAGGACCACGTCGACGCCCCTGCTCGCCAGGGCGTAGGCGGCGACCGCGCCGGTCGGACCGGCCCCCGCGACGATGACCTGTGTTCTGTTCATGATCTCTCTGGCCAGGAGCGAAACCCGACCTGCCGTCCAAGGGACACGCAGGCATCGGGGTCGTGAGAAAATCGTAACATCTAGAACTGCGATCCTTTCATGCTGGTTCGTGTCTGTTCGGAGCGTGGATAAACCTGCCGTCGTGCAGGCCGGGATCATCCCCGTTCAGGCGGCGGGCACCGCTGCCTGCAGCTCGGCGCTGGTCAGCAGATCGGCATATTTCTGCTCCATGTCGTAGAGGTTGGCTCGGTGCGGACCCATCGCGCGGTCACCGACGCAGTCGGTGACGACGATCGTGCGCAGGTTGTGGCTGACAGCGTCGACCACCGTCGCACGCACGCAGCCGGACGTGGTGCAGCCGGCGACCGCCAGCGTGTCGACGCCGTGCCACGACAGCCACGCGGCCAGGCCGGTGTTGAAGAAGGCGGAAGCCTGGGTCTTGCGGATGACCAGCTCGCCACCCTGCGGGGCGAGTCGCGGCACGATCTGGCTGAGCGGGCTGCGCTCGGTCAGGCCCAGCAGCGGCGGCACCTTCCTCGCGAACGCGCCGCCGTCGGCGCCGTCGTCGGCGTAGACGACCCGGGTGTGGGCGATCGGCCAGGCCTGGACGCGGGCGTGGGCGAGCAGCCCCTCGGTGGCGGTGATCGCATCGCCGATGTTGCCGCCGCCGAAATGCGCCGGGTCGGTGAAGCCCACGACGAAATCCACGATCACCAGCGCCAGCCGGCGGCCGATCCCGACCCTCTGCGCGAAGCCCTGCCGGGCATAGATGTCGAGCTCGGTCATGGTGCGGCTCCGGTCCAGTCTGTGTCGAGGCGCGCGATCTCGTCCGCTCCCATGGGCGCGCCGAGCTCGGCCAGGCTCGCCATCGGCGGGGCGGCGGCGTTGACGCCGTGCCGGTGGAGGTCGGCACAGGCCCGGCGCATCGCATGCACCGCCGCCAGCAGCGCGTCCACCAGGGCGCGGCCGCCGCGCGCCATGTTGGCGACGAGCGGGACGCCGCGGAAGCTCTCGGCCAGGAACAGGGCCGCGCGCCGCAGCACCTCGTCGAGCCCATGCGGGCGGCGGGCGTCGGTCCGGGCGACGACCAGGAAGGCATCGGTGCGACGGGAGCCGACCGCGGCCCGGAGGCGCTGCACCGCCTCGTCCCGCTGGACCACAGGGATTGGCTGCACGGCGTGGCCCCAGGAGTTCGGGAAGCGCTGGTCCTCGATCTGGATCGCGGCCGCGCCGGCTTGTTCGTAGTCCCGCACGGTCCGCCGCAGGTCGGACGGTGCGCCATGGCCGGTATCGCCGTCGGCGAGCAGCCGCACGCGGTCCACCATCTCGGTGCAGGTCGCGAGCCCGGTGTCGGGCGGGCCATAGGCGGAGGCGACGGCGCCGTAGCCGGTCATGCACGGCACCGGGAAGCCGGCCGCCGCGGCCAACCGCGCCGAGACGCCGTCGAAGACCCTCCGGACGGTCAGCAGGCCGGGTCCGGCCAGCAGGGGGTGCCACGTCGTCATCGACGGGCGCCCGGCAAGAAGGCGAAGGCGGGCTGGTCCTCGCGGCCGGCGTCGCGGGGCAGCGATGCCGCAACGCCGGCGGCCTTCTGCGCCATCGCCCGCAGCTGCGACAGGAAGGCGGCGTCGGGGACGGCCAGACCATGCAGGGCGGCGTAGGCGGCGACCGCCTCACTGGTCCAGATGGGACGATCGGTCATCGGCGGATCCCTTCGACGGACGGCGGATGGCGCGGCGGCAGCAGGGTCTCGCAACGGGCGGCGATGCCGAGCAGTGCGGGCTCGGCGAAGAGCTGGCCGACCAGCTGCGCCGCCGTCGGCATCCCGTCCTCGTCGAAGCCGGTCGGCAGCGACAGCGCCGGGTGGCCGGAGATGTTGAACGGCGCCACGAAGGCCTGGCGGGTGAACGCGATCACCGCTTCGGCGTCGTCGAGCGAAGGTGCGGCGATGGCGGTGCAGGGCAGCAGCAGGGCAGCGAGACCCTGCATCGCGCGGTCGAGCTCCTCCGCCAGCAGGCGCCGCTGCCGCTGGGCGGCGAGGTAGTCGACCGCGCGCACGCCGAAGCCGGTCATCATCTTGTCGCGCAGCGCCTGGCCCATCAGGGCGCCGCGCTCGAGGAAGTCGCGCTCGTGGATGGCGTAGGATTCCGACCAGTTGATCAGGCTGCTGGCGGCCTGGTAGGCGGCGATCGGCCGCGGCAGCGCGAACTCGACGATCTCGGCGCCCTGGCCGGCCAGGTGGGCTGCGAGCCGCAGCATGTTCTCGGCGATCGCCGGAGCGACCGGCAGGCCGGGGTCGCGCACCAACCCGATGCGCAGCCCGGCGACGCCGGCCGCCAGCGACGCGCGGTGGTCGGCGGGCGGGACGGCGATGCTGCCGGCATCGTCGGGATCATGGCCGGCGATCGCGTCCAGGACCAGCGCCAGGTCCTCGGCGGTGCGGGCGAGCGGACCGGCCACGTCCAGCGACCAGCAGTTCGGCAGGATGCCGCCGCGGCCGACCAGGCCGAAGCTCGGCTTCAGCCCCATCACGCCGCAGGCGGCGGCGGGCAGCCGGATCGAGCCACCGGTGTCGGAGCCGAGCGTGAAGCTGGCCAGCCCGGCCGCCAGTGCCGCGCCGGACCCGGAGCTGGAGCCGCCGGTATAGCGGTTCTCCCGCCACGGGTTGCGCGCCGCCGGGAACGGCAGATCGTGATGCACGGCGCCGGTGCCGGTGCCGTACTCCCAGGTGTTTAGCTTGCCGAGCAGGATCGCGCCGCGCGCCTGCAACCGCGCGATCACGCTGGCGGTGCGGTCGGGGACGTGATCGAGCAGCAGGCGCGAGGCGGCGCAGGTGCGCACGCCCGCGGTGAAGAACGTGTCCTTCACCGCGAACGGGATGCCGTGCAGCGGGCCGCGATGGCGGCCGGCGCGGATCTCCCGTTCGGCAGTATGCGCCTCGGCCAGCGCGCGCTCGCCCAGCACCAGCACGTAGCTGTGCAGCGTGCCGTCCAGGGCCGCGATGCGTGCCAGCATGGCCTCGATCAGCTCGACCGGTGACACCGATCCCTCCTCGATCAGCCTGGCGGTCTCGGCGATCGGTCGGAAGGCCAGCGCGTCGGTCATGCGGGATGCGCGCGGTGATGGTGGCTGACCGCGGCGCCGTCCTCTGCCCGCAGGCCGAGGAAGCCGACGGCCGAGGCCAGCGGGAACAGCGCCATCAGCAGGAAGGCGATGCGGAACGCCTGCGCCTGGCCGACATCGTGCAGCGCCAGCCGGCCCAGTATCAGCGCGCAGAGCGAGACGCCGAAGCTCATGCCGAGCTGCTGCGCCACCCCGGCCAGGCTGACGCAGGGCCCGAGGCGCGTCCGCGGCACCTCGGAGAACGACAGCGCGTTGCTGCCGCTGAACTGCACGGACCGGATCATGCCGAACGCCAGCACGTAGGCGGCCGCGGCCCAGATCGGCGTGTGGCGGGAGCCGGCGGCGAAGCCCGCGATCGCGACGGCCGCCAGCAAGGCGTTGGCCAACAGCAGGCGGTCGAAGCCCAGTGCCCGCAGCAGGTGCTGGGTCACCGTCTTGGTCAGGAGGGCGCCGATCGCGGCCAGGAAGGTGATCAGGCCGGACTGGATCGCGCTGCAGCCGAAGGCGAGCTGCAGCATCAGCGGCAGCAGGAACGCCGCCGCATTCAGCCCGATGCGACCGAGCAGGCCCGCGAGCACGCCGATGCGGAAGGCACGGATGCGGAACAGGCCGAGATCGAGCGCCGCATGCGGGGTGAGGCGCGCATGGCGTCCGTAGAGCAGCAGCAGCATGATGGCGGCGGTCAGCATCGCGGCATCGACCGTACGGCCCACCTGCGGCCAGTCCAGCGCCTCCACCAGGATCTGCAGCAGCATGATGCCGAGCCCGGCCAGGATGAGGCCGCGCCCATCGAAGCGCTGGTCCGGCTGCGGCGGGATCTCCGGTAGGATGCGCCAGGCGCACAGCGCGCCAACAAGGCCGATCGGCACGTTGACGAGGAAGATCCAGCGCCAGCCGGCATAGCTGGTCAGCAGGCCGCCCAGCAGCGGACCCAGTGCAGGCCCGATCAGCACGGGTGCCGCCATCTGGCTCATGGCTGCCGCCAGCCGCTCCGGCGGGAAGCTGCGCAACAGGATCAGGCGTCCGACCGGGGTCATCATCGCGCCGCCGAGCCCCTGCAGGACGCGGCAGGCGACCAGCATCGGCAGGCTGGTGGCGACGGCGCAGGCGACCGAGGCTGCCGTGAAGCCGAGCAGGGCGGCGACGAACACGCGGCGCGCGCCCAGCCGGTCGGCGGTCCAGCCGCTGATCGGGATGAACAGTGCCAGGCTCAGCACGTAGGCGGTGATCGCCAGGTTGAGGCGGAGCGCCGTGGTGTGCAGGCTCGCCGCCATCGCCGGCAGCGCGGTGACGACGATGGTGGCGTCGAGCTGCTCGACGAAGAAGGCGACCGCCAGCACGAACGGTATCAACGCCAGCCGGTCCGGATCGCGGGCAGTCGGGAGCATCAGTCGGAGGACGCGCGGCCGGGCCGGCTACGGTCCCAGGCGTCCAGGATCTGGCTGCCGGTGGCGCACCAGATACCCGGCTCCTGCACGATGCTGGCCAGCACGCTCTCCAGCGTGGCGATGCACCAGGGCTGGCCGACCACCCAGGGCGACAGGGAGAGCGACAGGATGCGTCCCTGGGTCTCGCTGGCCTCGTCCAGCAGGAAGCGGGCCGCCGCCAACATCTGGGCGGCGTAGTCGGCGCGCGTGTTGACGTGCTCGACCAGCAGCGCCTTGTCCGACAGCTCCATATTGCGCGGCAGGCAGGCCAGCGGTCCGGCCGCGGTGCGCATCGGGAACGGCAGCTCGTCGTTGATCCAGTCGGTGACGTAGCGGATGCCGAGTGCGGGCAGCAGGTCGTAGGTCTGCATCGAGCAGGAGTTGGCGGGGGAATGCCAGCCGGCGATCGACTGCCCGGTAAGGGCGCGGAGCGTCGTGACCGACCGCTCGATCAGCGTCGCCTCGACCTCGCGGGTCAGCCCGCCGTGATGCAGATGGCCCATGTCGACGCCGCTGGCGACGATCTCCCAGTCCCGCGAGACGAAGGCCTCCACCAGGGCGGGATGCCGGCGCAGCGCCTCCGAGTTCGCGGCGACGCTGGCGGTCAGGCCGAGCCGGTCCAGGGCGCGTATGACGCGATGGATGCCGACGCGGTTGCCATAGTCGCGCTGGGTATAGTCCCAGTAGCTCGGATAGGGTCGGAGCATGCCGCCGGTGGGCACAAACGGGCTGCTCGGCATGTCCATCGGGAAATGCTCGAGATCGATCGTGATCCAGAGCGCCAGCCTCGCACCGCCGGGCCAGCGCACCGGGCCCGCTTGCGTCATGTAGCGACGGTCGAACCAATCGTGGTCGAGGCCCGGGCGGCGGTGCGGATAGCGGAGATAGTCGTCCGGCAGGGCGGACGGCCCGCTCACGACAGGGCTCCGGCGGCGACCGCATCGTCGTAATGATGGGCATAGTAGTGCGCGGCGATCTCCGCCGCAGTCGGCCGCCACACGCCCTCCTTGGTGCCCACGTAGTCGAGCAGCCGCGTGAACGCCGCCAGCCGGTGCGGCTGGGCGATGATGTAGGGGTGCAGCGGCACGCACATGACGGTGCCGTTCTCCGCTCCCTCCTCATGGAGCCGGTCGAACTGCGCGCGCAGGATCGACCCGTACTCGTCCGGGCTCACGTTCTGCATCAGGAACAGCGGATGGTCGTTCACCGTGAGCGAATAGGGCACGTTGACCAGCCGGCCGCTGCGCACCCGGATCGGCGTCGGCTGGTCGTCGTGATAGAAGTCGAGCGTATACTGGATGCCGGCCTCCGCCAGCAGGTGCTGCGTGGTGGGGGTGGCGCTCAGCGCCGGCGACAGCCAGCCCTGCAGGGTGCGGCCGGTATGGCGCCGGAGCGAGTCCTGGCAGTCGCGTATCACCTCGCGGACCTGATCGTCGGTCATGTTGTAGAGGTAGCGGGTGTTGTAGATGCCGTGGCTGAACAGCTCCCAGCCCATCTCGCAGCAGCGCTGGACGATCTCCGGGTAGTGGTCGCACAGGGCAAGGCTGAGCGAGACGCTGCCCGGGAAGCCGCGCTCCCGCATGACCGCGGCCAGACGGTGAAAGCCGACGCGGTTGCCGTAGTCGCGCTTGGCGTAGTTCAGGATGTCCGGTACCGGACGCGACCACAGGTACCGGCTCGGGTTGCGCGGCGGGTCGAGTTCGTAGAACTCGAGGTTGGGCGCCACCCAGAAGGCGATGCGGGCGCCCCCCGGCCACGTGATCCGCGGCCGGCCGCCGTCATAGGGGCTGTAGGCGTAATAGCCCGGCTCGGATAGTCGGGGCGTCGCGCTCATCGGCGCCGGCTCAACCGCGGGAGCCGAGCTGGCCGGGGATGTGTTCCGCATGATGCTCGAGGTACCACGCCGCCATCTCCTCCCGCGTCGCCCACCAGACGTCGGCGTGCGACTGCACGTGGGCGATGAACTCGCGGACGGCACGGATCCGGTGCGCCCGGCCCGACACGTGCGGGTGCATCCCGACATTCATGATGCGACCGGTCTTGGCACCCTCCTCGTAGAGCACGTCGAACTCCTCGATCAGCGCGTCACGGAACTGGTCGGTGGTGAAGTTCTTGCGGGTGATGAAGGTGAAATCGTTGATCTCGTTGGAATACGGCGTGGCGACGATCGGGCCGTGCGGGGTGCGCAGCAGGAACGGCTGGTCGTCGTTCATGATGTCGCAGTAGAAGGTGCAGCCATTCTCGGCCAGGATGTCGGCGGTCTGCATCGTGCCGCGCAGGCTCGAGGACAGCCAGCCCTTCGCCTTGCGGCCGGTATACTCGTGGAACCTCTGCAGGGAGCGCTGGATGATGTCGCGCTCGTGCTCGGGATCCTTGGCGAAGTTGGTCAGCAGCTCGCCCTGCTCCCAGTTGTGCGGCAGCAGCTCCCAACCCCGCTCGAGGCAGGCATCGACCATGGCCGCGCGGCGGTCGAAGGTGACGGCGTTGGTGGTGCAGGAGGCCTTCGCCCCCATCTCGTCGAACAGCTCGTAGAGCCGCCACAGCCCGACGCGCTGGCCATACTCACGCCAGGTGTAGTTCGGGAAGTCGGGCGTGTCGCCTGGCAGCACGTCCGGCAGGATAGCCGGGCCGCCGGCGTAGTATGGCTTGTCGGTCGGCTTGGTGAGGTCCCAGGTCTCCAGGTTGAAGGTCAGGATGACGGCGATCCGCGCCCCGTTAGGCCAGCGCAAGGGATTGCGCTGCGGCATCGGGATGTAGTCGTACTCCATCGTCGTTCTCCTCAGTGATCGAGCAGGAGCCGTCCGAACCCCTCCACGGTGTCCTTGATGCCCATGGTGCGAAGCGCGTGCCAGTAGGTCGCGGTGTTGATGGCGATGACCGGCACCTCGAGCCAGTCCTCCGCCTGCGCCGCGATCGCGGCGAACGCCAGGTTGGTGCCGCACTGCACGACGGCGTCGACGCCCTCGCTGACCTCCCGCGCCGCCCGCTTCAGCGTGAGCGGCGTCTCATGCGCGATCAGCATCGGCGATGGGCTCCTGAGGCCCTTGACGTGCACCACGTCGTAGCCGAGGTCGCTGAAGAAGCGGCGGACCTGTTCGTCCGCGACCGGCATATAGGGCGTGACGATGCCCAGCCTTCGTATGCCGCCGTAAGCCCGGAGCGCCGCGTCCACCGCGGTCGATCCCATGATCACGGTCTTGCCGCCGGCGCGTCGCTCCAGGCTTGCCTGGAGTCGCTCGGCGCCGCCGCTGCCGTCCCAGAACGTCTCGGCCGACATGCCCATGATCACGCAGTCCGGGGACATCGACATGGCGACGTCGACCGAGGCCGCGGTCGCGTCGCGGATGTTCTGCAGCATCGCCAAGAAGCTGGCGTCGTCGTGCACCCTAGTATCGGGAATGGGGATCCGGCAAAAATGGTTGGTGACGCCGCGCGGGCGCATGTCGTCGTATTCGGGTTGCACGCTCGTGTTGGTCGACGGCGCCAGGACCGCGAACTTGGCCCTCCAACCGAGGGTATCGACCATGTCCCCACTCCCGCGGCGCCCATCGGGCACATGGCCCCGCCAGCGCCGGCCGCTCAAGCCGTAAGGTGTGCCTGATCGCCAGGCGAGCAGGAGCGCCGCGGACGCCTGGCCATCCGTGCAGTTCGGCCCATGATCGGGCGCAATCGCGCGGAGGGATCGCCATGGCCGCCTATATCGTAGCAACCGTCCGCATCCTCGATCAGGAGCGGTTCAGGGAATACGGGGCGAAACTCGGAGACCTCAGTGCCAGGCATGGCGGTGAACCGCTGCTGCGCGGCCAGGTGCAGGCGTTCCTCGAGGGCGAGGGGGCCGTCGGGGAGCGCGTGGTGGTGACGCGGTTCGCCGATGCGGCGGCGGCACAAGGCTATATCGCCTCCGCCGAGTACCGGGCCGCACAGGCCGTGCGGGCGGGGGCGGCCGACGTGGTCATGCGGCTCGTGATCGATTGAAGGCCGGCGGATGAGGCTGGCGGATCGGGAGCCAGCAGGCACCGCCGGTTCAGCCAGCGGCGCACCGCGGCGGCAACTCGTGCGCGATCGCGTCGGCGACGCTCCGGAGCCGCGGCATGAAGGTCTCGACCGCGTTGGCCAGCGTCATCGACGAGGCGAAGAAGGCGAGCGTCACGGTCGCCTCGCACGGACCATCGCGCAGGATCGGCACCGAGATCGCCGAGGTCTTGCCGGGATTGGCGGTATGGCGGATCCGATCGTGGATGCCGTAACCCTTGGCTCGGATCTCGCCGAGCAACGAGCGGAGCCGCAGCGCTATCCTGTCGCCGGACGGCTGGTTGGTATGGCGGACATGCTCGATGACCTCCTCCTGCTCGTTGTCACCGCTGAAGGCCAGGTGGACCTTGCCGCTCGATGACTCCAGCAGCGGCATGGTGTAGCCGGGATGGTAGAGGTTGAGCGTGAACGGCGCGATGATGTGGGTGGACTCGCGGATCATCATGCTCATGCCGACCCGCGTGCAGATGCTGATCGGCCAGCGCAGCTCCCGTGTCAGGCCGCAGATATGCTGGCGCGACACCTGCGCGAGTGCGTCGTCTGCCTGGAAGCCGACGCTCAGCGTCTTCACCAGCGCGGTCGGGCGATAGTGTTTGCGGGTCGCCTCGCGCTCGATCATCCGTTCCTCGATCAGGGTCTCGACGATCCGGCAGGTGGTCGGATAGGGCAGGTCACAGTGGCGGGCGATCTCCGTCATGCTGATGGACCGATGATGGTTGACCACCTGCAGCACGCGAAGCCCACGGCCTATCGCCCTGATACTGCCGTCGTTTTGCATCACCTCGCCTCCTTCACGAGGGTTACAGGCCTCCCTGCGTCTTGCAGGATTCATGCCAGCATAAACATGGTTGAGGCGGAAGATGCCAAGACGCGTCGGTGACCGGTTTGTGAACCGGCAGCGTCGATCGGCGCTGCGATCGTGGAAGCGCCAAGGCAGCATTCGCGGCACGTCCCATGTGGCTCCGCCCATGGGGCCGCGACGCCGCAGGTCGGGTCTGATCTGTCGCCTTAGAAGCAGGCTCCCGAATACGAGACCTCCGGAGGCATTACGGGGGAGCGGCGAGATGCGACGCAAGCATCAAAAACCGGAGGAGAGATCGTCGGCAAGTTGCGGCAGGTCGAGGTGCTGACGGCACAGGGCAGCCCGGTGATCGACATGGTTCGGGAAATCGGGGTGACGGAGGCGATCTACTACCGCTGGTTCTGTCAGCCTCGTGCCAGAACCAGGAGTCTTCTTCATAGGGGCTCGCCAGGTCACGCACTCTGCATGATCGCGAGTGCGACTCGGACGCTGTTGGCAAAGCGGGCGCGGCGGAAGCAAGCGGAGACGATCCGGTTGCAACGGTATCGGAGGCGGAGAAGGTCGCGGGGTTCGCCACGCTCTGTACAGACTTGGTGGCGTCGTAGCTCATGAAGCCTCGCATAGATCGGATGCTGCCTTCGACGACGCGATGGTGCTGCTCGAGGCGGTTCAGGTAGGCGCCGTCCCGGTGCCGGACGACCTTGCCCAGCATGCGCGGACCACCTTCGGATAGGAATTGTATCCATCCTTCGTCACCCGACTCGGCCGGAAGCCCACCCTTGGAATTCCTCGACACCGTCATCGACGCCATCCCGTATCGCATCCCTGTAGTGCTGACTGACAGCGGCATCCAGTTCTGTCACCCGCCACGCTACCGCTCCGGTCCCACGGCACGGTTCAGCATGCACCTATTCGACAAGCCCTGCCGCCCACATGGCATCGAGCACAGGCTGACGAAATCGAACCAGCCATGGAGCGACGGGCAAGTCGAACGCATGAACCGCACCATCAAGGACGTCACCGTCAAGCGATGTCACTACGCTGACCACCGACAACTCGTGGCGCACCTGGAGCTGTTCCTGAACGCATACGATCGCGCCCGCAGGCTCAAGACCCTCTGGTCAGAACAGCCACACCGCTTCAGGCTCAACCCGTATCGCCACACCCCGGGATTAAGCACTTCGTCCGCCGCCCCTTGCGACAGATCACCCTCGGCGACCTGCGGGGTTTCAGGACATCCTGGTCCAGCTTGCCGCCTCGACGCCGCGCCGTAGCGCCATATGACACCGGCACGATATGACGACGTGCCTCGCCAATGCGCGACCAGATCGGTCAGCGCCCGCGCTGCTTCAGTGAAAACGGGCCTAGGTTCCGGCTGGATGCGCTCAGCGCAGAGCGCGATCACCCTGGCGTCAAGGGTGTCGGTTTAGCGAGCTGACCGCAGGCGCGAGCCCCGGCGCGAACGCTTTGCGATCGAGCATGCGCAGCCAAAGCGCGGAGACGGGCGTGAATGGCGATGGCCGAAGGCTCGGACGGGACAGTCATTAATCGTCATCTGCAGGTCTAGCAACCGGAGCCACTCGCGCCGCTCAGCCGGCACGCTGCCAGAAGCCTGTTAGACGATTGACATGATCGATCCTCCAGGCGTTGGTTCGTTCCGGAATTTACCGGTAGAGCAGCTTCAAGCCTTGGCCGGGCCAGGGAACCGCCGCGATCCGGCCAGTCTGGCTCAGCGTCACGTAGAGCGTCCTCAGATCCCGACCGCCGAAGGCGCAGTTTGTGACCGCGCGATCCGGAAGGACGATCTCGCCGATGACGGTGCCGTCTGGCGCGAGCCTCAGTATCTTCCCGGCCAGGACGGCGGCAACCACTAAGGTGCCGTCGGCCTCGACGCACATGGAGTCGAAGATCATGTTGCCGCCAAGGCTGGCGACGAGGGTCATGTCGGGCCTGCCGTCGCGTTGCGCGAGCTGGCCGGGGCCCACGATCCGGAAGCTGACAAGCTGGCGCGTGAGGCTCAGCGTCACGTAGAGCGTTCTGCGGTCGGGCGAGAGCGCCACACCGTTCGGCGTCGTCAGCGGATAGACCATCTCGCGCACGTCGGAACCGTCCGGTCGCGCCCAGTACAGGCCGCCATGGTCGGTGAACCGGGGATGGATCTTCCCGGTGTCGGTGAACCAGAATCCACCGAAGCTGTCGAACACGATGTCGTCCGGAGCCTTGAGCCGCTTGCCGTGAACGGAGGTGTAGAGCGTCTTGAACGTCCCGGTCCGAAGGTCGACCCGCTGGACCGAACCGCCTTCGTACCTGGCTGGAATCGAGAACGTCGTCCTGGCGCCCGTCTGCCGGATGATGAGGCCGCCATTGTTGACGACGTAGCACGCGCCGTCAGGCCCGATCGCAGCTCCATTGGGGCCGCCGCCCAGCCGGCTGACGATGGACGCGGTGCCGTCCCTGTCGATCCGCGAGAGCGTTCCGCGCGCGATCTCGACGCACATCAGCGTGCCGTTTGAGAACACTATTGGTCCCTCGGGGAACATCAATCCATGCGCCACGATATCGAAACTGGATGGAGTCCCGGCGATGCTCGCATCGAACGCGGGCAGATCGGCAGCCGTCGCGATCGCCGTGACCATGAGGTCCCGCCGTTTCATCATGCCGACATGTCGCGAATCAGAGCCCGGCATGCATCCGGACACTGTAATGAGGCTTCCCGGCAGCGCTCAGCAGGATATCGTACTCCCTCCTCCAAGATGAGCTCTGAGAAGGGATACCCTGACGATCGTCTCGTGCCAACAAGGACGCTTGGTTTCTCCGCTTGACGATCATGCCAGAACGGACATTGAAAAGAATCCTCTAGGCTGAGCCTTGACCTGGTGCAGGGCAGCGCCCTGGCCTTAAGGCTTGCCCCGCAACGGAGTATCCATCGGTGTGATCGGCTCGCCGTGATCCGGATGCGGGTAGCTGTCGCCGGTCCTGGCCATGTTGGGCGCGTAGATTGGCAATCCTGTAATCTTGCCATCAATGGTTGCAGCTGGCATCCCGACCCCGGCAGCAGATGCAGCATGATCAGGGACGTGCCGGTAATACAGTTGCCGGTGCTGCAAGCCGACAAAACTGCGGCGTATCCGGATTACACAGACCTTCTATCAAATCTCAGCATGATCTGGCCAATGCCCGGCCGTCGTTGCTGGGCCAACGCAGGCGCCTCTAGCGTCGCATTGATGGCCGCAGTGGTGCCATATATGAAGAAGGCGACATCGTAGATAGCGCACACTGCATTCACACCAGCCGTAAGCCTTCAGAACTGTCTGGGAGGTCGAGGAGCGCTTTCGCTGCCAGAAGGCCTCGTCTCCCCGTCCAGTAGCAGACTGGTATAGGTGCCGCCAATCGTTGAAATTGATACGCGACGATAGTTTCGTTGGTGAACGCGCAGTCGACAACCTACCGTTATGGCGGAGTCCATCCGCTCTCCTAAGGATACGACTTTTTGTCTGGCTGAGACCCGGGATGAGCCAGTTCGAGTTGATCGCGCCACTGTTGCGCTGGGTCCGTCTCCACCGAGTTCATCAGCACGCCGTCGCAATCACGCGGGCAGACTTCATGCTGTTGACGATGTGGAAGGCGGAAAAGCTTCGGTTCCGGCGGTCAGGAGGCACCGGCCGCCCGCAAGCCAGTAAGCACCTCACCGAGATCGGTAACATAGAACACGAGCGGTGAGTTCCACGACACGATTGCCGCCACCACGCCTACCGGCTTGCGTAAGGTCCAGGCATGCACCTGTTTCCCTGCCGGTTGGTAGTTGATGGAGGTGTCGATACTCCGGCGCGTAGGGAAGACGGGTCCGTGGCATCTGGACACCTCATGCAAAAGCATCAGCAGTGTCCACTAAATCGGGGCAATGCCAGTCGCCCTGCATGATCGGACCGTGGACGATCTGATACCGGTGCCGGCCGTCGACCGTGGTGGCGGTGTTGGGGACCGTCACCGGATCGATACCCGGCTCGGCGCTCCTGTTGCGTCCGGGAAAGACGATCGGGGTCGCCGAGCGGGTTGTCGGATGTCCAGCCGCGAGGAAGGCACGACGTATCGCATCAGGCGGCACCCGATCGGTCCCACACGCGATCGGCCAGGAATCGGTCGAGAACGAAGCTGGCCGGCACCGGAGCTGATGTCTTCAGCAGAGCGAGATCGAGTGCCGGATCATCGGGAAATGCCACGAGGCTAGCCTTGGTCGCCTTGAAGCCTCGGCCCGCGATCGAGATGCGACGGCACGCGTGGACGACATGCCGGTTGGTCAGGATCTAGCCGGGCGGTCGATGACGAAGCCGCTGCCCCAGGCGGCGCCGAAGGCGAACACCGGCGGTGGTCCGGAAATCAAGCGCAGGCCAGGAAGCGGCAGGATTTCGTATGCGCCGACGACGAGGAGCGCGCCCGGCGCCAGGATACCCGATCCCATCAGCTTCAAAACACGCCGCCGTCTGATCATCCGGTCCTGCTCCAGGTGGGCTGACGGTACGTGGCATCGTCACGTTATCGAAAGACAGTCACGCTTGCACGGTCTCGGGTCATGAACTCGCTCATGCCAGATCCCGGTAGGCCGTTTCCATGCCCTGGGCGCGCGCCGCCTGCGGCTCGTCGACGTCACCGGACGGCCGCAGCAGCGGATCTCGCGCTGGCTCGGCCGGCACACGCCGTACCGGAAAGGCCCGCGCCGCCGCCGTCACGTCGGCAGCGCGGGCGCCCCGCGTCCCAGGAATGCCGCGGCGGTGCGCAGGCTGAGCGCCATGATGGTCAGCGCCGGGTTGGCCGCAAGCGAGCTCGGGAACACCGAGTTGTCGCAGATCCACAGGTTCGGCACGTCGAAGCTGCGCCCCGTGGGGTTCACCACCGCGCGGTCCGGGTCGGTGCCCATGCGGCAGGTGCCGATGGTGTGCGCCGCCCGCTCCATCGACCAGATGTCGCTCGCCCCCGCCGCCTGCCAAACCGCGGTCATGAACGCGACGGCGTGTTGGCTCATCGCCCGCTCGCTGGGACCGTAGCTGAACCGCACCCGCGGCTTGCGCATGCCCGTCTCGTCGACCTCGTCGGACAGCTCCAGGTAGTTGCCCGGCTGCGGCAGGCACTCGCCGTTGATGCCGATCCCGGCGGTGTGGTTGTAGGTCTGCAGCGCGTCGACCAGGCGCTGCCCCCACAGCCCGCGGGCACGCGCCACCTGGTTGGCCCAGGTGACCGGCACGATGCCCAGGCTCTGCACCAGGTAGCCGCCGGAGAAGCCGGCGTCCGGCACCCGCACCATGTCCTCGGTGATCAGCGAGGCGGGGAACCCCTTGTTCGGACGCATCTCCTGCTCGAACGTGCCCCAGACCTGGGTCGCGACGTGGGCCATGTAGTTGCGGCCGACCTGCCCGCTCGAGTTGGCGAGGCCGAGATGCAGCAGCAGCCGCGGCGTCTCGATCGCGCCGGCGCACAGCAACACCGCGCCGCAGCGCTGCCGGTGGTCGACGCCGTCCCGGCGGTACACCACGGCGGTGATGCGGCCGCTCGCGTCGCGCTCGACGTCGTGGGCGAGGCAGCCGGGACGGATCTCCGCCCCCGCCGCCACCGCCTCGGGCAGGTAGGTGACGTCCATGCTGGTCTTGGCGCCGATGCGGCAGCCCTGGTGGCAGTAGCCGCAGGCGATGCAGCCCTGGCGCACGGAACCGCCGGGGGCCGCGAGGTCACGCGAGACCACCGCCACCGGGGCGACGGCGCTGCGCACGCCGAGTGCCGCGCAGCCCGCCTGCATCATCTGCGCCGGCGCATTGAGCGGCACCGGCGGCAGAGGATAGCGCCGCGCCGGGTCCCAGGGGTAGTCGGCGGGGCCGGAGACGCCGATGGAGGCCTCGACGCTGCGGTAGTACGGCAGCAGCTCCTCGTAATCGAGCGGCCAGTCCTCGCCCACGCCGAGCTCGCTGCGGATGCGCAGGTCGCGCGCGTCCGCACGCGGCGCGTAGGCGCCCCAGTGCAGCGTGGAGCCGCCGACGCCGGTGCCGCTGTTGTTGGCGCCGAACGCCTGCGGCATCTCGCCGGCACTCAGCCGCTCGCCGAGCCAGTAGATCTCGGCAGCCGCGATCTCGTCGGCGGCGAAATCCTCCGGGTTCCAGTTGCGTCCCGCCTCCAGCGCCACCACGCGCAGCCCGGCGCGGGCCAGTTCCGCCAGCAGCGGCGCGCCGCCGGCGCCGGTGCCGATCACCACCGCGTCCACCGTTTCGCCGGCACTGTAGCGGCGCATCGCATCGAGCCTCATCGCGCGGGCGCCGATGCGGCCAGCGGTTCCCAGTCTTCCCGCTCCCCGGCGCCGATGCGGGTGAAGCCGCTCTTGCCCGGCCCGTCGCCGCCATAGCCGATGCCGCCATAGCCCAGGCGCGCCAGCGTCGCCGGATGCGCCACGTACGCCTTGACCGCCTCGGCGCGCAGATCCTCGAACCACAGCCGCATCTGCGCCGCGTCCAGCAGCTCCGGATCGGCCTCGGCCCCGAGGCTGCCGGCGGCGGCGCGTTCCAGCAGCGCGTCCTGCGCCTCGCCGTCGAGCCCGGCGAAGTGCTGGCCGTACGATGCCCGTGCCTGCTGGTCCAGCGTGCGCAGCCCGGCCCGGCAGGCCTGCGCGTCGGGCGGCAGCAGGTCGTAGCGCCAGCCGTCGCCGGTGCCCGACGCGAGCAGCCGATCGAGGCGCGCCGCGAGGTCGATGCGCGGACCCGCCGGCTGCGGCAGCACACGGTCGATGGCGGCGCGCAGCACCGCGAGCTGCTCCACGCTCATGCAGACCGGGGTGTATCCCGGATCATCGGGCCGGGCGCGATCCAGCAGCAGCGCCCGGGTCCTGGCGCTGACCCGGGGGGAGTCGATCAGCGCCCGGTAGGCGTCGTCGATGACCGGCGCCGCGGCCGGCTCGGTCGCGAGGCCGCCGGCATGCGCCTCGATCAGGCGCGCCACCGCCTCGGTCCGCTCCATCGGCAGCAGGTGCCCAGCACCGGCCAGCGTCACCAGCCGCGCCTGGGCGAAGTGCGGCGCGACCAGGCTGCGCTGCGCCGCCGGCCCGAGTGCGGGGTCGCGCTCGCCCGCGATCAGCAGCGTGGGCGTACGCAGCACGCCGACCCGCGCCGACCAGTCCTCGCGGCTGCCGCCCTCCAGCCAGGCCAGCCACGCCGCCCGGTTGAGTCGCAGCACGTCGCCGACCGCGCGCTCGTTGAGCGGCCGGTCCAGCCTGGCGCCGACATTGCCGTCGATATAGCCCTGCGCCTCGTCGCGATGCCGATCCGGCTCGCCGCCGAACCAGCCCATCATCGCCTGCCGCTGCTCGTCCGCCATCGGTTCGGGGCCGGGCGGCGAGCCGGCCAGCAGCACCAGGCCGGCGAGCCCCCGCAGGCCAGGCTCCCCGTCCTCGGCGCGTCGCGCCAGCACGGCGGCCACCTTGGCGCCCATGCTGTGGCCGGCGAGCATCCAGCGCGCCGGCGCCTCGCGCGCGATCACGCCGGCGACGCGGTCCGCCATCTCCCGCACCGAGTAGCCGACGACGTGCGCGGCGTCGCCGAAGCCCGGCAGGTCGATCGTCACGCAGCGCAGCGATCCGGACAGCAGCCGGGTCATCGGTTGCCATCCCTCGGCGCTGCCGCCCAGGAAATGCAGGCAGAACAGGGTGGGGCGGTCGGGACTGGAGGGTCCGGGCTCGGGCATTCGCGAACCTATCGATCGGGTGAGGAGACGGATTTTGGTTGGCCACCCGGCGGGCATCCCTCCGGTGGACCGGACGGTACGCGGGCGGCATATGCCCGGCGGACGTGGACGCCGGGGCGCTCCTCTAACTCGACGGGATGTCGACCGGTTGCAGCGCCCGCGCGAACCGCGCCCGGCGGTCAGTGCCGATGCGTCGCCGGCACGTGCCCGTGATGCGTGGCAGCCACCGGCGCGTGGGCCGCCGCCGGGGCCGCGGCGGGATCCTGACGCGTCTGCTTCAGTGCGTCGGTGCAGGCGCCCTCGCCGACGCCGAGCTGCACCGTCGGCAGGATCGCCAGCGGGAAGAACAGCACACCGAGCGCGGTCGCGGCGCCGGCGCGGGCGACGATCTCCGCACCCGGCCGGATCACCGGGCTGCCGAGCTTGCCGGTGACGTCGATCGGCCCGGGCAGCGAGGCCACGCTGAAATGCGACGAGCGGGTGGTCAGCGAGTAGTTCAGCGTCTGGTTGCGCAGATCGACGTCGCCGCGGCCGATGGTGCGCGCCTCGCTGGTCTGCAGCAGGAAGGTGCGCGCGGTCAGGATGCCGTCCTTCAGCGGCATGTCGGCGATCAGGCAGCGCAGGTTGGCGCGGTTCGGCAGGCCGATCGCGGACAGCAGGGCGTTGCCGACCTCGAGCCCGGCGATGTCGTGCAGCAGCGCGCTGATGTCGCCGTCGCCGGACGCGATCAGGGTCAGCCCGCCGCTGCCATTACCGAGCATGGTGGCGACGGAGTCGCCGGTGGTGTTCAGGTCCGCCTGGCCGCCGATCAGCCCCTGGCCGTGGAAGGCATGGGTCGCCTGCATGATGCGCGACAGGTCGACGTTTCGGAAAGCGATGTGCGCCTTGGTGCGCAGGTCGCGGCCCACCGGATCGAGGTCGAAATCCGAGGCGATGGAGCCGCGGCCGATGTTGAAATTCAGCGGATGCACCACGATCCGCCCGTCCTGGATGGTGAAGGCGGCGACGATGTTGTCGAGCGGGACGTAGCGCCCCTCGATGCTGTCGCCTTTGTAGTGCAGCTGCACGTTGGCCATGCGCAGCTTCGGCAGGCTGAACGGCTGGTCGGGCAGGATGTCGCCGCTGGCCTTGGCCTTCTGGATGTCGTGCTTCTGCGCGGCACTCGCCGACTTGGCGTCGCCCGGGGTGCCGCCGATGAAGCCGGCGAGGTCGTTCAGGTCGACCTTGCGCGACACCAGGTCGGCCTTGATGTCGGGGATCTTGCCGTGGCTGTCGACGGCGATGCTGCCGCCGAGGTCGCTGGAGCCCACCGTGCCGCGGAAATGGTCGAACACGATGCTGCGCTGCTTGTAGTCGAGGTTGCCGGTGACCTTGAACGGCGGCGTGTGCGGGATCGGCACCCCGGTCAGCGGCAGCAGCAGCGCCATGTCGGGGCCCTGGAACACCAGCTTGAGCCGCGCGCCGCCGAAGGTCAGCGGCTGGTCGACCTCGCCGGTGAGCGACACCCGGGTCGGGCCGTTGGCGAGGTGCAGGTCGATCGGATAGGGGTGCGCCCGGTCCTCCAGCGTCAGCAGCGCGCCGCCGACGAAGCGGCCGGTGATCGGCGCGTGCGCGTAGCTGCCCGCGGCGGTGACCACGACGCGGCCGCCATCGGCGTCCTTCTCACCGGTGGTGTGCAGCAGCAGGTTCATGTCGGTCTTCAGCGCCGGATCGACGACGTGGACGTGCCCGTCGCGTATCCGCAGCAGCCCGAGCTTCGGCGGCGGCCCGGAGCTGCTCTTGGCCTTGGTTCCGTTCTTGCTCGCGAACGACCAGCTCGCGGTGCCGTCGGGATGCGCCACCGCCTCGACCACCGGATGGTCGATATTGACCAGCGGGATGGTGATGATGCGGTGGCGGATATAGTCCAGCAGCTCGAAGCCGACCGACAGGTGGTCGATGGTCGCGAACGGCGGGTCGACCGGGAAGCCCTGCGGGTTCTCCACCCGCACGGCGTCGGCGGTGACCAAGGTGGTGCGTCCGAGGCGGACATGCAGGTGCTGGATGGTGACCTTGCGGTTGAGCGCGGCCGAGGCCTCGCGATCGACCAGCGGGACGAACCAATCCCAGCGCCAGAGCAGGATGACGGCGATGATCGCGAGGCCGACGATCGCGAGCAGGTAGGGCCAGAGCCGGCGTCGCGAGCGCGGCCCCCTGCCGGACGCGTCGGGTGGCGGGTTCGTTCCGGACGTTGCTGCATCCAGGGCCAAGTCAGCGCTCTCCCGCGGCGGCCGTAGCGTTAGCAGAATCTAACGCCGCTACCGCTGCAGATCTAGCAGCGGCGTGCGGTGCAGGCTAGTTCGTCTGCACCCGGCGGTCCGCCGGCGTCGAGCCGCTGCTGACGGAGCCACCATGCGCCTGCGATCCGTCCTGCCTGCCCTGGTCTCGCTCGCGCTGTCGACGGCGGCCGCGCGGGCGGGTCCGCCGCCGCAGCCGCCGGCCGCGCCGGCCTTCCTGTCGCAGGTCGAGGGCAGGCCGGCGCTGGACTGGGTCGCGGCACAGAACCGCAGGACCTTCGGCGTGCTGCAGCGCGACCCGCGCTATGCCGGCTTCCACGCCGACGCCCTGGCCGTCGCGCAGTCGCACGACCGCATCCCGGCGCCGAGCGTGATCGGCGGCGCGGTGTATAATCTCTGGCAGGACGCGCAGCACCGGCGCGGCATCTGGCGCAGCACCGACCTCGCCTCCTATCGCACCGGCGCGCCGCAGTGGCGCACGGTGATCGACCTCGACGCCCTGTCGCTCGCCGAGCACGCGAACTGGGTGTGGAAGGGGGCCGACTGCGAGGAGCCGGCGGAGCGGCGCTGCCTGGTGATGCTGTCCGACGGCGGCGAGGACGCCACCACCGCGCGCGAGTTCGACCTGCCCTCCGCCCGCTTCGTCGCCGGCGGCTTCGTGCTGCCGCACTCCAAGCAGGAGGCCGCCTGGGAGGACCCGGACACGCTGCTGCTGGCGCGCGACTGGGGTGCGAGCGAGACAGGCGGCAGCCTGACCGCGTCGGGCTACCCGTTCATCGTCAAGCGGCTGCGTCGCGGCCAGACGCTCGAGCAGGCGGTCCCGGTCGCCCGCGGCGTGCCCGCCGACGTGTCGGACTCGCCCGAGGTTCTGGTGGACGGCGAGGGGCATCGCGCGGCGCTGATCCATCGCGGGGTCAGCTTCTTCGCCAACCAGTACCGGCTGGTGACCCCGCACGGCCTGCTGCCGCTGCCGCTGCCGCCCAAGGCCACGGTCGCGGCGCTGGTGGCGAACCGGCTGGTGGCGAAGCTCGACCAGCCCTGGCAGCCGGCGTCGGGACCGGCGATCGAGGCCGGCAGCCTGATCGCACTCGACCTCGCGCACCCGCAGGCGGCGCCGCAGCTGGTGTTCGCGCCGAACCCCCGCCAATCGGTCGAGGAGGAGGAGGTCGGCGCCACCCGCGGCGCGCTGGTGGCCGCGATCACCGACAACGTGCGCGGCCAGGGCTGGGTGTTCACCCCCGGCGCCAAGGGCTCGGGCACGGCGGGCTGGAGTGCGCGCCGCCTGAAGCTGCCCGACGACGTGTCGGTGAGCCTGGTCGATACCGGGCCGCTGGACGACCACGCGTTCCTGCAGGTGACCGGCTTCCTGACGCCGAGCCAACTCTGGCTGGCCGATGCCGCCACCGGTGCCGCCGCCGAGGTGAAGGCGCTGCCGGCGCAGTTCGACGCGTCCGGCCTCGTGGTCGAGCAGCTCGAGGCCACCTCGCCGGACGGCACCCGGATCCCGTACTTCCTGGTGCACCGGCGCGACCTGAAGCTGGACGGCGACAGCCCGACCCTGCTCACCGCCTATGGCGGCTTCGGCGTGTCGAGCACGCCGGTCTATTCCGGCGCGACCGGCCGGCTCTGGCTGGCGCGCGGCGGGGCCTACGCGCTCGCCAACATACGCGGCGGCGGCGAGTTCGGTCCGGCTTGGCACGAGGCCGGGCGCAAGACGCATCGCCAGCGCGTGTTCGACGACTTCGCCGCGGTGGGACGCGACCTGATCGCGCGCCGCATCACCTCGCCGCGCCGGCTCGGCATACGCGGCCGCTCCAACGGCGGGCTGCTGATGGGCGTCGAGTTCACCCAGCATCCGGAGCTGTGGCATGCTGTGATCATCGGCGTGCCGCTGCTCGACATGCTGCATTTCGAGACCATGGCGGCGGGCGCCTCTTGGGTGGACGAGTACGGCAGCGTCTCCAAGCCGGACGAGCGCGCCTTCCTGGCCCGCATCTCGCCGCTGCAGGCGCTGCGCGCCGGCGTGCGCTACCCCGAGCCGTTCCTGTTCACCTCGACCAAGGACGATCGCGTCGGCCCGGTGCACGCGCGCCGCTTCGCCTGGCGCATGACGCAGCTCGGCCTGCCGTTCCTGTACTACGAGGATACCGAAGGCGGCCATTCCGGCACCGCCAACCTCGGCGAGATCGCCCACGAACAGGCGCTGGAGGCCACCTACCTGACGCGGCGGCTGATGGACTAGCGGGCTGCTTTGCAAGCGAGGCGAGGGCGCTGCCCTCGACCCGCTGGGGCCTGAGGCCCCAGGCCCCCGATCTCCTGGCATGCTTGCGGGACGCCTGCCGGGTCGGCCACAGTGCAATCGGTAGGTTTCCCGCTCGACGGCGTAGGAGGGACGATGGAACGGCAGGCGAGCGGCAGTTTCGAGGTCGAGATGACGCCGGAAGCCTCCGCAGAATCAACCATCGGCAGGTTCTCCCTGGTCAAGCGCTTCCACGGCGACCTGCAGGCGGACAGCACCGGCGCCATGCTGACGGTGCGCACCGCCACCGCGGGCTCCGCCGGCTACGTGGCGATCGAGCGGGTGGTGGGAACCCTGGACCGGCGCGCGGGCAGCTTCGCGCTGCAGCATAGCGGGACCATGCAGCGGGGACAGGCGGTGCTCAGCCTGACCGTGGTGCCGGACTCCGGAACCGAGGCGCTGACCGGCCTCTCCGGGTCGATGTCGATCGAGATCACCGACGGCAGGCACGCCTACCTCCTGCGATATGCGCTGCCCTCGCAACCTGGAAGACAAGACAAGGGCTCCGCCCTTGACCCGCTGGGGCCGGCGGCCCCAGACCCCGACTTCTAGCATAGGGTTTGCTCGTGACCGGCAGCTTCGAGCAGACGCCGTACGACCCGCTCACGGCCTACCGCCGGTCCGAGACGGCGGCCATCCTCTTCGCCGTCGAGTTCGACCGCCGCCACAGGGCCGGGGGTGTTCGGGCAACCGCGGTCCACCCGGACGCGGTGCTGACGACACCACCCGAAAGATGATCGAAGCCCAGCCCTCGGCCGCGTCCGCCTATAGCTGGAAGACGGGCGGGCAGGGTGCTGCGACCTCGGTGTGGGCGGGACTCGTCGCTCCCGCCGACGCGGTCGGTGCCCGCTGCTGCGAGGACTGTGACGTCGCCGAGGTGATCGATGATCCGGCCGCATCCTTCGGCGTTCGCAGCCATGCCCTGGACGCCGAGCATGCGAGAGCGTTGTGGCTCAAGAGCGAGGAGATGGTCCGCGAGCCGTTCGGACCCCGCTGACATTCGAGGGGAGCGACCAGCACGACACAGTTGCTCATCTGGTTCGATGGTGGCTGCCCGCTCTGCCGGCGCGAGATCGCGCTGATGCGTCGGCTGGACCGTCGGCACGCCATCCGCTTCGTCGACGTGTCCCGCGGCGACACCGCCTGCCCGATCGACCGCGCGGCCCTGCTGGCCCGCTTCCATGCCCGCGAGGATGGCCGGATGCTGTCCGGAGCGGCGGCCTTTGCCGCGATGTGGCGGGCGATCCCGCCGCTGCGTCCGCTCGGGCTGGCGGCGCGCGATCCGCGCGTGCTGTGGCTGCTGGAGCGGCTCTACTGCCGCTTCCTGCGGCTTCGACCACCGCTGCAGCGGCTGCTGCGCCGGCTCGACCGGTCGGGCGGCTGATCCCGCCCGCACCGGCCGCGCCGGGGGATCAGCCGAGCAGGTCGCGGACGGTGATCGGCGTATGGCGCACCCGCACGCCGGTCGCGTGATACACCGCGTTGGCGATCGCGGCCGGCATGCCGACGATGCCGATCTCGCCCACCGCCTTGGCGCCGATCGCGTTGACCACGCTGTCGGCCTCGTCGATCGTCTCGACGATCACCTCGCCGATGTCGGCGTTGGTGGAGACATGGTAGCCGGCGAGGTCGGTGTTGGCGAAGCGGGCGCGCGGCCGGTCGAGCTGGGTCTCCTCGAGCAGCGCGAAGCTCGCCCCCCACACCATCCCGCCGGCCAGGTTGCTGCGCGCCGTGCGCGGGTTGACGATGCGCCCGCAGGCGAACACGCCCACCATGCGCGACACCCGTATGGTGCGCAGCAGCCGGTCGACCCGCACCTCCGCGAACTGCGCGCCGAAGCTGTACGAGGCGTGGCTTGCGGTGACCGGACCGTCGAAAGCCATGCCGCCGCCCAGGGCTGCGCGCATCTTGCCCTGGCTGATCCCGGCGGGCTTCCACTCGGCGGTGACCTCGATCGCGTCGGATCCGGTGGCGTGCACCAGCTCGGCGAGGCTCCTGGCACTGCCGTCCGGTCCGATCATATGGCCGCCGGCCAGGGTCAGCCGCGCCGGGTCGATCCCGCCGAACACCGCACCCGGCGCGGTGGCGGCGGCGAGCAGCCTCTCGCGCACCGCCAGCGCCGCCTCGTGCACCGCCGAGCCGGCCGAGCCGGTGGTGACGGATCCGCCGGCGAGCGGGCCCGACGGCAGCGCGCTCTCGCCGAGCCGCACCCGCACCTGCTCGTCGGCGACGCCCAGCAGCTCGGCCGCGACCTGTCCCAGCACGGTGTAGGCGCCGGTGCCGAGATCGTGCGCCGCGGTCGCCACGTGCAGCGTGCCGTCCGCCGACAGGCGCACGCTCGCCGCCGCCGGGGTCATCGCGGAGGGGTAGGTCGCGCTGGCGCAGCCCCAGCCGAGCAGCGTCCCGTCCGTGTCGGTCATCGAGCCGACCGCGGGGTTGCGCCGGCTCCAGCCGAACAGTTCGGCGCCGCGCCGGAAGCACGGCACCAGCGAGCGGCTGCTCCAGGGCACCCCCTTGACCGGATCGCGTGCCGGCTCGTTGCGTATCCGCAGCTCCACCGGGTCCATCGCCAGCGCCACCGCGAGCTCGTCGACCGCACACTCGAAGCCGAAGAAGGCCGGCGCCTCGGCGGGCGCGCGCTGGAAGCCGGGGGTGTTGACGTCGGTGGCGACGGTGGCCTCGCGGGTGCGCAGGTTGGCGATGTCGTACATCCGCGCGGTCACTTCGGTGCCGGGGAAGGCCACGTGGTCGATCGCCGCACTCTGCCCGGTCTGCTCGTGGATCATCGCCACCAGCGTGCCGTCCCGCTCGGCGGCCAGCGCCACCCGGTTGCGCGTCGCGGGACGGAACGAGCCGACGCTGAACATCGCCTCGCGCGGCACCACCAGCTTCACCGGGCGTCCCAGCCGCCGCGCCGCCAGCGCCACCAGCACCGTATGCGGCAGGATGGTCGCCTTGCTGCCGAAGCCGCCGCCAACATACGGGCTGCTGACCGTCACGTCCTCGGGGGGGATGCGGAAGATGCGCGCGAGCCCCGCCCGGGTGCCGATCACCCACTGGCTGGGCACGTGCACGGTCAGCCGGTTCTCGTGCCACACGGCGGTGGTGGCGTAGAGCTCGATCGGGTTGTGGTGCTGCGCCGGGGTCAGGTAGGTGGCGTCGATCTTCACCGGCGCGCGGGCGAAGGCTGCCTCGGCGTCGCCGATCTCGATCGACTTGCCGTCCAGCGGCACCGCCTCGCGGTCGGCATCGTCGATCGCGATCGAGGCGTGGTCGACCCGATACTCGACCTGCAGCAGGCGCGCCGCCGCCTCGGCCGCCTCGGTGCTGTCGGCGACCACCAGCCCGACGATCTGGCCGGCATAGTGCACCACGTCCGACGTGAGCGGCATGAAGGAGGACTGCATGTGGCCGCCCTTCATGGCGGCACTCTCCTCGCCCAGATCCTCGTTCAGGCCGCGATGCGTCAGCACCAGCCGCACCCCCGGCGCCGCCTCGGCGGCCTCGCTGTCGATGCGGGTGATCCTGCCGCGGGCGACCGGGCTAAGCGTCAGCGCCGCGTAGGCGACATCCCGGTAGCCGACGTCGGCGGCGTAGCGTGCAGCCCCTGTCGCCTTGACGCGAGCGTCGCGCCGGACCACCGGCACTCCGATGCCACCGTCCATGCTCAGGCCCTCCCGGCCGCGACCAGGGCGGCGCGCGCCACCACGCGCCGGCCGAGCTCGATCTTGAAGCCGTTGTGCGGCAGCGCCCGGGCGCCGGCGAAGCCGGCCTCTCCCGCCTGCAGCGCGACCGCCTCGGTCAGCGTCCGTCCGATCAGCGCCGCTTCCGCCGCGGGCGCGCGCCAGGGCCGGCTGGCGACGCCGCCGAGCGAGACCCGGGCGGCGCGCACCGTGTCGCCCTCCATCTCGAGCGCCACCGCGGCGGAGACCAGGGCGTAGGCGTAGCTCTGCCGGTCGCGCACCTTGAGGTAGGTCGAGCGCCGCCCTGCGGGGGTCGCCCGCACGGTGATCGCGGTGATGATCTCGCCCGGCGCCAGCGTGCTCTCCTGCTCCGGGCGGTCGCCGTACTCGCGGTGCAGGCTGGCGAGCGCGATGGTCCGCGACGCGTGGGCGGAGCGCACCTCGACGGCGCTGTCGAAAGCGGCCAGTGCAGTGCCCCAATCGCCGGGGTAGCTCGCGACGCAGGCGTCGGAGGTGCCGAACAGCGCCATCTCGCGCGTCTCGCCGTCCAGCGCGTCGCAGCCGGCGCCGGGCGAGCGCTTGTTGCAGGCGGAGATGCCGTCGCGGAAATACGGGCAGCGGGTGCGCTGCAGCAGGTTGCCGCCCAGCGTGGCGGCGTGGCGCAGCTGCGGCGAGGCGGCCAGCTGCAGGCTCTCGGCGAGTGCCGGGTAGTCCCGCAGCAGCACCGGATCCTCGGCGACGTCGGCCATGCGCGCCAGGGCGCCGAAGCGCAGCACCGGACCGGAGATGTCGAACTCCTCCAGCTCCGTCAGGTGGCCGATATCGACCAGGCTGGACGGACCGGCGAGCTCGCCGCGCATCAGGTCCACCATGGTGGTGCCGCCGGCCAGCAGCGCGGCACCGGGACGCGCGGCCTCCTGCAGGGCGTGGTCCAGCGAGGTCGCGCGGACGTAGCTGAAGGGCTGCATCTCAGCGCACCGGACCCGCGACCTCACGCACCGCGGCGACGATGCCCGGATAGGCGCCGCAGCGGCACAGGTTGCCGCTCATGTACTCGCGGATCTCGTCGTCGCTGCGTGCGTGCCCCTCCTGGATGCAGGCGATCGCGGACATGATCTGGCCCGGCGTGCAGTAGCCGCACTGCAGCGCGTCGTGCGCGATGAACGCCGCCTGCATCGGGTGCAGCGTGCCGTCCGCCGCCTCCAGGCCCTCGATGGTGGCGACCTCCCGCCCGACCGCCGCCAGCGCCAGCGTGAGGCAGGCGAGCTGCCGCCGGCCGTCGATATGCACCGTGCAGGCGCCGCAGCTGCCGTGGTTGCAGCCGACCTTGGTCCCGGTCAGGCCGAGATGGTCGCGCAGCGCGTCGAGCAGGGTGGTGCGGGTGTCGAGCACCAGCGCATGCTGGCCGCCGTTGACGCTCAGGGTGCAGGGGGCGAGGTGCGCCATGCTTGCCTCATGGGGGTGGGGTGCGTGCCGTGCCGTTTCAATGCGTCAGCAGTTCGAACGCGGCGCGCGACAGCGCCTGTACGCCGGCGGCGATGCAGGCTTCGTCAGGCTGGTAGACGGAGCTGTGCAGCTTGTCCCGGCGGCCGGGCTGCGCCGAGCCGATCAGCAGCTGGAAGGCGGGCACGCGCTCTGCGATCAGCGCGAAATCCTCGCCGCCGAGCGAGGGCACCGCCTCGGACACCGCCGTCTCGCCGAACTGGCGCCGCACCGCCTGCACCACCGGATCCAGCACCCGGTCGTCATTCACCAGCGCCGGCACGCCGTGGCGATAGGCGACCTCGCAGCGCACCCGCATGCCGAGCGCCAGCCCGTCGCAGAGCCGGCGGATCGCGGCCTCGGCGAGGCTGCGGGCCTCGGGATGCAGCGTGCGCACGGTGCCGCGCAGCAGGCAGCTATCGGGGATGATGTTGTGCACGGTGCCGGCATGGATCGCGCCTATCGTCACCACCACCGGGTGGAACGGGTTGCTCTCGCGCGAGACCACCGTCTGCAGCTGCGACACCAGGTTGGCCGCGGCCAGGATCGGGTCGACCGCGTCGTTGGGATGCGCGGCGTGGCCCGAGGCGCCGTACAGCGTGATGTCGAACAGGTCCGACGCCGCCAGGCAGGCGCCGTCCACGAAGCCGAAGCGGCCGGCCTCGATGTTCGGCATGTTGTGGAAGCCGAGCGCCAGTTCGACGCCCTCGAGCGCGCCGTCCTCGATCATCGCAGCCGCCCCACCGAGCACCTCCTCGGCCGGCTGGAACAGCAGCTTCACGGTGCCGGCGAGCTGCGGCGCCATCTGCTTGAGCACCGCCGCCACGCCGAGCAGGGTGGCGGTGTGGATGTCGTGGCCGCAGGCATGCATCCGCCCGTCGGTGCGGCTCGCGAAACCGAGGCCGGTCTGCTCGTGGATCGGCAACGCGTCCATGTCGGCGCGGATCGCCAGTGTCGCACCCGGGCGGCCGCCCTCGATGGTGCCGACCACCCCGGTGCGCCCGACCCCGGTGCGGGCGGCGATGCCGAGTGCTGCCAGCTCGCGCGCCACGACCCCGGCGGTGCGGACCTCCTCGAAGGCGAGCTCCGGATGGGCGTGCAGGTCGCGCCGGATCTCGATCAGCCCGGGCTCGATGCGCCGGCTCGCCGCGGCGATGATGGACCCGAGATCGTTGAGCAGCGGATCGCTGGGCGGCATGTCATGCATGTCGGGAACTAGGCGACATGGCGCGCGGCGGCGCAAGGGGGGATCGGCCGCCTCAGCTTCGCCCGCGCCGCTTCTGGTTGAGGCTGTCGATCAGCACCGCGCCGAAGATCACCGCGCCCTGGATGAACTGCACCCAGAACGGCTGCACGTTCTTGAGCGTCAGTCCGTTGTTGATCAGGCCGATGATCAGCACGCCGAGCAGGGTACCCAGCATGCTGCCCTTGCCGCCGAACAGCGAGGCGCCGCCGATCACCACCGCGGCGATCGCGTTCAGCTCCAGCCCGGAGGCGGCGATCGGCTGCGCGCTGTCCAGCCGCCCGGCCAGCACCACCCCGCCGAGCCCGGCGAGCGCGCCGCTGACCACGTAGACCACCGCCAGCGTGCGCCCGACCGGGATGCCGGCGAGCCGCGCCGCCTCGCGGTTGCCGCCGACCGCGTAGATCTCCGCCCCCAGCACCGTGCGCGACAGCACCACCCAGGCGAGCAGGAACACCAGGGCGGCGATCAGCGCCGCGATCGGCAGCGGCCCCAGGTTGCCGCCGCCGATATCGTCGAAGCTGTCGGGGAAGCCGAAGATCGTGTTGCCGTTGGTGACGATGAAGGCGAGGCCGCGCGCCATCGCCAGCACCGCCAGGGTGACGATGAACGGGCTCATCGCCAGCACCGTGATCGCGAACGCGTTGAACGCGCCGCAACCGGCGCCGACCGCGATCCCGAGCAGCACCGCCAGCGGCACCGGCAGGTGGGCGTGGATCGCGAGCCCGGTGATCACGCCGGTGAACGCCACCACCGAGCCGACCGAGAGGTCGATGCCGCTGGTGACGATCACGAAGGTCTCGCCGACCGCGACGATGCCGATCAGCGAGCTCGCGAGCAGGATAGACAGGATGTTGGCGGTTGTAAGAAAGGCGGGGGTGGTGGCGGCGAGGTAGAGCGAGATCGCCGCGAAGCCGACGACGATGGTCAGCTCGTTCAGGGCGCGGCCGATGCCGCCGATGCCGAAGCGGCGGGGAGAGGAGGTCGAAGCTGAGGTCATCGTGTGCCCTTGCAAGCTTACGGATCAGCCCGGATCAACCCAGCGCGGCGAGCGCCATGATGCGCTCCTGGCTGAACCCGTCGCGGTCGAGCGCGCCCGCCAGCCTGCCGGCGCGCATCACCAGGATGCGGTCGCACAGCCCGAGCAGCTCCAGCATGTCCGACGACACCACCAGCACCGCGCCGCCTTGCGCCGCCAGCTCGCCGATCAGCCGGTAGACCTCGACCTTGGCGCCGACATCGATGCCGCGGGTCGGCTCGTCGAGCAGGAACACGCGCGGCGTCGTGGTCAGGGCGCGCGCCAGCACCACCTTCTGCTGGTTGCCGCCGGACAGGCTGCCGACCGGCTGCGAGATGCCCGGGGTGCGGATGCGCAGCTCGCCCACCGCGCGTTGCGCCAGCGCGTCGGTGCGCCCGGGAGCGGTGAACAGGCGCAGCCAGGCCAGCCGAGCCAGCGTCGACAGCGCCACGTTGCTGCGCACCGAGAACCCCAGCACCAGGCCCTCGCCCTTGCGGTCCTCGGGCACGAAGGCGATCCCCGCCGCGATCGCCTCGCGCGGCGAGCGGACGCGCACGCGCGCGCCATCGATGCGGATCGTGCCGAGCGCACCCGGCAGCGCGCCGTAGATCGCCTTGAGCACCTCGGTGCGGCCCGCCCCCATCAGCCCGCCGAGCCCGACCACCTCGCCCGCCCGCACCGACAGCGAGACGCCGGCGAAGCTGGCGGAGGACGCCGAGGCCGCCCTGAGCCCGGAAGACAGCCCCTCCACCTGCAGCAGGGTAGCGCCGATCGCCGCCTCGCGCGGCGGGAACAGGGCGGTGATCGGCCGGTTGACCATCGCCTGGATCAGCCCGGCCTCGTCCCACTGCGCGACCGGGCGCGTCTCCACCGTGCGGCCGTCGCGCATCACCGTGACGCGGTCGCAGATCTCGAAGATCTCCTCGAGGTGATGGCTGATGAAGATGATGCCGATGCCGGCCTGCCTGAGTGCCGCGACGGTCCCGTAGAGGATGCGCTGCTCGGCGATGGTCAGGGTGGCCGTGGGCTCGTCCATCACGATCACCCGCGCCTCGCGCGACAGCGCGCGGGCGATCTCGACCAGCTGCCGCTGGGCGATGCCGAGATGGCGCACGCCGGTCTGCGGCGGCAGGCTCAGCCCGACGCGGGCCAGCAGCGCCCGGCTGCGCTGGTGCAGCAGGCCGCGCCGCACCAGCCCCAGCGGGTTGCGCGGCAGGTGGCCGAGGAAGATGTTCTCCGCGACCGTCTGGTCCGGCACCAGGCTGAGCTCCTGGTGGATCACCACGATCCCGGCATCGAGCGCGTCGCGCGGGCGCCGCGGCGTGAACTCCGCGCCGTCCAGCCGCACGCTGCCGGCATCGGCGCGAAACGCGCCGGCGAGCACCTTCATCAGCGTCGACTTGCCGGCGCCGTTCTCGCCGACGATGCCGAGCACCTCGCTGCGCCGCAGCGTGAGGTCGACATCGGCCAGCGCCCGAACGCCGGGGAACGACTTGCAGATGCCGCGCATCTCCAGCAGCGGCGGCGGCGCGTCCATGCAGGCGGCCTCGGCTACTGCCCCTTGCTGACCTCGTCGCCCCACAGCCCGTACGACTTGACCGCCGCGCTGTCGAGGTCGGCCTTGGTCAGCAGCACGTGCGGCCAGAACCGGTGCGCCGGGATGCCAGACTTGTCGCCGTGCAGGTACTGCTCGATGTAGGTCACCGACTGTGCCGCCATGGTCAGCGGGTTCTGCGACAGGGTGGCGTCCATCTGGCCCTTGCGGATCGCGTTCAGCCCCTGCTCGGTGCCGTCGATGCCGACGATCACGATGTGCTTGGGATCGCCGATCGGAGCGAAGCGGTCGGCCTGCTTGATCGCACGCATGGCGCCGACGGCGCTGTCGTCGTTGCCGTTGAAGATGGCGTCGAGATCGGCGTGCGCCGCCAGCAGCTGGGTGGTGAGGTTGAAGCCCTTGTCGGCGTCGAAATCCGCCGCCTGGCGCGCCACCAGCTTGAGCCCCGGGCTGCCCTGCGACAGCTTGGCGAATTCAACCGCGAAGCCGCGCTCGCGGTCGTCGCCGGCGGTGGTGCCGAGCAGCCCTTCCAGGTCGACGACGTTGCCCTTCAGCGTGCCGTAGCGCCGCTTGAGCTGGGCGGCGATGTAGTCCGCACCCTCCCTGCCGAGAGCCACGTTGTCGGTCTCGAGAAAGTCCACCTGGCAGCCGCTGCAGGCGGCGCCGCGATCGAGGGTGAACACCGGGATGCCGCGCTTGTTGGCCTGCCGCACCACCGGGACGATCGCGTCGGCATTGATCGGATTGAGGATCAGCGCCGCGACGTGCTGGTTGATCAGGTCGAGCACCTGGTTCGCCTGGGTGTTGGCGTCGCCGTTGGCGCTGGTGTTGATCAGGGTGAGGTCGGGATGCGCCTTGATGCCGGCCTCGACGCCGCGCGACATGCCCTGGAAGAACGGGTTGGCGAGGGTGGAGACGCTGTAGCCGATCACCGAGACGGCGCGCGCCTGCAGCGGGACCGCGCCGATGCACAGGGATGCGGCGACGGCCAGGCCGTGCAGCAGGGAGCGTGACATGGTTTCCTCCGATTATTCCGGCTGGCGCCGTTGTTGCGTGCAGCCTATGGAGTGCTCCGGCGACGAGTCAATGTCCGGTCGCGCCGCCTCGGCTCAGCCTGCCGCCACCTGATCGCGCCGGTAGGCGCCCTGGCGCGCCAGCATCCAGCCGGGATACTCGGGCGGCAGCCGGCTGACCGCATCGAGTGCCGCCAATTGCTCGGCATCGAGCTTGACCTCGGTGGCGGCGAGGTTGTCCGCGAGCTGCTCCGGCCGCTTGGCGCCGATGATGACGCTGCTGACGACCGGCTGGTGCAGCAGCCAGGCCAGCGCGATCCGCGCCACCGAGACGCCGTGCGCCTGGGCGATCGGGCGCATCGCGTCGATCACGTCGTAGCCGCGCTCCCGGTCGACCGGCGGGAAGTCGAAATCGACGCGCCGGCTGCCCTGCTCGCCCTCCTGCCCGCGGCCGTACTTGCCGGACAGCAGCCCGCCGGCGAGCGGGCTCCACACCAGCAGCCCGACCTGCTCGTGGCGCAGCATCGGCACCAGCTCGCGCTCCAGGTCGCGGCCGGCCAGCGTGTAGTACGCCTGCAGGCTCTCGAACCGCGCCAGCCCCTTGCGCTCGGCGATGCCCTGCGCCTTCACGATCTGCCAGGCGGCCCAGTTGGAGATCCCGACATGGCGCACGTGGCCGTGCCGCACCAGGATGTCGAGCGCCTCCATGGTCTCCTCGATCGGCGTCGCCGGATCGAAGCCGTGGACCTGATACAGGTCGATATGGTCGAGCTGCAGCCGCCGCAGGCTGGCCTTGACGCCGTCGATGATGTGCGAGCGCGTGTTGCCGCGCGCGTTCGGGCCGCGCCCGGTCTCGCCGAAAACCTTTGTCGCGACCAGGACCTGGTCGCGCGCCACCTTCAGGTTGCGCAGCGCCTGGCCGGTGATCTGCTCGGACAGCCCCTCGGCATAGACGTCGGCGGTGTCGAGCAGGTTGACGCCCGCATCGATCGCGCTGCCGACCAGCCGCTCCGCTTCGTCCTGCGGCAAGGCGCCGATCTTTCGCCACATGCCCTCGCCGCCGCCGAAGGTCATGGTGCCGAGGCACAGTTCCGAGATGAAGAGGCCGGTGCGGCCGAGCGGTCTGTAGCGCATCGCGATGGTCCCGAGCTGGTCGCGGCTATCTTAGCGCCGATGGCGCATCGCGAAAGATCGCGGCCTCTCGCGGAGCCGGATTGTGCGTCGCGCCATTATTGCCGAACAACAGGAGACTCACCGAACCGTGCGAGCGCTGCCGTCCCGCGACGATTGACCGGCGGCGGGTGCGTCGTAGGGTGCATCGACGGCCGATTTATTGTGGTGCTGGTGATGAATACTCAGAGCCGCTCGCATCGTTACCGGGCCTCGCGGCAGACCATCCTCGCCACGTCGCGCGAGATCTTCCTGCGGCACGGCTACGGCGACGGCAGCATGGACAGCATCGCGCAGCACTCAGGGATGTCCAAGACCACGCTGTATGCGCATTTCCAGAGCAAGGAGGCGCTGTTCAACCAGGTGGTGGTCGATCTCGTCAGCGAGCACGGCCGCGACGCCGCCACCATGCTCGACGTCCCGCCGGGGACGGATTTCCGCCAGGGGCTGGTGACCATCGGCGGCCGGATGCTCGACCTGCTGCTCGATCCCGAGGTCACCGCGCTGACCCGGCTGTGCGTCGTCGAGGGCCGGCGCATGTCCCCGCATAGCTACCGGCCGCTCGCCGGCGCGCGCGCCCGGTTGCTCGTGCTGCTCACCGGCTTCTTTCGCGAGCGCGCGGGACACGGCCGGTCGCGCGATGAGCTGCGCCGGGCCGCGGACCTGTTCATCGTGCTGACGCTGCGCGACTTCCAGCTCCAGGCGATGCTGCCGTGGCCGGCGAAGGCCACCGCGGAGACGTATCGCGACCATGTCGAGCGGGTCGCGGACCTGATGCTCCGCCTCTACGGCACGCCGGCCGGAACCGCGTAGCCGGCACCATAGCCAGCCCGGGCCGCCGACAATCGGTCATGCTGCCAGCCGCCTTCGAGCGAGATGACGGTGCCGTCGCCGAGACGCTCCTCCACGCCGAGCACGCCGCCCCGCGTGGTCACGCCGAGCCTGCCGTCGCCGTCGCGGCCGCAGCAGGGGAGCCCCGAGGCGTGCCCGGCCTGCAGCGCCCCGAAGCCGCGCAGCCCGGTGTCGCCGATCAGGCCGCTCTGCAGGTCGATCGCGGCGCTGCGGAAGTTATGCGATCCGACCGACGTGCTGGCGACGCCGCCGGGCCGCGCGTCGTCGGCGCCGAAGCCGTAGGCGCCCGGCTCCGCGAGCGGCCCGGGATCCTGGGCTTGCTCCTGAGCCTGGGCCTGCTCCTGGGCCTGGGCCGGCACGGCGAGCGAGGCCGCCGACAGCGACAGGCAGGCCGCGATCGCCCGGATCATGTCACCCGCATGATACGCAGGTTGTTGGTGCTGCCGGCCTTGCCGAACGGCAGTCCGGCCACGACCACGACGGCCTCGCCCGCCACCGCCAGCCCGTCGTCGCGCGCCGCGTTGGCCGCCGCCTTGACCACGTCCTCCAGCGTCACGCTGTCGGAGCCCTGGTCGGCCACCCGGGCGCTGACGCCCCAGACCAGGGACAGCCGCCGCGCCGTCGACAGCGTGCCGGCGAGGCCCAGGATCGGGCACTCCGGCCGCTCGCGCGCGATGCGCAGCGCGCTCGGCCCGGACAGGGTGTAGGCGACGATGGCGCGTGCCTCGACGGTCTGCGCCACCTGCTGCGCCGCCGCCGCGATCGCGTCCGCCGCGTAGTGCTCGGGCGCCGGCCGGGAGGCCTGCATCAGCGCCTGCCAGCCGGCGTCGCGCTCGACCCGGCCGACGATGCGCGCCATGATCTCGACCGCCTCCTCGGGATACTGCCCGGCCGCGGTCTCGGCCGACAGCATCACCGCGTCGGCGCCGTCGAACACCGCGGTGGCCACGTCGGACGCCTCCGCCCGGGTCGGCGCGGGTGCCGAGATCATGCTCTCCAGCATCTGCGTCGCCACCACCACCGGCTTGCCGAGCAGGCGCGCCTCGCGCACGATCCGCTTCTGCGCCAGCGGCACCTCCTCGGGCGGCAGCTCGACGCCGAGATCGCCGCGCGCGACCATGACGCAGTCCGACAGCGCCAGGATCTCGTCGAGGTTGTCGAGCGCCTGCGGCTTCTCGATCTTGGTCATGATCCAGGCGCGGCCGGCGACGATCTCGCGCGCCTCGCGCACGTCCTCGGCACGCTGCACGAAGGAGAGCCCGACATAGTCGACGCCGTGGGCCAGCGCGAAATCGAGATCCACGCGGTCCTTCGCCGTCAGCGCCGGGATCGGCAGCATGACGTCGGGCACGTTCACGCCCTTGCGGTCGGACAGGATGCCGCCCGCGAGCACCTCGGTGTGCAGGTAGTCCGACCCCTTCTCCAGCACACGCAGGCGCAGCTTGCCGTCATCGAGCAGCAGCATGGAGCCGACCGCCGCGGCCTCGATGATCTCGGGATGCGGCAGCCGGACCCGGTCGGCGGTGCCCAGCGCCTCGTCGAGATCGAGGCGGAACTGGGCGCCGTGCGCCAGCGCCGCGCGGCCCGCCTCGAACTTGCCGACGCGCAGCTTGGGTCCCTGCACGTCGGCCAGGATGCCGATCGGCCGGCCGCTGCTGGCCTCCAGCGCGCGCAGCATGGCGATGCGCTCGGCATGGTCCTCGTGGGCGCCGTGCGAGAAGTTCAGCCGGAACACGTCGACCCCGGCCTCGAACAGGCGGGTGATCATCGCCATGGTCGAGCTCGCCGGCCCGAGCGTCGAGACGATCTTGGTGCGGCGCGCGGAGGCACGGCCTCCCCTGAGGCTGGTGTGCGGGCTCATGTGGGGTGCAGGCGCTTGCATGGTCGAAGCCCTTCGGCGGTTCTGGGGTGATCAAGGAGCCGTGATGACTTCGTCGGGCAACAGACCGAAGATCGCCGAACGTCGTAACCAGCCGCTGTAGTCGTGTGTGCTGACGCGGCACCAGCCGGAGTGCGCCGGGCAGACGCGCAGCCGGCCGAGCACCCCCGGCCGGAGGATGGCGACGACGCCGGCATCGTCGCGCGGATCATCGCGCAGCGCCGTGCCGGCGCCGTGCGTCGCGTCGAGCGCCTCTCCCGAGGCGATCACCACGAAGCTGCGCGTGCCGACCAGGACCGCTCCGTTCATCCAACCCTTCACTCCGTCCGCGTCCTCCACCTGGCGCCACGGACCGAACTCGCGCTCGATCTGCACCGGCAGGTCGCGACGCTTGTAGAGCCATAGGATGGGATAGCGCGAGCCCGGACCGATCCGCATGTTGACCTCGTCGGCGCGCAGGGCCGCGAAACGCGGCAGCGGCAGGCCGCTGTCGCTGCCCTTGTTCGCCGCGACGGGGGCCGGAGGCGGGGCGGGCGGCGCCGGCACGACCGGGGCCGGCACGATCGCCGGCGGGGCGGGCGGCGGCCGCGTCGGGCGATGCGTCCTCGCATGCGAGCGGTGATGCGCGTGGCGGGCCGGATGCGGCGGCGCATCCTGCGCCGAGGCCGCGAGGCCGGGGGCGAGGGCGAGGGCGAGGGCGGCGGGCAGACACGCCCAGAGCCACGAACAGGGTGGAGCCATGCCCGCATCCCTGCCAAGCCGACGCGGCAAGAGCAAGAGGCTTCGCCCCTCGACGCCATCAAAGGCAAGCCTTTGAAAACCATCTTCTTAAGGATCGGGGCCCGGGGCCGCCGGCCCCAGCGGGTCAAGGGCAGAGCCCTTGGCTGACTTGCTCGGCAGCCCGCTAGAACGAGAGCAGCTGCGCCCCCGCCATGTCGGCCAGGAAGGTCGCGATGCCGGCGACCGCGACCGCGTCGAGCAGTGCTGCGCGCCCGATCGCCTCTCCCCGCATCGCCGCCTCGCAGGCCAGCAGCCTGACCTCGAGCGACAGCGCCGCCTCGCGCAGCACCTCCAGGCCGGCGACGCCGCGCCCGACCAGCACCGCGTCGTGCGCCGCGCCCTCGAGGCCGCCCCAGTCCCGGCACAGCGCGCGCAGGCCGGCGCCGGTCGCGAACAGCGTCACCGGCCGGTCCATCGCCGCCGCCCCGGCGGCGAAGCCGAAGGCGGCGTGCGCCGCGGCGTGGGTGCCGCCGAGCAGGACCAGCCCCAGCGGCGGCCGCTCAGCGCGCATGGGCGGACAGGTCGTGCAGGCTGCGGCCGGCGCCGCAGCCGGCGCAGGCCGGATCGGGGGCCACCCGTATGGTGGTGAAGCGCATGTCCAGCGCGTTCCACAGCAGCAGGCGTCCGGCCAGCGTCTCGCCGATGCCGGCGAGCTCCTTGATCACCTCGGTCGCCTGCAGGGTGCCCATCACGCCGGTCACCGCACCCAGCACCCCGGCCTCGGCGCAGGAGGGAACCTGACCGGGAGCCGGAGCCTGCGGATAGAGACAGCGGTAGCAGGGACCGCCAAGGTGCGGCCGGAAGGTGGCGAGCTGGCCCTCGAAGCGCAGCACCGCGGCGGAGACCAGGGTGCGCTCGGCGAGCACGCAGGCATCGCCGACCAGGTAGCGGGTGGCGAAGTTGTCGCTGCCGTCGCAGACCAGGTCGTAGTCGCGCACCAGCGCCATCGCGTTGCCGGCATCGAGGCGCACGGCATGCGCCCGCACCTCGATCTCCGGGTTGATCGCCAGCATCGCGTCGCGCGCGGAATCGACCTTGCGGCTGCCGATGCGCGCGGTGGCGTGGGCGATCTGGCGCTGCAGGTTGGACAGCTCCACCACGTCGTCATCGACCAGACCGATCGTGCCGACGCCGGCCGCCGCCAGGTATAGCGCCAGCGGCGCCCCGAGGCCGCCGGCGCCGAGCACCAGCACGCGGCCGCGGCGGAGCCTCTCCTGCCCGATGCCGCCCATCTCGGCGAGCAGGATGTGCCGCGAGTAGCGGTGGATCTCGGCCTCGGAAAAATCAAGTTCCATGCGATTTACAGGGTGCGCTCGAAGCCTCGCCTCAGCTACTATCAACACGTCGTGAGTTTGCCTTGACGCGGATGGAGGTTCGGCAATGCTCGCCGCAACACAGGAGCCGCCTCGCATGCACAGGCCGGTACGTGAGTCCGCCAGCCGCCGCCGGGTCGCCCAGGTCAGCGTCGGCGCGATGGCGGCGGCCTGCCTGCTCTACCTGGCATCGCCGTTCGCGACGCTGTGGACGATGGGTGTCGCGCTGCAGCGTCACGACGACGCCGCCCTGTGCGCCTCGCTCGACTGGAAGCTGGTGCGCAGCGGGCTGAAGGACTCGCTCGGCCTGCGGCCGCCGGTGCAGCGGGTCAGCCAGCAGGACGATCTGCCCGGCTTCGGCGAGTCGTTCGCGACCGGCGTGGCGTCGAGCATGATCGACGACGACATCACCCCCGAGCGGCTCGATGCGATGCTGAGCGCGCCTGCGATGCAGGGTCACGGCGCGGCGGGCTTGCCGCGCGGGTTCTTCGTCTCCCCCACGCGCTTCCGCGCCGAAATACGCATGAGCGGGGAGCCGCCGGTTGAGATCAGCATGCGGATCGAGAAGTGGCGCTGGAAGATCACCCGGATCCGGCTGCCGGCGGACATGCTGACGCCGCCCGCCACCACCCATCTGGCGAGCGCCAGGAGCTGAGGCGGAGCCGGCCTCAGCCGTCGGCGAGGCGCAGCAGATCCTCGAACGCCACCACCAGGTGGTAGAGCGTGCTGGCCGGCACCACGTCCGACCGCGGCTCGCCGCCGGCATCGAACTGGTCGATCCACAGCCCCGGGACCTGGGTCGCGAGATAGTTGTCCAGCAGCATGTCGGTCACCCGCGCCGCGTCCGCGTAGGCGCCGTTGGCCAAGTGCGCCTTGATCAGCTCGGTCTGCGGCCAGGTGCGACGGGTGCGGCGCAGGGCGCGGCCGGACTTGCTGCACTCGTCGATGGCGAAGCCGTCGGCGCCGATGCCGTGGCGCAGCCCGAACCGGTACAGCGCGAGGGCCTGGGCACGGTAGTCCCGGCCGCCGGCGTCGGCGAGGCGATGCAGCAGCCATGACCATTCGAAATGATGCCCCGGCTCCACCGACTCGCCGCTCTGGCCCGCGGCGAGGACCAGGTCGCGGGTGAAATACTCGCCCAGCGTGCCCGCCTCGTGGTCGAAGAAGCGGCTCTCGAACAGCGCCGCGATCCGCTCGGCCCGCTCCAGCCAGTGCCGGCCTGGCTTGCCCTTCTCGACGCCGACCTCGTGCAGGGCGAGCATCGACTCCATCAGGTGCATGTGCGGGTTGGAGCGGCGCGGCAGCGAGGCGGGCAGGCCCTCCAGGTAGCCGCCCGCCTTCGGGTCGGCGATGCTGGCATCGAGGAAGGCCATCGTGCGCTCGGCGAGGATCCCGGCCTGCTCGAAGCCCATCCGGCGCGCCGCCGCCAGCCCGAACAGCACGAAGGCCTGGTCGTAGGTGTCGCGCAGCGTGTCGAGCGGCTCGCCGTCCGGGGTCAGCATGTGGATCCAGCCCGGCTTGCCGTCCGGACCCCAGCAGCGCGCCTCCATCGCCGGCAGCGCCCGCGCGATCGCCTCGCGCGCCGCCTCGTGGCCGGCGGCGAGTGCGCGGGAGAACGCGAACAGCTGTCGCCCCTGCACGCGGGTGCGGCGACAGGCGGTGAGGTCGGGGCGGCCGGCGAAGTCGAGCTGCTCGAAGAACAGCCCGTCGCGGTCGATGCCGTGGGCGATCCAGAGCGGCCAGGCGGCCTGGTTCAGCCAGTGCCGCACCCGCAGTGCGGCGCCGCGCAACGCATCGGTCGGGCTACGCGCGGCATCCCCTGGCTCGATCATCATTTCCGCCCCCGGAGTGAAGGAGATCGCTTGGATCTTGCAATGTTGTCCCTACTTGCACAGGCGGTCGCGAACTGTCGAGACCGCAGGCGTTACTCCGGAGCACGTTGCGCGGACTGGATGGCTTGCTCGCAAAGTGGTTGCGCATCCTGGAACAATACCGGAACATAGCCGCGTGGACCTTCTCAAGAAGCTCGAGATCCTGGCCGACGCCGCCAAGTACGACGCCTCCTGCGCGTCGAGCGGCACCGCCAAGCGCGACAGCCTGGGCGAGAAGCAGGGGGTCGGCTCGACCGAGGGCATGGGCATCTGCCACGCCTACGCGCCGGACGGGCGCTGCATCTCGCTGCTCAAGATCCTGCTGACCAATTCCTGCCTGTACGAGTGCGCGTACTGCATCAACCGCGCCTCGTCGAACGTGCAGCGGGCGCGCTTCACCGTCGACGAGGTGGTGCGCCTGACGCTGGGCTTCTACCGGCGCAACTGCATCGAGGGGCTGTTCCTGTCGTCGGGCATCATCCGCTCGCCCGACTACACCATGGAGCAGGTGATCGGGGTGGCCCGCACCCTGCGCGAGCAGCACGGCTTCCGCGGCTACATCCATCTCAAGACGATCCCCGACGCCGACCCGCTGCTGCTGCAGGAGGCCGGCCGCTGGGCCGACCGGCTCTCGATCAACGTCGAGCTGCCCACCGAGCAGGGGCTGACCGACTTCGCCCCGGAGAAGGACATGGGTGGCATACGCCGCTCGATGGGACGCATCCGGCTCGGCATCGACGCCGCGCGCGAGAAGACCCGGCCGGGACGCGCCCGCCCCGCCCGCTTCGCGCCGGCCGGGCAGTCGACGCAGATGATCGTCGGCGCCGATGCCAGCTCCGACCGCACCATCCTGCGCGCCAGCACCAACCTCTACGGCGCCTACGGGCTGCGCCGGGTGTACTACTCGGCGTTCTCGCCGATCCCGGACGCCTCGTCGGCGCTGCCGGCGCGCCCGGCGCCGCTGCTGCGCGAGCACCGGCTGTATCAGGCGGACTGGCTGCTGCGCTTCTACGGCTTCGGCGTCGAGGAGCTGACCACCGACGCCGCGGGCAACCTCGACCTGGAGCGCGACCCCAAGCTCGCCTGGGCGCTGCTGCACCGGGAGAGGTTCCCGGTCGACGTCAACCGCGCCGACCGCGAGTCGCTGCTGCGGGTGCCGGGGTTCGGGGTGAAGTCGGTGGACCGGATCATCGGCGCGCGCCGGCACCGCCGCCTGCGCATGGACGACCTGGCGCGGCTGCGGCTGTCGCTGGCGGCGGTGGCGCCCTTCATCGTCGCCGCCGATCACGCGCCGCGCGGCGAACTCGACAGCGCGCGGCTGGCCGCGCGGCTGAGCAGGAAACCGGCGCAGCTCTCCCTGCTTTGAGAGCGGATGCAGAGCATCGCGCTGGCCCATCAGGTCGATTTCGAGGGCTGGCGCAACGCCGCGCGCCGCCTGGCCACCGAAGACGTCCCGCCGGCCTCGGTGCTGTGGTCGGTCGGCGCCCCGGACGACCTGTTCTCCTCGGACGCCGCACCGCCGGGTCCGGCCGCAGCGCCCGCGCCCGCGCCCGCGCCCGGCTTCTCGGTGCCGCGGCCGCTCGTCGAGCTGGCGCAGACCGTGATCCAGGCCCACGACCCGGAGCGCTTCGCCCTGCTCTACGGCCTGATCTGGCGGGTGCGGCAGGGCGAGCGGACGATCGTGCAGGACGTGACCGACCCGATGGTGACCCGGGTCCGGCAGCTCGCCCAGTCGGTGCGGCGCGACACCCACAAGATGCGCGCCTTCCTGCGCTTCCGCGCCGTCACGATGCAGGACGAGACGCGCTACGTCGCCTGGTTCGAGCCGGAGCACTTCATCGTCGAGGCCAACGCGGAGTTCTTCGTCCGCCGCTTCGCGACCATGGTGTTCTCGATCCTGACCCCCTATCGCAGCCTGCACTGGACCGGCCAGGAGCGCCAGTTCGGCCCGGGCGCCGACCGCTCCGAGGTGCCCGACGACGACGCGCTGGAGCGCTACTGGCGCGCCTATTTCGGCGCGATCTTCAACCCCGCACGGCTCAAGGTCTCCGCCATGACCTCGGAGATGCCGCGCAAATACTGGCGCAACCTGCCCGAGGCCGCCGCGATCCCGGAACTGGTGCGTGGCGCCGCCGCGCGAACCCAGACCATGCTGGAGCAGCACGCCATGCCCACGATCCCGTCCCCGACCCGGCCGATCCCGCAGGCGGCCCCGATCGGCAGCGCGCTGCGCCACGAGACCCCGGAGGCCGGCTCGATGCAGGCGCTGCGGCACGAGGCGGCCGGCTGCCGGCGCTGCCCGCTGTGGGAGCCGGCGACGCAGACCGTGTTCGGCGAGGGGCCGTCCGACGCGCGGCTGATGATGGTCGGCGAGCAGCCAGGCGATCAGGAGGACCTGGCCGGCCGGCCGTTCGTGGGCCCGGCCGGGCAGATGCTCGACCGCGCCATCCTGGAAGCCGGCATCGACCGGCAGATCGTCTACGTGACCAATGCGGTCAAGCACTTCAAGTTCGAGCCGCGCGGCAAGCGGCGCATCCACCAGAAGCCGGACCAGACCGAGGTGGTCGCCTGCGCGGGCTGGCTCAGCGAGGAGCGGCGCATCGTCGCGCCGGCGCTGCTGGTGATGCTGGGGGTGACCGCCGCGCGCGCCGTGCTCGGACGGCCGGTGACCATCTCGCGCGAGCGCGGCCGGCCGATCGCGCTCGACGGCAACCAGCAGGGGCTGGTCACGGTGCATCCCTCCTACCTGCTGCGGCTCCCCGACGAGGACGCCAAGCGCCGGGAATACGCCGCCTTCGTGGCGGATCTGAAACAGGCGCGGGCGCTGCTGGAGGCCTGACCAAGCCGATAACGCAATGTTCTTGACCGGCCCGGCACTTTCCTCCACATGGACCCGCTAGCGCGGCCGCCCACGGGTCGCCCGGAAGGATCAGCATGCGCGACAAGGGCGATTTCCTGTTTACCTCCGAATCCGTGTCCGAAGGACATCCGGACAAGGTCGCGGACCGGATCAGCGATACCGTCCTCGACACCTACCTGCGCGCCGATCCGGAGGCGCGCGTCGCCTGCGAGACGCTGGTCACCACCAACCGCATCGTGCTGGCCGGCGAGGTGCGCGGCGCCGACACGGTGACCGGCGAGGATCTGGAACGCGCGGTGCGCGACGCGGTGCACGATATCGGCTACGATCAGAAGGGTTTCTCCTGGCGCGCCGCCGAGTTCCACAACTATCTGCACGCGCAGTCCGCCGACATCGCGGTCGGTGTCGACAGCGCCGGCAACAAGGACGAGGGTGCCGGCGACCAGGGCATCATGTTCGGCTTCGCCACCCGCGAGACGCCGACCCTGATGCCGGCCCCACTCTATTACGCACACGGAATACTCCATCGCATCAACCAGCTCCGCAAAGCGGGCGATGCGCGCGGTCGCGGCCTGCTGCCCGACGCCAAGAGCCAGGTTACGCTGCATTATGTCGACGGCGTTCCGATCGGGGCGACCAGCATCGTGATCTCGACCCAGCACGAGGAGCAGCTGCCGCAGCCGGCGATCCGCGAGACGCTCGGCGGCATCGTGCGCGAGGTGCTGCCCGAGGGCTGGATGTGCCCCGACGACGGCTTCTACGTGAATCCGACCGGCATCTTCGTGATCGGCGGCCCGGACGGGGATGCCGGCCTGACCGGGCGCAAGATCATCGTCGACACCTATGGCGGCGCCGCACCGCACGGCGGCGGCGCGTTCAGCGGCAAGGATCCGACCAAGGTCGATCGTTCCGCGGCCTATGCCTGCCGCTACCTCGCCAAGAACATCGTGGCCGCCGGACTCGCGGAACGCTGCACGCTGCAGATCTCGTACGCGATCGGCGTGTCGCATCCGCTCTCGGTCTATGTCGACCTGCATGAGACCGGGCACGACGTGGACGAGGCGCGCCTGGGCAAGGTGCTGCGCGAGGTGATGGACCTGACCCCGCGCGGCATCCGCCGCCATCTCCGCCTCAACCGGCCGATCTACGCGCAGAGCTCCGCCTACGGCCATTTCGGCCGCACCCCGGATGCCGCGCGCGACGACTTCACCTGGGAGCGCACCGACCTCGCCGACACGCTGCGCGGCGCCTTCAACCGTTGAACGAGGGCCGGCCTGTCCCGGGACAGGTCGCGCCACCGACGGTCAAGCCCGCCCCTGCCCGGCTCTACGGGCGGCAGCGCAGCCATCCGCTGCGCCCGCGCCAGCAGCGGCTGCTCGACCTCACCCTGCCGCGGCTGCGCTTCGAGATGCGCCACGCCGCCACGCCGCGGGCGGCGTTCGACCGGCCGCCCTCGCAGCTCTGGCTCGAGGTCGGCTTCGGCGGCGGCGAGCACAGCCTGGCGCAGCAGGCGGCCCACGCGGATGTCGGCCTGATCGCCTGCGAGGTGTTCGAGAACGGTCTGTGCTCGCTGCTGACCCGGCTGGTGCCCGACGGCGCGGAGGCGACGGCGCCGCTGCCCGGCCTGCTGCGGCTATGGGACGACGATGCGCGCCTCCTGCTGCAGGCGCTGCCGGAGGCCTGCCTCGACCGGATGTTCCTGCTGTTTCCCGATCCCTGGCCGAAGGCGCGTCACGCCAAGCGGCGCTTCGTGCACCCGCAGACGCTGCCGCTGGTCGCCAGCCGCCTGCGGCCGGGAGCGGTGTGGCGGATCGCCAGCGACGATCCGACCTATCAGGACTGGGTGACGCAGGTGATGGCGGCGCAGAGCCTGTTCGCATCCGACCCGCCGGCGCGCGGCCGGCCACCGGACTGGCCGCCGACACGCTACGAGGCCAAGGCGCTCGCCGCCGGCCGCAGCCCGCTGTACTGGAGCCTCACCCGCCGCTGAGGCATCGCGCCGGCGGGCGATCGGGCGCTCACCCGGCCCCTGTGATATAGCTCGCTGCTGCAAATCCGGACGCCCCCTGGGGCAGGCGCGTCGTCGAGACGGGAGAAGTCCTAGTGTTCTCGTACAAGCACGTCATCGCGGATCCCGTGTTCCAGTGCGACCATGCCTGGTATCTGCGCGTCGGCGGCAGGGACGCGGTGCTGCTCAAGCACCTGAGCGGCGCGCCGATCAAGGCCTTCTCCGAAGGCTGGTTTCCGGTGTTCGTCTATACCGGGCTGGGTTGCATGCACCTGCTCGCGCTGGCGTCGGGCAGCACGCGGGCGACCTGGCTGCTGTCACCCGACGGCAGGCGGCTGGGAGACAAGCTCGCGGACCTGACGGCCGATCAGCGAGCCATGCTGCGTCGGGCGGTCCGCTCGCGTGGCCCGGCGCCGGCCGACTGGCTGGTCGGCGACGGCCTGCAGCTCATCGAGCCGCTGCTGCTGCGCGACATACTGGATCTCGCCGCAGCAACGGACCGCGCCGCGGCCTCCGCTCGCGCGGTGGTGCCGGCGCGGACGGCCGCCATGCTGGGGGCCCCGCACGACCTGCGGCCTCATCTGCAGTTCCGCCCGGGTGACCGCACCCTGCTGCTTGAGGAAGGCTGGTCGGTCGAGGATGATCGCTGCCGCGCCACCGGCGGGCTCAGCACGGCGCGGGGCGGCATCATCGAACCCGCATCGCGCCATCTGCTGACGCTCTCGCTGCGGCCTGCGGGGCGGGACGCCGCGACGGACGAGCAGGGTGCGGTCGAGCTCGAGGTCGAGGTCAATGGCCGCCCGCTCGGCCTCGTCCGGCTCGACCCCAGATGGCAGGGCGAGGGTGCGGTTCTTGCCTTCTGGCTGCCGCCCGACCTGATCAACGGCCGGCCGTTCGAGATCGCGTTCCGTCACTCGGAGGAGTTCCTGCTGGAGAGCCTGAGGATCGAGCAGGGCCGCGTTCTGGCCGACGAGCCTCTGACCCCGGAGGCGTTGATGTTGCGCTTCGAGAACATCGGCGACAATTGCGAGTTCGGCCTCGTGCAGCGCCACTTCCGGGCCGATCCGGTGGGGCTGCTGCGTTTCGCCGGGCTGCGCAATCCCGGCCGCCTGATCCGATTCCTGACCGACAGGTTCGGCCGCTTCGGCGAGCCGGGCATGCTCGGCGCGCAGGTCATCGGCAGCGAATATTTCATCATCGATAAGATCTACGACATCTCCTACCACACCTTCAGGGACCGGCGCGAGGCGACGCCCGACGAGGTGATCGGCGAGAACGAGGTCAAGCTCGGATACCTGAAGCGCAAGTTCATCGAGGATCTCGAGGACGGCGACAAGATCATGGTCTACAAGCGCGTCGTGACCGACGACGTGCACGAGATCATCGCGCTGCACGCGGCGCTGAACGGTTTCGGCACCGTCAACAAGCTGCTCTGGGTCACGCAGGCCGACGCGCGGCACGCGCCCGGCGATGTCGAGTGGGTGGGCGACCGGCTGCTCAAGGGCTATGTCGGCAGGATCTCGCTGACCAACGCGCATGACTACGACGCCGATGTCTGGCTGCTCCTGTGCCGCAACGCGCTGACCGCGTTCGACGCACTGGAGCCTTCGAGACGATGAAACGATGCGCTACCAGCGCGCCCAGACCCTGTCGGCGGCGTCGTAGATGAAGGTCAGCGGCGTCGACGGGGAGATGCCGGACGGCGCGCCGACCACCCTGATCCCGGCATGGCTCGGGCGCGGCGTGACGGTCAGGCTGGCGATGCGGCACTCCGACGTGACGTGGCTCACCTGTCCCTGGAACGGATCGGCGGGCAGATTCCACTCGAAGGCGGCCAGCGCGCCGACGCAGTGCAGGATGGTCCCGTTCGACCGCGCGGGTGCCGCCGCACTCGGGCGGTCCGCCGCGGCCTCCGTCGTGCCGATGCTGCTGTCGCTCGGCGCGCGCAGCAGCAGGTTGCCCGAGACCGTGTTCAGCTCCGACACGCCGTTCACGCTGTTGGCGGCACGCTGGTTGTAGCCGCCGCTCCTGTCGAGGACGTCGCTCGCGCCGTTGACCATGTTCCCGGTGATGCCGTTGTAGACGCTGCCGGCGCCGTCCAGCAGCACGTACGGACCGTTGATGGTCACGATGGTGTTGTCGTCGATCTTCACGCCCGACGAATTGGTCAGGTGCACGAACTGCTCCCGGCCGTCGAAGGTCCCGCCATTGCCGCCATTGACGTTGTTGTGGTGGATGATGCTGTTGCCCGCACCGTTCAGGTCGATGCAGGTCCAAGGCGTGGAGTCGCGGCTGGTGTCCGGCCAGCGCCACAGCAGGCTGTCGCTCACGCTCACCCCGACGCCCGCCGCCTGGACATCCTGCCTGATCGCGTTGATGTGGCTGTTGGTGATCTCGAGCAGCTCGGGCACGTAGCGCGGATTGGCGAGCCCGTCGGTCCAGCTCACGCCGAAATTGCCGGCGATGGCGAAGATGTTCGCGGCCAGCACGCCCTGCACGTAGCCGCTCACCAGGATGCCGATATTGCCGCCCTGGAACTTGCTGTTCGAGATCGTGGTGTCGGCCGCGTAGCGTCCATCGACGCCTCTGATCACCAGGCCGTTCGCGGCCTCGGGCGGAAAGCCCGCCACGGTATGGACATGGTCGATGACGGCGTCGGCGGTCGAGGTCAGCACGATGCCGTTCGCCCATGAGCCGGGATAGCGGTCGCTCGTCGTGTCGACGTCCCGCACCACCACCGCACCCGGGACAGCGCCGGTCGCGGTGATCGCGAGACCGGTGTTGCCCGCCACCTGCGCGCCCGTGCGGTTGATGGTGAGGCCGGTGACGGATGCCGCCGAGCCCGAGCTCAGCGACACCGCGATGCCGTCGATGCCGGGCGCGAAGTCCAGGGTGGTGAGGCCGGCGCCGTCTCCCGCCACCGCGACGCTGCGCCCGGCGGGCAGGGCGAGCGTCAGGCTGGCGCCCAGGTGGCAGGTGCCGGCCGGGATGTAGATCCTGGCGCCGCCGCGCCGGGCGGTCGAGGTGGCGGCGACGGCGGCGCGCCGGAAGGCGGCGGCGTCATCGGTCGTGCCGTCGCACAGGGCACCGTAGTCGCGCACGTTGACGAGGTCGGAGAACCGGTCGGCCAGCGGCCGCGCCGTCGAGGCGCCGGTCGGCAGCACGGCGGGAGGGTCGCTATCCGCCGCCGCGGCCGGCGCATCGAAGGCCGCCGCGGCGAGCAGCATGGCGATCAGCATCGCGGCCTCGGCGCGCGGCAGCCTCACCGGGGTCGGCGGCCGGCTCAGGCGTCGAACGTCACGTCGGCGAAACGTTCCGAGAGCGCCCACAGGCGGCTGCCGGTCGCGGGATCCGCGGCCTGCGGCATGATGCGCGACGCACCCGGGGCGCCGCGCGTCTCGCCGGGTCCGGTCGGGCCGTAATAGCCGCCACCCTTCGCCTGCGGCGCCATCGCCGCGTAGAGCGAGGGCAGGGCGCCGTCGCGCGCCGACTGCGCCAGCAGCGCGAACGCCGTGCCCATCACCCGCTGCTTGAGCCCGGGGGCGCCGCTGCCGGTGCTGTTGGCGATGATGTCGGTCCGCGCCCATCCCGGATGCGCGGCCAGGCTCACCAGGTTCCAGCGATGCTGGACCGCGTGACGCTGCAGCTCGATGGCGAAGATCAGCATGGCGAGCTTGCTGCGGCCGTAGGCCTTGAACGGGCTGTACGCGCGCTCCGATTGCAGGTCGTCCAGCTCGAGGCTGGCGCGGCGGTGCGCGAGGCTGGCCACGTTCACCACCCGGCCGCCGGCCGCCGCTCCGGTCGCGGCCTTGTCGACGCTTCCCTTGCACAGGGCGTCCTTCAGCCGCGCGGTCAGGGCGAAGTGGCCGAGATAGTTCACGCCGATCTGGCGCTCGAAGCCGTCCTCGGTCAGCTCGCGGCTGGGCATCCCCATCACCCCGGCATTGTTGACCAGGATGTCGATCACGCCGCCATGCGCTTCGCTGACGGCGGTGGCGAACCGGCTCACCGAGGCGAGGCTGCCGAGATCGAGCATCTCGAAGCGTGCCCGTGCGTCGGGGAGGCTGCGCTGCAGGCGGGTCAGCGCCTGTGCGCCCTTGCCCGCGTTGCGGCCGGCGAGGATCGTCGTCGCACCGCGCCGCGCCAGGCCCAGCGCGGTCTCGTAGCCGAGGCCGCCGGTCGCACCGGTGACGATCGCGACCTTGCCGTCGAGGCTGGGCGCGTCGCCCAGGCTCCAGCCATCTCTCACTGCGGTGCCGGCCATGGGTTCCCCCTCATCTTCGGGACGAACATTGGTCGCGTCGGGGCGATTGCGCAAACTCCGGCCGCCCTGCCGCGCTAGCTCCGCCGATGACCGAGCACGGCGCCACCCAGGATATCGTCCATATGCGGCGCGCGATCGCGCTGGCGCGGCAGGCGCAGGACAAGCCGGGCGCATCGCCGATCGGCTGCGTGATCGTGATGGACGGACGCATCGTCGGCGAGGGGCACAACGAGGTCGGGCTGCGTCATGATCCGAGTGCTCACGCCGAGATCGTGGCGATCCGGCGCGCCTGCGAGAGCCTGGGACGCGACGATCTGCGCGGCGCCACGCTGTACTCGACGCTGCAGCCATGCGGCATGTGCAGCATGGCCAGCATCTGGGCCGGCATCCGCCGCATCGTCTACGGCGCGTCGCGGCCGCAGGTGCACCGCATGTATTTCGAGGACCGGCATCTCGACGTGCTGGACATCATCGACGACGCCTTCCGCGACGACATGAGCGCCGAGGGCGGTCTGCTCGCCGAAGACTGTGCGGCGCTCTACTACAAGCCGGAGGACGAACCGCCGCCCGCGCAGCAGGCCAATCGCTGAAGCTCAGCGCTGCAGCAGGTCGCGCGCGGTCGCGGCGTCGGTGACGAACGACGTGGCGTGGCCGCCGAGCAGGGTCGCGTGGATCGCCTCGGCCTTGTCGACGCCGCAGGCGACGCAGAGCCGGTCGGGAATGCGGTCGAGCTGCTCGACCGTCAGGCCGATCATTCTGTCGTCGAGCGCATCGATCACCGCCCGTCCGGCAGCGTCGATGAAGCGTCCCGCCAGCACCGCGGCGGCGCCGCGACGGATATAGGGCGCCGCGTCCTCGTAGGCCACGTAGCCGCTCAGGAAGGCGGTGCTGGAGGGCTTGACGCTGCCGACGCCGAACACCAGCCGGTTGCAGGTGGCGAGGATGCGGAACTCCTCGCGCAGCGTCGGCTCGCGCATCAGCATGCGCTGCACCTGCGGCTGCGAGACCACGCCAGGGGCATGGATGTAGACGCAGCGGCCGCCGGTGCGGCTGGCGATGTTCGAGGTGCACAGCTCGGCCGACATCTCGTAGGTGCCCACGAACGATCCCGTCACCTGCACCACCGAGAGCCCCGGCAGCGGCCGCGGCGGCAGCGCGTTGGCGAGCGCCAGCACCGTCAGGCCCCACGAGACGCCGAGCACGTCGTCGGTCGTCAGCCGCGCGGCCAGCAGCCGCGCCCCGGCACGACCGACGCGCTGGTAGTCCGGCTGGCGTCCGCCGTCGTCCGGCACCACCGCGCAGCCCTCGAGGCGGTAGCGCTCGGCGAGCCGGCGCGACAGCCGCACCGACTGCAGATGGTCCGGCGACACCGCGATGCTGACCACGCCGCGCTCGCGCGCCTGCTGCAGCAGGTTGATCACGCTGCCGCGCGAGGTGCCGAAGCGCCCGGCGATCTCCTCCTGGGTCAGGCCCTCCTCGTAGTAGAGCCACGCGGCCCAAACCACCGGGTCGCCGTCGAACTCGGTGGGCGTGGCGCCGCCGGCGCGCCGGGCACGGCCGCCGCCCGAGGCCGGCATCCGCCGCTCCGGACTTTTGTCGGTTCCGTTTGACATAAGTCGGACAATATCCTACCGATCCGGGCAATCGATACGGCCACGAGGCCGCGACGTCCAAGGGAGGACGATGCTTGCAGAGCCTTTGGTCGGATGCCGACGCGGAACGGCTGGTGCGGCACTACGATGCGCTGGGCGTGAACCGCGACCTGGCGCTGCGCACCTACACCTCGCGCCTGCTCGGCCAGGTGCCGCGGCTGGTGATGCATGGCGGCGGCAACACCTCGGTCAAGACCCGCCTGCCCGACCTGTTCGGCGAGATGGTCGAGGTGCTGTGCGTCAAGGGCAGCGGGCGCGACCTCGCCACCATCGAGCCGGACGGCCATCCGGCGGTGCGGCTGCAGCCGCTGTTCCGGCTGCGCACGCTCGAGCGGCTGTCCGACGAGGACATGGTCAACGCGCAGCGCCAGAACCTGCTCGACAGCGCGGCGCCGAACCCGTCGGTCGAGACCCTGCTGCACGCCTATCTGCCGCACAAGTTCATCGACCATACCCACTCGGTCACCTCGACCGCGATCGCCTGCCTGCCGGACTCCGAGGCGGTGTGCCGGCGGATCTACGGCGACCGCGTCGGCTTCGTGCCGTACATCATGCCGGGCTTCGCGCTGGCCAAGGCGGCGGCGGCCGTCTACGAGCGCGCGCCGCACGTGCAGGGATTGCTGCTCGGCAAGCACGGGATCTTCAGCTTCGCCGACACCGCGCGCGGCGCCTACGCACTGATGATCGAGTTCGTGACGCTGGCCGAGGACTTCATCGCCGAGCACGGACGCGAGCCGGCGTCGCTGCATCCGGTGGCGCTGCCCGCGGCACCCGCCCCGTTCGAGGCGGTGCTGCCGACGCTGCGCGGCATCCTGGGCGCCAGTTCCGCCGCGGGTGCCGCGCACTGGCTGCTGTCGCCGCGCAGCGACGCGCGGATCCGCCGCTTCGTGGACGGCGAGGGGCTCGACGAGTACGGCGCCCGTGGCGTCGCGACCCCCGAGCAGGTGATCCGGATCAAGCAGCGTCCGGCGATCCTGCCGGCGCCCGACGGCGGCGACCTCGCCGGATGGGCGCAGGCGGCGGAGCGTGCGGTCGAGGGCTTCGTTGCGAGCTATCGCGACTACTTCGCGCGCCAGGATCGGCGGGTCGGCGGCGGCCGGCGGGCACTCGATCCGATCCCGCGCGTGCTCGCGATCCGCGGCCTTGGCATCGTCGGCGTCGGGCGCACGGCGACGGAGGCGGCGATCTCCGCCGACGTCGCCGAAGCGTGGCTGGAGGCGGTGCTCGACGCTGACCGCATCGGCCGCTTTACCTCGATCACCGAGGCCGAGCATTTCGACATGGAGTACTGGTCGCTCGAGCAGGCCAAGCTCGAGCGCGCGACGGCCAAGCGCCTCGCCGGCCGGATCGCCCTGGTGACCGGTGCGGCCGGCGCCATCGGGGCGGCCACGGCGCGCGCCTTCGCCGCCGAGGGCGCGGCGGTGGCGCTGCTGGATCTCGACCTCGCCGCTCTGGAAGCGACCGCCGGCACCGTCGCGGGCAGTCTGGCGCTGCGCTGCGACGTCACCGACGCGGGCTCGGTGGCCGCCGCCTTCGCCGCCGCCGCGCGGCATTTCGGCGGCGTCGACATCGTGGTGTCGAACGCCGGCGCCGCCCAGGCCGGCATGATCGCCGAGCTCGACGACGCGCTGCTGCGGCGCTCCTTCGAGCTCAACTTCTTCGGCCATCAGTACGTGGCGCGCGAGGCCGTCCGGGTGATGCGGCAGCAGAAGCTCGGCGGCGCGCTGCTGTTCAACGTGTCCAAGCAGGCGATCAATCCGGGACCGGGCTTCGGCGCCTACGGCACCGCCAAGGCGGCGCTGCTGGCGCTGGTGCGGCAGTACGCGCTGGAGCACGGCGCCGACGGCATACGGGTGAACGCGGTGAACGCCGACCGCATCCGCTCCGGCCTGCTGACCGAGGAGATGATCCAGACCCGCGCCGGGGCGCGCGGCGTGTCGGAGGCCGACTACATGACGGGAAACCTGCTCCGCGCCGAGGTGCGGGCGCAGGACGTGGCCGACGCCTTCGTCGCCTCGGCGCTGCTGGACAGGACCACCGGCAACGTCATCACCGTCGATGGAGGCAACGTGGCCGCCATGCTCCGCTGAGGCCACGCGGAGAGGACAGCGGACAGAGGCTTCAAGCAAGAAAGGAGGAACGTCATGACATCAAAAACAGCCGCGACGACGGCGCTGGGCCGACGCAGCCTGCTGCAGGGCCTGGGCTCGATCGGCGCCGCGAGCCTGCTGGCCGCGCCCTCGGTGGTGCGCGCGCAGACCGGTGCGATGGCCGGCAAATCGATCCACCTGTCGATCCTGGGGATCGCCGGCTGGACGCCGAGCCGCCTCGGCGTCGACCTCGCCTCCGATTTCATCAAGTACGCCAAGAGCCGGCACGGCTACGAGGTCAGCTTCTCGTATTCGGAGGCGCCGTTCGCGCAGCTGTTCCAGAAGGCCGCGACCTCGCTCGCGACGCACAGCCAGGACTACAACATCATCATCTCGGACAGCCAGTGGCTCGGCGCGCTGGCGCAGCCGAAATGGATCCTGCCGCTCGACCGCGTGGTGCGCCAGCGCAAGGCGCTCGACGTCGACTGGTACTCGCCGGTGGTGCGCGCCGCCTACCAGGTCTACCCGGACGGCTCCTCGCATCTGTGGGGTTTCCCGCAGGAGGGCGACACCATGGCGCTCTACGTGCGCGAGGACCTGCTGCGCGCGCCCGGCGAGGCGGAGGCGTTCCAGAAGCGATATGGCCGCGCCCTGCCGCAGAGCTGGGAGGATTTCGAGAAGCTGTCCTACCCGGACTTCCTCAAGCTGATCGAGTTCTTCAACCGTCCGGAGAAGGGCTTCAACGGCTACGGCTCGCAGTTCTCGCGCGAGTACGACTTCATCAGCGATCCGGTGATGTCGCTGATGCGCTCGCAGGGCGGCGACATCTGGAACGCTTCCACCGGCCAGGTCGAGGGCATCTACGACACCCAAGGCAATGCGCGGGCGCTGCAGCAGTACAAGGACCTGCTGAAGTTCGCCCCGCAGGGCGGCGTCAATTACGGCATCTCCGAGCTGATCGACGCCTTCACCCAGGAGAAGATCTTCTGCGCGCTGCAGTGGGCCGCACTCGGCCCGGCGATGATCACCGACAAGCTCAAGGGCCGCGTCATCGTCGTGCCGCCGCCGGGCTTCCCAGACGCCGGCGGCAAGCTGGTGCGCAACTACATCATCGGCGGCCAGCCCTGGGTGCTGAACGCCTTCAACGACCATGACCGCCAGGAGGCGGCACTCGATTTCCTGGAATGGTGGTACACGGCCGACACCAGCCTCGCCTTCGCCCGGCACGGCGGCAATCCCTGCGACAAGGCGACGCTGACCCGGGCGGATTTCGACACGATCCAGCCCTGGTATCGCACGTACAAGTACATGCTCGGCAACAGCAGCGACTTCTGGCACGACCCGGCCTATGCCGACCTGCTCTCGACGCAGCAGGAGGCGTTCACCGCCTTCGCCACCGACCAGGTGCGCGACCCGATGGCGGCACTGCGCTACACCGCCTGCCGGCAGCAGAAGATCCTGTTCGACGCCGGCACCGCGGCGAAGGCGCCGAGTGCTGCCTGCGCCGGCATACGGCTCTAGCGGATGGCGGCGGACGGCCCCCTCGTAGCGCCTCCTGCCGTCGCGCCCCCTGCCGTGGCGCCCCCTGCCGTGGCGCCCCCTGCCGTGGCGAGCGGCCGGCGGCCCGGCCGCCTGCGCGAGATCCTGAACAGCCGGCGGGTGCTGCCGACGCTGCTGCTGCTGCCGGTGCTGGTGTTCTTCGTCATCTGGAACACGATCCCGACGCTGTGGCTGATGGGGCTGAGCTTCTACCGCTACTCGTTCACCAGCGGCCGGCCGCCGATCTTCGCCGGGCTGTACAATTTCAGCAGCATCCTTGATGACAGCGAGGTGTGGTTCGGGCTGAGCCGCACCTTCCTGTTCGTGCTCTGCGCGGTCGGCATCGAGACCGTGCTCGGGCTGCTGCTCGGCCTGCTGTTCTGGCAGAGCCAGAAGCTGCCGGGACGCCGTCTGGCGCTCACCCTGCTGTTCGCACCGATGGTGCTCACGCCGGTGGCGTCCGGCACCTTCTGGCGCCTGATCTACGACCCGACCTTCGGCATCCTCGACAACATCCTGCGCGGCCTCGGCCTGCCCGGCCTGAACTTCCTGGGCGACGCGCATCTCGCCTTCGGCGCGGTGCTCGCCGTCGACATCTGGATGTGGACGCCGTTCATGGTGCTGATGACGCTGGCGGCTCTCGCCTCGGTTCCGAAGGCGGAGCTGGAAGCCGCCGCGGTGGATCGGCTCGGGCCGCTGCAGCGGCTGCGGCTGGTGATCCTGTACCACGGCAAGTTCATCCTGATGCTCGGCATCCTGCTGCGCACCATCGACGCCTTCAAGACCCTAGACCTGGTCTACGACATGACCTTCGGCGGCCCGGGCAACACCACCGAGCTGATCGCGGTGACCCTCTACCGGCGGGCCTTCCAGGTATTCAACATGGGCTGGTCGTCGGCACTCGCGGTGGTGCTGCTGCTGATCTCGATCGCCTTCACGGCGACCTTCATCTTCGTGCTGCATTCGCGCGACCGGCTGCGGGCCAACCAGGAGTCGACCTGATGAACTGGCGCATGCATCTGTATCACGCAGTACTGTGGCTGGTGGTGCTGGTGTTCTTCGCCCCCGTCGCCTGGATCATCCTGTGCTCGTTCAAGACGCAGGCGCAGATCCTCGCGGTGCCGCCGGTGCTGCTGTTCCGGCCGACGCTCGACAACTACGCGCGCGTGCTGTCGAACCCCGGCCTGGTGCACGAGCTGCTGAACAGCCTGCTGCTGTCGGCGAGCTCGGTCTGCATTGCGGTCGCGGTGTCGTTCCTGGCCGCGTTCTCGTTCTCGCGCTTCCGTCCGCGCGGCACCGACTTCCTGATGTTCCTGCTGCTGTCGATACGCATGCTGCCGGGGTCGGCCGCGATCCTGCCGGTCTACCTGATGTACGTGGGGTTCGGCTGGAAGGACAACTACCTGGCGATGATCCTGTTCTACGCCATGTTCTCGATCCCGTTCTCGGTGTGGATCCTCAAGGGCTTCATCGACGGGGTCTCGGTCCGCTTCGACGAGACCGGGCTGGTCAGCGGCGCCAGCTGGTTCGGCATCCTCGCGCGGCTGATCTTCCCGCAGGTGCTGCCCGGCATCGTCGCCGCCCTGATCTTTAACTTCATCTTCGTGTGGAACGAGTTCCTGTTCGACTACGTGATCGGCGGCCCGAACACCGCCAACATCCCGACCGCGCTGGCGACGGGCATGTACTCGGGCGGCAGCACCGACTGGACCTTCGTCTCGGCATTGACCACGCTCTACATCATCCCGCCGATCGCCATCGTCTACCTGTTCCAGCGCTACCTGCTGGTCGGCATGACGTTCGGCACCGTGCGCGGCGAGGTGTGAGATGCGCTCGCCGGTGCCGCGCGCCGAGCTGACCCTGATCTCGGCGATGGCGCTGGGCTTCCTGCTGATCCTGCAGCCCTGGAGCTTCGGCGGCTACCGGATCGGGCTGATCCTGATGCTGGCGGCGACGGTGCTGAACATCGCGGTCGGCAACCTGCCGCGCGACGCCGCACCGCTGCGCGCCCTGCTGCTCGCGGGCGGCCTGCTGCTGATCCTGGCCGCGGTGTTCGGCATCGGCATCGCCCTGGTGCCGCTGCTCGCCCGGATGGGCCAGTCGGCGTGAGCGAGGGTCCGCCGAGCGCGGTTCGCTTCGAGGGCGTGACGCGCCGCTACGGCCGGGTCACCGCACTCGACGGGATCGATCTCTCGGTCGCACCCGGCAGCCTGACGGTGCTGTGCGGGCCGCCGCGCAGCGGCAAGTCGGTGCTGCTGCGCCTGCTGGTCGGGCTGGAGCGGCCCGATCGCGGGCGGATCCTGATCGACGGCCGCGACGTGACGGCGCTGCCGCCGGCGCAGCGGCCGATCGGCTACGTGCCGCAATCCTTTGCCCTGTTCCCGCACATGAGCGTGCGCGACAACATCGCCTACCCGCTGCGCCAGCGCGGCGTGGGGCGCGCCGAGATCGACCGTCGCATCGGTCCGGTGGCCGAGACCCTGCGCATCACCGGCAAGCTGGATCGCAGTCCGAGCCAGCTCAGCGGCGGCGAGAAGCAGCGCGCGGCGATCGCGCGCGGGGTGCTGCAGGAGGCGCGCCTGTTCGCGCTCGACGACCCGCTGGTCGGGCTCGACTTCAAGCTGCGCGAGAGCCTGATGGACGAGCTCCGCGACATGCAGGCGGCACTCGCCGCGACCTTCCTCTACTGCACCTCAGACTCGCTGGAGGCGCTGACCATGGCCGAGCAGCTCGCGGTGCTGGATCGCGGCCGCCTGGTCGAGGCGGACGCGGCCGCGCGCATCTACCACGAGCCGCGCCGGCTGCGCAGCGCCGAGCTGATCGGCTTTCCCCGCTGCAACATCCTGTCCGGCACGATGCGCGGCCGGCGCTGCGAGACGGTGCTGGGCACGGTCGCGCTGGAGCAGGCGTCGCCCAACGAGGGATCGGTCTCCGTCGCGGTGCGGCCGGAGCACGTGACGCTGGGCGGCTTCGAAGCGGAAGCAGGCGGCCTCGAAGGGCGCGGACGCATCATGCTGATGGAGAATCTGGGAGCGGAGTGCGTGGTGCACCTGGAGGTGAGCCGCGGCGACGCGCCGGCGATCCTGGTGGGGGCGCCGCCCACCGACATCGTCGCCGGGCTCGGGCTGGGCGACGGGCTCGACTGGCGGATCCGGCCCGAGCACATGGTGGTGTTCGACGCCGTCTCCGGCCTGCGGCTCGGCGTCGGCCGGGGGGTGGCCTGTGCCTGACATCGTGCTCGAAGGACTGACCCGGCGCTTCGGCGGGCTCGCTGCGGTGGACGGCATCTCCGCGACCTTCGCCGAGGGCAGCGTCACCTGCCTGCTCGGGCCGTCGGGCTGCGGCAAGACCACGCTGATGCGCATGATCGCCGGTCTGGAGACACCGAGTTCCGGCCGCATCCGCTTCGGCGACCGCGACGTCACCCGGCTCAGCCCCGGCCGGCGCAACGTGGCGATGGTGTTCCAGTACCCGGTGATGTACCGCACCCTGTCGGTGGAGCAGAACATCGCACTCGCGATGCAGCGCGACGGCACGCCGCCGGCCGTGCGACGGCAGCGACTCGACGAGGTGCTGGGCGTGCTCGGGCTGGAGGCGCAGCGCCGCTGGCGGATCGACCGGCTCGACAGCGGCACGCGCCAGCGCGTCGCGGTGGGACGCGCGATCGCGCGCAGCTGCGACGTGATCCTGTTCGACGAGCCGACCACCAACGTCGAGGTGCACGCCAAGCTCGAGCTGATCCGCGCCTTCAACCGGTTCCGCGCGCGGATGCGGCAGACCATCGTCTACGTCACCCACGACCAGACCGAGGCCATGACGCTGGCCGACCAGATCGCCCTGATGCAGGCCGGACGCATCACCCAGTGCGCGCCGCCGCGCACCCTGTACGAGCGGCCGGAGAGCGAGTTCGGCGGCTGGTTCCTGGGCACCCCTGGGATGAACTTCGTCGCCCCCTCGGGCGAACGCGAGGACGCGCTCCGCTTCGACATCCTGGGCCGCGCGGTGCGCCGCCCGCAGGGCGGCTCGGCGGGACTGCGGCTCGGCATCCGGCCGGAACGGGCGCGCGTCGCACCGCCGGACGAGGCCGGGGGCGTCGCCGCCACCGTGCTGCGACGCTCGATCACCGTCGGCGGCCAGTACCTGCTGCTGCTCCAGGCCGGCGAGACGCGGCTGCGGGTGCGGGCCGATGCCGGCGCGGGATCGAGCCTGCCCGACCAGGTCTCGCTGCACTGCCCGCTCCAACACGTCGCCTTCTTTCGCGACGGCGTGCGCCTGCATGAACAACCCCAAGCGATCGGATAGGACCATGTCGCAGACGAGCCCAGCAGTCGATGCGCCCAACGCCGGCGCGCCCAACCCCGGGGCGCCCGCCCACGATGTCAGCGTGATCGGCCTGTACTGCATCGACGTGCTCGGCCGACCCGTCACCGCGATCCCAGCAGGCGGCAACGCGACCTTCATCGACCAGATCAGGCTCACCGTCGCCGGCACCGCGGGCGGCACCATCGTCGACTGCGCCAAGCTCGGGCTGGACGCGCTGGCGATCGGCGCGGTCGGCGAGGACGAGAAGGGACGCTTCGTGCTCGACACGCTGCGCGGCTTCGGCATCACCACCGACCGCATGCAGCGCCATCCCGGCGTGCACACCGCGGCCTCGATCCTGAACGTGCGGCCGAACGGCGAGCGGCCCTGCCTGCACGTGCGCGGCGCCTCGGACGTGCTGTTCCTCGACGAGGCGGACTATCCGGCGGCACTCGACGCGCGCTTCGTGCACATGGGCGGCAACGGCCTGCTCGGGCGCATGGACGGCATGCCGACCGCCGAGCTGCTGCGCGCGGCGAAGGCGCTCGGACGCACCACCACCTTCGACCTGATCTTCGCCACCGGCGCGCTGATGGACAAGCTGCGGCCGTCGATGCAGTACGTCGACTACTTCGTGCCCTCGATTGAGGAGGCGACGGCGCTGTGCGGCCGCGAGGACCCGCTGGACGCGGCGAAGTTCTTCCTCGATCTCGGCGTCGGGCACTGCGTGCTGACCATGGGCGGCGAGGGCTGCGTGGTGGTGACGCCCGACGGCTCGTTCCGGCTGCCGGCGCACGACATCGAGGTGGTCGACACCACCGGATGCGGCGACGCCTTCACCGCCGGCCTGATCGCCGGGCTGCATCGCGGCTGGGACCTGGAGCAGGCGGCGCGCCTCGGCGGCACCTGCGGCGCGCTGGTGGCCGGCGGGCTCGGCTCGGATTTCGGCATCGTCGACTGGGAGGCCACGGTTCGCGCGATGCACGCGCTGCCGCTGCGGCCGCTCACGTGAGCGGCGTGCCGCCGATCCGGCTACCCCCGATCCGGCTGCTGGTGAGCGACGTGGACGGCACGCTGGTGCGGCCGGACAAGAGCCTGTCTGAAGCGGTGCTCGATGCCGTCGCCGCGCTGCGCCGGCACGGCGTCCGGCTGGCGGTGGTCAGCAGCCGCGCCACCATCGGCCTCGACGTGCTGATCGGGCCGCTGCGGCTCGACACGCCGCGCGCGGGCTTCAACGGCGGCGTGATCCTGGATCCCGACGACCGCGTGCTCGAGGAGCACGTGATCCCCGAAGCCGCCTGCCGCGAGACGGTGTCGCGGCTGGAGGCGGGCGGCCTCGATGTCTGGGTGTTCGCCGACGGACGCTGGCTGCTCAAGAACCAGCTTCTGCCCTACATCGAGCACGAGCGCCGCTCGCTGAATGCCGACTACGAGGCGGTCGAGGATTTCGCACCGTTCCTGGCGCGCACCCACAAGCTGATGGGCAGCAGCAGCGATTTCGCGCTGGTGGCGCTGGCCGAGGCCTCGCTCGCCGAGGCGGTGGGGACGCAGACGGCGGTGCATCGCTCGCAGCTGTTCCACGTCGACGTCACCCACCGCGACGCCAACAAGGGCAGTGCCGCGCTCTCCATCGCGCGCCGGCTCGGCATCGACCGCAGCGAGATGGCCTGCATCGGCGACATGAGCAACGACATCCCGATGCTCGACGTGGCGGGCCTCGCGATCGCGATGGGCAACGCGCCCGACGCCGTGCGCGCGCACGCGCACGAGGTGGTCGCGAGCAACGAGACGGATGGCTGGGCGGAGGCGGTGCAACGGCTGATCCTGCCGCGCGCCTAGGAATTATTGATGCCCAATCCAGATTCCAGAGGCTTGCAATTTCTATAAGCCCCCGAGAACTTTCTGTAATGTCACAGTTCTTTCGATGTTTACCGTGGCAAAACGTTCAGTAAGTTACATATTCCTAATCATGTAAGATAATTTTTTTCTCGAAGAGCTTTATCTAAGTCATCTAGTAGGATCTCCTCAGTCCGTAGGTAAGCTGGAAGCGGAGTTCTCCTAATGTAGAATGCATCTGATTTTTCAAACTCTGATATGATGCCTCTATCTTTCTTCCATCGTGCTTTAGTAAAAACTCGACTATACATGGGTCCGACGATTCCAATAAATTGCCTGAAGACAACTTTATCTTGCCCTGAACGACTTCCACTTGTCTCTGGATTGATGACGATTGAGTCCTCAAAGAGTTCCTTTGCATAACTCTTCGGATAAGGGTGTATATAGACAACCTCCGAGATGCCGGAGGCTACAATGTGCTTTGCACAATTGTGGCATGGAAAAGTGTTGCTGAAAAGTGCGCAGTTCCTGATTGCATGACCTCCGCGCGCAGCGTCTGTGATTGCATTCATCTCAGCATGTACGCTCCTTCCATACTCCAGAGAGTCCATTATTTGTGAATCTGAAATTACTTTGTCGTCGCGTTCGAAGAGAAAAGCCTCGATTTCATTGTGGGTCGAGAGATGCGAGGCCAGGGCGTGCAGCGATTTTAGACGCAGCATCAAGTCCAGGAGGACTGTACGCCGTCGCTGTTCATTTGAGTCTCGGCCGAGAGAAAAGTCCCTTCCGTCCGGATCATCTCCTTCCCAGTAGGTACCTCCTCTAGCCTTGGGAACCTCATTACATCCTAAGGCTTGCACTTCCATTGTTTGACTCAGAATTGCTGCACCCACTTGGCGCGAGAGGTCGGATGATCGTTGGGCAGCTGTGTTAGCCAACTCCATCCCGTATTCTTCTCTTGTTGGTGTGACTGCTTTATCTCCAAAAAGCGCACGAAAGAACCGCTCAATATCTTTTGCCGCACGGGAGATCGAACTAGCATCTATGATGACATCCGAAAGTGGGAAGACCTGTCTGACCCTTTGACCAAATTGCTCTTCTTCTTGTGACTCATCAGTGTGAACTAACTCGCGAGCTTTTATATCCCATGCGGCGCTCTTCGGGTCTTCGGGATGATCGGAAGCTATTTTTGATGATAGCCGCGAAACTCTAACTCCCTCGTCTGCATGACATGAGATTTGGACATAATGCTCTCCGTAGACGCTGCGAAGACACTCAAATTCCTCAGGTCTTTTTATTTGATTTATAATGAATGCGGTACGACTTTGTTCATCACGATGCTCCCTCCCGGAGCTTTTCGAAACGATGCTCATGATCGTTAGTGAAGCCATGATGGCCTCGTCGATGTCGGTCCTCAGCTTATTACAAGCCTTGATATAGCTGTCATATCGCAGCTCGGTCGGTGCCTGAACAAGATTGAAGGCTCCTGGGAAACCGGCAAGAAGGTCCGTCACGTGAATTTCATGAACTATATATCGATAGTTTTTGAGTTCTCTTGTAATGGATTTAACTATTGCATTAGTATCAACGCCTATTCTGGCAACTATTCCGATGAAAAGTTCTGCATCCTTAGGCTTCCGGTCCATAGTGATCCATTATCCTCTAGAAACCCGATTCACAGGCAGGTTAATGGATGCTACATAGATTTGGCGACGGCTGGGAGATAGGAGTTTTAGCGATGACTAATTCTGACTCTGCGGCTTTAACGCGCCTTATCAAAGAGACCCTTAAAGCTGCTAGTGCCGCTGTCGAGCAAAACAGGGAGTGGGCGGATAGGGTGCGGGCCAACTGGAGTGCCGCGGAGCGCTCTGTCGGGCTTGAAAGATCAAATAAGCAAAATCCAGATGTGAGGACACAGTCGGCTGGCGAGTAAGTTACCTGCTTCGGTGGATCCTTTTATTCGCTGAAAGCGAAGACATGATTTCCCCCTAGCTTCACTGAGGTTGCACCAGCCGTTTTCTGCTGTCTAATCAGTGAGTATGTTTTCTCTTCTAGTTACTGGACACTAGGCGCAGCAACCAGTCAAATGGCATACCAAGAGCCCTAAACTTCGTGCAACTTTGCTAACCTCAGGCGGATGCGAGTTGGGTCCAGGCGCCGTTGCTGCGGTCGGAGGCGAGCACCGCCTCGATGAAGGCCATGCCGCGCACGCCGTCCTCGATCCCTGGCAGCAGCGTCGCCACTCCGCTCGTGGACGCACCGTCCCGGTGCGCGTGCAGCAGCGCGGCGGCATCGTCGTAGAGCTGCGCGAAGGCCTCCAGGTAGCCCTCCGGATGGCCGGCCGGGATGCGGGTGGCCTGGCCCGCCGCGTCGGACAGGCCGGCCATGCCGCGGGTCAGGAGGCGCGTCGGCTCCGACAGCCGGGACAGGCGCAGCGTGTTCGGCTCGGCCTGCACCCACTCCAGCGCGCCGGTCTCGCCGTAGACGCGCAGACGCAGGCCGTTCTCGTGGCCGATCGCCACCTGGCTGCACCAGAGCATGCCGCGCGCGCCGCCCTCGTAGCGCAGCAGCATGCGCGCGTCGTCGTCCAGCCGCCGCCCGGGCACGAAGCGGGACAGGTCGGCGGCCACCTCGAGCAGGCGCAGCCCGGTGACGAAGCCGGCTAGGTGGTGCGCGTGCGTGCCGATATCGCCGACGCTGCCGGCGGGGCCCGAGCGCGCGGGGTCGGTGCGCCAGCTCGCCTGCTTCTGGCCGTCCGCCTCGATCGGCGCCGCCAGCCACTCCTGCGGATACTCCACCTGCACCACCCGCACGGCGCCGAGGTCGCCGGCGGCGACCCGCGCCCGCGCCTCGCGTATCATCGGATAGCCGCTATAGACGTGGGTCAGTACGAAGGGCAGCCCGGTCTGGCGCACCAGGGCGGCCAGCCCGCGCGCGTGGGCCAGCGAGGTGGCCAGCGGCTTGTCGCAGATCACCGGGATGCCGCGCGACAGGAATTCGGTGCAGATCGCGGCGTGGCTGTGGTTCGGGGTCACGACGCTGACGACGTCGATCCGGTCGGCCCGCGCCGCCTCGGCCCGCGCCATCGCCTCGTAGTCGGCATAAGCCCGGTCGGGAGCGATGTGCAGCGCCGACGCGGAGCGCGCCGCGCGCTCGGGATCCGACGAGAGCGCGCCGGCGACCAGCTCGTAGCGGTCGTCGAGGCGTGCGGCGAGGCGGTGCACGGCGCCGATGAAGCCGCCGGCGCCGCCACCGACCATGCCGAGACGCAGGCGTCGGCGAGGCGGCGTCATCGCCCGCACCTCACAGGCCGAGCAGATGGCGGTTGGCCGCGCGGTCGCTGCCGGCGCCGGCGAAATCGTCGAAGGCGCGCCCGGTGACCGGGATGATATGCCGGCGCACGAACGCCGCCCCCTCGCGCGCGCCGACCTGCGCGTCCTTCAGGCAGCATTCCCACTCGACCACCGCCCAGCCGTCAAAATCGTACCGCGCGAGCCTGGAAAAGATAGCGCCGAAATTGATCTGCCCGTCGCCGAGCGAGCGGAAGCGGCCGGCGCGGTCGATCCAGTCCTGGTAGCCGCCATAGACGCCCTGGCGCGGGCTCGTTACGTGCTCGGCGTCCTTGACGTGGAACATGCGTATGCGCTGGTGGTAGACGTCGATGAAGCCGAGATAGTCCATGAACTGCAGCAGGAAATGGCTGGGATCATAGAGGATGTTGCAGCGCCGGTGGCCGCCGACATGCTCCAGGAACCTCTCGAAGGTCACCCCGTCATGCAGGTCCTCGCCGGGGTGCAACTCGTAGCAGAGATCGACGCCGGCCTCCTCGAAGCCGTCCAGGATCGGACGCCAGCGCCGCGCCAGCTCGGCGAACGCCTCGTCGATCAGGCCGGGCGGCCGCTGCGGGAACGGGTACAGGAACGGCCAGGCGAGCGCCCCGGAGAAGGTGGCGTGGGCGGTCAGGCCGAGCCGGCGCGAGGCGCGCGCGGCGAGATGCAACTGCCGCACCGCCCAGTCCTGTCGCGCCGACGCATCGCCGCGCATGGCTGGCGGCGCGAAGCCGTCCAGCATCCGATCGTACGCCGGGTGTGCGGCGACGAGCTGGCCCTGCAGGTGGGTCGAGAGCTCGGTCAGCGCGAGTCCCGCGTCGGCCAGGGTGCCACGCACCGTGTCGCAGTAGGCGTCGCTCTCCGCGGCGCAGGCGAGGTCGAACAGCCGCGCATCCCACGACGGGATCTGCACGCCCTCGAACCCGGCCTCCCTCGCCCATCGCGCGATGCCGGCCAGGTCGTCGAACGGCGCCTGGTCGGCGGCGAACTGGGCCAGGAACAGGGCCGGTCCCTTCAGCGTCTTCATGAGATCTCCTCCGCGCCGGCGCCCATGCGGCCCGCGCCGGCTCGTGCGACGAGAAGAGGGCCACCCTGCCGGGCGGATGGTGCCGCGGCAGCGCGACGCCGGCAAATCTGGCAGAACCTCGACCGCTGCTGCTAGAGCATGGACGGCTCGATCATGGCGACGTGCGCCGCATCGAGCCTGCCGCCGCGGCAGCGAGACGAGGGAGAGCAGCATGGGCACATCGACCGAGGCCGCGACGGGCCGGGTGGCAGGGCGGCTCGGCGGCCGCACTGCGCTGGTCACGGCGGCGGCGCAGGGCATCGGCAGGGCGACCGCGTGGCGCCTCGCCGAGGAGGGCGCCTCGGTGCTCGCGGTCGACATCAACGCGGCGAAGCTGGCCGAGCTGACGCACGACCGCATCACGCGCTGCGTCGTCGATGCCTCGGACCCGGCCCAGCTCGACGCCGCGCTGAGCCCGCGGCCGGCCTTCGACATCGTCGTGAACTGCGTCGGCTGGGTTCACCACGGCTCGATCCTGGACGCCGATGCGGCCGCCTGGCAGCGCTCCTTCAGCCTCAACGTCGATTCGATCTACCACGTCGTGCGCGCCGTGCTGCCGGCCATGCTGTCGGCGCGACGCGGCAGCATCATCAACATCGCCTCGATCGCCTCGTCGATCCGCGGCTTCCCGAACCGGGCGGCGTACGGCGCGACCAAGGGGGCGGTGATCGGCCTCACCAAGGCGATCGCCGCCGACCATGTCGGCCAGGGCGTACGCTGCAACTGCATCTGTCCCGGCACCGTGGCCTCGCCGTCGCTGGAGGAGCGGATCGCGGCCTTCGACGACCCGGTCGCGGCGCGCGCCAACTTCATCGCCCGCCAGCCGATCGGGCGGCTCGGCACGCCCGACGAGGTGGCGGCGCTGGCGGCCTATCTCGCCGCCGACGAGAGCGGCTTCATGACCGGAAGCGCGATCGTGCTCGACGGCGGCGCCAGCAACTGACCTCTCCCTCACCGCCGCCTGCCGCGGGAGACAGCCCGCGGAACGCCATGGGGCGCGGCACCTTCCGCTCGCTGCGCGGCTTCAACTACCGGCTCTGGGCCGGCGGGGCGATCATCTCCAACGTCGGCACCTGGATGCAGCGCACCGCCCAGGACTGGCTCGTGCTCACCGAGCTGACGCACCGCAGCGCCACGGCGATGGGCACGGTGATGGCGCTGCAGTTCGGACCGCAGCTGCTGCTGCTGCCGCTGACCGGCTTCGCGGCCGATCATCTCGACCGGCGCCGCCTGCTGCTGGCCACCCAGGCGACGATGGCGGCGCTCGCCCTCGGCCTGGGTCTGCTCACCGTCAGCGGGCTGGTCCGGCTGTGGCAGGTCTACGGGTTCGCGTTCCTGTTCGGCTGCGCCGCCGCGTTCGACGCGCCGGCGCGCCAGAGCTTCGTCGCCGAGCTGGTCGGGGAGGCCGACCTCTCGAACGCGGTGGCCCTGAACTCAACCTCGTTCAACGCCGCGCGGCTGATCGGGCCCGCGGTCGCCGGCGTCCTGATCGCCCTGGTGGGCTGCGGATGGGTGCTGCTGATCAACGCCGCGTCGTTCTGCGCCGTGCTCTGCGCGCTGACGCTGCTCGAGGTCGGCGCGCTGCACCGCACGGGCAGGGCAGCGCGCGCCCGCGGCAGCTTCGTCGAGGGGTTCCGCTACGTCTGGAGGCGGCCGGAGCTGAGGACTCCGCTGCTGATGCTGTTCCTGATCGGGACCTTCGGGCTCAACTTCTCCATCTTCATCTCGACCATGTCGGTGAGGGTTTTCCACGCCGGAGCGGGCCAGTACGGGCTGCTGACGTCGACCATGGCGATCGGATCGGTCATGGGCGCGCTGCTGGCGGCCGGACGCGCGACGCCGCGGCTGCCGCTGCTGCTCGCCAGTGCTACGCTGTTCGGGTCGGGCTGCGCGCTCGCCGCGGCCGCGCCCGGCGCCGGCTGGTTCGGAGCGGCCCTGATCGTCGCCGGCCTGTCGGTCCAGACCTTCACCACCTCGACCAACAGCCTGGTGCAGATCGCGACCGAACCCGCCATGCGCGGCCGCGTGGTGGCGATCCTGCTCGCCGTGGCGCTGGGCGGCACGCCGATCGGCGCACCGGTGGTCGGCTGGGTCGCGGATCGCTTCGGTCCACGCTGGGCGCTGCTGCTCGCCGCCGGCTCCGGTTTCGCCGCGTCGGCGGTGGGCATCCGCCACCTCGTGACGCATCGCCGCCTGCGCCTGCGCCTCGAGGCCGGACGGCCGCGCTTCAGCCTCGATGACGACGCCGACCCCCGGGGTCCATCAGCCCGGTCCGGGCCGCTCGGCGACGTGCGCTGAAGCATCGGATACGAGAGCAGGATCAGAGGCGGGCGGCAATCCGCCGCATCACCGCGTAGAGCGCCACGCTGCCGGCCACCACGGCGGCCAGGCCCAGCACCTCCAGGGGCGGTGCGACGCATACCAGCAGCGCCATCGCGGCCGACCCGCACAGCGCCGCAACCGGGAGTGCCCTGAAATTGACCGGCCTGCCGAGCGTGGAGGTGCCGCGGCGGTGCAGCACCCACGACGCGCCGCAGCCCAGAAAATACACCCCCACCGTGTTGAGCGTGGAGGCCACCACCAGCCCGGTGAAGCTGCCCGACAGCGCCAGCGCCGCAGCAAGGCCGGCGTGGGTCAGGATCGCCGCGTCCGGCGCGTGGGTGGCGGGACCGGCCCTTCCCAGGATGCGCGGCAGCAGCCCGTCGCGCGCGAAGGCGAACAGGATGCGCGGCGCGCCCAGGATGTCGCTGCCGATCCACCCGAGCATGGACAGCGCGGCACCCGCCACCAGCACCGCGCGCGCCAGCGGGCCGAAGCGCGCCGCCGCCGCCGCCAGCGGTGCCGCCTGGCCGCCAAGGCTCGGCCCGAGCAGATGCTGCGCCACCAGCTGGATCGCCAAGTACAGCAGCAGCACGAAGCCCATGGCGCCGAGCAGCGCGCGCGGCACGTTGCGATGCCCGTCCATCACCTCGCCGCTGGCCGCCAGCGGCGTCTCCATGCCGCTGAACGCGAACATGCCCAGGATCACCGCCTCGGCCAGGCCAGTCGCCGGGGGCACCGCCGACGCGGCGGGCGCGGGCAGCCAGCCCCCTGCAAGAGCCGCTCCGCCCACCGTCACGAACAGCAGCAGCGGCACCAGCTTCAGCAGCGTGACGGCGGAGACCATCCAGGCGGCCTCGCGCACCCCGCGCAGGTTGACCAACGCGATGGCGCCGATCGAGACCAGGATCACCGCCGCCCGGCCCCACCCCTCCGACAGCGCCGGCAGCACCGTGCCGATCGTGGCCGCCAGCGCGCTGGCGATGCCGCCGCAGGCCAGCACGCTGGCCATCCAGGTCATCATGCCGCACACGAAGCCGGTCAGCGGGCCGAAGGCGAACGTCACCGTGCCGTAGACGCCGCCGCTGGTCGGCAGCCGGCTGCCCGCTTCGGCGAAGCACACCACCACGAAGCTCATCGCCAACCCGCACACCAGGTAGGCGAGCGGAGCCCTCGCCCCGGCCGCCTGCGCCATCGCCGCCGGCAGGGTGAAGATGCCGGCGCCGACCACGCCGTTCACCACCGCGGCCGCCAACGCCAGCGGGCCGATATGCCGCCGCAGCACGGCGTCGCGTCCGACGGACTGGCTCATGCGGGCGACGCTAGAGCATCGCCCGAGCGGACGGAACCGTTCGAGGTCAGCCGCCCTTCGCCGCCAGCACGTCCAGCCGGCTGATCTCCGCCGGCCGCGCGAGGAGCGCGTTCGACCGCCTCAGCAGCAGCGACGCTCCCTTGCCCGCCAGATGCGCCCTGCGGCCCGGCTCGCCGGGGAAGATCTCGAAGATGCCGAACACCGAGCGGCTGAAGCGCACGCCGAACCAGGGTCTGGTGCCGGTCTCGTCGCGCACGCTGGACAGGATCTCGAGGAGCAGCGTCTCCACCTCGGCTTCCTTGCCCGGTCTGGCCTCCAGGCGGATATGCAGCGCCTTTGCACCGGCACCGCCCTTGCGGCCGCGCACGCGCGCGCGTCGATGCGGCACACCCGCGAGCAGGGCGCGCACCACCAGGCCGGCGCCGAGTGCCGCGACGGCGGTGAGGAACGGACGCAGCGCCGCCTGGGTGTAGAGGCTGGTCCGCATCACGCGGCCCTCGTAGTTGCCGCGCTCGATCAGGCTCTCGGTCGGCACGTCGAGGCCGCTGCCGTCGCGCGGACGGCTCGGCGCACGGCCGCTCGGCGTGTTGGGGATGATCGCGGCCTCCATCAGCCGGTCGGTGAGGCCGGGCGCGATGCGGCCGGCCGCGGCCAGTGCCCTGGCGCCGCCGCCGACGAACACCTCGCGCACCGGATGGCTCGCGGCGTGCAGGATCGCGTGCGCCACCGCCTCTGGAGCGTAGACCGGCGGCACATGGTGCGGCTCGGAGCGCAGGTAGTTCCTGGCGTTGACGGTGAACGGCGTGTCGATCTGGCCGGGCTTGATCAGGGTGACCGAGATCGGCGCGCCTTCCTGCTCGAGCTCCATGCGCAGGGCCTCGGTGAAGCTCTTCACCGCCGCCTTGCCGGCGCAGTAGATGCCCTGCAGCGGCACCGCACGCTCGGACACCTCGCTGCCGAGATTGATGATCGCGCCGCCGCCGCGCCGACGCAGGTGGCCCAGCGCCTCGCGCGAGCCGTAGATCTGGCCCCACAGGTTGGTCTCGAACGAGCGTCGCATGTCCGCGACCGAGACCTCGTCCATGCGGCCATAGACGCCGACGCCGGCGTTGTTGATCCAGGTGTCGAAGCCGCCGAACCTGGCGATCGCCTGCTGCGCGATCAGGCCGACCTGCTCCTCGCGGCCGACATCCGCCACCACGTAGGCTGCCCGGCCGCCGCGGCGCTCGATCTCCTCGGCGAGGTGGCGCAGCGCCGTCTCGCTGCGCGCGGCCAGCACCAGGGCGGCACCCTGGTCGGCGGCGAGGCGCGCGGTCGCGAGACCGATGCCGGACGAGGCGCCGGTGATCACCACCACCTGCTCGCGCAGCGGCCGGAGGATGATCTTCATCGCGGTGGCACTAGGCGAGGTTGAAGACCACCTTGACGCAGCCATCCTTCTTGTCGCGGAAGGTCTTGTACAGGTCGGGGCCGTCGGCGAGGCTGGCGCTGCGGTGGGTGATCAGGAAGGTGGGATCGATCGTGCCGTCCAGGATCAGCTTGCTCAGATGGTCCAGGTAGCGCTTCACGTGCGTCTGGCCGCTCTTCATGGTCAGCCCCTTCTGCACGATGGAGCCCATGTTGACCGGCGTCGGGCCGCCATAGACGCCGGGCACCGAGATGGTGCCGCTCGGGCGCACGCAGGTGATCATCTCGGTCAGCGCGTAGGGGCGCGCGGTGCTGGTCAGCTTCTCCTGGATCGTGCTCAGGATGCCGGTGGCACCATGACCGGCCACGGCCTCCATGCCGACGCAGTCGATCACCGCGTCCGGCCCCTGGCCGCCGGTGATCTCCTTCAGCCGCTCGAGCACGTCCTCCTTGGTGAAGTCGATCACGTCGGTGGCGCCCGCCTGCCGCGCCAGGGCGATCCGTTCCGGCACGTCCTCGATCGCCACCACGCGGGCCGCACCCATGACGACCGCGGACTTGATCGCGAACAGGCCGACCGGCCCGGCGCCCCAGATCGCCACCGTCTCGCCGCCCTTGAGGTCGCAATAGGCGACCGCCTGCCAGCCGGTGGGCAGGATGTCGCTGAGGAACAGCGCCTGCTCGTCGGTCATGCCGTCCGGCACCTTCATCGGCGCCACGTCGGCCATCGGCACCCGCACGTACTCGGCCTGGCCGCCGGAATAGCCGCCGGTGATGTGCGAGTAGCCGAACAGCCCGGCGGTCGGGTAGCCGAACATCTTGGCCGCCATCTCGCCGTTGCGATTGCTGCGCTGGCACGACGCCCAGTTGCCCATCCTGCACTGCACGCACTGGCCGCAATTGATGTTGAAGGGGACCACCACCCGGTCGCCCTTCCTCAGCGGATGGTCTGCCGAGCCGACCTCGACCACCTCGCCCATGAACTCGTGCCCGAGCACGTCGCCACTCTCCATGGTCGGCATCTGGCCATCCATGAGGTGGAGGTCGGAGCCGCAGATGGCGCAGCTGCTCACCTTGAGGATGATGTCGCGCGGATCCTCGATGGTGGGATCGGGCACGGTGTCGCAGCGTATGTCGCCCTTGCCGTGCCAACACAGTGCCCGCATGTCGTCGCTCCCGCCGAATATCCTGCCAGCCAACGCGGGCTAGGGCACCCGGTTAGGGGCGGCGCGCAGGACATACTGCTTTGTGTTCGGGCATGGCCTCCGGCCGACCGAACCGTGGCGGAGGCCCGATCAGACCCGGTCGCGACGCTCGAAGCGCTTGACTTGGCTGTCGGCGTCGCGCTGCAGCTTCTCGGCGGTATCGATGTCGCCGGCCCTCTGCCAGGCGCTCGCCACGTTCTGCAGGAAAACGGCGCGCGCCGCGCGCCCGGTCGAGCTGTAGCTCGCGGGAGGCGGTCCCTCCAGGAAGTCGGGAATGCGGATCGCTCTTCGATGACTCATGTGGATCTCTCCGCTCATGAAAACGAGGCCCACGGAGCATATCAAAACAAGTTCGGCGATCCAACAAGATGATGACGCCGAAGCATAGGCCCGACTGCTTATTTTCTACTGCGTTGCTGTTGTACCGAATGCCCGCTGATTGTTTCGTTTTGCAAGATTTCTTGGAGCGCCTTGATTACACAGTATTCGGTGCCGGCACCCGCCTCACCGCCGCGATCAACGGATGCCTACAAAGCTTTGTCGTTGCTCGAAGCAGGCGACGAACCGGCCTCGCCCGCGCCACCGCTCGCGATGGCGGCGTGCAGGCAGAGCGCCAGCGAGGTCGCGCCCGGATCGGCGTGGCCCCTGCTGCGCTCGGCCAGCGGTCGCGCCCGGCCCAGGCGCGGCGAGAGCTGGGCGGTCGCCGCGGCCGCGCGCGATGCCGCCACGGCGGCTGCCTCCCAAGCCGCGCGCAGCGGCGTTCCCTGCTCGACCATGCGACGCAGCGTGACCGCGAACGGCTGCAGTGCGTCGACCAGGGTCTTGTCGCCCGGCCGTGCGCCGCCCAGCCGCGTCACCCCCTCCAGGGCGGCGTCCACGCCGCGTGCCACGTCGTCCGGCGTTGGCGGCGCGTCGTCGGCGAGCCTGCGCGCGCAGGCGACCAGCCCAACCCCCCACAGCGCGCCGGAAGTGCCGCCGGCCCGCGCCGCCCAGGCCTCGCCGGCCGCGGTGAGCACGGCCGCCGGTCCGGCACCGATCGAGGCCGCGTCGCGCACCGCCTCGGCCGCCGCAGCCGAGCCGCGCGCCATGCCCTGCCCGTGATCCCCGTCGCCGGCCACGGCGTCGAGTTGGCCGAGCTCGGCTTCCGCCTCGGCCATCGCGGCGGCGACGGTCGCGAACGCCCCCGCCGCCCAAGCTCCCGCCGCGGCGGCGCGCGGGTCGGACGCCGCCGCGAGCTCGACCACGTCATCGTCCGGCTCGACGACCGGCGCGGGTGGCGCGGCGGCTTCGCCCCGATGCAGCACCGGGGCGTCGCACGGCGCCAGCCACAGCGGCTCCAGCGTCTCGTCCAGCCAGGTCAGCGTCAGCGAGCACCCGGCCATGTCGAGGCTGGTGACGAACTCGCCCACTTCCGGCGCGACCAGCTCCAGCCCATGCGCGCGCAGCCGGGCCTCGATCGCGGTCCAGAGCACGAACAGCTCCTCCCACTTGGTGCTGCCGAGCCCGTTCAGCACCGCCGCCACCCGGCCGCCGCGGTCTCGCGGCGCCTCGTCGAGCAGGCCCTGCACCAGCAGGGTCGCGAGCTCGCCGGCAGGCATCGCCGGCCGCTCGTCGGTGCCGGGCTCGCCGTGTATGCCCAGCCCGATCGCGACGCGACCGGACGGCACCGAGAACAGCTGCGCCTCCGCGCCCGGCAGCACGCAGCCGCTGAACGCCACGCCGAGCGAGCGGGTGCGGTCGTTGGCGTGCCGGGCGGCCTGCTCCACCGCGTCCAGCGGCCAGCCGGCCTGCGCCGCGGCACCGGCGATCTTGAACACCACCAAGTCGCCGGCAATGCCGCGACGGCGCGCATGCTCGTGACCCGGCGCGCTGGCGACGTCGTCGCTCACTGCCAGCACGCGCACGTCGACGCCGTCGGCACGCAGCAGCTCGGCGGCGAGGCCGAAATTGAGCACGTCGCCGGCGTAGTTGCCGAAGCCCAGCAGGATGCCGCCGCCGCGCTCGGCGAGCCGGCAGACATGACGCACCGCGCGGGTCGAGGGCGAGGCGAACACGTCGCCCGCCACCGCCGCGGCGGCCAGCCCATGTCCGACATAGCCGGCAAAGGCGGGGTAGTGGCCGCTGCCGCCGCCGACCACCAGCGCCACCTTGCCGTCCCGCGCCGGGTCGGCGCGCAGCACGCCGCCGCGCACCGGGCGCATGCTGCCGGCATGGACCGCGCAGAATCCGGCGAGCGCGCTCGCTGCGAAGGCCTCGGGCTCGTCGAGGATGCGGGTCATGCCGGCTCCGGGATGATCGGAGAGATCAAGGCAAGGGCGCTGCCCTTGACCCGTTGGGGCCGGAAGCCCCAAACCCCACTTCCTAAGATCAAGGTTTTCAAACGCTTGCCTTTGATGGGGTCAAGGGGCAAAGCCCCTCGCCTTCTTGCTAGCGAGGCAGGATGCGGCGCAGGTACTCGCGGTTGGCCGCGCACACGCTCAGCCCGTCGCCGCCGTAATGCTCGAGCAGGAAGGGGCTGTTGAAGCCGTGCTCGATCATGATCCGGGTGGCGACCCGATAGCTGATCACGCCGTACTCCAGCGGCATCGGACCGGTGACGACGGCGCCGTTGGTGGCGTCCTCGGTGCGGAAGTAGTTCTTCGCATGCCAGTAGCCGGCGAACGGCGCGACCTTCTCGATCATTGCCAGCCAATGCTCGACCGGACGGTGCAGCCGCACCAGGTTGCCGATGTCGGCGTTGATCTTGACGTTGGGCAGGTCCACGTCGGTGACGAAGCGCACCGCGCTGTCGGCGGTGCCGAGATAGGTGTCCTCGTACATCTCCAGAGCCACCTCGATGCCGAGCTCGGCGGCATGCTGGCCGAGCTCGCGTATCCGCGTGACCGCCTTGTTCCAGACCGCCGGATCGTCGGGATTGAGCGCCCCCTGCGCGGTCCAGAACCACAGCGCCTGCTTCTGCGCCGGCCACAGCGCCTCGAACAGCCCGAAGGAGACGGCGCCGGCACCAATCTTCGCGGCGGTGTCGATGACGCGGTGGTTGTAGGCGAGGTACTCGTCGCCGTGACGCACGTCGATGACGCTGCGGCGCGCGGTCGAGATCGCCGGCACCGAGAGCCCGGCCTCGCGCACCACCGCCGTGAACTCGTCGAGCCGGGAGGGTTCCAGGTCGGCGATGCGCAGCCAGGAATCCGTCGGATCGAGATCGGTGAAGCCGGCGTCGCTGACGTCGGCCAGCGTTCTCGCCCAGGCCTCGGCGGGCTGGTCCTGCACGCTGCTGCCGTCGCGCAGCACGTTGGGATACTGGATCATCGCCGCCGCGATCGGCCAGGTCTCGCGGTTGAAGCGGGTGCCGCTCATGATGCTGCTGCTCCGATCTTGCCACCGAGCTCGTCCTCGATGTGGGCATGGATGATCTGCTCGAACTGCGTTTCGGCGTGGAAGCCCAAGGCCGCCGCACGTCGCGCATCGAAGCCTTGCGCCCAGCCATCGACGATGCCCTGGATCACCGGATCCGGCTCGCGCCGGATCAGGGCCGCGACCTGCGCCCCGGCCACCGCGCGGAGTGCCGCGATCTGCTCACCTACCGTCACCGACATTCCGGGCATGGTCAGGTTGGGGCGGCCGCCGAGCGCGGCCGGGTCGAGCGAGGCGGCGTGGGTGAGGAAATGGATCGCCGAGCGCGGGCTGGTCATCCAGTGCCGCACGCTGTCGGTGACCGGCAGGATCGCCTCCTGGCCGACCAGCGGCTCACGTATGATCCCCGAGAAGAAGCCCGATGCCGCGCGGTTGGGCTTGCCCGGACGCACGCAGATGGTGGGCAGCCGCAGGCCGATGCCGCGGACGATGCCGCGCCGGCCGTAGTCGGCCAGCAGCAGCTCGCCCATCGCCTTCTGGGTGCCGTAGCTGGTCTGCGGCGTGAGCGCCTGGTCGTCGCTGATCATGGCCGTGAGCTCGCCGCCGAACACGGCGAGCGAGGAGGCGAACACCAGCCGCGGCGCCCAGCCATCCGCCTCGCCCTCGGCGCGGATCGCCTCGAGCAGCATCCGGGTGCCGTCGAGATTGACGCGGTAGCCCTTCTGCAGGTCGGCTTCCGCCTCGCTGGAGACGATCGCCGCGAGGTGGTAGATCAGGTCGGGCCGCCGCCGCATCAATGCGGCCGCCGCGGCCGCCGTCGAGAGGTCCGCCACCGCGCAGTGCGCATCGCCGCCGAAGCCCTGCGGCGCGGCCGGCAGCACCACGTCGACCAGGTCGAGCGCGGTCACCGCGTCTCCGGCGAGGCTGCCGTCGCCGGCCAGCCGTTCGGCCAGCTTGCGGCCGAGCATGCCGGCGGCACCAAGGATCAGAACGCGCATGACAGGCACCCCCTCGTTCGCTTTCGGCCGCCTCGCGCGCCCGGCTTAGCTACACCCGGCTCAGCTCCGGCCGGACTCGCCGGGATCACGCTTCTCGTGCTTGGTGCCGCCGCCGGTGCTGTTGTCCTCGGTGTCCGGATGCTTCTTCTTGACCGCGCTGTGCTGGTGATGGGCGCCCGCGACGTCGCCGTCATGCGGCTTGTCGGCGTTGGCGTGGCTGCTTCCCGGACCGCCGCCCGAGCGATCGGTCGCGGGTATCTTGCTGCTGGTGTTCATCTCGTCTCCCCTACCTCGCCCAAACGGGGCGCGGCCGGCCTGGGTTCCGGCGCCGCGCGCGTGCCGTGTCCGCCGCGCATCCGCAGGCTCGCGCCGTTCAGTCGGCGCAGCGACGCCGGATCGGCCGCGATCCCTTCCGCCACCGCGACGGCGCGTGCCAGCTGCGCCTCGGTGAGGTGGCGGATCGCCGGACGCGGCACCACCCGGTCCCAGCGGGTGCCGAGCGCCGCGTCCAGGCATACCCGCATGAAGCAGTGATCGAGCCGGATCGGCCATCGGTGCAGCGCCGCCATGCCGGGCAGGATCGTCCGGGTCAGGGCGTGCCAGCGATCACGCAGCGCCGCGCGCGCGGCGCCGGCGGTCGCGTCGTCCGCCTGCAACGCCGGCTCGGCCATCTCAGATCGGCTCCCGGCTCGCCGCCTGCTCGGCGTCGTGGGTCAGGCGGCTCTCGTTGCGCTTGAGGAACAGGAACGCCGCGAGTACCGCCGCGGCACCCGCGATGCCGACGACGATGCCGATCGGGCCGGAGATGTGCTGCGCGCTGCGGCCGAGCAGGTAGGCGGCGAAGCCGTAGCCGCCGGCCCAGCCGATGCCGCCGAGCGCGTTGTAGGCCAGGAAGCCCGACCAGGGCATGCGGTTGGCGCCGGCCAGCAGGGCGACGAAGGTGCGCAGCACGGCGATGAAGCGGCCGAAGAACACCACCTTGCCGCCGTGGCGACGGAACAGGTAGCGGCCCAGCCTGAGACGCTGGTCGTTCAGGCCGACATGCCGGCCGTAGCGGGCGAGGATACGGAAGCCGACCAGGCGGCCGATCAGGTAGCCGAAATTATCGCCCATGATGGCGCCGAGGATCGCCACCGTGACCACCCAGACGATGTCCAGCCGGTGCGTCGTGGCGCAGTAGATGGCGGTGCCGATGATCAGGCTCTCGCCCGGCAGCGGCGCCCCCATGCTCTCGAGCATGACGATCAGGCCGATGAACCCGTAGCCCCAATGCTGCAGCAGGTGGTCGAGATGGTGCAGAAGAAACATCGCGCTCGACCGGACCCTCGACGGCCCGTCCGTCACGCGGTCCAGGAACCGCCAGGGGGGCGTTGCTGTCAAGTCGTTGCGGCGGAGGAGAAGGCGGCGATGGGCGGACGGATCGAGGCCGGTTGCGGCAGTTGGGTTTCGCAGGTCGGGACGGCGCTGGTGGCCGGCAAGTCGACGGCGCTGTCGATGCTGCGCGCCGACGGCGCGGCGCTGCTGTGGCTGGAGAGCCGGCCGGCGGAGGCCGGCCGCGTCGTGCTGTGCCGCCAGGAGGGCACGGCGGCGCCGCAGGAGCTGACGCCGGCGCCATTCGACGTCGGCTCGCGCGTGCACGAGTACGGCGGCGGCGGCTACGCGAGCTCGGGTGGCCGGATCGGCTTCAGCCACCGGCCGGACGGCTCGGTGTGGCTGATCGAGCCCGGATCGGCGCCCCGCGCGATCTGCACGGTACCGGGACTGCGCTTCGCGGACCTGTGCTTCACGCCGGATGGGCGCTGGCTGATCGCGGTCCGGGAGGATCATCGCGACCCGCGGGCGGCGCAGCCGGAGGCGGCGATCGTGGCGCTTCGTCTCGACGCCCCCGCGGGCCTGGACGCTTCGGCGGACCCGGCGGGGGCGGCGGGCGAGGTCCTGGTGCGCGGCGCCGATTTCCTCTCGAGCCCGCGCGTCTCGCCCGACGGCGGCACGCTGGCCTGGATCGCGTGGGACCATCCGGCGATGCCGTGGGACGCCACGCGGCTGCACCGGGCCTCGATCGTGCACGACGCGCATGGCCGGATCGGCCTGTCGGAAGGACGCTGCCTGGCCGGCGCGGGACGTGACGCGACGCCGGGCGAGGCGCTGATGCAGCCCGGCTTCGATGGGGACGGTGCGCTGCATGTCTGCTCCGACCGCAGCGGCTGGTGGAACCTCTACCGGGTCGGGACGGATGGCGCGCTGACGCCGCTCTGCGCGATGCAGCGCGAGATCGGCGTGCCGCCCTGGGTGTTCGGGCAGCGCTCCTACCGGTTCATGGCCGATGGCAGCGTGATCGCCGCCGCGGTCGACCAGGGACGCGTGCTGCCGCTGCATCTGCGCGACGGGGCCGCGCGCACGCTGCCGATCGGGCCGGTGGCGGAGTGCCCGGTGCTGCTGTCGCGCCCCGATGGGCCGTGGCTGGGCTGGCTGCGTGCGGCGCCGGATCAGGCGGCCGCGGTGCTGACCGCGCCGTTCCCGCGGCCGGCGGAGGCGGCGCCCGTGATCGTCGCGGAGGCGCACGCGCTGTCGCTGGCGGCGGAGGATATCGCCGTGGCCGAGGCGATACGCTGCCGGGCCCCCGACGGCAGCGCCGTGCACGCCTTCTACTACGCGCCGACCAACCGACGCCACGCGATGCCGCCGGGCGAGCGCCCGCCCCTGGTGGTGATGGCGCATGGCGGTCCGACCGGGATGACGAGCGACGCCTTCTCGCTGCGCGTGCAGTGGTGGACCAGCCGCGGCATCGGTGTGGTGGACGTCAATTACGGCGGCTCCACCGGTTTCGGACGCGCCTATCGGGAGCGGCTGGACGGGCAGTGGGGCGTGGTCGACGTCGATGACTGCATCGCCGCCTGCAGCCACCTGATCGAGGCCGGACGGGCCGATCCGGCGCGGATCGCGATACGCGGCAGCAGCGCCGGCGGCTTCACGGTGCTGGCCGCGCTGACCCGCTCGACGCTGTTCTCCGCCGCCGCCTGCCTGTACGGCATCGGCGAGCTGCGCAGCCTCGCCGCCGAGACCCACAAGTTCGAGCGCCACTACCTGGACCGGCTGCTCGGCCGCCTGCCCGAGCACGGCGCGACCTACGACGCCCGCTCGCCGATCCGCCACCTGCAGGCGCTGCGCTGCCCGGTGATCTTCTTCCACGGCACGGAGGATCGCGTGGTGCCGATCGCCCAGACCCGCGCCATGGCGCGCGCGCTGGAGCAGCGCGGCATCCGGGTCGCGGTGCACGAGTTCGAGGGCGAGGCGCACGGCTTCCGCCGCGAGCACACCATACGCCAGGTGCTGGAGCTGGAGCTCGCCTTCTACGGCGAGCTGTGGGGGTTCACGCCGTCGGCGGCCCCGGACGAGGGCCGGGGCTGATGCCCAGGCCCGCCAGCACGCTGGCCGCCGGCTCGCCCTGCGGCACGATCAGCAACTGCCCCGGCGCCGCACCGCGCAGCGCGACCACCGCTCCTTTGGGGCACACGCCGAGGCATCCGGTCTCGATGATGCGCACCTCGCGGCGGCGTCCGGCCAGGCGCAGCGCCTGGCGCAGCGCCGCCCGCAGCTCGTCGCGGCCGCCGTCGCCGAAGCCGCCCTTGAGCTTGCCGCCGCACTTGCGGCACAGCACGACGAGCTCACGCCACGCGACCTCGCGGACGACGATCGGCGGCGATGGCGGCTTGATCTTCTTGCCCACCGGCCGGTGTGTGCGGGACGCCTCCGGCCGCGTCAAGCGGCGCTCGGTTGACAAGCGGCGCGTGATCGAGCCGATCATGGCCGGGATCGGCCGCGCGACGCGCCGGACCGGTCCGGCGCGTGGGGAGGAAGTTCTGGTGACGGATCGGCTCGCGGGAGATCCGCGTCACCCGCCGGCGGACGGCAAGATCGCCCGACGCGGTTTCTTCATGAGCTCGCTGATGACCGGCCTGACGCTGGCCGCGCCGCGCGCGCTGGCGCAGGTGATCCATACCGACGCCTCGGGCCTGCAGGCCGGCGAGGTGCGGATCCCGGTCGATGACGGGCACATCCCGGCCTACGCCGCGCGTCCGGACGGCGCCGGGCCGTATCCGACGGTGCTGGTGATCGAGGAGATCTTCGGTGTCCACGAGTACATCAAGGATGTCTGCCGCCGCCTGGCCAAGTCCGGCTATCTCGCGGTGGCGCCCGAGCTCTATGCCCGCCTCGCCGACCTGTCGAAGATGACCGACCCGCAGCAGATCATCCGCGACGTCATCAGCAAGGCGCCGGATGCGACCGTGATGGGCGACCTTGATGCCAGCGCGGCCTGGGCGCGGACGCAGGGGCGGGGCGATGCGCGGCTCGCGGTCACCGGCTTCTGCCGCGGCGGCCGCGACACCTGGCTCTACGCGGCCCATAATCCGGCGCTGCGGGCTGCCGTCGCCTGGTACGGACCGGTCGGCGGCGTGCCGAGCGCGATCCAGCCGCGCACGGCGCTGCAGCTGGCGCCGGAGCTGCGCTGCCCGCTGCTCGGACTGTACGGCGCGGCGGACCCGAGCATCCCTTCGGATCAGCTGCAGGCAGCCGCTTCCGCCGCGCGGCGGGCCGGGAGAACCGTGCAGATCGTGACCTATCCGGGTGCCGGCCACGGGTTCCACGCGGACTACCGGCCGAGCTACGACCGCGCGGCGGCGGAGGATGGCTGGCGGCGCATGCTGGACTGGTTCCGCGGCCACGGCGTCGCCTGAAGCGGCGGCGGCGGCTGCCGGGGGCTTTGCCCTTGACCCCGTTGGGCCGATGGCCCCAGACCCCATTCCCAAGGCAATGGATTTAAGAGGCCTCGCATCCGAAGGGGCCGGGGGCCACGCCCCCGCATTTCAACCAGGGGTAAAGATGTCGCAACTCGTCACGTCGACGCCGGACCCGGCTCACGATCCACGCACCTCCGCCATCCTCGACATCATCGCCAAGGAGACGCAGCTCGACCGGGACGCCCTGACCCTGGATGCCTCGATCGAGGGGCTCGGCATCCCGTCGCTCGACATGGTGCAGACGATCTTCGAGATCGAGGCCCGCTACGACGTCGAGATCCCAGTGGTTTCCGACCGCGCGGGCGCCGAGTTCACCACCATCGGCGACCTCGTCGCCCACGTGCTGCGCGCCATCGACACCGCTTCCGCGTCGGGACGGATGCCGGGAGCCGCCACCGGGTGAGGCGCCGCGTCGCCATCACCGGGCTGGGCGCGATCGCCTCGACCGGAGCGGACGTTCCCGGCCTGTGGGAGGCGATCAAGCGCGGCGCCTGCGGCATCGGACCGATCGCCAACATCCCGACGCAGCGGCTGTCGGCGCGGGTGGCCGCCGAGATACGCGGCTTCGATCCGCTGGCGCATTTCGACCCGCGCCGGCTGGCGCTGCTCGACCGGGCGGTCCAGCTGGCCCTGGTGGCGGCGCGGGAGGCGGTGCGCGACGCGGGCGTGGACACCCGGGCAGCGGGCAGCCGCGGCGGCGTCGTGCTGGGGGCCGCGATCGGCCAGGAGACCATCGACTCGTCCTATCACGCGCTGTACGGCGAGGGAGCCAGCCGGGTGCATCCCTTCTCGGTGCCGCGGATCATGCCGAGCGGCTCGGCCAGCCACGTCTCGATGGAGCTCGGCCTCAGGGGGCCGACCGTCGCGATGGCCTCGGCCTGCGCCTCGGCCAACCACGCCATCGGGCACGCCTTCCAGATGGTCCGCGCCGGCATGCTGGACGTCGCCGTGACCGGCGGTGCCGACGCCTCGGTGGTCATCGGCGTGCTCAAGGCCTGGGAAGGGCTGCGCGTGCTCAGCCCGGACGCGTGCCGGCCGTTCTCCGCCGACCGCACCGGGCTGGTGATCGGCGAGGGCGGCGCGATGCTGGTGCTGGAATCGTGGGACGCGGCGGTGGCGCGCGGCGCCACCATACAGGCCGAGCTGATCGGGTTCGGCAGCTCCGCCGATGCCGGCAACATCACCGCGCCCGACGCCATCGGCGCCGCCGCCTCGATGCGCGCGGCACTGGAGGATGCGGGCCTGCCGCCGCAGGCGGTGGGCTACGTCAATGCCCACGGCACCGGCACCCGGCTGAACGACCGCATCGAGGTGTCGGCGCTGCGCGCGGTGTTCGCCGCCCATCTCGACCGCGTCCCGGTATCGTCGACCAAGTCGATGCTGGGCCACTGCATGACCGCGAGCGGCGCCCTCGAGCTGACCGCCACCGTGCTGGCGCTGCGCCACGGCATCCTGCCGCCGACGATCGGCTTCACCACGGCCGATCCGGACTGCGACATCGACTGCGTGCCGAACGCCGCGCGGGAGGCGTCGGTCGAGATCGCGCTGTCGAACTCGTTCGCTTTCGGCGGCCTGAACGCGACCCTGGTGGTGCGCCGCGCCTCCTCGCTTCCGCATCGCGCCTAGCTCGCGCGGGCACATCATGATCCGGGCTGCCGCCAGATGACGCCGCACCTCAACCGCATCGGCACGGCGGTGCCCGAGCACGACGTGCACCTGCCGTTCCTCGCCTTCGCCCGCACGCTGCTGGACGACGACCGCACGCGCACCGTGTTCGACCGCATGGCCGAGCGCTCCGGGATCGCGCACCGCTACTCGGCACTCAGCCCGGGCAACCTGCAGGGCGGCGAGGTCGATGCCGGCGGCTTCTACCGGCGCGGCAGCTTCCCGGGCACCGCGGCGCGGATGCGCCTGTACGAGCGGTTCGCGCGACGGCTGGCGCTGCGTGCCGTCGAGGCGCTCGACCTCGGCGCCGAGCGTCGCCGCATCACTCAGATCGTGGTCGCCTCCTGCACCGGCTTCACCGCGCCCGGACTGGACCTGCAGCTGGCCGAGGCGCTCGCCCTGCCGGCCTCGGTGGGACGGACCCTGGTCGGCTTCATGGGCTGCTCGGCGGCGGTGCCGGCGCTCCGCATCGCCTGCGACGCGGTGCGGGCCGATCCGCAGGCGCGCGTGCTGGTGGTGAATTGCGAGCTCAGCACCCTGCACCTGCAGGAGAGTGCCGACCTGGAGACCGTGCTCTCCTTCATGCTGTTCGCCGACGGCGCCTCGGCAGCCCTGGTCAGCGCCGATCCGGTGGGGCTTGCGGTCGACGGCTTCCGCAGCGCCATCGTGCCGGACAGCGCCGACCTGATCACCTGGCGGATCGGCGACCAGGGCTTCGACATGCACCTGTCGGGCAAGGTGCCGGGACGCATCGCCGACGTGCTGCGCGCGGAGCGGCGCGGCGATGCGTCCGGCACCGGCCTGCTGGCCGGGGAGGGCACGCAGGCCTACGACCTGTGGGCGGTGCATGCCGGCGGCCGCACCGTGCTCGATGCGGTCGAGATCAGCCTCGGGCTGGATCCGCGCGCGCTGCGCCACTCGCGCGGCGTGCTGCGTGATTGCGGCAACATGTCCTCGGCGACGGTGATGTTCGTGCTGGCGCGCATGCTCGCCGAGCAGGAGGGACGCAGGGGGCTCGGCATGGCGTTCGGGCCCGGCATGGTCGCGGAGACCTTCCGCTTCTCCCGCGCCGCATGATCGACCTCTCCTCGCGCGGCCACGGACCGGAGATCCTGGACGGCGAGGATGTCGGGCCGCAGACCTTCTCGCGGGTGATGGACGACCTCGCCTCGGTCAGCCGGCTGATGCTGGCCTACGGCCCCACGATCGGCTTCCTGCACCGCGCCACCCGCACCCTGCCGCGCGGCGGCACGGTCCGGATCCTCGATGTCGGCTGCGGCGAGGGCGACCTGCTGCGCCGGATCCGGCGCTGGTCGAGCGGACGCGGCCTGCGGGCGCAGCTCACCGGCATCGACCTGAACCCGCGCAGCGCGGTCGCCGCACGCGCCAAGACGCCGCCGGCGATGGCGATCGATTATCTCACCGGCGACATCTTCGATCACGCCGACGACGCCGACCTGGTGGTCAGCTCGCTGTTCGCCCATCACCTGACCGACGCCCAGCTGGTCGGCTTCCTGCGCTGGATGCAGCGACATGCCAGGCGCGGCTGGTTCGTCAACGACCTGCATCGGCACGCCGTCGCCTATCACGGCTTCGGCGTCGTCGCGCGCGCGGCGGGCTGGCACCGGATCGTGCGCCGCGACGGCCAGACCTCGGTGGCGCGCGGCTTCCGCGCATCCGAGTGGCGCGAGCTGCTCGACCGCGCCGGGGTGGCCGCCCGGGTGCGCTGGACGCCGATGTTCCGCCTCTGCGTCGAGGCGATACGCTGAGCAGATGCACGCCGCACGACGTGAGCCGCCGGCTCGCCTACGACGCCGACGTGGTCGTCGTGGGCCTCGGGCCGACCGGAGCGACGGCGGCCAACCTGCTCGCGGCGCGCGGCCTGCGCATCCTCGTCGTGGAACGCGAGATGGCGATCTATCCGCGTCAGCGCGCGATCGCCATCGACGAGGATGCGCTGCGGATCTGGCAGGGCATCGGGCTGCTGGAGCCGCTGATCACGCACATGAGCACGCAGGTCACCCTGCATTTCCATCACCGCGACCGGATCTTCCTGAGCTGCGACCTGCGCGGGGGCGGCCGTCAGGGCCTGCCCGGCATGTGCTTCTTCCACCAGCCGCAGGTGGAGCAGGTGCTGCGCGACGGCCTGGCGCGGTGGGCACAGCGGGTCGAGCTGCGGGACGGTCACGAGCTGGTCTCGATGGAGCAGGACGAGCACGGCGTCACCGCCGGCATCCGTGCGTCGGGGGCGGGCGGGGCGGCCGCGGTCCGGCGCGTGCGGGCGCGCTACCTGCTCGGCTGCGACGGCGGGTCGAGCACCACGCGCAAGCTGCTCGGCATCGCGCTGTCGGGTCGCTCGATCGCGGAGCCGTGGATCGACATCCAGGCCCGCGCCCGCGTCCCGCACGACGCGTCCGGACACCTCGACTTCAACTATATCGCCGATCCCGAACGGCCCGGCGTCGATTGCTACGCCTCGATGGGGCAGCATCGCTGGGAGTTCCGGCTGCATCGCGACGAGGATCCGGATGCCGCCCAGACGCCGGACGGCCTGCGCGCGCTGCTCGCCAGCCGCGGCGTCGATGCCGACCAGATCGAGATCCTGAGAAGCTGGGCCTACGTGTTCCACGTCCGCCAGGCCGATCGCTGGCAGCGCGGCCGCGCCTTCCTCTGCGGCGACGCCGCGCACATCATGCCGCCTTTCGCGGGGCAGGGAGTGAGCTCGGGCGTGCGCGACGTGGGCAACCTGTGCTGGAAGCTCGCCGCGGTGGTGCATGGAGCGCCGGCCTCGCTGCTCGACAGCTACGAGAGAGAGAGGCGCCCCAACGTCGCCGCGCTGACCCGGCTCTCGCTGCGCATCGGCGCGCTGGTGATGGTGCAGAGCCCGTTCCTCGCCGTCTGCCGGAACATCGCCTGCCGGGTCGCGGTACGGCTGCCCTGGCTCGGCAGCCGCATCCGCGACTTCCGCATCAAGCCGGACTGGGTATGCGGTCCCGGCCTGCTGGCCGCGACGCGATCGTGGCGCAGCCCGGCCGGGCTGCTGCTCTGGCAGCCTTGGGTGGTGCCGGCTTCAGGGTATCGGCGGCGCCTGGACGACCTGCTCGGCCCGGGCTGGGCCTACCTGTCGTGGCGCAGGCCGAACATGCCGGCGCATCTCCGCGAGGCTGGCGTGCGCGGGCTGGTGGCGCACGAGGCCGGACGCTCCTGGCGTGGGTTGGCGGATGACGAGTTCATCGACATCGAAGGCAGGCTGCGGGCCCAGTTCCGGCGGCACCGCGCGCGCGGCATGCTGATCCGGCCGGATCGCTTCATCTACGGGTCGGACCGCGACGACCTCGTCCTGGGCCTGCCGGCGGCAGCGTTGCGGCCGCCTGATTCGCGGGTCAGAGCATCGTCAAAACAACAAGCCAGAGCGTGATCCATCAGCCTATGCGATCGGACGCTCTAGCCGTCACGCCCGCTCGAACAGCTTGCCGACCTTCGCGGTCAGGGCGCCGATCGTGAACGGCTTGGTCAGCAGCTGCGTGCCGGGCCTGGCGGCCGCGCCGCCCTCCGACTCGTCGACGAAGCCGGTGACGAACAGCACCTTCAGCGCCGGCCGCACGGCGCATGCGGCCTCGGCCAGCTGGCGTCCGTTCAGACCCGCCGGCAGGCCGAGATCGGTGATCAGCAGGTCCAGCGGACCGGCATGCAGCACGCGCAGCGCCGCGGCGGCGTCCGTCGCCTCGATCACCTGGTAGCCAAGCTCCCCCAGCACGTCGACGATCACCATGCGCACCGCCGCCTCGTCGTCGACCACCAGCACGCGGGCGCCGCGTCCGGCGGCCGGCCGCTCCGCCGACGCGGGCTCGGGTGCGGCGACGGCCGCCGTCACGCCCTCCCGGGCCGGCAGGTAGAGCCGGAACAGGGTGCCGCGACCGGGCTCGCTCTCGATCCGGACGTGACCCGACGACTGCGTGATGAAGCCGTGCAGCATCGACAGCCCGAGCCCGGTGCCACGCCCGATCGGCTTGGTCGTGAAGAACGGCTCGAAAGCGCGTGCCGCCACTTCCGCGTCCATGCCGATGCCGCTGTCGGCGACGCGGATCGAGACGTAGCGGCCCGGCTCGATCTCGCCCTCGCGCACGGGGATAGACTCCGGGTCGAGCAGCGCGTTGCCGGTCTCGATGCCGAGGCGGCCGCCGTCCGGCATCGCGTCACGAGCGTTGATGGCGAGGTTCAGGATCGCGCTCTCGAGCTGGTTGACGTCGCACAGGATAGGCCACACGCCGTCCGGCAGCGCCATCTCCAGCTCGATCGACGGCCCGAGGGTACGGCGCAGCAGCTCCTCCATGTCCGCCATCAGGCGGTTGACCTCGAGCGGCTGCGGATCGAGCGGCTGCCGGCGGGAGAAGGCCAGCAGGCGGCGCGTCAGCCCGGCGGCGCGGTCCGCCGAGAGGATCGCCATGCCGATATAGCGCTGCAGGTCGTCGAAGCGGCCATCCTCGGCCCTGCGCCGGGCCAGCTCCAGGGCGCCGCCGATGCCGGTCAGCAGGTTGTTGAAATCGTGCGCGATGCCGCCGGTGAGCTGGCCGACCGCCTCCATCTTCTGCGCCTGCCGGAGCTGCTCCTGCGCCCGGCCGAGCGCCTCGGCGGCCTCCTTCTCGACGGTGATGTCCTGGCCGACCGCGTGGATGAACTGCTCGTCCGGCACCGCGGTCCAGGACAGCCAGCGATAGCGACCGTCGCGGTGCCGGTAGCGGTTCTCGAAGCGACGCGCGGTCATGCCCTGAGCCAGCTTCTCGGCCTCGGCGACGGTGCGCGCGAGATCGTCCGGATGGACGAACAGCAGCATCGAGGCGCCGATCAGCTGGTCCGCCGCCCAGCCGAGCAGCGCGGTCCAGGCCGGGTTGACCGCGGTGATGGTGCCGTCGAAGCGCGCCACCAGCATGGCGCTGGTCGACAGGCGCCACATCCGGTCGCGATCGGCGGTGCGCTCCGCGACACGCGCTTCCAGCGAGGCGTTCAGCTCGCGCAGCGCGACCTCGGCACGAGCGCGCTCGACCGCGATCCAGATGCGGGCGGCGGCCTCGCGGACGATCTCGGCATCGTCCTCGCTCCATTGATGCGGGCCGTCGTGATGGGCGAACAGGAACGCGACCATGCGGCCATGCCGCTGCACCGGTGCTGCGAGGATCGACCGGATGCCGCTCCCGACCGGCCGGCCGGCGAGGTCGTCGATGCGCAGCACCCGCCCGGCGCGCAGTTCGGCGGCATGGGCCGGATGATACTCGGCCAGCAGGTCGAGGCGGGCCGCAACCGGCCGTATGCCGCCCGATTCATCCCAGATACAGGCCGGGGTCGAGGTTCCGGTCGCCTCGACGACGTCGACATAGCCGGTGCTCGGCGCCCCAAGATGGCGGCCCAGCCGCTCGGTGGCCACGGCCAGGATCGCGTCCGGATCGTCGAACCGGTCGCGCAGCCGATCCCCAAGCGCTAGGAGGAAGGCCTGCCGGGTCTCGGCGATCTTGCGCGCGGTGATGTCGATCGCGGTGCCGACGGCGCGGTGGCAGCGCCCGCGGTCGAACAAACCCTTGCCTTTCGAGGCCACCCACCGGACGACGCCGTCCTCCCTGCCGATGGTGCGGTACTCGACGTCGTAGGCGGCGCGAACCGTCGGATCGAGGGCTGCGGTGAACGCGGCGAGTGTGGCTTCACGATCCTCCGGATGCAGCCCGGCCACGTAGTCGGCGCGGCCGCAGGGAGCGTCCGGCGAGATGCCGAACATGGCCTTGATGCGATCCGACCAGTTCAGACGGTTGGTCGCCAGGTCGAGATCCCATGTTCCGATCTCCGCCGCGTCGGTCGCCAGGCGCAGCGACTGCTCGCTCAGCTCCAGGCGCAGTGCGGCGGCACGGCGCTGTGTGACGTCGAGCGTGGTTCCGGCCATGCGCAGCGGCGTGCCGTCGGGGCCGCGCACCACCTGCGCGCGCATCTGCACCCAGCCGATGCCGCCGTCGGCCCGCACGACGCGGTACTCGATGTCGTACTCGGTTCCGGAAGCGACGGAATGCTCGACCGTCTGGCGCATGCGCGACCGATCGTCGGGGTGTATCGCGGCCTCGAGATCCTGGTAGCCGAAGCAAGCCGACCGCTCGCGCCCGAAGATCTCGCGGCACAGCGGCGAGGTGGTCAACGATCCGGTGCCGAGCTCAAGCTCCCAGATCCCGAGCCGGCCGGCTTCGGTCGCGAAACGCAGCCTCGCCTCGCCGTCCTGCAGCGCGCGGGCGCGACCGGCCGCCTCCGCGATCAGGGCGGCGTTGTCGGTCTCCAGGCCGGTCAGCCGCTCGCGCTCGGCGGTGACGTCGTACTGACTGGCGAAGAAGTGGGCCAGGTTGCCGTCGGCATCGTGCACCGGCGCCATCAGCAGGCGGTTCCAGAACGGCTTGCCATCCTTGCGGTGGTTGCGGATGTCGATCTCGATCGGCCGGACCGTCCGGATCGCGTCACGGATCCGCCCGACCGCTACCGGATCCGTGTCCGGACCCTGCAGGAAGCGGCAATTGCGGCCGACCACCTCCTCGTAGGCGTAGCCGGTCAGGCGGCAGAAGGCATCGTTGACGAAGATCAGCGGATTGTCGGGCAGGCGAACATCGGAGATCACCATCGGCATCGGCGTCGCCCGCACCGCGGCGATGAACGGGTCGGCGCCGCGATCCGGGCCTGCCGGGCGCGCGGCGACAGCGCCAGCGGCGCAGTCGGCTTGCGGAGGGCTCGAACGGGACAGCTCGTCGTCGGAGGCATCGCTCATCATCAGATCGTGCTCCTCGATCCCCGTCCCCGATCCCACGCATCACCGTCCAGGCTTCGAAGCTCTCATGGAACGCCCGGCCTCGTCCATGCGACGCTCTGCACCGGCGCCCCGATCCTGGATCCGCTTGCCACCGGGGTGGTTGTCTCGCACCATCCGGCCGATGCTTTCGCTGTTCACCCACGCCGCCTGCCTCGGGCACGATACCGGTCCGGGGCATCCGGAACGCGCGGACCGGCTGCGCGCGATCTGGCGTGCGCTGGAGCATCCGGATTTCCAGGCGGTGCGACGCGAGGAGCCGCCAGCCGCCAGCCGCGCGCAGCTCGAGCTGGTCCATCCGGCCGCCTACGTGGAGCGCATCCTGTCGATCCGGCCGGCAGCGCCGCATCTGCAGCCGCTCGATGCCGATACGGTGATGAGCGCCGGCAGCGCCGAGGCGGCCCTGCGCGCCGCCGGAGCCGCCTGCGCTGCGGTCGACGCGGTGATGACCGGACGGGCCGACGCCGCGTTCGCCGCGGTGCGGCCTCCCGGACACCATGCCGAACCTGGCCGCGCCATGGGTTTCTGCCTGTTCGGCAACGCCGGCCTGGCGGCGATGCACGCCAGGTCGCGTTGGAGGCTGCGACGGGTGGCGGTCGCGGATTTCGACGTGCATCATGGCAACGGCACGCAGGCGATGCTGCAGGACGATCCGGAGCTGTTCTTCGCCAGCTCGCATCAATGGCCCTGTTATCCGGGTACCGGCGACGCCGGCGAACGCGGTGTCGCGGAGAACGTGCTCAACCTGCCGCTGCCGCCCGGCAGCGGGTCGGCCGCGTTCCGACGCGGCTGGCGGGAGACCATCCTGCCGGCCCTGGATCGCTTCGCGCCGGAGCTGCTGGTGGTCTCCGCCGGCTTCGATGCGCACCGCGACGACCCGCTGGCGCAGCTGGAGCTGGACGCGGACGACTACGCCTGGGTGACGACGGCGCTTATGCAGATCGCCGACCGCCACTGTGGCGGCCGCATCGTCTCGATCCTGGAGGGCGGCTACCACCTCACCGCACTCGCGGAATCGACGGTGGCGCACGTCCGGCCCTTGATGCGCCCATCGCGCGCCGATCCTAGCGCACGCTGACCTCGCGACCGGCCGCACCTGGATATGGTCCCGCAACCCGGCGCGCGAGCGCGTCACGTCGCGCGATGTCGCGGAGCGCATCGCGACGAACGGTCGGACCGATCTCGGACGGGGGATGAAAAGGCTGTTACTGTCGCCGCCGCGAGGGTACTGGCGAGACCATGAACCATCTGGTGACGCATTCTTCCCGGCTGGATTGGTCGGACCGGATCGACAACTACACATTGGAGACCGGCTTCCCCCGCAACCTCTTCATCGGCGGCGACGGCCGGGTCGTCGGCACCTGGATCATGGGGAACGACTACCGCGTCAAGTCGAGCTATCACGGCGGCTATCCCGCCACCTACCTGCGTCGCATCCGCTCGCTGTTTCCCGACAAGACGCGCGTGCTCCACCTGTTCAGCGGCAGGGTCGATCTGGCGGAGTTCCCCGGCGACACGGTGGACTGCAATCCGTTGCTCAAGCCCACTTATCTCGATGACGCGCAGACCCTGCTGGCCGTGCCGCTCGAGCAGTACGACCTGGTCCTGGCGGATCCTCCGTACTCGGTCGAGGATTGCGAGCATTACGGAACCAGCATGATCAAGCGCAAGCGGGTGATCAAGGCGCTGTATCGGCTGTCGCCGGGTGCCCACGTGGTCTGGCTGGATCAGGTGCTGCCGATGTATCGCGCGAACATGTTCGCGGTCGAGGCGACCATCGGGATGTGGAAAAGCACCAACCATCGATTCCGAGGCATCACGGTGTTCCGTCGCCTCGGCGTGCCCGCACCCGCGCCGATGGTGGAGCCGAGGGGAATCGAACCCCTGACCTCCTGAATGCCATTCAGGCGCTCTACCAACTGAGCTACGGCCCCGCGCCTCGTCAGCCTCGACGGGCGGCTCACGAGAGGCGGCCGTATAATCCGCCGACCGTGCAGTGGCAAGTGCCGATCCGTCGCCGCCCGGGCGAGCCGGCCGGTCACCCTGCGAGCACGCCGTGGCGACGCAGCATGTCGAGCAGCGCCAGCATGGGCAGGCCGAGTATCGCCGCGTGCTCCCCTTCGACCGCCTCGAACAGGTGGATCCCTGGACCTTCCAGTCGGTAGCCACCGACGCTCGACAGCACGGCTTCGCCCTCCAGGGCCAGGTAGGCATCCAGCGCCGCCTCGGAAAAGCTGCGCATGACCAGCCGAGGCCGCGAGACGTGGCGGCCGATCACGCGGCCGTCCCGGGACAGCGCGAGTGCGGTGTGCAGCACGTGCGGCCGCCCACGCAGCGCCAGCAGCTGGGTGCGCGCCTCGGCCAGGCTGCGGGGCTTGTCGAACCAGCTTCGCTCGCAGACCAGCAGCTGGTCCGCGCCGATGACGATCGCGCCGGGATCGCCGGCCGATGCCGCCTTGCGGTCGGCGAGAAGCTGCGCGGTCCGATCCGGACCCTCGCCGGCGTCGCGGGCGAGGCGCTTGATCGCGGCCTCGTCGACCGAGGCCGGTCGCACCGCGACGCTCAGCCCGGCATCGCGCAACAGGCACAGACGGGTCTGCGAAGCGCTCGCGAGGATCAGCGGCGGCCACGCCGCCTGGAGGGCAGGAGAGGCGACCGTCGAGGGCTGGGGCGGTGAGTCGGGCTCGTGCATCGCTGTGAGGATAATGGGGTACACGGGGATGGTCAGCACCGCGCGACGTCAGGCCGGGGAGTCGCGGGGACGAAGCGGCCGTACGGCGGTACGGGGGGTTGTACACAGCCTGCTGTCGACAGGAACTGGATGGATGCGAAGATCCCCGCTCCGCTCAGGAGTCGGAAGTTGTACACGCTGTGGGGAAAGCGGGGTACCTTTCGCGAAACCCGGGTACCCCGTCATCCACAGGCATCAACACCTACACCTCCATTTCTTTCTCCTTCTTTCATGTTTAGAGGTGGGCTCGTCGAGGACGAAGGTGGGGTCATGAGCACGAAGCGATTGCTGCGTGTGCTGGGTGGGGAAGCGGTGTGGCCGCCGCCGGTATGGCTGATGCGACAGGCCGGCCGCTACCTGCCGGAATTCCGCGCGCTGCGTGCGCAGGCAGACTTCATCACCCGCTGCATGACTCCCGATATCGCCACCGAGATCACGCTGCAGCCGATCCGTCGGTTCGGCATGGATGGCGCGATCCTGTTCAGCGACATCCTCATCCTGCCCTGGGCGATGGGGCAGAAGCTCGAGTTCGTCGACGGCACCGGGCCGGTGCTGGAACCGATCCGCATCGCCGCCGACCTCGCCCGGCTGGACCCTTCGCGCGTGGCCGAGCGCACCGCGCCGGTCATGGAGACGCTGCGCCGCTTGCGCAGCAGCCTCGATGCGCCGGGATCGATCGGAGTCGCTGCGGGCGGCCAGACGACGCTGCTCGGCTTCGCCGGCTCGCCGTTCACGGTGGCGTGCTACATGGTGGAAGGCGGCGGCTCGCGCGAGTTCGCCATCACGCGCGGCATGGCGCTGTCGGACCCGGTGCTGTTCGATCGACTGATCGAGCTGCTGACACGGAGCACCGCGGCGATGCTCTGCGACCAGATCGAGGCCGGAGCGGAGGCCGTGATGCTGTTCGACAGCTGGGCCGGACTGCTGCCGCCTTCGCAGTTCCATCGCCACGTGATCGCGCCGACCCGTGCCATCGTGCTGGCGATCCGGGCGCGTTACCCCGATATTCCGATCATCGGCTTTCCCCGCCTCGGCGGGCTGCTGATCGGGCGCTACGCTTCGCAGACCGGCGTGCAGGCGATCGGACTCGATACCGGGGCAGACCTCGAGCTGGCCTCGGGCCTGCTGCCGGCAGGGATCACCGTGCAGGGCAATCTCGACCCGCTTTGCCTGGTGGCCGGGGGTGCTGCCCTGACGCGTGAGGTGGACGCGATACGCACCGCCATGCGCGGCAGGCCGCATATCTTCAACCTGGGACATGGTGTGATGCCGCAGACCCCGCCCGAGCATGTCGGGGCGCTGGTCGATCGGGTGAGGCTTGACTGAGATCGGTCCGGGACGAGCACAGCGGCGTCTGATGATCCTGGTGCCGACCGATCGCGCAGGAGTGCCGTGGCCAGGGGTTGGCCAGCGCCCACATACGCGCGATGTGTCGTCTTGATGGCAAGGCATTGCACAAAACTGAAGTTTTGCAAGACCGGATCGGTCAGGTTGCCGCAGCATCGGCTGCGCCTCTTCGAGGCTGCGTCATGATCGAGGCACTCGGTCCCTACCTGCTGTGGGAGAAGGCGCTGCACGTGATCTCCGTCATCGCGTGGATGGCGGGCCTGTTCTATCTGCCGCGCCTCTACGTCTATCACTGCACGGCGGCGGCAGGTTCGGTGCAGAGCGAGCTGTTCAAGGTGATGGAGCGCCGGCTGCTCAAGCAGATCATGAATCCTGCGATGATCTCCAGCTTCTTCTTCGGCCTGATGCTGGTGCTGACCCCCGGCGCGGTCGACTGGCACGCGGGATGGTGGTGGGTGAAGCTGAGCGGCGTGCTGCTGATGGCCGGGTTCCACGCCGCATGTGCAGGCTGGCGGCGCGCCTTCGCCGAGGACCGCAACACGAGGCCGCAACGTTTCTACAGGGCGGCAAACGAGATCCCTACGGCGCTGATGCTGGTGATCGTCGTCATGGCGATCGTTCAGCCGTTCTGAGCGCCGCGGCGCTACGGTTCTGCACGCCGCCGCCCGCACGGGCGTGGTGGGCGCAGTAGGATTCGAACCTACGACCCGCTGATTAAGAGTCAGCTGCTCTACCAACTGAGCTATGCGCCCGCGCTGTCTTGCGGGTGCCGGCCTATAGCAGCAGTCCGGACGCAGCGGAAGTAGGGCAGGCCTGCTGGGAGCGCAAGGGCGCATCGCGCCGCCTCAGCCGTTGAGCAGGGCCAGCACGCCGTCGAGCTGGTCAAGATTATCGTAATGGATGCGCAGGCTGCCTCCCCTGCCGTCGAACAGCACCTGGATGCGCAGGCCCAGCCTGTCGCGCAGGCTGCGTTCCAGTGCCGCGATCTCGGGATCCTTGCGCCCCGCATCGTCGGATCTCGACCGCGTGGAGGCCGGGTTGAGCCCGGCGTGGGCGGCATGCTGCTGCGCCAGTGCTTCCGTCTGACGTACCGTCAGGCGCTGTGCGATCACCGCGAGGGCGGCTCTGCCGGGATCAGGATGGCTAAGCAGCGCCCTGGCGTGACCGGCGCTGAGCGCGCCGTTCTGCACCTCCTTACGCACCGTTGGAGGAAGTTGCAGCAGGCGGACGGTGTTGGTCACGTGGCTGCGCGATTTGCCGATGGCGCCGGCGAGCTCATCGTGCGAGAGGCCGAAATCAGCGATCAGCCGTTGCAGCCCTTCCGCCTCCTCGATCGGATCGAGATCCTCGCGCTGAAGGTTCTCGACCAGCGCCGCAGCCATCGCGTCGCCATCGTCGAGATGACGCACATGCACCGGCACGTCGTGCAGCCCGGCCTGTTGCGCCGCGCGCCAGCGGCGTTCTCCGGCGATGATCTGGTAGATCCCGCCGCGTTGCGGATGCGGCCGCGCCAGGATCGGCTGCAGGATCCCGCGCGTGCGGATCGACGCGGCCAGTTCGGCCAGCGCCTCCGGCTGCATCGAGCGTCGCGGCTGGAAGGGACCCGCCTCGAGCGCCTCGATCGGCAGGCTATGGATCGCCGCTTCCGCCTCACGCCCCTGCTTGCCCAGCGCGGGTGGCGCCTCGCCGAGCAGCGCTGCGAGACCGCGTCCCAGCCTCGAGGGGGGTGGCTCCTTCTTCGTCATACAGGCGCTTTCCTGCCGGCGCCGCGCCGCATGCGGTCGACGAGTTCCTCCGCCAGTCTCACGTAGGCGATCGATCCGCTGGAACGGGGATCGTAGAGCAGGGCCGGTTTGCCATGGCTCTGCGCTTCGGAGATCCGGATGTTGCGCGGGATCATCGTCTCGAACACCTGCTCGCCGAAGAAGCCTCTCGCGTCTTCCGCGACCAGCTCCGACAAATTGTTGCGCCGATCAAACATCGTCAGCACCAGGCCCTGCAACTGCAGACCCGGGTTGAAGGCACGCCGGACACGGTCGATGGTGCGCACCAGGTGGCTGACGCCTTCCAGCGCAAAGAACTCGCACTGCAGCGGAACCAGCACCGCATCTGCCGCGACCAGCGCGTTCAAGGTCAGCAAGCCGAGGCTGGGCGGGCAATCGAGCAGCACCATGTCGTAAGGAAGTGCGGTGCCCTCGTCGGCGGCCAGGGCCTGTTGCAGCAGGAACTCGCGCCGCTCGTAGGTGACGAGCTCGATCTCGGCACCTGCCAGATCAGTGTCCGCCGGCAGCAGGGAAAGTCCCGGGATCATGGTCTGCCGCACCAGCCGATCGAGAGGCTGGTTTTCCGCCAGCAACGCGTAGCTGCCGGCCCGGCGCGTGCCATACTCGATGCCCAGGCCGGTCGATGCGTTTCCCTGCGGGTCGAGGTCGATCAGCAATATGCGGTGGCCAACGCTGGCCAACGACGTCGCGAGGTTGATTGCCGTCGTCGTCTTGCCCACGCCGCCTTTCTGGTTCGCGATGGCGATGATGTTCGAGATGATGCCCTCTTGATCAGGCGCTCGGCGAGCCTTCATGCCTTCCGATCCGCCGGATGTGGCTCAACGCGAGGATCACCCCATCCGGATCGGTCCGGCTCGGCGATCGCCTGACCGTCATGTGCCATCTTGCTGCGGCTTCGGTCAATTCATCCTCGACCGACTTGCCCTTCAGGAACAGGCATGATCCCGATGGCAGCAGCAGCGGCGCCGCCCAGTGCAGCAGTGCCGGCAGCGGTGCCAGAGCCCTGGCGGTGACGACCGCAGCCCGGGCGGGCGTCGCATTCTCGATCCGCGCATTTAGGATGGTCACGCGGGTCGCGGTTTCTCTCGCGGCTTCGCGCAGGAAGGCCGACTTACGTGTATCGGCCTCGATCAAGGTCACAGGATTGCCGGTGCGGATCGCCAGGATCAGGCCAGGGAAGCCCGCGCCGGAACCGAGATCGGTGATCGTGGCAGCGTGTGGCACGTGCGTCGCCAGCTGCAGACTGTCGCAGATATGACGTGGCCAGAGCTTCGCCAGGTCGCCAGGCGAGATCAGGTTGATGCGGCTGTTCCAGCGGGCCAGCAGGCTGGCGAAACGCTGCAGCCGCAGCACGATCTCGCCGGGAAGCGCCTCGAGCTCCGCCGCCGCCGGATGTTTCACGTGAAACTATCCACAGGCTGGGCACGGACATAGACCAGCAGCGCCATCAGCGCGGAGGGTGTCACGCCGGGTATCCGCTGCGCCGCGCTGAAGCTCGCGGGTCGCGCCGCCGACAGGCGCTCCCGCATTTCGGTGCTGAGGCCGCCGATGGTCGCGTAGTCGAGATCCCGCGGCAGCGCGATCGCGCTCTCGACGGCGAGCTGCCGGATCTCGCGCGCCTGTCGGCCGAGATAGCCGCTGTAGCGCGCCTCGGTCATTACGTGCCTGCGCACCCGCGCCGGCAACTCGAGGAGCCAGGGGCACAGCGGGGCCAGAGCTTCGGCCTCGCTGCCACCGGCAAGAACTTCGGTCAGCGAACGGCGACGTCCGTCCGCGGTGGCGGCGATGCCATGCTGCCGCAGCGTGGTATAGGCGAAGCGCTCCTGTTCGGCGCGCCGCATCGCCGCGTCGATCATGGCCTGATCGGCGTCGAGCAAGCCGGCACGGGTGGCGCCGACACAGCCCCACGCCGCGCCGAGAGGCGTGAGGCGGAGATCGGCGTTGTCCGCACGCAGGCTGAGACGGAACTCCGCGCGCGACGTGAACATGCGATAAGGCTCGCTCACCCCCTGGGTCGTCAGGTCATCGACCATTACCCCGATGTAGCCGACGCCGCGATCCACCGTGACCGGTCCACCGCCGCCGGCCAGCCGCGCCGCGTTGACCCCGGCGAGTATCCCCTGCGCCGCCGCCTCCTCGTAGCCGGTCGTGCCGTTGACTTGACCGGCAAGGAACAGCCGCGGCAGGGCGCGAAGCTCCAGCGTCGGCGACAGGGCACGCGGGTCGACGTAATCGTACTCGACGGCGTAGCCCGGACGGACGATCCGCGCCTGCTCCAATCCGGGGATGGTGGCGATCAGCTGCGCCTGCACCGCTTCGGGAAGGCTGGTGGAGATCCCGTTGGGATAGACGAGGTCGCCGCCGGGATTGCCCGGCAGGGCTTCCGGCTCCAGGAAGATCTGATGGCTGGAGCGCTCGGCGAACCGCACCACCTTGTCCTCGATCGACGGGCAGTAGCGTGGTCCGCGGCCGGCGATGGAGCCGCCATAGACGGCGGAGAGCTGCAGGTTCTCGCGGATGATCGCATGCGCGCGCGGCCCGGTCGCGGTGATCCGACACGAAAGCTGCGGCGTGTCGATCCGGCTGGTGAAGCGGCTGAACGGCTCCGGCACTCGGTCGCCGCGATCCTCCGCCAGGCCCTCCCAGTCGATGCTGTCGCGCGCGAGCCGCGGCGGCGTGCCGGTCTTGAGGCGTCCCATCGGCAGTCCCAGCGCCTCCAGACGCGCCCCAAGACGGATCGCCGGCTTCTCGCCGACGCGTCCGGCCGACTGGCTCCATCGTCCGACATGGATGGTGCCCCGCAGGAAGGTTCCCGCTGTCAGCACGACCGCACCGGCCCGCAGCCGACGCCCATCGCCGCAGACGACGCCGCAAACATTTCCATCCGCGTCGATCATGAGATCGTCGGCGGACCCCGAGGCGAGGGCGAGGCCGCTGGTTTCCGCCAGCAGCGTCCGGATCGCAGCGCGATACAGCGACCGGTCCGCCTGGGCACGCGGTCCCTGCACCGCGGGACCTTTGGAGCGGTTCAGCAGCTTGAAGTGGATCCCGGCGTGGTCGGCGGCGCGACCCATCAGCCCGTCGAGAGCGTCGATCTCGCGGACGAGGTGGCCTTTGCCGATGCCGCCGATCGCGGGATTGCAGGACATCATGCCGATGGTGCCGAGATCATGGCTCAGCAACAGCGTCCTGGCTCCGACACGGGCGGAGGCCGCCGCCGCCTCGCAGCCGGCATGGCCTCCACCGACCACGATCACGTCGTACAGGCTGGTCATCTCGGTCACGCGCCTCGTCTCACTTGCCGATGCAGAATTGTCCGAACACGGTGTCTAGCAGATCTTCTACGCTGACCACTCCGGTCAGGCCGCCCAGTGCCCGCATCGCCAGCCGCATCGCCTCGCAGCGGAGCTCCGGCCATCCGGCCTTCTCCGCCTCGGCCAGACACGCGGCTGCTTCCCGGATGCCGGCGCGGTGGCGGGCCCGGGTCAACGGGGCGGATCCCCCATGCGCGGTGAGCATCCGAGCCCGCTGCGAGAGGATGTCGACCAAGTGCGCGAGCCCCGTGCCGGTGACGGCGCTGACGCCGATGATCCCCACAGGCGCCGGTGCCTGATCGACCTTATTGCAAATGACGAGTTCGCCATCGTCGCGCGCGACAGCCGTGGACCAGGGGTCGACCACGCGCAGCACTAGGTCGGCCTGCTCGGCGTGGCGTCGCGCCCGCCTGATGCCTTCCGCCTCGACCGCATCCGAGGTCTCGCGCAGGCCCGCGGTATCGACCAGGGTGATCGGGACGTCGCCCAGCACGATCCGGATCTCGATCGCGTCGCGGGTGGTGCCGGGCGTGGACGAGACGATCGCCGCCTCACGTTGTGCAAGGAAATTCACCAGGCTCGATTTGCCGACATTGGGAGCGCCCACCACCGCAAAGACGAGGCCACGACGCAGCCGCTCGCCCGGGCCTCCGCCAGCCAGATGCATATCCATCTCGGACATCAGCACGCTCAACTCGCGCCGCAGACCGTCCTCGACTTCCACCGGCAGATCCTCATCTGGAAAATCGATCAGCGCTTCCTGCTGGGCGAGGATCGAGCGCAGGCGACGCGCCCAGTCCTGGTAGCGGGTGCTGAGCGCGCCCTCCGTCTGCCGCAGGGCCTGGCGACGCTGCGACTGGGTCTCGGCGTCGATCAGGTCGGCCACTCCCTCCGCCTCCAGCAGGTCGAGCCGACCGTGCATGAAGGCGCGACGGGTGAATTCTCCCGGTTCGGCCGGACGAGCGCCGAGCGAGACCAGGGCGTCGGCGACCGCCTCGACCACGGCGGGCCCCGCGTGCAGGTGAAGCTCGCCGCTATCCTCCCCGGTGTAGCTGTTCGGCCCCGGAAACCACAGCACCAGCGCACGGTCGAGCAGGTCATCGGACCACCACAGGCTGCGCAAGGCGGCCTGTCGCGGCGCGGGTCTGGCGCCGCGACACAGGCGATCGAGGATCATCCCGCAATCCGACCCGCTGATGCGCATGATCGCGATCGCCGCCCGACCGGCTCCGGTCGCCAGCGCGAATATCGTGCGCTCCGTCACCGGCATTGCCAATCCACCTCCGGTCAAGCTGTCCGCCTGCAGATGTGTCGCGGATGGCGGCAAAGCCAGGGGTCGACCGGATCCTCCCTGACCGGATACCGGCTCGACCGCTGCTTGACACCCGCCCTCTTGTGCCGTGCGATGGGTGCAGGATCGGAGCCCGGAGTGCCACAGTTATCTCTGCACAGCCCGCTCGGGGCCTTGACCCTGGCGCAGGAGGATGAAGGGCTGGTGTCGCTTGACTGGGGTTGGGGCTGCGCGCAGCAGCAGACCGCGCTGCTTCGCCGCGCCCGCGAACAGCTGCATGCCTATTTCGATCGGCAGCTGGAGGCATTCGATCTTCCTCTGGCGCCCTCCGGCACGGCGTTCCGGCTGAAGGTCTGGACCGCCCTGCGTCATATCCCGTTCGGCAGGACCCGCACCTACGGGGAAATCGCCGTCGTGGTTGGCGGATGCGCGCGCGCGATCGGGCAGGCCAACAGCTATAATCCGCTGCCGATCCTGATCCCGTGTCACCGCGTCGTCGCCCGCAGCGGAATCGGCGGCTTCACCGGTCCGGAGGGCGTCACCATCAAGCGGTTCCTGCTCGACCATGAGGGAAATCAGTGATGTCCAAGGCGATCCGGATCAATGAGTACGGTAGCGCGGACGTCCTCAGCTGGGAGGATGTGCCGATCCCCGACCCGGCAGGCAATGAGGTCCTGATCCGGCAGGAGGCGATCGGCGTCAACTTCATCGACATCTACTTTCGCACCGGCATCTACAAGTTGCCCGGCTTTCCTGCGGTGCTGGGGATGGAGGGCGCGGGCGTGGTCGAGACGGTCGGCGCCCAGGTCGAAGGCCTGGTAGCTGGGGATCGGGTCGCATACAGCTCCTCGATGGGCGGCTATGCCGGACGCCGAGTGGTCGCGGCGGATCGCCTGATCAAGCTGCCGGACTCGATCGACAGCATGACCGCCGCCGGCATGATGCTGCGCGGGCTCACCGTGCAGGCGCTGCTGCGTCAGGTGCGGCCGCTGCAGGCCGGCGAGACCATCCTGGTGCACGCGGCGGCCGGAGGGGTAGGCCTGCTGCTCTGCCAGTGGGCGCGCCATATCGGCGCCAGCGTGATCGGGGTCGTCTCGACCGAGGCGAAGGCCGAACTGGCGCGAGCGAACGGCGCCACCCATACCATTGTCGGCCTGACCGACCTTCCCGCACAGGTGAAGCGCCTGACCGACGGCGCGATGGTGCCGGTGGTCTATGACAGCGTCGGCAAGGAGAGCTTCATGGCCAGCCTGGACAGCCTGGCGCCGCGTGGCCTGATGGTCTCGTACGGCAATGCATCGGGCGAGGTGCAGGGGGTCAATCTCAGCCTGCTCGCCGCCCGCGGCAGCCTCTACGTGACGCGTCCGAGCCTGATGACCTTCATCGCCAAGCGCGAAGCGCTGGAAGCCGCAGCGGCCGAGTTGTTCGAGATCGTCGCCGGCGGCGCGGTCAAGATCCTGGTCGGGCAGCGCTTCGCCCTGAGCCATGCCGGGGATGCGCATCGCGCCCTCGAGAGCCGTGCCACCACCGGCAGCACGATCTTGATCCCGGACTGAGTGCTGCGACGCGAGCGGGATCCAGCCGTCCCGCTGCGGGCATCAGGTATTCATTGCGTCGAAGAAATCCTGGTTGGTCTTGCTGTATTTCAGCTTGTCGAGCAGGAAGTCCATCGCATCCATGGTGCCCATCGGCGAGAGGATGCGCCGCAGCACCCACATCTTCGACAGGGAGCCCTTGTCGACCAGCAGCTCCTCCTTGCGGGTGCCGCTTTTGGTGATGTCGATCGCCGGAAAGGTGCGCTTGTCCGACAGCTTGCGGTCGAGGATCAGCTCCGAGTTACCGGTTCCCTTGAACTCCTCGAAGATCACCTCGTCCATGCGGCTGCCGGTGTCGATGAGCGCGGTCGCAATAATGGTCAGCGAGCCGCCCTCCTCGATGTTGCGGGCGGCGCCGAAGAAGCGCTTCGGCCGCTGCAGCGCGTTGGCGTCCACACCGCCGGTCAGTACCTTGCCCGACGACGGCACCACGGTGTTGTAGGCGCGTGCGAGACGCGTGATCGAATCCAGCAGGATCACCACGTCGCGCTTGTGCTCGACCAGGCGCTTGGCCTTCTCGAGCACCATCTCCGTCACCTGGACGTGGCGCGTCGCCGGCTCATCGAACGTGGACGAGACCACCTCGCCCTTCACCGAGCGCGCCATGTCGGTGACTTCCTCCGGCCGCTCGTCGATCAGCAGGACGATCAGGAACACGTTCGGATGATTGGTCGAGATCGCGGTGGCGATGCTCTGCAGCATCACCGTCTTGCCGGTGCGGGGTGGCGCGACGATCAGGGCGCGCTGGCCCATGCCGATCGGCGAGACCAGGTCGATCACCCGCGAGGTGAAGTCCTTGTTGTGGCCCTTGCCCGGGATGGCGGCGGTCTCGAACTCCATCTTCAGGCGTCGCTCGGGATAGAGCGGCGTCAGGTTGTCGAAATTGATTCGGTGACGGACCGCCTCGGGCGGTTCGAAATTGATCGTGTTGACCTTGAGCAGCGCGAAGTAGCGCTCGCCGTCCCGCGGTGCCCGGATCTGGCCCTCGACGGTATCGCCGGTGCGCAGGCCGAACCGGCGCACCTGGCTCGGGCTGACATAGATGTCATCCGGCCCGGGCAGATAATTCGCCTCGGGCGAGCGCAGGAAGCCGAACCCGTCGGACAGGATCTCCAGGGTCCCCTCGCCATGGATCGCCTGGTCGTTCTCCGCGAGGTTCTTGAGGATGGCGAACATCATGTCCTGCTTGCGCAGGGAAGACGCGTTCTCGATCTGCAGCGATTCCGCGTAGGACAGCAGATCGGAGGGCGACTTGGTCTTTAGTTCGGCGAGGTGCATTGGGACGCCTCGAGTGGCAGGTCGAGTGAGAGGGAACGAGCTGCCTCAGGGGGTCGGTAGGGATGTCCGGACCTGAGTGGAGCGTCTGTCGGATATACCGGAAGTGGCTCCCGGCCTTGTTTCCAACGTCGTTCCGAGCGGAGAACAGCCTGGTGGAGACGATGGTGCCTGCAACCAGAACGGGCGGACCTTAGGGCCGGTCATCGGCCGTCGTCAATAGTGTATCGCCGCGGCCGGGAACGCCGCATCCGCCATCTCAGCGGCTTCCCAGCCAGCCCTTCCTCCAGAACACGAGCAGCGGCCCGATCACGGTGACGACCATCATTCCGAGCGCGTAGAAGTAGCCGTAGGTCCAGTTCAGTTCCGGTATGTTCTTGAAGTTCATGCCATAGATGCTGGCGATCAGGGTGGGCGGCACGCCGATGAAGCTGACCACGGTCAGCAGCCGGATGCCGTTGCTCTGCTCGATGTTGATGAAGCCCAAGGTGGCGTCCAGCAGGAACTGCACCTTGTTGTTCATCTGCGCCACGAAGTCGTTCAGGCTGTTGATGTCGCGTCCGATGGTGGCGAGCTGGGCGCCCACCGTGCCACGCGGTATATGCACGGCGTTCTCGCCCACGTAGAGCGCGATCCTGCCCAGCCCCAGCAGGCTCTCGCGCACGTCCGACAACAGGTCTGCGGAGCGGCCGACGTGGCGCAGCAGTTCACGCAGCGCCCGATCGATGTCGCCGCGCTCCTGCCTGCTGGCCCGGAAGATGCGGTTGGAGAGTCCGTCCAGCTCGAGGCTCAGCCGCTCCAGGGTGTCGGCCAGGCGGTCGACCATCGCCTCGATCAGCAGGATCAGGGTGGCGTCGGCGCTGCAGCTGCCCTTCTGCTCGCTCACCCGCTTGCCGACGGTGTCGAACGTCTTGAACTCGGTGTAGCGGATCGTGATCAGCCGGTCGGCACTCAGCACGAAGCCGATCGGCGTGACCAGGGAGACCTCGTCGTCGAGGCGACGCACCAGCGGCGTGGACAGGTAGAAGACGCCGTCCGCGATCTGCAGCCTGCTGGAGGTCTCGATCTCCTCGAGCTGTTCGCGTGTCGGAATGCGCAGGCCCGCGACCCGGCTCGCGAGGCTGTATTCCGCATCGGTCGGCTCGATCAGGTCGAGCCAGCTTGCGAGTTCCGAGTCGCGCTCGTCCCTGACCGGAACGGGCGCCTGACCGGACGGGCGGGCAAGGAACATGAAACCTCCGCATCGGGTGGACGATCCTACAACAGCACAACCGGGCGCGGCCTTCGATGGGCCGGCGGCGATGACTCCGCAGCAACAGGCGCGGGCCTGCCCGTGCGGGCGTGACCCGTGCGGCCCGCTTTGCTAAGGAAAGGCCGCGACCAAGGGAGGTCCGAGATGAGCGCACTGACCCGTATCGACGAGAAGCCGGCCGCGCCGCATGCGGTGAGCGTGCTGCTGGCCGAGCGCGCCAACACGCTGCGTCACGGCCCCGACGATCGCGGCCGCTTCGGCGTGTTCGGCGGCCGCTTCGTCGCCGAGACGCTGATGCCGCTGATCCTGGAGCTCGAGGCGGCCTATGAGGCCGCCCGCGCCGACCCGGAGTTCCGCCGCGACCTCGACTACCACCTGAAGGACTATGTCGGCCGCCCGAGCCCGCTCTGGTTCGCCCGCCGCCTGACCGAGGCGCTGGGCGGGGCGCGCATCTACCTCAAGCGCGAGGAGCTGAACCACACCGGCTCGCACAAGCTCAACAACGTCATGGGCCAGATCCTGCTGGCGCGGCGCATGGGCCGCACGCGCATCATCGCCGAGACCGGTGCGGGTCAGCACGGCGTCGCCACCGCGACGGTCTGCGCCCTGTTCGGCCTGAAATGCGTCGTCTACATGGGTGCGACCGACGTCGAGCGGCAGCAGCCGAACGTGTTCCGCATGCGCCTGCTCGGCGCCGAGGTGCACGCCGTGCGGAGCGGCGCCGGGACGCTGAAGGACGCGATGAACGAGGCGATGCGCGACTGGGTCGCCAACGTGGCCGATACCTACTACCTGATCGGCACGGTCGCCGGCCCGCACCCCTACCCGGCGATGGTGCGCGACTTCCAGTGCGTCATCGGCGACGAGGCGCGCGCCCAGCTGCATCAAGCCGAGGGCCGGCTGCCGGACACGGTGATCGCCGCCGTCGGCGGCGGCTCCAACGCGATGGGGATCTTCCATCCCTTCCTCGACGAGCCGTCCGTGCGCCTGATCGGCGTCGAGGCGGCCGGGCGCGGACTGGATAGCGGCGCCCAGGCGGCCAGCATCAGCCGCGGCCGTCCCGGCGTGCTGCACGGCAACCGCACCTACCTGCTGCAGGACCAGGAGGGTCAGATCACCGAGGCGCACAGCATCAGCGCCGGGCTGGACTATCCCGGCATCGGTCCGGAGCATGCCTGGCTGCACGAGATCGGCCGTGCGGAGTATGTCGGCATCACCGACGACGAGGCGCTGGCGGCGTTCCAGCTCTGCACCCGCAGCGAGGGCATCATTCCCGCGCTGGAGTGCGCCCACGCCCTGGCGCACGTGGCCAAGATCGCGCCCGGCATGGGCCCCGAGCAGATCATCCTGATGAACCTGTCGGGCCGCGGCGACAAGGATATCTTCACCGTGGCGGGGCATCTGGGCGTGTCGCTGTGAGCGGCCACGCCCACCGCATCAGGCACCGCTTCGAAGCGCTGGCGCGGCAGGGGCGTGGCGCGCTGATCCCGTTCCTGGAAGCCTGCGACCCGGATTTCGACAGCGCGCTGGCGATCCTGTGCGGCATGCCGGCCGCGGGTGCCGACCTGATCGAGATCGGCATGCCGTTCACCGACCCGATGGCGGACGGCCCCATCATCCAGGCAGCGGCCGTCCGCGGGCTGCGCGGCGGCGCCACGGTAAGCCGCGTGCTGGAGATGGTGCGCCGCTTCCGCGAGGCCGACGAGACCACGCCGGTGGTGCTGATGGGCTACCTCAATCCGCTCGAGAGCTATGGCGCCGAGCGCTTCTGCATCGACGCGGCGGCAGCGGGCGTCGACGGCCTGATCGTGGTCGACCTGCCGCCGGAGGAGGCCGACCTGCTGGAGGCGCCGGCCGAGGCCCAGGGCCTCGACATCATCCGCCTGGTGGCGCCCACCACCAGTGACCACCGCCTGCCCATCGTGCTGCGCGGCGCGTCGGGCTTCATCTATTATGTCAGCATCACCGGCATCACCGGCACCCGCTCGGCGAGCCAGGCCGACCTAGCCGCCGCACTGCCCCGCCTGCGCGCCGCGACCGGGCTTCCGCTGGCGATCGGCTTCGGCGTGCGCACGCCCGAGCAGGCGGCCGCCGCGGTGCGCGTCGCCGACGCCGCGGTGGTTGCCTCCGCCCTGATCCAGACCCTGGCCGGCTCGCTGGACGAGCAGGGCCGAGCCGGGCCGGACACCGTCCGCTGCGTGCTGGACCAGGTCTCGAGCCTCGCCGGCGCGGTGCGGCGAGCCCGCCTGCCCGAGAACACGGAGATGAGCGCATGAGCTGGCTCACCACCTATGTCCGTCCCAAGATACGCAATCTGCTGGGCAAGCGCGAGGTGCCGGACAATCTCTGGACCCAGTGCGGCGCCTGCAACCAGATGATCTTCGCCAAGGAGCTGGAGCGCACGGTGAAGGTATGCCCGCATTGCGGCCACCATATGCGCGCGCTGGTGCAGGAGCGTCTGGCCTGGACCTTCGACGACGGCAGCTTCACCCGCATCGAGCTGCCGCGCGCGCCCGCCGATCCGCTCGGCTTTCGCGACCAGAAGCGCTACACCGACCGGCTCCGGGAGAACCGGGCCAAGACCCATCTCGACGAGGCGCTGGTGGTGGCGCACGGCACCATCGCCGGCCGCAAGGCCGTGGTGGGCGTGATGGCGTTCGAGTTCCTAGCCGGCACCATGGGTGCGGCACTCGGCGAGGGCATCGTCGCCGCCGCCCGGCTGGCGGTGCTGCAGCAGGCGCCGCTGATCGTGTTCACCGCCTCCGGCGGTGCCCGCATGCAGGAGGGCATGATCTCGCTGATGCAGATGCCGCGCACCACCATCGCGGTGCAGATGGTGCGCGACGCCGGGCTGCCCTACATCGTGGTCATGACCGACCCCACCACCGGCGGCGTCACGGCGAGCTTCGCCATGCTGGGCGACATCCAGCTCGCCGAGCCGAACGCGCTGATCGGCTTCGCCGGCCAGCGGGTGATCGAGCAGACCGTGCGCGAGACCCTGCCGGACGGATTCCAGCGCGCCGAATATCTGCTGCAGCACGGCATGCTCGACATGGTCGTGCCGCGTGCCGAGATGCGCGACACGCTGGGCCGGCTGATCGCCCTGCTCTGCCCCGACCTGCCGGCGAGCGGCCCGGACGCCGGAGCGCTCGAACAAGCGGCATGAGCGCTGCCGCTCCGAGCCCGGAGTTCGTCGGCCGTCCCGGCAGCGTGCTGGAGCGGCTGCACCACCTCTACCCCGCCCTGATCGATCTCTCGCTCGGCCGGCTGCAGACCCTGCTGGCCAGGCTCGGCCATCCCGAGCGGCGACTGCCGCCGGTGATCCACGTCGCCGGCACCAACGGCAAGGGCAGCACCTGCGCCGGCCTGCGCGCGATCGCCGAGGCGTCGCACTGGCGGGTCCATGTCGGCACCTCGCCGCACCTCGTGGATATACGCGAGCGCTTCCGCGTCGCCGGCAGCCTGGTGTCCGAGGCCGTCCTCACCCGCACGCTGGAGGAGATCGAGCGCGTCAACGACGGCGCGCCGATCACCGTGTTCGAGGTGCTGACCGCCGCCGGCTTCCTGCTGTTCTCGCGCGTGCCCGCCGACCTCGCGGTGATCGAGGTCGGGCTCGGCGGCCGCTTCGACGCCACCAACGTGCTGCCGCCACCGGCCGCCTGCGTCATCACCGCGATCTCGATGGATCACGAGGCCTTCCTCGGCGACCGCATCGAGCAGATCGCGGCCGAGAAGGCCGGGATCATCAAGCCCGGCACGCCGGTGGTCAGCGCGGGTCAGACGGCGCCGGTGCTGGCGGTGCTGACCGACGCGGCCGCGCGCGCGGGCACCGCCCTGCTGTGCCGCGACCGCGACTGGAGCATCCACCCGCGGCTGGGCGGGCTGCGCTACGCGGACGCGCAGGGCAGCCTCGATCTGCCGCGGCCCGCTCTGCTCGGCGCCCACCAGGTCGAGAATGCAGGGCTCGCGGTGGCGGCACTCCGAGCCGCCGGCCTGCCGGTGCCCGCTCACGGCTGGACCGGCCTCGCCGCCACGGCATGGCCCGCGCGCCTGCAGCGCCTCGCCGGCGGTCTGGCGATCGGCCTGCCGCCGGGCTGGGAGCTGTGGCTCGACGGCGGCCACAACCCCGGTGCCGCCACGGTGCTGGCCGCGGTGCTCAAAGGCTGGACCGACCGGCCGGCGCACCTCGTCATCGGCATGAAGCAGAGCAAGGACGCGCGCGGCTTCCTGCAGCCGCTGCTCGACCGCGCCGACACCGTTCATGCCGTGGCCGAGCCGGGCCAGCACCTGGCGCTGCCGGTCGAGGCGATCATGCAGGCCGGCGAAGGCCGCGTCGTCGCCGGTCCGACCGTGGCCGCGGCGATCTCCGCCATCCTCGCGGGGAACCCGACTGCCGGCCGGATCCTGATCTGCGGCAGTCTCTATCTCGCCGGGGAAGTGCTCAAGCTGGATGGCTGGCAGCCGAGCTGAGGCTCGTCCGCGTCCTCGACCCGGGAGATCGCCCGTGCCGCATCGCAGAACCCGTCTCGCCGTCGTGCTGGCGGCGCTCGCCCTATCGGCACCGCCGGTCGCGCGCGCCGCGGATGACGGCGCGGCGGCGCCGGCGGCCAAGGCCGGCTCCGCCCCGAGGGCGCCGCACTTCACGCCGCAGCAGAAGAATTCGGACGGCTCGGTCACGGTGCGCGGCCAGAAGATCGACTACCAGGCGGTCGCCGGCACGCTGGTCGTGCATCCCAAGGAGTGGGACGACGCCGATCCCGCCGATGCCTCCGACGCCGCCAGGCCCGACGCCAAGAACCCGACGGCGGAGGCCGAGATGTTCTACGTCGCCTACTTCAAGAAGAGCGTGCGGCCGGAGAACCGGCCGATCACGTTCCTCTATAACGGCGGTCCCGGCTCCGCCACGGTCTGGCTGCACATGGGCGCGCTGGGACCGAGGCGCGTGATCACCGCCGACGCGAGCCACACCGATGCGGCGCCGTACCAGCTCGTCAACAACGACGACAGCCTGCTCGACGCGAGCGACCTGGTCTTCATCGATGCCCCCGGCACCGGCTTCGGACGCATCGAGGGCCGCGACAAGGAGCATGCGTTCTACGGCATCGATCCGGATGCCGACGCCTTCACCGGCTTCATCGCGCAGTTCCTGGCGCGCTTCGGCCGCTTCAACTCGCCGAAATACCTGTTCGGCGAGAGCTACGGCACCACGCGCTCCGCGATCGTGGCGAGCAGGCTGCAGGAGGACAAGGGCATCGACCTCAACGGCGTGATGCTGCTCTCGCAGATCCTCGACTACGACAACAGCATCGACGGGCCGCAATACAACCCGAGCGTCGACCAGCCCTATATCCTGGCGTTGCCAGCTTCGCCGCGACCGCCTTCTACCACCACAAGCTGCCCAGCCAGACGCCGAACCAGACGCCGAACCAATCGGGCGACCTGCGCCGCTTCCTGGGCGAGGTCGAGCGTTTCGCGCTGACCGACTACACCAGCGCGCTGCAGCAGGGTACCGCGCTGAGCGATGCCGAGCGCGACCGCATCGCATCCAGGCTGCACGACTATACCGGCCTGCCGGTCGACTACATCGAGAGGGCCGACCTGCGGGTCAACGGCGGCGATTTCGAGCAGACCCTGCTGGGTCCGGAGGCGATGAACACCGGCCGGCTCGACAGCCGGTTCTCCGGCCCGGCCCTGGACCCGCTGGCGGAGCGCTCGGAATACGATCCGCAGGGGGCGGCGATGTCGTCGGCCTACATCTCCGCCTTCAACGACTACGCCCGCAAGGTGCTGCATTACGGAGACAGCGACCCGGCCGGCGACGGCATCATGGAGTACAAGGTGAGCGCGCATAACATCCGTGAATGGAGCTTCACGCACCAGCCGCCCAACGCGGAGCGGCCGGTGCGCGGCGCGCCCAACGTGCTGCCCGATCTTGCCCGTGCGATGAAATACAACCCCAAGCTGAGGATACAGCTCAACCAGGGCTACTTCGATCTCGGGACGCCCTACTTCGAGGGGGTCTGGGAGATGCGCCACCTGCCAATCCCGAAGAGCCTCGCCGGCAACGTCGAGATCCGGCAGTACGAGTCCGGCCACATGGTGTACGCCCACGAGCCCTCGCTGCGGCAGCTGCACGACAACGCCGCCGACTTCATCCGCCGCACCGACAACCTGCGATAGGGTCATGGTTGCCTTTGCCGCCGCATCGCGGTTTGCTCAGGTCAGCTCCTGACGAGCGGCCAACTCCTGACGAGGACCGCCATGCGCAAGGTCATCTTCGACACCGATCCGGGCGTGGATGACGCGATGGCGCTCGCCCTGCTGACCCGCCGTCCGGAGCTCGAGCTGATCGGCGTCACCACCGTGCTCGGCAACGCCGGCATCGAGACGGTGACCCGCAACGCGCTCTTCCTCAAGGACCGGCTGGGTTTCTCGGCACCGGTGGCGCAGGGCTCGGGCGTCACCCTGCTCGGCAAGCACGGCCAGCACGCGCACCACGTGCATGGCGGCAACGGGCTCGGCGGCATCGAGATCCCGCAGACGCTGTCCAGCCGCGTCGACGGCCGGCGCGGCCATCGCATGATGATCGACCTGATCCGCAGCTTTCCGGGCGAGGTGACGATCATCGCCGTCGGCCGGCTGACCAACCTCGCGCGGGCGCTCGACAAGGATCCCGAGATCGCGCGGCTGGTGCAGGGCGTGATCGTGATGGGCGGCGCGTTCGGCACCAACGGCCATGCCGGCAACGTCTCGCCGGTGGCCGAGGCCAACATCGCCGGCGACCCGGATGCCGCGGATGCCGTGTTCACGGCGCACTGGCCGGTGACCATCGTCGGCCTCGACGTCACCGAGGAGGTGGTGATCGACACGCTCCTGCTCGACCGGCTGCGCGACTCGGGCGGCGAGCAGGGACGGCTGCTGCACGAGCTGTCGCAAGCCTATCTCGGCTTCCACCAGCGCACCCGCAAGCTCGACGGGATCTTCGCCCACGACAGCCTCGCCGTCGCCTATGCGGTCGACCCGACCCTGTTCACCCTGCGCGAGGGTCCGGTGCGCGTGATCTGCGGCGGCCTGGCCTCCGGCCAGACCATCCAGAAGCCGGAGCGGCCACCCTTTCCGACCCCGGCATGGGATCCGCACCCGTCGCAATATGTGTGCGTCGGCGTCGATGCGACCCGGGCGCTGGCGCTGATCGAGCAGACCCTGCTGGGCTGAGCCCGGCTCAGCCCCGCCCGGTCAGCAGGTAGCAGGGACAGCCGGCGCTGCGTGAGGCGTGCGGATCGGGTTCGAGCAGCTCCTCCACGGCCAGGCGACGCAGCCGCAGCACCACGAAGTCGGCCGGACCGTCCAGGATATAGTCGTAATCCTCGGCCAGCACCGACAGCCAGTATCCGACGCCCTGCCGCTCGGTCAGGATCATCGGGTCCGAGGTGCTGACCAGCAGCCCCTGCCGCAGCGCCAGCTCCGCGTCGGGACCGTTGGTGACGTGATAGAGATAGGCGTCCGAGCGGTCGGTCGCGCGCAGGTTGCGTGGATCGATCCGCTGCAGCAGCACGTCCTGCGGATCGAGCAGGCGCGGCTCCGGGTCGGGCGGCGGCGCCGGTGCCGGGACGCCCTCTGCTGCCGCCGACGGTGCGGGCGGTCCGGGATCGGCGTCATCGAGACCGGCGTCATCGAGACCGGCGTCGTCGAGACCGGCGTCGTCGAGACCGGCCGGGTCGTCGGGCGCCGACGCCTCGAACAGGTCGTCCTGCGTCGCCGAGGGTGGCTTGTGCCGCGCGCGCCGCGCCGGTGTCGCGTCCTGAGCGGCCGCCTCCCCGGCGACCTCGTCCTCGTCTACCGGCTCCGATGCCGCCTGCCCCGGGATTGCCAGCTCTGTTGCCGCCTGCCCGGTTGCCGCCAATCCTGGGGCGGCCGCCTGCGTCTCGAACGGCAGCTCCTCGGTCCGCAACGCCTCGCGCTGGGCTCGTGCACGGCCGATGCGCCGCTCGAGATCCTTGCTCATCGTCGCTCCCGGCGTGGCCGCGCCGACCGTACGCCAGTACAGCGCGACGGCTTCCTGAGGATGGCGCGCGTCGCGCACCCGGCGCAGCAGCCGGCCGCTCTCGTCCTCGATGCGGAACACCGGGCGGTCGGGCTGGCCGGAAGCCCGGTCCGCCCGAGCCCGAACCCTGCCGCTGCTCTTCGGCGCTACCACATCCATGCCCGGACCCATCGCGGTTGAGCCCCACGAACCGGCCAACGGCCGTCCGACGCTGCCGGCCGAGGCTGCTGCACAAGAGCGGCGCTTCTATCGTCCCGCCCGCCCCTGCGTCAACGCGGCCGGTCGCGCTGCGCGGCATCGGCCGACGCGAGACCGCAGGCTCCGCCGCCGGTCATGCGACGTCGCGGCGCGCCAGCAGCTCGAGCTCGATCTGCATGTCCGCGACGTCAAACCTGCTGACCAGATGCAGCATGGCGCCCGGCCGGGCGTCGCCGAAGGCGTCGCGCAGCAGCGGGAAGCAGGCGGGGAAGCCGTCCGCGTCCTGCATCAGGTAGGTCACGCGCACGACGTCGCGCATCGACAGTCCGGCCGAGGCCAGCGAAGCCGCGCCGTTGCGCAGCGCCTGCCGGCACTGCTCGGAGAGATGGCGCGAGAAGCGGCCGCGCACCGGGTCGAACCCGGTCACCCGCCGCAGCAGCACCTCCGGCTGCCGGCTGCGCGACTGCCGGCGCTCGATGGTCACCGGCACCCGTGCGGCGCGGGGCAGGCAGTCCTGGGCTTGATCCTGACCTGATCTCGGCTCGGCGAGCATCACGGCGACGTCTCCTGCATGCGCGCGTCACAGTTGCGTCACAATTAGTGTAAACTCAATCTTTTTTAACATGGTCGCGAACCGTCCCGGCAGCGGTCCGAGAGCCGTGGCGGCGGGCGGGTTTCATTCCATTCCCATCCCGGCTGGCCTAGGATCGCCCGGTGACGACCCAGATCCACGCCAGCTGCGCGGCGCGCGGCGATGCCGGTGTGCTGCTGCTCGGTCCCTCCGGCTGCGGCAAGTCCGACCTGTTGCTGCGGCTGATCGATCGCGGCTTCACGCTGGTGGCGGACGACCGGGTCGAGCTCGAGCAGGGTCTGGCGGCGCCGCCGCCCGGGCTGGAGGGGCTGGTCGAGATGCGCGGCCTCGGCATCCTGCGTCTCGCGCATCGGGCGCCGGTTCGCCTGGTGCTGGCCTGCGAGCTGGGCCCGCGTCCGCCGAGGCTGCCCGAGCCGACGTGGCACGCCCTCGGCATGCCGGTGCTGCGGCTCGATCCGCAACCGGCCTCGGCGGCCCTGCTGGTGGCGCACGCGCTGGATTGCGTGCAGCGCCGCACCGCGATGCCGGCCGGCGCCTTCGCGTGAGCCGGCCGGCGCTTTAGCGTGAGCTGGTCGGTGTGAGCGAGGCCCGGCGCATCCTGCTGGTCACCGGCCTCTCCGGGGCCGGCAAATCCTCGATCCTGCGCGTCCTCGAGGATCTCGGCCACCAGGCGGTCGATAATCCGCCGCTCTCGATGATCGGCGAGATCATCCGGCGCAGCGAGGCGCCGATGGCGATTGGGGTCGATGCCCGGACCGCCGGGTTCGACGCCGCCTCGCTGCTGCACGCACTGGCCGGGCTGCGCCGCGATCCCGGGTTGCGCGTCGAGCTGCTGTTCGCCGCGGCCGAGGAGGCTGTGCTGCTGCGACGCTACACCGCCACCCGCCGGCGCCACCCGCTGGCGCGCGGCGGCCGGGTGTCGGACGGCATCGACGCCGAGATCGCGCTCACCGCGCCGCTGCGCGCGGATGCCGACCTGGTTATCGACACCTCGGAGCTGCCGCCGCCGGAACTGCGGCGCCTGGTGGAGGCGCGCTACGCCGGCGGCAGCGCGGAAGGTCGCGCGAGGCTGACCGTCTCGCTCGTCTCATTTGCGTTCCCTGCAGGGCTGCCCCGCGATTCTGACATGGTATTCGACGCCAGGTTCCTCCGTAACCCGTTCTACGACCCCACATTACGCGCATGCAGCGGGTTGGACGCCCGGGTAGCCCGGCATGTCGAGCGCGATCCGGACTATTTCGCCTTCCTGGACAGGATCCACGATCTGTTGCGATTGGTGCTGCCGCGCTTCGTTACCGAGGGTAAGAAATATGTTACCGTGGCGATCGGCTGCTCCGGCGGACGACACCGCTCGGTGACGCTGGTCGAGGCTCTGGCGCGGCGGCTGGACGAGGCGGCCGGTCGCGGCGGCGCGGTCGGGGGTTCGAGTGGGGATGAGGCTCTGGATTGTGTCAGGTACCCGGTCATCGTGATGCATCGTGAACTAGCGCGTGCGGGCAGATCGGCATGATCGGCATGGTGCTGATCACCCACGGCGAGCTCGGCGGGACGCTTCGTGCCGCGATGGAGCACGTGGTGGGCCCGCAGAGGCAGGTCGCCACGCTGAGCATCGGCCCGGACGACCAGATCCCGTACTGCCGCCGGGCGCTGGCCGCGCTGATCGATCAGGTCGATACCGGCGACGGCGTGATGCTGCTGACCGACATGTTCGGCAGCACCCCCTCCAACCTGGCGATCGCCGCGATGCAGCGCGGCGGCGTCGAGGTGATCGCCGGCGTCAACCTGCCGATGCTGGTCAAGCTGGCCAAGACCCGCTCGCAGCGCACGCTCGCGGAGTGCACCGATATCGGCGAGACCGCGGGCCGCAAATACATCGCGGCGGCGTCGCACCTGCCTGCGAGCTGCCTCGGCGGCGCCATGTGCTGTAGCGGCGCCGCGCCGCTGAGCCCGCGCATGCTCGACGAGGCGGCGGTGCGCTGAGCTCAGCGGACGACCAGCCTCCCGGTGGCGAACCGGTTCGCCGGATCGTCACCATCGTCAACCAGCGCGGCCTGCACGCGCGCGCGGCGGCGAAGTTCGTCTCGCTGGCCGAGCAGTTCGGCGCCTCGATCGAGGTGGCGCGCGAGGGCGAGGTCGTGGCGGCCCGCTCGATCATGGGGCTGATGATGCTCGGCGCCGGCCGTGGCGCGCAGATCGAGCTGATCGCCGACGGGTGGGATGCGCGAGAGGCGCTGGACGCGCTCTCCGCCCTTGTCGAGGCGGGCTTCCATGAGCAGGGTTGAGGGTCGGACCGGGCCCAGGTCGCGTCCGGGCGCCGGCCGGCGCCCGGAGCGCCGTCTCGGCGGCGTTGCGATCTCTCCCGGCATCGCCATCGGCCGGCCCGCGGCGCCGGGCGAGGCGCCGGTGCCGGTGACGAGGCACCGCATCGAGCCGGGCGCCGAGCAGGCCGAGGCGGACCGCCTGACCGACGCGGTGGCACGCTCGCTGCGGCAGCTCGAGAAGCTGAACATCCGTCTGGCCCTGCTTCCCGAGGAGACCCAGCACGAGATCGCGCCGCTGCTCGAGGCCTACCGGCAGATGCTCGGCCCGTCGCGGCTGCTGCGGGGGGCGTCGCGCCGGATCCACGACGAGCGCCTGAACGCCGAGGCGGCGGTCGCCGAGGAGGCGGAAGCGCTGTCGCTGCGGCTGCGTGATCAGTCCGGCGGCGCCTCCGACACCGAGGACGCCGCGGCGGCCATGCGACGCGCCGAGGAGGTGCGCGAGATCGGCCGCAGGCTGGTGCGAAACCTCACCCGCGCCCCGTTCCGCTCCTTCACCGCCATTCCGGTCGGTGCCGTGCTGCTGGCCGAGCAGCTGCGTCCGGCGGATGCGGCGCTGATCGATCCCTCGCGCGTTGCCGCCGTGGTCACCGACGAGGGCGGCGAGGCCGACCACACCGCGATCATGCTGCGCGCACTCGGCATACCGGCGGTGATGGGCGTCTCGGGCATGACCGAGGCGGCGCGCTCGGCGGCGATGGTGATCGTCGACGGCTCCGCCGGCACGGTGGTGATCGACCCGACGCCGGCGACGCTGGCGAGCGCGCGCAGCGGCGTTGCGGCCTACGCGCGCGAGCGGCAGCGCTTCGCCCGGCTGCGCCGGCTGCCGGCCGAACTCTCCAGCGGCGAGCAGGTCGAGCTGCAGGCCAACCTCGAGCTGCCCACGGAGCTGCCGCTGATCGCGCAGTCGGGCGCCGCCGGCATCGGCCTGCTGCGCACCGAGTTCCTGTTCATCAACGCCGAGTTCCTGCCCGACGAGGCGGCGCAGGAGGCGGTCTACCGCGAGGTGATCGAGGCGATGGGGGCGGACTGCACCACCATCCGGGTGCTCGACTGGGGCGGCGAGAAGCAGAGCGAGGCGCTCGGCAATATCGGCTTCGCCCCGGGCGGCGGCGACCTCAACCCGGCACTCGGCCTGCGCGGTCTGCGCCTGCTGCTGCGTCATCCCGCGGTGCTGGAGACACAGCTCGCGGCCATCCTGCGCGCCTCCAGCGCCGGCCCGGTGCGGGTGATGCTGCCGATGGTCACCATCCTGGGCGAGCTGCGCGCGGCGCGCGCCATCTACGAGCGGGTGGCGAGGCGGCTGCGACGCAAGGGCGTCAAGCTGCCCGACAGGCTGCCGCCGCTCGGGGTGATGATCGAGACCCCGGCGGCCGCGATCGGCGCCGACGCGCTGGCGCTGGAGGCGGATTTCCTCGCCATCGGCACCAACGACCTGACGATGTACACGCTGGCGGTGGATCGTGCCTCGGCCGACGTCTCGGCACTCTACGACCCGCTGCACCCGGCGGTGATCCGGCTGATCGCCGACACCACCGAGGCGGCGTTGCGCCTGCGCCGGCCGGTGTCGTGCTGCGGCGAGATGGCGGGCAACCCGCTGGTGATGCCGCTGCTGCTCGGGCTCGGGCTGCGCTCGTTCAGCATGAACGCTTCCGCGGTGCCGCGGGTCAAGCAGGCGGTGCGCGCGCTGAACCTCGACGAATGCCGTCGCTTCGCGAGGCGGGTGAGCGAGCAGACCGACCCGGAATCGGTGGCGAGGCTGGTCGCGGAGTTCGCCAAGGCGCACTAGCCCCGGCCGGACAGGCAGCCTCAGGCGGGCAGAAGGTCGCGGGCCAGGTCGGCGGCGACCTCTCGCGGCTGGTTGCTGACCTGCGGCAGCCCCATCAGCTCGCCATGCGTGCCGCGCGCCAGCGGACCCGCCACGAACAGCCGCTCCCAGGCCGCGCCGCCCGGCCGGATCACCCGGCTGCGACGATCGACCGAGATGCCGAGCGCCAGCGGGTCCGCCTCCAGCGCGCCGGCCTCGTGCAGCGCGCGCAGCACCGGATGCCGCTCGACCACCGAGCGGTGGCCGGGCCCGGTGCAGTTCACGATCGCGCCGACCTGCAGCGAGATCCGGCTCGCCTCCGGGGTGCCGCGTGGATGCAGCACGACGTGCAGGCCGCTCTCCGCCTCGCTGGCCGAGAGCGGGGTCGCCGCCAGCAGCCTCAGGCCACCGGTCGCCAGCTCGCCCTGCACCACCCGGTCGATCTGCGGCGCCGACTGGTAGCGATGCACGTCCCAGAACGGACGGAGGTGGCGCAGCAGGCGCCGACGCTCGGCCATCGGCAGGCTGTCCCAGACGATCCGCGCCTGGCTGCGCAGCGCGTCGATCACGTCCTCCCAGGGGCGGCCGAGCCGGGCCGCGTCGTCGACCGCACCGCGCACGCGGCGCAGCAGCGCCAGCGCGCTCTCCGAGCCCGGCTGGTCGAAGCTGCCGTATCCCGACACCGGCTGCATCGTGCGCGGCCGCGGCAGCAGCCCGCGTCGCGAGACCGCCACGATGCGGCCGCGATGCCCGCGCGCGCGCAGGCTGGCGACGACGTCGCAGCCGGTCAGGCCGGTCCCGACCACCAGCACCTCGGCGTCGCGCGGCAGCGGATCCAGCGCGCCGGGCCGCCACGGATCGGCGACCAGCCTCGCATCGCCGGCGAGCGGCCGCAGGAAGCGCGGCAGGTCCGGCGCCGTGTGGCTGACCGCGAGCACGAGCCGGTCGGCCTGCAGGGTATCGCCGTTGTCCAGCCGCACCGAGAAGCCCCGCGCCGCCGGCAATGCCGCGACCGCGCTCTGCCGCAGGTGGCGGAACTCGGCGCGCGCCGCGCGGATCGCCGCCTGCAGGGTGGCGTGCACGTACTGGCCGAACAGCGCACGGCGTGGAAACAGCCGCCCATCCGGCAGCACGCCCTCGGGATCCGCCTCCGGCATGCCCTGCGCCCGCAGCCAGGCGTCGAAATGCTCCGGCAGCTCCGGGAACAGCGACATGCGGGCGGCCGCGACGTTGGTCCGGTGCACCGGGTCGACGGTGGCGTAGGCGAGCCCGGCGCCGAGCGTGGCGGCGGGCTCGACCAGCGTGATCCGCACCGCCGGATCGTGGTCGCGCAGCAGGTGCAGGGTGCAGGCGGCGCCGGCCAGGCCACCGCCGATCACGACGATGTGGGGCGGCGCCGCTGCCGAGCCGATCGCTCGATCTGCCGTGGCGACGCTCATCGGACCCGCACGAAGCCACCCATTCGCATGGGGCTACCCTACCATGCGGCCGCGCGCCACCTGCCGGCTTTTTGCCCGCCGCCGTAACCCGGCGGGGTGCTGCGCGAATATCCTCGGGCCATGCAGGCGCAGATGGGGCGCAGGTGCAGATGGGGCCGCAGATGGAGCCGATGACAGCCAGACCGCCAACACCAGGATGCTCGCCGTGACCGCGCTGCTGCTCGCCCTGGCGGCGGGCGCCCTCACGGTGGCGGCCCCGTGCATCCTGCCGATGCTGCCGATCCTGCTCGGCGCGTCGGTCGGTCAGACCAGCCGCGCCCGCCCGGCCTTCATCACGCTGGGCTTCGTGCTGAGCTTCTCGGTGGTGGCGCTGCTGTTCGGCGCCTTCGCGCAGAGCCTCGGCGCGTCCCAGGAGGTGCTGCGGCAGGTTGCGATCGTGCTGCTGGTGCTGTTCGGCGCACTGATGATCGTGCCGCGCCCGTTCGAGCTGCTCGCTTCCCGCCTGGGCGGCCTGATCAACCGTGCCGACGCGGTCGGGCGGCGCGCCGGCTCGGGAAACTGGGGCGGCTTCGTCCTCGGCGTCACGCTGGGCGTGGTCTGGACGCCGTGCGCCGGGCCGGTGCTCGGCTCCATCCTCACCGTCGTCGCGACCTCCGACCGGCTCGGCTGGTCGGCCCTGCTGCTGGTGGCCTACGCGGTCGGGGCCGGCGTGCCGATGCTCGCGATCGCCTATGGCGGCCAGTACGTGACCACGCGGGTACGCAGCATCGTCCGCTACGCGCACCGTCTGCAGCAGGCCTTCGGGGTGGTCGTGATCCTGATCGCGGTGGCGCTGTACTACCAGTACGACACCCTGGTGACGGTCTGGCTCGCCAACTTCTATCCCAACGCCAACCTGGGACTGTGACATGCCCCTGACCCGACGTGCCGCCTTGCTGAGCGCCGCCGCAGGCGGGCTGCCCTGGACCGGACCTGCCCGCGCCGCGGGCGACGCGACGGCGGGCGAGGGCCTCGCCGACTACGGCCCCGCGCCCGAGTTCACCGGCATCACCGGCTGGCTGAACTCGCCGCCGCTGACCATGGCGGCGCTGCGCGGCAAGGTGGTGCTGATCGATTTCTGGACCTACTCCTGCATCAACTGCCTGCGCACCCTGCCCTACGTCACCCGGTGGTACGACAGCTACCGGTCGCGCGGGCTGGTGGTGGTGGGAGTGCACACGCCGGAGTTCGGCTTCGAGCGCATCGCCGCCAACGTGCGGACCGCGATCCAGCGGTTCGGCATCCACTATCCGGTGGCCCAGGACAACGGCTACGCCACCTGGCGCGCCTACGGCAACCAGTTCTGGCCGGCGGAGTACCTGGTCGATCGCGACGGCCGCGTGGTGCTGAAGCATTTCGGCGAAGGCCGCTACGACGAGACCGAGAACGCGATCCGCTCGCTGCTCGCCGCCGGTCCCGCGGTGGCGGCGGAGAACGGCGCCGACCTGTCGCGCATCGCCACGCCGGAGATGTATTTCGGCCTGGCGCGGGTGCAGATGCTGGCGAGCCCGGAGCCGCCGCGTCGCGGTGCCGCGCGCTACAGCGTGCCCGCCCCGCTGCCGGGCAACCGCTTCGCCCTGATGGGCACCTGGGACCTGTCGGACCAGACCGCGACGCTCGCCCAGGGTGCGGGCGCAGTGGCGCTGAAGTTCCGCGCCGGCAAGGTGTTCATGGTCGCGAGCAGTCCCACCCCGGTCACCGTCTCGGTCACCGTGGACGGTCGGCCGCAGCCGCCGGTGACGGTGCGGGAGAGCCGCCTCTACACGCTGTTCGACAGCAAGGACTACGGCGATCACGCGCTGCGCCTGTCGATACCGCAGGCGGGCCTGCAGGCCTTCACCTTCACGTTCGGATAGGTGGCACGTTCGGACAGCTGGCGGCGCTCTGGGTTTGTGCGTCCGGCCCTGCCGGGGTAGATGGCAGGCCGACTTCCAGACGCACCGCTAGCTGGCGCATGATCGGACCGATCCCCTGCGCCGCGAAGGCCCGCCCGCATGAGCTCCGCCGCCGACACTGGCCCCGACCCCGATATCGTGCCGATCCGCCGCGCGCTGATCTCGGTCTCCGACAAGACCGGGCTCGCGGCACTTGGGGCCGCACTGCTGCGTCACGGCGCGGAGCTGCTCTCCACCGGCGGCTCGGCGAGGGCGCTGCGCGAGGCCGGGTTGCCGGTCAAGGAGGTTTCCGCGCATAGCGGCTTCCCCGAGATCCTCGACGGGCGGCTCAAGACCCTGGTGCCGCAGATCCATGGCGGCATCCTCGGGCGTCGCGATCTCGCGTCGCACCGGTCGCAGATGGCGGAGCACGACATCGCGCCGATCGACCTGGTGTGCGTCAACCTCTACCCGTTCGAGGCGGCGGTGGCCTCGGGCGCATCGTCGGCCGAGTGCATCGAGACCATCGATATCGGCGGCCCGGCGCTGATCCGCGCGGCGGCGAAGAACCACGCCCACGTCGCCGTGCTCACCGAGCCCGCGCAGTACGACGCCCTGATCGAGACGCTGGGGGCGCTCGGCGGCACCACCCGGGCCGACCGCAGGGCCTGGGCCGGCGCCGCCTACGCGCGCAGCTGCGCCTATGACGGGGCGATCGCGAGCTGGTTCGCGCGCGAGCGCGGCGACCCGCTGCCGCGCCGCCTGAGCCTGTCCGGGACGCGCGCCGAGCTCCTGCGCTACGGCGAGAACCCGCATCAGTCGGCCGCCTTCTACCTCGACGGCAGCGACCGGCCCGGCATCGCCACCGCGCGCCAGATGCAGGGCAAGGCGCTGTCGTACAACAACCTCAACGACACCGACGCCGCCTTCGAGCTCGCCTGCGAGTTCGAGCAGCCGTCGGTCGCGATCGTCAAGCACGCCAACCCGTGTGGCGTCGCCACCGCCGCCAGCCAGGAGGCGGCCTGGGAGCTGGCGCTGCGCTGCGATCCGGTCTCCGCGTTCGGCGGGGTGGTGGCGCTGAACCGCACCCTGGACGAGGCGACCGCATCGAGGATCGCCGCGATCTTCACCGAGGTGATCGTGGCGCCGGACGCGACCGAGGCCGCGCGCGCTATCCTCGCCGGCAAGAAGAACCTGCGCCTGCTGCTGACCGGCGGCCTCGCCGATCCCGCCGCGGGCGGGCTGACGCTGCGCTCGGTGGCCGGCGGCTTCCTGGTGCAGGACCGCGATGCCGGCCGCCTCGACGGCTCGATGCTCAAGGTGGTGACGCGGCGGGCGCCGACCGGCCGCGAGCTGTCCGACCTGGTGTTCGCGTTCCGGGTCTGCAAGCACGTGAAGTCGAACGCGATCGTCTATGCCCGCGACGACGCCACCGTCGGCATCGGCGCGGGACAGATGAGCCGGGTGGATGCGGCGCGCATCGCCGCCGGCAAGAGCGAGCAGGCGGGCCAGGCCGCCGGCCTCGACGAGCCGCTCAGCCGCGGCAGCGTGGCGGCGTCGGACGCGTTCTTCCCGTTCGCCGATGGCCTGCAGGCGGTCATCGCCGCCGGCGCCACCGCCGTGATCCAGCCGGGCGGGTCGATCCGCGACGCCGAGGTGGTCGCCGCCGCCGACGCGGCCGGGGTCGCGATGGTGTTCACCGGCATGCGGCATTTCCGCCATTGAACCGCATCCAGGCCGCGGCGCCGGCTGCCTACCCGACCTCCGCCCGCCCCTCGATGCAGGGGCTGCAGGGCTCGCTGATCCGCACGGTCTCCGCCGAGGGTGCGGCGGTGCCGGACGTGATCCCGCTCTGGTTCGGCGAGCCCGACGAGGTCACCCCCGGCTTCATCCGCGAGGCGGCCAAGCGGGCGCTGGATGAGGGGCAGACCTTCTACAACTCCAACTTCGGCATCGCCCCGCTGCGCGAGGCGATCGCCACCTACCAGACGGGCCTGGGCCGCGGCGCCGCCTTCGAGCGCATCTGCGTCACCGCGTCGGGCGTGAACGCGGTCATGCTGGTCTGCCAGGCGCTGCTGGAGCCGGGCGACCGGGTGGTCGTGCCCGAGCCCTGCTGGCCCAACCTCGCCGGCATCCCGCGGGTGATGGGTGCCGAGGTCAGCACCGTGCCGCTGCGGCTGGATGCCGGCGCGAGCTGGTCGATCGACATGGACGCGCTGCTGGCGGCACTGTCGCCGGCGACCCGCATGGTGATTCTGAACGCGCCGGCGAACCCGACCGGCTGGATGCTGACCCGACCCGACCAGGAGATCCTGCTGGCGCATTGCCGGCGCCACGGCATCTGGATCCTCGCCGACGACGTCTATGAGCGGCTGGTGTTCGAGGGGCCGGCGTCGCCCTCGTTCCTCGACATCGCCACCGACGAGGATCGCGTGATCGGGATCAACTCGTTCTCCAAGAGCTGGGCGATGACCGGCTGGCGGCTCGGCTGGATCACCGCGCCGGTGCCGCTGATGGCGGCACTGGGCAAGATCAGCGAGTTCAACGTCTCCTGCGCGCCGCCCTTCGTGCAGCATGCCGGCATCGCGGCCATCGAGGCCGGCGAGCCGTTCATCGCCGCCAGCGTCGCGCGCTACCGCGCGATGCGCGACCTGGCCTGCGCCCGGCTGGGCGCCATCCCCGGGGTCAGCGTGCCGGTTCCGGGAGGCGCGATGTACTGCTTCTTCGCGGTCTCCGGCTGCACCGACAGCGTGGCCCTGGCCCGCCGGCTGCTGCACGAGGCGCGCGTCGGGCTGGCGCCGGGCCTCGCCTTCGGGCCGACCGGGGAGGGCTGCCTGAGGCTGTGCTTCGCGGTCGGGCGCGAACGGCTGGAGCAGGCCTGCAGCCGTATCGAGAGTCATCTCGGGAGGCGCGACGATGGCTGAGCGGCCGATCCGGCAGGGGGTGTGGGCCACGCTCCTCGGCCTGTCGCTGGCCTCGACGGCCATGGGCGCGCGGGCTCAGGTCCCGGTGCAGACACAGCCGGAGGCGCCGGCCGCGGCCGCGCTGTCGCCGGCGGATCGCGGCTGGGTGCAGCGCCTGCAGGCGACGCTGGGCGCGATCACCACGCTCCGCGCGCGCTTCCTGCAGATCGCCCCGGACGGCCGCACCACCCAGGGCAGGGTCTGGCTCGACCGTCCGGGACGGATGCGCTTCGAGTACGACAAGCCGAGCCCGCTGCTGCTGGTCGCCGGCGGCGGCAAGATGGTGTTCAACGACAGCCAGCTGAAGCAGACCACCACCCTGCCGCTGGAGAAGACCCCGGTCGGGCTGCTGCTGCGGCCGCAGCTCACGCTGTCCGGCGACGTCACGGTCACCGGCTTCGAGCACGCGGACGGCCAGCTGCAGCTCACCCTGGTGCGCACCGCATCACCCGGCGACGGCAGCCTGACGTTGATCTTCTCCGAGCAGCCGCTGGCGCTGCGCTCCTGGAGCGTGATCGACGCGCAGGGCCGGCAGACCCGCGTCGATCTGTTCGACATCGTGCTGGGCGGGGCCCTGCCGCAGGGCCTGTTCAACACCGCGATCGGCGAACAGGATCGCTGAGAGGCGGAGAGCCGCAGGATTTTCTTCAAATCTTCACTCCTCTTGTCCAAGATGGCGGAGAGATGAAGCCGCTGATCGGAATCACCTGCTGCAGCAAGCTGGTCGGGCCCTACCAGCTCGAGAGCCACGCTGCCTCCGACACCTACGTGGAGGTGACCGATCGGGTCGTGCTCGGCGTGCCGGTGCTGATCCCCGCCAACGGCGAGGCGGTCGACATCCAGACCCTGTTGAGCCGTCTCGACGGGCTGATCCTGACCGGCAGCCGGTCGAACGTCTGCCCCGACCGCTACGGCGGCTGCGCACACGCGCTCGGCACCCCCGAGGATCAGCGGCGCGACGCGGTGACGCTGCCGCTCAGCCGGGCCGCGATCGCGGCGGGAGTGCCGGTGCTGGCGATCTGTCGCGGCTTCCAGGAGCTGAACGTCGCACTCGGCGGCACCCTGCATCAGCGCCTGCAGGATCTGCCCGACCGGCTCGACCATTCCGCCCCGGTGGAGGCCGACGTCGTGCTGCGTCACGGCAAGGCGCACGGGGTCGAGCTCATGGCCGGCGGCCTGCTGCATCGTCTGGCCGACGGGCTCGACCGGGTGCAGGTCAACTCGCTGCACGACCAGGGCATCGACCGCCTGTCGTCGCAGCTCTCGGTCGAGGCCGTGGCGCCCGACGGGGTGGTCGAGGCGGTCCGGGTGACCCAGGCGCCAGGCTTCGCCGCCGGCGTGCAGTGGCATCCGGAATACGACTACCAGACCGACGCGCTCTCGCGCGCGATCTTCATGGCCTTCGGCGACGCGGTGCGGGCGCGGGTGGCCGGGCTGCCGCTGCCGCCGCGCATCCAGGCCCGGTCCGGCTCCTGCCCGGCGGCGGCGTAGCCCGTCCGGGGGCGCGGGAGGCCACGCGGAACCCGCGTTCCGGAGCGATGTTGTCGGCGACAGGCAGGGCGAGGGACGGTCATGGTGGATGGCGGCACGGCAGGTGACGTGGAGCCGGCGGCGGACCCGCGCGCCGCGGCGAAGGCGGCGCGGCTGCACTACGTCAATGTCGCTCGTCCAGGCATCACGCGCGAGAAGGATGCGGACGGCTTTGTCTACCGCCAGCCGGACGGCGAGCCGGTCACCGACGAGACGGTGATCCAGCGCATACGCAAGCTCGCGATCCCGCCGGCCTACACCGAGGTCTGGATCTGCCGCGACCCGAGGGGACATCTGCAGGCGGTCGGACGCGATGCCCGCGGCCGCAAGCAGTATCGCTACCACGCCGACTGGCGGGCGATCCGCGACGAGGCGAAATACGGCAAGATGCTGCTGTTCGGCCAGAAGCTGCCGGAAATCCGCGCCAACGTGCAGCGCGACCTGGGGCTGCCCGGCCTGCCGCGCCGCAAGGTGCTGGCCACCGTGGTGGCCCTGCTCGAGAAGACGCTGATGCGCGTCGGCAACGAGGAATACACGCGGACCAACAAGAGCTTCGGCCTGACCACGCTGCGCAACCGCCACGCCCGGATACGCGGCACCGAGGTGGTGCTCGACTTCCGCGCCAAGCACGGCATCCAGCAGCATGTCGAGCTGCGTGACCGGCGCCTCGCCGGCATCCTCAAGCGGCTGCAGGACATCCACGGCCAGGAGCTGTTCCAGTATCTCGACGAGGACGAGCAGCGCCACGGCATCTCGTCGCAGGACGTCAACGAGTACCTGCACGAGATCACCGGCGAGGACATCACGGCGAAGGATTTCCGCACCTGGGCGGCGACCAACCTGGCCGCCCTGGCGCTGCACGAGCTGGAGCGGTTCGACAGCCAGGCGAAGGCCAAGAAGAACCTGCTGCACGCGGTGGAGAAGGTCAGCAAGCTGCTCGGCAACACGCCGGCGATGTGCCGCAAGTGCTACATCCATCCGGCGATCTTCGACGGCTACCTCGACGGCAGCCTCGCGGAGGCGCTGAAGCAGCGCGCGGAGGCGGTGCTGGAGCCGCAGGCGGCACATGCCGATCTTACGGCCGAAGAGGTCGCGGTGGTCGCCTTCCTGAGCCGGAAGCTGGAGCAGGTGACGAAGCCGGCCAGGGCCGCATGATCCGTGCGGCGGCCCGGGCCGCGGGATCATCGCCGGCTCAGCCGTCCCGGTCGTCGGCCCCGGGGTTGGCCGCCTCTGGCGCTTGCTGGGCGAGCAGCAGGGCGCGCGCGTAGACGGTGCGGCGCGGCAGGCTGACGGCCACCGCGACCAGCGTCGCCGCGTCCTTGACCGAGTGGGTGAGCAGGGCCCGGCGGAGCGCCCGGTCGAGGTCCGACGCACCGGTCGGCTCGGGCTCGGCCGGCCCGACCAGGACGGTGATCTCGCCCCGCGGCGCCGCCGACGCGTAGTGCGCCCGCAGCGCGTCGAGGGTATCGCGCCGCAGCTCTTCGAACCGCTTGGTCAGCTCGCGCGCCACCGCCGCCCGGCGCGTGCCGCCGAACACCGCGCACAGATCCTCCAGCATCTCCGCCAGCCGGTGCGGCGCCTCGTGCCAGATCAGGGTCGCCGACAGCCCTCCCTGCTCGGCCGCGTGCAGGATGGCGAAGCCGCTGCGGCGGGCGGCGCTGCGCGGCGGCGCGAAGCCCAGGAACAGGAACGGATGCGGCGGCAGTCCCGAGAGGGTGAGGGCGGTGAGGGCGGCGTTGGCGCCCGGCGCCGCGGTGACCGGCAGGCCATCCTCGATCGCGGCGCGCACCAGCCGGTAGCCCGGATCGGAGAGCAGCGGGGTTCCGGCGTCGCTGACCAGCGCCACGCGCTTTCCCTGCCGCAGCAGCTCCAGCAGGCCCGCGATGCGCTGCCGCTCGTTGTGCTCGTGCAGGGCTTCCATGCGAGAGGAAATCCCCCACGCCGCGAACAACCGTGCCGTGACGCGCGTATCCTCGCACAGCACTAGGTCTGCCTGGGCGAGACAGGCGGCTGCGCGCGGCGTCAGGTCGGCCAGGTTGCCGATCGGCGTCGAGACGAGCACAAGGCCTGCGGGCAGAGGCCCGCTCGGCGGGATCTTGTCCGGCCGCGATGCGCGGTCTGGCGGGAAGGGGGAAGAGTCGGATGCTTCGTCGGACATGGATGTTCCTGGCCCCTGAGGACGTGCTGCGTCCAGCCTCGCCGGCACCCTGGCGGACGCTGTCCGGCATCCTGCCGCTGCTGCTGCTCGGCGCCTGCACCACCGGCCCGCTGGCGGGGTTCGGCCTGGGCGGCAATGCCGCCTCCGGCCCGGCGGCGAGCGTGCAGGCCCCGCCGAGCGAGGCGCCGCCGGTTCCGCCCACCAGCCGCGTCGGCATCCTGCTGCCGCTCAGCGGCAGCAACGCGCCGCTCGGCCAGGCGATGCTGAGATCGGCGCAGTTGGCACTCGACGCGCCGGGTGCGCCGCCGCTCGACCCGCAGGATACCGGGGACGCGCCGGGCGGCGCGGCCCGCGCCGCGCAGGCGGCGATCGGCGCCGGCGCCGGCATCCTGATCGGCCCGCTGACCTCGGCCGACACGGCGGAGGCGAGCCCGATCGCGCGCGCCGCCCGGGTGCCCATGCTGGCCTTCACCAGCGATCTGGCGCAGGCGCAGCCGGGGACCTGGGTGATGGGCGTGACGCCGGAGCAGCAGGTGCAGCGGCTGGTCGAGGCGGCCAAGGCGGACGGCCGCACCCGGATCGCGGCCCTGCTGCCCGACAGCGCGTTCGGCCGCGCGATGGCCGACGCCCTGACCCGTGCCTGCGCCGATGCCGGCTTGGCGCCACCCACTCTCGCGCGGCATTCCGACAGCATGGAGAGCATCAACAGCACCATGCGCGGGCTGGCCGATTTCGAGAACCGGCGCGGCGCGATCGAGCAGAAGCTGCGCGATGCCAAGTCGAGCCCTGATCCGGCGGTCCGCACGCAGGCCGCGGCACTCGCCCAGACGCCGATACCGCCGCCGCCGTTCGATGCGCTGCTGCTGGCCGACACCGGCACCGACTTGCAGGAGGTGATCTCGGTGCTGAGCTACTACGACGTCTCGGCCGCCCAGGTGCGGATCATGGGACCGGGGTTGTGGGGCGCGTTCGCCAGCAAGCTGAGCCCGCTGGAGGGCGCCTGGTTCGCAGCACCCGATGCACAGGATCGGCTCGGCTTCGTGCAGCGCTACCAGGCCAGGTTCGGCCAGCCGCCGCGGCCGCTGACCGACATCCCCTACGACGCGGCGGCACTCGCTCGCAGCCTGGCGAAGTCAGGCGGATACGGCATCGACGGATTGACCAGGGCGGATGGCTTCGCGGGGGTGGACGGCGTCTTCGCCCTGATGCCGGACGGCCATGTCCGGCGCGGGCTCGCGATCTTTCAGATCCAGCCAGGCGGCGGCGCCAGGATCGTGCAGCCTGCGCCGCGGTCGCTGAACGCCGCGAGCTGAGCCGAGCTCAAGAAGGCAAACCTAGTTTCTTGAAAATGGGGTTTGGGGCCCACGGCCCAACGGGTCAAGGGCGGCGCCCTTGCCTTGATCTTCGCGCAGGACGATCAGGCGGCGACCGTGGCGCCCACCGACAGCACCGGGCGGATGCAGTGCAGCGCCGCCTCGAAGCTGGAGAAGCTGCCGAGCTTGTAGCTGCGGACATGGTCGATCACCAGCCAGCGCATGCCCTCGGGACGGATCATGTAGGCGGGATCGGCGTTCTCCCTGACCCAGACCAGCACGTGCTCCAGCGGCACGCTCTCGCGCTGCGGCGTCGTGCGCGGTGCGATGTCGGCGTCGCAGATGCCCATCGATGCGCCCGCCTGCAGCCAGCGCATCAGAAACTCGCGGTGCCGGGGCAGGAAGCAGAGGCGGAGGGAGACGACGTTGGAGCTCTCCTGGAACATCGCGGTCGCTGCAGGTGCGGGCATGTCTTATCCCCTCGCATTTTTGTGAGCAAAACGTAATCGGGCGCCACCCATGCTGCCAACGGGATTCTGAGGAGAGTCAGCAAGTCGGTCCCGCAGCCGCCATTTCTGTGGCTAATTTGCAATGCTCCGTTACGAAATCGCCTCGTATCAAGAAAGTTGGCTCATGCGATGGGATTTTGTCTTGGCTTTTCAGCCTCTTTACTTAAGTTCGACGCGATCTCACGAGGACGCGATCCAGGAAACTGTCGATCTCCGTCGCGTCGGACCAACATAACCCCACGCTCAGCACGATGACTTGTGTCCGGAACGCCGTCGGCAGGCGCACCGCATCCTTCGGCGTCGTCACCAGCGTCGCGTGCGCCGCGCGTGCCCGTGCCGCGAGCCGGTCCAGCTCTGCCGCATCATAGCGGTGATGGTCCGCGAAGCCGGTGCGCTGCACCAGACGCAGGCCGAGGGCCTCGAGCGCCTCGAAGAACTTCTCCGGCCGGCCGATGCCGGCGAAGGCCGCCAGGTTGCGTCCGCGCAGCGCCAGCGCCTGCTTCGCCATCACGAGCTCCGCCCGCAGCACGGGCAGCCGCGGGGGGAGCCGGCTCGCTGCCGCGCGCAGATCCGCACCGATCAGGATCGCGGCATGCGCCCGTGCTGCGCCGTGCTCGATGCTCTCGCGCAGTGGCCCGGCCGGCAGCAGGCGGCCGTTGCCGAAGCCCGTCGCACCGTCGATCACCAGCAGCGTCGCGTCGTGCACGAGCCCGGGGTTCTGCATGCCGTCATCCAGGACCAGGCACTGCGCGCCCTGCGCCACCGCCGCGCGTGCCGCCAAGGCACGGTCCGCCCCGACCCAGGTGGGAGCGGAGGCCGCCAGCAGCAGCGCCTCGTCGCCGACCAGGGCCGCGTCGTGACCCGACGCATCGACCCGCAGCAGCGTCCTCGTCGTGCCGCCGTAGCCGCGCGTCAGCGCGTGGGCGCGTATGCCGCGGCGCTGCAGCCGCGTCAGCAGGTCCAGGGCGAGCGTGGTCTTGCCGGCGCCGCCGACGCTCAGGTTGCCGCAGCAGATCACCGGCACCGGCGCCCGCCAGCCTGGCCGGCGCAGCCTGAGGCGGGTGATGTGGCCGGTGATCCAGCCGAGCGGCGAGAGCAGCCGCGCCGCGGCACCACCGTCGGGATCCTGCCAGAAGGCGGGGGGCCGCATCAGCCCGCCTCCGTCAGGTCCAGCAGGCGACGGGCGAGGCCGGGAACCATGTCGGACGCGATCCTGGCCGTGCGCGCGGCGGCCTCGGCCTGACGCGCCCGCGCGGCCGGGTCGTTCAGCAGCCGGAACGCCCAGTCCGCGATCGCCTCCGCGGTCGGCGCGATCTCGATCGCACCGGCGTCGCGCAGGGCCGTGACGGCGTCGTTGAAGTTGAAGGTCAGCGGCCCGGTCGCGATCGCGCAGCCGAGACGGGCCGGCTCGAATGGGTTGTGGCCGCCGCCCTCCGGCGCTGCCTGCGGCAGGCTGTTGCCGAGGAAGGTGATCGGCGACAGCCGGTAGAGCAGTCCCAGCTCGCCCATCGTGTCGCAGATCCAGTAGCCGTGATCGGCGGCGGGATCCTGGTCGAGTGCGCGTCGCGGCGGGCGATCGAGTATTGCCGCGAGTGCGGCGCCACGCTCGGGATGGCGCGGTGCAATGATGGTCAGCAGGGTCGGTAGCCGCCGGCTGAGGATCGCGTGCGCGCGCGCGATGACGGCCTCCTCGCCGGCATGCGTCGAGGCCGCCAGCAGCAGCGGCCGCCCCTCCAGCCTCTGCCGCAGCCGATCGAGCTCGCGCGGGTCCGCCGGCAGCGCCGCCGCCGCGGCCTTCAGGTCGCCCCGGCATTCGACCCGGGGGGCGCCCAGCCTGCGCAGGCGATCCGCATCCTCCTCGCTGCGCGCGGTGATCCAGCAGAAGCTGCGCAGCATCGTGCGCGCCAGCGCCGGCAGTCTCTGCCAGCCGCGCAGGCTGCGTGCGGACAGCCTGGCGTTCACCAGCGCGATCGGCAGGTCGTGGCTGCGGACACAGGCGATCAGGTTGGGCCAGAGCTCGCTCTCGACCAGCGCCACCGCCTGCGGCCGCCAGTGGCGCAGGAAGCGGCGCAGCCAGCGCGGCACGTCGAGGGGGACGAACTGCGGCAGCACCCGCCGCTCCAGGCCGGCCGCTCGCAGCCGCTGCGCCAGCAGCCGCTGCGAGGTGACCGATCCCGTCGTCATCAGCACGTGCAGGTCCGGCGCGGCGGCGCAGAGCGCGTCCAGCAGCGCCAGGACCGAGACGGTTTCTCCCACGCTGGCCGCGTGCAGCCAGAGCAGCCTGCCTTCCGGCCGACGCAGCGTCGCACGCCCGCGTCTCTCGCCGAGCCGGTCCGGCAGCTCGCGGCCGCGCGCCAGGCGCCGCCGCAGCAGCAGGCGGATCAGCGGCTCGGCCATGATCGCCAGCAGCCACCACAGCCGTGCCGCGGGCGGGGCGGGCTCCGGCGTCCTGGTCATGCGCAGCGCCGGTCCAGCGCCTCCAGCGCCTCGCTGATGATCGCCGCGGCAGCCTGCCTGTCCTGCCCGGACACCAGGACCGGCGTCCCGCACAGGATGCTGCCGCGGCTGAACGGCAGCGGCAGCATCATCCGGTCCCACGAGCCGACGCGGCGCGCCGGCCGGCAGGTGGCGGCGATCGGGACGACGCTGACCCCGGAGCGCACCGCGAGATACGCGGCACCCGGCTGCACCACCCGCCTCGGTCCACGCGGACCGTCCGGGGTGAGGCAGACCACCCTGCGCTCGCCGAGCAGGCCGAGCAGGCGGCGCAGCGACGCGCTGCCGCCCTTGTCGGGGGTGCGCCGGTTCGCGGAGGAGCCGTCGACGGACTGGATGTCCCAGCGTCGCATGATGTCGGCGATCATCCGTCCGTCGCGATGGCGGCTGATCAGCGCGGTCAGCGAGAGCGACGGGTTCTGCCGACGCGCCCGCCACCAGAGGATCGGCACCAGGGGCAGGTACTCGTGCCAGAACACGACGATCACGGTGTTCCCGCCGCGTCCGGTCAGCATCGACCAGGTCGCGGCATCCGCCTCGATCTCCCAGCGGCTGCTGCGCAGCGCCAGGTCGAGATACAGGCCGATCAGGCGGCAGAGCAGCCATCGCGCCGGCCGGCCGCGCAGCAACCGCTTCAGCACGGCGCATGCCCTGGTTTCACGTGAAACAATCCACAGCCGTCGCGGCGAGACAGGGAGGCCGGCGCGCAGGCGTTCAGGACGGATTCTGCGCCCGGTGCCGCAACAGATGGTCGGCCAGCACGCAGGCCAGCATCGCCTCGCCGACCGGCACGGCGCGTATGCCGACGCAGGGATCGTGGCGGCCGCGCGTCGACACCGCCACGGCCTCGCCACCGCGCGTCACCGAGGGCACCGGCGTCAGGATCGAGCTGGTCGGCTTGACCGCGAAGCGGGCGACGATCGGCTGACCGGTGGAGATGCCGCCCAGGATGCCGCCCGCGTGGTTGCTGTCGAACGCGACGCGCCCGCCATCCGGTCGCATGGCATCGGCGTGTTGCTCGCCGCTGGCGCCGGCGGCGGCGAAGCCGTCGCCGATCTCCACCGCCTTGACGGCGTTGATGCCCATCAGCGCGCCGGCGATCTCCGCGTCGAGCTTGCCGTATAGCGGCGCGCCGAGCCCGGGCGGCACGCCCGCGGCTTCGAGCTCGATCACCGCGCCCGCGGAGGAGCCGCTCCTGCGGGTCGCGTCGAGATAGTCCGACCAGACCGGCACCATCTGCGGATCGGGGCAGAAGAAGGGGTTGCGGCCCACCTCGTCCCACTGCCAGCGCGAGCGGTCGATGACGTGCGGTCCGATCTGCACCAGCGCGCCGCGCAGGATCATCCCGCCGCCCAGCACGCACCGGGCGACCGCGCCGGCGGCGACCCGCACCGCGGTCTCGCGCGCCGAGGCGCGGCCGCCGCCGCGTGGATCGCGTATGCCGTATTTCAGTTCGTAGGTCAGGTCGGCATGTCCGGGGCGGTAGCGATCGGCGATCCCGGCATAGTCGCGTGAGCGCTGGTCCAGGTTCTCGATCATGATCGAGATCGGGGTGCCGGTGGTGCGGCCCTCGAACACGCCGGACAGGATGCGCGCCTGGTCCGGCTCCTGACGCTGGGTGGTGAAGCGCGACTGTCCCGGACGCCTGCGGTCGAGCCAGGGCTGGATGTCGCCCTCGCTGAGCGTCAGGCGCGGCGGACAGCCATCGACCACGCAGCCGATCGCCGGACCGTGGCTCTCGCCCCAGCTCGTGAAGCGAAACAGGTGGCCGAAGCTGTTGTGCGACACCCAGCCCCCCTGGCTGTCAGTCCGAGACCGCCGCGATGTCGGGTGCCCGCGGATTCTTCATGCCGACGGTATGGTAGCCGGCATCGACGTGATGCACCTCCCCGGTCACGCCGCCGGCGAGATCCGACAGCAGATACAGCCCGGCACCTCCGACCTCGTCGATCGAGACGTTGCGCTCGAGCGGCGCGTTGAGCTGGTTCCATTTGAGGATGTAGTGGAAGTCGCCGATGCCGCTCGCCGCCAGGGTCTTGATGGGCCCCGCACTGATCGCGTTCACCCGGATGCCGTCGCCGCCCAGGTCGGCCGCCAGGTAGCGCACCGAGGCTTCCAGCGCCGCCTTGGCGATCCCCATGACGTTGTAGTGCGGCATCACTCGCTCGGCGCCGAGATAGGTCAGCGTCAGCAGCGAGCCGCCCGGCTTCATCAGCGCGCTGGCCCGCTGGCAGATCGCGGTGAAGGAGAAGCAGGAGATGTCCAGCGCCTGCAGGAAGGCCTCGCGCGGCGTGTCGGCGTAGCGGCCGCGCAGGTAGGCCTTGTCGGCCCAGCCGATGGCGTGCACCACGAAATCGATCCCGCCCCACTCGCGCCCCAGGGTCGCGAACACCTCGTCCATCGCGGCATCCCGGGAGACGTCGCAGGGCAGCACCAGCGACGAGCCGACGCTTTCCGCCAGCGGCCGCACCCGCTTCTCCAGCGCCTCTCCCTGGAAGGTGAAGGCCAGCTCCGCGCCCTGTGCCGCGCAGGCGGCTGCGATGCCCCAGGCGATGGAACGGTTGTTGGCGACGCCCATGATCAGGCCGCGCTTGCCCTGCATCAACATACCGCGAGCGGGAAGGGATGGAGCGCCGTCCGGCATGGAGCCTCGTTCTGCTGACAATTGCCTCGATCGCGGTGGACATGTCGACCAGGGAAGCGGCTGATGCTGGTCCAGGAGCCCTCGATCAGCGGCCCTGCATCGTCCTGGCACAGCCGCGGCGAGGCGACAAGGGCCGCCTCGAACCCCTCCCGGGCTCCGCAGTTCCGCTATCGAAGCGCTAGGACGCCACCCCATGCCAGAACATCCCCTGCGGCCGGAAGCCGATCCGATGGCGCTGTTTCGACAGTGGCTGACGCAAGCCGAGGCCTCGGAGCCGAACGATCCCAATGCCGTGGCAGTCGCCACCGCGACCGCCGGTGGCGCACCCTCGATCCGGATGGTCCTGCTCAAGGGCCTCGATCCGAGAGGCTTCGTGTTCTACACCAACAAGCAGAGCCGCAAGGGCGACGAGCTGTCGGCCAACCGTCAGGCGGCGCTGCTGTTCCACTGGAAGACGCTGCGACGCCAGGTCCGCATCGAGGGTCCGGTCGAGGACGTGACCGAGGCGGAAGCCGACGCCTACTTCGCCAGCCGCTCGCGGGTCTCGCGACTGGGGGCGATCGCCTCGGATCAATCCCGCCCGCTCGCGACGCGGGAGGAGCTGCAGAGCCGCGTCGCCGAGCTGGAGGCGCGCTACCCCGACCAGGCGGTGCCGCGCCCGGCGCACTGGTCCGGCTACCGCGTGCTGCCCGAACGCATCGAGTTCTGGCAGGACATGCCGTACCGGCTGCATGACCGCCTGGTCTATCAGCGGCAGGCCGACGGGCACCGGCAGCCCGACGGGGAGTGGCGGACGAGCCGGCTCTATCCGTGAGGGCCGCATGATACAGTGCGGTGTCGGAACCAGGGGAGCGTCATCGTGAGCGACATCCGCAAGATCCTGCTGCCGCTGAACGGCACGCCCAACGGCGAGGCGGCGCTGACGACCGGGCTGATCCTGGCCCGACGCTTCGAGGCGCACCTTGCGGCGCTGCACGTCCGCAGCGACACACGGGAGGTGGCGCCGCTGGCCGGCGAGGGGCTGTCCGGGGCGATGGTCGAGGAGATGATGACCGCCGCCGAGCGCGACGCCACCCGCCGCTCGCTCGGCGTGCGCGAGGGGTTCGATCGCCTGGTCGGGCAGGCCGGCGTGGCGCTGCGCAGCGCCCCCGGCCTCGAGCAGGCCGGGGCTCCGGCCGGACCCAGCGCCAGCTTCAGCTCGGTGATCGGGCGCGAGCACGAGATCGTCTCCTATGCCGCCAGGCTGGCCGACCTCACGGTGGTGCCGCACGCGGACTCCGGCGAGGAGGTATCCTCCTCGGAGGCGCTGCACGCGGTGCTGTTCGACAGCGGCAGGCCGGTCGTGATCGCGCCCAAGATCAGCCCGCGCGTGGTCGGCCAGCGCGTCTGCATCGCCTGGAACGGCACCGGCGAGTCGGCTTCCGCCGTCCTGTCCATCCTGCCCTGGGTGCGGGATGCCGAGGCGGTGCAGGTGCTGCACTCCGAGGACTACCAGCGTCGAGGTCCGCAAGCCGGCGCTCTGCTGGAGTATCTGGCGCTGCATGGGGTGCGCGCGACGCTGCAATCCTTCCGTGCCATCGACAAGGAGGTGGGCGCCGGACTGCTCGCGGCGTGCGGCAAGTTCGGCGCCGACATGCTCGGCATGGGCGCCTACTCGCATTCGCGGCTGCGCCAGCTCATCCTCGGCGGCGTCACCCGGCACGTCCTGGAGAATGCCGCACTCACCGTGCTGATGGCGCGCTAGACCGGCGGCCCCGCCTACACGCCGGGCAGCTCGTTCACCGCCACCGCGCGCCAGCAGCGCGGGTGGCGCTCCAGGATCGTCACCGAGAGGTTCTGCACCGAGAACCGCAGCGCCGTCTCCGCATCCACGCCGAGCGCGTGCGCGACCGCGGCACGGATCGCGCCGCCGTGGCTGACCACGACGATGTCCTGCCCGTCATGGGCGTCGGCCAGCCGATCGAGCGCCACCGCCACCCGCGCGCACACCTGCTGCATGCTCTCGCCGCCGGGAGGCACCTCATTGGCGGCGATCGACCAGAACACGTGCGCCGGCAGCTTCAGCTTCGCCGGCAGCGCTGCATGCGGCAGGCCCTGCCACTCGCCCATGTGCTGCTCGATCAGGTCCGGCTCGATCCGCCAGGCGGTCTCGGGATAGCCCGCCTGCTGGATCGCGTGCGCGGTGCGCTGCGTGCGCGACAGCGGGGTCGCATACCAGGCGGGCGTCAGCGGCAGGCGGCCGGCGAGCGCGCGATACATCGGCACCTGCGCTACTAGGCTCTCGGGGCAGAGCGGCACGTCCATCGCGCCGTACAGCGTCATGCGCGCGTTCTGCTCCACCAGTGCGTGGCGGATCAGCCAGAACCGGGTGATGCCCGGCTCGAGCTCGGGAGTGTCGAGAAAGGCGGAACGATCGTTCATCAAGCATCCATCGTCGGGGCTCTGTGTCGTTGTTCCAGCGACGGGTCAGGCCCCGGCGCGATCCGGCATCGGGGCATAGCTCGGTTCCGGGTCAGCGGCGTGGAGCAGGTCCCAGTGGCGCAGCAGCAGGCCGATCTTGTCCAGCACGCGACGCGCATCGGCAACCTCCCGCGCCAGCCGACGGTCCGCGTCGAGCCCCTCATGCGACGGCTCGCCGGACACCAGGCGCGCGCCGGCCGAGATCCGCAAGGCACCGGCCGGCCCTCCGGCCAGCGCCTGATGCGACACCGGCGCCGGCTGGCCGATATGGCACAGCAGCCCGGCCAGCCGGAGCTCCGCCTCCGACACCCCGGGCAGGAGGCGCGAGACATCGGCGTTGAGCCAGCGATACAGCAGGCGCGCCCGCTGCATGCTCAGCGGAGCCGGCGTGCGATCCCGCGCCTGATCACGCTGCGGTTCCAGCACCAGGAAGCTCAGGATGGTCTGCAGCTGATCCCAGGCCGGCGCGGCGGGCCCGCGATCCGGCCCTGGCACCTCGATCAGGACCAGGTCGGGATGCATCCGGATCGCCTCGCGCACCCCGGTCAGGAACAGGTCCAGCCGCGCGCGCACCTGCGCCGACGGCACCGAGGCGAAGGCGTGCATCTCCGCCAGCGCCGCCTGCCAGCGCAGCATCATGCCGAGATTGATCCCGGCAGGCAGATGCGACGCCGCCGCCATGCCGTCGGGCCAATCGGACCGGTGGCCGTAGGCGCACAGCCCGGCCGGCAGGCGGCCGGCCGCGATGCGGCGCACGATCCGCTTGGGCACCAGCAGGGCGCCGCAGAACGGCGGCCCGGTGAAGAATTTCGACCCGGTGGTCATCACCATCCAGCCGAGCGACAGGTAGTCGCGCACACGATCCTGATCGAGCCGCGCCTGGCAGGCATCCACCACGACGTCGATCCGCTCGCCGTGCGTCGCGCACAGCCGTCGCAGGCAGTCGAGCGAAGGCGCCAGCAGCCCCGTCTTGGACAGATCCAGCAGGTGCAGCAGCACGCGCCTGCCGGCCCGGCGCTCGGCCGCGACCAGCGCCTCGCACTCGGCATCGATCTCCGCCGGCGGCCGCGGCGTCCCGTCCGGCCGGCGCACCGCGAGCGACAGCACGCGCGTGTCGGCGCGGAAGCCCTCGACCACGTCGCCCTTGCGGACCTGCTGCCGGCCGGAGGTGTCGTCGGCGAAGTGCCGTCCGCCGGCGGCCAGCGGCACACCGGTTCCGGTCTCCTCGGGCGCCGTCAGGATCGTGCTCATCGGCCTGCCGCGCTCGGCCAGCGCCAGGGCCAGCAGCTCGCAGTCGGTTCCCGACGCCGTGAGCACCACCTCGTCGCCGGGCGGCAGCCGGTAGTGGGCGGCGATGCCGGATCGCACCGATCGCGCCTCCTGCGCCAGCGCGACCGCGGCCCGACCGGCCAGTGCCGCGGCCGCGACGCGGCGACGCGACGCCTCGGCGCCGCCGAAGCCGCGCTCGGACAGCGACGAGGCGGTCGAGGAGGCGAACGTGATCGCCCAGGGTCGTGGGCGGTGCGAGCAGCCGTAATGGTTCAGGCCGGTGCGCGGATCGACCGCCAGTCGTTGATCGCCGCCTTCGGCCATCAGCGCCTCGGCCGGACCGAGCAGGCCCCAGATCGCCTGCAGCCGCCGGACCACCGACACCGGCACCTCGCTGTCGTCGATGCCGAGGCAGGCGGTGCGCAACAGCCGATACGAGGCGCCCTGCAGGGTGCGGACACGCGACCATACCTGGTTCAGCCGCAGCGGCGGCGGCGGCGCCTCTCCGGCCATCGCGTCGAGCCAGGACGGGAGCCGCGCGTCGGCATCCGCCTCGCCGGGCGTCCCGTCGAGCCGCCAGAACAGGGCGGCGGTGCGGGCGGCGCAGAGTCCGGCCAGGATCGGCAGGTCGCATCCCATGATCTCCCCCGGCGCCACCGGCCGCGCCATCGCCGCCGCGGCGGCGTCGAGCAGCATCGACAGCTCCAGCGCGTGACGGATATGGAAGGCACAGACCTGCGCCGGACCCAGGCAGGCGGCGCCCAGCACCACCATGCGCTGCGGATCGGCGCGGAACGCCGTGTCCAGCGAGGCATCGAAACGGATCCGTCGCGCCCCGGAGACGACGCGCAGATCCGGTCGGTCGAGTGCGGCGAGCAGCTGGATGTTCAGATCTTGCGCAAACATGCAGCCGCCCCGTCCAGCCTGATCCTGCGACGTATCGCGCGAAGGCCGCAAGCCGCCAGTCGGGCGCATCGGCGCAGACCGGAGGCGGCAGAGGTAGTTGATTGCGGCGTCGCACGCTGTCAAGTTGGCCGAGCGGATCGGAATCACGGCCCGGGCGGGGATTGATCGATGCGAATTCTACTGACCGGCGGTTGCGGCTTCATCGGATCCGCGGTCGTGCGGCACCTGATCCGGGCTAGCGATCATACGGTGGTCAACGTCGATCGGATGACCTATGCCGCCTCCAAGGACGCGCTGGAGGAGGCGGCAGGCGCCGCCCGGCACGTGCTGGTCGAGGCGGACGTGGCGGATCTCGCGGCGATGCGGCAGATCTTCTCGACGCATCGGCCGGACGCGGTGATGCACCTCGCCGCCGAGAGCCATGTCGACCGCTCGATCGACGGACCGGCGGTGTTCATCCACACCAACGTCGTCGGCACCTTCACGCTGCTCGAGGCCGCCCGCGGATACTGGGCGGGCCTGTCGCCGGAGGCGCGGGCCTCGTTCCGTTTCCATCATATCTCGACCGACGAGGTGTTCGGCGCCCTGCAGGCGGGCGATCCGCCCTTCACAGAGACGACGCCGTACGATCCGCGAAGCCCGTACTCGGCGAGCAAGGCGGCCTCGGACCATCTGGTGCGGGCATGGTACCACACCTACGGGTTCCCCGCTTTCGTCACCAACACGACCAACAATTACGGCCCCTGGCACTTCCCCGAGAAACTCATCCCGCTGGTGACGATCAACGCCATCGAGGGCCGCGAGCTGCCGGTCTACGGCGACGGCTCCAACCAGCGCGACTGGCTGTTCGTCGAGGACCACGCGGAAGCGCTGGTGCGCGCGGTGGAGCGCGGCCGGCCCGGCGATACCTACGCGATCGGTGCGCGCCAGCCGCGTTCCAACCTGGAGGTGGTCCACGCCATCTGCCGCGTGCTGGACGAGCTGCGCCCCGATCCAGCCGGCCCCCGCGAGCGGCTGATCCGTTACGTCGCCGACCGGCCGGGCCATGATTTCCGTTACGAGATCGACGCTTCGCACGCGCAGCAGACACTGGGCTGGCGCGCGGCCCATGATTTCGATCGCGGCATCCGGCGCACGGTGCAATGGTATCTCGACCACCAGGCCTGGTGGTCGGAGATCCGCTCCAAGCGCTACACCGGCCAGAGGCTTGGGACCGCAGCATGAGCAGACCTGCCGAAGCGGCCCAATCCGACAGGCTCGCCACCGAGAAGCCGATGAAGGGCATCCTGCTCGCCGGCGGATCGGGCACCCGGCTGCATCCGATGACGCTGGCGGCCAGCAAGCAGCTGCTTCCGGTCTACGACAAGCCGATGATCTACTACCCGCTCAGCACGCTGATGCTGGCCGGGATCCGCGACATCATGATCATCTCCACGCCCGACGACCTGCCGCAGTTCCAGCGCCTGCTGGGCGACGGCAGCCGCCTGGGCGTGCGGTTCTCCTATCGCGTGCAGCCGTCCCCCGACGGCATCGTGCAGGCTTTCCTGATCGCCGACGACTGGCTGGAGAACGCGCCCTGCGCGCTGGCGCTCGGCGACAACCTGGTGTTCGCCGACCATCTCGGCATCTCGCTGCGCAACGCCGCCGCCCGTCCGGAAGGTGCGACCGTGTTCGCCTATCAGGTGCGCGATCCGGAACGATACGGCGTCGTCAGCTTCGACGAGGCCGGCCGCGCGCTCGAGCTGGTCGAGAAGCCGGCCAATCCGCACTCCAACTGGGCGATCATCGGGCTGTATTTCTACGACAGCCGGGTCAGCGCGTTCGCCCACCGCATCCGACCCTCGGCACGCAACGAACTCGAGATCACCGATCTCAACCGCTTCTACCTGGAGGAAGGCTCGCTGCAGGTCGAGCGGCTGGGCCGCGGCTGCGCCTGGCTCGATGCCGGCATGCCGGACAGCCTGATGCAGGCCGGCACGTTCGTGCAGACCATACAATCCAGGCAGGGCATGCTGGTCGGCTCTCCGGAGGAGGTCGCCTTCCGCATGGGCTTTATCGACGCCCAGAGCCTGCGCGGCCACGCCCATCGCCTGAGCAAGACCGAGCTCGGACGCCTGCTGCTGGAGCTGGCGGACGGCATGCATAGCTGAGGAGAACGACGTGAAGGTCGAGCGTCTCGAGATCCCCGACGTCATCCTGGTCACGCCGCCCCGCTTCGGCGACAGCCGGGGCTTCTTCTCCGAGACCTACAACCTGCCACGCATGGAGGCGGCCGGCATCGCGCTGCCCTTCGTCCAGGACAACCACAGCCTGTCGCGGCAGCGCGGCGTCGTGCGCGGCCTGCACTGCCAGCTGGCGCCGCATCCGCAGGGCAAGCTGGTGCGCTGCGTCCAAGGCGCGATCTACGACGTCGCGGTGGATGCGCGCGTCGGCTCGCCGAGCTACGGCAAGTGGGTCGGCGCGCAGCTCTCCGAGGAGAACTGGTCTCAGCTCTGGGTGCCCCCGGGCTTCCTGCACGGCTTCTGCACGCTCACCGACGACACCGTGGTGCAGTACAAGTGCACCGACGTCTGGAACCGCGACGCCGAGCGCGCGGTGATCTGGAACGACGCGACGATCGGCATAGACTGGCCGATCACCGAGGCCGAGGCGGTGCTGTCCGACAAGGACAAGCTGGCGCCGGGCTTCGCCGACGCGCATGGCTGGTTCCACCTCTGATGGCGGCACTCCCCGCGCAGGGCGGCCCGGTGCTGGTCACCGGCGGCACCGGCCAGCTCGCCGCGTCGCTGGTCGCCTGCGGCGGTCCGCGGATCCACCGCGTCGGCCGCCCGGCATTCGATTTCGACCAGCCACAGGGCATACGCGACCTGTTCGCCGCGATCGCGCCCGCCGCCGTTGTCAACGCCGCCGCCTGGACCGCGGTCGATGCCGCGGAGAGCGATCCGGAGGGCGCGGCCCGCGCCAATCGCGACGGTCCGGCGCTGCTCGCCGAGCTCTGCCGGCATGCAGGCATCCCGCTGATCCACGTCTCCACCGACTACGTGTTCGACGGCGACAAGGGCGCCCCCTACGTCGAGACCGACCCCACCTCGCCCACCGGGACCTACGGCCGCACCAAGGTCGCAGGCGAGCAGGCCGCACTCGCCGCCTGGTCACGCACCATCGTGCTGCGCACCTCCTGGGTGTATTCCGCGACCGGCAAGAACTTCGTCCGCACCATGCTCGCGGCTGGGCTCAAGAACCCGACCCTGAAGGTCGTGGGCGACCAGTGCGGCGCGCCGACCAGCGCCGACGACCTGGCGGCGGCGATCATCGACATCCTGGCCTCGATCGAGGCCGGCGGCTGGAACGATGCCTACGGCGGCATCTACCACGCCGCCGGCACCGGCGAGACCACCTGGCACGGCCTCGCCGTCGCGGCGCTGGAAGCCGCCGCGCGGCATGGCCGGCCGATGCCCGACGTGATCGCGATCCGCACCGAGGACTGGCCGACGCCGGCGCGTCGTCCGGCGGACTCGCGGCTCGACTGCGACAAGCTCGAGCGCGTCTTCGGAGTGCGCCTGCCGGCCTGGCGCCGCAGCCTCGCGCTGACCGTCGATCGTCTGCTCGACGCGCCTGCGCCTTGAGCATGATCAGCAGCCCGACCCCCCTGATGCCGCTCTAGGGCGGTGCGCGGCTTGGATCAGCTCGAAGTGCGCCTGGACGCGGCCGAAGCGAAGCCGGAGGCGCATCGTATCGCCGGCGCCGGCGAGCCGTGCGCGCCGGAGCCGGTGCCGGTCGCGATCCTGCTCTCGACCTTCAACGGCTCGGCCTATCTCGCCGAGCAGCTGGCAAGCCTGCTCGCCCAGAGCCACCGGCGCTGGACGCTGCACTGGCGCGACGACGGCTCGACCGACCGCACGGTGGCGATCATGACCGGCTTCGCCGAAGGTCCCGGCGCCGGGCGCTGCGTGCGCCTGCCCTCCGACGGCAGCCGCCTGGGCATCACCGCCTCGTTCCTGGCGCTGCTGCGACAGGTCCCGACCGGTCACGTGGCCGCGTTCGCCGACCAGGACGACGTCTGGCTGCCGCGCAAGCTCGAGCGCGGCCTGATCGGGCTCGGCGACCACCGCTCCGCGCGGCCGGCGCTGTACTGCGCCCGCCAGCGCCTGGTCGACGGCTCGCTCAGGACGCTCGGACTGTCGCCGCGGCTCGAGGCGCTGCCGGACTTCCCCGCCTCGCTGACCCAGAACATCGCGACCGGCTGCACGGTCATGCTCAACCCCGCCGCCGTGGGCCTGATCACCCGCAGCCATGCGCCGCCGGGGACGCTGCATGACTGGTGGTCCTACCTGCTGGTGGGTGCCGCCGGCGGCAGGCTGATCGCTGACCCGGCGCCGGTCGTGCTCTACCGGCAGCACCGGCAGAACGCCGTCGGCGCGCCGCACTCGGTGCTGCGCCGCGGCCTGATGGCGCTCAGGCGCGGCCCGGACGCCTTCATGCAACTGTTCCGGCTGCATGTCGCCGAGCTGGCGGCGCAGCCCGCCGCGCTGTCGCCGCGGGCGCGCGCCGATCTGGCGCTGCTGCTGGCGTCGCTGCGTGGCAGCCGGCTGGCGCGGCTGCGCGCGATGCGCCGGCTGCCGCAGCTGGTCCGACGCACCCGGCTCGAGACCCTGCTGTTCCGGCTCTGGTTCCTGATCGGCTGAGAGAAGGCGATGCATCGCAACACCGTCCTGCTGATCTGGGTGCTCGGGGTGCTGCTCGCCCTGCTGCTGGTCTTCGCCGGCCCGAACCCGGTGCAGCATGCCCTGGAGGGCGTCCTCGACCGCGTCGAGACCCTGCTCGACCGCCTGGACGGCCCCACGATGCAGGTGGTGCGCGCAGCGGCGATCGCGCTGTACTGCGTGTTCCTGGCCTTGTGCGTGGTGGCGCTGCGCCTCGGCCTGCCGGCGCTGGGCACCGCCATCGTGGTGTCGGTGCTGTTCCTGCTGCTGGCCGGCTACGTCTTCGCCTGGGTGTTCTACCTGCGCCATCCGCACTGGGGCATGGCGCTGATCCTCTCCCTGTTTGCCTCCCTGACCATGACCCGGCGGGTGCTGATGGCCGCACCGCTCTCGTCGCGACGGCGCTGAGGACGCTCAGCCTCCGCCTTCGGCGGCATGTCGCGCCGCGGTGGCCGCGGCGCGCCGGCGCGCCGCCTCCGCCTGGGCCGGAAGCTCCAGCCCGCCATACACCGAGGCGAGCGCGCGGTTGACCGGCACGCCATCCGGATCGGCCTGGCGGCGCAGCTCGAGCGCCTGCTGCGCCTGCACCAGCCGGCCCGCGCGCAGCAGCGAGTCTAGCAGGATCTGGTCGAACAGGTCGCGCTGGGCGTGGCTGCCGCCGATCTCGAACAGTCGCGGCATCACCGGGGCGAGCCGGCGCAGCACCTGCTCGTGCGCGCCGGCGGCGTGGGCGAGCAGCCCTTCCGCCGCCGGCCCGACCAGCTCGCGCCAGACCGCGTCGCCGCCGCGGCCGCGTTCCAGCACCGCCTCGTGCAGCGTCGCGGCCTCCGCCCGTCCGGCGCGCGCCAGCCCGTACAGGTACTGCAGCGTCAGGAACGGCTGGCTGGTGTCGCGGGCGCGCGCGGCGAGGTAGCCGCCGAGCTCGACCCAGCGCGCGCCGATATCGATACCGGCGAACTCCATCCGGGTCAGCAGCGAGATCGCGCCGATCTGGTCCTGCGAGAAATCCTTCTGCAGCGACCAGCAGTGATCGTCATAGGCCCGCAGCGCCTGCCCGAACCTGCCCTGGCTGAGATAGAACAGCGCGAGGTGCCACCAGTGATGGGTGTACATGAAGGAGTTGAGGCCGACCCAGCTGTCGGCCATCTGCTCCAGGAAGCGCGCGCCCTCGTCGATGCGGCCCTGCGTCAGCATGACGTGGGCGAGCGCGTGCTGCGCCCAGGGCTCGCGGCGGCGCATCGACAGCGCCCGCCGCGCCGCGTGCTCGGCATCGCCGAGCAGGTGGCACTGCTCGAAGGCGAACGCCATCAGCCCGTGCTGGAACGCGATATCCTGGCGCGCCTCCGCACCCGCCTGGGCGATCCGCAGCATCGCGGGGAAGTCGCCGCGGTTGAAGTCGTTGTAGTGGTGCAGCTTGACCATCAGCAGGTCGCGCGGATCGGCCGCGATCGCGCCCCGCGCCGCCGCCTGCGCCGCTTCGACGTCGCCTTCGATCATCGCCGACAGGAACCGGATCGCCGCCCGCTCGCGCGGGGCCGCCGCACCCGCAGCGTCACGGGCGCGCCCGAGATGGCGCCGGGCCGCCTCGGGCACGTCGCCGGTCTCGGACAGCATCCAGAGCAGCCCGGCATAGGCGTTCAGCAGGCATTCGCCGGGTGCTGCGTCGGCCGCCGCCAGCACCCGGACCGCCCGGGCCTCGTAGCCGAGCAGGCCCTCCACCATGTCGTCGATCGCCGACATGGCGGCGGGATCGTCGGAGGCGACCGGGGATCCGAACAGGTCAGCGCCCATCGATGAACTCCAGCATCGCCCGGCTGGTCACGTCGGGCTGCTCCATCATGATCTGGTGGGCGGCCCCGGTCACGATCCGCAGGCTTGCGCGCGGCAGCGCCGCCGCGATCGCCTCGGTCTCCTGCCGCGGCACGATCCCGTCCGCGTCGCCCCCCAGCACCAGCACCGGCAGGTCGAGTGCGGCCAGCCGGGCCATCGACAGCGCCGCCGGCTGGGTCAGCATCGCACGCAGCACGAACATCGAGTTGCGCGACGCCACCCGCTCCTCGCCGGCGACCAGCGCCGGATCGGTGTCGGGATGCCAGCCGCGCTTGCGGAAGCCGCGCGACAGGATCGGGCGCAGCAGCGACAGCACCGGCAGCGGCAGGGTCTTGAACAGCCGGGCGCTGCCGCCGCGCTCGTGCAGCGCGACCGGGGCCGAGGCCACCAGCACGGCGCGCTCGACCTCGCCCAGCCGTCCCTGTCGCGCCAGCTCGTCCAGGTAGACCAGCGTCTGCCGGCCACCGAACGAATGGCCGACCAGGACCGTTCGCGCGGTGCGGTGGCGCGCCACGATCGCCCGGTAGTCGGCGAGCATCGGCGCACCGCCGTAATCGGCGTGCGATCGCGTGCGCGGGCTGGCGCCGTGGCCGAGCGCGTCCCAGGCGACCACGCCGTAGCCGGCGGCGACGCAGGCCGCCCACAGGAAGCGCCAGTGCTCCTTGTTGCCGCCGCCGCCGTGGCAGAAGAAGATCGTCGCCTCGGCGTGGCCGGCACCCGGCCGGGCCGCCACGCTGAGCACCCGGCCCGGGCGGATCTCGACCAGGCTGCCGCCGATCGCCGCGGCCGTCACGCGGTCGCTCCCGACGCCGCGCCATCGCCGAAGCGGTCCTGCCAGCTGGGCTGACCGTCGGCCGCGTCGCGGGAACTCGCCGCCCAGACGCCGCGCGCGATCGCGCGGGCCATGGTCAGGGTGGCGGCATGGCAGAGGCCCGAGATGTCCTCGAACGGGTCGCCAAGTGCGAGCCGCCCGGTGCCGGCGGCGAACACGGTATCGCCGTCGCGCGGCAGGTGCGCCGGCAGCACCGCGCGGGCGAGGCCGTCCTGGCCGGCGATGGCCAGCCGCTGCGCCAGGGTCGGCGTCAGCGACGCATCGGTGGCGACCAGGCCGATCACCGTGCCAGACCCGCCGCCGCGCAGTCCGGTCGGCGGCTTGAGCCGCAGGCGCAGGTCGCCCGACGAGGGACGCGCGACGGCGCCGAGCCCGCCGAACTCCGCCTGCCGCTCGAACGCGGCCGCCCAGAAATGCGGGCCGTCGCCGACGGTGACGCTGCCGACCGCGTTGACCGCGACGATCGCCGCCACCGCATGGCCACTCTCGGCCCGCATGCTGGCCGAGCCGAGGCCGCCCTTGACGGTGGCGGTGGTGGCCCCGGTGCCGGCACCCACCGAGCCGAGCGCGAAGCCGCCGTCGCGGGCCGAGGCGGCGGCGTCGTGGCCGAGGCCGGTATAGGGCGACAGCAGCTGCCACGCCTTGTCGCCGCCGTTGCCGAGGTCGAACAGGCTCGCCTGCACCACGATCGGCACCGCCACCTGCCGCTCCGGGGGCGTCTCGCGCCAACGCTGGCGGAACCAGGCCTGCACTCCGGCGGTGGCGTCGAGACCGTAGGTGGAGCCGCCCGACAGCACCACCGCGTCGATCCGCTCCACCGCCATCCCCAATTCGAGCAGCGCGGTTTCGCGCACCGCCGGCGCGCCGCCGAGGATCGAGACGGCGGCCACCGCAGGCTGCTCGAACAGGATCGCGGTTACCCCCGAGCGCAGGCGGTGGTCGGTGGCGTGGCCGACGCGCAGGCCGGCAACGTCGGTGAGCAGATTCAGGTCGGTCATGGCGCCTCCGGATCAGGCATGATGGCATGCCGCGCGATGATCGGGAGCCACGATGCGTAGGCGCGGCGCCTGCTGCCGGCAATCCGGCTGCGCCATCGGGCAGGCCGGCGCGAACGGGCAGCCGAGCTCCGCCGCCGTCGCCTCGGGGCTCGACCCGGCTTCGACCGCGGCCGCGTGGCCGGCGAGCCGGGCGGTGTAGGGATGGCGCGGCGCGTCCAGCACCGCTGCGGCCGGCCCCTGCTCGACGATGCGGCCGCGATACAGCACCGCCACCCGGTGCGCCATGTGCCGCACCACCGCCAGGTCGTGGCTCACGAACAGGTAGGCGAGGCCGTGTCGCGCACGCAGCTCCAGCATCAGGTTGAGCACCTGTGCCCGCACCGAGACGTCGAGTGCCGAGACCGGCTCGTCGGCGATCACCAGGCGCGGTCGTGTCACCAGCGCGCGCGCGATCGCGATCCGCTGGCGCTGGCCGCCGGAGAACTGGTGCGGGGCGAGGTCGGCCTGCGCAGCGGACAGCCCGACCTCGTCCAGCGCCTGGAGCACCCGGCGCCTGCGCTCCGCCGCGTCCGCGCCGCCCAGCGCCAGCAGCGGCTCGGCGACGATGCGGCCGACGGTGTGGCGCGGGTTCAGCGAGCCGTACGGATCCTGGAACACCGCCTGCATCTGCCGGCGCACCGCGTGCCGCGCCTTGCGTCCCGGGCGCGGCGCCAGCGTGATGCCGTCGAAGCGCACGCTGCCCTCGCCCGGCGGGTCCAGCCCCAGCAGGATGCGCGACAGCGTGGACTTGCCGGAGCCGGACTCGCCGATCAGGCCGAGCGTCTCGCCGGCCGCGATCTGCAGGTCGATGCCGGCAAGCACCTGCCGGGCGCCGTAGCGCCGGGTGATGCCGATGACTTCCAGCAGCGGCGGGCTCACGCTGCCTCCAGCGGGTGCCGGCAGGCCACCTCGCGGCCGGGTGCCCGGCAGGCGAGCGGCGGCTGCGCCGGCAGGCAGTCCGGCTGCACGCGCGGGCAGCGTGCGGCGAAGCAGCAGCCCTCGCCGCGCGACCACAGGTCCGGCACCTGGCCGGGGATGGTCTCCAGCATTGAGCCCGGCGCCGGCGGCGCGCCGTGCAGCGAGGCCGCGAGCAGGCCGTGCGCGTAGGGATGCCGCGGATCGGCGAACAGCGCGGCGGTCGGTGCGGCCTCGATCAGGTGCCCGGCATAGAGCACCAGCGTGCGGCTGCAGATGCGCTCGACCACGCCGAGATCGTGGGTGATGCTCAGCGTCGCCATGCCGTCCTCGCGCGCCAGCGTGGCGAGCATCGCCAGGATCTGCGCCTGCGTGCTGGCGTCGAGTGCCGTCGAGATCTCGTCGGCGATCAGCAGCCGCGGCCGGCAGGCGATGGCGATGGCGATCATCACCCGCTGGCGCTGGCCGCCCGAAAGCCGGTGCGGCGGCTGCTCTGGGGGATAGCGGTGCGTCGGCAGCCCGACGCGGTCGAGCAGCGCGCGGGTCCGCGCCTCCGCCTCGCCGCGCGACAGCCGCAGATGCAGGCGCATGCCCTCCGCCACCTGCCGGCCGATCGGCTGCACCGGGTTGAGCGCGTGCATCGGCTCCTGGAACACCATGGCGATGTCGCGGCCGCGCACGGCGCAGCGCTCAGCCTCGCTCAGCGCCTGCAGGTCGCGGCCGTCGAACCGGATGGCGCCGGAGACCTCCGCCGCACCCGGCAGCAACCCCATCAGCGCCAGCCCGAGCATCGACTTGCCGGATCCGGACTCGCCCACCAGCGCCACGGTCTCGCCGGCTTCGAGGCGCAGGCGCAGCGCGTGCAGCACGGTGGCGCGGCGCCCACCCCGCCGGATCCGCACCGACAGCGCCTCGAGCTCGAGCAGCGCGCTCACCCGCCGTGCCGCGCCCGCGGGTCGAGCCGGTCGCGCAGCCCGTCGCCGAGCAGGTTGAGCCCCAGCACCAGGGCCGCGATCGCCACCCCGGGACAGACCACCAGCAGCGCTGTCCGGTGGATGTAGGTCTGGTAGTCGCGCAGCATGCGGCCGAGGCTCGGCGCCGGCGGCTGGGTGCCCAGCCCGAGATAGTTCAGCGCCGCCTCCAGCGTCACCGCGAGCCCCAGCAGCAGCGTCGCCTGCACCACCAGCCCGCCGGCGATGTTGGGCAGCACGTGCACCAGCAGGATCTTCGGCCAGCCGCGCCCGGCGACCCGTGCGGCGAGGATGTAGTCCTGGGTCAGCACCGTCAGGGCGGCGGCGCGGGTGACCCGCGCGAAGACGGGGATGTCGAACACGCCGATCGCGATCACCGCGCTGAGCATGCCGGGCGAGGAGACCGCGACCACCATGATCCCGGTCAGCAGCGGCGGGAAGGCGAAGATCAGGTCGCACAGGCGCAGGATCGGGACGCTGCCGGCGTGTCGCCCGGCGCTGGCGAGGCCGAGCGGCACCCCGAGGCCGGCGCCCAGCAGCACCGAGAGCAGGCACACCACGGCGGTGTTGCGCAGCCCCGCCATCAGCATCGACAGCATGTCGCGGCCGTAAGGATCGCTGCCCAGCGGATGCGCCGCACCCGGCGGTGCGAGGCGGTGCAGGATGTCGATCGCGGCCGGCGGGTAGGGCGTCCAGGCCAGCGACAGCAGCGCCGCCAGCGCCAGCGAGCCGGTCAGCGCCGCCCCGACGCCGAGGTTGGAGGGCGGCCTCACCCGCCGCGCCGGACGGCCGCGTCGGCCAGTCTTGGATCGAGCCGGCCGTAGAGCCGCTCGACCGCGAAATTGACCATGATCACCACCGCGACGAACAGGATCACCAGGTCCTGCACCACGATCAGGTCGCGCTGGGCGACGGCCTGGTACACCAGCCGGCCGACCCCCGGCAGGCTGAACACGTTCTCGACCACGATGGTGCCCGCGACCAGAAAGGAGAACTGCATGCCGACGATCGTGACCGTCGGGATCAGCGCGTTCGGCACCGCGTGGCGCCAGAGTGCGGCGCGCCGGCTGAGGCCCTTGCCGCGCGCGGTGCGCATGAACTCCTCGTCCTGCACCGACAGCACGCTGCCGCGCATCACCCGGGCCAGCACCGCGCCCTGCGGCAGGGCGATGGCGAGTGCCGGCAGCAGCAGTGCCGCGAGCCCCGCCAGCGGATGCGCCCAGCCGGGAAAGCCGCTCGCCGGCAGGAGGTGGCCGTGCAGGGCGACGATCAGGATCAGCAGCACGCCGAGCCAGAAATCCGGGATCGCCTGGCCGAGCTGGGTGAGCGCGTCCAGCGCGGTGCCGGCGGCGCGTCCCCGCCAGGCCGCCCCCATCACGCCGAGCGGAATGCCGAGCAGCACCGACAGCAGCAGGGCCAGCAGCGTCAGCGGCAGGGTCACCGCGAGCCGGTTGCCGAGCAGCTGCGAGACCGGGATGTCGTAGCTGGTGCTGACGCCGAGATCGCCGGTCAGCAACGCGCCGACCCAGCGCAGGTAGCGCGTCGCCAGCGGCAGGTCGAAGCCGAGCCGGTGGTGCAGCGCCGCCAGCGCCGAGGGCTCGGCGTCCATGCCGAGCATGATCGCGGCCGGATCGCCGGGCAGCACGTCGAGCACCAGGAACACCACGAGCGAGGCGGCGAGCAGCGTCGCCGCCAGCCACGCCAGGGCGCGCGTCTGGGCACCCATCAGGGCGCAGCGCCCGGCGCCCAGCTCAGCTCCGACAGCACCGTCGCCGGCAGGGTGCGGTCGGCGCGCACCCCGCGCAGCGCCGCGTCGGCCACCGTGATGGTCTTGAAGCTGAACAGGAACACGTTCGGCTCGTCATCGGCGAGCTTGCGCTGCATGCGCTGCGACAGCGCCACCTGCTGCGCCGGATCGAGCGCGGCCTCACGCTGCCGGTAGAGCGCGTCGTATCCGGGATCGTGGTAGTTGAAGTAGTAGTGCGGCCGGGCATAGATATCGAGGTCCGCCGGCTCGGTATGGGCGATGATCGTCGCCTGGTAGTTCGCCTGTCCGAACACGCGCTGCAGCCACTGCGCCCACTCGACCGGCACCAGCGTCACCTGCAGCCCGACCTGCGGCAGGTAGGCACCGATCAGCTCGCCGAGCTGGTGCGCGTACGGCGTCGGCGGCAGCGTGATGGTCAGCGTGGTGCCGGGCGCCACCCCGGCCTGCGCCAGCAGCTGCGTGGCGCGCGCGGGATCGAACGGGTAGCGGTTCGACAGGTCGACATAGTCCGCATCCGCCGGCGTGCGGTGCGATCCGATCACGCTCGCGTAGCCGTCGTCGACGGCGCGCACCAGTGCGACGCGGTCGATCGCGTAGGCCAGCGCGCGCCGCGCCCGCACGTCGTCGAACGGAGGGCGGGCGTCGTTCAGGGCCAGCATCACCTTGGCGTCGCTGCGTCCGACCAGGACGCGGAAGCCGGGATCGTGTGCGAAGCCGCCGAGCTGCTCGGGCTGCATGTTGGTGAAGAGGTCGATCGCGTGGCCCTTGAGCGCGTTCTCGACCGCGAGCGGATCGGCCAGGAAGCGGAACGTCGCCGTCGCGATCGCCGGCGCCGCTCCCCAGTAGTGCGGATTACGCGCCAATGTCACGCTGTCGCCGCGCTTCCAGTCGGCGAGCAGATAGGGACCGGTGCCGACCGGCCTCACGTCGTCGGCCGCCGCCGTGGCCGGTGCCACCATCACGGCACTGGCCCAGCCGAGCCGGTAGAGCAGCTCGGCGGAGGGCCGCGTCAGCCGGATCACCGCCTCGTCCGCCGTCGGGCAGCGCACCGCGCCGATCGGGGCGAAGAACGGCCGCTGCGGGTTGCGGCTGCCGTCGGCGCGGGCGCGGTCGATGCTGAACTGCACGACGGCGCAGTCGAACGGCGTGCCGTCGCTGAAGCGGACGCCGTGCCTGAGGTGGAAGTCGTAGCCCAGACCGTCGGCGGATCGAGTCCAGGAAGTGGCCAGCGCCGGCCGCACCGAGCCGTCGGCGGCGATCCGCGTCAGCCCCTCGAAGAGGTTGCCGTAGGTGACGTCGGCCACCGGCTCGGATGGGTTGACCGTGGGATCGAGCACCGGCGGCTCCAGCGTCAGGCCGATCGCCACCGTGTCCGGATGCGTCGGTGCCGCGGCCTGCAGCAGCAGCGCCACGGCGCCGAGGCAGGCGCGCCGCGCGAGGCCGCCCAGAGGGTATCGCATTGGATACCGCACCGGCTCCCGTGACACCGGAACTGCACTCATGAGCAGTGTTTCCTTAATCTGCACTGAAACATGTCGTTGTTTATGCAGCTGAGCAAGCGCGCGCGCCTGGGCTATGGCAGGCTGTCGCGTGGAGTGAGACGGAGGGTGGCTGACGGTCATGCAGGTCCGGGCGTTGCAGCTCTTCGTCGCACTGGCCGGCTCGGACTCGATCCGCCAGGCGGCGCAGCGATTGGCCCTGGCGCCGACCGCCGTGGTCCGGCAGATCGACCAGCTGGAGTATTATTTCCGCGCCGAACTGGTCGACCGCAGCGCCGGCGGCATCCGGCTGACCGAGGCCGGCCGCCTGCTGGCGGAGCGGGCGCAGCTGATGGTGAGCGACCTGGAGGCCACGCGCGCGCTGATCGACGACCTGCGCGGGCTGCAGCGCGGCCAGGTGACGATCCACGCCAGTGGCGCCGTGATCGGCGGCCTGCTGGCGCCGGCGATCTGCGAGGCGCATGCGCTGCATCCGGGGTTGCGCTTCCATCTCGAGGTCGCGGCCGCGGGCGAGATCTTCGTCGCCGTCGCCGAGGGCGTGGCGGATCTCGGCGTCACCCTGTTCTCGCCCAGGAGCGACAAGGTGACGATCTGCCGGAGCCGGCAGGTGCCGCACGCCGCCATCGTCAGTCCGGATCATGTGCTGGCGTCGCTGCATCGCCTCTCCATGCAGCAACTGGCGCGCCACTCGCTGGCGATCCCGGACCATGCGTTCGGCGTGCGCCAGAACCTGGAGCGGGTCGCGCGGCGGTCGAGCGTGCGGCTCGATCCGGTGTTCGTCACCGGCTCGCTCGACATGCAGAAGGAGCTCGCCCTACGCGGCGCCGCCGTGCTGGTGCTGCCGCCGCTCTGCTGCAGCCGGGAGATCGCCTCCGGCGCGCTGGTCGCGGTGCCGCTGGAGCCGGACAGCACCGTCGCGACGTCGCTCGACCTGTGCCGCGCGCCCAATCGGGCGCTGTCGTTCGCGGCCCGGGCGCTGCTGGCGATCCTCGAGCGCGCCATGGCGCGGGAACTCGGCGCCGCATGACGCCTGCCGGCCGGTATTGCTGCCGCTATTGCAGGCACAAGCATGTCCGGCACACAGGCGCGCTAAAACGTAACGCGGCGACCACAAGATTATGCTCCGCCTCCGGCGATCGTCTCGATAACGTTCCCAGGTCAAACGCCACGCGCCGCCGGTCCGGCCCGGCCGCCGATGCAGACGCCATGCAGCAGGAACCTGAACCCCCAGCCGAGATGAGCTCGATGAACCCAGCACCGGCGGCTTGCACGATGGTGAACCACCCGATCCCCGGCGGCCGCGCGATCTCGCCGCGCCGGCCCACGCCGCGGGCCGTGCCCCAGGCCGTGCTCCGGTTCGCGTGCGCCGGCCTCGCCGGCCTGCTGCTAGAGCCCGGCCAGGCGCGGGCGCAGACCGCGGCCAACGCGCCGGTCGCCGCACCGCCATCCACGCCGAGCCAGGCCGGCGGGCTGGAGACCATCACCGTCACCTCCGAGCGGCGATCGCAGAGTGCCCAGAGCGTCGGCAGCTCGGTCAGCGTGATCAGCAGCAAGACGCTCGTGGCGCGCAACGTCAACAACGTGTTCGACCTGCAGTACCTGACGCCCTCGCTGCAGGTGACGCCGCAGTTCGGCAGCGGCCAGCCCGCCTTCGCGATCCGCGGCCTCGGTTTCAGCGACTATTCCAGCAACAACGCGCCGACGGTCGGCATCTACGTCGACGAGGTGGCCTATCCGGTGCCGTTCGCCACCAACGGCACCATGTTCGACATCCAGCGCGTCGAGGTGCTGCGCGGGCCGCAGGGCACGCTCTACGGCCGCAACACGACGGGTGGCGCGATCAACTACATCCTGAACAAGCCGACCCGCACCCTGACCGGCGGCCTCGACGTGCAGTACGGCCGCTTCGACGCCTCCAAGGTGGACGGCTACGTCGCCGGCCCGCTCGGCGAGCGGGTGCAGTTCCGCCTGTCCGGCGAGACCCAGCATGGCGGCGCCTGGCAGCATAACCGCGACGGTGACGGCTCGGTGCTCGGCGACGTCAACCGCAGCGGCCTGCGCCTGCTGCTCGACGCCGAGGCCACCGACACGCTCAAGTTCGAGGTCAACCTGCACGGCAGCCACGACCGCTCCGACGGCAGCGGCGAGCATCTCTACGCCCCGCTGACCACGCTGAACGGCTTCTTTCCGCTGATCTACCCGGTGTATCCCGCCGACAGCGACCGCTATGCCACCGCCTGGGGGGCCTCGCCCTCGTTCGCCCGCGAGATCGGCATCCAGACCGACACCAAGCCGTTCCGCCACCTCGATACCGGCGGCGTCAGCGTGCGCGCCGACCAGGCCCTGAGCTTCGCGACCCTCACCGACCTGGTCAGCTACGACTACGCGCAGCGCACCGAGTACGACAATTTCGATGCCTTCGCCGGCGGCGTCGCCGACGTCTATTTCAACTCGCGCGCGAACGTGTTCGCCAACGAGCTGCGCCTGACCTCGCTCGACGCCGGGCGTCTCTCCTGGGTCGGCGGCATCTACTACTCGAACCAGTACTTGAACGACAATTACCGCTCGGGCTTCCAGGACGTGTTCGGGCTCGACGGCGACGTGCAGTACTCGCAGACCGTCAACACCATCAGCGGCTTCGGCCAGGCCAACTACAAGCTGACCCCGGCACTCACCGCGATCGGCGGCCTGCGCGTCGAGCATGAGCAGCGCGACCTGAACAATTTCAGTTCCTACTTCATCGCCGACGGCGCCATCACCAACCCCGACAACTCGGTCGGCCCGCAGAGCACCAGCTTCACCGAGCCGTCGGGCAAGGCGGAGCTGGAATATTCTCCGCTGCACGACGACCTGCTCTACGCCTCGGTCAGCCGCGGCGTGAAGTCGGGCGGCTTCACCACCTACAATTCGGGCTCGCCTCAGACCTCCACCGCGCCGTTCAAGCCCGAGAAGCTCTGGGCCTACGAGGTCGGCAACAAGCTGGAGCTGCCGGCGCAGCACCTGCGCTTCAACCTGTCGGCCTTCTACTACGACTACCACGACCAGCAGATCCAGTCGGCGACGGTGAACTCGCAGGTCGGCCTGATCGGCGCCATCCTGAACGCGCCGAAGTCCCACCTTTATGGCGGCGAGTTCGAGGCGAACTGGTCGCCGATCCGCAACCTCACCCTGACCCAGGGCGGCGGCTGGGCCACCGGCCAGTTCGACGTCTTCGAGTCTGTGCTGACCGCGGTGCGGGTGCGTGGCGTCTATGTCGGCGTGTTCGGCGACCGCAAGGGCGACAGCCTGCCGGCGCCGAAGATCACGCTGAACGGATCGATCAGCTACCGCTGGGAGCTGGGCCGCTTCGACCTGCTCACCGCCGCCGACTACAGCCTGCGCAGCACCTACCGCTCGCTGTTCGGCAGCCTCTACGACGTCGCCGGCTACACGCTAGTGAACGCCAACGTGACGCTGTCGCCGAGGGGGGGCCGCTGGAGCCTCTCGGCGTTCGGCCAGAACATCCTGGACAAGCAGTACGATGTCGACCGCAACTTCTTCGTGGCCGGCGACGACATCGCGCTCGCCGGACTGCCGGCGACCTGGGGCGTGCGCGCCTCGGTCAATTTCTGATGCCGCCGCGCGACCCGGAGCCGCCTCGATGACCAGCCTGGTCGAGCTCGACACCGCCAGCCTGCTCGCCGGCTACGCGTCTGGCAGCTTCTCCCCAAGCGAGTACATCGAGGCGCTGATCGCCCATATCGACGCCTGGGAGCCTTACCTGCATGCGCTCTACGCCTACCGGCCGGAGCAGGCGCGACAGGAGGCCGCACGATCGACGCGGCGCTGGCGGGACGCAGCACCCTGCGGGTCGCTCGACGGCATCCCGGTGACCCTGAAGGAGCTGATCGCGACCAGGGGCACGCCGACGCCGCTCGGCACCGCGGCGTCCGACCTGGTGGCGGAAGCGGAGGACGCCCCGCCGGCGGCGCGCCTGCGCGAGGCCGGGGCGATCCTGCTCGGCAAGACCACCGCTCCCGACTACGGCATGCTGTCGTCGGGCCTGTCCAGCTTCCATCCGCTGGCGCGCAACCCCTGGGACCTCGCCACCAACCCCGGCGGCTCCAGCGCCGGGGCGGGGTCGGCGGCGGCGGCCGGCTACGGGCCGCTGCACGTGGGCACCGACATCGGCGGCTCGGTGCGGCTGCCGGCGGCATGGTGCGGCCTGGTCGGCTTCAAGCCGACCCTGGGCCGGGTGCCGATCGATCCGTACTATGTCGGCCGCTGCGCCGGGCCGATGACCCGCACCGTGGACGACGCCGCCCGGCTGATGGCCGTCCTCGCCCAGCCCGACGACCGCGACGCCACCAGCCTGCCGCCGCAGGCGATCGCCTGGGAGCAGCCGCTGCACGAGGTGCGCGGCCTGCGCATCGGGCTGATGCGCGACGCGGGCTGCGGCATGACGCCGGATCCGCAGATCGCCGCCGCCGTCGATGCCGCCGCCGCCGTGTTCGAGCGCGAGGGCGCGCAGATCCTGCCGGTGGCGCCGGTGCTGAGCCGGCAGATCCTGGACGGGATCGACGTCTACTGGCGCGCCCGGTCCTGGGCCGACATCGCCCGCCTGCCGCTGGCCCGTCGCGACAAGGTGCTGCCCTACATCCTGCAGTGGGCGGCGCCGGGTGCTGCCGTGTCGGGGCCGGAAGCCATCGACGGGTTCAACCGCAGCTTCGAGCTGCGCCGGCTCTGCGCCGCCCTGTTCACCGGCCTGGACGCAGTGCTGTCGCCGACCACGCCGAACCTCGCCTTTCCCGCCGAGTGGGCGTCGCCGCTCAACGACCCGCAGCGTCCGTTCGAGCACATCGCCTTCACCCTGCCGTGGAACATGTCCGAGCAGCCGGCGGTGTCGCTGAATTGCGGCTTCTCCGAGACCGGCACGCCGATCGGGCTGCAGATCGTCACCCGTCGCTTCGCCGACCTCCAGGCGCTGCAGCTGGCGCGCTGGTTCGAGGCGCGCCGCGGGCCGATCCGCTGGCCGACGCTTCCCGCGAAGGAACGCCGCACTTGAACCGCCGCGCCCTGCTGGGCGGCGGCGCCGCGGCGCTGGCGCTGGGTCGCGCTGCCACCGCGGCCGCACCCGCCGGCCCGGGGCAGCCCGGCCCGCTCGACCTGATCACCGACGTCGCCGGATTGCGCGTGGGCCAGGCGGACGACGCCCGCGTGCGCACCGGCGTCACCGTCATCCTGCCCGACGACCGCGCCGTCTGCGCGGTGGACGTACGCGGCGGCGGTCCCGGCACGCGCGAGACCGACGCGCTCGACGGCTGGAACCTGGTGCGCTCGGCGGACGCGGTGGTGCTGTCGGGCGGCTCGGTCTACGGGCTGGCGGCGGCCGACGGTGTGGCGACCTGGCTCGGCGCGCACGGCCGCGGCTTCGCCATGGCCAGGCAGCCCGGCGTGCCGCCCTCGCCGATCGTGCCGGCGGCGATCCTGTTCGACGTCGCCGACGGCGGCGACAAGAACTGGGGGATGAACCCGCCCTACCGCGACCTCGGCATCCGCGCGATCGAGGCCGCGTCGCGCGCCGTGCGGCTCGGCACCGCCGGTGCCGGCTACGGCGCCGGCGCCGGCGGGCTCAAGGGCGGCATCGGATCGGCCTCCCTGGTGACCCATGACGGCATGACGATCGGCGCCATCGTCGCAGTCAACAGCCTCGGCTCGACCACCGTGCCGGGCGACCGGCATTTCTGGGCCGGCGCCTTCGAGATGAACCACGAGTTCGGCGGCCTGGGTCCGGGTGCGGTGCTGGTGCCCGGTGAGGATTGGGGGCTGGCCAAGGTCAATCCGGGGGCGCGCGCCAACACCACCATCGCCTGCATCGCCACCGACGTCGCACTCGATCCGGACGAGCTCAAGCGGGTGGCGATGATGGCGCAGGACGGGCTGGCGCGCGCGATCCGGCCGGTGCACTCGCCCTTCGACGGCGACGTCGTGTTCGCGCTCTCCACCGCACGCCGGCAGCAGGGCGGCCCGAGCCGCCCCTTCACGGTGGCGCGGATCGGCAGTGCGGCGGCCGACGTGCTGGCGCGTGCGGTGGCGCGCGGCGTCTACGAGGCGACGCTGCCGCCCGGCATGCAGGGCAGGACCTGGCGCAGCCTGTGAGACCGGGGAAGAACGCTTGACCCTGTCGCGGCGTCTGCTGATCGGCCTCGGCGTGCCGGTCGGCTGCGTGCTGCTGACCATCCTGCTGCCGGCTATCCCGCCGCTGGCCGTGATGCGAGCCGCGGCGTTCGGCGTGCCGGTCGCCGTGCTGTGGCTATTCGGCTGCATCCCGCTGACCTCGGCCTGCCTGGCGCTGTGCTGGCGGCACGACCGGCACGAGGCGGAGCCCGGCGATGGCGGCCCTCCCGCGCCCCCGACCGCGCCGTGACCGTCACCTTCCTGGCACTGATCGCGCTGTCGCTGCTGGCGGCGCTGCTGTCGCGGCGCGGCCACCGCCGGCAGCGGGCGGCGGACTTCTTCGTCGCCTCCGGCCAGTTCGGCACCATCCTGTTCTTCTTCCTGGCGGTGGGCGAGACCTACAGCGTCGCCACCATCCTGGGCTTCCCGGGCGGGGTGTACGCGCGCGGCACCAGCTTCGTCAGCTGGTTCCTCGGCTACATCCTGCTCTCCTTCCCGGTCGGCTACTTCCTTTTCCCGTGGATCTGGCGCGCCGGCCGGCTCTACGGCGCGGTCACCCTGCCCGACCTGTTCCGCGCGCATTTCGACAGCCGCGCCCTGGAGCTGGTGGTGACGATCACCTCGATCCTGTTCCTGGTGCCGCTCGGGGTGATGCAGTTCGTCGGGCTCGACACCGTGTTCCACAGCCTCGGCTGGGCGGTGCCGCCGCTCTCGCTCACCATCCTGGCCGGCCTGCTCGCCTTCACCTACATCGCGATCTCCGGCATCCGGGCGCCGGCCTACGTCGCCGTGCTGAAGGACCTGCTGATGCTGGCGGCGATCCTGCTGACCGGGATCGCGGCACTCGCCGCCGGCAGGGCGGCGGCCCCGGGACCGGCCTTGGGACCGGCGGCCTCCGCGGTCACCCCGGCCGCCGACCTGTTCTCGATCTCCACCATCGCGCTGCAAAGCGTCGGCTTCTGCCTGGTGCCGCAGACCTGCGCCACCGTGTTCACCGCGCGCTCGGTGGCCACCATCCGGCGGGCGCAGGTGCTGATGCCGCTCTACATGCTGATGTTCCCGCTGCTGGTGGTGGTGGCGTATTTCGCGCGCAACCGCGCGCAGCACCTCGCGTCGCCGAACGACGTGTTCCTCGCGGTCGCGCGCGCGCTGCTGCCGGGCTGGGCGGCCGGGCTGGTGATGGCCGCCGCCGCGCTGTCGGCGCTGGTGGTGCTGTCGGGGATCTGCCTGGCGCTGGGGCCGCTGGTCGCGCGCAACCTGGTGCCGGGCCTCGACGACGACCAGCAGCGCCGCTGGTCCAAGCTGGTGATGGCGCTCTACCTGGCGGCGTCGATCGCCGGCGCCGCCGGCTCGCACCAGCTGATGGTCAGCATCAACAACCTGTTCTATTTCGGCGTCACCCAGTCGCTGCCGGGCATGCTGGCGATCCTGTTCCTGCGACGCATGCGGCCGGCCTCGATCATAGCCGGGCTGCTGGCGGGCGACGTGACGGCCGTGCTGCTGCACGTATCGGCGCTGCCGCTCGCCGGGATCAATCCGGGGCTCGTCGGGCTGCTGCTCAACCTCGCGATCGTGCTCGGCGTGCGGTATGGCTGGCCGGGACCGGAGCGGCTGCCGGTGGCGCAGCGCTGGCCCGCACCGCTATCGGCAGCGCGATGAGCGGCGAGGCCATGCCGCGCGATGGCGAAACCGTGTATGTCGTCAGCAGGCTGCGAAGGTTACGAGACGAAGGGCAGGCAAGGGGCCTCGCCCCTTGACCCCATCAAAGGCAAGCCTTTGAAAACATCAGTTTAAAAAATGGGGTTTGGGGCCGCCGGCCCCAACGGGTCAAGGGCAGAGCCCTTGCCTTGGTTTTACAGCCTGCCAGAGCAGCGTGGAGATCAGGAACCATGGATGTCATCGCCACCAACGACCTCGATGCGCTGTGGATGCCGTTCACCGCGAACCGCGCCTTCAAGCAGGCGCCGCGGATGCTCGCGCGCGCCGAGGGCATGATGTACTACACCCCCGAGGGCCGCGAGGTGCTGGACGCGACCGCCGGCCTGTGGTGCGTCAATGCCGGGCACGGCCGCCGCCAGGTGGTCGAGGCGATCCAGCGGACCGCCGCGGTGCTGGATTTCGCGCCGTCGTTCCAGATGGGCCACCCGCTGATGTTCCAGGCCGCCTCGCGCCTGGCGCAGATCACCCCCGACGGGCTCGATCGCATCTTCTTCACCAACTCGGGTTCGGAGAGTGCCGACACCGCGCTCAAGATCGCGCTCGCCTATCATCGCTCGCGCGGCGAGGCGCAGCGCATCAAGCTGGTCGGCCGCGAGCGCGGCTATCACGGCATCAATTTCGGCGGCCTCTCGGTCGGCGGCATCGGCGCCAACAAGAAGCAGTTCGGCCCGCTGCTCGGCAACGTCGACCACCTGCCGCACACCCACCTGCCCGAGCAGAACCGGTTCAGCCGGGGCAGTCCGGCGCACGGCGCCGAGCGGGCGGATGCACTGGAGGAGCTGGTGGCGCTGCACGGTGCCGACACCATCGCCGCGGTGATGATCGAGCCGGTCGCGGGCTCCACCGGCGTGCTGGTGCCGCCGCTCGGCTACCTGGAGCGGCTGCGCGCGATCTGCGACCGGCACGGCATCCTGCTGATCTTCGACGAGGTGATCACCGGCTTCGGCCGCATGGGCGCCAATTTCGGCTCCGAGGCGTACGGCGTGATCCCCGACCTCCTCACCATGGCCAAGGGGCTCACCAACGCCGCGGTGCCGATGGGCGCGGTCGCGGTATCGCAGTCGATCTACCGCACGATCGTGGACGGCGCCGCGCCGGGCATCGAGCTGTTCCATGGCTACACCTATTCCGGCCATCCGCTGGCCTGCGCCGCCGCCATCGCCTCGATGGACATCCATCGCGACGAGGCGCTGCCGGCGCGGGCGCGCGCGATCGAGCCGCAATGGGAGGCGGCGGTGCACAGCCTGCGCGACCGCCCCAACGTCATCGACATACGCAACGCCGGCCTGATCGCCGGCATCGAGCTGCAGCCGCGTCACGGCAAGCCGGCCGACCGCGCCGGCCGCATCATGCAGCGCTGCTTCGAGGCGGGCCTGCTGATCCGCACCACCGGCGACATCATCGCCCTGTCGCCGCCGCTGATCGTGGAGAGCGGGCATATCGACCGCATCGTCACCACGCTCGGCGAAGCGGTCACCGCCGAGGCCGCCTGACCGCCATCGCGGGCCCGGAGACGCGATGAGCCACGCCGAGCCGCCCCGTACGGTCGCGTCGCGCAATCCCGCGACCGGCGCCGTGATCGCCCGCTACCCGATCGACGATGCGGCCGCGACCGAGACGCGGCTGGGCGAGGCGCAGGCAGGCTTCGAGATCTGGCGCCGCACCCCGGTCGGCGAGCGCGCGCGGATGCTGGCCCGGCTGTCGCAACGGCTGCTCGCGGACATCGAGCGCCTCGCCGCCCTGATCACGTCGGAGATGGGCAAGACCATCGCCGAGGCGCGCGCCGAGGTGCGCAAGTGCGCGACCCTTGCCGCCTGGTTCGCCGAGCACGGCCCGGCGCTGATCGCCGACGAACGCGCCCCGGTGGACGACGCCGAGGTCTACGTGTCCTACCTGCCGCTCGGCATCGTGCTCGGCATCATGCCGTGGAATTTCCCGCTCTGGCAGGCGATGCGCGCCGCGGTGCCGATCCTGCTGGCCGGCAACGGCTTCCTGCTCAAGCACGCGCCCAACGTCATGGGCTGCGCCTACGCGCTGCGCCAGGCGTTCGAGGAAAGCGGCGCGCCGCGTGGCGTGCTGGGGGTGATCAACATCGACGCCGAGGCGGTGGAGGCGGTGCTCGCCGACCGACGCATCGCCGCCGTCACCCTGACCGGCAGCGTGCGGGCGGGTGCCGCGGTGGCGGCGCAGGCGGGCAGGCTGATTAAGAAGTCGCTGCTGGAGCTGGGCGGATCGGACCCCTACATCGTGCTCGCCGACGCCGATCTCGATCGCGCGGTCGCGACCGCGGTCACCGCGCGCTTCCAGAACGCCGGCCAGGTCTGCCTCGCGGCCAAGCGTTTCATCCTGGAGGCGCCGATCGCCGAGCGCTTCACCGAGGCGTTCGTGCAGGCCGCGCGCGGCCTCGTCGTCGGCGACCCGATGCGCGAGGACACCAGGATCGGCCCGATCGCGCGCGAGGACCTGCGCGAGGGGCTGGACCGGCAGGTGCGCCGCTCGATCGAGCGGGGTGCGCGGCTGCTGCTGGGCGGCCATGCGCTCGAGGGTCCCGGCACCTTCTACGCGCCGACCGTGCTCTCGCAGGTCCGGCCCGGCATGGCGGCGTTCGACGAGGAGACGTTCGGCCCGGTCGCGGCGATGATCGTGGCCGAGGACGCGGACGACGCGGTCAGCCTGGCCAACGACAGCGCGTTCGGCCTGAGCGGCAACCTCTGGACGCGCGACATCGGGCGCGGGCGCGAGCTCGCCCGTCGGCTCGAGACCGGCGGGGTGTTCATCAACGGCTACACCGCCTCTGACCCGCGCACGCCGGTCGGCGGCGTCAAGCAGAGCGGCTACGGCCGCGAGCTGTCGCATTTCGGCATCCGCGAGTTCGTCAACGCGCAGACCGTCTGGATCAAGTCCTAGCGTCTGATCGTCCCAAGACCTGCGGCTGGCTGCTACCGGCCCAGGCCGAGCGAGATCTTGGACTTGATCGTCAGAAGGCGAATCTTCAGTGTATTTTTTCTGCAACGCCGCGGAGGCGCTTGTGAAGAGACGCCGGTTCATTATTGCTGTGGCGGCTGTCGCTGTTGGCGCGGTTGTTCGACCTAGTCAGTGGGCCTGGGCACAAGTCGCACCGAAGCTCCTCAAGTTTACCATGTCGGACGGTGTAGATTTGGCCGTCAGGCGTCAGGGCAAGGGACCGAGCCTTTTACTCGTTCACGGTGCAAGCGGATCGCATCTCTCTTACTCGCGGCTTATTCCGCTGCTGACCTCATCGTTCACGACCTTTGCGCTTGATCGGCGCGGTTATGGTGACAGCGGCGGTCAATCCGAGCATAGCCTCTCACGCGAGGCCGAGGATATCGCAGCGATAATCGATGTACTGCCAGCACCGGTCTATGTCTTCGCCCACTCGTCCGGAGCGATCGAGACGCTCGAGGCCCTGCTCCTGACGAGAAAGGTGCGTGGCGCGATACTCTATGAACCACCGCTCACCGCAGTGGGAGCCTCATCGCCCAGCCCCGTATGCTCACTCGTGGCCGCCGACAAGATGCAGGAGGCGTTAGTCACGTTCTATCGCGACTACGTACGACTTCCACCCTCGGTTATCATCGGAGTACATAAGAGCCCGAATTGGGCTGCAGAAGTTAGAGCCGCACCGGCGTTATGCAACGAACTCACCGCACTCTCGATCTATCGGTTCGATGCGAGGCAATTCGCGTCCCTCCATACGCCGACGCTTTTCCTTTTGGGCGATCAGAGCCCGCCGTTCATGGCCGCAAGCGTCAAGAGCGGTGCCGCAGCCGTGACAGGTGCAAGATTGCAGATGCTTCCCGGCCAGCAGCATGGCGCCCTGGTCCAGGCTCCCGAGATGATTGCGACGATCATCGGGAACGAATTCGCCTCCTCCTGAAAGCCGATACATCGCGGCGCAAACGTGGTTGAGCGCCGGCCGATGAGACAGATAGCGCCCCCTCGAGGCGTCTGCTTTCGAGAAGCTCAAGATCCGCGCCGTGACCGCAACGGGCGCAAAGCCGTTATCAGGGGCAGTCCTTTCGCTCTGGTTCGAGCCAAGATCGGTGGCCCGACACGTGTCCCTGCGCACCGACTTTGAAGCCCGCTTCGGCATCGAGACCAAAGCCAATCGAAAAATATTCGGGCAATTCCCCGATATCGGCTCCTTGCTGATGTATTATCGCCATTTTCCGACCGGAACGCGACGTGGGGCGCAGTCAAGCGAGCCGGTGGATCGCTTGCGCGGCCAGACTGGCACCCGCTTCCCCCACGTCTGGATCAGTTGCGGGATCAAGCGGCTCTCGACGCTCGACCTGTTCGGGGCGTCTAGGTATCGATCGCAGGACCACATGCATCGCAAGGCGGCACGCAGGTCCCTCGGATGAGGCGCTACGGCCGGCGACGAGTGGGGAGGCCCGGTTGCAGCGGGACGAAGCTTAGATCTTAGGCTCAGACTGGACCCGTCTCCTGCCCGCCGTCCGCGCCGCTCGTCTTGCGCATCGGTCCGTATGCTTGGACCATGAGACCGATGACGACGAACCCCGAGCCCGACGATCTCGACGACCCCGCACTGCGCGACCGCGCCGTCGCCGCCGCCCTCGGCGCCGCACCCTTCGACCTGCTGCTGAACGGCGCCGAGATCGCCTGCATGGTCACCGGACGCCTGCGCCGCGCCGATGTCGGGCTGGTCGGCCCGCTGATCGCCAGCGTGCATCCGCCGGCGAGCCGGCAGGACGCGGCCGAGCGGGTCGCGCTGGACGGCCGCATCGTGGCACCCGGGCTGATCGACACCCACCTGCACATCGAGAGCTCGATGGTCACGCCCCGGCGCTACGCCGAGACGGTGGTGCCGCAGGGCACCACCACCATCTGCTGGGACCCGCACGAGCTCGGCAACGTCCACGGGCTGGACGGCGTGCGCTGGGCGGCGGCGGAATCCCGCGACCTGCCGCTGCGCATCCTGCTGCTCGCACCCTCCTGCGTGCCGTCCGCACCGGGACTGGAGCGGGCGGGTGCCGCGTTCGGTCCAGACGAGCTGCGCGAGATGCTGTCCTGGCCGGAGATCGCCGGCATCGCCGAGATCATGGACATGCGCGGCGTGCTGGCGCGCGAGCCGCGCATGCGCGGCATCATGCAGGCGGCACTCGCCAGCGGCAAGCTGGTCTGCGGCCATGCGCGCGACCTCCGGGGCGCCGAGCTGATCGCCTTCGCGGCCTCCGGCATCGCCTCGGACCACGAGATCGGCTCCGGCGAGGACCTGATCGCCAAGCTCGAGGCCGGCTTCACCATCGAGCTGCGCGGCTCGCACGACGGCGTGCTGCCGGGCGCGGTCGCCGCGCTGCGCGCGCTGCCGATGATCCCGCAGACGCTCACGCTGTGCACCGACGACGTGCTGCCGGACCGGCTGGTGGCGCAGGGCGGCATGATCGACCTGATCCGGCGGCTCGTCGCACGCGGTCTCGATCCGCTGCAGGCGCTGCGCGCGGCCACGCTGAACGCAGCGCAGCGTATCGGCCGGCGCGACCTCGGGCTGGTGGCGCCGGGCCGCCGCGCCGACCTGATCGTGCTGTCCGACCTCCACGCGCTGCGGGTGGAGCGTGTCTACGCCTCCGGCCGGCTCGCCGGCCAGGACGGCGTGTCGCCGGCGCCGCCGCGTGCCGCCCGGATGCCGCCGCCGGCGCCGTCGGTCCGGCTGGCGCCGCTCGACGCCGGTGATTTCCGCATCCGCGCACCGGGCGATGCGGGCCGGGCACGGCTGCGCACCATCCACACCCCGCGCTTCACCCGCTGGGCGGAAACGGCGGCCGAGGTGCGCGGCGGCGTCGTGCTGCTGCCGCAGGAGGCGCTGCTGATGGCGGTCGTGCATCGGCACGGCGCCGCCGACGCCCGTCCCGCGCTCGGCGTGCTGCAGGGCTGGGGCGCCTGGCGTGGCGCGCTCGCCACCACCGTCTCGCACGACAGCCACAACCTGACCGTGTTCGGCCGCGATGCCCACGACATGGCGCTGGCCGCCAACGCGCTGATCCGCTGCGGCGGCGGCCTCGCGGTCGTCTCCGGCGGGGTGCTGCGCGCGCTGCTGGAGCTGCCGCTGGGCGGGCTGATCTCCGACCGTCCGACGGCGGAGGTGGCCGAAGCCTTCTCGGTGCTGCGCGAGGAGGCGGGCCGGATCGCGGATTTCGCCGACGCCGTGCTGCCGTTCCGCAGCGTCACCGGCGCCAGCCTCGCCTGCAATCCCGGGCCGCATTTGACCGACCTCGGCGTCACCGACGGCTCCACCGGCACGGTGTTTGCGGACAGCGTCATCGCCTTCGAGGCGGCGCTCTGAGAAGGCTAAGGCAAGGGCGCTGCCCTTGACCCGCTGGGGCCGGAAGGCCCCAGGCCCCATTTTCAGGGCGATGTTGTAGTTGCCAAACCCAGCCGCGCGGGGTAGCTTCTCGCTATCGTGAGCGGAGGGCGGCGGCATGGCGAAGGCGACCGGTATCGGCGGGACCGCTCCCAAGAAGCATCTGCATTATGGGGACAACCTCGATGTGATGAGGAAGATGCTAGATAAAAGTTTCGACCTCACCTATCTCGATCCGCCATTCAAGTCCGGTCTCGACTACAACTTGCTGTTTACTGAGGACGGTATTGCGCCGGATGAGGCGCAAATGACCGCGTTCAAGGACACTTGGCTATGGGACCAGGGAGCGCAGGCCGCTTTCGAGAAAATTCAGGACATCCCGAACCCGCGTCTGGTCAACCTCATCAATGCACTTCACGTCGGCTTGGAAAAGACGCCGATGCTAGCTTACCTAGTCAACATGGCTGTTCGGCTGGTCGAGATTCGGCGGTTGATGAAGGATGAGGGTTCGATCTATCTGCATTGCGATCCGACCGCCAGCCATTACCTGAAGATGCTTATGGACGCGATCTTTGGGCCTCTCGCATTCAAGAGTGAAATCATTTGGCGGCGTACTGGATCGCACAATAAGGCAAAGCGATGGGCACCGATCCATGATACGATTCTGTTCTACACGAAGACCGAGACCTATACGTGGAACAACCCCAAGCGGCCTTATATGGCCGGCCACGTGAAAGCCTTCTTTGTCCCTGACGGGAAGGGCGGGCATAAAACGAATTACTATGGTAATGTCCTGACCGGTTCTGGCACGCGGAACGGTGAAAGCGGACAGCCGTGGATGGGCTTCGACCCGACCGCGAAGGGCCGACATTGGGCGGTGCCGGGAGCGATCTGGGAGGAAGTCGGTATTGATCCCGCCGGGCTGACGCAGCATCAGAAGCTCGATCTTCTCCACTCAAAGGGTTTCATCAAGATCACTCCTGGCCAGATGTGGCCGATGTATGAGCGGACTATCCAGCCAAGCGAAGGGCCTGCCGCTTCCGACCTGTGGACATTCCAGCCCTACACTGAAGGGACTGTGTTTGGCACGGGAGAGGGCATCGACGCTGATATACGATGGCTGAGTCCACAGGACGCCGAGCGGCTGAAATACCCGACACAAAAGCCTGTTACCCTGTTGAAGCGGATTATTTTGGCTTCATCGAAGCCGGGTGATAGCATCTTCGACCCGTTTTGCGGGTGCGGCACCACGATTGCAGCAGCGGAGGAACTGAAGCGTGACTGGGTCGGCATCGATGTATCGCCATTTGCCATTGGTCTCATCCGCCGGCAACGCCTAGCTCCTATCAAGTACCTGACGGAAGGGGTTGATTACGACGTCACGGGCCTTCCGACCACTTCGGCCGGCGCGAAAATGATGTGGGACCAGGACCCGAAGGTGTTTGAAGTGTGGTGCCTGACAGAGTTGGGGGGCATTCCCAACGAGAAACAGGGTGGCGACAAGGGAATTGACGGCCGGATCGTATTCAAGCCGGACGGCAAGAAAGCACAGTTTGCCGTGGTATCGGTGAAGGGCGGCAAACTGAAGGCGGATGACGTGCGCTCGTTGTCGCACGTGGCGCAGAGAGAGAAGGCGTCATCATTGGGCTTCGGGGTGCTAGTATCTATGTATGAACCGACTAAGGGCATGAAAACCGACGCCGCTTCCGCTGGCACGGCTACTTTCAACGGTAAGAAGTATCCACTGGTTCAATGGATCACTGTTGAAGAAATGCTGCATGGGAAGCGACCGGACTTACCGCTGATTGATCCAGGCGCGGCTTATGCGGGCAAAACATCTAAAATCAAAACGGGTCATCAGGATAGCTTCCTGTAGCTCGGTCGCCCTACTACTCCTCACAAGCCTGTGGCTTGTGCGGCACTGGCGACGCCTTCGGCTTCTGCCGCGCGATCCCCTTCAGCTTCTCGTCAAACGCTGCTTGGTCTTCGTCGCAACCGAGGGTGCGAGCGGCTTCTTTGAAGCGGTCAATCTGGGCCGCACTACCCGGTTCTGGACTTTCTGGTTTACGATCCATTCATGACACCTCCGGTCGGATACATAGCATACCTAGACGAAGCGGGGGACACTGGCCTTAAGAACATCAGGCGGGTGGGAAAACCCGGCGCATCGGAATGGTTTGCAATGTCGGCCATTGTGGTGAGGGCCGAGCGTGAGCATGAGGTTTCAGGCTGGGCCCGCCAGATTGTAGACAACCTTGATCAGCACCAGATACGCCAACTGCACTTCCGCGACTTACCCGATCACAAAAAGCCTGAAGTATGCAGGTCGCTGGCAGGGCGTGAAGCTCGCATCTTCGTCCTATTGTCCAACAAGAGGAACATGGAGGGATACCGCAACATTCACGCGGAGAAGGCACGAGTCAATAAGACGGCGTGGTTCTATGTTTGGTGTTCAAAGGTGTTGTTAGAAAGTGTGACTGACTATTGCGGAAGACGATCCCGCCGTGAGTTCGGGGAACCTCGGACCCTACGTATCGAGTTCTCACAGTGTGGGGGCGTGAAGTTAGATGACGTGCGGAACTACTATCGGTATATCAAGGACCAGGCGTTTCTCGGTCTCTCGTTCAGCAAGGAGTTCCCCCTTGACTGGAGCGTAGTAGAGCCGAGCGAGATGCATGTTTACCCGAACGATGCTCGCGCTGGGCTGCAATTGTCAGACGTCGCTGCAAGCGCTTTCTACTCAGCCGTTGAGTGCGACGATACAGGTAGGACGAAGTCCGCCTTTGCCAAGTCATTGCTGCGCACAGTCTGTCCGGACTTCAAAGGCCGGCGCTACATGTATGGTCTAAAGGTTCTGCCGCGTAGCTTGCCGCCGCGGCTGCCGCCAGAGCAGAGAGACATTTTTGACTTCTACATGCACCGATAAAGTGGCGAGCCCCCGGACCCTATTGCCATCGGTAGTTTCCTAGTCCACCCCAGGGCAGACATCTATCCGACTGCCGCGTAACCGCAGCAAGGGCAACCCGACGTTGCTCGCCTCGCATTTGATAGCCGATTCTCCGTTCTGAATCAAGGAGTTGTCTTCAGACGACGGACTTCCGCTAACCCGTTGATCCAGAGTCCTTTTTTCTACCCTGCCGAGCGATCAGTGCCGCGATAGGTGAGCCTCTTACCCACAATCCCCTTGAGCGCTGTCCCGGTGCGCGCCTGATCGTCCACACCCAGCTTCACGCGGTTGTTGTACCGGAAGTCGAACTCCGCGACGTAGCGATGTAGGTGCTTCTCAGAGCAGTGCTAATAGACGCCCTTCATGCCGCGCTTAAACACGCTGTAGAAGCCTTCAACCGTGTTGGTGTGAACCAGGCCGCGCCCATACTCTCCGGTGCCGTGGCGCACGAAGTCATGGTCCGCAAAGTGCTTGCTCAGGTGGGCATACTGACCGGCTTCGTCCGTCATGACGTGCGTCTTCGGATCGACGTGCGCCTTGATGATCGGCACCAAGTCAGTGGCCTTCGTGCCGTCCACATGGAAGGAGCGGGAACCCTTGGCGCGCTCGACCAGGGTAAGCACCGCGTGCTTGTGAGCATAGCCGCGCGCGTTCTTCGGCTTCTCGCCTTTCTTGCCGATGAACGTCTCGTCGATCTCGACGACCGAGCCTTCGCCACCATCGGCGGTAGAACGCCACCGGCCATCGCCTCGCGCAGACGATGCGACATGAACCAACCCGTCTTCACCGTCATGCCCATCGTGCGGGCAAGCTGGTTGCTGCTGATGCCCTTCTTGCTGGAGCACATCAGGTAGGCAGCTTGGAGCCACATGTGCAGCTTGATGTGGCTGCTCTCGAACACCGTACCGACGGTCACGCGGCTCTGCTTGCGGCAGGCATAGCACTTGTAGAGGCCGGGACGGGTAGCAGAGCCTCCCATGCGCTTCATCCGATCCGTGCAGCCGCAGTGCGGGCAGACAGCGCCGTTCGGCCAGACGATGCTCTCAAGCTTCTCGTATGCGGCGTCTTCGTCTTGAAAGTAGGGCTGGTTGAGAACACTGACCATCGGTTCGCTCCGTCGATGAAGCTAACCTACCCCGGAATAGTGGGTTTGGCAACTACCATATAGCCATTTTCAGGGGGTGGAGCTGTTTGCCTTGGGTCCGCGGGCGGTGTCGGCTACGAAGCCGTCCAGGAAGCGTGGCACGTCGATCGCCTGCACGATGTGCACGAGCTGCTTGCCCTGCGGCGCCAGGCGCTGCGGCCAGACATGCGCGCGGCCGTAATCCGGCCCCGGCAGGATGTCGACGTCCATCGCCGCCACGATCTGCTTGGTCACCAGGCCGGGCTCCACCGCGACCGCCGTGGCCATCTCGTCCCAGAACGGCGTGCCGGGCTCGGCGTAGCGCGCGACATAGGCGCCCACCGCCGAACCGCTGGCGGCGACGCGTGCCAGCAGCGCCTTGTCGGTGAGGGCGGTGAGCGTGACGGTGCCGAGCACGGTGATCAGCGGCCAGGGCGCGGTCAGCACCACGTGCGCCGCCTCCGGATCGAACATCATGTTGAAGTCGGTATAGTAGTCGAGCCGATGCGCCGCCTCCGCCTCCAGCTGCGGCACGCCGGTATCGAGCAGCGCGCCCATGAACACCAGCTGCCTGGCCAGCGCGGGCAGGTCGGGAGCGGCGCGGATCGCCAGCGCCAGGTCGGTCATCGGCCCGGCCGCGATGATCGTCACCTGGTGCGGATGCGCCCGCACCAGCCGGATCATCGCCGCCATCGCGGTCTCCGTCGCCGGCCGCAGCGACGGCCGTTCCTCCGGCATCGTCGGGATCAGCTCCGGCTGGTCGGCATGCGCGCCGGCACGCCGGTCGCCCCACGCGCCCTTCCACAGCATCCGGCCATATTGCTGCTCCCAGTCGCGCATCTCCGCCTGCGTGCGCAGCAGCGGCATCTCGGCACCAGGGTAGACCGGCACCTCGCCGTGCCCCGCGATCTCCAGGAAGCGAAGCAGGTGCGCGCACTCCTCCTCGCGCCACGCGTCGCCGGTCACCACGCCCAGGCCGAGCAGCTGCACGTCGCGGCGATCGAGCAACGGCAGCAGCGACTGGATGTCGGAGCCGCCGGGGCCTGCGAAATCATTGTCGAGGAACACCATCGACGGCGCCGCCGCGCGCGACGGCGGCGGCGCGCAGAGCATCAGCAGCAGCGCGATCGCACACCGGCGCGGCAGTCGGGCATGGTCGAGTGGCATCGTATCCTCCGCGTCTGCCGGCCTACGTGCAGGATACGTGCCTGGCACGAGACTTGCGTAGACCCGCAACGACATTGCTGCCGATGAGGATATGATGGATCATTCGATGCGCGCGCGGCCAGCGACGCCGTCGGCCCGGCCGTGCGTACGGGCGTCGATCGCCGTTCTCGCGATCGGCATCGCGGCGCAGGCCCACGCGCAGGGCGTTGCTGCCGGCGGCGGCAGCGTGGCGAGCTCGGCCGCGCAGCCGCAGCAGGAAGTGCTGGTCACCGCGCAGCGGCGGCCGCAGCCCAACAAGGAGGTTCCGGTCTCGGTCACCCGCCTGAACGCGCAGGCGGTGCAGACCATACAGACCGCCGGCGGCGACATCCGCGCCTTGGCGGCAAGGGTGCCGAGCCTGAACATCGAGTCCTCGTTCGGCCGCACCTTCCCGCGACTCTACATACGCGGTCTCGGCAATCCCGATTTCGACATCACCGCGGCACAGCCGGTCGGCGTCTATTACGACGACGTCGTGCTGGAGAACCCGCTGCTGAAATCGTTTCCGATCTTCGACATCGACGATGTCGAGGTGCTGGCCGGCCCGCAGGGCACGCTGTTCGGCCGCAACACGCCGGCCGGCGTGCTGAGGATCACGTCCAAGCACCCGACCGACGATTTCGAGGGCTTCTTCGACCAGTCCTACGCGACCTACAACACGCTGGCCACCACCGGCGTGGTCAACGCGCCGATCATTCCGGGAAAGCTCGACGTCCGCGTCTCGATCATCAACCAGCGCCGCGACGACTGGGTCCACAACGACTATACCGGCGGCTACCGGTGGCGGCAGAACCTCGACGGCTTCGAGGATCTCGCCGGCCGGTTCCAGGCGATGTACCATTTCGACGACAGCTTCGACATCCTGTTCGAGGCCGACGTGCGCCACCTCGAAGGCACCGCGACGCTGTTCCGCGCCAACATCGTGCAGAAGGGCAGCAACGCGCTGGTGCCCGGCTTCGACCCGAACCAGGTCTCGCTCGACGGCGACAACTACCAGGACGTCAACACCCGCGGCGGCCACGTCACGGTGCACAAGGACCTCTACGGCTACGGCATCGATTTCATCAGCGCCTATGAGCACGCGGCGATCAAGTCGCGCGGCGACATCGACGGCGGCTTCGTGCCGGCCGTGCCGTTCGACGTCGAGACCGCGACGATCACGCCGGCGGTGGACGAGTTCACCGAGGAGCTGCGGCTGTCGGCGAACAATTGGGGCCGCGTGTTCAACCAGGCCGGCGTATACTACTTCCACGAGTACATCGACAACTACGACCAGGATTTCTCGCCGGTCGGGCAGCTCACCACCCAGGCCAACGAGCGGCAGAGCACGGAGTCCGTGGGCCTGTTCGACTCCGCGACCGTCCGCATCACCGACAAGCTCAAGATAGAGGGCGGCGTGCGCTACACCTCGGACTTCCGCACCTTCGATGCGGTGCGCCAGTTCGGCGGCGACGGCTTCCTGCAGCTCGGCACCAAGGCCAACGCCGTCAACACGAGCTGGGACGCGAGTGCCGTGTATGCCCTGACCAGCGGCATCAATGCCTATTTCCGCGCCGCCACCGGGTATCTCGAACCCAGCATCCAGGGACGCATCACCGACGAGAGCTACCTCTCCAAGGCAGGCTCGGAGACCACGACTTCCTACGAGGTCGGGTTGAAGGGAGCGATGTTCCATCGTCGCGCCATCTTCACCGTCGACGCCTACATGTGGGACACCAACAACCTGCAGCTCACCGCGTCGGGCGGCACCGCCGACATCACCGAGCTGGTCAACGCCCGCAAGGCCGTCGGCCGCGGCCTGGAGGGGCAGCTCGACCTGCAGCCGATCCCCCACCTGACGATGAGCGGCAACGCCAGCTACAACTTCACCGAGATCCAGGACCCGAACCTGGAGGTGACCGCCTGCGGTGACGGCTGCACCGTCCTCAACCCGATCGATCCGGTCACGCACAACGCGCGCGTCAATGGCAATCCCCTGCCGTTCGCGCCGCGCTTCGTGCTCAACGGCAATGCGCGCTACGCGATCCCGCTGCGCCGGCAGGACGAGATCTTCCTCTCGACCGACTGGTCCTGGCGCAGCGGCGAGGATTTCAGCCTGTATCGCTCGGTCGAGTTCGACGGCAAGGCGCTGCTGCTCGGCGGCTTCGCGCTCGGCTACAAGAACAACGCCAGGCACTACCAGGTCGACGTGTTCGTGCGCAACGTGCTCGACCGCATCGTCACGGTGGGCTCGATCGATTTCGACAACCTGGAGGGCTTCATCAACGATCCGCGGCTGGTCGGCGTCGAGGGGCACGTGGCCTTCTGAGGCGGCGGCTACATCGTCCAGTTGATCAGCACGACGTAGAGCACCAGCACGGCGTCGACCACCAGCAGCATCGGCGTCAGCTTGTGCCACTGCCGACGCGCGAGCACGATCAGCGTATAGACGAAGCATCCGGACGACAGGCCCATCATCAGGTCGGTGGTGACCACGATCAGCAGCAGGATCAGGATCGGCGGCACCGCGTTCTCGGGCACGCTCGTGTCGAGATCGCGTATGCCCTCCATCATCAGCACGCCGACCAGCATCAGCGCCGGCGCCGTCGCCTGCGGCGGGATGATCGCGATGACCGGCCAGAAGAACAGCGACAGCGCGAACAGGCTCGCCACCACCACGCTGGTCAGTCCGGTGCGGCCGCCGCTCTCGACGCCGGCGGCGGATTCGACGTAGGCGGCGACCGTGGAGCTGCCGAGCAGGGCGCCGACGATCGAGGCCGCGCCGTCGGCGGTGAAGGCGCGCTGCGCGTTCGGGATGCGGCCGTGGGCATCCATCATGCCGGCGCGGCGCGTCACGCCGATCAGGGTGGCGGTGGCGGAGAAGAAGTCCGACAGGAAGAAGTACAGCGCGATCGGCAGCAGCACCAGGAAGTGCGACGCGAACTGGCGGAAATCGACCGCGAACAGCAGCCGGCGCGGCAGCGTCGGCCAGTCGAGATAGTGCGTGGGAGGCGTGGTGACCGGATGCCCGTGCGCACCCGGCACCGCCAGCCCGATCAGCGTGAGCACGACGATGGAGAGCAGCAGCGCGCCCGGCACGCGCACCGCCATCAGCACCGGCGTCGCCAGCATGCCGAGGAACACCAGCATCACCGCCGGCTCGCGCAGGTGGCCGAACGAGACGCCGTGCGCACCCTGCACCACCAGGCCGCCGTTCTTCAGCCCGAGATAGGCGATGAACAGGCCGATGCCGCACTGCATGCCGAGCCGGATCGAGTCCGGGAAGCCTTCCACCAGACGTGCCCGGAACCGTGTCAGCGCCAGCACGACGAACAGGATGCCACCGGTCATCACCATGGCGAGCGCGGTCTGATACGAGACCCCCATGCGCAGCACCACGACCTGGGCGAACACGATGTTGGAGCCCATGCCGGGGGCGAGCGCGATCGGCAGGTTGGCCGAGAGCGCCATCATCAGCGTGCCGACGATCGCGGCGAGTGCGGTGGTGATGATCAGCGCGTGCAGATCCATGCCGGTCGCGGACAGGATCGCCGGGTTGACCACGACGATGTAGCTCATCGCGCCGAAGGTGGTGCATCCGGCGACGATCTCGCGGCCGATCGTCGAGCCGCTGGCGCGCACGTGGAACAGGCCACGCGGCCGCGCCATGACGGGTTGGCCACCATTCAGGACGACGTCATCGTTGTCGGGCAGGATCGGTCCTCCGGCGTATCGCCATCGCAGTTCAGCACAGGCATGATGGCGTGGGCCATCCTGCTTTTCGCCCGTCTCGCCGGACCGGAGCCGACGCATCATGCTGGTCGACAGCCACTGCCATCTCGACTTCGACGACTTCGCGGGCGATCTCGACGATGTCATGCGGCGCGCGACGCGGGCCGGCATCCGGCGCTTCCTCACCATCGGGATACGCGTGCGCGATTTCGCCCGGGTGCGCGCCGTCGCGGAGGCGCGAGAGGATGTGTGGTGCTCCGTCGGCACCCACCCGCACTACGCCGACGAGGAACCGGACGTCACCGCGGCCGAGCTGGTCGCGCTCGCCCGGCATCCCAAGGTGGCGGCGATCGGCGAGTGCGGGCTCGACCGTCATCTCGGCCATGCTTCCTGGGCGGCGCAGCTGCAGAGCTTCGGCGCGCATATCGATGCCGCGCGGCAGACGCAGTTGCCGCTGGTGATCCATTCGGTGCGCGAGGACGCGGCGATGGCCGACATCCTGCGGCGCGAGAGCGAGCGCGGCGCCTTCCCGGTGGTGATGCACTGCTTCTCGGGCGGCACGGAGCTGGCCGACACCGCCCTCTCGCTCGGCCACGCGCTGTCGTTCTCGGGGCTGCTCAGCTATCCGGAGCATGCGGCGCTGCGCGAGCTGGCCCGCACCGTTCCGGACGACCGCCTGCTGGTCGAGACCGACGCGCCTTCGCTGCCGCCGGCGGGCTCGGCGGGGCAACGCAACGAGCCGGCGAACCTGCGCCATGTGGTGCAGCTGCTGGCCGAGCTGCGCCATGTCGACCCCGAGCAGATCGCGCGCCAGACCAGCGAGAATTTCCACCGGATCTTCACCCGCTGCACCGGATAGACGCCCAGCCTCAAGATGCGGGACATGGCTCGGATGAGCGGTGTATCTGTTCAACCTCATCGAGAGCGGAACGCACGCCGTGCAGGCAGGTCAGGAGATCAGGGCTCTCACCGGCTTGCGCGGGATCGCTGCCATCTATGTCATGGTTTTTCACTATGTGCTGGGCTTACCGTTCTCCGATCCCGCGACCACCTTCGTAGCTCACGGCTATCTCGGCGTCGATTTGTTCTTTGTCCTCAGCGGCTTCGTGATGGCATTGAATTACGGGCCTCCGTTCGAGACCGGTTGGTCGGCACGAGCCTACGTGAGATTTCTCGGCCGCCGGATCGCACGCATCTACCCGCTGTACTTCGCGGCGACGGTCTGTGGCTGTGTCTTGGTCTCGCTGGGCTACCTGGGATCATCCCATTCCTCGATCCTCGCCACCCTCGTGCTGAACCTGTTGATGGTCCAGTCGTGGGGGCTCGGCGCGAGCTTCGACGCCGCGGCCTGGTCGATCAGTGCGGAGTGGGCGGCCTATCTCCTGTTCCCGGCGATACTGGTTCCTTGCCTGTTCCGCCGGCCGCTCTGGGCGTGGCTGTCGGCCGCCTTCTGCGTCGCCGTGATCGCCATCCTCTGCGTGCTTCCCCAGTCTTGGGGACACAAGCCCACCGAGGCTACTCTCATCGATCTGCACGTATCGCGTTTCGCGTTGCCGGTGCTGCGCTGCCTCTCTGAATTCACCTTGGGATTGCTGGCGTTCCGACTGAGTGCCACATCATCCAGCCTCGTTCTCGCCCAAGATCGATGGGTCGCTTCGGCGCTGTGCCTGGTCATAATCCTGCTCATGACGATCCCGAAGAGCGACCTCGCGGTCGTGCTCCTGTTCCCGGTGCTCGTGATCAGCCTGACCTCGAACCGGCATCTGCCAGGACGCATCCTTTCCTCTCCTGGTGCCGAACTGATCGATCGATTGTCGTACAGCATCTATCTCACGCATGATCTGATGGGTGGCCTGCTGAGCCGCGTGCATGGACTCGCCGCAGGTCTCGGGCTGCGTCATGGACAAAGCTACGCAGCCGCGGTCGGGATCCTGCTGACCTTTCCCGCGTCCTACCTGGCTTACACCATGATCGAAGTGCCGGGTCGACGCTGGTTACGACGTGTGTTCGAGCGGAGTCCGCCATCCTCCATCGTCGCGGAACCGAGCGCGCCCTGATCCGGTGCCTCTAGGCCAGGGAGCACTCGGTTCCACGACGACGGAGGATGGCCGGCTGCCCTCAAAGAGCGTTCGCAACCAACGCCGGCTCGGCACCTCGATCATGCTGTACGTCAGGCAAGAGAGGGAAAACGTGAGCAGGATGCCGACAGCGGCCGCGTAGGTTTGTCCATGACGTAGCCCGTGTGCTTCAGCGAGCTCATGCACCCGGCCCAGCAACCTGCCCATCAGGTCGTGCGTGAGATAGATGCTGTACGAGAGCTGACCAATCCATTCGGCAGGAGCAGAGGAAAGAATCCGTCCCGGCAAATGCTGATCCGAGGTCAGGCTGATCACGAGCATCGGGAACAGGAGCACCACCACGAAGTCGCTCTTGGGAATCGTCATCAACAAAATTATCGCGGCGCATATTCCGGTGGAGCTCCATCGACCGCGGGCGAGCACGACACTGAACGGTGCGGCACTCAGTCGAACGCCAGCAGCCCCAAGCTGAATTCCGACAGACAGCGCAGCACCGGCACGGCGGATCGCGACGCGCTCAGATCGATCAGCGCGGCCTGCGTGAGCCTGTGCCCCCAAGACTGGGGAAGCATGCAGAGCGCGGCCATCGCGGCGACACAGGCAGCGGCTGACGTCCACGCCCATGATGGCCGACGGAACAGGCACGGCACCAGCATGACCGGGAACAGCAGGTAAGCTGCCCATTCGGCGCTGATCGACCACGCAGGGACATCAAGGCTCTCGGTAGCCCCCATGACTGGACCATCAACAGATTGAGGATGAGAGTGATGACGGTAGAGGAATGAGATGCTTCTTGGTAACCCGTGGCGGCCAGGACAAAGCCGCCGACCGTGGCCACGAGATATAGCGGATATATGCGTGCGATCCGGCGGCCGAGAAACTTCATGTAGGTCGCCACCGACCAGCCGGCCTCGAACATGCGGCCGTAATTCAGTGCCATCACGAAGCCGCTGAGCACGAAGAACAAATCGACGCTGAGATAACCGTGGCCTATGAAGGTCGTGACAGGATCCGAGAACGGCAGCCCCGGAACATAGTGAAAGATCATCACGTAAACTGCGGCGATCCCTCGCAGACCGGTCAGAGCCCTAATCTCCTGACCTGCTCGCATCGTCGGCATTTCGTTCTCGATAGAATTGAATAGGGAAATCAGCACTCTTAAATCGTGCCGCGCATCTTGTGACCAAGGCGCTTTTTGTCAAACCCCATCGTGCTTTATTATCTCGAATCTGCGCTCGATCGCGATCCGGCGGGCTATAGCAGCACGACGATCTCACCTAGTCTCACGCGAGACGACAATGTCGGAGCGAGCCATGACCGTCGAGATCCCTCCGCTTCCGGACGACCTGCTCATCAACGCCGCCGACGAGGTGCGCATCCGGCAGGATCTCACCCTGACCGCGCTCGGCAGGCGCCCGGCGGACCTCGCGCTGCGCGTCGGCCGCCTGCTCGACGTGCACACGCGGCGCTGGCTCGAGGACCAGGAGATCGTCGTCAGGCGACGACGCATCGCCTGGGTCGGACCCGCCGGGATCTATGCCGGCGAGGTCGCGCGTCGCGTGCACCGGCCCGGGCTGTCGGCGGTGCCGGGCTTCGGCGAGGTGCACAAGCATATCGAGAGCTCGCACCTCACGCCCGAGCACGAGGCGGCGCTGGTGCTGCCGCGCGGCAACAGCTGGACCTGCGAGGCCAGCCACGAGCTGTCCAACGTCAACGGACCCGGCAACCTCGGCTTCTGGCTGCAGGCGCGCCGGCAGGGCTCGCCGCTCAAGATCTTCCCGCTGCCCGGCTCGGCGGTGCCGCCCACCGCCTACGAGGGCGGCGGCGGCTATTTCGGCCAGGCCGAGCAGGACGGGTTCCTCGCCGAGAGCCTGATGGTGGCCGGGCTGGACGAGGTGATGGACTGGCCGGCGGTGTGGAACCCAGAAACTCCCTCCTACGCCCGGCTCTGGGGCATGATCGAGGCCACCTTCGCGCGCCGCGGCGTGGTGGAGGGTCATGCGGCCGGGCTGCGCGACCGCGCCAGCATCAGCGCCTTCGCTGCCGCCGGCCTCGCCTCCGACCACGAGGCCCTGGCCGCCGACGAGGTGATGGACAAGCTCGCGGCCGGTCTGTTCGTCGAGCTGCGTCCGCACTCCATCGACGCGGTGATCCCGCGCCTGCTCGCCGAGGGGCTGGCGGACTGGTCGCAACTGGCGCTGACCACCGACGACCGCAGCGCCACCGACACGCTGCGCGACGGCGCCAGCGACCACAACGTGCGGGTCGCCATCCGCGCCGGGCTGGCGCCCGAGATCGCGATCCAGTGCGTCACCATCAACCCGGCCCGGCACATGCGGCTGACCCCCTGGGTCGGCAGCCTCTCGCCCGGACGCTTCGCCGACATCGTGCTGCTCTCCGACCTGGCCGCGATCGACATCGCCGAGGTCTGGGCCGACGGGCAGCAGGTCTCCGAGCGCACGCGCTACATCGGCCACACGCCGCGGATCGAGTGGCCGCACTGGGCCACGCACTCGATCCGTCTCGGTCGCAGCGTCGAGGCAGCGGATTTCGCGATCGCTGCGGCACCAGGGCGCGACAGCATGCAGGCCGCGGTGCTGCGGCCGTTCCACTGGACCGACGGCTTCCTGACCGAGACCCTGGCGGTGCGCGACGGGCTGGTGCAGCGCGATCCCGACCGCAGCATCACCAAGTTCGCCATCGTCGACCGCTATTCCGGCCAGGCCGGCGTCTCGCGCATGTTCTGGCGCGGCTGCGGTCCGCGCACTCCCGGAACCGCGCTGGCCTGCTCGGTGGCGCACGACCAGCACAACATCTGGGTGGTCGGCTCCGGCGATGCCGCGATGGCGATGGCGGTGAACCAGATCGCCGCCCAGCAGGGCGGCTGGGCGCTGGTGCGCGACGATGCGGTCGTGGCCACCGTGCGCCACGAGATCGGCGGCCTGATGACCGCGCGCCCGGCGGAGGCGCTCGACGCCGAGATGCAGGCGCTCTACGCGGCGGCGGAGGCCGTCGACTGGATGTACGAGCCGAGCTTCCACACCCGCTGGTTCCCCGGCTTCCCGGAGCGCCTGATCTTCGCCACCCTGACCTGCGCTCCCTGGCAGTGGGTCCTGGTGGCACCCCACGAGCGGGCGCCGCAGGGCTTCGTCAACGTGCAGACCGGTGAGACACACCCGGTGGTCTGGTAGTGTGGTCCTGACCGTTGGGAGGCAAGGCTGGGCTCTGCCCAGACCCGCCAAAGGCCTAGGCCTCTGGAAACCATCCTATCAAGATAATCGGATTCTCAAGGCTCCGCCTTGAGCGGGTCCAGGGCAGAGCCCTGGCGCTGCATGGATCACATGCAAAGACCGTTGGGTTTACTCCAGGTTGGTATGTCTCGCGCGCATCGCGTCCTCGCTCTCGCCCAGCCGGTCGGCGAGCTGCGAGACCAGGTACTCGCAGAACATGAACTGGATCGCCTCGAAGGCGCTGCCCATGGTGAACGGCGAGGGGTCGCTCGACGGCCGCGCCATGGTCCGTGCCGGGATCAGCACCACGCGGTCGGCGAGCGGCGCCAGTGCCGCCGCCGGCTCGGCGGTCAGCAGCACCACCCGGCCGCCGGCCTGCCGGACGATCCGCATCAGGGCGGCGGTGGTGTCGAGCGCGCCGGGGCCGGCGCTGGTGAGCAGCAGGTCGCCGGCCAGCAGCGGCGGCGTGGTCATGTCGCCGACGACGTGGACCGGCAGGCCGAGATGGAACAGGCGCATCGCCAGCGCCCGCATCATCAGCCCCTCGCGGCCGAGCGCGTGCAGTGCGATCCGCCTGGCGGCGCGCAGCTCGCCGATCAGGGCGTCGAAGCTGCCGGGATCGACCGCGTCGGCGATCGCCTCCAGCTCGCGGCAGGCGGATCGCGTCCAGGCACTGAAACCGGCACTCATGATGACCTCTTCTCGCGCGGTGTGGGGCGGCTGATCCGGGACGGCAGCTGGCGCCGCAGCAGCCCGACCGCCGCGACCGCGACCAGTGTCGCGCCCCAGATCGTCAGGGTCAGGAATTCGCTGAAGCCGAGCAGGTTGAACGCGGTCGAGATCAACTGGAGGATCGCGAGCGCGATCAGCAGCCCGCTGACCTTGCCGAAGCCGCCCATCGGATCGACCCCGCCGAGCACGCCGGCCAGCACCGTGACCAGGAGGAAGCTCTCGCCGTAGTTGGCGTTCGCGGAGTTGAAGCGCGACATCATGATCACGCCCGCCATCCCGGCGAGCAGCCCCGACATCGCGTAGATCCGCACCAGCAGCCAGCGCGTGTCGACGCCGGAATAGCGCACCGCCGCAGCGTTGGAGCCGATCATCGACACCAGGTTGCCGAACGGCGAGCGGTTGAGCACGATCGCGACCGGCCACGCCACCAGCAGCAGCACGATGAGCGCCACCGGCACGCCGAGGATGCTGGCGTTGCCGAGGAACAGCACCAGCGGCGGGAAGCCCGAGATCACGCCGCCATGGGTGAGGCCGACGCTGAGCCCCTTGATCATCGTCATGGTGCCGAGCGTGGTCAGGATCGGCGAGACGTCGAGGAAGCCGATGACCAGACCGTTCACCGCGCCGATCATGGTCGCGACCAGCAGGCCGACCAGGAGTGCCGCGACCTGGCACGGCACGGCGAGCGCCGGCGATACGGGCGGGATCACGTCGAGCAGCAGGTAGCCGGAGACCAGCGCGCTGAAATCGGCGACCGCGATGATGGAGAGATCCAGACCGCCGGAGAGCAGGGCCACCATCATCGCCAGCGACAGCAGGCCGAGCTGCGGCACCTGCAGCGCCATGGAGCGGAGCGAGCCGGCGGTGAACAGGTTGCCGCCGACGAGGCCGCCGAACAGCACCACCAGCAGCAACAGCAGCAGCAGCAGCCGCCGGTTGGTGCCGCTGATCCGCCCGGCCAGCAGGGCCGCGAACGGCGTCGCACTCGCCGGCAGGGCCGCAGCGCGGCGCGGCGGCGCCTCGCTCACGAGGCGGCCGCGATCACGCGTCGCGTGGCGGCGCGCTGGCGGCGCCGCTCCCACGAGATCGTCGATACCGCGACCAGGATCACGGCGCCGTCGAAGAACTGCGTCCAGTAGGAGGAGACCCCGACCAGGATCAGGCCGTTCTCCATGATCGCGAGCACCGCGACGCCGAGCATCATGCCGAGCACCGAGCCCTGCCCGCCGGTGAGGCTGGCGCCGCCCAGCACCACCGCGGCGAGCACGTTGAGCTCGCGGCCGACCAGCACGTTGGGCGCGATCGACTGCGCGAGCTGGCCCTGCGCCAGCGAGGCGAAGCCGGAGACCAAGCCCATGTAGCCGTAGACGACGAGGTTCAGCCGGAACGCGTCGAAGCCGACCCGCGCCGCCGCCTCGGCATTGCCGCCGAGCGCGTAGATCTGCCGCCCGATGCTGGTCCGGTTCAGCAGCAGCCACGACGCCGCGAAGCAGACGAACAGCCCGATGATCTGCGCGTTCAGCACGTACGGATTCTGCGCCCGGTCGGTATAGACGACCCACGAGAACGCATCGAGGAACCAGTCCGGCAGGTTAAAAAGCTGGTTGCCGTGGCTGAGGAACATCAGCAGGCCGAAATAGACGTTCAGCATCGCGATCGACACGATGATGCTCGACAGCCTGAGCGTGCTGATCAGCACCGCATTCAGCATGCCGAGCAGCAGCCCGGAGCCGAGGCCGAGCACGAGCAGCAGCGGCCAACCGCCGTGCCAGCGGATCGTCAGCACCATCGCCACGTACTGCGCGACCGAGGCGATCGCGGTGAACGAGATGTCGATCCCGCCCGAGATCAGCACCACCAGCAGGCCGGCCGCGCACATGCCCGCGAACGAGGACGAGGTCAGCAGGTCGAGGACGTTCTGCAGCGTCAGGAAGCGCGGGCTGGCGAGCGAGAGTGCGACCACCAGCAATGCGGCCACGATCAGCAGCCGGAACTCGTGGGTGCGACGGAACGCGCTAAGCATCGACGAGCTGCCGCAGCGCGTCCTCGGAGCTCGCCGACGGCACGATCTCGCCGGCGACGACGCCCTCGCGCATGACCAGCACCCGGTCGGCGTGGTAGAACACCTCGGGGATCTCGTCGGAGATCATGATGACCGCGAGACCCTGGGCCGCCAGCGCGTGGATGATCGCGTAGATCCCGTCCTTGGCACCGATATCGACGCCGACCGTCGGGCTGTCGAGGATCAGCAGGCTCGGATGGGTGGCGAGCCATTTCGCCAGCACCACGCGCTGCTGGTTGCCGCCCGACAGCGTGCCGACGGGGTTCCGTGGGTCGGCGGTCTTGATGCCGAGCTGGCTGATTCCGTGGCCCACCGTCGCCGCCCGCAGCGCGGCCGGGATCAGCCCGAAGCGGGCGCGCAGCCGGTCGAGCACCGAGAGCGTGATGTTGTCGGCGATCGATTGCTGCATCACCAGTCCGAGCGACAGCCGGTCCTCGGAGACGTAGGCGATGCCGCGCCGGATCGCCTCGCTGGTGTCGTGACGCGTCAGCGTCTCGCCGCGGACGCGTATCTCGCCGCCGTCCGGCGGGTTCATGCCGAACAGCGAAAGTGCGAGCTCGGTGCGGCCGGAACCGAGGCGCCCGGTGATGCCGACGACCTCGCCCGCACGCACCTCGAGATCGATGTCGCGGTAGTCGCCGGTGCGCGACAGGCGCGCGACCGACAGCACCGGCGGCCCGAGTGCCCGCGCGGCGTCACGGGTCTGGTAGGCGAAGGTCTTGCCGGTCATCAGCTCGCCGAGACGGTCCCCGGTCATCGCGGATGCGGCGTAGGTGCCGACCTTCTCGCCGTTGCGCAGCACGGTGACGCGCTCGGCGATCTCGAGCACCTCGTCGAGACGGTGGCTGACGAACATCACCGCGACGCCGCGCCGCTTGAGCGCGATCGCCAGCGCCAGCAGCGAGTCGACCTCGCGCCGGGTGAGCGAGGCGGTCGGTTCGTCCATGATCACGAGCCGCGCATCCGCCGCCATGGCGCGGCAGATCGCGACCAGTTGACGCTGCGCGATCGGCAGGTCGGCGACGTAGGCGTCGAGATCGAGCGAGACGCCGATCCGCGCGATCGCCGCCGCCGCGGTCTCGCGCATCGCGCGGCGGCGGACCAGGTGCAGGCCGCGGTTGAGCCCGACGGCGACGTTCTCCGCGACCGTCAGGTTGGTGAACAGCGACAGGTCCTGGTAGATCACCTGGATGCCGCGCCGGATGCTGTCGGCCGGCGTCAGGCCGTGCACGGCCTCGCCGAGGATCGCGATCTCGCCGCCCGGCTCAGGCGGCTGCACGCCCGAGATGATCTTGATCAGCGTCGACTTGCCCGATCCGTTCTCGCCGGCGATGCAGTGGATCTCGCCGACCTCGACCGAGAGGTCGACGCGGTCCAGCGCGGTCACGCCGCCGAAGCGCTTCGAGATCGCGCGCAGCTCGAGGAAGCGGCTCATCGCCTGAACCCGACGACGCGGCGCCCGCGCCGGACGCTAGAGCCCCTGCGCGATGAGGCCGTCGACGGTCTGCTTGTTGATCGTGAGCGTGCGGTCGACGCTGATCAGCTTGCCGGAGACGTCGACGCGGGCCTTGCCGAGCCCGGGGATCTCCATGCCGTTCTGGAAATCGGCCTTCTTCAGGGTCAGGCTGGCGACGGCGACCATGGCGTAGCCGGCGTCCTTGGGGCTCCAGACGAAGCACTCGCGGACCGAGCCGTTCATCAGCAGCGGCTTCACCTGCGACGGGATCGCCGTGCCGAGCACCGCGATCTTGTTCTGGAGGTGCCGCTGGTGCACCACGTTGCCGGCGCCGATCGCGCCGTTCGAGCCGAAGCCGATCACGCCGCGCACGTCGGGATAGGCCTGCAGCGTGTTGCGCATCACCTGCTCGGCGGTGTCGACCTCGTCGGCGCCGGGAAAGCGGGAGGTCGCGAGCTTCATGCCCGGGAAGTGCGCCTGCTGGTAGGCGATCGCCGCGTCGGCCCACTTGTTGTGCAGCGGCGTGGTCAGCGTTCCGACCATCAGGATGTACTCGCCGCGTCCGCCCATGAAGCCGGCGAGCGCCTTCATCTGCGTCTCGCCGAACGCCCTGCTGTCGATCATCTCGACGTCCCAGGTGCGGTTCTCCTGGTTCGGCCCCTCCTGGGTGATGACGACGATGCCGGCATCCTGCGCGCGCTGCAGCACCGGGCCGAGCACCTTCACGTCGAGCGGGATCAGGCCGATCACCTGCACCTTCTTGGCGATCAGGTCCTCGACCATCGAGACCTGCTGCGCCGGATCGACGTGCGCCGGACCGATCATGGTCGCGTCGATGTCGAACTTCTTGCCGCCTTCGGTGATGCCCTGGCTCACCAGGTTGAACCAGGGAATGCCGATGATCTTGGCGACGGTGACCATCTGCGCTTCGGAAGCGGCGCGCACGCCGAGCGGCCAGCCGGCGATCCCGATCGCGGACGCCGCAGCCATTCCCTTCAAGGTGTCACGCCGCTTCATCGTTCTCTCCCCTCCGGAGGCCCTTTTCGAGCCGTTCCGATTGGGATGATCATCAGGCAGGCGGCCACGGAAGTAAACGGTCCGTCATCGACCTGCCCGCCGGGGCCATGATGATCAGGCCGATGACGCTCGCTGCCGCTACCAGCCGTTCAGCTTCATGACCTCGGCGATCGGCGGCAGCGACCGGGTCCGCCCGGCGATCGCGGCGATCCTGGGTGCATGGCGTTGGAACCAGTCCAGGCCCGGCTGCCAGGCGACCAGGACCGCGACGTAGACGTCGACAGCGCACACATCGTCTCCGAGAACGAACGGCTCGCCTACCTGCGCTTCGAGCCACAGCTGGAGTCGTTGCCGATACCCGGCGGTCGCGTCGTCCAGTTCGCGCGACGCGGACGGAGCCCAGCGCGCCGGGTAGTCGCCGTAGGTGAAGGTCGGGTACACGTTGGCCACCAGCCAGATCAACAGATGGTAGAACCGGCTGCGCTGCGCGGTGCCGCCAGCAGGTGCCAGGCCGGCCACTCGATCCGACAGGTGCAGCGCGATCGCGGCGGTCTCGGTCAGGATCGTGCCGTCATCCAGTACGAGTGCCGGCACTTGATGCAGAGCATTGACCGCGCCGGGACGGTCGCGAGCGGGGCCAGGCTGGTCGAACCCATCGACGTCGACGAAGTCGCAGCGTTGATCTGCCAGGGCGAGCATGCCCTCGGTGATCGCGGAACCGACACCTCTGACGCCGTACATCCGCATCGCGCGCTCCCGCAGACGATCGTCGCGCCGAACCGGCGGCCATGATCCGCTCGGAGGTGGAGCGTCGCGTCCGACACTCTCCCCCGGGTGCGTATGGCACTTTCCGGTGCCTGCTTCCATTCCGCGGGCCTCGACCCCAGCTTCGGTCCGGACAATCGAGGAGACATACGATGCAGGTCACCGACAACACCATCCTGATCACCGGCGGCGCCTCGGGTATCGGCCGCGGCCTGGCCGAGGCGTTCCACAAGCTCGGCAACCAGGTCGTCATCTCCGGCCGGCGTGCCGCGCTGCTCGACGAGGTGACCGCGGCCAACCCCGGCATGACGTCGCTGCAGGCCGATATCGGCGATGCGGCCGGGGTGCGCGCGCTGGTCGAGCAGGTCACGCGCTCCCATCCCGCCCTGAACGTGCTGGTCAACAATGCCGGCATCATGAAGCCGGAGAAACTGGACGCCTCGGGCGGCACCGAGATCGCCGAGCAGACCATCGAGACCAACCTGCTGGGGCCGATCCGCCTCACCGCGCAGCTGCTGCCGCACCTGCAGCGCCAGCCTCGCTCGGCGGTGATGACGGTCTCGTCGGGGCTGGCGTTCGTGCCGCTGGCGATGACCCCCACCTATTGCGCCACCAAGGCCGCCATCCACTCCTACTCCATGTCGCTGCGCCATCAGCTTGCCGGCAGCACGACGCAGGTGATCGAGCTGGTGCCTCCCTACGTCCAGACCGAGTTGCTGGGTGCGCATCAGGCGACCGATCCGCAGGCCATGCCGCTCGACGCGTTCATCGCCGAGGTGATGGAGATCCTGTCGAGCCGGTCGGACGTCGCCGAGGTGGTGGTGGGCCGCTGCGCGCCGTTGCGCTTCGCCGCCGAGAACAACAAGATCGCCGATATGTTCGGCATGCTCAACCGGGCGGATCGTTAGGGTCAGGCGGCGCGGCCCGCATCGCGGGCTGGCCGCGTGCGTCACGAGATGAGTGGAGGGTATCGTCGATGAGCCGGGTCGTGCGCTTTCACGAGATGGGTGGCCCCGAGACGCTGAAGCTCGAGGAGGAGACGCCGCGGCAGCCGGGGCCGGGCGAGGCGCAGCTCGAGGTTCGCGCGATCGGTCTCAACCGTGCCGAGGCGATGTTCCGCCGCGGCATGTACATGGAGCAGCCGAGCCTGCCGTCGCGCATCGGCTACGAGGTGTCGGGGATCATCCGGGCGGTCGGACCGGATGTCTCGGGGTTCAGCGTGGGCGACGCGGTCAGCACGATGCCCGGCTATTCGCAGACCCGATACGGAAGCTACGCGGAGATCGCGCTGGTTCCCGCGGACGTGCTGGTGGCGAAGCCCGACGCGCTGTCGTTCGAGCAGGCGGCCGCGGTCTGGATGCAGTATATGACCGCGTACGGCGCGCTGATCGATATCGCGCAGCTCGCGGCCGACGATGCCGTGGTGATCCCTGCCGCCTCTTCCAGCGTGGGACTGGCAGCGATCCAGATCGCTCGCCGGGCGGGTGCGATTCCGATCGCGACCACGCGGACCGCAGCCAAGCGGGCGGCGCTGCTGGAGGCCGGCGCCGCGGCGGTGGTGGCGACCGAGGAGGACGACGTGCCAGCCGCGATCCTGGCGGCGAGCGGCGGCAAGGGCGCCCGCGTGGTGTTCGACCCGGTCGGCGGACGCACGGTGCTGAAGCTGGCGGCAGGGATGGCGCCGTCGGGGATCCTGTTCCAGTACGGCGGCCTGAGCGGCGAGGAGACGCCGTTCCCGACCATGGCCAGCTTCGGCAACCGCCTGTCGATGCGCGCCTATACGCTGCTCGAGATCGTGACGGATCCGGCGCGCCGCGCGCGTGGCGTGCAGTACGTGCTCGACGGTCTCGCCTCGGGCGCGTTGACGCCGAAGATCGCCAAGATCTTCACCCTGGACCAGATCGTCGAGGCGCATCGCTACCTGGAAGGCAACGAGCAGATCGGCAAGATCCTGGTCACCGTGTAGTTCCGGCAGCCCCCGCATCGCCGTGGCCACCGGGATCTGCTGATCGAGAATGGCCGCGGCCGGACAGGGTGGCGACAAGGCGGCGATGCTGGTCGCGTTCGACAAGCAGATCGGGTGGTGCATCAGCCTTGGCGCGCCGTTCACGGGACGGGTGCTGACGGTGCTGGCAGCGGACATCGCGCGCGACGGGCGGGCGGCCGGGCTGGTCTCGCGCTGGACCGGCGATCCGGTGGCGGACGCGGCGGCCTTGCGGCTGGCGGCAGCCCTGCACGCGCTGGTGCTGACCGGTGCTGATCCCGCGCTCTCCGCCTGCTATCCGCCCGCCGGGGAGGGCGGTCGCGGGCTGCGCACGGCGATCCTGGCCGCGCTGCACGGGCATGCCGGCTTCCTGCGCGGCTTCGTTGCATCGCCGCCGCAGACCAACGAGGTCGGACGCGCGGCGGTGCTGCTGGGCGGCTTTCTCCAGGTCGCCGCATCGACGCGGCTGCCGCTTCGACTGCTGGAGATCGGATCGAGCGCCGGGCTGAACCTGATCTGGGACCGCTATCACTACCGGCTCGGCGACGGGCAGTGGGGAGACTCGGCCCGTCCGGTCCGGCTGCAGCCGCTATGGCAGGGACCGACGCCACCGCTGCAGCCCCTGGACGTGGCGCACCGGGCCGGATGCGACCTCGCACCGATCGACCTCGAACGGCACGACGCGCGGCTCCGGCTTCGCAGCTATGTCTGGGCCGATCAGCCGGAACGATCGGCCCGGATCGAGGCCGCGATCGCGATGGCGCGCGAGGCGGGAATCGCGGTGGAGCGCGCCGACGCGGCACCCTGGCTGCGAACCAGGCTCGCCTCGCCGGTGCCGGGATGCGCGACCGTGGTCTTCCATTCCATCATGTGGCAGTACCTGCCGGAGCCGACCCGGCTGGCGGTGCGCGACACGATCGATCGGGCGGGCGCGCGAGCCAGCCGCGCCGCCGCACTGGCGTGGCTCCGCTTCGAGCCGCCGGCGGCCGACGCCCGGCCGGAGCTGCACCTGACGCTCTGGCTGGGTGGACGGCAGCATCGTCTCGCCTTCGCCCATCCCCACGGCAAGCGCGTGCAGTGGCTCGGCGCCCCGACGGTCTGACGGCCGGCACTCGCGGGTCGTACCGCGAGCGCCCCGGCGGCAGAGACGGCACGCCGGCCCGAGGAGGGACGCCGGTCAGATCGGTGTCCTCACCCCTTGTCGACCGAGGCCGCATAGATCTCGTCTATCGATCGCCCGAGCGCGGCATCGAACGCCTCGTCCGACAATTGATGCTTCAGGTCCTCGAGAAGGGCGCGCGAGAAGCTGCCGATCAACCTGTGGTTGTGCGCGAGCTTCTCGCAGGCTTCGCTCCGCTGATAGCCGCCCGAGAGTGCCACGACGCGGGCGACACGCGGATGCTCGATCAAGGGCAGGTAGAAGTCGGGCTGATCCGGGATGGTGAGCTTGAGCATGACCTGGCGGCCCTCGGGCAGGGCATCGAGACCCTTGCCGAGTTCGTCGCGTAGCATGGCCTCGGCGGCCGCCTTGTCCGGGCTCTTGATCAGCACCTCGGGCTCGAGGATCGGCATCAGCCCATAAGCCGCGATCCTCTCACCGATCTCGAACTGCTGGCGCGCGATCGCGGCGATGCCGGTCTCGTCGGCGAGGCGGATGGTCGAGCGCATCTTGGTGCCCGCGACCCCGAGCCTGGCGGCGCGTTCGAGGAGAGCGTCTAGCTCGGGCATGTCCTTCATCAGGCTGACGCCGTCCTTCTCGGCCTCAACCCCCTTGTCGACCTTCACGAACGGCACCACGCCGCGCTCGTCCCACAGATAGGACGGAACCGGGCGCCCCTTCACCTCGCCGTCCATGGTCTGCTCGAACAGGATCGCCGCGATCACCTTGCTGCCGGTGAAGGCGGGTGCGGTGACGATGCGGACGCGCATCTCGTGCATCAAGCGAAACATCTCGGCGTCGCTGCCGTACTCGCTCTCCGCGATGCCGTAGAGCTTGAGGGCGCCCGGGGTCGAGCCGCCGCTCTGGTCGAGTGCCGCGATGAAGCCGTCATTCGCCGTGAGCTGGGAAATCATCTTCGCATCGGCCATCGGTGTCTCCTCTCGATCGACGGGCGTCGGCGGTCGGCGCGGGCCGTGCGTCGACCTTCGCACAGGATGTCGCATGCTCCCGAGTGCCGACGCAATCGCTGGGTCCCCCCGTCGCCGCAGGCGGACCGGGCAGCCGGACGATGGCCCGCTCGATGGCGGCCGGCCTCGGTCACCGGCCGCGCGAGGGCGCAGCCTCGCGATCGAGAGCAACACGTTTCCGTTACACGCCGGGTCGCGACGCCGTGGCGCTCGTTCGTCTCGCAACAGGCCGAGTGGGACCGGTTCGCGCTGCCCGGCCAGCGTGCCGCTCGCGCCGCCTCGCGAGCCCGGGAGTTGCGGCGTGAGCCACAATAACACTTGTCCATCGCGGCCTGCGCCGGCCGGTCGGCCTGCTCGTGCGCACGTGCGTCACCCCGGACATGCTCGCCGGCGCGCGGTTGCTGACAGCGCTGCTGGCTGCCCTGTGCTTCCTCCATACCGGCCGGCTGATGGCGGCGGGAGCAGGATTGTTCCTGCTGTCCGCGCTGCCGGACCGTGCGGACGGTGAACTCGCCCGGCGGAGCCGCCGGTTCAGTCGCATCGGCCGGCACCTCGACCTGGCCGCCGACTGCATCGCGGCGATGTCGATCTTCATCGGGCTCGGCATCGGCATCGGATCGGGCCTGCCCTTGCTGCCGCGTGCTTATCTCGGTCTCGGCCTGAGCGGTGCGTTCTCCGTCGCCGCCATCCTCCTCCTGCTGCCGCCGGTCATGTGGTGCGGCGGCGCCGGATGGATCGTGCTCGCGAGCGGCATCGTGACGCCCCTGGTCGCGCTGGTGATCGGCGCCGTGGACGCTCACCGGTCGAGATCTTGCCGCGACGCCGCTGGCTTCGGCCGCGCCTCGCGCCGCCGACCAGGCTCATGCCGCCCGGTCGCGGCCGCCCTGATCCGGCGCCTAATGCGGCACCGGTCCTGAGCGCCTCCGGTCATCCGCCTACGGTCAGTTCCTTGATCCGGCTGGCGAGGGTCTCCATTGCGAACGGCTTGGTCAGCACGTGCATGCCGGGCTCCAGATGACCGTGGCTCAGCACGGCGTTCTCGGCATAGCCGGTGATGAACAGGACCTTGAGGTCGGGGCGCGAGACGCGCGCGGCGTCCGCCATCTGGCGACCGTTCATACCACCGGGCAGGCCGACATCGGTGACGAGAAGATCGATGCGTGCATCGGACTGCAGGACCTTCAGGCCGCCGGCACCGTCGGCCGCCTCGACGGCGACGTAGCCGAGATCGGCCAGCACTTCCGTGACCAGCATGCGCACGGTGGGCTCGTCATCGACCACCAGCACCATCTCGTCGTTCTCGGCACGGGGCGCGTCGGACAGTGCCGCGACGCCGTCTGGTTCGTCGACGTCGCCGCGATGGCGCGGCAGATAGAGGCGCACCGTGGTTCCCTGGCCGGTTTCGGAGTGGACGCGTATCTGCCCACCGGACTGCCGGACGAAGCCGTAGATCATCGACAGACCGAGCCCGGTGCCCTGGCCGAGCGGCTTGGTCGTGAAGAACGGCTCGAAAACGCGATCCACGATCTCGGGCGACATGCCGATCCCGTCGTCGCTGACGCACAACGTCACGTATTGCCCCGGCGGCAGGTCGCGCTCGCCGGCGGCGGGCTCGTCGAGTCGGCAGTTGCTGGTCTCGACCGTCAGCTTGCCGCCGCCCGCCATGGCATCCCGGGCATTGATGCACAGGTTCAGCAACGCGTTCTCGAGCTGACTCGGATCGATCAGCGTGTTCCACAGCCCGCCAGCGACGACGAACTCGACCGTGATCTCCGGCCCCATCGTGCGCCGGACCAGCTCGTCCATGCCGCCGACCAGACGGTTGACGTCGGTGGTCTTCGGATCGAGCGTCTGCCGGCGCGAGAACGCCAGCAGCCGTTGCGTCAGCGCCGCGGCGCGTTTGGCCGCACTCTGAGCCGCCCCCACATATCGATCGATGTCCTTGATGCGGCCCTGGGTGATGCGGGTCTGGAGCAGCTCCAGGCTGCCGCTGATGCTCGTCAGCAGATTGTTGAAGTCGTGCGCGAGGCCGCCGGTGAGCTGGCCCACCGCCTCCATCTTCTGAGCCTGCCGGAGCTGTTCCTCGGCCTTCTGCCGCTCCGCCATCTCGGCCTTGAGCTGCCGCGTCCGCTCGGCGACGCGCTGTTCGAGGGTGGTGTTGAGTTCCCCCAGCGCCGCGTTCAGGCGATCGGCGTCGGTCAGGGCGCTCGCCAGGTCGCTCCGCGCCCTGCCCAGCGCTGCCGTCAGCGACTCCGCTTGCGCCAGCGCGCCGTTGGCGTTCGCCGCCGATCCGAGCGAGGCTTCGACCTCGCTCTCGGCGCGCAGCAGTCCGGCGAGCAGGGGAAAGCCGATATCGGCGAGATCCGGGTGGTCGGACCGACCGGCGTTGCCTCCGAGCAGCACCAACACGGCAGAGGCGTCGTCATCGACCTGCGCCGAGAACGGGGAGAGGCGGGTCGTGTCCGGGTAGGCCACGTGGCCCGTGAACCGGTCGGTGGCCGTGCAGCGACCGAGCAGCGCGCGCCAGGTCGGACCGCCCGGCAAGGTCTGCCGCCAGCCCGGTGCCGGCCGAAGCACGCCCAGCTCATGATCTCGGATCAAGATGAGGACCGCATCGACGTGCCAGTGGCGGGCGAGTGCGGCCATCGCCTCCGGCCGCCGGCCGGGGCAAGCCAGCTCGTTGATCAGGCGTCTCTCGCAGGCCTCCATCGGATCAGCGCCACCCGGCGTCAGGCTGGCAGCACGCATACGAGTGCGGTGCAGTTGTGGAAGCCGTCGAACTGTCTGTCCGAGCGCGCGATCTGCCCGTGCGTGACGCAGCCGATCATCGGGATCGCCGGCAACGTCGACCGAACCGCTTCCAGCTCCATCGTGTAGGCTTCGCCGATGCGCGCGCGCGTGGCTGCACAGTCGAAGAAGAGGGCGACACCGGGCATCTGCCCACCGAGATTGGCCAGGGCCGCCGCCGTCGCGCGTTCGGCTGCCTGAAGGCTCGCCTGCAGCGAGCTGTGCATGATGCGCACGCGACTCCCCAGCGGCACCTCGGCGGCGCATTGCACGGCGCCGACCGCATCGACCGAGAGCGGCATCCGCAGCTGATAACCGGTCGACGTCTCGATCCCGAGGATGTTGTGCAGAAAGAACGGCAGCGGCGCCTGCGGATCGAAGGACTGGCCGGTCTTCTCGGCATGCGCTTCGAAGGCCTGGACGGCCGGGAAGCCGTTCAGGCTCCCGAGCCTCAATCCTTGCGCATCGGTGACCCGCAGGGCATCGCCCGCGGTTGCCCAGCCATGGCCGACCCCGACCCCGAGCGGCCGCGGCGACAGGATCTCGAGCGCCACCGCCGCATCGGACAGGACCTCGGTGCCGTGGAACACCACCGTGCGGACGAATTGCGCGTTGTCACCCGCTCCACCGCCGAAGAACTGATACTGCGCGTCGGTGGCGATCATGAGCTCGTGGATCAGGTCGGGCGCGTGTCCGGAAAGCGCATCCGTCAGCACCAGGGCCGCACGATGCAGGGTCGGCTTTTCCGGGCTGCGGAAGGTCGAGACGATCTGGCGCGCTGCCAGCGCCGGCGAGACATGAAGATCGCGACCGACGCCGACCGCGAAATGGACATGATCGCTCCTTAGGGCGAGCGCGCACGCCGCTCCCTGACCATACTGCTCGTGCGTGAACTCCCCGGCGGACGAAGCCCCGACCAGCAGCGCGGAAGGATGTTCCGTTCGTATCGCCTCCAGCAACTTGGCATGCGCGTAGCTGGGCGAGGCGAAGACCATGATCGCGTCGGCGGTTCCGTGCAGGGTGGACGTGATCTTGCGACCGAGAGCCTGCCCCGCCGCCGCGGCGTCTGCCAGATCGGTGTAGGCGGTAGCCGATTCCATGGCGTCGCTCCGTTGTTGTCCCGCCTGATCATACTCCGGTCCGGCGGGCCGGTCGATCATAACGTTACCATAACTACGCCGGAGCACCGGGGCCTGACCGTGCGAGGCCGGCGCTCGGCGGGACGCTGGCGCCGGTCAGGGTCGTAAGCGCGGCTTCAAGCCATCGCTCGCGTGCCGGCGGCGCGCAGCCAGCCGTCACGATCAGCCGCAGCGGCTTGGAGAACGCTGCCGCGACGATGAGGATCGACATGAAGACCGCTGCGGCTGCGTCAGTAAATCATAATCCCGACCGGCGGATCATCCTTGCTTCGATAGCCTCGTTATCCGATGATCGAGAGGCGTCGACGATACCGCCTAGGACAGCCAAGTGAAGATCAAGGACAGGCCGGAGTTCAAGAACAAGCCAGCTCCCATCGTGCTGCGCGCGACCGACCATGCCTCGACCGCGATCCAGATCATGTCGCAGAAGAACATAGGCTCCGTGATCATCACCGATGGCGATAGGAAGATCGCGGGAATAGTGACGGAGCGCGATCTTCTGCGCCGCCTTCTCGGCAAGGAACTCGATCAGAGGACGACGTTGCTCTCCGAGATCATGACGGCCGAGGTCAGGACGGCCCACCCTGACGACGAGATCCTGGACTGGCTGCGGCTGATGTCCAACGAGCGGTTTCGCCATGTGCCGGTGGTCGACGAGGATGGCCGTTTGATCAACGTGCTGTCCCAGGGTGATTTCGTGTCGTACACCTGGCCAGAACTTCTGGGTTCCCTGAAGCAGAAAGCCGTCGAGACCATGCAGGGCCGTTCGGCTCCGGTGCCGATCCTCGTGGGTGCCCTGATGCTGTACACGCTGGTGATGATCGTGATCTTCAAGATGCTCTGATCGTCGTGAGAGTGTCGCGAGCTCGAACGGAAGACCAGCTCGATCGATCCCGCTTCACGGGATCATGGGCCCGGCCGCAGGTTTTTGGCAGAGTATCAGGTTGGACATGCCGCACCAGTCGGACTGTTCGAATGTCGCAGGGCCATATGGGTTGCGGTCGGCCGTCTCGAAGATCCTCGACCCGTCGCCGGGTTCGGCGACCGGTGGCCTTCGCACCTGATGCCGTTTCAGCATGATATCGATCGCGGTATAGGTGTTGCCCACCGTCATCGGGCGACCGTCTTCGGCGAGCAACCCGGCGTCGTATAATGTTTTCAGACTGGCGATCCGCAGGGATGATTCCGAAGGTCGCTGAGCGCGCGCCGTGAGGAACCGTGCCGCGCCCTCCTGCCCCAGAGCATGCAGGAGATAAAGCTCCACCGAAGTCGGAGAGCGACCCAGGGACCGTTGACTGGCTAGATCCTGTCTGGCCATGACGGCGGCGGCCATACGGGCAGAGAATGCCGGATTGCCACGCAGGAGCAGGATGTGCTGCCGGATGCGGAAGCTTCGAATGGTGATGCGGCCCGAACGTTCAGTATGGATCGCGGCGGCGTAGCGGGGCGCACCGTATTGCCTTCCGAAATCGCGCACGGTCTCGAGCCACGTCGCCGGCGTGAATTGAAGCAGGCCACGCGCTGCGGAACGGCTGCTCTTGGCATCAGCCTTGTACCTGCTCTCGCGCCAGGCGAACGCCATCAGGATGTCCGGATCGACCCGTGCATCGCGCGCTGCATCGAGGATGGCAGCAAGCACGGCGGGGGAAGGAGCCTTGTCGTCGTCGCCGTCATTCTCCAGGGAGACGAGATCCAGATGCAGGACGCTGGATATGCCGGAACGAACCGGGACGGGACGACGCCCGGAAGATGCGGCTCGCCGATGATGCCCCGAATGGCCGAGCTTCGACGTCCGGCCACCATGCGAGTGGACGTGGCTGCGATGGTCCCGGCCCTGAGCCGCGTTCGCGCTGACCATGACGCAAGCGAGGAGGCATGCGGACAGGAAGCGGTGCATCACGTGAACGTGACACGTGTCGGCTCGTCGGGCCGGCGTCGGTCCGCAAGCTGTTTTACCGGCGAGGCTCCCAGCGAGGCTCATGGACGGGAGATGGCAGGGACCCTGAACCTGGCTCCCGCCCGGACCGATCGGCTTGCGAGCGCGGTATTAGAGCCTGCTTGAACCAGAACCTGGGGGCGTGCAGTGCGACATATGTCGAGGACGAGGCTTGAGTCCCCGTTTCGCTTTTCAATCAAGCTATCTTCCAAATTCTCTTGCATGCGTCAGCCTGAAACTCTGCACGCCATGCTAAGTCATCGCGGACACCGAAGTTCCGGGCCGCGATCGCACGCGTCCCATGGCCGCACTTTATTCATGTCCGTGCATCGCCGCTAACGCCAACCGAACCGAGGCTCATACCCGAGCAGGGTCCGGGCCTTCCGGATCGAGAGCAACGTCTCGTTCGGATGCTGCCCCGACTCGTAGGGCACGCCGGGATAGTAGGTGGCCACCAGCTCGTCGTTGGGTGTCGCCATCACCCCGTCGGCATTGGCGATGATGAAGATCTCGGCGCCGGCGCGCTTGAACTCCAGCGCCCTGCGTACCGCCTGCGTAGGGCGGCAGATCGTCGAACGGCAGACCCAGGACAGTCTCGCTCGACGCCCAGACCACGTTGTGGATGCCGAGGCGACGAGCCGATTCGAAGACATTGAAGGTGCTGACCATGTTCAGCCGGAACAGCCGTCCGTTCGGTAGTCTGCCGGGTGCCGGGATCGCGGCAAGGTGCACCACTGCGTCGACACCTTATATGGAGATCATCGACCTGGGACATCGTCTCGATGACCTGTCCCATGTCTTCCACGTCCGTCTGGATGAACGGGCACAGCGAGTCCCTGCTAGACGATGATCTTCTCGATCCTGACGGGCAACTCGCGCACCCGGATCCCGGTCGCATGGTAGACGGCGTTGACGATGGCCGGCGCCGCACCGACCATCGGCAACTCGCCGATGCCCTTTGCTCCCATCGCTCCCGTCGCGAGGTCCGGCGCGTCGACCGCGATCACCTCGATCTTGGGAACGTCGGCGTTCACCGGAACCAAGTATTCGGCGATGTTGGCATTGGTGTAGCGTCCGGAGGCGGCGTCGACGCGGGTCTCTTCGAGCAACGCCATGCCCATGCCGAAGACGATGCCGCCGAGGAGCTGGCTGCGGCCGGTCTTGGCGTTGAGCAGCCGGCCCACGTCGAACGCGCTGACGACCCGGCTCACCTTCACCGTGCCGAGATCCTGGTCGACGCGCACCTCGACGAACTGGGCGCCGAACGCATGACGCGAATGCGCCTTGTAGGCCGCGTCCGTCTTCGCCGCACTGCGACCCTCGACATGGTCGATACGGGCGCGCGACAGGATCTGCGCCACGCTGGCGCGGCCGCCGGGGCCGGTGACGACGCCGTTCGCGAGCGTGAGGTCGCCCTTCAGCTGCGGCAAGGCTCGCGCGCTGGCGAACAGCGCCGCCCGTGCCGCCTGAGCCGCCTCGATGACGGCCGGGATGATGCTGACCGCGGTCATTGATCCGCCGGAGACCGGCGCGGGCGGGAAGCGGCTGTCGCCGAGCTCGACGCGGACGCGTGCCATCGGCATCGAGAGCTCGCTCGCCAGCGCCTGGGCCATGATGGTGTAGGTGCCGGTGCCGATATCCTGGGTGCCGGAGCGCACCGTCGCGGTGCCGTCGGCGCCGATCAGGACCGCGGCCGCGGCAGGCTGACGGTTGGTCGGGTAGGTCGAACTCGCCATGCCCCAGCCGATCAGCACGTGGCCGTCGCGCATCGATCGCGGCTGCGGGCTGCGCCGGCTCCAGCCGAAGGCGTCGGCCGCACGTCGGTAGCATTCCCGCAATCCCTTGCTGGCGAACGGCTTATCCTTACCCTCGTCGCGCTCGGCATAGTTGGCGAGGCGGAGCGCCAGCGGGTCCATCTTCAATGCGTAGGACAGCTCGTCCATCGCCGATTCGAGGGCAAACATGCCAGGACTCTCGCCGGGCGCGCGCATGTAGGTCGGCAGTCCCTGGTGCACCGGAACGAGCCGATGCGACGTCGAGACGTTCCGGCACGAGTAGAGCATGTTGGTCGCCAGCGCGACGCCCTCGCTGTACTCGCCCAGCGTCGGATCCGACATCTGGCTGAAGCCGTGGTGCTCGATCGCGAGCAGCGTGCCGTTCACGTCGGCTGCCAGACGGACTTGCTGGATGGTCTTCGGCCGGAAGCCGTTCGAGTAGAACATCTGCTCGCGCGACAGTACGAGCTTCACCGGACGGCACACGATCCTTGCCGCCATCGCGGCGAGCACCGCCGGCGGCCAGGTGTTGCCCTTGGAGCCGAAGCCGCCGCCGACGAACGGGCAGATCACGGTGACCTTGTCGACGTCGATGCCGAACATGCCGGCGAGCGTGCGTTGCGCGCCGGAGATGCCCTGCGTGGTGTGCCAGATCGTCAGGCGGTCGTCATCCCAACGCGCGATGGTCGCGTGCGGCTCCATCGGGTTGTGATGCTCGACGGGCGTCACGTACGTCTGGTCGAGCTTGATCGGCGCCTCGCCGAACGCCTGCTCCGCGGAGCCGCGGCTGCTGTCCGCATCCTCGCGGCCGCCCTGGAACTCGGTCGGCTTGTAGGCGTGCGCCGTCGAGTCCATCACCATGCGGGCCGGCGTACCGCTGTCGTAGCCGATGCGGATCGCCGCCGCCGCAGCCTGGGCGCGCTCCAGCGTGTCGGCGACGACGATGCCGACGTGCTGGCCGTTGTAGATCACCTGGTCGTTCTGCAGCAGCGGCCCGCTCACCGACTGCTTGGCAGGTTTCTTGTCGGCCAGCGTGATCGCGTTGTCCGGGGTGACGATCGCGAGCACGCCGGGCATCGTGCGTGCGCGTGCGATGTTGACGTCGGCAATGCTGCCGAAGGCGATCGTGCTCTGCAGCAGTACGGCATGCACCACGTCCTGGACAGGAAACTCGGCGACGTAGCGCGCCGCTCCGGTCACCTTCGCAATGCCGTCGACGCGGTCGATCGGCTTGCCGATGAGTCCCTGGTTCGCTGCCATCTCCGCCTCCCTACGCCGCGACCGAGCGCAGCGCGCGCAGCACGGTGCGTTGCAGCAGGCGGACCTTGAACGCGTTTTGGCTGGCGGGCGTCGCGCCGTCGCTGGCCTGCTGCGCGGCGGCGGCCAGCACCTCCGGAGAGGCCGGCTTGCCGCGCAGCGCCGCCTCCACGCCCGCGAGACGCCACGGCATGACCCCGACGCCGCCGGCGGCCGCGCGAGCGTCACGGATCGTTCCCTGATGGATGTCGAGCGCCACCGCTGCTGAGGCGACCGCGAAGGCGTAGCTGGTGCGGTCGCGCACTTTGAGATAGGCCGAGCGTCGCGCCGCTGCCGAGGCCGGCACGATGATGGCGATGATGAGCTCGCCGGGCTGCAGGTTGGTGTCACGCTGCGGGGTCGCTCCCGGTGCGCGATACAGCTCGGCGAGCGGGATGGTGCGGCCGCCCTGCGGGCCCTGCAGCACCACGTTGGCACCGAGTGCCACCAGCGCCACCGGCATGTCGGAGGGTTGCGTCGCGATGCAGTGCTCGGAGCCGCCGAAGATCGCGAGGTCGCGGTTATCGCCGGCGATCGCCGGGCAGCCGGAGCCGGGGGCGCGCTTGTTGCACGCAAAGCCAGGGTCGCGGAAATAGCCGCAACGCGTGCGCTGCAGCAGGTTGCCGCCCATCGTGCCCATGTTGCGGATCTGCGGCGAGGCGGAGAGCAGCAGCGCCTGGCTGACTGCCGGCCAGCCCGACTTCACGGCTGAATGCTCAGCCGTCTCGGCCATGGTCACCAGCGCGCCGAGCCGCAGCCCGTCGCCCCCGACGCTGATGTCGTGCGAGCCGATTGCATCGAGGTCGACGACCTGGCTCGGCTGCTCGACGTTGTTTTCCCACAGCTGGACGAGGTCGGTGCCGCCGGCGATGAAGGTGCCGCCGGACCGTATCGCGTCCGTCAGCGAGGCGGCCCGGGTGATGGAGAAGTTCTCCATCGTCTCAGCTCCGCTGCCGGTCGGCGACGTCACGCACCGCGTCCACGATGTTGGGGTAGGCCCCGCAACGGCAGAGGTTGCCGCTCATCCACTCGCGGATCTCGTCGTCCGATCCGGCATGGCCTTCCCCGATCAGCGCGACGGCGGACATGATCTGGCCGGGCGTGCAGTAGCCGCACTGGTAGCCGTCATGCCGGATGAAGGCGGCCTGCATCGGGTGCAGCGCCCCGTCATGCGCGAGGCCCTCGATCGTGGTGATGGCGCGGCCCTGGCAGCGCGCGGCGAGCGCCAGGCAGGAGACGATGCGCTTGCCGTCCAGGTGGACCGTGCAGGCGCCGCAGGAGCCGTGGCCGCAGCCCTTCTTGGTGCCGGTGAGGCCGGCCTGCTCGCGCAGGGCGTCGAGCAAGGTGACGCGCGGCTCCAGATGCAGCTCAAGCGCCTGCCCGTTGACGTGCAGGGTGATGGGGATGGTGCCCTCGCCCACCTCGGCCAGCGGCCGGGACGCATCGGCGATGGCTGGCAGCAGCGGCAGCGCCACGCCGGCGGCGGAGCCGCCCAACAGGTCGCGTCTCGTGACACCCATCCCGGCTCCTCTCGCACGCAACGACGAGATATGGCGCCTGACGCAGAAAAGCCAGGGCTTGCCCTGGAACACCCAGGCGCCGGACTTCACTAATCCGGTGGCGGCTGGACCGGAGCTCCAGCGGGTGCCTGGCGTCGCGGCTCGTCGCCGACGTCAGGGTCCGCGAGGCGGCCGAAGCCGACGACGCGATGCCGGATTTCTGCCCGCCGATCTTCTGGACCTGAGAGGCCTCCAGGCTGTAGCAGCGAGACGTGAGATCAAGCGGGTCGCGAGAATCCGGTGCGCGCGGCGAGGGTGCTGATGCGCCAGGGCGTCCCGATGATGCTGGCGGGCGGCGCGTCCGATCGCTTCGCCGGATCGATCGGTCTTGCTCTCGAGGCACAGGACTATTTTACGGCCCCGCGCCGGCTCGCCACCCTGCAGGCGATGCAGGCGCGCCGGGCCGCCGGCACCGCAGCGGCGGCGAGCGAGGCCGAGAAGCACGGGACGGTCGGTGCCGTGGCGCTGGACCGCGACGGCCATCTCGCCGCCGCGACCTCCACCGGCGGCTACACCGACAAGCCGGAACGACGTATCGGCGATTCGCCGGTGATCGGCGCCGGCACGTAAGCGCAGGGCGGCGTGTGCGCGGTCTCCTGCACCGGACAGGGGGAGTTCTTCGTCCGCCACGTCGTCGCGCACGAGATCGCAGCGCGGGTGCGCCATCTCGGCGAGGATCTCGAGACTGCGGCGCGGTACATGATCGAGACCGAGCTGGCGCCGCATCGCATCGGCGCCGGGCTGGTCGCGATCGACCGCCACGGCCGCGTCACGGCGCCCTTCAACACCGAAGGGATGTTCCGCGGCTGGATCCTGCTGGACGGCACGATGTTCGCCGCGACGCACCGCTAGCTTCAGGACCAGGATCTGCAGCGAGTTTATCGGCTCCGTCGTGGGCATGAGGACCCTGCTCTGCGCGTGGCTGGCGGCAGGTGATCGGCGCCGACGCGGCTTTAGACGGTACGATCTCTACCATCACGCCGCGCCGGCCAGCGCCGCCTCGTCATGGCCCGCCTTCAGTATCCCGGGTTGTCCAGCAGATAGAAGATCGCGCCGGCGATCAGGATGGTGGCGGGCAGGGTGAACAGCCACGCCATGCCGATCCGGATCAGCATGCCGCGCTGCACCCCCTGGCCGCCCGCGATCATGGTGCCCGCGATCCCCGAGGTGATGATGTGCGTCGTGCTCACCGGCAACCCGGTGAAGCCGGCGGTGCCGATCAGCAGCGAGCCGACCAGCTCCGCGCTCGCTCCCTGACCGGGCGTCATGTGCGATTTGCCGAGCCGCTCGCCGAGCGTTCGCACGACGCGCTTGTAGCCGATCATGGTGCCGGCGCCGAGGCAGAGCGCGCTCAGCACGCGCACCCAGAGCGGCGCGTAGTGCACCGGGCGCCCCATGCTCCTGCGCAGACGGCCGGCCTCGGCCTTGTCCGCCTTGCCGGCGGCAGGGTTCTCGGTCACGTGCTTGAGCTGCGCCAGTACGGCGTAGATCTCGCCGCGCCGCTGCGTGCGCACGTGCACCTGGTCGGGCGTCGCGTCGGCGGTCGGCGTCGCATCCTTTGGATCGAACTTCTGCAGCTGGGTCGCGGCGGCGATCCCGGCCTGCCTGCGGTCGTCGCCGTAGCGCTGGATCAGCGCGATGGAGGCGCCGGCATTGGCGCTGAGCTTTGTCAGCGTGTCGCCGGCGTTCGGGTTCAGCGCGTAGGTCGCCGGCAACAGCCCGATCACGGTCAGCATGATGAGGCCGATGCTCTTCTGCCCGTCGTTGGTGCCGTGCGAGAAGCTCACCGAGGTGCAGGTCAGGATGAGCAATCCGCGCAACCACCAGACCGGCGGCTCGCCCTCCTGCGGCGGCTCGAACAGGTGGCCGCGACGCACCGTCAGCCGCAGCAGGCCATAGAGGCCGCCTGCCAGCAGCAGTCCCAGGATCGGCGACAGCGCCAGGCCTTCCAGCACGGTCCGGATCTGCTGCCAGTCGACACCCTGGGAGAGACGGCGCGACTGCAGGATGGAGTCCGCGCAGGCGACGCCGACCAGGGCGCCGATGACGCAGTGCGACGACGAGTTGGGAATGCCGAAGGCCCAGGTCAGCACGTTCCAGAACAGCGCAGCGGCGAAGATGGCGATCAGCATCGGCAAGGCCGGCGCGCCGTCCGGAGGCGTCAGCACGTCCGGCGGCAGGATCTCGACCAGTGCGTAGGCCACGGCGATGCCGCCGACCAGCACCCCGATGAAGTTCATCAGGCCGGACCACACCACGGCGGGAACCGGCTTGAGCGTGTTGGTGTAGATCACCGTGGCGACCGCGTTGGATGTGTCGTGGAAGCCGTTGGTGGCCTCGAACGCCAGCACCATGACGAAGCAGGCGATCAGCATCGCGATCACCAGGCCGGATGCCGGCATGATATGGATCAGCATTCTCTTCCCCCTTCATCCTGCCGCGACGTCGAGCGATCCGGCCGATCGTCGCGCGTCGCGCGCGGGCTGCACCGGCGACGCGGCATGGACGGTCTCGTCGAACAGCAGCAGTCGGCCGGAATTGGCGAGACCGGCGAAGGTCGACAGGTTGTGCAGCAGGGCGGCGATCACCGCGCCCTGGGCGCCGAGCAGTCCCAGGGCTGCGAGCGCCATCAGCGCCAGGGTCCAGCCCAGCCCGAGGCTCACGTTGACGGCGATGGTGCGCCGGCAGCGTCGCGACAGACGGAGCATCGTGCCGAGGCGCGTCAGGTCGCTGGTCAGCAGCACGAGGTCGGCCGAGGCGAGGGCCACGTCGGTGCCCTGCGCGCCCATGGCGACGCCCACCGCGCCGGCCTTCAGCGCGAGGCTGTCGTTGATGCCGTCGCCGACCACCAGCGGCCGGCCGCCGCGCGCGACCTCGGCCAGGACGCGGCGCATCTTGCCTTCCGGCAGCGCCTCGGCGACGACGTCGTCGATGCCCATCGCGCGCGCGACGCGCCGCGCCACCGGCTCGCGGTCGCCGGTCAGCAGCATCTGACGCCGCAGGCCGAGCCGGCGCAGGTCGGCGAGTGCCGACGCCGCTTCGGGTCGCGGCGGGTCGGCGAACAGCAGCCAGCCCAGGAAGACGCCGTCCCGTCCGAGACCCGCGACCGGTCCGTCATGGTCGGGCGGCGACGGCCGGCCGATCCCCAGCCGGTCGAACAGCGCGGCGCGGCCGAAGGCGATCCTGCTGCCGCCGACCTCGCCGGTCATGCCGAAGCCGCCCTGTTCACGCACATGCGACGCCGGCGCCGGCGCGTCCTGCAGCCCGCGGCAGACGGCGCGGCTCACCGGATGCCTGGAGCCCTGCCCCAGCGATGCGGCCAGTCCGCGCAGCGTCGCCTCGTCGGCTGCCGCGTCGACGCAGATCGACCGCTCCAGCGAGAGCGCGCCGGTGGTCAGGGTTCCGGTCTTGTCGAACACGACGGAGGTGACGTCGGCGAGGTGCTCCAGGAACCCGGTGCCCTTGATCAGGATGCCGTGCCGGGCCGCGACCGCGATGGCGGCGATGGCGGTCGCCGGGGCGGCGAGCACCAGGGCGCACGGGCAGGAGGCGACCAGCACCGCGAGCGTGTCGGCCTGCGAGCCGGTCGCGAACCAGGTCGCCGCCGCGACCGTCAGCACGAAAGCCAGGTAGCGCCCGGCATTGCGCTCGAGCAGCCGCGTCACCGGCGGCTTGGAGCGCTCGGCGCTGCGCATCATCGCGATGATCTTGCCGAGCGTGGAGTCGCCGCCGGTGCGCGTCACCTCGACCACCAGCCGGCCGTCGAGATCGATCGCGCCGGCGCAGACGGCGTCGCCGGGGGAGACCTCCGTCGGCACGGATTCGCCGGTCAGGCTCGCCATGTCGAGGCTGGCCTCACCCTCCAGCACCAGCCCGTCGGCGGGCAGCCGGTCGCCTGCCCACAGCTCGATGCGGTCACCGGCGACCAGCGCGCCGGTGGCCACGATCCGGGCGCTGCCGTCGTCGCACAGCCGCCGCACCGTGGTCGCCGAGAGCCGACGCAGCGCCCGGATGGCGTCGCGCGAGCCGATCAGGCTGCGCTCCTCCAGCACGTGGGCGAGCGTCATCACGATCGGCAGGACGGCCGCGGTGGTGGTGTCGCCGCTCGCCCAGGCGCCGACCACCGCCAGGGCGACCAGGCGGTCGGTGATACCGTGCAGGCTCGGGTGGCGCAGGCTGTGCCAGGCGGCCAGCAGCACCGGGACGCCGACCATGGCGGCGGCGACTCCGGCGGCGAGCTCGGCGACCGCCTGCCCGTCCGGCACCCACCAGCGCCACAGCAGCGCGATCACCAGCAGGCCGGTCGCCAGCGTCGAGAGCGTCAGGCGTGCCGCCAGCACCAGCCGCTCGGAGCCGGCGAGCAGGTCCCCCGGAGGCGCGGCCGTCGGCGCCGCCGGCGCCTCGGTCGCCGAGCCGAGCGCGGTCGCGCTCATGGCCCGCTCCAGCGCGGACCGGGCAGCAGCACGTGCTGGTCGCTGACGCCGACGGTGCTGACGCTTCCCGCTTGGTGCAGCACGGCGCCGATCCGCTCGCGGTAGAGGTCGAGAAGCAGGGCCGGCCGCGACGACCGGTCGGCACCCGGCTCCAGGGCGCTGATCGTCGCGGTCTGGGCACGCGCGCTCGCCACCCGTTCCGCGGCCGTCGCGCGCGCCTCGGCCAGGATGCGGTCGCGGTCGCGGTCGCCCTGCTGGCGCAGCCGGACGGCGTTGGTGCGCGCCGACGCGGTCGCCTCGTCGGCCTGCTGGGCGGCGTCCAGCACCGCGTCGAACGAGAGCTTGGCCTGCGGCGGCAGCAGCGCCGCCACGTCGGCGCGCGTCGCCTCGACGCCGAGCGGCGTGCCGGCCGCCGCGAGTGCTGCGAGGCGCGCGTTGATCGCGCGGACCAGCACGCTGCGCACCGCGGCGCGCGCGTCCTGCGCCACCGGATCGCGGGCGCGCTCCGGACGCACGGCGAGGAAATCGTCGAGCGGATGGATCGCGGTCTCGTCGATCGCCGCGGCCAGGAACAGCCGCCGCAGCGCCGCCGCGACGTGGTCGCGGGCGACGAAGAAGGCGCGCGGGTCGCTGATCCGCCAGGTGAGCGAGGCGTCGAGCAGCACGACCTCTCCGTCGGCGGTGAGGAAGACGCCGGACGCGGCCGCTCCAGGCATCACGGCCGTCGCCGGCGCCGGCGGGATCCGCAGCCCGATCTGGCGGTCGCCGCCGGGCAGCTGCACCAGCCGCTCGAACGGCTGCGGCCAGGCGAGCGCCAGGCCCGGCGGCAGCACCCGGCTGACGGCGCCGAAACGCAGCACCACCGCCTGGCTGCCGGGCGGGACGGAGCGGACGTTGCCGACCAGCCATGCCGCGAACAGCAGCATGGTGGCGATCTGCAGCACCCTGAAGGCGATGCCGATCGACTGCGCCAGCGGGCCGTCCGGAGCCGGTTCGAGGCGACCATCCACGCTCATCGTGCGGGGGTGCCGGGGAAGCGGCTCAGCACGTCGAACGGGGCGGCATCGGTGCGCAGCACGAGGCGCGTGTTCGGGCCGATGATGGTGCCGAGCGTGTCGAGGCTGCGCAGCATCAGGTAGAGCTGGGGGTCGAGCCGATAGGCGCGGCCCTGGATGTCGGCGGCCTCGCGCCGCGAGACGGCCTCGATCTGGGCCGCCTCGAGGCCCGCCTGCGCCACCTCGATGCGGCTGTCGCGCGCTGCTTCGGCGCGGATCTCGGCCGCCTGGCGCAGCCCCTCGGCGGTGCGCTCGGCGGCGACCGTCTCGCGTTCCGAGCGCATCCGCGACACCGTCGCGGCGAGCGTGCTCTCCGGCAGGCTGAGCCGCTCGAGCCCGACCTCGCGCACCGCGATGCCGTAGACGCGATGCACCGACTCCTCGATCTGGCCCTGCAGCCTGGCGCGGAAGCGGTCGAGCTGGACGCGGGAGGGATCGGTGTTGACAAGGTCGGCGAGGTCGAAGCCGCTGGCGGTGACCTGCAGCGCCGAACCCACGAAGGAGCGCAGCTGCCTGGCCGCCTCGTCGGGATCGTTGCCGACGGCACGCACGAAGCGGCGTATGTCGCCCGGGTCGGCGGGAACCTGCCAGGCGACGTAGGCCTGGACCAGGATCCGCAGGCCGTCGCGGGTGCCGACATCCTGCAGGCCCGAGGAGCTCGTGCGCAGCCTCAGGTCGACCGGGATCGCCGCCTCGAACGGTGCCGGAAGCTTCCAGCCCAGGCCCGGCCGGACCAGGACGCGGACCGGCGAGCCGAACCGCGTCACCAGGTCGGCCTGGCCGGCTTCGACCGTGACCGCGGTAGTCGCCAGCGCCGACGCGGCGAGGACGACGCCGGCGACCGCGAGACGAAGCACGAAGCGCTGCCGCGCCGCCCCTCGCAGCGGTGCGGAGGGGCCGTGCTGGTGGTGGTGCACGTGAGCGTGATCGTCGTCGTGGTCGTGCGGCGGCGGATGCGGCGCGCGGCCCGCATCCGCGCCGGCCAGGGCGTGCGGCGCGCCGTCCATGGCTATTCGCCGTCCCCGGTGCTGGCGGCGGCACCCGCCGCCGGCCGCAGATCGAGGGTGGTGGCGCCGGGTGCGGCGAGGTTCTGATCGATGATCGTCATCGGCGTCCGTGCGAGCGAGAGATGCAGGGCGGCGAGCCGCCGTTCCAGCAGGAAGCTGGCGCCGTCGGCCCGATAGGCGGCCTCGTCGGCGGTGAAGCCGATCAGGCCGGAGCGGGCGGCGCCCACCACCTCGGCGGCGCGCGCATCGGCGGCCGCGGCCTGCGCGAAGGCGTACTGCCGGGTCTGCGCCCGCACCGTCATCGCACGGCCGCGCTCGGCATAGATGGCGGCGTCGGCGGTGATGATCGCGGCGCGCACCGCGTGGTAGGCCTCGGCGGCGCCGGCGGGAGGATGGATCGCCTCGATGATCACCGCGACCGGCTCGAGCCCGGCCCGCTGCGTCCGCAGCAGGTCCTGCAGCCTGTCACGCAGCTCGGCTCCAAGCCGCGCGCTGTCGGCGCCGAGCACCTGCGGCAGGGTTCGCGCGGCGAACGCGGCGCCGACGATGCGTGCCGCGTCCGCACGCAGCAGCCGCCCCGGGTCGATCATCGCCGTCGTCGCCTCGATCGCGGCGCGATCATCGAGGCCGATCCGGTAGAACACCCGGATATCGACGGCGACACTCTGGAACAGTTGGGTGGCGCGCCTCTCCCGCGCGGCGCCGGGGGCGGCCATGCTGGCCACCAGGAGGGTGAGCTCGCCGGGATGCGGCCGGTCCCACAGCCGGTCGGCCTCGGTCGGCGCCGGATCCTCTGCCGGCGGCGCCGCCACCCTGGCGGCTGAGGGCGCGTCGCCCAGCGCCAGCTCGTGCACGGCGCCCCACTCGACCGGCCGCGCGATCCCCAGCGGCCAAGGCAGGATCAGGTGCAGGCCCGGACGCAGCACGGCGACCGGGGCTCCGAAGCGCAGCGAGACGGCGCGTCGCTGCACCGGCACGATCACCACGCTGCTGAGCCCCCAGGCGGCCAGCAGCAGCACCAGCGTCAGCGGCCAGGCGACGGCGCGGAGGTAGGACATGGCCCAGGATCGCGAGACGTCGATGCCGAGCTGGTCGCGCAGCAGCTGCGCGGGCGAGCCGGCCTGCTCGCGGTCGAGCCGCAGCAGGCCCAGCAGCAGCCGCGCCAGCAGCGAGTCCGTGACCGCGCGCGCGGCCTCCGGGGGACCGGGCGGCAGGAAGCAGCGCCCGATGGCGCGCAGGCCCAGCTCGACCCCGATCAGTGCCGCGACGCCCGCGACCGCCCGCATCAGCAGCGGTGCCAGGCTGACGCCGAGCGTAAGCGCGATCTCGATCGACCCGATGGCGAAGGTGAGCAGGGTGGCGCTCAGCGCCAGCCGCCGCAGGTTGCGGGCTTCCGGCAGGGGGTCGGCCGCCTGGGCATCGGCCGCCTGGGCGTTCCGCGCCTGGGCGTCCCGCGCCTGGGCGTCGAGGATGCGCTCGCCGACCAGCAGCGGGAAGGCGAGCACCAGGATCGCGATCCCGATCGAGACCGCGGGTGTCGAGGATGAACCCGAAGGAGCCCGGGCGTGAGGCGGCAGCAGGGCGAGTGCGGCGCCGAGCAGGCAGGGCGGCATCACCATCAGCAGCGACGTGCGACGGGCGGTCTCGCCGGGCGACGCCCGGCCTCGCCCCGTGGCGGCCGCCGATCGTGCCGACGCCACGCGCCAGGTGGCGGCGAGCGGCCCCAGCGCCACCAGCAGCACGGCGAGCGGCAGCGACGCTGCATCCGACCGCAGCACCGCCGACGCGATCCCGCCGTAGGGCGACGGTGCGGCCGGACCGCCAGAGAACCTGAGGCAGACCAGGAGCAACGCGGCCAGCAGGCCGGCCAGCCCGAGCGTCCCCAGGCACAGCAGGCGCGGCGCGGTCGGTGCCGCCGGCGCCAGGGGAGCAGCGGTGCTTAGAAGTCGCAGCTGATGCTCCGGGCCGGCCTCAGACCGATCTGGCAGTGACCGGCGAGGGTCGAGCTCGCCTTGTAGACGGCGGCGTCGAACCCGGTCACCGTCCCCCTGGGATCGCGCTCGATGTCGAGCAGCGCGAAACCGAACTCGTCGTGGCCGTAGGTCCTGGTGGCCAGGGCGGCCAGCACCGAGCCGTTGATCTGGCTGACCGAGAACGGCGCGTCCGCCTGCGCGTAGGCGGCCGGATCAAGGGTGCCGTTGGCCGGCACCAGGCCGGTGTTGAGGTCGGCATCGAGCAGGGTTCCGCCCATGCCGACGATGAGCTGCGGCGCGTAGCGCGCGCGGTCGGCGAAGTTGACATATTCGAACTGGTGGATGTGCCCGGACAGGAACAGCCCGATATTGGCCGGCACGCCGTTGCTGAAGGCGCTGGCCGCGTAGGTGCCGCCGGCGAACACGGCCTGCTCGGTCACGTCGCCCGCGGTGTCGTCCGGCGCGGCCGGGGCCCCCTGGGCGCCGTAGGTCAGGCCGAAACTCGGCTTGTGCGTCGTGAACACGTTGATCGAGCGCGGGCCGACCGCCGCCAGCAGGTTGGTCAGGTCGAGATCGTAGTTCTGCGCCAGCGCCGCGGCGACCGCGCTGTCGTTGGCGAGGCTCGAATCGTGGACCAGGAAGTTCACGCCTCCGGCCGGCACGACGTAGCTGGGCTCGAAGTCGGCGGTGTGATTGGCAACTCCCCCCGAGGGCGGCGTCGGCGACGAGGGCGCGCAGGACACATGGCCGAACTCGTAGGGATAGGGGTCGAGCAGCGCGTACCAGCCGCGCGCGCCGCGGCCGCAGCTCTCGTGGTTGCCCCGCGTCATCACCCAAGGCGCCGCCGCCAGCAGCGCGTTGGCGGGAAACAGCACGTCGGCGTTCCAGCTGTCGAAGGTGTCTCCCCAGGTCTCGTAGTTCGGGCTGGTCGGGTCGGCGCAGCCGGGGAAGCTGTTGTTGCAGTTGGTGTCGCGGTAGAACCAGTCCCCGACATGCACGATCAGGTCGGGCTTGAAGGTCGCCTCCCAGCTGGCGAGGTAGGCCCAGGGGAATGCCGTCGGGCTCGAGCAGTTCTGCTGGTTGCCGCCGTTGGCGGCGAGCGCGCCCGCCATGCGGCAACCGGTGTCGGCGACCACGAGGATGCGATCAGGCACCAGCTTGGGAAGCATGAGCTCGACACCGTCGATGACCGCGTTGCGAAATCCGTACGGCAGCACGGCCTCGCATTCCTGCCAGCTGGTGGTCGCCATCGGCGTGCCGTTCGGGAAGTCCTGCGGCGACGTGTTCTGGACGAAATATTGCGGATATCCCGCCTTGCCGTTGGTCGAGCCGGGGGCGCCCGGAAGCTCGGTCAGGCTCGAGGCCCGGAAGCGCGTGCGCAGAGGCACGATCACGCCGTGATCGAGGCGGGCGACCGGACAGGCGCCGCCTGACACGACGGCGCGGGCCAGGATGGTGGGAAAGATCTTGGTGGGTTCGTCGCCCCAGCTGCCCGAGAGGATCGCGTGTATCGAGCTGCCCGGAGCGAGCTGGATCCATCGCGCGACCGTCTGTCCGCTGCCTGCGAACTGCGCCTGGTCGGTCCGTTCGCCGTTGACCAGAGCCTGCATCTGTAGGGGCGTCAGCGCCTCGAGTTCCGCCTGGTCCTGCTCCAGCAGCTTGATCTGGGGGGCCGGAAGATCGGCGACGAAGCCCGCGACCTGCTGCGGCGTCAGTCCGTAGCGCAACGCCAGCAGCGGCAGGCCCGACGCGGCGCCGACCGGGTGCGGACCGGCGGCCGCGGTCGAGGAGGGCCAGCATCCCGAGGTCGCGAGCAGCAAGGCGCATCCTGCCAAGATACGTCGCATCATGCCCGATCCCCTCCCGGCCCGGACAGTATCCTAGAGAGGCACAGGCGACGTGGGATGACAGTTTCGAGGCGATCAGGCTTCGCGCCGACGACAGGCGCGCTCGGCGACGCAGCCGGCCGATGTCGTAGACTTGTCACGCGTCCTGAAGCGGATGCGCCCTAGCATCGCGACATGAAGCGACGCCCGCAGCCAGCCACGCCCGCACATCGTTTCGGCCAGCCCCGGCCCAGCATCCGCCCGCCGCATCCGACGCAGGCGCCCTTGTTCCAGGGCAGCGTGTTCCAGCCGCTGCCGCCCCCGACCGGCGCGGCGCCGTTCCGGCTGGAGCTGGAGGAGATCGTGCCGGACGCGGTCGCGGCGGCGAGGAAACTGGGCGGCATGGCCTTCCACATGGTCGGCGACTCCGGCGGCGTGAAGGATCCGAACCCGCAGCTCCTGGTGGCGCAGGGCATGGAGCACGATGCCGCCGTGGCCGGGGCCTACGGCGCGCCGACTTTCTTCTACCACCTGGGCGACGTCATCTATTTCGACGGTCAGGCGGAAGAGTATGTGCCGCAGTTCTATGAGCCATACCTGCATTACCCGCGGCCGATCCTCGGGATCCCCGGCAACCATGACGGCGACGTGTTCGACGACGGCAGGCGGACCAACCCGTTGCCCTCGCTCGCCACGTTCGTGCGCAATTTCTGCGCGGGCGAGGGCGGCGAACATTCGCCTGACGCGGGCGAGGCGACGCGCACCGCGATGATCCAGCCGAACGTCTACTGGACGCTGAACTCGCCGTTCGCCACCATCGTGGGGCTCTACACCAACGTCCCCGAGGGCGGCGTGGTGGAGCCGGACCAGGCGGACTGGTTCGAGCGCGAGCTCGCCGCGGCACCCAGGGACCGGGCGCTGATCGTCGCCATGCACCATCCGGTCTACTCGCTCGACAGCTACCATTCCGGCAGCAAGTCGATGGCCGGCCTGCTCGATCGCGCCATCGCCGGATCGAAGCGCCGGCCCGACATCGTGTTCGCCGCACACGTGCACAACTACCAGCGCTTCACCGTCGCGGACCCGGACGGGGGCGGCGTCACCCCCTTCTTCGTCGCGGGCCACGGCGGCTACCACAACCTGCACAAGATCGCGAAGCTGGACGGCCAGCCATTGATCACGCCCTACGTCGTGCCGGACATGGCCGGCGTCCGCCTGGAGAGCTACTACGACGACCGCTTCGGCTTCCTGCGGCTCGAGGTCTCCCGCGAGCAGCTGACCGTATCGGCCTACACGGTGCCGCGTCCGCAGGAGAAGTGGGACCAGATGCCGCGGCTGTACGACACGATGTGCCTGGACTGGCGTCGCCGGGTGCTCCTGCGGGGCTAGGCAAGGGCTCTGCCCTTGACCCGTTGGGGCCGGGGCCCCAAACCCCATCTTCTAAATCAAGGTTTTCCAAGGCTTGCCTTTGATGGGGTCGAGGGGCGAAGCCCCTTGCCGCTGCGCAGAGGGCGTTCACGGACCCTCAAGCGGGACGCCGCTGAAGCGCGCGCAGGCGGCCAGCAGCATGTCCTGACGCTCGGTGTCGTGCACGGCGCCGTTCGGCTTGCGTGGCTTCATGTGGAAGAAGTAGCTGCCCGTCACCTCCGTCGCCGGATCCTCGCCGGCGGCCAGCCAGGCCTGGGTGCGGGGCGCCGCGTCGAGATCGCCGGTCGCGTGCGCGCCGCCCATCCTGGTGGCCACCCAACCCGGCTCCAGCGCGTTGCTGCGCACCTCCGGCCACCGACGGGCGACGGCGTAGGCCAGCAGCGCGTCGTGCAGCTTGGTGTCGCTGTAGGCCTGATTGCCTCGCCACGGCCGGCGCTCCCAGTTCAGGTCGGAGAGGCTGCCGTCGCCGCGCCGGTGCAGCTCGGAGCTGACATAGACTAGTCGACGCGGCCTGCGGATCAGCGCCGTCAGCAGATACGGTGCGAGCGTGTTGACGGCGAACACGTGCGCCAGGCCATCCTCGGTCTCGACCCGGCGGCGTTCCCGGAAGCCGACCGCGGCGTTGTGGATCACCGCGTCGAAGGCGCCGAGCGCGTTCACCTGGTCCGCCACCGAGCGGGTCTGGGCGATGCTCGCGAGATCACCCACCACGACCGCCTCGGCGCGCGGCACCGCGGCCATGGCGTCGCGTCCGCGGGCGTGGTTGCGGCCGTGCAGCACCACCGCGTGCCCCTGCTCGATCAGGAGCCGGGCCGCCATCCGGCCCAGCCCGTCCGATGATCCGGTGATGAAGACACGCGCCATGCCGCAACCCCTCTCCGTCGGGCCCCTCTCTATCGGTCGCCGCCCCCGGCGCCTGGCGGTGGCGGTCAGCCGCCGATCCGCACCACGAGCTTGCCGAAATGCGCCGCACCTCGGAGGGCGCGGTAGCCCTCGTCGGCATCCTGGAACGCGAACACCCGATCGATCTGCGGCACGATCGGGATGCGCGCCAGCGCGCCCAGCGTCGCGACCGGGCCGACATAGATTCCCTGCAGCGTGATCCGCTTGGCGAGGATGGCGCCGGTGTCGATCGCGCCGGAGAAACCCGTCAGGACGCCCATCAGCGAGATCCGTCCGCCGTGCCGCGTCGCCTCAGGGTCTCGTTCAGGGTGGCCGGGCCGGCGACGTCGACGGCGAGGTCGGCTCCCAGGCCGTCCGTCAGGCGGACCACCTCCGATGCCCAGTCGGGTCGAGCCTGGTAGTTGATCACGTGGTCGGCGCCGAGCCGTGCGGCGCGGACCAGCTTCTCGTCCGAGCCGGAGGTGATGATCACGCGTGCGCCTGCCGCCTTGGCCAGTTGCAGCGCGAAGATCGAGACGCCACCGGTGCCCAGCAGCAACACCGTCTCGCCGGGCTGGACAGGCCGACGCTCGAACAGCGCCGACCAGGCGGTCACGCCCGCGCAGGGCAGCGTCGCCGCCTGCTCGAACGACATCGCGTCCGGAATGCGCACGATGCCGGACGCGGCGACCGCGATCGCGCCCGCCAGGACGCCGTTCACGCCGCCGCCGCCGAGCGCCGTCGCCTGCTTGGCCCGCGAGAACTCCCCCTCCACCCAGCCGGGCATGAAGCCGATCATCACCCGCTCGCCGACGGCAAATCCATCCGCATCCGGCCCCAGCGCGGCGATCGTTCCCGCCCCGTCCGACATCGGGATCAGGCCCGCCTCGCTCTTCGCGACCAGCAGGTCGCGGTAGTTCAGCGAGGCGGCCTCGAGTGCCACGAGGACCTCGCCGCTGCGGGGTGCCGGATCCGGCAGTTCGGTCGATCGCAGGGTCGGCCGCTCCTGGCCCGTCAACTGGCACGCCCGCATCGGTCTCTCCTTGCCGAGCTGGACAGCCTAGCAGGGCCATGCGGTGGCGATGAGTGCGTGCGAGACGGACGTGCGGTATCGTGAACGGTAGCGCCGGACGCGGCCCTGCACGGCGCCGGGTCGGGCGAGGCGGATGCGCGGTCGAGGCGACGCCGCGCGCGATCGCCCTGCGGCTGCGCGCCGGCGGTTGCTGCGCCGCCGCGCCGGCTTCAGGATCGCCCGATGACGACGATCCTGGTGATGCTTCGCGCCCAAGCGCAGGAGTGGGTCCGGCTGCTGGGCGAGGCGCTTCCCTCGCACGCGGTGACCGACGACGCCGCGCAAGCCTCGGGCGAGGTCCGCTACGTGGTGACCGGCAAGCCGCCGCCCGGCGCGATCGCCGCCCTCGGCCGCCTGGATGCGCTGTTCAGCGTGAACGCCGGCATCGAGGCGCTGCTGGAGCCGGGGCTGGTGCCCGATCAGGTCGCGATCGTGCGCATGGTCGATGACGGGCTCGCTGCGGGGATGCTCGACTGGGTGCTGGCGCAGCTGCTCGCCTGGCACCGCAATCTGCTCGCCTACGAGACCGCGCAGCGCGACGGCCGCTGGTCGCCGCTGCCGGAACGGCTGGCCGGCGAGCGCGTCGTCTGCGTGCTCGGCGCGGGGCAGCTGGGCGGCCCGATCGCCGCCATGCTGGCACGGCTCGGCTTCGTCGTGCGCGCCTGGAGCCGCACGCCGAAGCAGATCCCCGGCGTCGACTGCCAGTGCGGCACGGCGGGTCTCGCGTCCGCGATCCTGGGCGCGGACTTCCTGGTCAACCTGCTGCCGCTGACGCCGCAGACCGAGGACATCCTCGATGCCGGCCTGCTGCGCCAGCTCGCGCCCGGCAGCGTGCTGATCAACGCCGGACGCGGCCGCCACCTGGTCGACCAGGCCGTCATCGAGCTGCTCGACGCGGGGCATCTGCGCGCCGCGGTGCTCGACGTGTTCCGCGAGGAGCCGCTGCCGTCGTCGCACCCGTTCTGGCGTCATCCCGGGATCCACCTGTCGCCGCACGTCGCGGCGCCGACCCACGCGCGCACCGCGGTCGCCGCGATCGCGCAGAACATCGTGCGGTTCGAGGCCGGGGCGCCGCTGCGCCACGTCGTCGACCGGGACCGCGGCTACTGACCGGGCGCGCCCGGATCAGCGTTCCGGCTGCTCCCTGGCTTCGCGCGTGACCGTGCGGCGGACGCGCCGTATCGCGAGCCCGGTCAGCACGACGATGACGGGTATGCTGAGAGCCGCGACGACATCCACCTCGATCGGCACGCCGGCGGCCTTCGCGCCCTTCGCGGCGTAGCTGACCAGCCCGACGATGTAGTAGGCGATCGCCGCCACGGACAGGCCTTCCACGGTCTCCTGCAGACGCAGTTGCAGCTTGGCGCGGCGATCCATCGATTCCAGGATGCGCTGGCTCTGGCCTTCGCGGATGATCTCCACCCGCGTGGTCAGCAGCTGGGTCACCCGGGCCAGCCGCTGCGACAGCTTCTCCTGGCGTGCCGCCATCGATCGGCAGGTCTCGATCGCCGGGGCAAGCCGGCGCTCGGTGAACTCCTGGAAGGTCTGCAGCCCGGCCAGGCGTTCCTCGCGCAGCTCGAGGATCCGGCGATGCACCAGCGCCTCGTAGGCGACGGCCGCATCGAACCGATACAGGTTCCGCGACTGCTCGCTCTCGATCTCGGCCTCGAGCCGGGTCAGCCTCTCGAACAGCGACGGCTCGTCGACCTCCTCGTTCATGACCAGCGCCTCGGTGATCTCGGCCAGCTGCTGCTCGCCCCGCGTCAGGGCCGGTGCCAGGGCGCGGGCCACCGGCAATGCCATCAGCGACAGGATGCGGTAGGTGTCGATCTCCAGCAGTCGCTGCACCATGCGACCCGCCTGCAACGGCGTCATCGACCGGTCCAGGATCAGGAAGCGACCGAAGCCGTCCTCGCGTATGCGGAAATCGCTCATCGCGAACGCGCCGCCCGCCGCGATCGACGCGCCTACCAGGGGGTTGCCGTCGAAACATCGCGCGCCGATCGCGGCGAAATCCGGCACCGGCTCGGTCACGCCGAGCACCGTCAGGTGGGAGGCGACGATGATCTGCCCAGGCAGCCGCGACAGCCATTCCACGGGCACGGTATCGATCGCGGGCTCACTGAAGGGGTGGTCGGTCTCGCTGTCGATCAGGAAGACGAGCCGTAGGAACTCCGTGTGCCGCTCGCACTTGATCCGGAACGGACCCAGATCCGCCGCGAAATGATTCGCCGCCGCCGGCGGTGCCGCGACCCCGTGATGCGTCGCGAGTTGCTGCACCCATGCCCACCCGGCCTCGCGCTGCCCGCCCTCGGTGAACAAGGCGAGATAGGTCGCGCGTACGGGCGCGCGGATCGGCACGGGAGGCCGCGCATGCGCCTCGTCGTTGAGTTCCATTCGCAGTGGATGGCTCGGCGGCAACATCACGGCGCGACCCCCCCGGACGCGAGTGGCCGGCGCAATGGCGGCGCGAGCAGATGCCTAGATCGGGCGTGCGCCGAGGTGGCGGGCGTCCGCGGATGGGGTGTGCCCGCCGGCGATCCAGGACGGCCGGACGCTCGATGACTTCCAGTAGCTTCCGAAGATGCGATCATAGGATATCGGCGTGAACTTGTTGAAGCCGTTGCCGGACGATGGCGTCATCTCACCGAAATAGATCCGTCCGGCGGCCTCGTACGGATCGACGCGGACGAAGTCGACATCACTGGAGAGCAGTTCCGCCACCTCGTAGTAGTTCGCATCCAGCCAGCCGTCGCATTTCCGGATCAGCGCATCCCTGTCGACGTGCCGGCCGTCGCGCTCGATATGCACCCAGCCGCTGCCGTGCGATGCCTTCACGACGCAGCGCTCCGGCAGGCTGTCGAAGGGGATGTGCGACGAGAACGTGGTGGCGTGCAGCAGGCGCGGAAGCAAGTCCGCGGCCGCCCGCTCGGCGACCCATTGCCGAACCAGCATCTTGTCGGCCCAGAGCTGGAACAGCGGGCGGTTGTCGAAGATCTTGCGAGCCTGGATCTTCTCGTTGAACGTGCTCGGGTGCATGAGCTTGGGAAGCGAGCCGAACGTGTACCACTATTTCTTCAACACGCGGACAGTCACGTTCAACGAGATAAGGGAATGCGCCAGAGCCTCTCGCGCCGCGCGCCTGGTCAGGCGCTTCACCGCCCGGAGTTGCGGCCTTGCCGGCGAGCGGGGCCTTGAATGGCTGATCGGCAGCAAGGACGGTTGCGTCATGATCGCTCCTGATCGACGAAACGTGCGACGGGCCGGACCGAGGAGACAGTCCGAGGCACCAGCATCGACGACGCGAGAAACCGATGATGGGTGACGGGAGCGTAGCGGATGAGGGCCATCTCGCCGGACGATGCATATGTCGTTCCAGTTCCCTGTGGAAGTGCGAAACGCCGCCTTCGACGCAACGCTTCCCGAGCCGCAGAAGCTGTGGCAACTTTGCCACAGACGCGTAACGGCCGATCCAGGCCCGTGCCGCGGCCGTGCGGTCGTCGTCTCGATCGCGCTGCGGTCAGGTCGGCCGGCCGATCAACGCGCCAGGCATGCTGCGCCGAGCGCGATCGCGAGGCAGGATGCGATGCGACGCTGGGTCAGGCGCTCCTTGAGGAACACCCTTCCGATGATGGCCGCGAACACCACGCTGGTTTCGCGCAGCGCCGAGACCACGCCCATCGCGTTGTGCCGCATCGCCCAGATGACGATGCCGTAGGCGAGGATCGACACGATGCCTCCGGTCAACGCGATCGCGGTCTGCGCTCGGGTGTACGCCGCCGACCGTCCGCGCATCGCGTAGTGGATCACCGGCATCGTGGTGCTCCACAGCAGGAACATGCTGACCGTGTATGAAAGGCTGTCTCCCGAGAGCCGCACCCCGATGCCGTCGACGACGGTGTACGCCCCGATCAGGGCCGCGGTGGTGAGGGCCGCCGGAAGAAAACCGACGTCGTTCCTCTTGCCGTCGAAGGCGAGGCAGAGGATGCCCGCCGAGACCAGCGCGATCCCGACGCAGGCCACGATACCGAGCGCCTCGTGCGCGAAGACCGCGGCACCCAGTGCGACGAGGACGGGCGAGGCGCCGCGTGAGACAGGATATGTCTGGCCGAGGTCGCCGGAGCGATAGGTTCGCACGAGCGACAGGTTGTAGCCGGTATGGATCGCGGCCGAGGCGATCACGTACGGCCAGCTCGCGGCACCGGGCCACGGCACGAAGACGGACGCGACCGACGTGACGCAGGTGATCGCGATCATCATCAGCGTCATCGACCAGAGCCGGTCGCTGCCGCCACGAAGCACCGCGTTCCAGCCGGCATGCAGGATCGCGGCGCACATCACGCAGGCGAACACGAACAGGGTCATGGGATCCGCCCTGAACTGCCCTCGCCGCCGCCGATCCCGACCCCCAGAGCCCGATCGATCCTGGCCCGATCGATCCTGGCCCGATTAGTCCTGATCGTAGCCGTAGACTTCCGGCAGGATGAAGATCGCGCAGAGCAGTCCGATCAGCGGGAAGATCGCGACGAACAAGGTGGCGGCCGCCTCGCCGACCGCGTGGAACAGGGACGGGAACAGGAAGATCGCGAGGAACGAGGGAAGCTTGACGAACATGTAGGCGAACCCGCTGGCGGTGCCGCGATAATGCGGCTTGGCGACCAGCGACGGGATCGTCATGCCGTTCGACGCGTCCCAATAGTGCCCCCACAGCATGGCTGCCGCCACGAACGGCAGCACCAGGGGATGCCCGGTACGGATCGCCGCCGCCGCCGCCAGCAGCGAGACCAGCACGATGCCGAACCCGGCGATGCCGATGCCGCGGTGGCCGATCCTGGGGGTGATGAGCGGTCCCACCCAGCCGGAGACCGCGGCGACCCCGTAGAGCGCCATCGTCACCAGGTCGGTGCCCAGGATGGAGGAGACGTGCAGCGAGAGGAACAGCACCGGGATGTAGAAGGCGAAGGTGGAGAACTCCGACGCCTGGCAGAAGCAGGAGATCCAGCCATAGAGCGTGGCGCGCCAGCGTATCTTGTCGCGCACGATGTCGGCGAGGAAGTCGGTCGGGCGCGGCCGCTGCACCGTCACGTCGCGGTCGGGCAGCATGTCGAGCGGATCGCCGTACATGCTCCGGCTGACCTGCTTGGCCTCCCGGTATCGGCCGCGCCGGATCAGCCAGACCGCCGTCTCCGGCAGGTCGTGCCGCAGCAGCAGGATGATGAGCGCCGGCAGCGCGCCCAGTCCGAGCGTCACCCGCCAGATCAGGTGCGGCGGCAGTCGGGCGATCAGGAACACCGCGATCACGCCCAGGGTCAGGACCTCGCCGACCGCGAACATGAACTGCCAGCGATTGCCCATCACCTCCCGCTCGCCGCGGGGCATCGACTCCATGATGTAGGCGTAGCCGTTGGAGATGTCGCTGCCGAGCGGGATGCCCAGCAGCAGGCGCACGACCACCAGCCACCCCACGCTCGGCACCACCGCCTGCAGCAGCGCCAGCACGATGAACATCACCATCGTCGCCAGGAACATCACCCGGCGGCCGATCCGGTCGCACAGCCAGCCTCCAACCAGTGCCCCGACGAGCGCGCCGCCCTGTGTGCCCGCCGCGGCCAGACCGAGCAGCAGCGGGTCGGGATGGAATTGCTGGCGGATGAACACCAGCACGAACGCGATCGAGTAGAGGTCCCAGGCCTCCAGCAGGATCGAGGCCATCATGATCCAGCCGACCCGGTTGCCCTTCGGGTTGTAGCGGCTCACCAGGTGGCGGACCGCCCCGTCCATCGCAGACTGGTTCGTCGAGGAGACCGACATGTACCCGCCTTCCCTGTCTTGATGATGCTAAGCGGGGGCAGATCCTCCGTCGAGCGTCGGGGCCGCGTCCGGTGGCGGCTTGCCGTCGCTCAGCGAGAGGACGGCGTGGATCAGCGCTAGGTGACTGAGCGCCTGCGGCATGTTGCCGAGCATGGCGCCGTCCGCAGGATCCTGCTGCTCGTTGAGCAGGCCCAGATTGATCCCGGTGACCTCGAGCAGCCGGTCGAGCTGGGGGGCCGCCGTCTCGGACTCGCCGAGCAGCGCATAGGCCTCGATCAGCCAGAAGGAACAGGCCAGGAAGCAGCCCTCCTCGGCCTCCATCCCGGAATAGCGGTAGAGCAGCGGGCCGCGGCTCAGCTCGGCGCGCACCGCGTCCCTGGTCGCGGCCAGGCGGTCGCGCCGCTCGAAACCGAAGCGCGTCGCCAGCAGGATCGCCGCGTCGAGCTTCTCGGTGCCGGCGTACAGCGTGTAGGCCTGCTTGGTCTCGGACCAGCAATGGGCGTCGATCCAGTCGCGGACATGGTCACGCTCGCGCTGCCAGCGCGCGCAGCGGCTGCCGTCGATCTGGCCGGCACCCGCCAGCCGCACCGCGCGATCCAGCGCGGTCCAGCAGCCGAGCTTCGACATGGTGTAGTGCTCCTGCTGCTCCAGTTCCCAGATCCCGGCATCCTTGCGCCCCCACTGATCGGCGCACTGGTCGGCGAGGTCGGCGAGCAGCCGGCGCGTGACCAGGTCGAGCACGTGCCCCTGCTCGACGAACAGCGCCGCGGTCTCCAGAATGTCGCCGTAGATGCCGAGCTGGAGCTGCCTGCGCGCCTGATTGCCGCGCAGCACCGGGACGCTGCGGCGATAGCCCGGAAGATCGAGCGTCTCCTGCTCGGGCGCCAGCGTCCCGTCGAGGCTGTACATGATGTGCAGCCCGTCATGCCGGCCGATCGTCGCCGTCATCCAGGAGAAGGCGGCCTTGGCCTCCTCGACCGCGCCGACGCGAAGGAACGCCTTGATGGTGTACGCCGCGTCGCGGATCCAGCCGTAACGGTAGTCGTAGTTCTTGCTGCCGCCGATCTTCTCCGGCAGGCCGTTGCTGGCCGCCGCGGCGATCGCGCCGGTCGGCGAGAACAGCAGCAGCTTCAGCGCCAGCGCGCTGCGCCGCAGCACCGCGCCGTAGCCGCCCTCGATGTCGAGATTGGTCGCCCACTCCCGCCAGGCCTGATCGGACCGGTCGATCCGCGCGTTGATCGTGTCGATCGAGGGCAGGATGAGCGGCTCGTCGTCCGAGGCGAGCAGGGCGACCACGCTGCAAGAGCCCGGCCGCGTGTCGATGCGGGCCAGCAGCCGATCATCCGCCTCGACCGTCCGATGCACGTCGCTCGACGCGCGAAAGGCGCACAGGATGCCGTCGACATGGATCAGGTCGCCCTGCGGGCCGGTCTCGCGCCAGGGCGTCGCACGTTCGAGCCGGCGGCCGAGCCGCAGCTCGACCTCGAATGCCACTTCCCCTTCCAGGCCCTCGACCCGCTGCGCCAGCTCGGTCCAAGGCAGACGCCCGGAGATGCCGCTGTTCAGCGACGAGGTGATGCGCGCCCGGCCCGTCTGCGTCGAGAAGGTCTGCTCCAGGACGTTGCTGTCCTCGCGGTAGCGGCGCTCCACCGTGAACGGGGTGCCGGGCGTGATCGAGAAGTGGCCGCCCGACGCGCCGGCGATCAGGCGGTCGAGGAAGGGCACGCTGTCGAGGCTGGGCAGGCACCACCAGTCGATCGCACCGTCCGCACCCAGCAGGGCGACGCTGCGTCCGTCGCCGAGGGCGGCGTAGAGGGCGAGGGGCAGCACATCGTCGAGACGCTCGGGGCTCATGATTACTCGCAACAGGTTGGTGCGGCGCCATCCAGGGTGCCGCGGCGCTTCGATAAAGCCCGAACCAGGTCCCGGTTCGTCGCGCAGACGAGCGCCGCACCGGCGCGGATGCACCCCGCGCCGGCTCGACCCGGGAGACAGACCGATACGGCAGCTTCGCACCGCCAATGCGCGACCCGCCGCGACTGGTGGCGACCGGGCGCACCGCCTGGCCGCTCTCGGTCGCAGGCGGGCACCTGGTCGGCGCCGAGCTCGACGCGGCCATCGTCGAGGCCGCCGCGGCGTGCGGCCGCAGCGTGGTCGAGTACAGCGCGGCCCTGGTGCGTCGCCACGCGGATAGCGGCCGCGGCAGGCTCGGCGTACGGAACCAATACCAACGGCCTGAAAGACTGACCGTTGGGAAGTAAGGCTGGGCTCTGCCCAGACCCGCCAAAGGCCTAGGCCTTTGGAAACCACTCTGATGGATTCTCAAGGCTTCGCCTTGAGCGGGTCCAGCGCAGAGCCCTGGCGCTGGCGGCGCCGATCGGGACGGAGGCGACGGATCGCGGCTGATCGGCACCCGACGCCGCGGCCCGATCCCGCGCGGGCGGATCAGCCGGTCGCGACGGCCTGCGGCAGCGGACGCTCCGTGGGCCGACTGTCGGCGTCGTGCGGCTGCTCGCCGGAGACCTCGAGGCAGGCCGCGACCGCCTCGGAGAGGCTGGAGACGTAGAAGTCGGCGCCGACATGCTGGCGCATCTCCTGGTCGGCGACGGACTCGTACTCGACCGGCCACAGGCCGACCATGAGCAGCACCCCCGGAAGACGCTCGCGCAGCCGTCGCAGCAGGTAGCGCAGCCGCACCGGGTTGCCGCTGAGCTCGAGGTAGCAGAGGCAGACCATGGCGATGCCGGTCGGATCGAGGCCCTGGATCTCGGCGCCGGAGGTCCGCGCCGGCACCGCGACGCCGGCGCCGAGCCCGTGCTTGCCCAGCAGCTGCGCCAGCATCCGCGCGGCGGTCTCGTCCAGCGGTCCGCGTCCTGCCAGGCACAGCACGGGGGTGTCGTTGCGCCACGCCGCCGGGCGGCTGTCGCGCGAGGGCGCCGAGCCCTCCGGCGGCGGCGTGATCGGCGTCTGGCGGTCCTCGCGCTGACTGCCGGCGAGCTCCTCGTCCTTGCCTCCCGGCGCCGGGTCGAGGTCGTCGTAGCCCTCCAGGTCCTGCACCAGATCATGGATCGTGGCGTTGATCTGGGTGATCCGGTCCGGCGGCAGGGCGCCGCGCTGGATGTCGGCGGCGGCGAGCTTCAGGCCCTTCAGCACGATGTCGTCGTAGTACGACGACAGCGAGCGCAGCCGCAGCAGCCCCTCGGCTTGGCGCAGCACCTCGTCGTCGTCGCCGGCCAGCATGCGCTGGTAGAAGCTCTCGATCGGCGTCAATGCCGGGCGATCGCCCAGGATGATGTCGAGGAACTCGAGATGCTCGACGTGCCGGCCGAGCACGACGAGGCAAAGCGTCAGCGGCGTGGACAGGATCAGGCCGATCGGGCCCCAGATCCAGCTCCAGAAGATGGCGACCACGATCACCGCGACCGGCGACAGGCCGGTCGAATGACCGTAGACCATCGGTTCCACCACCTGCCCCATCACCCCCTCGGTGACCAGGAACAGGCCGGCGGTCCAGCCCATCATGGTCCAGCCCGGATCGACCGCCGCCGCGAGCGCGATCGGCAGCACGGCGGCGATGATCGCCCCGACATAGGGGACGAAGCGAAGCAGTGCGGCGAGCACGCCCCACAGGGTCGGGCTGGGCACGCCGATGATCGAGAGCCCGATGCCGATCAGCAGGCCGAACGAGCCGTTGATGCCGAGCTGGGTGAGGAAATAGCGCGCGAGACGGCTGCCCGCCTCGTCGAGCGCCGCCGTCGTGCGCAGCAGGTCGTTCGATCCGAACAGCCGGATCAGGCGGTCGCGCAGATCGGCGTGCTGCAGCAGGATGAAGATCGACACGACGAAGACGATGCCGATGGTCTCCAGCGGACCCAGGGCCGGTCCCACCACCTGCTGCAGCAGCTGCAGCGGCGTCGAGGGCGGCTCCTGGATGACCACCGGCAAGGCCTTCTGCTCGCCCGACGGTCCAGCCGGGCTGCGCGCGGCACTGCCGCCGCCGCGCGCCACGTGCCCGAGACGGGCGGTGAGCTGTCTCAGCTCGTCATCCGCGAAGCTGCGCGCCGAGCTCAGCTTGAGCTGCACGGTGCTCTGGTAGCGCGGCAGGTCCTGCGCCAGGGAGGCGAGCTGGGTGCCGATCAACCCGCCGAGCATCAGGATCACGCCGAGGGCGGCCGCGACCGTGAGCAGCACGGACGGGATCTTGGGCAGGCGCAGGCGTCGCAGCAGCGCCACCAAGGGCGCCAGCAGGAAGCTGAGCAGCACCGCCAGGGTGATCGGGATCAGCACTTCCCGTCCCAGGTAGAGAGCCACCACCACCACGACGCCGACGGCGAGCCCGAGCAGTCTTTCGGATCTCGGTGCTTCCGCCGCGGGCACGCGCGCGCGGGGTGGCGGAACCTGCGGGAAGTTGCGTTGTGCCATGGTGGTTCCGGACAGGGCGGCGAGAGCGAACCACTATGCCAGAGATAGCCCGGCGCGGGTGAAGTCTGTCCGCCTCATCCGCCGGGATCGTCGCCTGCGCCGCGGCGGGGGATCAATCCGCCTTGGGCGCCGCCTTGGCCGCCTTCTCGCTCAGCGCGCTCGCATACTCGTCGGCCTTGTAGATCTCGGCGACCATCGACTTCAGCTTGCTCGAGTGCGCCGTCATGCCGAGCGCTTCGGCGTAGGCGGCGGCCGAGCCGAAGCCGGCGATGCCGTAATGGCACATGCGCTGGTACTGCGCGACGACGACGATGTCGAGCAGGTCGCCTGCCGGCGGCGCCTCCGGACCGGTATGCTTGTGCGCCTCGGCGACCAAGCCCTCCATGCCCTTGCAATGCTCCTTCTCGACCTCGTCATCCACCTCTGCGAGCAGCGCCTTCAGCGCCGCGGTGTGCTTGACGATGCCTTGCGACGAGGCGCTCAGGGTCTGCTTGAGCTTCGGGTCGTGGACCTTCTTCACCATCGTCTCGACCGCCTTGGTCATCTGATCGTTCGCCGACCAGAGATCCTTGATCTCGTCGGCGTAGATTGCCTTCAGGCTCTCGGGAGCTGACATGGGCCTACCTCTTCGTTGCGATCTCGTGAATATTGCGCCGGCGCCCGGGATGGCGGGTAGCGTCGTGCGGCGATCGTGCGGCTGGCGCTCAGGGTGGCTGCGGCCGGTGGGCGGGACCGGCAAGGCATCCAGCGGTCGGCGCGCAGAGAAGCCTGTCTGACCGGACAGGTCAAGACTGCCCCGGCGAAGACGGCCGGGACCGCAGAAAATGTTGGCGCGGCACATGAAGCCAAGCCGAACCCCTGCGTTGCACGATCATGGCAGACAGGATCCCACGGCCGCGGGCGGATCGCAGGCAGCTTCGGCAGACCATCGCCGGGCTGGACGAAGGCATCGTCATCGTCGATCCCGACCAGACCATCGCCTGGGCGAACGACGCCGCCCTGGCGATGCACGGCATCAGCTCCATCGCCGCACTCGGAGGCACGGTCTCGGAATATCGCAGCCGCTTCGAGCTGCGCCATCGCGACCCGCACAGGCTGCCGCTCGGCGACGAGGCGCTCGACCGGCTCGTTGCCGGCGAAGGGTTCAGCGAGGTCGTGGTCGTGGTCGCCCGACCGGGCGAGGAGACGGGCTGGGTGCATCGGATACGCAGCCTGGTGCTGACCGACCGGCGCGGGCGACCGGACTGCCTGATGCTGGTGCTGGAAGACCATACCGGGCGATACGACGCCGAGGCGCGGTTCGAGCGCATGTTCGGCGCCAACCCGGCGCCGGCGATCATCGCGCGTCTCTCCGACATGCGCTACGTCAAGGTGAACCAGGGCTTCCTGGAGATGACCGGCTACGGGCGCGATGCGCTGATCGGCAGGTCGGTGCACGAGATCGACGTCTTCGAGGGCGCCGCCGGGCGGGAGCTGGCGATCCGGCGCCTTCATGGCGGCGTCACGATCCCGCAGATGGAGGCATGCCTGCGGGTGCCGGACGGCACGCCCAGGACCGTGATCGTCGCCGGACACCCGATCGAGGTCGGCGACGCCGCCTGCATGCTGTTCAGCTTCACCGACCTCACCGGGCGCAAGCAGGCGGAGGACGAGCTGCGACGCAGCGAGGCGAACTCCGCCGCGACCTTCCGGCTGGCGCCCGGGCCGATGGTGATCGTCACCCTCGACGGCCTGCGCCTGCTCGACGTCAACGACGCCTTCACGGCGGCGACCGGCTGGCGGCGCGAGGAGGTGATCGGCCGCACCGAACTCGAGATCGGGCTCTGGGGCGACGGCAAGCCGCGCGACGAACTCGCCCGGCTGGTGAAGCAGACCGGGCACATCCGGAGCATCGACGTTCAGCTCCGCACCAAGGAGGGGCGCGACGCCGACTTCCTGCTGTCGGCGGAGACGGTCACGATCGGCGGCCATCGCTGCGTACTGAGCGTCATGCTCGACATCAGCGAGCGCAAGCGCAGCGAGGCCGACCTGCTGCTCGTGATCGAATCCGTCATGCAGGACACGTCGTGGTTCGGGCAGAAGGTCATCGAGAAGCTGGCGGGTCTGACGCCGCCGAGAGCGGCGGACCGGCCGAAGATGAAGATCGACGCGCTGACGCCGCGGGTGCGCGAGGTGGTGAACCTGATGGCGCGGGGCTTGTCCGACGAGGAGATCTCGACCAGGCTCGGCATCAGCAGGAATACGGTGCGCAATCACGTCTCCGCGATCTATGCCAAGTCCGGCGTGCACCGGCGCGGCGCCCTGGTGGCGTGGGCACGCGAGCGCGGCCTGGGCATCTCGAAAAAAACACAGCCGAAACAACGATCGCGACGCGCTCGGCCGGAAATCTAGTGCAGATGTCATGTCTTCCTAGTGCGAATGCATTACAGATCCGAGCGACTGATTTATTGCGGTGCAAAGTAAAACGCTCCGCAACTTCCTTGCATGATTTGGCTTAGGATCGTAATCAAGCCGGACGGCTGACAGCGGTTCGGTGCACAGGGAAGCAAATGTCATGGACAGCGATCGCGCGAGCGGCATCGGCAAGAAGATCTCCGGCTCGATCAAGGAAGCTGTCGGCAAGATCACCGGTGACAGCAAGACCGAAGCCGAGGGCAGCGCCGAGAAGACCACCGGCAAGGCACAGAACGCGATCGGCGGCGCCAAGGACACGGTGCGCGACGCGTTGAAGGAATGAGCCTGAGACGGAAGCCCGGTCCATGCCCGTAGAAGAAGCCGTCTCATCGCCGAATACGTCGAATACTGTAAAGCAAGAAGAACTCAGGATCCCGCTGCACCGCGAGGAGGTCGTCCTCTCCCGGCTCAAGCGGGAGCTCGCCGTGGTGCGTGTCGCGACGCAGACGCGCAGTCGTGAACAATTCGTCGAAGCCGAACTGGCGCATGAGCGCGTGGAGATCGAGCGCGTGCCGCTCGGACACGTTGTCGAGGCGGTGCCGCCGATCCGCGAGGAGGGCGACGTTACCATCATGCCGGTGGTCGAAGAGATCGTCGTGACCGAGCGCAGGCTGATCCTGAGGGAGGAGGTGCGCATCCGGCGCATCCGCAGCACCGAACACCATCGCGAGACCGTCACCCTCCGTATGCAGGAGGCGATGATCACGCGCACGCCGATCGAGGCACCGGCCACCGGGACGGTGCCGGTACCAAACCATCCTGAACCCGTCACGATATAAGAGGATCATACCGAAATGACCGTAGAAACCATCGTCGCCGTCTACGACACCGCGGCCCACGCCGACCTGGCCGTGACCGACCTGAAGGCGGCGAACGTCCCCGCCGATGCCATCTCCGTTCATGGCGCAGCCGCCGGCGCGGCCGGCACCGACATCACCGCCGCGCCGCGCGAGAAGGGCTTCTGGGGCAGCCTGTTCGGCGGCCAGCCCGACCATGACACCACCGTATACGAGCGCAGCGTGCAGAGCGGCTCGACCGTGGTGACCGTCAAGGCGCCCGAGGAGCACGTGGCGAGCGTCTCGCGCATCCTGGAGTCGCACAACCCGATCGACATCGACGACCGCGCGGTCAGCTACGGCACGGCGGCGGCCACCACCACCACGACCCGTGAGACGGTCGGCACGGCCGCTCCTGCGCCGCTTCCGGCGGCGGTGGCCGGCGAGCAGTCGATCGCGCTCTCCGAGGAGCAGCTCGTGGTCGGCAAGCGTCTGGTGGATCGCGGCACCACGCGCGTCCGCCGCTTCGTGGTCGAGACGCCGGTCGAGCAGGACGTGACCCTGCATTCGGAGACCGTCTCGGTGCAGCGTCGTCCAGCCTCCGGCGCCGTCGACGCGGCCGCGTTCACCGATCGCACGATCGAGATGAACCAGACCGACGAGGAGGCGGTGGTCGGCAAGACGACGCGTGTCGCCGAGGAAGTCGTCATCAGCAAGCAGGCGTCCGACCATGTCGAGACCGTCCACGACACGGTGCGTCGCGAGGATGTCGAGATCACCAAGGACGCGGCCACCACCACGGGTATCGGCGCGACCACCGCGCCGATGACCCCGGGCGTGCTCCCGAAGGTCTGAACCCCCGCACCCTGCCCGGGCTTCGCGTCTCGGGCAGGGTGACGATTACCAGATAAGAGTGTGCCGCACGGGATGGCCTCCATCCCGCGCGATCCATTGCGCGGCGCGCTCGCGGTGCAGCGGCGACTGCAGGTGTCAGAACGCCGGATCCGCTGTGCCACGACCGGACGTGCCTCGCCAGCGCGGGGCCGCCCTCCTCCGATCTGCCTGCACCTCCGGGTCGCGCAGAAACCTCTCAAGGACACGTACTATGAAGACCACCGCACTCGTTTTCGCCAGTCTGCTGTTGGCGAGCGCTGCCTCCGCGCAGCCGGCGACCAGCCCCTCCACGCCGAACGCGCCTCCGGGCGCCACGTCGAATGCGCCGCAGGCCGGGGTCAATCCGAGCACCGGGACCACGCCGGGCACCAGCATGACGGACCGCAACAGCGGCACGGCGGCGGCGAGCGGCGACCGCAACCAGGCGGTCACCACCACCAACAACAATGCGCCGCAGCCGGCGAGGGGCTCCAACTCGTTCAGCCGCGGCGAGGCACGGCGCCGCATCCAGAGCGAGGGCTTCCAGAGGGTCGTCAGCCTGCACAAGGACAGCGGCGGCGTGTGGCGCGGCAAGGGCATGAAGGACGGCCAGCAGGTCGCCGTCTGGCTCGATTACAAGGGCAATGTCGGCCAGATGCAGTAGCAGCCTCACCGCTCCCGCCGGAACACCAGCATAATCAGGAGGCCGACATGGCCATGCGCACCTTCACCCATCTCTACGACGACTATAACGAGGCGCGGCAGACGGTCGAGGCGCTGGAAGCCGCCGGCATCCCGCACAGCGACATCAGCATCGTCTCCAACAACGCCGACAGCCGCCACCTGACCGCCGGGACTACCGCGGGCGCTGCCGCGGGTGCCGAAGAGACGCGAGCCGGCGCGGGCGCCTCGACCGGCACCCTGGTCGGCGGCGGCGTCGGGCTGCTGACCGGCCTGGGCCTGCTGGCGATCCCGGGCGTCGGCCCCGTGGTGGCGGCCGGCTGGCTGATCGCCACCCTCACCGGTGCCGGCATCGGCGCCGCCGGCGGCGGCCTGCTCGGTTCGCTGGTTCATGCCGGCGTGCCCGAGGACCAGGCCCACACCTACACCGAGGGCGTGCGCCGCGGCGGCACCCTGGTCACGGTTCGCGGCGACGAGAGCCAGGCCGGCCGCATCCAGTCGGTGCTGGACGGACGCACCGCCTCCGCCGTCGACGTCAACGCGCGCCGCACCGCCTACCAGACCGATGGCTGGCAGCGGTTCGAGGACACCGCACCGCACTACACCGCCGACCAGGTGGCGGCCGAGCGCTCGCGTGTCCAGGTGCTGAAGACGAACTGACGCACGCGCCGCCCCGGGTGGACGAAGCACTCCACCGCGGGGCGGCGAACCGGCCGGAGGCCCGCATGAGCGACAAGAGCACGACGGATACCATCGCCGAGGGAGCTGCGGGCCTGCAGGCGGCAGGCGAGGCCGCGCGGCAGGTCGTGAGCCAGGCCAGGCAGGCCGGCGGCGATGCGGCGGGCCAGGCGCAGGAGCTGGCGCACGAGGCGCAGGGCCGCGTCGCCTCGCTCGCCGGGGCGATGGGCGAGCGGGTCCAGGACGCCGCCGAGAGCGGCAAGAGTTCGCTCGCCGACCAGATCGAGGACGCGGCACAGGCGGTACATCGGTCCGGCACCCAGCTGGAAGGGCATCAGGATTGGGCGGCGCATCTCGTCGAGCGCGGTGCTGCGGAGCTGAGCACGCTGGCCACCACGCTGCGCAGCAACGATCTGCGCGGGCTGATGGGCGGGCTGCAGGACCTCGCCAAGCGGCAGCCGGCACTGTTCGCCGGCGCGTCGCTCGCCGCCGGATTCGCCCTGGCGCGGGTCGGCCGGATCGCGGTCGCCGGCGCGTCGAAGGATGACCTGCCGAAGCTGCCGGAGGTGCATCTTGGATCATGACACCCAGGATGACGGCTACGGGCTGGGCACGATCCTCGGCAGCATCGTCCGTGAGCTGCAGGGCCTGGTACGCGGCGAGCTCAGACTGGCGCGCGCGGAGCTCGACCAGAAGCTCCACACCGTCATCATCGCCGCGATCTTCCTGCTCGGCGGTGCCCTGCTCGCCTTCGCGGGCCTGGTGGTGTTCCTCCAGGGCATCGCCGCTGCCCTGGCGCTGCTGCTGCCGACCTGGGCGGCATCGCTGATCGTGGGCGTGCTGATCGTGGCGGTCGGCGGGATCTTCGCCTGGTCGGCCCTGCGCCGCTTCTCGCTGAAGACCCTGAACCCGGATCGGATGACGGCGAGCCTGCGCAAGGATGCAAACGTCCTGAGGGAGCATATCTGATGTCGCTGTCATCGTCCGAAGCCGGCCGCATCGAGCAGGATCTCGACCAGACGCGGTCGCGGCTCGATGGTCATCTCTCCGAATTGCAGAGCAGGCTCTCGCCGGGGCAGGTGCTCGACGACCTGATGCGCTACTTCCGCGGCAAGGAGGGTGCTGATTTCGGCCGCAGCCTGCTCGACAGCGTGCGTGCCAACCCGCTGCCGACTGCGGTGTCCGGCATCGGCCTCGCCTGGCTGATGGCCTCGAGCCCTCGCGGCGGCGCCGCCTCGGCTCCGGGCGCTGCCGGCAAGGTGCGCGTCTATCGCGGCACGCCGGATCTCGGGCTGCAGAGCCATGATGCCCCGAACCATGCCGCGTTCGGCAAGCGGGTAAGCGATGCCGAGCAGCGCACGACCCACGAGCCCGGCGAGGCCGAACATGCCTATGCCGACCGGCTCGACGCCGCCCGCGGCCAGGCGATCGGTCTCGCCCGCGGCGATGAGGAGACCGCGACCTCGTACAGCCAGCGCATCCGCGAAGTCCTGGACATGGCCCAGGACACCGCCGGCCGCGGCGCGCATGATCTGCGGGACGGTGCCCGCAGTGCGGCGAGCGGCCTGAGCAGCGGCGCGCAGGATGCGGTGCACAGCCTCGGCGACGCCGGCCAGCGCGCCGGAAGCAGCGTGATGCAGGGTGGCCAGGCGGCAGGCCAGGCCGTGAGCCAGGCGGGAGGCAACCTAGTCGCGGCGATCTCCGCGAGCCCGGTCCTGCTCGGCGCGCTCGGGCTCGCCGCGGGAGCCCTGCTCGGGGCGCTGCTGCCGCAGTCGGAGCAGGAGGAAGCAGCGCTCGGCGGCGTCGCCACGCAGGCGCGGGACACCGCGCGGACGTTGGCCCAGCAGGCGGCGGACAAAGGCGGCCACGTCGCCCAGGCGGTGCTCGACACCGGCCGCGACAGTGCCCAGGCGCATGGCCTTACCGACGGCAAGAGCTCCGGCGAGCTGCTCGATGCGGCGATGAACGGCAGTCTGGCCAAGGATGCCAAGCAGGTCGCCGAGGACGTGCTGCATGCCGGGGACGACGCGGTGCGCGAGGCAGCGCCCGGCCAGGATCAACGGCCGTCCGCGACGTCCGCGCCGCCCGGATGAACCGCGCATCCGGGTCGACCGACCGGATCGGGGCGCGGGCCTGACGCCGGGCGCCGCGGTCTTGCCGGCCTGGCACAGAGGCTGAGATGCTGATCCGAAACCTGCCGAGGGAGCGCAGATGACGTCGATCACCGTGGTCAGCCTGTTCGCCGCCACGTTGTCGATGGTGGGCTTCGTTCCGCAGGCCTGGTCGATCATCAAGTCGCGCAACACCGAGGGCATCTCTCTCAAGACATACCTGATCACCGTCGCCGCCTTCGTCGCATGGCTGGTCTACGGCTTCATGCTGCATCAGTGGGCGATCATCGCCCAGAACGTCATCTGCCTGTGCCTGTCCTCGTTCATCCTGACCATGAAGCTGCTGCCGCAGGACAGGAAGGAGGCCGTGGCCGAGGCGTTGGCGCCGGTGGTCGGCGGCCTAGATGACGCGACCGCCTCGCCTCCCGGCACCCTGCCGCCGGGCCATCTCGAACCGCCCGACGTCGCCGCTCACCGATAGGCAGGATCCGTCATGACCCAGGAAACCATCGTCGCCGTGTTCGACACCGCAGCACAGGCCGGTGCTGCCGTCGAGGCGCTGCGGGGCGCCGGCGTCGCCGCCGCCGACATCGAGCGGCATGCCGGCGGCGCTGCTGCCAGCCGGGTCGCCGCCGCCGCGACAGGCAGTGCTGCGGTCGGCTTCTGGAGCCGCCTGTTCGCCGGCCAGACGACGGCGGAGCAGAACCTGGTCTACGAGCGCACCACCCAGGCCGGCGGCGAAGTGCTGACCGTGACGCTGCAGGATGCGGAACGCGATGCCGACCGGGTGATGGACATCCTGGAGCGGCATGACCCGGTCGACGTCCATGAGCGGGCGACGCGGGACGCGGCGGCGGTGCCGCCGGTGCCGGGCGGCGCCGTCGGTGCCGCCGCAGCCTCGACATCGACGACGGCGGAGCAGGTGATACGGCTCGCCGAGGAGGCCCTGACCGTCGGCAAGCGCAGCATCGATCGCGGCACCACGCGCGTGCGACGCTTCGTCACCAGCAGGGCGGTCGAGGAGAGCGTCGTGCTTCGCGACGAGGTCGTCTCGGTGCAGCGTCGTCCGATCGCCGGGGGTGCCGCGGCCGGACCCGACGCCTTCACCGACCGGGTGATCGAGATGACGGAGAGCCGCGAGGAGGTGGTCGTCTCCAAGACCGCCCGGGTCGCCGAGGAGGTCGTCGTGCACAAGCAGGTCGAGGAGCACGTCGAGACGGTGCACGACACCGTGCGTCGCGAGGAGCTCGAGGTCACCAAGCTGCCCCCGGCCTCTCCCGCCACGTCGAGCCGTTGACCCGCATCACGATCGCCGCATCCCCGGTCGCGGGCGGCCAGACCACGAGGATATCAGCATGAACGTGATCGTGAACGAGCCGGCTCAGGCCGACGGCGGCCCGGGCTCGGCGTCTTCGGAGAGCGCCAACCTGCTGCTGGCCTGCGTGGCCGAGTTCATCGGCACATTCCTGCTCGTGCTGGTCGGCACGGCGGTCGCGACCGCGGCGGTGCTGGGCAAGGGCACCGCGGGACCGGCCTACGACTCGCTCGCCGTCGCCCTCTCTTTCGGCCTGATCCTGATCGCGATCGTCGGCGCGATCGGCCAGATCAGCGGCGCGCATGTCAACCCGTCGGTCACCTTCGGCCTCGCCGCGGCCGGGAAGTTTCCCTGGAAATACGTCGTGCCGTACTGGATGGCACAGCTGCTCGGCGCCATCCTGGCGGCGCTGCTGGTCTGGGCGGCGTACGGACACGGCGCCTACGATACCGCGCGTCTCGGCGCCCCTTCCCCGGTCAACGGCGCCACGGCGCTGCAGGTCCTGCTCGTGGAGGCGCTGATCGCCTTCATCCTGGTGTTCACGGTGCTGTCGACCGCGACCGACCCGCGTGTCCCGCCCGGCGGCACCGCCGTCGCGATCGGCTTCTCGCTCGCCGCAGGGGTGCTGCTCGGCGGACCGGTGAGCGGTGGCGCCGGCAATCCAGCCAGGGCGCTCGGACCCATGCTGGTCTCCGGCACCTTCCCGTTATGGCTGTTCTACACGGTGGGACCGCTGATCGGCGCGGCCGTCGCGGCCGTCGCGTTCCGGCTCGTCGACATGGCGCACACACCGAAGCTGCCGGACGTGTCGCGCAGGCCGGCGAAAGCCCTGAACGACGCCTAGCGTCCGTTTGGGATTGCGGACCTCTGATCCGGGACAATAGCGTCTCCGTAGAAGCCGAGGGCGGCCGGGAGCCGCGGGGGAAGCCATGGACAGCGAGACGCCGATCCTGCCGACCCATATCGAGGAGACGATCCGTTCGATCGCCCGGCTTCACGCGGAGCATCACAGGAACGCGACGGCGCTGCAGAGGATCGTCGACCGGCTCACCGCATTCGTCGGACGTCCGCGCTTCATCGGACTGCTGACGGCAGCCAGCGTGCTCTGGATCGGCGGCAATCTTCTCGCCGGATCGCTCGGCGCGACACCTCCCGATCCGCCGCCCTTCGCCTGGTTCGACGGCGTGGTGGCGCTGGGGGCGCTCTACATAACGATCCTGATCCTGACGACCCAGCGCCGCGAGGATCAGCTCGCGCAGCATCGCGAGCAGCTCACGCTCGAGCTGGCCATCCTCAGCGAGCAGAAGACCGCGAAGGTCATCGAGCTCCTCGAGGAGATGCGGCGGGACAACCCCGCGCTGCGCGACCGCGTGGACGAGGAAGCCGCTTCCATGGCGCTTCCCGCAGATCCGCAATCGGTGCTGGAGGCGATCAAGGAGAGCCATGCCGAGGCGGAACTGCTGCAGCAGAGCTCTGACTCCGCCCCCCTGCCATCATTATAACGTTATAACAATGTGACTGGCTGTTTGTCTGCATCTGAACCCTCCGCCGACGCGGATTGCATGCAGGCGGCGTCATCCAGGCACCGCGTCGATCATCATGTGCGAACAACGCACGCGGAGTTCCGAGATGAAGCGCTTCCTCCTCACAGCGACGTCGATCCTGGCGGCGGCCGCCATGCAGGCGCCGGCGCGCGCCTCCAGCCATCGGGAGGCGCCGATGATCGCCGGCATGCCGCGCCTCGACGCCAGCGACTTCTTCCTGTTCCGGAGCTACGAGCCCGGCCGGACCAACTACGTGACCATGATCGCCGACTACGTGCCGCTCCAGGACCCCGGCGGCGGTCCGAACTTCTACGACATGGAGCATAACGGCTACTACGATATGAACGTCGACTCCGACGGGACCGGCAAGCCGACCTACACGTTCCGCTTCCGGGTCTATCCGGTGAACCGCAACATCACCGTGCCGGTCGGCGGCAAGAACGTGCCGATCTCGCTGATCAACGCCGGACCGATCACGGCCACCGACGACAGCGCGCAGAACACCGGCGAGGTCTATACCATCTCCCTGGTCACCTACCGCAACGGCGTCGCCTCGGAGACGCTGCTGAAGGATACCGGCGGACAGACCCTGTTCCAGAAGCCCGCGGACCGGATCGGCGACAAGTCGATCCCGAACTATGCAGCCTACGCGGCCAGCTTCACCCACGACATCGTGGTGCCCGGCTGCGGCACCGGGCGCGTGTTCGTCGGCCAGCGCAAGGACCCGTTCGTCGTCAATCTCGGCGAGACCTTCGACCTGGTGAACTACGTGCACCCGATCGGCGAGCAGTTCAACGCTTCGGCGATGGACGATCTGGCCGGCAAGAACGTGACCTCCATCGTGTGGGAGATCCAGTCGGCCTGCCTGACCCATGTCGGCGATCCGGTGGTCGGCGCCTGGACCACCTCGGACCTCGGCAGCCGGGACTCGCACGGCAACACCAGCTACCAGCAGGTCTCGCGCCTGGCCAATCCGCTGGTCAACGAGCTGGTGATCGGGCTCAAGGACAAGGACAAGTTCAACATGTCCCTGCCCGCCAACGATGCGCAGTTCGCCACCTACGTCACCAACCCCACGATCCCGGCCCTGATCCAGGCGCTGTATCCGACGCTGAAGGCGCCGACCAAGATCCCCCGCGCCGACCTGGTGGCGGTGTTCCTGACCGGGATCGCCGGCCTCAACGCGCCGGCCCATCTCTACCAGGCGTCCGAGGAGATGCGTCTCAACACCAGCACGCCGATCACGCCCTACGGGTCGCAGAGCCGGCTCGGCGTGATCGGGGGTGACAAGGCGGGCTATCCGAACGGCCGGCGTCCCGGCGACGACGTGGTCGACATCACGCTGCGCGTGGCGATGGGCCGGCTCTACGCGCTTGGCCTGTATGGCAAGGCATCGGATGCGCCGGCCGGCCTGGTCGACCTGACCGACGGCGCCTATACCGACGACACGCACTACCTGACGGCGTTCCCCTACGTGATGCCGCCGCTGTCGGATTCGCACCAGCCGGCTCACGAATAGGCGGGAAGCGGATCGTCGGATCGTGCCTCGCATCGAAGCAGTCCGACCTTCGGTGACCACCGGCGCGGGCGCGGGCAGCTTCCCGCGCCGCGCCGCGATCCTGCTGGCGTCACTGCTGCTGGGCGCGCAGCCCGCCCGGGCGGCGCCCTTCCTTCCCACCTCGGACAGCACGGTGCTGGAGCAGGTGCCCGAGGCGCGCGACGCTGCCGGACAGGCGCTGCGACGGATGAGCGCGCAGCTGGCAGGGCAGCGGCGCGATATCACGCTTGCCGAGAAGGTCGCGCGTCTCGACATCGCCCAGGCGAGCAGGCTCGGCGATCCGCGCTTCCTCGGCCGCGCCGAGGCCGCCCTGGCTCCCTGGCCGATCGGACCGCGCACGCCGCCGCCGGTGCTGCTGCTGCGCGCGGTGATCCTGCAGAGCAACCACGACTTCGCCGGCAGCATCGCCGCCCTTGAGCGCGTGGTCGCGGCCGAGCCTGGATCGGCGCAGGCATGGCTCACGCTCGCCGCCGTGCATCAGGCGCAAGCCGACTATCCGGCGGCGCTGCGGGATTGCGGCCAGTTTGCCAGCCGCACGCTGGGCCTGGCGCCCGACACCTGCACCGCCTCGGTGATGTCGCTCACCGGCCATGCGCCGCTCGCGCTGCGCGCGCTCGGGATCTCGCTGAGCCAGAACGCGGCGGAGGCGAGGGCGCAGCCGAATGTCGCGGTTTGGACGATCACCCTGCAGGCGGAGACCGCGGAGCGGCTCGAGGATCCGGCGGCCGCGCGATATTACCGCGACGCGCTCGCGGTGGATGCCACCAACCCCTACCTGCTCGGCGCATGGAGCGACTGGCTGCTGGACCATGACCGGCCGCGCGAGGTGATCGCCCTGCTGTCGGGCTACACGCGGATCGATCCGCTGCTGCTGCGCCTCGCCCTGGCCGAGAAGGCCACCGGCGACGAGCGGACCCAGGCCCACGTCGCCGACCTCGCCGCCCGCTTCGAGACCAGCCGGCTGCGCGGCGAGACCGTGCATCGTCGCGAGGAGGCGCGCTTCGCGCTTCACCTGCAGCACCAGCCGGATCGGGCGCTCGATCTGGCGCAGGCCAACTGGAACGTCCAGCGCGAGCCGGCGGATGCGCGGATCCTGCTGGAGGCGGCGCTCGCCGCGGGACGGCCGGGCGAGGCGGACCCGGTTCGTCGATGGCTGCACGACCACGGCGTCGAGGATGTCCGGCTGACGGCGCTCGCGCGGCAGCATGGCCGTACCGGCGGCGACAAGTCGTGATCCGAGGGATCTCGCGGCCGGTCGCGCGTCTTGTAAGCTGTCCAGCCGATAGACGGAGCGCCGAGCGATGCTGACGATCCTGCGACGCGCGATGGATGATCGATCCGCCGACATACGCGGCAAGGTCGTCGCCATCTATGCGTTGCTGCTCGCGGCCAACATCGCGGCCTGGATCTGGGCGTTGCTCGCCTTCCGGCACTACCCGATCCTGCTCGGCACCGCGTTCCTGGCCTACAGCTTCGGTTTGCGCCACGCGGTCGATGCCGACCATATCGCCGCCATCGACAACGTCACCCGCAAGCTGATGCAGGAGGGCAAGCGCCCGGTGGCCGTGGGCTTCTTCTTCTCGCTGGGTCACTCCACCATCGTCGTGGCGGCATCGGTGGCGATCGCCGTGACCGCCACCGAGTTCAAGGCGCAGTTCGACGCCTTCAAGGCCCTCGGCGGCGTGCTGGGCACGATCGTCTCGGCCGGCTTCCTGTTCGCGATCGCGCTGATGAACATACTGGTGCTGCGCAACGTCTGGCGCACGTTCCAGCGGGTCAAGCGCGGCGGCCGCTACGTCGAGGAGGACATGGACCATCTGCTGGCCGGCGGCGGCATCGTCTCGCGGCTGTTTCGCCCGCTGTTCGGGATGATCGGCCGCTCGTGGCACATGTATCCGCTCGGCCTGCTGTTCGGTCTCGGCTTCGACACCGCAACCGAGGTCGGACTGCTCGGCATCTCGGCGGCACAGGCGACCAGCGGATTGTCGATCTGGTCGATCCTGGTGTTCCCGACGCTGTTCACCGTCGGCATGTCCCTGATCGACACCACCGACGGCATCCTGATGCTCGGCACCTATGGCTGGGCGTTCCTCAAGCCGATGCGCAAGATCTACTACAACATGACCATCACCGCGGTCTCGATCGTGGTGGCGCTGCTGGTCGGCGGCATCGAGACGCTCGGCCTGATCGGCGATCAGCTTGAATTGAAGGGCACGTTCTGGAACTCGATCGGCGCGCTGAATGATCATTTCGGCAGCATCGGCTTCGTCATCATCGGCGTGTTCGTCGCGAGCTGGATCCTGTCGATCGTGATCTACCGGGTGAAGGGATACGACCAGATCGGCGTCGATGCCTGACGTCGGCGCGCGATGGCTGTCGCGGCTGCGGATCCAGATCTGCGCCATCTCGCTCGTGCTGCTGTCGAGCAGCGCCTGGGCCCATAGCAGCAGCACGAGCTATCTCAGCATCGCCACCGCCGGCGCCGACCTGGAGGTGCAGTGGGAGATCGCGCTGCGCGACCTCGACTACGCGATCGGGCTGGACCCCACCGGCACGATCACCTGGGGCGACCTGCGCGCCCGCACCGCGGCGATCAAATCCTACGCCCTGCCGCGGCTGACGCTCTCGTCCGGCGGCACGGCATGCCCGCCCGGGCCGGTCAGTCTGCTCGCCGACGAGCGCGGCGGCACCGGCTACGCCGTGCTCCGCTTCACGGCGCATTGCATGGCCGCCGTGCATCGGGTGAACATCGGCTACGGGCTGATGTTCGACCTCGACCCCGAGCACCGCGCGCTGCTTGACTTCATCTCCGGCGGTTCGTTCCGCATCGCCGTGCTGTCGCCGGCCGCGCCGCGACTGACGATGGACGCCGGCGGCCGCCTGCGGCAGACCTTCGTCGAGTTCTTCAGGGTCGGCATCGACCATATCCTGTCGGGACCCGACCACCTGCTGTTCATCGCCATCCTGCTGTTTCCGGCGATGTTCCGCCGCTCCGCCGGGCGTGTCTGGTCGCCGGTCGAACGCTTTCTCCCGGCCTTCGTCGAGACCACCAAGATCCTCAGCGCCTTCACGGTGGCGCACGCCATCACCGTCACCGCGGCGACCCTGGGCTGGGTCTCCATCCCGTCGCGCGTCATCGAGGGGGCGATCGCGCTGACCATCGTCGCCACCGCGCTCGACAACATCGTGCCGGTGCTGCCCGATCGTCGCTGGATGCTGGCGTTCGGCTTCGGGTTGATACACGGCATGGGCTTCGCGACCGCGCTCGGACCGCTCTCCTTGCCGGCCTGGCCGCTCGCGGTGGCGCTGTTCTCGTTCAATCTGGGGGTCGAGGCGGCGCAACTGCTCGCCGCGGCGATCGTGCTGCCGATCGGCTTCGCGCTGCGCCACGTGCGCCTCTACTCCGGCAGGTTCCTGCCGGGCGCCTCGGGACTGGCGGGCCTGCTGGCGATCGCCTGGTTCGCGCAGCGCACGTTGCGACTGTTCTGAGCAAGGCTGCCGACGATGGCGCGTCTTCTCGCGATCCTGCTCCTGCTGCTGGCGGCACCGGGCCACGCACACGGGATCAGCATCGAGCTGCGCGGCTCCGGCGACGCCCGGGTGGCGTTCCACTACACTGACGGCTCCATCATGGCCGGTGCCGAATACCGCGTCTTCGCTCCGGGGAGCGGCAGCTTTCCCGTCGCGACCGGCGAGACCGACAGGGCCGGCGAAGTGCCGCTGCATGCCACCAGCGACGGGCGCTGGCGCATCGAGGTGCAGGACCGGGCCGGCCACGCGAGCCAGGCGCGCATCGACGTCGGACGCGGCATTCCCGGCCTGTCGGGCCAGAAGATCCCCGACTGGTTCGTGGCGATCAGCGTCTTTCTCAACGTCGTGCTCGCCCTGGCCCTGCTGGTCCGGCGCGGCCGCCAGATCCCCTCACGCAGACGAGGCATCGCATCATGAGCCCGACGAACCTGATCCAGAGCTCTTCGCTGCCATGGCTGATGGCCACCGGCCTGCTGCTCGGCGCGCTGCACGCGATGGAGCCCGGTCATGCCAAGACGCTGATCGCCTCCTTCGTGGTGGCGACTCGGGGCAGCGTGCCGCAGGCGGTCCTGCTCGGCATGTCGGCAGCGATCTCGCACTCGCTGCTGATCTGGGTGCTGGCGGGTGCTGCGCTGTATTTCGGCGATCGTTTCATCGGCGACGAGATCGAACCCTGGCTGCAGCTCGCCTCCGGGATCGTCATCGTGATCATCGGCCTGACCATGATCTGGCGCCTGCAGCGCCGGGGATCGGCGACGCGCCACGGCGCCGGACCGCGGGGCGGCCAGCTCATCGAGACCGGGAACGGCGCCGTCGAGCTGACGGTCGAGGACGGCGTCGCTGCGGAGTTCCGGCTCTGCTTCTACGATACGCAGATGCGCGTCGTTCCGGCGCCAGCGGCCGCTGCGGCATCGGTGCGCACCGTGCGCCCGGACGGCACCGCCCAGGTCTTCGCGTTCTCTCCTCGTGGAGAGCACCTCGTCTCGACGGATCCGATTCCCGAGCCGCACGAGTTCGAGGCGGTGCTGTCGCTCCCGCACGGTGACCACACGCACGACCATATGGTCGCCTTCGCCGAACCGCATGGGCATGGGCATGGGCATCATCCGCATGGTCACCCGCACCCGCACCCGCACCCGCACGATCATGAGCAGCACCGCCTTGCGGACGCCCACGCCGACGCCCATGCCCGCCAGATAGCGGGCCGGTTCGACGGGCGACCGGTGACGACGGGACAGATCGCATGGTTCGGCCTGAGCAGCGGCCTGATTCCGTGCCCGGCGGCACTGACGATGCTGCTGGTATGCCTGCGCCTGAAGCGGATCACGCTCGGCATCGGTCTGGTAGGCGCCTTCAGCTTCGGGCTCGCGGTGACCTTGGTTGCTCTCGGCGTCGTCGCTTCGCTCGGCGTGAAGAGTGCTGCGCGGTATCTGCCGGGTCTTGATCGCTGGACCGGGGACCTGCCCTACCTGTCCGGCGCGATGGTGATCGCCGTCGGCGTCTTCATGGGTGTCTCCGGCTTCTCGCACCTCGGGTGAAGAGGCGGGAGCGGCAGGACCCTTCCATACCGAGCGTACTCGCACGCTCACCTGCATCGTAAGGCGGCATTCGCTTGGTACTGCGGCGGCCCTGAGCGGCATCAGCTACGTCCCGCCAATGGACCGGTTCGCCTTCGAGTATCCGGGCTCCGTCCAGGGCTTCCGGCTATGTCCGCATCACGAGGGACCGAGGGCATCACGGGTATCGGCAACAGCGACGCGGGTGGCGGCGCCGACGGCCTGGAGCTGCGGTTCGAGGGGCTCGCACGCGGCGTCAAAGGCTCGGTCTCGTTGCAGACCTTCATCGACCCCAAGCCGCTCGGTCTCAGCGAGACGAGCTACTTCGAGGTTCTCGCCAGCCCGACGATCTACGGGACGCAGACCTTGACAGCGACAATACGGACCTCGGACGGAACCGTGCCGGAACTGCGCTTCTTCGTCGTCTACTATGACGGTTCCGGCCTGCTTACGAAGATCGTCGGCGATGCGATGGCGCTGCATGACGGCGAGACGACGCTGCGATGGTTGGTGCCGGATACGCGAGGGCTGCCGATCCAGCGCGTGGGGATCGAGCTCGCGTCCGAGACGCGGATGAGCGGGAAGCTGATCGTGCGATGGATGGACTGCAGTGGCGCCCCGGCGGCCTTCGTCATGGGCAGCGCCTACGACCTGTCACCGACGATCACGCCGTTCGATATCTCGTCTTACTGGCTTAAGGCTTTCGTCAGCTCGGCGCTGCATTTCCGCCCCGGCGTCGACACCACGTTCGCCCTGTCGCATCCGGAGGATAATGGCGTCGCGACCATCGGCACCCGGGACTGGCACGATTACAGCGTGCCCCCCAGGCTGACGATGGACCTGCACGAGTCGGCCGGGCTGGTGGCCCGCGCACGCGGTCACCGCCGCTACTATGCGGCCTTGATGACCCGTCAGGTGGCCAAGATCGTCTGCCGGATCGATGGCGAAGAGGAAGTGCCGGCACAGCTGCCCTTCGGCTACGCGGAGAACCAGAAGCTGGTGTTCGAGCTGACTGTCGAGGATGATCGCATCGGCTTTCAGATCGACGGCGATGAAGTGCTCTGCGCACGAGACCGGCGACTGCGATCCGGCGCTGCCGGAATGGTCATCTCCCGCGGCACGGTGCCTGTGCTCGGCTTCGAAGTCCGCGCGACGGGGTGAGTGCATGCGGCACGTATGCCTGATCGCTGCGGTCGCCATCCTGCTGCAGGGAAGCGCACCGCCACCGCGCCAGCGCATCACCATGTGGTTCTGGGGCGCCTCGCCGGACTATCGCCAGGCTCTCGACGCGGCCCTGGTGCGGCCCTTCAACCAGTCCCAGGATCGCTACCAGCTGGTGGTGGATTTTCGCGCCTCCGTGGACAACGACGTGCGCATCGCTGTGATGGGAGGCGCCGGCCCCGACCTGCTCTACACGTCGGGGCCGTCGGACGTGACGCCGCTGGCGAGAGCCGGAAAACTCGCATCGCTTGATCCCCACGCGGAAAAATACCACTGCACCCGGCGGCTGCTGGCGCCGGTGCTAGATAGCTGCCGCCAGTTCGGGCATCTGAAATGCCTGCCGTCTTCGCTCGAGGCGGATGGGATGTTCTACGACAAGGCGCTGTTCCGGTCTCGTGGCTGGCAGGTAACTGTCGTTGGCGCCGTCGCGGAGCGCCTGATGCGGCAGGCGATCTCGGAAGGCCTGTATGCGTCGGTCACCGGCAACAAAGGCTGGCAGCCCGTCGACGAGAACTACGCCGACATCTTTCTCAACCAGTACGTGACCCCGCTGGGGCTCGCCTGCCTGCTGGATGGTCAAGGTGACTGGAGATCGGCCAGTATGCGCACCGCGAGCTTTACGCGGCTCGATGCGGTGTGATGCATAGGGGATCGGAGGTGTCCGATGTCCAGTCTGGTGTTGCTTTCCGTCGCTCAGATGAGGCGTCGGGTTCCGCACTTCCCACGTTCGTGCGGTCTCGCTCGGGTCGACGATCGGCGTGTCGTCAGCGGGATCGTCTAGGTGATCCGCAACGGCCTGCAGTGGAAGGATGCCCCGCCGGGCTACGGCCCTCACAAGACGCTCTACAACCGCTTCATCCGGTGGAGCCGCCTCGGGGTGTTCGACCGGATGTTTGCCGCCCTGGTCGCCGAGCAGGGCGTTCCGGAGCGGCTGACGATCGACAGCACGCATCTCAAGGCGCATCGGACCGCGGCCAGCCTGCTCAAAAAGGAGGTGCTCCGCGGTGCATCGGACGAACCAAGGGCGGCCTGAACTCGAAGCTGCACGCGGTTTGCGACGGCCACGGCCGACCGGTCGTGATGATGCTCACCGAAGGGCAGATGAACGACCACAGAGGTGCCGCCCTGCTGCTGCCTGTGCTTCCTGCGGCGGCTGAGCTGCTCGGCGATCGCGGCCACGACGGCAACAGGTTCCGGGAAGGGTTGCGTGAGCGTGGCATCGAGCCCTGCATCCCACCGACCAGGAACCGGAAGGCGCCACCGGCCTACGACAAGACGCTGGCGTGGCGACGCGCCACGACCGGTGCGCACACGCCGTCTTCTCGGCAATCTGCATCGCAGCCACCATCACGTTCTGGCTGCCGCAATGAGTCGTGAGCCTAGCGTGCCCGCTTTCATTTCTCGTGTTGTGCTGCACGGTGCCAAAGACCCCGAGGGCTATGTCGACCTACACGAGACTATGGAGCAGAACCGTTACTACAGGACAATTCAGGGAAGCGATGGCACGATTTACGAATTGCCGCCGGCCACGTATCGGGCCGCTGGCGACAATTGGACCTCAACAATGATCCGTGATGAGGTTCGTGCCACCGCCGGCGCGACAGGCTATACAAATTCCGTCTTCGTCACGGCCAGCGGTGGCTGCTCGTGGGTCGGTCTTAAGAAGCGATAAGGTCGGACTTGATCAAGGCCATAGGCTTCCTGACAAGCAAGGAGACAATCTTTCCGGTTCACGTCCTTGTTGTCATTGCTGGTCTTCTGAGTGCAATACAGAGTTACGGGCCATCCGCATGACAGGCGCAGGCCCGGAAGCTGGCTGGGCCGACTTATCCCGCTCTCCCTGGTTTATAAAACAGTAAACTTCGAAAGGGTTTGAGACCCTGCTATCTCCAGCACGTGACACTATTTTCAGGATACGTCTATCAAGTTGCGAGGTGTCTAGCCGCAAGGTCTACGAATGTGCGGAGACGGTGCTGCCGCTTCAGGTCGCGGTGATACCCCAGCCAGATCTCCCGGGATGGTGGTTCTTCTCCCAGATCGAGACGACGGATACTGCCGATCTGGTCCCCGACAGGTCGCGGCAAGGCCGCAATGCCGACACTTCTGCCGCACATCTGCGCTTGGACATTGCGGTTGTTGGATCGCAGCGCAACGCTGGCGTTCGGGAAGCGCTGTTTCAGCCAGTCGATGTCCGGAAAGCTGCCGGTCGAAGTATCCATCACGATCAGCCGGTTTCCAGTCCCATCGCCCACAATGGGATCGGGGCTGTCGGCTGCCACATAGATCCCGTAGCGCAGATCGATCAGCCGCCGCTGCACGATATCAGGCGCATCGAAGGGAACGATGCGAAAGGCGACGTCCGCCTCGCGCTGAGCCAGGCTGAACAACCGTGTTCCGGTCAGAACCTCGATCTCGACATGAGGATAGTCGCGGGAATATTCAGCCATTACCGGCGGTAGGACGTAGGCACCGAACCAGTCTGCCGATGACACCCGGAGCGTTCCTTCCAATTTCTGTTCCTTGCCGGACAGCCGCCGCTCCATCGCGAGCGCGCTCTCCTCCATCTGCTCGGCCAGCGACAGGATCGCGGCGCCGTCCTCAGTCATTACGAAGCCGTCCGTCGTTCTCTGGAAAAGTTTTTGCCCGGTTGCCTCCTCCAGGGCGCGCAGGCGCCGTCCCATGGTCGGATGGCTGACATTGAGCGCGCGTGCGGCGGCGCCGAGCGTGCCGGTGCGCGCGATCGCGAGGAAGATCTTCACGTCGCTCCACTCCATAACCCCCCCCACATTTTTGAACGGCATTAGTACAGTATCGTCAGTGGTCAAACAACATCATAGGACCGACAACACTATCCGTAAGGAGCCGGTGCCGAGATAACGGCACCCGGACGACACGGGTTCAAGGAGACAGATAGTGGAAGTCGGCTTCATCGGTCTTGGCGCGATGGGCAGCGCGATGGCAGCCAATCTTGTCGGAGCTGGTCACAGGGTTCGGGCGTGGAACCGCTCGGGAAAGGTCGGCGCAGGTCTGGAGCCTGTCGCCGAACCTGCCGATGCGTTCCGGGCAGACGTCGTTTTCACGATGTTGTCCGACGACCCGGCGATCCGTGAGGTCCTGCTGGACGCGGATGTGCTGAAGACCGCGCGCAAGGGGCTGGTCCACGTGGTCAGCTCGACCATTTCGGTGGCGTTCGCAGGCGAGCTTGCCGCGGCGCACAAGAAGGTCGGGATCGGCTACGTCTCGGCGCCCGTGCTCGGCCGACCGGATGTGGCTAAGGAAGGTCAGCTCAACATCCTCGCCGCTGGCAGGCGGGATGCGGTGGAGACGGTGCGCCCCCTGCTCGACGTCCTGGGCAAGAAGGTATGGGACCTAGGCGAGGAGCCTGCCCAGGCCAACGCCGCCAAGATCGCCGCGAACATGATGATCACGATGGCGATCGAGGCAATGGCGGAAGCCGTGGTGCTGACGGAGGCGAGCGGCCTAAAGCGCGATGCCTTCTTCGAGCTGATCCTAGGGACGCTGTTCGGCGGACGCTCCTATGAGAGCTATAGCGCCAACATTGCCAAGGAGAGTTTCGAGCCAGGCTTTAAGGCACGGCTCGGGCTCAAGGACCTCGGGCTCGCCGCCGCTGCCGCCGAGACGGCGGGCAAGCAGTTGCCAATGCTTGCGGCCGTGCGCGGCCGCATGACGGAAACGGTCGAAGCAGGACTGGGCGAAAAGGATTGGTCGGCGATGGCCGACTTTACGATCAACCATGCGGAGTGAGACACGGCCATGACGAAAACCTGGTTGATTACCGGCTGCTCAAGCGGCTTTGGTAGGGTGCTCGCAGAGGCGGTGCTCGCCCGCGGTGACCAGCTGGTCGCCACCGCGCGCAAAATCGATGCACTCGGCAGCCTCATCGACAACTATCCGGACACAGCTAGAGCGACTGCGCTCGACGTGACGCGGGAGGGCTCGGCCGCTGCCGCCGTGACATTGGCCGAAGAGACATTCGGCGGGCTCGACATCCTCGTCAACAATGCTGGTTTCGGTTTCATGGGCGCGATCGAGGAGGCGACACCGGAAGAATACCGGCCGATGTTCGAGACCAACGTCTTTGGCCTGATCGAGACCACGCGGGCCGCGCTGCCGGCATTGCGCAAGCGGACAGGTAGCCGAGTCGTCAACTTCTCATCGGGCGCGGGCATCGCGGGAGCGGCCGGCTATGGCTATTACAATGCCACCAAGTTCGCCGTGGAAGGGCTATCCGAGGCGCTGGCGCAGGAGCTGGCACCGCTCGGCCTCGCTGTGATCATCGTCGAACCGGGGCCGTTCCGGACCGAGTTCCTTGGCCGCTCGATTGCCACCGCCAGGGCCGAGATTGACGCTTATGCCGAGACGTCGGGAAAGCTTCGGCAGTATCGCGACATGAACAATGGCCGCCAAGCCGGTGACCCGGAAAAGGCCGTGGTGGTGATCCTGAAGGCGGTCGACGCTGCCAAACCGCCGTTGCATCTGCCACTCGGGCCGATCGCCTACGCGATCGCCGACAAGAAACTTGCCTCCTTCAGAACGGACCTCGACGCCTGGCGCGACGCCGCCATCGCCACAGACTTCTCGTAATCGCTCGTCGGAAAGGACGTAATGTGATCACCATGTATGTCACCTATGCCGGTGACGCCGGCACCAAGTTCGACCGTGACCATTGGATCAACGTCCATCTCCCGCTGGTACGCGAGGCATGGGAACCCCACGGTTTGCTGAGTATTGGGGGCTTTTTTCCATCGGGCGACGGCGGCGGCCTGATCGCGATCTGCCCCTGCGTGTTCCGCGACGAAGCGGCCATGGAGGCAGCGCTCGCTTCCCCTGCGACCAAGCGCGTGATGGACGATGTCAAGAGGATCACGGCCGTCGTGCCTGCCCGCAGCCGCGCTGTGCCGCTCTGAAGGAAAGAAGAGCCATGCTGAAGGACAAAGTCATCATCGTGACCGGAGCGGGTTCCGGCATCGGGCTCGCCACCGCAGCCATCTTGGCCCAGGCAGGGGCCAGGATTGTTGTCAGCGGGCGAAGCGAGGCCGACCTGGAGCACTCGGTCAAGACGGTTCGCGATGCCGGCGGCAAGGCCGTTGCGGTCACCGCCGACGTGTCCAAGGAAGCGGACGTGATGGCGATGGTGGATTGTGCATTGTCGTCGTTCGGCCGGCTGGATGGGGCGTTTAACAACGCTGGCGTCGAGATGCACAACAAGCTTGTCGACGACCTGGATGCTGACGAGTGGGATAGCGTGCTCGACGTCAACGCCAAAGGCGTGTTCCTGTGCATGAAGCACGAGATCAAGGCCATGCGGAAAACAGGCGGAGGCGCTATCGTCAACAACTCGTCGATGAATGGCGTCGTCGCCATCGCACACTCGACCGAATACACCGCCTCCAAGCACGCCGTTATTGGAGCAACCCGCGGCGCCGCCTCCGAGGCGCGGGAGACAGGCGTAAGGGTCAATGCCGTTCTACCCGGGCTGATCGTCACGCCGATGATCGAAAAGCTGAGGGACGATCCCGGCTTCAAGGACCATTTTGGGCGCGCCCTGGAGCGGCACTCGATCGGCCGGTTCGGGCAGCCGGAAGATGTCGGCTACGCCGTCAAGTGGCTGCTGTCGGATGAGGCTGCCTTCATCAACGGCGCGATGCTTGCCGTCGATGGCGGCTACACCGCACGCTGAGCCGTGCCATGCATGTTGAGGGTGTGGCTCCGCTGTCATCGCTAGGCTTTGACCACTCGGCGACGGGAGCACGCGGGCTATCATCCGCCCTGACGTTGCGAGGTCGGAAGTCACGCACGCACGTGTTCGCATCCTTGTAACTGATACAATACAATGGCTCTACGTCAGATCGAGTGTTCGTCAGCAATTCCGTTGCGAAGTAAGCCGAGTTTCTCGATCTCCACCTCGACGATGTCACCGGGCTTCATCCAGAGCGGCGGCTCGCGTTTGGCGCCGACGCCGCCAGGCGTGCCGCTGGCGATGACGTCGCCAGGCTCCAGGCGGGTGAAGGTGGAACAATATTCGATCACCTTGGCAACGTCGAAGATCATGTCCCGCAATCGAGTCTCCTGGACGACTTTGCCGTTGAGCCTAGTCTGCAACAGCAACGGTCCGAGCTCTCCCAACTCGTCAGGCGTCACCATCCAGGGACCGAAGGCCCCAGTATCCGGGAAGTTCTTGCCAGGTGTGAACTGTGACGTGTGATGCTGGAAGTCGCGTACGCTTGCATCGTTGTAGCAGGCATAACCCGCGACATGCTTCAAGGCGTCGGCCGTCGAGACGTGGCGGCCTGCTGCGCCGATGATCACGGCAAGCTCCCCCTCGTAGTCCAGATCGACGGAGACGCGCGGGCGGATGATGTCGGCGAGGTGTCCCGTCTGGCTGTTGGCGTAGCGCGCGAAGATCGTCGGGTTCTCGACCTCCACTCGACCGGCTTCATGGCGGTGGCTGGCGTAGTTCAGACCGACGCAGAGGATCTTGTCGGGATTGGGGATCACCGGCAGCCATTCGATGGCGGTAGTTGGATAGCGCGAGGCCTGCGCTCTATATGCGGAAACCTCGTGAAGCGCATCCGCGACGATCGCGGACTTTAGATCAGGCAGGCGATCACGAAGCACTGCGCCGATGTCCAGGGCATCCTCTCCCTCAATCAGGCCCCACGTCGTTGATCCGGCAATCCGGAAAGTCGCGAACTTCATGACAGATTCCTTCTTCGGGTTTGACTAGGGCTGCGGGTCTGAGAACTTTCCACGCTCTACACGCGCAGGATCCCACGTCCCCATGAATTGACGGTATGTTCCTCGTGCGGCCAGTCTTTCGCCGGACGATCGTAAATGATCTCCAGCTCCGCACTGATCTCGATCCAATTCTCGTCAGGATCTTTGACGAAGATAAAGATGTTGTTGCCTGGACCGTGGCGACCTGGTCCCCAGAAGATCGGGATTCGCTTGGCTCCCATCCGGTCGCACCAGTCCTTGATCATGGACCAGTCACCGGCTTCGTAGCTGTGATGGTCGATCCCCTGCTGCGATTGAAGGAAACAAGCAAGCGTGTGGTGCTCGTGGTTCGATCGCATCCAGCACACCAGGACCTTCCCTTCGGCGTCACGAACGTAGTCGCTGGTGACGAAGCCGAGCTTCTCCACGTAAAAACGTTCGATCGCGACCGGGTCTTTTGTCGCCAGCGTCAAGTGCTGGATCGGCCCACGCAGGCCGCTGCCGGGCTGCACCTGATCGCTCAGGCCGAAAGCAATGAGATTTCCATCCGGATCACGCACGGCGAACGCCGTGGGTCCGAACAGCGGGCTCGGGGAAAGCAGGATATCGACACCGTTCCGCTCTGCCTGAACACGGATTGTGGTAAGTCCATCGCTGTCCCGGCAAGCAAAGGCTGCAAAACCCAACGTCCGGTTCGTGCCCTGCGTGATCAAGAGACGGCGCAGCGGCCCTTCGCACAGCCAGTCGCCGGTATTGATCGGCCGTGCCTGCATGTCCATCGCGTCGGCATAGAAGGCGGCCAACCGCGCGGGCTCGCTGCTCTGAAGCTGGAGGTGATGCAGGTAACTGCCTGCGCGGACCGCTGCGGACATCTGATGCCCCTTCTTGCAATCTGGTGTTCGAGGCACGCCTAGACGGCGGCTCGATAGGCAGGCACGTTCCAGTAGAACGGCCTAAACTCGACGATGCGGTCGTCGCTGGTCCGCACCACCTGCGCCATGGGCAGGTCGAGTGCCTCACCCGTCACGCGGGAGCGGGTGATCAGACGGCAGGTGATGACCACCGTGTCGCCCTCGACGAAGAAGCGCTGATCCCTCACCTCGAGCTGATCGAAGGCGGCACTCATCTGGCGTGCCCAATCCTCGTAACCCTTGTGCCCGTGGAAGTCGCCGCCCCAGGGCAGGTCGGGCGACTGATGCAGCACCACGTCCGGGGCCAACGTTGCGGCCATCGCCGCGAAATCGGCGCCGGCCGCCGCACCGCCTGCGTTCATGTAGTCCGCCTCGGCATCATAGAAGCGGCCAATTATTTCGATGGGATCACTCATCGGGCGGCTCCTTCCGAGTGGTCGGCGCGCAGGGTCTCGAACACCTCCATTTTCCGGGGAGCGCGCAACAGATCGGGTAGCTTCGCCTCGTAATCTGCTCGATACGGCCGTTTCATCTGCACGGCGAAGAAGTCGTCGCGGTCACGCCAAGTCTCGTAGAGCATGAACAGGGCGGGATCGTTTGCCGACCGGTGCAGGAGCGTGTTCACGAAGGTGGGCTCGTGGCGCATCTCGTCGTTCACCGCGTTGACCAGAGCGAGATACTCCTCCTCGCGTCCCAGCTTAATGGGCACGGTGGCGAGCAGGACGAACTGGTCCGTCCCGGTAGGGCCACTCACAGCACCACCTCGCCGCCATCGGGGTTAGCACGGAACAGGGCCTGGCCGCCGGCACGGAAGGTGGCGGCGGTGCCGAAGGTGTCCTCCATGAACTGCATGTAGGTCACGCGCCCGTCGCTGACCCGCGCCAGGATCGCAAACGGCGAGGTCACCGCCTTGCCGAGGGTGATTGAGCGGTAGGTGAAGCGACCGAACAAGGCCACCTTGTCTGCGCCTTCGATCACCTCCTCGACGTGGAAGCCCTCGTTTGTCCAATAGCGGCCGACGTTTGTGTAAGTGCCGACGACGGCTTCGGCGCCGCCCTGGGTGGTGCCCGCCCAGGGCATCAGCTTCTTGAGGTCGGGATTGTCGTAGCTGAGCGAGACGTAGGTGGCATCCGGCGCCACCAGCTCCTTCACCGTGTCGAGGTCAGTGGGGTTATCGAGGATGGCGCGGACCACCTCGGCGGGAGATTTCGGCATTGCTGATTACTCCTGGCTAGACTTCTGGACCGGTCATACCATATATGTGAGCTAGCCCGCTAAACAAGTCGGCGGCCGAGCCACCCGAGGAGTTGCCATGCAGGTTCGTGCCGCCGTCGTCTCCGAGCCGTCCGGCGCATTCGAGATCGCCGAGCTGAGCCTCGCCGATCCGCGTCCGTGCGAGGTGCTGGTGCGCATGGTCGCCACCGGGATCTGCCAGACCGATCTGCATGTGCGTGACCAGCACCATCCCGTGCCGCTGCCCGCGGTGTTGGGCCATGAGGGTGCAGGTGTGGTCGAGCGCGTGGGCCTGGGCGTCCGCGGCCTCGTGCCCGGCGATCGGGTCGTGCTGTCGTATCCGTCCTGCGGGACCTGCCCAGCCTGCCGCACCGGCCACAACCCCTATTGCGAGCACAGCTACGCACTATGCTTCGGCGGCGCGCGGCTGGACGGCAGCACGGCGTTGGCGCGCCCGGACGGAACGCCGGTGCACAGCCACTTCTTCGCCCAGTCCTCCTTCGCCACCCACGCGCTCGCGGATGCCAGCAACGTGGTCAAGGTTGGTAACGAGGTGCCGCTGGAGCGGCTCGGTCCGCTCGGCTGTGGCTTCCAGACCGGCGCCGGCGCGGTGCTCAACGCGCCGGACTTCCGCCCCGGGGCCAGCCTCGCCGTGTTCGGCGCCGGGGCGGTCGGGCTTGCGGCGGTCATGGCGGGCTTGATCGCCGGCGCCCGCTGCATCGTCGCGGTAGACGTCAATCCCGCTCGCCTGGCGTTGGCCAAGGAACTTGGAGCGACTGATAGCATCCTTGCCGGCGGGAGTGAGCTGGCGGATCAGCTCGGCACGCTGGCACCGGGCGGGTTCACCCACGTGATCGACACCACAGCTCGGCCGGAGATGCTGGCGCTCGCGCTTCGCGCGCTCGCGCCGCTCGGCACGGCCACGCTGATCGGCGGGGCGCCAGCGGGTGCCGAGGCATCCCTCGATATGACCACGCTGCTGAACGGCCGCACCGTGCGCGGCGTGATCCAGGGTGATGCGGTACCCCAGGTCTTCATCCCGGAGCTGATCCGGCATCACTGCGCCGGCCGCTTCCCGTTCGACCGGCTAATCCGCTTCTACGACTTCACCGAAATCAACCAGGCGGTCGAGGACGTCCGCACGGGCACCACGATCAAGGCCGTGCTGCTTATCGGCCAACCTCAAGGAGACAAGCCATGATCGAGAACAGGGATCTGCCGCAGGCGCGGCACTGGATCGATGGGGAATGGATCGAGGGCGGCGAGCCTGCCGAGAGCGTCGATCCCGCAACAGGCGCCGTAATCGGCCGCTACGCACTGGCGGGGGCGGTTGAGGCGGAGCGCGCGGTCGCCGCGGCCAAAGCCGCCTTCGAACGCGGCGGCTGGAAGGACGATCACCGGCTGCGCGCACGCGTGCTGAACCGCATGGCCGAGCGGTTCGAGGCGCGCACGGAGGACCTCGTGCGGCTGCTCGGCCGCGAGAACGGCAAGATCGCCGCTCACGCTCGGCTGGAAGTCGGTATCGCGCCCGACACTTTACGCTTCAACGCAGCACTCGCGCTCACTCAGGCCGGCCGCGCCGCCGAGCGCGCGCCGGGCCAGCTTTCCGTGGTGCTGCGTCAGCCGGCCGGGGTGGCAGGGATCATCGCGCCATGGAACTCGCCCGTGGCGCTGGTCGTCCGCTCGCTGGCACCGGCACTCGCCGCGGGCTGCACCGTGGCGGTAATGCTGCCTGCCCAGACCGCCCAGGTGAACACGTTGATCGCCGAGATCATCGCTGAGGCGGACGAACTGCCACGTGGCGTGGTCGACCTGTTCACCGGCGGCAAGGATGCGGGCAACGCCCTGGTCGTCTCGCCCGACGTGCCGGTGATCAGCTTCACCGGCAGCACCGCGACGGGTCGTGCGATCTCCACCAACGCAGCACCCCGGGTGAAGCGGCTCGGGCTGGAGCTCGGCGGCAAGACGCCGATGATCGTGTTCGACGATGCCGACCTCGACGCCGTCGTACCGGTGCTGGTCGCGGCCCTGACGGTGTTCGCCGGCCAGTTCTGCATGACGGGCAGCCGCCTACTAGCCCAGCGCGGGATCGCCGACCGGCTGCGCGACGCGCTGGCCGCACGTCTGCGGGCGGTGCGTGTCGGTCCCGCTTCCGATCCGGGATCGGAGATGGGGCCGCTCATCGACCAGGCGAACGTGCGGCGGGTGGACCACGTCGTCGAGGAGGCGATCGCCGCCGGCGCGAGCCCCGTGGTGCGCGGCGGCTTGGCGACGGACGGCGCGCTGGCGCAGGGCGCCTTCTATCGGCCGACGCTGCTGGAGGTCGCGGACCCTGCGCTGTCAATCGTGCAGCAGGAGGTTTTCGGCCCCGTGCTGACCATGCAGCGCTTCGACACCGAGGCGGAGGCGATCATGCTCGCCAACGGGACGGAGTACGGCCTCGCCGCCAGCGTGTGGTCGCGCGACATCGACCGGCCGTTGCGCGTTGCGCGGGCACTGGACGTGGGCACGGTCTGGATCAACGGCTGGGCGGCGCTGTCCGACCAATTCGAGGAAGGCGGATTCAAGCAGAGCGGCCAGGGCCGGATGCGGGGTCTGGCCGTGCTGGATGACTTCGTGGAGTACAAGCACATCGCATTCGTCCCGTCCGACGCCGGGAGCGCCGCATGACCCCCGCCCAGGCGGCGCTGGAGCGCTTCTACGCGGCGGAGGAGGCCTACATGGCCGCCGAGCTGCCCGAGTTTGCGTCCATTGCCGCGACGCTGCACCCGGACTGTCTGATCCGTCAGCCGGCGGCACTGCCTTACGGCGGCGAGTGGCGCGGCCACGCCGGCTTCGAGGCCTGGATGCGGAGCTTCCGCATCACCTGGTCTGCCTTGTCGGTGCGCGATCCGCGCGTCTTCCTGACGGAGGACGAGGCCGTCATCTTCAGCCGCTCGCACGTCCACGCTACCGCGCGCGCCACTGGCCGGCGCGCGGACTGGCCGCTGCTCCAGCAGATCGAGGTGCGCGACGGGCTGATCCTGACGCTGCAGCCGTTCCACTGGGACACCGCAGCGATACTGTCCGCGCTGGCCGGATCAGGCTGAGGTCGGCCGCTGACGTCGCCAGGCTGTTCCACACCTACCGAGCGGCCATCAGCCGGATCGCCAGGTTACGACCTAACTGACGCGTCGTGATTGACGACCTTGATATTCATCACGCGAGGAACGCGGACCCGCTCCACCAACCAATGGCTTCGCCGTGTGCCGGATCGCCTAGCGGTCCCAGGCGGCCATCAACGTTTCCACGCCGGCCTCCAATGACGCGAGCGGCACGCCATCGCGGGCCTGGGTCGACAGGCCGACCAGAAAGGTTTCGAACACGGCCGCCAGGGCAGCCGCGTCGGTGTCATCACGCAGCTCTCCGCTTGCGAGCCCCCGCTCCACGCAGGCGCGCAGACCAGCCCGGTTACGCTGTCGCTCTTCCTTCAACAACGCCTGCAGGTGCCTGTTTTCCGGCGAGCAGGTGGTCGTGGAGAGAACGATCAGGCAGCCGAACGGGTGGGCTGTGTCGGTCTGCATGCGGGCGGACCGCAGCAGCGTGTCTGCAATCGCGTCACGTGGCGGCAACGCATCATCGAAAAGCGTCGCGGTCACTCGGCCGTGCGTCCGCAGATACTGGTCCAGCACCTCTCGGAACAACGCCTCCTTGGACCCGAAGGCCGCGTAGAAGCTTGCGGCCGAGATGCCTCCCATGGCGGTCTTGAGCTGCGCCAGCGAAGTAGCCTCGTAACCCTGCTCCCAGAACAACGCCATGGCCTGCCGCACGGCCTCGTCGAGGTCGAACTCACGTGGACGGCCCGTCCTTGGCATGCCGGCATCCTCACTTTTGGCGTCTTTTGAATTGGTCGGTCCTGAAGTCATTGACAAGTGCTTAGTCCGGGACGACCGTTATGGATCATAAATTCCAGAACTAAGGACGACCCCCTGACGACCCAGCCGATGCGGGTTGCGGCCGAGCAAGCAACTGGCCGCCTTCCGGTTGCCGGGCTGCTGGCGCTCGCGATGACCGGCTTCGTCGCGATCATGACGGAAACACTGCCGGCGGGGCTGCTGCCCATGATCGCCAACGGTCTGGGGGTCACGGATGCAGCCGCGGGACAGCTCGTCACGGTCTATGCCGCCGGATCCTTGGTGGCGGCGATCCCGCTGGTGACGGCGACACTCAGGTGGCGCCGCAGGCCGGTGCTGCTGTTGTCCGTGGCCGGGCTGCTGCTGTTCAACACCATCACCGCGCTCTCCGCCGACTACCTTCTCACCTTGACTGCCCGGTTCTTTGCCGGTGTCTCCTCCGGCCTCGCCTGGGGCCTCGTTGGCGGGTATGCGCGGCGCCTGGTGGCCCGGCCGCTGCAAGGCCGGGCGCTGGCGCTCGCCATGATCGGCACGCCCATCGCGTTGTCGCTTGGTCTGCCCCTCGGCACTCTTGGCGGGCACCTCCTGGGATGGCGCATCACGTTCCTGACCATGTCGGTGCTGACGCTCGTGCTGATCGGCTGGATACTCTGGCGGGTTCCTGATTTCGCGGGACAGGCTGGCGGGCGCCGCATGTCGGCCCGCACCGTCCTGCTTATGCCTGGCATGGGCCGCGTGCTGTTCGTCGTGTTCGCCTGGATGACGGCGCACAACTTGCTCTACACGTTCATCGCACCCTTCGCAGCGCGTGCTGGACTTTCGGACCGCGTCGGCGTCGTCCTGCTGCTGTTCGGGGCCAGCGCCATGGTAGGCATCTGGATCACAGCTCGGCTGGTCGATCGCTTGCTGCGCGCCAGCGTGTTGGCCTGCCTAAGCGTCTTCGTGCTGGTCGCAGCGGTGCTGATCGCGGCCGGACGGCTGCCCGCGGTGGTCCTGCCTTCCGTCGCGCTATGGGGATTGACGTTCGGTGGCGCGGCAACGCTGTTGAATACTGCCGCGGCTGACGCGGCTGACGGGGGCGTGGACATCGCCCTCGCTCTCGTCACGACAGTCTGGAACCTGGCGATCGCAGCGGGCGGCATCATCGGCGGTGTCATCTTGGCACGTGCGGACGCCGGTGCACTGCCTTGGGCCGTGTTGGCGAGCACGTTGCTCGCCTCGGTGGCCGCATGGCGCGCCCGCGCGAGCGGCTTTCCGCCAGGTCCGCGCCGGTCAGCCGCCTGAACGATCCAGTCGCGGCACGGGACGACGACGAGAGGCCACAAGCCGGCTTCGCATCCTTGCTGGTCAAGGGTGATCCATCATCAGCAATCATCAAGGAGCGCGTGATGACTGATTTCGTAAGACAGAAGGTGCTGGTGGTGGGCGGTAGCCGGGGGGATCGGCGCCGCGATCGTCCGAAGCTTCGCACGTGGTAGCGCTACGGTGGTCTTCACCTACGCAGGATCGACCGACGCTGCGACGGCGCTGGCGGAGCAGACGGACGCCACAGCAATCCGTTCCGACGCTGCGGACCGCGATGCATTGCTCACGACGGTGCGCCAAGCTGCCCCGTTCGACATTTTCGTCTACAATGCCGGGCTGTTGGTTGCTGGCGATCTATTGACGATCAAGCCGGACGCCGTGGACCGACTGATCGATGTCAACGTGCGCGGCGCCTATCACGCCAGCGTCGAGGTGGCTCGGCACTTGCCCGACGGTGGACGGATCCTCCTCATCGGCTCGGTCAATGGCGACCGCGCCCCGTTCGAGGGGATGGCGGCTTATACGATGAGTAAGTCCGCCCTTCAGGGAATGGCCCGCGGCCTCGCGCGGGATTTTGGTGCGCGAGGCATCACGGTCAACGTCGTACAGCCAGGTCCGACCGACACCGACATGAACCCTGCCAATGGCCCGCAGGCCGAACTGATGCACAGCGTCATGGCGATCAAGCGCCACGGCACCGCCGATGAGGTTGCGAGCCTAGTCCTCAACCTTGCCGGCCCGCAGGCGCGCGGTATCACTGGCGCGATGCACACCATCGACGGCGGCTTCGGAGCCTGAGTTATGGCCCTGGACTAACACCTCTATCACTTGGGGCCATTCGGGTCAGGCAAGGGCTGTGATGCGGGTGTGCATGCCGAGCCTGATTCAAGGAACGGCCGCATTACAAGTCGACTTCAGTTGTCAGTTCCCCATCGGACTTCATCGGCGAGTGAAAGCCCACTTCAGCGGGCGCTCGCGCAATCGTGGGCGAGCCCTTAAGGGCTCGCGAAAAGGCGCAAACCTAGTTCAGATGACATCAGGAGACTTGAGGTGTCGGAGCGACACCTCACCGATTATGTATTCAAGGCGTCACATCGATTGAGAGGTCGGGCTCGGCCGGCGACAACCCCATCGTAATCAGCTCTGCCAGGGCCTTGACGGCATCGGGCAACTGCCCGTTCCGCGCTTCCAGGCCAAAATGGAGGTTCGGCAGTTGCGGCAGTCCGCCCTCGCCGACGGCTACCGCACTGAGGCCCGCGGGCAGGAAGTGTCGGCCAAAGGCTGTCACCCCAAGGCCGGCCAGCACGCCCGCCCGCAGCCCAGCGATGCTGGGACTGGCGAGCGCCACGAAGGCATCGATCCCAGCCTGGCGAAGGGCGGCGAAGACGGCCTCGGCGGTGACGCTCGGGCGCGGGTGGAGCACCAGGGGCAGTGGGCGTTGCTGGACGAGGTCAACAAAGCCGGGTGCGACCGTCCAGACCAACGGTTCCCGCCAGATAATGCGCCCGCCCTGCCGGGGGTCAGCACGCTTGCTCAGCACGAGATCGAAGTCACCGCGACTGAGCCGGTCCGATAGGTCACCGCTTAGGCCGGTCTCGACCTCCAGCCGCACGCCGGGGTGCAGGAGTCGGAATCGGCCGAGCAGATCCGGTAATGCGGAGCCTGCGATGTCCTCGGCGACGCCAAGCCGGGCCGAACCGGTGAGCAAGGGGTGGCGTACGTGCTCCTCAGCGTCTGCGAGCGCCTGAATCACGGCCCGTGCGTGTGGCAGCAAGGCGGAACCCTCTGGCGTCAACCGCTCCCCGCTGGTTTCGCGCCGGATCAAGCGCCGCCCGACCTCCTCTTCCAAACGCTTGAGCCGCTGACTGACGGCGGGCTGCGACAGGCCGATCCGCTCCGCCGCTTTCGACACGCCGCCGAAGTCCACCACGGCGAGGAAGGCTTCTAGCAGGTCAGCACTGATCATAATGATCCCATTCGTCCGATCAATATAAGCAATCGCGACCAACTAGCGCGTCAAGGTCGCGTTGCAACGCAGCATCGTTGCCAAGGGGGCGACCTAAGTGGAGAGACACGAGACATGACGATCTATGATGGCAGATCGATCCCCGACAAGGTGGCGAGTGGCGCCAAGGACCCCGAAATTGCAGAATGGCTAAAGACCGGCCCTGTCCTGGGCGCCCACAAGCCCATCCACGTACAACGGCGCGAGCACGATGCCTTTATCGATGCCGATCCGCCCCCCGTCGGCAGCGTCGACCACCTCGGCCTCAAGGGGCCGCATGGCACGATTCCGGTCCGAGTCTACCATCCCTCCAAGCCTGCCACCAGCACGCTGCCTGCGCTTATCTACATGCACGGCGGCGGCTTTATCGTCGGATCACTCGACCAGTTCGAGACCGCCATGCGGCGCCTGTGCGAGGGTGCGGGCGTGCAGGTTTACGCTGTCGACTACAAGCTAGCGCCCGAGTACCAGTGGCCAGTACAGATCGAGGAGGGCGAATTTGTCGTCCGCTGGTTGTTTGACCATGCGGCGGAGCGCGGCGTTGACCTAACGCGCATTGCGCTCGGAGGCGACTCTGCCGGCGGCAATCTCACCTGCACCATTTCGCTCAAGCTGCGCGACGAGAACGGCCCGAGGCTCGCGCTACAGATGCCACTCTATCCCGAGGCCGAGATGCCCTTCGCGACGGCAGCCGGCGTCGAGAACGTCTCGGGCGGCTATGTCGACACCGCAGGCGTCCTCCTGTTCGTATGGAGTCTGCTGCCGCAGGGCACCGATTACAGTCAGCCCTACGTGACACCCATGAACGCGAAGAGCCACGCGGACCTGCCGCCGGCGCTGCTCGTGACTTGCGGTTTCGACATGCTGCGCGACGTGGGCCACGCCTATGCCCGCAAACTTGCGGCAGACGGGAACGATATCACCTACGTTCATTATCCCGATTTGCCGCACGGGATCATCCAGATGACCATGCACTCGAAGGCATGCCTACAAGCCACTGAGGAAATCGCCGGCCTGCTCGGCAAGGCGCTCCGTGCAGGGGCAAATCACACGCGCTAACGGGCAAGCGGGAAGGCAATGTTCAATACAATCCTGGACGCGCTGGTTCCGGTCTTCTTCGGCATCGCTCTCGGCTATGTCGGCGGCAAGACCCGTGACCTGGACAACAAGCACGTCGGCGAACTCAACGCCCTGGTCATGGATTTCGCGGTCCCGGCGTCGATCTTCGCCACCGTGGTTCAAGCGTCACGCGCGGACCTGCTGGGCCAGCTTCCCTTGGCTGCGCTGCTTTCCGGTTCCATGCTGGTCCTGTTCGCCGTCACCTATGTTCTGGCATGCCGAGTCTACGGCTTCGGCTCGTCGGAGGCCTCCCTCCAGGCGCTCACCACGTCGCTGCCCAACTACGCATCGGCCGGGCTGCCGCTCATCGCCGCCTTGCTTGGGTCGAAGCAACTGGTCTCGGTAGCGGTTGCGATCGCGTGCGGGTCCATTGTCGTGTCGCCTATCACCCTGGTCATCCTCGAACGCAGCGCGAAGGACAGCCACAAAGGCGTTGGCGCATCGCTCGTGAGCGCGTTCCGCAAGCCGATCGTGCTGGCCCCGGTGCTGGCAATCGCGTTCGTGATGACGAGCATCGGGCTGCCGGGTTTTGCGACCAAGTCGCTGACTCTTATGGGGCAGGTCGCGGGTGGCGCGGGCCTGTTTCTCACCGGGCTGATCGTCTCGGCGCAGGTGCTGAAGATCGACCGGAACGTGTCCTTGCAGACGCTGATGTCCAACGCGGCGCATCCACTGCTCGTAGCGGGCCTGGCGTGGCTGTTTGCAGTGGCGCCGCTAGCAGCACATGAAGCCATCGTGCTGGCGGCCCTACCCGCCGGCTTCTTCGGCATCCTGTTCGGCCTGCGCTTCGGCCTCTCGTCCGGAGTAGCTGGAACCACACTCATCGCAAGCACAATGCTGAGCGCCATAACCCTCTCCGCCGCGATCTATCTTACAGCCAAGATGGCGACGCCTCCGATGAACCCGCAACTGGCACGAGGCGGGCCAGCCTCGATAGGAGATACCCAGAGATGAACGACGTGGTTGACTGGCGCAAGGAACAGGAGGCCCGCCACGGGCGCCTCAAGGCCGGCAGCAAGTATGCCCAGGGAAAGATGGTCAAGCCCGAGGACACAACGGCGCTACTGGAGGCGCTAATCCGCCCCGGCGACCGCCTGTGCATGGAAGGCGATAACCAGAAGCAGGCGGACTTCCTCGCGGGCGCGCTGGTCAAGGCCGACCCCAAGAAGCTGCACGACCTGCACATCGTCCAGTCCGGCATCGTGCTGCCGGAGCATCTCGACCTGTTCGAGCGCGGCATCGCGACTAAGCTGGACTATTCCTACTCAGGCCCCCAGGGCGGAGCGGTGGCACGTGCGCTGAACTCCGGCAAGGTGCAGCTTGGCGCGATCCACACCTACATTGAGCTGTTCGCCCGCTACTTTGTGGATCTGACCCCACACGTTGCCCTTACAGTAGCCCGCGCCGCCGATCATGAGGGCAATCTGTATATGGGTCCTAACACAGAGGACTCGCCGACTGTGATTGAGGCGACGGCCCTCAAGCAAGGCATCGTCGTGGCGCAGGTCAACGAAGTGCTGGACAAGCTGCCCCGGGTGGACGTGCCCGGCGACCGCATCGACTTCGTGGTGCAATCCCCAAAGCCGTTCTATGTCGAGCCGCTGTTCACCCGCGACCCGGCGCAGGTCACGGAAACGATGATCTTGACGGCAATGATGGTCATCAAGGGTATCTATGGGAAATACGGCGTCAAGCGCCTCAATCACGGCATCGGCTTCAACACCGCTGCGATCGAATTGCTGCTGCCAACCTACGCGGAGAAGCTTGGGCTAAAGGGCAAGATTTGCACTCACTGGGCGCTCAACCCGCATCCGACGCTGATCCCTACCATCGAATCCGGCTGGGTCGAGCAAATCCACAGCTTCGGCTCTGAAGTCGGCATGGACGAGTACATGCGCGCGCGGCCGGACATCTACTTCAACGGACGGGACGGCTCTATGGGGTCGAACCGCATGTATTGCCAGGTCGCCGGGCTGTATGCGACCGACCTGTTCATCGGCTCGACGCTACAGATCGACCTCGCCGGCAACAGCTCCACCATCACGCAGGACCGCATCGCGGGCTTCGGCGGCGCCCCGAACATGGGCTGCGACGCGCACGGCCGGCGCCACCCGAGCGATCCCTGGCTGAAAGCGGGCCGCGAGGCGTCCGACGGCCACCCGGCGCTGGTACGCGGCCGCAAGCTGGTGGTGCAGATCATCGAGACGTTCAGCGAGAAGATGGTGCCCACCTTTGTCGAGAAGCTCGACAGCCTGAACCTGGCGGAAAAGCTGAAACTCGAACTAGCGCCGGTGATGATCTACGGCGACGACGTGACGCACATCGTCAGCGAGGAAGGCATCGCCAACCTGCTGCTGTGCCGCACGGCGGAGGAGCGGGAACAGGCCATCCGCGGCATCGCCGGCTTCACCGACGTGGGCCGCGGGCGCGACCGCAAGATGGTCGAAAAGCTGCGGGAAAGGAAGATCATCCAACGTCCGGAGGACCTTGGCATCAATCCACTCGATGCGCACCGGAGCATGCTCGCCGCACGGTCGGTCAAGGACCTGATGCGCTGGTCGGGCAACCTGTACGACCCGCCCGCCAAGTTCCGCAACTGGTAGGAACACCACAATGGAAAATCTGAAGATCAAGCACACGGCCAAAACTCGGCTCGCCGGGAAGAAGAGCCAGGCGATTATCGGCGTGGTAGCCTCCGGCAACCTCGAGGTGCTGCTGGAGCGCGTGCTGCCGGACAAGCATTGCGAAGTGGACATCGCCACTCCGGTTAAAGGCTACGACGACACCTGGAAGGCGGTCGTGGCCGAGTTCGTTGAGCGGTCCTCGCCCGGCGGCCTGCGCATCTCGATCAACGATGGTGGCGCCCGGCCCGACACGGTTTACCTGCGCCTGATGCAAGGCGCTGCGCTGATGGAGGTCGAATGATGCGGGATGCAGCGACCCACGAGGACGCGAGCTGGTTCCAAGCGACGGCCCGGCAGCGCGTGGACGGCCTGTTGGACCCTGGCAGCTTCGAGGAATATCTGGGCCCGGCCGAGCGGGTGCAAAGCCCGCACCTTTCCCTATTCGACCTGCCGTCCGCGTTCGACGACGGCGTGGTGATCGGCCGCGGCAAGCTGGATGGCCGCGACGTGCTGCTCGCCGCCCAGGAAGGCCAGTTCATGGGCGGCACGTTCGGCGAGGTCAGCGGCGCCAAGATCGTGGGCCTGCTGCGGGCCGCGCGCGACCATGGCGAGCTGCCGCGGACCCTGCTGCTGCTGCTGGACAGCGGCGGCGTCCGCTTGCAGGAGGCGAACGCGGGCGAACTCGCCGTGGCCGAGGTGATGCGCGCTGTTGTCGAGGCCCGGTGCGCCGGGGTTGCCGTCATCGCCCTGGTGGGCGGCAAGTCCGGAGCGTTCGGCGGCGCCGGTCTGACCGCTGGCACATGCTCCCGTATCGTGATCTCCGAGGAGGGACGGATCGGCGTGTCCGGCCCGGAGGTGATCGAGACCAACAAAGGCGTCGAGGAGTTCGATGCGGCCAACAAGGCCCTGGTCTGGAGCGTGGTCGGCGGCAAGAACCGCCGGCTGATCGGTGGAGCGGACGCTTTTGCCCCGGACACCATGGGAGGCTTTCGCGAGGCGGCGATCAAGGTGCTCGGCAAGGTTCCTGCCTTCGACCTGCAAACGCTCAAGGCGGAGCAGGCCCGATTGGCCACCCGTCACGCGAGCCTGGGCGGGTGCGACGACGCCGTTGGCATGTGGAAGGCCCTCGGCATCAAGGACCCCGCGGCCATCCGGGACATGGACAACAGCTCCTTCGATAAGATTGTGCACGGCGTGAAGGAGGCCAGCCATGACGCTCGATGAAGTCCTCAAGGGCTTGTTCCCGTCCGGCCACGACGTGGCAACCAGCAAGGACGGCTGGATTACCGGCCACGGCAAGCGCCGCGGCGGTGAACCCATTGCCGTGATTGGCGTGGCGAACGGCGTGCCGCTCAGCACCGCAGGCGTCCTGCCGTTGGCCGCGCACGTGCTGGGCGTGGTGGAGAAGGGCGGCGACACCCCGATCCTGGTGCTGGTCGACACGGAAGGCCAGCTCATGGCCCGGCGCGAGGAGATGATTGGCCTGAACGAGTACCTTGCCCACCTCGCCAAGTGCCTGCTGCTGGCCAACCAGCAGGGGCACCGCACGATCGGGTTGGAGTATGGCCGCGCGTCCGCAGGCGCATTCTTGGCGACGGCGTTGGCGACCGACAGCCTGGTCGGCTTGCCGGGTGCTGAACCCGCCGTAATGGACCTGCCTTCGATGGCCCGCGTCACCAAGCTGCCGGAGGACAAGCTGAAAGAGCTGGCGAAGACGACGCCCGTATTCGCGCCGGGCCTGGACCACCTGGCCCAGACCGGTGCCGTGGCGGAAATCTGGGATCCAAAGCAGCCGCTGGACGGGCAGCTTGAGGCGACGCTGGGAAAGGCTGAGCAGAAAGACGTGCGCGACCAGCTTGGGGCGGAACGCAAAGGCAGGCCAGTGGCGGCGAAGGTCGCCCTACAGGTCGTTGCGGCGGCGACCGGCAAGGGCCGTGATGCTGCGGCGGCATGACCTGCTGCGTCCCGGGCTGGCGGCCTGGGACGCCATGCTGCAAGGCCGCCAGGACCTAGCGGATATGCCCTTGATAGACGATTGGGCTCGGCTTAGCTGGCCCGTCATCGTCCGCCGGCGTATGACCGGTGATGCGGCGGACGATGTGCCAGCGGCGCTGCCGCTGCCGCCCAGCCACGGCAAGCGGCGGATCGCTTTCAGCTTTCCGCCCACCGCCGAGGTGACGGCTTTGCCGCCTGTGCTGCTGCGGGACGCGGCATTGGCAGCACCGGCAGCCTGGCAGCCGGCCATCGCCGCCCTGGTCGAGTTCGGAGCGCGCGCCGGCATGGCGCCTTGCGTGTTCGGCGCTTTGTTGTGGGAGCACGTAACCGGGTTGTCCTACCTTTCCGCCGGGTCGGATCTCGATCTGTTGTGGCAGGTTCCCGACGAGGCCGCAGCAGGGTTGCTTACCCGGGCGTTGCTGCATCTCGATGCGCTCGGGCCTGCGCGCCTTGATGGTGAACTGGTGCTGCCTGACGGGGCGGGGGTAAACTGGCGGGAGCTGGCCCAGGCGGGTAGCCCGGCCACTAAGATATTGGCCAAGACGATGGATGGAGTGGAAGCACGGCTCAAGGCCGGGCTGTTCCGCAGCTTGGTCCCGGTGCATTGACCGCCGCATTCCGGCCCGCAAGCCGCCGATTTGGCGACGGCATCGACGCCGACGTGGCGGAGACCGCCAGCGCCGCCCTGCTGGCCGAGCTGGAAACTTGGCCTAAGCCGGGTCTCGTCAGCCACGTGGATGCCGGTAGCCACGCGGACATGGACGCCCGAACGTTCCGAGCCAGCACCGCGGCGATCCGGCCGTTCTTTGCCGAACTGGCCGCCGCCGGCGCATCGGGTGCCGGGATGGCCGAGCTGCGCGGCATCGGCTTGGCGGCGGAGCAGGCGATGCTGGCTGCGACACGAGGCGTCAACACGCACCGCGGCGCCATCTTCGGCCTTGGACTGCTATGCGCCGCTGCCGGAGCCGCCTGGACTGGCTCGGCACCAGCCACGCCCCGCCTGCTGGGCGCAACCGTGCGCCAACGCTGGGGAAGTTCGATCATTCGCGGCCCCATCCCATTGCACAGCCATGGCACGGCTGCCCTGCTGCGCTTCGGCGCGGGCGGCGCTCGAGCGCAGGCGGCGGCCGGCTTCCCGCACGTGCTCGACGTCGGCCTGCCTGCGCTGCGGCTCGGCCGCCGGCTTGCGTGGGGCAATGCGGAAGCCGCCCGCGTGCAGGCGTTCTTCGCCCTGCTGGCGTGCGTGGACGACACAAATCTGCTGCACCGCGGCGGTGCAGAGGGACTGGACCACGCACGCCGCTCGGCATCCCGCTTCCTTGCGGCAGGCGGCGTCGGGCAAGCGGCGTGGCAGGAGGCGGCGGAAGCCATACACCGGGATTTCATCGCCCGCCGTCTCAGCCCCGGCGGCTGCGCCGACCTGCTCGCCTTTACCGTGTTCCTGGATGGATTGACTTCCTTCGCATGACAGGCACCGCGATCCTTTGTTCCGGCCAAGGCGCGCAAGCGCCTGGGATGTTCGACCTGGTGGCCGACGCGCCAGCGGCCGCTGCCGTGTTGGAGGCGGCAAAGGCCGTGCTTGGCGGCCACGACCCGCGCGACTTGGCCCGGCAGGCGAGTAAGGACGATCTGCACGCGAACAAGGCCGGGCAGATCCTGTGCTGCACGCAGGCCCTGGCAGTTTGGGCCGTGCTGGGAGACAGTCTTTCACGTCCGCTGGTCGTAGCTGGCTACAGCGTGGGCGAACTGGCCGCGTGGGGCATTGCCGGGGTGCTGGACGCCAAGACGGTGCTCCATCTCGCCGCGGAGCGCGCGTCGCTGATGAACGACAACACGGAAGAGCCATCCGGCTTGGCTGCCATCCGCGGCCTACTCCGGCGCGACCTGGAGCCGCTCTGTCGCGCACACGGGTGCCACGTCGCCATCGTCAACGCCTCCGACCATATGCTAGCCGGCGGAACCCAGGTGTCGCTGGACGCCTTGGTGCGTGATGCGGAAGAACATGGCGCATCGGCAAAGCTGGTGCCCGTGGCCGTCGCCTCGCATACCCCGCTGCTGCGCAGGGCCAGCGAGCGGTTCCGTACTGCCCTTGGCAAGGCCAAGCTGCCTGCCGCTTTGCCGTCCGGCATGCGGCTGTTGAGCGGCATTGACGGTGCGGCGGTGTTTGATCTCGGAGCTGGCCTGGACAAGCTTGCCCGGCAAGTCCAGCAGACCGTCGATTGGGCGGCCTGCATGGACGCCTGCCGGTCAGGCGGCGTCACCAAGGTGATCGAGCTTGGCCCAGGCAACGCGCTTGCGCGCATGATGCAGACGGCGATGCCGGATGGCGATGCTCATAGCGTGTCGGAGTTTCACTCGCTGGAAGGCCTGAAACGCTGGCTGGAGACAAGCCGGGCTTGATGGCCAATGACCGCGAAGCTGTGCGGATTGGTCGCATGATCGCCGTAGCGCCTTGAGCGGCGGCCAGCGCTTTGTTCGCGCAGGTCGGCCCAGTCACCTCATAGGTTCGAAAACGGCCATCCTAACTCTGTTCCGCAGACGCTGGTTTGTGAGACGGCAGGCAAATTATTTGTTCGAGACGTACAAGTGGAGCACGCCCGAGCAAACGGTTATGAGGACGGTCCGAATCGCTGAGTCGCAAAGTCGATGAAGTAGGACTAAGGCCGACACCAACTTATTCTTCGCTAAGCCTGTTTAATCTGAACGCAGTCGCTGCGACGTCGATAAACGCCCGCAGCTTTGGGGTCTGGCGTCGGTCCGCAACATAGACGAGGTGCATGGGCCGTGACGGTGGATCGTAGCCCGGCAGCACTCTAACAAGCCGGCCATCATCAATCGCCTGCCGCAGCACGTCCTCGGCGGCCAGCACGATGCCCCCACCCGCCAAGGCGACCGACAACAACGCGACGCCGTCATTGGCCTCAAGGCGACGGCTGATCCTTACGGCGTGGGTCCGCCCGTCGCGGGTGAACAGCCACTCCTTGTCGGTCGGGCGTGTACGATAGGCGTAGCTGAGGCAGGTGTGGCCGGTAAGATCCTCGGGCGTCGCGGGCGCGCCGCGCTCGCGTAGATAGGCAGGCGAGGCGCAGGCCACCAAGCGGTAGGGCGCGAGTGGCCGGGCGATCAATTCGGAGTCGGCGAGCGACCCGATGCGGAAGGTTGCTTCCACATCCTCGTTAACGAGGTCGACGAAGCGGTCGGTCAGGAATAGGTCGACGTCCACCTTGGGATGATCGCGCATGTATCGCGCGATCACGGGCGCCAGGCTGTGCGCGCCGAACGTCACGGGAGCGCTGATCCGCAACCGGCCGTGCGGCTCCGCGCGGCTCTCCGCGGCCAGCGAGTTTGCCGCCTCGACCTCGGCCAACACAATCCGGCAGCGTTCGTAGTAGGTGCGGCCACTCTCGGTCAGCCCCTGGCTCCGCGTCGTTCGATTGAGCAGGCGCACACCCAACTGCTTCTCAAGTTCGGCGACATGACGGGCCACCATCTGCGGCGAAAGGCCGAGCGGGCCTGCGGCCGCGGCGAAGGAGCCTGCGTCTGCGGCTCCGACGAACACGGCCATGCTGGTGAGACGATCAAGCATTGCGTACGCTCCGTTGCGAAAGCCGCTCCCACAGCGGCATTTATCACCGCATACGCGAGAACCACATCAGTCCTGCAGTCGAACGACAAGGGACGAACAGTCATGCGGTTAGGCATCATCGGGGCGGGACCGGTCGGGGCAGGTGTCGCCCGCCTGGCGGTCGCGGCAGGCCACCAGGTCACGATCGCCAACAGCCGCGGGCCGGAGTCTCTGGCCTCCCTGTGCGCAGATATCGGCTGTGAGGCAGGCACGGCGCAGGAAGCCGCCACGGCCGGAGAGCTCGTGCTGATCGCGGTCCCCTTGTCGCAGCTCGCCGCGCTGCCTGCGGCCGCGCTTGCAGACAGGATCGTGCTCGACGCGGACAACTACTATCCCGAGCGGGACGGCGTGTTCGCCGAACTCGATCAGCACAAGACCACCACCAGCGAGCTGCTCGCCCGGCGTCTACCGGGCGCGCGGATCGTCAAGGCCTTCAACGCCATCCTCGCCAGCGACCTCGACCGTCATGCGCGGCCGGCGGGCAGCCCCGACCGGCGCGCGCTGCCGATCGCCGGCGACGACGCGGCCGCGAAGGTCCGCGTCGCGGAGCTGCACGACCAGCTCGGCTACGACACGGTGGATGCGGGTCCGCTCGGCGAGGGCTGGCGCTTCGAGCGCGCCAAGCCCGCCTATTGCCTGCCGCTCGGCACCATGGCGCTGCGGGATGCGCTCGCGTCTGCCAGCCGGGAGGGCGGACTGCCGGATGGCTCCTGGCGCACCCCGCGCGACATCGGGAGCGGCTGGAGGGCGACAGTGTGACCGGGCCGCTCGACATCACCAAAGCCTATGCCCGGACCGCGCAGGGCCAGGTGCACTACGCGGAGGCGGGCGAAGGCGCGCCGATCCTGCTGATGGGCGAGACGCCGCGCGGCTGGCGATCGTTCGAGCGGCTGATCCCGCTTCTGGCTCGAGACCAGCGCGTGATCGCCATCGACCTGCCGGGGCTGGGCGACTCGCACTCCCTGCCTGATCCGATGTCGGTGCCCGCGGTCGCGGCCTGCGTCGCCGACTTCCTCGCAGCGCTGGGGATCCAGCGCGCAAACGTGTTCGGAATGCATACCGGCAACAAGGTTGCCGCTGCACTCGCCGCCGATCGACCGGAACTCGTCGACCGGCTGGTGCTTGCCGGGCAGACCCACAGCTTGACGCCCGAGAAGGACCGGCGCAACGCCGGCCTGGGCAGGTTCGCCGCGCATTACGGCGAGGCGGACGATAGCGCCGACGGCTTGGTGCGTGCTTGGCTTCGCACCAAGCTCGCGGTCGATGCCGCATGGTGGCCCGACGGATTGCTTGCGGGGCAGGCCGAGCCAAGGCTCATCGAGCGCGCAGCACAAACCGCGATCGACCTGCTGCGCGGGCGGCAAAGCGCCGCTTCCATCTATCGCGCGGTGTTCGACTTTGACCTGGCCGAAGTGGTCGCACACATCCCCGCGCGAACGCTGGTGCTGGAATTCACCACCCCCGAGGAGGCGCACTTCGGCGAGCAGGGCTCGCGGCTGAGCGCGCTCATGCCGAACGCAACCACGGTATCGATCCCGGTCAGCTTTCTTGCGGCGTTGGAGAGCCAACCCGCAGAGATCGCCGGCATAGTTCAAGATTTCCTGAAGGAAAGCACATGACCCAGCAGAGCGACAGCGCCCACGCCGCGATCCGGCTTGAGCCCGGCTACGCAATCGAGCGGATCGTCGCCGGATCGGGATTCCACACCGCTAACGGCGTCACCTTCGGACCCGACGGGCGGCTCTACGTCGCCAGCGTGTCCGGCGAGAGCATCTTTGCACTGGACATCGTGACCGGCCAGGTGACGGTCGAGGTCGGGCCGTTCTCGGGCGAGGCCGACGATCTCGCCTTTGCGCCCGGCGGCGACCTGATCTGGACCGCGTTCATGGAGGGCGCGGTCCGCCGGCGCTATCCGGACGGCAGCATGCGCGACCTCGCCACCGGCCTTCCCGGCATCAACTCGATCGCGCTGACCCGCGACGGCGCCCGCCTGTTCGTGGGCCAAGTATTTATGGGCGAGGGCCTGTGGGAGGTTGATCTCGCCGGGGCTGCCCAGCCGCGGCTGGTGGCCGACCAAACCGGTGGGCTCAACGCCTTCCACTTCGGTTCTGACGGAATGATCTACGCGCCCTCCTGGGATCGAGGGCAGGTGGTGCAGGTCGATCCGGAGAGCGGGGCGACCACGGTGCTCGCCGACGGATTCCACAAGCCGGGCGCGGTCAGGTTCGACGCAGCCGATCAGCTCTACGTGCTCGACGACGAGACCGGAGAACTCTGGGCGCTCGACCGGGACGGCGAGCACTGGCGCAAGCGCGCCATCGCCAAACTCGCCACGGCGACCGACAACATGGTGGTCGGCGCGGATGGGCTGATCTACGTCAGCAACATGGCCGACAACGGCATCCATGCGGTCGACCCGCGGACCGGCGCGGTGCGGGCGATCGTCTCCGGTGCCCTCGCCTTTCCGCGCAAGATCGCGATGGCGACCGGGCCCGCGGGCGACGAGATTCACGTCGCCGACACCGGCGCCTATCGCATCGTGGACGTGCGCACCGGGGCTGTGCGTGACGTGGCGCGGAGCATCGCGACGCCGCTGAAGTTCCCGAGTTCGGTCAGCGTGGGACCGAGCCATGTCGTGCTCACCGGCGAGGGCTTGGGCGTGGTGCAGCTCTACGATCGGGACGGTCGCTACGTCCGCGACGTCAACGGGTTTGATCGGCCAAGTGCCGCGATCGAGTGCGAGGACGGCAGCCTGATCGTGGCGGAGCCGGAGGCTGGGCGGCTTGTTCGCGTGAAAGGCGACGCCCACACCACCATTGTGGACGGCCTGAACAGCCCCTCCGCGCTCGTCGACGCAGGAGACGACGCGGTCTATGTCGCCGAGAGCGGCGTGGGACGCCTGCTTCTCGTGTCCACGTCCGAGGGTGCGGTCCACGTCGTAGCCGACGGATTTGGCGCAATGTGCGCCATTGCAATTGGGCCGGAACGGACGGTTGCGGTACTCGATGCTCGGGACGGACGCCTATCGCTGGTCGAGGTTGCGAGCGGCGTTACAACCCAGGTCGCTCGCGGTTTGCCAGTCGGGCATCTCAATGCGCCCTATCCACGATCAGGTGGCGTGGCGGTCGGCACCGACGGTTCGCTCTACGTCGCAGCGGATGTCGAGAATGCACTCTATCGCATCGTACGGACCGGGTGAGAACGGGATCGGTCAGCCAAGATGTTGTCATGCTGGAGGCCGGCCTCCGCACTAACTAGCATTGAAAACAAAATCGGACCTCGTCACACTCGCATGCCGCGCCGCTGCTTCTGCTGGTGACCCTCCACCTCCCGCCGAGCAAGACTTGCATCAGCCCGCTCGCCAGTCTTCACGGCAACAGCCAACTTGGCCACCCGGTCTAGCTCCGGCCGCTGCTCGGCCGGGACGGACGGCGACGTGAAAGCTCCCGGCCACCCTCCAGCCCGCAACATGGCACGTACGCCCCCCTCCCCAAACCGCTGCTCGACAGCGACCCCGAAGGCCCGCAGTTCGCCCGCGACACACTCGTCCCCCTGCACAGCCCGCCATGCCTCGTCCCGGATTTGGTCATCCTTCGCCGTGGCTACGCTGCTGATCGCCGACTCGGCTGCGGTGGATAGCCGCGGGATACCGGTTGCGTCCGCCGCACACTGCGCATCCACACCGCTGCGGTAGTTCCGCTCCGCACTCGCCTCTGCCGCGCCGGTCCGCTCCAGGCTCGGCCCGATGGCGCCAGCCACGCGCTGCGCCGTCTCCCGCTCCAACCGGGCCTTTGCGCCTGCGAAGAACCCTTCCTTACCCCGCAGCTCGCTAAACTGCTCCGGCTCGCGCGCAACCGGGCCGCGGCACTCGTCTATCCCTGCCGCTTGACCAGCTCGTCCAGTGCCGCCCGCGCCGCGTGCGGATCACGGTAGGTCCCCTGCAGGTAGCTCCACCGTGCGTCCCGCTCGCGCTGCACAGCCTTGTCGGCCACCACCACGGCCGCAACCTCGCCAGGGCTAGTACTACGCCCCAAGCTATCCCGCCCCTGTTCTGACAGGTCCACGTAGGGCGGAATGAGCCAACCTTGGGTCGTGGCGGACGACGTGGCACTTGCCAAGGCTCTGTTGCACGACGGCGTGGCGTTGCCCGCTTAACTCCCGACCTGTGTGTCGTATGCGCTGCGGGCTTGATGAAATTCGGGCAGGTGGTCGAGCACCCAAAGCCACAACGGCTGCACCTGCTCGACGAGCGATAATCCAGCCTTGGTTGCTGTGTAGTCGACGCGGATCGGTGACTTGGTGATCACCGTCCGGGTCACAAACCCGTCCCGCTCCAGTTGCCGAAGCGTTGCTGTCAGGGATTTCTGGCTGATGCCATCCACCCGCTCCAGCAGGCGGGAGAAGCGCAGCGGCCCGTCGTCCGTAAGCTCGCTCAGCACCCAAAGGCTCCACTTGTCCACGACGCGCGACAGGATGTCGCGGACAAGGCGTTGCTGGTCCATCGTCACCGTGGCGCACGGATCGACGTCATGCGCGGCACTCACAGTGCGTTCGAGCAATCTTGTTACCTCAAGGTACCTGATTGCGGATGGTAACAAGATGGGCCATGCCAGCGCAATGAGCAAACAGTGGACCATCCAAGACCTGCCGTCCCAGGCGGGCCAGCGGATCATCGTGACGGGGGCGAACAGCGGCATCGGCTGGCATACCGCCCTTGAGCTGGCCCGCGCAGGCGCGGAGGTGACCATCGCCGCGCGCAGCCTCGCCAAGGCTGAGGATGCCGCCGCGCGCATCCATGCCGAGGTTCCGGCGGCGACACTGCGCACGGGGGTGCTTGACCTGACGGATCCTGGATCGGTGGACGCCTTCGCGCAGGAGCAACTGCGGGCCGCGCCGGCGATCGACACCCTCGTCAACAACGCCGGCGTCATGGCGCTGCCGCGCCGCGAGAACAGCGTCGACGGCCATGAGCGGCAGTTCGCGACCAACGTCCTGGGGCCGTTCCGCCTGACCGGATTGCTGCTGCCCGCGTTGTTGCGCGGGAAAGCGCCGCGCGTCGTGACCGTATCTTCCTTCGCGCACACGATCGGCGGCCCGGTGCCGATCAAGGACCTGGACTCGACGGCGAGCTACCGGCCGATCCGCGCCTACGCCAAGACGAAGCTGGCCAACATCCTCTTCACACGCGCGCTGCAGCGGCGGGCCGGCGATCGGCTGCTGGCGACCACCTGCCATCCCGGCGCCTCGCACACCAACCTGGGTGCGGCGGCCTCGCTGAACATGAGGCTCATGGGATGGGCGGTGACGCCGATCATGCAGGGTGCCGCCATGGGGGCGGAGCCGACCCTGATGGCGGCGACCCATCCCCATGCGAGGCCCGGCGGCTATTACGGGCCGGGTGGGCTGTTCAAGCTTCGCGGGCACCCGGTTGAGATGGCCACGGCCCCGTTTGCCAACGATGTGGCTGCAGCGGAACGCCTCTTCGATGAGTTGGAACACCTGTCCGGCATCCACTATGCCCTGTAGAGCGAGAGAGCTTGCTGCTTCGGCGGGTGTGAGTCGATGACCGCTTCCCACTCCAAGGGGTTCTGTCAGCTCTTGCGCCACTGTCTGGATCTTCGAGATGGCGGACGCGGCGGTCGCGCTTTCTGCATGATCTCCAGAGCAAGTCGGGCGCCTCTTGCGAAGCGGACACGGCGGGAGGAGGCGGAGACGACTTGGTTGTGACGGCGCGAGAGCGAGGGAGGTTGCGGAGTTCGCCGTGCTCGCGGCTGCCGGCGGTTCCGCTGCCGGACCTGCGGGCGGCAGTTCAACGAGCGCAGCGCCGGCGTGCTGAACCGCACCTGCCTGCCCAGCGATATCATCGCCTTCGTGGTGTTCTGCCGGCTCCGCTGCCGGCTGACCCTGGGCGACCTGAGCGAGATCATGGCGCTGCGCGGGATCGAGGTCAGCCACGAGGCCGTTCGGGATCGGGAGGCGAAGCTGCTGCCGGTGATGGGCGACGCGCTGCGCAAGCGCCGGCATGGCACGCGGCGCGGATCCGGGGTGAGCTGGCATGTCGACGAGACCTACCTGAAGGTCCGCGGCCGCTGGTGCTACCTGTATCGGGCGATCGACCGGGACGGCAACCTGGTCGACGCGATGCTCAGCGCGCAACGCGACATGCAGGCGGCCAAGACCTTCTTCCGCTCGGCGCGGGCGACCATGGGCTTCCGGCCTGAGCGGGTGACGACGGACGGCCACGGCTCCTACCCGAGGGCGATCCGCAGCATACTGGGCAAGACCGTCTGGCACCGCACCAGCGCCTACTTGAACAATCGTCTCGAGCAGGACCATCGCGGCTTCAAGAGCCATGACGCCGTGCACCGCTTCTGCCGCGAGCACGGCGAACTCCGCAACCTGCCTCGCTCTCGCGCCGTCACAACCAAGTCGTCTCCGCCTCCTCACGCCGTGTCCGCTTCGCAAGAGGCGCCCGACTTGCTCTGGAGATCATGCAGAAAGCGCGACCGCCGCGTCCGCCACCTCGAAGATCCAGACAGTGGCGCAAGAGCTGACAGAACCGAGCGGGCCGCCAACCGGGCCCTGACACACACACTCATCGCCGGGTGGCCGCCGCAGCGCCGAAGGCCTTGCGGTAGGCGGTGGGACTGAGGCCGACGGTTCGGCAGAACCGGTCCCGGAAGGTCGGCGCGGATTCGAAGCCGGACTGGGTCGCGACCTCCTCGACCGACAGGCCGGCGGTTTCCAGCAGTGACTGCGCGCGCCGGATCCGCGCCGTCAGCAGCCATTGCAGCGGGGTGGTTCCGGTCTGCTCCCGGAAGCGGCGGCTGAAGGTCCGCGAACTGGTCGCGGCCTGCCGCGCCATCTCGTCGAGGCTCATTGGGCGGTGCAGGTTCTCGTCGAGCCACTGTAGCAGCGGCGCCAGGCTGGCTGACGAGGTGGGCGGCGGGCGGGTGATGAACTGGGCCTGCCCGCCCTGCCGCTCCAGCGGCACCACCGCCAGGCGGGCGGCATCGGCCGCGACGGCGGCGCCGTGATCCTGGCGCAGCATGTGCAGGCAGAGATCAAACCCTGCGGCCGCGCCGGCCGAGGTCAGGATGCGGCCCTGGTCCACGTAGAGCAGGTCCACGTCCACCTGCACCCGCGGGTAGCGCGCCGCCAGCAGCGGCGCCGCGAGCCAGTGCGTGGTGGCGCGCCGGTCGTCCAGCAGGCCGGCTGCCCCCAGCACGAAGGCGCCGGAGCAGATCGAGGCGATGCGGGCGCCGCGACCCGCGGCGGCACGCAGAGCCGCGACGACCCCGGGCGACACCGGCGCCGCGACGTCCTCGATCCCCGGGACGATCACGGTGCCGGCGTCGGCGAGGCCGTCGAGACGCCGAGGCACGCGAACGTCGAAGTGCCTGGACCGGACCAAACCGGCCTCGCCGCACACCCGCACCTCGTACGGTGGTTCCGCGCCGGGCAGGGCCGCACGGCCGAACACCTCGCATGGCATGGTGAGATCGAACGGCACCAGTCGTGCAAGGCAACGACGGCCACGATATGCACCAGGCGGCGATCTCCCTCCGGCAGCCCGGGCAACAGGTCCGTAGCGTATACCGCGCGACCCTGGCTGGATTCCAGCGCAGATCGGTTCTCCAGCCACTCGCGCCAATACCGCTATAGGCGATTGTGTCCTCCACCGGTCGCAGGCCGAACAAGAAGGACAGAGCACGTGAGCACGAAACGAAGCGAGGCGTCGGGCAGGACGTGCACCGCCACGTGACTTCGTCCATCGCCGCGGAGCGACGGCGGCCGGAGGCTGCGTCGTTCCTCGAGGGTTCCACCCTGGTCCTGCTGGTGTTCGTCGCGGTGCCACTGAAGCACCTCGGCGGCTGGTCGACCGCGACGGCGATCCTCGGCCCGGTGCACGGGCTCGCGTTCCTATTCTATATGCTGTCCGTGATCGAGACGGTGGCGGGAGGCGGGTGGACGCGTGGGGAAACCGTACGTCTGCTGCTGGTGGCCCTTATCCCGTTCGGCGGCTTCGCCAACCTGCCGTTCCTGTTGCGCAAGGCTGCTGCCCGGTCGCGGCCGGATGTCGACCTTGCCTGAAGCAGCGGTGCTTTACCTCTGGCTCAAGGCCCTGCACGTCGCCGCCGCGATCACCTTCGTGGGTGGCGTGCTCGCAACCGCAATGCTCCTGCCGATGCTTCAAGGCGCTGGCTCATTGTCGAAGGAAGGACGAAGTGTCGTGCGTGGCCTGCACCACTGGCACCGGCTCGTCACCAACCCAGCCATGCTCGTCGTTTGGGCCCTGGGCCTGATGCTGGCCCAGCGGGGAGGATGATTCCCTTGCCTGCGGCTCCAGGCGAAACTCGTGCTCGTCGTATTGCTGTCGGCCCTCCACGGCGTGCATTCGGGCGTGCTGCGCCGACTGGCAGGCGGATCAATCATGCAATCACGCTGGCCGAGGATATCTGGTCCCCTGACCATTGGCCTTGTGACCGGCATCGCCATCCTGGTCATCGTAGCGCGTTGAAGCGGCAACCCGGCGCACCTTCCGAGAGAAATGGACACGGCCGATGTAGGGTGATCGTGAGCGCGCCTTCGGCGGGCCAGTGCCAGCACCGGTAGGGATCAACAACCAGAAGCCGCCCTGACCAGGATGTCGGCCGCCGCGAGGCAGGCCTGGCGGTCGATGCCGAGATAGGTCGTCATCCTGATCCTGCGCGCAGCAAAGGCGAGGATCAGCACGCCCGCTTCCCGCGCACGGGCAACCATGGTCGCCGCATCGGGTGCATCCTCCGGCATCTCGGCGATCACGATGTTGGTCTGGATGGAGGCGAGGTCGACGCCGAAGGCCGGCGAGGCAGATAGCACCTCGGCCAACGCGAGCGCGTTGGCGTGATCCTCCGCAAGGCGGTCGACATGGTGGTCCAGCGCATACAGACCGGCCGCCGCCAGGAAGCCAATCTGCCGCATGGCTCCCCCCATCATGCGCCTGGCGCGCCGCGCCGTTCCGATGTCGGCTGCCGAGCCGGCGAGGACGCTTCCGGCCGGGCAGCCGAGCCCCTTGGACAGCGCGATCCAAGCCAAGCGGAACGGCCTGGCGAGCTCGGCGGCCGGCAGCCCGGTCACGCACGCGGCATTGAACAGACGTGCCCCGTCCAGCAGCGTCGCGATGCCGAGCTCGTCCGCAGCCGCACAGATCTCGACCGCATCGGCGTGGGGGAACACAAGGCCGCCGCCGCGGTTGTGGGTGTTCTCAATCATCACAAGCCCGGTTGGCGGGAACACCATGTGACCCCTCGGCTTGAGGCTATCTCGAAACGCATTGGCGTCGAACAGGCCGGTCATGCCTATCGACCGGATCTGCACGCCGGCAAGAGCCGAGGCGGCGCCGGTCTCGTGCCACAGGATGTGGGCCTCGCCACCCACCACGACCTCGTCGCCCGGACGCGTCAGCACCCGTAGCGCGACCTGGTTCGCCATGGTCCCGCTGGCGACGAACAGCGCCGCCTCCTTCCCGAGCAGCGCAGCGACGCACTCCTCGAGCGCGCGGACGGAGGGATCCTCCCCGTACTGGTCGTCGCCCACGATGGCCCGCATCATCGCGTCGCGCATCCCGGGTGTGGGCGTCGTGCTGCCGTCGGAGCGCAGGTCGATGGGTGTGTCCATCCCGCTACGCCGCAGCAGGACGGAGGGGATCGGCCGGCAGGCAATGCTCCACCAGGGCCAGCCAGTAGCGCAGGCCGATTGGCACGATCTCGTCGTTGAACACGTAGCGGTCGCCATGTAGCCCCTCGCCGTGCCCGACCGCCCCGGTCCCGATCCAGGCGTAGGTTCCGCCCGCGGCCCGGGTCATGTAGGCGAAATCCTCGCAGCCGAGGCTCGGCGCGAAATCGGTCCTCACGCGGTCCGGCCCCACCACCTGAGCCGCGACCTCGATCGCCCGCGCGGTCGCCTCGGGCGTATTGACGAGGGGCGGGTAGCCGCGCCGGTAGACGAACGCGTCCTTGACCGCGTGGGCCGTCGCGATCCCGTGCGCGATCTCGCCGATCACCCGCTCACAATGGTCGGACAGCGCGGGGTCGAAGAAGCGGCAGGTGCCCTGCAGCCAGACCCGGCCGGGCACGATGTTGCCGACGTTGCCGCCATGCACCTGCGTCACGCTGACCACCAGGGACGTGGTCGGATCAACCGAGCGGCTGACCACCCGCTGCAGCGCGCCAATGAAGGCGCCGGCCGCGAGGACGGGATCGTCTCCCAAATGGGGCATAGCGGCATGCGCGCCACGGCCCTCGAAGCTCAGCTCGAAGCCGTCGACCGCCGCCATCTGCGGTCCGACGCGGGCGGAGATGGTGCCGAACTCGGCGCCCGGCCAGTTGTGGAGCGCGTAGACGGAGTCGACCGGGAAGCGCGTGAACACGCCGTCCTCGATCATCCGCAGGCCGCCACCCCCGTTCTCCTCGGCCGGCTGGAACAGGAAGACCACAGTGCCGTCGAACTTCGGCGCCTGACTTAAGAGCTTTGCCGCGCCCAGCAGCATGGCGGTATGGCCGTCGTGCCCGCAGGCGTGCATCACGCCCGGCTTCACGGATGCGTAAGGCAGGTTGGTGCGCTCGGTCACAGGGAGGGCATCGAGCTCGGCCCGGAGCCCGATCGCGCAGGATGCTGTCCCTCTGCGCAAGATGCCGACGACGCCGGTCCCGCCCACGCCCTCGTGAACCTCCAGCCCGAACGACCGGAGCTGGGTCGCGACGAGCTGTGCCGTCCCGTGTTCCTCGAAGCCGAGTTCGGGGTTGGCGTGGATGAGATGGCGCAATGCGACCACTTCGGGCTTGATGGAGGCAACGGGGTCGTTGTGAAGCACGGGCGATCTCCTGCGGATCGGCTTTGATCGAGTGGTCCGTAGAGGTAGATCAAGGAACGACCAACCATCTACCCTGACCGCGCTTGCGTCGTCGTTATGCCCGGAATGACTGCCGTATTCGGCCGGTGTCGTGCTCAGCACCATACGCATGTGCCTGGTGAGGTGCGCTTGGTCGGCGAACCCGCATTCCGCCGCGATGGCTGAGATGGGTTTCGAGGTCGAGGCCAGCTCCACGCGGGCGCGGGCCAGGCGGCGCTCCATAAGGTAGCGATGCGGCGTGATGCCGAGCGCGCCGTGGAAGGCGAGCACGAGAAAGCCCGTCGACAAGCCGAGCTCCGCTGCGAGCGCTGCGATGTCGATCCGCTGTGCCATGCGTTCGGTGATCACTCGGTCGATCGCGGTGAGTCGCGTCGGGGTCAGCCACCCAGCCACACGTCCCGGGCTGCCCTGGAACCAACGCAGCAGCGCCGCTCGCAGGACTTCCACCGCTTCTGCCGCTGCGAATGGTGCTGGAGCGTCCTCGGATCTTGTCCGCGCCCAGAGTAGCCAACGGCGCAGCGCCCGCGCCGCCACGACGGCGGTCGGATCAACGGCATCGTTGACCGTGCGCTCGGGCGCGTCTGGATGCGCCACGGCGTTCGCGTCGAAGCCGCGCAGCACGAGATACTCGCCGCCCGTGCGCAGGCTGGAGTAGGCCGGGCAGCCGGCGGGATCCACGCGAGCGTGTTTACCCTGCGGCGGAACGGCTGGGCTCGGTCGGAGGCGATGGCATCCTCGCCGGTCTGCGCCTCGAAAGCGAAGCCGATCACGCCCGGTCCGCCCGCGTCGCGCACCTCGTAGGGGTTGCCTGGCCAGAGCTCCGCGACGAGGCCGCCCAGCCTCGTCCTGGCAATCGGCGTCGGGCTGCTGGGAGGCATGAGCTGGGAGAGCATCCTTCTCTACTACCGCCTGCTGAACGAGGGAGTGAAGGCCTGGGTGGGGAGCCTCCGCTCAGCGCCCCTTGTCCTCTGGTCGTTCGACTTCGGTCCCATCGCGGAGCGGCAGGCTGCACGGTCTTGCCCAGTATGCTGCGGATCGCCCTCGGGTAGGAGCCGTGGCCGTCCGTCGTCACCCGCTCAGGCCGGAAGCCCATGGTCGCCCGCGCCGAGCGGAAGAAGGTCTTGGCCGCCTGCATGTCGCGTTGCGCGCTGAGCATCGCGTCGACCAGGTTGCCGTCCCGGTCGATCGCCCGATACAGGTAGCACCAGCGGCCGCGGACCTTCAGGTAGGTCTCGTCGACATGCCAGCTCACCCCGGATCCGCGCCGCGTGCCATGCCGGCGCTTGCGCAGCGCGTCGCCCATCACCGGCAGCAGCTTCGCCTCCCGATCCCGAACGGCCTCGTGGCTGACCTCGATCCCGCGCAGCGCCATGATCTCGCTCAGGTCGCCCAGGGTCAGCCGGCAGCGGAGCCGGCAGAACACCACGAAGGCGATGATATCGCTGGGCAGGCAGGTGCGGTTCAGCACGCCGGCGCTGCGCTCGTTGAACTGCCGCCCGCAGGTCCGGCAGCGGAACCGCCGGCAGCCGCGAGCCGTGACCTCGAGCCGCTCGGACACCGCACTCGAGCCACAGCACACGCCGTTCATCCCGGCCGCCTAGTCCCGTTACCCGCTGCTCAAGACGCCACGTCGGCCGCCCAACCACCACCAGATCGCGCGCTGGCGCGAAAGCTGACAGAACCGTGTTGGTCGCTGACCAAGCAATCCTCCACGTCGTTCATGGAAGCGAAAGCGAACATCGACACGGCATCGATCTTCGATCCTTCCGGGTCCTTCTGGGTAGAACCAATGTTGTGAAGCTGCGCGTAGCGGCGGACGAGGCCTGTTGTCGCCCCCTGCGCGAGAACCAGGTTGGGATGGTCGTTCAGCAGTCGGCGCCGGAAATCATCACGGCTCATCTCTGGGCGGCGCATGTGGATCTTGACCATGCTGAAGGCGTCGCGGTGCCGCTCGCTCGGGATCAGGATAAACTCGCGCGTGATCTCGCGGGTCACCATGCGAAAAGCCGTCTGCTCGTCCGCAATGATGCGTTCAGCGAACTTCTCCTGGCTCAGCGTACGCTCGATATCCGCCTCTTCTGCTTAGGCAATGTAGGCGAGCCCGTCCCAGCGAGAGCGGCCGAATGCCGGCACGCGCTTCTCGGGATCGGAAGGAACCCGTCCGCTTTCGTCCACCATCGCCCGGTAAGGAGGACCGAAGAAGGACGAAGGTCCGGAGGCGATCCGGTGCAGCTGGTCGTAGCGGACCACGAGGTCCGACGAGTTGCCCGGCTCGTCCCAGGCGAACTTGGGCCCATGAGCCTTGCGCCAGTATTCATCCCAATGCTCAAAGGCAAGGTCGGGGTTGCCCTCCAAAGCCAGCGTGTGCGGGCGCCAATCGGGGAAATGCACCTCGTGGCCATGCCGGCTCCGGGCAGAACCGGCATCCCGGGGGCGTTCACCGCGCGGCGTGTCATCCACGCGGCTGACCAAGGTGGGGGTGACGATCAGCGGACGGCCGGTGGGCGCGTGCGTTGCGCCCAAAGGCGGCCGATGGAGGCTGTCGGCACGATCGAAGTCGGTGGTCTTGGAAGATGCCTTTCGCTCAGGGGATCAGCCGATCGGCGCGCAGCTGCTCAAACAGCGCGAAGAAGGCGTCGTCGGTGGGCTGGTAGGCGGTGAAGCCAAGCCGCCGGCTCTTGGACATGTCGGTCACCACCTCGATCGGGCGGCCCAGGTCGGCATCGGTGTGCCAGGGCGAGGCGAGGCGAGCGAGGTCGGGCTCGGCCAACTCCTCACGCTTGGCAAGCGCACGCCACAGGTCCGCGTCGTTCGCCATCTGCTCCTCGAGCGGGCGCGCGACGCCATCGAACGGCGCAGCCTGCAACCCGAACCACTCGGCGATACGACTCCACATCCACTCCCAGCGGAAGACGTCGCCGTTGACGATGTTGAATGCTTGGTCGTGCGCCGCCTTTGTTTCCGCAGCCCAAAGCAACTGACGGGCAAGCTGGCCCGCGTCGGTCATGTCCGTGAGGCCGTTCCATTGCACGGGCGAGCCGGGAAAGGCGAAGGGTCGTCCCGTTTCGCGGCACAGCGTGGCATATACGGCAAGCGTAGTGCCCATGTTCATGGCGTTGCCGACCGCCTTGCCGATCACCGTGTGCGGCCGGTGCACGCTCCAGGTGAGACCGTCGCGCGCTGCGGCGGCGAACACCTCGTCTTCCTGGGCGTAGTAGAAGTTCTCGACATCGAGGCGGCCCTGCTCCTCGCGGAACGGGGTCTGTGGAAGCTTACCTTTCCCGTAGGTCTCGAACGGGCCAAGGTAGTGCTTCAGCCCGGTGACCAGGGCGACGTGGCGCAGCCCGGACGGCTTCGGCAGCCCATCCAGCAGATTGCGGACCATGGCGGAGTTGACGCGAATGTTCTCCGCTTCGCTGTCCTGGCGCAGCCAGGTCGTGATGAACACCGCGTCAGGATCGACGCCGGTGAGCGCCGCTGCGGTCGCCGGCGCATCCTGGAGGTCCGCCGCAATGGGGTGCACCCCCATCTGGCCGGTGGGGCGTCGTGCAAGGCCGTGCACCGTCCACCCTTGCTCGACCAGCAGGGCCGCCGTCGCGCTGCCGACGATCCCGCTCGCTCCCACCACCAACGCCGTTCTGGGCATGATCCATCCTTCCGATCTCGTTGACAGCGGAACTGGAAATTCGAGCTGCCATCTTCTAGACGGCACCAAACACTTACCCAGGCACCAGGAGGTAACCACCATGCAGCCAGGATCGGCCGAAAGGGAGTGGCGCGAAGACTGTGCGCCGCGTCGCGTTCTGGCGCTGTTCGCCACCAAGTGGACCAGCATGGTGCTGCACACTCTGCATGCTCGCCATCAGGGTGCTTGCCGGACCGGAGCGCTGCAACGTAGCTTACCCGGCGTTTCCAAGAAGATGCTGACCCAGACGCTCCGTGACATGGAGGAAGCTGGGCTGGTCACCCGCCACGTGCAAAGCTCGATTCCACCGGCGGTGGAGTACCGGCTGACCGCCCTGGGACACCGCTTCGTAGAGCCTGTCGAACTGCTCTACGCATGGGGACGCGACAATGCTGACCTACTGGATCAGCTCGGAAGCCGCACCTCGGCGCGGCGGACCTAGGTTCGTGGCCATCAAGCTGGTTCTGTCAGCTCTCGCGCCAATATTTTGATCCTTGGTATGGCGGACGCGGCAAATTATCCGTCGTCGAAGCATTTGGGACAGGCGGAGAAGGGATTGAGCGGAGGCTCTGTCTGACCTTCGGTTGCTGTTTAAGCGGCTTGGCTCTGATGGAGCAAGCGTCGGTGCTGAATGGTTCTCCGTTTGATGAGATCGCGCTCGAGCAGAATGGTTTGGCCCCTTCCGGAGTAGACATCTGCTGGGGTCAGGTTCTTCAGGCTCTCGTGGTATCGTTGATGGTTGTGGTGATCGACGAACGCCTCGATCTGCAGGGTGAGGTCGCCGGGCAGATAGCAGTTCTCGAGCAGGATCCGGTTCTTGAGCGTTTGGTGCCAGCGCTCGATCTTTCCCTGTGTCTGCGGATGGCAAGAGGCGCTGCGGATATGCTCGATCTTCCTTTTGTCGAGCCAGTCGGCGAGGTCGGTGGCGATATAGCTGGACCCGTTATCCGTCAGCAGCCTGGGCTTGCGCGGGACACGCGCCTGGGCGCAGCCTGAGGCTGCCAACGCGAGCCCCAGAGTGTTGATTACGTCATTGGCCGTCATCGTGGTGGAGAGCTTCCAGGCGATGATGTATCGCGAGAGGTTATCGAGGATGGTCGACAGGTAGAACCAGCCCCAGCAGATCACCTTCAGTTAGATGAAGTCCGTCTGCCAGAGCTGGTTCGGCGCCGTGGTCTTGGTGTCGAACTCGTCTGCCGCCTTGATAACGATGAAGGCCGGGCTGGTGATCAGGTCATGCGCCTGGAGCAGCCGGTAGATCGACGCCTCGGACACGAAGTAGTCCTGGGTGTCAGTGAACCGCACGGCAATCTCGGGTGGCGACAACGCAGGCGCCTCCAGCGCCAGGTCGATGATCCGGCTGCGCACCTCGTCGGGGATGCGGTTCCAGACCCGGTCCGGCCGTGATGGCCCGTCGTCCAGCGCCTCCGGGCCACCCTCGCGATATTGGCCATACCAGCGATAGAAGGTGGCACGCCGATCTGCCGAAGCGTGCGCCGGATCGGTAGATGTGACTGCTCGACGAGCCGGATGATCTCCAGCTTCTCGGACGCGGGATACCTCATTCGGGGCTGTCCCCACCCCCGATCATGCTTTTTTGAGCAGCCGGAGCTCGAGCGTCTGCTCGGCGACGACCTCCGTGAGCGCGCGCCTGCTGCCGCAGGCCCTTGACCTCGTCCGTCGTCGCGGCATGCGCGGTGTCGCCAGCCAGGCGGCGCTTGCCCGCCTCCAAGAACTCCTTGGACCAGCTATAATGCATTATCTCGGCGATACCCTCGCGGCGGCACAGCTCGACAATGCTGGCGTCGCCGCGAAGCCCGTCCAGCACGATGCGTATCTTGGCCTCGGCAGAGTAGTGCTTGCGGGTCGCCCGGCGGATGTCCTTGACCAGCCGCTCGCACGGCGATGGCAGGGTCGACGACTTCTGGTTCATCTGCATGTCGTCGCTGAACACGATCAGCCAAAATCCTCCCTTCCTCAACTCCTTGGATCTGTCTCATGAGCCCTGACGGCGGACAAACTGGTGGTTCAGCCACAGTTTCTGCCCTGGCTAGCCGGGCCCAGCCGGGGCTGGGCAGAGTCATCACAGGAGGCGCACGTTTCCGACAGCATTATCCGCCAGGCGAGATTACTCGCGTCCAAAACCGCGGTAAACTGTCCGGGCTAGGTAGATGCAGACGGGTCGTAGAGCGTTCCGACTGACGATCAGCGGGTCCTGATCGCCTGGTGAACAGAAAGGATGAACCCTTCGTTCGTCGCCTTTCGGGTTCTAGACCCCTAGGCGACCGGGCTGGCGGGAGTGTCGAGTGGCTCAGGATGCGATCATGGCGGTCCTTCGCGGGAAGGGCCAGGGTGTTTCACTGGAGAAGGTGGAACTGGAGCCTCCTGGTCCAGGTGAGGCTTTGGTGGAGATCCACGCCAGCGGCATTTGCGGGACGGACCTGCATTACCTTGATCTGGAACGGCCTTTACCATATCCGCTGGTCTGCGGTCATGAGGGCGCGGGGGTGGTTCGGGCGGTCGGACCAGGGGTCCTGCATATCAAGGCTGGCGACCATGTAGCCCTCTCCATGGCGAGCTGCCAGGTTTGCACGCTCTGTCTCTCCGGCCAGCCATTCTACTGTGATCACACTTTCAGCCTGAACTTCTCGTTCAAGCGGGCCGATGGGACCACACCTGCTCGCCGTGGAGGAGAACCCGTTCATACACGTTTCTTCGGCCAGTCGTCCTTCGCAACCCACACGGTTGCCGATGCGACGAGCCTGATCCCGATCCCGGCAGACTTCGACTTTCACCTTGCCGCGCCGCTTGGTTGCGGCATACAGACGGGTGCGGGTGCTGTGATCAATGTCTTGCGGCCCCTGCCCGGGGATTCGCTCGTTGTGTTCGGCGCAGGCGCAGTGGGTCTTTCGGCGACCATGGCAGCCAAACTCATCGGCGCCTGGCCGATTATAGTCGTGGATGTGCTCCCGCATCGTCTCGCCTTGGCGGAAAGCCTCGGAGCCTCCCATGTCATCAACTCAGCCTTGGTAGATGACATCGGTGCCGCGATCAGAGCGATCGCGCCACGGCTGGATTTTGCGGTTGAAGCTACATCGAATCATACCGTGCTTACGCAGGCCTTCGAGGCGCTCGGATCATCGGGAACCATGGTTTCAGTTGGAGTCCATGGTGGAGTCATGTCTCTCAACGTCTTTGGCCTTCTTGGCGGCAAAAAGCTGAAGATGGTTCGTATGGGTGACGGATCACCGCGGATCAACATTGAGCGCCTAATTCGTTTGCAAAAACATGGCGCTTTTCCGTTCGAGCGGCTTATCAGCTGCTACCCCTTCAAGCATATTGACGAAGCACTGGCTGACATGAGGTCGGGCAAAGTCGTCAAACCGGTGCTCCTCATGCAATCTACCGGAGCATGAGCTTATCATTCAGCCATCCCGCGGCGGTTTCTACTCGCCGCGTTGGCGTGCCGGTCCGGCGAAGCGCGGCTCGTCGTCGCGCATCTGCGCTTTAGCCAGCCGATCACTGCTTCCAGCTCGGTTCTGTCAGCTTTCGCGCCAGCGCGCGATCTGGTGGTGGTTGGGCGGCCGACGTGGCGTCTTGAGCAGCGGGTAACGGGACTAGGTGGCCGGGATGAACGGCGTGTGCTGTGGCTCGAGTGCGGTGTCCGAGCGGCTCGAGGTCACGGCTCGCGGCTGCCGGCGGTTCCGCTGCCGGACCTGCGGGCGGCAGTTCAACGAGCGCAGCGCCGGCGTGCTGAACCGCACCTGCCTGCCCAGCGACGTCATCGCCTTCGTGGTGTTCTGCCGGCTCCGCTGCCGGCTGACCCTGGGCGACCTGAGCGAGATCATGGCGCTGCGCGGGATCGAGGTCAGCCACGAGGCCGTTCGGGATCGGGAGGCGAAGCTGCTGCCGGTGATGGGCGACGCGCTGCGCAAGCGCCGGCATGGCACGCGGCGCGGATCCGGGGTGAGCTGGCATGTCGACGAGACCTACCTGAAGGTCCGCGGCCGCTGGTGCTACCTGTATCGGGCGATCGACCGGGACGGCAACCTGGTCGACGCGATGCTCAGCGCGCAACGCGACATGCAGGCGGCCAAGACCTTCTTCCGCTCGGCGCGGGCGACCATGGGCTTCCGGCCTGAGCGGGTGACGACGGACGGCCACGGCTCCTACCCGAGGGCGATCCGCAGCATACTGGGCAAGACCGTCTGGCACCGCACCAGCGCCTACTTGAACAATCGTCTCGAGCAGGACCATCGCGGCTTCAAGAGCCATGACGCCGTGCACCGCTTCTGCCGCGAGCACGGCGAACTCCGCAACCTCCCTCGCTCTCGCGCCGTCACAACCAAGTCGTCTCCGCCTCCTCCCGCCGTGTCCGCTTCGCAAGAGGCGCCCGACTTGCACTGGAGATCATGCAGAAAGCGCGACCGCCGCGTCCGCCACCTCGAAGATCCAGACAGTGGCGCAAGAGCTGACAGAACCTCTCAGATAATGTGTGCCGAAACAGGTGTTCTATTAAGCGTTCGCCGCGCTTCGATTGCACGCTGCTACAGCTAGGTAGTCGAAGGTCCGACGGCGCGCACCAAACGCTCCGCGGCTTCCGTCATGTGGCGGACGATGGTCGCCCGTGACGCTGCGACGTCTCCGGTGGCGATCGCCGCTACGATCGGGCGATGGCGCACGGATGCCATGTTGTGAAGGGCGCGGCTCAGGCCGGCATGCATAATGGTGATACGCACCGGGCCCTCGAGCGAGCGCCAGAGACGGAGTAGGGTCGCATTGCCGGAAAGCTCGCAAAGCAGGACGTGAAAGGCGAGGTCGGCCTCGATCTGAGCTGGGAGATCACCCTCGGCCGCGTCGAGGCGGAAGACTGCCGCATCGAGCGCGTCGACAGCTGGGCCACGATCGGTGCGGGCGGCGAGGGTTTCGGCAGCGAGCGCCTCGAGAGCGGCACGAGCGGCATAGAGCCCGCGGATCTCGTCATTGCCGACCTCACGGACACGCAGCCTTCCGCGGCTCCGCGCGACGACGAGGCCGTCCTGCTGCAGGTGGCGCAGTGCCTCTCGGATCGTCGCGCGGCTGACGCCGAGAGAAGAAGCGAGTTCCACCTCGTTGAGGTGGTCGCCTGGGCCTAGACGGCCGGTCGTAATGGCGGAGCGCAGTGCGTCGAGACAGCGCTCGCGCAACGTGCTGCGCTCGATCACATCGAGACCGGACGCCACCATCGGACCCCTCTTTGCCTATCGCGACACTTTACAGGGCCAGAGGGCACTCGTATGCCTGTCATTGTCGACAGTCAGACAACAAGGAGGCATGAATGTCGAGCGGGCGGACGGCAATCGTGACCGGAGCAGCATCGCTCCGCGGCATCGGGCGACGGACCGGCGACAAGCTGGCAGCCGAAGGCTGGGCACTTGCGATCCTCGACATCGACGGAGATGCGGCGGCGGGGGCGGCGGCTGAGATCGCCGCCCGCCACGGTGTCGAAGCGCGTGGCCACCGCTGCGACGTCACCTCGGAGCGCGACGTCGAGGAGGCCTTCGCCGCGGTGGAGACGGCGCTGCCGCCGCTCGGCGCGCTGATAAACAACGCTGGGATCACCTCGCCGACGCGCTTCGCAGAGGTATCGGTCAGCGAGTGGGAGCGTGTGATGCGCGTCAACGTGCACGGCTCCTTCCTGGCAACGCGCCGGGCGATGCCGGGGATGGTCGCGCGCGGGTTCGGTAGGGTCGTCATGCTGTCCTCGGTCTCAGCCGAGCGCGGTGGCGGCGTGTTCGGCGGTGTCGCCTATTCGGCGGCGAAGGCGGCACTGCTGGGTTTCGTGCGTGCCCTTGCCCGCGAGGTCGGACCGCACGGAGTGACGGTCAACGCGGTCGCGCCCGGGCTGATCGACACGGACATCACGGCGGGCAAGCTCGACCCCGAGCGCAAGGCGAGACTCATCGCAGACATCCCGGTCAACCGTTCAGGCACGACGGACGACGTCGCCGACGTGATCGCCTTCTTGTGCCGCCCGTCCACCTCATTCGTGACCGGCGCGACCTGGGACATCAACGGCGGTTCGCACATCCACTGACCGAAGTCGACGAAAGGGGAAAGGCCACATGGTCCGGCAAATCGCTGCCCCCGTGCTCGGCTCGCTCGGTTGGTCCTCCGCGGTAGCTCTCGCGCCGATCCTCGTGCTCTTCCTGCTGCTTGGCGTGCTCGGCTGGCGGGCCGAGCGGGCAGCGGGAGCGGCGCTCGCGGCCGCGCTGCTGGTCGCGGTCGGTGCCTACGGAGTTGGCGTCGGACCGGCGCTCGACATGGCGGCACTCGGCGCCCTCTTCGGCCTGGTCTCGGTCGCCTGGGTGATCCTGAACGCGCTGTGGATCTACGACGTGACGTTGCGGAGCGGTCATTTCGAGGCGCTTCGCCACGCCTTCGCGCGGGCAGGCGGCCCTCTGCCTGTCCAGGTGCTGCTGATCGCCTACGGGTTCGGCGGGCTGCTGGAAGGATTGATCGGCGCCGGCGCACCGGTGGCGATCTGCGGCGCCATGCTGGTCGCAGCCGGGATCGCGCCGCTCGAGGCGGCCGTCTGCGCCCTGATCGCCGACTCCGTGCCCGTCGCCTTCGGCACGCTCGCGCTGCCGATCGTGGCACTCGCCTCGGCGACGGGGCTGCCGCTGGATGCGCTCGGCGCGATGGTCGGGCGGCAGACGCCGCTGCTCGCAGCCCTCGTGCCGTTCATCCTGCTGTTCCTGGTCGGCGGCAGGCGTGCGGTCGGCGAGCATTTCGGCGTGGCCCTGCTCGCCGGGATCGCGTTCGGCGGGACGCAGTTCGCCGTCTCGAACTACGTGTCGGTGCGGCTCGCCGACGTGATGGCCGCCCTCGTCGCCTCGGCGGTCATCGTCGGAGTGGCGCGGGCACCCCGCGGCGCGGCCGGGACCCAGACCCGCGAGCACGGCGAGGGGCGGGAGACGGCGCTGGCACTCGCGCCGTACGGCCTGATCATCGTCGTCTTCGTCGCGGCGCAATGGGCGCCCGTCGCGCGGCTGCTTCGTCTCAGCCGCGTCGCCTTCGACTGGCCCGGTCTGCATGTCGCGCTGCCTGACGGGACGCGGGTCCCGACGATCTTCCGCGTCGACCTGCTCGGCACGACGGGAACCCTTCTGCTGCTCGCCGGACTTCTCGCGGTCGGGGTCCTGCGCGTCCCGCTGCGCGTCGCATGGCGCTCCTATCGCGATGCGGCGCTCGGCCTGGGCGGTGCAGTGCTGACGGTGATGGCGATCTTCGCGCTGGCCTTCGTCGCCAACTTCTCCGGCCAGACGCGGACGATCGGGCTGCTGTTGGCCGGCCTCGGTCCGGTCGGCTTCGCGCTCGCCTCGCCGCTGATCGGCTGGATCGGGTCAGCACTCACCGGCTCCGACTCCTCGTCGAACGTGCTGTTCGGCGGCCTGCAGATGGTGGCGGCGAAAGGGGTGGGCATCCCGCCTCTGCTCGCCGCTGCGTCAAACTCATCGGGCGGCGTCGTCGCCAAGGCGATCAGCGTGCAGAGCCTCGCGGTCGCCTCCGCTACTGTTTCGCTGGTCGGCCAGGAAGCCGCGATCCTTCGCCGCGTGATCGGCTGGAGCATGCTCCTTCTGGTGCTGATGTGCGCGCTCAGCCTGGTGCAGTCGCTGCCACCGGTCGCGCGACTGGTCGTGCCGGGAGTCGGATAAGGCGGGAGAGCGAAATGGGGCGGATCGTCTCAGTGTCGGCAGCACCTTACGACGGGTGGGAGGCTGCCGTCGTGCTCGAGAGCTTGGCGCGCTGCGGCTCGACGCAAATCGAGCCTGCTTTCATCGTCGGCTACACGGAGCCGTTTGACGAGACGGCGTTCAGTGAGGCCGAAGCGACGCGCTGGTCGTCGCTGCTGCGCACATCGGGTCTCGGCTGTCACGCGCTCTCGTCGCATATCGACCTCGGACGTGAGGACGCGGTCGCCGTCTTTCTCAGACGGATGGATTTTGCCCGACGTCTGGGCGCCCGCGTCATCAACACCAACGCGGCGGTCCGCGAGAACGAGGCCGCGTTCTTCCGCAACATCGAGCCGCTCGTGCGACATGCGGAGGCGATTGGCCTCGTCATCGGGCTCGAGAACCCGGGAGATGCGCGGCCGAACCTCATCGACGTCGCGGCCGACGGGATCGCGCTCGTGCGGCAAATCGACGCGCCCGAGTTCAGACTGAACTACGATCCGGGCAACACTGAGAGCCACCGCCCGGACATCGATCCGGTCGCCGATGCGATCTTAGCACTCGACGCGTGCGCACACCTGCATCTCAAGGCGGTGCGCCGCGTCGAAGACGGCTGGATCAACGTGGCCTTGGGCGAGGGAAACCGGGATCTCGAGCCGCTGCGTGCGGCGCTGGACGCGAGGCCGGAGCTGCCGGTCGGCATAGAGCTGCCGCTTCGCATGCGGCGTGGTCAAGACGCCCAACCGTGGCGGAGAGTGGCGAGGCTGCCGCTGCAGGGCATCGAGGCGGCAGTGCGCCGTTCGCTGGCGTGGGTCGGGACGTGAAAGGATGCACTGAGGTTTCCCCGATCTCGTGGACGGTTTGTGGACTTGGGAGCTACGTGTCGGCTTCTGCCGTTTCCAGGCTGGCTTCGTGGGCCATGGGCGAACGGTAGCCAGACCGGAATGCAGCCTCTTAGGGTTGTATCAGCCCTCGATGTAGCTGAGGCAGGCCATGCGGGCCTCCGCCTGGGACGCGAACCGCCGGCGGCTCAGTAGTTCGGCTTCCAGCGTCGAGAAGAAGCTTTCGGCCATGGCATTGTCATAGGCGTCACCTACAGATCCCGTCGACGGACGAACGCCAGCCTCGCCGCAGCGCTTGCCGAACGCCACGGATGTGTATTGGCTGCCCTGGTGGCTGTGGTGAATAACATCCTTGGGGCGGCGCTGGACCACGGCAGCATCCATTGCATCCAGCACCAGCTCGGCGCGCAGATGGTTCGCCATCGACCAGCCCACGATCTTGCGGCTCCAGGCGTCCAGCACGACCGCCGGATACAGGAACCCGGCCGCCGTCGGCACATAGGTGATGTTGGCCACCCAGAGCTGGTTCGGCGCCGGTGCGATGAAGTTGCGATCGACCAGATCCGGCGCCGGCCGGGCGTCCTTGTCACGTCGCGTGGTCGTTGGGCCACCATGCCGATGGCTGGCGCCCAACAGTCCGGCCTGCTGCATCAGCCGCGCGATCCGCTTGCGGCCATGTCGCTCGCCTCGGGCCTGCAGGTCGGCATGCACGCGTGGCGCTCCATATGTCTGACGCGACGTCACGTGCACGGTCCGAACCCGTTTCAGCAAAGCCTCATCGGCGACGGTGTGAGCCGATGGCGGCCGATGGATCCAAGCATGGTAGCCCGCCCTGGACACTCCGAGCACGCGCGCCATGGTGGCGATGGGAAAGCAGGCCTGGTTCGTGCTCATGAACCGGAAGAGCTCGACGGCACCGCGCCGGTCTCTCGTGCAAACCAAGCCGCGGCTTTTGAGAGAATGTCGCGCTCCACTCGAAGCTGCTTGTTCTCACGCCGCAGCCGGGCCAACTCGTCTCGCTCGGACCCTGCCAGACCAGGGATCGTCTCCTCCCGTCTGCCCTCCTGCTTGTCGGCCGCTGCCACCCACGCGCCGATCGACTGCGCCGTCGGCTCGAACTCCCGGGAAAGATCCTCAGGAGATCGTCCAGCGCGGACCAGGTCGATCATCTGACGGCGGAACTCAGGCGAATAGGGTGGGCGGGTCTTCGGCATCAGGAGCACCCCTGCTGAAAGCTTCAGGATGCCCACCAAACCAGGTCAATCCTAACCTCAATCCCACCCAGCTGATCAGGCGTAAATTACCCCGGCCCTTACATAGCTCTTCCATTCCGTTGCGCCTAAGACCCGTTAGTCGTCGTGCTGCATTGGCTTGGATGATCTCCTCCGAGCTGCCTTCGAAATAGCTGCGCCCAAGGTTCTGGAGCGGGTCAGTTTCGGCGCTGCAGCCGCCACCTCGGCAGCCTCGGCGCCTTCGCGAACCAGACGCTTCAGCTCCTTGTTCCGTTCGCGTAAGCGCGACACGGTGCGCTCCAGCTTGACCAGCTGCGCCTCGAGCTCCGCCTTGTTCAGTTTCGGCCTGGCCGGAAGTGCTTTACGTGATGTCGTCGTGCGCGCTGCTGCCCTGGTGGTCTTGGTGGGTTCTGCTAACGCACGGTTCTTCGACCCGGGCGGGCGGCCGCGCTTCGGCTTCGGGGTCATACTGCCGCTCATCCTGAGTGGCTTGGTGGACGGCTTCTTGATAGCTGTGCGTGCTATGGTGTTTGCTCAATCTTGTTAAACATCCGAAATATGTAGATAACGAGTTCGTTACAAGTACGAGATCGCAGGTAGCGTTTGCAAATCGATTAAAAACTTTTGCGAGTCTCCGTCGCCTTCCGGAGCGGCGGCCAGTCCGTCTACGGCGCTGATCAAGGTCATCCACCTGCGTGGACCATCTACGTCGTCGAAGACGAGAGCATCTTCAGCGAGAACTCCGTGTTCTACGTCGGTCCGAAGTCCGTCACGCTTATTGGAACGGGCTAGTCGCCCGCGATCGCGTCGCTGATCCGTTAGGAAATCGGCCGCGTCACCCGAAAGCTGGTCAGCGATGTCGTCGACACCGACTTCAACCCCGAGCGCGTCGACGGCAATGCCTATTGGGAGCAGATCGGCGCTCAGGTCCTCTCGACCAAACTGACAGCCTCATTGCTGGCACAGCGATGGGCCAAGCAGTCTGTCGAGACACACGCAAATTTCCCCGATTATCCCGAGGTTCTGCTGAGCCTACCAACCAAGACGTTCACCGAAGACTTCAATCTCCAAAATGGACAGATTAAGGAATTCTACCCCGGTCCACCGGATGTCACTATTTGCAGCCACTTATCGGATGTTTCGGGCCTGGGCTGGTCGTCAACCTACCTGCAATGTTGCAGTTAACTTTGTCCGGAATTACGTGCAGTAGAGCAAGCACTATTCCAACGGTAGAATGCAGTTTGTCTTAGATATATTTGGCATAAGCTGCTGTAAAAGCTGACTCGGATTTCCGACGAGTGGCTACAACGCGACACGCGGCAAGGCACGTGCTGTAGTCATTCCGAAAGCAAACGGATCGCGAGTCGACGGAACTCCAACCTCGAATTGCGCAGCTCCGTGTCAACCATGATTGCCTTGGCAAGTGCTGCGGCCGGACCTTCAAGATGCATCCCGCGTCCCAGAACTACGAAGGTCACTTCGGGAAGGCCGGGGAGTGCTGCCGCCTCGGTGACGATCTCGAGGTCCAAGCCGGACAACAGCGAGGATTGCGCAGTGATCCCGAAGCCGGAGCGTACGGCGCCCATCAGGGCCACGAGGCTGTCGCTGCTGAAGGCGACACGCCAGGCTCTGTTGGCGGCATTAAGCGCATCGATTGCCGCTGAACGCGTGATGCTCGATCCCGGGAAGACCACCAGCGGCACCGGCTGGTCGGGGGCAGGTGCTGCAGCCCGACTGCCAAGCCAGGTCAGCCGCTCGCGCCAAAGCGTTCTGCCTCGTTCATCGCCATGCTGACGCTTGGCGAAGAGCAGATCCAGCTTTCCCGTATCAAGCTTCTCGTAGAGCACGGAGCTGAGGCCGACCGTCATGTCGAGGTCGACCATCGGATGATCTCTCCGGAAGCCGCGCAGGATCTCGGGCAGGCGTGAGAGGACAAGATCCTCGGAAACTCCGAAGCGCAGACGGCCGCGCATGACGGTCCGGTCGAAATGGTTGATCGCCCGGTCGTTGGCTGCGACGATGTCATGCGCGAGGTGACTCAGATCCTCGCCGTCGGGCGTAAGCGCCACGTTCTTGGTGTCGCGAAGCAGCAACGTGCGGCCGACGGCATGTTCCAGCCGGCTCACGTGCTGGCTGATCGTCGACTGGCTCAGGCCGCGCCGACGTGCCGCCGCCGTGAAGTGCAGGGTCTCGGCCACGGCGAGGAAGGACCGCAGCAGCACGATGTCCAGAGACTGATCATTCATTATGGCGATAAGTTCATTTGATTGATCGCGATAGTCAATGAATATGATCGTCATCACTGGGGGCTTGCAACATGGACTCTCTAGCAAGGCGTGGATTACTGGCCGCTCTCGGTGCCGTCGGCGCGGCAGGTGCCGCACATGCAGCTACCTTCGGCAATCCCGACACGCCGCCACAGGGCGCAATCAACGCAAGCAAGCAGACCCTGGTAAACCCGGGGCCGCGAAATCCTGCCCTCGAGGAGCAGTTCCCCTCCCTGGGCAACCCGCCGGCGACCGACGATCTCGGCATGCCGATGATCTGGGCGTCGTTCAACAACGCGCATCGCCGCATCCAGTCCGGAGGCTGGGCGCGGCAGGTCACGGTGGACGATTTCGCCATCTCGAAGTCCATTGCCGGCGTCAACATGCGCCTCGATGCCGGCGGCATCCGGGAGATGCACTGGCATCAGCAGGCGGAGTGGGGGTTCGTCAGCAACGGCACCACCCGGATCACGGTCCTCGATGATCTTGGCCATCCGCAGGTGGCGGATGTCGGCCCGGGCGGCCTGTGGTATTTTCCAGCCGGCTTGCCGCACTCCCTGCAGGGTCTGGGACCGGACGGCACCGAGTTCATCCTGGCCTTCGACGAGGGCAGCTCGTCCGAGGACAACACGCTCCTGATCTCGGATTGGCTTGCCCACACGCCTCCGGAGGTTCTGGCCAAGAACTTCGGCGTGTCGGCCGATGCGTTCAAAAACATCCCGCTCACCCAGCGCTGGATCTTTCCCGGACCGGTGCCCGGGCCGCTGCAGGACGATCAGAAGGCGGCTGCAGGCTCGGTTGGACAGTCTGCGCGGTCCTTTGTCTTCGACCTCGGCGGGATGCAGCCGGACTCGCAGACCAAAGGCGGATCCGTTCGCATCGCAGATTCGAGCAACTTCCACATCTCCAGGACGATCGCGGCAGCACTGGTGACGATCGAGCCGGGTGGCATGCGCGAGATGCACTGGCATCCGAATGCCGACGAGTGGCAGTACTGGGTGCGCGGCAAGGGCCGCATGACCGTGTTCAACACCGGGCCGCACGCAATGACCGCCGACTTCAACCCAGGCGACATCGGCTACATCAAGAAAAGCCTCGGCCACTACATCGAGAATACCGGAAACGACCAGCTCGTGTTCCTGGAGATATTCAAGACCGACCGTTACAAGAATGTCTCCCTTGCCAACTGGATGGCTCATACGCCGCCAGCGATGGTCGAGCAGACACTCAACATCGATCTTTCCAGGTTCAGCAGACTTGCCCAGACTGCTCCCAATGTGGTTCCAGTCTGACTGTCTGCTCGCGACGGCACAGCAACTGGGTTCTGTCAGTTCTCGCGCCAGCGTTCTACATGAGGTTCTATCAGGTCTCGTGCCTGAGGCGCTACGTCGGGTGACAGGATCAGATTGTTTATGCCGAGGTGATGTCGAGCGCGATGCGAGCGCTTTTGGCGAAGCGGACACGGCGCGAAGAAGCGGAGACGATCTGGTTGTGACGGCGACGAGGACGGAGAAGATCCCGGAGTTCACCATGCTCTCGACAGAAGCGGTGGGCCGCGTCATGGCTCTTGAAGCCTCGCATACATCGGATCCTGCCTTTGATGCCGCGATGATCCTGCTCCAGGTGGTTGTTCAGGTAGGCGCTGGTCCGGTGGCGGACGGTCTTGCCCAGCACGGTGCGGATCGCCCTCGGGTAGGAGCCATGTCCGTCCGTCGTCACCCGGTCGGGACGGAAGCCCATGACCGCTCGCGCCGAGCGGAAGAACGCCTTGGCGGCACGCATGTCCCGGTGCTCGCCGAGCATGGCGTCAATCAGGTTCCCATCCCGGTCGACCGCCCGGTAGAGGTAGCACCAGCGACCGCGAACCTTCAGGTAGGTCCCGTCAACATACCAGCTGCTCCCACAGCCGCGCCGCGTGCCCTGCTGGCGCTTGCGCAGCGCGTCGCCCATGATCGGTGGCAGCTTCGCCTCCCAGTCGCGGACGGCCTCGTAGCTACCTCGATCCCACGCAGCGCCAGGATCTCGCTCAGGTCCCGCAGTGTCAGCCTGTGGCGGAGCCGGCAGAACACCACGAAGGCAATAACGTCGCTGGGCAGGCAAGACCGTTTCAGCACGCCGCCGCTGCGCTCGTTGAACTGCCGCCCGCAGGCTCGGCAGCGGAACCGCCGGTAGCCGCGAGCCGTGACCTCAGGCCGCTCGTTCACCGCGTCCGAGCCACAGCACACGCAGTTCATCCCGCCGGTCCAGTCTTCCCGCTGCTCAAGACGCCACATCGGCCGTCCAACCACTGCCAAATCGCGCGCTGGCGCGAGCGCTGACAGATCCGACAGGATTGCCAGGCAACGTCGGTAGTAATCTTCGCCTCACGCCGTCAACGGGTTCCTGCGGGTGGTGCACACTAATAGTTGAACGCTGAAGGTTGTGCTCAAGCCGTGAGGCACGCCAGCGCAGCAAATCAAGATTAATAGCTGCTCGCGTAAATCTGATTCGCACAGCGACGCACATCAGGGCTTCATCAGATCAATCCAGTGCGTCAATCGCATCGGTGTCTAAACGGCGATACCGTCGTGGCCAGTCAATGGAAGCTCAAAACAGCACTATTCCTCGACAACAGGGATGGAGATCCTTCGATGACTGACATCCAGCGCTGCGCCATTGTCACCGGCTCGTCCAAGGGCATCGGCGCGGCCGTGGCGGAACGGCTGGCGCGAGACGGCTTCGCGGTCGTTGTCAATTACGCCAGCAGCACCCGGGCCGCGGACGCGCTCGTGGACAGAATCAAGTCCGGCGGCAGAACGGCGGTCGCCATGGCGGGTGACGTTAGCGACCCAGCGGCAGTCGCAGCGCTGTTCGACCGGGCCATCGACGCGTTCGGCGGCGTCGACGTCCTGGTCAACAACGCCGGGATCATGAAGCTGAAGCCGGTCGCGCAAACCGAGGACGCGCTGTTCGACCAGCACGTCGCTATTAATCTCAAGGGTACGTTTAATGGCCTTCGCGAAGCCTCGCGTCGGATGCGCGATGGCGGACGGATCGTCAGCTTCTCGTCGAGCGTCGTCGGGCTGTACCAGCCGACCTACGCGGCTTACGCGGCGACCAAGGCCGGGGTGGAGGCGATGAGCCATATCCTCGCCAAGGAATTGGGTCCTCGCGGCATTACCGTGAACGTTGTTGCACCCGGTCCAGTCGCGACTGAGCTGTTCCTTGGCGACAAGTCGGAGGAGCAGGTCGCAGCCGTCACCAAGATGATCCCGCTCCGCCGGCTCGGCGAGCCGGAGGACGTCGCACGCGTGGTGGCCTTTCTCGTTGGGCCCGATGGCGGTTGGGTCAATGGCCAGGTGCTGCGTGCCAATGGCGGCGTCGTTTAGGAGCGTTGCTTCATGAACCAGATCGCCTTGGTGACCGGCGCCTCGAGCGGCTTTGGCCGCCTCATCGCCAACGCGCTCGCCGCCGGGGGCCACACTGTCTATGCCTCAATGCGCGATCTTTCCGGTAAAAATGCGCATCAGGCGAAAGAGGTTGGCGCCTACTCACGCGAACATGGCGTCGACCTGCGCATAATCGAGTTGAACGTGCAGTCGGAGGCGTCAGCCGCCGCCGCAATGGACACGATCATCGCCAAGCACGGACGGATGGACGTGCTGGTCCACAATGCCGGGCATATGGTCTACGGGCCGTGCGAGGCATTCACGCCGGAGCAGCTTGCCGATCTCTACGATGTCAATGTTCTTGGTTGTCAGCGCGTCAATCGGGCGGCGCTGCCCCACATGCGCCGTGCCGGACGTGGCCTGCTGGTGTGGATCGGCTCAAGCAGCGTGGCGGGCGGCGTGCCGCCATTGCTCGGCCCATATTTTGCTGCCAAGGCGGGAATGGACGCGCTTGCAGTAGCCTATGCGCGCGAGTTAGCGCCGCTCGGCATCGAGAGCTCGATTGTAGTGCCGGGCGCCTTCACCACGGGCACGAACCACTTCACCAATGCTGGGGAGCCGGCGGATGAGCCCGTTGTGGCGGACTACGCGCATCAATGGCCGGGCGGCCTCGCCGATCGCATTCGCGACGCTCTGGCCGCCACGGTCCCGGAAGACGCCGACCCGACGGAGGTGGCGCAAGCCGTGGCGGCCATTGTGGACGCGCCATACGGTCACCGCCCGTTCCGCGTTATCGTCGACCCGGCCAGCGATGGCGCCTCGGTGTCCTATGCGGTGATCGACCGTGTTCGCGAACAGTTTCTTGATCGGATCGGCTTTGCCGACCTGCGGCATCCGACGAGCAAAGCCAAACAAAACTGAGCCGGCGGCACAGGCCGATCAACACGCGGAACCGCTGCCCGGTGCATGAGCCTTCAACCCGAATGGGCAGGACGGTCCTGTTGTCCTGCTTGACCCCGCCGTTCAAGCGGCATCCGCTAACATAGGAGAACCCAATGCCGTTCGCAAACTTTAAAGTGCCGCAAGCTGCTCTTTCAAAGAGCCAGAAAGAGGAGATGGTGCACCGGACCACGTCTATGTTCGCCGAGTATTTCGGCGAAGCTGTCCGTCCTTATACTATGGTGCTGATCGAGGAAGTGCCAGATGGAGGCTACGGCCGCGCTGACGAGGTCTTCACCATTCCGAATGAATATCGGACAAAGGACTCAGGTTGAGAGTTGGGAGCATAAGCTCCCATTTCTCCTCAAGATGCCACGTCTCGCTTTAGCCGATCAACATGCCCGTCTGCTGAGGAGAAAGGGTGCGCCATCTCACGGTGGAGGCCAAATGCGTTTGTGGCAGCGGCACGCTGATTTCGCAACGTAGTTCCGGCACAGAGCGCGCGTCTGATAGCGGTGTTGTTCGGGTGTTGTCGCGATGGTGCCGCGACGCTGGTTTTCGGATAGCCGAAGCTGGGCATAGAAAGTGCTTCTCAGGCGCTGAGAGCTACTGCCATAAAGTTTCGTACAAGGTGTGACGTATTGCCTTTGCGATATGCGAGCGCCAGCCGAGCTGTCGGCGCTTGGCATTTAATTTCGCGAAAGACCACGCCAGCAACATGAAGCTGGCTCATCGAGCTTGGTACTATAGACACTCCAAGCTCTGCCGCCACAAGGTTGACGATCGAAGAAATCTGCGGTGCGAACTGGTCGACCTGCGGCTCAAACCCAGATTTTCGGCATGCATCCATGATCGTGTCGTAGAGAGTTGGCCCGATTGATCGTGGAAATAGGATGAACGGGTCTTTTGCTAATTTTGCAAGATCGACCTTGCCCTCATCAACCATGACATGGCCTGACGGCATCGCGAGCAGCATAGGCTCCTCAGAAATGAGCCGGAGTTGAAGATCTCTGCCAGAGGCGCCTTCCGGCCGTAGAAAGGCGACATCTAGCGTGCCGTCGTCAAGACCTGCGCTAAGCCGCGTGGTGTTGGCCTCCTCCAACGTTAGTTCGACGCCGGGATAGGCTCGACGAAATACTCGCAAAGTCCTGGGCACGACAGCGTTGAACGCGGACGAGGCGGTAAAGCCGACGTGCAGGACGCCGATCTCGCCCCGGGCCGCTCGTTGAGCATGCCTGACACCACGCTCGGCTAGGTCCGGCATGCCACTGACCACGGCCAGGAACGCTTGGCCCGCCGGGGTCAGTTCCGCGCCGTGCGCCACACGTCGGAACAGCAATGCACCGACCTCCTGCTCAAGGTCCTTAATCTGCAAGCTGAGGGGAGGCTGGCCGATGCCGAGACCAGCGGCAGCCCGGGTGAAGTTGCCCTCTTTAGCGATCGCCAGAAAGTAGCGGATGTGACGGAGCTCCATGCGCCATTCATAAAACATATCACAGACGCTTTCACGGTAAATTGGTAAAACTTACCGTGCGGCTACACGTCTGGGAGGCGTCAGAACATCAGTGGAGACTGACAATGGCGGACACCATGAAGCCAACACGGAGTTGGCTGTTCACGCCGGGTAGCCGACCGGATCGTTTTGCCAAGGCTGCAGAGGTCGGTGCCGACGTGCTGATCATCGATCTCGAAGATGCGGTCGCGCCAGACGATAAAGCGTCGGCTCGGGCCACCGTAATCGACTACCTGTCCAAGCCTGCAGAGAAGTCGATACAACGCGCTCTTCGGATCAACGGGCTTGATACACAGGCGGGTATTGCCGACCTCGATGCGTTGTTGGGGTCCGACGCTGCGCCGGATTTCATGGTGCTGCCGAAGGCGGACAGCCCAGGCCACCTGCACATTCTTGATCGCCTGTTGACGGTGCGGAAGCTTGAGACTCGTCTCGTTGGCTTGATCGAAAGCGCTCGCGGCTTGGCTGCGGTCGAAGCCACCGCGGCTGCTACACCTCGGTTGTTCGGGCTGATGCTGGGAGCTGCCGACATGGCAGCTGACCTCGGTGTCGCAACGGCTTGGCCGCCGCTCGTGGCGGAGCGTAGCCGCATTGTGCTCGCTTGCGCTCTGGCTGGCGTGACGCCGATCGATACGCCGTTCTTCGACGTGCACGATAGCGACGGCCTCGCGAAGGAGACCGCAGACGTCGTGGCGTTCGGCTTCCAAGCAAAGGCGGCAATCCATCCCGGCCAAGTCGGACCTATCAACCAAGCATTAACGCCCACCGATAAGGCAGTCGAGCACGCCAAGGCCGTGCTCGCCGCGAATACAAAAGGTGTCGGCGTCGTGGACGGCCAAATGGTCGACGAGGCTGTCGCCCGTAAGGCACGCCGTGTTCTGGCGGCTGCTGGACAGTAATCAAGTCGCACCGTTTAGCCTTTTTGGATAACAGCAAAAGGAACATGGCAATGGATGGTCTTCTACCTGCCTATAAGTCTGTGGGTGAGAACCGCTACCGTGAAACTTCTGGCCTGTACTATGAAGACTTCGTCGAGGGTGACGTGTTCGAGCATCGCCCGGGCCGGACGGTGCTTGATGTGGACAACACCTACTTCACGCTGCTGACGCTTAATGTGCAGCAGGTGCATTTCGACGCCGCCTATGCCGCGAAAACCGAATGGAAGAAGATGCTGGTGGACAGCACCTTCACCCTTGCCCTGCTCACGGGAATGAGCGTCCGGACGGTGAGCGCTAAGGTCGTTGCCAATCTGGGTTGGGACAAGGTGAAGGCCACGCACCCGGTATTCGCCGGTGACACGCTCTATGCCGAGAGCACGGTGCTGAGCAAGCGCGAGAGCAAGAGCCGACCGACGCAGGGCATCGTAACCGTGTCCACGCGAGGGATCAACCAAGAGGGCAGGGAGGTGATGACCTTCGAGCGCACGATGCTTGTTCATCGCCGCGGAAACTCGCCCGAAGAGGCTGCCGGTTACTAATCAGGAGCGCGGAGGATTTCCGACATGGACTTCTCAGACATCTACAGGAGCAAGCTCACGACAGCGAGCGACGCGGTAGCGACCATTCCGTCCAACAGCAAAATGGCCATGGGCATGGCCATGGCGCAGCCGCCGGCGCTGCTCCAGGCTCTGGCGGACCGGGCGAGGGCCGGCTGCGTCGAGGCCTTGAGGCTATACTACTTCGAGGCGACTGCGGTTGCCGGCAGGACGGTGCTCAACTTCGAACTCGCGGACCGCATTGAGCCGTATTGTATGTTCGTCACCGCGTCCGATCGAGCGCTGATCAAGAAGAGCGTTGAGAGCGAGCGCAAGGTGCTCCGCTATGTTCCCAACAACTTCCACCAGGCCCCACGGCTCTTGATTGACGATATCGGCATCGATAGCTTCGTCTGCACCGTCTCGCCAATGGACCAGCACGGCTACCTGTCCCTTGGCGTCGGCAACGACTACTCATCGAAGGTCGCTCGGTCGGCCAAGCGGTTGATCGTCGAGGTCAATCGGCACATGCCCCGCGTGGTCGGTTCTGGCGCGCAGATCCACGTCTCCGAGCTGTCGGCGGTTGTCGAGAACGATGTCCCACTTCTCGAATTGCCTGTGCGCAACGGAAGCCCTGAGGACGAGGCGATCAGCAGGCTGGTCGCCGAGATGGTGCCGGACGGCGCCTGCCTGCAGATGGGCGTCGGCGCGCTGCCAAACCTCGTTTGCGCGGCGCTAAAGGACCGTAACGACCTAGGCGTGCACACCGAGGCGCTGTGCCCCGGCTTGGTCGACCTGACGCTCGCCGGAAACGTTACCAACCGGGCCAAGTCGCAGAACATCGGCAAGACGGTCTACACCTTCGCCATGGGCCAGAAGTCGATGTACGACTTCCTCGACAATAACCCCTCGATTGAGAGCTGGCCGGTTGATTACGTCAATGACCCGACGGTGATCGCCCGCAACGACGGCGTTATCTCAATCAACGGCACGATCGAGATCGACCTCACGGGCGCTTGCAACTCTGAGCACATGCTGGGTCACCAATATAGCGCCTCCGGCGGCCAGCTCGACTTCGTGCGCGGTGCCTACGCCTCCAAGCAGGGCAAGTCGATCATTGCCGCCAGCTCGACCGCGGCGCACGGCAAGGTGTCGCGGATCGTGGCCAAGCTGACCGGCCCGGTGACGACGCCACGCATCGACACTCATTGGGTGGTCACTGAGTATGGTCGCGCGAACCTGAAAGGCCTGTCCTCGACGGAACGCGTCACGGCCCTGGTCGGGCTTGCCCATCCGGAGTTTCGCGACGGCCTCATGGCCTCGGCGCGCGAGCTGCATCTTGTCTGAGGCCGATCCCGGGCAAGTGGCGCGGCTGTTTTGAGGCCGGCGTCCGTGACGCCGTCCGGTCTACATCTAGCGAGGTGAATACCATGGCCAAGACGGTCGCCGACCAGATGGTCGACACTTTTGCCGCCGCCGGCGTCGAGCGGATCTACGGCATCGTCGGCGACAGCCTCAACGGCTTCAGCGACGCATTGCGGCGTCACGGCGGGATACGCTGGCTGCACACCCGTCATGAGGAGGTCGCCGCTTTTGCCGCCGGCGCCGACGCGCACGTCTCCGGCCGGCTCGCGGTGTGCGCCGGCTCCTGCGGGCCGGGCAACTTGCACCTGATCAACGGCTTGTTCGATTGTCACCGTTCGCGCCTGCCGGTTGTGGCGATCGCCGCCCACATCCCCTCGCCCGAGATTGGCTCCGGCTACTTCCAGGAGACGCATCCGGAGCAGTTGTTCCTGGAATGCAGCTCATACTGCGAGCTGGTCTCGAGCCCGGCGCAGTTGCCGCGGGTGCTGGAAATTGCGATCCGGCGCGCAGTGGCGGAGAGCTGCGTCTGCGTCGTCGTCATACCAGGCGACGTGGCGCTGCTACCGGCCAGCGATAGCACGGCGCCCACGGCCGACGGGCTGCTGTTGCCGCGGCCGGCCGTGGTGCCCTCGGGAGAGACCGTCGGGCGGCTCGCCGCGCTGCTGAACGGCTCAACCCGCGTCACCATGCTGTGCGGTGCCGGCTGCGCTGGAGCGCATGACGAGCTGGTTGCGGTCGCGGGCGCCCTCAAGGCGCCGGTGGTGCACGCCATGCGCGGCAAGGAGCACGTCGAGTGGGACAACCCCTACGACGTCGGCCTCACCGGGCTGATCGGCTTCTCGTCGGGCTACTATGCCATGGGCAGTTGCGACGCGCTGCTGATGCTCGGGACCGACTTCCCCTACACCCAGTTCTACCCGAAAGGCGTGCGCGTCGCGCAGGTGGACATCCGGCCGGAGGCGATCGGGCGGCGCACCCCGATCGAGCTCGGCGTGCTGGGCGACGTGCGCTCGACCTTGCAGGCGCTGCTGCCGCAGCTGGCCGCGGACCGCGACGACGCGCATCTGAAAACCTGCGTGTCGCACTACCAAGACGCCAGGCGCGGCCTGGACGAGCTCGCCGCGGGCAAGCCTGGCGGCCGACTGCACCCGCAGCACGTCGCCCGCGTGCTGGACGCGCAGGCGGCATCAGACGCGGTCTTCACGTGCGACGTCGGCCTGCCGACGGTGTGGGCGGCGCGCTACCTGCGGATGCATGGCGGCCGCCGACTGATCGGCTCATTCTGGCACGGCTCGATGGCCAATGCGATGCCACAGGCACTCGGCGCGCAGGCTGCCTTTCCGGGCCGCCAAGTCGTATCTCTGTCGGGGGATGGCGGCTTCACCATGCTAATGGGCGACCTGCTATCGGCCAAGCAGCTCGGCCTGCCGATCAAGGTGGTGGTATTTAACAATGGCTCACTCGGCTTCATCGAGCTGGAGCAGAAATCGTCCGGCTTCCTTGACACCGAGACCGGGCTCGACAACCCAGACTTCGCGGCGATGGCGAACGCCGTCGGCATCCACGGCGTGCGCATCGAGGACCCGGCCGAGTTGGAGAGGAAGCTTGCCGAGGCGCTCGCCCACCCTGGGCCGGTGCTGATCGACGCGGTGGTCAACCGCATGGAGCTGGCGATGCCGCCCAAGGTCACCGCCGGCATGGCCAAGGGCTTCACGCTCTACATGCTGAAGGCGGTGATGAACGGACGCGCCGACGAGGTCGTTGAGCTCGCCCGCTCCAACCTGCTGCGCTGACGCCGATGATGCGCGTCGGCCTGGCGGAGAACGACGAATGACGTCCGTCACCTGCGACATTCCCGCCTCGTTCCTGAAGGAGCTGACGCGCCGCGCCGGCCCGCACGGCAGCATCTCCTCGCTGGTGAGCGACGCCCTCGCCAGCTACCTCGACGCACCGCTCCACACCTTGTTCCAGGTATCTACCTCTGGCTCGCTCGTTGAGGGCGTCTACGCGCAAGCCGTCACGTGCAAACGACTCCTGGAGCACGGCGACTTCGGGCTCGGCACCTTCACCGGCCTGAATGGCGAGATGGTGGTGCTGGACGGCGCGGTCTACCGCGTGCAGGGCGATGGCAAGGTCTCGCGAGCGGCGCCGGACGCCGGAGCGCCATTCGCCGTCGTCACCCGCTTTTCGCCGTCGGGGGAGGGCCCGGCCGGACCCGTCGCCTGCTTTGACGATCTGCGCCAGCTTTGCGACCAGCACCGGCGCTCCGACAACCTGTTCTACGCCTTTCGCCTCGACGGCGTGTTCGGCCATGTCCGCACCCGCGCCGTCAGCCCGCCGCGGCTGGGCGGGCGCCTGCTCGATGCGGCGAAGTCGCAGCGGGAGTTCGACTTTTACGACGCGGCTGGAACGCTCGTCGGCATCTACTCGCCCAGCTTCTCCGGCGCCTTCAGCGTTGCAGGTTACCACTTCCATTTTCTGTCCGACGACCGCACGCAAGGCGGCCATGTTCTCGACGTCGCCGCGGCCTCGTTCCGCCTGCAGCTCGAAGAGCTGAACGACTTCCATCTCGCACTGCCGGAAACCGAGACGTTTCTGCGGGCTGACCTCAGCCGTGATGCGTCCGCCGACCTGACACAAGCCGAAGGCTAACGGGAGTTTACAGCCATGCCGGAAGGCATCAACGTTTCGATGAAGATCGGTGCTGACGTCGTCGTCCGCACCCTGGAGGCGCGGGGTGTCGAGTATGCGTTCGGCATACCAGGCGCGAAGATCGATGCCGTGTTCAACGCGCTCGTCGACTCGCGCATCAAGACGGTGGTCTGCAGGCACGAGCAGAATGCCGCCTTCATCGCCGGCGGGATCGGGCGGATGACCGGGCGGGCCGGCATTGCCCTCGCGACCTCCGGGCCGGGGGTGTCGAACCTGGTGACGGGGCTGGCAACCGCCAACGCGGAGGGCGATCCCATGGTGGCGCTCGGCGGCGCGGTCGCGACCGGCGAGACGCTTAAGCGCATCCACCAGACCATGGACTCGGTATCGATCTGCCGCCCCGTCACCAAGTTCAGCGCCGCGGTGAGCGGGCCGGAGGCGGTTGCCGAGGTCCTCAACAACGCCTTTCGTGCTGCAGAAGGGGGACGGCCTGGCGCTGCATTCGTGAGCCTTCCCATGGATATCATGTCGGCCCCCGCCCACGCCAAGCTTCTCACCCCTCCCGCGTTCTCCGGCCTCGGCCCGGCCGCATCCAACGGCATCAAGGAGGCGGCCAGGCTCATCTCCGCGGCCAAGACTCCGGTCGTGCTGCTCGGCCAGCAGGCCAGCAAGCCCGCGGTCGCCGACGCCGTGCGGGACTTCCTTGATCGCAACAACTTGGCCGTGGTCGGCACGTTCCAATCTGCCGGCGCGGTCAGCGCCCACCTGCTGCCAAGCTTTGGCGGGCGGGTAGGTCAGTTGGCGAACCAGCCGGCCGATCGGCTGCTCGCCGCGGCCGACGTTGTGGTGACGGTGGGCTACGACCCGGTGGAGTACTGGCCGTCGCTGTGGAACCAAACCGAGCGGACGATCATCCACGTCGACGTCAAGCCAGCCGACCTCGACGCCCATTACTGCCCGACGGTGGAGCTGACGGGGGACATTGGACAGACGCTCGCAGCGTTGACGCCGCTGGTCGCGCGCGTCGGCACGTCGGCCATGGCGGAGCACATCCTCCAGGCCATCATTGCCGAGCGCCAGCGCCTTGCCGACCAAGCGCGGCAGAAGACCGGCACGCCGATCCACCCGATGCGCCTAGTCGCCGAGCTGCAGGCGATCCTGGAGCCGGACGTGACACTCTGCCTCGACATGGGCTCCTTCCATCTCTGGCTGGCGCGCAACCTCTACAGCTTCCGCGCTCGGCAGGTGCTGATCAGCAACGGCCAACAGACCTTGGGCGTAGCCATGCCCTGGGCGATCGCGGCCTCGCTCGTGCGGCCGCATGAAAAGGTCATTTCGATTTCGGGGGATGGCGGCTTTCTGTACTCGGCGATGGAGCTGGAGACCGCGGTGCGGCTGAACGCGCACATCGTCCACATGGTCTGGATCGACGGCGCCTACGACATGGTGGCCGTCCAGGAAGAACAGAAATATGGCCGCCGATCGGGCGTCAAGTTCGGACCGGTGGATCCGGTTAAGTATGCGGAAGCATTCGGAGCCACGGGCTTCACGATCCGCAGCCCAGACGAGATCGCCCCGGTGCTGAAGCAGGCGATGGCCGTGCAAGGTCCGGTCATCATCGGCGTGCACGTTGACTACAGCGACAATCCCAAGCTGTTCGAGAACGTCGACCAGAACAGCATTCAATAAGCGAGATACTTAGCACAGACATGTTTATGCTAAGGATGATTGTGTTCTTCCCGCAAGAAGGCTGAACAGCAGGTCAATGGATACGACATCTCCACCAATCGCAACTCATGGCTGGCGACAGGCGCTGCTGACGCGGTGCAGCGGTTTGCCGGCGATCACGATGGCGGTGGCGCATCCTTGCGACGCTGCCGCGATGTCGGCCGTCGTGGCAGCGCAGCATCAAGGTCTAATCACGCCGATCCTGGTAGGACCTCGGGGCAAAATCCAGGCGGCGGCGGACACCGCTGGCCTGGACGTAGCCGCCATCCGGATCGAGGACACGCCACATAGCCATGCCGCAGCCGAGCGCGCCGTGAGCCTCGTTCGGAGCGGCGAAGCCCAACTCCTCATGAAGGGCTCGCTGCACACCGACGAGTTCATGCACGCGGTCATGGCCGCCGAGACCGGGCTGCGCACCGACCGCAGGGTCAGCCACGTCTACATTATGGATGTGCCGCGTTACCCGCGACCGATCCTGATCACCGATGCCGCGGTCAACATCGTGCCGTCGCTGGCGGACAAGCGCGACATCGTCCAGAACGCCATCGACCTCGCGCACGTGCTCGGCATAGAGACGCCGCGCGTTGCGGTCCTCGCTCCTGTCGAAGTGGTCAATCCCAAGCTGCAGACGACGCTGGACGCGGCCGCCCTATCCAAGATGGCCGAACGCGGTCAGATCACCGGCGGCCTCGTCGATGGTCCTCTCGCCTTAGATAATGCGATCAGTCCGGAGGCTGCCGAAGAGAAGGGCATCCATTCGGCGGTCGCGGGACGGGCGGACATCCTCATCGTGCCGGACCTCGTGACCGGCAACGTGCTCGCCAAGCAGCTCACTTTCCTGGCCGGTGCGGACGCCGCCGCGGTCGTCGTGGGCGCGAGGGTGCCCATCGTGCTGACCAGCCGGGCGGACAGCCAGGCGGTGCACGTCGCCTCCTGCGCGGTGGCGGTCCTGATGACGCATGCGTCGTCCCATCGAGGTCAACCATGACCGTCCTGCGGGCGGAACTCCGGAGCCAGATGGACGCGTGGTGGAGGGCGACGAACTACCTATCGGTCGGACAGGTCTACTTGCTGGACAACCCGCTGCTGCGACGCCCCCTGGCACAGTCCGACGTGAAGCCGCGCCTGCTCGGTCACTGGGGAACCACGCCAGGGCTGAACTTCATCTACGTCCATCTCAACCGCCTGATCCGGACGTGCGGGCTCGACATGATCTTCATCGCCGGGCCAGGCCACGGCGCGCCCGGCCTGATCGCCAATGCCTACCTGGAGGGAACCTACACCGAGCTGTATCCCGAGGTGTCGCAGGACGAGGAGGGCCTGCGTCGCCTGCTGCGCCAATTCAGCTTTCCCGGCGGCATACCGAGCCACGCGGCGCCCGAGACGCCGGGCTCGATCCACGAGGGCGGCGAACTCGGCTACTCGCTGAGCCACGCCTTCGGCGCCGTGCTCGACAACCCCGGCCTGATCGCCGCCTGCGTTGTGGGCGACGGCGAGGCGGAGACCGGGCCGCTGGCGGCCTCGTGGCACTCGAACAAGTTCCTCGACCCGGCAAGTGACGGCGCGGTGCTGCCGATCCTGCACCTCAACGCCTACAAGATCGCCAACCCGACCGTGCTGGCCCGGATCAGCGAACAGGAGTTGCTGGCCTTGCTGGAGGGTTATGGCTGGGCGCCGGTCCTCGTCGGCAGCGTCGAGGGGATGGATGGCTCGGCCGCGGACGCCTCGCCGATGCACCAAGCCATGGCCGCCGCGTTGGATGACGCGATCCGGACCATCCGCGATATCCAGGAGGGCGCGCGAGAGGCGGGGCGGACGGAGCGCCCGCGCTGGCCGATGATCGTGCTACGCAGCCCGAAAGGCTGGACCGGACCAAAGGAGGTCGATGGTGAGAAGGTAGAGGGCTTCTGGCGCGCCCACCAAGTTCCATTCCAGGTCGCGCACAACCCGGACCACCTGGCGCTGCTGGAGCGATGGCTGCGCGGCTATGGTCCAGAGGAGCTGTTCGGCCCAGACGGCCAGGTGAAGGCAGACATTCTTGCGATCGCGCCGGCCGGCGACGCGCGAATGAGCGCCAACCCGCATGCCAATGGCGGCGCCTATCGGCCGCTCCGCCTGCCACCGTTCGGAGATCGTGCCGTTGACGTGCCACGTCCCGGCGCCACCTTCGCCTCGGCGACGACGGTGATGGGCGGCTTCCTGCGCGACGTTCTACGCGACAACGCGGGGAGCCGAAACTTTCGCGTGCTGGGTCCGGACGAGACGACGAGCAACCACCTGCAGGCCGTGCTGGAAGTGTCGCCGCGCGCCTGGAATGCCCGCACCCTGCCGTGGGACACGCATCTCGGCGCGGGTGGCCGGGTGATGGAAATCTTGAGCGAGCACACCATCCAGGGCTGGCTCGAAGGCTACCTGCTGACCGGTCGTCACGGCCTGTTCAGTTGCTACGAGGCGTTCATCCACATCGTCGACTCGATGGTCAATCAGCACGCCAAGTGGCGCAAGACGGCGGCCGACGTGCCATGGCGGCGGCCGCTCGCCTCGCTGAACTACCTGCTCACCTCCCATGTCTGGCAGCAGGATCATAACGGGTTCAGCCACCAGGACCCCGGCTTCATCGACTACCTCGCCAACAAGAAGCCGCAAACCGTGCGGATTTACCTGCCGCCTGACGCCAACACCTTGCTGTGGGTCACCGACCATTGCCTGCGCACGCAAGACCGCATCAACGTCATCGTCGCCGGCAAGCAGCCCGCGCCGCAATGGCTGACGCTCGACCAGGCGATCCGGCATTGCACTTATGGGATCGGGCTGTGGGACTGGGCCAGCAACGATACCGGCAGCGAGCCGGACGTGGTCATGGCATGTGCGGGGGATGTCCCGACGCTGGAAACGCTGGCGGCGGTGGACCTGTTGCGGCGCCACCTGCCGGAGCTGAAGGTCCGCACCGTGAACGTTGTCGACCTCATGACGCTGCCGCGGCCCGACCAGCATCCACACGGCTTGCCGGACCGCGACTTCGACGCGCTGTTCACTCGTGACCGGCCAGTGATCTTCGCCTATCACGGCTATCCCTGGCTGATCCATCGCCTGTGCTACAAGCGCACCAATCACGACAACATGCACGTCCGCGGATACATCGAGGAGGGCACGACGACGACGCCGTTCGACATGACGGTGCGCAATCGCCTGGATCGGTTCCAGCTCGTGATGGACGTGATCGAACAGGTGCCCGGGCTGCTACCGAGAGCGGCCTACGTCCATAAGGCCATGCGCGAGAAGCTGATCGATCACCAGCGCTATATCGTTTCGTACGGCGAGGACATGCCGGAAATCACGCAATGGCGCTGGTCATGAACATGTTCTGTTGCGTCACGTATCAGGTCTGTGCGTCTGAACGATACGGTATACTGTCATAAGGCCGGGTTTGGCGCCTGAGGTTCGTTTAGGCAGCGATGAATGGTAGCGGGATGGACGTTAAAGGTCCTGGCGACCTCGCTGATGGATCGTCCTTCGCGAACCAGGGACAGGGCGAGCGTCTTCTGATCGGGGCGTAGCTTTTGCGGCCGCCCGAACGACACGCCTCGACGCTTGGCCGCCTGCCGTCCTTCGTCGGTGCAATGCCGAATGAGAGCTCGTTCGAACCGGGGTCGTGGTGTCGGCCCAGGGCTCCTCAAGCGACTGTAATCCCGCATCCTTCTCCCTGATGACCTCGGCGATGCGCAGCAACTCGGCTGTGGAACGCGCGAACCGGCCGAGGCGGCTGACGACCAGGATATCGCCGGCGCGCAGCTCCTGGAGCAGTTTCTCGAGTGCGGGCCGAGCTCGTACGGCACCGGAGATCTTCTCCTCGAACAGCTTGCCACAGCCGGCGTCTTTCAGCCGGGGGCGCTGTAAATCCAGGCGCTGATCCTCGGTCGAGACGCGGGCATAGCCGAGCTTCATGACGGATGCTCAGCAGGCGTGCGAAACTTAGTGCATAACTCCGGTATTCCGCACAGGACTTTTGCGGCATGTAAGTTACTGATCTTTGTTCCGTGTCCGGACCCCTGCAAGTTTCCTAAGTTGCGCGACTCTGGCTAGCAGCTATGACCCGAAGGCAGTCAACCGGAGTAATCCGGCCGGTCGATATCCGAGACGAGGTTTCTCTCTATTGGCTCCCATCCCAATACCGCCCTTGTCCGCTCGCTGGAGGCCGGGCCGTTGCCCGCCACCCACATGGCCAAGGCACCGAAATGAACCTCGGCTTCTTCGGGCGTCAGGGACTTTGCGGGCACGCCAACCTGCCGGCCGATCGCTTCGGCAATCAGCCTGAACGGTACGCCCTCCTCTGCAACAGCATGAAATGCTTCATTCCGGGCACCCCGCTCGAGTGCGAGGCGAAAGATGCGCGCGGCATCCAGCCGATGCACGGATGGCCAGAGGTTCTGTCCGTCACCGACATAGGCGGAGGCGCCCTTGTCGCGGGCTACGGCGGCAAGCATAGGAACGAAGCCATGACATTCCCCCATGCCGTGGGTCGAGCGTGGAAGCCGGACCACGGATGTCCGCAACCCGCGCTCGGCAAGCGCGAACGCTGTCTGCTCCGACGCGCGGGGAAATTTAGGGATGATGGGCGGCCTTGCGTCTTCCGTGAATGTCCCCCCGCCCGGCAGCAGGCCGAACCCGCCTACGACGATGATCGGCCGGTCAGAACCAGCGAACACCTTCCCGAAAGCCTCGATCGCCTGGCGGTCCTCCTCCGCCATTTCTACGATCTTCGAGAAGTCGAGGCCGAAGGCCAAATGGATGACACCATCGGCGTTGCCGGTTCCGTCCCGGATTACATCCAGATCGCCGACTGAGCCGAGCAGCGGCGTGATGCCAGATGCAGCAAGCGACGCAACCTTCTCTTTTGAGCGCACCAAGCCGGTGACGGTATGGCCCGCGTCGAGCAACTCGCGGATGACCACCGATCCGACCCAGCCGTTCGCTCCCGTCACAAAGACGCGCATGTTGCCTCCTTGACTGCACCGGGCGGGGGGCATGCTATCGCCACCGCGTCAGTGACTGACATAGGTATCATGTCAGTTACTGACAACATGCGAAGGTGGCCAGTGGCGAAAAATGAGGATGACGTGCGCGCTCGTCTGCAACGGGCGGCGTTGGAGCTGTTCCGCGAGCGTGGCTACGACCGGACCACGGCTGCGGAGATCGCCGCGCGGGCCGGCGTGACGGAACGGACGTTCTTCCGTCACTTCCCGGACAAGCGGGAGGTTTTGTTCGACGGAGAGGCCATGTTGCGGGCGGCCCTCACGGCTTCAGTGGCTGAGGCGCCCAGCGGCCTCGGGCCACTCGACACGCTGTTCCGGGCGTTCCGGTCGGTCCAGCCTGTGCTTGAGGACAACCGGCCATACTCGAAGCCACGGCACGAGGTCATCTCCAGCACGCCCGCGCTCCACGAGCGCGAGATGGCGAAGATGGCCGCGCTAGCCAATGCGCTCGCCGCCGCGCTGCGGGCGCGGGGTGTCGCAGACCTGCGGGCTGTTCTTGCAGCTCAGACCGGCATGGCTGCATTCGTACATGCCACGGTCTCTTGGCTTGACGATCCCGCGCTAGGCCTCGGCGAGCGTATCGATCTCGCCTCTCGCGAGCTGAAGGCGCTGTTAGCGGACGTCGATCACTGAGCCGTCGCGCGCTTCGTCACGACCTGGGGATTGCGGAAGCACCCAGGTGCGCGACACACGGCCTATAGGGTCACGCGCTGCCCCCTACATAGGTTCTCAGCTCCGCTGCTTCTGTAATGGGCCCTTGGTCGTCAAGGATCGTGTCCCAACGCGTGGTGCAGGAGTGCCGGTTCCGGTTCTCCTGGGCGGGGCTGGGCCGCGTGTCAGCCTGCCACGGGTGGCAGGCTGAGGGCAGGAATATCGCTCAACGGCGCGAGCGTCTCCAGGCTCATGTAGCGGCGCTGGATGGACCATTCGTCATTCTGCTCGAGCAGCAGGGCCCCGACGAGCCTCATGACGGCTGCTTCGTTGGGAAATATGCCGACGGTGTCGGTGCGTCGCTTGATCTCGCCGTTGAGCCGCTCGAGCGGGTTGTTGGAGTGGATCTTGGCCCGGTGCGGCGCCGGGAACCCCATGTAGGCCAGCACGTCCATGTCGGCGTCGTCCATCAGGGCAGCCAAGCGGTGCACCCGGGAACGGAGCTGGTCGGCGACGCTGCGCCACTGTTCCTTGGCCCGGGGCGCGTCAGCCTCGGCAAACGCGGTGCCGATCCAGGCCAAGACGATGCGGCGCTGGGTCTTGCCCGCGTGCGCCATGGCATTGCGCATGAAATGCACGCGGCAGCGTTGCCACGTGGCGCCGAGAACCTTGGCGATGGCGGTCTTGAGACCCTCGTGCGCGTCCGAGATCACCAGCTTGACGCCGCGCAGGCCCCGGCGCGTCAGGGACCGGAGAAACTCCGTCCAGAACGGCTCGGCCTCGCTGTTGCCGATCGTCATGCCGAGCACCTCGCGGCGATCGTCGGTGTTGACCCCCACCGCGATGATCACCGCCACGGACACGATGTGCCCGTCTCGCCTGGCTTTCACGTAGGTGGCGTCGAGCCACACACAGGGCCAGTCGCCCTCGATCGGACGGGTCAGGAACGCCTGCACCCGTTCGTCAATTTCGCCACACAGCCGCGACACCTGGCTCTTGCTGATGCCGTCCATCCCCATGGCACGCACCAGTTCGTCCACCGAGCGGGTGGAGACACCCTGCACGTAGGCCTCTTGGATCACGGCCGTCAGCGCCTTTCTGCCGTCCGGCGCGGTTCCACGAAGCCTGGAAAGTAGGAGCCCTTGCGCAGCCTGGGTATCCGCAGTTCCACCGTGCCCGCCCGCGTATGCCAGTCGCGCTCGCGGTAGCCATTTCGCTTGCATCTGGCGATCGGGACTGCACTCGCCATGCGCAGCGCCGGTCAGCGTCTCGGTTTCCAGCTCCATCAGCCTCTGGGCAGCAAAGCCGATCATCTCCCGCAGGAACTTGGCATCCGAGCCTTTCGCCAGCAGCTCGCGCAGGGCAGTCTCGTGGTCGGTCATCGTGGGGTCCTTGGGTCAGTGTTGCGTGTCGCAACTCAACCCTACCCAGGTTCACCGCGGTGACCGCCTCCTACACCACGTCCAGGGACACGACCGCTGGATGGAGAACGTATTCATCGAGCGGCTCTGGCGCAGCCTGAAATACGAGCGCGTCTGCCTGCACGCGTTCGAGATCGGCTTGGAGCTACGGGCCGGGATTGCGCGGTGGATCGGCTACTACAATGCCCGCAAGCCCCATCTAACCCTGGCAGGCCGCACGCTCGACTAGGCATATGGGGCAGGCAGGTTGGAGAAGCTGGAGGCTCTGACGACATCCAGAACCGAGCTTATCCAAGCCGCCAAACTATCCGAAGAAGCGGAACGACCTCACTTATTGGCTTCTCGATCCAGGCGGTAAAGCAGGTGCCTGTGCGTGCCTTGGATGGGCGTTTACTGGAGCGCTGGCTGCCTGGGATAATGCCCGCCGCGCCAAAAGTCCGAGCGCCCAAAGTCTGGATTGCCAAGCGCTCCCGTGATCTGTTGCGCGGCCAACTGCACAGTCACATTCGCATCCCGCCGCTATCCTTGTCGTTCACTTCCCGTCTGGGCTGCTGAAGGTCAGCACCTGCCTGCTCGCCTGCCTTCATGGCAGCAACGAGCTCGGCCGCCCGGTCCAGCTCCGGTCTTTACACGGACGCCACCGTGACGGCGCCAGGCTGTCCTCCGGCTCGCAGCATGGCTCTGCTGAACCCGGGAGTGCACCAGCATCGCTTAGACGGTCTGCGTCGGGGGATGCAGCAGATCCGGGAAGCCGATGCGGTGCAGGAATTGCGCGCGCACGCGGTCCATGACCGGGAAAGACACTGCCGACCCGTCGTCAGCAGGATCGATGACCGCGCGGAATGGGCGCTTGCCCGGCGATGTGTCGACGATCCTCGCGACCGCTCGTCCGATCTCGCCAGGATCAGAGTCCTCCGGGTCGGTGGCGGCAAGCGCGTCCTGCATGCGCCTGGCGAAGCCAGCAGGCCAAGCCTGCTCGTAAGCCTTGGCACGCTCCTCGTCTTCCGGCTTGCCCGCGTTGGGAAAGTGATTGGTCCCCTTGGTGTACGCACCGGGCACGATGATGGCGGTTTCGATCCCGAACGGCGCCAGCTCGCGGGCATAGCAAACGGCGATCTGGTCCATGCCGGCTTTGGCAGCGAAGTAGGGACCAAGCAGCGGCGGGATCCCACCCACCGCACTGGTGCTAGACGTCCAAACCAGCAAGCCGGCCTTTGCCGCGCGCATGTGCGGCAGCACGGCACGGTTGACCCGCTGGGTGCCGATGACATTGATCTCGTAGAGCTCGGCAAGCTGCTCGGGTGTGGACGCCTCAAGAGGGCCGAATACCATGTGTCCGGCATTGTGCACGATCACGTCGATGCGGCCATGCTCGCTCATGATGTCGCCAACCGCTACCCCAATTGACGCATCGTCCTGAACGTCAAGTTCGATCGTGCGCAAGTTGATGCCCTTGTCCTTGGACATGGCGGCGATGTCGGCCACTGTCTTGGCGTTCTTCTTCGCCGTGTCACGCATCGATGCGTAGGCGGTATGGCCGGCGGTTGCGAGGTCAGTTGCGATCATCCGGCCGAAGCCGCTTGATGCGCCGGTGACGAGAATGACTTAGCCCATGGTCAAGCTCCTTAGATGATCCCGCCATTGGCGCGGAGGACCTGTCCGTTGATCCAGCCGCCGTCCGGCCCGACCAGGAACGAGATGGCGCGGGCGATGTCCTCTGGCTCGCCAAGTCTGGCGAGCGGCGTGCGTCCGACGATCGGCTTGATGTCGTCATTGGTCTTGTCTCTGAGGAACAGGTCGGTGGCGACCGGACCTGGCGCGATGACGTTGACGGTGATCTTCTTGCCGCCCAGCTCCTTGGCCAGGATGTGGCTCATCGCCTGGATGCCTGCCTTGGTCGCTGCATAGGCAGAGTAGGTCGGCTGGTAGAGGCCGACGACGCTTGACGAGAAGCTGACGATGCGGCCGCCCTCGCGCAGGCGTTTTGCAGCCTCGCGCATGCCGTTGAAGGCGCCTTTCAGGTTGATGGCGATCGTCTGGTCGAACAGCTCGTCCGATGTCTCGGCAAGCAGGGCGAGCTTCATGATCCCGGCATTGTTGACGAGCACGTCGACGCCACCGAACGCCTGCTCGGTATGCTCGAACAGCGCCGCGACCGCAGCGGGGTCGCTGACATCCGCCTTTATCGCCACGGCCGTGCCGCCCGCCGCCTGGATTTTGGACACCAGCGCGTCAGCAGCGTCTGCACCATTGGAATAGTTGATGGCGACGGCCAAGCCGTCGGCTGCGAGCCGCTGCGCGACAGCGGCGCCGATGCCTTTTGAAGAGCCAGTAATGATGGCAGATTTCTTCTGCGAAGCCATAATTGCCTCCCTGGACGATGATCAAGGATGTCGAGACAAAGTCGTGCGTCAGGCCGACCCGTCGCCCTTCATCTTGGCGAGCGCCTTCAGATCGAAAACCTCGTTGGCACGTCCGAAACCGCCATCCACCACCTCGTCGACGAGCACCATCGTGTAGGGGCGAACGGCCTCGCCGAAGTACTCGGCGAACATGTCGGTCGTGCGATGCACAACCTCGGCTTTCTGCTCGGGCGTCATCATACCCTGCGGGAACTTAAAGTTGGCAAAGGGCATCTTCGTATCCTCATCTTTACGTGAAATGGACTTCAGGCATTCCGCGGCGGGTGCTCCGCGCCGATCTGGTTCAGCCAACCGAACCAGTCCTCCAGGTGCCAGGTGTGGGTGATGCGGCCCTCGTCGAGATGATGGCACTCGTGCAGCGGGATCGCGAACGTCGCGCCCGTGGCGGGTCGGCCGAACCACTCACCGGTGTGCTTGCCGCGGATTTCGGCCCGCACACCGGCACGTCCGGCAGCACCGATGACCTCGTGCACGATCACCTTTAGGTTGGAAAAGCTCGCGTGAAACGCGGTGATGACGGGCTTCATGCCCTCTCTGCCCGGAGCTTGACCCGGCGCGAGTGGAATGTCCTGCCAGCTTTCGGTGATAGCTTGATCGAGCAAAGCACCATCGCCACGCTCGAACGCGGCATACAACGCAATTACTGCATTGAACTCTTCTGTCGTCAGTCCCGCGGCTCCGGGATGATCTGTCTTAGCCGCCATGGATACCTCCAATCGTCTTGTTCAGTCTGTTTAACTTGCGGGAACCGGATGCTATCCATCGATAGAGGATATGTGAGGACATCCATCCGGTGGATTTGTATGGCATTGATCTGAACCTGCTGGTTGCGTTCGACGCGCTCATGTCGGAGCGCAGCGTCACCAAGGCGGGGCGTCGCATCGGGCGGACCCAGCCAGCCATGAGCGCGGCGCTGGCGAGGCTGCGGTCGCTGCTGGACGATGAATTGTTCGTGCGCAGCCAGAGCGGCTTGCAGCCAACACCGCGAGCGATCGACCTGTCGTTACCGCTGGGGCGGGCGCTGGCGGACATTCAGCGGACGCTAGGATTTGCTCAGCAGTTTGACCCCAAGTCATCCCCCATCACCTTCAATATCGGACTATCGGAGCATCCCGCGTTCAAGCTGCTGCCGCACATCGTCAACTGTCTGCGCGACTACGGGCCGACGATCACGCTGCATGTCAAAGCCTTCGTTGCGCGCGAAGAAGCGTTGACGATGCTTGATGCCGGCGAGGCGGATGTCGTGGTAGGAGTACCGCCGAGGTCGGCGCCCGGCCGGATTCTTACCAAGCCGCTGTTTACTGAAGATTTCGTCTGCGTCGTGCGGAAGGGCCACCCCGCAGCGGCCGCGGAACTGACGCTTGATGCCTATCTTGGCCTCGATCACGTGTTGGTTTCGCCGGAGGGAGATCGGTTCGGGCATGTCGACACGGCGCTGGCCGAACAAGGGTTGCGGCGTCGACTGGCGGTAACCCTGCCGCAGATGTACGCGGCGCCGCGACTGATATCGCAGACGGACATGATCGCGACCCTGATGGAGGGTGTCGTCGAAGCATCAGGCTATGCGCGTTTCCTGCAGGTGCTTCAACCACCAATCGAGATCGCGTCTGTGCCTTTCATAATGTGCTGGCATCGGCGCAATGATGCGCATCCTGCCCAGAAGTGGCTACGGGATTGTATTGCTGATTTGACCAAGCTAACGCCTGCTTACGAAGGCAAACCGTAGAAACGTCGGATTGCGGGTGATCGAAATGGCGCTCCCGCCTGCCACATGAACCCCAGTAAGATGTCGGACACATTCCTGGTAACTGACCATCTCCTTCGTATTCCGGAGGGAGAACGCTTCGGCCATACGGACATCCTGCTGACCCATCGCGGCCTCAAGCGTTCGCTAGAGCGGAAACCGTTCGATCTGGATCGTTTGGGATTCCCCGACGCGGGTGAGATGTGATTCACCATGCAGGCCGGGCAGGAGGCCAGCATGCATGGGAAAGCCACTGTCCACCGACCTTCGTTCTCGGCTGGTTGCCGCGGTATCGGCAGGCCTCTCCCGGCGTCGGGCGGCAGAGCGCGTCGGTGTATCTGCCGCGAGTGCCGTGCGCTGGGTGGCAGCCGTCAACACGACCGGCACCGTCGCGGCCAAGCCGCAGGGCGGTGACACACGCTCACGTCGCATTGAGGCGTTCAGCGGCGTGATCCTGGCGGCTGTTGCGGCGCAGAAGGACATCAGCCTGTTCGAGCTGGCCGAGTTGCTGCGAAGCGAGCATGAAGCCTCGTTTGGGGCCAGCACCGTGTGGCGCTGCCTTGATCGTCACGGCATGACCTTCAAAAAAACAGCGCACGCAGCCGAGCAGGATCGGCCCGACATCGCAGCCCGGCGCCGGGCCTGGTTCGCAGACCAGCCTGACCTCGACCCACGGCGCCTGGTCTTCATCGACGAGACCGGTGCCTCGACCAAGATGGCCAGGCTGCGAGGACGTGCCCTCCGGGGAGAGCGTTGCCGTGCCGCGGTGCCACACGGGCACTGGAAGACGACAACCTTCACCGGGGCGCTCCGGATGGATGGCATGACCGCACCCATGGTCCTCGACGGGCCGATGAACCGCCTTGCCTTCCAGGCCTACATCGAACAGGTGCTCGTCCCCACGCTGGCCCGCGGCGACACGGTCATCATGGACAATCTGCCCGCGCATCAAGGCCAGCAGGTGCGGCGCGCGATCGAAGCCGCAGGCGCGTCCCTGCGCTACCTGCCCCCCTACTCGCCCGACTTCAACCCGATCGAGAACGCCTTCTCGAAGCTCAAGGCATTCTTGCGAAAAGCCGCCGCTCGAACCATCGACGACCTGCGGGATGTCATCCGCGACGCCCTGCTGACCTTCACGCCGCAAGACTGCGCCAACTACTTCACCGCCGCCGGGTATGAACCAGACCGATCGGATTCCGCTCTAGTCCTGACGTTGTCGTAGTGTATCTACACCCCCGCTCATCGTCGGGTTGGATCTCGTTGCCGCGCTAACCAGAACTGAAAGCAAGGTTAGACATATTCACATTCGCATCCTATGCCGCTGACTCTCCGCTTCCCGCTGAGTCAGACTGGTGGCGGCCCGCTCGCCTGCTTTCAAGTTGGCGGTCAGTTCAGCCACCCGGTCCAGTTCCGGCCGCTGCCCGAGCGGGTTCTGTCAGGCCACGCGCCGAAGAGTGGGAGTCTGGCTGAGACGGCGTCGGTTTCGTAGGGTCTGGATGGTGATGAGGGTGGTCGGGCTGCTGTGATGAACTGCATTTGCTGTGGGTCTTCAGCCGTGACGGAACGGCGGGAGGTGACGGCTCGTGGCTACCGGCGGCTCCGCTGCCGGGACTGCGGACGGCAGTTCAACGAGCGCAGCGGCGGCGTGCTGAACCGCACCTGCCTGCCCAGCGACATCATCGCCTTCGTGGTGTTCTGCCGGCTCCGCTACCGGCTGACCCTTCGCGACCTGAGCGAGATCCTGGCTCTGCGCGGGATCGAGGTCAGCCGCGAAGCGATACGCGACTGGGAGGCAAAGCCTCGTCGATACCATGATCGGCCGATACAAGCATATCATCGGCCCGAAGCTGCGTGCCAGATCATCCGACGTCCAGCAAGGCGAAGTCGCCATCGTCACCCGTATCCTCAACCGCATGATCCGCATTGCCAAGCCAATCTCGGTTCGCTCCAGCTGACCCGATTTCACGGTGGCGCCAGCCCAATCTTGGGCCGATCCGTGCAACAACGCCGATCACCAAGGGAGCTTCCTGATGAAAGATATCAAGAAGCTGCGGCGGATGTTGCATGTGGAGCATGCACATCGCGTGCAGTTCGAAGTCGGCGTCGAGACCCTGCGCAGTCTCCTCTCCAAAGAGGAGACTCAGCCTTGTTGACGCGAAAGAACCTCACGCAGATCCTACTTGCCATCCAGGTCGGTAGCCGCCAGACACGCCAACACGCCAACACGCCAACACGCCAACACGCCAACACGCCAACACGCCAACACGCCAACACGCCAACACGCCAACTCGACAAGCGCTATCGCGAAGCGGTCACAACCACGAGCAGTACAGCGGCAGCCCGTATTCTCAGGCGAGCGCAACGCGTGCTCGTTGCGTCGTGTCGTAGACGCTTAGCTATAGCGACGTGTATGCCTGTGAGCATAGTCGTCTCCCATGTCCGCGCGAGACGGGCGCGCGGCGACGACGGCCACGCAACACTCGGCCCCGAAAGCGCACTATCTCGGTGGAAGCCCCGGTTTCGATGATGAAGACCAGATGTATCGGCATGAGCCGATATCGGGAACGCCGGCGTCTCATGCTAGAAGTTAAGGGGTTCCCGGTGGCATCTGTCGAAGCGTCATACGCCACTCCATGAAAGTGGTCTTGCCGTAGATCCCGTGCAAAGTGAAGGGATCATCAGCGCAAATCGCTTCCATTGCGGCTAGAGTCTCAGTTTCAGCAACAACGAGTGCACCAGCCTGCAGACCGCTTCCAGCAAACAGTGGCCCCGACTGCAGAACATGAAGGCGGCCGCTCCGCAGAAAGGCCTTATGAGCCGCTAGGTAAAGATCCCGTTCCTCCGCTTTACCTGGATTTGAAAATGCTAGTCTGATCCCTATCATGCAACATCCTATCTATATGGGTTAGAAGTCTTAGTCGGTCCTGTAAGCGCCGCCTCCACCTCGAGTTGAATGCTCGCCGATCTCCACGTCTGCCGTGTGTGTTGAAACCAATACCACGGTAGTCGAACGTCCCGCTCTCGCTGGTTTAGAGAATGACCATCCAGCAGGGTCGCGCCAACGTGTCGGACGCTCCCGAAGAAAGCTGTCTTTGTCCAGAGCTATCACCTTTGAGGACGGCACCAAGATTCGCACATGCTAACCACCTGTGTATATCTTACGGCGACAAGGCAGCGAACGCTAAACGGCATCGACCTGAGCCGGCTCTGGCACGTCGTCCGATAACAACAAATGTGAGGGACCATATGGACTATCGAACGCTCGGCCGTTCAGGCCTGAGGATCTCGGCCCTAACGCTTGGCACCATGACGATCGGAGGCGGCGGCAAATTCGCCGCCGTCGGTGCATCCGGTTTACCGGAAGCGCGCCGCCAGATCGATATGTGCCTGGATGCCGGCGTCAACCTGATCGATACCGCCGACGTCTACTCGGCGGGTGTATCGGAGGAGATCATCGGCGAGGCGCTCGGCGGGAAACGTCCCCACAGCGTGCTGATCGCGACCAAGGCCCGCTTCCCCATGGGCGACGGGCCGAATGACGGTGGCCTATCGCGGCATCACCTGATCGCCGCCTGCCACGCAAGCATGAAACGCCTTCGCACTGACGTGATAGACCTCTACCAAGTCCATCAGTGGGATGGTGTGACACCGCTCGAGGAGACTATGGAGGCGCTCGACCGCCTCGTGGCGCACGGGCATGTCCGTTACATCGGGTGCTCGAACTATTCCGGCTGGCACCTGATGAAGGCGCTCGGCATCAGCACGGTTGAACATCGTCAGCGTTTTGTCTCCCAGCAGATCCATTATACGCTGGAAGCCCGCGAGGCCGAATACGAGCTTGTCCCGATCTCGATCGACCAGGGCCTCGGCATCCTGGTCTGGAGCCCGCTCGCTGGTGGCCTGCTCTCCGGCAAACATCGCCGGCACGGATCGCCCGGCGAGGGCACCCGGCAGACTGCGGGGTGGACTGAGCCGCCGATCCGCGACGAGGAGCGGCTATGGCGGATCGTCGACGTGCTGATTGATATCGCTCAGCAGCGCGACATCTCAGCAGCGCAGGTGGCGCTCGCCTGGCTGCTCGGGCGTTCCGCAGTGACCTCAATCGTAATGGGTGCCCGGAACGAGATCCAGCTTGCAGACAATCTAAAAGCCGCATCGCTCAAGCTGACGCCAGACGAGAGAACACGGCTCGACGAGGTGAGTGCGCCGCCTATCCTCTATCCATACTGGCATCAACTGCAAGCAGCACCAGACCGGCTTGGGCCAGCGGACCTGTCGCTGCTCGGGCCACATCTGTGAAACTTCTAAATCCAAGAGTGGAGCCATCTCCGGATATACATCACATTCCTACTGTATTTAAAGGCTCTTGATGAGCTCGTCGCGCACGTCCTTATCGACACAGTATGCAAGGGGCTCGAAGTTCTTCTCGAACAAGGCTGCTAATGAGCTCGCCTTCTCATTGTATGCAGACCTGCCGCTCCTGAACGACGAGGGATCGAGGATGTTGTCGGGCAGACCTGGAACTGAGGTGCGTATAAGGAAGCGGAAGTGCGGGTCTCTCCATAAGGGTGAAGCGTCCAAAGCGTTCTCGATAATCGCACGCAAGATAGATCGCGTGTGCCCGAGCGAGATACCTCGGCCAATACCGTAGGCGCCACCAACCCAGCCAGTGTCCACGAGCCAGCACCGAGCACCACTCCTGCTAGAACGATGCCCCAACAAACTGCCATATATTTCAAGCGACCGTGGCAGGAGTGGAGCACCAAAGCAGGTGCTGAACATAATCTGCGGTTCTGCGCCTAGATCCTTCTCGGTGCCGGAGACGCGGGCGGTATAGACCGACAGGAAGTAATAGTTGGCTTGCGCGTCGGCGGCAGTCCCTTTTCGGGCACCAGCCAGTTCATTATCGTGAAGACCGACTTCTTTGTTCGACCGGCATATTGATTACCTGCGATCACCACGAGCTTATGCGCGAAAGACAGTGCAATTGCCGTCTCGCTGCATACGCGGTAGCTTTCAAGGTCAATCGCTAGGTCGGGTGCGTGAAGGATGAAGTAGCCTGCCGTAAGGCTGGCTAGATCCTCCTCATTGGGCCGAATGAACATGTTTCATGCGAACAGCGCGTGCCAGGCGGTCGTCACGACTAAGCGCACTCTGATCCTGCGTGCGGGGTCGGCGGAGGCGAAGAGGTCTTAAGTAAAGAGAACTGGCCGTTGAGGTAGCTGCATACGGTATGGCAGCGTCTGCCAAAGTCATCTTCTGCCAACCGGTTGTTAACCCTACCCCACCCGACAGATGCGGTCGTCGTCGGTTCGTCGACCACGAGCTTGTCGCGGACGGACCGGCCCGTGTGGGAGCCGGTGTGAGCGGTCACTGCCCCCTTAGCGGAAAGCGTCACCTCGTCTCGCCGGATCGCCAGCGCTGCCAAGGCAGCCACCCGATCGTTCGAATAGACGTGCTTCATCCTGTAAAGCCCGGTGCCTCTGAGCGCCTCAAGAGGTTCTGCGCCACCAAAGGAGCCAGTCCGCTCTTTGAGTCGGGCTCATCGGACCGTTCCTTCTTCGGGGTGTGTTGTCAGACTTTCTCGATGAGTGTGGCGATCCCTTGACCGACGCCGATGCACATGGTCACAATGGCGCGCTTTAAGCCAAGCGTCTCCAATGCGTTGACCGCAGTAAGTGCCAGGCGCGCGCCGGACATTCCAAGCGGGTGTCCTAAAGCAATGGCGCCCCCATGGGGATTAACGTGCGAGGCGTCATCCGGCAGGCCGAGCTGCCGCAGCACTGCGAGCGACTGGCTGGCGAAGGCCTCGTTCAGCTCAATCAGTTCGATCTCGTCGAGTGTCCGCGCGGTGCGCGTGAGTAGTCTTTGCACTGCCGGTACCGGGCCGATGCCCATGACCCGTGGCTCCACCCCAGCGGTCGTCATGGCGATAAGGCGGGCTCGCGGCGTCAGCCCATGGCGCCGCGCGCCGGCTTCTGTGGCCAGGACCAGAGCAGCTGCGCCATCGTTCAATCCTGAGGCGTTGCCGGCTGTTACGGTGCCAGCATCGAGTTTGAACGGCGAGCGCAGCTTCGCCAGCCCTTCGAGGGTGGTATCTGGCTTGGGGTGCTCGTCGAGGCTAAAGACGGTCTCGTTCTTTCCGGTCATGACTGTGACTGGCGTAATCTCCCTGTCGAAGAAGCCACTCATTTGCGCCAATTTGGTGCGCTGCTGGGACCGGAGCGCGAAGCGATCCTGATCTTCCCGGGAGATTTCGTAGCGTTCCGCGACGTTCTCCGCCGTCTCGGGCATAGTATCGATGCCCCAGGCGACTTTCATCGCCGGGTTGACGAAGCGCCAGCCAAGGGTCGTGTCCTGGAGCTCGGCGTGGCGGCTGAAGGCGGCGGTTGCCTTGCCTAGCACGAATGGCGCACGAGTCATGCTTTCAACGCCGCCGGCAAGCACGAGGTCAGCCTCTCCCGTGCGCAACATTCTGGCTGCAGTTCCAACCGCGTCGAGGCCGGAGCCGCATAGCCTGTTCACGGTCGAGCCGGGAGTGCCAACGGGGAAGCCGGCCAGTAGCACGGCCATACGGGCGACGTCCCGGTTGTCCTCGCCCGCCTGATTGGCACAACCTAGATAGCAATCGTCGACCGCATCCCAGTCCACCTTGCTGTTCCGTTCACGCAACACCCTCAAAGGATGTGCCGCGAGATCGTCGGCACGCACGTCGCGTAAGGCACCCCCGTAACGACCGATAGGAGTTCTCGTAAAGTCGCAGATATAGGCATCAGGCATTGTTCGTCTCCGCCAGATGCAGGCGCGCGCGGGTCCGACTTTGCAAGACTTCAAAGGTCAGCTCAGGCACCATCTCGCGTACCACGAAACCGCGCGTGGTCACATCGATCACAGCGAGACTGGTGTAGACCCGGCTTACGGCGCCGAGCGCCGTAAGTGGGTAGGAACAACGCTCTACCAGCTTCGGCCGTCCCTCCCTAGTGGTATGCTCGGTCACAACCCACGTCTGCCGCGCGCCCACTGCCAAATCCATAGCGCCCCCAACCGCAGGAGCAGCATCGGCGTTCGAGGTTGCCCAGTTGGCGAGGTCGCCGTTCTCCGCCACTTCGAAGGCGCCAAGCACGCACAGATCAATATGACCGCCACGGATCATTGAGAAGCTGTCAGCATGGTGGAAGAAGGCACCTCCGGGAAGCAGCGTCACATGTTGCTTGCCAGCATTCACGAGCCAGCGATTAACGCGTTCGGGTGGCGGCGCCGGTCCCATGCCAAGAATACCGTTTTCGGAATGGAGCACAATCTCCCTTCCGTCAGGAATGTTGTCGGCGACCAGAGTCGGGATGCCAATGCCCAGATTGCAGTACCAGCCTTCCTCAATATCCTGCGCAACACGTGCCGCCATCTGCGAGCGCGACAAAGCCGAGAAATCGATCACGGTCCTACTCCAGTGGATCGCCGTAGGGGATATGGACGATACGATCAACGAAGATGCCGGGTGTCACGATGCCTTCGGGATCGAGTTCTCCTAATTCGGCGAGGTGCTGTGTTTGCACCACCGTCAGGCGTGCGGCTGTGGCCATCACCGCGTTGAAGTTCCTGCCGCTCTCGCGGTAGGTGCAGTTTCCCCAGCGATCCGCCTGCCAAGCCTCGACGAGAGCTAGGTCGGCTGGCAGCGCGTGCTCGAGAATGCAACTCCGTGCACCGAACTCGCGAGCCTCCTTGCCCTCTGCTAATCGGGTGCCAAATCCCGTAGGTGTGAAGAAGGCGGGGATACCGGCACCTGCGGCGCGGATGCGCTCGGCGAGGGTGCCTTGCGGCACGATCTCAAGATCGAGCCTTCCAGTGCGGAATAGTTCCTCAAACACGACGGACCCGGATGAACGCGGAAACGAGCAGATGATTTTTCGTACGCGTCCGGCGTCCATGAGCTTGGCCAAGCCAATCTTGCCAGAACCTGCGTTATTGGCAATCACCGTGAGATCACGCGCACCCTGCTCAATTAACGCTTCGATCAGAAAATTCGGCTGCCCGACGGCGCCGAACCCGCCGATCATGACCGAGGCGCCGTCCGCTACCCCTTCCAGGGCTGCGCTGGCGTCGCGCACGCGCTTGTCGATCATCTAGTTTTCCTGATGCTCATCGAGTGATGCATCGAACTGAGGGTCTGCTAGGTCGTCGCGGCCAGCGCATCTCAAGGAACCGATCCACCGAAAGCGTGGCGTTCTCGCGCACGGCTGCGTTGCCTCCTGCCCCGCAACCATGGAGTTCATGGCTTTGCCCGTTGCTCTCCTGTTAGCACGCATCCGCCAAACAGTCTACATACAAAAACGCGTTCGTCAGTGAGAACGCATCCCCTTGTTTGACTCTCCGCGAGAACGTACGCTTACTTGAACAAGTTTATGTATATGGTAGATGCGCGATGAACAACGCTCACGTCCCGATCTCGATCCATGCAGGCGAAGTCGCGGCGGCCGACCGGGTGGCGATCCGCGAGTTGCTGGAGAACTGGGCGATCTGGCGCGACGCCGGCGACTGGGAGCGGTTCCGCGATGTCTGGCACCCGGACGGGCGCATGATGGCGACCTGGACTCAGGGAACCGGCGAGGAGTTCATTGCCATGAGTCAGGAGGGTTGGGCCAACGGTGTCAGCATCCTGCACTTTCTCGGCGGCATTTCCATCGAGCTGGTTGGCAAGCGCGCGGTGTCGCAGACCAAGATGACGATCTCGCAGCGTGCCGAAGTCGAAGGAGTACTTTGCGACGTGCTCTGCACTGGACGGTTCTACGACTTCCTTGAGAAGCGAGATGGCCGCTGGGGGATCGTGCTGCGCCAGCCCATCTACGAGAAGGACCGGATGGACCCGGTGACGCCGGGCCGCGTGCCGCAGCTCGATCCTGCCTTCCTGGCGGAGTTCCCGATGGGCTACCGGCACCTTGCCTACCTGCAGGCTCGGATCGGCTATCCGGTAAAGAGGGACATGCCCGGCCTCAAGGGCCCTGAGGTCGAAGCCTTGTATGCGAAGGGCGCCGCCTGGCTGAGCGGCGAGGCGGTCTAGAACCATGGTTGCGCCGTTCACCTTCGTCGCCAATGCTGCGCGAGTTGTCTTCGGCCCCGGACGCTTGGCGGAGCTTGGTGTTGAGTTGGAGCGGCTCAACATTCACCGCGCGTTGCTGTTGTCTACCCCGGAGCAGGCGGACCTGGTCGTGGCGGCCCAGCGACAACTGGGAGGCCAAACCGGCGGCCTGTTCTCCCGTGCTACCATGCATACGCCGACGGCGGTCACCTCGGAGGCGTTGGTGGCCCTGCAGGCCGCGCGCTGCGATGGCCTGGTCTCGCTCGGAGGTGGATCCACGATCGGTCTTGGTAAGGCGCTTGCCCTGCGTACAGACCTGCCGCAGGTCGCTGTGCCGACGACCTATGCCGGGTCGGAGATGACGCCGATCCTCGGCGAGACGCAAGATGGCCGCAAGACGACGCAGCGTACGCCAAAGGTGCTGCCGGAGACGGTCATCTACGATGTGGATCTAACCCTGTCGCTTCCGGCGCACTTGTCCGCAACGAGCGGGATCAATGCGCTCGCTCATGCGGTCGAGGCGCTGTACGCGCGTGAAGCCAATCCGATCACGTCCCTGATGGCCGAAGAGGGCATTGCCGCTCTCGCGCGCAGCCTACCCCGCATCGTGGCCGCACCAGGCGACCGGGGAGCGCGGGCCGACGCGCAATACGGGGCTTGGCTCGCCGGATCCTGCCTAGGCACTGTCGGCATGGCCCTCCACCACAAGATCTGCCATGTGCTCGGTGGCAGCTTCGACCTGCGGCACGCGGAGACCCACACCGTGATGTTGCCGCACGTGACGGCGTATAACGAGGGCGCGGCACCAGATGCCATGCGGCGAATTGCCAGGGCCCTGGGTGCCGAAACAGCGGCGTCCGGTCTGTTCGCGCTCAACCGCACGCTCGAAGCCCCGGCCAGCCTACGCGAGCTCGGCATGCCCGAGGAAGGCATTCATCAGGTCACCGCCCTGGTGATGCAGGACCAATACTGGAACCCGCGTCCACCTGAGCGGGACACGTTACGTGCCATGCTGGAACGCGCCTGGGCCGGAGCACCACCCCGCCCCGAGTGACGCGCAACCAAGAAGAGACGGACGATGCGGAACTTTGACGAGAGCAACATCACTGAGGCGGTCCTCGAGAAGGTGCGGCAGAGCGGTGACGTTCGCGTCCGGCAGATCAGCGAGGCCCTGGTACGCCACCTGCACGCCTTCGTGCGGGAGATCGAGCCGACACAGGCCGAATGGGCATCGGCAATCGAGTTCCTGACCCGCACCGGCCACACGTGCGACGACACCCGGCAGGAGTTCATCCTACTGTCCGATGCTCTTGGCGTGTCCATGCTCGTGGACGCCATCAACCACCGCCTACCGGGTCACGCCACCGAAACGACCGTCCTCGGACCCTTCTACCAACAAAATGCACCCGCACATGGCCTAGGTGAGGACATTTCCAACGGCATGATCGGCGAGAAGCTGCTGGTCGAAGGGACCGTTTCACGTATTGACGGCACGCCCATAGCCGGGGCGGTCGTCGACAGCTGGCACACCGACGGCGACGGCTTCTACGATGTCCAAGGTCCGGCGGGACTGGAAGGGCTGGCTGGCCGTGCTCGCTTTCGCACGGACGAGGAGGGGCGGTTCTGGTTTCGCTCCATCGTGCCGGTGTCCTATCCCATTCCCGATGATGGGCCGGTCGGCGACATGCTGAAGGCGCAAGGTAGGCATCCCTATCGGCCGGCCCACGTGCATTTCATGGTGGGCCACCCCGGTTGCGAGACGCTGATCACACACGTTTTCCTCCACGGTGACCGCTATCTCGATTCCGATGTGGTGTTCGGCGTCAAAGACTCCCTTATCCGCAAGCTGGAGCATCAGGACGCTGGGATCACTGCGCGGGGCAACTGGACGGATCATCCAGCCGCGGCATTGCGATATGACTTCGTGCTCGCACCGGCGCAGAGGGGATCGCGCCAGACCGCATAAGGTGGCGCGAGACAACCGAGCGGCAATTAGGATCTGGCGCCACGAACCGAGTTCATCTATGTGAACTCAATGCCGGAACTGGCCACGACTGCGGGAACCGTGAAGTCTGCCGACAGGGTTCTCCTCGTGTTCGAGCTGCTGAGCAGTTGGGACCGGGACCTGTCGCATACCGAGATCGCCCAGGCCTTGCAGATCCCCAAAAGCAGCCTGACGCAGCTGCTGAAGAACCTTGTGACGCGGAAATGGCTCGCGTACGAACCATACGGCAAGACCTATGCGCTGGGACCGGCGTTCACGCGTCTCGCGAAGCGCGCCGGCCTGACACGGGATCTCGTCGCAGTATCCGAACCGGTGCTGGTCGAACTCACTGCCAAGACCCGCGAGTCTAGCGCCCTGAACCTCCTTAAGGGCGACGTGGCCGAGGTTGCATGCGCGGTCATGGGGCCGCAGCGTCTGGTCTCGCATCTGAAGCTCGGGGATGCAGCGCCGCTTTACGCCACCTCGGGAGCCAAGGCCATCCTCGCATACTTGCCGCAGGATATGCAGGAGGACTACATCCGACGGATCTCGTTCGAGGCAAAAACGCCGGCAACGATCATAAGCGCTCGTTCATTGCGCAAGAACCTAGCAAAGATTACCGCCGACGGCTTCGCCTACTCCCACGAAGAGTGGACGCCCGGCATCGTCGGCATTGCCAAGCCGATCCTCGACGGCGCGCGGCGTCCCGTTGGCGCAATTAACCTCGCGATCCCGGCCGTACGTTTCAATCCAGGCATTGCGAAGATTTTCGAAGCCGAACTCACCTGGGCGGTGGACACCATTCGTCGTCAGATTGCCCTGCCATGACCGCGTATGGGCGGGCGCCACCGATCTTCGCCGGGTCCTTCTAGCGCCCGACGACAGCCTCTAGCCGCATCAGGTGCGCCGGCGGCGGGCGCACTTCGGGTCACCCTCTCGAGCAACAGGGCCGGCAGAACAGCGACGGACGTTGATCGTCAACATCCGAATGGGTCAGTTCGCCCCCGCGCAAGCTGCGGGCGCATCGCCAAGCGAGCAAGTTCCTGTGACGACGATGCGACGTGATTGGTGCTTGTGCACATACTAGAACGGGTTTACAGATGAGGAAAGTGGATAGCCGCAGTCGAGCTGTCTGCTAAAATAAGCTTGAAGCGGGAGCGGTTCGGGATGCGCGGTGCTCGTTTGAAAGCATCAGCTGCGATTGACCGACTTCCGATCTGATCGGAGGAACAGTGTCGAGGCATTTTTATGGCATGCGCAGCTGTGCGATTTGGCATACCGGATCGGTCGCTATAGCCCTAACTCTGGGCGCATCAACGGCCTCGGCCGCGGAGCTTTCCGGTGTGTATGCGGGGGTCGCGAGTGCTTCGAGCGAGTTCTCCCAAGCCTATGTCGAGGGATCGCGGGCTGTCGCTGGCTCCGTCGGCAAAACGGTCCAGGTGACAGCTAGCGAGTTTGATGGCCAAAAGCTGCTCGAGCAGTTCTCCGCGCTGTTTGCAGCCGGTTGCACGGGATGCGCCGTAACCGCGGATCCGGCGTCCAATGCCTTCACGCGGGCTATCGCGTTGCGGGCAGCACGCGCTGGCGCCAAGTATGTAAACATCTGGAACCGTCCCGAGGCGATCCATCCCTGGGACACCGCGAGCGACAGCTGGGTGGCTAATATCTCGTTCGATGGCGTCGCTTCCGGCTACGCGAATGGAATGGAACTCTGCAAGGCGCTTCACGGCAAGGGCAATATCGTGGCACTCGAAGGCGTGCCGGACAATCCGCCGGCGAAGCAGCGGCTTGCCGGCTTGCACAAAGCACTCGCTCGGTGCCCTGGCCTTCACCTTCTCGATACCCAGATTGGCAATTGGGATCAGACGCAGGGTCAGAACATCACTCGGGGCTGGATTGTACGCTACGGAACTATGTTGAGCGGCGTCTTCTCCTCGAACGACGGGATGGCCCTGGGCGTGGTCGCGGCACTGCGAGAGAAGGGCCTAGCCGGAAAGATCCCGGTGACTGGATCGGATGGCTCAAGGGACGCTCTCGAACTGGTCAAGTCAGGGTCCATGCTCTCGACGATGTATGTCGACGGCTATACTTTAGGGGCGACGGCAACCGCGCTCGCGGTCGGCGCCGTCCGTGGCGACATCGATCTCGCCAAGTTAAGCCACGCTCAACGCGACTTCGACCTGGGCGAGACTCTGGTAACCGCCGCGAATGTAAACGTAGTGTTGAATCAGAAGCATTCCGCCAGCGACTATAGCTACGCCGACATGCACGACAACTTCTGGCGTTATTCCGCCGGCGCCATCCCGGTCGGAGCGAACAAGTAGGCATGCGTCGGACGGAGACACTCGGGGCTCGAGCTTCGACCCTGTTGCACAGACGAGCTCTATCGCGACGTGTTTGGCCCAGCGTGATCGGTCAATCGCTCCGCAACGCTCCTGGCGCAGGTGCTGCAATCGCGCTGATCGCGCTTTTCGTGCTATTCGCTTTGCTGCGGCCGGCATTCCTCGCCGTCTCGAACCTGGAGTCGATCCTCGACGCAAGCGCGATCCCGGTCGTGCTCGTCATCGGGATGAGCTTTATCATCATCCAGGGATCGATCGATCTTTCCGTCGAAGGCGTGACGGCATCGGTGAGCATGATCACGGCGCTCCTGATTGCAAACTCGACACATCCGACGGGTCTTGGCTACGGTGCTGTGCTCGTGGGTCTCCTTGCAGGAACGGCGTTCGGCGTCGTCAACGGCCTGTTCTGCGTCTACGGGCGGGTTCCGTCCCTGATCGTTACCCTAGCCACGTGGCTCATCGGCAATGGGGTGGCGATCCTGCTGTTTCCTGGCCAGCAGCCGCGGATCCTCGACACCCGGCTCACACGCATGGCTGTGGACCTAAAGATCGGCATATCGCCGCTTGTCCTCATCGCAGCGGCACTGGCTGCCGGGACGATCGCGTTGTCGCGGTACACTCAGTTTGGCCGAATGACTTACGCGATCGGCCGTGACGAACGCTTGCTGGAACAGTCGGGCCTGCCCGTCCGGCGCTACAGGTTGCTGGCGTTTGCACTGATGGGGCTGCTGTCCGCAGTCGCAGGAATCATGATCTCGGCGCAGCTGTCCGTAGGCAATCCATACGCCGGACAGGGCTACCTTTTTCCGACGATCAGCGCCGCGGTGATTGGTGGCACGATCCTGAGCGGAGGGCGTGGCGGCATTATCGAGTCTCTTATCGGTGTGTTCGTGCTGCAGGTCCTGCAAGACGGGATGGTCCAACTTGGAATCGATCCTTACCTCCGACACGTTCTTGAAGGAGTGACGATCGTAGGTTCCCTCGTTGCCGGCACCTGGGCGGCACGCTCACGATTGAGGGTCATCAAATGATGATCAGCGCCCAAGGGATCTCCAAGACATACGGTCAGACCCAGGTCCTGCACGATATTGGCTTAGACCTTGCTCAAGGCGAAATCTTGGGTCTGATCGGCCAGAACGGGTCCGGCAAGTCTACTCTGCTCAGGATCCTTTCCGGTACCGTTCAGCCGACGACGGGAAGAATTATGCTCCGCGGCAAGCCGTGCGTGTTCCGATCGGCGCTGCACGCCACCGAGCTCGGTATAGCCATGGTTCATCAGGAACAGTCCCTCATCGGAAACCTGACGGTTGCAGAGAACATCTTTCTCAACAAGCGGCATCCAGCGCGTAAGCACGGCATTTACGACTGGAGGCATCTCAACCGGGCCGCAGCGACGCAGCTTGGGAAACTCGACAGCGATATTCCACCAACGCTCATCGTCGATCGACTTTCATTTTCACAGCGTCAAACAGTCGAATTTGCTAAGGCCCTTGCCATCGAAGAGCTGACGGGTCATCAGCTCATCATCTTGATGGATGAGCCGACCGCGTTGTTGACCCCGCACGAAATTGACCAGCTGTTTGCACAAATGCGGCGGCTTCGGGCTCGTGCAAGCTTCGTGTTCGTGTCGCACAGGATGGACGAGGTGCTAACCATCTCCGACCGTGTCTATGTCCTGAGTAACGGGAGGAAAGTAGCAGAAAGGCGACCGGACGAAGCCGACCATGACTCCCTGTACCACCTCATGGTCGGGAGCGAGAAGGCGGTAGACTTCTACGGCGAAGGCGATCGCGTCGCCATGGAGAACGCCCCGGTCCGGCTGAAGGTCGAGCGCATGCGCAGCGAGGGAAAGTTTACTGACATCGATCTCGTGGTGCGCGCCGGCGAGATCATGGCCTTCACCGGTGTCGCTGGCTCCGGCGCAAGCGAGTTGCTCCGGGCCATATTCGGGATCGAGGATACCGTCACGGGCAGCGTTTGCATCGACGGGAAGGACTTCCCGAGCTTTGCTAGCCCGAAGGCGGCGATCCGGGCCGGCCTTGGGTATCTTTCGGCGGAACGCAGGGCAGAAGGCATCGTGCTCAGGCGTTCCGTGCTCGAGAACGTCGTGTTGACGTTCGGCTCGCGCCGGCGTCGACGCGGCGCGATCGACCTGCGCCGGGAAGGCGCCGATGCCGCCCGGCTTCTTGCCACGCTTAAGGTCAAGGCGACAGGTTCCAGCATGCTCATCGACCGGCTCAGTGGGGGCAACCAGCAAAAAGTCGCACTAGCGAAGTGGCTCATGAACGAGGATCTCAAGGTCCTGCTTCTGGACCATCCCTCTCGTGGACTTGATCCGGGAGCCAAGGCCGATTTCTTCAACATCGTTCGCGAGCTCGCCGGTCGCGGCCTGTCAGTCCTGTTCGTTTCCGACACGATCGAGGAAACGCTTGGTATGTCAGATACCATTGTCGTGATGCGTGATGGCCTCGTCTCCAAGCGGTTCGAGAACCTAGCCCGGCAGAAGCCGTCTGCAGTCGAAATCGTGGAAGCAATGGTATGAGCGGCGTCGACAAGGCTGCGATCGGTGCCCTGCAGGTAGCCATCAGAGGACTGGCCGTTTCTGGCCGCACCAGGTTCCGGGCAACCCGCGAACTTGGGCTGCCTCTTCTGGCCCTGATCGTCCTGCTGGGTCTCATCGCCGCTCTGCATCCGGGCTTCCTGTCGCCCGGCCCGCTAGCTTCTTTTGGTGGCGAGGCCGCGCCGCTTATGATCATGGCACTCGGCGAGACCCTGGTTATTCTCATCGGCGGTATCGACCTGTCCATTGCCGGAATGGCGTCGTTTTCTGCTGTCCTCTTCACGCAGCTCGGTAGCGGCATGGGCGACTGGGCCATCCCCGTCGTGGTGGTCGCTGCCATAGCGATTGGGGCCGCTCAGGGATGTCTGCACGCCTATGCACAGATCCCTTCCTTCGTGGCAACGCTCGGCACGCAGGCGATCTTGTACGGCGTGACGTTCTTCATGTCCCACGGGACTGCGCAGCCACTTACGGCGCCATCCCGGATCCTCGACATGTCGGCCGGTACCACCGGCGGGATCCCCAACAGCATGACCCTAGCCGTCATCCTGTGCGTGCTTCTCCTGGCAGCGATGCGCTGGTCGCGCCTTGGTCGCGACATCTATGCCGTCGGCGCCTCCGAACGCGCTGCTTTAGTCGGCGGAGTTGACGTCATCCTCCTTAAAACCGGCCTCTTTGCCGCCTCGGCTGTGTCCGGAGCGCTGGCTGGCCTGCTGCTTTTGGCGGGCACGGAATACAGCTCACCTGGAATGGCGAACAACTACCTGCTTCCAGTCGTGGTGGCCGTTATCATCGGGGGCACCTCGATCTCAGGAGGAGTCGGCAGCATCGTCGGCGCTTTGATCGGCGGCCTGATCGTCACTGGGTTGCGCATGGGCATTGTTCTCGCTGGGTTTAATCCCGCCTTCCAGTCGATCCTGTTCGGCCTAGTCGTCCTGGCGATCGTCACGGCGACACTGGACCGTAATAAAATCGAGGTTATCAAATGAGCACTTCGCGGGAGACAAGAGGCTCTGGTGGTATCGGACACGCGAAGGTAGCGCTGGTGACGGGAGCATCGCACGGCCTGGGCGCCGTAATCGCATCGGTGCTTGCCTCGGATGGCTGGGCCGTTGCGGTAAACTTCCTGCACGACGAGGAGGGCGCCGGCCACGTTGTCGCGAACATCGAGACGGCCGGCGGTATTGCCTGTGCCGCCCGCTTCGACATAACCGACACGGCAGCACTCGGGGAGGCACTTGAGCGTATCGTCCGGACCCTCGGCCCGGTCGATCTTGTCGTCAATAATGCCACGGCGGCGCAACCAGAATTGCCGATCATGGAGCAGACCTGGCAATCCTATGAGGACCAGCTTCGGTTTTTTGTCAAAGCTCCGCTCGAACTTCTCAAGCTCCTGCTACCATCTTGGCGCTCTCGCCACTCGGGACGTGTCATCAATGTCGGTTCGGAGTGCGCCGAGCTAGGAAACGCCAACTTCGCGAACTACGTCGCCGCTAAAGGCGCCATGTTGTCTATGACCCGGTCGTGGGCGACTGAGCTTGCACCGGAGGGCATCACGGTGAACTTGGTTGCCCCGGGGTGGATCCCGGTTGAGCGGCACCAGGGCACTCCGCCTGATCGACTACAGTGGTATCTCGACCGCACGCCGATGGGCCGGTTCGGCGAGCCACGAGACGTTGCCTACGCGGTCGCCTTTCTTGCCTCCGAGCGTGCGAATTTTATTACTGGCCAGCGACTGGCGGTGAACGGCGGCAGGACGCTCGTATGACAGTCGTTGTCACTGGGGCTTCCTCGGGCATCGGAGCCGGCGTCGCGCGGTTACTTCGCAAGCGAGGGATTGCTGTGATCGGTGTGGATCGGCGAGAACCGGCGGATGGAGTCTGCGACCGCTTCATCTGGTGTGACCTGGGTCACGCGGCGCCGATCCACGATCTTATCGCCGCCCTACCGGACGGCATCCATGGACTGTGCAACATCGCAGGTCTGCCGCCGACGGCGCCGCCGTCAGATGTGCTCAAGGTCAATGCCCTCGGGCTTCGCACCCTGACCCTGGCATTAATTCCGAAGCTTTCGAATGGAGGTGCCATCGTAAACCTGACTTCGTTCGCCGGACACGCGTGGCGTAATAGTATTTCACTGATCCATGAATTCCATGACATAGACTTCGACGAAGTAGAGGAGTTTTGTAGCCGGCATTCGATCGCCACGCCAGACAGCTACTTCTTCTCAAAGCAGTATATTATTGCCTGGACGCTGCTTAATCGTTGGACGTGGCGGGAACGGGGTATCCGCATGAATTGCGTGAGTCCTGGCCCAGTGGAAACCCCGATTCTCCAGGACTTCGTCTCAACCCTCGGAGATCGAGTTGAGCGGGATATGGCCGTCATGGACCGGTCGGCTCAGGTGGCTGATCTTGCCCCGATCGTCGCTTTTCTACTCGAGGACGGATCGGCTTGGCTGCGCGGAACGAACATAGAAGCCGATGGTGGCTTGGCAAGCCACTATGCTGCCGAGTCAAATGGCTTGCATGGAACCTGAAGATCAAACCGGCAGAACCGAGCTTTAGTTGAACTGGAATGATGATGTCTGCACAGCCGATGGCGCAAGACGCCCATAGTCACCAACTTCGTGGTCCGCTTGTGATGCCGTTCGCGAACGTTACGCATCTTTCGTTCGCGGAAAAGCTCGAGACGACCCGTCTGGCAGGCTTCGGTGGCTTAACACTTCGACCGTACGATGCTCTTCTCATCCGGGAGTCGGGTCTCACGCTCGACGCCGCACGAAAGATGGCGGCTGATATGGGCATAGAGGTCGTCCGTCTAGATCCGCTCAGCGCTTGGACGGCGATGGTGTCGTCTGACGACACCAACCTTGACATCGCGCCAGTCCAATTCTTCCAGATCTGCCGGGAACTCGGATGTTCGCATGCCAGCCTTAACGCGACGTTTCCGGCTGACCATCTATCGACTGACCGGGTCGTCGAGGACTTTGCGAGGACGTGCAGCCTCGCGGCCGACTTCGGAGTTACCTGCGACCTCGAGAACCTTCCGATGTGGGGAGTAAGAACACTGAACGATGCGTGGGATATCGTGAAACGAGCAGACTGCTTCAATGGTGGCTTGGTATTCGATATCCTGCACTTTGTTAGAGGTGGCTCAAGGCTGAGCGACCTGGAAGCAATCCCAGGCGAGCGCATTCACACTGTACAGCTCAACGACGGCCCGCTCAGACTTCCCTCAGGTGTCTCGCTGCTAGAAAATTGCTTCCAGCGGCTCTGGCCGGGAGACGGCGAGTTCCCCATCACCGACGTCCTTCAGATACTGGCGCGCATCGGTGGATTGTCGGAGCTAAATCCTGAGGTATTTTCACCATCGAACAAGGATTTTGGTCCATCGGAAATTGCTTCCAGATCGGCTCGCTCCATGCGGAACGCGCTGGCCCTAGCTGACATCCGGATTTGATCTATGTCGGGTGACGGCGATCTTTACGGTGTTCCTTAGGACGACAAGCTTCCCTGTGACCTAGCATTACCAACAAGTAGCGGCAGCAGGATGACGTCATGATTGCAAACTTAATTATTGACGGCGAGATGCAGCCAGCTTCCAGCGGCTTGACGTTCGACCGTCTCGACCCGGGAACCGGAAGAGTGGCTAGCACTGCGGCAGAGGCGGCCTCAAAGGATGCAGAACGCGCAGCATTGGCTGCTGCGAAAGCTTTCGGGTCGTGGTCGAAGACACGCCCACATTATCGTAGGGAGCTTCTATGGCAGGCAGCGGGTCACCTGCTGGAGGCCCGTGACGAGATCGTCACCGCAATGGTATCCGAAACCGGTGCTGCTAAGAGCTGGGCGGCGTTCAATTGTGACCTAGGTGCGAACATGCTGCGTGAAGCCGCGGCTATGACGACCCAGCTGACTGGGGAAACCATGCCGACTGACCGTCCCGGCTCGCTCTCGCTTGCCATTCGCGAGCCCTGGGGAGTGTGCTTCGGGATCGCACCGTGGAACGCTCCGGTCGTCCTGTTTATACGCTCGTTCGCGATGGCCTTGGCCTGCGGCAATACTTCTGTCCTTAAGAGCTCGGAGTTGTGTCCAGCGACGCATTGCATGATCGTCGATCGCGTTTGCCGGAACTTCCCTCCTGGCGTGGTCAACCTCATCAGCGGGTCCCGTGCCGCAACGCCGGCACTTGTGGAGGCCCTCATCCGTCATGAGGCGATCCGCCACGTGAACTTTACGGGCTCGAGCGAAGTAGGGCGAGTGATCGGTAGGCTAGCTGGAGAGGAGCTTAAGCCCTGTCTACTCGAGCTCGGCGGCAAGTCTCCGCTCGTCGTCCTCGATGATGCGGATCTTGACGATGCCGTGCAGGCAACAGCGTTCAGCTCCTTCATGCATCAGGGACAGATTTGCATGGCAAGCGGCCGTGTCATCGTCGACACCCGCATTGCCGACGAGTTCGTGAGTCGTCTGGCAGAGAAAGCCTCAGGGCTCGCTTCAACACGGGGCGGCGGCAACGGCCAGCTCGGCGGAATGATAGACAAGTCGGGAGTCCGCAGGGTGGAGATCCTGGTCGAGGACGCGCTGGCCAAAGGTGCTAATCGACGCGCTGGAGGCGGCGCCGAAGGCGTGTTCCTCGAGCCGGTGGTGCTCGACCACGTGACGAGCGGAATGGCGATCTATCACGAAGAGGCATTCGGCCCAATCGCCACGGTAATCCGGACGGGGTCGGATCAGGAAGCCATTCAGGTTGCCAATGACACCCAATACGGCTTGTCCGCCGCCGTCTTCAGCAGGGACATCAATCGCGCCATGGCGGTTGCCCGCAGTATCAACAGCGGGATCTGCCATATCAACGGCCCGACGATCCAGGACGAGGCGCATGTCCCGTTCGGCGGTATCAAGGCGAGTGGCTTCGGCCGCTTCGGCGGCGCAGGCGGTCTTGAATCCTTCACCTACCGCCGCTGGATGACGATCGATACGCAGCGTCCGCACTACCCATTCTGAGCTCCAGCATCCGTTCAACTCGAACTAAGGGACCAAGGATGCCAGTAGGTTTCGGACTGATCGGCGCGGGCGCTATCGGCTGCTCACATGCGCAACGTATCGGCTCGCGGATACGGGGTGCCGATATCGTCGCCGTTTACGACTTCGACGCGGCACGGGCGGCCGGCATGGCGTCCGTGGCGCCATCAGCGACCGTCCATGGCAGTGTTGAGGCACTCGTCCAAGATCCGGCGGTCAACGCCGTGCTTGTCGCCTCACCGGCGGTTGCGCATACGGAGCACGTGCTGTGTGCCCTTCGAGCCGGCCATTACGTGTTCTGCGAGAAGCCGTTGGCCACGACCGCCCTCGATTGCCTGCGGATCGTCCGCCAGGAGATGGAAGCTGGAAGACGGCTGCTGCAACTGGGGTTCATGCGTCGTTTCGACGACGGCTACGCCGCTGTGAAGAGCGTGATCGATGGGCGCGATCTCGGCGATGTCCTGATGGTGCATGCCGCGCACCGCAACGTGGAGCTGCCGACGACGTTCCAAGACTCGATGGCGGTGACAGATTGCCTTATCCACGAGATCGACGTGCTGCGTTGGTTGACCGGGGAAGAGTTCGTGTCTGCCCAGGTCATCTATCCGAGACGCACGCGCCACGCACCGGCCCATCTCAAGGATCCGCAGATCTTCCTGCTTGAGGGGCATCGTGGCGTCCGATTCGATATCGAGGTCATGATGAACGCGCGCTACGCCTACGATATACGATGCGACGTCGTGTGCGAGGAAGGCGTCGTGACTTTGCCAGAAACTTCTCGTCCCAACGTCCTCCGGCGAGGCTCGTCCGCTAGAGACCTCCAGATGAATTGGAACCAGCGGTTCGACCCAACGTTCACGGTTGAGCTTCAGGCTTTCGCTGATGGTGTCGACGCCGGCCAAATAACTGGGCCATCAAGTTGGGATGGGTATGTCGCAGCCATAGTAGCCGATGCCTGCATCGAGGCTCAGAAGAGCCGCAGCACGGAAGCGATCGGGCCAGTGGAAGCGCCTCTTCTATACAGAGTCTGAGCCGACTAGCTGCCTCGTCGCAATCAAAGAGTTCATGTTAAAGCTCCAGGACCTAATCGAGCGTGAAAACCTTAAGGCGTCGCTCTCTCAGTGAATAAGGCGAGCGGTTCCTGCGAGGGAATTGGAAGGTATCCTTTGTCGTTAGAACTGGGCCATCGTGGCGTTGTAGGCACGTGTCGCCATTTCCTCAACGGGTAACTTGCGTAAGTGCTTCGAAAGGATCTCGACACCCCAAGGACCGACATAGCCAGCCTCCTGGACCGCCCTGATAAAACTAGGAGGGTTCAATACGCCTTCGCCCGGCAGTTTGCGTTCGTAGGCCGTATCTTCCCACAACAGGCCACGAACTTCTGCATCGGCGTCATCAAGCTCGACCGCGCGGATAAACCGAGGGGGAATTTTTCCGATATCGGCGTATGGAATTCCTCCACGAGCCAAGTGCCAAATATCCAAAAGGAGGCCCCCGTTAGGTTGATCAGCACCTCCTACGATCGCTACGGCGGCCTCGATCGTTCGCACGTTGCTGAACGGCATGATCTCCAGGACGATTGCCGTCCCGTGTTCGGCTGCTTCAAGGCACAACTCGCCGAACGCGTCCGTCATCAGCGGGACATTGGCAATCATTTCCTCTGGCGTCGGGTTCTTAACGTCTAACCCCAGCCCGGGGGCAATCTTGATGTCACGTACGCCGAGTGCCTCGGCCATGTCCATCATCTCATGCCGCATGACGTCGGAGCGGCGGCGGCGCTCATCTTCCAGATACCAATGCGATAGAAACTCTAACTCAAGGTGCTTAAGGCCATTCGCTTCTGCGATCCGCCGCATTTCTTTCAGACCGATCCTGTCTGCGGTGGCTTTTACATCGGGATGAATGAGGCCGAGGCCCTTCCATCCTGCCGAGGCGGCCGCGTCGACCCGGGCCTCAAATGGGATCGGGCTGACCTCCGTAGGGCCAAAAGGCGAGATGTCACCGGCCAGTGTAAAATAGGCCGCAAGAAGTTCGACGCTCTGGGTATTTCTCATTAGCCAAGGTCCCGTCTTAGTTGCGGCGAAAGATCCACGGCATCAATGGTCCCTTCGATTATCTTCGGAAGGCCACTCACCTAGTTATACTAGTCCCCCAAAAGGGCTCTGACTGGACGTCATCCCAAAGACCAAGCTCCCGCGACAGGAGCGGTGTTTTCGCCTCCTATACTTCCGTCGGTGCTTCCGCATCGATAAGCCGCTGTTCCTTCAAGTCGATCCAAAGCTCGGCGGGCACCTGCGTGTTCGCAACTCGCAGCGCGGCCTCCATCTCGGGGACAGTCTGGCATCCAGGAACCACTGAAAGAACCACCGGATGCCGCAAAGGAAACTGAAATGCAGCATCGATCAGCCTGACTCGGTGGGAGGCACAGACCGCCTCGATCTTCCTCACCCGCTCGCGAACCGTCTCGTTCGCCGGAGCATAATTGTAAAAAGCTCCCGACACGGGACCAGTCGCGAGGATCCCTGAATTGTATGGGGCCCCAATCACGACCCCGATGCCGCGCTGCTGACAAAGAGGTAAGAACGATTTGAGGGCTTCCTGCTCCAGAAGGGTGTAGCGGCCGGCCAGCAAAAAGATGTCGAAGTCACCGCGCTCTGCTATTGCCTGACAAGACTGCCAATCGTTCATGCCTCCGCCAACAGCTCGTGTGATGCCCTGCTCACGCAAGGTTAACATCGCTCTGTAACCACCTAGATCAAAGAACTCATTCAGCCGAGCCACCCACGCCTCCTGGGTCTTGTGGTTGAAGAGGTCTAGATCATGCACATAGATTATATCAAACTTGTCGACGCCCAGTCTCTCCAAGGAGAATTCGACGGAACGCATCACTCCATCGTACGAATAGTCGTAAACCTCCTTTCGGTTCGGGACCCCGTACCAGAAATCGAGACCATGCCTGCTTTCAGGAGTGGTGACCTGCAGCAAGCGACCGACCTTAGATGCCAAGACGAAGTCGGCCCGCGACTTTTCTCGGAGGAATGGGTTGAGCCGAGTCTCGGCGAGTCCGAGACCATAGAGCGGAGCAGTGTCGTAATGACGAACCCCACCTGCCCACGCGGTGTCTAATACTGACCTCGCCTGTTCGGTCGAGATAGAGCGATATAGGTTGGCGATCGGAGCCGATCCAAGCCCGAGTTCGGTCAATCTGATTCCACCAGTGCCGTGACGATCCCAGGTTCTAGTCCGGAGCATTGTCGTATTCTGCCTCATCGTCTCGTCTTCAAAGTGCCAGCCCCGATGGCTGACAAAGCGACGTCACATACATTGACCAGGGCAAGATCAGGTGAGACTACCCATACGAGACCAGTGTTACCGTACGCCAGTGACGTCTGATCTGATGCGCGGGCGTACTCAGGGTGCCTGGTGTCCTTCTGCTAGATGCCGGTCAACTTCCGGATGAAGCCTTGCCTTAAGTCGCGATCGAGGATAGCGTGCCGTTGAGTTCATAAGCAAGAACCCGTTCATAAATACGGCCTGTGGGTGAAGATCGTTCTAATCCGTTAGCGGTGGGTCGTCACCAAGAAGATATCGATCAGCCCCTTCTTATTCTGGCGGTAGCGATGGCATTGTTAAAGCTCCTGACTGGTTGCGTCGTGGTTCTCGCACTGGCGATGAACACCAGACCGGTGATGGCGAGCACCCTGAATGCGTTAGGTGTAGACGTCGGACCGCTTGGAAACCCCTTCTACGTGGCTTTGGCACGAGGCGCACAATATGAAGCCAAGAAGTTGAATGCGGCCGCCAGAATAGTCGTTGTGTCCAACAAGAATGATCTCAACGAGGACGTCAGCGCGATTGACACCTTCATCTCCATGAAAGTGAACCTCATACTCCTGGAGCCTGCGGACTCGGAGGCGATCGGCCCGGCGGTCGCGAAGGCACGTGCAGCTGGTATCCCGGTCGTTGGACTAGATGCGGGTGCAAACGGAGCTGATATAAACGTGACGACGGACAACGAGCAGGCTGGACGAATTGCTTGTCAGTATTTGGCATCGTCAATGCACGGCGCAGGTAAGGTCGTTATAATACCTAGCATTCAAGTCAAGGCTTTGGTTGATCGAGTGCGGGGTTGCAAGTATGCGTTGAAGACGTTTCCCGGTATCAATGTCATCGCGGACAATCAGCGAGGGGATGGATCTCGAGTATCCGGGTTGAACGTTATGCAGTCGTTACTAACGAGATTTCCCGTGATCGACGGAATGTTTACGATCAACGACGAGATGTCCATCGGTGCGAGTCTCGCCGCCAAGTCACTCCACCTGAGCAAAATCAAGATAGTTGGAGTCGACGGGTCACCAGCAGGAGAAAAAGCTCTCAAGACCAACCCGAATTTTATTGCGTCGGCAAGCCAGGATCCGTTCGGTCTCGGAGCACTCGCTGTAAAGTATGGACTGGACCTCATCAACCATGACAAAGATCCTCCGATCGTCCGCATTCCCTCCAAACTATTGACACATGAAAACGTGATTGGCTACAAAGGGTGGGGCTCGCAGTGAAACCGGTGATTAACTGCCAGTAGCGTATACGACATGACGAGTTAGCACGTGGTTTCACGGGAACATACAGGTAGCGGATATATGTGATCTTGTTCTATGCTTGTGTGTCGTTGAGGATAAATTGTTGTAGGAAAAATTCGGAACGGCGCGCTTCGAGCGTCTTTCGAAACAATTATATCGATTGACTTCCGGCCGGATACGGCGCTGCGCAGCCGCACTGTGCCGGACACCACCCTGGCCGGCTCGGCCAACCTGCTGATCATGCCGTTGCTCGATGCCGCCAACATCAGCAGCTCGCTGCTGAAGGCCGTGGGGGAGAGGCTGCAGGTCGGCTCGATCCTGCTGGGCATCAGCCAGCCGGCGCACGTGCTGACCCAGAGCGTCACCGCACGCGGCATCGCCAACCTCAGCGCCTAGTCGGCGGTAGCAGGTTGAGACCAATGCCTGCTCTTATTCGACCCACCCGCATCCATCGTGTTCTGGTTGGCTGTGACGCTCTACCTCCAAAGCCCGGCGTTCGGCTGGACACCGCAATCCACCGGCCTGGTAGCGTTCGTCGCGGCGACCACGGCTAGTGCCGCCCCGATGTTCGGGCGGGCCGTCGACCGGTCCGGACCGCATGCGATCCGGCGAGCGGGGCTCGCGGGGATGGTAATTGCGTGGATCCTGCTGGCGGTCTTCAGCGGTATCTGCCCGGAATGGCGGAGGGACTCATAGTCCTGAACATCAGCGTGACCATCCTGGACATTGCGAATTGCACGATCCTTTACGGTCTGGACACCCAAGTGTGGATGTGAGCGCCTCCCTACGATGTTGGAGTAGCCTCCGGCGAGGTCGCACGGGGCGCTGCGTCGGATGCAGCGCATAGCTGCACCCTTTCCTGGCTGCCAGATGTGAGTTAGGCGGTCGGCCGATGTCCGCTTTTCTCTGCGTGGTTTCCGAAGCGGAGAGGCCTCTTACGGCCCGTTTATTCAGCTTAGACGGCGGCAGTCCGCCCACTTTGGGCGTTCAATTGGCTATCAGCCAGACGAACCTCGCCGGCCACTCGCCGTGCGCCAAAACAGAATAGCACGCCAGGAGGGTTCTTATTTTGGCGATGTTGTATTTGGCGGATAGATCTCCAAGATCGCACGGTCGGAGCAAAACGAGGGCATCATTTCCTCGCCAGGTGGTGTCTCAGTTTGAAATCTCAACCCGTAGAGCTAGCTCTGCCCGGATATGATCGGCGACCTCGGGAGTAAGCGAGCCGCTTGCCAGCTTCCTCTCAAGGTTGATCGAGGCTTTCCACTCGAACGGTCTGGCGCTTGTTCTCTGCGCTATTAGACGCTCCATCGTGCCGTCCGACCCATGGAAAGGTCCAGGCTTAGCGATCATGCTGCCACTCGCTTCTTGTAAGGTCCGCGAGCCTTCGGCGCCTCGGCGCGCGCATCGATCAGGGCCACCACATCCGCCATGCTCCACAGCTTGTCCGACAGGCCAGCGGCCATCGCCGGGGCGACCCGCAGCGTCTTGTGCTGGCGGACGAAGTTATACCAGCAGGTGTAGAGGGCGACCATGTGGACGTGGTTCTCGGCCTTCTTCGAGAACGCGTTCGTCAGCCGGGTGAACCGGCGCATCGACATCCGCATGGTGAGGTTCTGCCGCTCGGCGTAGCTGGTGCTGACGTGGGCCTTCTCAGGGCGACCTTCTATGCGCGCCTGGGTGGCACCAGTGCAGATACCGAGGCTGTAGCGGCCAGCGCCAGCCACGTCGCCGTAATGCTTGATCAGCATGGCGTAATCGATGTCGGCGCCGAACGCGCCCTCTACGGCATCGAGATAGGCCCTGTGGCCGTCCGTGGTGAGCTGCACACGGTTGGCGAGCCGAGCTGCCACGTCCTGCATGAACTCGTTCGCATAGCCCGCGTCACGACCGCCGATCAGGTAGGACACGATGAGCTTGCTGTCGGCATCCAAAGCCGTCCAGGTCCACACATCGCCCGCGTCTTCGGGTGCGGCCTTGGCGGTCGTGACGTTCTTCTGCTTGGCGTCGCAGAACGACCAGATCTCGTCGGCCTGAATGCGCTTGGCCTCAACGCCCACAACCGTCGCGTCATGGTGGGCAGCGCAGGCCTTACCCGCGTCCACCAGCAGGGCCGAAACGGTGTTAATAGAGACATCCACCACCCGGCTGATCGACAGCATGGAACTACCCTCGCAGAGCATCGAGAGGATCTGGACGCGCTTAGCGAGGGGGAGCTTGTTTGCCATAACGCGCATGATATGAACTTTATTGCTTAGCCTCAAGGATAACCGTCTGGTAGACTCCGGTTGCCCGGACACACTCGATCAACTAGCTATCTTACTTGATCAAATAAGGTGCGGTATGTCAGGTAGGCGAGGGTCAAACGAAGATTGAATGGCTCGAAAGTTCGAGGCTACGCGCCTGTTCACCCCAAGTACGTCAATCGGCGTTGCTGAGCTTTTCGCCGGCCGGGCCGAGCAGATGGGTACTTTGATTGGCACCATTGGCGAGCCCGGCCGCCATGCACTGGTCTATGGCGAACCGGGAGTCGGAAAGACCCATGGCGCAGATAATTACGTATTTGATCCCGAGGACCACGAGCCAAGTCGTATATATACGGGAGCCTGCATACTCAAACGACCCCTTTTCTAGCATTTGGAAAAGGATCTTTGGCCACATCAGCGTCACTGTTGAGCATGATGATGGAACTTTGGTAAAACACCTCTCGTCGGAAGCTTACACTGGCGAGATCGGTCAGGGTGACGTCAAGAGGGAACTGCAATCTTCGTTTACACATAACGATATACCAATAATTGTGATCGACGAGTATAACGTTATCAAAGATTCAAGTGTTCCGCATGAAATGGCGGAGACAATAAAGGCTCTCTCTGACGATGGGGTAAACGTCACCGTTATTGTCGTCGGCGTGAGTGATAGCGTAAGCGACTTGGTCAGGGGCCATCAGTCTCTCATTCGATGCTCTGAAGAAGTCTTGCTGCCCAGAATGGGTAAGACCGAGCTCATGGATCTGGTTGAGAAACGCGTGGCAAAACTTGGTATGAGGATGGAAGGGAATGCCAAGTGGAATATAATAAATCTTTCAAAAGGTCTTCCTTCTTTTGGTCACTCGCTCGGACGTGGAGCAGTGCTCGCTACTATTGATGCCCGCCGAATGACAATATCCGAGGCCGACATAGATATTGCGATCTCCGGAATCCCGAGAAGCAGTCAAAACACGCTAAAAGAAGATTACGAAGTCTCTACCAAAAGCAATCAAGACAGAGCGAGGTTCAGGCAGGTGCTCACCGCGTGCGCTTTAGCAAAATCTGATGACAGCGGATACTTTTTCCCTAAGCAGGTGCAAGCACCATTGAATGATTTTCTTAGAACAGTCATAGACTTTCCTGATTTCCATAAGATTATCCGAGATTTTACTAGCGACAAGCGCGGAACCATTCTGCAGCAGAAGGAAACTGACAGGCAGTTCAGGTATCGCTTTCGTAATCCGGCGATGCAGCCCTTCGTCATCATGAAGGGTATTGAGGAAGGATTTCTCAACAACGAGGCTAAACTTGCTCTTTCTTCTCCGGAACAGCACGACCTTTTTGCCAGCGTCTCTCTGCAGCCTTCTTCGCGATCGCGGCCCTCTGCTCGGCATTAAGCTTCCGTGCTCGGGCAGCCCCGCCGAGCTTCCCGAGCTGCGCCGCCGCGCTGGCCGTCGCCTCCCGCTTGTCCTGCTCCTCGCCCGTCGCGATCCGCATGACCTTCACAGCGGCGCCGATCAGATCGGCGGGGCGCTTCTCTCCTCGGGGGCCCTTAGGCATCAGAGCGACGCTTGATGTCAGAGATGGTCTCCTCAATCGACTCGCGCGCTCTTTCGACCGCCTCTCTAAGGTCATCAATGCTGCCGGGGTCTCGACCGTGGCTAACCTTTTCCATCATTCGTTTAAGAATCCATTGGCGCCAAATCTCAACGTTTTGCTCGCTCAAGACCCTGCCCTCCATGCCTATCGCTAAGCATGGCACCGACCGGCAGCGGAGGCCAAGATCAGACTTTCAGGCGGCCAATTTCGAACTGAGACGCTACCTGGGGTTCTCTCCGATACCCGGTTGAGCAGGAACGCCGGATCGATGGACCGGGGATCCGAACCCGGGCCAGCGACGACGACTTGCTTCTCACCCTTGAACGGAGCGCGCCCGGATATCCGTCGCGGCTCGACGATCGCCGTCGTGCCGTACGCACTTCCCTTAGGGGTGCGCAGCCCGTGCGCGCTCGGGGTGGCGCAGCGGCCCGCCACGCGCCAGACCCTGGGCGAGGATGGCGCGGTCCCCGGTCGGCAGGGTGGCGGCGAAGGCGATCGCCGCGGCTTCCAGGCGGGCACGCAACTCAAAATCCGCCGCGCGGGCGCGATCGAGTGCGGTGGCGACCGCGGCCTGGTCGAATCGCGGCTGCACGAACAGCTCCGCGGCCGCGATGCGGTTGTCGCGCGCGATGCGGTTGAGCTCGCGACCGTTCCGTATCGCGGCCTGGATCGTGCGGTCGAACTGCCCGCGTTCCGGTGCAGGCAGTGCCGCACCGGCGGCGTTGATGGGTCGCTGCGCGGTCGCAAGACGCGCGTGGAGCCCGCCCTCCCGCCTCAGCATGAACAGGCCGCCACCGAGCGCTCCGGCCGCGAAGATGTTGAGGAACAGGGAGACCGCCAGCAGGACCACGAAGCGGCGCGGCATCATCCGCCTCCGGATGCGCTGCCGCCATCGACCGGCGCCCCCAGGACGGTCAGCGTGTAGAGCGCATCCTGGCCGGCAGCGGGCGGCGGACTGGCGAAGGCGATGCCGGCCGCGACGCCGCCGGCGAGCGCGATCGCAGCGCCCACGCCGGAGAGCCACAGGCGCAGCCTGCGCGCGGCCGACCGTCGCCGCGACAGGGCAGCGGACAGCCGGCCGGCGAGTGCCGCGCCCGGCGCCGGCACGGTCCAGCTCGCCAGGGCGTCGTCGAGGGCTGCGGCCTGGCTCAGCAGCGCGTGGGTTGGCCGGAACGATCGCGCAGAGCGGTCGCCGCGTCGCGCTCCGCCGCCGGCCATCGCGCGGGTACGGATCCGTAAGCGCCGATGATGGCGTCCAGGCGTTGAGGCGTCATGGCTCTGTTCCGTTCAGCAGGGTTCGCAAGGTCCGGCGGGCACGCGACAGCAGGCTCTCGAGAGCCTCCACGCTCACGTCCATGATGTCCGCGCTCTCGATGTTGGAGAGGTCCTGATAGGTGTGCAGCACGATGGCTTGCCGCTGACGGACGGGAAGTCGCTCGAGCGCGCGACGCATGCGGTCTCTTGCTGGACCAGACGCTGGTCCGCCAGTGGCGTCGGATCCGCTCGTTCCGGCGGCTCCGCCACCAGATGCTCCCGAGAGCGGCGCAGGCGGTCGGTGCACAGGTTGAGCACGACGCGGTGCAGCCACGTGTCGAACCGCGCCTGTCTCGGCTGCCAGCGCGGAGCCTGACGCCAGCTTCGCAGCAGTGCCTCCTGCACCACCTCCTCGGCGTCGCCATGATTGCCGAGCAGCCGCAGCGCCAGCCCATGGATGCGGGCAGCTTGCGCGCGACAGATCGCGGCCGGCCGCCTGGTCGCCCTCTCCCAGGCGTCTGAGCAAGTCCGCATCCGGATCTTCGTCCGTTTTCCTCTCCATCTGGCTGGCCGGTGGTCGGGGCGAACATCGCGCGTCTGTCCATGCTCCGGGTTGCACGTGCCGGATTGAACACGGCAGAGCCCGCGTTCCCTCGATGGCGCGCGCCGATGCCCGTCATGGCGTCCTCGACGAAGACGGTCCCGTAGCGGAGCGAGACAGCGTCGCGATGGGCCTACCGACGGGCGGCGGGGGCGGCAGCCGCCGACGAGCTGCCCTCCCAACGGGGCGCCCGAAGCCGGGCCGTGAGGAAGCCGAGGAATGCCTTGACCTTCGGCGAGACGATCTTCTTCGGCGGGTACAGCCCCCAGATCGCCCGCTCGCTGCCAGGTGGCGGCAGCCCTCTCCATCGCGGCAGCACGGCTGCCATCCGGCCGCAGCCGAGCTCGGCCTCGCACAGCCAGGCGGGCAGCAGTGCGATGCCGTCGCCGTCGATCACCGCCTGAAGCAGGACCTCCAGGTCGTTCGTGCGCATCCTGCCGCCGACCTCGATCTCGAGAGGCGGCTCGCTCGTCGCCGCAGCCCGGGCGAAATGCCAGGCCCTGCTCGGGTGCGGGTCGGACAGCAGGCACTCGTGACCGGCCAGGTCGGCGGGTGTTCGCACCGTCGGATGGTGGGCGAGGTAGTCCGGGCTGGCGACGAGGACGAACGCCTCCGACGCCAGTCGCTTCGCGATCAGGGCGGAGTCGGCCAGGACGCCGATGCGGACCGCGATGTCGATCCCGGCCTCAATCATGTCGATCGCGGCGTCGGTCAGCAGGGCATCGAGCCGGACATCCGGGTTGGCGGCCAGGAAGGCGCGCACGTGCGGCATGACGTGGCGCCGGCCGAACGCCCCCGGCAACGCGACGCGCAGCAGACCCTGCGGCCGGGCGTTCAGGGAGCGGGTCGCGTCTCGCGCCTCCTCGACGTCCCGCAGGACGCGCACGGCTCGTTCATAGAAGGCCTGGCCCGCTTCCGTCAGGTGCAGGCTGCGGGTCGATCGGTTGAGGATCGCAGCACCCAGATCGGCTTCCAGCCCGGTCACGTAGCGGGACACGGTCGAGACCTTCACGTCGGCTTCCTCGGCAGCCTTGGTGAAGCTGCCGAGCTCGACCGCACGCACGAAGCCACGCATCGCCGCGAAATAGTCCATGACCGCCGCACCTTGCCGCTTTGCGCAACAATGTTTTGCCAGCGCCGCCATTCCGCCGGCAAGCGTCCATCGCTATCGATGCGGCCAGGCCAGTCATACCTGGCCAAGCCTTGCTCGGAAGACGCAGATGCTGCTCGGGGTCCTTGTTCTGATGGTATGCCAGTTGATCGGCGAGGGCGTGCGGGACGCGCTCGACCTGCCCGTGCCGGGACCGGTGATCGGGATGTTCCTGCTGGCCACGGTCCTCGCCTGCCGCGGCAGGCGGCTGGAGACTGCGCCATCGCCGCTGCAGACGACGGCGGAGACCTTGATCTCCTACATGGGCCTGCTGTTCGTGCCGGCCGGCGTCGGCGTCATCGCGGAGGCGCCGTTGCTGGGACGGCAATGGATCCCGATCGTGGCGGCCGTCGTCGGCTCGACCGTCCTGAGCCTGGGCGTCACCGCGCTCGTGATGCACATGGCGATCCGGTGGTCGGAGAGACGGCAGGCGCGTGCCCTGCGCTCGCTGGTCGACGAGACCTCGTCATGCTGACGGCGAGCCTCGGCCATCTCTGGACCCCTCTCGCCGCCGGGCCGCTGCTCTGGCTCGTGCTGACGCTCGGCAGCTACGTGATCGGGCAGGCGGTGCAGCGATGCTGCGGCGGTTCGGCGGTCGCGAACCCGGTGCTCATCGCCATGCTCCTCGTCGGCACCATCGTGGAGGCGAGCGGCACGTCGTACGCGGACTACTTCTCCGGCGCCCAGTTCATCAACTTCCTCCTGGGACCGGTGACGATCGCCCTGGCGGTGCCGCTGGCGAACAACCTCGCTCTGGTCCGGTCGAACCTGCACGGCATCGGGCTGGCGTTGCTCGCCGGCTCGCTGACCTCGATCATATCGGGCGTGGCGATCGTCCGGGTGCTGGGCGGCTCCCGGGACGTGGCCCTGTCGATGGTGGCCAAGGCCGTCACGACGCCGATCGCGATGGCCGTCTCGCAGCAGATCGGCGGCATCCCGGCGCTGACGGCAGCGCTCGCGATCCTCGGCGGCATCGTGGCGGCGGTGACCGGACAGCGGATGCTCGAGCGGATGCGGATCAGCGACTGGCGCGCGCATGGATTGGCCGCCGGCGTCGCCGGCAGCGGCGTCGCGGCCGCGCAGGTGGCGCCACGACACGAGACCGCAGCCGCATTCGCCGCCCTGGGCATCGGCCTCAACGGACTGCTGACCGCACTTCTGGTGCCGTTCCTGGTACGGGCGCTGGGACAATGAAGGGTAGGCTCGCGACGATCACTGACATCGCTGTGCTGGGAAACCCGGTATCGTCTCTCATTGTTGTCCCGAGCATCGGCGTTGTCCCGAGCATCGGCCTTTTCCGAAATCCTTGAACGGGCGTAGCTTGGGCCGAGATCCGACGGATCCAATAATGCTGCGTTAGAATAAACGACGGAGGTTCGGCCCAATGAAGTGTTTCCCCACGATGGCTGCCATGGCGGCGATCGCCGTAGCAACGACGCCGGCAACCGCCGCCACCTCGGACAAGAGGATCGCCCTTTCCAACAACTATGCCGGCAATTCCTGGCGCCAAGCGATGCTTCGGAGCTGGGACCGGGTCACCAAGCTCGCCGTCGGCGACCACAGCGTAGCGGCGGCAGACTCGTTCACGACCGCCGACAAGGAGGTGCCGAGCCAGGCGGCCCAGCTGCAGAACCTCATCCTGCAGGGCTACAACGCGATCGTCATCGACGCGGCCTCGCCGACTGCCCTGAACGGGGCGGTGAAGGCCGCATGCGACGCGGGGATCACGGTGGTTTCCTTCGACGGGACCGTGAACGAGCCGTGCGCCTACAGGGTGGGTATCGACTATGTCGGCATGGGCCGCGCGCAGGTCGACTACCTCGCCAAGCGGCTGCCGAATGGCGGTAATCTTCTCGAAATCCGTGGCCTCGCAGGTGCCTCGATCGACGACCTGATCCATCAGGGCATCATGGCCGGCCTGAAGCAGCACCCGAATTTCAAGATCGTCTCCTCGGTGACCGGGAACTGGGACGAGGCCACGGCCCAGAAGGCGGTGGCGACGGTCCTGTCCTCGCTTCCGGAGATCGCCGGCGTGGTCGACCAGGGCGGCGACGGGTATGGCGCGGCGCAGGCCTTCAAGTCCGCGGGACGCGCCGAGCCGATCATCATCATGGGCAACCGCCAGGACGAGCTCGCCTGGTGGAAACAGCAGAACGTCGCAAACCACTATGCGACCATATCCGGAAGTATCGCGCCGGGCGGCGTGACCCTGGCGTTCTGGGTGGCGCAGCAGATCCTCGACGGCAAGAAGGTGCCGCACGACATCGTCTTCCCGAGACTGTCGGTGACGGATGCCAATCTCGACCAGGCCCTGGCCGCGGCGCCCGTCGGGGGGGTCTACAACACCGAGTACAGCCAGTCGGATGCCCTCAAGGCGATCTCGGCCAGCCAGGCGAAATAGCACGGCGATGAACGGGATCGCGAAGGCGTCCCCAACCCTCGCCGGAGACGCCATCATCCATCTGTCGGACATCACCAAGAGCTTCGGTTCCGTCCGGGCTCTGGACGGCGTCGAGTTCCGGGCATCCAGGGGAGAATGCCTCGGCCTGGTCGGCCACAACGGCGCCGGCAAGTCCACCCTCATGCATATGCTGGCCGGAACCCAGCATCCGACGACCGGCACCATCAGGCTCGATGGAACCGTCTCCGAAGGCTACGCGGTCGCCCTGGCGCAACAGGCCGGGATCCGCTGCGTCTTCCAGGAGCTGTCGCTCTGCCCCAATCTCTCCGTCACCGAGAACGCGCGGATCATGCACCGGCGGACGGGTGGGATCGGCTGGCGTCGCAGGTTCGCCAACATGATCCGCGCGCAGCTCGATGCGATCTTTCCCGGTCACGGGATAAGTCCCGACGAGATCGTGTCTGACCTCTCGATCGGCCGGCGGCAGATGGTCGAGATCGCGCGTGCCTTCACGGTGCCGAACACCAGGCTGGTCATCCTGGACGAGCCGACATCGTCGCTCGATGCCGATACCGCCTCTCAGCTGCTCGGCTTTGTGCGCCGGTTCGTCGAAGACGGCGGAAGCGTCGTGCTGATCTCGCATATCCTGGGAGAGATCCTGCAGAATTGTGACCGGATCGTCGTCATGCGCGATGGCCGGGTCGCGATGGACGCGCCGGCAGACCGCTTCGATCGCGATCGCCTCGTCCAGGCGATGGGGAGCGCCCATGCGCGGACCCGGGCCCGGTCGTCGAGCGCTGCGCAGGTGCGAGGGCCGGTGATGGTGCGAGCACGTCCGAAGTTCCAGCGCGGCGAGATGGCGGTCGTCGCGCGCGAGGGACAAGTCGTCGGCCTGGCCGGCTTCTCGGGCCATGGACAGACCGAGCTGCTGATCGAGGTGTTCGAGGCGGCTGGACGGCGAAGTGCTCGAACCGAGGTCGCGACCGGCGTGGCGCTCGTGGCCGGCGACCGTCAGCGGGACGGCCTGTTCCCACTCTGGTCGATCGCCCAGAACATCACCGTGCGGTCGCTCGCCGTGCTGCGTCGCGGTCCGCTGCTCTCGCCGGATCGCGAGCGGGCGATGGCCGCCGCCTGGAAGACCCGAATCGGGATCAGGACACCCGATCTCGACGATCCCATCCTGTCGCTGTCCGGCGGCAACCAGCAGAAGGCCCTGTTCGCGCGCGCGCTGGGTTCGGATGCGCGCATCGTCGTGATGGACGATCCGATGCGCGGGGTCGATATCGGAACCAAGATGGACGTCTACGACCTGATCCGCAGCGAGGCCGCGGAGGGACGCACGTTCCTGTGGTACACGACCGAGCTCGAGGAGCTCGAGAACTGCGACCACATCTACGTCTTCCGCCACGGGCGGATCGTCGCCGATTTCGGTCGCGGCGACCTGAGCGAGCAGCAGCTGATCGACGCGTCGTTCCGGGAGACGACATGAGCGACCGGAACCCGACTGCCATGATCCTGGGCAGAACACCCGCCAGCCTCGGCCGCAGCGCGCTGCCGGTGGTGTCGCTGGCGCTCGTCATCCTGGCGATCGCGTATTTCAATCCGCACGCGATCAGCTATTTCGGCTTCAACCTGATGCTGAACCTCGGCATCCCCGTCGCCCTGGCGACCATCGCGCAGATGCTGATCATCACGGTCAACGAGCTGGACCTGTCGATCGGCGCGTTCGTCGGCTTCACGGGATGCGTGGTCGTGACCTGGCTGCCGACGGCGCCCGTCACCGGCTGGGCTATCCTGCTCGCCTCGATCGCGGCCTACGCCCTGATCGGCGCGCTGATCCATCTGCGTCGGGTTCCGTCGATCGTGGTCACGCTCGGCATGAGTTTCGTCTGGCTCGGCCTGGCCATCCTGATCCGGCCGACGCCCGGAGGCACCGCGCCCGGGTGGCTCCACGCCCTCGTCTCGGTTCGCGTTCCCTACGTGCCGTTTCCGATCGTGGCCGCGACCGTGGTCGCCCTCGCGGTGCATCTCGGGCTGATGCGCAGCTCGTATGGAACGATGCTTCGCGGCGTCGGCGGCAACGCCGCCGCGCTGCAGCGCGCGGGCTGGTCCGTGCTCAAGGCGAAGATGGTCGTCTATGCCCTCGCCGGGCTGTTCGGCGTCCTGTCCGGCATGGCGCTCGTCGGCATCTCCACCTCGGCCGACGCCAACATGGCGAACGGATACACCCTGCTGTCCATCGCCGGGGCGATCCTTGGCGGGGCGGAATTCGTCGGCGGCCGTGTCTCGCCGGTCGGTGCGATCCTCGGCGCGCTGACGCTGCAGCTCACCGCCGTGGCGCTCAACTTCTTCCATCTCCCGGCCTATCCCTCCCTGCGGATACCGCAGGAGTGGCAGGTCGGCGCGCAGGGGATCATTCTGATCCTGATCCTGGCGCTGCGGGCGCTGATGAACCGGAGCGAGCGATGATCGGCGCCGCTTCCGTCGCGCTGGCGCAGCTCGGCGCGCGTCCCTGGATCTGGTCGTTCCTCATGGCGGCGCTGGCCTGGTTCCTCGCCGTCCTGGTCGCCCATGGCAGCGGCGCCGGGAGCATGCTGTCCACCGCACTCGCCTTCTCGGTCTTCACCGTCGTGGTCGGCATCGGGCAGATGTTCGTCATCACCCTGGGCCCGGGGAACATCGATCTGTCCCTGCCGGCGAATATCGGTCTCTCCGGCGCCGTCGCGATGCAGGTCATGAACGGCGCTGACAGCCGGATCGCGCTCGGCCTGGCGGCGGCGGCAGGGGTCGGTATCCTGATCGGGATCTTCAACTACGTGTTGATCCGCTCGCTTCGGATTCCACCGATCATCGCGACGCTGTCCTCGAGCTTCGTCCTGGTGTCGCTGGGGATCAGCTATGGCCGCGGTCTCCAGATCAAGCCGCCGCCGGCCCTCGCCGAACTGACCGTCATCCGTATCGAGGGCGTTCCGATCATGCCGGTGATCGTGCTGATCCTGACGATCCTGGCCAGCGTGACGCTGCATCGCACGATCTTCGGACGTTCGGTCCTGGCGATCGGCCAGAACATCCGGGCGGCGCGGCTGGCCGGGATCAGGGTCGGGCGGGTGCGGTTGCTGACCTACGTGCTGTGCGCGGTGCTCGCCAGCCTCTGCGGCACCCTGCTTGCCGGTTTCACCGGCGGCTCTTCGCTCGACATGGGCTCGGAGTATCTCCTCAGCTCGATTGCCGTCGTGGTGATCGGCGGCACCGCGGTTGCCGGAGGCGCTGCGAACCTGCCGGGCCTCTGGGGTGCGTCCCTGTTCCTGTTCATGGTCGTGACGCTGCTCAACGGGTCCGGGCTCGGAGCTGGCGGCCGGGACGTCATGACCGGAGCGATCATCATCGCCGTCATCATCGTGGCCGGCGGTCGCCGGACGATCCGCTCATGATGAGGCCGTCACGATCCTCGATCGGTGGCCTCGAGACGATCTCGATCTAGCGCGGAACTTGCGGTAAGACCTAGCGCGCATGCTCACGTCCAGGGGGCGGTCAGGAACGACCGGTCATCTTGTCTTGGCACTCCATCCGCCCATCGCCGATCGACGACCTCTCACGCACGTGACGCGTGATGAGGCGCGTGGTGGATCGGGCCTGCCTCGGCCGATCTCTGCCGGCCGCCGAGGCACACCGTGACCCCCATTCTCGTCTGCCGCGTCACGCATTGGCTTCTCGCGCCGATCTCGGGGGGCGGCACTCACGCCATCGCGGGCTGGGCGGCCTGGCATGGCAGATTGATGGTGCTCGGATGGAACGTCGTGCTGCCCCTCGGCATCCTCGTCGCCCGGTTCGGCAAGGTGCCGCGTCGCCATCGCTGGCCGGTCATCCTCGATCACCCGATCTGGTGGCGATCCCACGTGTGCCTGCAGACTGCCGGCGTGCTGCTGATGAGCGTCGCGGTGCTTCTCGCGATACTTCATGCGAACGGCAGCGGCCGCACGGTGCGGATCCATCACGTTCTAGGCTGGACGGTGGCCGCCGCCGGCTGGATCCAGGCAACTGCCGGCGCGCTGCGCGGCAGCAAGGGTGGCCCGACCGATACGTCATCACGGGGCGATCACTATGACATGACACTGCGCCGGGTGGCTTTCGAACGCCTGCACAAGAGCCTGGGCTGGATCGCCGTGCCCTTGATCTGGCTCGCGACCGGCTATGGCCTGGTGCTGGCAGATGCGCCGCGCTGGATGCCGGTCGTGCTGGCCGTTTGGTGGTCGTGGCTGATCGCCTGCTTGGTGGCCCTGCAGCGGCGCGGTCTGTGCATCGACACCTATCAGGCGATCTGGGGTGACGAACCAAAGCATCCCGGAAACCGGCGCCGACCGATCGGCTGGGGCATCGTCCGGGCTGTCGACGGTTGCTTGGCTCGACCGGCGAGAATTCCGCCTCGGCTCAAGCGTGGCGCCACGCCTCCGTCTCATGGATGAAAGAGATGTATTGCGCTCGGATGGGGATCTGCTCGAAAGAGTAAAAGATAAAGTATGGTCGCTGCGCCGTCCTCGCACCATGATTTTGGTGCACGAACCGGATCTCATATTGATCTGTGATCTTGTAACGAACATATCCGTTAAGACGTTGCGGGTCATGTTGCGATGAGTCCTGCGGAGAGATGAAGAGAAAGGAAAATTACAGCGGCTCTGCCGCTGCCCTCCTGACCTCCCGGATGGATGTGGTCTGAACCGAGAGGGGTGACGAAAATGCTCGATCCGGACCCGGCACCATGATTAAGGCTGCGATGACGACGTGTTCTTTCGAGCCTACCGTAAACATCTAGCGCAGAGTGACGAGTGGGCCGTGCAGCGCGCCCGATGCATGAGGCCATCCATGGCCGCCTGACCACGCAGCCAACGCTGCCCAGATACACCGCCCCCACACCACGCGGTGGAACACGATCCCAGCGGCTTCGCTGGCGAGCCTGCGAGCGGCCGTTCAACTAGCGCAGCGCACGCGTGCTGAGGGGAGCTGCCTCCTGCCGCTTGCGCTTCGTGAGAGGCGCCCGCGTCGCGCTCGGGATCATACAGAGCGCCAGGGTTCGACCTCGTCACTGGTGTGATGGATCAGCGTCACTTCGGGAAGATCGCGGCGGAGCGCCTCGGCTCCCGGTCCATCGAGCGTGATGATGCCGGACAACAGGCGAACGGCCTGGATCGATGCGCCGACATGCGAGGAGAGCGGGCGCTCCAGGCCGAAACCCAGCCTGTCGACACGAACGCCTTGCCGGTCCGCAAGCTCCATGATCTCCGCCTGCTCCATGCCGGTTCCCGTCTCGACACGATAATCCGGCCATGACGGAAGCATCACGAAGTCGCCCTTCTCCAGGTCGATCCGACGCGTTTGAAATGTCAGGAAGCAGCCACCTTCCACGACATAGTGAAAGGAAACGCCGGGAAAGTGCGGGATGCCGAGCGACACGTCGTCGGCGAGCCGGAGGTCGGCAATGAGCGGGCATCTTGCCCTCGCGGAGGAGAGGATGTGCGTCAACAGATCCATGGTGAGTGCTATACCACCTGTTCAACCTTCATGCTTTCGATAGGATGATTTCCGCCCGATCCGAGCATTCTGGCGGTCCCGGTGTCATCAGGGCGTCTTTGCGAAGACGCCTTGCTTGCGGCATGAGCTGCCGGCCGCCTCCTGACACCTGAGCTTGGCGAGGACCCGCTCGATCCGGTTCAAGTCGGGTGAGTAGACAGGCAGATGCGCGCCGCGTGCCTCGATGGCCTCGTGCGCACCCCTCACATGCTGAACGGCACGCCGTGCGGGCGCATCGGCCAGTCGCGCAGTTGCGCAAGGATAGTCTCCGGCCGGTGCGCCATGTCGTCGGCGTTCACGTCGTGGAGATGCACCAGCAGGCGCACGATAGGAAGCTCGTGCGGCCACGCGTGGCGGCGCCGGTATGCGCCTGCCGCTGACGCGCTTGACGACACATGATACGCCGACCCCGCGCGGCCACCTGCCGGGCGCTTCCTGCTGTTCAGCGTGGCCGATCGGGCTGCCGGCGAAGATGTCCGCGCACCGCGCGCCATCCGGTGCCGGTTCCTGGTCAGAGTTGCATGTCGCGACCAAACCCTACCCAGCTCCACCGCGATCGCCGCCTCTTACACTCCTGCCTGTGACACGACCTTCATCGATCCTACGTCTTACGACACATAACGTGCGGTGGTCTTCGCGGCGATGTCGTTCGCCGTAACACCCTGAGCCAGTTCGATCAGCCGAAACGGGCTCGTACGTTCTGGGCGATGGAACACCGCGAGGTCAGTAATGATCATGTCGACCACGTTCTTGCCCGTCAGCGGAAGCGTGCAGGCCGGGATGAATTTCGGTTCGCCGGCCTTCGAGGTGTGCTCCATGACGACGATGATCCGCTTCACCCCGGCGACCAGGTCCATGGCGCCGCCCATGCCCTTCACCATCTTGCCCGGGATCATCCAGTTGGCGATGTCGCCAGCCTCCGATACCTCCATCGCTCCCAGCACCGTCAGGTCGATGTGGCCGCCGCGTATCATCGCGAAGCTCTCCGCGGACGAGAAATAGGCCGAGGAGGGCAGTTCGCTGATGGTCTGCTTGCCGGCATTGATCAGGTCCGCATCTATCTGATCTTCATACGGGAACGGTCCGATACCCAGCATGCCGTTCTCGCTCTGCAGCGTCACCGTGAGATCGGTCGGGATATTGTTGGCCACCAGGGTCGGGATGCCGATGCCGAGATTGACGTAGTAGCCGTCCCGCAGCTCGCGTGCGGCGCGGGCCGCCATCTGGTCGCGTGTCCAAGGCATCAGGCGGAGCCCCTCACGCGGGTAGTTCTGAATTCGATCTGCTTGTCGTAGGGCGCGCCGCTGAACAGGCGCTGCACGAAGACGCCGGGAAGATGTATGCCGTCCGGATCAAGCGTGCCCACCGGGACGATCTCCTCTACCTCGACCACCGTGACGCGTCCGCACGTCGCTGCCGGGACGTTGAAGTTGCGCGCGGTCTTGCGGAACACCAGGTTCCCGGCAGTGTCGGCCCTCCAAGCCTTGACGATGGCGAGGTCGGCGAAGATGCCCTGTTCCAGGATGAAGGTCTCGTCGCCGAACATCTTGTGCTCCTTGCCCTCCGCCGCCAGCGTGCCGACGCCGGTCCTGGTGTAGAAGCCCGGGATGCCGGCGCCCCCGGCGCGCATGCGCTCGGCGAGGGTGCCTTGCGGGCAGAACTCCACCTCGAGCTCGCCGGCAAGATATTGCCGCTCGAACTCCTTGTTCTCGCCGACATAGGAGCTAATCATCTTCGCCACCTGTCGCGTGCGCAGCAGCTTGCCGAGCCCGACCCCGTCGATCCCGGCGTTGTTCGAGGCGATCCGCAGTTCCTTGGTGCCGGCTCGCTCGATCGCGTCGATAATCCGCTCCGGGATACCGCAGAGCCCGAAGCCGCCGGCCGCGATCAACATCCCGTCGAACAGCAAGCCGTCGAGTGCCGCGGCCGCGTCTGGGCGGATCTTGTTCATGATGTTCTCACCGCTCCAGCGTCATGGCGATACCCATGCCGCCGCCGATGCACAGCGTGGCCAGCCCCTTGCGGGCTTCACGCTTCTGCATCTCGTGGAGCAGTGTTACGAGCACTCTGGCGCCCGATGCGCCGATGGGATGGCCGAGCGCGATGGCACCCCCGTTGACGTTCACGATCTCCGGGTCCCAATCCATCTCCCGATTCACCACGCAGGCCTGGGCGGCGAACGCCTCGTTGGCTTCGATCAGGTCCAGATCGGCGATACGCCAGCCTGCCTTCTTCAGGGCCAGGCGGGAGGCTGGGATCGGTCCCGTGCCCATGATCGCGGGATCCACTCCGGCGGTCGCCCAGGAAGCGATCCGCGCCAACGGAGGCAATCCGCGCCGTGACGCTTCCGATGCCCTCATCAGCACCAGTGCCGCGGCGCCGTCGTTGATGCCGGACGCATTTCCGGCGGTGACCGTGCCGGTCTTCAGGAATGCCGGCCTAAGCTTCTCCATGCTCTCCGGCGTGATGCCAGGGCGCGGGTGCTCGTCGACCATGGCCACCACGTCGCCCTTACGATCCGGGACCGTTACCGGCACGATCTCTTCACGGAAGCGACCGTTCCTCTGCGCAGCCTCGGCGCGGCCCTGCGATCGGACTGCGACCGCGTCCTGCTCTGCACGCGTGATCTTCCAGCGCTCAGCGAGATTCTCCGCCGTGATCCCCATCTGATAGAGGTTGAAGGCGTCCATCAGCCCGTCGCATACCATCGTGTCGATCATCGACAGGTCGCCGATCTTCTGGCCCTTCCGCAGATACGCGGCGTGCGGCGCCAGCGACATGTTCTCCTGACCGCCTGCCACGACGATCGCCGCGTCGCCGGCGGCGATCTGCTGCATTCCCAGCGCCACCGCGCGGAGCCCGGAACCGCAGAGCTGGTTCACGCCCCACGCCGTGGTTTCGACCGGCAGGCCTGCGCGTATGGCGGCCTGACGTGCTGGATTCTGGCCCTGCGCCGCCGTGAGGACCTGGCCGATGATGACCTCGTCCACCTCGTTCCGGGCGATCCGCGTCCGCGACAGCGCGGCTGCGATCGCGACCGCTCCCAGCTCGTGTGCAGGCGTTGCCGCGAACATGCCGTTGAAGGTGCCGATCGCGGTACGCACAGCCGCCGTGATGACGATGTCTGTCGTGCTCATAGCTCAACTCCCACTCGACCAAGTCCAGTGCCGGCATCCCGACCCGGGCGCAAGACGAGTCCTTCTCGGAACGTGATCGCCCTCAGGGGAGTGCCGCCTTCCTGGCAGACGGAGCCCGAAGGCGAGCCCGACCGCTTACCTGATCCCCAGCCGGCCGCGTTTCCTATCGCGGCGTCGCCATGGCCTGCGATATCACAGATGACGAAGCCTGATCGACGATCGGATTACGGAGTATGCCGAGTCCGGGGATCTCGACCTCGCAGACATCGCCGGGCTTCATCCAGAGCGGAGGCTTGCGGGCCAACCCGACGCCCGCCGGCGTTCCGGTGACGATGATGTCGCCGGGCTCGAGCATGAACGGAATGCTGAGCAGGCTCACGAGCGTCGCCACGTCGAACACCAGGTCATCCGTCGATGCATCCTGGACGACAGCGCCGTTCAGCCGTGTCTGCAGTTGAAGCCCCTCGCAGCCGGCTGGCAGGCTGTCAGCGGTGACGAAAACCGGGCCGAAGGCCCCGGTCCCATCGAAGTTCTTGCCGACGGTCCATTGCTGCGTCTTGGTCTGATAATCACGCACCGAAGCATCGTTGAACAGGGAGTAGCCGGCCACGTGGTCCAACGCCGTCTCGACCGAGATTCCCCGTCCCGCCTTGCCGATTACGGCGACGAGTTCGCCTTGGTAGTCGAGCTGTTCGGAAACCGACGGTCGGATGATCGGTTCGCTCTGGCCGATAAGGCTCGAGGCGAACCGGGCGAACACGGCAGGATATTCGGGCTGCTTGAATCCGCTCTCCGCGGAGTGATCGGCGTAGTTCAGGCCGATGCAGATGATCTTTCCGGGATTCTGGATCGGCGGCAACAGCGTGACGTCGTCGAGATCGAGCGGGGCGCCGCTGTCGATCAGAAGTCGGCCCGCTTCGACGAGTGCATGGCCGCCGCGGCGGAGCAAGGCGAGCAGATCGCCCGGCGACCTCGGATCCTCCAGCGCGAGACCATGAAACGGCGTAGATCCATGGCGCGCGGCGATGCCGCCGCGGCCATTTCGCGAGTAGGCAACGAACTGCATGGCGATCGTTCTCCTCTGACCGCTGCGGTTATATACGCCTAGCGGCCTTCCGCCTCATAGTTATGGACGAAATCGGGTGGCAGGTTCGAACCCCACAGATAGAACCCGTCCTCGACCGGGTGGTCGATGCCGTCCCAGTCCATCGTCTCGCGTACATAGTCGATGTCGCATGAATATTCCGAGAAGCTGCCCCAAGGATCCTGGGCATAATGGAAGTAGTTCGAGCCTAGGACGTGGCGGCCGAACCCCCAGCCCTTCATGTAGCCCTTGTCGGCCATCGCCATCGCGCCCAACCCGATATCGTTCAGCGTGGGAACGTCCCAGCTCAGATGATGAAGCCCGGGGCCGTTCGACTTGGCGAACGCCATCAGGTGGTGATTCGAACCGTGCACGCCATGCATGAAGGCGATCGCGTTCGCCGAGCGATCGGAAAGCCGCAGGCCAAGAACGCGGGCGTAGAAGCTGATCGCCCGAGATCTTCCTCGAAGCAGTGAAAAGACACGTGCTGCATGGCCTTGCGAGGTCCAGCGATCACGCGGCCCCAGCGATAGCCGTCACCCTTGCTGTGCAACCCCAGCGAATTGCCGTCGGCGCGGACCTCGAGACCGAAACAGTCGTAGAATTGCTGTGCGGTCTCGACCTCCGGCACCGTCAGCACAAACTCGCCGATGGAGTGCACGCCGAGCAAGCCGTTGCGTCGCACGGGCGGTTGATAATGGCCGATTGCGATCATGAGGGCGTCCCTCGGTTGCTGAGCCTCGCGGCTGCTCCGTTTGGTGTCTAACTGAGCCGGAAGCCACCTGAAACCAATAAAAATACATTTTTTAAGGGCCTGGATGCCGGCGACGAGTTTCCGCGTCGGGGCATCGTCCCGCTGCCCGCTAGGCGACCAGCTTCACCAGTTCGTCGGCCGACCTGAGCAGCACCCTCGTCGTCTCGCGGATGTGCTCATCGAGCGCCGCTATCGCCTTGTCGGCATCGCGGTCGAGCGCTGCGAGCAGCAGGCCACGATGCTCAAGCTCCACGTCGCGAACCTCGTTGGCCAGCGGCACCGAGAGACGTCTGTAGCGTTCGGACTGCGCGTAGAGCTGGCGCCTGACATAGAGCAGGGTGTGGTTCGGGCAGCCTGCCACCAGCGCCTCGTGAAACACCCCGTGCGCCTTGGCCCACGCCTCGCTCAGGTGCCCTGGATCCTCCGCCTCGCGCATCGCCGTGCGCCGCAGCCGGTGGGCCGAGCTGAGCAGGCGCTCCTCCCACGAGAGGTCACCATGCAGGATCGCCATGCGAAGGCAGAGGCATTCGATCTCGACCCGCGCGACCGTCAGGTCCGTCAGCTCCTCCGCCGAGATGCTCGCAGCCTGGAAGCCCCGCTGCGGTTCGGAAGTCACCAGCCCTTCGGCCGAGAGCCTGGACAAGGCCTCGCGCACGGCTCCGGAACTCGCGCCGTGCCGATCGCACAGCATCGAAATCCGCAGCTTCTCGCCGGGCCGCGTGCGACATGCGAGCAGGTCGGCGCGCACGGCTCGGTAGACTGCCTCCGTAAGGCTTCCCGGCAGATCGAATGACATGAGGCTGGCCGTAGCAGAGCGGCGCCCCGACAGCAAATACATTTTATGATAATAAAAGTATTGGACGCAACCACTCGATCGTGGAGTTCGCGGGCGACGCTCCAGCTCGCAGGCTTACCGGTCGCGAGATCCCCGGGCCTGACGCGTGGCCTCAGAGGTCATCGTCCCGGTCGCAGCTGAGCCGGCCCATGTTGAAGCGGGGGCAAGAAGGAGGGGTGAGACCATCGGGCCGCCGAACGGCCGCAGGGCGACATCAGCGAAGATCTGAAGGCGGCAACAGACCGTCCGTACAATCTGGAGAGGAAAACGATATGCGGCAAAGCGCACGATGGGCGCCTGCCTGGGCGATTCTCGTCGCCGGCCTGCTTCCCCTGGCCGCTCACGCGGGCGATCAGTCTCAAGTCAATCTCGTTCCCGCCTTCGCCGCTCAGGGCCAGGATACGGCGGTGATCCTGGCACAGGCGTTACCGCAGGCGGCGCCGACCAGCGGTCCCAGCCCGGGGAATGGCGGCAGCGCGTCCGGGATCTCGACCAACCCGAGCAACAACACGACCGGCGTGCTGGCATCCCGGGCCTTGCCGCTGCCGATCTCGGGTCCGCCGCTGATCGGCCCGTTCCCCTCGGTAGGGCGGACATTGCTCGATATCGGCATCGATGTTCATGGCATCGCCTTCGACCATTTCCGAGCGAATCCGACCGCCGGCAATATCACCGGACAGACCTATAATCTCGCTGCGCTGGCGCCGGTGATCGATTTCGACCTCGGCAAGATCCTCGGCCTCACCAGGGGCAACATCCACACCCAGATCACCATGTTCGGCCTCAGGAGCAACATCCCCAACATCATCACCGACGTCGGCGGCTTCCTGACCGGGTTCCAGACGACGCCGGATCCCAGCACCGCCTCCATCGTCCTGTCCGTGCTGACCTATGAGCAGAAACTTCTCGACGGCAAGCTGTCCATCGAGGCGGGAAGAACGAATGCCTACCAGTATTTCCTGCTGCCGAACGGACTCGACTTCTTCAACGACTTCTCCAGCACGTTCAACTTAGATGGCGACTTCAACTCGAATCCGTTCCCGGTGTGGGGCGGTCGCGCCACCTATCACTTCACGCCGAACAACTCCGGGGCGCAGATCCTCGGCGAGGTCGCCTATCGCAGCGAGTTCGACAGTGCCGATTATCCGGCCAATTTCGAGCTGGGTACGGAATGGAACACGCGGCATGGAACGTACAACATCAAGGGCGCCGTGGTGCTGGCGACACCCTTCAACCAGGCGACCGACTACCATGGCGGCGGCATCCTGTTCTTCGAAGGGAGAGCAGGTTCTCTGGCGTGGCGCCAAGCAGCCATTCGGTCCTCCGGCCAACATCGCGCTGTGGGGGTCGGTGGACGCGTCGCTGGACAAGCCGCAGCCGATCGACATGGACGCCGTGATGGGCGTGAACTTCACGGGGTTCCCTCCGCGAAGGCCGTTCGACGCCTTCGGCATCGATGCGCACTATCAACGCCTGAGCGCCATCGAAGCCAACTACGAGACGCAGACCCAGACGATCTTCGCCGGTCCCGGATCCCGGCAGCGTCGCGACAACTACGCCTTCGAGGCCGTCGCCAACATCCTGGTGGCGCCGTGGCTCGAGATCGACCCGCTCGTGCAGTATTTCGTCAGTCCGGACAACCTGTTCGATCCGGCGCAGAGAAGACGTCCGAGCGATGGCTTCGAAGCGGGGACGTTCGCCATCAACCGTTGGGGCATCTGCTCGGCACCAGCAACAAGCCCTTCTAGGATCTGCCGACATGCCCTTGATCCAGAGCATTGAAGCCAGCTCGACGATTTTCGATCGGGAGCATGTCGACCGGTGCGGTCACAGCAGGAGGCAGACGAGGTAGCCGATCGCGCCGACGAACCAGATCGCCCCGGGAAGGGTGACCTGGGTCGTGGCGAAGGCCGCGGTCGCGACGATCGGGCCGATCACGGAGGCGAGGTTGCCCACGCTGGAAAGCGTGCCCTGCAACTCGCCCTGCCGGTCCTCGCCTGCGGCGCGGGAGAGTTCAGCCTGCAGGGCCGGTGTCCCGATGCTGCCGGTCGCGAGCAGCGGCATGATGGCGAATGGCATCCAGCCTCGGCTGGACAAGCCCATCAGCAGATTGCCGATGGCGTCCGAGAGCATGCCGAAGCGCAGGGTGTTGCGGGTTCCCAGACGGGCGGTCAGCGGGCCGACGAGGAAGGCCTGGGACAGGAAGAACAGCAGCCCGAAGCACGCGAACGACCAGCCGACCAGGGAGGGCGTCCAGTCATAGCGAGCCTGGCCATAGAGAACCCAAAGTGCCGCGGGGATCTGCCCGAGCAGGCAGATCGCGCAGTAGATCATGATCGACGAGCCCAGCGTGCGGAAGCTGCCGAGCCATGCCAGGGCGGCGAAGGGATTGAGCTGAGACAGGCGCCACGACGCTCGACGGCGCTCGCGCACGGGTTCGGGCATCAGGGCGACCGCCAGCGCCAGGTTGACGCCGTTGAACAGCGCCGCGGCCAGGAAGGGCAGCACGGGTGAGATCTGGCCGAGCGTGCCGCCGAGTGCCGGGCCGCCGATCCAGCCGATGCCGAGGGCGGCGTTCATGGCGCCGTAGCGCTTCGCCCGATGCGCCGGCGGAGTGAGATCGGCGATGGTGGCGGAGATCACGGCGAGGTTGGATGCCGTCATGCCGCCGATGATGCGAGCCAGGTAGAGCAGCCAGAGGGTGGGCGAGAAGCCGGTCAGCAGATAGTCGAGCGCGCCGCCGGCCAGGGAGAGCAGCAGGATCGGCCGGCGGCCGAAGCGATCGCTGAGCGCCCCCAGGACCGGCGCGAACAGGAACTGCATCAGGGCGAAGCTGGCGATCAGGGCGCCGTAATGCAGGGTGATGGAGCCGGTGGACAGCCGGCGCAGCACCGTGGGCAAGATCGGCGTGATCAGACCGACGCCGATCGCGTCGATCAACGCCGCCAGGTAGAGCACGGCGAGCGGACGGGTCATGTGTGTCGGGTCGTCGGCAGAGGCGCCATCGAGCCGACCATATGATGTCGGCCCGCGGGTCGTCGCCCCGAAGGTCGACGCGCAGGCTCAGGAGGCAGCGCCCATGCTGCCCATGCCGTGCGTCGCCTCCGACCCGGTGCTGATGGTCGCGAGCTTGCGCGCCCGGTCCGCCTCCATGCCGAGCCGGACCTCGCCCCCCTCGACGGACGCGACCGAACTCACCGGCAGGTAGTGGTGGTGGAGGCCGGATCCATCGGGATCGTCCTTCTTGGTCAGCTTGATCCGGTCCTCTTCCACCTTGTCGACGGTGCCGACATGGCCGCCGTCGCTGCCGACGACCGGCATGTGTTCCGTGATCTGCGAGGCCAGGGCGCTGCCGCTCATGCCGGTTCTCCACTTTGTTGCGCGAGGTCCAGCAACGGCGGAGGCGCGGCTTGGATCGACGTCACACGAAGGCGTTATGCGACCGCCGGCGACCGGCACGGACAGCACGGAGGCCGCGGTTCGTGATGCGCCGGCGGAGCAACCGGGTCGCCTCGTCGGCGTCGCCACCGCATGCGCGTGCACCACATCAACTGCGGCACCGAATGTCCCTATGGCGGCCACCTGTTCGACGGCCGCACCCCGGGCCTCGGACCGTCCCGCCTGACCTGCCAGTGCCTGCTGATCGAAACGCCGGAGAGCCTGGTGCTGGTCGATACCGGCTTCGGCACCCGCGACGTGCGCGACCCCCGCCGCCGCATCGACGGCTTCTTCCGCGCCCTGAACAATATCCGCTTCGATCCGCAGGAGACGGCGGTGGCGCAGATCCGGCGGCTCGGCCTGAACCCGGGCGACGTGCGGCACATCGTGCTGACCCACCTGGATTTCGACCACGCCGGCGGACTGGACGACTTCCCCCAGGCCACCGTGCACCTGTTCGAGCCCGAGGCGCGCGCCGCCCGCGCGCGGCGTTCCCTGCTGGCGCGTCGCAGGTTCCGGCCGCAGCAATGGCGGGATGGCGGTCCGTGGCGGGAATATCCGCTGGCCGGCGAGCGCTGGTTCGGCTTCGAGACCGTGCGCGGCCTGCAGGGCCTGCCGCCGGAGATCCTGATGGTGCCGCTGCCGGGTCATACCGCCGGACATTGCGGAGTCGCAGTGCAGGGTCCCGTTGGCTGGAAGCTGCTCGCCGGCGACGCCTATTTCCATCATAGCGAGATCGGTCCGGCCGGCGTGCCGCCGCCACGGGCCGCCCGCCTCTACCAGGCGATGATGCAGGTGGATCGCGGCCAGCGATGGCGGAACCAGGCGCGGCTGCGCGAGCTGACGCGAGCGCATGGCGACGAGGTCGACGTCTTCTGCTCGCACGATCCGCACGACATGGACCGCCTCGCCGCCTTCTAGCCGCGTCCGCCGGTTTCACGTCGTGGCGAATGCGCCGCCGCCGCACTTTTTTCGGCCGAAAGCCTTCCAATCTCCGTCAAGTACACCCATCACAACCGTGCCGTTGGCACGATCAGGAGCGAGACATGCGCAAGCTGATGACGCTGTTGCTGACCGCGACGACATTGGCCGGCACCACCCTGGTGGCCCCTCCCGCCATGGCCCAACGCGGCTTCTTTCACGGCGGCTATGGCTATCGCGGCGGCTATGGCTACCGCGGCGGCTTCGGTTACGGTTACGGCTATCGCGGGTTCGGGTACGGCTTCGGCGGCTTCGGCCTCGGCCTCGCCACGGGTGCCGCCCTGGGTGTCGCCGCGGCGCCGTTCGGATACGGCTTTCGCGGCTTCTACGGCTATCCCTACGGTTACCCTCGCTTCTACGGCTACCCGTACGGCTACGCGCCCCGGGTGGTCTACGCGCCGCCGGTGTATGGCTACGGGTACGGCTACTGAGGTCAGGCCGCCTAGGAGCAGGCAAGGGCGCTGCCCTGACCCGCTGCGGCCGGGGCCCCAGACCCCAACTTCCTATCGGATCGTCTGCTCGCGCCACCAAGCGGCGGTTTCGCCTAGGCCGGTCGGCAGGTCCAGGTGCGGCGTCCATAGCTTGCGGGGTGGCTGCAGCGACATATCGGACGACCAGTCGCGGTGCAGGATCTCGCTCGCCTTGCCGCGCCCGAACATCGAGGCTTGCCCGGAAAGCCGGGCAAGCCCGTCGCCGGCTCGGCCGGCGGCCCGCACCAGCAGGTCCGGGACCGGCACGCAGCGGGGCACCCGGCCGAGCGCCTTGCCGGCCTCCCGGAGCAGCTCGCTCCAGCCATAGCCGTCGGGACGGCCATCGCAGATCTCGTAGACGGCCCGGTCCGGTCCCGCGGCGCTGAGTGCCGCGATCGCGCTAGCGGCATCGCGGGCATGCACCATCGCGATGTGCGGTTCCGGACGGGTCGGCCTCGGCGCGACGCGCCCCCGCGCCAGGCGGAACAGGGCGATCCCTTCGCGGTCCCACGGCCCATAGACGACGCAGGGCCGCACCACCACCCACGACACCGCGTCGAGGGCCGCGATGGCCACCACCTCGCCGGCACGCTTGCTGGCGGCGTAGGCGGAGAGCTGCGGCATCCTCGCCGCCTGCGAGGAGACCAGCACGAACCGCGCCGCCGCCGCCTCGCGCGCCACGATCGCCGCCAGCCGGCCGGTGCCGTCGCGATTGACCGAGAGGAACTCACGCCGGCTGCGCGCCTTGACCAGCCCGGCCACGTGGATCACCGACGAGGCGCCGCGCACCAGGCGCGACAGTGCGGCCGCATCGTCGAGATCCCCGGGCACGGTCTCGAAGGCGACGGAGGCCAGCAGCGGATGCGACGGCTCGCTTCGGACGAGCAGCCGCACCCGCCAGCCGGCCGCGTCCAGGGCCGCCACCACGTAGCGTCCCAGGAACCCGGTGCCGCCGGTCACCGCGGCGAGCGGCGCTGTCACGCCAGGATGGCGGCGGGGATCGCTTCGGCCAGGTAGCGTTGCCGCATCACGAACCGGCTCAGCTTGCCCGACGAGGTGTAGGGCAGGCTGCCGGGGGCGACCAGCACGACGCGGCCGTCCAGGCCGTGGCTCGCGCGCACCGTGTCGCCGACTTCTTCCGCCAGCCTCTGCCCCGCCGCCGGATCGACGATGCCGCGCGCCTCGACCGCCACGATCAGCACCTCCTGGCCGTCCTCCTCGATCGAGAAGGCGGCCACGTCGCCGGTCCTGATCTCGGGGATGCTCCGCTCGACGCTCCATTCCAGGTCCTGCGGCCAGATGTTGCGGCCGTTGATGATGATCAGGTCCTTGGCGCGGCCGGTGACGACCAGCGTGCCCTCCAGCCGGTAGCCGAGGTCGCCGGTCTCCAGCCAGCCATCGGAGGACAGGATCGCCTGCGTCTCGTCGGGACGACCGTCATAGCCCTGCATCACGCTGGCGCCGCGCGCGAAGATGCGTCCGATCCGGCGGTCCCCCAGCACCGTCCCGTCGGCGTCGCGGATCTCGATCTCGTGCCCCGGCAGTGCCGCGCCGCACAGCACCACCGTGCGGGTGCGCGCGTCCGGATCCTCCGGCCGCACCGCCAGCCCGTCCTGCTCCAGCCGGTCGAGATCGATGGTGTCGGTCTCGATGCCGCGGCCGAGCGGGGCGAAGCTGATCGCGAGCGTCGCCTCCGCCATGCCGTAGCTGGGCAGGCAGGCCTCGGCGCGGAAGCCGCAGGCGGCGAAGCTGCTCGCGAAGCGCGACAGCACGGCGGGACGGATCATGTCGCCGCCGATGCCGGCGATCCGCCAGCAGGAGAGATCCAGCTCGGCGCGGCTGATCGAGCGCTCGCGCCGGGTGCACAGGTCGTAGCCGAAGCTGGGGCTGTAGGAGATCGTGCCGCGCCGCGCGGAGATCAGCGACAGCCAGAGCTGCGGACGGCGCGCGAAATCCTGGGTGGCGAACAGGTCGACCGTGACTTGGCCCGCCAGCGGGCTGAGCAGGAAGCCGACCAGCCCCATGTCGTGATAGAAAGGCAGCCAGGAGACCGCGCGGTCGTCGGGGCGTATCCGCAGCCCATGGCTCAGGATCGCGCCGGCGTTCGCCATCAGCGCCCTCTGCCGCACCACCACGCCGATCGGGAAGCGGGTGCTGCCCGAGGAGAACTGCAGGTAGGCGGTGTCGTCCGGTCCGACCGCCGGCAGCCCCGCCTCCGACCCCACCGCCTCCGACCCCGCCGCCTCCGACCCCGCCGCCGCGGCCAGCTCGGCGACGGTGCCGCAGACGCGCAGCCTGAGCTCGGCGGCGAAGCCCGACAGCCAGCCGACCAGGGCGGCGGGCGCGAACAGCGCCGTCGCCCGCGCGGTCTCGGTCAGCCGGCGCACGTGCGCCACGTACGCCTCGCGCCCGCCAAAGGCGAACGGCAGCGGCATCGGCACCGGCACCAGCCCGGCATACTGGCAGGCGCAGAACATGCGCACGAAGTCCGGATCGGTCTCGGCGATGATCGCGACCCGCTCCCCCGCCTGCATGCCGAGCCCGAGCAGGCGCCGGCCCAGCTCGATCGCCTCGATGCGCAGCGCGCGGTACGACAGCGCGTGCGTCAGCTCGCCGCGGACGGAGAAGAAGTTGAGCCCGGTCTCGCCCCGCGCCGCATAGTCGAGAGCCTCGGGGAGGGTGGGAAAATCGCCCTTGCGCTGGCTGAGGCCACTGGAGGTAGGCGTCGGCCCGGGCATTCGATCGAGCTCCGAGGCGCTTGGGCGCCGGTGCAGTGGCATCAACGACACGCCGGCAGCTCACGCTGCCGGGAGTAGGGAACCGGTGTCAGCACTCCCGTAGAGCGCACCCACGAACCCGTCAACCGAGCCCCGCTCGGGGCGGTGCGCGGCGGGCGATCAGGCCGCGAGCGGCTTCTCGTACACCCGGTAGGTCTTGTAGGCATGGCCGCCGATCGCCTCGGCGAGATGGCGCATCGGCAGGTTGTCCTCCAGGATCCAGGACATCTCCATCGCCTCGATGCCGCGCGCCACCGCCTCGCGACGCAGCGCCTCGACCACGTGCAGCGCCAGCAGCCGGCCCAGCAGCCCGCTCGCGAAGCGGCGACGCACCCCCATCAGCGGCACCCGCGCCGTCTTGATGCCCGACACCTTCAGCCGCCACAGCAGCTTCGCCCAGCCGAACGGCAGCAGCCGGCCGGAGAGGTCGCCGATCGCCGCGTTCAGGTTCGGCAGGCACAGCCCGAACGCCGCCGGCTCGCCGTCCACATCGGCGAACCAGATCAGCCGCTCGTGCAGCAGCGGCCGCATCGCGCGCGCCATGTGGTCGACCTCGTCGCGGGTGATCGGCACGAAGCCCCAGTGCCCGTGCCAGCCGTCGTTGAAGATCTCCACCAGCGACGCGACGTCGTCCCTGAGACGCGCCCGGCGCATCGGGCGCAGCGTGACGCGGGCGGGCAGGCCGCGCCGCACGATCGCCGCCGCCGCCTTCGGCAGCGCCGCCGTGGTGTCGCACAGATAGGCGTAGACGTCGCGCACCTTGCCGTAGCCGAGCGCCCTGAGGTGGGCGTCGGCGTAGCGCGGGTCGTGCGGCATCATCAGCATCGGCGGGGTGTCGAAGCCGTCGACCAGCAGGCCGGTCTCCTCGTTGATCGACAGGCTGAACGGACCCTGCGCCCGCTTCAGGCCGCGGTCGGACAGCCACCGCTCCGCAGTCGCCAGCAGGGCCGCGAACACCGCCGGATCGTCCGGAGCGGCGAGCATGCCGAACTGTCCGACCGGGCAATTCGCGTCGGGCCTGGCCAGGTGATCCTGCTGCGCGCTGATGCGCCCGACATCCGCGCCGTCGCGGCGCGCGATCCAGAATGCGGCGTCGGCATGACGGAAGAAAGGGTTGGACCCGGCAGTCAGCGCCGCGCGCCGTTCCGAGCGCAGCGGCGGCACGTAGTGCGGATCGGCGCGATACAGCCGCTCGGGCAGGCGGATGAAGCGTTCCAGCGCCGCGCGGCCCGCGACCGCGACGATCTCCACCCCGCCGGGCGGCGGCGCCGCTGCGTTCAAGCCGCCTCGCCCCGACGCGGCAATCGGTCACGCGGCAATCGGTCACGCGGCAGTCGGTCACGCGGCGGCCGGTCGCGCGGCGGCCCGCCGGAAAGCTCCGCCACCCACGGATAGCGTGCCGCCTCGCCCAGATCGTAGCCCAGGTTGAAGACGTGCGGCGAGCGCGGCCGCTCGCGCGCCGAGCCATAATAGGTGCCGAGCACCCGGTCCACCGTGAACGAGGTGATGCCGTAATTGCCCTGCTCGTGGTGGAAATGGTGCGTCAGGTGCAGCTCCTTCATCCGACGCAGCAGGCGCAGGCGCGGCTTGAAGTTGAGATGCTGGACGCAGTGGCAGAACTCGTAGCCGCAGGTGATCAGCAGGGCGGCGCAGACCGATGCCGCGGCACCCGCGGGGCCGCCGCCGATCGCCCAGCCCAGCGGCACCACGATCACCAGGATGGTCGGCAGCGTGTTGAGCGGCGAGCCGAACAGCACGTCCATCCGGTTCGGGTCCTGGTGGTGGTCAAAATGGATGCGCTTCCACAGCGGCGCGGTCAGGCGCGAGCGGTAGAGGAAGCGGCCATGCAGCACGAACCGGTGCAGCGCGTACCAGATCACCGGGTAGGCGAGCGCCGTCGCCAGCACGCCGCACCACGGCCGCCACGGCCCGGTGGCCGCGCCGATCGCGTAGCCGCCGCTGAGCAGCGCCAGCAGGGCGTAGAGGTGGACCGCCGGATGGCTGCCATAGGCCGCCAGCAGCTCGCGCAGGGTCATGCGGCCGAGATCGAAGCTGCTTCCGTGTTTTCGCCACCGCTGGTACATCAAGCTCTCCCCGGCGTCATCGAGTGAGGCCGGCGGCCCGCAGTGTCAAGCGCCGCCCGATGCCGTCAGGCGCGGCCCGACGCTACTGCGCGGCCGCCATCGCGTAGCGCACCCCGGCGCCCGGGATGACCGCGAGCTCTGTCCCCACCGCGGTGATGGTGCTGATCGCGTGGTCGATCTCGGCGACGCTGTGCGCGGCACTGACGCTGGTGCGCAGCAGCGACTGCCGCTCCGGCGTCGCCGGCGGCAGTGCGAGGTTGACGTAGAGGCCGAGCGCCAGCAGCCGGCTCCAGAACAGGGCCGCGATCTCCGGATCGCTCAGCCGGATCGACACGATCGGGCTCGCGGTGGGGCCGAGCGCGAAGCCGGCGGCGGACAGGCCGCCGTACAGGTGTGCCGCGTTGCGCGCGAGGTCGGCGCGCAGCGAGGGCCTGCTCTCGACCAGCTCGAGGGCGCGCGACACCCCGGCGGTGATCGAGGAGGGCAGGGAGGCGGTGAACATGTAGGCCCGCGAGGCGAGGCGGAGCAGCTCGAAGTCGGGCAGGTCGGAGGCGCAGAAGCCGCCGATGCCGCCCAGGCTCTTGCTGAAGGTGCCGACGACGAAGTCGATGTCGGCCTCGACGCCGGCCGCCTCGGCCAGCCCGCGGCCGCGCGGACCCAGCACGCCGAGCGAGTGCGCCTCGTCGACCAGCAGGTAGGCGCCGGTCTCGCGCTTGATCGCGGCGATCTCGCGCAGCGGCGCGCTGTCGCCGAGCATGCTGTAGATGCCCTCGACCACGATCAGGTTGTGGCCCGCCTGCCTCTCGCCTGCCTGCCTTTCGCCCTCCTGCCTTTCGCTGGCCCGGTCGCGCAGGAACCGCAGCCGGCGATACAGGTCGTCCGGATCGTTGTGACGAAACCGCGTCACCGGGGCGTCGCTCAGCCGCGCGCCGTCATAGATGCTGGCGTGGCTGTCGGCGTCGAGCAGGATGTTGTCGTCGCGTCCCGCGAGTGCCGGCAGGATGCCCAGGTTGGCCTGGTAGCCGGTGGTGAACAGCATCGCGTCGCGACGGCCGAGGAAGCGGGCGATCTGGCGCTCGAGATCGCCGTGGCCGCCATAGGTGCCGTTGGCGATGCGCGAGCCGGTGGTGCCGGTGCCCTCGCGCTGCAGCGCCGTTGCGGCGCGGCCGATGCAGCTCGCATCGAAGGTCAGCCCGAGATAGTTGTTGGTGCCGAGCAGCAGGATCCTGCGTCCGTCGAGCCGCGCCTCGGTCGGCGAGACGATGCGCTCGAAGGCGACGTTGAAGGGATCGTGCGCGCCATCGCGGAGGCGGGCATGCGCCCGCTTCAGGTCGTGGTATTTTGCGAGCATGGCCTACTGCGGTACCCGTGAAGATCTCGAACGGAGCATCCGCGCCAGATCGCCGACCGTTTCGATTTCGGTGATGGTGTCGATCGGGATGACCGTATCGAATTTCGTCTCGAGTTCCATGATGAAGTCCATCACGGTAATCGAGTCAAGTCTGAGGTCGCGCACGATGTTCGTATCCGAAGTAATGCTGCCCGTAACATCCGCAGGTATTGCATCCATGGATCTGACGACGTCGGCGATCTTTTCGACCAGATCCTCTTGAACTGACACCAGCGCGGCTCTCCGTCGTGCCTGCGACTCAACAACTGAGAGCGGTGGACATAACAGGCATTTTATTTTTGGGCAACGTGCCGGCACCCGAGGCCGGCGCCGCGCCGGGCGCGCGCCTCAGCCCGACGACCGGTCGGGCGCGGGAAACTCAGCCCGACGACCGGTCGGGTGCGGGAAACAACGCGCTGCTGCGCCCGGCCAGGTCGTAGGCGAGCAGGCCGAGCCACTCGTGCGCCGCCCAGTCCAGCACCGCCAGCTTCTGGCCGAGCGACAGCGCGTAGCCGGTGAGGTGGTCGCGCGACTGGTAGCCCACCGGCCAGGGCAGCACCGTCCAGCCCGCGCGACGGAACACGCCGACCGCTCGCGGCATGTGGCTGGCCGAGGTCAGCAGCACCCAGCGCTCGCCGGGTCGCGGCGCCGCCAGGGCGAAGCTGTCGACCGCGTTCTCCCAGGTGGTGCGGGAGCGGTCCTCGAAGACGACGCGTCCCGGCGGCAGCCCGAGCTGCTCGAGCAGGACGCGCATGTAGCGCGCCTCGTTCGACACCCCCTGCTCGATGTCGCCCGAGCCTCCGGTGAACACCAGCCTCGCCCGCGGGTAGCGGCGTGCCAGCGCCACGAAGCTGGTCACCCGGTTGGCCGCCGCGGTGAGGGTGGGGGTGCCGCGGTCGCGGCTGGTGCGGTCGTCGATCGCCCCGCCCAGCATCACGATCCCGTCCACCCGCGCCGGCGGCGTGGCGACGGCGGGGAAGCGATCCTCCAGCGGGCGGATCGTCCAGCGATCCACCGGCAGCACCAGGCAGGCCGCGAGCCCCGCCGCACCCAGCGCCAGCAGGGCGCGGCCGGCGCGGCGGCGGCGCAGCAGCAGCCCGATCACGACGCACTCGACCATCAGCGCGGTCGGCAGCATCACCATGGTGAGCAGCTTGCCCAGGACGAACATGCGCCCGCCGCCTCAGCCGGCTTCTTCGCGGGTCAGCTCCGCCATCCCGACCATCGCCGCCTTGTTGCTCAGCGCCGGCAGCGGCGTGCCGGGCGATCCCGCCCGGCCCGGCCGCAGCCGCCTGGTGAGCAGGAAGGCGGTGATCACCGCCAGCACCCCGAATACGACGCCGCCGAGCGCCTGGCCGATCAGCACCCCCTGCGGCCCGTAGCGCATGCCGATCAGCACGAACGGGATCGTCCCCAGCGTGGCGCGGCCCCAGTTGAACGCCGTCGAGAGCAGCGGCGCGCCGAGGTTGTTGAAGGCGGCGTTGGCGACGAACAGCGCCCCGGTGAACAGGAAGCCGGCCACGGTCCATGAGCAGAACAGGTGCACCAGCCGCGCCGCGTCGCCGGTGGCGGAGAACAGCGCGACCAGCGCGTCCTGGGACAGCGCCAGGATCGCCCACATGGTCAGCACGCAGGCCTGCACCAGCAGCAGGGCGCAGCGCAGCGTCTGGCGCACCCGCGGCACCTGACCCGCGCCGAGATTCTGCGCCATGATCGGTCCCACCGAGCCGGTGAGGGCGAAGATGAAGGCGAACGCGACCGGCACGATGCGGTCGATGGTGGCCTGTCCCGCCACCGCCCCCAGTCCGAAGCCGGCCATGAAGTGGGTGGTGAAGGCGCCTCCGGTCGGGGTCGCGAGGTTGGTCAGGATCGCCGGCAGCGCCACGGCCGCCACCGGCCGCGCGTCGGCGGGCAGGCGGCGCCAGTCCGGACGGCGCAGGATGCGGTGCATGCCGACGGCGCGCAGGCCCAGCCCCGCGACGGTGGCGCGCGAGATCACGGTGCCGATCGCGGCGCCCTCCAGGCCGAGATGCAGCACGAAGATCAGCAGCGGGTCGAGACAGGCGAGCAGGAAGGCGCCCCACAGGGTGACCGTCATCGAGCGGCGGGCGTCGCCGACCGAGCGCAGCAGCGCCGAGCAGCCCATGCCGATCGAGATCAGCGGCAGGAACGGCGAGACGATCCCGACATTGCGCGCCGCCGCGTGCAGCACCGCGCCGTGCGCGCCGAGCCCGCGCAGGATCGGCTGCAGCAGCAGCACCGTGCCGAGCCCGATCAGCAGCATGATCGCCGCCATCACCACCATCGCGCTGGAGGCGATCCGCTGCGCCTGCGGCATCTCGCCGGCGCCGATGCGCCGCGAGACCGCCGCACCGAGCCCGATCGACATGCCGATCGAGACCGAGAGCTGCAGGTAGCCCACCGCGCCGGTGAAGGCGATCGCGGCGGTCAGGGTCGGTTCGTGCAGCATCGAGATGTAGAGCAGGTTGAGCAGATCGACCGCGAATACCGCGACCAGCCCCAGGCTGCCGGTGCCGGCCATGACCACGGTGTGTCGCAGGATCGACCCGGTGCAGAAGCGGGCGGCCCTGGCGGGCGGCGCGGCGGCCGGGCTCATCGGCGCCCTCCGGGCGGCTGGGTCGGGCGCCTCATGGCTCGCCGCCGCAGCGGGCCAGCGCGCGCCGCATGTGTCCGGGCGGCGGCGCCACCGCATGCACCGGCGGCGACAGCGGCAGGTGGATCGCGCGCGCGAGCAGGTGCAGGGTCTCGGGGTCGGACGCGTCCGGGCCATAGATCCGGTCGCCCAGGATCGGGCAGCCGAGGCTCGCGAGATGCACGCGCGCCTGATGCGTGCGTCCGCTGCGCAGCCGCAGCTCCAGCCACGACAGGCCGCCCGCCTCGCCTCGCCGCACGTAGTCGGTGCGTGCCGCAGCACCCTGGTCGTCCACCGCCATCCGCCAGCCGCCGGCGCGGTCGCTCCGCCGGCGCAGCGGCGCGCCGACGGTGCCGCAGTCGGCCGGCGGCGCGCCGCGCACCACCGCCCAGTAGGTCTTGTCGGCGCGGCCCTCGGCGAAGCAGGCCTGCGCCTCGTGCAGTGCCGCGCGCCGCAGCGCCACCACCAGGCAGCCGGCGGTGTCGGCGTCCAGGCGATGGGCGAGCCAGGGCCCGTCGCGTCGGCGCGAGAGCTGGCCGAACCAGTCCTCCACCGAGGCGCCGCCACCCGGTCCAGCATGCACCTTCAGCCCGGCCGGCTTGTCGAGCACGACGAAGCGCGGGTCGCGGAACAGCAGCGTCGGCAGCGCGCCGACGGCTGCGGGTCGGAATGCGTTCAGCTTGGCTCGGCCGGCGCGGGATCGGGCAGCAACAGCGCCAGGATGCCGATCGCGGGCAGCCAGGCGCACAGCCGGTAGACCGCGACGATGCCGGCATGGTCGGCCATCACCCCGAGCAGCGCCGCACCCAGGCCGCCCATGCCGAAGGCGAGGCCGAAGAACAGGCCGGAGACCATGCCGATCCGCCCGGGCAGCAGCTCGGTGGCATAGACCAGGATCGCCGAGAACGCCGAGGCCAGCACCACCCCGATCACCATGCTCAGCGCGATGGTCCAGCCCAGCCCGACATGCGGCAGCAGCAGCGTGAACGGCAGCACGCCCAGGATGGAGCCCCAGATCACGTGCTTGCGCCCGATGCGGTCGCCGATCGGCCCGCCCGCCAGCGTGCCGGCCGCCACCGCGGCGAGGAACACGAACAGGTCGGTCTGGGCCGCCTGCGCGGACTGGCCGAAGCGCTGCATCAGGTAGAAGATGTAGTAGCTGCCGATGCTGGCGAGGTAGAAATATTTCGAGAACACCAGCGCGACCAGCAGCCCGATCGCCACCGCGACCTGCCGGCGCGAGAGGTCGTGCCGGCGCTCGGGCGCGCGGCGGCGCGCGGTGAGGCGCGCCTGCTGCGAGTACCAGCGCCCGATCGCGCCCAGCAGCACCATCCCGCCCAGCGCCAGCAGGCAGAACCAGGCGAGGCTGCCGCGGCCGTTCGGCAGCACCACGAAGGCGGCGAGCAGCGGCCCGAGTGCGGAGCCGAAATTGCCGCCGACCTGGAACACCGACTGCGCGAGGCCGTGCCGGCCGCCCGACGCCAGCCTGGCGATGCGCGAGGATTCCGGGTGGAACACCGACGAGCCCATGCCGAGCAGCGCCGCCCCGGCGAGCAGCCCGGCATAGGCGTGCGCCAGCGCCAGCACCAGCAGCCCGCCCATCGACAGGCCCATCCCCACGGACAGCGACCATGGCAGCGGCCTGCGGTCGGTGAACTGCCCGACCATCGGCTGCAGCAGCGACGCCGTCGCCTGATAGGTCAGGGTCAGCAGCCCGATCTGGGCGAAGGAGAGGTGGAAGCCGCCCTTGAGCAGCGGGTAGATCGCCGGCAGCAGCGACTGGATGGTGTCATTGAGCAGGTGGCAGACGCTGATGGTGCCGAGCACCAGCCCCGCGATGCCGGCCTGATCCTGGCGTCCGGCCGGAAGCGGCGCCCGCGCCCGGGCGGTACGGCCTTGGGCGATACTCTGGGTCATGCCGGCCTCCCCGCGTTTCGGCCTCAGCCTCTACGCCCGCCGGCGCCCGGGTTCCAGGCCCGATGCCGGCATGCGCGGGGTGCGGGTGGATTTCATGGCGCCGGACCTGTAGCTGCAGGGCGATGTCTGTCCTGCTCCCCGAGCCGCCGACGCCGGTCGATGGCCTGCACGGCCGCGCCCGGCGCTGGGCGATGGCGGCGCTGGCGCTGGCGGTGCTGCTCTCCACCCTGGACTACTCGGTGGCCAACGTGGCGCTGCCGACGATCGCGCACGACATCCACGCCACCCCGGCGGACTCGATCTGGGTGATCAACGCCTACCAGCTGGCCAGCCTTATCGGCCTGCTGCCGCTGGCCTCGCTCGGCGAGATCAAGGGCCAGGACCGCATGTGCCGGGTCGGGCTGGTGGTGTTCATCCTGTCGTCCGCCTGCTGCGCCGCCTCGCAGACGCTGCCGGAGCTCGCGGTCTCGCGCGCGCTGCAGGGGCTCGGCGGTGCCTGCATCATGAGCGTCAACGCCGCCCTGGTGCGCTTCATCTATCCCGCCCGCCTGCTCGGCCGCGGCATGTCGCTCAACGGCCTGGTGGTCGCACTCGGCGTCGCGGTGGGTCCGACCATCGCGGCGGCCGTGCTTTCGGTGGCGAGCTGGCGCTGGATCTTCCTGATCAACCTGCCGCTCGGGCTCGCGGCGATGCTGTTCGCGGCCACCAGCCTGCCGGTGATGCCGCGCCCCTCGCCGCCGCGCCGCTTCGACCGCATCAGCGCAGCACTCACCGTGCTCTCGCTGGCGCCGCTGGTGGTGGGGCTGGACCGGCTGGCGCATCACGGCGGCGTCGCATCGTCGCTGCCGCTGGTCGCCGCCGGCGCGGTGTGCATGGTCTGGCTGGTGCGGCGCCAGCTCGACACCGCCGCCCCGCTGCTGCCGGTCGACCTGCTGCGGCTGGGCGGGTTCCGCACCGCGTTCTCGGTCGGCTTCCTCGCCTTCGTCGCGTCGAACTTCTTCATCATCGCGATGCCGTTCTTCTTCGAGCTGCAGCTGCACCGCTCGGCGGTGCAGACCGGCCTGCTGATCACGCCCTGGCCGCTGGCGATCGTGGCGGTGTCGCCGCTGGTGGCGCGGATCGCCGACCGCTACCCGGCCGGCCTGCTCTCGAGCATCGGGCTGTGCCTGACCGCGACCGGCTTCGCCCTGCTCTGGCGGATGCCGCCGCAGCCGTCGAACTTCGAGATCGCCTGGCGCATCGCGCTCGCCGGCTGCGGCTTCGGCCTGTTCCAGCCGCCGAACAACCGCGCCATGCTCACCGGCGCGCCGGTGCACCGCTCGGGCGGCGCCAGCGGCATGATCTCGGTGGCGCGGCTGCTGGGCCAGACCGTCGGCGCCATGCTGGTCGCGCTGGTGTTCGAGCTGGCGCCGCGCGATCAGGCCCGGCACTGCCTGGCACTCGGCGCCCTGGTGGGGCTGCTCGCCGCCATTATCAGCGCCCGGCGGCTATGGTCGCGACGGCGGCCCGGGGCCCGCGCGTAGCGGCCGCCTCAGGCCTCGGTCTCGCGACGGACCAGCACCTCGCGCTTGCCGACATGGTTGGCCGCGCCGACGATGCCCTCCTTCTCCATCTGCTCGATCAGCTTGGCGGCGCGGTTGTAGCCGATCGAGAGGTGGCGCTGGATGAACGAGGTGGAGGCCTTGCCCTCGCGCGCCACCAGCGCCACCGCCTGGTCGAACAGCCCGGTCTCGCCGTCGAAGCCGCCGCCGCCCAGGCCGTTGCCTCCAGGGCCGTTGCCTCCAGGGCCGTTGCCGCCCGGCAGGCCGCTGCCCTCCTCCTCGAAGGCCGAGGTGACGTCGTCCAGGTAGGCCGGCTCGCCCTGCTGGCGCAGGTGCCGCACCACGTCCTCGACCTCGGCGTCGCCGACGAACGGGCCGTGCACGCGGGTGATGCGGCCGCCGCCCTGCATGAACAGCATGTCGCCCTGGCCCAGCAGCTGCTCGGAGCCCTGCTCGCCGAGGATGGTGCGGCTGTCGAACTTGCTGATCACCTGGAAGCTGATGCGGGTCGGGAAGTTGGCCTTGATGGTGCCGGTGATCACGTCCACCGAGGGCCGCTGCGTCGCCATGATCACGTGGATGCCGGCGGCGCGCGCCATCTGCGCCAGGCGCTGCACGGTGGCCTCGATCTCCTTGCCGGCGACCATCATCAGGTCGGCCATCTCGTCGATCACCACCACGATGTAGGGCAGGTTCTCGAGCCCCAGCGGCTGCTCCTCGAACGTAGGCTTGCCGGTCTCCGGATCGAAGCCGGTCTGCACCCGGCGCATCAGCACCTCGCCGGCGGCGCGGGCGGCGGCGACGCGCTCGTTGTAGCCGCCGATGTTGCGCACGCCGAGCTGGCTCATGCCGCGATAGCGCCGCTCCATCTCGCGCACCGTCCATTTCAGCGCGGTGACCGCCTTGGCCGGCTCGGTGACCACCGGCGCCATCAGATGCGGGATGCCGTCGTACACCGACAGCTCGAGCATCTTCGGGTCGATCATGATCAGCCGGCACTCCTCCGGCGACAGCCGGTACAGCAGCGACAGGATCATCGAGTTGATGCCGACCGACTTGCCCGAGCCGGTGGTGCCGGCGATCAGCAGATGCGGCATGCGGGCGAGGTCGGCATAGACCGGCGCGCCGGCGATGTCCTTGCCGAGCGCGAGGCACAGCCGCGACGGGTTGTTGTGCCAGGCATCCGCGTCCAGCAGCTCGGAGAAGAACACGGTCTCGCGACGCGCGTTGGGCACCTCGATGCCGATCACGTTGCGGCCCGGCACGGTGGCGATGCGCACCGCGGTGACCGAGAGCGAGCGGGCGATGTCGTCGGCGAGCCCGATCACGCGGGCCGAACGTATGCCTGGCGCCGGCTCGAGCTCGTAGAGGGTGACCACCGGACCCGCGTGGATCTCGCCGATCGCGCCCTGCACGCCGTAATCCGACAGCACCGTCTCCAGCAGCCGCGCATTGGCCTGCTGGCTCTCGGGCGACGGGCCGGTGCCGGCGCGCGGCGGTGCCGGCTGCAGCAGCGAGAGCGGCGGCGGCACCCAGCCGTCGGCGGCGATCTCGTCGTGCGGCGACGCGGCGCGCGACGCGCCGGCGGGACGTCGCGGCGCCTCGCCGCGGCCGCCGAGCAGCTTGCGTATCGACAGCAGGCCCGCCGCCTCCCTAGGTGCGGCGTCCCTCGGTGCGGCGTTCCCGGCCGCCTCCCTGGGTGCTGCCGGGTTCGGCGCGGGCTGCGGGCGCGACGCCGGCGGCTCGGCGGTGGTCAGCGCGCGCGACGCCGCCCGCTCCGGCCGGGCGGGCTCGCCCGAAGCCCGTGCTGCGGCCGACGTCGCGGCGCCGCGACGCGCCGCCTCGCGCGCCGCGGCGGATCGCAGCGGCAGCGGCGGCGCGTCGTCCTGCTCCTCGGCGAAACCGGGCGGCAGGATGTAGCCGCCGAGCGGCGTGCGCGGCGGCGGCGGCTCGTCGCGGCTGGCGCGCAGGCCGGAGTCGCGCCCCGCGGCCGCGGGGCGCGCCCGCATCGCGAACGGCGACGGACCCGACGACGCCGCGTCCGACCCATGATCGCCGAGCTCCGGCCCCACGCCGGCATGGTCGGCGGCGCCTCGGCCGCGACGCCGCTCGCCGCCGCGGGCAAGCCCGGTGAGCCAGCTCCAGCCGAAGCGCGTGCGGCGCGCCTGCGACGGCTCCCGGGCGGACGCGGCGGCGGCGTGGCGGGCGGCCGAGAAGCGCGCCCCCTGCCGGGCGCTCCACTGCATGCCGCCCCTGGCGCCGAACCGGGCGCGGCGTCCGGCCGCGCGCCATTCCCCGGCGGAGAGCGCCAGCGACAGCGGCGCCAGCACCAGCGCCAGCGCCGCCAGCAGGCTCCAGATGACGGCGCCGCCGGCGCTGCCGATCATCTGCTGGCCGGCCTGCAGCGCCAGGTGCGACAGCCCCTGGCCGACGGCCCCCCCCAGCCCGGCCGGCGCCGGCCAGGACCGGTCACGGAGGTGCATCAGCAGGGGTATGCCGGCGAAGCTGGCAGCGGCGGCGGGCAGGGCGCAGAGCAGCGCGATCAGCCGCAGCGTGGGGCTGCCGAGCCCGCGATGCGAGCCGATCCGCCAGGCCCAGCCCAGCATCGCCAGCGGCGGCAGCAGGCCGGCGAGGCCGAAGCCCTGCAGCAGCAGGTCGGCGACCACGGCACCCGCCGGCCCGGCGAGGTTGCGGGCGGCGGCCACGCTGGCGGTGTCGAGCGAGGGATCGTGCGGATCGTACGACGACAGCGCGGCCAGCGTCGCCACCGCCGCCAGCGCCAGCCCCGCCGCGCACAGCTCCGCCAGCCTGCGGCGCACGATCCCCTGCAGGCGCGGCGAGGTCAGGCGTTCGGACAGTCGGCTGCTCAGGGCTGCGGGCATCTGGCGCTCCGGAGATGTCGGCCCATGGTATCGCACCATCCGACGGCAACAGAAGTGCCGATGCACCGCTGGCAGCGCCGGGGCCGGCAGCGCGTGGCCGGCGGCGCAGGGCAGGGGGGGCAGGGGAGGCAGGGCAGGGGAGGCAGGGCACTGGCCGCTGGCGGCGTCGCCATGTTACTGCGGCAGCCCGCCCTCGCGCTCGGCTCCCTGGATCGGGCACTGTCTGCCGCATTGCACGAACCGTATTGATCTGAAGCGAGCCAGGACGATGACCGACGTGAACCTCGACCTGCCCGCCGCGTCCCGGCCCGGCTATCCGATCCGCGACCTGGAGCTTGCGACCCACCTCTCGCACTGGCACGCCTCGACCGCGCACCATCTCAGCGCCTCGGAGTGCGAGACGGTGGCGCTCGCCGACCTGCTGGCGCTGGCCGATTCGCAGGACGCGGCGCGCTGGGCCGGCGTCACCCTCGGCTACACCCACCCGCTGGGCGCGCCGTGGCTGCGGGCGGCGATGGCCGCAGGCTACCAGCGGGTCGAGGCGAACGAGCTGGTCTGCTTCGCCGGCGCCCAGGAGGCGCTGTACGCGGTGCTGCATGCCCTGCTCGAGCCGGGCGATCACGCCGTCATCGTGCTGCCGGGCTACCAGTCGGTGGAGACGCTGACCCTCGGCCTGTGCGCGGTGTCAGGCGTCGCCCTCGATCCGGATCGCGGCTGGTCGCTCGACCTCGATGCGGTCGCGGCGGCGCTGCGTCCCAACACCCGCCTGCTGGCGATCAGCTTTCCCAACAACCCGACCGGCGGGCAGCTCGAGCCGGATCGTCTCGCCGGCCTGGTGGCGCTGTGCCGCCGACGCGGCATCTGGCTGGTCAGCGACGAGGTCTACCGCCTGACCGAGCGGCCGCCCGCGCGCAGGCTGCCGCCGGTCGCCGATGCCTACGAGCGCGGCGTCTCGATCTGCGCGCTGTCCAAGGCCTACGGGCTGCCGGGCCTGAGGATCGGCTGGGTCGCCTGCCGCGAGCCGGCGCTGATCGGCCGCCTGACCACGATGCGGCAATATCTCTCGACCTGCGGCGCCGGCCCGAGCGAGGTGCTGGCCTGCATCGCGCTCAAGGCGGCACCGGTGCTGCTGGCCCGCAACCTGGCGCTGGCCGCCTCCAACCTGGTGCGGCTGCAAGCCTTCCTGGAGCGCCACGCGGCGCTGTTCGACTGCGTGCCGCCGCACGGCGGCGTGGTGTGCTACCCGCGCTACCGGGGTGCGGAGGGCGTCGGCCGCTTCGTCGAGCGCATGGCGCGCACCGCGGGCGTGCTGCTGCTGCCGGCCGGCGTGTTCCGCTCCGACCTGCTGGACCTGCCGCAGGACCGGTTCCGCATCGGCTTCGGCGGGCTCGGCTTCGCGGCCGGCCTGCAGGCGCTGGAGCGCGCCCTGGACGGGTGCGAGGCTAGCGACGGCTGATCCGGAACAGCTGCGGCGACATGCCGACGCGCTCGGTGAACGCGGCTGCGAAGTGGCGCGCGTGGGCATAGCCCACCGCGTGGGCGACCGCCTCCACCTGCAGCGCCGTGGTCTCGAGCAGCACCCTTGCGTGCTGCATCCGCGTCTCGGCCAGGAACTGTCCGGGACTGCGGCCCAGGCTGCGCCGGAAGGCGCGGAAGAAGTGCGCCCGGCTCAGCCCGGTCAGCCCGGCCAGCGCGCCGAGCGTCATGTCGTCGCGCAGATGTCCGTTCATGTAGTCGATCACGCGCCGCAGCTGCCAGCCGGCGAGGCCGCCGCGCCGCCGCGGGCTCGATGCCCCGCCGATGGCGTCCGGCCCGGTCGCATCCAGGCCGGTGGCACCCGGCCCGGCGGTGGAATGCCGCTCCAGCAGCGAGACCGCGAAGGCGGTCAGCAGCGCGTCCATGTGCAGCCGGCCGAAATGCTGGCGTTCCGTCAGGGCGAGGATGGCGCGGAACAGCTGCTCGAGCAGCGGATCCTCGATGCCGATGGTCTCGTGCAGCCGGTGGGTGGCGGGCTCGCGATCGAGCTCCTCGACGATGATCTGCTCCGCGGTGCCGACGCTGAGGATCAGGTGGGCGAAGTCGATCGGCCCTTCGGTGCGCCAGCGATTGGCCTGATAGGCCGGCATCAGGGTCATCGAGCCGAGCCTCACGTCCTGCACCCAGCGGCGTGCGCCCTGCGTCCGGTGCACCCGCTTGGCCCCGCCGAGATGCAGCGCCACCACGTGCGCATCCAGCGGCGGCTGGTCGATCGCGCCCGGCACCGCAACGAAGTGCCTCACCGGCACGTCCGCGCGGGCGTCCGCCGGCGCGGCGCCGGCCAGTCCCTGGTACCAGCGCGCCGGCGAGCACACGGCTGGCCATCCCGACTTCATCTCCGCCCCGATCTCATCTCGACAGCCTCCTCCACCCAGTCCACCCTGCCAAACGCCATCGCGCTGCGGGACCTGTGCCGCGCACCACCGGATGGCCGCGCGGGCGCAGATCGCATCACGCGAGCGGCGTGATGAGCCGGCGGCGCGCGCGAACCTCACCACGCCGTCGCGCCCTCTGCTATGCTGGCGTTCGCCCGACGATCGTCCGCAGCAGCCGGAGACACCACCTGCATCTCCCAGACCGCCCTCGTACGGCGCATGATCCCGGCGGCGTGTCCGCCGCAGGCTGGTCCGGTCCGCGGTCCCCCGGCATCGTCAGTTCCCCGGAGGCACCGAGCGATGATCGCAGGCCGCGAGACCGGCGTCGCCCCGCTGGCAGCCCTGCTGGCCGGCGTCTGCCTGCTCGTCTTCGGCACCAACCTGCAGGGCGTGGTGCTGCCGATCATCGGCCACGAGCGCGGCTCGGGAATGACCGCGATCGGCCTGTTCTCGGCCGGCTGGTCGGCCGGCTTCGTGCTTGCCTGCCTGTGCATCGGCCCGCTGCTGAGCCGGCTCGGCCATGTCGGCGGCTTCGCCGGGCTGGCGATGCTGTCCGCCTGCTGCGCCCTGCTGTTGGCGGCCTGGCCGCGCGACGCCGCCTGGATCGCGCTCAGGGTGGTCATCGGCTTCTGCTACGGCGGCCTGTCGGCGATCGTGGAAGGCTGGCTGGTGGAGCAGGCGGGCAGCGGCATCGCATTTGCCAGCTACATGATCGTCAACCTGATCGCCTCTCTGCTCGGCACGCTGAGCCTGAACCTGCTGCCGCTCGGCCGCGCCCCGTTCCTGCTGACCGCGGGAGCGATCCTGCTGTCGGTGCTGCCGATCGCGCTCGGCCGGGTGCCGCGTCCGCCACCGCCGCCGCCATTCCGGCCGCGCCTGGGCCGGCTGCTGCGCGCCTCCCCCGTGGGCGCGGTCGGCTGCCTGGTGGTGGGCCTGATCACCGGGGCGCTTGGCGGGCTGGGGCCGGTGTTCGGCATGATGTCGGGCCTGGACATGCGCGACGACACGCTGATGCTGGCCGCGAACTCGGTGGGCGGCGCTCTCGCCTACGCCCCGGTCGGCCTGCTCGCCGAGAGGATCGACCGCCGCCGGCTGCTGCACGGCCTGACCGCGCTCGGGCTGGCGCTGTGCGTGCCGCTGGTCCTGCTGCCCGCGCCGTCGCCGCTCGCGGTGATCGTCATGCTCGGCGCGTTCGGCTTCGCCCAGTACCCGCTTTACGGGCTGTGCGTCGGCATCGCGGTCGCGCGGACCCCGGACCGTCCTGGCTCGCAGACCGTCAGCGAGCTGCTGCTGCTGTTCGGGCTCGGCACCATCGCCGGGCCGCTGATCGCCGGGCAGGCGATGCGCCGCGGTCCGCAGCAATTGTTCTCGTTCATCGCCGTGGCACTCGCGGTGCTGCTCGCGACCATCCTGCTGGACCGCCTGCGCGCCGGCCGCGGCGCGCCCGCTGCGGGTGCGGCATGAACCGCGCCGGCCGCGGCCGATGCTGAGACGCGAGGCGCTGGCGGCGATCGCCCTGCTGGCCGCCTCCGCCCGCGGCGCGCGGGCGCATTTCGTCGACGCGCCGGACGTCGTGGTGTTCTGCGACCCGTCGCTGCGCGAGCCGGTGCGTCGCCTCGGCGCGCTGTTCCGCGCCCGCACCGGAGTTCCGGTGCGCATCCTCTGCGCGCCCGGCCGGCTGATGGCCGAACAGCTGGCCCGCAACGAGCGCGACGACATCTTCATCAGCCTGCTGCCGATCGTCGGCCGGCTCGCCGCCTCCGGGCTCGCCGAGCCGGCACGGTTCGTCGGCGCCTGGCGCAACCGCCTGCTGATCGCCGGCCACGGTCCCGGCCTGACGGCCGGCGCTCCCGAGGCGCTGCCGGCGCTGCTCGGCGGCCGCAAGCTCGGCGCGCCCGATCCCGGCCCGAACGCGGTGGTCGACACGCCCGCCCTGATCGCCAGGCTCGGTCTGGCGCAGGCGCTGGCCGGACGCATCGCGGGCGCGGTCGATACCGGCGGCGTCGCCTGGTCGCTGGCGCACGGCCAGGTCGGGCTCGGCCTGATGCTGGCCACCGATGCGCGCAGCGGCGGCTTCGCCACCGCGGTCGCGATCCCCGACGACGCCTACCCGGCGCTGCGCTACGCCGCCGCCTTCGCCAAGCACGTGCTGAGCCGCAACGCTGACGGGTTCATGCACTTCATGGCCACCCCCCAGGCGCGCGACAGCCTGGCCGGCAGCGGACTGGAGATCGAGACGTGACGGCGCCCGGCATCGAGGAGCAGCGCCATCCGCTGCTGCGTCGGCTGACCCACTGGCTGTTCGCGATCGCCATCCTGATCATGATCGGCAGCGGCTGGCGGATCTACAACGACGTGCCGATCCTGCCGTTCCGCTTCCCGCTCTGGACCACGCTGGGCGGCGATCCGGACTACTCCTACGACCAGCACGGCGAGTCCGGCACCGCCAACGCGCTCCTGTGGCACCTCGCCGGCATGTGGCTGCTCGCCGGCAGCGTCGCGGTCTATGCCCTGCACGGCATCCTAAGCGGTCATTTCCGGCGCGACTTCCTCCCCGTGTCGCCGGCCGCCTTCTTCCGCGACTTCGTGGCGGCCGCGCGCTTCCGGCTCGAGCACCGGCTCGGCAGCTACAACGCGGTGCAGAAGCTGTTCTACTGGGGGGCGCTGTTCAGCATCGCGATGATGGTGCTGTCCGGGCTCGCGATCTGGAAGCCGGTGCAGCTCGGCTGGCTGAGCTGGCTGATGGGCGGGTTCGCGTTCGCGCGCATCGTCCACTTCTTCTTCATGTGCGCGATCGTCGCGTTCCTGGTCGTGCATGTAACCCTGGTGGCCCTGGTGCCGAAGACCTTGGTGGCGATGACGCTGGGGCGCGCCACCGCGCGGCCGCACGCGGCGCCGGCGATCATGCAGCCGGGGCCGCAGCCGGAGTCGCAGCAGCCGGAAGGGTGACGATGGCCGATCAGCGAGCCGAGCCGGACCGCGTGCGCGTCGAGCCCTCGCTGCGCGCGGCCGTCGGCAGGCGCACCCTGTTCGGACGCGGCCTCAGCCTGGGCGCGCTGACCCTGCTCACCGGCTGCGACATCAGCGACGCCGACATCGTCCAGCGCAGCCTGAAGTCGGTCTCGGTCTGGAACGATCGCGTGCAGGCCGCCCTGTTCGGCCACGGCAGCCTCGCGCGCATCTTTCCGCGCAGCGCGCTGGCCCCCGCCGACCGCTTCAACGCCTACTACGGCAGTGCCGACGTGCCCAAGCTCGACGCCGACAGCTATCGCCTGTCGCTGGCCGGCGCGATCGCCGACAAGCGGCCCTGGCGGGTGTCGGACCTCGAGGCGCTGCCGCGGACCGACCAGGTCACCCGGCATATCTGCGTCGAGGGCTGGAGCTATATCGGCGAGTGGGGCGGCCCGAGGCTGTCCAGCCTGCTGCACCGGGTGGGTGCGGACCTCACCGCCCCCTATGTCGGCTACGAATGCGCCGACGGCTATTACGGCGGCATGGACATGTCGACCGCGCTGCACCCGCAGACCCTGATCGCGCTGACCCGGCGCGGCCGGACCATCGAGGCCGAGTACGGCTACCCGTTCAAGATCCGCATCCCGACCAAGCTCGGTTTCAAGAATCCGAAATTCGTGACTACCCTGTTCGTGACCGACCGCAGGCCGGGCGGATTCTGGGAGGACAGGGGCTATAACTGGTTCAGTGGATCCTGAGTATCCGAGCCGCGTGGACGTCGCGCGCGGCGGCTCCTGCGCCATCGCCGTGATGGCCAAGGCGCCGCGCCCCGGCTTCTCCAAGACCCGCCTGGTGCCGCCGCTCAGCGCGGACGCGGCGGCGGCACTCGGCGCCGCCTTCCTGCGCGATACCACCGAGAACATACGCGCCGCCGCCCGCGAGGTGCGGGTCCAGGGCTACGCGGCCTATGCCCCGGCCGGGCTGGAGGCGCTGTTCGAGGGGCATCTCGCGGCCGACACGCCGCTGCTGCTGGCGGACGGCAGCGGCGAGATGCCGCCGCAGGTGCAGGGCTTCGGACGCTGCCTGCTGCACGCGATCCGCGCCCTGCTCGACCTCGGCTTCGGCGCCGCCTGCCTGCTCAATGCCGACGGTCCTACCCTGCCGACCTCGATCCTGGTGCGCGCCGCCCGCGCGCTGGCCGAGCCCGGCGACCGTGCGGTGCTCGGACCCGCCGAGGATGGCGGCTACTACCTGATCGGCCTGAAGGCGGCGCATGCCGAGCTGTTCGAGGACATCGCCTGGAGCACGTCGCAGGTCGCGGACCAGACCCGCGCCCGCGCCGAGGCGATCGGACTGAAGCTGGTCGAGCTGCCGGTCTGGTACGACGTCGATGACGGCCAAGCGCTCGACCGGCTGCGACACGCCTGCCGCGACTCCTCGCAGGAAGCCGCGGAGGCCTATGCCGCGCCCGTGACCCGGGCCTGCCTGGACCGTCTCGGCCTGTGATACACCCCATCACGGACTGTGCGTGCGGGGATGCTGTCGTTGAAGCTAGGCCAGATCGAGAAGCCAGGTTTGGTCGAGAGGCCAGGTTTGGTCGAGAAGCCAGGTTTGGTCGAGAAGCTGGGCCTGGCGGCCGCCGGCGGCGCCATCCTCGCCCTGACGCTCGCCGGGTTGTCGCTGCACCTGCCGGGTGCGGACAGCGTCGGCTCGGTGTCGCGCACCAACCGGTTCGTGCTCGTGGCTGCCTGCGCCGCGGCGGTCTACCTGGGCGCCTGCGCGCTGGTGCTGCGCCTGCGCGCGCCGTCGCGCGGCACGCTCTGGCTGGTGCTCGGCGTGGCACTGGCGCTCCGCGCCGCGGTTCTGCTGGCGCCGCCATTCCTGTCCAGCGATCTCTATCGCTACGTGTGGGACGGCCGCGTGCAGGCGGCCGGGATCAACCCCTATCGCTACATCCCTGCCGACGCGGCGCTGGCTCGGCTGCGCGACGTCGCGATCTATCCGCACATCAACCGGCGCGACTACGCCCCGACCATCTATCCGCCGATGGCGCAGCTGATCTTCCGCGCCATCGCGCGGGTCAGCCAGTCCCTGCTCGCGGTCAGGATCGCGATGGTCGGCTTCGAGGGCCTGGCCGTCGCCTGCCTGATCGGCCTGCTGCGCCGCGCCCGACTGCCGGACGCGCGCGTGCTGATCTATGCGTGGAACCCGCTGACGGTGTGGGCCTTCGCCGGCAACGGCCACGTCGACGCCGCCGCGATCGGGCTGATCGCCCTCGCCCTGCTGTGCCGGGCGCGCCGGCGGGACGGCCTGGCCGGCGCGGCACTCGGGGCCGCGATCCTGGTCAAGTTCCTGCCGCTGGCGATCGCGCCGAGCCTGTGGCGGCCCGCGGCCCGGCCGCTTCGGGCGAGGTGGCGCGCGCCGCTGGCCTGCCTCGCGACCATCGCCGGCCTCTATGCCTGCTATGACGGCGCCTGGTATCCCGCCGTCGGCAGCCGCGTGTTCGGCTTCCTCTCCGCCTATGGCGGCGAGGAGGGCATGGGCAGGGGCGACGGGCTGTGGCTGCTGGCCGGGCTCGGCGAACTGCTCGCGCCGCCGCACTTCGCGGTGCCGCTCTACCTGCTGCTGGCGGCCGCGGGCCTGATGGCGCTGGCGCTGTCGATGACGCTCCGGAACCGCAGGCCGCTGCCGGACGCTGAGGATACGGTGCGCCTGTGCACCCAGGCCGGGTGGCTCGCCGGCATCTTCATGATCGTGCTCAGCCCGCACTACTCCTGGTACTTCCCGTTCCTGGCGGTGTTCGCCACCGTGGCGCCGGTGCGTGCCGTGCTCTGGCTGTCGGTGGCGCCGCTGCTGCTCGACCTGCGTCCGTGGCACGACGATTTTCTCTGGCGCTCGCTGGTGTTCGGCCCGGCGATCCTGCTCGCGGCAGGCGATCTGCGCCGACACCGTGCCCGGCCGTTGCCGCTGCTTGCCCACGGGCTCCCCACCATCGCGAGGAACAGCTGATGCAGACCGTCACCCAGATCGAACCGATCGCGCCGGGCCAGCCGCGCGATCCGAAGCGCTACTTCGAGGCGGTGGGTGCCGGACGTGCCACCCAGGCCGCGGCGCCGCCGGTCTGCCTCTATCTGGAGGTGACCAACCGCTGCAACCTGCTGTGCGAGACCTGTCCGCGCACCTTCGAGGCGCTCGAGCCGCCCGCCGACATGAGCTGGGAGCTGTTCACCCGGATCGTCGACCAGGTTCCCGACGTCTCGCGCGCGGTGCTGCACGGGGTCGGCGAGCCGATGCTGGTGGCAGCGCTGCCGCGCATGATCCGCTACCTCAAGGATCGCGGCGTGCACGTGCTGTTCAACACCAACGGCACCCTGCTCAACCCGCGCAAGTTCCCCGAGCTGGTGGCGACCGGGCTGGACGAGCTGCGGGTATCGCTCGATGCCGCCGACGCCGCCACCTACAAGCTGGTGCGCGGCAAGGATTTCTTCCATCGCATCGTGCGCGACGTGCGCCTGTTCACCCGCTACCAGGCGGAACACGGCGCGACGACGCCCGCGGTCTCGCTGTGGCTGACCGGCATGAAGGAGACGGTGCAGCAGCTCCCGGACTTCGTCCGGCTCGCCGCCGACATGGGCGTGCGCGAGGTGCACCTGCAGCGCCTGGTGTTCGACGAGACCGGCTTCGGCATGGCGCGCGCCGGAAGCTCGCTGTTCGAGCAGACCCAGGCCGACGAGCAGGCGGTGATCGAGGCGGCGCAGGCGCTCGGCCGCGAGCTCGGCGTGAGCATCGACGCCTCCGGCGCCACCGAGCCGGGCCTGAGCCTGAAGCAGGCCGACGGCGAGCGCGAGCAGCCCTGGTCGACCTGCCGCCGTCCCTGGTCGCTGATGTATTTCACCGCGCACGGCCGCGCGCTGCCCTGCTGCATCGCGCCGTTCTCGGCGCGCGGCTATGACGGCTACACGCTCGGCGACGCCACCCAGCAGACCCTGCGCGAGATCTGGAACGGCCCCGCCTACAGCGACTTCCGGCGCGACCTGCTCAGTGACGCGCCGCCGAAGCCCTGCCAGAATTGCGGACTGCGCTGGAGCCTGTAGCGATGTCCGGGGCGAGCCCCAGGATCGTCGCCGTGATCCCCGCCTGGAACGAGGCCGGCGCGATCGGCCCCACGGTATCGCGGCTGCCTCGCGACCTGATCGCATCCGTGGTCGTGGTCGATGGCGGCAGCACCGACGCCACCGTCGCGGAAGCGGTGCGCGCGGGCGCCGAGGTGCTGTCCGAGCCGCGTCGCGGCTACGGGCGCGCCTGCCTGAGCGGCGCCGAGCGGGCGGCCGCCCTGGGAGCGCAGATCGTGCTGTTCCTGGACGGCGACGGCAGCGACTACGGCGAGCTGGCCGGACGCATCGTCGGTCCGATCCTGAACGGACGTGCGGATTTCGTCATCGCGGTGCGCGCCGGCGAGGGACGCGAGGCAGGAAGCATGGGGCTGCACCAGGTGCTGGCGGGACGCGCCGTGGGGGCGTTGGTCGGACTGCTGACCGGCACCCGCTACCGCGACATGTGCGCCTATCGCGCGATCCGGCTGGACGTGCTGCGCCACCTGGGAATGCGCGAGATGACCTATGGCTGGAATCTCGAGATGCAGATGCGCGTGGCCGCCGCGCGGCTGCGCGTGATCGAGGTGCCGGTGCCCTACCGGCGCCGGCTCGCCGGCCGCTCCAAGGTGGCGGGCAACCTCTCCGGGACCCTCAGGGCGAGTGCGAGGATCCTGCGCACGCTGGCGAGCGTCGCGGTGCGCACCAGGGGATTGGGCCCGGTCGGCTAGCAGCCTGCGCCGGTCCCACCTGTCGGCATGGAAGCTCGGCGCCGCCTGCTGAAGATTTGAGCATTCTCGATCGATGCCGCGAGAATGTAAGCATCATTTTTCGACAAATGCGACAATGTAGGGAGAATTAGTAGAGGCTGAGCCCGACATTGTCAGTCTTGCCAAAAAACCATGCTTCTTGCTTGATGGACCGGTATTCATCACCGTCTTACCTCGTCCTGATCGTTGGGCGAGGAGGAGCCTCATGGAGACGGATCATGCCTGTCCTCGCCTCGAAGCTTGCCCTCGGGCCGGATCCGTCCTTGCAGACGGAGGGTCCGCCGCGCGACCCGACCGCGAGAGCGGCGGATGCCTCGGTTGCTGGCCTGCGACGTCTGGCGATGATCGTGGTCTTGGCCGCGACCAGCGGCGTCGCGCATGCCCAGAATCCCGCACGTCCGACGGGCTCCTTCATGGATGGTTTCCAGGGAGGCACGCCCTATGTCGGGATCGCCGGCGGCTACAGCCTGCTCCAGAACATCAAGGTCAATCCGCAGGAAGGACCGCTCGGCGCCGGTCCCGCCAACGAGCGCTTCGGCGATGGCTTCATCGGCGCCGGCGCCGTGGGATGGGCGTTCCCCAACGGCGTGCAGTTCGATATCCTCGGTGCATACGACTACAACAACGTCAATAACCTGGTTCCGGTTCCGGTTCCCGGCAAGCAGACCGGTCATCAGGAATCCTACGGTGCCTTCCTCGAGGCGCTGTACGCCTTCAAGCTGCCCGAATACGGTATGCCGATCACCTGGGTCAGCCCGTATGTCGGCGTCGGCGCGGGATCTCTCTGGACTCACGTGACGCTGCCGGAAGAGTTGTCGAACGGCGATCTGCATCATATCGGCGGCACGTCGGGCGCGAACTTCGCCTATGAGGGGATTGTCGGCGCCGCCTTTCCGATCCACTCCATCCCCGGCCTCGCCCTGACCGCCGATTACCGCCTGGTCGGTATCCGCAATCCGGGCGAGCTGACCGGAACCTTCTACAACAGGCCGGCCGCGGCGATCGTGACCGGTCCGATCGGTCTGCAGAAGGACGTGTTCGTCCATCTGTTCACGGTGGGACTGGCGTATGCGTTCGACACCGCGCCGCCCGCGCCGCCGCCGGTGAACGCAGCTCCGGCCGTACCGGCTCCGATGCCGGCGCGCAGCTACCTCGTGTTCTTCGACTGGGACAGCGCGACGATGAGCCAGCGCGGCCGCGAGATCGTCGCCGAGGCGGCACAGAACGCGACCCACGTGCAGGTCACGCGCATCGAGGTCGACGGCTACGCCGACAATTCCGCGGCGCATCCCGGGCCGCGCGGCAGGCGCTACAACCAGGCGCTCTCGCTCCGCCGTGCCCGCAGCGTGAAGGCCGAGCTGATCCGCGACGGCGTGCCGGTGAGCACGATCGATGTCGATGGCTACGGCGAGACCAAGCCGCTGGTGCCGACCGGTCCCGACACGCGCGAACCGCAGAACCGTCGCGTCGAGATCATCCTGCACTGAGCCGGAGCGGGCGTCACGCATGCGGGCCGTGGCGTATCGCCTTCGCCCTCTCTCGCATCGTACGTCCTCTCCCGCGTCGCACGGTTGACAGGGTCGGCGGAAGCGGTGTCCATCGGACCCCGCTCGTGGAAGAACATCTATGAAACGTCGATCCGTCCTGTGCTTCTGCGGCAGGGCCGCCCTGATCATGCCGGCGCTCGCCGCCGGCGCCGTCTCGACACCCGCCTCGGCGGCGCCGGAGGATCTGTCTGTGGCGGATCGATCCTTCGTCGCCAAGGTCTCCCAGGGCGGGATGTACGAGGTGGAGGCCAGCAAGATCGCCTCGCAGCTCGCCGGTCGGCAGGACATCGTCGATATCGGCTTCACCGAGGTGCATGATCACCAGCTGGTCGGCGCCAAGCTGAGATCCATCGCCGCATCGGTCGGCATCGAACTTGAGCCGGCGCTGAATGCTGCCTTCCGCAAGCGTCTCGACCGCCTGCGCGGCCTGTCGGGGAGAGCCTTCGACAACGCCTACATCAAGGAGATGGATGCGATCCACGCGGCGGACGGGGCAGCCTTCACGGAGGAGGCGAGGGCGGGACATAACCCGGCATTGCGCGCCTTTGCCGCGGAGACCGTCCTGATCGTCAAGCGCCACCTCGGCTCGCTCCATGCGCTTCCGCTCGAGGCGGTCTGAACCGGCTCTGTCGCCACTGGCGCGGCGAGCGCTGACCTCTTTCTCTGGCACGTCTGTTTCGCCATCTTCGTCGTGAGCACAGGTCGAGAACGTCGATGAGGCTGGGCTACGTCATCCTGTATGTGCCCCGCGTGCCGATGGCCGTGGATTTCTATGAACGCGCGTTCGGTCTGTCGCGCCGTTTCGTGCACGAGAGCGAGCAGTACGCCGAGATGGAGACCGGAGCGACAGCGCTCGCCTTTGCAGAGGAGGCCTTCGTCTCTGAGAGCTGCGGACCCTTCGAGGCGGTTCGGCCTGGGTCAACGCCGCCGGGGGTTGAGATCGCGCTCGTGTTCGATGATGTCGAGGCAGCCTGCAAGACCGCCCTCGATGCGGGAGCTACGGCGCACGTCCCGCCGCACCGCAAGCCGTGGGGCCAGGTCGTTGCGTATGTGCGGGACCTGAACGGGTTCCTGGTTGAGCTGTGCAGCCCGCTGGCAGGCTGCTGAACCAACGCAGGGTCTCCTTTGACCTGTCGGGGCCGGCGGCCCCGAGCCCCATTTTCTAAAGCCTAGATGTTTGCTCCCGGCACTGGTAGGGCGGGTCGAGCCTGGATCGTGTGGGCTCGTTCGTCCATGTTTTGCAGGTGGCTTGCCAGGGGGTCAGACCTTTCAGGGTCTTCAGCCGGCGCTCGAGGTTGTCGGCGCTGACCAAGTCCCGGAGATGGCTGCGGAGCCGGTCATGGCTGTCGTAGTGGAAGCGCTGGACCGTCGCCTTGTTGATGGTGCGGTCCATCCACTCGACCTGCCCACCAGATCATCGACGCGCTGCTATCCGAGCCGGGAGCCGCCGGGCCTACCGACCGAACGAGGAGCCGCCGGTTATCGCGCGCGGCGCCCAGGTATTGTATCTGCCACCCTACAGCCACGACATGAACCCGATCGAGCCAACTTTCACGCCGCCGAACATCAACACTCAGCATGAAAATGCTCCAGGTTCCGGTCGATGCCATCAGCCTTCCGCTAGCGCACGGTCGCCTTGCGACGCGTCTGCCGGACCATCTCGACCTTGTCCACGGGCGGCGGCGGGATCTCGCTCGCCGGCTCAGGGACGGAGGTCGCCGACACCATCCCCCTCAGCCGCGACCGCACGTGCTCGACCCGCTGCGGGTCCGGATCGTTCTTCTCCACCGAGACGATCTGCCCGTCGCGCACCGTCAGCTCGATGCTGGTCACCACGCTGTACGCCATGCCGCCCACCAGGTTGACCAGCGCGCAGGCGAAGTTCCCGTCATGCCAGCCGACCTCGACCTCGATGCGGGCGCTGAAGCCGCCGCAGAGCGGCGCATCGGAGAAGTAGGTGGCGAGATCGCCGCGCACCTCGCGCGCGGTCGGCACGAACACCCGTATCCCGCGATCGATATCGACCAGGCCCACGTACAGCCGTCCCGCCAGCCCCGGACCGGGCAGGAAGGCCCACCCCTTGATCTGGAAGATCCGGCTGGGCAGACCCGTCCCCGCCGCCTCCGCTTCGCAGACCTGGTCGACATGATGCCGCAGCGACTGATCGTCCCGCCAAGCGGCGTCCTTGATCGGCAGTCGCGAGATCGAGATCTGGTGATCCTCGCCGGTCTGCTGCGCGACCCGGTAGAAGGCGCGGGTGACGGCCTCGTTGGACGGCGAGGCCAGGGCGGCGCCGGTCACCGCACCGCCCTCGATCTCGACCTCGAGCGCGGTCAGGCAGAACGCCGCGCGATCGCCGAAGCTGTTGATGATGGCGACCTTGTAGCGCCCCTCGCACCATTTGCCGCGCAGCGCGATCTGTCCGGTAAATCCCGAGCGACGAGGCGCCGCCGGGAAGCTCGCCATGATGTCGTCGCGCACGTCGCGGGTCGCGGCAAAGAAGATCACCGGCCCAGCATCGTCGCCGATCAGGGCGAGGCAGACCTGGCCGCCGACCCGTATGTCCGGCACGAAGGTCCAGCCGGTGATGCGCAGCTCCGGCACCGGTCGGAAGCGTTCCTGGTCCAGCATCTCCGGCGTGAGGCCGCAGACGGAGTCGATATAGACCTCGGAACCCTGGACGTGGCTCCAGTCCTGGATCGTCGCGGGCAGCTCCAGCCGGACCGCCGAGCGACGGCTCGGATCGAAGATGTGCCGCGGCGGTGCGAGATTCTTCCAGCTCGGATGCGGCAGCAGATGCACCTGCCCGGCATCGAGGCCGAGCCCGACATCGCCCAGCGGGCGGGCCGGTGCGATGGACCGGTAGATCGCCAGCAGCGAGGACGTGTAGGCGCGGGTGTCGGTCCATAGATGTGGCCCGATGTTGGCGCGCATCGCCCGACGCGTGGCCGGGCTCGCGCGCAGCAGCTCCAGATAGTCGAGCACCGCGCTGGTCTCGCCGATCCTGACCTTGAAGCCGTTGACGCCGTGCTCGACGCGGTCGCTGAACGCGCCGACGTCGCTGACGATCGGGATCAGGCCGGCCTGCCAGATCTCGGACATCGAGATGCAGTAGGTCTCGGGCCAGATCGACAGGTGCAGCGCCACGTCGGCATGCGCGATCGAGGTGAGGTCGCCCGGCGTGTAGCGGCCGTGATAGGTCACGTGGGGCTTGTTCCAGCGCGCGAACACCTCGGCATATTGCGGCTCCGCGTTGCCGAGCAGGTGGAAGCGGAACAGCAGCGGGTTGGCTTCCTCGATCAGGCTCATGATCGCATCCGCCCCCTTCGAGCGGAGGAAGTTGCCGACCACGGCGATCACCAGCGGCGCCTCCTCCGTCTCCGCGCGCGCCGGCGCCGTCTCGATCACGGTGCTGCCCGGCATCGGGATGCCGAGCACCGCGCGGCGGCGGCGGGCCAGCTCGGGATAGATCTTCATGGTCAGCGCCTCGGAGTACTCGGTGCCGAACAGGAACACGTCGATCGAGCGGATCACCTCGACCATGAAGCTGCGGCGCGTCTGCTGCGCGCCGGCCGGCACCGCCTCCGCGATGCGCAGGCAGATGTCGCAGGCGCTGATCGACTTGTTGCCGATGTCGCAGAACACCTGCTCGTGGTTGAGCAGGTTGTAGCGCGAGCAGACCAGGAAGAAATCGTGCGCCGAGAACACGGTGCCGACTCCCGCCGCCTTGGCGATGATCGGCAGCGACGCGGTGTGGTGGCCGAGATGCTGGAAATGCACCAGGTCGATGCCGTACTGGCCGATCACGTTGGAGAAGGCCACCTCCTCCGGCGCGTCGGTCAGGCTGTCGAGCCAGCCGATCTCGTGCATGTCGAACCGCTCCAGCACGACGCCGCGATCGTCCATCAGGTGGCACTGGCCGTCGCGTCGCAGCCAGAAGAACATGTCGGCCTCGCGCTCGAACATCGCCGACAGGGTCTGCTGATAGACCTCCACGCCGCCCCACTCATTGCGGTGTATCGTCGAATGGGTGCACATCAGCACGCGCAGCTTGCGGCTCGACGAGGCCGGCTCGACGGCCGGGGCGCGCACCGTGAAGTCCGCCCGCGTGACGTCGCGCATGCGCTCCAGCCGGTGGGTGTAGAGCTGTGTCGCCGCCACCTGACGCTGCGTCTGCAGCGCGTGCTCTGCCCGCAGCGACGGGCTGTGCAGCAGGCGACGCACGGCGCCGACCAGGCCGCTCGCGTCGCGCACCAGCTCGACGCCGCGCACGGCGTCGAAATGCGCGGCGTCCATCGCGTCGCCCGCTTCCACCACCTGTGCGGTGCCGCTCAGCCCGAGCTCGTACAGCCGTGGGCCGGGCGCGGTCGCCTGGCCGACGTCGCCGTGGCTGGCATAGTCGCGGAACATGGTCAGCGTAACTCGGCTCGCGTTGGCGAAGTCGATGAAGGATTCGTGGCTTACCGGCCACTGGATCGCGAGCCGCGCCAGGTCGGACGGCAGCGGCGGCAGGTACTCGTTGGTTGGGCAGACCAGCTTCAGCCTCGCGTCCGGGAACGCGTTGATGATCCGGCGCAGGCTCTGGATCCGGTTCGGCCACATGGTGCCGGCGAAGAAGATGTCGTAGTCGAGCGCTGCATCGTCCTTGATCGGGCGGAAGTGGAACTTCTCGCTCGCCGCCAGCGGCAGGTAGTGGCCGCGGCTGCCATAGGCGTCGACGCAGGCCGGATCGTTGGTGAAGACGAAGTCGAACAGCTCGGCGTGCCGCAGGTTGTAGTCCAGCATGAACGGATCTTCGAAAAGCCACAGCACGACGCTGCGGAACGACCGCCGCACCCGGCGCAGCAGCCCCTCGTGCAGCCGCTGGCCGTCGAGGCAGATCAGCACGTCGTGCAGGCCGGCGGCCGCGATCGGCACCAGCGAGCGGTTATCCGCCAGCACCACGTTCTGCGCACCGAACAGCGCGCGGGCGGCGTCCAGCACAGCGAGAGTGAGGTAGGAGTTCGGGTTGTGCGTGAAGTTGGTGTTGTAGATGACGGTCATGCCAGGCCCCTCGCCTTGAGCGTGTCGACCACATGCCGCGCACGATGGGCGTAGGTATGTTCCGACAGCGCCCGCTTCTGGGCGAGCTCCGCGGTCCTCAGGCCACGCTCCTGGTCGCCGAGATAATGCTCCAGCAACGCATCGAACTCCGCCTGGTTGGAGAAGCTCGGGATCTCGTCGCGGGCGAAGTAGCGTCGCAGCTCGAAGGTATCCTCGTGGAAGAACTGCACCGTTCCGGCGAGTGCCGTCTCGAAGGTGCGAGGACCGGGCGAGGACGGCGTGATCATGTAGCGGCGGTTCTCGAAATGCAGGCTGCGTCCGAGGTTGAGCACGATCCGCGAGCGCTGGTAGAGCTCGATCAGCTGTGACTTGTCGATGCGCCGGTCGGAGAAGCCGTGGCCGAACTTGCCCCAGCCCGGGCCGATGAAGCAGAGATCGAGACCGGACAGGCTGGAGCGCAGATCCTCCACCACCTCCTGGCGGCTGGTGAAGGCGACGCCGCAGAACATCACGTCGATGGTCTTCTCCCGCCCGGCATCGATCGGCACGTAGTGGCGCTTGTGGCAGCCGGCCAGCGGCAGGTGGAACGCGTGCGGATGGGTGTAGAAGTTGACCCCCCAGCGGTCGCAGGAGAAGATCGCGTCGAAATCATGCTCGATCCGGTAGTTGGCGTCCTGCTCGTACGGATCCTCGGTGGCCCAGAACACCGTCACCTTGCCCAACCGGCGCGCCTCGCGGCTGACCTCGCCGAAATAGGTGCTCTCCGGCAGATACGAGCCGATGCCGAGGACGATGTCGGGCCGCTGCTGCGCCACCACGGTGCTGGCGCCGCTGATGTTGGCGCACAGCACGTTGTCCTCGCCGACATACTCCATCCAGCCATCCATGATGGAGTTGCGCACCTGCGCATTCGCCTGCGATTCGTAGCGGCCGCCGCTGCAGATCAATATCTTCATCGTATCGTCATGTTCCCTCTGGTCGAGGCAGGCCGCGGCGCGGACGCGCGCCGGCGCGGCCCCGCGAGATCTTCGAGCGACCCTGTCGGGTCAGCCAGCCTGCCGTTCGGGAGTCCCGGGAGTTGATCATCCCGCCCGCCGGGGCCGGACCGTAAGATCCGCCCTACCCCTCCGTCAGCAGCGTCATCCATTTATTGACGTAATGTTGATAGGCGTCCGGCGCAACAAAAAACCAGTGCCGCCAGGTCTGGAACACCGGATCGTCACGCCTGTACTCCGCGTCATGCAACAGCTTGCGCGCCGCCGCCGGCTTGGGACCGTGGAAGTGCACGATCCGCGCCCGCGCCTCGGCACCCCAGTGCGGCTTCCAGTTATAGACCGGCGACAGCGGATCCCAGCGGCCCTTGTAGTAGAGCTGCAGCAGCTCCTGGTCGTAGCCGGCGATGCGGCCGAAATTCTCGCACATGAACTCGATCAGGGCGGGACGGTCGCGTCGCATCCGCGCCACGTTCAGGATCATGACGCCGCAGTTGACGTCGTCGTAGAACGAGTCTGGCCTGAACTGCGGCGCGATCGCGAACAGCTCCGGACGCAGGTGGTCGATCGTCACCGCGGCCTCGAACATCACATCGCAGTCGGTGTAGAGGACATGGGAGTCCTCGAGCTCCAGCAGCCCGATCTCGATCCGCATGAAGGCGCCCTCGGCGGTCTTCATGTAGTCCGGCCATTCCGGCTTGTGCCGTTCCTGCGCCTCGCGCAGCACGTCGTGGAAGGTCAGGCGGTGCAGGATCACCGTGACCCCGCGCGCGCGCATCTCGGCGGTGAAGTCGTCCTCCTCGCCGTGATAGATCATGTGCGGGCGCAGGTTGGTGTGGCGACGCGCCGATGCCACCGCCGCCCGGATGCAGTCGCGGAAGCCCTGGTCCGGATCGGCGTCCAGCGTCGTCCGCGTGATCGCGAAGTACCATTTGGCGCCGGGCGATCGCTCCTGCCGGTCCGCCGCCTCCAGGCTGGCGTGTTCCAGGCTGGCGTGTTCCAGGCTGGCCGGCTCCGGGGTGTCGCCCAGCGCGCGCGCGCGCTCGATCACCTCGGTCGCGAGGCGCTGGTAGACCAGTCGCTCGAAATGGGTGGGGCCGGTCAGGTCGTGCGGGCTGGCGACGAAATCGTCCATGCGCAGCGCCGTCGCGCGGGCGAACTCGGGCAGCACGTCGCACAGCCAGCGATTGAGCTGGCGATGCAGCTCGGCCAGCTTCTCCATGCCGGCGAACGGCTGCTCGCCCATCAGCAGCACCAGCACCCGCGTGCGGGCCGGCGCGGCGCCCAGGATGGCGCGGACGTTCTGCTTGAAGGCAGCCTCGCCGATGCGTCCGACCGGCTCGTAGTTCTCGCGAAAGAAGCTCAGCGCGTCGAGCGCCTCGCCGGTGGGCTGGCGATGCGCGATCGCCTCGTCGGCCAGGCTGAACAGGTCGTCATGGCCGAGCGAGGCCGGGGAGAACGGCACCATGTCGCCGGTGCCGCGATGGCGGTAGAGGTGGTAGTACGCATCCGCCCAGAAGCTGAGCAGCCATACCCGCGCCTCGAGCAGGGCCGGCGGTGGCCGCCGCAGGTCCTCCTCGGCGTAGCCGAGGCGCCGCATCGCCTCCAGGCGCTCGCCGCTCACGCCCTCCAGCGCGTAGCGCAGCATCTGCGTGTGGTCGCGCCGGATCTCGATGCCGGCCCGGCTGGTGTTGAGGCGCAGGAACAGCGTGCCGGCATGGATGGTGACGTAGTGCGCCACCGCCTCCAGGTCGCAGCCGCCACCGATGAACATCGTGCCGACATCCTTGGCCGGCGAGGCGTTCTTCGCCTGCGCCGGGTCGTACAGGCTGATCCAGTCGCACGGGATGGTCTCGTCGTGCAGGTCGGTCAGCACCTCGCCGGTGATGGTGATGCGTGGCCGTCCCAGCCTACGATAGAGCCACAGCTCGACGTACATGCCGAGCGTGCGGCAGGAAAAGCAGTAGTACGCGAGATCCTGGAACGCCGCACCACGATGCTGGACGAAGAAGCCGACGAAGCCGTAATCGCCGTACTTGTCGCGCACCCGAACCAGCCCGGCCTGGACGAAGAAGTTGCGCAGGTGATCGCGCAGCGCCGCGCGCGCCTCCTCTAGGTCTTCCGGCAGACGTGCCTTGATGAAGTTGAGCTGGTTGGTGCGGTTCACCAGCTCGATCGCGCGGTCGATGTGCTTGTCGACGTCGTGCTCGATCTCGACGGTGATGCCGCTGCTGCGCAGGAAGTCGTAGACGCTGTCGCCGGCGGCGATCTGATCGTGGTGCCGGGTCTGCAGCAGCTTGTACTGCGCGAGCCGGGTCAGCTCGGCGTCGTTCTTGCCCTTGAACAGCGGGTCCTGCAGCATCCTGTCGATGATCGACTCGTCCGATACCTGCAGGTTCGGCACGAAATGCAGCGCCTCCTTCAGGTTCATCGCGTTGTCGTCGATGAACAAGATCGTCTCGGGCCGCAGCTGCACCGCCTCGACGAGCGCCTTGATGCGCGGTCCCTTGGCGTCCCAGCTCACGCTCGGGAAGATGAAATAGTCCCAGAGATTCCACTCGGTCAGGATGCGCCGCACCGGTTCGAGGTCGTTCTTCGAGCAGATGGCGCTGAGGATCCCCCGCCGCGCCAGCGCGATCACCGTCTCCACCGCCTTTTCGTTTCGCGAGATGCCGCCTTCGGTGAGGGTTCCCTTCCAGAAGGTCTCGTCGAGGTCCCAGATCACCAGTCGGACCCGCTCCCTGGCTGTCGTCTGAGGCATTCTCTCGCTACTCCTGGAGAGGTCGACCGCCTGACCTCTCGGCTCGGCGTTTTTCTACACGATCCGCCCCCGGTCCGCGACCGGCTTCTGGCGCGGCCGGCCCGCGGCCCGCCCCGGCCGCGATGAAGCGCTCGGCGAGCGGCGAGCTCGAGAAGACGCAGGCGAAGCCGCGCAGCACCGCCGCCGGTTCCGCCGCCGCGGCCGCCAGCCGCACCACCCGGCCGTCCAGGAACCAGACCTGGCGCCTGCAGAGCTGGAACGCCGCCTGGCCGCCGGTCACCACGATGACGCCGATGTCGTACGCGCCATCCGTCCACTTCCCCGCCAGCCGCATCTCGGCCGCGTAGCCGGAACGCAGCGGCGCCTCGGGATGGATGGCCCGCACGTCCGCGCGCGGCTGCCGCCCGGCCTCGAGGAACATCACGTGCCGCAAGCCGCGATGGATCAGGCAGACGAACACCTGTCCGGCCTGGCTGGAGCCTGGCCGGAACACCCAGCCGGTGATGCTGAACCGGTCCACCGGCTCGAATGCGGCCGCCCCGGGCACCTCGTCGTCGTCGGCGAGCGGATCGGTCTCCTCGCCGCAGACCGCGTCCACGTAGGCACGGCAGCGCTGGACCGATGCCCATTGGACGATGCTCTGCGGCAGGTCGAGCTTCGGGCCGCCACTGGGCAGGGCGTCGAGAATGCCGCGCGGTGCGGCGATCTGCTTCCAGCTGCGCGTCGCCAGCAGGTGCAGCTGGCCGACATCGAGCCCGAGCGGCCGGGCGGTCGCCAGCCGCGCCTGCGGCGCCAGCGCCCGGTACTCCTCCACGATACGCGCCGCGTACCCGTCGGCGTCGGCCCAGAGATGCGGTCCGATGCCGCGCCGCAGCGTCTCGCGCAGGGGGGCATTGGCGCGCAGCATCTCCAGCAGGTCCAGCACCGCGCTGGCGTCGCCGACCCGCACCTTGAAGCCGTCGACGCCGTGGCTGACCCGCTCCCCCAGCGCCCCGATATCGGTGACGATCGGGATCAGCCCGGCCTGCCAGACCTCGGACAGCGAGATGCACCAGGTCTCCGGCCAGATCGACAGGTGCAGCGCGACCTGCCCCTGGAACAGCGGCAGTTCCCCGGGCGGGTAGCGGCCGTGATAGGTGACGCGTGCGCCGAGTGCGTGCAGCACCTCGTGGTAGTGCGGCTCCGCCAGGCCGAGGATGTGGAACCGGAACAGATGCGGGGCCGCCGCCTCGATCACCTGCAGCACGGTGTCCGCACCCTTGATGCGCAGGAAATTGCCCACCACCACCACGTCGAGCACGTCCAGGTCGGCGCTGCGGCGCTGCGGCGTGGCGGCCGCGGGCGGCAGCGGGCGCGCGGGTGCCGGAATGCCCATCACCAGGCGGCGGATGGCCCGCGTCTGAGGATAGATCCGCAGCACCAGATCCTCGGATTGGCGCGAGCCGAACAGCAGCAGGTCGATGGCGCCCAGCACCTGCTCCATGAAGCCGCGACGCTGCTGCTGCGCTCCGGCCGGCAGGCCTTCCGCCCGCCCCAGGCAGATCGTGCAGGCGCTGATCGAGCGGTTGCCGATGTCGCAGAACTTCTGCTCGTGGTCGAGCAGGTTGTAGCGGGCGCAGACCAGGAAGAAATCGTGCACCGACAGCAGCGTGCCGACGCCGCTGGCGCGCGCGATCAGCGGCAGCGACGCCGCGTGATGGCCGAGATGCTGGAAATGCACCACGTCGACGTCGTAGCCGGTCAGCACGTCGGAGAAGTGCGCCTCCTCGAACGGATCGCACAGCACGTCCAGCCAGCCGATCGCCTCGCCGTCGAAGCGCTCCAGGGTGGCGCCGCGGGCGTCAAGCAGCCGGCAGCCATCGTCGCCGCGCGTCCAGAACAGCACCTCGACCTCGTGCTCGAGCTGGCTGCACAGCATCTGCTGGTAGACCTCGACGCCGCCCCACACCTGGTCGTGGATCGTCGAGTGCGTGCACATCAGCACCCGCAGCCGGCGCGCGCCTGCCGCAGCGAGTGTCGTCGCCATCGGCGGCGGATCGGCCGCGTCGAGCGAGAGCTCCAGCAGGCGGCGCAGCCGGTGCTCGTAGCCGTGCGCGGCCAGCACCGAGCGCTGCGCCAGGTGCGCCAGCGCGTCGCGCAGCTTAGGGTCGGCCAGCACGTCGCCGATCCGCGTGACCAGCCCCTCGCGGCGCGCCAGCAGGATCCCGTCGATGACGTCGAATCGCGTCGCCGGCAGCCCCTCGGGATGCTGCACCACCTGCGCGGTGCCGGCCAGGCCGAGCTCGAACAGGCGCGGCCCGGGTGCGGTGGCGAGACCCGAGGCGCCGTGGCTGGCATAGTCGCGGAACAGGGTCAGCGTCACCCGGCTGGCGTTGGCGAAACCCACGAAGGCCTCGTGGCTGATCGGCCGCGTGATCGCGCGCGACGCGATCTGCGGCGGCAGCGGCGGCAGATACTCGTTGGTCGGGCAGACCAGCTTCATCGAGGCGTCCGGGAACGCCTCGATCACCGCTCGCAGCGTCGCGATGCGGTTCGGCCACATGGTGCCGGCGAAGAAGATGTCGTGGCGCAGCTTCGCGTCGGGCAGCACTTCGCGATGGTGCAGCATCCGGCTCGCCGCCAGCGGCAGGTAGTGGCCGCGGCCGCCATAGGCGGCGACGCAGGACGGGTCGTTGGTGAACACGAGGTCGAACAGCCTCGCACTGGCGAGGTTGTAGTCCAGCATGAACGGGTCCTCGAAGACCCACAGCACGACGCGCCGGAACGCGGGCTTCACCCGCGCGATCAGCCCGGCATTCAGCCGCTGGCCGTCGATGCACAGCAGCAGCGCGTGCGCGCCGCTCGCGGCCTCCCGCGCCAGGGTCCGCTCGTCGACCCGCAGCACCCCGTCGCCACCGACCAGGGTGCGCAGCGCCGCCTCGACCGCCAGGGTGAGGTAGGCGTTGGGGTTGCGCGTCGCGTTGGTGTTGTAGAGCAGGATCACAGCAGACCTTCGCCGACCAGCGTCTCGACCAGCTGCCGGGCCCGCCGCGCGTAGCTGTGGTCCGCCAGCGCCCGCCGCTGCGCCCGCGCCGCGGTCTCGGTGCGCAGCGCGTCGGCCTGCACGAAGCGGTCGAGCAGCCGCTGGAACTCGAGCGCGCCGGAGAAGCCGGGGACCTCGTCCTCCTCGAAATAATCGCGGATCTCGGGCGAATCCTCGTGGAACAGCTGCATCCCGCCCGCCATCGCCGCCTCGAAGGTGCGGGGTCCCGGTGTCGAGGCGGCGATCTGATAGCGCGCGTTCTCGAAGTTCAGGCTGCGGCCTAGGTTGAGGACGATCTTCGAGCGCGCGTAGAGCTCGATCAGCCGGGCCTTGTCGACGCGCTGTTCGGAAAACCCCGCCTCGCCGCCCCAGCCCGGACCGATCACCGAGAGCTTCAGGCCGCGCAGCGCCGGCATCAGGGCCGCGATGATCTCGCGCCGGTTGGCGAAGGCGACGCCGCAGAACAGCACGTCGACCGGACGCGCGGCATCGCACTCGATCGCCACGTGATGGCGGCGCGGGCAGCCGGCGAGCGGCAGGTGGAACACCCTGGAATGGTCGTAGAACCGCCTAGTCCAGCGGTCGCAGGTGAAGATGGCGTCGAAATGCCGCTCGATCCGGTAGCTGGCATCCTTCTCGTAGGGATCCTCGGTGGCCCAGAACGCGCAGACCGCGCCGGCGGCGCGCGCGATGCGCGACGCCTCGCCGAAATAGGCCGCCTCGGGCAGGTAGGAACCGACGCACAGCAGCAGGTCCGGCCGGATCGCCGCGATCGCGGCAGCGGCGCCGTCCAGGCTGGCGCAGGAGACGCGCGGCGCGGAGAGGTACTCGATCCAGCCGTCGCGGATCGAGCTACGGATCGAGGCGTTGGCCTGCGACTCGAGCGGCGCCTCGCCGCAGATGAGGACCTTCAGGTCGTGCGGTGCGGCTCGAGCCGACGAAGCGTCCTGCACGCGTGCCTCCATCCTCCCATCGCCCATACTGCTCGATGCGCGAGCCTATCGCCGCGCGCGCCCGATGGGGAGGGCGCACCGGCGCGAGGTCGGCGCCCGGCGTATCGCGCAATGAGGATGACGCGCAAGACATCACGGTATCGTGACGATAAGCGGCGGATAAGCATCCGGTGGCCGCGATCGCCCTCTGTCATTGTACAGGATAAATAATCTGCCGCATCTCCAAGACGCGAAATCCGCTGTCTCGGTCTGTGAGACAGACAAACGATAAGGAGACGATTCGCGAGATGAAATGGTACTTCTCGATCACCGAGGAGACGCTCACCGCGGACGAGGATCACGGTTTCGTCGACATGATCAGGGTGGCGGTGGCGTCGGCGCAGCTCAACACGTCGTTGCGCCCGCATCTGCTCTACGACGGCAGCGAGAGCGCCTTTACCGACGAGATGCGCGCCGCCGGCGTCACCGTCATCCGCCACCGCATCTCCTTCTACGACCAGCTGCAACGCGCCCAGCAGAGGCTGCGTCCGGACTGGCCGGATTACATGCGGACCGCGGCCGGCGCGTTCCAGAGGCTCGATATCCCCAACGTCGAGACCAAGGAGGAGTTTATCCTCTACACCGACTGCGACGTCATGTTCCTCGCCGATCCGGCGCTGGATAGTTTCCGTCCCGCGACCTTCGCGGTGGCGTCGCAGTTCGATCTCTACGGACATCACAAGGAGCTCAACTCCGGCGTCATACTGATGAATGTCAGGCGCCTGCGGGCCGACCTGCCGGCGATGCTCGATTTTGCCTGCGACATGCTGCACACCCTGCACGGCTACGATCAGGAGTTCCTGCGCGTCTTCTACAACGGCAAGTGGGATCCGCTGTCGCCCAAGTACAACTGGAAGCCGTACTGGGGCGTCGACCCGATGGCGCGGGTGGTGCACTTCCACGGCCCCAAGCCGGTCGCGGCGCACAAGCTGATCGAGGACGAGAGCTACCGCCACGACGATCCGGTGTTCCAGGACTGGCGCAACCTGTTCTTCCAGCATCCCGACGGCTACCGCTTCTACGTGGATCTCTGGAACCGCTTCAGGCTGTCGCCGCCTCAGGCGCGACGCGCCGCACCCGCCGCCGGGCGCGACCGGGCGCCGCTCTGGATTTCCTGACCTCGCGGTCTATGGTGCCCGTCGCGTTCGGAGCTCACGGGTAGCGGACATGGGTGCAAGGAATGCGCGGTGCGGCGCGGCCTACGGCGTGCGGCACCCGCTGCGCAGGCTCTCCGGCCGCCGCCGGCTTCGGCCGTGAGCGGCAGCCCCGACGAGGAGATCGTCGCGGCGTGGCTGGAGCCGGTCAGCCTGCGCGACATGCTGGCGGCACTTCACGAGGCCGGCTTCTCCGGCGACGTCTATCGCGCCTGCTTCGCCGACCTGAACGCGAACCTGGACGACGAGGATGCCGGTGCGCTGCACTTCCTGCGCCACGGCTACGCCGAGAGCCGCATCTTCCCCGTGGCCCTGGACTTGGCCGGACTGGATCGCCTGCGCCGGCTCGGCGTGCGCAACCGCGTCTACCTGCAGAACCTGTTCGTCGCCCTGGCCACCGCCTGGACCGGCGCCACCATCCGCAGCGCCGCCGACCTGGCCACCTATGCCGCCGCCATCGAGCGGTTCCGCGGCATGGGTGCGCTGCCGCTGGTGATCCTGGGCGACCCGTTCGCCGGCCTCTATCGGCGCGGCGTTTCCGCGGGCGCCCGGTGGATCTGCCCGCTGGCGCTGGCGCCGCTCGCGGACGGCATCGGCGCGCTGTCGCGCATCGCGCCGCGGACGCTGCTGGCGACCGCGCCCGATCTCGACATCGAGGCGATCCCGGTGCTGTGGAACTTCGGCCAGGTCGATATCGAGCAGGGCTACCCGTCGCATCGCCTGGGCCGGGAGCTCGGCCCCGGCGACGTGGATGGCTTCCGCGACTTCGCCATGCCGCTCATCCAGGCCTATGGCCGCTTCCTGGCCGCCGCGGTGCCGGCCGAGGAACGCGCCCTGCACTGGATCGCCGGGGCGTTCCCCCCGGTCCCGCTGACCGAAGGGGGAGCCGAAACCCTGCTCGACCGCACCGGGATGCATCAATCGTTCAATGACTGGCTGGGACAGACGGCGGCCGATCTCGGCTTCAACGTCGTGCGCAACTTCGAGTGCTTCCTGGCCGGGCACGGCGTGGTCGATCCGGGCTATCTCGCCGAGCTGCGCGATACCCGGTCGCTGGATTATCACGCCGTGCACGGCGTGATCGCCACCTCGCTATGGTCCATCGTCGGGGCTCGCCGCCTCGCCGCGCCCTCGGGGGGCATGCGCGAGCAGTTCCAGCAGCTGCTCGAGGAGATCAGGCTGGTGCAGCTGGGTCAGGCAGGCTGAAGCGGCGGCGGACTCCGCGCCGCCGCCCTTGTCGATCGCGTGCGGGCGGCGCAGTTACGCAAGGTCGGCCATGATGACGACGCGTCTGGAGCCTGCTGCCCTGGCGGCGGATCGGTCCCGGCGGTTCCTTACGAGCTTTCAGGAGATGCAATGTTCGACTGCACCGGATATGCCAGCCAGGCGGCTGACGCGAACCTGTCCCCGTTCCGCTTCGAGCGTCGCGATCCGGGACCCGAGGACGTGCGCATCGACATCCACTATTGCGGCGTCTGCCACTCCGATCTGCACATGGCCCGCAACGAGTGGGGCGCCAGCGTGTTCCCGGTGGTCCCCGGACACGAGATCGTCGGCCGCGTGCACGCTGTCGGCGGCAACGTCACCCGGTTCCGCCAGGGCGACCTCGTGGGCGTCGGCTGCATGGTCGACAGCTGCAAGAGCTGCGCGAGCTGCCACGAAGGGCTCGAGCAGTACTGCGAGGGCGGCTTCACCGGCACCTACAACGATCCCGACAAGAAGACGCCGGGGCTGCGCACCTACGGCGGCTACAGCAAGGCGGTGACCGTCGACCAGTCCTTCGTGCTGCGCATCCCCGCCAAGATGGATCTGGCCGCCGCGGCGCCGCTGCTGTGCGCGGGCATCACCACCTATTCGCCGCTGCGGCACTGGCATGCCGGTCCGGGCAAGACGGTCGGCGTCGTCGGCCTCGGCGGTCTCGGCCACATGGCGGTCAAGCTCGCGCACGCGATGGGTGCCGAGGTGACGCTGTTCACCACCTCGCCCGGCAAGGTCGAGGACGGACGCCGTCTGGGTGCCGATCACGTGGTCGTCTCCAAGGATGCCGACGCCATGGCGGGCCAGGCGCGCCGCTTCGATCTCATCATCGACGCGGTGTCCGCCGACCACGACATCAACAGCTATCTCGCCCTGCTCAAGCGTGACGGCACCCTGGTGCAGGTCGGCGCGCCGGAGAAGCCGCTGGCGCTGGCGGTGTTCAGCATCATCAATCCGCGCCGCTACTTCGCCGGATCGCTGATCGGCGGCGTCGCCGAGACCCAGGAGATGCTGGATTTCTGCGCCGAGCACGGCATCGTCTGCGATATCGAGATGATCCGGATGGATCAGATCAACGACGCCTACGAGCGCATGCTGCGCAACGACGTGAAGTACCGGTTCGTGATCGACATCGCGACCCTGGAGCCGCAGGCGGCCTGATCAGGCGCGGGCCCGGCTCGCAAGGCCGGGCCCGCGAGCGTTCAGGTCCAGTACAGCAGGCGTGCCGCCGGCAGCCGCCGCCTCAAGCTGGCCTCGATCGTCGCGCGCATCTCGGCCATCTCCTGCTTGGGGAAGACCCACTTCACCGAGCCGAACTTGGTCATCTTCCGCGCGCGCAGAACCTCGTCCATCTCCAGAGCACTCCCCGGATACCAGCCGGCGAGCACCTGCTTGGACTTGGGCGTGAAGCGGTGGGTGATGAGCTCGGCGGTGAGGTCGAGGCCGTCGATGCCGGCGAGTTCGGCCGCGATGTCGGCGAACAATCCGTCGTAGCCGGCCGCCCAGTCCGGCAGGCGCAGGATCGGCGCCACCGTCAGTCCCACCGGATAGCCGGCCTCGGCGACGGCGCGGAGCGCTGCCAGCCGCGCCTTCATGCGCGGCGCCCCGCCCTCGTGCCGCTCGGCAGCGGTCGCGTTGACGGAGAAGCGGATGCGGGTGCGCCGATGATGAGCCAGGCCCAGCAGCGGGCCCACCGCGTCGAACTTGGTGGTGAAGCGCAGCTGCACCGGCGCGTCCCAGGCGCCGAAATGCGCGATGCAGGCCGCCAGGTGCCCCGTCAGGTGCTCGATCGAGAGCGGGTCGGTGTAGCAGGAGCACTCGAAGGTGGTGCCTTCCGCGGCGCGCTCGGCGGACAGCGAGGTGACGCGGCCCTGTCCGAGCGCGGCGGGCAGCTCGGCGAGGATCTCGGACAGGTTGGCGTAGGCGCGCACGATCGGCGGTCCGGCCAGGGAACCGGCAAGGTAACAGTAGGAGCAGTGCGCCGGACAGCCTTCGGCCAGGTCGAAGCGCCAGTCGGCGCTGGGGGGGATCGGCTGCAGGCGGCGCCGGCTGGCACTCGCGGTGACGATCGCCATGGTGGTCTTGGCGTCCCGGTAGGAGTCCGGCAGACCGGCGAGGCGGTCTGCCGGGAGGCGCACGATTTCCGCCCCGAGCGCCGCCGCGCGCTCCACCATGGCCTCGCCGATGGACAAGGCGAGAGCGGAGGGCGTGACCAGCACGCGACGGGGGATCCAGGGACGGGACACCGCTCCCATCTGGGGCGGCCGCCACGCGATGTCAGCCCGTGAGCCTGCGGGATGCCGCCTCAGAGCGCGGAGAGCTGCGTGTTGTCGAGTGCGCCGAGCTGCGCGCTGGTGAAGGCCGGCACCTGCGCCGACGTGAAGGCGCCCAGCTGTGCGGTGGAGAAGGCGGCGACCTGGCTCGTGGTGAAGGCCGGGATCTGGTCGGTCGTGAAGGCCGGGATCTGGTCGGTCGTGAGGGCCACGATATCGGCATGGCTCATCGCCGGCAGCTGCGTCGTGGTCAGCGTCGCGATGTCGGTGCTGCTCAGTGCCGCCAGCTGCGCCGTCGTCAGCGCGGCGATGCTGGCGGTGGAGAGCACGGCGAACTGCGCCGTGCTCAGGGCGAGGATGTCCGACGAGCCGAGGGCCGGCACCTGGGCCGCGGTCAGGGCCGCCACCTCGCCGGTGGTCAGCGCCGCGGCCTGGGCGGTGGTCAGGGCTCCGACCTGGGCGGTGGTCAGGGCCGCACTCTGCCTCGTGCTGAGGTTCGCGACCTGCGCGGTGGTCAATGCCGGCACTTGCGTCGTGGTCAGCGCCGCGATCGCCGCAGTGCCGAGCGCTTTCAGCTGCGCGGTGGTCATCGCCGGCAACTGCATGGTGGTGAGGGCCGCGACCTGAGCGGTCTTCAGCGCCGCGATGGCGGCGGTGCCGAGGGCGGCGGTCTGCGCGGTCATCAGCGCGGCGAGGTCCGCGGTGGTGAGGGCGGCGACCTGCGCCGAGCCGAGGGCGGCGACGTCGGCGGTGGTCAGGACGGGTGCCTGGGTAATGGTCAGGGCCGCGATCTGCGCCGTGGTCAGCGCCTTGGCCTGCGCTGCGGTCAGCGCCGCGATCTCGGTCGTGGTCAGGGCGGCGAGCTGTGCGGTGGTCAGGGCGGCGACCTGAGCCGAGCCGAGGGCTGCGACCTGCGCGGTCGTGAGTGCGGGCACCTGCGCCGTGGTGAGTGCTGCGATGGCCGCGGTGCCGAGCGCGTCCAGCTGCGCGGTGGTCATCGCCGGCAGCTGCGTGGTGGTGAGTGCTGTAACTTGAGCCGTCTTCAGCGCGGCGATGGCGGCGGTCCTGAGGGCGGCGGCCTGCGCGGTGGTCAGCGCGGCGAGGTCTGCGGTGGTGAGGGCGGCGACCTGCGCCGAGCCGAGGGCGGCGATGTCGGCGGTGGTCAGGACGGGTGCCTGGGTAATGGTCAGGGCCGCGATCTGTGCGGTGGTCAGCGCCGCGGCCTGCGCCGTGCCGAGTGCCGCGGCCTGATCGGTGGTCAGTGCCGCGATGCCGCCGGTGGTGAGGGCGGCGACGTCGGCGGTCCCGAGGGCCGCGACCTGCGCGGTGGTCAGCACCGGCACCTGCGTCGTGGTGAGGGCGGCGACCTGGGCCGAGCCGAGGGCTGCGACCTGCGCGGTGGTGAGCGCCGGCAGCTGCGTGGTGGTGAGGGCCGCGACCTGGGCGGTCTTCAGCGCCGCGATGGCGGCGGTCCTGAGGGCGGCGGCCTGCGCGGTGGTCAGCGCGGCGAGGTCCGCGGTGGTGAGGGCGGCGACCTGCGCCGAGCCGAGGGCGGCGATGTCGGCGGTGGTCAGGACGGGCGCCTGGGTAATGGTCAGGGCCGCGATCTGCGCCGTGGTCAGCGCCTTGGCCTGGGTGCTGGTCAGAGCGGCAGCCTGAGCCGTGGTGAGCACGGCGATGTCGGCCGTCGTGAGGGCGTCGACGTCGGCGGTGCCGAGGGCCGCGATCTGAGCGGTGGTCAGCACCGGCACCTGCGCCGTGGTGAGAGCGGCGACTTGGGCCGAGCCGAGGGCTGCGACCTGCGCGGTGGTGAGCGCCGGCAGCTGCGCGGTGGTGAGTGCTGCCACTTGTGACGTCTTCAGCGCGGCGACGGTGGCGGTGCCGAGGGCGGCGGTCTGCGCGGTGGTCAGCGCGGCGACGTTCGCGGTGGTGAGGGCGGCAACCTGTGCCGAGCCGAGGGCGGCGATGTCGGCGGTGGTCAGAACGGGCGCCTGGGTAATGGTCAGGGCCGCGATCTGCGCGGTGGTCAGCGCCTTGGCCTGCGCTGCGGTCAGCGCCGCGATCTCGGTGGTGGTCAGGGCTCCGACCTGGGCGGTGGTCAGGGCGGCGACCTGAGCCGAGCCGAGGGCTGCGACCTGCGCAGTGGTCAGCGCCGGCACCTGTGCGGTGGTCAGGGCGGCGACCTGAGCCGAGCCGAAGGCTGCGACCTGAGCAGTCGTCATCGCCGGCAACTGCATGGTGGTGAGGGCCGCGACCTGGGCGGTCTTCAGCGCGGCGACGGCGGCGGTGCCGAGGGCGGCGGTCTGCGCGGTGGTCAGCGCGGCGACGTTCGCGGTGGTGAGGGCTGCGACCTGCGCCGAGCCGAGGGCGGCGACGTCGGCGGTGGTCAGGATGGGCGCCTGGGTGGTGGTCAATGCCGCGATCTGCGCGGTGGTCAGCGCCTTGGCCTGCGCTGTGGTCAGGGCGGCGCTCTCGGCGGTGCTCAGGGCGGCGAGCTGCGCCGTGGTCAGGGCGGCGATCTGAGCCGAGCCGAGGGTTGCGACCTGTGCGGTGGTGAGTGCCGGCACCTGCGCCGTGGTGAGTGCTGCGATGGCCGCGGTGCCGAGCGCATCCACCTGCGCGGTGGTCATCGCCGGCAGCTGCGTGGTGGTGAGGGCCGCGACCTGGGCGGTCTTCAGCGCGGCGACGGCGGCGGTGCCGAGGGCGGCGGTCTGCGCGGTGGTCAGCGCGGCGACGTTCGCGGTGGTGAGGGCGGCGACCTGCGCCGAGCCGAGGGCGGCGACGTCGGCGGTGGTCAGGACGGGCGCCTGGGTAATGGTCAGGGCCGCGATCTGCGCGGTGGTCAGCGACTTGGCCTGCGCCGTGATCAGCGCCGCGACCTCGGCGGTGGTCAGGGCGGCGATCACGGTGGTGCTGAGGGCAGGGACCTGGCTGGTGGTCAGCGCCGCGACCTGAGCCGTCGTCAGGCTCTGGATGTCGGCAGTCGTCAGCCCGGCGATGGTGCTGGTCGAGAGCGAGGCGATCTGCGCCGTCGTCAGGTTGCTCAACGCCATCTGGACGCTCCCATGTCCTAAATTCGCACCGCGAGCGATCTACAGCGCCCGCCGCTAGTTGCACCGAGTTCGTTAACACTACGTTAATCGCAACGATCTGGCCAAGTCTGTTCCGGCATACCGCTTCATTCACTGTTTGTTCACGTAGAACGCCGATGATGTCCGCTGACCTAGCCGGGCATCGCCATGCGTCTTCTCCTCAACCTCTCCCAGCGTCTGCGAGCCCCACTCGACGCTTTTGCGGCGCCGCTGCGACGCGGGCACCGAGAGGCGCGGCTGGGTCGGCATCTGCGTGCGGTCCGCCACTTCACGCGTGCGGCGCGGTCCGGCTCGGCTGCGGGCGCCCTGGAACTGGGTCGCGCCTATCTTCTCGGTCTCGGCGTTCCGTCCTGTCCGGCCGTCGCACTGCGGTGGCTCTCGCAGGCGGCCCTCGCCGGCGAGACCGAGGCGCAACTGCTGCTCGCCTCGCTCGCCTTGCAGGGCATCGTCGGGGCCCCGGCCGGATCGATCTTCCAAGCCGGAGACCGCCGCCCCGGCGAGGAGGCAGAATGCCGCTCCGCGCTGTACTGGGGCCAGATGGCGGCCGACGCCGGATCTGCCCAGGCCCGGGCGCTGCTCGGCTTCATCCTGACGTCGGGTGCACCCGCGCTGCGTGATCCGGAACGGGGACACGAGCTGTATCGCCAGGCGTCGGCGTCCGGCTGTCCGCACGGCCAGCTCGGCTGGTCGCTGGCGTTGCTGACCTCGGGTCGGCAGACCGATCTCGCCGAGGCGCGTCGGCTGCTCGAGGCGGCCGCGCTGGCCGATCTGCCGACGGCGCACTGCCTGCTCGGGATCTTGGCCGAGGGCGAGATCGACATCGCGCAGGATCTCTCCGCCGCGGCACGGCATTATCGCAAGGGCGCGGATCTGGGCCATGCCCCATGCCAGCTGCGCTACGGGCTCGCCCTGCTGCGTGGTCGCGGCCTGCCGGCGGATCCGTTCCAGGCCGAGACGTGGCTGCGCCGGGCGGCCCTGAACGACGAGCCGCAGGCAGCGGCGATCCTCGGCGCGCTCTACGCCCAGTCCGGCCCGCTGCCGCCGAACCATGCGGAAGCGATGATCTGGTTCCGTCGTGCCGCCGAGGCCGGTCATGACGCCGCCGCGCGAGCGCTGGCGTATCTGCACCTGCACGGTGTCGGGATCAGCCCCGACCGGCAGGAGGCGATGCGGCTGCTGCGCAAAGCTGCCGCCGGCGGTAACCTCCGGGCGCGCGCCGAATTCGCCGCACTGGCACTGGCCGGCGATGAACGCGAGGCGGACCGCATCGCCGCGGTGACCTGCCTGCGCGAGCTCGCCGAGATCGGCGACATGGCGGCGGCCTTCAATATCGGGCTGTGCTGCGCCGAGGGCGCGGGCGTGCCGCGCGATGACGAGCAGGCCCTGGGCTGGTTTCGTCGCGCTGCCGAGGAACTGACGGTCGCGCAGTACTGGTGCGCAAGGATGTTGGCGGAGGGGCGTGGCACGCCGCAGGATCTGCCTGCCGCACGCGACCTGTTCCTGCGAGCCGCCGAGCGGGGATCTCAGGATGCGGAAGTGGTGGCCGGGGAGATGCTGGCCAACGGCCGCGGCGGTCCGCCGGACATGCCGAGGGCGAGGATGCTGTTCAACCGAGCCGCCGCCGCCGGTCACGCGGGGGCGCTCTACGCCCTCGGTATGCTGGCGCGCGGCGCCTGCGGCGAACCCGAGGATCGCGTGGCCGCCGCGTCGTTCCTCGGTCGTGCCGCCGAGGGCGGCCATCCGGTGGCGAGGAGGCTGCTCGCCGGATCGCAGCCCGTCCCGGCTTCAGGGTGAGACCGGCGGCTGGCGCCGGCAGAACTCGGCCTGCACGCGGATCAGGGAGGCTTCGAGCTGCGCGGTGAAGCCGGCGGTGTCGCCGATCGTGTCCGACCATCGCGCCTCGCTCACCATGCTCCGGTAGGCTGCGTGCTCCCGAGGGTCCGTCGCCAGCGCCACCGCACGATCGACGTAGCTCTCGAGACTCGGCGTGATGCCGCGTTCGGCGCCGATCGCGTGCAGCAGCCGGCTCGCCATGCGTGAGGCAAACGCCTGCCCGGTGCGCGTGAGCACCGGCAATCCCATGCGCAGCGCGTCGCTGGCGATGGTTCCGGCGTTGTACGGGAACGTGTCGAGGAACAGGTCGGCCACCCGCAGTCGCGCGATGTAGTCGGCAGGATCGGTCCTGTCGGCGAAGATCAGCCGATCCGGATCGATCCCCCACGACGATGCGCGCCGCCTCAGGTTGCGGCACGACCAGGCATTGTCGGCGGTCAGCCACAGCACGGCATGCTCGGCCCGCGCCAGGATCAGCATCCAGGCGTCGAACATCTCCTCGGTGATCTTGTAGTGGTTCGAGAAGCAGCAGAACACGAAACGATCCTCCGGCAGCCCGGCGCGGGCGCGCGTGGTCGGCGCGCCGATCGCGCGTCGGCTGTCATTGGCCTGGTAGGTGCGTGCGACGTAGAGCGGCTCGGGCGCGTAGGCGGCAGCCAGCGCCGGAGGCACCACGAACTCGTCGCAGAACAGGTAGTCCAGCTCGGGCAGGGGAACCGGACCGATGAAACCGAGATAGCTCGCCTGCACCGGCGCCGGGCGCCAGCGCAGGATCTGCAGCCGCGAGCCGGCGGTCAGTCCGTTCAGGTCGACCAGGATATCGATCTCGTCGGAGCGGATCAGCCGCGCCGCCTCCTCGTCGGCCAGCGCGCGTATCGGGCGGTATCGGTCGAAGCCGGCCACCACCCGGGCACGGATCTCGCTGCCGTCCTCGGGGCTGGAGCAGTAGCCGAAGATCTCGAAGCGATCGCGGTCGTGCCGCTCGAACAGCTCGGCGATCAGGTAGCTCATCGCGTGCCGGCAGAAATCCGACGACATGTAGCCCAGCCGGATGCGTCCGTGCCGGTAGCCCTGCTCCGGGCTGAGCCTGCCCTCGATGGGCGTCGTCTTGCGCCCGATCCAGCGCCCATTGACGCCGTGCTGCACGGCGACCTGATCCGACAGGGCGAGCGCCGCCAGCGGCCCGCAGCTCTCCAGCAGCATCTGGCGGGACAGCCCGACGGACTGATCCAGCACCGGCCACTGGCACATCTTCTGCCGGATATGCACCCAGTGCTGGATCACGTCCGGCTGCTCCGGATCGGTCAGCAGGCTGCTGCGCAGCGCCTGCTCCGCCTCCTCCAGCCGGCCGGCCTGTTCCAGCAGCCGTCCGCGATGGTTGATCAGCGCGACCCGGGCCGCATCGGGCTGCAGCGCCTGCGCCCAGCTCTGCAGCGCCGCCTCGGTCTGACCGGACTGTTCCAGCTGCAACCCGAGATTGATCGCCGCCTCGGCGAAGTCTGGCTTGAGGGCGAGGGCGGTCCTGTAGGCGAGGATCGCGTCGGGCGCCTGCTGGCTGCGGGAAAGCTCGACACCGAGGTTGAACCACGCGGCATGGAGGTTGCGCGCCCCGCCGCTATGGATCGCGATCCAGGTGCGATACAGCGTGATCACGTGCGGATGTCCGCGATTACTGCCGATCCGCTCGGCCGCCTGGACGATCTGCTCGAACGTCGTGTGGTGCAGCGCCTGCATCGCCGACGCCAGCGGCGCCGCCTCCGGATCGGCCTGCCGGACGGCCGCACGTGCGTTGCCGGGACGGTTCATCCTCTGTCGTGCCTCCTGGCGGCGGCCCGCCCATGCCACAGGCGGCCGGCGCCGGGACTATCCGCTCGATGAAACGATTCCGCAACGGACTGCTCGGGTGCAACCTCCGCGCCAGCCGTGGGAACGAACCGCCGCCTCTGGCGTGGATGTCGTGCAACCAGGAGCACCGCCATGCCCGATCCCGCCTCGGACAGCGAGAAGACCACCGCCAACACGCCGATCTCCGACATCGATCCCGGCGGCACCAGGCCGAAGCCCGCCAGCGACAAGCCGGCGGTCCGGCCGCAGGTGCAGAGCGGAGACCAGAACGTCAATCCGCCTCGCGGCACCGACCGCTGAGGACCAAGGCAAGGGCTCTGCCCTTGACCCGTTGGGCCCGCAGGCCCCGAACCCCATTCTCTAAAGTATGTTTTCGAAGGTTTGCCTTTGATGGGGTCGAGGGGCAAAGCCCCTTGCCTGCTCTTCCTTCCCGCGGCCCGCTAGCGCGGCACGTGATCCCGGGTGCTGCTCCAGCGCTCGGCCAGCGCCAGGACCACCGGGCTGCCGACGGCGTAGGCGGAGTCGAGCGAGGCGCGGTAGGCGGACAAGCCGCCCTTGCCCTCCGAGGCGAGCAGTGCTGCCGCGCTCTCGCCCGGCGGCGGCATGTCGTAGTTGCTGGCGGTGCGCAGCACCAGCACCCGCGACAGGTCGACGCGGCCAGTATGCGACAGAAAGCTGAGCGCCTGCATCATGCCGCCATCCTCCTCGGCGGTGGTGGCGAAGCGGCCCTCGCCGTGCGTCCAGTAGCGGGTCCAGTCCTCCGCCCACTGGTTCAGCCTCGCACCCACCCAGAAGATGCCGGATGCCAGCGTGTCGCCTTCGAGCACGAACGGCGGCCGCTGCGCCGCTTGCATGCCGCGGTAGCGCGCCCGCAGGGCCCGCAGCGACGGGCTGTCGGCGAGCGGCAGCGAGCGGGTCAGACCGTAGGCCCAGTCCACCAGGCCGGCATTCAGTGTGTAGACGGCGGTGCCCCACAGGCTGTCGGCGGCGGGTACCGGCTGCTCGTAGGGGGTGGTGCGCTGCAGCGGCACGTAGCCGGTCGGCCAGCCGGGCGGGATCTCCCGGGCGTCGATCTCGTGCGCCTCGCCGGTGACGACGTGATGCGCCCACGCCGCGGACGCCACCGATCCTGCCATCGGATCGATGCCGGCGATCCCGGCCAGCACGAAATAGGCGTGGCTCAGGTCGAACCGCGGGTCGTAGCCGAGTGCCGTGATCGAGGCGGCCATGCGCGCCGGACCCTCTCCGCTCACCATGCCGAGCACGCCGAGCTGCGGATCGTAGCGCAGCGCGCGGTAGCCCTGCGGGAACGGCAGCGAAACGCGCAGCGGCAGCCGCTCGACCCAGTCCTGGAACTCGCCGGGCGCGTCGCCGGTGTCCTGGCCGAGCTCGAACGTCGTCACCACCACGACCCGGACCCTGATCGGCTCCGCCGCGCGGGCGGTCTGGCCGACCAGCAGGGCAGCGAGCACCGCCGCCACGAGCTGTCGAATCATTGCCGATCTCCATCGCGGCGCGGCAGCAGCGCCGGCTCGAACACCAGCGTCGCAATAAGCGTGCAGGCCAGGCTGATCAGCAGCAACCGGCCCATGCTCGCCGTACCCGGATGGTGCGACAGCGCCAGCGAGCCGAAGGCGGTGCCGGTGGTCAGCGCCGAGAACAGGATCGCCTTGGCGGTGGGCGAGGCGAGCGGATCGCGCAGGCCGACGCGCCAATTCATGACAAAGTAGATGTTGAAGCTCACCCCGACGCCGAGCAGCAGCGGCAGGGCGATGATGTTGGCGAAGTTCAGCTTCTCGCCCAGCACCATGCACAGGATCACGGTCAGCATCGCCGAGAGCAGCAGCGGCGCCAGCACCATCGCCATGTCGCGCGGACGGCGCAGCGCCAGCAGCAGGATCAGCGCGATCATCCCGAGTGCGGAGAGTGCGGCGGTCTCGAACGCCGAAACGATGGTGTTGGCACTCTCGACGATGGTCGCGACCGAGCCGGCGGCATCCGGCCAGACGCTGCGCACCTCGGCCAGGAACTTGTGCAGCGTGCGGCTGTCGGAGGCGCCGCCCTTGATGTGCACCTCCATGTGCGCCTGCCCGTCCGGCAGGATCCAGTCGCGCGCGATCGCCGGCGGGATGTCGCGCGCCGAGACCGGCCCGGCTTGCAACCCGACCTGGAGCACAGTGCGCAGCTGGTCGAGCTGCATCGGCAGGAAGCGCACCAGGGCCGCGTCGGTCGCCAGCAGGACGGCATCGGGTGCCACCGAGAGCCGGCGCAGCGCCGCGACGATGGCGCGCAGCGGGTCGTCCGCCGGCAGCTTGCCCAGGTTCGGCGCCAGCGAGGCGACCGCCTTCAGCGCCGCACCCCGTATCGCGGCCGCGTCCGGATGCGGCGAGACGTCGTACGGGCTGAGCGTCGGCAGCAGCAGCTGGGCGGCGTCCTGGATCATCGGCAGCTTCTGCGCCTGGTCGGCCGGCACGAAGCTGTCGAGCGTGAGCACGTCATGCACCAGCGGCAGCCGCTCCAGCCGGCGCGCCAGCAGGCGGGCCTGCGCCAGGTCCGGCACCAGCAGCTCGGCGCTGTACGGGCTGGTCAGCGGATCGCTCATCAGCAGGTGCAGCGCCTGCATGCTCGGCGCGCTGGGGTTCTTGGTGTGCAGCGGATCGCCGTCGAAGCGCAGCAGCGGCAGCATCGCGGCACCCACCAGACCGAGCAGCGCGAAGCCCGCGATCACCGGACGGCGGTGCCGGCGCAGCATGCGGTCGATCGGACGCGCCCAGCCGAAGCCCTCGTCGCGTCCGGGGGCGCGGAACCCGAACAGGGCGAGCAGCGCCGGCAGCACGGTCAGCGAGCAGACGAAGGCGATCAGCATGCCGATCCCGGCGATCAGGCCGAGCTGGGCCACGCCGTTGAACGCCGTGGGGGTGAAGGCGAGGAAGCCGGCCGCGGTGGCGGCGGACGCGATCAGGATCTGCACCCCGGTCTCGCGCCCGGTCGCGGCGAGTGCCGCCTGGATCGGCATCGGCGCGCCGTCCGGGCCGCGCTGGGCGCGGAATCGGACCGAGAACTGGATGGTGAAGTCCACCGCGATGCCGATGAACAGCACCGCGAACGCCACCGAGACCAGGTTGAGCGTGCCCACGGCCAGGGCGGCGAAGCCGGTGGTCAGCAGCAGGCCGAGCAGCAGCACGATCACGATCGGCACGATGATGCGCCAGCTGCGCACCGCCAGGAACAGCCACAGCGTCACCAGCACCAGCGAGGCGATCAGCTCGCGCACCGCGCCCTCGGCGACGGAGGCGAACTCCTCGTCGTCCAGCGCCACCTGGCCGGTGATGAACACGTGCGCCTCGCCCGATTGCACGTCGGGCAGTGCCGCGATGGCGCGCTTCATGGCGTCGGTGGCCGCACCCCCCGGCGCCAGCGAGCCGAAATCCAGCCGCGGCTGGGTGATCACGAACTGGTAGTGGCCGCCCTGGTCGGACAGGCTGCCGGCCAGCAGCCTCTGCCACGACAGGGGCACGGGATGGCCGTCCGCCGCGGCAGCCAGGGTGCGGGCGAAGCCGCGCAGCGGCGCCTGGAAGCCGCGCAGGCTGGCCTGGCCGTGGGCGAGGCCGTCGCCGATCAGCCCCAGCGCCGTGAACAGCCCGCGCGCCGACGGGTCGGCGGCGAGCTGGCCGAGGAAGGGCTGCGCGTCGATGGTCGACTCCAGCAGCTTGCCGAGCGCCGGCACGTCGAGGAACAGCAGGCCGTTGCGCACCAGGTAGGGGTTGGCGTCGGGCCGCAGCACGTAGTGGAACAGCCCGCTCTGCGGTGCCAGCGCGCGGTCGAGCTGGCGCGCGGTCTCCTGCGCCTCCTCGGGGAGGTCGGCGCCGATCACCGCGATCAGCAGGTCCTCGTGCTGCGGGAAGTCCTTGATCAGGACGTTGGCGCGCTTCTTCCAGGGCAGCGAGGCCGAGAACAGCTTGCCGGTGTCGGTGCTGACGCCGAGGCGCGCGCGTGTCGCCAGCAGCGCGCCGGCGCACAGCAGCGCCGCCAGCAGCACGACGAGCACGGCGCGGCGCGCGCAGAACGCGACCAGCCGTCCGAGGGGTCCGGCCAACATGATCCTGACCTAGCGGATGGCTGCGGAGGGCAGCACGGGGACGCCGAGGATCGGTTCGTCGCCTCGCAAGCGCTAGCCCTGGACGGGATCGAAGGACGACGTCCCGTGCCTCAGACGCGACAGCTTGATCGCGGTGAGCAGCGCCATCACGGTGCTGCCGAGCATCGCCCCCAGCAGGATCGGCAGCAGCAGGCCCAGCCAGGCGGCGGGGCCCAGCAGGTAGAGCGCATCGTCGGGATGGAAGCCCCAGGCGCCGGACCAGATGCGCGGACCGGGCGCGCGCGTCTCGTAGATCTCCGACATGCGGTTGCACAGCAGCAGCATGACGCTGGACAGCGCCCCGAAGCCGATCGTCCAGAGGCCCAGATCGTGACCGAGCAGGTGCGCGTGACGCAGCCCGATCCCGATCGACAGGAAGAACAGGCCGTTGACCGCGTCATCGACCAGGGTGTCGTAGCGGTGGCCGCCCGGGCTCATCATGTCGCCGATCCGCGCCAGCTCGCCATCGGCGCGGTCGAGGAAGGCGGACAGGATCCACAGCAGCCCGCCCCAGAACAGCGCCTGCCGCGGCAGGGCCGGGCCGGCGGCCAGGCACAGGCAAGCCGCGAGCCCGGTCAGCAGGCGCAGCGTGGTCAGGTGGTTCGGCCGCACCCGCGTGCCGATCAGCGGGCGCACCATGAAGCGGGCCAGGGCGTGGGTCCAGGTGTCGTTCCTCAAGACGCGTCTCCGTAATCCAAGGCGGCCTCGACCGTGCCGCTCCTGCCGGTCTCCGGCCGGAACGACGGCGCGCGCAGCTTCTGCAGCGTCTCGGCGCGGCCCGACGGATCCGGCCCATTATGATGCTCCAGCCATTGCCAGGCGGCCAGCGAAGGCAGGCCGAGCGCGATCTCGCGCAGCCGCTTGATCAGCGCCAGCGCGATCGAGACCGCGGGCGGCAGCCCGAACAGCGCGCCCACCACCACGAAGCCGCCCTCGGAGATGCCGAGCGCCCCGGGCACGATGAAGCTTGCCGCCTTCACCGCCTGGGCCAGGCTCTCGATCACCAGACCCTCGCCCAGGCTCGCATCGTGGCCGAGGAAATGCAGCGCCAGGCACACCTCGACCGAGCCGAGCAGCCAGGAGATCGACTGGTGCAGCAGCGCCAGCGAAAGGTTGCGCGGCGAGCGATACAGCGCGGTGATGGTCTGCTGCAGGCCGACCAGCTCGCCCATGCCGTGCCAGCCCAGCGCACCGGCGAGCCGGGTCAGCCCGCGCTCGATCAGCCCGGCGAGCCCCAGCAGCTGGCCGCCGACGAAGCCGAGGGCTGCGAGGCAGGCGACGGCGATGCCGCCCACCACCTCGTCGGTGACCTGGCTGCGTCCCAGCAGCGCCAGCAGGGTCAGCAGCCCGGCGACGGTGAACAGGATCTGCGTCACCATCTCGGTGCTCAGGTCGCAGATCGTGCAGGCGGTGGCGCGGGTGAGGCTCATGCCGCGACGGCCGAGCAGGCGCGCGACCACGAACTCGCCGCCGACCTGGGCCACCGGCAGCAGGTTGTTCACGCCCTCGCGCACCCAGCGCAGCACGAAGAAGGCGGCCAGCGAGGGCCGCGGCGGCGCTTCGCCGGCGATCGCGCGCCAGCCGGCGGCGGAGAACAGCACCTGCAGCAGGTGGAAGGCGATCACCAGCACGATGCCCCAGCCGGCCTGGTGCAGCAGCTCCAGCACCTGGCCGAGCCCGAAGCGGGCCAGCAGCCAGACGGTCAGGCCGGTGCCCAGCGCGGCGCCGATCAGGGTCAGAAGCTTCATGCCTGCCTTCCGTCTCCATCGCGGCTCGGGCAAGCTGCGCGCCGACCGTGTCGTCCGCTCGACACGCGGACATGTAGTGGACGGGCACCGCCTTGAGAACCCTGCTCCTGACCCCCGGCCCGCTGACCACCAGCGACGCGACCCGTGCCGCGCTGGGACGCGACTGGGGCTCGCGCGACCCGGCCTTCATCGCCCTGACCGCGCGGCTGCGGACGCGCCTGCGCGCGCTGGTGCACGGCGAGGCCAGCCACGAGACGGTGCTGATCGCCGGCAGCGGCAGCTTCGCGGTGGAGGCCGCGGTCGGCACGCTGGTGCCGCGCGACGGCAGGCTGCTGGTGCTGGCCAACGGCGCCTACGGGCAGCGCATCGCCGCCATCGCCCGGCAGATCGGCCGCGACGTGCGATGCGAGAGCTGGCCGGAGACCGAGCCGGTCGCGGCGAGCCGGGTGGACGCGGTGCTGCGCGAGGACCCTGACGTGAGCGACGTCGCCATCGTGCATTGCGAGACCAGCACCGGCCTGCGCAACCCGCTGGAAGCGGTCGCCGCGGTGGTGTCGGCACGGGGCCGGCGGCTGCTGGTCGACGCGATGAGCAGCTTCGGCGCGCTGCCGATCGACGTGCGCCGCACCCGCGCCTGCGCGGTGATGGCCTCGTCGAACAAGTGCCTCGAAGGAGTGCCCGGGATCGCCTTCGCCATCGTCGAGCGGACCCACCTCGCGCGCTGCGCCGGCCGCTCGCACAGCCTGGCGCTGGACCTGCACGCGCAGTGGAGCGGCTTCGAGCGCGACGGCCAGTGGCGCTTCACCCCGCCGGTGCAGGTGGCCGCCGCACTCGATGCCGCACTCGACCAGCTCGACGCGGAGGGCGGGCCGCCGGCCCGTCTCGCCCGCTACGGCCGCAACCACGCGGTGTTGATCGCGGGCATGCGGGCGCTGGGCTACGCCGCCACGCTGCGTTGCGAGCTGCAGGCGCCGATCATCGCGAGCTTCGACGAACCGCCGCCGCCGTTCGATTTCAGCCGCTTCTACGAGGCGCTGCGGGAGCTGGGCGTCGTCATCTACCCGGGCAAGCTGACCGCGTCGGCGTCGTTCCGGGTCGGCTGCATCGGCGCGATCGACGAGCACGACATCGCCAGGGCCGTTGCGTGCGTCGGGCGGGTCACGCCAAGCTCGCCCTGCGGCTAGTGTAGCGAGGATTTGCGCCATGACGGAAGCGACCGACAGCACCCGGCGGACCGAGATCTCCGGCAGCCACCTCGAGGCGCCGGCGCGCGCGCGTCATCTGGGCGCGGTGCCCAAGGGGCAGCGGATCGAGATCAGCATCTATCTGAAGCCGCGCGACCAGCATCACACCGATCAGATCAGGCTGACCGGCAGCATCGACGAGCGCAGGCGCCAGCTCGCCTCACACCGCACCGTGTCGCATCGCGAGGATTTCCGCAGGGTGGAGGCGTTCCTCGCCGAGCACGGGCTGACCGTGCTGTCGGTCGATCCGGCGCGCCGCCTGATCCGCGCCGCCGGCGCCTCGCAGGCCATGGCCGCCGCGTTCGGCGCCACGCTGGCGATGTACGAGGAGCACGGCCGCAGCTATCACGGCCGCACCGGCGCTCTGGCGGTGCCGGACGACCTGCACGGGGTGGTCGAGTCTGTGCTCGGCCTCGACGGACGCCCGGTGGCGCATACCCGGATCGTGCGGCCGCAGCGGGCGCAGCCGGCCAGTTTCGAGCCGAACCGGATCGGGCAGCTCTACGGCTTTCCGACCGGCGTCACCGGCGCCGGCGTGACCATCGCGCTGATCGAGCTCGGCGGCGGCTTCCGCGCCAGCGACACAACGCAGGCGTTCAAGGCGATGGGGCTGAAGCCGCCGCGGGTGATCGCGGTGTCGGTGGATGGCGGCACCAACGACCAGTCGGGGTCGGACGCCGACGGCGAGGTGGCGCTCGATATACAGGTGGCCGGCGGCGTGGCGCCGGGTGCCGAGATCGCGGTGTATTTCACGCCGAACACCGACTCCGGCTTCGCCGACGCGATCAGCCAGGCGGCGCACGACACCACCAACAAGCCCTCGGTGATCTCGATCTCCTGGGGCGGCGCGGAATCCACCTGGCAGAAACAGGCGGTGACGACGATGAACTCGGTGCTGCAGGAGGCCGCAGCCCTCGGCCTGTCGGTGTTCGTCGCCTCCGGCGACAACCTCGCCACCGACGGCGTCAGCGACGGCAAGGCGCATGTCGACTTCCCGGCCTCCTCGCCGTACGCGATCGGCTGCGGCGGCACCCACATCACCGCCGGCACCGGCTCGATCACCCGCGAGGTGGTGTGGAACGATGCCAGCAGCGGCACCGGCGGCGGCATCAGCGACCTGTTCGCGGTGCCGGCGTTCCAGGTGCACACCACCCTGCCGGTCAGCGTCAATGGCGGCCGCAAGGGTCGCGGCGTGCCGGACGTGTCCGCCAATGCGGCGCCGGCCAGCGGCTACGCGGTGGTCGTGGACGGCAAGAAGGAGGTGGTCGGCGGCACCAGCGCGGTGGCGCCGCTATGGGCCGGGCTGACCGCGCTGATCAGCCAGAAGGCGGCCAGGCCGGTGGGCTTCCTGCCCGACTTCCTGTACGCGATGGTAAGCTCGAACACCGCGCTGACCACGCAGATCACCCAGGGCAACAACAAGCCCGAAGGCACCCAGATCGGCTACGATGCCGGTCCCGGCTGGAACGCCTGCACCGGCCTCGGGCGGCCCGACGGACAGGCGCTGTTCGAGGCGCTGACCGGGTCGGCGACGGTGTGAGCCGGTCCGGTCGAGATCCGTGGCACGTCTCTTGCCTTGCTCGGAGCGATCCCCGCGGAGTGCGGCATGAAAATCGGCGTGTTCATCCCGATCGGCAACAATGGCTGGCTGATCTCGCGCACCGCGCCGCAGTACATGCCGAGCTTCGACCTCAACCGCGAGGTCGTGCAGCGCGCCGAGCGACACGGGCTCGATTTCGCCCTGTCGATGATCAAGCTGCGCGGCTTCGGCGGCGAGACCGAGTTCTGGGACCACAACCTGGACAGCTTCACGCTGATGGCCGGCCTCGCCGCGGTGACCAGCCGGATCCAGCTGTTCGCGACCGTCGCCACCCTGACCATCCCGCCGGCGATCGCGGCCCGCATGGCCGCGACCATCGACAGCATCTCGCACGGCCGCTTCGGGCTGAACGTGATCACCGGCTGGCAGAAGCCGGAATACGAGCAGATGGGGCTGTGGCCGGGGGACGCTTATTTCTCCCGCCGCTACGCCTACGTCGCCGAGTACGTGCAGATCCTGCGCGAGCTGTGGCAGACCGGTCGCTGCGACCGCAAGAGCGAGTTCTTCCAGATGCAGGATTGCCGGCTCAGCCCGCGCCCGCAGGCCGAGATGAAGATCATCTGCGCCGGCCAGAGCGACGCCGGCATGATGTTCTCGGCCACCCACGCCGACTATAATTTCTGCTTCGGCAAGGGGGTGAACACGCCCACCGCCTTCGCGCCGGCGGCGCAGAAGCTGCTGGCGGCGACCGCGCGCACCGGACGCCGGGTGACCTGCTACGCGCTGTTCATGATCATCGCCGACGAGACCGACGAGGCGGCGATGGCGAAGTGGGAGCTCTACAAGTCCGGCGTCGACACCGAGGCGGTGCGCTGGCTGGTCGACCAGAGTGCGGCCGACACCAGCTCGGGTGCCGACACCAATGTGCGCCAGATGGCCAGCCTGGCCTCTGCGGTGAACATCAACATGGGCACGCTGGTCGGCGCCTACGCCACCGTCGCGCGCCTGCTCGACGAGGTCGCGGGCGTCGAGGGCACCGAGGGCGTGCTGCTGGTGTTCGACGAGTTCGTGGGCGGCGTCGAGACCTTCGGCACCCGCATCCAGCCGCTGATGACCACCCGCGCGCACGTCGCGCCGAGCTCGGAGGCTGCCTGAATGACCGTCGTCACCCCCGGCACCGCTACCCTGGAGACCGGCGCCGGCGCGCGCCGCGTCACCCTGCCGGCGCGCCCGGAACCGCTGTCGCTGGACCCTGGCCACGCGGCGCTGGTCGTGGTGGACATGCAGAACGCCTATGCCAGCAAGGGCGGCTACCTCGATATCGCCGGCTTCGACATCAGCGGCGCGCAGGCGGCGACGCTCGCGATCGTCAAGGCGGTGGCGGCGGCGCGCGCCGCCGGCATGACGGTGGTCTACTTCCAGAACGGCTGGGATCCGGACTATGTCGAGGCCGGCGGCCCGGGCTCGCCGAACTTCCACAAGTCGAACGCGCTCAAGACCATGCGCAGCCGGCCCGAACTCGCCGGCAGCCTGCTCGCCAAGGGCGGCTGGGACTACGCGCTGGTCGACGCGCTGACGCCGCAGCCCGGCGACATCGTGATCGCCAAGCCGCGCTACAGCGCCTTCTACAACACCCAGCTCGATTCGATGCTGCGCGCGCGTGGCATACGCACGCTGGTGTTCACCGGCATCGCGACCAACGTGTGCGTGGAATCCACCCTGCGCGACGGCTTCTTCCTGGAGTATTTCGGCATCGTGCTGGAGGACGCGACCCATCAGGCCGGTCCCGAGTTCGTGCAGAAGGCCGCCCTCTACAACATCGAGACCTTCTTCGGCTGGGTGTCCAACGTCGCCGATTTCTGCGGCGCGGTCGGCCAGGTCGCGGACTGAGGAGCAGCCCAGCATGCCGATGCAGCCGATCGTCCCGCCCGGAACGCCGACGCCGATCGCGCCGTTCTCGCCCGGCGCGCTGGCCGACGGCGTGGTCTACGTGTCGGGCACGCTGCCGTTCGACGCCGACAACGAGGTGGTGCATCCGGGCGACGCCGCGGCACAGACGCGCCACGTGCTGGAGAGCATCGGCCGGGTCATCGCCGCCGCCGGCGGCAGCATGGCGGACGTGACCTTCAACATGATCTTCCTGCGCGACTGGGCCGACTACCCGGCACTCAACGCCGTCTATGCCGAGTATTTCCCCGGCGACAAGCCGGCGCGCTACTGCATCCAGTGCGGCCTGGTGAAGCCTGCGGCGCTGGTCGAGATCGCCAGCATCGCCCATCTCGGCAAGCCCGCCTGGACCTGATCCATTTCGAGGTCCAGGGCCCGCCGCAGGGCGAGGTGCTGCTGCTGTGCGCGGGCCTCGGCGGCGCCGGCGGCTACTGGGTGGACAGCCTGCACGCCCTGGCGCGACACTACCGCGTCGTCAGCTACGACCAGCGCGGCACCGGGCGCAGCCGAGGCGCGCTGCCCGATCCGACGGATGTCGGGGCGATGGCGGACGACGCGTCGCAGGTGCTGGACCGGGTGGGCGCTGATCGCTGCCGGATCATCGGCCACGCGCTCGGCGGGCTGATCGGGCTGACCCTCGCCGGGCGGCATCCGACGCGTGTCAGCGACCTGGTGGTCGTCAATGGCTGGCTGCGCGCCGACGCCCATACCGCGCGCTGCTTCGCGGTGCGGCGCGACCTGCTGCTGCATGCCGGCATCGACGCCTACCTGCGGGCGCAGCCGCTGTTCCTGTATCCCTCGCGCTGGATGGCCGAACACGCGACGCGTCTGGCGCGCGACGAGGCGCAGGCGCGCGCGCATTTCCCCGGCCTCGACAACACGCTGCGCCGCATCGGCGCACTGCTCGCCTTCGACGGCGCCGCGCTGGCGCCGCTGCTCGCCTGCCGCACCCTGATCATCGCCTCGCACGACGACCTGCTGGTGCCGCCGCAATGCTCCGAGCGGCTGCACGCGGCACTCCCGGGCTCGCGCCTCGCCTGGCTCGATGGCGGCCACGCCTGCAACGTCACCGATCCGGATGGCTTTTCGGCACTCTGCCTGGAGTTCCTGACGGGGCCCGACGCGCCGCCACCATCCCGGCCAGCCGCCGGCTGACCTCCGGGTCGCGCCACAGCAGCAGGACGCAGGCGAGCAGGCCGCCATGCAGCAGCAGCGCCCCGACGCCGAGATGGGTCATGCCCCAGATCAGCCCGGGTCCGGCGGCCATTGCGGCGGCGGCGAAGGCGTAGGCCGCGAGCCGCGGCGGCGGCACCGCGGTGCCGAGCCGCCACAGCATCGCGCTCACGGCGCCGCACGCGATCAGCCCCTTGAGCACCGCCATCGCGCGCAGCAGCCGGGCCAGGTCCGGATCGGCGTAGGCGGCCACCTGCGGTCCCTGCGCCGCCGCGGCCGCGCCGGCCGCGGCGGCGACCCCGACCACGAGCAGCAGCAGCGCCCGCGCCGTCGGCGCGTCGATACGGCGCGCCAGCGGCGCGGCGATCGGCGAGGCATCGCCTCTCACGCCGCGGCCACCTGGTCCGCCTTGCGCGCGCTACGCTGCCCGGGCGGCTTTTCCGGCCCCTCGGTGGTGTCGCGCGCGGTCTGGTGCTCCATCTCGGCGTTGAGCTCGGCGCCGACCAGCACCACCGAGATGGACAGCCAGATCCAGGTCATGAAGCCGATCGCAGCCCCCAGCGAGCCGTAGGTCTTGTTGTAGTTGCCGAAGTGCTCGACGTAATAGGAAAAGGCGAGCGAGACCAGGAGCCAGCACAGCGTGGCCGCCGCACCGCCCCAGCTGACCCAGCGCCAGCGCGGCTTCAGCCGGCTCGGCCCGTAACGATAGACCGCGGCCAGGAACAGGCTCAGCACCACCAGCAGGGCCGGCCAGCGCGCCAGACTGAGCAGCCGGTCGGTGGTCCGGTCCAGCCCGACCAGGTGCAGCACCGCGGGCAGCACCACGATGCCGGTCATCGCCAGGATCACGAACACCAGGCCGCCCACGGTGAAGCCCAGCGTCATCGCCGTCCGCCGCACGAAGCTCCGCGTCTCCTTCTCCTCGTAGACGACGTTGAGCGCGTCGAACAACGCCTTCATCGCTGCGTTCGCGCTCCAGATCGAGGTCAGCAGGCCCACCACCGCGCCCAGCCCCAGGCCCTTCGCGGGGCCCGAGGTCAGGGACCCGATCTGGTCGTGCAGGATCTGCACGCCGCCGCCGGGCAGGAAGCCCGACACCACCGACAGGTTGCCGGCGATGGTCCTGGGATCGGCGATCAGGCCGTAGAGCGAGACCAGGGCGGCGAGTGCCGGAAAGATCGCCAGCAGCGCGTAGAAGGTGACGCCGGCGGCCTCGGCGAGCACCCGGTCTTCGGAGACCTGGCCGACCACGCGCCTGCCGATCTGCCACCAGCCGCGGGCGGGGATCCGGCTCGGCGTGTCGGCGTCGCGGCCGGGATGCTCGTGCGGTGTGCCGGCCTCGTCCCGCGGCTCGATCCGTGCCGCGCGGTCCGTTGCGGCGGCGGCATCGGGGATCGCGGCGATGCGCCCGCGGCGCGCCACCCGAGGCGGTGCGATGCCGGTGCGACGCGCGAGCGCGAGCGCGCCGAGCGATGCGAACGCGGCCGCACAGAGGATGATCCAGCGTCGCGCGCGCTTCATGTCCGGCCGGTCCGTGGTTCAGGTGACGCGGTGGGTGCCATGCCGAGCGGGTGCGCGGCGAGGTGCCGGACGGCGAGCCGCGCGGCCTCAGGCGTGCTCGCGCGGCCTGCGGCCCTCGCGGGCGCCATAGAACAGGTAGTGCACGAACGGGTTCTCGCCGTGCGCCGCGACGTCCGGATAGGTGGCGGCGTACCAGCCGCCGTCGAAGAAGCGGTTGGGATTGCGGCCTTCGCTGAAGCCGGTGTGGAGGAAGTGCTGCACCGGGTCGACGCCGGCGGCCGCGACGTCCGGATATTGCTCGACGTACCAGTCCGGATCGAACACCAGCGACGCCTGCTCGATCGGCGCGCCGGTGATGCTCGCGACGGTGTCGGGATGCGACTTGAGTGCGGGCATGGCGTTCGCCGTCCTGCGTTCACTCCGATCCTCGGTTGCAACTCTCATGCCTGCTCCCCAAGCTGTGGTCGCCGGGCGGGCGCTGGCACCATGGACCCGGCCCGTCGAGCCTTATCACTTTCTGTTTTGGATCTCATGCGAAAATCTGACGTCGCGGTGCATGCCGGTCCGGTCGCCGTCGCACTATCTCTGGCCTGACGGCATGTCGGGGTCGTCCGACACGGGACGCCTGTTCCGGCGCGTCATCCGGCTGCTGCGGTCGGGTGACGCGCGGGCAGCGCCGTTGCTGGCCGAGCTCGAGCAGCATCCGGACTACGCGGCCGGCTGGCTGGCGCTGGGCGACTTCCTGCACGCGGCCGGGCATCATGACGCCGCCTGCACGGCGCTGGGGCGTGCGGCGCGGGCGCATCCTCCGTCCTGGGCGGCGGCGCATCGGCTGGGGCAGTGGCTGATCGAGCGGGGGCGGCGGCCGGCGGCGCTCGAAGCCTTCGCCCAGGCGGTGGCGATCGACGGCTCCCGCGCCGAGGCCTGGTACAGCCTGGCGCTGGCGCGGCAGGACGACGCGGATCATCACGGCGCCGCACAGGCTTACCGGGAGGCGTTGCGGCTGCGGCCCGGGTTCCACGAGGCGGCGCTCAACCTCGGGATCGCGCTGCAGGAGCAGGGCCGGCTGGATCTGGCCATGGATGCGTACGCGGCGGCACTCCGCCTGCGCCCGCAGAGCTTCGGACGCATCGCCCAGTCGCTCGTCTCAGGTCGCGTCGGGGTGCTGTGGCTCGACCTCGAGGCCCTGCGGCGCCATCTCGTCGGACGCGGCGCCTGAGCGGGCGGCGCGATACCGCCTGCGGTAGTGGCCGGTTTCGCTGAGCAGCACGCGGCCGGTGTCCTCGTAGCGTCGCCGGTCGTCGGCGTCGAACGGCTCGCAGACCAGCCGCGCCGGTTCGCGCCGCACCGCGACGCACTGCGCGACCGGCATGCCGCGTGGCAGGACGCCGGAGAAATCCGGATCCAGCCAGACCGCCGGGAACAGGATGCCGACATCGTGGAAGCGGTCGGCGTCGACCACGCCGCCGAGCAGGCGGAACGGCAGGTCCTCGCGGTTGACCGGGTGGGTCACGAACAGCGACCAGCCGGGCTCCAGCTCGACGGTCCAGAAGCTGTTGAACTTGACCACGACCTGCCCGGCCCGATGGAACGGCGTGCCCTCGAGCTGCGCCGGCGCGTGGAAGCTGACCGGCGCGCGCGGGTGCAGGGCGACCGAGAGCTCGGGGAGGTCCCAGTCCCAGGAGAGGCGTCCGTGCGCCACGGTGACGTCGCAGGGCAGCGGGATGACGAAGCCCTGCGACATGGCGTCGACGAAGGGCGGGCATTGCTTGACCGTGCGCACCTCGCCCTCGTGGAGGCCCGAGAAGGCCGCGCGCGGCATCTCGCGCAGCCAGTCGGGCAGAAAGCCCCTGGCCGGCGCGGGGCGCGGCAGCCGGTCGATCAGCGCCGGGTCGCAGCGGAAGGTGATCTGCATCGTCCCGTCACTCCGCGCCGGCCCGCGCCCCGTCGTCCGCCTCCTCGTCCTCCGGCAGCATCGCCAGCCTGACGGCATGGCGCCAGCCGCGATATTTCCGGGCGCGCTCGTCGCGGGCGAGCGACGGCCGGAACTGCCGGGCCGCGGACCAGTCGGCGGCAAACTCGCCGGGCTCGGGCAGCAATCCGGCATCGAGGCCGGCGAGGTAGCCCGCCCCCAGCGCCGTGGTCTCCCGGTAGGAGGGGCGCTGCACCTCGAGGTCCAGCATGTCGGCGAGGAACTGCATGGCCCAGTCGCTGGCCGACAGCCCGCCATCGACGCGTATCACCAGCTCCTCGGCGGGACGCCCGAAATCGGCCAGCATCGCCGCCAGCAGGTCGCGCGTCTGGTAGCCGATGCTCTCCAGCGTGGCCCGCGCCAGCTCCTTCTTGGTGGTGCCGCGGGTGATGCCGGTGACCAGCGCCCTGGCATGGCTGTTCCAGTGCGGAGCACCGAGGCCGGTGAAGGCCGGCACCAGGTAGACCGGCTGATCCGGGTCGGAGGCCGCCGCGAGCCCCCCGGTCTCTGACGAGCTCTCGACCAGCCCGAGGCCGTCGCGCAGCCACTGCACGCTGGCGCCGGCGGAGAAGATCGAGCCCTCGAAGGCGTAGGAGCGCCGGCCGCGTCGCTGCCAGGCGATCGTGGTCAGCAGGCGGTGGCGCGACGGCTTCGGCTCGTCGCCGATATGCAGCAGCACGAAGCCGCCGGTGCCGTAGGTGGCCTTGACGGTGCCCGGCTCGAAGCAGGCCTGACCGATCAGCGCCGCCTGCTGGTCGCCGGCGATGCCGCGCACCGCGATCGCCCCGCCCAGCAGGTCGGGCGCGGTGTCGCCGAAGCTGCCGGCGCAGTCGCGTATCTCCGGCAGCATCGCCGCCGGCACCGCGAACAGCCGCAGCAGCTCCTCGTCCCAGGTGCCGCTGCGTATGTCGCACAGCAGGGTGCGCGAGGCGTTGGTGGCGTCGATCGCGTGCACCGCCCCGCCGCTGAGCCGCCACAGCAGGAAGCTGTCGACGGTGCCGAAGGCGAGCCTGCCGGCCTCGGCCTGGGCGCGCGCGCCGGGCACCTGGTCCAGGATCCAGCCGATCTTGGTCGCGGAGAAATAGGGATCGAGGCGCAGCCCGGTGCGCTCGGCGATCAGCGCGCCGTGGCCCTCGGCCTCGAGCGCCTCGCAGCGATCGGCGGTGCGACGGTCCTGCCAGACGATCGCGTTGAAGATCGGACGCCCGCTGGCGCGCTCCCAGACCAGCGTGGTCTCGCGCTGATTGGCGATGCCGAGCGCGGCGATGTCCCCGGCCCGCAGGCCGGACTGCCGCAGCGCCGCGCGGGCGGTGCCGAGTGCCGTGGCCCACAGCGTCTCCGGGTTGTGCTCGACCCAGCCCGGACGCGGATAGATCTGCGGGAACTCCTCCTGCGCGCTCGCCACCGGCTTCAGGGCGGCGTCGAAGACGACCGAGCGCGTCGAGGTGGTTCCCTGATCGATGACCAGTATATGCGAGCCCAATGAGCACCTCTTCCGGATGCCGAAGGCGAGCCTTCGGCGGGGTCAAGCGGCAGAGCCGCTTGCCTTGCCTGGAGCCTGTTCCAGCGACCGATCAACGTCTCACGCTGCTCCGGCCCGGGACGATCAGGCGCTAGGCCTTCTGCGGCCCATGCCAGCTCTTGACGAGCTCGTCATAGTCGATGGTCTGCCCCGGCGGCTTCTCGTTGGCCAGCTTGCGCTGCGGCGCCAGGTGTCCGTCGGTCTCCGCCTTCTTGTACCAGTATTCCGCGTCGCGCGCCTTGTTCATGACCGGGCCGCGATCGCCCTGCACGCCGGAGCGTTCGATGCGCGCCATGATCGCGTCCTGGTCGTGCGCCAGCCCGTCCATCGCCTGCTGCGGAGTCACGGCGCCTGCGATCGCATTGGAGACGTTCTGCCACCAGACCTGCGCCATCTTGCCGTAATCCGGTACGTTGACCCCGGTCGGCGTCCACTGCTTGCGCGCCGGGCTTCGGTAGAACTCGACCAGGCCGCCCAGCTTCGGCGCGAGATCGGTCATCGCCTGGCTCTGGATGTCGCTCTCGCGGATCAGGTGCTGGCTGAGCAGCGACTTCCTCAGGCTCACCGTCTTGCAGCCGGTGAACTGCGCATAGAGCCAGCCGGCCTTGACCCGCTCCAGAGGGGCGTATTTCAGCATCGTCCAGCAGCCCTGGTCCTGGTAGCCGAGCTTCATGCCCTCCTTCCAGTAGGCGCCGTGCGGGCTCGGCGCCATGCGCCATTTCGGCGTGCCGTCGGCGTTCATGACCTTCGATCCGGGCTTGGTCATGGATTCCGAGAAGGTGGTGTACCAGAAGATCTGCTGCGCGATATGGCCCTGGCCGGGCACCGGCCCGGCCTCGAGGAAGTCCATGCCCGCGGCCTCGGGCGGGGCGTACTTCTTGAGCCACTCGACGAACTTGGTCAGCGCGTAGACCGCGGCCGGGCCGTTGGCGTCGCCGCCGCGGGTGATCGAGGAGCCGCGCGGCCGGCCGCCCTCGTTGCGTATGCCCCACTCGTCGACCGGCAAGCCGTTCGGCAGGCCGCGGTCGCCGGAGCCCGCCATCGACAGCCAGGCATCGGTGAAGCGCCAGCCGAGCGACGGGTCCTTCTTGCCGTAATCCATGTGGCCGTAGACGCGCACGCCGTCGATGGTCTTGACGTCGTTGGTGAAGAACTCGGCGATGTCCTCGTAGGCGGACCAGTTCACCGGCACGCCGAGCTCGTAGCCGAACTTCTGCTTGAACTGCGCCTTGAGCTCCGGCCGCCTGAACCAGTCGTACCGGAACCAGTACAGGTTTGCGAATTGCTGGTCGGGCAGCTGGTACAGCTTGCCGTCGGTGAAGGTCGCGAAAGAGAGCCCGATATAATCGGCCAGGTCCTGCTTGGGATTGGTGACCGCGCGACCGTCGCCGGCCATGAAGTCGGTCAGCGAGCCGCCGACGATGTCGCGGTAGCGCGGGTGGGTGCCGATGAAGTCGGAATCGTTCATCCAGAAATCGTAGATCGGATGGCCCGACTGCATCTCGACCTCGATCTTGTCGACGAGCAGGCCTTCATCCATCAGGTCGTGGTTGACCTTGATCCCGGTGATCTCGGCGAACGCACGGGTCAGCGTCTTGGATTCGTACTCGTGGACGTTGAGGATCTCCGAGACGGTGTTGATCGACATGCCGGCGAACGGCTTGGCAGCGTCGATGAACCATTCCATCTCCGCCATCTGCTCGTCCTTGCTGAGCGTCGAAGGCTGGAACTCGCTGTCGACCCATTTCTTGGCCGCATCCTTCTGCCTGCCGGCATCGAAGGCCTGCGCGGTCGCCGGCGTCCCATGGAGCAGACCAACGGCGGCGATCGCGGCTCCCCCGGCGATGACTTCACGTCTCTTCATGTCGCGTCCTCTCCCTGAATTGCCGCGTGCCGCATGTCCTGCGGTCTTGCGGTCTGTGGTTGATGTCAGGCGTAGCGAAACATCGCAACGCTGTATAGCAGCGCAGCAGCGATCGGATAATAGACGTTGCCGCCGCCGGTGATGCGGATCCACAGGATGAAGATGAATGCGGTTCCGACCAACGAGACGAACAGCCGGTCGCCACGCGTGGTCGGAAAGCGCAGGATCCCCCGCCGCGGCGTCTCCGGGCGGAAGATCGCGAGCAGCGTCATGACGACCAGCAGCACCAGGATGGCGGCGAAGAACACCGCCGTCTGCCAGGTCCAGGCCATCCAGCCCATGATGCTGCCTCGCTCTCAGACGCGCCCGAGGGCGAAGCCCTTGGCGATGTGGTTGCGCACGAACCAGATCACGATGCCGCCCGGGATCATGGTAAGCACTCCGGCGGCCGCGAGCAGCCCCCAGTCCATCCCGGCGGCGGAATAGACCCGCGTCATCACCGCCACGATCGGCTTCGCGTCTACCGTGGTCAGCGTGGTCGCCAGCAGCTGCTCGACCCAGGAGAACATGAAGCAGAAGAACGCGGCGACGCCGATGCCGTTGGCGATCAGCGGCAGGAAGATCCGGACAAAGAAGCGCGGGAAGGAGTAGCCGTCGAGTGCTGCGGTCTCGTCGATCTCGCGCGGCACGCCGGAGATGAAGCCCTCCAGGATCCAGACCGCGAGCGGCACGTTGAACAGGCAGTGCGCGAGTGCCACCGCCCACACCGTGTCGAACAGGCCGATCGAGTAGTACAGGTTGAAGAACGGCATCGCGTACACCGCCGGCGGCGCCATCAGGTTCGACAGCAGCCAGAAGAACAGGTGCTTGTCGCCGATGAAGCGGTAGCGGCTGAAGGCGTAGGCGGCGGGCAGGGCGATCGTCACCGAGATGACGGTGTTGAGCGCCACGTAGGTCAGCGAGTGCAGGAAGCCGTTGTACCAGGCAGGATCGGTGAAGATGTGCCGGTAGTTCGCCGCGGTGAAGTCTTGCGGCCAGAAGCTCAGGCCGGACATGATCTCGCTGTTGGTCTTGAAGCTCATGTTCAGCAGCCAGTAGATCGGCAGGAACAGGACCAGCAGGTACAGGACGATGCCGACGCTGCGTCCCTGGATGCGCATCACGCCGTCCCCCGTCGTTCGATCTGCGTCATGACGGTGAAGAAGATCCAGCAGATCGACAGCGTGATCAGGTTGTAGACCAGCGACATCGCCGCCGCGTTGCCGAGATCGACCTGGCCGAGCGCGATCTTCACCAGGTCGAGCGAGAGGAAGCTGGTCGCCGAGCCGGGACCGCCGCCGGTGACCACCGAGGGCTCCGTATAGATCATGAAGCTGCCCATGAAGCGCAGCAGCACCGCGATCACCAGCACCTTCTGCAGCTTCGGCAGCTCGATGTTGCGGAACACCGACCAGCGGCTGGCGCCGTCGATGCGTGCCGCCTGGTAGAACGCGGCCGGGATCGACTTCAGCCCGGCGTAGGAGAGCAACGCCACCATGCCGGTCCAGTGCCATACATCCATCACCACGATGGTGGCCCAGGCCGAGGTCGGGTCCTGGGTGTCGTTGTACGGGATGCCGATCCGGTTCAGCGCCGCGCCGAGCAGGCCGATATCCTGGCGCGCGAAGATCTGCCAGATGGTGCCGACGACGGTGTAGGGGATCAGCAGCGGCAGCGCGATCAGCACCAGCGTCGCGCCGACCTTCCAGCCCTGGCGCGGGATGCAGATCGCGCAGGCGATGCCGAGCGGCAGTTCGATCAGCAGCACGACCACGGAGTAGACCAGGTTGCGCACCAGGGCGCCGGCGAAGCGGCCGCCGATGTCGGTGGTGGGATCGAGCAGGTTCTGGAACCAGGCGAGGCCGTTCCAGAAGAAGTGGTTCTGGCCCATCGTATCCTGGACGGAATAGTTCACCACCGTCATCATCGGCACGATCGAGGAGAACAGCACGAACGCGAGCACCGGGATCACGAACAGCCAGGCGCGGTTGTTCAGCGGCTTGTCAAGCATAGGCCCTCTCCCCGAGTGCCGAGACGCGGTGATCGTCCAGGTAGACGTGCAGGTGACCCGGCTCGATCACCAGGCCGGCCGTCTGGCCGGACAGCGTGACCCCGGGCGGCAGCGTGGCGATCGCCTGGTGCGGCCCGATGCCGATGCGCGCCAGGCGCCTGCGGCCGAGATCCTCGATCCGCAGCACCCGAACCGGCACGCCGCCGCTCTGACTGAGGAAGGCGTAGTCCGGCCGGAAGCCGAGCTCCACCCGGTGCCCGGCCGGCACCGCGTAGGTCTCCCCCAGGTCGAAGGCGGCGCCGCCGGCGACGGCGCGGCTGCCGTTGACCTCGGCGGGGAGGAAGTTCATGCCGGGCGAGCCGATGAAGTAGCCGACGAAACGGTGCGCCGGGCGGTCGAACAGCTCGGTGGGCGTGCCGATCTGCAGCACCTCGCCGTCGTTCATCACCACCACCTCGTCGGCGAAGGTCAGGGCCTCCACCTGGTCGTGGGTGACGTAGATCATCAGCAGGTCGAGTGCGCGGTGCACCGCCTTGAGCTTCGAGCGCAGCTCCCACTTCAGCGCCGGGTCGATCACGGTGAGCGGCTCGTCGAACAGCACCGCCGAGACGTCGGAGCGCACCAGCCCGCGACCGAGCGAGATCTTCTGCTTGGCGTCCGCGGTCAGGCCGCGCGCCCGCCTGCCGAGCACCGGGCGCAGGTCCAGCAGGTCGGCGACCTCTCCCACGCGACGATTGATCGCCGCCCGGTCCATGCCGCGGTTCTTCAGCGGGAAGGCGAGGTTCTCGGCGACGCTCATGGTGTCGTAGATCACCGGGAACTGGAACACCTGGGCGATGTTGCGCTTCTCCGTAGCCATGCGGGTCACGTCGACGCCGTCGAACAGCAGCCGGCCGTCCGATGGCACCACGAGCCCCGAGATGATGTTCAGCAGCGTGGTCTTGCCGCAGCCGGACGGGCCGAGCAGGGCGTAGGCGCGGCCGTTGCGCCAGACATGATCGATCGGCTTGAGCGCGTAGCGGCGGGTGCCGCCGCCGGCCGCATCGTAGGCATGGGCGATGTGGTCGAGGGTGATGCTGGCCATCTCGTCAGTCAGCCCGCATAGGCCGCTTGCGGGACGGCGATCTCGGCCGGCGCCTCGGGGGCGGCGACCAGGCTGCCGTCGGCGGCGAACACGAACATGCGGCTCGGCTCGACGCGTATCTCGGCCCTCGCGCCCGGCTCCCAGTCGTGCACGCCGCGCACCAGCCCGACCCAGGCTGCGAAACCGAGATCGACATGCACGAAGCTCTCGGAGCCGCTGATCTCGGTGACCGAGACGATGCCGGGAAAGGCCTGCGGGTCGCCCGAAGGGAGGTCGATGTGCGCGTCCTCGACGCGGAAGCCGAGCCGGTACGGGCCGTCCGGCAGGTCCGGCAGCAGGCTCGCGCTGGCGAGGCGACGGCCGTCCGCCAGCACCGCCTCGCGGCCGTGCCGCGTCACCGCGAGCTCGTTCAGCGGCGGGTCGGAGAACACCCGCGCCGCGTCGATGTTGTCGGGCCGGCGGTAGACCAGCGGCGTCGGCCCGATCTGGGTGACGCGGCCCTGCCACAGCGTGGCCGTGGTGCCGCCCAGCAGCAGCGCCTCGGTCGGCTCGGTGGTGGCGTAGACCAGGATCGCGCCGCTGGCTGCGAACAGGCGCGGCAGTTCCTCGCGCAGTTCCTCGCGCAGCTTGTAGTCGAGATTGGCCAGCGGCTCGTCCAGCAGCACGAGGTCGGCGCGCTTGACCAGGGCGCGCGCGATGGCGACCCGCTGCTGCTGGCCGCCGGAGAGCTGCGCCGGCAGGCGGTCGAGGTAGCTCTCCAGCCGCAGCACGCGCGTGGCCTCCGAGACGCGGGCCTCGATCTCGGCCTTCGGCAGCCCGGCGACGCGCAGCGGCGAGGCAATGTTCTCGCGCACCGACAGCGAGGGATAGTTGACGAACTGCTGGTAGACCATCGCCACCGAGCGATGACGCACCGCCAGCTTGGCGACGTCGCGGCCGTTGACGTGGATCCGCCCGTGGCTGGGCTTGTCGAGCCCGGCCATCAGCCGCATCAGCGTGGTCTTGCCGGCCAGCGTGGGTCCGAGCAGCACGTTCATGGTGCCGCGCTCGAAGTCGAGCGAGACGTCGTCGATGATCACGTCGCGGCCGACCGTCAGTCCCACCCGGTCGAGCACCAGGCTCACGACAGCTGTTCCTGCAGCGCCGCGGGCGGTTCGGCCGGGGCCATCGGCAGCAGCGCCTCGTCGATGGCGGCAATCTCGTCCGCGCTCAGCCGCAGGCCGAGCTTGCTGCGGCGCCAGACCGCATCGGCCGCGGTGCGCACCCACTCGTGTCGCACCAGGTAGCGTAGCTCCGCCTCGGTCAGGTCGGCGCCGTGCAGCCGGCCGAGATCGGCCATGCTCGACGCGTCGCCCAGCATGTCGGGCACGCAGGTGCCATAGGCGCGGAGCAGGCGTCGCGCGTGGGCCTCGGCCAGGAACGGATAGCGTCGCCGGGTGGCGCGCAGCAGCGCCTCGAAGCCGTCGGTGGGGAAGTCGCCGCCGGGCAGGCTGACGCGGCCGGTCCAGCCGGCCGGCTGGCCGTGCGGTGCGCCCAGATGCGGCGCCAGCTTGCCGAGCGCTGCCTCCGCGAGGCGGCGGTAGGTGGTGATCTTGCCGCCGAACACCGAGAGCAGGGCAGGTCCGGCGTCGGCGTCGAGCTTCAGGACGTAGTCGCGCGTGGTCGCCTGCGCGGTGCCGTCGCCGGACTCGTCGAACAGCGGTCGCACCCCGGAATAGGTCCAGACCACCATCTCCGGCGTCACCGGCCGACGCAGGTACTCCGATGCGGAGGCGCAGAGATAGCTGATCTCGTCGGCACTCGCATGCACCGCGCCGATGTCGCCGTCATAGTCGCGGTCGGTGGTGCCGATCAGGGTGAAGTGCTGCTCGTAGGGGATCACGAAGAAGATGCGCTTGTCAGCGTTTTGGAAGATGTAGCAGCCCGCATGGTCGTAGAGCTGCGGCACCACGATGTGGCTGCCCTGCACGAGCCGCACCGGGGCGCGCTTGTTGTCGCGCATCACGCTCTGCGACACCTCGCCGATCCAGGGACCGGCGGCATTGATCAGGGTCCGCGCGGTGATCTCGTACTGCGCGCCAGCCGCCTCGTCGCGCAGCATGACGTGCCACAGCCCGTCGCGGCGCGCCGCCGAGACGCAGCGGGTGCGCGGTGCCACGGTGGCGCCGAGCTCGGCCGCCGCCCGGGCGTTGAGCACGACGAGCCGGGTATCCTCCACCCAGCAGTCGGAATACTCGAAGCCGCGCCTGAACTGCGGCCGCAAGGGTGCGCCGGTCGGATCGCGGTCGAGCCGCACGCTGCGCGTCGGCGGCAGCTTTCTGCGTCCGCCGATATGGTCGTACAGGAACAGCCCCAGCCGCAGCAGCCAGCGCGGGCGCAGCTTGCGATGGTAGGGCAGCACGAAGCGGAGCGGCCAGATGATGTGCGGCGCGATGCCCCACAGCGTCTCGCGTTCCAGCAGCGACTCGCGCACCAGGCGGAACTCGTACTGCTCGAGGTAGCGCAGTCCGCCATGCACCAGCTTGGTGGAGGCGCACGAGGTGCCGGAGCCGAGATCGTTCTGCTCGCACAGGAACACCCGCCAGCCGCGGCCGGCGGCGTCGCGGGCGATGCCGCAGCCATTGATGCCGCCGCCGATGATGGCGATGTCGTAGCTGGCGCCTGAACCCGAATCCAAGGGCTTTCAACTCCCGTGCGAGCGTGCGTTCTGCGGCGCACCTGTTCGCTCGGCATCATGGGCAGAACGAAAACGAACATGCAAGCGCAAAAATCGAGCGTCCGAACGATCAGTCGCGCGTGGGCTCCGCGCCGTCCGGTCCCTGGTCGGGATCTCCGGTCTCGATCACCTCGATCTTCAGGCGGCGGCAGATCGCCGCGATCTCCGGCGAGGGCAGGCGGTCGGTGATCAGCACGTCGATCTCGTCGAGGCGGCCGATCCGCACCGGCGCGGTGCGGCTGAACTTGCTGCTGTCGGTGACCAGCACCACCCGGTGCGCGTTCTCGATGATTGCCCGCGACACCTGCACCTCGCGTATGTCGTAATCCAGCAGCGTGCCGTCGCCGTCGATCGCCGAGGTGCCGATGACGGCGATGTCGACCTTGAACTGGCGGATGACGTCGGCGGCCATCTGGCCGACGATGCCGCCGTCGCTGGCGCGTATGGTGCCGCCGGCGATGATCACGTTGATCGATCCGTTGCGGTACAGCGCGTTCGCGACGTTGATGTTGTTGGTCACCACCAGCAGCCCGTCATGGCCGGCGATCGCCTGCGCGACCTCCTCGGTGGTGGTGCCGAGATTGATGAACAGCGAGGCATGGTCGGGGATCAGCCGCGCCGCCGCGGCGCCGATCCGCGCCTTGGCGCCATGCGCCACGAGCTTGCGCGCGTCGTACGCCAGGTTCTCCACCCCGGACGCGATCACCGCGCCGCCGTGGGTGCGGGTGATGATCCGGGATTCCGACAGCTCGGTGAGGTCGCGCCGTATGGTCTGCGCGGTGACGCCGAAGCGGACGGCGAGCTCGTCCACCGCCACCCGGCCGCTCTGGCGGATCATCGAGGCGATCTCGCGCTGGCGACGTGAGACCGGGCCGGGATCCCGGGTCGGCTCCCTCGCCGTCTCCTTCGCCAGCTCCCTCGCTATCTCCCTGGGGGGCTGCATCGCCGGCTACGCGCCGGCCGCGGACGGCAGGCCCAGGTTGAAGGCGACGGAGATGCGCAGGCGGTCGCCGCGATAGGGCCGGACCTGGTGGAACAGCCAGGACGGGAACAGGATCAGCAGGCCCGGCTTGGGCCGTATCGTCTCGCCGGCGCCGGCGGAGGCGCCGTCCTCGCCGGCGAAACGAAGCGCCGGCGCGTACATGCCCGGGCCCGGGCCGCGCGGGTCGAGCATCTCGAACTCGCCGCCGAGCGCCGGATCGTCGCCGCAGCCGCCATCGTCGACGTAGTAGGTGCCGGACCAGAAGCTGCCGGGATGGTAGTGGCTGATGTTGCCGTCTCCCGGCCCATTGACGTTGGCCCAGGCCTGCATGCTCCATCTCGGGCTGATCCTGTGCCCCTGCCGGTCCGCCGTGAGCTGGTTCGCCACCTGTCGCGCCAGCCCCAGCACGGCCTCTATGTGCGCACCCCCCCAGTCCGCGATCGCGCGATCGGAGTGCCAGCCGCCGGCGTTGGAGGCGTGCACGCCCGCGCACCCGGCTCGACGGCGCAGGATGATCTCGCGGAGCTCGAGGTTGCGCGCCGCCATGTCGGGCAGCGCCACGGCGGCGACGGGCGTTGCGAACAGTCCACGCACGGCGATATCGAGACGCGGCATCGGACCTGCCTTTTCTCCGCCGTGTGGTCGCCGGAGCGGTCGATGTCAAGCAGCCATCGGGCCGCGCAAGCATGAGAAGGGCGCGGTTGGAAGAAGGACGAAGATTGAACCGGTCCGGTGATTGTTAAGACAGCCGCGCGCAGCTATATTCGCAAGAAAGAGTGACAGGTTTTATCTTGATGACAGACAACGCCGTCGGGCCATTGGAACTCGCAGCACAGATCGTCAGCGCGCACGTATCGAACAATACCGTGGATTCCGCGGCCCTGCCGGCGCTGATCCAGGAGGTCTACAAGGCGCTGAGCGGCCTGAAGGGCGGGGTCAGCGAGGCCGCCGCCGCGGAGAAGCCGGTGCCCGCGGTGCCGATCAAGAAGAGCGTCTATCCGGACTACATCATCTGCCTCGAGGACGGCAAGAAGCTCAAGATGCTGAAGCGGCACCTGCAGAGCTCCTACAACATGACGCCCGACCAGTATCGCGAGCGCTGGGGCCTGCCGCGCGACTACCCGATGGTGGCACCCTCCTACGCCGAGCGGCGCAGCGACCTTGCCAAGGAGATCGGGCTGGGGCGCAAGGCGGAGCCGGCGAGCGAATCGCGTCGCCGCGGCCGGGTGAAGGCCGCGACGGTCTGAGCGACGCGGCACCCGCGCGGCCGGCACTCGCCGCGCCGTCGCTGGCGGCACTCGGCATCGTCTACGGCGATCTCGGCACCAGTCCGCTCTACACCTTCCAGACGGTGGTCGGCGACGCCGGCGGCAAGATCAGCCCCGACATCGCACTCGGCAGCCTGTCGCTGATCGTCTGGGCGCTGATCGTCACCATCTCGATCAAGTACTGTCTGGTCGTGATGCGCGCCGATAATCATGGCGAGGGCGGCATCCTCGCCCTGATGTCGCTGCTCGACAAATCCTTCGAGGGGCGCCTGCTCAGCCGCGGCAAGCTGCTGATCGCCGCCGGCCTGTTCGGCGCGGCGCTGATCTACGGCGACGGCATCATCACGCCCTCGATCTCGGTGCTCGGTGCGCTGGAGGGGCTGGACGTCGCCACCAGCGTGTTCAAGCCCTACGTGGTGCCGCTCGCGGTGGCGATCCTGATCGGGCTGTTCGCGGTGCAGCCGTTCGGCACCGCCAAGCTCAGCCGCCTGTTCGGCCCGGTCATGCTGGTGTGGTTCGTGGTGATCGCCACGATCGGCGTGATCGCGATCCTGCGCAGCCCGCACGTGCTGGCCGCCTTCAACCCGCTGCTCGGCCTCGGCTTCCTGGCGCATCACGGCTGGGGCAGCTTCGTCGTGCTGGGCGGCGTGTTCCTGGCGCTCACCGGCGGCGAGGCACTGTACGCCGACATGGGGCACCTGGGCCGGCGGCCGGTGCGCGTCGCCTGGACCTCGGTGGTGCTGCCCGCACTGCTGCTCAACTATGCCGGCCAGGCGGCGCAGCTGCTGCGCGACCCCAAGCTCGCCGCCAACCCGTTCTTCTCCGAGGTGCCGCACTGGGGGATCTACCCGCTGGTGATCCTGGCCACGTTCGCCACCATCATCGCCAGCCAGGCGATCATCACCGGGTCGTTCTCGCTCACCCGGCAGGCGATGCAGCTCGGCTGGTTTCCCGGCCTGGTGATCCACCAGACCTCGGATTCCGAGTACGGCCAGATCTACGTGCCGCTGGTGAACTGGGTGATGATGGGGGCGACGATCGCGATCACCGTCAGCTTCGGCAGCTCCGCACGCCTCGCCGGCGCGTTCGGCACCGCGGTCTCCACCACCATGCTGCTGACCACGCTGCTGCTGTTCGACGTCATGCGCGAGCGCTGGAAATGGCCGCTGGCGGCGGCACTCGCGACCGCCGGCGCCTTCCTGTTCGTCGACATCGCTTTCTTCTGCGCCAACCTGCTGAAGATCCTGCAGGGCGGCTACGTGCCGTTGCTGTTCGGCACCTTCTTGTTCATCATCATGGTGACCTGGCATCGCGGCGTCCTGCTGGTCCGCGGCAGCCTGGCGCGCGCGGGGCGGGAGGACGAGGTGCTCGACGCGCTGCGACGCGGCGCGCTGCCGCGCACGCCGGGAAGTGCGGTGTTCCTGAGCCGTGGCGAGAAGCCGGTCTCGCCGCTGATGGCCCGTCACATCGCCCTGTTCGGCGCGCTGCCGGCGCGGCTGGCGACGCTCTACGTGAAGTTCGACACCACCGCCCGGGTGGCCGAGGCCGCCCGCGTCAAGGTCCGCGAGGTGATGGAGGGGTTCTGGTTCATCGAGGTGCATTTCGGCTTCGTCGAGGTGCCGAACCTGCTGCTCGCGGTGCGGGATGCGCGCGACCAGGGCTGCGACATCGACCTCGACCAGGTGCTGTTCGTGGCCGCGCACGACGACGTGACCCGCAGCCTCGACCGCCCGCGGATGTTCGCCTGGCGGCGCATGCTGTTCAGCTTGCTGTATCGCAACGCGGTGCGCGTCCCCGACCGCTTCGCGCTGCCGCGCGAGCGCTTCCTCGAGATCGGGCGGCAGGTCGAGCTGTAGCCGGCCGCCGCAGCTTCAATGCCCCTGCGCAACCTTCCTTGGCGCGATGCGTCAGCCCTTGCGGCCTCGATCCGGCCTCTCGCGAACTCAGGAACCCACAGCATGCCACGAGACGACGCCAGTGCTGCCGGCCGCTTCACGATCGGCGGCGACATCGCCATCAATCGGCTCGGCTTCGGCGCCATGCGCATCACCGGCGCCGGCATCTGGGAGCAGCCGAGGGATCCGCAGGCCGCGCGCGAGACGCTGCGCCGCCTCCCCGGGCTCGGCATCGACTTCATCGACACCGCCGACAGCTACGGGCCGTTCGTCAGCGAGGACCTGATCCGCGAGGTGCTGCACCCGTACGCGGGGCTGATCGTCGCCACCAAGGGTGGCCTGACCCGGCACGGGCCGAACATCTGGCGCCCGCTGGGACGCCCGGAATATCTCCGGCAATGCGTGCTGATGAGCCTGCGCCGGCTGCAGGTCGAGCGCATCGACCTCTGGCAGCTGCACCGGATCGATCCGGCGGTGCCGCGCGAGGAGCAGTTCGGCGCGATCGCGGCGATGCGGCAAGAGGGGCTGATCCGTCACGTCGGCCTCAGCGAGGTCAGCGTCGAGGAGATCGAGGCCGCCGCGAAGCACTTCCCGGTGGTGACGGTGCAGAGCCAGTACAACCTGGTCAACCGCAAGAACGAGGCGGTGCTGGATCATTGCCAGAGCAACGGCATCGGCTTCATCCCGTGGGCGCCGCTGGCGGCCGGTGCGCTGGCCGCGCCGGACTCCGAGCTCAGCGCCATCACCTCGAGGCTCGGCGTCTCGACCGGCCAGGTGGCGCTGGCCTGGGTGCTCAAGCGCTCCGAGGTGATGCTGCCGATCCCGGGCACCGGCGATCCGCAGCATCTCGAGGACAACGTGCGCGCCGCCGGCCTCGCGCTGTCGGAGCAGGATTTCCAGTCGCTGGACAAACAGGGCCGCGACGCGTCCGGCTAGGCGGGATCGATCGCGCGCCGCCTGTGTCATGATCGGGATCCGCCGTGCGGGAGAACAGGATGCCACAACGACCGATGCCGCCTGAGGCGCGTCGTCCCCGCGCCGCCGGGGAGCGGCTGACGCGGCTCTTCGGCCTGCCCGCCGCCGCGACCGCTCTCGCCGCGCTGGCAGCACTCGCCCTGACACCAGCTGCCCCGGCGGCGGCCGCCGACCTGCCGGCGCTGGTCAGCCCCCCCGGCACGGAGCATCACCGCGGCAAGATGGTGTTCGCCGAGCTGGTCACGCCCGACCTCGGCGCCGCCAAGCGGTTCTATGGCGGCCTGTTCGGCTGGAGCTTCCAGGATGCCGGCGGCGGCGTGAACCGCTTCACCCAGGCCTCGGTGGACGGCCGCGTGGTGGCCGGCATCGTGCAGCGCGCCATACCCACCGGCCGCCGCCCGGCCTGGCTCAGCTTCATCGCCGTCGACGACGCGGCCAGGGCGGCGGCCCTGGCGAAGCAGTCGGGCGGCAAGCTGCTGTTCGAGCCGCACCGCATCGCCGCCCTCGGCCAGGAGGCCATACTCGCCGATCCCCAGGGCGCGGTGTTCGCGGTGCTCGCATCCAGCAGCGGCGATCCGCCGGACCTGCTGGCCGAGCCGGGGGCGTGGATCTGGAGCTCGCTGATCACCACCGACCCGGGCGCGGACGCCGCCTTCTACAGGTCGTTGTTCGGCTACGACGTCTTCGACCTGCCCGGCGCGCAGGACGCGCGGCACCTGATCCTCGCCTCGGAGAGCTACGCGCGGGCCAGCGTCAACCCGATCCCCTCCAGCCGGCCCGGCGCCCATCCCCGCTGGGTGAGCTACCTGCGGGTCGACGACGCAACCGCGATGGCGGCCAGGGTCGTCGCGATGGGCGGCCGGGTGGTGCTGCCGCCGCAGCTCGACCGTCACGGCGGCAAGATCGCCCTGGTCGCCGACCCTCAGGGGGCGCTGTTCGGACTGCTGGAATGGCCGGGCGACGCGACGCGGGGGGCTGCGAGATGAACCGCGCCCTGCGACGCCTGACGCTGCTCGCGCTCGCGCTGGGCGTGCTGGCGCTGCCGTTGAGCGGCTGCGTCGTTGGCCCCGGCTACGGGGGTCCCGGCTATGACGGATATGGCGGCGAATACTACGACACCGGCGGCGATTACGGCGCCTGGGGCGGCGGCTACCGGGTCGGACCCTATCGCGACGGCGCCGGTCGCGGCTTCATCGGTCGCGGCTATGGCGGCCGTGGCTATGGCGGCCGTGGCTTCGGCGCCCCCGGGCGGCCGATCCCGGGCATTCCCGCGGGCGCGAGGGGCGGCTTCCCCGGTGGCGGCCACGGCGGCGGCCACGGCGGTGGCGGCCACGGCGGCGGTCACGGCAGGTAGCACCGCCCGATCGCCCGGCCAGGCGCGCCTCAATGCAGCAGGAAGTCGCGGAACCGGCGCGCGACCTCGTGCGGCGCCACCGTCGGCCGGCCGAGCGAGTGCATCGAGCCGGGGCGGATGCGGGCATGCAGCATGACCGGCCCCTGCCGCGACGGCATCATCGCCAGCGCCGCCGCCAGCGCCTGCTCGAAGCCGGCCTCGTCATCCACCGACCAGGCCGCGCGATAGCCGCAGGCCAGCGCCACCTCGGCGAAGTCGACGCTGGCCGACACCGTGGCCTGGCCGCCGGTGCTGTCATGGACGCCGTTGTCCAGCAGCAGGTGCAGCAGGTTGCTTGGTGCCTGCGCGCCGATGGTGGCGAGGCTGCCCAGCTTCATCAGGGCGGCGCCGTCGCCGTCGAGCGCCACGACCGGTCGCTGCGGCACCGTCAGCGCGACCCCGAGCGCCATGCCGGCCGCCCCGCCCATCGAACCCACCTGATAGAGGTGCTGCGGGCGGTCCGACAGGGTGAACAGCTCGCGCCCGCTCTTGCCGGTGGTGGCGATCACCGCGGCGCGCTCCGGCAGCAGCGCCAGCATGCGCTCGAGCAGTCGCGCGCGTGCCGGGCGCTCGCCGTGCCGGCGCAGGTCGTGACGGACGCCGGGCGGCTGCGTTTGCGGCGTCGGCTGCGACAGCGTCTGCTCGGCGACGCTGCCCTGCTCCATCACCAGGGCGAACGGCAGGCTGGCGGCCTCGAACTGCCGTGCCGCCGCGTCCAGCGCCGCCCCGATCGCCTCCACGCGGCGCGGGAACGGCCGGTTCGGCACCTCGCAGAGGCTGAGCAGGTCCTGGGTGATGCGGCCCATCAGCGCGTGCTGCGGCTCATCCTGCAGACCCGGCTGGCCGCGCCAGGTCACGATCAGCAGCAGCGGGATGCGGAACGGGTGGTTGAGCGAGGTCAGCGGGTTGACCGCGTTGCCCAGCCCGGAGTTCTGGCAGATCACCACCCCGCCGCGACCGCCGAGCCAGGCGCCGGAAGCGATCGCCACCGCCTCGCCCTCGCTCGCCGCACCCACGTAGTGCGTCGCGTCGCGCCCTGCACCGGCACTGGCGACGCGGTTGATCAGCGGCGTCAGGAACGAGCAGGGCACGCCGGACCAGAAATCGAGCCCGCGCGCGGCGGCGGCGTCGATGAAGCACTGCGCCTCGATCGCCGGGCCGTGGCTCATCCGCGACGGCGCGAGGCGAGCGCGCTCTTGCGGAACACGCCGTCCGCCAGCTGCTTCTGCGCCGGCGGGAAGCCGGCGTAGAGCGACTGGAACGCGCTCGCCAGCTTCTGCATGTTGGCCGCGTGCACCTGCGCCAGTCGCGCGTAGGACTGCATGTTGTCGGCGGCATCCAGCGCGTCCACGTGGGCGAGCCGGTCCGCCGAGGCCTGGGCGATCTGGGCGGCGTTGTCGCGCATGACCTGCGCGAACTGGTCCCATTGCGGCTGCTGCGCCGGGGTGATGCCGAGCTGGCCGTGCAGTCGCCGGATATGCTGCTCGACCTTGGCCGCGGCCGACGGCGAGGCCGGCCTGGGCGGCGGCGCGGTGGGGGCGGCGGTCGACTGGGGGGAGATGGTGGATCCGGACGGCGCGGCTGCGGCCGACACCGTCGCGGCCAGGATCGGGGTCATCAGGAGCAGGGCGAACCGGCAGGCGGAACGGTTCATGCTAGGTCTCCGGTGGCAGGATGTGGGCAAGCCAAGGGCTCCGCCCTTGACCCGCCGGGGCCGGGGCCGGGGCCGCAGACCCCGATGATAGGCGTGGGTTGCTAGGATCTGGCTTCTGGTCGGCAAGTTCCGGCGGCGTACTCAGGAGAAGTTCCTGGCCTCGGCGAGATCGGTGATGGTGTCGACGTCGAGCCAGTGGCCGGTGATGTAGTGCACCGCCACCGTATGGCGCGCCCGCAGCCGCGACAGCAGCGCCGGCAGGTCGGCGCTGGCGGCGACGCCCTCGGCCTGCATGCGCGCGAGCTCCTCGCGCACCAGCACCGCACCTTGCGCGCTCAGCCGTATCAGGCCGATCCACTCGCCGCCGGCGCCGCCCTCCAGGTCCGGACCGTCGCCGATGCCGATCAGCCGCGCGGCGCCGTCATCCAGGTAGCTGGCCGAGAACGGCTTGTCCGCGATGACCAGGTCGCGCGGGTTGGCCAGGTGCCGGCTGCCGGCGCCGGTCGCGTTCTGGCTCAGCGCGTCGACGGCGATGACGATGTCGGCCTGCACCGCGAGCAGCGCGTCCAGGATGTAGCGGCGGAACAGCACGTCGCCGTAGACGATCACGGTCTCGCCGCGCATCGCGTCTGCGGCACGCAGCAGCGAGGCGACCTCGCCGGTGCTGGCATGCTCGTCGTTGTCGAGCAGGGTGACCCCGGCGACGCCGATGCGCTCGGCGCTGATCGCGTCCTTGCGGTAGCCGCGCACGACGCTGAGCTCGTTCACGCCGCCGCGGCGCAGCGTCTCGAGCAGGTGGCCGAGCAACGGCCGGCCGCGCAGGTCGACCATGCATTTCGGCTTGTCGGCGGTGTAGGCGCCGAGCGCCTCGCCGTGCGAGGCCGCGAGCACGATGCCGCGCACCGCGCGCCGCGGCTGCGGGGCGGGGAAGGCCGGCAGCGAGGCGGCGGGCAGATAGCGCTGCGCCGCCGCCTCCAGCTCGTCATTGTCGGTCAGCGCGAAGATCTCGCCCACCGAGGCGACCTCCGGCTCGATGCCGCGCAGGCTCTGCTCGCGATGGATCCGCGCGGCGGTCTCGCGCATCGCGGTGATCGAGGAGCGCACCATGTGGTTGGCCCAGATCACCGTCGAGACGCCGGCATGGCGGAACATGTCGGTCGGCGTCGCATAGTACATGGTCGGCACGATCACCACCGGAGCCCGGTCGCCCCAGCGCTCCATGAAGCCGAGGATCTCGCCGGCGTGGCGCTTCTTGGAGTGGATCAGGATCGCGTCCGCCCCGGCCGCCTGATAGGCCTCGGCGCGACGCAGTGCCTCCTCCATCGGGTGGCCGGAGATCAGCGCCTCGATCCGCGCCACCAGCACGAAGTCGTCGTCCGGCTGGGCGTCCTTGGCGGCGCGCAGCCGGCCGCAGAACTCCTCGAGGTCGGCCAGCGGCTGCGCCTCGCCGATGAACGAGTTGGTCTTGGGGAACAGCTTGTCCTCGATGCACACCCCGGCGATGCCGCGCTCGCACAGCTTGCGCACCAGGCGGCGGACATTGTTGAAGTTGCCGTAGCCGGTATCGCCGTCGAGCAGGATCGGCAGGCTGGTGGCGTCGGCCATGTACTCGGCCTGCTCCAGCACCTGGGTCCAGGAGGCCTCGTTGTTGTCGCGCAAGCCCAGCGAGGCCGACATCGACAGGCCCGACGCCCAGACGCCGGCGAATCCCGCCTCCTCCACCAGCTTGGCCGACAGGCCGCTATGCGCCTCCATCAGGAAGCTGAGGCCGGGATCCTCGATCAGCGCCCGCAGCCGCGCGAAGCGGCTGCGCCCGGAGGCGAGAGCCTCGCGCCCGCGGCCGGACCGCGAGCCGGCCGCGATCTCGACGGAACCGCGCCCGTCCCGACCATGTGCAGCAGCCGCCTGAGCAATCCCCCGAGCCGTCGTCAATTTGCCGTATCCTCGCCAATCTGTCATCAGATTGCGTGAGAACTGCACCAAACCTGTCATCTCGGCTACATCAAAAATGACCTCAGCTGTCCCGGCTCCTGCGCCGCAAACTGTCATACTGGCCGCCGGGCGCGGCCAACGTCTCGGCGGCGGCCCGACGCAGCCGCCCAAGGTGCTGCTCGAATTCGGCGGCAAGTCGTTGCTGCAGCGTCACCTCGAGCTGCTCGAGCAGGCCGGCGCCGGTCCGGTCACCCTGGTCGTCGGCTACCGGCGCGAGGCGATCGAGGCGGAGCTGGTCCGACTCGGTCGCGCCCACGCCGTCCGCGTGATCGACAACCCGCACTGGCGGCAGGGCAGCGCCGTCTCGCTCGACCGGGCCGCCGCCGTGCTGCGCTCGGGCGATCCGGTGCTGCTGATGGACGCCGACGTGCTGTACGACCGTCGCCTGCTGGAGCGGCTGCTCGGCAGCGTCCACGACAACGTGCTGTTGCTCGACCGCGCGATCGAGCCGGGCGACGAGCCGGTCAAGATCTGCGTCTGCGGCGAATCGAGGATCGTCGACTTCGCCAAGCGGCCGGAGCAGGCGGGCGACTGGCACGGCGAATCCGTAGGCTTCTTCCGGCTGTCGCCCGCGACGGCGGCGCGGCTCGCGTCCGTGGTGCGCGCCCAGATCGAGGGCGGCCTGTGGGCCGCCGAGTACGAGGCGCCGATCCGCACCCTGATCCGAGATCGCGACGCGAACGCCTCGTTCGGCTTCGAGGACGTCAGCGGGCTGCCCTGGACGGAGATCGACTTCACCGAGGATGTCGAGCGCGCCCAAGCGCTGCTGCCGAGCCTGGCGGCGTGACGATGTCCACCCGGGTTCCGCCCGGGACCGGGACCCGCCCGGCCGTGGCCGGCCCGCCATCGTCCTGGCCCGCGTCGCGGCTGCCGGACGCCGCCGAGATCGAGGCGATGCGGCAGACCGGCACCCTGGTGGTGCCCGGCTTCTTCGACCCCGACGAGACGAAGGCGCTGATCGGCTGGACCGACGACATCGCCGGCGCACCGGAGACCGTCGGCGGCCAGATGGTGTACTACGAGGACAGCCTGCTGGCGCCGGGACGGCGGGTGGTGCAGCGGATCGAGGATTTCTGCAGCCATCATCCGTCGATGGACGATGCCGCGCGGCACGGCGCGCTGTCGCGCTGGCTGGCGCGGCTGATGGGCGGCGAGACCGTGCTGTTCAAGGACAAGATCAACTTCAAGTACCCGGGCGGCGACGGCTTCAAGGCGCACCAGGACCAGGCCGCCGGATGGACGCGCTACGCGCCGCTGTTCGTGACCGCGCTGGTGACGATCGACGCGGCGACCATCGCCAACGGCTGCCTGGAGCTCGCGACCGCGCCGCGCAGCCGCCAGCTGCTCGGCGCGGAATGGGCGCCGCTGGACGAGGAGGCGCTCGGGCTGGTCGCGGTGCCGACCCAGCCCGGCGACGTGATCTTCTTCGACAGCTTCGTCGCGCACGCGAGCAGGCCGAACCTGACCGACGCGGCCCGCCGGGTGCTCTACCTCACCTACAACCTGGCCGTCGACGGCGACCACCGCGCACGCTACTTCGCCGAGAAGCGGGCCGCCTTTCCGCCCGACATCGAGCGCGCCCCGGGGGACGTCTACGTCTTCCGCGTCTGAGCCCGATCGGAACCGGTCTCGCCGCGGCCGCGCGTCGTGCCATGCTCACGGTGCAATCGTCCCGGCCGCGGGTCGAACAGGGGAGCTGCCATGCGCCTGAGGTCCGTCCTGCCGAGCCTGCCGGCATCGCCCAAGCTGCTCCCGCTGCTCCCGCTGCTCCTGCCGCTGCTTCTGCCGCTCGTCCTGCTGCCGGCCGGCTGCGCCACGCCGCCGCCGGCGAGCGACCCCGAGGCGGTGGCCGACTTCAAGGCGACCAACGACCCGCTCGAGCCGACCAACCGGCTCTTCTACCGGGTCGATGACGGCGCCCTGACCTACGTGCTGGCGCCGGCGGCGCGCGGCTACAACGCCGCCGTGCCGCGACCGGTGCGCGGCGGCATCCACAACCTGCTGAACAATATCGGCCAGCCGGTGCAGTTCGTGAACGACGTGCTGGAGACTAAGCCGCGACGCGCCGGCGACAGCTTCATGCGCTTCGCCATCAACACCACGCTGGGGGTGGGCGGCATCTTCGACGTCGCCACCCGGGTTGGCTATCCGGACCACGACGCCGATGGCGGGCTGACGCTGGCGCTGTGGGGGGTGCCGGCCGGCCCCTATCTCTACCTGCCGCTATACGGGCCGTCCGGCCTGCGCGACGGGGTGGGGCGGGGGATCGACGCGGCGAGCAGCCCTTTCACCTGGCTCTCGTTCGACGGCTCCAACAGCCTGGGCTGGTCGCAGGCGGTGCTCGGCGCGCTCGACCAGACTTCGCGACACCTGAAGGACATCGAGCAGGTCAAGGCCGACGCGCTCGATCCCTATGCCACGTTCCGCAGCCTGTGGCGGCAGCTCCGCGACAGCCAGGCGCAGGCGATACGCGACGACCACCGGGCGACGGTGCCGGACTGGTATGCGGACACGGCAGCCGACCAGGCGGCCAAGCCCGCGACGCCGGCGAGTTTCCGGCGCTAGAAGCAAGGCTGGGCTCTGCCCAGACCCGCCAAAGACCTCGGCCTTTGGAAACCACATTGAGATAATTGGATTCTCAAGGCTTCGCTTTGAGCGAGTCCAGGGCAGAACCCTGGCGCATGGATCTGGATACCGTGGCGTAGCGCCGCTGGCCGCGAAGGGCAAAAAAAAGGCGGCGCACGAAGCGCCGCCCAAGTTTAGGGAGGAAACGTCCAAGATGCGGCGCGCCTAAGCAGCGCCGCGAGGAGGAGAATGACCGTCCCATCGCCGTGAGTCAACCGGTTTGTTGCGGCGCACAAGAACGTGTCATCACGCCGCGCGCCGCGCGCCCGGCCGGCCGCGCCCGGCCTGGCGCCCCTGGCCGCCGCCGCCACCGCCCTGGCGTCGTCCGCCGCCGCCGCCCAGCACCGGCGGGCGCTGCGTCGAGTTGCGGGCGGCCTCCGAGTGATGCGGATGGTCGGCGAATACCGGGATCGACTGGCCGATCTCGCGCTCGATGTCGCGCAGCCAGGCGCGCTGCTCGGCGTCGCACAGCGAGACAGCCCAGCCCTCGGCGCCGGCGCGCGCGGTGCGGCCGATCCGGTGCACGTAGGTCTCCGGCACGTTGGGAAGGTCGTAGTTGAACACGTGGCTGATATCGTCGACGTCGATGCCGCGGGCGGCGATGTCGGTGGCCACCAGCACCTTGATGCTGCCGTCGCGGAAGCCGGCCATCGCGCGCTCGCGGGCACCTTGCGACTTGTTGCCGTGGATCGCCTCGGCCGAGATGCCGGCGCGTGCCAGGAACTCGACCACCTTGTTGGCCTCGTGCTTCATCAGCGTGAACACGATGGCGCGCACCACCTTGGGCGATTGCAGCAGCATCAGCGTTGCCGCCTTCTTGTTCGCCTCGTCGACGAACATCACCGCCTGGCGGATGCGGTCCACCGTGGTCGAGGGCGGCGTCACCTCCACCTTGGCCGGATCGCGCAGCAGGCCGTCGGCGAGCTCGGCGATGCTCTTCGGCATGGTCGCCGAGAACAGCAGGGTCTGGCGGTCGCGCGGCAGCATCGAGACCACGCGCCGGATGTCGCGCACGAAGCCCATGTCGAGCATGCGGTCGGCCTCGTCCAGTACCAGCACCTCCACCGCGGAGAGGTCGATATGGCCCTGGCCGATCAGGTCCAGCAGGCGGCCGGGTGCCGCCACCAGCACGTCGACGCCGCGCCGCATGGCGTCGACCTGACGGCCCTGGCCGACGCCGCCGAACACCACCGTGTGCGACAGGCGCATGTGGCGGGCGTAGGTGACGAAGCTGGCATCGATCTGCGAGGCGAGCTCGCGGGTCGGCGCCAGCACCAGCACGCGGGCGCCGCGGGCCGCGGCGGGACGGCGATGGGTGGAGAGCCGGTGCAGGATCGGCAGCGCGAAGGCGGCGGTCTTGCCGGTGCCGGTCTGCGCCAGCCCGAGCAGGTCGCGGCCATGCATCAGGTGCGGGATCGCGCCCGCCTGGATCGGGGTCGGCGTGGTGTAGCCCTCTTCGGCGAGGGCGCGCAGCAACGGCTCGGAAAGCTTGAGGTCGGCGAAACTTGTCATTCGGGGCGCCTCCTGGCGCCAGGGTGAGGCGAGGGACGTCCGCTCGACACGGGCCCGGCCTCGGAGGTCATGAGTGAGTGGTGGTGGAGAGGGCGGCGCCGACGGGCGCAGGAACCGACCAGGTGCCGGTCATGTCCCGGGTGGCTGCGTGGGTGTCGATTTCCGGTGCGGCATCCCGTCCGCGCCAGGAAGACCCTCTCGAGAGGACAGATACGACGCGCGCGGCGCGCCAGGGAGACAGATATGGCGCGCGCGGCGCGCCAGGGGGACAGATATGGCGCGCGCAGCGCACCGGAGCGGTATCTAGCGAGTCGCCGCCGTGGAATCAAGCGCGCAGATCAAGCGAACGTGTAGACGCCGCTCACGCCACCTGGCCGATCGCCGGCAGCGACGGCGCCATCGACGCCGGTCGCGGCGGCCTGATCAGCGAGGCGAGCTGGCCCGCCAGGAACTCCGCCTGCTGGCGTATGTCCGGCACCGCCGTCATCTCCCAGAACGTGCCCTTGGTCACCGGACCCACCGCGAACAGCCGGCGCGAGATCGAGCCGTCGCGGCCGAGCAGGGCGCAGTTGGCGGTGACGTCGAGGCCGAGGCAGAGGCTGTCCGGACGCACCATCCCCTTGGCCAGCAGGCAGCGCACCAGCGGATCGCGGATCCGGCTGTAGTCGGCATCCGGGCCGGCGCAGTTGATCACCCGGCCGGCGCGCACCGCGTCCAGCCCGTCGCCGAAGCGGGGACGGAACACGATGTCGACCAGCGCGTCGTCGCGCACGCGATACTCGCGTATGCGGCCGGCGCGTATGCGCAGCTGGCCGCTCTCGCGCGCGCGCTCGATCCGCTCGGCGACCGGGCCCGAGACGCGGTGGCGATGCACGTCCCACCAGGGCCGCATGTGACGCAGGAAGCGCGCCCGGTCGCGGTGCGACATCGCCTGCCACAGCTCGGTGGTGATCGGCCGCAGCTCGTCGATCACCGCGTGCCAGCTGCCGCCGGCCGCCCGCGCGCGCCGGCTGCCCTCGCGCAGCGCGCGGGCGAGCGCGTTCACCCGGGTGGGAAAGGCGTCGGCCTCCGGCATGTCCAGCGGGGCCGGGCTGGCGGCGTGCCGGTGCGGCAGCAGCCCGCGGCGCGACAGCGCGGTGATCGGGCCGCGATGGCCCTGGTCGAGCAGCGAGATCACGGTGTCGATCGTGGTCAGGCCGGTGCCGATCAGCAGCACCGGCAGCGCCGGATCGAGCTCCGTCAGGGTGTCGGGCGCCCACGGGTCGGGGCGATAGAGCGGCGTGTCGTAGAACGCCATGTCGGCCACCGGCGGCGGTGCGGGCGGGAAGTTGCCGATCGCCAGCACCGCGCGGTCGACCTCGACGCTGCGACGCTCCATCGTCAGGGTCAGGCCGCCGCCGTTGGTCGCGATGTCGGTGACGTCGCCGCGCACCAGCTCGAGCTGGTCGCGCCGCTCGGCGGTCTTCATCTCCAGGTTGAGCAGGTGTCGCACGTAGCGGCCGAACATGCGGCGCGGCACGAAGCTGGAGGCGGCGGCCTCGAGCCCGCACAGCTCCTCCGCCGGCAGGCCCTGCAGCCAGTGCAGGAAGTCGGACGGCCGCGAGTGGAACGCGCTCATCTTGCCGGCCGGCACATTGAGCAGGTGCGAGGAGCCGGTGGAGTAGGCCGGGCCGCGGCCGAACTGGGCGTTGCGCTCGATCAGCACCACCCGGGTCTGCGGCGGCACCCGCTGCAGCAGGTGCAGCGCCAGCAACGTGCCGCTGAAGCCGGCGCCGACGATGGCGATGCCGGGGGCCGCTCCGGCCGCGACGAGATCGGAACTCAAGACCAGGCGCTGCCGGAAGCTGAGAAGTGGGACATCGCCTTGGCCTCCCGCGGCGGGATCGGCACTCGGGTCCATGGCGCTCTCGTCCGGCCGATCCTGCCTCTCCTGCTCCCCGGCCATCCGCCGGGCCCTGTTGCAACACAAGCAAGCAGGGGACGCCTGGCGGGTAAAGTCAAATCTCCGGCCTCGTACCGATGGCTCTTGCATGTGACCCACGCCAGGCCAGGGCTCTGCCCTGGACCCGCTCAAGGCGGAGCCTTGAGAAACCCTTTATCTTAGGATGGTTTCCAAAGGCCTGGGCCTTTGGCGGGTCTGGGCAGAGCCCAGCCTTGCTTCACCCGTCCGCGTCGATCTGGTCGTTGATCGCGTCGAGCGGATAGCGCGACACCTCGCGCAGCAGCGCGATCAGCCGCTCGGATGCGTGCGCCACCAGTTGCTCGCCCTTCTCCGCGGTGGCGGCGGCGGCGTTGCCGCAGGCGCCGGCGCGGTGCAGGTCCTGGGTCTGCCAGCCGAAGCCGATCCGGCCCTCCGCGGTCAGCAATTCGAAGCGCTCCGCCATCGCCACCGTCCAGGGCACGAAGTCGCGGGCGCGCGACATGTCGACCAGGTCTGGGCGCAGATGCAGCATCACCGAGGTCTCAACGTCGCCGCCATGGATGCCGTGCGTCAGCTCGTGGGCGCCGAACAGGCCGTCCGGCAGGCCGAGCCGCCCCCACATCAGGTTGACCACGAACAGCCCGTGCCGGACCCGCAGAGTGCGCGCGACGATGTCGAGCACCTGCGGGTTGCCGCCGTGCGAGTTGAACAGCACGATCCGGCGCAGCCCGGCGCGGGCGACGCTCTCGCCGATCTGGACCAGCACCCGGGTGAGCGTCTCGGCGTCGAGCGTCAGGGTGCCCGGATAGGCCAGGTGCTCGTCGCTCTTGCCGACCGCCTGCATCGGCAGCGCCAGCACCTGGAGGTCGTCCGGCACACGCGGCAGGGCATGCCGCAGGATGCCCTCGTTGATGCAGGCATCGACCTGGACCGGCAGATGCGGGCCGTGCTGCTCGATCGCCGCCACCGGCAGCACCGCGACCGTGCGCGACGCGTCCAGCGCGGCGAACTCCGGCCAGCGCAGCTCCTGCCAGTATCGGCCGCTCATCTAGCGGCCGCTCACACGCCGAACCCGCTGCCCGCCAGCCGGATCTCGACCTCCGCGAGCAGCGGCACCAGCAGGTAGCGCAGCAGCAGCAGCACCACCAGCGGCGACAGGTCGACGTTGCCGAAGCTCGGCATGATGCGTCGCACCGGCGCCAGCGCCGGCTCGGTGACGCGGTTGAGGAAGTTGCCGACGTTCCAGACCATCCGGTTGCGCGGGTCGAGCACGCCGAACGCGAACAGCATGCTGAACACGCACGACAGGATCAGCGCCCAGGAGAACAGCTGGATCAGCAGGAAGAGAAGCTGGAACAGGCTGGACAAAACCACGAAGGTGCGCCTCGCTGCATGGTGCCGGAAGCTAGCGAGACGGCGGGGCGCATGCAACGGCGCGCCGCCGTGGCCAGGGATGCGCCGCGGGATACTGCGCCGGGGGACGGCGTCCCTTGACTTAGCTTCGGCGTTGGCTACCTTCCGCCGCCTGCAAGGCGGGGCTGTAGCTCAGTTGGTAGAGCGCCTCGTTCGCAATGAGGAGGTCAGGGGTTCGATTCCCCTCAGCTCCACCACGCTCGCCTTGCCGCCGACGCGGAACCGCCGGGCGGCGGTCAGGCGGTCCGCTTCAGCTCGGCGTCGAGCTCCGGCACCGCGCGGAACAGGTCCGCGACCAGCCCGTAATCCGCCACCTGGAAGATCGGCGCCTCGCCATCCTTGTTGATGGCGACGATGACCTTGCTGTCCTTCATGCCGGCGAGATGCTGGATCGCGCCGGAGATGCCGATCGCGACGTAGAGGTCGGGAGCCACGATCTTGCCGGTCTGCCCGACCTGGTAGTCGTTCGGCACGAAGCCGGCATCGACCGCGGCGCGCGAGGCGCCGATCGCCGCCCCCAGGCTGTCGGCGATCGGATCGAGCAGCCTGAAGTTCTCGCCGTTCTGCATGCCGCGCCCGCCCGAGACGATCACCCGTGCCGAGGCCAGCTCCGGCCGCTCGCTGCGCGACAGCTCGGCGGAGACGAAGCGGGAGAGCGGGGCGCACGCCACGGTCTCGACCGCCTCGATCGTGGCGCTGCCTCCCGACGCCGCCGCCGGGTCGAAGGCGGCGGCGCGCACCGTCAGCACCTTGCGGGCGTCCGCCGAGCGCACGGTCGCGAGCGCGTTGCCGGCATAGATCGGACGGACGAAGCTGTCCTGGTCCACCACGGCGACGATGTCGCTGATCGGCTGCACGTCGAGCAGGGCGGCGAGGCGCGGCATCACGTTCTTGCCGGTGGCGGTGGCGGCGGCGAGCAGGTGGTGGTACGGGCCGGCCAGCGAGACCAGCAGCGCCGCCAGCGGCTCGGCCAGCGGCGCCGCGTAGCCGGCGGCGTCGGCGCGCAGCACGCGCGCCACGCCGGCGATCCTGGAGGCGGCCTCGGCGACCGCGCCGACCTCGTGGCCCGCGACCAGCACGTGCACCTCGCCGAGCTTGACGCGGCCGCCGCGATCGCCGAGCGCGAGGCCTGCTTGATCTGGCCGGCCTCGTGGTCGAGCAGGACGAGTGCGGTCATGGTCAGATCACCTTGGCTTCGTGGCGCAGCTTCTCCACCAGCTCGGCGACCGAGCCGACCTTGACGCCGGCCTTGCGCGAGGGCGGCTCGGTGACCTTGACCGTCACCAGGCGCGGGCTCGCATCCACTCCCAGCTCCGCCGGGGTCAGGGTCTCGCAGCGGCTTCTTGCGCGCCTTCATGATGTTGGGCAGCGAGGCGTAGCGCGGCTCGTTCAGGCGCAGGTCGACGGTGATGATCGCCGGCAGGGTCAGCGCCACGGTCTCCAGCCCGCCATCGACCTCGCGCGTCACCGTGGCCCCCCCCTCCGACAGCTCCAGCTTGCTCGCGAACGTGCCCTGCGACCAGCCGAGCAGCCCGGCCAGCATCTGCCCGGTCGCGTTCATGTCGTCGTCGATCGCCTGCTTGCCCATCACCACCAGCCCGGGCTGCTCGCGCTCGACCAGCACGCGGAGCATCTTGGCCACCGCGAGCGGCTCGGGGCTGGCGTCGGTCTGCACCAGGATGGCGCGGTCGGCACCCATCGCCAGCGCCGTGCGCAGCGTCTCCTGGCACTGCGCGGCCCCGATCGAGACCGCGACGATCTCGCTCGCGGCACCCTTCTCCTTCAGGCGCACCGCCTCCTCGACGGCGATCTCGTCGAACGGGTTCATCGACATCTTGACGCCGGCGGTCTCGACGCCGGAACCGTCCGCTCTCACGCGCACCTTGACGTTGTAGTCGACGACGCGCTTGACGGGGACGAGCAGCTTCATGGGCGTGGCACTTCCTTGCAGTCGCGGAGAAGAACTACATCCCGCCCGGATAGTTCGGGCCGCCGCCGCCTTCGGGTGCGGACCAGTCGATGTTCTCGGTCGGATCCTTGATGTCGCAGGTCTTGCAGTGCACGCAGTTCTGCGCGTTGATCTGCAGCCGCGGCACGGTGTCGGTGTCGACCGCCTCGTAGACGCCGGCCGGGCAGTAGCGGCTCTCCGGCGAGCCGTAGCGGTCCCAGTTGACGCTCCGCCAGCGCCCCGGATCGCGCAGCGCCAGGTGCACCGGCTGGTCCTCCTCGTGGTTGGTGTTGGACAGGAACACCGAGGATAGCTTGTCGAAGGTGAGGCGGCCGTCCGGCCTCGGATAGTCGATCGGCGCGGCCTGCGCCCGGTCGTCCAGCACCTCGTGGTCGGCGTGACGGTGCCGGAACGTCCACGGCGCCCGGCCGCGCAGGATCATGGCGTCGATGCCGGCATAGGCCGCGCCGGCGACGGTGCCGAACCGGGCGAAGGCCGGGCGCACGTTGCGCACCTCGCGCAGCTCGCGCCACAGCCACGAGGCGCGCACCCGCGCGGTGTAGGAGCCGGGCTCCGCGGGACGGGTCCCGGCGAGCGCCTCGGCCACGGCCTCGGCGGCGAGCATGCCGGACTTCATCGCCGCGTGGGTGCCCTTGATCTTGGGCACGTTGAGGAAGCCGGCTGCGTCGCCGACCAGCGCGCCGCCGGGGAAGCTCAGGCGCGGGATCGACTGCAGCCCGCCCTCGGACAGGGCGCGGGCGCCGTATGAGATGCGCTTGCCGCCCTCCAGGAACGGGCGGATCGCCGGATGGGTCTTGAGCCGCTGCATCTCGTCGAACGGCGACAGCCAGGTGTTGGGGTAGTCCAGTCCGACCACGAAGCCGTACGACACCAGGTTGTCGCCGAAATGATACATCCAGGAGCCGCCATAGGTGCGGTGGTCCAGCGGCCAGCCGAAGCTGTGCTGGATCAGGCCCGGCCGGTGCTGCGCGCGCGGCACCTCCCACAGCTCCTTGACGCCGAGCCCGTAGGTCTGCGGGTCGACGCCGCGTCGCAGCCCGAACCGCGCCATCAGGCGCTTGGACAGGGATCCGCGGCAGCCCTCGGCGAACAGGGTGTAGGCCGCGCGCAGCTCCATGCCGGCGGCGAAGTTCGGGCCGCGCTCGCCGGTGCGCGTCACCCCCATGTCGCCGGTGGCGACACCGGCGATGCGGCCCTGCTCCTCCAGCAGCTCGGCCGCGCCGAAGCCCGGATAGATCTCCACCCCGAGCGCCTCGGCCTGCCCGGCGAGCCAGCGGCACACGTCGCCCAGGCTGACGATGTAGTTGCCGTGGTTGCTCATGTGCGGCATCAGCGTGCCGAGCATCGGCACCCGCACGCTGCGCCGACGCGTCAGGTACAGCATGCGGTCCTCGGTCGCCGGCGTGTCGAGCGGCGCGCCGCGCTCGCGCCAGTCCGGGATCAGCTCGTCGAGCGCGCGCGGCTCGATCACGGCCCCCGACAGGATGTGGGCGCCGATCTCGCTGCCCTTCTCCACCAGGCACACCGAGGCGTCGGGCGCCAGCTGCTTCAACCGGATCGCCGCCGCCAGCCCGGCCGGTCCGCCGCCGACCACGACGACGTCGAACTCCATGCTCTCACGCTCGGACACGACACTCATTCCTCAAGCCTGGGCGCCGGTCGTCCGGCGCATCGCGCGATGGATCTTGCCACGGGCCGGCCTCAGAAGGCGGCCTCCTCCAGCGCCATGGTGGAAGCCTTGCCCGACTTGATCGCCAGGAACAGGGCGGTCGCCTGCGGCAGGATGCGGTCGATGAAGAACTGCGCCGAGGCCAGCTTGGCGCGGTAGAAGCCTGCGTCCGCATCGCCCTCCGGGCCGGCCTCCGCCTGCCTGGCGTGGGCGATGCCGGCCGAGCGCACGAACATCGCGCCCATGCTCACCAGCCCCAGCAGGCGCAGATAGTCGACTGCGGCGGCGCCGGCCTCCTCGGCATCCTGCAGCGACGCGCTGGCGACCTGCGCGCTGGCCAGCTGCAGGGCGCCGAAGGCGCGCTCCAGCGCCTCGGCGAGCTTCGCCACCCCCGGCTGCTTCTTGCCCTCGGCGATCATCGCCGCGACCGGGTGGAAGAAGCGGCGCAGGTAGCGGCCGGTGTGGGCCGGCATCTTGCGTCCGACCAGGTCGAGCGCCTGGATGCCGTTGGTGCCCTCGTAGAGCATGGCGATGCGGGCGTCGCGCACGTACTGCTCGACCCCGTGCTCGCGGACATAGCCGTGGCCGCCATGGACCTGCACGCCCAGGCTCGCCGCCTCGAAGCCGAGATCGGTGAACAGCGCCTTCACCACCGGCGTCATCAGCGCCACGAAATCCGACGCCTCGTCGCGCTCCTGCTGGCCGGTGGCGTGCGCCGCCAGGTCCATCGCGCGCGCCACCCAGATGCCGACCGCGCGGCAGCCCTCGCCGTAGACGCGCATCGTCATCAGCATGCGGCGCACGTCGGGATGCACGATGATCGGGTCGGCGGCCAGGTCGGGGCGCCTGGCGCCGGCCAGCGAGCGTCCCTGCAGCCGGTCGCGGGCATAGGCGACCGCGCTCTGGTAGGCGGCCTCGACGATGCCCAGCCCCTGGATGCCGACGCCGAGCCGCTCGGCGTTCATCATCGCGAACATCGCCTGCATGCCCTTGTGGGGCGCGCCCACCAGCCAGCCTTGGGCGTTCTCGAAGCTGATCTGGCAGGTGGCCGACGCGTTGAGGCCCATCTTGTGCTCGATGCCGGTGCAGACGACGCCGTTGCGCGCGCCGAGCCGGCCCGCCTCGTCCACCAGGAACTTCGGCACCAGGAACAGGCTGATGCCCTTCACTCCGGCCGGCGCCTCGGGCATGCGGGCGAGCACCAGGCTGATGACGTTGTCGGTCAGGTCGTGGTCGCCGGCGGAGATGAAGATCTTCGACCCGTCCAGGCGGTAGCTGCCATCGGGCTGCGGCACCGCGCGGGTGCGCAGCATGCCGAGGTCGGTGCCGCAATGCGCCTCGGTCAGGGCCATCGCGCCGGACCACTCGCCGGAGATCATCTTCGCCAGGTAGAGCTGCTTGAGCTCTGGCGCGCCGAACTGCTTGAGCGACTGCACGGCGCCGTGGGTCAGGCCGGGATAGAGGCTGAAGGAGAGGTTGGTCGCGCAGATCATCTCCTCGACCAGCTTGTTGACGCTCTCCGGCAGCCCCTGTCCGCCGAACTCCGGATCGTCGGCGAGCGCGCTCCAGCCCGCGCTGCGGAACCGGTCATAGGCCTCGCGGAAGCCGGCCGGGGTGCGCACCACGCCGTTCTCGATCCGGCAGCCCTCCAGGTCGCCGCTGGCGTTCAGCGGCAGCAGCACCTCGGTCGCGAGCCGGCCCGCCTCCGCCAGCACGCTGTCCACGGTGTCGGCATCGAGCTCGCGGAAGGCGGGCAGGGCGGCAAGGCCCGCGAAATCATGCAGCTCGTGCAGCACGAAGCGCATGTCGCGGAGCGGCGCGTTGTAGGTCTGCACGGTCTCTGCCTCCCGATCCTAGAGCAGATCCCGATCAGGCGGATCACCTGATCGGGTGAAGATGCTCGTCAAAACAACAGGCTAGAGCGTGATCCGTGAGCCTATGCGATCGGATCATGCTCTAGTTCCGCAGCGGCTTGCCGGTGTCGAGCATGTGCTCGATCCGCGCCAGGCTCCGCTCCGAGCGGATCAGCCGCAGGAACACGCGCCGCTCCAGCTCCAGCAGCGACTTCTCGGACACGGCGTCGACCAGGTCGGCCTCGCCCCCGCTGAGCACCTCGGCCAGAGCGTCGGATATGGTCATGTCGTACTCGCCCGCCAGGCCCCGCCTGCGGAAACCCTCCGCCGCGAGGCGCATCAGCAGCCGGCCGGAGGCGCCGGAGAGGCGGAACTCGGGCGGCGCCGGCGGCACGTAGTCCGGCACCATCGACAGCGCCCGCGCCTTGGCGTCGGCGAGCAGCCGGTCGCGATTCATGGTGATGCCGTCGCCGTCGCGCAGGAAGCGCAGGCGCCCCGCCTCGTCGGCGGATCTCGAGACGGTCGCGGTGCCGATGGTCTCGAACAGCCGCGCCGCCGCCGGCACCGGGCCGCGCGGATCGCCGGGCTGCTGGCAGCGCGCCAGCATCTCGCCGGTGCCGCCCCAGCCTGGCACCAGCCCGACGCCGCACTCGACCAGGCCGATATACAGCTCCGCATGCGCCTGCACCGCGTCGGCGTGCAGCACCAGCTCGCAGCCGCCGCCGAGCGCCAGGCCGGCCGGCGCGGCGACCACCGGGAACGGCGCGTATTTCAGCGCCTTGAACACCTGCTGGCCGGTGCCGATCAGCTTGTCGATCTCGCCCCAGGCGGCGATGTTGGCGGCGAACAGGGCGAGGCCCAGGTTGGCGCCGGCGGAGAAGTTGCCGGCGTCGGTGTACAGCACCAGCGCCCGGAACCGCTCGCGCACCAGGGCGACGGTGCGGCCCAGCAGGTTGAGCACCGGCTCGTCCATGGCGTTCATCTTCGTCGTGATCTCGAAGCACGCGACCCCGTCGCCCAGGTCCCAGGCCGCGGCACCCTTGTTGCGCAGCAGCGCCGCCCCGGCCCGCTTGACGTCCTCGAGCAGCAACACCCCCTCCGCACGCGTCACCGGATGGTAGCCGCCGTCGGGGCCGAACTGCAGCAGCGCGCCGCCCTCGGTGCGGTAGAAGCTGCCCTCGCCGACGCGCTGCAGCAGCGCCGGCACCGCGGCACCCTCGCGCCGCAGCCGGGCGGCGACCGCGGCCGGGCCGATGCGGTCGAGCAGCTCGAACGGTCCCTGCTTCCAGTTGAAGCCCAGGCGCATCGCGGCGTCGACCGCGGCGATGTCGTCCGCGACCGCCGGCACCAGGCTCGCGGCGTAGGCGAGCGTGGCGCCCATCACCTTCCAGGCATAGGCGCCGAGCCGGTCGTCGGAGGCGAGCAGCGCCGCCGGGTCGCGCGCCAGCGCCGCCGGCAGCTCGACGCGGCGCGAGGGCCGATACTCGCCGCTCACGAGCCCGATGGACTGCCTTACCTTGTCGGGCCCTTGGATCCGGTAGAAGCCGCCGCCGCCCTTGCGGCCGGTCAGCCCCCGCTCGATCATGCGGTCGAGCAGCGGCAGCTCGCGCAGCAGCGCGCGGAACGGGTCGTCGGCGGGCAGCGACGCCTTCAGGCTGGCGGTGATGTGCGGCATCAGGTCGAGCCCGACCAGGTCGATCAGCCCGAACACGCCGGTCTTCGGGATGCCCAGCGCGCGGCCGATCGCGGCATCGGCCTCCTCCACCGTGAGGCCGCCATCCACCGCCTCCAGCAGGCCGCGCTGCAGCCAGTAGGTGCCGATGCGGTTGGCGATGAAGCCGGGGGTGTCGTGCGCCCGCACGACGCTCTTGCCGAGACGCCGGTCGCAGAACGCCTCGAGGCGCGCCAGCAGTGCCGCGTCGATATCCGGCCCCGGCACGACCTCGAGCAGGCGCATGTAGCGCGGCGGATTGAAGAAGTGGGTGATCAGGAAATCCCGCGACAGCGCCGCGGGCAGCCCCTCGACGAGCCGCGCGCGCGGGATCGTCGAGGTGTTGGAGCTGACCGCGGTGCCGGGACGCCGATGCGCCTCCAGCCTGCGATACAGCGCCTGCTTGACGTCGAGCCGCTCCACCACCGCCTCGATGATCCAGTCGCATTCCGCGACCCGGGCGAGGTCGTCGTCGATGCAGCCGGTCTCGATCAGCCCGGCGGCGGCGGCCGACATGAACGGCGCCGGATCGGTCCTGAGCGCGCGCGCCACCGCGTCGCGCGCCAGCTGGTCGCGCGCGCCATGCCGGGCACCGTCCTGCTGGGGCGGGATGTCCAGCAGCAGCACCGGGGTGCCGGAGTTGGCGATCTGGGCGGCGATCGCGGTGCCCATCACGCCGGCGCCGATCACGCAGGCGCGGCGTATGCCGCCCTCGTCGGGGTCCGCCATCACGCCCGCTCCAGCACGGTGGCGATGCCCTGGCCGCCGCCGATGCACTGCGTCGCCAGCGCGTAGCGCGCACCCTCGCGACGCAGCAGCGACGCCGCCTTGCCCACGATGCGCGCGCCGGTGGCGCCCAGCGGATGGCCGATCGCGATCGCGCCGCCATCGATGTTCAGCGTCTCGTCGCGCACCCCGAGCTCGCGGGCGCAGGCGATCGCCTGGGCGGCGAAGGCCTCGTTCAGCTCGACGACGCCGATCTGCTCGATCGCGATGCCGCCGGCGCGCGCCATCGCCTTACGCGACGCCTTGATCGGTCCGAGGCCCATCATCTCGGGCTCGCAGCCCGAGACCGCGATGCCGGCGATGCGCGCCAGCGGCTGCAGCCGGTTCGCGCGCGCGAAGCCGGCGCTGCATACCAGCACCGCACTCGCGCCGTCGGTCAGCGGCGAGGCGGTGCCGGCGGTTACCGTGCCGCCGGCCTGGAACGCGGGCTTCAGCCCGGCCAGCGCCTCGGCGCTGGTGGCCGGACGCAGGCAGCCGTCCAGCTCGACGGCGCCCTCCTTGCCCCCGCCCTGGCCGACATAGGGCACGATCTCTTCGGCGAGCCGGCCGGCCTGCTGCGCAGCGCCGGCGCGCTGCTGGCTGCGCACCGCGAACGCCTCCTGCGCCTCGCGCGGGATCTCGTAGCGGCGCGCCACGTTCTCCGCGGTGTCTCCCATGGCCATGTAGGCGCCGGCGCTGCGGGCCGCGAGCGCGGGGTTGGGCAGCGGGTTGTAGCCGCCCATCGGCACCCGGCTCATGCTCTCGATGCCGGCGCAGATGAAGGCGTCGCCGGCATCCATGCGGATCGCGCCGGCGGCCATGTGGATCGCCTGCATCGAGGAGCCGCAGAAACGGTTGACGGTGACGCCGCCGACCGAGAGCGGCAGCTCGGCGAGCAGGCCGATCAGGCGCGCGACGTTGCCGCCCTGCTCGGCCTCGGGAAAGGCGCAGCCGACGATCAGGTCCTCGATCGCCGCCACGTCGATGCCGCTGCGCGCGATCAGGCCACGCACCACCGCGGCCGCGAGATCGTCCGGCCGGACCCGTGCCAGCGCACCCTTGCCCGCGGGATGGAATGCGGAGCGGGCATAGCCCGCGATCACGACGTCCTGCACCGGCCCGTCTCCCGTCCTGCTTCGCTTGACGTATCGGTCAATCGCGTTGGCCCAAAGCATAGACCAAGCCGCCTCGGCAACAAGCCGGGCGGCGAACGCCATGCGCTTCCCGGGCGTTGCGACGGCTGCATGCAGGAGGCAGCCATGTCCGATCTCCCCGCCCTACCGAGCCCGCCGACCGAAAATCCCGACGGCGCCGGCACCGCGCCGTTCGATGCGGCCGGCGTCGTGTCGCGGCCCGAGGCGGCGGGAACGCCGCCGGAAAACGTGGCGCTGGCGGCGGGAACGCCGCCGGAAAACGTGGCGCTGGCGGCGGGCACGCCGCCGGGAAGCGTGGCGCAGGCGGCCGGCGCCGCCCAGGCGCAAGCCGGGCCGAGCGACGACGTGGTCGGCGGCGAGGCGACCCTCGCGGCGACCTCCTGGGGCGGTGCGTCGGAGGACGAGGCCGCGGCCGACGAACCGGCCTGATCGCGCGCCCCGGCGTCGGGCCGGCCATGCGCGCCTTGTTCTCCCGCGACCCGCCTTCTAGGGTCGCCCGCTGACGGTGGGACGGGCCTGGCGGTGGCTGACCAAAGCGAGAACCCCGCGCCTGACGATCCGGACCGGCGCGACGATGCCCTGGCCCACGTGGTGCTTCAGGGCGAGGGCGGCGGCCCCGACCTGGAGCAGGCGACGCGCGACCTGCAGGCCTGCGGCCGCTTCGCGCCGGTCGGGCTGACCGGACCCTTCGCGCTCTACGTGTCGCTCCACGGCGGTCGCCTGATGCTGGACGTGCGCGACCGCGAGGACCGGCCGCTGCGCCTGTTCATGTTCGCGCTCAGTCCGTTCCGGCGCCTGATCAAGGATTATCACCTGCTCGTCGAGAGCTATGACGGCGCGCTCGCCCACGGCCCCACCGCGCATCTGCAGGCGATCGACATGGGCCGGCGCGCCCTGCACAACGAGGGCGCCAGCCTGATCATCGAGCGGCTGCGTCGGCACATCGTCATCGATTTCGAGACCGCGCGCCGGCTGTTCACCCTGGTCTGCCTGCTGCACCGGCGGCACTGAGCCATGCTGCCGTGCACGGAAGGCAAGGGGCTTTGCCGCTTGACCCCATCAAAGACCAAGCCATTGAAAACCCTATTTTAAGATCGGGGTTTGGGGCCGCCGGCCCCAACGGGTCAAGGGCAGATCCCTTGCCTTAATTTCAACAAGCCCGCCAGCTCGCCGCTCACTCCTGCCGGCGCGACTGCCGGCTGTGCCACAGCTCCTGCAGCTCGATGACGGCGGCGGCGGTCTCCTCGATCGAGCGGCGGCTGACGTCGATCACCGGCCAGCCGTGGCGCGTACACAGCCGGCGCGCCCACACCACCTCGTCGCGCACCGCCTCGGGATCGACATAGACGTGGCTGACCTGCTCGATCCGCCCCGCCCCCTGCGGCACGATCGCGCGCAGCCGGTGGCGCCGTATCTCCACCAGCGTGCGCGGATCGATGGTCAGGCCGACCACCGGACGACGCAGCGCCAGCAGTTCCGGCGCCAGGGGCACGTTCGACACCAGCGGCACGTTCGCCGCCTTCACCCCGCGATTGGCGAGGTAGAAGGAGGTGGGCGTCTTCGAGGCGCGCGAGACGCCGACCAGCACCACGTCCGCCTCGTGCAGCCCGGCGATCGCCTGGCCGTCATCGTGCGCCAGCACGTAGTGCATGGCGTCGATCCGCCTGTAGTACTCGTCGTCGAGCACGTACTGGATGCCGGGCCGGCCCTGCACCTTCTCGCCCAGCGTCTCCTGCAGCATCGCCAGCACCGGATCGAGCACGTTCACCACCTGCACCTTGAGGTGGTTGCAGGCGACGTCGAGCGCGCTGCGCAGCGTGCGGTCCATCATCGAGGACAGCACCGGCCCGGGGTCGGCCTCGATCCCCTCCACCACCCGGTGCAGGTGCAGCCGGGTGCGTATCAGGTTCCAGCGGTGATACACCACGTGGGTGTGCTCGAACTGCGCGACCGTGGCGCGGGCGACCGAGTTCAGCGTCTCGCCGGTGGCGTCCGAGACCAGGTGCAGGCTGATGCGGTGCTCGTCCATGTTCGCCCGCCCGTCCGCGGGATCGCTCAGCCCGGCTTCGCCCGCGACAGCGCCGCCTGTGCCGCGGCCAGCCGCGCGATCGGCACCCGGAACGGCGAGCACGACACGTAGTCGAGCCCGAGGCCGTCGCAGAAGGCGATCGAGGCCGGGTCGCCGCCATGCTCGCCGCAGATGCCGAGCTTCAGGCCCGGCTTGCTGCCGCGTCCCTTGCGCGCGGCGATCTCCACCAGGGCGCCGACGCCGTCCTGGTCGAGGGTGACGAACGGATCCTTGGCCCAGATCTCCTTCTCCAGGTAGGCGGGCAGGAAGCTGCCGGCGTCGTCGCGCGACAGGCCGAAGGTGGTCTGGGTGAGGTCGTTGGTGCCGAACGAGAAGAAGTCCGCATGCGGCGCGATCCGGTCCGCGGTCAGGGCGGCGCGCGGCAGCTCGATCATGGTGCCGACCATGTAGTCGATCGCGAGCCCGGCGCTGCCGATCACCTCGCGGGCCACGCGCTCGACCTCGGCGCGGGTGATCTCGAGTTCGCGCGCGGTGCCCACCAGCGGGATCATGACCTCCGGCACCACCGCGCGCCCGGTCTCCCGCGACACCAGCACCGCCGCCTCGAAGATGGCGCGCGCCTGCATCTCGTAGATCTCCGGGAAGCTGATGCCCAGCCGGCAGCCGCGATGGCCGAGCATCGGGTTGCTCTCCGACAGCGCCGCGCGCCGCTGCGCCAGCGCCTCGACGTCCTGGCCCAGCGCCTCCGCCATCTCGGCGAGCTCCGCCTCGGCGTGCGGCAGGAACTCGTGCAGCGGCGGATCGAGCAGCCGGATCGTCACCGGCAGCCCGGCCATGATGCGGAACAGCGAGGCGAAGTCGTCGCGCTGGAACGGCAGCAGCGTCGCCAGCGCCCGGCGGCGGGCGGCCTCGTCGTCGGCCATGATCATCTGCCGCATCGCGCCGATCCGCTCGGGGCCGAAGAACATGTGCTCGGTGCGGCACAGCCCGATGCCCTCGGCGCCGAACTTGTGCGCGGTCGCGGCGTCCCCCGGGGTCTCGGCGTTGGCGCGCACCTTCATGCGACGCGACGTGTCGGCCCACGACATCAGGGTGGCGAAATCCTCCGACAGCGCCGGCTCGACGGTGGCGACGCGGCCGGCGAACACCTCGCCGGTGGAGCCGTCGAGCGTGATCCAGTCCCCGGCGCGCAGCTCGTGGCCCCCGGCCGACAGGGTCTGCCTGGCGTAATCCACCCGGATGCCGCCGCAGCCGGCGACGCAGACCCGTCCCATGCCGCGCGCCACCACCGCGGCGTGGCTGGTCATCCCGCCGCGCGTGGTCAGCACGCCGCGCGCCGCATGCATGCCGTGCACATCCTCCGGGCTGGTCTCGATACGCACCAGGATCACGTCCTCGCCGCGCGCCGCACAGCGCTCGACCTCGTCGGCGGAGAACCGGATGGCCCCGGTAGCGGCGCCCGGGGAGGCCGGCAGGCCGCGCGAGATCACGGTGCGCTCGGCGCGCGGGTCCAGCGTCGGGTGCAGCAGCTGGTCGAGCGAGGCGGGCGTGATGCGGCCGATCGCCTCCTCGCGGCTGATCAGGCCGTCGCGCGCCATCTCGATGGCGATGCGCAGCGCCGCCGCCACGCTGCGCTTCCCCGAGCGGGTCTGCAGCATGTAGAGCTTGTTCTGCTGCACCGTGAACTCGATGTCCTGCATGTCGCGGTAGTGCCGCTCCAGGGTGTCGCGCACGCCCAGCAGCTCGCGATAGGCGTCCGGCAGCGCGCGCTCCATCGACAGCTCGCCACCCTTGGCGCCCGCGTCCGACATCGGCTGCGGCGTGCGTATGCCCGCGACCACGTCCTCGCCCTGCGCGTTGACCAGGAACTCGCCGTAGAACAGGTTCTCGCCGGTGGAGGGATCGCGGGTGAAGCACACCCCGGTCGCGCAATCCTCGCCCATGTTGCCGAACACCATCGCCTGCACGTTCACCGCCGTGCCCCAGCCGGCCGGGATGTCGTGCAGGCGGCGATAGGTGTTGGCGCGCGGGTTCATCCACGAGCCGAACACCGCGCCGATGGCACCCCAGAGCTGCGCCTGCGGATCCTGCGGGAACGGCGCGCCGGTCTCGCGTCGCACCAGCTCCTTGTATGCCTCCGCCACCTGCTGCCAGGAGCCGGCGTCGAGTGCCGTGTCCTCCAGCACGCCGAGCTCGTGCTTGGTGTCCTCGATGATCTCCTCGAAATGATGGTGGCCGACGCCCAGCACCACCGAGCCGTACATCTGGATGAAGCGGCGGTAGCTGTCCCAGGCGAAGCGTCCGTCGCCCGACGAGTTCTGCAGCCCGCGCACGGTCTCGTCGTTGAGGCCGAGATTGAGCACGGTGTCCATCATGCCGGGCATCGAGACCCGCGCGCCGGAGCGCACCGAGAGCAGCAGCGGCCGCTCGCGGTCGCCGAACGCGAGCCCGACCGCGCGCTCGACCTCGCCGAGTGCCGCCTCGACCTGCCCCGCGAGCGCCTCGGGATAGTGCCGGTCATTGCCGTAATAGGCGGTGCAGACCTCGGTGCTGATGGTGAAGCCGGGCGGCACCGGCAGGCCGATCGCGGCCATCTCGGCGAGGTTGGCGCCCTTGCCGCCGAGCAGGTCGCGCATCCCGACGCCGCCCTCGTTGCGGTCGGCACCGAAGCTGTAGACCCATTTCGTCGTCGTCATGCTGGCCCTCCCGGCTCGATGATTTTGATGCGCGCAGGCTAGCCGGCCGGCCGCGATTTCGCCGCCCGCCGCCAGCGATGCAGCGTCGCCTCGGTGTAGCCGTTCGGCTGCGCGCCGCCCTCGAGAACCAGCTCGCACGCCGCCCTGAAGGCAGGCCCGTCATAGCCTGGCGCCATCGGGCGATACTGCGGATCGGACGCGTTCTGCCGGTCGACCACGAGCGCCATGCGCCGCAGCGCCTGCATCACCTGCGGCTCCGAGACCAGGCCGTGCAGCAGCCAGTTGGCGACGTGCTGGCTGGAGATGCGCAGCGTCGCGCGGTCCTCCATCAGCCCGACCTCGTCCAGGTCCGGCACCTTGGAGCAGCCGATGCCGGCATCGACCCAGCGCACCACGTAGCCGAGGATGGATTGCGCGTTGCTGTCGAGCTCGCGGGCGATCGCCGCCGCGTCCGGCACCTCGTTGCCGGCGAGCGGCGGGATCAGCAGCGTCTCCAGCGCGTCCGGCGGCTGGCCCGCCAGCGCGTCCTGGCGCTCGGCCACCGACACCTCGTGATAATGCAGCGCGTGCAGGGTCGCCGCGGTGGGCGACGGCACCCAGGCGGTGCTGGCGCCGGCGCGCGGATGGGCCGCCTTCTGCGCCAGCATCTCGGCCATGCGGTCGGGTGCGGCCCACATGCCCTTGCCGATCTGCGCCCGCCCGCCCGGCCCCGAGATCAGCCCGCACGCCAGTCCGATCGCGACGTTGCGCTGCTCGTACGCCTCGATCCAGGGCGTCGACTTGATCGCCGCCTTGCGCACCATCGGGCCCGCGCGCATCGCGGTGTGGATCTCGTCTCCGGTGCGGTCGAGGAAGCCGGTGTTGATGAACACCACGCGTTGCCGGGCCTCGGCGATGCAGGCGGCGAGGTTGGCGCTGGTGCGACGCTCCTCGTCCATGATGCCGAGCTTCAGCGTGTGCGCCGCGAGCCCGAGCAGCGACTCCACCGCCGCGAGCAGCGCGTCGGTCAGCGCCACCTCGCCCGGTCCGTGCAGCTTCGGCTTGACGATGTAGACCGAGCCCGCCCGGCTGTTGCGCGGCCGGCCCTCGGCGCGCAGGTCGTGCAGCGCGATCAGCGCGGTCAGCGCCGCGTCGAGGAACCCCTCCGGGACCGGCTCGCCGTGCCGGTCCAGCACCGCGTCGGTCATCATGTGGTGGCCGACATGGCGCACCAGCATCAGGCTGCGCCCGGGCAGCGTCAGCGTGCCGCCCTGCGGCGTGCGATACCTGCGGTCGTCGGCGAGACGGCGCTCGATCTGGCGCCCCGCCTTCTCGAAGCGCGCACTGAGGGTGCCGCGCATCAGCCCGAGCCAGTTGCGGTAGACCAGCACCTTGTCGTCGGCATCGACCGCGGCGACGCTGTCCTCGAGATCGATGATCGTGCTCAGCGCCGCCTCCAGCACGAGGTCGGCGAGGCCGGCGGGGCTGTCGCGGCCGACCCTGTGGGCGCGGTCGATGCAAAGCTCGAGATGCAGCCCGTTATGGCGCAGCAGCACGATCTCGGGCGCCTCGCCGGCGCCGACGAAGCCCGCGAGCTGCTCCGGCCGCGCGAGCCCCGCCGCGCCGCCGCCCGCGAGATCGGCGCGCAGTGCCCCGTCCGCGACCCGGTAGCGCACCACCTCGGCATGGGCGGCCGGGCCGCCGCCGTCCCGCGCCAGCGGCGTCACGGTGTCGAGCAGCCGCGCGGCGGCACGCACCACCTCGGCGCCGCGCGCGGCGTTGAAGCCGTCGCCGCGCGCCAGCGCGCCGCCCTCGTCGATCGCGTCGGTGCCGTATAGCGCGTCGTACAGGCTGCCCCAGCGCGCGTTGGCGGCGTTCAGCGCGTAGCGCGCGTTGGTCACCGGCACCACCAGCTGCGGACCCGACAGTCGCGCGATCTCGTCGTCGACGTCCCGGGTCTCGATGCGGAACGGCGGCGGCTCCGGCACCAGGTAGCCGATCCCGCGCAGGAAGCCGACCTGCGCCGACGGGTCCGGCCGCTCGCCGGCCTGCGCCCGGTGGTAGCGGTCGATCTCGTCCTGCAGCCGGTCGCGCTCGGCGAGCAGTGCCACCAGACGCGGCCCGAGTGCCGCGAGCAGGTCCGAGAAGCCGGCCCAGAACCGGTCGATGGTGACGCCGGTGCCGGGCAGCGCCTCGTCGGCGACGAAGTCGGCCAGCGTGCGGGCCACCCGCAGGCCGGCCAGCCCCACGTAGTTCCCGGCCGCGCGCGCAGAGCGATCCATGTTCTCGTTCATCCGACGACGTTCAGCGTCGAGCTTGATCCGTCGGGCCGGGGCGCGGAAGCCCCCGGAGCCCCGGTGGATGTCAGATGACGGTTCGGTGCGCGCGCCGGATCCGAGCGGCCGGGCGGCGGCGTGGTCCGGGGCTGCGGTCCGGATCGTTGGCGGGGATCATGATCGACCTCGGCGGCATGCATCAGGCGGTTCCCTTACGACGCCGCGACCGCGCGCGCAGGAGGGAAAACCGCGCCGTCCTGGTAAAGCGGTGGCGGCCGTGACAAGACTTCGACCGGATCTGTAAATCGTGTAAATAACCACGATGAACCGTCCGATGATCGGCCCCAGGATCGGCCAGGCGATCCGCCGCCTGCGCAAGGAGCGCGGGCTGACCCAGGCCGGCCTCGCCACCCGGCTCGGCATCTCGGCCAGCTACCTCAACCTGATCGAGCATGACGAGCGCAGCGTCACCGCCTCGCTGCTGATCAAGCTCACCCGCCTGCTCGACGTCGACGTGGAGGCCTTCACCGGTCTCGAGCAGCGCAGCCTGGCGCTCGGGCTGCGCGAGGCGCTGACCGATCCGCTGCTGGACGGGGAGCCGATCCCCGAGGAGGCGTACGCGGCGATCGCCGCCCACCCGGCGGCGGCGCGCGCGGTGCTGGCGCTGTCGCGCGCCTGGGCGGCGGCGCGCGAGGACGCGCTCGGCGTCGCCCTGCCGTCCGGCCGCAGGGTCAAGCTGCCGCACGAGGAGGCGCGCGCCCTGTTCAACCGGCAGGGCAACCACTTCCCGGCCCTGGAGGAGGCGGCGCAGTCGGTGCGCGCGGCGCTGGAAGGCGACGGGCTCGCCGGCCAGTCGGAGATGAACCATGCCATCGCCGAGCGGCTGCGCCATCGGCACGGCCTGCTGGTGCGGGTGGCGCCGCTGGAGGGCGCGCTCCGCTCCTACAGCCCCGGCAGCCGCCTGCTGGTGCTGTCGGACCTGCTCAAGCGCGAGAGCCGCGGGTTCCACATGGCCTTCCAGCTGATGCTGATCGAGGCGCATGACAGCGTCGAGGCGCTGCTGGCCGAGGTCGCCCCGTCCTCGCCGGAGGCGGCGTCGGTGATGCGCATCGGGCTGATCAACTATGCCGCGGCGGCGCTGCTGATGCCCTACGCCGCGATCCTCGCCGCCGCCTCGTCGCTCCGCTACGACATCGACATCCTCGCCGCCCGCTTCGCGGTCTCCTACGAGCAGGCGGCGCAGCGCCTCTCGACGCTGCAGCGGCCCGGGCAGCGCGGCCTGCCGTTCTTCTTCCTGCGCATCGACGCCGCGAGCAACATCTCCAAGGCGTTCTCCGGCGCCGGCTTCCCGCTCGCCCATTCCGGCGGGTCCTGCCCGCGCTGGGTCGCCAACACCGCCTTCGCCGCACCCGGCCGGATCAACGTCCAGGTCGGCCAGTTCTCCGACGGCGCCACCTACCTGTGCTTCGCGCGCGTGGTGACCGGGATCGCCACCGCCTGGAGCGAGCCGCCGCCCTCGCACGTGATCGCGATGGGATGCGAGATCGGCCACGCCGCCTCGCTGGTCTACGGCGACGGCATCGACATCGCCGCCGCCGCCACCCCGATCGGGCTGTCCTGCCGGCTGTGCGACTGGACCGGCTGCCGCAGCCGCGCCTTCCCGCCGCTCAACCACCGGCTGTCGCTGGACGTGCATCGCCGGCTGAGCGCGCCGATGATGTCCACACCGGAGCGCTGATGTCCGCCCTCCCGCGGCGTGCCGGCGCACCGACGCCGGCGCGCCTGCTCGCGGGGCTGCGGCGCATCCCCGACCGCGCCCTGCTGCTCATGGCGGCCATGTTGCTCGTGTTCGGCTACGTCATGGGCATCCTGCACAACCAGGCGCGGCCGGGCGCGCGGGCGCTGTATCCGCAAGGCTGGTGGGGCTGGTCCGATCAGGGCCTGTACCTGCGCTCGGTGCGCGCGTTCGCCGTTCTCGACCTGCGGCCGAGCGAGCACTGGTATCCGCTCGGCTACGCGCTGCTCGGCGCGCCGTTCGCGTCGCTGCTGCCGAGCCAACCCTTCCTGCTGGTCGACCTGGCCTGCCTGCTGGCGAGCTTCGCGGGCTTCGTCGCCTTCGCGCGCGGCTGCGGCATCGGCGTCCCCGCCTCGGCCGGCGCCTTCCTGCTCGGCACGCTCGGCAGCCAGTCGGTGCGCGAGAACTGGGTGATCCCGTGGACCACCACGCCGGCCACTGCCGCGATCTGGCTGTTCCTGGCGCTGTGCGTCCGCCACCTGGGCGCTGCCCTCCACGAGCCGCGGCCGCGGCGGCGGCGCCGTCTGCTGCTGGCCGGGATGCTGGCCAGCCTGATCGGGCTGTTCCGCCCGACCGACCTGCTGCTGCCGGCGGTGGCGGCCGTGCTGCTCGGCGCCTGGGGCCTGCGCGACCGCACGCTGCGGCCAGCCGACCCACCGCTGCTGCTGCTGGGGGCGGCACTGCCGGCGCTCCCGTACGGCCTGCTGTACCTGCGCATCTACGGGCCGCATCCGACCGCCTACATGCTGAACTCGCGCGCGATCGGCTTTCGCCTCGAAGAGCTGCCGCTCAAGACCATGCTGCTGCTGATCGCGCCCAGGCCCTGGTTTCCCTCCGGCAGCGGCCTGCTGATGCGGCTGCCCTGGATGGCGGCCGGGTTCGCCGGCATGCTGCTGCTGCCCACCCTGCGGCCGCGCGTGGCTCGGCGCGGCCTGACGCTGCTGACGGCGATGATGCTGGCCTACATGGCCCTGTTCTTCAGCTACGTCGACCTGCTGCCCAGCGGGCTGTGGGCCTACAAGAACGTGCATTATTTCAAGTGGCTGCTGCCGGGCTTCGCGCTGCTCGGAGTGGTGTTCCTGGATGCGCTGCGGCACCGGCCGCGCCGGGCGCCGATCCTGGCCCTGCTCGCGGTCGTGCTGCTCAGCACCGTCCGGCTGGTGCCGGTGCCGGCCGCCGGCGGCGCCGCGCGGCTGCTGCAGTACGCGGCCAAGCCGCCGTACTGGTCGAGATCCTATTTCGGCCGCTCGCGGCTCGCCGATGCGCGCGGCGTGTTCGAGAACATCCAGACCATGCGTATCCTGCCCGACGACCAGGGCCTGCGCGTGCTCTCGCTGTCGCGCCCGTTCGAGGGCCGCCCGGTCTGGCTGCAGCAGGGCGGCCTGAACATCAGGCCGGGCGAGGTGCCGCAGGCCTGGGCCGGCCACGTCGCGTTCGGCTGGCCGTGCTGGCTGCCGCCCTACGCCTGCGATCACCTCTTGCCGCGGCATTGAGGCGGCGCGCCGCCGGCGCGGCCGCGGCTGGCGGTCCGGCGGGCAGCGTCCTAGCTTGTCCTGCCCCCTCGGGTCCCGGGCTCGAGAGGCCTCGGCTCGTCCGAGCCAGTGCGAAGGAAGCTGCCGATGGACGACCATGCGATGGCCGAGGCGCTGGCGGCGGCGATGGCGCATAGCGGCATGCCGATGGTGCTGTCCGATCCGCGCCTGCCGGATTGTCCGATGGTCGCGGTCAACCAGGCGTTCGCGGATCTCGCCGGCGCGCCGCACGACGCGCTCATCGGCCGCAACTGCCGCTTCCTGCAGGGCGCCAATACCGATCCGCAGGCGCGCCAGCGCATCCGCTCCTGCCTCGATGCCGGCCAGGGCTGCATCGAGTGGATCGTGAACTACCGCCGCGACGGCGCGATGTTCTGGAACCTGCTGTTCATCTCGCCGGTGCGTGGCGCCGACGGCGCGCTGCGCTACTTCTTCGGCAGCCAGTTCGACATCAGCAAGGGCTTCCCCGAAGGGATGGACGAGGTGAGCCTGGGACGCGCCCACGTCGCGCCGGAGCTGGAGCATGAGTTCCACGCCCTGCTGCACGAGATCGTCGAGCGCACCGGCGAGGCGGAGTCCGAAGTCCCGGTGCTGCGCGCCCAGGCGCTGGAGCGGATCGTGACCGCGGCGCATCGGCTGGCGGAGATCTCGACCAGCCTCGCGCCGGGCAGCCGGGGCGGCGGCATGTAGTCGCCGCGGCCGCTCAGGGGACGGGCGAGGCGCCCGCTCACGGCAGCAGGCGCGGGTTGCGCCAGCCCTGCACGCCGTCCACGGCCACCGACAGGTTCGACGTGCCGGCCAGAGGTTTGATCGACAGGATCGCGGGACGCTCGATCTCGAGCTGCCAGCCGGACCGCAGCAGCGTGTCGAACAGCGACCCCTCGATCTGCCGCGAATGGGTGCCGACCACCAGGTAGGCGACCTTCTCGTCGAGGGTCGGCAGGCACTCCGCGATCAGCGCCGCCTCGCCGCCCTGGATGTCGACGTGCAGCAGGTCGATGCGCGGCAGCGAGGCGGCGAGTTCGGCGAGCGGGATCATCGGCAGCGCGTCGTCGCTTCCGGTCCGCGACGCGGCCCGGCGCTGCTCGTCCGTGGCGTCCAGGTTCGGCTGCAGGTTCCACTCGCCGCCGCCCCGCTGCTGGCGCGGGAACAGGGCGGTGCCGGACTGCCCGGCGGCGACGCCGTGGTGCAGCGTCACCTGCGCGGGCGCGAAGCCGTTCGCGGCACAGGTCTCGCGCGCGAAGGCGACATGACCGGCGTCGCCCTCGATGCCCACCAGGCGCACCTCCAGGCCGGCGCGGCGCGCCGCGGCGCCGGTGTTGTTCATCCAGCATCCCCAGCCGCAGCCGAGCTCGATCACGGTGAAGCTGTCCCGCGCCAGATCGACGGCGCGCAACGCCGCCGCCCACTCGGCGATGTCGGCATGCCAGTTGGCGGGGATCGGGATCGCCTCGACCTGGCCGCCGCGCGGTCCGAGCACGGTGGGGAGGATCCTGTGGTCGACCAGCACGCCCAGGAAGTTGCGCACGTAGCCCGCGACCGGCTCCAGGTCGGGCACCGCATGACGATGGATCGCGCCCAGCGCGTCGAAGCTCGCATGGTAGTGGAAGAACGGGCTCTGTTCGCCCGAGGTGAGGGTGGCGTGCTCGAGCTCGAGCCGCGCGAGCTTCTCCGACAGCAGCCGCCGTTCGGCGAGCAGGGCCGCGTTCGCGTCCCTGAGCCGGCGCCAGACCGGAAGCCGCGACGCCGCCCGCCGCGCCCAGCTACGGGTCGGCGGTGCAGGCTCCCGCGACGCGGCGGCGCTATCCTGGGAGGTCGACCCCTCTGAGGAGCCGCGGCGGAGGGTTGATCCGGTCATGCTCCGGCAGGCTTTGGAGAGATGGAGGCAAGGTCGCCGCCCTTGACCCGCTGGCGCCGGAGGCCCCGGACCCCGTCTTCTGAAATTATGGTCTTCAAAGGCTTGCCTGTTCTTCGTCGGGATAGCTCGAATTCATCGGCCTGCTAGCCCGGCTGCATCAGGACCCGGTAGACCACCTGCCAGTAGGGGGCGGCGAACAGGATCACCCCGGCGGCGATGCCGGTGAGCACCACGACCGAGGTCAGCGACCACAGGCCGTGCAGGCGACGCTGGCGCCACGCATAGACCGAGCCGCCGGCGAGCCAGAGCCAGATCAGGCCCACCACCACGAACAACCAGAGATACATCGCCGTCCTCCCCGAGAGCCCGGGATCAGTATTTGCCGCCGTCGGACAACTGCACGTAGACGCGCTCGGCGAAGTGGGTCAACTGCCAGGCGCGCTGGCTCGGCTGCAGGGTGCTGTCGTTGGCCACGATCGGGCAGTACGCGGCGGTCAGGCCGTTGACCAGGTCGTCCTGCTCCACCGACGGCGCCGCGGCGCGCACCTTGGGCAGGATCGCGTTCACGCTCTGCAGCAGGTTAGACGCGTGGGTGGCTTCCAGCAGCGCGCCGACGCCGGTCGAGCTGTCCGCGACCACCCGCTTCAGCTCCGGCTGCTCGACGTCGGGGCAGCCGTTCGGCCGCTTGCCGTTGAGCAGGGTCGAGGTGTCGGTGCGCAGCAGCGAGACCAGGAACGGCGTCGCGTTGGCCGGCGCCCGGTTGCTCCAGTTCTGACGCACGTAGTTGGTGACGTCGGCGATCTCGCGGTCGCTCATGTTGGAGCCGACGCCCGGCATCACGGCGTAGTTGCCATGCGACTCGAGGCCGCCCAGCACCACCCGCAGCACGGTCTGCGACCCGTAGGCGCGCACCATGCCGTTGCCGTCCAGCGCCGGTATCTTGCCCTTGATGCCCTGGCCGTCGACCTGATGGCAGGAGGCGCAATGGTTGAGGTAGACGGCCTCGCCGGCGGCCATGCGCACCGAGCGGTAGTCGGCGGTGCGCGCCTGGTAGCTGGGCGTCGGCGCGAGCGACTTCAGGTAGACGGTGATCGCGTGCAGGTCGGCGTCGGTCAGTTTGCTGGTGCTGTACTTGATCGTCTCCCACATCGGCCCGGCGACCGTGCCCATCTGCTCCGAGTGGCCCTGCTTGAAGAACTGGACCATGTCATCGACGCTGTAGCGGCCGATGCCGCTCAGCTGGTCGGGGTGCAGGTTGGGCGCGTACCACATCTCGATCGGGCCGCCCTCCACCTTCAGCGCCACGTCGGTGTTGCCGAGGAAGTTGCGGTTGTTGTGGCAGGTGCCGCAATGCTCCAGGCCGTTGACGATGTAGGCGCCGCGATTGATCTCGTCGGACTGCTTGGGATCGGGCTTGAAATACTCGCCAGGCACGAAGAACGCGTCCCATAGCGCAATCGCCGGGCGCAGCGTGAAGGGGAACCAGATATGGTTCGGCTGCCGCGGCGCATACACCGCCGGCACCGAGAACAGGTAGGCCTTGATCGCCAGCAGGTCGTCGCGCGAGACGGTGTTGTACCAGGGGTACGGCATCGCCGGGTAGATGCGCTGGCCGTTCGGCATCACGCCGTGCCGCATCAGGTTGATGTACTGGTCGTCGGTCCAGTTGCCGATGCCGGTCTGCTTGTCCGACGTGATGTTCGGCGTCGAGATCACCCCGAACGGCATGTTCATGTACTGGCCGCCGGCGAGGTTCTTGCCGCCGGGCGCATTGTGGCATCCGGCGCAGTCGCCCATGTCGGCGAGGTACTTGCCGCGGGCGATCAGGTCGTCGGGTGCGGCGGCGGCGGCGACCGGCATCGCCAGCGCGCTGCCCAGCAGGGAGGCGCGCAGGCCCCGCCAAAGCAGGCCCGGCTTAAGCAGGCTCGGCTTAAGCAGGGTAGACAGGCGGGAACGTAGGGTCAGCTTGCTCATGGCCTGGCTCCGTCAGGCGCCGCCACGCTGGCTTGCCGGTTCTCGGCCGGGCCGATGAGTTCCGGATAGGCGGCAAGATCGCTGGCACCGTAGAGCGGTTTATATGCCCCTTGGTGGCAGGTGGCACAATTGATCTTGGCCACGTCTCCCAGCGGACCGAGGCTCGCGCGCGGAAATGTGCTCGTCAGCGGCACCATGTAGTCGTTGTTCAGGGCGCGCACCATCTCGATCCCGTGCCAGGCGGTCACCCGCGCCGGGGTGCCCTGGTCCCACGACGAGAAGTCGCGCGAGTCGTGGCAGTAGGTGCAGCCCACGCCCAGCGAGTTCGCGAAGTGTGCCATCAGCGCGTAGGTCTGGTCGGTCTGCTTGATCGACTGGCGGTTGCCCGAGGGCAGCGGCGTGGTGCCGGTCACCCGCACCGTGTCGGCGCGCAGCAGCAGCGGCGTGAACGGGTCGGACTGCAGAGAGGTCTCGGCGGCGGCGTGCGAGACGCCGACATAGCCGGTGCCGGTCTCGGCCACGCCGCGGGAGGAGACCGGGGTGGTGAACCAGACCGCCTCGGGCACCGCGCGGCCGCGATGGCAGGTGTTGCAGGTGACGCCGACGCCGCCGACGTGGCTCTTCCAGTTGGTGTTGATGAAGCGGGTCATCTCGATCATGCGGCGCGCCACCTGCTTGGTGTAGAGCAGATCGTCGGCCGGATTGACCGCGGAGTGGCAGAAGGCGCATCCGGTGGCGGGTGCGATCCAGCCCGGGAAGGTCGCCATCAGCCGCAGGAACTCGTTGGAGTCGACGTCGCGCAGCACCCGCACGTTGCGGTAGAAGCTGGCCGACGAGACGCCCGAGGGCTGCACCGGCGGCAGCGGCGGCAGCAGGCGGTGGTTGGCGACGTCGTGCGCGACCACCCGCGGGTTGTAGAACTCGATCATGCCGGTGCCGCGGAAGCCGCGCTGCACGCTGATCACCGGGATGCCCTGCAGCGTCGAGAAGATGCCGACCACCAGGAGTGCCGCCGCAACGCCGCCGATGATGCGGCGCGGATAGGCAGTCAGGAAGCCGAAGGCCCCGGCGAGCAGCCACGCTGCCAGCCGGAACGGTGCGGTGAGCAGGTTCATCACCGCAGCACCCCGGTCAGCTGTCCGGGATCGGAGATGTGCGGGTAGAGCTCCGGATAGGGTGCCGCGATGCCGTGCTTGACGCCCCACAGGAACCAGTTATCGACCACGGTGCCGGTCAGCAGGATGCCGATCCCGCCGGTCGCCGTGCACAGCACCGCGAACCACCAGGCCCAGCGATGGATCGACTCGTAGCTCGCGTTGAAGCCCATCACCCAGCGCCAGAACAGGCCGGCGCGCTCGGCCGCGGTGCCGCGATCGACGGTGAGCTCGATCTCGCGCTCGCCGAAATAGCGGCTGACCGCCAGGATGGTGCCGCCATGCATCGCGAACAGCAGCGTCGAGCCGTACAGGAACACGATCGAGAGCATGTGGAACGGGTTGTAGTAGAGGTTGCCGTAGCGGATCGACAGCGAGGCGGTCCAGTCCAGGTGCGGGAAGATGCCGAACGGCACCGCCTCGGACCAGCTGCCCATCAGCACCGGTCGGAAGAACCCGTCCACCAGGTAGAGCCAGATCGCCGAGGCAAACGCCCACGAGAGGTGCGTGCCCAGGCCGAGCGCCCGGGCGCGGCGGTAGGTGCGCACCCACCACAGCAGGATCGAAGTTGTCAGGAAGAACCCGGCCATCAGCCACCAGCCGCCCTGGTCGAGCGGCGGGATGTGCAGCCCGTAGACCGGCGAGGGCGGCTGCAGGCCGAGCCAGGGCAGCTGGCGGATGAACTGCACCGGATCCCAGCCCACCTGGGCGAACATGTTCAGGCCGATGATCTCGAACGCGATGAAGCCGCAGATGATCGAGGCGAAGCCGAGTGCGCCCAGGTAGAACGGCCCGACCTGGGAGGCGCCGATGATGCCCATCAGCCTGGAGAAAAACGGCTGGAACACGCGGTTCTCGGCGCCGTATTTCAGCGGCGCGCCCTCGTCGGGCGGACCGTCCACGCCGACCCGGTTGAACAGGTTCTGGTATTCGGTCCCGAACGCAGTGCGATAGTCGAACATCGTTCAGCTCCAGAAAGGCAGGTTGAGCCACCAGTTCCACCATTCCGGCCAGCCGCGGGTCCAGAACGGGCCGCTGATCACGATGCAGACCGCGCTCCATAGGCCGGCGTTGATGGCGCAGAACCAGCCGAGCCGGTGTATCCCCAGCGGTCCGATCGAGTAGACGATCAGGTCGCGGAAGAAGCTGTCCTCGAAGCCGGACGGCTTGACCAGCTCGTCCTCGCCGGGATTGAGCGCGGACAGCACCACCGCGCCGTGCATCGACAGCACCAGCGTCGTCGTGAAGAAGAACGTCACGGCGATCATGTGCGCCGGGTTGTAGTGGAACTGCAGGTGCTGGTAGCCGATGTTCGATACCCAATCGAGATGGCTGAGGATGCCGTAGGGGAAGCCGTGCCCCCAGGCGCCCATCAGCAGCGGCCGCAGCACTTCGAGGGTGAAGTAGGCGGCGATCGCGCAGGCGAAGGCGATCGGCGTGTGCAGCCCCATGCCGAGCTTGCGCGCGATCTCGACCATGCGCAGGTCCCATGAGACGAAGGCGCCGAGCGCGCAGAAGGTGATCCATTGCCACAGCCCGCCTTCGCGCAGGGGCGCGAAGCCGAGGCCGTAGCGCAGGTCGGGAGGGGCGATGTTGATGCGCCAGATGTTCCAGGTCGGCCCGATCGCGGCCCCCCAGATGATCAGCAGGGTCCCGACCAGCGTGAAGAAGGCGGTCGTGACGCCGAAGAAGCCGACATAGAAGGGGCCGATCCAGAAATCGAACAGGTCCCCGCCGACCAGCGTCCCACCCCGGACGCGGTACTTATACTCGAAATTCAACATCGCCATGGCTGGGCGCTCCTCCTGTCAGCCAGACAGGTTCACGTCTTGCGCGTCACACCTGTCTTAGGACCGTCTGCGGCAACGATCTTGGACCGGCCGCCTCACTGCGGCCTCTGGGGCAGCGGCGTCATCTGCTGCACCGGCGAGCCGCTGAGGCGGTCGTGGTTGGGGCCGTCCAGCCAGTTGAAGCGGTCGGTGCTGAGCAGGATGAAGTGGATCACCAGAGCCAGCGTCAGCAGGAAGATGAACAGGGTGATCAGCGCCCGGCGCGGATCGAACAGTACCCAGATGCGCCACATGATCCGTGCTCCTCAGGTCAACGCGGTGAGCAGATGCCCGGCCGTGTGCAGGCCATCCAGCATCGTCGTGTGATAGCTGCCGCCCCAGGGCCGCCACAGCCAGGCGAGCAGGTGTGCCACCACCGCGATGCCGGTGAACACGATGAAGCTGGTCACGAAGATGCGGTTGAATTCCTTCGCCTCGCCCTCGTTGAGCCCCGAGAGCGCGGAGCGGTTGGGTTCGATCGCCATGTCATTCCTCCTCTAGATCGTTTTGCGGTGTGGGCATGCTCAGGAGACCTCCGCCGGCATGGCCGGCAGCGAGGCCAGGACGCGCGCGCGGCTGATCCGGCTCTCGTCGTGCGCGCGCGCTTCCCGTTCGACCTGCTCGCGCAGCTGTCTTGCCGCGGAGATGCGAACGAGGAAGGGTTCGGCCTCGACCCGGGCGTCGAGCAGTGCTGCTGCGTCGCGGTCCCAGTGCACGGCCATGGAGGTATCGGCGGGGGTGCCGATCCGGGCATGGGTCGGATCGATCGCGTCGAGATCGCGTCCCAGCGGCAGCATGTTGAACAGCGCGTCGAACAGCGCGTTGCAGTATTCCTGCACCAGGTAGGTGGCGCCGGCATAGCCCATGAACGGGGTGCCGGTGGCGCGCCGGATGATGGCACCCGGAAACGAGGCCGGCACGTACACGCAGCGCGCGCCGAGCTCGACCGCGTAGATGCGCTCGTTGCTGGAGCCGAACAGCACCAGCGGCGGCGTGCGGCGCAGCATCTCGCGCACCGCCTGGTTGTCGGGCTTGACGCCGGGCCTGCGCGCGACGGCGAAGGCGCAGGGGATGCCGAGCTCGTCCTCGAAGAAGCGCCGGATGCCGCGCTCGTAGGTCTCGGTGGCCACCACCGCGAAGCTGCCGGTGGCGAAGAAATCCTGCGTCACGCTGCGCCACAGGTCCCAGACCGCCTTGATCGTGGTCTGCTTCTCGCGCGCGATGAAGGGCTGCGGATCGACCCCCGCGAGCGCGCCCAGGGTCTCGAGGAAGCTGGTGGTGGCGAACACGCCGATCGGCGCCTGCAGGTAGGGCTTGCCCAGCTCCTCGCACAGCTTGCGGCCGAACTCGCGATATAGGCACACGTTGACGCAGGCGTCGGCCAGGCGCGGCGTCTCGTCGATATGCGCGCCCAGCGGGAACACCAGGTTGACCTCGCAGCCGATCCCCTCCACCAGCCGGCGGATCTCGGCGAGGTCCGAGGGCATGTTGAAGGTGCCGTGGATGGCGCCGATGATGTTGACCAGCGGCTTCGCGGGCGCTGCGGCGGGCTTCTTCCTCGCGCCCTTCTTCTGGCCGAACTGCGTCCACAGCCAGTAGATCGCGCGATCGGCGCACTGCCACTGGTCCTCGTCGATGGTGCGCGGGATGAAGCGCAGCAGGTTCGAGCCTTCCGGGGTGACGCCGCCGCCGATCATCTCGGCGATGCTGCCGGTGACCACGACGCCCGGCATGGAGCGGTCCCCGACGCTGTTGGCCTGCTGCATCGAGGCTTCGGTGCCGTTCATCGACAGCGCGTCCTCGGAAAGCCCGGTCACGCTGATCGGCAGCTCGTGCGGCGGCAGCCCGTCGGTGTAGTGCAGCACCGCCGTCACCGGCAGGTTCTCGCAGCCGACCGGGCCGTCGATGATCACGCGCAGGCCGCGCGCCGCGGCAAAGGCGTAGATCGCCCCCCAGTACCCGCCGGCGCGATCGTGATCGATCACCAGCATGACGCTAGCTCCCCATCGCCTGGGCGAGCAGGGCGTGGGCCGCCTCCGGCGCCGGAGCCGCCGCGGCCGGCGCCGGCGTGCTGCCGAAGAACGACACCATGCGCGCGAAGCGCTCGCGGCCGCGCGCCTGCGCCGCCACCACCGAGGCCATCGCGGCGATGCCGGGAATGCCGAACAGCGGCCGGCCGGAGACGATGTTGGTGAAGTAGATGGCAGGGATGCCCTGCTCCTTGGCCTTCTGCACCACCGGCGTGGTGCCGATGGCGAGATCGGGCCGGACCGCGCGGAACGCCGCCACGTCGTTCTCCAGCGAGGCGCGGAACTGCACGTGGGTGCCGCGATGCTCCAGCCATTCGCGGTCGGGATCGCTCCACTCCGTACGCGGGCAGGCGGTGCCGACATAGGGCACCTCGGCGCCGGCCTCGATCAGCAGCCGCGCCACCAGCAGCTCGGAGCCCTCGTAGCCCGACACGGTCAGGCGGGCATGCACCGGATGGGCCTGCAGCACCGCGCGCATCGGCCCGAGTGCCGCGGCGCGCGCCGCGTCCAGCGCCGCGGCCGGCACGCCGGCCGCGTGCGCCACGCGCTCCAGCCAGGCGTCGGTGCCCTCGACGCCGACCGGACCGGAGCCGACCACCGGACGGCCGGCGGCGCGGTACTCGCGCACGGCGGCCACGTAGAACGGATGCACCGCGGCGGCGAGGCTGCAGTCGAGCGCGCCGTAGAGGTCGCGCCACTCGCGCGCCGGCGTCGACGGCGCCACCCCCAGCCCCATCGGTGCCAGCAGGCCGCCGATGCCGACCGGATCGGCCGGGAACAGCTCGCCGATCAGCGCCACCGTCGGCATCTCGGGTGCGGCATTGCGCGGCCGCTGCACCGGTCCGGCCTGCGCCTCGGCGCGCGCGTAGCGCAGCATCGCGGCCGCCAGCACGTCCTTGGCCTCGGCGTGGGTCGGCACCCCGAAGCCGGGCACGTCGATGCCGATGATGCGCACGCCGTCGATCTCGCGCGGCAGCAGGTCGAGCGGCACGCCCGAGGCGGTGGGGACGCAGAGATTGATCACCACCACCGCGTCGTACTCGTCGGGCTTGGCGGTCTGCCGCACCGCGTCGCGTATGTCCTCGAACAGCTGGCCGCGCACCAGGCTTTCGGAGTTGAACGGCACGTAGCCGACGCTGCGACGCGCGCCGTAGAAGCGCGAGGTGAAGCTCAGGCCGTAGACGCAGCAGGCCGAGCCGCACAGGATGGTCGCGGTGCGGCGCATGCGCAGGCCGACGCGCAGCGAGCCGAAGGCCGGGCACATGGATTGCGGCTGGTCGTGCGGGCCGCGCGGATAGTCTGCCAGCAGCCGGTCGAGCGAGGCCTGCTTGCCGGCGGCGCGGGCCGCCGCCTGCATGGTCTCGCGGCCGCCATGGCAGCCGGAGGCGGACTCCGTCGGCTCCGGCTCGTGCAGGACGCCATCCATGTTCAGGCGCCCTCGTAGACAACTTCGAGCGAGGGCTTCTCGGCCACGCCGGCGCCGCCGCACATGTCGGCGAGCGTGGCCGGCTCCAGCACCACGCCGCGCCCGACCGCGTCGCCCTTGAACAGGTCGAGCAGCCCGTCATGGCTGAGCGGGCGCGGCCGCAGCGGCGGCGCTTCGGCGACCTGCACGCCGAGTGCCTCGAACAGCGGCGCCCAGGCGCTGCCCGGACGGCCCACGATCTCGTAGTTGGCACTCTTGCGGCGGATGTCGTCGTCGGCCGGGATCGCCGCCAGCACCGGGATGCCGACCGCCTCGGCGAAGGCCTGGGCCTCGCCGGTGCCGTCATCCTTGTTGATAACCAGGCCGGCGACGCCGACATGGCCGCCCAGCTTGTTGAAATACTCCACCGCCGAGCAGACGTTGTTGGCGACGTAGAGCGACTGCAGGTCGTTCGAGCCGACCACGATCACCTTCTGGCACATGTCGCGCGCGATCGGCAGGCCGAAGCCGCCGCACACCACGTCGCCGAGGAAGTCGAGCAGCACGTAGTCGAAACCCCAGTCGTGGAAGCCGAGCTTCTCCAGCAGCTCGAAGCCGTGGATGATGCCGCGCCCGCCGCAGCCGCGGCCGACCTCGGGGCCGCCCAGCTCCATCGCGAACACGCCGTCGCGCTTGAAGCAGACATCGCCGATCTGCACCGCCTCGCCCGCCGCCTTCTTGCGCGACGAGGTCTCGATGATGGTGGGGCAGGAGCGGCCGCCGAACAGCAGCGAGGTGGTGTCGCTCTTCGGATCGCAGCCGATCAGCAGCACCCGCTTGCCGGCCTGCGCCATGCTGTAGGAGAGGTTGGCGAGCGTGAAGCTCTTGCCGATGCCGCCCTTGCCGTAGATCGCGACGATCTGGGTTTCGCGCTCGCCGGCCGCCGCGGCCTGGTTTTGCGACGTGGCCGGAACGACCGGGCTGTGTGCGTTCATGCCGCGCGGCTCCACTGCAGGATCATCTTCAGGCAATCCGGATCGTCGAAGGCGGTGCGGTAGGCGTCGGGCGCCTGCTCGGCCGGGCTGCGGTGGGTGATCAGCCCGTCCAGCGACAGCGTGCCGTCCTCGATCAGCCGCTGCACCGCGACCAGGTCGTCGGGCAGCCACTCGGCGGCGCAGCGCAGCCGCGCCTCGCGCATGAAGGCGGGCGGAAAGGCGAACGAGACGGCGCCGGGATAGAACCCGGCCAGCACGATCTCGCCGCCGCGGGCGAGGCGCGCGAACAGCAGGTCGAGCAGTGCCGAGTCGCCGCTCGCGTCGTAGATCGCGCGGTAGTCGCGACGGTGGTCGTGCTCGGCGCACGACACCTCGTAGCCGGCGGCGCCCGACGCACGCGACGCGCGCTCCTCCCAGACCACCGGCGCCGGATGGCCCAGCGCCAAGGTCAGCCGAGCCAGCAGCCGGCCCAGCACGCCATGGCCGATGATCAGCTGCGGCGCCGCCGCGTGCGGTGCCGCGATCGCATGGTGGGCGGTGGCGGCCAATGCCAGCAGGGTGCCGCGCTCGCCGAGTGCGCGGTCGATCGGGATCGCCCGCGCGCCCGGCAGCACCAGTCGCGACGCGGCGCCGCCGAACAGGCCGCGCACCGCGCCGAAGCACTTGGCGCCGGGGACGAACACCAGTTCTCCGGCGCACCGTCCGGAGGCCGGCCCGGCCTCGACGACGTGACCCACGGATTCGTAGCCGGGGACCAGCGGATAGCCCATGCCGGGGAACGCCGGCATCCGCCCGCTCCAGAGCAGGCGCTCGGTGCCGGCGCTGATGCCGCTCCAGGCGGTGTCGACGACGATGTCCGCCTCGCCCGGCGCCGGGAGGGCGATCGCGCGGAGCGCCACCTGCCTCGGGGCGCTCATGACGACGGCGTTCGTCTGCATCTGACCCTCCCGATCGGGCCGTCCTGTTCGTCGCCCGCCTGGCGGAACCATCCCGATGTGTAAGCCTAACATAACATCCATGAGTGACAACCTTGGTTGACACTCGCAGAACTTCACGGAATCGAGAGGAGGTGACCGCGCTCAGCGGGCCAGCATCAGCCTGGCCACCAGCGGCATGCGCGTCGGCAGCAGGCGGCAGCGCGCGAAGCCGGCCTCGCGCAGCATCGCCGCGATGCGCGCCGGCGTGCGCGGCCGGCCGCTGCCCATTGCCATCAGGTAGAAGCCGAAATACGCGTCGCCGCTGGCCTGTGCGCCGCGCGTGCCGGACATCGGCTCGGCGACCAGCAGCGCGCCGCCGGGACGCAGCGCCAGCCGCGCGGCGCGCAGCAGCGCCATCGCCTCGGCATCGTCGTGATCGTGCAGGACCCGCACCAGCGTGATCAGGTCAGCATCCTCGGGAAGCCGGTCACGATGGAAGTCGCCGCCCACCGCGTGCGCCCGATCCGACAGCCCCTCCTGACGAAACCGCTGCTGCGCCAGCGCCGCCACCGGCGGCAGGTCGAACAGCACCAGGCGCAGCGCCTGCGATTGCCGCGCCGCGGCGACCAGGAAGCTGCCGTCGCCGCCGCCGACATCGAGCAGGCAGCGGTGCCGACGCAGGTCGTAGGCGGCCAGGATCTCGCCCTGCACCATCGCCTGCGAGGCCGCCATCAGGGCGCTGTACGGCGAGACCTGCCGGTCGCTCACCGCCTCCGCCGAGGCGGCGTAGGGCCAGTAGCGGGCGAGCGCGGTGCCGCCCGCCTCGCCGCGCAGCAGCGCCACCGGATCGCGCAGGTCGTCGTAGAGCATGGCGTGGTGGGCGATCATCGCCACCACGCCGGGATTGTCGATCAGCGCCGCACCGAGCGGGCCCAGCGCGTAGCGGCCGTCCCGAAGCCGGCGTCGCGCGAGGCGAAGTGCGACCGCCGCATCCAGCAGCCGCGCCGCCGCCTCGGGCGGCAGCCCGATCGCCCGCCCGATCTCCGCGGCATTGCCCGGCGCGCGCAGCAGCGCCTCGGGCAGACGCAGCGTCACCGACGCCGACAGCACCTGGGAGTAGACGAAACCGGCGCACAGATCGAACAGCGCCGCGGCGCGGCGGCGCGCGATCGGCCGGGTCGGCGGGAAGGCGCTGGCCCAGGCGCGGAAGCGCGCGCTGCTGAGCAGGCGCCGCAGCCCGCCGCCGCGTGCATCATCGCCGGTACGCGCGTCGCGCGCGTCCGGCAGCCGCACCGCGATCACGCCGCGTGCAGCAGCATCTCCCGTGGCAGCAGGCGCTGCACCTCCAGCCGGATCAGCCCGCGCAGGTCGCCCGCGCCGGCACAGCGCGGGATCGCCGCGATCGCCTCGCCGACCAGCGCCTGCAGCCGCAGCATCGCCCCCGGCACGCCGTGCTGCAGGGCCGCCGACGGCCGTCCCAGCGCCTGGTCGCGGCCGCCCGGCTTGCCGGTCTGCGAGGGGGTGGCCACGATATCGCGTATGTCGTCGGCGACCTGGTAGGCCTCGCCGAGCCGCTCGCCGAGCGCCTGCCACGGCGCCGCCTCCGCGCCCGCCGCGAGCGCGCCGGCCATGGTGGCGGCGGAGAACAGCGAGGCGGTCTTGGCCCTGTGGTAGGTCGCGAGCGGGATCTCGGGCTCGCACTCCCAGGCCTGCCCGCCGATGATCCCCCGCGGCAGGCCGGTGGAACGCGACAGCAGCAGCAGCAGCGGCGCCAGTGCCGCGGTGGCGGGCGATGCGGCCAGCGCCAGGGTCTCGAACGCCAGCACGATCAGCGCGTCGCCGGCGAGCACCGCCAGCGCCTCGCCGAACTGCTGATGCACCGACGGCAGGCCGCGCCGCAGGCTCGCATCATCGAAGCAGGGCAGGTCGTCATGCACCAGCGAGGCGCAATGCACCAGCTCCAGCGACGCGGCGGCGGCGTGGGCCATCGCCGCGTCGCTGCGCCCGCAGGCCTGGGCCACCGCGAGGCAGAGCCGCGGCCGCACCCGCGCCCCGCCCGGGAACACGGCATGCCGGATCGCCGCCCCGAGCCGCGGCGGTCCGGAGAAGCCGAGGGCGGGGGCCAGTGCGGCTTCCAGCGTCCGTTCGATCCCTGCCACCACGTCCATCGCTTCCTCCAGGCCACGAGTGTCATGCTTGCTTGTCAGATCAAACTGTCAGACATTATGGACATCGCCGTCAATCGGGATCTTGGGATGCAGGGGTGATGAGGGCGCAGCAGGTGATCGTCATCGGGGCCGGGATCGGCGGCTTGGTGGCGGCACTCGATCTCGCGCGCGCCGGCTTCGTGGTGACGCTGCTGGAGGCGTCGGCGCAGCCCGGCGGCAAGCTGCGCGAGGCCGCACTCGGCGGCGCGCGGATCGATGTCGGTCCCACCGTGCTGACCCTGCGACACGTGTTCGACCAGATCTTCGACGATGCCGGCGCCTGCCTGGAGCGGCGCCTGGTGCTGCGTCCGGCGCAGATCCTGGCCCGCCATGCCTGGGACGAGCGCACGCGGCTGGACCTGTTCGCCGATTGCGCGCGCACCGCGGATGCGATCGGCCGCTTCGCGGGTGCCGCCGAGGCGCGCGGCTACGAGGCGTTCCGGCTGCGCGCGCGCGAGATCTACCGCACGCTGGAGCCGAGCTTCCTGTGCGCCCAGCGCCCCTCGATGACGGCGCTGATGGCGCGCACCGGGGTGGCGCCGCTGCTCCGGATCAGCCCGTTCAGGAGCCTCGCCGGGGTGCTGGCCGACAGCTTCCGCGACCCCCGCCTGCGCCAGCTCTACGGCCGCTACGCCACCTATTGCGGATCCTCGCCGCATCTCTGCCCGGCGACGCTGATGCTGGTCGCCCATGTCGAGCAGGCGGGCGTATGGCTCATCGAGGGCGGCATGCACGGTCTGGCGCGGGCGCTGGCGACGCTCGCCGAGGAGAACGGCGTTACGATCCGCTACCGCAGCCCGGTCGCCGACATCCTGGTCAGCGACCGCCGCGTTGCCGGCGTGGCGCTGCAGGGCGGCGAGCGGCTGCCGGCCGACCGCGTGGTGTGCAACGCCGACGCGCAGGCGGTGGCGGCCGGCCATTTCGGCGAGGCCTGCCGCCACGCGGTGGCGGCGATGCCGACCGCCATGCGCTCGCTCTCGGCGATGACCTGGGCGATGACCGCGACCAGCAGCGGGTTCCCGCTCGACCGGCACAACGTGCTGTTCTCGCAGGCGGCGGACTCCGAGTTCGAGGACATCTTCGGCCGCGGCCGCATGCCGGAGCGGCCGACGCTGTATGTCTGCGCGCAGGATCGCGGGGACGGGCGCGCCGGCGGGGGCGGTGACGCCGCCCCCGCCGGCGCCGAACGCCTGTTCTGCCTGATCAACGCGCCGGCGAGCGGCGACCGGCACGACTTCTCCAGCACGGAAATTGCGCGATGCGAGACCACGATGCGGACCGCGATGGATCGATGCGGGCTCTCGCTGGGCACGATCTCGGCCCAGGCGGTGACCACCCCGAACCAGTTCGCGCGCCGCTTCCCGGCGACCGGCGGGGCGCTGTACGGCCCGGCCTCGCACGGCTGGATGGCGTCGTTCCGCCGGCCGGGGGCGCGGTCGCGGCTGCGCGGGCTGTACCTGGCCGGGGGCAGCGTGCATCCGGCGCCGGGTCTGCCGATGGCGGCGCTCTCGGGACGTCTGGCGGCGGCGTGCGTGATCGCCGACCATGTTTCGACGCGCCGGTCGCGCCCGGCGGCTATCTCTGGTGGTACGTCGACGCGCTGAGCGACGACGGCAGCCTCGGCATCACCGTGATCGCCTTCGTCGGCAGCGTGTTCTCGCCGTACTATGCCTGGGCGCGCGCACGCGCCCGGCACCGCGACGCGGCACCCGATGCGGAGCGGTTCTGCGCGCTGAACGTGTCGCTGTACGGCAGCCGGCGGCGCTGGAGCATGACCGAGCACGGAAGCGGCGGCATGCGACGCGAGGCCGATGCGCTCGGCATCGGCCGCAGCCTGGTGCGCTGGCAGGACGACCAGCTGATCATCGACATCGACGAGTTCGGCACGCCGTGGCCGTCGCGCCTGCGCGGCCAGGTGCGCGTGCATCCGCAGGCACTCACCGGCCACGGCGTTCGGCTGGACGCGGCCGGGCTGCATCGCTGGCGGCCGATCGCGCCCAGCGCGCGGGTCGAGGTCAGCCTGGATCGTCCCGGCCTGCGCTGGAGCGGGCCGGGCTATCTCGACAGCAACGACGGCGATGGGCCGCTGGAGGCGTCGTTCCGGCGCTGGGACTGGGCGCGCGCGCCGCTGCGCGACGGCACCGGCATCGTCTACGACGTGACCGACCGCTGGGGCGCCGATCGCGCGCTGGCCCTGCGCGTCGATCGCGGCGGCGCCGTCCGCGAGCATCCGCCGTCGCCGCGGATCACCCTGCCGCCCAGCGCCTGGCGGCTGCCGCGCTTCACCCGCGCCGATCCGGGGCACGGCGCCGGTATCGTCCGCACGCTGCAGGATTCGCCCTTCTACGCCCGTTCGGTAGTGGCGACGCGCCTGTTCGGCGAGGCGTCGCAGGCGATGCATGAGAGCCTGGACCTGGACCGCTTCGCGGCACCCTGGGTGCAGCTGATGCTGCCGTTCCGGATCCCGCGCGCCCTGGCCTGAGCCGACGCCGCGCCGGTGCGCGTCCGCCGCGACGACGACCGAGATCCTCGCTTGTCAGGATGCGAACGATACGGCAATCAGCGAGCCGCGGGTCTTCATTGAAAGACGAGATTTTGGAAATAACGTTGTGACAGATGTCGATTCCGAACCGATGCATCTGGCACCCGCGGTGGCGCCGGCGCCGGGAACTGCCCCCCTGTTCGTCGCGGCGTCGGTCATCCTGTCGTTCAGCGTCGCGCTGTCGCTGCTCGGCCTGCACGGCGTCGATTACGGGATCACGCGCGCGCTGAACCGACTGAGCGGCAGGTATTTCCTGCTCGACCACGTCGCGCACGACCTCACCAAGGAGGCGTTCTCGAACCTGCCGATGATGGCGCTGATCTGGTTCGTCTGGTGCAGGACCGGCGACGACCAGCGGGCCGGCATCGTCTCCGGGGTCCTGGTCAGCATCCTCGCCATCGTCCTGTGCTATCTGCTGCAGGTCGCCTTGCCGCACCATCTGCGTCCACTGCACGACCCGGCGCTGCGCTTCCTGCCGCCGCCCGCGATCGATCCGCGCGTGTTCAGTCCCGGCATGTCGTTCCCGAGCGAGCACGCGGCGATGTTGTTCGCGCTCGCGACCACCATCTACACGGTGCTGCCGCCGCTGGGGCTGTTCTGCCTCGTGCTGGCCTCCGTGCTGAGCGCGATCCGCGTCTATCTCGGCTTCCACTTCCCGACCGACGTGGTCACCGGAGCGATGATCGGGATCGTCGCGGTGGGGATGGGTCGCTCGGCCTGGATGCTCGCCTGGAGCCGCAGGATGGTCGCCTGGGCGAGGAGCCACCTGCCGCTGTTCTGCGTCGTCTCGTTCTACCTGTGCGCCGGCATCAGCCGCATGTTCGAGGATTACCGCTATGTCGCGGTCGGCATCTCGCGGATGCTCAAGGCGCACCTGCCGCACTGACCGCCCTGCGGGGCCGCGCTCGACCGGGTGGAGCGGTCACCCGATCTTGAGCGCGCGGCCGAATCTGCGCTCGAAGCCATCTCCGGCGATGCGGTATTCTCAAAAGATAGACCAGCCGGAACGCCGCGATGCCCGACCTCGAGCCGGAGATACATGCCACGCTGCGCCTGTCGGCGCATCCTGGGGTCGCGCCGTCGCCGGTGATGACGATGAGCCGCCAGATCTGCGACCTGGAAGTCATGCGCAGCGACCTGCGCATGCTGAAGTGGGCCGTGGCCGGGTTGCTGGCCTGCAACCTGGCGATACTGGTCATCGTGTTCTGCCGCTGACGACTTCCCCGGGCGCGGCCGCGGCTCAGGCCTCCTCCGGCCTCTCGATCTCCGACAGGTCGGCGTCCCGCGTCGGCGCCGCACCCCACAGCTTGCGGGTCGCCTGGAAGCGCGACACCAGGAAGTCGCCCGACCGCACGGGAGCGTAGCGCGCCTCGTCGCCGTCGATGCCGAGCTGGCGCGGATCCACCTCGGTGCGGAAGTCCGGGTTGCAGAACAGCGGCATCGAGAGCCGGTCGGCCTCCTTGACATGGATCACCCGGTGCACGGTCGCTTGGAACCGCCCGTTGGTCCAGCGCTTCATCAGCTCGCCGACATTGACGACGTAGCTGCCGCGCACCGGGGGTGCCGCGATCCAGCCGCCGTCCCGGTCCAGGATCTCCAGCCCGCCGGACTCGTCCTGCCAGAGGATCGTGACGATGCCGTGGTCGGTATGCGGCGCCGAGGCGGTCTCGCCGCCGCCGACGCTGGCCGCGAGCGAGCGGCCGAAATAATGGTTGATCACCATGTCCGCGACCGGCTTGGTGAAGTGGCGGCTGAAGAAGCCCTCCGGCTTGCCGAGATAGATCGCGAACCCCTCCAGGATCTTGAGCCCGACCTGGAAGGTGGCATCATAGTACGCCGAGATCGCCTCCCGGAAGCCCGGCAGCGCCGGCCACCTGTTCTCCGCATAGAGCGGCGTCCCCGCCAGCACCTCCGGATCGTCGGCGGCGACCGGGAAGCCCAGGTCGAAGCTGTCGCGTGCGAACACCGTGCCGCTGCGGTGCACGGTGTCGCCCATCTCGCGGTAGCCACGATTGTTGCGGTCCGCCCTGACCTTCAGCCGCTCCTCGACCGGCTGGGCGAAGAACGCGCGCGCGTGCTCGGACGCCGCCTCGATGGTGTCGAGCGGCACCGCGTGGCCGGTGGCGTAGAAGAAGCCGATCTCGTCGCAGGCGGCGCCGATCCGTGAGGCGACCCGCGCCTTGTCGGCCGGATCGTCGGAATACAGCCCGCCGATGTCGATGAGCGGGATCTCGCTGTGCTGGAAATCAAGCATGGCAGACATCGATCGGTCTCCGCTGTGGCCGGTTTCGGGGCAGCGGCCGATAACATCATCCGCAGGCTGCCGTGGCAACGGCCACCTGCCTAGTCCTCGAACTTCAGCAGCCGCCCGGCATTGGCCATCACCGCCAGCGTGCCCAGATTATGGGCAACCGCCGCGATCAGCGCGCCGGCCGCGCCGAGCGCTCCGGTCGAAGCGACGACGATGATGGCGATCGTCCAGCCGAGGCCGAGGCCGACATTGACGTGGATGGTTCTCCGGCAGCGCCGGCTGAGCCGGATGCAGGTGGCCAGCCGGCGCAGGTCCCCGGTCATCAGCACCAGGTCCGCCGAGGCCAGCGCCACGTCGGTGCCCTGGCCGCCCATGGCGATCCCGACCGCGCCCGCGCGCAGCGCCAGCGCGTCGTTGATGCCGTCGCCGACCACCAGCGGCCGGAAGCCGGCGCGGATCTCCGACAGCACGCAGTCGAGCTTCTGCTGCGGCATCGCCTCGGCGCGCACCGCGGCGATGCCGAGCAGCCCGGCGATGCGCGACGCCACCGCGAGCCGGTCGCCGGTCAGCAGCAGCATCCGGTCGAGGCCGAGGCGGCGCAGCCCGTCGAGCGCCTCCAGCGCCTCCGGCCGGGGCTCGTCGGCGAGCATCAGCCAGCCGGCGAAGCGCCCGCCCACGGCGATGCCGGCGATCGGCCCGTCATGCGGCGGCGGCGGGGGGGCGGCGATACCGAGCGACGCGATCAGCTCGGGCCGGCCCATGGCGAGGCGCGTCGTGCCGTGCAGCCCGGTCATCCCGGCACCCGACCGCTCGGCCAGCTCGTCGAGCGGCAGGCGCTGCGCCGCCGGCAGCAGCCCGGCGAGCGCCCGCGACACCGGATGCGTGCTCGCCGCGCCCAGGCTGCCGGCGATCGCGATCAGCTCCGTCCGCTCGAAGCCGGGCTCGGGACAGGCCTGCGCCAGGCGCAGCGCGCCGAGCGTCAGCGTGCCGGTCTTGTCCAGCACGACCGAGTTCACCCCGGCGAGCTGCTCCAGGAAGGCCACCCCCTTGACCAGGATGCCGTGTCGGGCGGCGACCGCGATCGCGGCGATCGAGGTCGCCGGTGCGGCGAGCACCAGCGCGCACGGGCAGGAGGCGACCAGGACTGCGAGCGAAGTGGCGATGCTGCCGTTCACGAACCAGGCGCCGGCGGCGAGCAGCAGCACCAGCACCATGTAGGCGCCGGCATAGCGTTCCAGCAGCCGGGTCACCGGCGGCTTCGCCCGCTCGGCCTGCTGCATCAGCGCGATCACCCGTCCCAGCGTCGTCGCCTCGCCCACCTTGCCGATCTCGACCGTCAGCAGTCCCGACAGGTTGATCGAGCCGTCGAGCACCGCGGCACCCGGCTCCACCTCCACCGGCACGGATTCACCGGTCAGCGGCGCGTTGTCGACGCTCGACCGACCGCTGCGCACGGTGCCGTCGGCTGGGATGCGGTCGCCGGCGCGCAGCTCGATCCGGTCGCCCGCCCGCAGCGCCAGGGTCGAGACCTCCTCGATGCCGCCGTCGGCCAGCAGGCGTCGCGCGTTCGACCGGGTCAGCCGGCGCAGCGCCTGCAGCGCCTCGTGGGAGCCGAGCAGCGAGCGCTCCTCGAGCACGTGGCCGACGGTCATCACCAGGGGCAGCAGGGCTGCGGTGAACAGGTCGCCGGCGGCCCAGGCGGCGATCACGGCGAGGGCGATCAGCTGGTCGGTGAGCCCGTGCAGGTCGGGGTGGCGCAGGCTGTGCCAGCCGGCGGCGAGTGCGGGCACCGCGACCAGCAGCGCCGCGAGGCCGGCGATCAGCTGCGCCAGCTCCGGCTGGTCGGGCGGCAGCAGCCGCAGCGCCGCGGCCATCGCCAGCAGCCCGGCGGTGAACATCGCCAGCGTCAGCTGCACCCCGAGCAGCCGGCGCTCCGGCAGGCTCAGCAGCGGCAGGCCCGTCACGCCGCTCACGGCGCCTGGCCGGGCAGCAGCAGCCGCGACGCGCCGCGCGGATCGATGGCGTCGACCGCGTGCGCCCGGTGCAGCAGGGCGCGCATGCGCTCGTGGTAGAGGCGCAGCAGCAGCGCCGAGCGCGACGGCGCGTCGACCGCGGCGGCCAGCGCCCGGATCGCCGCGGTGCGGCTGCTGGCGGCGCTCCTGCGCTCCTCGGCGAGGGCGTTGCTGCCGGCGATCAGGGCGCTGCGATCCTGCTCGGCGCGCTGTCCGGTGCGCTCGGCGCTGCTGCGCGCGTCGGCGACGTTCTGGTCGGCGAGCTGGGTGGCGACCAGCACCCCGTCGAAGGCGGCCTTGGCGCCGGCCGGCAGCGCGGCGCCCAGGTCGGCGCGGCTGACCTCGATGCCGATGCCGGCCCCCTGCGAGGCGAGATCGGCCAGCCGCCGATTGATGGCGAGCACCAGGTCGGTGCGCAGCCGCTCCCGCCGGCCGGCATCGGCCTGCGTCAGGTCCGCACCGGCGCGGCTCACCACCAGCGTGTCGGTGTCGCGGGCGGCGGCGAGCGAGACCAGGGACGCCATCGTCAGCCGGCGCAGCGCCGCCGGCAGGAGCGCCGCCTGCAGCATGTAGTCCTCCGGCCCGGTGATGCGGTAGAACAGCATCACCGTCAGATGGACGACGCCGTCGGCGGTCAGGAAGAAGCCGCCGTTGTCGCGCGGGTCGTCGGCGAGGCCGGTCGCGTCGGGCGGTGCCGCGTCGGAGGATCCCGCCGGCCGCAGCGGATAAAAGGCGAACGGGATCTGACGCTCGGCGCCCGGCAGCGAGACGATCCGCTCCAGCGGGCGCGGCCAGGCGAGCAGCAGGCCGGCCTGCTGTATCCGCGCGACCCTCCCCAGCCGCAGCACCACGGCGCGGCTGTCGGGCTGCACCTGACGGATGTTGGAGCCGAGCCAGGCCAGGGCGCAGAGCAGCACCAGCCCGAAGACGAAGCGAAACCCGAGCCGGATCGCCTGCACCCATGGCCCGTCCGGCGGCCCGGCCGCATCGGGCGTCACCGCCGCGGCCCCGACGCCGGTGGCGCGGGCGCCGGGGCGGGCTGCGGCGACGCGGCCGGCCCGTCGACGAAGGCGCGGAACGGTGCCGCGTCGGTGCGCAGGATCAGGCGCGTATTGTCGCCCACGATGCCGTCCAGCGTGTCGAGCGAGCGCAGCAGCGCGTACAGCGACGGGTCGGCGGCGTAGGCGCGGCCGTAGATGTCGGCCGCCTGCAGCCGCGACTGCGCCTCGAGCTGCGCCGCCTCGGTCCTGGCGTCGGCGACCCGTATCCGCGCGTCGCGGTTCGCGTTCGAGCGGATCTCCGCGGCCGCCCGGTCGCCCTCGGCGGTGCGTCGGGCGGCGACCGTGTTGCGCTCGGCGGTCATGCGCGCCACCGTCGCCTGCAGCGCGTCGCCGGGCAGCGTCAGCCGCTCGATGCCGACCTGCAGCACGCTGATGCCGTAGGTGGCCAGCACCTGCGCGGCGAGCCGGGCCTTCAGGGCACGCTCGAAGGCGTCGAGCTGCACCTTCGAGGGATCGGTGTTGACCAGCTGCGCCAGATCGAAGCCTGCCGCGGCGATCTCCAGCGACGAGCCGACATAGCTGCGCAGCTGCTCCGCCGCCGCGTCGGGCAGGCGCACGGCGCGCAGGTACTGGATGACCGGGCCGGCCTCGGCCGGCACCCGCCACTCGACATAGGCCTGCACCAGGATGCGCAGCCCGTCGCGGGTGCCGACATCGTGCAGCCCGGTGGAGGTGGAGCGGAGCCGGACATCGACCGGGACCGCGGCCTCGATCGGCGCCGGCCAGCGCAGCACCAGGCCGGGCTGCGTGCAGACCCGCATCGGCCGGCCGAAGGCGGTGATGACGACCACCTCGCCCGGCTCGACCACCGTCAGGCAGGCGGCCGCGAATGCGATCAGCACCAGCAGCCCGGCCAGGGCGAAGCGTCCGGCGCGACGCCATGCAATGCCCGCGCGGCTCGCCGCCGCCGCCGCATGCGGCTCGTGGCCAGCCTCGTGGCCCGCTTCATGCTCGTCGTGATGGTGATGATGATGTCCGAGCATGCCGGCTCCTATGGTGCCGCGAGGCGGGACGGGTCTTCGGACGGCACCGCGGGCGCGCCCTGCGGGCGAAGGTCGATGGTCGGCGCGTCGCCGCGCTCCAGCCGGTGGTCGATGATCAGCAGCTGCCGGTGCGCGAGGCCAGCACCCAGGCGCTCGAGGCGCCGCTCCATCACGAACGAGGCGCCGTCACGGGCGCTGGCGGTGCGATCGGCCTCGAACAGGATCGCCTGGACGCGCGCCTCCACCACCGCCTCGTGCGCCTGGACCAGGGCGAGGTCGCGGCGCTCGGTGGCCTCGCGGCGCGACTGCGCCTCGCTGGTGCTGGCGAGCCCGCTCTGCTCGGCGATCGCGGTGTGGGCGGCGATCGCGGCGGCCTGCACCGCGTGATAGGCCGACGCGGCGCCCGGCGGCGGATGCACCGCCTCGACCACCACCGCCATGATGTCGATCCCGGCGCCGCTGCGGTCGAGCTCGTCCTGCAGCGCGCCACCGATCGCGCGCGAGAAGCCGCCGCGGTCGGCGCCGAGGATGTCGGGCAGGGTGTGGCCGGCGAAGTAGTGCGCGAGCAGCCGGCTGGTCCTGGACTGCACCAGGCGCTGCGGGTCGCCGACGGCGTAGGCCGCCTGCATGGCGGCCCGGTCGGACAGGCCGACGCGATAGACCACGCGCAGGTCGATATCGACGCTCTCGAAGCTCTGCTGGCCGCGCGACAGGCTCGCCACCAGGTAGGCGGCCTCGTTGGGGTGGGACTGGTCCCACAGGCGGTCCTCGGCGGCGGCGGGCGCCGCCTCCGGGTCGCCGGGCGATGCCGGGGCCGGCGCCACGGTCGGCGCCGTCGCCGGGCTGGCGGACTCCAGCCGCACGGACTGGTTCCAGAGCCGGTCCGCCAGGGTCGTGCCGGGAGCGCCCGCCGCCGGCGCGGCGGCGCCGGACGTATCGGCTGCGGTCTGCGACGCCCCGTCGTAGACGATCGGCACGTCGTGCATGACGCCGAGCTCGACCGGCCGCAACCGGCCGATCGGCCATGGCAGATGGAGGTGCAATCCCGGGCCGAGCACGCCGATCGGATGGCCGAAGCGTTCGTAGATCGCCCGCTGATCGAGGCGCAGCGCGGTGATGCCGGTCAGGCCCCAGCCCAGCAGCGTCAGCGCGCCGGCGACCGGCGCCGCCGCACCACGTACGAAGCCGAGCGCCCAGCTGCGCGACAGGTCGATGCCGAGCCAGTCCCGGGCGGTCGCGCCGAGCCGCGGCCGCCGGTCCCATCGCAGCGCCGCCGCGATGCCGCTCACGGCGACCAGGCGCTCCTGGTTGGGCGGCGGGAACGGCACGAACAGCGTCGCCGCCATCCGCGCCAGCATCTCGGCCGCCACCACGATGCATGGCAGGCAGGCTAACCTGCCTGCCAGGGCACCGGCGCCGATCCCGCCATAGAGCAGCATGCAGCCCGCGCCGCAGACTAGCAGCACCGCGACCGGCAGCCGCAGCAGGGCCGCCAGCGCCGGCGCCTCCGGCAGCGCGTCGGGGTCGTGGGCGGCGAGATGACGTTCCAGCACCAGCAGCCCGAAGGCGGCCGCGAGGCAGAGCGCGGCACCGGTGGCGTCGCCGCGCGGCGCGATCTCCCAGCCGCCGCCGCGGTTGCCGGCGATGGCGATCGCACACGCGGCCAGGCCGGCGAGCACGCCGGAGACCGCGACCTGCTGCCAGGTCGCGCGACGACGGGCCCGACGATACGCGGCTTCGGCTGCGCCCGACGGCTCCAGGCCCTCCGCCCGCCGCGCCAGCCGTCGCGCCAGCGCCAGGCAGCAGGCCCCGGCGAAGCCCGCGGCCGCGAGCGACAGCGCGGCGCCGACGCTCGCCGACATGGCGCGGGCGGCGCCCGGCAGCGGGGCTGCGAGGACGAGCAGCGCCGCGACGCCGCCCAGCAGCGAGGCCAGCAGCAGCCCGGAGACATGCCGGGCGGCCGCGTTGAAGGCGCTCAACTCATCGAGACGCACGCCGCTCGGCTCCGGGTCGTGGTGATCCCGATGCTCGCCTCGGGCATGCGTGGCACTCCGGCCGGCGCCGCTCAGCCGTGGCAGCTGCAGCCGGCGTGATGGCAGCCGGCCTGGTCCGGATGGTGTTCGGCGCAGGTGGCGTCGCAGTAGATGCGGTCGTCGCGGTGCACCCCCTGGGCCGGGTCGAACACGCAGATGCAGTCCGCACAGGCGCACTTCACTCGATCGACGGTCACGCTCATGATGTTCGTTCCTGTGTGGTGCCGTCCGCCCCATGCGGCTCGGCCATGTGCTCGATCATGTTGGTCAGCATGTCCCGGACGTGGCAGTCGGGGATCGCGTACAGCACCCGCTTGCCCTGCTTGGTCGCGCGCAGCAGGCGCACCGCGCGCAGCAGACGCAGGTGATGCGAGACCAGCGACTGGCTGATCCCGATCCGTGCGGTGAGCTCGCCCACGCTCAGCGGCCCCTCGAGGCAGCCGACCACCAGCATCAGTCGGTTCGGCTCGCCGAGCAGCCGGAACATCTCGGAGAGCTGGCTGTTCTGGTCCGGGGACAGCATCACACACACATCGACACCTGTTCATGTGTATGCTCGTCTTGCGGCGGTGGCAAGCCTGCTGCGCCGACGCAGGCCGTGCTCAGGCGCCGAAGCCGCGCCCGGCCACCAGGCAGCACAGCCCGTACAGCGCGGCACTCAGCGCGGTGATCCAGAACGAGGCCGGCCAGTCGGTCAGCCAGGCGAGGCCGATGCCGCCCCAGGCCTCGGCGAGGGCGAAGCTCGCCGACAGCAGCAGGCCGCTGCCGAGGCGGATGGTCAGGCGCTGCGCCGCGGCGGCCGGACCCACCATCAGGGTGAACACCAGCAGCACGCCGACGATCTGGGCGCAGCCGGCGGTGGCCAGCGCCACCAGCGACAGGAACAGGGCGGAGACCAGCCGCATCGGCACGCCCTTCGCCTCGGCCAGCTCCGGCTGCAGGGTGGCGAACAGCAGCGGCCGGGCGATGGCGCACAGCCCCGCCAGGCTGAGCAGGCCCAGGCCGACCAGGCTCCACACGGTCGCCATGTCGACGCCGAACACGTTGCCGAACAGCAGCGCGGTGGCCTGGCTGGCATAGGCGGTGAAGAAATGCAGGAACAGCAGGCCGAGCCCGAGTGCGGTGGACAGCACCAGCCCGATCGCGACGTCGCGGCCGGCCAGGCGCTCGCCGAGCAGTCCCATGCCGACCCCTGCCGCCACGGTGATCGTCACCAGGCCCCAGAGCGGCGAGATCCCGAGCAGCACCGCGCCGGTGGCCCCGGTGAAGCCCACGTGCGACAGCGCGTGGCCGGCGAAGGTCTGGCCGCGCAGCACCAGGAAGAAGCCGATCAGGCCGGCCGTCAGCGCCACGATGCCGCCGGCGGCGAAGGCGTGCCGCATGAAGTCGTAGTCCAGCATGGCGATCAACCGCGTGATCCGCCGATGCCGCGCCCGGGCGACGCCCCGCTCAGCGGCCGCGCATGCGAGTGCCGGTGCGCGTCGCGCTCGACGTCGTGGCCGTCCGACATCACGAAGATGCGCCCGTGCAGCCGCACCACCTCCATCGGCGCGCCGTACAGCCGCGACAGCACCGGCGCGGTGATGACCTCCTCGACGCTGCCGAGGCTGGCCTGCCCGCCGCCCAGGTACAGCACCCGGTCGAGCGCGCCGAGCAGCGGGTTGAGCTCGTGGGCGCTGAACAGCACGGTGATGCCGAGCTCGCGCTGCAGCCGGCGCACCAGGGCGACCACCTCGCCCTGCCGGTGCGGATCGAGCGAGATCAGCGGCTCGTCCAGCAGCAGCAGGCGCGGACGGCCGAGCAGGCTCTGCGCCAGCAGCAGCCGCTGGCGCTCGCCGCCGGAGAGTTCGCCCAGCGGCCGGTCGGCGAGGGCGCTCGCATCCACCAGTGCCAGGGCCGCGTCGACCTCGCGTCGCGTCGCGGCGTCGAGCCGCGGCAGGCCCCAGCGGGCGCCGCCCGCGACCGCCTCGACGAAGCTGCGGCCGCTCAGGCGGAACCCGCCCACGCTGCGCAGCTGCGGCACGTAGCCGACCAGGGGATTGCCGCGACGCACCGGCTCGCCGAGCACCAGGATGCCGCCCTCCGCGGGCGGGATCAGGCCGAGCACGGCGCGCATCAGCGTGGTCTTGCCGGCGCCGTTCGGTCCCAGCACGCCGACGAACTCGCGATCGGCGATCTCCAGGCTGATGCGCGACAGAACCGACCGGCCGCCCAGCCGCAGGGTGACGCCGCGCAGCGCGATCGAGCTCATCGGGCGGCGTTCATCGGGGTGCGCTCATCCGGGCGAGGCGGACATCGCCCGGTCCAGCGCGTCGAGCTGGCCGGCGATCCAGCCCTGGTAGCTCGCGGCACCGCGCGGCTCGGTCTCGGTGACGCCGAGCACCGGGATCCCCGAGGCGCGCGCGATGCCGAGCAGCCGCTGCGCCGCGCTGTCCGTCGCCTGGCTGTTGTAGATGAACAGGCGCACGTGATGGCCGCGCAGGTCGCGCTCCATCGTCGCCACGTCGGCGGCACTCGGCTCGGTGTTGTTCATCACCGCGAGCTGGAACCGCTCGTTGCGCATCACCAGGCCGAGGGCGGCGGCCATGTAGCCGAACACCGGTTCGGTCGCGGTCACCGGCAGGCCGGCATAGCGGCGGCGCAGGGCAGCCACCTCGGCATCGATCGGGCGCAGCGAGCGCAGGAAGCGATCGAGCCGTGCCGCGTAGGCGGCGCGGTGCGCCGGATCGTCGGCGGCGAGGTCGGCCGAGAGCGCGCGCGCCACCGCCGGCATGGTGGCGGGATCGTACCAGAGATGCGGGTTGTCGCCCGCGCGATGTCCGGTCAGCGCCGCCGCGACGATCGTCTGCCGATGGATGGATCGCGCGGCGGAGACCAGCTGGCCCATCCAAGGATCATAGTCCGCACCGTTCAAGACGACGATGCGCGCGCCGGAGATCGCGCGCGCGATCGACGGGCTGGCCTCGAACAGGTGCGGATCCTTGTCGGGATTGCTCAGGATGCTGGTGACACGCCAGCCTGGGCCCGCGAGCTGTGCCGCCACGTCGCCGTAGAAGTTCTCCGCCGCGACGATGCCGGGTGCGTCGGCGCCGGAGCTCGCAGCGCCCGCTGCCGCGCAGGGGATCAGCAGCGTGGCCAGGGTCAGCGCGATGCCTCGCCAGCGGGCGCCGCGGGCTGATCTCCGGTGAGCGAGCATGTGCCGTTCCTTCCTGTCGAATACCGGACTGCGGCAGAATGATATAACGTTTTATCACGGGCTCGAAAGATGCACGATTTGCCACTTCCGGGCCAAGGCCCCACTGCTATTTTATAACCCGGTGCGATGGAAGGTCTCGTGTGCCCGCTCCCCTGTTCTCAGACGCTACCAACGCCCTGCTGTCGCGCGCGGCCCTGTTCTGCAGCCAGCGCGGCACGCGGCTGACCGAGCTGCGCCGGCAGGTGCTCGGGCTGGTGCTGGACAGCGACCGCCCGGCCGGCGCCTACGACCTGCTCGACCAGCTGCGCGCCCGGCACAAGGGTGCCGCGCCGCCGACGGTCTACCGGGCGCTGGAGTTCCTGCTCGAGCAGGGGCTGATCCACAAGGTCGAGCGGCTCTCCGCGTTCGTCGGCTGCGTGCACGCCATCGACGAGAACCAGCACGACCGCCACCACGTCGCCCAGTTCCTGATCTGCACCCGGTGCCGGCGGGTGGCGGAGCTCGAGGACAAGCGGATCGACCGGGCGTTGCTGGGAGCGGCGCGCGATATCGGCTTCAGGCTCGCCATCTCGACGATCGAGGCGGAAGGGATCTGCGCCGACTGCACGCGCGGCGGCGGCCAACCGTCGGAAGCGGCGCGCGCCTGAGCGGCCGCCGCGCCGCGCGCCGAAGCCGTCCGGTGCGGTAGACAACGCCCGCCAAATGAGATCTTATAACATTCTAAGGTATGTTATATCGTACGGTCTCGGCGCTGCTGCGGCGCCCGGCGCCGGCGGCTCGAAAGGATCGTGCGATGGCATGCTGGCGCCTCCTGTTCTGCGGCGGCCTGTTCACTGCCGCGGCCATCGGGATGCCGCCGCGCGCCCTGGCGCAGGTCGCCGCCGCACCCGCCGCCGCACCGGTTCCCGCGCCCGAGATGATCACGGTGACGGCGCGCCTCGACCAGGCGCGCAGCGCCCTCGAGCCCGATCTCGGCGCCACCGTGTATCGCTTCGGACGCGGCGCGCTGCAGACCCTGCCGCAGGGCGACAACACCCCGCTCAACCAGGTGCTGCTGCAGGCGCCGGGCGTCGCGCAAGATTCCTATGGCCAGATCCACGTCCGCGGCGACCATAACGAGGTGCAGTTCCGCCTCAATGGCGTGCAGCTGCCCGAGGGGCTCTCGGTGTTCGGGCAGGCGCTGGAGACCCGGTTCGCGCACTCGCTGTCGCTGATCACCGGGGCGCTGCCGGCGCAGTACGGCTTCGACACCGCCGCCGTGGTCGACATCACGACCAAGAGCGGCATCGCCGATCCGGGCGGCGAGATCTCGATCTACGGCGGCGCGCGGGACTATTTCCAGCCCTCGTTCTCGTACGGCGGCCATGTCGGCGACGTCGACTACTTCATCACCGGCGACTTCCTGCACGACCGCGTCGGCATCGAGAACCCGGTGGGCACCTTCAACGCCATCCACGACCTCAGCAACCAGAGCCACGGCATCGCGCACCTCTCCTGGGTGGTCGACAGCGACACCCGGATCAGCCTGCTGGCCGGGATCTCAAACGAGTTCTTCCAGATCCCGAACAACCCGGGGCAGACGCCCTCGCTCGGGCTGTCGGTGGACGGCGTCGGCGATGCCGACAGCACCGACCTCACCGAGCACCAGCGCGAGATCACCGATTTCGGCATCCTGTCGCTGCAGAAGCAGATCGGCGCCGTCAGCTTCCAGAGCTCCGTGTTCACCCGCTACAGCGGCCTGTACTACACCCCCGATCCGGTCGGCGACCTGCTGTTCAACGGCATCTCGCAGACCGCCGCGCGCTCGGTGCTCTCCACCGGCGCGCAGACCGACGCCAGCTGGCACCTGAACGCCCACCACACGATCCGCGCCGGCTTCCAGGTGATCGGCGAGCGCACCGTCTCCTCCACGGATTCCGCGGTGCTGCCGGCCGCCGGCGACGGCGGCGGCGACAGCAACGGCGCCGGCCTCGCATCCGCCATCGAGCCCAGCGGCGGCGGCGACCTCGCCGCCGGCGACACGCCGTTCAGCATCCATGACGGCGAGGGCAAGACCGGCGGCCTGTACGGCCTCTACCTGCAGGATGAGTGGCACATCCTGCCGCACGTGACCGTGAACTACGGTGCCCGCTTCGACGTGGTGGACGAGTACACCCACGAGAACCAGGTCAGCCCGCGCGTCAACGTGGTGTGGCAGCCGAGCACGACGACCACCGTGCATGCCGGCTACTCGCGCTACTTCATCCCGCCGCCGTTCGAGCTGGTCGGCGGCAACACCGTGAGCCTGTTCGACGGCACTTCCGCCGCGGCGGAAGTGACGCAGGACAGCACGGTCAAGGCCGAGCGCGACAACTACTATGACGGCGGCATCAGCCAGGTGCTGGTCCGTGGCCTGCAGGTCGGCTTCGATGCCTACTACAAGCAGGCGCGCAACCTGATCGACGAGGGCCAGTTCGGCGCCCCGATCATCCTCTCGGCGTTCAACTACGCCCGCGGCGAGGTGCACGGCTACGAGCTCAACACCACCTACGACCGCGGCCCGCTCTCGCTCTATGCCAACCTCTCCTGGTCGCGGGCGATCGGCAAGGACATCGTCTCCTCGCAGTTCGACTTCTCCGCCGCCGACCTGGCCTACATCTCCAACCGCTGGATCCACCTCGACCATGACGAGCGCTGGGCCGGCTCCGGCGGCGCCGCCTACACGCTGTTCCACCGCACCGACACCCCGGCGCGGCTGTCCGCCGACCTGATCGTCGGCAGCGGCCTGCGCGCCGACGGCACGGTCCCCAACGGGCGCGCCCTGCCCGGCTACTACACCATCAACATCGCCGCGGTGCAGAGCTTCAAGTCGGGCCCGCTGCGCGGCACGCAGCTGCGCCTCGACGTGATCAACCTGCTCGACCGCGACTACGAGATCCGCGACGGCACCGGCATCGGCGTGGGCGCGCCGCAGTACGGCCTGCGACGCACCATCCTCGGCGGCATCGCGGAGCGGTTCTGAAGCGACGGCTCGCCGTCATCGAGCGGCCGCCATCCGGCCCCCGCTCCGGATTTCGTGAAGTAGCTGTTCATGCCTCTTTAACTTTGTCCTGCGAGGTCTTGAGGGTCAGCCGCTGCTGAGCCGCGACATCGCGACGAAGGAGGACAATGCCCATCCCGACTAGACTCGCTCCGGCCAGGGTTGCACCGCCGGACCCCGACACGCTGAGCCCGCTGCGGGCGCTGCACAGCCTGCGCGAGAAGCACGTCACGGTGCTGGCCAGGACGATGTCGCAACTGCCGGGGCGCTGGTCCCTGGAGCGTCACGAGAGCTACGACGGCGACCTCACCCTGATGCTGATGCCGCAGCAGGCCGACCCGACCAACCTGGTGGTCAGCCGTGAGGCGGACGGCTTCCACCTGATCGCCAACCAGGATGACGACTACCGCGAGCTGGGCTGCTTCAGCGCCATCGACGAGCTGGTCACGACCGTGCAGGCCAACGTCAGGATCGCGACGAGGGCCGTGGTGCTGAGCCGCGCCTGAGGTGGTGCGGGGGTTCAGGCCAGGGCGCTGCCCTAGACCCGCCCGGGCCTCAGGCCCCGGGCCCCGCCAGCTCAGGCGGCGGACAGGGCGGGCTCCGCGAACGGCGCCGCCGAGAGCTTCGATGCGGCGGCCTCCTCGCGCAGCATGTATCCGCGTCCCCAGACGGTGCTGATGAGGTGGCCGGCGCCGGCGTTCTGCAGTTTCTTGCGCAGTTTGCAGATGAAGACGTCGATGATCTTCATCTCCGGCTCGTCCATGCCGCCGTAGAGGTGGTTGAGGAAGGCGTCCTTGGTGAGCACCATGCCCTTGCGCAGCACCAGCAGCTCGAGGATGGCGTATTCCTTGCCGGTGAGGTGGACCGGCTGCTGGTCGACGCTGACCTCGCGGCTGTCGAGGTTGAGCTGCAGCGGCCCGACGCGCAGGGTGGGCTCGCTGTAGCCTTTGCTGCGCCGCAGGATCGCCTGCATGCGGGCGACCAGCTCCGCGTGGTCGAACGGCTTGGTGATGAAGTCGTCGGCGCCGACGGCGAAGGCGCGCACCTTGGCCTGCGGGCGGCACAGTGCGGAGAGCACGATCACCGGGGTGGCGAGGCGTGCCGCGCGCAGGCGGCGGACCACCTCGTAGCCCTCGATGTCGGGCAGCATGAGGTCGAGCAGGATGAGGTCGTAGTCGTAGCGTCGCACCATCTCCAGCGCCTCGCGGCCCTGGTCGGTGTGGTCGACGGTGAAGCCGGCCGACTTCAGGATCAGGGAGATCTCCCGGGCAGCCGTGACGTCATTCTCAGCGAGCAGGACACGCATTTTACCACCAATCCGGTTCGATAAGAAATTGTTACCACCCCAGGTTGTTCCGTGTCGACAACTATTCGCGTCGGTTGCGTCCTAAAAGCGGGTCAGCGGGCTCGAAATCGACCGCCGCTCCCGCGAGGCGAGGCGAGCCCGACATTTGCGGCATCCGCGGCCGCTTCGCCCGCGCCGCGCGCCGTCATGACGTCGGGAATTTGCGACCGGTCGCCGTCCGCGCGGCCGCACGCATCATTTCGCGACCGCCCGCACCGGCGCGGGCGCGGGCGGCTCCGGCCGCAGCCAGCGCGCGAACCACGCGACCGTCCGCCTGCGCTCGTCGATCCGGTCGATATCCTTGTGGAAGCCGTGCCCCTCGCCCGCATAGACCACGAACTGGGTCGGCACGCCGAGCGCGAGCATCGCCTGGTAGAACTCCTGGCTCTGCGGCAGCGGGCACTCCACGTCGCGCTCGCCCACCGTGATCAGCGTCGGCGTCCGCACCCCGCGCATGTGGGTGATCGGGGAGGCGTGGAGCTGCGGCCGCGGATCGTCGTAGACCAGGGTGCCGAACACCGGGTCGGGCGCATCCTGCGTCATCTGCGGCGCCTCGCCCTGCTCGGACAACCAGTCCGAGATGCCGGCGTGCGAGGCGGCCGCCTTGAAGCGGCGGGTCTGGGTGACCGCCCACATCGCCATGTAGCCGCCATAGCTGCCGCCGAAGATCCCGAGCCGCGCCTCGTCGATCGGTGCTGCGCGCTCCGCGGCATCCACGCCGGCCATGATGTCGCGGAAATCGCCGCCGCCGAAATCGCCGATATCGGCGGCGGTGAACGCCTCGCCCTGCCCGAAGCTGCCGCGGTAGTTCGGCAGCAGCAGGTCGTAGCCGGCGGCGAGCAGCGCGCGGTCGTCGCCGCGGGCGGAGACGAACTCGGGCACCTCCGCCGCCTGCGGGCCGCCATGCACCTGCACCAGCAGCGGCCGGCTGCCGGCGGCTCGCGGCGACGGGGTCAGCAGCCAGCCCTGCACCTCGTAGGCGTCGCTCTTCCATGTGATGCTGACGGCGCGCACCGGCGCCTCGAGACCGGCATTGACGCGGGTGATGTCGTGCCATCGCCCGACCGGTCCGGCCTCCAGCTCGGGCGGCGCGGCGAAGCTCTCGTGGTAGGCGGCGCTGTGGCCGCCGGCGCAGGAGAGACCCAGGTTCCAGCCGCCGGCGCCGATGCTCTCCTCGCCCGACCACAGGGTGCGCCGCGGTCCGGTCAGCGTCGCGACCGAGGCGAGCGGGCCGGCGAGGCTGGTCGCGACCAGGCCGGGGGCGCAGCGCCAGTCCAGCGCGGTGACGGTCCCGCGTTGGCCGGCGGTCAGGTCGACGGGCCTGGCGCCGGGCCTGGCGCCGGGACGATCGAGCGGCAGCAGGAAGGCGTCGCCGCCGGTGGAGCCGAAATCGCTCATCCAGCCGGCGATGTAGGCGACGAACCTGCCGTCCGGGGACACCACCGGGCCCGCGAGCTGCTGGTGCGTGCCATCCGGCGCGTGCAGCACCGTGTCGGTGCCGTCGGCCGCGATCGCCAGCAGCTTGGCCACCCACCACTGGCTGTCGCCGTCTCCCTTGGCCGCCGTCGCCACGAAGCCGGCGCCGCCCGGACGCCAGTCGAACTCGTAGACGAACAGGTCCGGCGCCGAGACCAGGCGCAGGCTGCCGTGCCGCAGCACCGCGATGCGCTGCTCGTCGGTCTCGCGGCCGACCTCGCCGGACAGCGGCGCGGCCGCTTCCACCGCCCCGGTCTTCTTGTGCGGATGCGCCGTCGCCAGCACGGCCAGGGCGTCGTCCGGGCCGTAGCGCAGGGTGCCGAGCGCGCCCTCGAAGCGGGTCAGCAGGCGCGGCGCGCCGCCATCGGCGCCCACCGCGTAGATGGCGGCCGACTTGGCCGAGCTCACCACGAAGGCGAGCCGGCTGCCGTCGCGGTTCCAGCTCGGCGACGACGGCACGCAGTCCGCGCCGCCGCCGCACGGCAGCGGTACCGGCCGGGCGCTGCCCCCGAAGGTGCGGATGACCAGCCGCCGCGGCGGGCGGTCCTCGCCGCCCGGCACGTCGTCGCTGTCGATGCTGGCGACGTGCCGCCCGTCCGGCGCGATCGCGACCGCGTGGAACAGATGCGCCGGCCGATCGGCGGCGATGGTCGCGACCGCGATCGCCGCACAGCAGAACCATCGTCTCACACCCGCCACGCGATCAGCCCCTCGTCCGTCATCGGAGCCCGCACTTGAAGAGGCGGGCAGCGGCGGGTCAAGGGTGGTGGGGCGCGCGACGCGGCTGGACTTCCTCGCTCCCGAGGCGCCACGCTCGCGGCATGTGCGGCCGCTACGTCTCGACCCTGGCTCCGGTGGACCTCGCGCTGCTGTTCGGGATCGCCGGCGCGCTGCCGAACTACGAGCCGAGCTGGAACGTGGCGCCGAGCAGCCGCAGGCCGGTGATCCGTCGCCATCCGGACGGCGAGCGCCGCATCGACCTGCTGAGCTGGGGCCTGGTGCCGCACTTCACCAGGCAGCTCAACGCGGCGCGGCGGCCGATCAACGCCCGCGGCGAGACCGTCGCGAGCTCCGGCATGTTCCGTGGCGCGATGTCGCGTCGCCGCTGCATCGTGCCGGCGGACCTGTTCTACGAATGGGTGGCCGAGCCGGACGGCAGGCAGCCCTACGCCATCGCCAGGCGCGACGGGCGGCCGCTGGCGTTCGGCGGGCTATGGGAGAGCTGGACGCAGCCGGACGGCACGCTGCTGCGCAGCTACGCGATCGTCACCACCGCGGCGAACCCGGACATGGCGGCGCTGCATGACCGCATGCCGCTGATCCTGGAGCAGCCGGCGTGGTCGGACTGGCTCGGCGACGAGACGGCGCGTGCCCTGTCGCTGGTGCGGCCGGCGCCGGCTGGCACGCTGCGGGCGTGGCCGGTGTCGCGCGCCGTCAACAGCGTTCGCAACGACGGACCCGAGCTGATCCGGCCGGTCCCGGACGGCGCCGGCTCGAGCCCGGCCGGCGGACCCAACAGCGCCTGAGCGCGGTAACGCCGGACCGATGAGACCGGCGGCTCAGCGCATCAGCAGCCACGCACCTCCGGCGAGGAAGGCGGAGAAGGCGAGCGCCGCGCAGTTGGCGGCGATCGAGGCCATGTCGCGGGTGCGCAACTCGGGTGTCTTGGTCTGCATCAGTCTGGTCCGTGATGATCAGGGGCGGATCAGCCCGCCCGGGACCCGGATCTAGGCGGCCTACACCTCATGGTCCATGATCTCGTATGCATAGCTCCTGTGCAATAAATGCTCAATAACCGTGCAACTTGGTCTGATATCGTAGGTGGAACGAAATCGCGGAGCCGGTCGCGTCTTGCCGGAGGCCCGGTCAGGTGGGTGGTGCGGCGCGGCCCAGCAGGCTGCGCAGCCTGGCGCCGGTGCGTTGCGTCGCCGCGACCTCCGCCGCGTCCGCGGACGGCTTCCTGAAGATGCCGTGGGCGCGCACGACGGGCTCGCCGTCCGCCGTCACCAGCTCGCTCACGAACACCATGCCGCGCGTGATCTTGGCGATCTCGGCACGCGCCTCGACCCAGGCGCCGTTGGCGGTGGGGCCGAGATAGTCCAGCGACAGGCTGATCGTAGGCAGGATGAGCGTCGGAAGATCGTGCTCGAACTGTGCGGCGATCGCCATGTGAACGTCGCAGAAGGTGGCCAGCCTGCCGCCGTGGCAGATGCCGATCGGGTTGCAGTGCCGGTCCTCGACGCGAAAGCCGCCCACCAGCCGCTCGCCGTCGGTCTTGATCCAGAGCGGGCCGCAGGTCGCATCGAAGCCGCCGACGGCCGGGAGGCGCACGAAGCCCGCCGGCGCGTCCTGGGCGTCGTCGGCGTCGCGGCCGGTCATTGGCCGCGCAGCGCCTGTGCCAGTTGCAGCGCCAGGTTCATGTCGCCCTCCACACGAAGCTGGCCGGTCATGTAGGCCGTGGTGGGGTCGAGCCGTCCCTCGATCAGCGCCTCGAGGTCCTGGTCCGAAAGCGAGATCCGGCACTCCGACAGGGTGTCGCTGTTCTCGACCTCGACGCCGTCGATGCGGATGATGCCGGTCTCGCCCAGGTCGAGCGTCACCGGTCGGCTCGGGTTGCGGCGCGCCGCGGCCATGTCGCGCACCCGTCCGGTCAGATCCTGCAATGTCGGCATCGCGCGCAGCTCCCGTGCAGGTCGGCTTGATCCAGGATCGCGACGACGTGCTTGCCCGATTCGACGCAGGTCGGCAAGCCGCGCGCCGGCGGCGATCCGCACCGTCGCCGCGACGTCAAGTGCTGCACGTCAGGCGCGCCGACACTTGACGAAATTGTTAATTCAGAGTTAATTACTATTGAAACCGTGCTCGCGGGCAACGTCGATGCATGATACGCGGCGTGCGTGGCCGTTGGTTTTGATACTGTGTCCGGCCGTGCTGGTGTTGCTTCATCCGTGCGCCGGCAACGCCGCCAGCTTCTATATCCAGGACCAGTCGGCACGCGGCACCGGGCGCGCCTATTCCGGCGAGGCGGCGGATCAGGGCCCGGACTCGCTGTGGTGGAACCCGGCCTCGATCGCGGGACTAGAACGTTCCGAGATCGACTCGAACCTGACCGGCATCGTCATCTGGTCGGCCGCCAGGGAGGCGGGCTCGACCATCGAGCGTTTCGGCCAGATCGGCCCGGTCGGCGGCGACGCCAGGGCCTCCGGACCGGTCTCGGACGGCCTGCTGCCGAGCGGTGCGGCGGCGTGGCGGCTGGACGACGCCTGGTCGATCGGCATCGCGCTCACCTCGCCCTTCAGCGTCTCGACCAAGTACGACGCCGCCAGCTGGGCGCGCTACGACGCGATCACCTCGAAGCTGCAGACCATCGACGCGCAGCCGACCCTGGCCTGGCGGCCGCTCCCCTGGCTCGGGTTCGGCGCCGGCCCGAACATCGAGCACACGCTGGCGGCGCTGAGCTCCGCGCTGCCCAACCTCTTTCCGGGCCAGCCGGACGGTTCGGAGAGCCTGCACGTCGATGGCTGGAACGTCGGCTACAATCTCGGGCTGCAGCTGCATCTGCTGGACGATCGCCTGACCCTCGGCGCCGCCTACCGGTCGCGCATCCGGCACGCGCTGAGCGGCGATCTCGACCTCTCCGGCCTGACCGGCTTGCTGGCCGGCCAGGATCTCTACTCGCGTTCCGCCCGCGCGACCCTCGTCACCCCCTGGGCCGCGACCTTCGGCCTGCGCTACCGCGCAACACCGCGGCTGACGCTGGATGCGCAGGTCGTCCATACCGGCTGGAGCGTGTTCGACGAAGTCGCCGTCACCCGACCGATCGGCATCGTGATCGGCGAGAACTACCACGACGTCACCAGCGAGGCGTTCGGCCTCGACTACGCGGTGACCCCGAACTGGGTGGTGCGCGCCGGGGTGCAGTACGATCCGACGCCCACGCCGGACCGCGGGCGAGAGCTGCGCGTGCCGGACGCCGACCGCGTGCTGCTGGCGCTCGGCAGCACGCTGCGGGTGACGCCGCATCTCACCGTCGATCTCGGCGCCGCCTACATCGATGCCGGCTCGGCCCGCGTCGACCGCGACGCCTCCGCCTATGTCGGCACGCCGGTCGCGACCCCGGTGCAGCTGCGCGGCACGGTGGATGCGAGCGGCGTGGTGCTCGCCCTCGGCACCCGGCTGCGGTTCTAACGTCCTGCCCTCGAAACCCGTCGATCGTATCGGTGGCCTTTGCATGTGACCGAAGCGCCAGGGCTCTGCCCTGGACCCGCTCAAGGCGAAGCCCCGAGAATCCAATCATCTTAGGATGATTTCCAGAGGCCGAGGCCTTTGGCGGGTCTGGGCAGAGCCCAGCCTTGCTTCCTGACGGTCGGTCAGCCGCTGGTCGGGCCGCCGCTCAGGCGGGCGAGGGCAGCCCGTCATGGCTCTCGTGCCGTATCAGCACGCCGGTGAAGCGCTCGCGGCTGCCTCGCACGAACAGCCCGGCGGGCTCGGCCGGCGGCGAGCCCGTGCCGTCGGCGACCTCGACGAAGTCCGCCCGCTGGCGCAGCCCGTCGAGCAGTGCCGCCATCGCCTCGCCGTCGCTGCTCCCGAAGTAGAAGCGCAGGCTCGGCCAGCTGGTGTCGGCCTCGGGCAGTTGCCGCGCCGCCTGGCCCAGCCGGTCGGTGAGCTCGTGGAACAGGGCCAGCGCCAGGTCGTGCGCCGGACGCGGCAGCCCCGCCGCCTCCGACTTCGCCTCGATCTCGACCGGTGACGAGGCGATCAGCAGGGTGTCCATGACGGTCCGCTCCATCGGGATGATGCAGCCACAGCGACGCGCGCCTGGTCCGGGTTCCGGACCGCGACGCCCCTTGCCTAGCCGCGGGGCCGCGCATACACGCAGCCCTTCCATGGCCTGAGGTCTCTCCGATCCGATGCGACGCAAGCGCGGGCGCGCCCTCGACGGCTGGCTCATCGTCGACAAGCCGAGCGGCCTGACCAGCACGGACGTGGTCAACCGGGTGCGTCGCGGCTTCGACGCCCAGAAGGCCGGCCACGGCGGCACCCTCGATCCGCTGGCGACCGGGCTGCTGCCGGTCGCCTTCGGGTCGGCGACCAAGACCGTGCCCTACATCATGGACGGCACCAAGCTGTATCACTTCACCCTGCGGTTCGGCACCGCGCGCGACACCGACGACGCCGACGGACAGGTGGTCGAGAGCTGCGACGTGCGGCCCGGCGACGCGGCCATCGCCGCCGCCCTGCCGGCGTTCCGCGGCGAGATCATGCAGGTGCCGCCGGTGTTCTCGGCGATCAAGGTCGCCGGCGAGCGCGCCTACGACATGGCCCGCGAGGGGCGGCCGCCGGTGCTGGCGTCGCGGCCGGCGCGCATCGACCGTTTCGAGCTGGTCGAGCGCGTCGATCCGGACACCGCGGTGTTCATGGTGCAGTCCGGCAAGGGGGTGTACATGCGCAGCCTCGCCCGCGACCTCGCGCGCGCCTGCGGCACGGTGGGCCACGTGGCCGCGCTGCGTCGGCTGCGGGTGGGGCCGTTCCGGATCGAGGATGCGATTTCCCTGGACAAAATCCTCGAGGGGGTGGACAACGCGCCGGCCTCACCGGCGCTTCTGCGCCCGGTCGCGACCGCGCTGGCCGACATCCCGGCGCTGGCCCTGACCGGACCCGAAGCGGAAATCCTCTCGCATGGCCAGGCGCTCAGCCTGGCGACGCTGATGGGTCGGATCCCTGGCGACGCGGACCCCGCAGGGGGCATCGCGCGGGTCATGGACGGGGGGCGCGTGATCGGGCTCTGCCGACTCGAGGACGGGTGGCTGCGGCCCGAGCGCCTGCTGTAACCCCTTCCCGCGGAGCACATGATGTCGATCACAGCCGAGCGCCGCACGGCGCTCATCGGCGATTACGCCACTGCCGCCATCGATACCGGCTCGCCCGAGGTTCAGGTCGCCCTGCTGAGCGAGCGCATCGGCAACCTCACCGAGCACCTCAAGACCCACGCGAAGGATTTCCATTCGCGACGCGGCCTGCTGATGCTGGTCGGCCGCCGCCGCCGGTTGCTGGACTATCTCAAGCGCCGCGATCAGGGCCGCTACGAGGTCCTGATCGGCCGTCTGGGCCTGCGCCGCTAGACCGCCACGCCACCCAGGGGGATGCCCGCGCGAGCGGGCGCCCCCGATATCATCGAGCAGGGGGACAGAGCGACCGGCCGGCGTTTCAGGCCACATGGAGTACTCCGCAGAGTGCCGCTCCATGCCGTCCGAGACGCCGTACCCGCGCGGCCCCGCCTGCCGACACACGCCCGAGTTCGGGCACAGGAACGGGAGAACGCAATGTTCGACTTCTATCGCAAGGAAATTGAGTGGGGCGGCCGCACGCTGGTGCTCGAGACCGGCAAGATCGCGCGCCAGGCCGACGGCGCCGTCATGGTCTCCTACGGCGACACCATCGTGCTGTGCACCGCCGTCGGCGTGCACGGCGTCAAGCCGGGGCAGGATTTCTTCCCGCTGACCGTGAACTACCAGGAGAAGGCGTTCGCCGCCGGCAAGATCCCGGGCGGCTTCTTCAAGCGCGAGGGGCGCCCCTCGGAAGCCGAGATCCTCAACTCGCGCCTGATCGACCGTCCGATCCGGCCGCTGTTCCCGGATAATTTCCGCAACGAGGTGCAGGTCGTCGCCACGGTGCTGAGCCACGACCTGGAGAACGATCCGGCGATCGTCGCCATGATCGGCTGCTCGGCGGCGCTGACCCTGTCGGGCATCCCGTTCTTCGGGCCGATCGCCGGCTGCCGCGTCGGCTACATCGACAGCGAGTACGTGCTCAATCCGACGCTGGATCAGGTCAAGCAGGGCCAGCTCGACCTGGTGCTCGCCGGCACCGGCGAGGGGGTGCTGATGGTCGAGAGCGAGGCGTCGGAGCTCACCGAGGCGGTGATGCTCGGCGCCGTCACCTTCGGCCATGCCGCGTTCCAGCCGGTGATCGCGGCGATCATCGCGCTCGCCGAGCACGCCGCCAAGGCGCCCTGGACCCTGTCCGAACCCTCCGAGGCGGAGGCCGCGCTGAAGGCGCGCGTCGACGCGCTGGGCCGGCCCGGCATCACCGAGGCCTACAAGGAGCGGGTCAAGCAGGCGCGCTACGAGCGGGTGGGTGCCGCCAAGAAGCAGGTCACCGAGGCGCTGAAGGCCGAGGGACTCGACGCCGAGCGCGCCAAGCCGCTGCTCAAGGCACTGGAGGCCGACATCGTGCGCGGCGCTGTGCTCGAGACGGGGCTGCGCATCGACGGGCGCGACCTGCGCACGGTGCGTCCGATCATGGCCGAGGTCGGCATCCTGCCGCGCGCGCACGGCTCGGCGCTGTTCACCCGCGGCGAGACCCAGGCGCTGGTGGTCACCACGCTCGGCACCGGCCAGGACGAGCAGGTGATCGACGCGCTGGAGGGCGAGTACCGCTCCAACTTCATGCTGCACTACAACTTCCCGCCCTATTCGGTGGGCGAGGCCGGACGCATGGGCTCGCCGGGCCGGCGCGAGATCGGCCACGGCAAGCTCGCCTGGCGCGCGGTGCACCCGCTGCTGCCCGGCAAGGAGGCGTTCCCGTACACGCTGCGCGTGGTCAGCGAGATCACCGAGAGCAATGGCTCCTCGTCGATGGCGACCGTGTGCGGCACCTCGCTGTCGCTGATGGATGCCGGCGTGCCGCTGAAGCGCGCCGTCGCCGGCATCGCCATGGGGCTGATCAAGGAGGATCGCGGCTACGCGGTGCTCTCCGACATCCTCGGCGACGAGGACCATCTCGGCGACATGGACTTCAAGGTGGCCGGCACCGAGCAGGGCGTGACGTCGCTGCAGATGGACATCAAGATCACCTCGATCACGCCCGAGATCATGAAGATCGCGCTCGAGCAGGCGCGCGAGGGGCGTCTGCACATCCTGGGCGAGATGGCCAAGGCGCTCACCCAGGGCCGCGCCGGGGTGTCGGCGACGGCGCCCAAGATCACCGTGATCACCGTGCCCAAGGAGAAGCTGCGCGACATCATCGGCACCGGCGGCAAGGTGATACGCGAGATCGTCGAGACCACCGGCTGCAAGATCGACATCAACGACGACGGCACGGTGAAGATCGCCGCCAGCTCCGACGAGCAGGCGCAGCGCGCGATCGACCGCATACGCGGCATCGTCGCCGAGCCCGAGATCGGCGTGATCTACACCGGCAAGGTGGTGAAGGTGGCCGATTTCGGCGCCTTCGTGAACTTCCTCGGCGCCCGCGACGGGCTGGTGCACATCAGTGAGCTGGCCCAGGGGCGCGTTGCCAAGACCGCCGACGTGGTCGCCCAGGGCGACAGCGTGAAGGTCAAGGTGCTCGGCTTCGACGATCGCGGCAAGGTCAAGCTGTCGATGCGCGTGGTGGATCAGGCGACCGGGGCGGACATCAGCGACAGCGTCGGCGGCAAGGGAGGACGCGAGCGCCGGCCCGAGCTGGATACGGTCGAGTAATTTTTTATACGGGGTTCGATCTTGTGAGATCGCCACTCCATCACGATCTGTAACCGAATGAGACGGCCCGTCTGCTGCCGTGACAAGGCGCTGGGACGGCAGATCCAGGATCGACGATCTGGCGATGCACAACCGGGAACGGCCGCAGCGGAGCGAACGCGAGAGTGATGAAGACGATCAACGCGATCAGGATGGGTGGAACCGAGGTTCTGCCCCTGGTCGAGGGCGGCAAGGGGGTCTCGGTCTCGACCGGGGCCTCGTCGGGCCACTGGGCGGCGACTGGCGGCACCGGCACCGTCAGCGTCGTCAATGCCGACAGCTTCGACGCGGATGGACAGCCGATCCCGCAGATCTACCACGGCCGGACCCGGCGCGAGCGGCACGAGGAGATGGTGAACTACGCCATCGCCGGCGGTGTCGCCCAGGCGCAGGCGGCGCATGAGCACGCGGGCGGCCAGGGCCGCATCCACGCCAACATCCTTTGGGAGATGGGGGCCGCCGAGCGCGTCATCACCGGCGTGCTGGAAGGTGCCCGCGGGCTGATCCATGGCCTGACCTGCGGCGCGGGGATGCCGTATCGGCTTTCCGACATCGCCGCGCGCTTCAACGTCTACTATTATCCCATCGTCTCCTCGTCGCGCGCCTTCAACGCGTTGTGGAAGCGCGCCTACCACAGGGCGGCGAGCCTGCTGGGAGGGGTCGTCTACGAGGATCCCTGGCTCGCCGGCGGCCATAACGGCCTGTCCAACAGCGAGGATCCGACCAAGCCGCAATCGCCGCTGGCGCGTGTGCTCGAGCTGCGCCGCACCATGCGCACCTTCGGCCTCGGCGACACCCCGATCATCATGGCCGGCGGCGTCTGGTGGCTCGAGGAGTGGGAGGACTGGATCGACAACCCCGATCTCGGTCCGATCGCGTTCCAGTTCGGCACCCGCCCGCTGCTGACCCGCGAAAGCCCGATCCCGGAGGCCTGGAAGCAGCAGTTGCTGAAGCTGCGGCAGGGCGATGTTTTCCTCAACAAGTTCAGCCCCACCGGCTTCTACTCCTCGGCGGTGAACAACAGCTTCCTGCGTGACCTGCGCGGCCGGTCCGAGCGTCAGGTGGCGTTCTCGACCGAACCGCTCGGTGAGCACGTGGCGCCGTTCGGAGTCGGCGCCCGTAAGCGCGTGGTCTACCTGGCCGCCGCCGACCTGGCGCGCACCCGGGGCTGGGCCCTGGAGGGTTACACCGAGGCGCTGCGCACGCCGGATTCCACGCTGGTCTTCGAGACGCCGGAGCACGCCGCACAGATCGTCGCCGACCAGATCGCCTGCATGGGCTGCCTCTCGGAATGCCGGTTCTCAAACTGGAGCCAGCACGGTCCCGACCACAGCAACGGCCGCAAGGCGGATCCGCGCTCCTTCTGCATCCAGAAGACGCTGCAATCGATCAGCCACGCGGCACCCGACGATCTCGAGGCCGCCGACAACAACCTGATGTTCGGCGGCGCCAGCGCCTACCGCTTCGCCAGCGACCCGTTCTACTCGAACGGCTTCGTGCCGACCGTCGGGCAGCTGGTCGAGCGGATCCTGACCGGGCGCTGAGGCACTGAGACGCGCGCGCCGACGATGGTTGCGGTGCGTGGCTCCGACCCCTACACCGCTGCGATCCTGCAGGAGTGCGTATCGTGACGGCATCGGAAATCGCTCGCGTCCAGGCCTATCTGCGCACCCTGATCGGCTCGGACCGCATACGCGTGGTCAAGCCGGTCCGTGCCGGCCTGTCCGTCGAGGTGGCGGTGGACCAGGAGGTGATCGGCACGCTGCACCGCGACGACGACGAGGGCGAGATCTCCTACTCGATGCACGTGACCATCCTGGAAGAGGACCTGCCGGCGGCGGCACCGGTTCCGGGGCGCCGCTGAGCCGCTGGTGGCAGGAGCGAGGCAAGGGCGCTGCCCTTGACCCGCCGGGGCCGGCGGCCCCGGACCCCTGGATCAAGAACATGAGATCGCGGGCATCCTGCCGCCGATGCCGCGTTGTCGGTGCGCAAGGCTACGCCGGCCGCGCATTCACGGAGGATTGAGCGATGGGCCTGTTTTCCAAGCCGATTAAGACCCTGGACGACCTGTTCGTCCACACGCTGCAGGACATCTACTACGCCGAGAGCCAGATCCTCAAGAACCTGCCGACGATGATCGAAAAGGCGAGCAGCGCCGAGCTGGGCGCCGCTTTCCAGGCCCACCTGCAGGAGACCGAACACCAGGTGACGCGCCTTGAGCAGGTATTCGAGATGCACGGCCAGCCGGTGAAGGGCGTCACCTGCGCCGCCATGGACGGCATCATCGCCGAGGCCAAGGAGGTCATCAGCGACTGCGACGACGCCGAGGTCCGCGACGCCGCCATGCTGTCGTCGGCCCAGGCGATCGAGCATTACGAGATGACGCGCTACGGCACGCTGATCGCCTTCGCCAGGCAGCTCGGCCGCGACGACTGCGCGAGCGTGCTGCAGCAGACCCTGGAGGAGGAGAAGGCGACCGACAAGAAGCTGACCGCCCTCGCCGAGAGCCGGGTCAACCGGCTGGCCGCCTGACCGCGGCGACCCGCCCTCAGGGCAGGCAGGCGGCCGCCAGCGCGGCGAAGGCGCGGGCGCGATGGCTGATCGCGTTCTTCTCGTGATCCGCCATCTCGGCGAAGCGCCGCGTTTGACCGGTCGGCTCGAACACCGGATCGTAGCCGTGCCCATGGTCGCCGCGCGGCGGCCATCGCAGCGTGCCCTGGACCCGGCCCTCGAAGCTCTCCGCCGCGCCGCCCGGCCAGGCCAGGCACAGCACGCAGACGAACCAGGCAGCATCGTCGGAGGGGTCCTGCGAGGCGAGCACCGCCTCGCGCACCCGGCGCATCGCGTGGCCGAAATCGCGGCCCGGTCCCGACCACCGCGCCGAATAGATCCCGGGCGCGCCGCCCAGGGCACCCACGCAGAAGCCGGAATCGTCCGCCAGCGCCGGCAGGCCCGACGCCCGTGCCGCCGCCTGAGCCTTCAGCCGGGCATTGCCGGCGAAGCTGTCCTCGGTCTCTTCGGGCTCGGCGAGGCCGAGCTGTGCGGCGCCAACCGGCTCGACGCCATGGCCGCTCAGCAGCAGCGCGAACTCCGCGAGCTTGCCGGCATTGTGGGTGGCGACGACCAGCCGCTGGCCGCGCCCGAGCCGTCGTGGCGCATCTGGCGGCCCGCTGAGGCTCATGCGCGGGCTGCCTCCAGCGCCCGCGACAGCGCTGCATCCTGGGCGGTGAACAGGCTGGCGGTCCCAACCCGGGCAAGCCGCATCAGCTCGTGGAACTGTGCCTCGGAGAACGGCGCCTGCTCGGCGGTGCCCTGGATCTCGACGATGCCGCCGCCCTGCGTCAGCACGAAGTTGGCGTCGGCCTCGGCGGCGCTGTCCTCCTCGTAATCGAGGTCGGCGACGGCGCCGGCCGCGGCGATCAGCCCGCACGAGATCGCCGCCACCTGACCGGTCAACGGCACCGCGGCGAGCGCCCGCTGCCGCACCAGGGTGTGCAGCGCCAGGCTCAGCGCCACCCAGGCGCCGGTGATCGAGGCGCAGCGGGTGCCGCCGTCCGCGTTGAGCACGTCGCAATCGAGCGTCACGGTGAGCTCGCCGAGTGCCCGGCGATCCACCACGGCGCGCAGCGAGCGGCCGATCAGGCGCTGGATCTCCTGGGTGCGGCCGGACTGCTTGCCGCGCGCCGCCTCGCGCGCGCCGCGGGTGTGGGTGGCGCGCGGCAGCATGCCGTACTCGGCGGTGACCCAGCCCAGCCCCTGGCCGCGTAGGAACGGCGGCACCCGCGGCTCCACGCTGGCCGCGCACAGCACCTCGGTCGCGCCCATCCGGATCAGCACCGATCCCTCGGCATGGCGCGCGAAGCCCGGCTCGATCGAGACGGCGCGGATTTCGTCGGGCGCGCGGCCGGATGGGCGCATGCTATGGTGCTCCGTGGCATGGGGGGAGTTTGGTGTGGCAGGGCATAGCGCGCGGTGCTCCGGCGGGCCAGCGCGCACGTGGCAAGCGATCTGGAGATGATCATGGATGTTCGCAACCTGCCGCAGCGGCCCGCCCTGCCGCCCGGGCTCGATCCGCGTTCGGCGGCGATCCTGCGCGAGATCGTGGAGCAGTACGTCGAGACCGGCGACCCGGTCGGCAGCCGCACCCTGTCGCGGCGGCTGCCGCTGCCGCTGTCGCCGGCCACGATACGCAACGTGATGGCCGACCTCACCGATGCCGGCCTGCTGTTCGCGCCGCACACCTCCGCCGGACGGCTGCCCACCGACAAGGGCCTGCGGCTGTTCGTCGACGGGCTGCTGCAGTTCGGCAGCCTCTCGGAGGATGAGCGCGACACCATCATGCGCACCCTGGAGGCGCGCGGCCGCTCGCTGCAGGATACGCTGTCGGACGCCTCGGCGATGCTCTCCGGCCTGTCCTCGGCCGCGGGGCTGGTGCTGGCGCCCAAGACCGAGGGGCTGATCAAGCACATCGAGTTCGTCGCCCTGGGCTCGGGGCGGGCGCTGGTGATCCTGGTGGGCGCGGACGGGCAGGTGGAGAACCGGGTCATCGAGATCCCCGCCGGGCTGCCGCCTTCGGCCCTGGTGGAGGCCGGCAACTACCTCAACGCCCGGCTGTCCGGGCTGTCGCTGGACGAGCTGCGCCGCCACGTCACCGAGGAGATGGCGGCCAACCGCACCGAGCTCGACCATCTCTCCGCCAGCGTGGTCGAGACCGGGCTCGCCACCTGGACCGGGGAGGGCAGGGGCGGCTCGCTGATCGTGCGCGGCCAGGCGCGGCTGCTCGCCGACGTCACCCAGATCGAGCGCATCTCCACCATCCAGATGCTGTTCGACCGTCTGGAGACCCAGGAGACCATGCTGCGGCTGCTGGAGCTGGCCGAGCAGTCCGACGGGGTGCGAATCTTCATCGGCGCCGAGAGCGGCCTGTTCGGCGTCTCGGGGGTCTCGATGGTGGTGGCGCCGGCGCGCAACGAGGCCAACCGCATCGTCGGCGCCATCGGCGTGATCGGGCCGACGCGGCTCAATTACGGCCGCATCATTCCGGTGGTGGATTATACCGCGCGGGTGATCGGCCGCCTGCTGGGATAGCTTGCGCGACGCTCCGGCCGGCTCCTATAGAGCGGGACAGGCGAGGCGGCGGAGGCGAGGATGGTGCAACGATCGGACATCTCGTGCCGGGCGCGTAGGCGCGGACGCCGGCCGGGAGGCCTCGCGCTCGTCGCACTATGCGCCCTGCCGCTGTCGGGATGCGGGCTGTTCGCGGCACCCTGCCGGGTCGGCTCGGCGGCGCTGAAGATCGTGCCGCTGGTTGGACAGGTCGCGGCCGCCCCCACCGACGCTTGCGCCAACGTCATCGATTCGACGCCGACCAAGAGCTGAGCCGGATCGCCGGGCGGCCGTCGGCGCTCATCCGTTGTCGGCGAACTCCGGATACAGCGTCATGCCGCCATCCACGAACAGGGTCGCGCCGACGACGTAGTCCGACAGGTCCGAGGCCAGGAACAGCGCCGCGTCGGCGACGTCCTGCGCGTCGCCGATGCGCCGGTACGGGATCAGCGCCAGCAGCTTGCGGGCGGCCTCTCCCTCGGTGGCCGCCTCGTTGATGGCGGTGCGCACCGCGCCGGGGGCGATCGAGTTGATCCGGATTCGCTTCGGCGCCACCTCCTGCGCCAGCGTGCGCATCATCATCGCCACCCCGCCCTTGGAGGCGGCGTAGTTCACGTGCCCGGCCCAGGGGATCACCTCGTGCACCGAGCTCATGCACAGGATCTTGCCGATCGCGCGGCTGACGCCGCGATCGCCCTGCCGCTCGAAGCGCCGGATCGCCTCGCGCGCGGTCAGGAACTGGCCGGTCAAATTGACGTCGATCACCCGCCGCCAGTCCGCCAGCGTCATCTCGGCACTCGGCGCGTCCTTCTGCATCCCGGAATTGGCGACCACGATGTCGATGCCGCCGAACGCCGCCACGGTCTCGTCGAACAGCCCGATCACCGCGGCCTCGTCGGACACGTCGGCACCGATGGCGCGCGCCGTGCCGCCGGCCTGCTCGATCTCCCGGGCCAGTGCCTCGGCCGGCTCGGGCTGGCTGTTGTAGTGGATCGCCACCGCAGCACCGGCGCGCGCCAGCGTCGCGGCGACGGCGTGGCCGATGCCGGAGCTGGCGCCGGTGACGAGGGCGACCTGCCGGTCGAGGCGGTAGGGCGACGCCGCGATCGGGGCGGCGATCGGATCGGGCATGGCATGTTGCTCCTGGCTTGGGGGCGACGCGAGGCGATGCGAATGCTAGACAGCCTGCCATGAGAAGGGCCCGGCATGAACGATCCCTCTAGCGCAGGCCGGCAGCCGCGTCCCGCCGCCAGGACGCCGCGACGGCCGCGGTTCCGCTTCATGCGCCGCCTCGCCGGCGGCGGGCTCGCGGTCGTGCTGCTGTCGGTCAGCGGCGTGGGCTTCGTGATCTGGCGCAAGTACGAGGTGCTGTCGGCAGGCATGCCCACGGTGGGGGGTCTGCGCGACTACCAGCCGCCGGTGATGAGCCGCATCTATGCCGGCGACGGCCGGGTGATCGCCGAGCTCGCCGCCGAGCGGCGCATCTTCGCGCCCTACGCCGCGATCCCGGACCGGGTGAAGGCGGCCTTCACCTCGGCCGAGGACCAGAATTTCTGGACCCATGGCGGCGTCGACCCGCTGGCGATCCTGCGCGCGGCGGTCACCGACCTGGAGACGATGCATACCGGCCGGCGGCCGATCGGCGCCTCGACCATCACCCAGCAGGTGGCGAAGATCATGCTGCTGAACTCCAACGTGCTGACCTTCGAGCGCAAGGTGAAGGAGGCGCTGCTGGCGATGCGCATCGAGCAGACCCTGTCCAAGCAGCGCATCCTCGAGATCTACCTCAACGAGATCTATCTCGGCGCCGGCGCCTACGGCATCGCGGCGGCCTCGCAGACCTACTTCAACAAGCCGCTCGACCAGCTCGACGACGCCGAGGCGGCCTTTCTCGGCGCGCTGCCGAAGTCGCCCACCAACTACAACCCGTACCGCTTCCCGGCCGCCGCCCGGGCGCGCCGCGACTGGGTGCTGGGCCGCATGGTCGAGACCCGCGCGATCACCGCCGAGGCGGCGCGGGCGGCGATGGCCGAGCCGCTGATCCCGCTCTCGTTCCAGCGTCCCGGGCCGGTGCCGGGATCGGAATGGTACTCCGAGGAGGTGCGTCGCGAGCTGCTCGACCGCTACGGCCCGGACCAGACCACGCAGGGCGGCCTGGTGGTGCAGACCAGCCTGAACCCGGTGCTGCAGCAGGAGGCGACGCGCGACCTGCGCGAGGGGCTGATGCGCTACGACCGCCAGCACGGCGGCTGGCGTGGCCCGGTGGTGCATATCGAGGGCGTCGGGGTGCGCCCACGACGCGCCCGCCGCGGCGCCGCGCCTGAGCCGGCGGTGGACTGGGCGGGCGCGCTGGCCACCGTGGCGCGGCCGCCCGGCATGCTGCCGGGCTGGCGGCTCGGCATGATCCTGTCGACCGCCACCGCCGGCATCGGCTGGCTCGACCAGGCCGGCGACGACCAGACCGGCCTCGGGGTGCCGAGGACCGGCACCCTGTCGTGGGCCGACTTCGCCTGGATGCGTCAGAAGCGCGAGCCGCGCATCGGCGACGTGGTGATGATCGAGCCCGCCGCCGCCGGGGCGACGCAGCTGCGCCAGATCCCCGAGGTGGAGGGGGCGATGGTGTCGATGGACCCGCGCACCGGCCGCGTGCTGGCGATGGTGGGCGGCTGGTCGTTCGAATCCTCCCAGTTCAACCGCGCCACCCAGGCGCTGCGCCAGCCCGGCTCCTCGTTCAAGCCGCTGGTCTACCTGGCCGCGATGCAGCAGGGCCTCTCGCCGTCTGACAAGTTCCTCGACGCGCCGTTCGTGCAGGGCCGCTGGCGTCCGAACAATTACGAGCTGACCTACAGCGGCCCGACCACGCTGCACGACGCGCTGCGCGACTCGCTCAACCTGGTGACCATACGCCTCGCCGCCCATATCGGCATGGCCGCGGTGGCCAAGGTGGCGATCGACCTGCACGAGGTCGACGCCATGCCCAAGGTGCTGCCGGCGGCACTCGGCGCGGTCGAGACCACGGTGCTGCGCGAGGCCGGCGCCTATGCCTGCATCGCCGATGGCGGCCACGAGGTGCTGCCGAGCCTGATCGACATGGTGCAGGACCGCGACGGCCACGTGATCTGGCGACCCCAGGGCCTGGCGCTGCAGCCCGGCGCCGACCCGGCGCTGCCGCCGGCGATCATGGACGCGCGCCGGCAGGTGACCGATCCGGACAGCACGTACCAGGTGGTGCAGATGATGCGCGACGTGATCCTGCACGGCACCGGGGTGCAGGCGGGCCTCGGCATCGACCGGCCGCTCGCCGGCAAGACCGGCACCAGCCAGGACTTCAACGATGCCTGGTTCGCCGGCTTCTCGCCCGACCTGCTGACCGTGGTGTGGATCGGCTTCGACAATCCCCGCAGCCTCGGCGAGAAGGAGGATGGCGGCCACGTCGCCGGACCGGTCTGGAACCGCTTCATGAAGACGGCGCTGGGCGACACCCCCAAGCTCGAGTTCCGGGTGCCGGACGGCATCTCTCTGGTGCGCTACAATACCGGGCGCGGCAGCACCGTCGACGGCTTCAAGCCGGGGCAGGAGCCGGATCTCAACGTGCTCGCCGCCGCCGGCGACGGGGAGTCGCTCGGGCCGCAGGACACGGGTGCGGAGAACGTGCCGGATACCGAGACCGAGATGGCCACGAGCGCCCCGGGTGCGGCGCCGGTCTCGACCACCTCGGTCGATGCGTCCAATCCCGGGCTAGAGGCAAACATCATCCCTTGCTAACGTTTCTCGAGTAGCGGAGAACTGCGCTACTGTGGATAGAAGTTTCCAGTGGTCTTTTCCGCACCATGAGGTTGATTGGCCATTCGATTGGAGCGACCGAAACGAAGGACGTTGAAGTAGGGCTTGAGCTTGTCGAGATCTCAAGGACCTTTAAGTGCTCCTTAGTACCCAAGCATCGATCATCCGCTCAAGTCTTTGCGCAAGCGGCTGATGAAGCGGCACGATTCACGCCCTGAGTCTATATTCTTCCTGGAGGACCATCGCATAAGATAAAATTGGTTTTTGATCGCATCACGCAAGTCGCAAAAGCATACACTAAATTTTCTGCGGCACAGTGGAATACTTGATTGTGGCTAAGCTAGAGATGATTTCCGCTGTAAGCTGTAGTTGAGGCCCGACGAGCGGGCTGTACACCCACAGATTTGGGACAGATTGCTGCACACTTGATCAATATGCTTGTCGCAAGACCTCCTCACCGTCTTTTGCGACAACGGGTGTCTAATGACTTGCGTGATCGAGAACAGCCGAGCTGATGATCTGGGTTAAAGGTCTTAGTATGTGCGTTGGATTAGACGCCTATTGAAGCCGAGATCTAGCCTGGTGCAAGTACAGACTCGCGAGCCTCAATCCAAAGTCGATCTTCGACAGCAGCTTATCCCACTAGATGCATGCACAGATTAGATCCTCAAGGAGCAGCTATATGGACTTCAGCGATCTCTTCAGGATTCGCTCCCAGGATCTTTAGGCATAGAAGATCCCTCCTCCTCGGTCAAATCATCCATGTGCTGCTTCGCCCAAGGGCTTCTGAGTCGCAATGCCCGTCCGTACCTTTCAAGTATGAAAGGGATTGGATCAGAAGTAGGGCTAAGAATGCAAGAAGACTAGCAGCCCACTGAGTTCCTAAATAGCTAAACATCTGCTGTCCAAATAGTGGAAAGCCAGCGCCCGCTACGTTGCGCACAAGGCCGAGGCCCGCTAGTGCGGAGGCACTGAAGACCTGAAGATATTGGTCAGAAGATCTCTGTCGCGTATGCAGCCCCGAGGATGGAGTTGACTTGCCTTATATGAGTCTTCGGTGTAGTTATACGTCATCAAGATCAAGGTGTAGAAGGACCATCCCCATAACGAAGACGCTATTATGGGCACAATCCAGTGTACGCTTTTGTAAGAAGTCCATGCGAACCAAAACAGCGATATAGGAAAGGCTGCAGTTCCATAAGTTAGCAAAGGACAACTTCAATCGTGAACAACTACTCACTAATACCGGCTATTCGACCCAACTGTACACGTGCCTCTGGCACGTTCTTGCCGCTCATCTGCACTACTCTACGCTGATAATAATGCTCTTGCCAAATATTTGTGATTGGGCCAATGCTGATGCCCACGACGATCCCGAGGAATGTAAGACCGACACCCAGGACATCGAAGCCATGACCTCCCGTTCCGAACACTAAGGAAAAGGCCCCATTGAATAGGAAGCTAAGACCATATAAATAGCCGTTATATAGCGCTCCAAAGACAATAATAGCTTCTGTGAAAAGGAATCTGAACGGTCTCAAAAGGGCTGTCTTGAACAACGTCCGCGGTCCTCTCTGCTTCATCGAGTCCGGGACCTCGATAGCATCTGTACCTCTTTGCTTTCTTTCACGGGCTGCCCGGCGAAGAAGCAAAACACTGTGTCTTGTCTCCTTCAGCGTCGCAGTCATAGCCAACCACAGGCCGCCACATATCCCAAGCAGAGCCCAGAAAATATCTCTCCACCCTTTGTACTGCGCAACGCAGGAGAAGAGGAAGTAGCCCAACGGTGACCCTGCCGTAGCCGCCCACAAGAAGAGACTCATGGCTGGTCCCGTCGCATGTGGTTCATACAGATCCGCAATTGTGCCTCCGAAATTGGCTATCGTTACAGCACTGAACCATCCAGATAGGAATCGTAGGACTAGAAATCCACCTAGATTCTGGACGAGGGCGGTACCGAGTATAAAGAATAAGAAGATGCCGTAAGAGGCGATGTAAATTGGAGATCGTCCATAGTACCTGCGCAGATCTTTGTTAAGTATAGTCTCGGTCGATTATTCTAGTGACTACAAGGGATGGGCAATTGCATACTCGGACAGCGGCGCCAAAGTCATGGGTCCCAATGCAAATCCTAGTACGCACAGGCTCAATCCCAACGTCCCGACCACTCCTGACACCCCAAAATCCTTGGCGAATTTCTTCTCCGCGGGCGAAAATCCAGACGCTGTGAAGCTGACCGTGAGGTCGATGAGCATGATGGCGATCACGATGGACCATTTCCGCCATGTTGGCCAATGACGCGGGTTTTCGGGATCTCCAGGAGGAAAGGTGACGAGTTCGACATCTGTGCCGTCCGCCCGTCGGACGACTTGTCGGGGTGCTGTCCCAGGGTCTGCGGTGTTGCCTGATGCGAGGCTCTCTGGTGGAGGATCGGACGACATAATTACATGGAATGACTTCAGAGAAGAGAAGAATTCGTTCCAGACGTACGCCGAATGGATAGTGTTGTCTCCTCTGACGCTCGGTCAACGTACGTCAATACGCATTGGCGCCGTATCAGGTCGCCAATCAATGCCTTGCGCTTAGCTGGTACGGTCTTCTTCTGACATTAGAAAATCGTTATGGTACCTACCTACTTTCGTTTGGCAGACAATATCCCCAGTTAGTAGATAGCTACTTCAAGTATGCCGGATGTCGAATGAATGAGGCAGCGTTGGAGGAAAGGGACTCGGAGGCATTGACGTCAATGATGGGAAAGCCACAGGGCTGAGTGTTATCTACCTAGGTATGGACGTGTGCCGCCCCCCTGCATCATTCCTATCCTGACGTTGTTACCTTATGGTCTACGATGTATCCAATGAAATGCCTCTGTGCGTTGTTGCTGTTTTTCTCTCCCTGTCTTCATTCATATCATCAGCAACAGATATTCGCAGAACGGGTGAGGCTCTGTTGACTTTGAAATGATCCTGACTTTTAGCCGAGTTCGTGCACGGCCTGCTCCCGCAAAAGAACGTACCTCTAGTATTTCCTAGCGAGACTACGATCACGCTCTACGACTATAGACCAGATAGTAAGGATTCTGACGGTACTAGGATCGTACGAGAATCCAGTCAGTGGAATCCTTTGCCCCCTTTACTCCCTCGGTATTCCTCTTTTGAGGCAACTACACTCCCTCCCGAACGCAGAGGGCATCCGACGATGCTGAATGCGGGGTGTGTAGAGTAGAATGCAGGTGTGTACAATGTTTTATGGTATTTCCTTGAACGACCCTACAAGCATACATCGTCTTCAATCCTGTACGAACTTCGACTCGTCACTGCTCTCGTCTCTTACGTCTTTCTTCAGGCATCGTCATTAAGATATATACAACTAGTAACACTAAGGACAAGGTAATATGACAACAAGAAATACAGACGATAGGGTACCGAATGATTATGAAGCGTCAAAGTATCTTCTGTACACTCACATTGCTACTGCCAACATGTACACGTTCTGCTATGAATAGCAACAATAAATCCAATGATGAAAACACCAACACCGAGGATATATTGTGCCAGAGAGAAACCGCCTTGGATATCGTTGCGAGCCACTGAACGCCATAGAGCTGGAACTAAACTGCCTAAAATTGTGAGAAAGCCAAGAAAAATCAATATGTGACAGGTTCGAACAAGTTTCAAGAAGCGGCGACACTTTACTGTCAAAAATCTTTGTAATGTTGTGTATTGTTCCGAGTACGGCCAGCGTGGAGATTCCGAGAATGGAAGCCAAGGATGCCGTAGTGTGGGCTGCATTGGCGAGAGTTGCGCTGTAGCAGGGGCTGAGATAGCTATGACTTGATGTCTCGATCGTGGAGATTCTTCTACTGAACAAGACCTGGACGGCTGATTACTCAGGAGACTTATCTCGACATGGTGCCTATTGGGATGAACCCGTAGGCGAGGGTTCCTCGTGAGTTCGTCTGCACGACTGCGCCATCTGTGCGTTCGATATAGGAAATCGGGTATTGGTACGTGATGCTTTCTGGTGTGAGGTATCAAATCGTTCGCATGGGCACCGATGTACGGGCACCCAGGGTGGAGACATGGATATTGGGAAGCCGAAGAGTCAGGGGAAAAGAAGCTATGCAAGTATAAGAAAGCCCACTTTGGACGTTGGTATGAAGACAGTAAAGAGGAGGTTTTGAAGAAAATAGACCATTGGCAGAAAGACTTGAATAATGGAAGCAGGAATGAATTCGAGGATTGAACGGTCATAAAGATGGGCAATAGCATACCTCGTCCTCCGTCCCGTCCTCGGGGCAGGCAGGGTCGCAGGAGCATCAATCAGTTCAACATCGGGCGAGGTCTCGCAAATATACTCGTAGACTTGATTTCGAGATTCCCAACAAGGCGCACTAGCCGCAGAATAACCGTGATGCTTGTACTCAAGCAACTCCATGTAATCCGGACGAAGAAATGAGATCTAGACCTGCGCTGTGCCAAAAAAATTTGCGTATCAGTTCGTAACAGAACAAAGCGTGGGAGGATTACTTGAATACAACGCAGAAGAGCGAGCTCACCTTGTTGAAAGCGAGGCGGATAGAGGAGGTACTACCGCAATGGATCTGGAAGTCTCGCGGTACTCAGATACTGACAATAAGGCTCTGAAAATACCAGCCCCGTCCTTCGTACATCACAAGGCTGACAAAGAAAGATTCATATATCGGGCTTCCCCGGTGCTGAGAGCCATTGTCAGACAATCTTTCCTTGCTCTTGTGTTGAACGTGGGAAGCTGCTAATTGTTTGACATTTTGAAAGGTCAGTGAAAGGAAGAGAGAGAAACGTGGACGAAGCTGATTGATGTATCCAGCCTGAACTGTCCAAGCGCCAAGACCAAGTCACGTGCTCTTTCCGCAGCAAGGCAGCCTTGTGCCGAAAACCAGATCTGCGCCGACCATGATGAGCAGGTGACGATGCCAAAGAGGCTGTGCCAAGCCTCATGGCAACTTCTCCCCCACCATTGAACGGTATTCGAGTCATTGAGCTCGCCGGTCTAGCCCCAGGTACTTCTCAGCCGTCCAGCACGATCACCAACCGCCGTTCTAACAGCACTCCAAGGCCCCTTTGCCTGCCTCCTCCTCGCCGACTATGGCGCCTCCATTCTCCGAGTCGATAGAGCCCATCCTCAAGCCCATACTTCAAACCCGCCCCCTCCGACGCCTGATCCCTTAAGTCGCCACAAGTCCTCCATAGCCTTGGATCTCAAATCGCCCAATGGCCGTGCCCTTCTCAAATCTCTCCTCAATTATGCCGACATCCTTATCGATCCCTTTCGCCCCGGAGTCCTCGAGTCGATTGAACTCGACCCAAACGATCTGCTTGCCGCAAATCCCCGCCTCATAATTGCCCGCCTTACTGGCTTCCGCCGAGATGGCCCCTATGCGCCCATGGCGGGACACGACATCAATTACCTCGCCGTCTCAGGCCTCCTCTCCCAATTTGGACCATCCAATGCTCCGCCTTCTTTTCCCGCCAACATAATTGCAGACTTTGGAGGCGGTGGCCTCATGTGCGCATTTGGGATCATGACAGCCCTGTTTGATAGAACGCGGACGGGAAAGGGCCAGGTGGTTGAAGCAAACATGGTGGATGGGAGTGCCTATTTGGGGACATTTTCTAGGTTTCTAAGAAAGACACCGCTGGGAGATCGACCAAGAGGAGAGAATATGTTGGATGGAGGATGTCCTTGGTATGCCGTTTACGAGTGTAAGGGTGGGGGTTACATGGCTGTGGGGGCTCTGGAGGGGAGATTTTTCCAAGAGCTTTTGAAAGATTTGGATGTCAATCAACAATTGCTAACTACACGCGACGATCGTATGACGTGGCCAGCTCTCAGGGAAGTGTTCCGTCAACGCTTTTCAGAGAAGACAAGGCAAGAGTGGGAGCAAGTGTTCGCCGGCAAAGACGCGTGTTGCACACCAGTGCTCTCACAAGACGAGCTCGAAGAGCAAGGATATGAGCAGAGACCTGCCGTAAGCCTCGTGGGATCGCCGGGTCTCGCCGTCCCTCATTCTGAGGCATGGAGCAGCCAAAACCTCGCACCTGGCGCTGGCGGTGAAAACGTGCTAGAGAGTTGGACAGGCTGGAGGAGAGGTAGAGAATACAAGGTAGAAGGTGGTGGGTTGGTCAAATCCGAAGCTCCTAAGCTGTGAAGTGTTTTGAACCTCATTCCCATATCGTCCATAATCAATCGTTCCCTACCACTGCAAATGCCACTTTTTCTGGCAGCGCGCTTGATGCAGATTTTGAGTGCGTGGTCTTAATTCCGAGGA
>CBDCAC010000005.1:0-635000 GCA_965213775.1 uncultured Lichenicoccus sp.
TCCCGGCTGGGCGCACGAGCGGATCTCGGTGCTCTCCGAGGGCGTCAACCTCGATGTCTGCGCGCCCGATCCGCACGCCGCCGAGCAGGACTTCCTGCTCGGTGCGGTGCGCATCGCACCCGACGAGAAGCTGGTGACCTACGTCTCGCGCGACCTGGAGCCGTACCGGGGCTTCCACGTCTTCATGCGCGCGCTGCCGCGCATCCTGCAGGCGAGGCCCGATGCGCGCGTGATCCTGGTCGGCGGCGACGGCGTCAGCTACGGCGCCCGGCTCGCCGAGGGCACCTGGCGCGAGCACATGCTGCGCGAGGTGGGCGCGAACCTGGATCTCTCGCGGGTGCATTTCGTGGGCAAGCTCGATTACGCCAGCTACGCCGGGCTGCTGAAGCGCTCGGACACGCATGTCTACCTGACGTACCCGTTCGTCGCCTCCTGGTCGCTGCGCGAGGCGATGGCGAGCGGCTGCGCCATCGTCGGCAGCCGCACCGCGCCGGTGGAGGAGTTCCTGCGCCACGGCAGGACCGGGCTGCTGACGCCGTTCCACGATCCCGCCGGGCTCGCCGACAGCGTGCTGGAGATGCTGGAGAACCGCACCCTGTCGTCGCGGCTGCGCCGGGCGGTGCGACGCGAGGCGGTGCGCACCCTGGCGATGGAGGATTATCTGGCGAGCTACGAGGCGCTGATCCAGGGCCTGGTCGGCTAGCAGGCTACGCAACGAAGGCAAGGGGCTTTGCCCCTTGACCCCATCAAAGGCAAGCCTTTGAAAACCTTTATTTTAAGATGGGGTTTGGGGCCGCCGGCCCCAACGGGTCAAGGGCAGAGCCCTTGCCTCGCTCACTTCTGCCCCGCCGCCAGTGCCGCGCGTATCACCTCGCCCGCCGCCTCGCGGTTCGCCCAGCCGGTCACCTTCACCCACTTGCCGGGCTCGAGGTCCTTGTAGCGGGTGAAGAAGTGCTCGATCGATTGCCGGGTGATCGGCGGCAGGTCGTCGATGCCGTGCACCGAGGCGTAGAGCGGGTGGATCTTGTCGTGCGGCACGCAGATGATCTTCTCGTCCTGTCCGCTCTCGTCCTCCATCCGGAGCATGCCGATCGGGCGGGCGCGTATCACGGCACCCGGCACCACGGCCGCCGGCACCAGCACCAGCGCGTCGGCCGGGTCGCCGTCATCGGCCAGCGTGCCGGGGATGAAGCCGTAGGCGGCGGGATAGGCCATCGGCGTGAACAGGAAGCGGTCGACCACGATCGCACCGCTCTCCTTGTCCACCTCGTACTTGACCGCGGAGCCCTGCGGGATCTCGATGACCACGTTGATGTCCCACGGCACGTCGCGGCCCGGGCTGATCTTCGAGACGTCCATGCGCGCTCTCCTGGTTCGTTGCCGGAAGCTATCGGCAGCCTCCAACCTTGCCAAGTGCGGGTCGATGCGCGATCTCAGGGGCGGCTTGTGCGCCCGTAGCTCAATGGTTAGAGCGGGCCGCTCATAACGGCTTGGTTGCGGGTTCGAGTCCTGCCGGGCGCATGCTCGCTTTCCGGATCACGGATCCGGCCCCTTCGTCAGGAGCCACTCATGGCAGCCTACCAGTATGTCTATGTTATGAAGGACCTGACCAAGGCCTATCCCGGCGGCCGCGAGGTGTTCAAGGGCATCACGCTCTCCTTCCTGCCCGGGGTCAAGATCGGCGTGCTCGGCGTCAACGGGGCCGGCAAGTCGACGCTGCTGAAGATCATGGCCGGCATCGAGACCGAGTACGGCGGCGAGGCCTGGGCCGCCGAGGGGGTGCGCATCGGCTATCTCGAGCAGGAGCCGAAGCTCGATGCCGGGCTCAATGTCGGCGAGAACGTCGCACTCGCCTTCGGGCCGCTGATGCGGGCGGTGGAGCGATTCAACGCCATCTCGATGCTGTTCGGCGAGCCGATGGACGACGCCCAGATGGACAAGCTGCTCGCCGAGCAGGCCACCCTGCAGGAGCAGATCGAGGCCGGCGACGGCTGGGAGCTCGACCGCAAGATCGAGATCGCGCTCGACGCGCTCGGCTGCCCGCCGGCCGAGGCCGACGTGGAGAAGCTCTCCGGCGGCGAGCGCCGCCGGGTCGCGCTGTGCCGGCTGCTGCTGGAGAAGCCAGACATCCTGCTGCTCGACGAGCCGACCAACCATCTCGACGCCGAGAGCGTCGCCTGGCTGGAGCGCACGCTGCGCGACTATGCCGGCACGGTGATGGTGATCACCCACGACCGCTACTTCCTCGACAACGTCACCAACTGGATCCTCGAGATCGAGCGCGGCCGCGGCTACCCGTTCGAGGGCAACTACTCATCGTGGCTGACGCAGAAGCGCAAGCGCCTGCAGCAGGAGGAGAAGGAGGAGAGTGCCCGCAGCCGCGCGCTCGCCGCCGAGCAGGAGTGGATCGGCTCCAGCCCGCGCGCGCGCCAGGCCAAGAACAAGGCGCGCATCGCCAACTACGAGAAGATGCTGGCCGAGGGTGCGGATCGCGCCGGGGGCACCGCCGACATCGTCATCACGCCCGGGCCGCGGCTGGGCGGCACGGTGATCGAGGCCGAGCAGCTGCGCAAGGCGTTCGGCAACCGGCTGCTGATCGACGACCTCGACTTCAAGCTGCCTCCGGGCGGCATCGTCGGCGTGATCGGGCCGAACGGCGCGGGCAAGTCCACCCTGTTCAAGATGATCCTCGGCCAGGAGCAGCCGGACGGCGGCGCGCTCAAGATCGGCGAGACGGTCAAGCTCGGCTATGTCGACCAGTCGCGCGACAGCCTGGACGCCAACAAGAACGTCTGGGAGGAGATCTCCGGCGGCACCGACGTGATCTATCTCGGCAAGCGCGCGGTGCCGTCGCGCGCCTATGTCGGCGCCTTCAACTTCAAGGGATCGGACCAGCAGAAGAAGGTCGGCATCCTGTCGGGCGGCGAGCGCAACCGGGTGCACCTGGCCAAGATGCTGCGGCGCGAGAGCAACGTGATCCTGCTCGACGAGCCGACCAACGATCTCGACGTCGACACGCTGCGCGCCCTCGAGGACGCGCTCGGCGAGTTCGCGGGCTGTGCGGTGATCATCTCGCACGACCGCTGGTTCCTCGACCGGCTGGCGACGCACATCCTCGCCTTCGAGGGCGACAGCCACGTCGAGTGGTTCGAGGGCAACTTCCAGGCCTACGAAGAGGACAAGCGACGACGCCTCGGCGCCCTGGCCTCCGAGCCGCACCGCATCAAGTATCGGCCGCTCGCCCGCTGAGGATCACGGCCGGCACGTCGTCCGTGGGGTGGGGCGGTGAGCGCGCCGCCGCCGTTCGGCCGGGTGGTGCGCACCGCCCGGCTGTTGCTGAGGCCGGTCGGCTGGCCAGACCTCGACGACATGGTGGCGCTGAAGGGCGACGCCGGCGCCTTCGGGCTGATGCTCGGGGGCGTGCGCTCGCGCGCCCAGGCGACGGAGGAGATGGCCGAGGACATCGCGTTCTGGGCCCGCCGTCGGGTCGGCATCTTCACCATCCGGGAGGGCGAGCGCTTCCAGGGAATGACCGGGCTGCATGAGCGGCCGGACGGGCTCGGGCTCGGCTTGCGCTTCGCGATCTGGTCGCAGGCGCGCGGCCGCGGTGTCGCGCGCGAGGCGGCGGCGGCGGCACTGCGCTTCGCCCACGACCATGGCGAGGCGCGGGTGGTGGGGGTGGCGCGCGAGAGCAACTTCGCCTCGCGCACCATCCTGGGCGGCATCGGCATGAGCGTGTGCGGCGGCTTCCAGCGCAACGGCACGGGGATGCTGGTCTACGAGAGCCTGCGCTAGACGGCCTGAGGACCGACCGTCAGGAGGCAAGGCTGGGCTCTGCCCAGACCCGCCAAAGGCCTGGGCCTTTGGAAACCGTTCTAGAGTAATCGGATTCTCGAGGCTTGCCTTGAGCGGGTCCAGGGCGGAGTCCTGGCGCTTGCGTCACATGCAAAGGGCGTCTGGCGCCCGCCGGGCCCCGATCGCGGGATCAGGAGGCGTGTTCGGCCTGGCGCTGCATGGCGCTGAGCAGCACGCCGATATTGTTGCCATTGCGCTGCAGGTAGCTGGAATAGTCGCCGCGCTGGGTGATGCTCAGGCTCACCCCCTCGCCGATCACGTCGATCACCCGGGGGGTCCCGGCGACCTGGGCGATCACCCACTGCACGTTGGTCTGCGGCTGTCCGGGGCGGTAGATCGTCGTGCTGACCATGGTCTGGCCGGGCCCGCGCGGCGCGCTGGTGCCGATGTCGAAGCGCACGCCCTGGTAATCGCCGAGCTTGCCGGTGATGGCGTTGAGCAGCACGCGGTGGAACAGCTGGAGGAATTTCTGCTGCTGTTGCGGCGTCGCCATCCGCCAGTAGCGTCCGAGGCAGAAGCGCCCGATGCCGTCCACGTCGACGTTCTGGTCGATCAGCGGCAGGATCTGCTGCCGCTTCTCGGCGAGCGAGCCGGAGCCGTTGATCACCCCGATCAGCTTCTCGCTGAGCTGGCGCACGAACCCGGCGCTGGCGGAGTCCGCCGCCAGGACCGGCGACGTGCGCGACGCCAGCACCGCGACGCCGGCTGCCAGCAGCCCGGCCAGCCTGCGGCGTGTCATGAGAGTGAGCATCGTCTCAGTCCCGATCATTGAGTGAACCAGTCCGGTGTCGTCATCCGCCTGTCCTGCCGCACCGCCTCGATCTGTGCCGCGCGATGCTGCCGGTAGAGGCTGCGCAGGGTGGCATAGGGGTCTAGCGCATCGCGGTTGACCTGGTCGAGTTCATCGAGGACCGCCGCCCTCGCATCGACCGCGCCGAGAGCGTACAGGCCCCAGTTCAGGGTCAGCAAGCCGTAGCCGCGCGGCACGTAGGTCAGCGGCGACAGCGCGATGTCCAGGCCGAAGCCGCTCGCCGCGCGCGGCGAGGAGGGCCCGAGCACCGGCAGGAACAGGTAGGGGCCTTCCGGCACGCCCCAGAGCGCCAGCGTCATGCCGCCATCGGTCTCGTGCGCGGGGTAGCCGAGACCCTTGGCAATGTCGAAGATGCCCACGACGCCCACGGTCGAGTTGATCAGGAACCGCATGAAGGTGTCGCCCGCGCGTTTCGGCTTGCCCTCCAGGATGTCGTTGCCGAACAGCACCGGGCTGCTGAAATTGGCCAGCGTGTTGTGCACGCCGGTCCGTACCGGTTGCGGCACGACCTGGACGTAGGCCTGCGCCACCGGCCGCAGCGTGTAGTGGTCGACCGTGTTGTTGACCCGGTAGAAGAAGCGGTTGGTCGGCTCCAGCGGGTCGTTGTTGCTCTGGTAGTCGGCGAGCTCCTGCGGGTCGGTCGGACGCGTGGCGCAGCCGGCCAGGGCGAGTAGGCACGCCGCGGCCACGACGGCGCGCGCGCGACGGGGGCCCGCCGCGGCCCGCCGTGCCGCCACCGCTGCACGATCCTCGTGGTCGGCACGCATCGTCATTCCGGCTGGCCTCGCTCAGGTCCGCGCATGACGGAGCTGCCATGCACATGCCTGTCTATCATGCGTCCCGCCGTGCGCAATCGACGACGCCGCGATCACCCGGCGGGAGAGCCGCCCGCACCGCGGGAGACGCGCACGCGCAGCAAGAAGTTTGTGCGCGCACCCCGACCCGGCTAGATTGTCGAGGCCCCGCGCGGCCTTCCGGCCGCGTGCGGTATCGGCACCAACCGCAACCGGACGCCCACCATGCCCGACCACGACCGCTCCGACCTGGCGCCGCTCGAGCGATGGCTCACCGGGCCGCGCATCCAGGGCCTGCCGGCCCTGCTCGGCAGCCGGCCGCCGGTGCTGTCGTTCGAGTTCTTCCCGCCGCGCACCGAGGCGCTGGAAGCGCAGCTCTGGTCGTGCATACGCCGGCTGGAGCCGCTCTGCCCCAGCTTCGTCTCGGTCACCTACGGCGCCGCCGGCTCGACCCAGGCGCGCACCCACGATACCGTGGCGCGGCTGGTGCGCGAGACCACGCTGACGCCGGCCGCACACCTGACCTGCGTCGGCGCGTCGCGCGGCGCGGTCGACGACGTGGCCCGCCGCTACTGGGACGAAGGCGTGCGGCACATCGTGGCACTGCGCGGCGACCCGCCGGGCGGCGGCCGCTTCGAGGCCGCCGAGGACGGCTACGGCAACGCCGCCGAGCTGGTGGCGGGCCTGCGCCGGGTCGCGGATTTCGAGCTCTCGGTGGCGGCCTATCCGGAAGTGCATCCCGAGGCGCACAGCCAGCAGGCGGACCTCGACAACCTCAAGCGCAAGCTCGATGCCGGCGCCACCCGCGCCATCACCCAGGTGTTCTTCGAGGCCGAGACCTACCTGCGCTTCATCGATCGCTGCCTGGCCGCCGGGATCACCGCCCCGGTGGTGCCGGGCATCATGCCGGTCTCCAACTTCGCCTCCGCCAAGCGCTTCGCGCAGAGCTGCGGCACCACCATCCCGTCCTGGCTGGAGCCGATGTTCGCCGGCACCGAGGAGGATCCCGAGATCCGGCGCATGGTGGGCGCCGTGGTGGCCGCCGAGCAGGTGCGGCTGCTGCAGGCCAACGGAGTCGACGAGTTCCATTTCTACACCCTCAACCGGCCCGACCTGACCTACGCGATCGGCCACATCCTGGGCGTGCGGCCGCAGCCTCTCGAGGCGCGCGCGCCGGCCTGAGCTGCGCCGCCGGCGGCACCCGGCGTCACCGCGCGGCGGCGTCCTCGCCGAGCTGCTGGATCAGCAGGGCGACCAGGCCGGACCAGCCGGTCTGATGCGAGGCGCCGACGCCGCGGCCGGTATCGCCGTCGAAATACTCGTAGAACAGCGACAGCTCGCGGAAATGCGGATCCTCCTGCAGGATCGGGGGCGTGCCGTGCACGGCGCGGCGTCCGTCGGCGCCGCGCGTGAACAGGCCGACCAGGCGACGCGACAGCTCGCAGGCGACGTCGTGCAGACTGACCATATTGCCCGACCCGGTCGGGCACTCCAGTTTCAGTCCGTCTCCGTAGTAGCGGTGCAGCCGTCGCAGCGACTCGATCAGCAGGTAGTTGACCGGCATCCAGACCGGACCGCGCCAGTTGGAGTTGCCGCCGAACAGCCTTGATCGCGACTCCGCCGGCCAGTAGCCGAGCTCGTAGCTCTGCCCGTGGAACTCCAGCCGGTAGGGCCGGCGCTCGTGCACCTTGGAGACGGCGCGTATGCCGTGCGGCGACAGGAACTCGCTCTCGTCGAGCATGTACTGCAAGATCTTGGTCAGGCGGTGGACGCGCAGCAGCGAGATCAGCGTCGTGGCTCCGGCGCCCGGCACGTCCCAGTTCGAGACCAGTGCGGCGAGGTCGGGCCGGTTGTGCAGGAACCAGCCCATCTGCGCCTTGAGCTGCGGCAGCCGGTCGATCTGCTCGCACGGCAGGATGGTCACCGCGAACAGCGGGATCAGCCCGACCATCGAGCGCGCGCGCAGCGGGATCCGGCTGCCGTCGGGAAAGCCCAGCTGGTCGTAGAAGAACTGGTCCTGCTCGTCCCACAGGCTTATGCCCTCGGCCGCCGCGATCAGCAGGAAATGCTCGAAGAACTTCGCCGCCACGTCCTCGTAGGCGCTGTCCTGCAGCGACAGCTCGACCGCGATACGGAGCATCGACAGCGCATACATCGCCATCCAGGCGGTGCCGTCGGACTGCGACAGCTCGCCGCCGGTCGGCAACGGTGCCGAACGATCGAAGATGGCGATATTGTCCAGGCCGAGGAAGCCGCCCTGGAACACGTTGCGTCCCGAGGCGTCCTTGCGATTCACCCACCAGGTGAAGTTCATCAGCAGCTTGTTGAACACGCGCCTGAGGAACAGATGGTCCGCGACGCCATTGCACGCGCGGTCCATCTCGAACACCCGCCAGGCCGACCAGGCGTGCACCGGCGGATTGGCGTCGCTGAACGACCACTCGTAGGCGGGCAGGGCGGCGTTGGGATGGATGAACCACTCCCGCGTCAGCAGCATGAGCTGCTGCTTGGCGAAGTCCGGGTCGACCAGCGCCAGCACCGGGCACTGCAGCGCCAGGTCCCACGACGCGAACCAGGGATATTCCCACTTGTCCGGCATCGACATGATGTCGGAGGCGCGGACATGGCTCCAGTCGCCGTTGCGCACCCCGCCCCGGCCGGGCGGCGGCTTGGGCGGCCGGGCGTCGCCCTGCAGCCAGAGATGCACGTTGTAGTAGTAGAACTGCTTCGACCAGAGCATGCCGGCCAGCGCCTGCCGCTGCACCGAGCGGCGGTCGGCATCCGCCTCGCGCTCCTGCAGTGCGGCGTAGAACTCATCGGCCTCTTCGAGACGCAGCTTGAAGACGTCGTCGAAACCCTCGAACGGCGCGCCCGCGCCCGCGCCCGTGTCGGCCTCCGGGCGCAGCCGCAGCCGCAGCACCCGCTCGGCGCCCGGGGCGAGGCTGATCTCGTGCAGCGCCGCGCACTTGGTGCCGCATCGCTCCGGGTTGACCGCCTCCGCGTGCCCGCCCACGACGAAGTCGTTGATGCCGTCCTTGAAGTAGCCCGAAGCGGTCTCGCCGTAGAGCCTGCGCACGTTGGTCTCGTTGTCGCAGAACAGCAGCCGGTCGGCACTCTCCGCAGAGCCGCGCATCGCGCCCAGGCCCGGGTGCTGCGCGCGCAGCTCGCGCTCGCCGACCGCCTGCAGCGACGGCTTGGCGATCCCGTCGGCCCAGGCCCAGTCGTTGCGTGCCCAGAGCTGCGGCAGCACGCTCAGCGCGGCCGCATCGGGTCCGCGATTGACGATGCGGATGCGCATCAGGATGTCGTCGGGTGCGGCCTTGGCGTATTCGACGAACACGTCGAAATAGCGCCCGTCGTCGAACAGGCCGGTATCGATCAGCTCGAACTCCGGCTGGTCCTGGCCGCGGCTGCTATTCTCCGCGACCAGCCGGTCGTACGGGTAGGCGGCCTGCGGGTATTTATAGAGCATCTTCATGTAGGAGTGCGTGGGCGTCGCATCGAGGTGGTAGTAGAGTTCCTTGACGTCCTCGCCGTGATTGCCTTCGGCATTGTTCAGGCCGAACAGCCGCTCCTTCAGGATCGGATCGCGCCGGTTCCACAGCGCCAGCCCCAGGCACCAGCGCAGCTTCTCCTCGCCGAAGCCGGCCAGCGCATCCTCGCCCCAGCGATAGGCGCGCGAGCGCGCGTGGTCGTGCGGCAGGCTGGTCCAGGCCTCGCCGTCGGCGCTGTAATCCTCGCGCACCGTGCCCCACTGCCGGTCGCTCGGATACGGACCCCAGCGACGCCACGCCGTGCCCGCGCGGGCTTCGAGCAGGCGCGCGCCCTCGCGCGTGCCCATGATCCCGCCCTGGGTCATGCGCCCGTCAGTTCGGCCAGCGCCTGCAGCCGCGCCCGCGTGCCGCGGTCGGCGCAGCCATTCACCGCCTCCGGACGCCAGTGGCGCTGGAAGGCGCGCAGGATCGTGGCCAGCGCGTCATCCATCCCGCCCTCATCCGCCGCCGCGTAGCCGATGGCGCGCAGCCGTCGCCGCACCGGCCGCAGCGGCGGGGCGTCGCGTACCGGATCGTCCTGCGCGGCACCATGGTCCGGATCCGGCGCCTGGTGCGGCCAGATCCCGATGCCGTCCCGCGCCAGCGCCGCCCAAGGGAATAGCTCGCCCGGATCCTGCTTGCGGTCGGGGGCGACGTCGCTGTGCCCGAGCACCCGTGCCGCCGGGATCGGATGGCGGCCGAGGATCTCGAGGCAGAGGCGTCGCACCGCCCCGAGCTGCGCTGCAGGGAAGGCGCGGTAGCCCCACTGGTGCCCCGGGTTGACGATCTCGATGCCGATCGAGCTGTCGTTGAGCATCTCGCGGCCCTGCCAGACCGAGACGCCGGCATGCGCCGCGCGCCGATGCTCCTCGACCAGGCGGAACACGCGGCCGTCCTCCTCGACGACATAGTGCGAGGAGACCTCCGCATCGGGGTCGCGCAGCCGGGCGATCGCCTCGGCGCCGCTGCGCATGCCGGTGTAGTGCAGGATCAGCGTGTCGATCACCGCGCCCTCGGGCCGGTCTCGCTGGTTAGGGCTGGCCAGCAGGATCATCGCGGTGCGGCCATGCGCGACTACAGCCCGCGCTCGCGCTTGATCCGGTCCCAGGCGGCGTTGATCCGCGCCACCCGGTCGCCCGACTTGACGATCACCGCCGGCGGCACGCCGCGCGCGGTCATCGAGTCTGGATGGTTCTCGCGCATCAGCCGGCGCCAGGTCTGGCGGATCTCGTCGTCGCCGGCGCCCGGTTTCAGCCCGAGCACGGCGTAGGCGTCGGGCTCCTCCGAACCGGGTCGCGCGGCACCGCTCTCGGCGCGCTCCCAGGAGGCCCGCGACAGGCCCATCACCCGGTGCACGCGTCGCAGGAAGTCGGTCTCCTGCTGGTTCAGCGCGCCGTCGGCGCGGGCGATGGCGAACAGCGCCACCAGCACGTCCTCCAGCACCGTGCGCTGATCCGCGAACGCCTGCGCCAGCTCGGCGACGAACGGCTCGAAATCGTCGGTGCGCGTGCGCGCCTGGTCGAACAGCCGGCCGATCTCGCGCGTCGATTCCGGCGGGATCCGGAAGCAGCGCTTGAAGGTGTCGATCTCGCGCCGGTTCACCGGCCCGTCGCACTTGGCGAGCTTGGCCGACAGCACCACGGCCACGATCGCGAACAGCTGGTCCTTGCGCCCCATCACGGTCGCCATGCGCGCCGCCACGCGCGCCGCCGCACCCCCGGGATCGGGCTGCAGCCGCCCGCGCATGTCGCCGACCATGCCGAGCCAGCCCCCCGCCGGCGGGTCGAGCAGCGAGCCGCGATCGGCCGCGTGACCCAGCGCCGCACCCAGCACCGCACCCACCGGACCGCCCATCGCGAAGCCGGTCACGCTGCCGAAGAGCTTGCCCCAGATTGCCATCCCTCGGCCAATATCACGCGCGGCGGCCGCCGGCCAAGCAAGCCGCGCCGACGTGGACGCCGCGTCGGCCGCTTCAGGTTCGTGGTGGTCTCCGCGGCGGCCGGCATAGACATCGTCGGTGGTGTTCGTGCTCAGCCCTTGGAGCCCGTGTCGCTCCCGAAGATCGCGACCTAGTGCCCTGCCTCCGAAGTTCGCGAGCGGATTCCGGAGCCGAGCAGGCCACCATCTTGTTGATGAGGCTGGTGTCCACTTGGGATCAGAAGTCTTGCGGACTTCTGATGCGGGACACGAGGGCATCTTCCGCCTCCGGCCGAACCGTCGGGCCGCACCCACACCTCTCCGGCTCCACCGTCCGCCGGCCGGAGCGCGTCGGCCGCATGGGATCGGAGCGCCTAGGTCGTGGGCTTCACATGTGCTGGCCGCCTGGCAGCCGGCGGCGGAGATCATCCGGCTCGCTATCGCCGCAGGCCGCTGGTATTCGCCCGTGCGACCATATGGCCCCGGAAGCGGTTTGCCTCGATGGCACGTCCAACGGGCTGATGAGGAAGCCTGTGGCTCTGTCTGTCACCGCTTTCCCGTGAACGACCGAGAAACGGGGGATCAATCGAGACCTTGCGAAATATCGCGACGAAAGCGCCTTCACGGATCAGGATGGACGAATGTCGGATCCGCTATGGCTTCCCGCGACCATAGCGGCATCGATGTTTCAGGTCGGTCGCAACGCCTTGCAGCGCGGCGTGATGACCTCTTCCGGTCCGTGGGGGGCAACCCTCGTGCGCTTCCTGTTCGGCCTGCCGTTCTCGATCGGGTTCGTCGGAATCACGCTTCTGATCGTACCGGATGCCGATCCGCACTGGTCGGAAGCCTTCTGGCTGTCGGCGAGCGTCGGTGCGGGAAGTCAAATCTTGGCGACTGCCGCGCTGCTGAGTGCGATGCACCGATCCGGCTTCGCCGTGGGCACCGCGCTCCAGCAAAGCTCGCTGCCGCTCGCCGCGTTGTTCGGCCTCGTCATCTACGATGACCGTATCAGCGGCATTGCTTGGCTCGGCGTGGGAGTCACGACGACCGGATTGGCAGCTCTCGGCTGGCCGTCACCGCGTCAACTTCGCGCCTCCCTCACGGGATCGGCGTTCGGCCTCGTGTCGGGCCTGTTCTTCGGCTTCTCGCTGAATGCGTTCCGACACGCGTCGCTTGCGCTCGACACTCAGCATCCCGTGTTCGGTGCCATCGCTGCCGTGGCGGTGGTGCAGGCGATGCAGACCGTCGTGCTCGTCACGTTCCTGCTCTGGCGCGAGCCGGCGGCTCTTGCGGAGGTGCTGCGACGGTGGCGACCGTCGCTGGGAGCCGGCTTATGCGGCGCCTGCGCTTCGGTCGGCTGGTTCGTAGCTCTGGCCCTGTCGCCAGCCGCGCCTGTGCGGGCGCTCGGCATCATCGAAGCGCCGATCGCCGCCATCGCGGGACACAGGCTTTTCCGCGAGACGTTGAGCATCCGGCAGGTCGGCGCAGGCATCGCGGTCATCTTCGGCGTTCTGCTCACGACGCTTTCCTGAACCGCGTCTCGCCACCGCCGCTCGGTCGGCTGTCTCCTGACGAACATCGAGCGGGAACCTGCTCGGGACAGGTGGCAGAGGCCGCTGCCGTTCCCGGATCGGTCTTCTCGAAGCGGTTCGATCGCCGCAGGAACGCCAAAATCGGCAGCTGACCGCGCCTGGATGATGGCCGCCGGCATGGGTGATCTCGGATCAGCGATGGCGGCTATCGACGTCCCCCCCTCCTCCCTTTCAACACGGTATCTCCGGGCTCAGGCCGCGACGTGGCGCGGACGATCGACGCAGACGCGGTGCGCGAGCTTGAGCAGCGAGCGCGCGCTGCTCGGCAGGCCGGCGCGGTCGGCCTGCTCGGCGAGGATCAGCAGCTGGTGCGACAGGGTCAGCGGGCTGACCGGGAAGGCGGTGACGTCGCGCTCGACGGGGTGCGGCTGCATCGGGATTTTCCTTGCTCGGGTTCGGTCGCGGCCGTGTTGGCCGTATCGAGACGATGCCGCAATGATCTTTCCGAAAGGTTAACGCGCCTGAGAGATGTCGCTTTTTTTCCTGCAACCGCTGGGCGAGCGCCTCTCCATCTAGAGACTCGTCTCACTCGCGGCGACGCAGCGCCCGCAGTCGTAGCGCCGAGGCCAGCGGCCGCTGCTGGTCGCGCTCACGGTCGATGCGCGCCACCAGCGCCGAGAGGGTGCAGCCCTCGGCCTGCGCCAGCTGCTCCAGCGCGTGCCAGAACTCGGTCTCGAGCGCCACCGAGGTGCGGTGGCCGGAGAGCGACAGGCTTCGCTTGAGCAGCCAGTGCCGCCCGCTCACCCGGCCTCCAGCCGCGACAGCGCCCAGGCCGCCGCCTCCGCCACCACCGGGTCCGCATCCGCGGCCAGCGGCCGGGCCGCTTCGGCGAGCGATGCGTCGCCGGAATTGCCGATCGCGATCAGCACGTTGCGCACGAAGCGGTCGCGGCCGATGCGCTTGATCGGCGAGCCGCTGAACAGGGCGCGGAAGCTCGCGTCGTCCAGCCGGACCAGGTCCGCGAGGCTCGGCGCGCGCAGCGCCTCGCGGGCGCGCAGCTTGGCCTCGCGCGCGGTGCCGGCGAAGCGGTTCCACGGGCATGCCGCCAGGCAGTCGTCGCAGCCATAGATCCGGTTGCCGATCGCGCGTCGGAACTCGTGCGGGATCGGCCCGGCATGCTCGATCGTGAGGTAGGAGATGCAGCGGCGTGCATCGAGCCGGTACGGCTCTGGAAAGGCCTGGGTCGGGCAGGCGCGCAGGCATGCGGTGCAGCTGCCGCAGCTGCCCGCGGGAGCCGGCGAACGCGGCAACTCCAGCGTGGTGTAGATCTCGCCCAGGAACAGCCACGAGCCGTGCGCGCGCGACACCAGGTTGGTGTGCTTGCCCTGCCAGCCCAGTCCGGCGCGCTCGGCGAGCGGCTTCTCCATCACCGGCGCGGTGTCGACGAACACCTTGACCTGCGCCGCCTCCGCCGCCGCACCCGCCTTGACCACGAACTGGGCGAGGTGCTTGAGCTTTCCCTTGACCACCTCGTGATAGTCCCGGTTGCGGGCATAGACCGAGATGCCGCCGCGACCCGGATGCCCCTGCACCGCGCGCGGATCCTCCTCCGGCGCGTAGGACAGGCCGAGTGCGATCACGCTGCGCGCCTCCGGCCAGAGAAGCCGCGGGTCGGCACGCTGCTCCTGCCGCTCGGCGAGCCAGCCCATCTCGCCGTGGGCGCCGCTGGCCAGGAAGTCGGCGAGCCGCATCCGCGCCTCCGGCCCGAGCCGCGCCTCGGTGAAGCCGACCGCATCGAAGCCGAGTGCCAGGGCGCGATCCCTGATGCGGTCGCCGAGCGAGGGCGGGCTCATGGCGCGGGGTCGCCGCGTGACCAGCCCGCGCGCAGGGCCTCGGCATGTGCCGCCAGCCGGCGCTCCAGGATCGCCGCGCGGATGCCGCGCATCAGCGACTGGTAGTAGGTCAGGTTGTGCCAGGTCAGCAGCATCGGCCCGAGCATCTCGTCGGCACGGAACAGGTGGTGCAGGTAGCCGCGGCCGTGCCTGGCGCAGGCCGGGCACGCGCAGCCCGGCTCGAGCGGCGCCGGGTCCTCGGCGTGGCGGGCGTTGCGCAGGTTGACGGTGCCGCACGCGGTGTAGGCGCGCGCGGTGCGTCCGGCGCGGGTCGGCATCACGCAGTCGAACAGGTCGATCCCGCGCAGCACCGCGCCGAGCAGGTCGTCGGGCGTGCCGACCCCCATCAGGTAGCGCGGCCGCGCCGTCGGCAGCAGCGGCACGGTTGCTTCGAGCGTCTCGAACATCAGCGCCTGTCCCTCGCCGACCGCGAGGCCGCCGACCGCGTAGCCCTCGAAGCCGATCGCGACCAGCGCGCGCACGCTCTGCGCGCGCAGCTCCGGATCGGTGCCGCCCTGGACGATGCCGAACTGCGCGTAGCCCGGACGCGCCACGAAGGCGCTGCGCGAGCGCTCGGCCCAGCGCATCGACAGGCGCATCGCTGCCGCCACCGTCTCCAGGCTCGCCGGCAGCCGGGTGCACTCGTCCAGGCACATGGTGATGGTGGCGTCGAGTGCGTGCTGGATCTGCACCGAGCGCTCCGGGGTCAGCCGGTGCACGCTGCCGTCGAGATGCGAGCGGAACGTCACGCCGTCCTCGTCGAGCCGCCGCAGCGCGCCGAGCGACATCACCTGGAAGCCGCCGGAGTCGGTCAGGATCGGTCCCGGCCAGTCCATGAAGCGATGCAGGCCGCCGAGTGCCCGCACGCGCTCGGCGCCCGGCCGCAGCATCAGATGGTAGGTGTTGCCGAGCACGATGCCGGCGCCGGTGCTGCGCACCGCATCCGCGGTCATCGCCTTGACCGTGCCGGCGGTGCCCACCGGCATGAAGCTGGGCGTCGGGACGCTGCCGTGCGCGGTGCGCAGCAGGCCGGCGCGCGCCTCGCCGTCCTGCGCCGCCCTGTCCCAGCCGAACTCGGTCACGGCGCGGGCGGCGCCCGGTGCAGCAGGCAGGCATCGCCGTAGGAGTAGAAGCGATACGCCGATGCGATCGCGTGCCGGTAGGCGGCCCTCATCGCATCGGTGCCGGCGAAGGCGCAGACCAGCATGAACAGGGTCGAGCGCGGCAGGTGGAAATTGGTCAGCAGCAGGTCGGCGGTGCGGAAGCGGTGGCCCGGGCGGATGAACAGCCGGGTCTCGGCATCGTGCGGCCGCACCACCCCGTCACCGTCACAGGCACTTTCCAGCAGGCGCAGGCTGGTGGTGCCGATGGCGACGATACGGCCGCCGGCCGCCCGCGTGCGGCCGATCGCCTCTGCCGCCGCCGCCGCCACCACGCCGCGCTCCGGATGCAGGGTGTGCGCGTCCACGTCGTCGCCGCGCATCGGCAGGAAGGTGCCGGCGCCGACATGCAGAGTGACCGCGGTGCGCAGCACGCCGCGACGATCCAGTGCGGCGAGCAGCTCGGGGGTGAAGTGCAGCCCCGCGGTGGGTGCCGCGACGGCGCCGGGATGGCGGGCGAACACGGTCCGGTAGTCGCCCGCATCCTGCGCCGTCGGCCCCTGCGGCCGCACGATGTAGGGCGGCAGCGCCAGCGCCCCGGCGGCCTGCAGGAAGCGCTCGAAGCCGGCGCCCTCGCAGGAGAAGCGCAGGGTCGTGCCGCCATCGTCGTCGCGCGCGATCACCGCGGCGGTCTCCTCGGCGCCCTCGAAGCGCAGCGTGTCGCCGGCCCGGACGCGACGCGCGTTGCGCAGCAGCGCGTGCCAGGCGCCGTCGGCGAGCCTGCGATCCAGCGTGACGCCGACCCGGGCGGCGCCGCGTCGGGCCGCGAGCTGTGCCGGGATCACCGCGGTGTCGTTGGCGACCAGCAGGTCGCCGGCGCGCAGCAGCAGCGGCAGCTCGCGCACGATCCGGTCGGACAGGCGGCCCTGCGCCACCTCGAGCAGGCGCGCGGCGTCGCGCGGTCGCGCCGGCTGCTGGGCGATGCGCGCCTCGGGAAGCGCGAAGTCGAAATCCGCCGCCGAGAGCCCGGAGCCGGGAAGGGGTGACTGCATGGCGCCCCATGTGCCGCCGGCGGGCCGCGAAGTCGAGATGGGCACGCGTGCGAAAACGTTGCACAATCGTCATCGACTGACCGGGCGCCGCCCGCAGCGAGAGGGAGTCCGATGCGACGATGGCTGTCCGCGATGCTGTGCCTGGCCGTGCTGAGCGGCTGCGCGGTCGAGGATTCCCGGCTCGCCCAGCGCGCCAGGACCAGGCTGCTCGGCATGAAGGAGGTCGACCTGGTCGCCTGCCTGGGCAGTCCCGACCAGCATAGCGGCTTCCCCGGCACCGACGTGCTGACCTGGTATGCCGCCTCCAGCTCCTCGCTGAGCTTCTCTCTGCCGATCGTCGGCGGCCTCGCGGCTAACAACGGCGGCTACTGCCACGTCACCGTGCGCCTCGATGGCGGCCTGGTCACCCACCTCATCTACTCGGGCGAGAAGAACGCGACCCTGGCGCCGGATGCCTATTGCGCGCCCATCCTGCGCAGTTGCCTCGCCGAGCTGCCGCCGCAGCCGGCCGGTGCGAAAGCAAGCCAAGGGCTCCGCCCTTGACCCGCTGGGGCCGGCGGCCCCGGACCCCAGTCCGGTCAGAGCAGGCGAAGCGGGCGGGCCGCGGGATCGGCGGCGGTGTCCAGCAACGCGCGGCGATCCTGGTCTCGGACCAGCCAGTACACCACGCCCAGCGCCAGGATGGCGGAGGCTAGCGCGAGCATCTCCGCGGGCGCCGTCACCTTCAGGTCCAGGATGATGAACTTGCGCGTCACCGCCAGCAGCGCGATCAGCACGATCGACCGCACCCGGACCACGCTCTCCTGGCGCGCCAGCCCGACCAGCAGCGAGTGCTTGAACTCGAGCGCGATGATCACCGTGAAGACCATCCCGAACAGGCTCTGGAACACCTGCTGGTTGGAGGGATCGAGCTGGTCGGCGAGCAGCAGCACGAGCACCGACAGCGCGAGATGCCAGCTCGCCGAGGCCACCACGATGACGATGATCAGCGTCAGCACCAGCACCACGAGATGCTCGAAGCGCTCGTACAGGTTCAGGCGGGAGAACAGCTTCCAAATGCCGCGCATAGTATGGACCGGTCGCCTGACCCGGTCAGTAGCCGCAACGCCCGCCGCTGACCAGGGCGCGCCCGACCGCGCGCCGTGACCGGGCGATCAGGCGGCCTCGCTGTCCGCGTCGCCGGTGAGGCCGAGCAGCGCGTCGCGGCCGAGCCGCGTGCAGAAGTCTCCGAACCCCTCGCTGCCCTCGCGATGCAGCGCGAACGCCGCCAGCATCGGCGCGAACTTGGCGCCGAGATCGCCGTAGGCCACGCGGTCGAGCAGGCGGAACGACAGCCGGGTGCCATTGAAATCGCCACCGACATAGACCGCGTAGTAGCCGGGGACCCGGCCGACCAGGCCGATATCGCCGGCGTACGAGCGCGTGCAGCCGTTCGGGCAGCCGGTCACGCGCAGGCTGATCCGCTCCTGCGACAGGCCGTAGCGCGCCAGCAGCCCCTCGAACATCGCGACCATCGGTCCCTGCACGCGCTCGGCCTCGGTCAGCGCCAGGCCGCAGGTCGGCAGCGCCGGGCAGGCCAGGGCGAAGCGCGCGAGCGGCGTCAGGCTCTCGGCGGCGGCGACGCCGTGCTCGCGGAGCATGTCCTCGACCGCCTCGCGGTCGGCGGGACGGAGGTTCGAGAGCAGCACGTTCTGCTGCGGCGTGAACACCGGCGCGCAGCCGAACCGGGTCACGATCGCGCGCAGCGCGCTGCGCAGCCGCACCCCGTCCGCATCCTGGATACGCCCCGAGAGCACCGGCAGCCCGAGCCAGAGCAGCCCGTCGCCCTGCTCGTGCCAGCCGAGCAGGTCCGGCACGTCGAGCGCGGGCAGCGGACGCGGCGGCGTCAGCTTGCGGCCGAAATAGCCGGCCAGCGTCTCGCGGGTCCAGTCGATGCCGCGATCCTGGACCACGTATTTCAGCCGCGCGCGACGGCGGTCGGTGCGGTCGCCATGGTCGCGCTGCAGCCGGATCACCGACTCGCAGATCGCCAGCAGCTCCTCGGGCGGCACGAAGCAGATCGGGGTCGCGAGCCGCGGGAAGGTGCGCGGGTTGTTGTGCGTCATGCCCAACCCACCCCCGACGGCGATGCTGTAGCCCTCCAGCCGGTCGCCGTCGAAATGCGCGATCACGCCGAGATCGTTGGACAGCACGTCGACGCTGTTGTCGTCCGGCAGGGCGACGCCGATCTTGAACTTGCGCGGCAGGTAGGTGGCGCCGTACAGCGTCTCCTCCTCGTCCGCACCGGCGACCGGCTCCTCGTCGAGGAAGATCTGGTAGTACGCGCGGCTGCGCGGCAGCAGCGCCTGCGACAGCATGCGCACGTCGTCCGCGACCCGCGCGTGGCGCGCATCGCGCCGCGGCGCCGGCGTCGACATCAGGTTGCGCACCACGTCGCCGCAGGCCGACATGGTGGTCATCAGCCCGTGGTTGATCGCCGCGATCGAGGGCTTCAGCTCGCCCTTGAGGATGCCGTGGAACTGGATCCCCTGGCGGGTGGTGATGCGCAGGGTGCCGTTAGCATAGTGGTCGGCGATCGCGTCGAGTGCGAGATACTGCGCCGCGTCCAGGACACCGCCCGGGATGCGCACCCGCACCATGAACTGGTATTCCTTCTCCAGCTTCTGCTGCTTGCGTGGCGTCGCGGTGTCGCGGTCGAACTGCTCGTAGCTGCCGTGGAACTTCAGCAGGTTGTAGGCATCCTCGCTGACCTGGATGCCGCCCTCGGCGAGCTCGTCGGCCAGCCGGCCGCGAAGCCCCTGGCTCGCGACCTTGAGGGTCTCTACCCCCGACAGCTTCTGCTCAGGCACCGTCGACATCCCTATCGCACCGGCAGCTTGACCATGCGCAGATAGGGCTTCAGCGCCGTCCAGCCCTGCGGGAACATGCCCTTCGCGGCCTCGTCGCTCACCGAGGGCGCGATGATGACGTCGTCGCCGGGACGCCAGTTCGCCGGGGTGGTCACCTTCTGCGCGTCGGTCAGCTGCAGGCTGTCGACCACGCGCAGCACCTCGTCGAAGTTGCGCCCGGCAGACGGCGGGTAGTTCAGGCTCAGCCGTACCTTCTTGTTGGGATCGATGACGAACACGGTGCGCACGGTGACGCTCGGGTCGGCCTCGGGATGCACCATGCCGTACAGCGTCGCGACCTTGCGGTCCGGATCGGCGATCATCGGAAAATCCACCGTCGCTCCCTGGGTCTCGGCGATGTCCGCCTCCCAGCCGCGGTGACGGTCGAGCGGGTCGACCGACAGCCCGATCACCTTGACGTTGCGCGCCCGCCACTGCGGCCCCAGCCGTGCCACGGTGCCGAGCTCGGTGGTGCAGACCGGCGTGTAGTCCTTGGGATGGCTGAACAGCACGCCCCAGGAACTGCCGAGCCACGCGTGGAAGCGGATCGTGCCCTGGGTGGTGTCCTGCTCGAAGTCGGGCGCGATCTGGCCCAGCTGGATCGTCATCGAACGGTTCTCCGAAGCGGCGGCAGATAACGCGAAGCCGGGTCGCGGGTCAAATGGACCACGCCGATCGGACGTGCTTTGCGCGCAACCACGCGCTCACCCCGTCCGGTGCGGGCCGCCGCTCTATATGGAGAAGCTGATCGGTTCTGCCAGGGGGCGGCGCAGCCCAGCGGTCTCCGCCCTGCGGATCAGGTCGTCGAGGCTGATGCCGCGCAACCGGGCGCGCAGCGTGTCGTCGAGATCGCGCCAGGCCGGCTCCACCACGCGCGCGAACAGCTCCCCCACCGGGCCCTCCTCGGAGGCGGCATCCTCGCAGACCGCGGTCTCGACGATGTCGGACAGCTTGATGTCGCGTCGCGGACGGCCGAGGCGATAGCCGCCGCGCGGGCCGCGCACGCTTTCCAGCAGCGCCGACCGCGACAGCGTCTGCAGCAGCGGCTCGATGCCGCGCCGCGCGAGGCCGGCGCGATCGGCGATGTCGGCGGCACTCACGGTACCGGCACGGCCGGCATGGAACGCGACGTCGAGCATGATCAGCACCGCGATCATGGCGCGGTCACGCCGAAGCAGCATCATTCCCGTCCTCGCGGTTGGCTGAGCGGCTTCCGAACCGAGCCTGCGCCTCCTATATCAGAGCTGACCGGCATGATCCACGCTGCAGTTCGGTATTATTGGGAGTGCCCATGAAGAACAGCCACGGCGGGACCCATGCGCCCGACGACCACGCCGCCGGTGCGCCGACCCGTGCCCCGGCCCGTGCTCCGGCCCGGGCCGCGCCGCAGGTCCCGCCGGCGGCGTTCGCGGCACCGCGCGGGCGCATCTACGGCAGCATCATCGAGACGATCGGCGGCACTCCGATGGTTGCCCTGCCGCGGCTCGCGCGCGAGGACGGGCTGCTCGCCGACCTCGCCCTGAAGCTGGAGTTCTTCAATCCGCTCGGCTCGGTGAAGGACCGGATCGGCGCCGCCATGGTGCTGCGCGCCGAGCGGGAGGGCCGGATCGCGCCGGCCCGCACCGTGCTGGTCGAGCCCACCTCCGGCAACACCGGCATCGCGCTCGCCTTCGTCGCCGCCTCGCGCGGCTACCGGCTGATCGTGACCATGCCCGAGGGCGCCTCGATCGAGCGGCGCAAGATGCTGCGGCTGATGGACGTGCAGCTCGAGCTCACCCCGGCGCGGCTCGGCATGGCCGGCGCGATCGCGCGCGCCGACGAGATCCTGGCCGCGACCCCGGATGCCTGGATGCCGCGCCAGTTCGACAACCCCGCCAACCCGGACATCCACGCCGAGACCACCGCCGAGGAGATCTGGACCGACGCCGATGGGCGCGTCGACATCATCGTCGTCGGCATCGGCACCGGCGGCACCGCGAGCGGCATCGCCCGCACGCTCAAGCCGCGTCGCCGGGGGCTGCTGGTCTACGGCGTCGAGCCCGCCGAGAGCGCGGTGCTGAACGGCGACGAGCCGGGACCGCACGGCATCCAGGGGATCGGTCCGGGCTTCTGCCCGGGCGTGCTGCAGCTCGACGCGCTGGACGGCGTGCTGACGGTCTCCGAGCGCGAGGCGATCGCGGCAGCACGCCGCTGCGCGCGCATGGAAGGGGTGCCGATCGGCATCTCCTCGGGTGCCGCTTTGCACGCGGCGATCGGGCTGGCGCGCGACCCAGCGCATGCAGGCAAGCAGATCGTGGTGATCGTGCCTTCGTTCGCCGAGCGTTATCTTTCCACTTCGCTTTTTGCGGGACTGGGGTAGCTAGGGAAGGCCGGGGCGCTGCCCTGGACCCGCTGGGGCCTCAGGCCCCAGACCCCGATCAGCGCATCACGATCTCCACGCGTCGGTTCTGCGGCTCCCGGGTGTTCGAGGCGGTCGCCACCAGGGGGTGGCTCTCGCCGTAGCCGTGTATGTCGATGGCGCTGGCGGGGACGCCATCGCGCACCAGCTCGCTCTGCACCGCCTGCGCACGACGCGTCGACAGCGCCTGGTTGTAGGCTTCGCCGCGCGCGCCCGGATGCGCCGCCGAGCTGTCGGTGTAGCCGTTGACCTCCAGGCGGGTGGTCTGCACGCGGGTCGAAGCCTGCGCCGCCTCGGCGATGATCAGGCGCGCGCGGTCGGACAGGTCCGAACGATCCCAGTCGAAGAACACGAGGTAGGTGCGGGACGGCGCGGGCGCGGGGGCGGCTTCCTCGGTCCGTGGTGTCGGCGGCGGCGGCGGTGCGGGATTGAACTCGTAGCGCAGCCCGAGCAGCACCGAATGGTTGTAGTCGCTGGTGATGTCCTGGTTGCCGCGCGAGACCCCGTAGGGCTGCGGCCCGAACGACCCGGCGGTGCCGAGGCCGTTGCCGGAGAAGCGCTCCGGCTCGAGCACCGAGAAGAACCGGTATTCCGCGGTCATCGACAGCCCGACCACCCACGGCACCGGCACCGACAATCCGAACATCGCCTGGTAGGCAAGGTTGCCGAAAGTGCCGCCGGTGTTCTCGACATAGGGGTAGTTGGTGCCGGCATAGTGCGTGTCGAGATGGGTCCAGGCATAGCCGGCACCCACGCCGAGATACGGATACAGCCAGCTCTTGCCGATATCCATGTCGAACAGCGCGTTCACCATGCCGCCGTAATTCTCCTGGCGGCCGCCGGCCTCGGTGGGGAAGCTGGTGCCGAGGAAATGCTGCAGGTCGTTGTGGCGGTAATTGCCCTCGAGCTCGATCCGCACGCCGTTGCCGAAGCCGTATCCGGCGCTGGCGATACCGGTATAGCCGACGCCGAAGCGGTCCTTGCCGAACGGGAAGGCCGGCGACAGCTGGATCGTCTCGTCCTGCAGGAAGTTGGCGCCGCCGCCGAGGCCGACATAGATGCCGCTGACCGGTTGCGCGGAAGCGGACCGGCTGGTGAGGGAGCCTGCCAGCAGGACAGGCGACGCCAGCGCACTCGCGGCCAGCACTCTCGACATCCGCCCCATCTCGTCCCCCACTCGACCTTCCGCTCAACGTCCGAGCGCAGTCCCCCGCTCCGCCTCTACCGGGTTTTCGCCGTGGTTAGAAGGGCCGTCGCCGAGCGGTGCGGCCGGCGTCGGATCGGGCGCGGCGGCGAGCCTCGACGTCCGGCCAGGTGCCTCGGGTCTCCGCTAGGGGTGCGTCGTGAGCCGCCCGACAAATTATAACTGCGTTAAAAGACTCGGGAAACCACGACGCGGCACGGTGCCGCTTGCACAATCTGTCTCCAATAACCGTGCCAAAGCAATAAAGTTCCATATGCGTTTGGCAATGGGCTGAGTTGCATACTTGCAACAGCTGGTAAGGGAACGTTTTCGAAAGTGAAGTTTACGGTATCGCCGCGGCAACCGCTGGTTAGGCTGTTCCAGGAAAGCCGGCCGAGACTCTCGCGCCGCCGCGACCCGGAGATGCATTCCGGTCGCCGGACCAGGAGACCATCGACACTATGACAGGCGCCTCGTTTCAGACTCTGCGACGCAGCCTCGCGGGCTCCGTGGCCGTCGCCGCATTGCTGGCGGCGATGCCGGCAGCCGCCCAGATCACCGGCGCCAACTCGATCGCGGCGCCGACTCCCGGAGCCGGGGATGCGGCTGCCGGCGCGCCGGCAGCCGGAACCACCCAGGACGTCGTCGTCACCGGTTCGCGCCTGCGCACCAGCAACGTGACCAGCGAAGCCCCGATCACAGTCATCACCTCCAAGCAGATCACGGACTCGAGTTCGCAGACGATCGAGGATGTGCTCAGGAAGATCCCTTCGATCGGCACGGAGGGCAATTTCTCGACCACCAACAACGGCGCCAACGGATCGTCCTGCATCGACCTGCGCAATCTCGGCATAGCCAGGACGCTGGTGCTGGTGGATGGCCGGCGCTTCGTCCACTCGGCCTACGGCACCGGCAATGATTGCGTCGATCTGGACACCATCCCGATCCAGCTCGTCGATCGCATCGAGATCCTGAAGGATGGTGCGTCCACCATCTACGGCGCCGACGCGGTCGCAGGTGTGATCAACATCATCACGAAGAAGAATACCAACGGCACGCAGATCAACCTCAACGGCAACATCACCGCGTCCGGCGACGACAAGCAGGGCGACATCTCCGGCATCACCGGCTTTGACTTCGCCCAGGGACGCGGCAACGTCACCGTCACCGGCCGCTATCTCGATCGCGGACCAGTGTTGCAGAAGGACCGTGACTGGTCGGCTCCGGTGGCCACCAGCGACAACGGGATCGGCCAGCCCTACGGTTTCGGTTCCGCCGTTCCGGAAGCCGGCCGATTCTTCGGCGTGAACAGCGGCAGCGACAACACGGTGATCAATGGCCAGCTGCAGCCGTTCGTGAACACCTACAACGGCGCGACTGGCGGCAACCCGAACATCAACGGCCGCTACGATTACGGTGCAGACCAGTATCTTTCCGATCGCGAGACTCAGGGCAACCTCGCCGGCAACGCGCATTTCGACGTCAACGACCACCTGACGCTGTACGCGTCGACATACTATACCCACAAGAACACGCAGACGCAGCTCGCCGGCCAGCCGGTGACCGGCAACCCGAATACGGGACAGCAGTTCGACATCCCCCAGGGCAACCCGTTCGCCGAAGCCCTGGGCATCGACGAGCCGCTCACCTCGTACCGCCGCACCACCGATTTCGGTCCGCGCGACACCGACACCGGCTCCGACACCTGGCAGGCGACGGCCGGCGCGCGCGGCAACATCATCGGCAACTGGGACTACGATGCCTACTATACCTATGGTTATTCCGACACCACGATCCAGCTGACCAATTCGATCAACTTCACCCATCTCGAGCAGGAGCAGGGATTCCAGCAGACCCCAGGACCACTCGGTATCGACAACGGCATCTTCAATCCTGCGGTGTGCAACCCGGCCGTGGGCTGCGTGCTGGGCAACGTGTTCGGTGCCGGTGCGGCGAGCCAGCAGGCCATCAACTACGCGACCTTCACGGCCTCGGCCAATGCGTACTACCAGTTCCGCGACATCGGCGCGACCGTCACCAACAACAAGCTCGTGAACCTGCCTTACGGTCCGCTCGGGCTGGCGATCGGTTTCGAGCATCGCGGCGAGCAGGGGGCCTACCATCCGGATCCGATCATCCAGTCCGGCCAGTCGACGGCCTCCGCCGAGGCGCCGACCGGCGGCGGCTTCAACGTCAGCGAGGTGTTCGGCGAGCTGAACATCCCGATCCTGAAGAACGTCGTGGCGGCGAAGGACCTTTCGGCGGATGTCTCCGGCCGCTGGTCCGACTACAACACTTTCGGCGGCGTGCAAAACTTCAAGGCGGGCCTCAACTGGTCGCCGAGCCGAGACATCCGTTTCCGCGCCGATCTCGGCACCTCGGTGCGTCAGCCGGCAATCGTGGAAGCCTTCGGCGGCGACACGCTATCGTTTGAAAATGGCAACGATCCCTGCTCGCAGATCAGCCATTACGGTGCCCTTGCCGGCGTGGTGAGCGCCAACTGCGCCAGGCAAAATGTCGGGCCCGGGTTCCAGCAGAACGGCGACCAGATCCCGACGATCATCGGCGGCAACGCCAACCTGACTCCGGAGTCGGCGCGTACCTACACGATCGGCACGGTGCTGACGCCGCGCTGGATCCCCACCCTGTCCGCTACGATCGACTACTATCACACCAAGATCGAGAACCAGATCCAGGAGGTTCCGGTCCAGTTCGTCGAGGATCAGTGCTACACCAGCGTGGACCTGAGCAGCCCGGAATGCGCCGATGCCGGCACCCGCAACGGATCGGGCAACATCCAATCCGCTTTCGGCCCCTACCAGAACCTGGGCGAGGTGCGGACCAACGGCATCGATTTCGACCTGAACTACCTGCTGCGGCTCGGCGGCGGCAACACCCTGAATTTCACCAACGAGCTGGCCGACCTGATCGGATATACTCAGCAGCTGGTTCCGAACGGTCCATTCGTCAACCTCAAGGGCCGCCTCACCCCGATCAATACCGGCCTCTACCCGGCGGCCTATCCGGTGCTGCGCGACAACTTCACTGGCACCTACGCGAAGGGCGGGTTCAGCTTCAGCTGGACCGTCCGCTACATCGACGGCATGATCTATAACGACGGATCGAGCGATTTCAACACGGTGTCGCCGGCGCTGCGCTTCACCGGAACCAACGAGGTTTTCTACCACGACATCGTTGCCACCTATAATTGGAAGAAGGTCCTGTTCATCGCCGGCATCGACAACCTGTTCGACCGGACCCCGCCGTTCGTGCTCGAAGGTAACGAGAATACGGCTTCGAACGCCTACGACGTGCTCGGCCGGTTCTTCTACGCCAAGCTGCAGGTCCGTTTCTGATCCCAGTCTGATCCCAGTACGTCGCCTCAGCCAGACAGCTCGCGCAGCATCGGCGCGAGCTGTTCGGCGTAGGCGAGCCATCGCCCGACGCCCTGCGCGTTGATCGGCTGGCGCACCTGATCACGGCTGGCGGTGCGCACCGCGCGGTCCTGCTCAAAGAAGCGGTGGCAGCCCGGATCCCAAGGCAGATCGAGGAACGCCAGCACCCGTCGCAGCGTGGCCTCAAAATCCGCGATCCAGTCCGCATGGTCCAGCTCCAGCATCGGGATGCTCAGCACGCGCCGCCAGTGCGCCAGCAAGTGCTGGTGCCGCGCCATGGTCCAGCCGAGATCGGCGAGATCGTGCGCGTACGGATGGTGGCCGAGGAACCGCTGCTGGAAGATCGAGGCACCCACGTCGCGCAGGTCGCGCGTGCAGCAGATCACCCGCGCGCCCGGCAGCAGCGTCGCGATGAAGCCCAGGTGGGTGAAATTGTCGGGCATCTTGTCGAGCACGATGCGCGCGTCTGGGGCCACGTCGTGCAGCGACCGCAGGTAGCATCCTGCGGCGTCGGTCAGCGCCCTCGCCCCGAGCGACGCTGCGCGTTCGGGAGCGATCGCGGCATCGGTCGTGCCGGTGAGCTGCACCAGGGTTTCCCGGATCGCCAGCCGTTCGCCGGCGCCATGGATCTCGCTGTGGGCGCTCAGGATCTGCTCGGTCAAGGTCGTTCCGGTACGGGGCAGTCCGACGATGAACACCGGTGCCGGATCGACGATGGCGGCGCGCGGGCCGTCCGCCAGCCGCTCGCGGTCGAAGGCACGCGTCACCGCGTCGAGCATCGCCGCGTGGTCGGCACGGGAGAATGGCTGGGCAGCGCGCAGCAGCGCGTGCCCATGCCGCCAGTGCGCGAAGGCCTGTTCGGTTCGGCCCTCTGCGTGACGCAGTGCGGCCAGCGAGAAATGCGCGTCGATCCGGTCTTCAAGTCCGGCGGCGCCGCGATCCAAGGCGAGCCGCGCGACCCGCTCGACGAGTGCTTCGGCAGCACTATGGTCGCCGGCCGTCCGCGCCAGCAGGGAGTGCTGCCAGCGCAGGATGATCTCCAGCTCGCCGACCGGCGGCGTCACCCGCGCCAGTTCCGCGTCGGCGTCCTGATGTCGGCCGAGTGCTATCAGGGCCGAGATCCGGCAGGCCCGCCACCGGATCCGGCTGATGGGGTCGCCGCGCGGCTCTTGTTCCAGCAGCGCCAGTGCCGCCGCCGCGTCATGGTCGAGCAGGAGGCGGCTGGCGAGGCCGAGCCTGGCGGGGAGGCAGTCCGGATCGCGGTCGAGTACGTCGCGCAGCCGAGCGATCGCCGCGACCGGACTGCCGGCCAGGTGTTCGACCATGGCCAGCGCCGCCTCTGCTTCGGCATGAAGCGGCTGCGCCGCCAGCGCTTGCGTCAGCGCCATGCGCGCGTCGGCGACCTTGTCGAGCCGCAGGCAGGTCTGAGCGAGCGCCAGCCACGCCTCGGCGAGCTGTCGCGTCGTCGCCGTCGTCGAAACCTGCAGCAGTGCCAGATCGGCGACGCAGACGGCGTGCCGCGCATCGAGCAGGCACGGCGCGAGGGCGAGCGCCCGTCTGGCAGCGGCGGCGGCATCCTCCCGGCGATCCAGCCGGAGCAGGGCCCGCGACAGGTGGATCAACGGTGTCGGGTCTGTCGGTGCCGCGTCGGCGCACGCCTCGAATGCCGTCACGGCCTCGCGCAGCTGGCCTGCGGCCTGCAGCGCGATCCCGTGCCAAAGCGTCGAGAGCGCATCGTCCGGGGCCAGCCGCCGCGCGCGCGCGAGGTACCCGAGGCCCTGCGCCACCGCATCGCTCCGCACCAGCGCCATGCCGCACAGCCGCAGCAGTACGGGGTCAGCCCTGGTTCGGGTAAGCAACGACACCAGCAATCTGCCGGCCTTCCGGTAATCGCCCCGCTCGAAGCATGCGACCGCTTTCTGCCGTTCGGCTGCCTTCGATGCGACCTCCTGTGGTCGCTGCGGTCTGTGCATCTGGTCAGGTCCTGGAACAGCTGTCGCATGACAGGCTTGCGTGGCCCCGTGGCCCCTGTGAAAACCTATCGGGAGCTTACGGAGCCGGGGAAACAGCAATGACCACGCCGATCTCGCTGATCACCCTCTTCAACCTGGCACTGCTGGCGTCGGCGTGCAGCACCGGACCCTATGATCCCGCGGCGCATCATCACGTGGACACATCGACGGGGAGCATGCTCTCCGGGACCGACGCCGGCGCGAATTCTAACGGTTCTTTCAACGATCCCGGCATCCGGTCCAATGCGGGAGGCAATGTCGGCCACTGAGCCCGGCTCGCTGGCGAGGGCGTGCTGCTGCTCCTCCCGGTCCGTCACCGTCATCGTCCCGCTCAGAGCAGGATCGCCTCGAAGGGCGGCGTCAGGTCGGGGGCGTCGAACTCCAGCACCCACAGGTCCGGATCGCGCGCCACCTGACGCTCGACATAGGCGTCGGCGGTCGGCTGGTCGACCGGCGCGCCGCCGGTCGCGCGTATCCAGGCGGGCGCACCGTCGAGGCGGCGCGCCTGGCTCAGCACCACGATCGCGCCCGCGCGGTCGCGCAGCACCGCCAGCACGCCGCCGGCATCGGCGTCGCCGCGCCGCAGCACCATGCCCGAGCGGCCGAGCTGGTCGGCCCGCCGCACCGCCATGCTGGCCCAGATCGCCGTCTTCAGGCGCGGCTCGCTCATCGGCCGGTCCCTCTGTCCGATGGCCCGCGAGACTGACCGTCGGGAGGCAAGGCTGGGCGCTGCCCAGACCCGCCAAAGGCCTCGGCCTTTGGAAACCAATCTAAGATGATCGGATTCTCAAGGCTCCGCCTTGAGCGGGTCCAGGGCAGAGCCCTGGCGCTTAAGTCATACGCAACGGCCATCGGTCTCATTCCAGGTGCGCCGACGTCGCCGGCTGGTCGGCCGGCGGCGACAGGTCGTCCGGCACCAGGGCGGTGCGGTAGCGGGTCGGATCCTCGATCAGCAGGCGCGCCGCGTCCAGGTCGGCGTCGCCGCCGATCGCCGCCGGGCAGGCCTCGCGTATCTCCAGGATGCGCGCCGTCGGCAGCGGCGAGCGGGCGCGGCGCGAATCCGCCACCGCCCGGGCGTTGTCCTGGATGCCGCCCGCGAGGTCGGCGAGCGCACGATCGAGTGCGGCCTGGCCCAGGCTGGTGCAGAGCTGCGGCATCACGCCGAGGCCCTGCAGCGGCCAGCCCAGCGGCGCGATCACCCGGCTCCAGGTGACGAACAGCTCGCCGCCGTCGGGCAGCTGCGCGATGGTCTGCACCAGACCCTTGCCCAGCGTGGCGCTGCCGACCACCACCGCGCGCCGATGATCGGCGAGTGCCGCGGCCATGATCTCGGCGGCACTCGCCGTGCGGCCGTCGACCAGCACCACGATCGGCACCCCGCCGGTGAGGTCGCCGCCGCGGACGCTCCAGATATGGTTCGCCTGCGGGTCGCGACCGCGCGTCACCACGGCGATCCCGTGATCGAGCACCAGCGCCACCGAGGTCACCGCCTGCTGCAGCAGCCCGCCGCGGTTGCCGCGCAGGTCGAAGATCAGCCCGTGCACGCGGCCCGCGCCGCGGCCTTCGCCCGGCGGGTCCGGCTCCTGCGGCTGCATCGCCTGGTCCAGGAACACGCTCATCTCCTGCGCGGTGCCGCTGGAGAAGCCGGTGACGCGCAGCACGACGATGTCGCCGCTGGAGAAGGCGAACACCGTCTCCGGCGGCACCGGCGCCCGGGTCAGCGTGACGCTGCGTGCCGCACCGCGCCCCGGCGGCGCGATCAGCAGCACCGCGACGCTGCCCGGATCGCCGCGCAGCCAGCCCTCGATGGTGGCCTGGTCCTGGTTGCGCGTGGCGTGGCCGTCGACCGCGACCAGGCGCTGCCCGGCGGCGATGCCGGCGGCCCAGGCGGGTCCGTTGGCGTTGACCGCGCTGATCAGCGCGGCGCGGCCGGCCCGGGTGACGGTGATGCCGGCGCTGGCCTGCGAGCCGTCCCGCGCGTCGCGGTCGCTGCTCGCCGGGGCGGGTGCGATGTAGCGCGAGTATGGATCGAGATGGTCGAACAGCTCGTCGAAGAAGCTCTGGATCAGCGCCTGCTGGCCGTTGCCGCGTATCTGCGCCGAGCCGCGCCACGCGGCGTCGGCTATCGCCACCACGGTCCGGGTCCAGCCATCGAGGTCGCCCTCCGCCGGCGTGCGCTGCGCGTGCAGCACGCCCTGCGGGGTGACCAGCCGGATCAGCGCGCCCTCGACCTCGACGGTCAGGGCGGGATCGATCACGGTCAGGCCGTTCAGCCCCCACAGCGAGAACTGCCGGCTGCTCGCCGCCTCCAGGGTGCGCGGCCCGAGGAAGGCGAGCCCGGCCCCGATCACGCTGCGCGCGGCGGCGCTATCGAAGCCGTCGGGCTCGCGTGGGCCGGCCGCCGCCTGGGTCAGGCCGGGCTGCGGCGCACAGAGCAGCACCATCACCAGCAGCGCCGCGTGCACCTGCCGGCGCCGGGTCGTGCCGCGCCGTGCGGTCATGGACGGCGTGCGGAGCCTCCGCGTCGCGACACGCCGCGGCCGCGCGAGGATTCCGGCGGCGCTGCCTCGATTGCGAACAGCAGCCCCCCGGTGACCGGCGCCGCCTGCGTCAGCCGCACCGGCACCGTCTGGGTCAGGCGGTAGCACAGCCGCGAGCGGCGACCGGTCATGGATTGTGCCGCCTCGTCATGCATCCACACATCGTCCGGCAGGGAGGATAGGGGAACCAGACCGCTGGCGCCGCTGTCGGCCACTGTGACGAAAAGCCCGAACCGGGTCACGCCGGAAATGCGCGCCTCGAAGCTGCTGCCGACCTGGTCCGACATATATGCAACGATGTAGCGCGCCGTCGCCTCGCGCTCGGCCAGCGCCGCGCGTCGTTCCGTGGCCGTCACGTGTGCGCCAACCGCCTCCAGGCTCGCATCCTCGGCGCGCAGCCCGCCCTCGCCGAGGCCCAGCCCGGCGATCAGCGCGCGATGCACCAGCAGGTCGGCGTAGCGGCGGATCGGCGAGGTGAAGTGGGCGTACTCCGGCAGCGCCAGCCCGAAATGACCGATATTGTCCGGCGCGTACGCCGCCTGGCTCTGGCTGCGCAGCACCGTCTCGTTGACGAGCGGCGCGCGCTCGGTGCCGGCGACCTGGCGCAGCACCGCGTCCAGGTCGGCAGCGCGCAGCTCGCCCGCCGGCTTCAGCGACAGGTCCAGGCTGGCCAGGAAGTCACGCAGCGCCTGCAGCTTCTCCGGCGAGGGCGGGGCATGGATACGGTACAGGCAGGGCATCTGCCGCGCGCCCAGCTGCCGCGCCGCGGCGACGTTGGCCAGCACCATGAACTCCTCGACCAGCCGGTGGCTGTCCAGGCGCAGGCGGGGCGCGATCGCCACCACGCGTCCCGCGTCGTCGAGCTTGACGCGACGCTCCGGCAGGTCGAGATCGAGCGTGCCGCGCCGGCCGCGCGCCGCTAGCCGCGCCCGGTAGGCGCCGAACAGCGAGGCGCGCAGCCCGTCCGGCACGCCGTCGAGCGGCGTGTCGTCGTCCTCCGCCCGCTGCAGCGCGGTATAGGTGAGGCGTGCGGCGCTGCGCATCAGGCCGCGTCCGAAGCGGTGCGAGAGCGGGTTGCCGTCGCGGTCGATGTGCAGCTCGGCGAACAGGCAGCCGCGATCCTCGCCCGGACGCAGCGAGCACCAGCCGTTCGACAGCGGCTCCGGCAGCATCGGCACCACGCGGTCGGGAAAATACACCGAGTTGCCGCGCCGCCGGGCCTCGACGTCGAGCGCGCTGCCCGGCCGCACGTAGTGCGCGACGTCGGCGATCGCGACCACCAGGCGCCAGCCGCGATCCTCGCCCGGTGCCGCGGGCTCGGCGAACACGGCGTCGTCGAAGTCGCGCGCATCCTCGCCGTCGATGGTGACCAGCGGCAGCGCGCGCAGGTCGGTGCGGCCGGCGAGGGGGGCTTCGCGCGCCGCCGCCGCCTCGGCGAGGACGTCGGGCGGGAACTGGTGCGGGATGTCGTGGGTGTACAGGCATATCAGACTGATCGAGCGCGCATCGCCCATGCGCCCGAGCCGCTCGACCACACGCGCCGGCTTCAGGCCGTAGCCCGGCGCGGGCAGCGGCTCGGCGAGCACGATCTCGTCGGGCTCGGCATCCAGCGTCTCGCCGGGCGGGATGCTCCATTCGGCCTTCTGCCGCCGGTCGGTCGGCAGCAGCCGGCCGGCCTCAGCGCGTCGTAGCCGATGCCCGGGACCCGGGTCGGGCGCTGGCCGGAACACGCCGAGGATACGGCCCGGATGCTGCAAGAGCCGCTTGACGGTGCGGCCCTCATATCGTCCCGCGCCGGCTCTGCCCGCGATCGGGCGCAGCCGCGCCAGCACCCGTTCGCCCGGCGCCAGCGCCGGCTGGCCGCGCGCCTCGGGGTGCATCAGCACCGTCGGCGGCGCCCCCGCACCCTGCCATGCCACCGGCCGCGCCACCGCGTCGCCCTGCGCATCGGTGCCGGTGACCTGCACCACCACCAGGTCGGCGAGCCGGCCGACCGGCAGGAAGCGCTTGGCGCCGGCGGGCGCGATCTCGCCGGCCGCCCCCATCTCGCGCAGCAGGTCGCGCAGCGCCGCGCGCTGCTCGGGACCCAGGCCGAAGGCGCGCGCGACCTCGCGCTTGCCGACCCGACCCGGCGCCTCGGAGACGAAGCGGCGCAGCGCCTCGGGCGACGGCAGCTCGCCGCGCGTGCGGTCTTCGCCGCCCTGTGCCGCGGCGCCGGCCGGCCGACGCGTCGCCATCTCAGCCCGGCCTCGCGACCGCCCTTCCGGCCAGCTTGCGCGCCGGCGCGGCGCTCGCCTTGGCCGCGGCCGCCGCCTTGGTCTTGCCCACCTTGGCCTTGGCCTTCACCGGCCGGCTGGCGGGCTTCGGCGCGGCGGCGGGCGATGCCGCCGCGGCCAGCTTCGGCTTCGGCTTCGGCGGCGTCTTGCCGACGGTCTTCTGGCCCTTCTTGCCACGCGGCTTCAGCGCCTTGCCGCGCTCGGCCAGCAGCGCGACCGCCTCGGCCAGGGTCACGTCCTCCATCATCTTGTCGCGCGGCAGGTTGGCCACCGTCTGGCCGTGCTGGAAGTAGGGGCCGAAGCGGCCGCGCCGCACCATCACCGGCTCGCGGTCCTTGGGATGCTCGCCGAGGCTGCGCACCGAGGCGAGCTTCTTGGCCAGCACGTCGACCGCGCGGTTGATGCCGACCGCCAGCACGTCGTCGTCGCGGTCGAGCGAGGCAAAGATGGCACCCATCTTCACGTAGGGGCCGAAGCGGCCGATGCCGGCCTCGATCGGCTCGCTGCGCTCGGGATGGATGCCGACGATGCGCGGCAGCGACAGCAGCCCGAGCGCCTGCTCCAGCGTCACGCCCTCGCCCTCGACCCCCTTGGGCAGGGTCGAGCGCCGCACCTTGCTCTTCTTGTCGTCCGGGTCCGGCTCGCCCTGCTGCAGGTACAGGCCCCACGGGCCGCGGCGGACGGTGATCTCCTCGCTGGTCTGGGGGTGCACGCCGAGCGAGCGCCGGCCCTCCTTGAGCGTCTCGCCGCCGTCGCCCTCCTTGCCGTCCACCACCAGGCGCCGGGTGTACTGGCAGGCGGGATAGTTCGAGCAGCCGATGAAGGAGCCGTACTTGCCGAGCTTGAGGCCCAGCCGGCCGGTGCCGCAGGCGGTGCAGCGACGTGGATCGGCGCCGTCGGCGGGCTCGGGGAAGAAGTGCGGGCCGAGATCGGCGTCGAGCGCGTCGATCACGTCCGAGATCTTGAGGTCCTTGGTCGCGGCGATGGCGCGGCTGAACTCCTCCCAGAACTTGGCCATCACGTCGCGCCAGTCCGCACGGCCGTCGGAGATGTCGTCGAGCCGCTCCTCCAGCCCGGCGGTGAAGCCGGTATCGACGTAGCGCTCGAAGAAGCTGGTCAGGAAGGCGGTGACCAGCCGGCCGCGATCCTCGGGGATGAAGCGGCGGTTCTCCAGCCGCACGTAGTCGCGGTCGCGCAGCACGGTGAGGATCGAGGCGTAGGTGGAGGGCCGGCCGATGCCGATCTCCTCCATCTTCTTGACCAGGCTCGCCTCGGAGAAGCGCGGGGCGGGTTGGGTGAAATGCTGCTCGGCATCGACCGACTTGCGCGACAGCGGGTCGCGCTCGCGCATCGGCGGCAGCATGCGGCTGTCATCCTCGGCGTCCGCGCCGGCCTTCGCATCCTCGCGACCGTCGTCGCGACCCTCCGAGTACAGCTTGAGGAAGCCGTTGAAGGCGATGATCGAGCCGGTGGCGCGCAGCCGTGCGGCGCCGCGCGGCTCGGCGATCTCGACGCTCACCTGGTCGAGCTCGGCCGACTGCATCTGGCTGGCCACCGCGCGCTTCCAGATCAGCTCGTACAGCCGCCGCTGCTCGTCCGACAGGAAGCGTCCCATCTCCTCGGGCCGGCGCGCGACGTCGGTGGGACGCACCGCCTCGTGCGCCTCCTGCGCGTTCTTGGCCTTGGTGGAGTATTCCCGGGCGGCGGCCGGCAGGTAGTCGGCGCCGAAGCCCTCGCGGATGTGGGTGCGGATCTGGTCCACCGCCTCGGCCGCCATCTGCACCCCGTCGGTGCGCATGTAGGTGATCAGGCCGGTGGTCTCGCCGCCGAGCTCGATGCCTTCGTAGAGCTGCTGCGCCGCGCGCATGGTCGCCTGCGCGCCCATCCCGAGCTTGCGGCTGGCCTCCTGCTGCAGCGTCGAGGTGGTGAAGGGCGGCGGCGGATGGCGCTTGACCTTGCGCCGCTCGACCGCGGCGACGCTGAACTGCCCGGCTTCCACGGTGGCCTTGGCGGCCAGTGCCAGGGCCTCGTCGTTGAGGTCGAACTGCTCCAGCTTGCGCCCGTCCAGATGGGTCAGCCGCGCGGTGAACGGCGCGCCGGCGGGGGTCGCGAGATGGGCGAGCACGGTCCAGTACTCGCGCGGCTTGAAGCTCTCGATCTCGGCTTCGCGCTCGCAGATCAGCCGCAGCGCCACCGACTGCACGCGTCCGGCCGAGCGGCTGCCCGGCAGCTTGCGCCACAGCACCGGCGACAGCGTGAAGCCGACCAGGTAGTCGAGCGCCCGGCGCGCCAGGTAGGCCTCGATCAGCGGCTGGTCGAGTGCCCGCGGCCGTCCCATCGCCGTGCGTATCGCGCCCTTGGTGATCTCGTTGAAGGTGACGCGCTGCACGTCGACGCCGCGCAGCAGGTTGCGCTCCTCCAGCATCGCCCGCACGTGCCAGGAGATCGCCTCGCCCTCGCGGTCCGGGTCGGTCGCGAGATAGAGCCGCTTGGCACCGCGCAGCGCGCGCGCGATCGCCGCGATCTGCCGGTCGCCGCGCTCGTCGGACTGCCAGTCCATCGCGAAGCCCTCGTCGGGCCGCACGCTGCCATCCTTCGGCGGCAGGTCCCGGACGTGGCCGAACGAGGCCAGCACGGTGTAGCCGTCGCCCAGGTACTTGTTGATGGTCTTCGCCTTCGCCGGCGATTCGACCACGACGACGTCGGTCATTGCGTCTCCGGATGGTGCCCCGGCCTCCTGGGCCTGAGCGTGATGGACGTGTTAGGCCGGCGCGGCAAGCTTTCCCTCGTCCCCCGCGCGCCTAGCCGAGGCGGCTGACCCGGTTGCCGGGCAGCGATTCGACCCGGCCGCCCAGCTCCAGCTCGGTCAGGATCGCGAGCACCGCGTGCACGGAGAACTGGCAGTGGCGTACCAGATCGTCAACCGGCACCGGTGCCGGCCCGAGCAGTTCCAGCACCCGGGCGCGCACCCGGTTGAGCTCGGTCCAGGATTCCGGGGCCTCCGCGCCCCAGCCGGCGATCAGCGCCTCGCGCGCCTCGGCGAAGCCGTCCGGCCCGAGCGAAGGCGGCAGCTGCGGCAGCTCGGCGAGCACGTCGGCGGCGGTCTCGGTCAGGTGCGCGCCCTGGCGGATCAGGTTGTTCGCCCCCTTGCAGCGCGGATCGAGCGGCGAGCCCGGCACCGCGAACAGCTCGCGCCCGTAGGTCTGCGCCAGCTCCGCGGTGATCAGGCTGCCGGAGCGGGGCGCGGCCTCGATCACCACGCAGCCGAGCGAGAGCCCGGCGATGATGCGGTTGCGCTGCGGAAAATGCCGGCTCTGCGGCACGGTGCCGAACGGCGCCTCCGCCACCACCGCGCCGTGCCGGGCGATGCGCGCCTGCAGGGCGGCGTGCTCGGCGGGATAGGGCTGGTCCAGGCCGCCGGCGATGCAGGCGACGGTGGGGCCGACATGCAGCGCGCCGGTATGGGCGGCGCCGTCGATGCCGCGCGCCAGCCCCGAGACGGTGACCAGGCCCTTGTCGCCGAGCTCGGCGGCCAACGCCTCGGCGATGCGCAGGCCGTTCGACGAGGCGTTGCGCGAGCCGACCACGGCCACCGCGCGCCGGTGCAGCACCGCCACGCTGCCGAGCACGGCGAGTGCCGCCGGCGCGTCGGCGAGCTGCGCCAGCAGCGGCGGGTAGGCTGCCTCGCCGAGCACCACGAAGCGGCCGCCGAGGGCACGCACCGCGCCGATCTCGTCCTCGACCGCCTGGCGCGACGGGATCTTCGCCGCACCCTGCCGGCCGCCGTTGCGGGCCAGCACGGGCAGCGCCTCGATCGCCTCGGCGGCGGTCTCGAAGCGCAGCATCAGCCGCCGGTAGCTGGCGGGCCCGACCCCCTCGCTGCGGATCAGGCGCAGCTGGTCGACCAGCTCGGGATCGTTCATGCGCTGCCTCCGATCCGCGGTTCGGTGCCCGCCAGCAGGCGGGCGATGTTGGCGTGGTGGCGCAGCAGCACCAGGAATGCGACCAGCAGCCCCGACAGCGGCAGCGCCGGCGCCCGGCGGTCGAGCAGCAGCAGCAGCACCGGCAGCGCCGCGGCGGCGCCGAGGCCGCCGGCCGAGGAGATGCGGGTCAGCCGCGCCAGCGCCAGCCACAGCGCGCAGCACAGCAGCCCGGCGCGCCAGTCCAGCGCCAGGGCGACGCCGAGCAGGGTCGCGACCCCCTTGCCGCCGGCGAAGCGCAGCCACACCGGGAAGCAGTGACCGACCGCGACGCAGACCGCGGCGACCGCCGCCCCCTGCTGACCCGCGGGCGACGCAGGCGACAGGGCGGCGCCGAGACCGACCGCGGCCGCACCCTTCAGCGCGTCGAGCAGCAGGGTGGCGGCGGCGAGGCCGCGGCGGCCGGTGCGCAGCACGTTGGTGGCGCCGATATTGCCCGAGCCGAGCCGTCGTATGTCGCCCAGGCCGGCGCCGGCGGTCAGCAGCAGGCCGAACGGGATGCTGCCGATCAGGTAGCCGAGGGCGGCGATCGCGGCCAAATGCGGGCTCATCCCAGCACCCGCCGTCCGGCCTTCCAGGTGCCGAACACGCGGCCCTCCAGGGCGCGGCCGTCGAAAGGCGTGTTCTGCGCCCGCCCCGGCAGCTGGCCGGACTGCACCTGCCAGATCCGCTCGGGGTCGAACAGGCAGAGATCCGCGGGCGCGCCGCGCGCGAGCCGCCCCGCCTCGATCCCGAGCACATGCGCCGGGCGCGCGGTCAGCAGCGCGATCGCGGCCAGCAGGCTCAGCGTGCCGTCGTGCACGCGCGCCAGGGTGACGCCGAGCAGCGTCGCCAGTCCGACCCCGCCGGACGCCGCCTGCGCGAAGGGCAGCCGCTTGTCGTCGGCATCGCGCGGCATGTGGTCCGAGGCGATCGCATCGATGGTGCCGTCGGCCAGCGCGGCGCACACCGCGAGGCGGTCGGCCTCCGGGCGCAGCGGCGGCGACAGCTTGGCGAAGCTGCGGAAATCGCCGATCGCGGTCTCGTTGAGGTCGAAATAGGGCGGGGCGGTGTCGCAGCTGACCGCGAGCCCGTCGGACTTGGCGCGCCGGATCAGCTCCAGCGCCGCGGCGGTCGAGACGTGGCCGAAATGCAGCGCGCCGCCGGTCAGCCGCGCCAGGATCAGGTCGCGCGCGACCAGGATCGGCTCGGCCGCGGCCGGGATCCCCGGCAGCCCCAGGCGGGTGGCGAGCTCGCCCTCGGTGGCGCTGCCGCCGCGCGCCAGCGACGGATCCTCCGGATGCTGGATCACCATCGCGCCGAAGCCGCGCGCGTAGGAGAGTGCCAACCGCATCAGCCGGCTGTCGGCGATCGCGCGGGTGCCGTCGGTGAAGGCGACCGCGCCGGCCTCGCGCAGCAGGCCGAGCTCGGCCAGCTCCTCGCCGCGGCAGCCGCGGGTGACGGCGCCGTAGGGCAGGATGGAAACGCGGCCGGTCTCCTCGCCGCGCGCGCGCAGCAGCCGCACCAGGGCCGGATCGTCGATCGCCGGGCGGGTGTTGGGCAGCACCGCCAGCGTGGTGATGCCGCCCGAGGCGGCGGCCTCGGCGGCCGAGGCGACGGTCTCGCGATACTCGTGGCCGGGCTCGCCGACGCTGGCGCGCATGTCGACCAGGCCGGGGCAGAGCACCGCGCCGTCGCCGTCGATCACGGTCGCACCCTCGGGCGGCCCCGCATCGGCCGGCAGGTCGAGATCCTCGATCCGGCCGTCGCGCACCAGCAGCCGCCCCGGCCGGTCCAGGCCGCAGGCGGGATCGAGCAGCCGCACATGGTCGAACAGGATGCGGCCCGCGGCCGATGCGGCAAGGAGGCGGCTCGCGGCCGCCGGAGCGCTCAATTGCGGCCCCGCGACAGCCGGTCCAGCACCGCCATGCGCACCGCGACCCCCATCTCGACCTGCTCCTGGATCACGCTCTGGCCGTGGTCGGCGACCGCGCTGTCGATCTCGACGCCGCGGTTCATCGGACCGGGATGCATCACCAGCGCCCCCGGCCTGGCGACCGCGAGGCGCGCCGCGTCGAGCCCGAAGAAGCGGAAATACTCGCGCTCGCTGGGCACCAGGCCGGACTGCATGCGCTCGCGCTGCAGCCGCAGCATCATCACCACGTCGACGTCGCGCAGGCCCGCTTCCATGTCGTGGAACACCTCGACGCCGAGCCGCTCGATCTCGGCCGGCATCAGCGTCGGCGGTCCGATCACCCGCACCCGGCTGCCCATCGCGGTCAGCAGGTGGATGTTCGAGCGCGCCACCCGGCTATGGGCGATGTCGCCGCAGATCGCGACCAGCAGCCCGGCCAGCCGGCCGCAGCGGCGCCGTATGGTGAGCGCGTCGAGCAGCGCCTGGGTGGGATGCTCGTGGGTGCCGTCGCCGGCATTGATCACGCTGGCCTCGACCTTGCGGGCGAGCAGGGCGGGAGCGCCGGACTGGCCGTGCCGCACCACCAGCAGGTCGGTGCGCATGGCGTTCAGCGTGGCCGCGGTGTCGAGCAGCGTCTCGCCCTTGTTCACCGACGAGGTCGAGACCGACATGTTGATCACGTCGGCACCCAGCCGCTTGCCGGCCAGCTCGAAGCTGGTGCGGGTGCGGGTGGAATCCTCGAAGAACAGGTTGATCAGGGTGCGGCCGCGCAGCAGGTCGCGCTGCGTCTTGCGCGAGCGGTTGAGCAGCACATAGCTCTCGGCGAGGTCGAGGAACGGCTCGATCCGGACCGGATGCATGCCCTGCAGGCCGAGCAGGTGGCGGTGGCTGTCGGCACCGTCGGCGCCGGCGAAGAAGCGCGGGCCGTCAGCCATGCGCCGCCACCGCGGCACCGATCCGCGCCAGGGTCTCGTCGCGGCCGAGTGCCGCCAGGGTGGCGTCGATCCCCGGGCTCATCGTGCTGCCGGTGACGGCCGCGCGCAGCGGCTGCGCCACCTGGCCGAGCTTCAGCCCGCGACCATCGGCGAACCCGCGCAGTGCGGCGTCGATCGCCGCGGCCTCGAACGGCTGCAGCGGCAGCAGGGCCGCGGCGAGTGCGCGCAGCATCGCCCGGTTCGGCTCGCCGAGCTGCGCGCGCGCGCGCGCCTCCAGCGGCAGCGGCACCGAGCGCGCCAGGAAGGCGGCACTCTCGGCCAGCTCGACCAGGCTCCGCGCGCGCTCCTTGAGGCCCGGCATCAGCGCCAGGATGCGCGCGGCAGCGGCCTCGTCCAGCACCAGCCCCTCGCGCCCGGCCAGCCGGGACAGCACGTCGCGGACCAGGCGCGCATCGTCGGCCTGGCGCAGCCAGACGCCGTTCAGGTGGGCGAGCTTGACGTAGTCCATGCGCGAGGCGGAGCGGCCGACGCCGTCCAGGTCGAACAGCGCGATCTGCTGCTCGCGCGACAATACCTCGGCGTCGCCGTGCCCCCAGCCGAGCCGGAGCAGGTAGTTGTTCAGCGCCTCCGGCAGGATGCCCTGGTCGCGGAACTCGACCACGCTCTGCGCGCCGTGCCGCTTGGACAGCTTGGCGCCGTCGGGACCGTGGATCAGCGGCAGGTGGGCGAAGCGCGGCCGCTGCCAGCCCAGTGCGGCGTAGATCTGCGACTGGCGGAAGCTGTTGGTCAGGTGGTCGTCGCCGCGTATCACGTGGCTGATCGCCATGTCGTGGTCGTCCACCACCACCGCGTGCTGGTAGGTGGGCGTGCCGTCGGCGCGCAGGATGATCATGTCGTCGAGCTCGACGTTGGCGACCCGCACCTCGCCCTGCACCAGGTCGTCGACCACCGTTTCGCCATGCTGCGGCGCGCGCAGCCGCAGGGTGAAGGGCAGGCCCGCAGGCGCCTCGGACGGGTCGCGGTCGCGCCAGCGCCCGTCATAGCGCGGCGCACGGCCCTCGCTGACGGCGCGCTCGCGCATGCCGCGCAGCTCGTCGGCGGTGCAGTAGCAGCGATAGGCGTGCCCGGCCTCGAGCAGGGTGTAGGCGACCTCGGCGTGGCGCGCCCGGCGCGCGGACTGATAGACCGCCGGCTCGTCGGCGTTCAGCCCCATCCAGGACAGCCCCTCGAAGATCACGTCGACGGCGTGCTGGGTGGAGCGCTCGCGGTCGGTGTCCTCGATGCGCAGCAGAAACGCGCCGCCACGGTGCCGGGCGAACAGGTAGTTGAACAGGGCGGCCCTGGCGTTGCCGATATGCAGCAGGCCGGTCGGACTCGGCGCGAAACGGGTGCGGACGGTCATGTCGCGGTTCCTAGCATGGGCGGGTCGTAAAACCATAGGCGGCCGTGACGCCGCGCGGGCGTCCGCAAGCAGTGGTATTCGTTACGATATCGTCATAGACTGGCGAGATGGACAGCCTCGCCGCCGGCATCCCGCTCCCGCGCCCCACGAGCCTGGCCCGGCAGCTGCGCCGGCTGGCGCCGCGGCTGCACGCGGCGCTGGCGATCGAGCGCGAGCGGCTGACGCTGTGGCTGCCGGTCTGCGTCGGCGTCGGCGACGGTGGCTATTTCGCGTGGCGCAGCGAGCCGCGCGCCTGGCCCGCGATCGGGCTGGCGCTCGCCGGCCTCGCCATGATCGGCTTCGCCCGGCGCGGCGAGGCGCTGCGGATCGCGGGGGCCGCGGTGTCGGCCGCCGCGATCGGCTTCCTCGCGGCCTGCCTCGCCACCGGGCGCGCGGCCCCGATGCCGGAGCTGCCCAGGACCGCGAGCACGGTCTCCGGGCGGATCGGCGCGATCGAGCGCTTCGCCGACGGCAGCCGGCGGCTCACCCTGGAGCATGCGCTGATCAACGAGGACCCGCCGATCGAGCGGCGGCTGCGCGTGCGGCTGCGGCGCGACGACGGCCAGTCGATGGCGGTGGGCGACCGGGTGGCGCTGCGCGCCATGCTCAGGGCGCCGGCGCCGCCCGACCTGCCGGGCGGCCGGGACCTGCAGCGCGAGGCGTTCTTCGGCGGGCTGGCCGGTTTCGGCTACGCGCTGCATCCGGCCACGATCGAGCAGCGCGCCGTGCCCGGCGGCCTGGCCAGCCGCTGGCAGCGGCTGCGCGAGGCGATCGCGTCGCGCATCACGACCACCCTGCCGGGTCCGCGCGGCGCGATCGCGGCCACCCTGCTGACCGGCATCAGCAGCGAGATCCCGGCCGCCGACCGCGAGGCGTTCGCGGTGTCGGGCCTCGCCCACCTGCTCGCCGTCGCCGGCCTGCACCTGGGCATCGTCATGGGCCTGACCATGGGCGGGCTGCGCATGCTGCTGGCGGCTTGGGAGTACGGCGCGCTGCGGCTGCCGACGCGGCAGATCGCCGCGGTCGCCGCCCTCGCGGCGGGGGCGCTCTACATGGCGCTGACCGGCATGCACCTGCCCACCGTGCGGAGCCTGGCGATGGCGACGCTGGGGGTGCTGGCGCTGCTGCTCGGCCGGCGCGCGCTGTCGATGCGCGGGCTCGGCGTCGCCGCCACGATCCTGCTGCTCGCCTCCCCCGCGGCGCTGCTGGAGGTGTCGTTCCAGATGAGCTTCGCCGCCGTGCTGGCGCTGGTCGCCGGCTACGAGGCGCTGCGGCCGTGGCTGACCCGGCTGCACGGCGACGGCAGCTGGCTGCGCCGGCTCGGGCTGCACGCCGTGGGCCTGTTCCTGACCAGCCTGCTCGCCGGCGCCGCCTCGCTGCCCTACGCCGCCTATCATTTCGGCCATATCCAGTTCTACTTCGTGCTCGCCAACCTCGCCGCGGTGCCGATGACCGCGCTGTGGGTGATGCCGGAGGGGCTGCTGTCGCTGGCGCTGATGCCGTTCGGGCTGGAATGGCTGGCGCTGCTGCCGATGGGCTGGGGCATCGACGTGATCCTATGGCTCGCGCATCACTGCGCCGCCCTGCCGGACGCCAGCATCGCGGTGCGCGCGATGCCGCTGCGGGGGCTGGCGGTGATCTCGGCCGGCCTGATCTGGCTGTGCCTGCGGCGCGGACGCTGGCGGCTGCTCGGGCTGCTGCCGATCGTCGCCGGGCTGCTGACGCCGTTCCTGTGCCGGCCGCCCGACCTGCTGGTGTCGCCCGACGCGAAGCTGATCGCGCTGCGGGTGCAGACCGGGGCGGGTCCCAGGCTGCTGCTGGAGCAGGCTGCCGGCGCCAGCCCGATCACGCTGTCCGACTGGGGCCGCAGCCAGGCGATCGAGGCGCCGCCCGCCGCCATGCCCGAGCAGGGCGCCTTCGGACCGGTCGCGTGCGACCCGGCGCAGTGCCGGATCGTGCTGCGCGGACAGACGGTGCTGCTGCTGCGCGGCCGCGGCGGCCAGCCCGAGATCGATTGCGATCGGGTGGCGCTGCTGGTCTCGCCGGTGCCGGCGCACAAGACGTGCCTGACGCTGCCCCGCATCGACCGCTTCACCGTCTGGCGCGAGGGCGCGCAGGCGGTCTGGATCGGTCCGGCCGGCATCAGCGTGCGCTCCGACCGCGACCAGCGCGGCGTCAGGCCATGGATCCCGATCCCCGGCAAGCGCCGCATCCCCCCCCTGCCGATGGCGCAGACGGAATAGCCCAGGGATCTGGGTCCGGGGCCTAAGGCCCCGGCGGGTCCAGGGCAGCGCCCTGGCCTCGCTTGTCCGGATACCGGCACCAAGCCACCGCGGCGCAGCGCCAGCATTCCGGCCGACGCGCCTTGCAGACATAGCGTCCGTGCAGGATCAGCCAGTGGTGCGCCGGACGCAGCATCCCGGCCGGGATGCGCGCCACCAGCTGGTCCTCCACCGCGCGCGGGGTAGCGCCCGGCGCCAGCCCGGTACGGTTGCCGAGGCGGAAGATGTGGGTGTCGACGGCCATCGTGCTTGCGCCGAAGGCCACGTTCATCACCACGTTGGCGGTCTTGCGCCCGACTCCCGGCAGCGCCTCGAGCGCCTCGCGGTCGCCGGGCACCGCGCCGCCGTGACGCTCCACCAGCCGCGCGCTGAGGGCGGCGACGGCGCGCGCCTTGGCCCGCCACAGCCCGATGCTGCGTATGTGACGGGCGATCCCCGCCTCGCCGAGCCGCAGCATCGCCTGCGGGTCCGGCGCCTCGGCGAACAGCGCCGGCGTCGCCCGGTTCACCGAGGCGTCGGTCGCCTGCGCCGACAGCACCACCGAGACCAGCAGGGTGAACGGATCGGTGTAGCTGAGCTCGGTCTGCGCATGCGGGTTGGACTGCGCCAGCGCCTCGATGAAGCGGCGCACGTGGTCGCGCGACATCGGCCGCGCGGCGTCGACGCGAGGGCGGGTAGGGGCGGCGGTGCTTGGGGGCATGCGACGTTCTGCCCGCCGCTCCGCTCGCTTGTCCATGGCATGTACCTCTACGCGGCCACCTCTACGCGGCATGCGCCGCTATGGCATGCGCCGGGCGCGTCCCCATCTCGCCTGCATGCACCCCGAAGAGCATCCCGATGAGCCGCCGCTGTTCGAGACCCGCATCGCCGCCAACCGCAGCCTCTCGGCGCGCGGCATGCGCCTGGTGATCCTGCTGCTGACCGCGGCCAGCCTGCTGATCGGCACGCTGTTCTGGTGGCTCGGCGCCTGGCCGGTGCCCGGCTTCTGCGGCGTCGAGGTGCTGCTCGCCTGCCTGCTGCTGCGCCGCAACGCGCGGGACGCGCGCGCCGAGCGCATCGTGCTGCGCCACGATCTGCTGCTGCTGAGCCGGGTGGGCGCGCGTGGCGAGGCCAGCGAGACCCGGCTGTCGCCGTCCTGGCTCAGGGTCGAGCTGTCGGACCGGCCGGCGTCGGCGGTACGCGTCCGCCTGGTCGGGCACGGCGTGCGCGAGGAGGTGGGCGCGCTGCTCGGCGAGGCCGGGCGCCGCGGCCTGGCGCGCGAGCTGGAGACGGCGCTGCGTCGGTGCCGGTCGCCCTGGGCCGGTCAGACCGGTCGGCGTTGAGCGAAATTATTCGCGCGCCCCTCTTTACCGGATCGTTATCGTATCATAAATTAATCGTGAAGCATCACTCGAAAAGGCCGCGAAGGCTCTCGAGGCATCACGTCCATGACCGACATCTCGCCCGATCCCCTGCTGTTCGCGACCGTCCTGCTGTGCGGGCTGGTGTGTCCCGGCGGCTACCTGCTCGCCTTCGCGCTGAGCCGCCGCCTCTATGACAGCGCCGCGCGGCCGTCGATCCGCCCGGCCGAGCTGCTCAAGCCGCTGGCCTGCGGCATGCTGCTCGGCCTGGTCATCCTGGCCTGCCGCGCCGGCGGCGCGAGCGCGGCGGCGGCGCCGGCGCTACAGGGCGTGCTGCCGGCGCTGCTCTCGGTCAGCCTCGCCGGGATCTGCGCCGGCGGCTGGAGCGTGCGGCCCCAGCTCGACCGGACGCCGCTCAGCCAGGCGGAGCTGGTGCGCCGGCTGTGCGTCGCCGGCAACACCCACGAGGAGGCGACGGCGCGGATCGCGGTGCGGCTGGCGCTGGCCGCCGGCTACGATCCGTCCGCCGCCGGCGACCTGATGGCCGCCGCCTCGCTGCACGATATCGGCACGTCCGGCATCCCCGACGCGATCGCGCGCAAGCGCGGCGCGCTCGATGCCGACGAGCGGCGCGTGATGCAGAGCCACACCCGCATCGGCCACCGCATGCTGGCGCACAGCCGCGAGCCGATGCTCGATCTCGCGGCGGAGATCGCGCTGCATCACCATGAGCGCTGGGACGGCGCCGGCTATCCGGCCGGATTGGCCGGCGAGCGGATCCCGCTGACCAGCCGCGCGGTGGCGCTGGCGGAGATGTTCGACGGCCTGCTGAGCCCGCAGGACGGCGCGCCACCGCCGAAGTTCGAGCAGGTCGTCGGCCGGCTGCAGCAGGCCGCCGGCGTGCAGGTCGACCCCAGGCTGGTGGCGCTGCTGCTCGCCGACCTGCCGGGCATGCTGACGGCCAGGGGCGCCGACCCGGTCGCCGCGCGACGTCCGGCACGCAGCGCCTTTACCTGGCTGCGGCCCGGCCGGATCACGGTCTGAGCCCCTCGCGGGGTTTGGCCTGCGGCCTCGGCTTGCTGTAGAGAGGGCCCTCGCCACCGCGCGCACGTCGCAGCAACAGGCCGGCCGCAGCCGCTGGCCGGGACGATCCGGCTTGACCATGACCTCCCCAGTCCCGCCCGGCCCAGTCCCGCCCGGCCCAGTCCCGCCCGGCCCAGTCCCGCCCGGGCGGCGCGGCGGCAGCTTCGCCGCCGTGCTGCGCTTCCTGTTCGCGCAGTGGCGCCGCAACCCCCGGCCGCTGCTGACGGTGGCGTCCGGCATGACGCTGGCGACCGCGACCGACGTGGTGAGCCCGGTGCTGGCGGGACGGCTGGTCGATGCCGTCACCCGGCATCGAACGCTGGGCGACGCGGCGCTGCTGCTCGGCGGCCTGACCGGGCTCGGCATCCTCGCCGTGCTGGGACGGCGCGCGGGCTATCTCGGCATCACCCGGCTGACGCTGCGCATCATGGGCGACGTGGCATCGCAGTCGTTCCGGCTGGTGCAGCGCTTCTCGTCGGACTGGCACGCCAACAACTTCGCCGGCTCCACGGTGCGTCGCATCACCCGCGGGATGTGGGCGATCGACACGCTCAACGACACGCTGCTGCTGCTGCTGCTTCCCGAGCTGGTGGTGCTGATCGGCACCACCCTGGTGCTGGCGCTGCGCTGGCCGCTGATGGGCCTGCTGCTCGGCTGCTGCAGCGTCCTGTTCGCGGTCGTCTCGTGCCTGATGACGCTGCGCTACGTGGCGCCCTCGGCGCGGCAGTCGAACCGCTGGGACACCCGCATCGGCGCCGCGCTCGCCGACGCGATCACCTGCAACGCCGTGGTCAAGGCGTTCGGCGCCGAGGTGCGCGAGGATCGCCGGCTGTCGCGCGTGCTGTCGCGCTGGAGCGGCCGCACCGCCCGCACCTGGGTGCGCGGCACCGACAGCGGCAACGTGCAGGCGCTGTGCCTGCTGCTGCTGCGCATCGTCGTGGTGGGGGCGGCGCTGCTGCTGTGGCGCGCCGGGCAGGCGGGGCCGGGCGACATCGCCTACGTGCTGACGCTGGTGTTCCTGGTGCAGGGCTACCTGCGCGACATCGGCCAGCAGGTCAGCCAGCTGCAGCGCTCGGTCAACGAGATGGAGGAGCTGGTGGCGCTGTTCGACCAGCCGCCCGGCGTCGCCGACCGTCCGGGTGCGGCGGCGATCGAGATCGCGCGCGGCGCCATACGCTTCGAGCGCGTCACGTTCCACTACGGCATCCATGCGCGGCCGCTGTTCCGGGACCTGTCGATCGACATCCCCGCCGGCAGCCGGGTGGCGCTGGTGGGACCGTCGGGCTCGGGCAAGACCACGCTGACCAAGCTGCTGCAGCGGCTCTACGACGTGCAGCAGGGATGCATCCTGATCGACGGCCAGGACGTGGCGGGGGTGCGCCAGGAGAGCCTGCGCGCGCAGATCGCGATCGTGCCGCAGGAGCCGCTGCTGTTCCATCGCTCGCTGGCCGAGAACATCGCCTACGCGCGCCCCGGCGCCAGCGACGCCGAGATCCGGCGCGCAGCCGGCCAGGCCAATGCGGATGGCTTCATCACCCGGCTGCCGCAGGGCTACGCGACCCTGGTCGGCGAGCGCGGCGTCAAGCTGTCCGGCGGCGAGCGGCAGCGGGTGGCGATCGCGCGCGCCTTCCTGGCCGACAGCCGGGTGCTGATCCTCGACGAGGCGACCTCGAGCCTGGATTCCGAATCCGAGGCGCTGGTGCAGGAGGCGATGCAGCGTCTGATGCTGGGGCGCACCGTGATCGTGATCGCGCACCGGCTCTCGACCGTGGTGGCACTCGACCGCATCCTGGTGTTCTCGCACGGCAGCCTGGTCGAGGATGGCGGCCACGCCGCCCTGCTGACCCATCCGGACGGGCTGTACCGGCGCCTGTTCGAGCGCCAGGCGCTCGGGCTGGCGGCGGAGTAGCCGGGCCGCGGCTCAGGCCGCCTCGACCGTGCGACCTTCCCCGGCCAGCGTGCTGCCGAGGGCGGCGAGCACGATGCAGCCGATCGCGAGCCAGTGCGCCGGCGACAGCCGCTCGCCGAGCAGCAGCAGCCCAGACAGCGCGGCCGCCGCCGGATCGAGGCTCATCAGGATGCCGAAGGTTCGCGTGCTCACCGATCGCAGCGCCGCCATCTCCAGCGAGTAGGGCAGGGCGCTGCACAGGATCGCGACCAGCAGCGACTGCAGCAGCGGCCAGGGTGCCGCCGCCGCCGGCAGCATGGCCGGCAGGCACAGCGGCACCACCGCGAGGCTGGCGACGGCCATGCCGAGCGCGGTGGCGCCGCCGCCCGGGACGCGCTGGCCGACGCGGCGGCCGAACACGATATAGCCGGCCCAGCACAGCCCGGCGCCCAGCGCCAGGGCGGCGCCGCGCGGATCGACGCCCGCCACCGCCGCGGTGGGACGCAGCAGCAGCGCCAGGCCGGCCAGCATCAGCGCCCCCCAGGCCAGGTCGAGCGGCCGACGCGAGCCGATGAAGGCGAGGCTCAGCGGCCCGGTGAACTCGATCGAGACCGCGGCTCCCAGCGTCATGCGCGCCAGTGCCAGGTAGAACAGCAGGTTCATCAGCCCCAGCGACAGCCCGTACGGCAGCAGCGCGCGCAGCCCGGCGCGGTCGGGCAGCCGCCGCCAGGGCCGCCACAGCGCCCACAGCACGATCGTCGACAGCGCGATGCGCAGTCCCACGGTCCCGGTGGCGCCGAACAGCGGAAACAGCGATTTCGCGACCGAAGCGCCGAGCTGGTAGGAGACGACGCTGCCGAGCAGCATCGGCAGGGCGAGGCGCCTGGTCAGGCGCGCCATCGCCGGTCAGGGTGCTGCCAGTGCCGTCGCCGCAGCGCACCTGCCTGCGTCACGGGGCAAGGGTCTTCGCCCCTCCATACCGTCAGGAATCGGGTTTGGGGCCCGCGGCCCCAACGGGTCAAGGGCAGAGCCTTGCCTCGATTTCTCCGCAGCCTGCTAACCCTCGCGCAGCGCCTCCGGCCTGCCGAAGGGCGCGAACGAGACCGCCAGGATCGCGTAGGTCGCCTGCTTGAAGCCCACCTCCTGGTGCGGCAGTTCGGACAGCTCGATCCATCTCCAGGCGTCGAACTCCGGGTGCGGATCGAGGTCCAGCCTGATCTCGGCGTCCGTGCCGGTGAAGCGCAGCGCGAACCAGCGCTGTCGCTGGCCGCGATAGCGCCCGCCGAGTGCGCGTCCCAGCAGATGCGGCGGTAGGTCGTAGGACAGCCAGTCCGGATGCTCGCCGATGATCTCGGCGCGGTCGGTGCCGACCTCCTCGCGCAGCTCGCGCAGCACCGCGGTGCGTGGATCCTCGCCCTCGTCGATGCCGCCCTGCGGAAGCTGCCAGATCCCCGGTCGCCCCTCCGCGTTCGGCAGGTCGGCGCGACGCGCGACCAGCACCAGCCCGTCGCGGTTGAACAGCGCTGCCCCCACGTTGGGGCGATACGGCAGGTCGGCGAAGTCGGCTCGTGTCATCGCGTGCCTCCTGAGGGATCCTGGCTCGGCGGCCCGGCCGGCGTCCGCGCCGCCTCGCGCGCCAGGCTGCTGACCGGCACCAGCACCAGCCCGTGCGCGCGCAGGCCGCGCGCCCACTCCGCGAGGCGGCGAACGGTGAGCGGGAACACCGGCCCGGCGACCGCGACGGCGCTGCCCCTGCCGATCGCGAGCCGCTCGAGGGTGGCGAGCTGCGCGTCGAAGGCGGCGTCGGGCTCGGCGTCGAGACGCAGGTCGGCACGCACCGCGGCGATCGCCCCCGGCACCGGCTGGTCGGGCATGGCGTCGAGATAGAACAGGCCGCGTCCGGCGAGCCGGCGCGCCACGTCGGCGAACTGCGACGAGGCGGCGAAGCGCTCGCCGTCCAGCCCGGCGGTCGCGTCGGTGACGCCGGCATAGCCCTGGATGCGCGACAGCGACCAGTCGAGCCGGCGCAGGTTCTCCTCCGGCGTCACGTGCTCGCTCATCGCCTCGGCACCCTCGTCGTCGAGCGGCGCGCCGGCCGGCTCCATCGGCAGGGAGAGCAGCAGCTCGTGGCCGGTGCTGCGCGCCGCATCCAGGACCGTGCCCGGCGCGATCGCGTACGGCGAGACCGCCAGGCTCACCGCGGCAGGCAGCGAGGCGATCGCATCGAGGCTGTCGGCGCCGGAGAGGCCGACGCCGTCGAGCAGGATCGCGATCCGCGGCGTGCCCTCCGGCAGCGCCGGCGCCGGCGCTGCGTACAGCCGGCGCGCCTCTCGCCCATCGGCGGCGCGGCGCGGCAGCATGGCACCCGGATCCTGCGGCGCCGGTTCCAGCAGCGCGCGGTCAGGCGGCGCGATGTCGTGCCGGGGTGGCGCCGCCGTGCCGGCGGGCGTCTGACGAGGCGGCAGCGGGGCGCCGGGCTGGGTGGCGGAGAGCTGGGAAACCTGCGCCACCGCGACGGTGCGGCCATGGCCTGGCGGCGGCTTCAGCGGCGCCCGCGGCGGCGGTCCCAGCCACTGCAACACCCCTGCGAGCGTCGCCGCGGCCAGCAGCATGACGGTCCACAAGCCGATCAGCGCCCGGCCCGCGCGCGCGCGCGGCAGCCGCACCGCGGGCAGCGCGAGGGCAATCGGCCGCATCGAGGGCGGCCGCATCGCGGGCAGTCGCAGATTGGGCAGCCGCACCTTAAGTAGCCGCATCGCGGCCGGGACGATCAGCGCGCGCCGGACCGTCTCAGGGCGTGCCGGCGTGCTCGCGCCCCGTGATCATCGCCTGGATGACCTTCAGCCCCTGCTGCAGCTGGAAGTCGGTGGAAGGCTTGGTCAGGTCGAATTTCGGCCAGTTCGCCGGCGGCTTGTCCGGGATGGTCTTGACGATGGCGGGCAGGTCGTTGCGCGGCGGCGCGCTGCCCTCGGTGCCGCCCTGGTTCTTGATGATGTGGTCCAGGTCCGCCTCGCGCGGCAGGAAGCGCGAGATGTCGTCGCGATCTTCCTGAACCGATACGTCGGGGGTGATGCCGAGCCCCTGGATCGAGCGCCCCGACGGCGTGTAGTAGCGCGCCGTGGTCAGCCGTATCGCGCCGTTGCCCGGGATCGGGATCACCGTCTGCACCGAGCCCTTGCCGAACGACCGCTCGCCGAGGGTGATCGAGCGCTGATGGTCCTGCAGCGCGCCGGCGACGATCTCGCTGGCCGAGGCGGAGCCCTGGTTGATCAGCACCAGCAGCGGCGCGCCGTCGGTGATGTCGGTGCCGTGCGCGTCGTTGCGCATGCTCTCCTCGGGGTGGCGCGCGCGGGTCGAGACCACCGCACCGGAGGTGATGAAGTCGTCGCAGACGTCGATCGCCTGGTCGAGCAGGCCGCCCGGGTTGTTGCGCAGGTCCAGGATCAGTCCGGACAGGTGGCCGCCGGCCTTGGCGCTGAGCTTGGCGTAGGCGTCGTGCAGCGCCGGATCGGTCTCCTCGTTGAACTGCGCGACCCGGATGTAGCCGATCTTGCCGTACAGCGCCTGCTTGACGACCTGGATGTGGATGATCTCGCGGGTCAGGTTGACGTCGAACGGCTTGTCCACGCCGGGGCGCTTGATGCCGAGCCTGATGCCGGTGCCGGGCGAGCCGCGCATCCGCTCCACCGCGTCGTTGAGCAGCAGCCCGTCAGTGCTCTTGGAGTTGATCGACAAGATCAGGTCGCCGGACTTCATGCCGGCCTTCGCCGCCGGCGAGCCGTCCATCGGCGAGATCACCTTGATCAGCCCGTCCTCGCCGGTCACCTCCAGGCCGAGGCCGCCGAACTCTCCCTTGGTCTGCACCTGCATGTCGGAGAACTGCTTCTCGGTCATGTAGGCGCTGTGCGGATCGAGCCCCGAGAGCATGCCGTTCAGCGAGTTGGTGATCAGCGTGCGGTCGGTGACCGGCTCGACATAGTCGGCGCGGACGCGCTCGAACACGTCGCCGAACAGGGTCAGCAGCCGGTAGGTCTCGGCATGGGCGCCGTGGGCGTCGTCGGCGAGTGCCGGCACGATGAAGCTCAGCCCATGATGCGCCGCCAGCCGGCCGAGATCGGGACCCGCCGCGACGCCCGCGAGGAAGGCGGTGCCGAGCAGCAAGCCAGTGCGCAGTTTCATGCCCTATCTTCTCCCGGTTGCCGCGCGCGCGCAGCGGGCCGCCATCATGATCTAGCGGATGATGGATTACCACGCCCCTAACGCCAGATTACCGCTACCGCATCCCGCGCAGGAAGCCGCCCGGATCGACCGGCTCGCTGCCGCGGCGCAGCTGCAGGTAGAGCGTCGGGCCGCCGCCGCCGCTACGGTCCGGCATCCGGCCGACCGCGACCCCGCGGGCCAGCTTCTGGCCGATCGCGACGTCGATCACCCCGAGCCCGGCGAGCACGAAGCGGTAGCCGCGCCCGCAATCCACGATCAGCATCCGGCCGTAGGAGCGGAACGGGGCGGCGAAGTCGATCCGCCCGTCGCAGGGCGCGCTCACCAGCGCGCCGGCCGCCGGCGCGTAGGTGATCCCGGTGGCCGGACCGGCCTCGGTGTCGGCACCCCAGTCCTGCACCAGCCTGCCCGCGACCGGCGCGCCGGCGCCGTTCGGCGCCAGACCGGCGCCGGCCTCCGACGATATCGCGGCCGCCTCGATGCGCGCGCCTCGCGCCGTCGCCGGCGCGCGGGCCTGCTCCGCCGCCGCCTGGCGCTGGAAGGCGACCGCGGCCAGGCGCTCGGCCGCCTCGATGCGCGACACCGCGTCGCGCAGGCTCGCCGCGCGGGCGGCCGAGGAGGCCGCGCGGCGCGCGGCTTCGTCGGCGGCGTCGGTGGAGCTGCGCTGTGCCGCGGCCGCCTGCTCGGCCTGCGCGGCCACGATCCGCGCGCCCGTCGCCTGCTGCTCGCGCAGCGCCGCGAGGCTGCGGGTGCGATCCTCCAGGCCGGCGCCGAGCGCGTCGAGGTCGCGCTGCCGCGCGCGGATCGCGGCCGCGCGCGCGGCGATGCCGGCCGCGAGCCCGCGCAGCACCGCGAGGCCGCCGAGTGCGGCACCCGGTGCGGCGCCGGAGGACAGCACCGTCTGCGCCGGATACAGCGACAGGCGCAGCGCCAGCGGCAGCATCGGCGACAGCGCCGCCGCCTGCCGGGCGAGCTCCGCCTGCAGCGCCGCCCGGCGCGAGCGCAGCGCCTCGAGCTGCGACAGCGCCCCTGCGGCGCGGAGCTCGGTGTCGCGCAGCCGCGTCGCGTCGTCGCGCGCCCGTGCCGAGAGCGCCACGGCGCGGTCGCGGTCACGGGCCGCGATCGCGGCCGCCTCCCGCGCCGCCTCCCGATCCTTCCCGCCTCGTTCGCCCGCCTCCCGCGCTGCCTGCTGCCGCGCGTACGCCGCCTCCCGCGCGGCCTGCTGCCGCGCCTGTGCCGTCACGGCCGGCGGTCGGGGATGGCGTGCGGCGGCCGCGCGCGCGCCGGATCCGCCGATCAGCGTGGCGCAGAGCAGCGCCCCGCCGGCGCGCAGCAGGGCCGGGCGGAGCCGCAGTCCCGGTCCGCCCGCCGATGCGCGTCCGGCCCTCAGGCCGGGGCGAGCAGCGATCGGCCGGTCATCAGCGCCGGCTGGTCGAGGCCGATCAGCGCCAGCAGGGTCGGCGCCAGGTCGGCGAGCCGACCGTCATGCAGCGCCGCGCCGGCCTGCCCGGACAGCACCAGCGGCACCGGGTTGAGCGTGTGCGCGGTGTGCGGCGCGCCGGTTCCGGGATCGCGCATGGTCTCGCAGTTGCCGTGGTCGGCGGTGGCCAGCAGCACGCCGCCGGCCTGCGCGATGGCGGCCGCAATCCGGCCGAGCCCGTCATCGACGGTCTCCACCGCGCGGATCGCGGCGGCCAGGTTGCCGGTATGGCCGACCATGTCGGGGTTGGCGAAGTTCAGCACGATCAGGTCGTAGCGGCCCGAGGCGATGGCCTCGACCGCCCGGTCGGTCAGCTCGGGCGCGGACATCTCCGGCTGCAGGTCGTAGGTCGCGACCTTCGGCGACGGCACCATGATCCGGTCCTCGCCCGGCAGCACCGCCTCCCGCCCGCCGTTGAGGAAGTAGGTGACGTGCGGGTACTTCTCCGTCTCCGCCATGCGCAGCTGCCGCAGGCCGGCCGACGAGACCACGTCGCCGAGCAGGTCGTCCAGGCTCTGGGGCGGGAACAGCACCTCGATCCGCCCCGCCAGGTGGTCGCTGTAGCGGGTCATGCCGACGGCGCAGGCGAAGCGGACCACGCGCGGGCGCGCGAAGCCGGCGAAGTCGGGATCGAGCAGCGCGTCGTAGAGCTGGCGGATGCGGTCGGCGCGGAAGTTGAACGACAGCAGCGCGTCGCCGTCGCGCATGCCCTGATAGTCGCCGATCACCGTGGGCGGCACGAACTCGTCGGTCACCTCGGCCGCGTAGGCGTCGGCGAGCACCGCGTCGGGATCCGGCGCCCTGGACCCTGCGCCGTCCACGATGACGTCGTAGGCGCGGCTCACCCGCTCCCAGCGATGGTCGCGGTCCATCGCGAAGTAGCGGCCGCAGATCGTCGCGATCCTCGCCTGCGCGGGCAGTCCGGCGCGCAGGGCCGCCAGGTACTCGCGTGCCGAGCGCGGCGGGGTGTCGCGGCCGTCCGTGAACAGGTGCAGCGCCACCGGCACGCCGACCCCGGTCAGGATCCGGGCGAGAACCACCGCGTGGTCCTGGTGCGCGTGCACGCCGCCCGGCGAGGCCAGGCCGAGCAGGTGGCAGGTGCCGCCGCTGCAGCGAAGCGAGGCGATCAGGGTCTGCATCGCCGGCAGCCCGGCGATGTTCCCGGTCTCGATGGCGGCGAAGATTCGCGGCAGCTCCTGCATCACCACCCGGCCGGCGCCGATATTGAGGTGCCCGACCTCGGAGTTGCCCATCTGCCCACCCGGCAGGCCGACGTCAGGGCCGCAGGTGCGCAGGAAGGCGTGCGGTCCCGCCGCCCATAGCCGGTCGAAGCTCGGGGTGCGGGCCTGTCGCACCGCGTTGTCGGCGCGCTCCTCGCGCCAGCCGAACCCGTCCAGGATGACCAGCATGACCGGTCGCGGCCGGACGGTTGGGGTGGATGACGGCATCTGAGGCGGTGCTCCCGAACGGACCGGTCCGGGACCATGCCACGGGTCCCGCCCTCAGGGCGAGACCGGGGCGGGGGGTGCCAGCGGATCGTCCGGACCGGTGCTGCCGCCGGTCGAAGGCGGGTCGCTGGCCGGGAAGGTGTCCTCCACCGCGTCGTCCACCTTCTCGTCGTGGTCCGGCGGCTGGTTGGTCTCGGACATGGCGATGCTCCTGCGGTTCAATCGTCCCTAAGGATCGCGGCGGTGCTAGGTTTCCGCCGTGCCGATCCCATCTGCATGGCATCCAGCACAGCGAGGCACCGGATGAGCAGCCATTCCACGAAGGACGACGTGCAGAGCAACGAGATCCAGGGCGACCGGATCTGGCGCGACAAGCTCTCGCGCGAGCAGTACCGGGTGCTGCGCGAGCACGGCACCGAGCGCCCCGGCAGCAGCCCGCTGAACTACGAGAAGGGCCGCGGCCTGTTCCACTGCGCGGCCTGCGCGAGCCCGCTGTTCACGTCCGACACCAAGTACGAGAGCGGCAGCGGCTGGCCCTCGTTCTTCGCCCCGATCGCAGGTGCTGTGGAGACCACGGAGGATAACAGCCTGTTCATGCGCCGGGTCGAGGTGCATTGCGCGACCTGCCACGGCCATCTCGGCCACGTGTTCCCCGACGGCCCCAAGCCGACCGGCGAGCGCTACTGCATGAACGGCGTCTCTCTGGACTTCGTGCCGGCCGGCTCCTAGCGCGTGACCGACCTGGTCACGCCCGGGCTGTCCTAGCGGTGGCGATGGCCAATCTCCTGGTGGTCGACCACCCGCTGGTGCAGCACAAGCTGGCGCGGCTCCGGCAGGCCGGCACCTCGACCGCCGGCTTCCGCAGGCTGACGCGCGAGATCAGCCTGCTGATGGCCTACGAGGCGACGCGCGATCTGCCGCTGGAGGCGGTCGAGATCGACACGCCGCTCGAGCGCACCACGGGGCGGATGCTGTCGGGCAAGAAGCTCTGCTTCGTCTCCATCCTGCGCGCCGGCAACGGCATCCTGGACGGGATGCTCGACCTGGTGCCGGCCGCCCGGGTCGGCCATATCGGGTTGTATCGCGACCACGAGACGCTGGAGGCGGTGCAATACTACCTCAAGCTGCCCGAGGACATGGCCGACCGGCTCAGCATCGTGGTCGACCCGATGCTCGCGACCGGACACAGCGCGATCGCCGCGGTGTCGAGGCTGAAGGCGGCCGGTGCCGGGCAGATCAGCTTCGTCTGCCTGCTCGCGGCACCCGAGGGGCTCGCCCGCTTCGCCGCCGCCCACCCCGACGTCAAGCTGATCACCGCGGCGATCGACCGCGAGCTGGACGCGAACGGCTATATCCGACCCGGTCTCGGCGACGCCGGCGACCGCCTGTTCGGCACCAAGTAGGCGCCCCAGCCGCCGCGGCCTGCCTATCGTTCTCCCTCCAGCGGCCCGAGCCGCAGCGTCAGCCCCTGCGGCTCCTGGGTGACCACGAGCTGCATGCCGGCCGACCAGCGCAGATCGCTCAGCGCCGTCGGCGGCAGGGTGACCCGCCCGTCCGGGTCCAGGGTGACGATGAAGCTGCGGATCTCGGATGCCATCTATGCTCGCCTCGATGCCGATCAGGGGATACGGCCGGGAGACGCAAGCAGATGTCCAAAGATCGATCCCGCCCGCACCATCCGCCGCCCTTGCGCAGCGCCAGGGCCCTGCCCTGGACCCGCTCAAGGCGAAGCGTCGAGGATCCGACTGTCTTGGGATGGTTTCCAAAGGCCTGGGCCTTTGGCGGGTCTGGGCAGAGCCCAGCCTTGCCTCGCTTCCGCCGCCTGCTAGGCCCGGCGCAGGACGTAGCTCTCGCGCAGCGTCGCGATGATCTGCTCGGCGTGCTGCGGATCGCGGGCCTCGACCATCACCTCGAGCTCCGCGGTCTGCACGCTGGGGGCCGCGAACAGGCGCTGGTGCGAGACCTCGATGATGTTGCCGCCGATCTCGCCGATCCGGGTGGCGATGTCGGCGAGCACGCCGGGACGATCGGGGATCTCCATCAGCAGCCGGAGCAGCCGCCCATCGCGAAGCAGCGAGCGCAGCAGCGTGTTGGCGAGGATGCGGCTGTCGATGTTGCCGCCGCAGATCGGCATCGCCACCCGCCTGCCGCGGAACCGCTCGGGATAGCTCAGCACCGCGGCGAGGGCGGCCGCACCGGCCCCCTCCGCGACCAGCTTGGCGGATTCCGCGAGCAGGGCGATGGCGTCCTCGACGGCGCGTTCCGGCACCGACAGCACCGTGCCGACGCGCGCCCGGATCACCTCCAGCGGATGGCGACCGACCCGCATCACCGCGATCCCCTCGGCGATGGTGGCGCCGCCGGCCGGCACGATCTCGTCGCCTGGATGGCAGCTGAGCGAGGCGTGGCTCTCCACCTGCACCCCGATCACCTCGAGATCCGGCCGCATTCCGGCCGCCGCGGTGGCGCAGCCGGCGATCAGCCCGCCGCCGCCGATCGGCACCACCAGCATGTCGAGCGGCCCGGCATCCTCGAGCAGCTCCAGGCCGCAGGTTCCCTGTCCGGCCATGATCGCCGGATCGTCGTAGGGATGGACGAAGACACGCGACTGGCTGCGGCACAGCGCGTCGGCGTGCGCCGACGCCTCGCTGAAATCGTCGCCGTGCAGCACCACGCGCGCGCCCCAGGCGGCGGTGCGCGTGACCTTGGCCGCCGGGGTGAAGCGCGGCATCACGATCACCGCGTCGATGCCGTACAGGCTCGCGTGGCGCGCCACACCCTGGGCGTGGTTGCCGGCGGACACCGTGATCACGCCGCGACGCCGCTCCTCGGGCGTCAGCAGCGCCATCTTGTTGGCGGCACCGCGTTCCTTGAAGGAGCCGATCGCCTGCAGGTTGTCGAGCTTGAGCGTGATCGTCGCACCGGTCGCCCGCGACAGCGCCTCCGACACCAGCGTCGGCGTGCGGATGACGCGCCCGGCGATGCGCGCGGCCGCCGCGCGCACATCCTCTGGACCGATCAAGAGCGCCCCGTCAGGCTCCCGCCCTCAACCATAACGTATCGCGAGGATCTCGTAGGTGCGGTCGCCGCCGGGTGCGGGCACGGAGACGTTGTCGCCCTTCTTCTTGCCGATCAGCGACTTGGCCAGCGGAGAGGAGACCGAGAGCAGCCCCGACTTAATGTCCGCCTCGTAGACGCCGACGATCTGGTAGGTGGCCTCCTTGTCCGTCTCCTCGTCCACCAGGCTGACCATGGCGCCGAACTTGACGTGGTCGCCCGACAGGGTGGAGGGCTCGATCACCTCGACCGAGGACATGATCTCCTCGAGCTCCTGGATGCGGCCCTCGACGAAGGACTGGCGCTCCCGGGCCGCGTGATACTCGGCGTTCTCCGACAGGTCGCCGTGGCTGCGCGCTTCGGCGATGGCGCGGATGATCGCCGGACGTTCCTCGCTCTTCAGCCTGCGAAGCTCGTCCTCCAGCCGCTGCAGGCCGCGGCCGGTCATCGGGAATTTCTGCAAGACGCCAGTCCTCGGAATACGGTGGGTTACAGCCGGTCGCGGCGACCCGGCCGCATCAGCGTCCGGCGCCTCGGGTCGGCTCAGAACGATCCACGAAAGTAGGACTGAAGCGGTGCCACTTCAAGCGGGCCCTCCCGCAGCACCGCGATCGCCTGCACCGCCGCGCGCGCGCCGGCGGTGGTGGTGTAATGCGGGATGCCGTGGATCAGCGCCGAGCGCCTGATGTCGAAGCTGTCCGCCACCGACTGCGCGCCGGACGCGGTGTTGATCACCATCTGCACCTCGCCGCTGCGTATCGCGTCCACGCAGTGCGGCCGCCCCTGCAGCACCTTGTTGACCACCGCGACCGCGATCCCGGCCTCGCCCAGTCTGAGCGCGGTGCCGCGCGTGGCCAGGATCGAGAACCCCATCTCGGTGAGGCGGCGGGCGAGCGCGGTCAGTATCGGCTTGTCGCGGTCGCGCACCGACAGCAGCACGCATCCGGCCTGCGGCAGCTTCACCCCCGCGCCGAGCTGGGATTTGGCGAAGGCGCGCTCGAAGCTGGCGTCGAGCCCCATCACCTCGCCGGTGGAGCGCATCTCCGGACCCAGGATGGTGTCGATCTCGGGGAAGCGCGCGAACGGGAACACCGCCTCCTTGACCGCGACGTGCGGCGAGATCGCGCGGTCGTCGAGCCGGAACTCGGCGAGCGAGGCGCCGGCCATCACGCGCGCGCCGATCTTGGCCACCGCCACCCCGGTCGCCTTGGCCACGAACGGCACCGTGCGCGAGGCGCGCGGGTTGACCTCCAGCACGTAGATCTCGTCGTCCTTGATCGCGTACTGCACGTTCATCAGCCCGACGATGCCGAGCTCGCGCGCCATCGCCGCGGTCTGCTCCTTGAGCTCGTCGACGATCGCCGGCGACAGCGAGTACGGCGGCAGCGAGCATGCGGAGTCGCCGGAATGGATGCCGGCCTCCTCGATATGCTCCATCACGCCCGCGACGTAGACCCGCGTGCCGTCGCAGATGCAGTCGACGTCGGTCTCGATCGCCTCGCTCAGGTAGCGGTCGATCAGCACCGGCGCCGCCGCCACGTCGGCGCCCGCGAGCTGCAGGGCGACGCGCATGTAGCGCTGCAGGCTGGCGCGGTCGTAGACGATCTCCATCGCCCGGCCGCCGAGCACGTAGGAGGGACGGATCACCACCGGGTAGCCGACGCGCTCGGCGATCGCCTCCGCCTGCGCACCCGAGCGCGCGATGCCGTTCTCCGGCTGGCGCAGCCCGAGCTTGCGCAGCATCGCCTGGAAGCGCTCGCGATCCTCCGCACGGTCGATCGCGTCCGCCGGCGTGCCCAGGATCGGGATCGAGGCCGCCGAAAGCGCGCGGGACAGCTTGAGCGGGGTCTGGCCGCCATACTGCACGATGCAGCCGAGCAGCTCGCCCGCCTGCTGCTCGCGGCGGATCAGCGCGATCACGTCCTCGGACGTCAGCGGCTCGAAGTACAGCCGGTCGGAGGTGTCGTAGTCGGTGCTGACGGTCTCGGGGTTGCAGTTGACCATGATGGTCTCGAAGCCGGCCTCGCGCAGCGCGTAGGCGGCATGGACGCAGCAGTAGTCGAACTCGATGCCCTGGCCGATCCGGTTCGGGCCGCCGCCGAGGATGACGATCTTGCGCCGCCCGCTCGGCGCGCTCTCGCACTCGGGCACCCCGAAGCCGCCCTCGTAGGTCGAGTACATGTAGGGCGTCGCGGAGGCGAACTCGCCCGCGCAGGTATCGATGCGCTTGTACACCGCATGCACCCCGAGCCGCTCGCGAAGTGCCGCGACCGCGCCCGCGTCGCTGCCCGCGAGCACCCCGAGGCGGTCGTCGGAGAAGCCCAGCGCCTTGAGCCGGCGCAGCGCGACCGGCCGCTGCGGCAGCCCGTCCCGCTCGACCTCGCGCTCGGCGTCCACGATGCGCTCCAGCTCGCGCAGGAACCACGGGTCGAACCGGCAGGCCTCGTGGATCTCCTCGACCGACACCCCGGCACGCAGCGCCTGTGCCGCCATCAGCAGCCGGTCCGGGCGCGGCGACGACAGCGCCGCCTTGAACGCGTCGCGGCTGCCGTCGCCCGGCGGCTCCACCGGATCGAGGCCGGCGAGCCCGGTCTCCATCGAGCGCAGCCCCTTCTGCAGCGCCTCGGCGAACGAGCGGCCGATCGACATCGCCTCGCCAACCGACTTCATCGAAGTGGAGAGCAGCGCCGGGCTGCCGGGGAACTTCTCGAAGGTGAAGCGCGGGATCTTGACCACCACGTAGTCGATGGTCGGCTCGAACGCCGCCGGCGTGGTGCCGGTGATGTCGTTGGCGAGCTCGTCCAGCGTGTAGCCGACCGCGAGCTTGGCGGCGATCTTGGCGATCGGGAAGCCGGTCGCCTTGGAGGCGAGCGCGGAGGAGCGCGAGACACGCGGGTTCATCTCGATCACCACCATGCGGCCGTCGGCGGGGTTGATCCCGAACTGCACGTTGGAGCCGCCGGTATCGACGCCGATCGCGCGCAGGCAGGCGATCGAGGCGTCGCGCATGCGCTGGTACTCCTTGTCGGTCAGCGTCAGCGCGGGTGCCACCGTGACGCTGTCGCCGGTATGCACCCCCATCGGGTCGACGTTCTCGATCGAGCAGACGATGATGCAGTTGTCGCGGCGGTCGCGCACCACCTCCATCTCGTACTCCTTCCAGCCCAGCACGCTCTCCTCGATCAGCACCTCGCGGGTCGGCGAGGCGTCGAGACCGGTGCCGACGATGTGCTCGAACTCCTCGCGGTTGTAGGCGATGCCGCCGCCGGTGCCGCCGAGCGTGAAGGAAGGGCGTATCACCGCCGGCAGCCTGACCGCCGCCAGCGCCTCGCGGGCCTCGGCCAGCGAGTGCGCGATCCGGCTCAGCGGGCTCTCGATGCCGATCGCGCTCATCGCGTTGCGGAACTTCAGCCGGTCCTCGGCGCGGTCGATCACCTCCGCCCTGGCCCCGATCAGCTCGACGCCGTGCTTGGCCAGCACGCCGCTCGCATCCAGCGCCATCGCCGTGTTCAGCGCGGTCTGGCCGCCCATCGTCGGCAGGATCGCGTCCGGACGCTCGCGCGCGATGATGCGCTCGACGAACTCCGGCGTGATCGGCTCCACGTAGGTGGCGTCGGCGAGGCCAGGGTCGGTCATGATGGTGGCGGGGTTGGAGTTCACCAGGATCACCCGGTAGCCCTCCGCGCGCAGCGCCTTGCAGGCCTGGGCGCCGGAATAGTCGAACTCGCAGGCCTGGCCGATCACGATCGGACCCGCGCCGATGATCAGGATGGAGCGGATGTCTATCCGTTTCGGCATCGTTGCGACCTGCGGGTGGGGAAAGGAATAAGGCCAGGGCGCTGCCCTGGACCCGTCGTGCGAAGCACGCCTGCGCGTGACGGGGCCTTGGGCCCCGGGCCCCGCTTCATCTCATCAGGGCTACGAAGCGGTCGAACAGGTGGGCGCTGTCGGAGGGACCGGGACTGGCTTCGGGGTGGTACTGCACGCTGAAGGCGGGCAGCCGGTCGCTCGCGATGCCCTCGTTGCTGCCGTCGAACAGGCTAACATGGGTCACCCGCACCCCGTCGGGCAGGCTCGCGTCGTCGACCGCGAAACCGTGGTTCTGGCTGGTGATCTCGACCCGGCCGGTGGCCAGGTCGCGCACCGGCTGGTTGGCGCCGCGATGGCCCCGGTCCAGCTTGTAGGTGCTTGCGCCGAGTGCCAGCGCCAGCAGCTGATGGCCCAGGCAGATCCCGAACACCGGCTTGCCGGCATCGAGCACGCCGCGTATCGCCGGCACCGCATACGCCGCGGTCGCCTGCGGATCGCCCGGGCCGTTGGAGAGGAACACCCCGTCCGGATCGTGCGACAGGATCTCGGCCGCACTGGCGGTGGCGGGCACCACGGTGACCTCGCAGCCGGCACTGACCAGACAGCGCAGGATGTTGCGCTTGGCGCCGTAATCGACCGCGACCACGCGTCGGCGCGCGGCCGCCGGCGCCGCGGCGCCGCCCCAGCGCCAGACGCCCTCGCGCCACTTGTAGCTCTGCGTGCACGACACCTCTCGGGCGAGATCCATCCCCTCCAGCCCGGGCCAGCCGCTCGCCCGGGCGCGGGCGGCGTCGAGGTCGAACAGCCTGCTCTCGGGATGCAGCAGCACCGCGGTCTGCGGGCCGCCGTCGCGTATCCGCAGCGTCAGCGCGCGGGTGTCGACGTCGCAGATGCCGGGGATGCCGCGCGCCTTCAGCCAGGCATCGAGGCCGTGCGTCGCGCGCCAGTTCGAGGCGGCGCTCAGGTCGCGATGCACCACCAGGCCGCGCGCAGCCACGTTGGTGGCCTCCTCGTCCTCGGCGTTGACGCCGACATTGCCGATATGGGGAAAGGTGAAGGTGATGATCTGCCCGGCATAGGAGGCATCGGTCAGCGTCTCCTGGTAGCCGGTGATGCCGGTGCAAAAGCAGATCTCGCCGATGCCGGACCGTCCTTCGCCTACCTCCATGCCGGTGTACGCGCCGAAGCCGCGACCCCACAGCAGCGTGCCATCCGCCAGCAGCAGCGCCGCGGTCGCGCCGGCGGGAGGCGAGCCGGGATCCTCCGGCTCCCCGTGGACGTCGATCGCCGCCTGCAGGTCGGCCAGCGCCAGGCCGGTCGCGCGTATCACCGCGCTCCAGTGCTTGGCAGGGATCACCCGCGCCTGCCGCCACTTGCGCACCGCCTCGGTGCCGACGCCGGTGAGACGCGCGGCCTCCTGCGCGCCGCCGAGCCGGTCGATGATCGTCTCGACGCTGATTCCCATGATACGATCCCGATGACAGGCGCCGGGTGGTAGCAAGCGGACGGTCCCATGGGAAGAAAATTCCCAACAAGACGGCGCTGATGATATTTCCGGCTGAGCGGAATTCCGCTCCGGATCAAGGATGGACGATCATGTCGCTGCGCGAGCGCTTCAGCCAGGACCTCAGGACCGCGATGAAGGCCGGCGATGCGGCCCGCGTCTCGACGCTGCGCATGGTGCTGGCACGGGTGAAGGATCTCGACATCGCCAGCCGGCCCCGGGGCGTCGAGCAGGTCGGCGAGCCCGAGATCGTGTCGGCGCTCCGGCACATGGTGAAGAGCCGCGCCGAGGCGGCGGCACTCTACCTGCGCGGCGGCCGCGGCGAGCTGGCCGCCAAGGAGGATGCCGAGATCGTCATCCTCGAGGGCTACCTGCCGGTGCCGATGGACGAGGCGGCGCTGGATGCGGCGGTGGAGGCCGCACTCGCGGAGGCGGGCGCCGCCGGCATGCGCGACCTGGGCCGGGTGATGGCGATCCTCAAGACGATGTTCGGCGCCAGGCTGGACATGTCGCGCGCCAACCAGCTGGTCCGGGCCAGGCTGTCGGGGCCCGGAGGCTAGGGCGGGCGGCGTCGCGGCGTTGGCGTTCGACCCCGCGTTCCTGGACGAGCTGCGCGCGCGCACCCCGATCGCGGCCGTGATCGGCCGGCGCGCCAAGCTGTCCCGCTCCGGGCGCAACTGGAAGGCGTGCTGCCCCTTCCATGGCGAGAAGACCCCGTCCTTCTACGTCTACGAGGACGGCTTCCACTGCTTCGGCTGCGGCGCCCATGGCGACGTGATCTCCTTCGTCATGCAGACCTCCGGCCAGTCGTTCCCCGACACCGTCGCTTCGCTGGCCGCGGAAGCCGGGCTCGAGCTGCCGCGTCAGCAGCCGGCCGCGCGCGAGGCGGCGGCGCGGGCACGCAGCCTCGTCGAGGTGCTCGACCTGGCGCAGCGCTGCTACGTGCGCCGCCTCGCCGCTCCGGAGGGACGCGACGGGCTCGCCTACCTGCGCGGACGCGGGCTGAGCGACGCCACGATACAGTCCTTCGGGCTCGGCTGGTCCGGCGACGGCCGCGGCGGCCTCGCCGACGAGCTCAGGCAGCAGGGCGTCGGCCCGGAGCTGATGACCGAGGCCGGGCTGATGCGCCTCGACGAGGCGGGACGGCCGAAGGGCGAGCTGTTCTTCCAGCGCGTGACCTTCCCGATCCGCGACCGGCGCGGCGCCCTGATCAGCTTCGGCGGCCGCACGCTGGGCGACGGGCAGCCGAAATACCTCAACGGCCCGGAGACCAGGCTGTTCAGCAAGCGGCTGACCCTGTTCGGGCTGGACCGCGCCCACGCCGCAGTGCGCGCCGCGCGGCCGGGTGTGGCGGCCGCCGTCGCCGACCTCGTCGTGGTCGAGGGCTACATGGACGTGATCGCGCTGCACCAGGCCGGCGTCACCGGCGCGGTGGCGCCGCTCGGCACCGCGCTGACCGCCGAGCAGCTGGAATCGCTGTGGCGCACCGAGGCGGTGCCGGTGCTGTGCTTCGACGGCGACGCCGCCGGCCGTCGCGCGGCGATCCGGGCGGCGGAGACGGCGCTGCCGCTGCTCGAGCCGTCGCGCTCGCTGCGCTTCTGCCGCCTGCCGGAAGGCGAGGATCCGGACAGCCTGCTGCGCCGCCAGGGCACGGCCGCGATGCGCGCGATGCTGCACGAGGCGCGTCCGATCGGCGCGGTGCTGTTCGAGCTGCTCAGCGAGGGGCTGCGCGATCCCGGCCCTGAGCAGCGCGCCGCGCTGCACGCGCGTCTGGTCGAGGCGGCCGGCCGGATCGGCAACCGCACCCTGGCGGGCGAGTACCGGCGCACCCTGCTCGACCAGTTCTTCGAGACCTTCCGCGCGCGACGCGGGGCGCCGCGCGGGCCCGCCGCCACCGGCGCCCGCCCCAACGTCACCCAGCTGGGCGCGCGGCCGGCCGGCGGGCCGCGCGCGGCGTCGGAGACGCAGGCGGCGCGCCAGCAGGGCGTGCGTCGCGAGCGCCAGCGCATCCTGACAGCGATCCTGCTGCGCCACCCGGAACTGCTGCCCGACGTCGAGGAGGCATTCTGCGGCCTCGACCTGGCGGACGATCTGCGCCCGTTGCGCGAGCGCATGGTCGAGTGGGCGGCGCAGGCCCATCTGTCGGGGGCGGACCTGTCCGGGCGCGCTCATTTCGGTGAGGCGCAGATGACGCAGGTCGAAGACCATGCCGCACCTCCGCTTGACTCGCAAGCCCTGATGGACCACCTGACAGGGATCGGATTATCGGCGCAGATCGGCGCGGTCCTGGGCGAAGGGCCATTGCCGCTCGCTGAGCAGGTCGAGCCATCGGACATGCCGGCAGAGGTGGAATCGCGCTGGTGGCACTTCTTCGGCCTGCTGAACTACGACCGGCTGGCGCAGGAGAGGGACGCCGCACTCCGGCAATGGAACGAATGCAGGGACGCGCCGTCGGCGCGACGCATGGAGGCGTTGTGCAAGGTCTGCGCGGCACTGCGTGCCGGCGAACAGGCGGACGAGGACGAATGGGGTTGAACGTGGCGGCGGCCTGGCCGCGCCGGTTCGGTGGCGGCCGGGTCACGGCAGCACTTGGTGGAGTTGAGTAGGCGATGGCGACAAAGACGGCCGCGAGCACGGAAGCGACCACCAGCGAGCAGGATGCGGACTCCAACCTGCTCGACACCCAGTCGGCCGCCGTCAAGCGGCTGATCGCGCGTGGCCGGGAGCGGGGCTACATCACGTTCGACGAGCTGAACGCGGTGCTGCCGCCGGACCAGGTGTCGTCCGAGCAGATCGAGGACATCATGGCCACGCTCAGCGAGATGGGCATCCAGGTGGTGGAGAACGAGGACAGCGAGGAAGGCGAGGCGCCGCGCGAGGAGAAGAAGGAGGACGCCGAGGAGGAGCAGACCGGCAACGTCGACGAGGAGAGCCTCGGCCGCACCGACGATCCGGTGCGCATGTACCTGCGCGAGATGGGTTCCGTCGAACTGCTGTCGCGCGAGGGCGAGATCGCGATCGCGAAAAGGATCGAGGCCGGACGCGACGAGATGATCGGCGGCCTGTGCGAGAGCCCGCTGACCTTCCGCGCCATCATCTCATGGCACGACCGGCTCAAGGTCGGCCAGATGCTGCTGCGCGACATCATCGATCTCGAAGCCACCCAGTCCGGCACCCTCGCCGGCACCGAGGCCGGCGCCGAGGAGGCCGTCGCCGGCGCCGAGGAGACCTTCGAGACCCCCGCCGAGATCGATGAGGAGGCGGAGGCCGAGGGTGCGAACCTCTCGCTCTCGGCGCTGGAGGAGAAGCTCAAGCCCGAGGTGCTGCTGCAGTTCGAGGAGATCGAGGCGCTCTACAAGAAGCTGCACAAGATGCAGACCCGCCGGCTGGACAGCATCACGTCGGGCGAGGAGGTCAACGAGCGTTCCGAGAAGAGCTACGAGAAGCTGCGCGAGGAGCTGGTCGGCAAGGTCGAGCAGGTGCGCCTGCACAATAACCGCATCGAGGAGCTGGTGCTGCAGCTCAAGCAGATCAGCCAGCGGCTGAACGGGCTGGAAGGCCGCATGCTGCGCTTCGCCGAGGGCACCAAGGTCTCGCGCGACGACTTCCTGGTGAAGTATCGCAACCACGAGCTCGATCCGGGCTGGATGGACATGGCCGCCGGCCTGCCGGGCAAGGCGTGGAAGAACTTCGTCGCGCGGCACAGCGGCGACATCGTCGACCTGCGCTCCAAGGTCGGCGCTGTGGCGCAGGATGCCGGGCTGCCGATCGTGGAGTTCCGCCGCGTCTACTCCACCGTCTCGCGCGGCGAGCGGGACAGCGCGCGCGCCAAGAAGGAGATGATCGAGGCCAACCTGCGGCTGGTGATCTCGATCGCCAAGAAATACACCAACCGCGGGCTGCAGTTCCTGGACCTGATCCAGGAGGGCAATATCGGCCTGATGAAGGCGGTCGATAAGTTCGAGTATCGACGCGGCTACAAGTTCAGCACCTACGCGACCTGGTGGATCCGCCAGGCGATCACGCGCTCGATCGCCGACCAGGCGCGCACCATACGCATCCCCGTGCACATGATCGAGACCATCAACAAGCTGGTGCGCACCTCGCGCCAGATGCTGCACGAGATCGGCCGCGAGCCGGCCCCCGAGGAGCTCGCCGAGAAGCTCGGCATGCCGCTCGAGAAGGTGCGCAAGGTGCTCAAGATCGCCAAGGAGCCGATCAGCCTGGAGACGCCGATCGGCGACGAGGAGGACAGCCATCTCGGCGACTTCATCGAGGACAAGACCGCGGTGATCCCGCTCGATGCCGCGATCCAGACCAACCTGCGCGAGGCCACCACCCGGGTGCTGTCCTCGCTCACCCCGCGCGAGGAGCGGGTGCTGCGGATGCGCTTCGGCATCGGCATGAACACCGACCACACGCTGGAGGAGGTCGGCCAGCAGTTCAACGTCACCCGCGAGCGCATCCGCCAGATCGAGGCCAAGGCGCTGCGCAAGCTCAAGCATCCCAGCCGCAGCCGGAAACTGCGTTCCTTCCTGGACGATTAAGCTGGTCACGTCCGGCGCCCCCTGACCGCGCGCCCCGACCGGGCCGCGGACAACCGGGACGATCCGGGACGGGACCGATCGGCAGCCGGAGAGTTCGCATGGTCGAGCACACGCAGGGCTGGCAGACCCGGACGCCCACCGGCCTGCAGCCCGACGGGATCAGCCGGATCATGGTCGACGTGACCTTCCTGCGCATGACCGCGCGGCCCGACCAGCCGGCGCGGCCGTTGCCGCAGGATTGCGACCTGGTTCGCGTGCCGGCGCCGAGCGTCGGCTTCTACCGCTACCTGTACGGTCAGGTCGGGCGCGACTATTGCTGGTGGCTGCGCCGGTTGGCCGCCGACGGCGAGATCGAGGCGCTGCTGCGCGATCCGCACATCTCGCTGCACGTGCTGTACCGCGCCGGCGAGCCGGGCGGCTTCTTCGAGCTCGACGGCCGGCTCGGCGGCGGCCGCGACGTCAATATCGGCTATTTCGGCCTGATGCCGCACCTGATCGGCAGCGGGCTCGGCACCGGCTTCCTGCGCGCCGCCATCGATCGGGCCTGGTCGCAGGTCGGTGACGGGCCGGGCATGGTGCGGGTGAACACCTGCACCGCAGACCATCCGCGCGCCATCGGCTGCTACCTGCGCGCCGGCTTCCGCCCGGCCCGCACCGTGCGCGAGGCGTGGGACATACCCGACCATCTCGGACTGCCGATCCCGGCGCATCTGCGCGCCTGATCGCGGCACCGATGCGGGCGCCCCAGCACGATCGGGCGGAGCCGGCGCTCGACCTGCCGATGGCGCGGGGCGGGCGCTTCGCGCCGCCGCGGGTGCGCCTGTTCGTGCCCTCGTCGGGCTGGGGCGGGCGTCGCCGCCGCGAGATGCTGCTGGGTGCCGCCGCGGTCGCGGTCCTGCTGCATCTCGCCACCGTGGCCGCGATCCTCGAGGCGCCGGCGCTGATCCCGGCGCTGCGCACGCCGCCGCCCCGGCCGCCGCCGCCGCCGCCGGAGGCGGAGCTGATGATGGTCAAGCAGGACACGCCGACGGTGGGCGGCGCGCCGCCGCCGCCGAAGACGCCGCCGCCGGCGTCCAAGACCGCCCCCGAGCAGGCGCAGCACGGCGGCGGCGCCTCCGACGCGCTGGACGCGCCGCAGGGACCGCCGGTGCCGCCGCCCGCGTCGACCACCGCGCCGGATCCCGGGGCGGCGGAGGCCGGCCACGCGCCGCAGACGACGACGCCGCCGGCGCCGCCGGCCTCGCCGATGCAGGTCAATCTCGACCTCGACGGGCAGCCGGGCTGGGGACTGGTGGACCCGCGCACCCTCGCCGCGGCACCGGACGACCGCTACGTCAACAAGCCGGCCGCCTATCCGAGGTCGGCGGCGCTGCGCGGCGAGGAGGGCACGGTCTATCTGAGCACGCTGATCGCGCCGGACGGGCACGCGCAGTCGGTGCAGATCGAGCGCAGCTCCGGCTATCCGGACCTCGACCGCGCGGCGCGCAACGCGATCGCGGCCTGGCACTTCCGGCCGGCGGTCCAGGACGGGCAGCCGGTCATCTCCGAGATGCGCGAGGCGTACCGCTTCACGCTCATGCGCTAGCAGGCAAGGGGCTTCGCCCCTTGAACCCGTCAAAGGCAAGCCTTTGAAAACCTTTCTTCAGGAGATCGGGTTTGCGGCCGCCGGCCCCGGGCCCCGAACGCCATGGTCCGGACCGCCGGTTTGACACGTGCGGAGGCCGCGTCCATGTCTCGCCGATGCCGGATGGACAGGGTCCGATCGATACGCTCCCCGTGCTGCTCAGCGACCCGGTGGTGCTGCGCGACGGCGTCCTGCAGTTGCGCGCCGGCAGCGAGGCGGAGGCGCCGCTGCTGGGACCGCTGTTCAGCGCGCCGGGCGAAACCATCGCCGCCTTCGTGCCGGGCTGGCACGCCACACTGCTTTATTCCGGTCTCGCACCGTTTCTGATCCTCGAGTTCCGCCATCGCGACGGCGCCCGCGCCGCCTGGCTGCTCGATCGCGGCCTGTGCCGGCTCGGTGACAAGCTCGCCGACCTGCAGGCCTCGCAGGTGGAGGCGCTGTGCGGACGTGCGGCGCCGACGCTGCGTCGCATGGTGATGGACATCCTGATGCGCCCGATGCCGGTGCTGTCGCGCGAGGCGCAGGCGTTCGCGCGGGTCCACGACGTGCTGCGCATCGCGATCGCAGAGTCGGGCGGCGACGCGGTGCTGCCGGTGCCGCGGGCGCGGCTGATCGACGAGATCCCGCACAGCGTGCCGTGCACCGCGCTGTTCGGCGGCGCGGCCGCGGCACCGGTGGCGCTGTCGCGCGAGCAGCTGCGCGCCGGCCTCGCCGTCGCCTTCGAGGACCGGCTGGTCGCGGCCACCCGGGACGGCATGCTGTCCTGGCCCAGCCCGGTCGACGGGCATCCGCTGCGCTGCCAGGGCTGCCTGTATTTCGACGATTTCCGCTTCGCCTACCGCTTCGCCGACATCAGCGCGGGCCTCGCCTTCTACGTCATCGCCGCCGACCATCACTGCAAGGCGCTTGCGGTCTACGTGCCGCAGCTCGACCTGCTGGTGGTCCGCGACGCCTGGTGCCGGCACCTGCTGGAGGTGTATTTCCCGCCCGACCTGGCGCGCTGGTTCATCAACCAGGCGGCGCTGAACGGGCCGCTGCTGGTGCCCTACCTGGTGCGCGGCGCGCGTCGCATCGCCAGCGTGATGCGCGGCCAGCCCGGCACCCACCTGGGCCACCAGCTCTGGAACGAGCTCTCCGGGATCGAGTACCTGCTCACCGGCGCGCAGGGCGAGCAGATCCCGGAATGGATCATCCCCGGCGCACAGGACGGCATCGAGCTGTGGGGCCGCATCGAGTCGCTGTTCCCCGAGCTGCGCCGTCGCGTCAGGCGCGACCTGCGACATGGCAGCGAGGTGATGCCCTACGTCTACGGCCAGGGCATCTGCGCGGTGCGCGTCACTAGCGAGCGGGTCTCGGCGGAGCTGCGTCGACGGCTGCAGCGCATCACCCAGACCGATCCGGTGTGGGCCGGCATCTGCGAGCAGGCGGCGCGGTCGCGGTCGCGCGGGGCGCCGGTGATCGTGCTCGGGCTGCGGGTCGAGAACCGCACGCTGGTCGACATCACCGGCTTCTTTCGCGACGTGATCCGCATGGTGGCGCAGGCCTGGCCGGGTGCCACGCTGGTGATCGACGGCCATAATGCTCGCGAGGCCGGGGCGCGCGAAGCCGGGGCGGCGCGTGACCCGCAGGGCGCCGAGGCGGTGATCGAGAGCCATGGCGAGTCGCTGGCCCTGCACGCGCCGCTGCAGGTCGAGCGCGACATCGCCAGCCGGCTGCGGGCGCTGAGTGCCGAGCTCGACGTCACCATCCTCGACACGCTCGGCGCCAGCATGGCGACCAGCCTGTCCTGGGCGCTGCTGTGCGACTGCTTCCTGTCGGTGTGGGGCGCGAGCCTGGCGAAGTTCCGCTGGGTCTGCAACAAGCCCGGCCTGGTGGTCAGCAGCCAGGCCAACCTGCTGCATCGCGACGACCTGCACATCTACGACTCGCCGCGCCACATGGAGGCGCCGACGGCGCTGCTGTTCGCCGATCCGGCCGGCGTGGTCGACGATCCGGACGCGCCGCGGCTGGTGCCGGTGTCGGCGGGCAACCCGTTCTTCGCCAATTTCCGCGTCGACCACGCCCGGGTGCTGGCGCAGTTCCGCACCCTGCTGGACCAGGTGATGGCCGAACGCGCGCCTTGACAGGCTACGAAGGCGAGGCGCTTTGCCCCTCGACCCCATCAAAGGCAAGCCTTTGAAAACCTAATTTTAGAAGACGGGGTTTGGGGCCGCCGGCCCGACGGGTCAAGGGCAGAGCCCTTGCCTTAATCTCGACCCGAGACCGATCCGGTTTCCCCCGCGCGTCGTGTTATGGCTAGACTGCCGCTGGCGAAACGTTAGGCATCGGACATGGTCTCAAAGGTCGCGATCATCGGCGCCGGCTGGTACGGCTGTCACATCGGCTCGTCGCTGAAGACGCTGGGCTTCGACGTGACCGTGTTCGAGCAGCACGCCCGGCCGCTGCACGAGGCGTCGGGCAACAACCAGTTCCGGCTGCATCTGGGCTTCCATTATCCGCGCCACCACGGCACCCGGGTGCAGTCTCGCGACGGCTTCATGCGCTTCATGGAGCGCTATCCCTACCTGTCGCGCGAGGTCGCGGAGAACATCTATGCCGTGCCGCGCGCCGAGAGCCTGATCGACTTCTCGACCTACCGGCTGATCATGACCTCGACCGGCATCGAGTTCCGCGAGACCGGCGACAGCTCGGTGCCGATCCGCGAGGTCGCGGGCATGATGCTGACCAGCGAGCGGGTGCTGCTGATCGAGCAGTCGCGGCGCTACTTCCAGGAGCAGCTCGGCGGCAGCCTGGTGCTCAACCACCGGGTCGCAGCGATCCAGAACGAGGTCGAGTGCGTCCGCATCGAGGGCGAGGCGTTCGACCTGCTGATCGATGCCAGCTGGGGGCAGCAGCTCGGCATGCCGATGCCGTTCTTCTACGAGCCGACCATCCTGCTGTACTACGAGACCGACGAGCCGTTCCCCGCGGTCACCTTCGTCGACGGCCCGCTCTGCTCGGTCTACCCCACCGAGGACCCCTCGATCTACACGCTGTCCTCGGTGCCGCACACGCCGCTCGGCCGCTTCCAGTCGATCGAGGAGGCGCGCCGGGTGCGCGACAGCGTGTCGCTGGAGACGGTGAACGCGAAGGTGGCGGCGATGGAGCAGCAGGTGTCGCGCTACCTGCCGACCTTCCGCGAGCATTTCCGCTTCGTGGGCCCGCAGCTCGCCCTGAAGACCAAGCCGGTCGGCAACTTCGACGACCGCTCCTGCTCGGTGTTCCGTCGTGGCCGCACCTTCCACGTCATGTCGGGCAAGATCGACACCATCTTCTTCGCGATGGAGCGCATCCTCTCCTTCATCGAGTCCTCGCAGTCGCGCGGCTTCGCGAACCTGGCCTCGCCGCTGCGCCAGGACATCGTCAACCGGAGCCTGATCACCCATGACCGGTGACGACGCGCTGATCGGGCACACCGGTTTCGTCGGCTCCAACCTGCTGCGTCAGCGCGACTTCGCCGCCCACTTCAACTCCGCCAGCATCGGCGGGATCGACGGCAGGCAGTTCGACGAGGTGGTCTGCGCCGGCGTCTCCGCGGTGAAATGGTGGGCCAACCAGCATCCCGACGAGGACCGCGCGCGCATCGAGGGGCTGATGCGCCGCCTCGAGACGATCACCGCCCGGCACTTCACCCTGATCTCGACCATCGACGTCTACGACCCGCCGCTCGGCGTCACCGAGCGCGACCTGCCGATGCTCGAGGGGCTGCACGCCTATGGCCGCAACCGGGCGATGCTGGAGCGCTTCGTGGCCGGGCGGTTCGAGAGCCACCAGATCGTCCGCCTGCCCGCCCTGTTCGGGCCGGGGCTGAAGAAGAACGCGATCTTCGACCTGATGCACGACAACCGGGTCGCCCTGATCAATCCCGCGTCCGCGTTCCAGTGGTATCCGCTCGACCGGCTGGCCGCCGACCTCGGCGTCGCGCGCGCGCACGGCCTGTGCCTGCTCAACCTCGCGACCGAGCCGCTGGCGATGGAGCAGATACGCGCCCGCTGCTTCGCGGGCAGCGTGATCGGCGCCGAGGCGCCGCCGGCCGCGCAATACGACATGCGCACCCTGCACGACGCGGTCTTCGGCGGCGGCGGCGGCTACGTGCTGGATCGCGACGCGGTGCTCGACGCGATCGCCCGCTTCACGGCCGGCGAGCGTGGCGCGTGACCGCGGCCGCGACCACCCGGCGGCTGGGCGTGTCCAACCTCGCCTGGCCCGCGGAGGCGGAGGCGGAGGCGCTGGCGCTGCTGGCCGCGCGCGGCGCCCACGGCGTCGAGGTGGCGCCGACCCGGATCGCCCCCTGGGACGAGCTCACCGCGCAGCGCCTGTCGTCGTTCCGGCAGGGCTGCGAGCGGGCCGGCCTGTCGGTGAGCTCGCTGCAGGCGATCTTCTATCTCAGGCCGGAGGCGTCCCTGCTCGGCGACGCCGCCGGGTTCGCGGCGATGGCCGAGCACGTGCGTCGCGTGGCCGGCATCGCCCATGCGCTGGGCGCCGGCGTCGCGGTGTTCGGCGCGCCGAACAGCCGGCTGCGCGGCGCGCTGTCGCCCGCCGAGGCCATGCAGCGCGGCGCCGAGCGGCTGCACCGGCTCGGCGCGCTCGCCGAGGCGGGCGCACTTACGCTGGCGATCGAGCCGGTGCCGGCGCTGTACGGTGCGGACTTCCTGCAGCGCGCCTGCGAGGTGGTCGAGATCGTGCGCCGCACCGACCATCCCCGCGTGCGCGCCCATCTCGACACCGCCTGCGTGGAGCTCGGCGGCGACGACATCGCGGGCGCGATACGCGAGGCGGCGCCGCTGCTCGCGCATTACCACGTCGCCGAGCCGCGGCTCGGGCCGTTCGCGGCGCCGCTCGGCCATCACGCCGAAGCCGGCGCGGCGCTGGACGCGATCGGCTATGCCGGCTGGGTGGTGATCGAGATGCGCGAGCTCGAGGATGCGCAGGCGGCGCTGGGCGCGGTCGCGGTCGCGATCGACCATGCGTGCGCGCACTATCTCGGTCCGGCGGCGCCGATCTAGCGATGAGCCACCGGCTGTCGGCGGTCCGCTTCCGCGACGGTCACTATCAGGCCCACGAGCCTGGAGGCGGCTGGCGCGCGATCTGCCGCGACGGCCGCCCGGTGGAGCGACTGGTGCATGGCTGGCAGCCGGTCGGGCTGTATCGCGGCTTCGGCCGGGTGCTGCTGCTGGAGCTGCGGCACGGCAGCGGGCAGGAGGCCACCTGGTTCCTCGACGCCGCGCAGGCCCTGGTCTGCAACGAGCTGGAGCGGCTGCCGGCGGAGCTCGGCGACGGGCTCGACGCGCTCGCGGTGCCGGCCCTGCGGCACCTGCGCGACAGTCTGCTGGCGGGCGATCCGGGGGCCCACGAGGTGGACCCGCTCGGGCTGCGGGCGCTGAACCAGGAGACGATCGCGCGGCTGATCGCGCGTGCCGGCGAGCGGCTGGCGCCGCCGCCCGCGGTGATCTCGCTGGATGCGATCGGTCCCGACCAGCAGGCGCTGGTGGTCGGCGGCGTCCCGCTCCCGCTCGCGGCCCTGCGCGCCTGCCTCGCGCCGCAGATGCAGCAGCAGCATGCGTCGGTGCTGGCCGGCGGCGCCTACGAGGCGGTCTGCCCGTTCACCGGTGCCGTGCTGCACACCGTGACGACCATCCTCGACGAGCGCACCAGCGCGTGCCGGTTCACCACACCCGCCTCGGCGGGAGCGCCCGCCCGCATGTTCTACCTGTGCAACAATCCCGTGATCAGCGAGCGCGAGCTGTTCATCCCGGCGCTGAACTGCACCGTGGCGCGGCGCGTGCCCGAGCATGGCGACCGGCTGTTCGCGCGCCTGCTCGCCTCGGTGGTGCGGCATGCCGGCGCGCTGCCCGGCTATCTCGCCATGCGCAAGCGCCCGGCCAACATCCTGACCCCGTTTCCGGGGCTGCATGTCGGCCACGTGCTGTGGAACGAGCTGACCGGGCTTGACCGGATACGCCGCGCGCTGCCGGCGGCGTCGCTGCCGACGGTGATCGTGCCCAACCCGGAGCTGGGCACGGAGGTGTACGGCCCGGTGGAGCGGCTGTTCCCGGAGTTCGCGGGCAAGGTCCGCCGCCTGCCGGCGCGCGACGTCGCCGAGGTGGTGTATCGCGAGGGCCTGACCGCGATGCGCGTCTACGGCGAGTATGTCCCGGCCGACCTCGCCGCCCGCGTCGCCCGGGTGGCGCGCGAGGATCCGGCGGTCGCGCCCGACCATGCGCTGGCCGCCTCGTGGCGCGGCCAGGGCAGGCCGCTGATCCTGATCGGGCTGCGGGTGCACAACCGCACCGTGCCGGACCAGGTCGGGCTGTGGCGAGGCGTGATCGAGCATCTCTCGCACCGTCTCGGCGCGATCGCGGTGGTGATCGACGGCATCAATGCCCGCCTGCACGCCGATCCCTCGACCGACTACGGCAGCTTCGGCCCGCGCGGCGCGCGGCCGCCGGTGCTCGACGAGCTGCAGATCGCCATCGAGCTGCGCCGCCACTTCCACGGCGACGACGTCACGCTGATCAGCACGGTGGGCGCGCCGATCGCGCGCAGCCTGTTCTGGGCGCAGCAGGCGCTGCTGTTCGTGTCGCTCTGGGGTGCCGGGCTCGCGAAATATCGCTGGGTCGCCAACAAGCCCGGGCTGGTGCTGACCAACCGGGTCAACCTGGACCATCCCGAGGGCTCGGTGCGCATCTACCACGCGCCGGACCTGATGGAGGCGCCGACGGCGCTGGATTTCATCGCCCCTGAGCACGTCACCGACCACGCCGCCTCGACCCTCCACGGCGGCTTCTATAACGACTTCACCGTCGATCCCGTGGGGCTCAACCAGGCGCTGGACCGGCTGCTGGCGAGGCTCGGCCCGCCCGGCTGCGGGACGGTGCCGGATGGCGGGTCGGCTTGAGTCAGGGCTGGGTGGCGAGAACCGGTTCGCGCCGCCGGACCCGATCGGCATGGTGTCCGGATGGCCGGGGCGATAGCCAGGCTCCCATCCGCTTTCGTCTTGACGGTGGTGGGTGTCGTGCCGCCGGTGATCGGCGTGCCGGCGACGGAGCGGGGCAACGTGGTTGTGGAGCCGCCGGAGGAACTGGTTGTCACCATGGTCACGGGAACTCCAGCCGCCGACGAAGCGAAGGGTATGTAGCTGGCACACGCATTCAGACCCGCGGTATCCTGTGCTTCGGCTTTCTATGTCATTGCTGCACCGAACCGGGACTCGTAGCCGACCCAGTCGGTGCGCTGCGCGATGTATGCCAGCTTGTTGTAGACCGTGACATCGTCCAGGGCTGCAGCGACCAGGGGCTCTTCGCCGGCCTGAGCGACAGGTGAAATGTCCAGTCACGGACGCCGGGACAGCATGGCTCAGAGAGTAGAGCGTGTCCGGTGCGCGCGGATCTGTCACTGCGGGCGTCGACGACGCCACTGACAGCACCCTCACGACCTGGTCTTCTCCACCTGGAGCCCGAAGAAGCTTCACCGCTGCGGCGGACACTGTTCTAGGCCAGATGAGTTACCGGAGTATGTATTGCGCCGATTGGCTGCGGTATCGTGCCAAGTCGTGGTGTGCGCCTCACCACCGGCGCGGGATCGCGTGCGACGTGAGTTCGGTGGCGCTGCCGCTGGCGAGCACTGGTCTCGCGGCGCCCCGGAATGCATCGGCACCGTAGAGCAGCGTCGCGGATGGCGCTCGCCGCTCCCGCGATCTGCGACCGGCGAGGACGCATAGATCGCGGCCACAGCATCATTTGCGATGTCCTCAAGCTGACCGCTGGCCTGCGCCGCCGTCGCTTGCGCGAGGCGCCGCCGCGTGCTCTAAGCCGCGGCTTCCCTGCCGGGGCGGTGGCATCCGCCTCGGCTATACCCATGCCCGGACCCGCGCCGTCCGGTCGGGCAGCCGCCTGGAATGGTCCATGGCCGCGGGTTGAACTCAGCCGAAGGGAGCAGCCATGCCGTTCTACGAGTGCGTGCTGATCGCGCGCAACGACGTCACCCAGCAGCAGGTCGAGGGGCTCGCCGATACCGTCGCGGCCCAGCTCGAGGGCGAGGGCGGATCGGTGCAGAAGCGCGAGTACTGGGGGCTGCGCAGCCTCGCCTACAAGATCAAGAAGAACCGCAAGGGGCACTACATGCTCCTCGGCCTCGATGCCAAGCCGGCCTCGATCAACGAGATGGAGCGCCAGCTCAATCTCAACGAGGATGTGCTGCGCTTCCTGACGCTGCGCATCGAGGCGATCGACGAGAACCCGTCCGCGATCCTGAGCCGCAAGGGCGACGACCGCGAGCGCGGCTTCCGCGGCCCCAAGCCGGCCGGACGCTTCGACAGCGGCCGCAAGCGCGGCTACGACGATCGCGAGGAGTTCCGCGCGCGCGACGAGGGCGCGCCGCGCGGCGGCCGAGACATGGCGGAGGCGGAGTAGCCCAGATGTCAGACAGCACCGACGTCAGTCCCGCCCAGCGCCGCACCGCGGTCGGCGCCCGCCGGCCGTTCTACCGCCGTCGCAAATCCTGCCCGTTCTCCGGCCCGAACGCGCCGAAGATCGACTACAAGGACGTGCGGCTGCTGTCGCGCTTCCTCTCCGAGCGCGGCAAGATCGTGCCGAGCCGGATCACCGCGGTCTCGGCCAAGAAGCAGCGCGAGCTCGCCCAGGCGATCAAGCGCGCCCGCTTCCTCGCCCTGCTGCCCTATATTCTGACCTGACGGGAGACGGATCATGGCCGCGACCGAGGTGATCCTGCTGCAGCGCGTCGACAAGCTGGGGCAGATGGGCGAGGTGGTGCGCGTCAAGCCGGGCTTCGCCCGCAATTACCTGCTGCCGCAGGGCAAGGCGATCCGTGCCAACGCCGGCAACCGCGACCGTTTCGAGCGCGAGCGGGTGCAGCTCGAGGCGCAGAACCTGAAGCGGCGCGAGGAGGCCGAGCGACTGGCCGAGCGCGTCGGCGGCATGTCGGTGGTGATCATCCGCCAGGCCGGCGATTCCGGCAGCCTGTACGGGTCGGTGTCGCCGCGCGACATCGCGGTCGCCACCTCCGAGGCGGGCCTGACCATCGGCCGCCAGCAGGTGCAGCTCGATCAGCCGATCAAGACCCTCGGCCTGACCGAGGTGCGTGTGATGCTGCATCCCGAAGTGGTGATACGGGTGAGCGTCAACGTCGCCCGCTCGCCGGAGGACGCCGAGCGCCAGGCGCGCGGCGAGAAGGCCGGGCGCGACGACGACGACGCGGCCGACGAGGCCGAGACGATGCCGGAGTTCGACACGACGAACTGAGCCGAGCGGCGACGCGGCTCACACCAGCACTACCGACCGGCGGCGGGCTGCGGCGTCGTCGTGGCTTTGCGGTGCGAGAAGCAGCCGACCTCGTAGCAGCCCAGCAACGCCACCGCTCCGGCGCCGATCGCCACCTTGGCGCCGGTCGACATCCCGTGAGGTGCCACCTGGCCGGGATCGCTCGGCTGGCTCGGCTGCGCCGCGTCGCCGAAGGTGACCAACACGCGCTGCGCCTGTTGCGGGCCGCCGCCGGCGGGCATGAAGTCTACGCCGACCTCACGGCCGGGGGGCATCGCGCCGACATAGCGCGCGAACAGGGCGACGGACGGGAACACCCGCCCATCCAGGGCGATGATCTGGTCGCCGACACGCAGGCCGGCCTGCGCGCCGGCGGACCCGGGCCGTACCGACCTGACCTGCATCAGCTCGAACATCATGCCGCCATCGTCGATCCGGCTTGCCCGCGCCACCGAGAGGCCGAGCGCGCCACCGCCGTGCGGCAGACCGGCCGCCTCCTCGGGGGAGAGCAGCCGGTAGCCCATCGGGTTCTCGGCCTGTGCCGGCAGCGCCAAACACTGCGCGAGCAGCATGGCAACCGAGGCGGCGAGCACCCCGACCATGCGACGCGCATCGTCGGGGCGACGGAGCCGGGTGCGGGCCGGTATCGCCATGTCGGCTTGCCGTGCGAGTGCGCGACGGGATCGGCCCGGCACCACCGGCCGAGCCGTCAGGGCTTCGCCGCGCGGTCGCGCGCGGAATCGACCGCGACCTCCTCGTGGCGGACCGTGTCGTGCACGGTCTCGACGTGCTCGCGCACCTGCTTGCGCACGACCACCTCCTCGCGGACATGGGCAGTCTTGCCGACGACGGCGTCCTCGCCGGTCTGGCTCACCTCGATCGTCTTCTCGGTGAAGTCGCCGGCCGCGCGCCCGTCGCCGACCTCGCGTCGCGAGACCCGCACCGTCTGCTCGTGCAGCGTCACCTGCTGCTCGACCGGCAGCTCCACGACGAAGCGGCGCACCCGCGTGGTGCCGCGATTGACCGCGCGCTTGCCGACCACCAGCCGCTCCTCGGAGAGCGGGATCACCTGCTCCTCGATGGCGGCGCCGGCATCGGTGCTCACGGAGGGGCCGGCCGCAAGGTCAGCCCCGCGCCGCGACAGGCCGTATCCCGAGGCGCGGTCGTCGATGTCGATGGGGTTGTGACGGTCCAGGATCGCGGCGACGGAATCGACGCGATGCCCGGCCGCCTTCACGGTGACGACCATCGACCCGCCCTGCAGGCTGCGGTCGTAGACGGCGGTGTCGTGGTCCGGCTCGCCGCCGAACAGCCCGGACCAGAAGCCCCTCTCCCGCATCGGCATCGAGGCGGTGGTGGAGCCGCTCATCAGGCCGGTGCCGGTGCCGGTGCCGCCATGCTGGGTGATCGCCTCCGCCGGGACGTGCGCCGCCCTGAGGTCCTGCACCGCGGCGTCGGCGTGCACGGCGCTGTCATAGACGGCGACGAGGGTCTGTTCGCTCATGATCCGGTGCTCCCTGGTTGGTTCTGATGTGGATGGGTCCGATGGCGCAGGGCGGAGCACCCTCGCCACGGCCGATCCGTGCCGGCTCACTTCTTCAGCGCGTCGCGCACGGAATCCTTGGCGCCGCCGACGGTGTTCTGGATCTTGCCCTCGGTCTTCGTCGCACTGCCCTCGGCCTGGGTCTTGCTGTCGCCGGTAACTTTGCCGACCGTCTCCTTGATCGAGCCGGTGACCTTCTTGCCCATGCCTTCGAGGCGATCCTTGTCCATGACGCTCTCCCTGATCGTGATGATCCGCCGTCCGTTCAGGCAGGACAGCGGTGATCCATCAACGTCACGGAAGCGAAAAGGTTCGATACCGATACTGTAATTACTTGTGGGCGGCCGAAATTGACTAGTGCAACCACACTATCCAATTGGGACAATCGCACTAGAGCATGATCCGGTCCGACAAGCCCACGGATGATGCTCTAGCTCGTCGTTCGGCGAACATCTCTATCCGGGCGATCGGTTCCGTTCGCTCGGATGATGCTCTGATCGCTTCGCCCCGTGCTTCGCCTTGCGCGGTTTCGCCGCTTTCGCCTCGGCGCCGAGGCCGCGCTCCCGCGCCCAGATGACGAGCGCGCTGCGGCGGTGGATCCCGAGCATGCGGTAGCTCGCCGAGACGTGGTTGCGCACCGTGTTGCGGCTGACCCCGAGCCGGCCCGCGATCTGCTCATCCGAGAGCCCCTGCGCCATCAGCCCCACCACCTCGCGCACCCGCGGGCTGAGGTCGCCGACGCCGACGCCGACGCCGGCCCCGGACGCGTCCGCAGCCTGCCGCCCGGTCAGGGCGGCGAGCTTCTCGACCACCTTCTGCCCGAACCAGGAGGTGTCCTGCATCACCGCGTCGATCGCGGTCAGCAGCTCGATCTCGGTCTGCCGGCGCTCGGTGATGTCGAACATCACCATCAGCACGCAGCGCTCGCCGTTGATCATCACGGTCTCGGCCGACAGCAGGTAGTCCCGGCTCTGCCTGTCCTTGCCGCGCAGCCTGATATCCAGGCTGCGTATGTGGCCGGTCTGCTTGGCCAGCCGCGCCACCTCGTCCTGCTCGCCGCCGCTCCACAGCCCGATCTCGGCCTCGGTGCGGCCGATCACCTCCTCGCGCCGCCAGCCGCTGGCCGCGGTGAAGGCATCGTTCACATCGAGCAGGCGCAGCCCGTCGAGGGCGACGATGACCATCGGTCCCGGCGCCATGCGGAAGGCGACGGCGAACCGCGCCTCGCTCTGCCGCAGCGCGTCCTCGGCCTGCTTGCGCGGATGCAGGTCGGCGAAGCTGAACAGCATGCACGCCGCGTCGCCGACCTCGATCGGCTGGCCGGCGACGATGACCGTCTTGGTGTTGTCGTCGGGCAGGCGCAGGCAGGCCTCCATCTGCGGGATGGTGGCGCCGGCATGCAGGCGACGCACCGCCAGGTCGCGCTTCTCGGCCCCCTCCAGCACGTCGATCTCGTGCATCGAGCGGCCGATCACCGCCTCGCGCACGTGGCCGGTCAGCTCCAGGAAGCCCTGGTTGACCTTGACGTAGCGCATGTCGGAGAGCCGGACGATGATCGCCGGCGCCGGGTTGGCGCCGAAGGTGCGCTCGAACCGCTCCTCGGCGTTGAAGCGCTCGGTCTCGTCCTCCAGCACCAGCGCCAGGCAGTCCGGCCGGGCCTCGGAATCGGTCAGGATCAAGCTGCGTATCTGGTGCACCCAGCGCTTCTCGCCGCTGCGCGGCGCCACCTCGACGGTGAGCTCGCCGAAGCGCTCGCCGGCGACCACGCGGTCCATCGGATACTCGTCGGGCGGCAGCCTGTGCTGGTTGCGGTAGCGCAGCTCGAAACGGTCGCGGTAGCCGCCGACGTCGCCGCCGAGCTGATCGGCGGCACTCAGCCCGTGCATGGCGAGTGCCGCCTCGTTGGCCCAGGCGATCGTGCCGTCCAGGTCGATCAGGATGACGCCCTCGGTCAGGCCGACGATGATCTGCTGCAGCTGCGTGCGGTCGGCGCGGGGGCGGGGGATGTCTTTCATCCTCATCAAACGCAGCAACGCGCGCGAGATGCAGGTGCCGACGTGCGACCGGGACGTCCTCGGACGCGTTGCCGCCACGACCGTGCCGGCGGCGCCGCCCACGGCACCGGGGAGCGATCATGCGGACCAGGTTCATCGAGGCCGGCGGCCTGCGCTTCGAGGTGCTGGAGCAGGGCGAGGGCGACCGGCTGGCGCTCTGCCTGCACGGCTTCCCGGAGCACGCCGTCTCGTGGCGTCACCAGATGCCGGTGCTGGCGGCACTCGGCTACCGGGTCTGGGCGGTGAACCAGCGCGGCTACGGCCGCACCACCCGGCCGGGGAGGGTGCGCGACTACGCGCTGTCGCACCTGCTGGCCGACGTGGCGGCGCTGATCGACGCCTCCGATGCTCGCAGCGTGGTGCTGATCGGTCACGACTGGGGTGCCATGGTCGCCTGGTGCTTCGCCGCCGCGCGGATCCGGCCGCTGCGTCGGCTGGTGATCATGAACGTGCCGCATCCGCTGTGCTTTCGCGAGGCCCTGCGTCACTGGCGGCAGCTGCGCCGCTCCTGGTACATCGCCCTGTTCCAGATCCCGCTGCTGCCGGAGCGTATGCTGGCGGCGAACCGGGGCGCGGCGGTGCGTCGCATGTTCGCCCGCCTGTCGCTGCCGCCCGAGCTGCTCGCGGTCTATGCCGGACAGATCTGCGAGCCGGGTGCGGCGGGGGCGATGCTGAACTGGTATCGCGCGATGCTGATCGATCGCCCCTCGACGGCAGCGCTCGCGCGCACCATAGAGGTACCCACCCTGGTGATCTGGGGCGAGCAGGACGTGGCGCTGGACCTGATCTGCCTCGACGGCACCGCGCGCTACGTGCGCGACCTGACGCTGCGCCGGCTGCCCGGCGTATCGCACTGGGTGCAGCAGGAGGCGCCCGAGCAGGTCAACCGCCTGCTGCGGGAGTTCCTGGCCCAGCCCCTAGAGAAGGAAGAAACCTGATGAGGTATCGCAAGCTCGGTGACAGCGGCGTCGAGGTGTCCGAGATCGCCTTCGGCTCGTGGCTGACCACGTCCGGCGGGGTGCAGCGCGAGCAGGCGATCGCCTGCGTGCACCGGGCGCTCGATCGCGGCATCACCCTGATCGACACCGCCAACGTCTATGGCCGCGGTGCCGCCGAGACGGTGCTGGGCGAGGCGCTCGCCGGCCTGCCGCGCGACGGCTACGTGCTGGCGACGAAGCTGTATTTTCCGATGAGCGACAGCGATCGCGGGCTGTCGCGCGCGCAGGTGCACAAGCAGATCGACGCCTCGCTGGCCCGGCTGAGGGTCGACCATGTCGACCTCTACCAGTGCCACCGCTACGACGGCGACACCCCGCTCGAGGAGACCATGCAGGCGCTGACCGAGGTGGTGCGCGCCGGCAAGGCCCGCTTCCTCGGCTTCTCGGAGTGGCCCGCCGAGCGGATCGAGGCGGCGCTGGCGCTGCCGGACGTCGCCAAGTTCGTCTCCAGCCAGCCGCAATACTCGCTGCTGCACCGCGACCCGGAGGCGGCGGTGATCCCGCTCTGCGCCCGCTCCGGGATCGGCCAGATCGTCTGGTCGCCGCTCGGCCAGGGCGTGCTCACTGGGAAGTACCGGCCAGGTGCGGCGATCCCGCAGGACAGCCGCGCCGCCCACGACACCATGGGCAGCATGTTCCGCCGCCAGTGGCTCGAGCCGCCGGTGCTGGAGGCGGTCGACGCGCTGCGGCCGCTGGCCGACGAGGCCGGCCTTACGGTGGCACAGTTCGCGCTCGCCTGGGTGCTGCGCGAGGCCAACGTCTCGGCCGCGATCATCGGCGCCACGCGGCCCGAGCAGGTCGACGAAAACGTGCGCGCCTCGGGGCACGACGTGCCGGCGGCCCTGTTCGAGGAGGCGGAGCGGATCATCGGCGCGGTGAGCTGAACGGCCTCCCCGCCCGGCGCCGGAATGATCCGGCGGATGGCCGTCCCGGGACGCCGCGTGGTGCTGGCCGCCTGCATCCCGGCCGGCTCGTCCGCGACATCGCCGTCGAACGCCGGTCTGCAACCGGCGAACAGGGCGGCACAGCCGACTTCGCCTGGGCCGCCGCCGCCTTGAGCTGAGGGCGTGAAACAGCGCTGGCGGGCGGGCGCGCGTTCTGTTCCAGTGCGTGCAGCGCCGCCGCCGGGAGCGGCACCGCCGGAGGCCGCCGATGCGCCGTGCCCTGATCGCTCTCCTGCTCGCCGTCTGCCTGCCGCTCCTCGTGCCGCTCGGGGCGCGCGGCGAACCGGCGCCCGCGGCTCAGGCCGCGATCCGACAGGTCATCACCGACCAGATCGAGGCACTGCGTCGCGACGACGGCGCCGCCGCCCTGGCGCTCGCCGCACCCGCGATACGCGCGAGGTTCGGTGACGTCGCGCATTTCCTGGCAATGGTGCGCGCCGGCTACCAAGTGATCGTGCGGCCGCGCTCCTTCAGCTTCGGCGGCCTTGCCGCGGGGCATGACGGGATGCTGACCCAGAAGGTGGAGCTGGTCGGCGCCGACGGGCAGGCCGCGCTGGCGCTTTACGACATGGAGCACGAGCCGGACGGCAGCTGGCGCATCGCCGGCTGCAGCCTGATCGACGGCGAGCGACTGGAGATCTGATACCGACGGCCTTCGCATGTGAGCCAAGCGCCAGGGCTCTGCCCTGGACCCGCCCAAGGCGAAGCCTTGAGAGTCCGATTAATTTAAATTGGTTTGCAAAGGCCTAGGCCTTTGGCGGGTCTGGGCAGAGCCCAGCCTTGCCTCCTGGCGGAGAAGTCGCCAGGTTCATCGTGCCGTGACGGATACCCTGTACCTGCTCGTCAGCGCCTCGTCGGACTGGTGGCGCTTGGGATGGTCCTCAGATGTCGTGGATGATGCCCTGAGCGTGTTGACGGTGCTCGGCTGCGCCGCGGCCGTCTACGGATCGAGGAACGGCCGCCAGGCACGAGTCAGTTTTCTGTCGCGCAACAGCAGATCGCCCGTGGGCACGACGTTCTCGTCTCGGATCACGCCGGACATCACGTCCGACGGGTCGGACTTTGGTGAGTCCGCGACCTGAACGCCGCTCTCGCCGGCGGCTCAGCTTCCGGTCTTGGCGAACTTCAGCACGAAATTATCCGCCTCCCCGATCGCCTGATACTTGGCGCGGTCCGCCTGCCCCATCGCCAGCGTGGGGGGCAGCGTCCACACGCCCTTCGGCCAGTCGGCGGTGTCGCGCGGGTTCGCGTTCACCTCCGAGGCGCCGACCAGCCTGAAGCCGGCATGCTCGATCAGCGCCTCGGCGTAGTCCTGGCGTACGTAGCCGTCCTCGGCCTTCGGGTCCTGCGGCGTCCTGGTGTTGCCGCGATGGTCCTCGATGCCCAGGATGCCGCCCGGCTTGAGGGCGCGGCGGATCGAGGCCAGCATCGTCTCGGCGTCGCCCGCCGCCATCCAGTTGTGCAGGTTGCGGAAGGTCAGCACGAGGTCGGCACTGCCGGCGGGCGCCAGGTCCGGGTGGCGCGCGCCGAACACCGTCAGCTTGACGTGGTCGTAGATCTTGGGATGCGCGTCGAGCATCTGCCGGAACGCCGGCGACAGCGCGAAATGGCTCTCCGCGTCGTCGCCGTCGGGCGCGCCGAAGGCCGCGTAGTAGGTGCCGCGCTGGTGCAGCAGCGGCGCCAGGATCTGGGTCCAGTAGCCGCCGCCGGGCCAGATCTCGACCACGGTCGCGCGCGGCGTCACGCCGAAGAACGACAGCTCCTGCGCCGGGTGGCGCGCGCCGTCGCGGGCGACGAACTTCTCGCTGCGTGTCGGCGCGTCGAGTGCGCGCTGCAGCGCCGGCTGCATCGCCGCCGCGGCCAGCGGGAGCAGCGGCGCCAGCACGCAGCAGACGAGGATGGGCTTGCGCATGGTGTTGTCCCTCAGGCGGTTCGCTGGTGTAGCGTCATCACAGCGAGCGGACCAGGGTGTCGTACTCGGCGATGCTCAGCGTCTCGGCGCGACGGCTGGCATCGATGCCGGCGCGCGACAGCAGCGCCTCGCCGCCGAGTGCGCGCAGCGCGCCGCGCAGCATCTTGCGCCGCTGGCCGAAGGCGGCGGCGGTCAGCCGCTCCATGTCGGCGAACCGCGCGGCCGGCGGCTGCTCGGGGTGCGGCACCAGCCCGACCACGGCGGAGAACACCTTCGGCGGCGGCCAGAAGGCGGCGGGCGGCAGGCGCATCAGCATGGCGGTGCGGCAGCACCACTGCGCCAGCACCGACAGGCGCCCGTATGCCTCGGTGCCGGGTGCGGCGCAGATGCGCGCGGCCACCTCCATCTGGAACATCAGCGTCATGCGCTCCCAGCATGCGGCCTGGCGCAGCCAGCCGACCAGCAGCGGGGTCGCGACGTTGTAGGGCAGGTTGGCGACGATCTGGCGCGGGCGGCCGCAGCAGGCCGCGAGGTCGCGCCGGGTCGCGTCGGCCTCGACGATCTCCAGCCGCCCGGGATGGGCCTGCCCCAGCGGCGCCAGGGCTGCGACCGCGCGGCGATCGCGCTCGACCGCGACCACGCGCGCGGCCGGGCCGTCCAGCAGCGCCCGCGTCAGCCCGCCCGGTCCGGGACCCACCTCGACCACCTCGCGGCCCTCGAGATCGCCGGCGAGCGCCGCGATCCGCGCCGTCAGGTTCAGGTCGAGCAGGAAATGCTGGCCGAGCGACTTGCGCGCATCCAGCCCGTGCCGGGCGATGGTCTGGCGCACCGAGCCGAGGCTGCCGGGGTCCAGGCCGTCCGCCGCCCCGGTCACGCCTCGTCGCGTCGGCGCGCCCGCGGCCTCAACTGGTCGACCGCATGTCGATCGAGGCGCGTCGATGCAGGTCGCGGTTGACCTGGCGCGAGACCTGCTCGACGCGCTCGTTGAGCAGCTGGTCGGCGATCTCGTCGGCGGTCTGGTCGGCGAGGTTCCGGGTATCGCGCGCGCAGACCATGATCACCGCGATGCCGTCGTTCGAGACCAGCGGCCGGGTGGCCTGCCCGGGCTTGAGCGGATCGATCACCGCGCGCATCTGCGGGTTCAGCCGGTCCAGCCGCACGTCGCCCGGATTGGCCGGACGCGCGCCGCCGGAGGCGCCGTTGGCGGTCTCCATGTCGCTGCAGGAGCGAGCACTCTTGGAGATCGCCTCGGCGCGCGCCAGCGCCTGGCGCTGCTGCGCCGTCGGCGCCTGCGGATCGAGCGTCGAGGTGAAGGGGATGAAGGCCTGGCGCAGGTTGATCATGGTCGCGATCTCGCGTCCGACCTCGCGCTTGCCGATCAGGGTGACGACGTCGTAGCCGCCGGCGACCAGGATCGGGTTGCTGATCGCGCCGACCGGCATCTGCTGGACGATGTCGAGCACCTGCGGATCCAGCTCGTCCGCCTGCACCCAGCCGAGCGAGCCGCCCTCGAGTGCGGTCTGCGCCTGGCTGAACTGCGCCGCCACGATCGAGAACGGGGCGCCGTCATGCAGCTGACGGATCACGGTCTGGGCGAAGGCGAAGGCGTCCTGGCCGTGCTTGGGATCGTCGATCGGCACGAAGATCTCGCTGATCTGGTACTCCGGCTGGCCGACCTCGCGCTTCAGCGCCTCCTCGCGCTGCTTGATGTCTCGGTTGCTGATGCGCGCGCGCTCGCCGAGCTGCTCGCGCAGCACGTGGGTCCAGCCGAGCTGCACGCGGATCTGGTCGATCAGCGTGGTGAGCGAGACGCCGTCCTGCTGCAGATGGTCGCGCAGCGCGTTCTGCTTCATGCTGTTGCGCTTCTCGATGTCGCCGATGGCGGCGGCGATCTGCTCGGGCGTGATCACGATCCGGCGCGACTGGATCTCCTGCATGCGCAGCTTCTCGTCGATCAGCTGGCGGGTGATCTGCGGCTGCAGGTGCCCCTCCACCTCGTCGTTCACCGGCAGGCCGGTGGACAGCGCGAACAGCCGCGAGCGGTTGTCGACGTCGCGCCGGGTGATGATGGCGCCGTTCACCACCGCGACGATGGCGTCCTGCGACTGCCCCGCCTGCGGGTCGGGCGAGGCGGCCTGCTCGTGCGGCGCCGTGTGGGCCGGATGGGTGGCGGCGATCGCCGGCGGCGCCAGGATCAGGGCCAGGATCAGGGCCAGTAGGGCGATGCTAGGCAGGGCCGGGCTAGGCAGGACCGGGCTAGGCAGGACCGGAAGGCGCATGAATGAGCTCTTTCTCGACGTGACCATCGGCCTAGCCGTTCACCGGGAAGGTGCCGATCGTCTTGAAGGTGATGCTGAACAGGATCGACGTGTCGCCGCTGTCGCCGTTGATGGTGGTGTAGCGGCGCACGAACGAGACGTCGAAGATGAAGCAGTCGTTCTCGTAGGCGCCGTTGGCGCCGATGGCGACGAAGCGGTTGGTGGCGAGGTCGCGGCGGGCGAAGGTGGACAGGCGATACTGCCGGAAATGGCTGGAGATCCCGAGCGTCGCCTCGTTCATCGGCTGGAAGTAGGCGAGATCCGGCGTGCCGGTGTGGATGTTGGTGTCGTAATAGTAGTAGATGTCGCGTGAGTTGTAGACGTAGCCGCCGCTGACCCGAAGCAGGTCGGTGCCGGCGGTGACCAGCCCGTCGGCGAAGCGGGCCTGCCCGGTCTCGTGGTCGAACCGGCCGCGCGCGGTGAAGTCGAGCCAGTCCGCCGGCACGAAGCTGGCCCGCCCGACGATGTCCGAGGCGTGGGTCAGCAGACCGCTGTTGGGGATCTGGTTCTCGTCGACATGCTCCTGGTAGGATTGGCCGACCAGCGCGTCGATCTGCCGCGTGCCCCAGCTCCAGTTGCCGTGCAGGCCGACATTGGCGCGCAGGCCGCCATCGAGCCGGTCGATGCCCTCGTGTCGGTTGATCTGGAACAGGGTGGTGTCGGTGAACTCGTAATCCAGGCTGTCCTCGTTGGGGATGTTGTCGCGCGCGCTGTTGCCCGAGTTGGGGGCTGCGATCAGCTGCACGATCGGCTCGACGATCTGGCTGGCGTCCCCCTTCAGCGTGCGCAGGAACGGCCAGTTCAGCTTCAGCGCGGCACTCGGCAGCGCCTGGGCGGTGCTGGCGGCGTTCACGCCCGCGTAGTTCGGCGCGAGGTCGAGCTTGTGCGCGTTGTAGGCTGCGGAATCGAGATGCAGCGTGAGGTTCCACGCCTGCCCGAGCGGGCCGCGGAACGGCCGGTCGTAGTTCAGGCTCAGGTTGGCGCGCTCGTCGGAGGTGCCGTCCGGGCGGTAGACGTTGAAGTCGTTGGTGTCGACGCTGAGCCGGCCGCCGAGCGCATCGGGCTCGCCGAAGAAGTGGTACTGGTAGCGCGGCAGCACGTAGGGCAGCTGGCTCTGGTTGATGACGCCGCGGTTCAGGCCCTGGAAGACGATCGCGTCCAGCCGCGAGTAGGCGCCGATGCCGAAGCCCTCGACGAAGGCGTTGCTGGTCAGCACGTCGTTGCCGTAGCCGCTGATGCGGTAGTCGCGCATGTAGTCCGACGAGGTCGCGACGTTGACGCTGGTGCCGTAGTGCCAGTGGTCGTTCCAGACGAAGTCGGCGTTGGCGAACAGGTAGCCGGACAGGCCCAGCGTGCCGTGGTCGGTGGTGTCGCCGGCGACCTCGTAGGGCGTGCGGGTGTCGTAGGCGAGCGCGCCGGTGAGGTTGAAGCGGCCCTCGTTGAGACGGTCGCGATACTGCGCGGTGAGCTGCGGACCGGTGTCCGAGGCGATCAGCGGCACGAAGGTCGCGTCCGAGGCGTCGTTGATCACCAGGTAGTACGGCAGCGTGACGTAGGTGCCGAGATTCTTGTCGTGCGGCGAGATGTTGGCCAGCAGGAAGCCGCTCTGCCGCTTCACCGAGGGATCGGGCACCGAGAAATAGGGCAGGTAGCCGACGGGGATGCCGAACATGTCGAGGTAGCTGTCCTCGTACTCGATGCGCTTGTGCTCCAGGTCCTGGGTCGCCGAGGCCGAACGCAGCTGCCAGAACGGTGCCCGCTCGGGGTGCGCCGCGCACAGCTTGCAGGCGGTGTACACCGCACGCGACATCTGGTTGATCTTGCCGTCGGTGCGGCGCGCGCCGTTGGCCGCGAGCTTGGCGTTCATCGCCAGCAGGGCGCGCATGTCGTCCATCACCGCCTGGCGCATGCCCTGGGTCAGCTCGGCGTACTGCGCGAACAGCACCTGGCCGTCCGGCTCGACCAGCACGACGTGGCCGGTGGCGGCGGCGACCCCGGTGGTGCGGTCGTAGGTGACCTTGTCGGCGCGCAGGATGTGGTCGTTCTGCCAGATCTCGACGTGGCCGGTCCAGGTGACCAGGGCGCGCTTGCTGTCGTAGGAGACGCTGTCGGCCTGGAAGGTGACCGGCTCGTCGCGCGACAGCGGCGCGCCCTTGTTCGACACGCCGGGCAGCGTCACCTGCGCCGCTGCGGGCAGGGCGTACAGCACGCCGGCCAGTGCGGCGCCCAGCGCCGGGCCGCGGGAGGCGAGGGAGGAGGCTCGGAACAGGCGAGGGCCGCGCATCAGCCATCCTCCAGGTGAAGCAGCAGCGTGATGGCGAGCAGCAGCCCGGCCCCGGTCGGAGCCCAGGCCGCCATCACCGGAGGGAGCGCGCCGGACTGCCCGAACTGCTCGGCGATCTTGGAGACGGTGAACAGCGAGAAGCCGGCGAGCACGCCGCTGCCGATCATGCGCGCGACCCCGCCGCGACGCGCCGGACGCATCGAGAAGCCGGCCGACACCAGCGCCATGGTGCCGGCGAGCAGCGGCAGCGCCAGCAGCGTCTGGAAGTGCAGCTGGTGGCGGATCGCCGAGAAGCCCGAGCGCTCCAGCAGCCGGATGAAGCCGGGCAGCGTCCAGACCGAGAGCGTGTCGGGCGAGGCGAAGCTCTCCTGGACGCGGTGCACGGTGAGGTCGGTGGGCAGGCTCATGTCGCCGACCGACACCGGCAGATGGTCCGGCCTGACGGTGTGCGCGTCGCGCAGCCGCCACTGCCTGCGGCCGAGCCGGGCCGACGGCGCCTCGATGCGCAGCAGCAGGTGATCCGAGCCGTCGAGGCGGAACACGCTCACCCCGGTGAGGTCGAGGGTGTCGTGGCGCATCCGCACCTGCCGCGCGTGCAGCATCGTGACCCCGTCCGGCACCAGCTGGTGATCCGCCTGGCGCAGCCAGAGCTGGCCGCCCGCGAGATCGAGCGAGCCGCCGCTGCCGCTGCGCAGGTAGACGTTGTCGAGCGCTTCCGCCTGGGCGTACATCACCGAGGAGAGCGGGCTCAGCACCGTGGTCGCGAGGCCGCCGATCAGCAGCGCGCAGGCGAGCGGGGCGGCGAGGAACTGCCAGGCCGAGATCCCGGCGGCGCGCGCGACGATCAGCTCCGAGGAGCGGGTCAGCCGCCAGAAGCAGACGATGCCGCCCAGCAGCACCGCGAACGGCAGGATCTCGATGCACGCGTACGGCAGTCGCAGGGCGGCGATCTGCAGCGCCAGCCCGGCGCCGACATCCGGTCGGGTGGCGGCGCGGCGCAGCAGGTCGATGAAGTCGAACAGCGAGACCAGTCCGGTGAGGGCCGCGATCATCGCCAGCACCGAGAGGCTGAACTGGCGCGCCAGGTAGAGCGAGAGGGTGACGGCGACCGGCATCGCGCTAGCCACGCCCGGGGCGGCGCGGGCGCCGTGTAGCGGCGCGCATCGGCTACGCCACCGACGAGGAGTGCCGGGGCCGCACGCGCGCGCCGCGCGGGTCGCGCTGCTGCCATTGCGGGACGAACAGCATGCCGGCGCAGACCAGGCCGGGCAGGATCGCCTCCAGCCAGATCAGCGGGATCAGCGACGGCCGGCGGGCGGCGACGTTCTGGATCACCAGCCCCGCCGCCAGCAGCCCGACCACCAGCAGGATCGCCACCAGCGGCCGGATCGCGCTGCCGTTGCGGCTGAACGCGCCGGTCAGCACGCAGACCAGCGCCACCATGGCGAAGGAGAACGCGGTCAGCGGCGCGGTGAGCCGTCGATTGGCCTCGACCAGCAGCTTGCCGCGGTCGCGTGCCGCCACGGTGCGGGGGTCTGGGTCGAGCAGCTCGCCCATCGACATCTCGGCGGAGTCGCGGAAGCGCTGCTCGTCCTTGCTCGACGGGCTCAGGTCGATGCTGTTGCGCGAGAAGGTCAGCACGTTCAGCCGGCCGGTCGCGCGGTCGATCTCCTCGCGCGAGCCGTTGAACAGCAGCACGTGCGGCGGCCCGTCGGTCGCCACCAGCGCGCCGCGCTCGGCGAGGATGGTGGCGCGGACGTTCTTCTGGCGATCATCCTCGACCAGGATGCCGTGCAGCAGTCCGTCCTGGTCGCGCGAGCGGACATAGACCGTCAGGTTGTCCGACACCGGCGTGAACACGCCCTCCTGCAGCAGGAAGGCGGCCATCTTGTTGCGGATCTCGAACTCGTACTCGCGAAAGGCGTGATAGCTGATGGGCACGACAGCCAGGTTGAGCACGTAGGACAGCAGCACCGAGATCGCAGCGCAGGCCAGCGCCGGACGGGCCACCGAGGAAGGCGACAGGCCGGCCGCGCGCATCACCGTCAGCTCGCGGTCGCCGGACAGGCGCTGGTAGATGAACTGGATGACCACGAAGGTCGTGATGGGCAGGATGACGGCGACGAAGGACGGGATCAGCAGGCCGGTGAGCTGCAGGAACACGCGCAGCGACAGGCCGCGATCGACCACCATGGCGACGAAGCGCAGGGACTGGGTGAGCCAGATCAGTGCCGCGAGCCCGGCCGTGGTCGCGAGCAGTGCCGCCAGCAGCTGGCGCAGCACATACCGGTCGAGCCTGGTGACGAACAGCACGGTCATGCCCCTCCTTACCCTCACGCGGGCCGGGGCAAAAGGGCGGCGGCCGGTGCGGCGGATCCCGCGGCGAGGCGCCGTTGTCTGAGCACGCGCTCGAGCGCCATCTCCGGCTGCACCGCCCGGTCTCCGACTGCGCGCTGACATGCGGCCGGGTCACGCTGCTGCCGAGCGGTGCGGACGCCATCCGCGCGATCCTGGACGCGATCGAGGCGGCGTCGGACCATGTCCACCTGGAATACTACACCCTCGACGACATCACCCTCGACGGCCGCTCGCTGTTCGACCTGCTGGAGGCCAAGGCGCGGGCCGGGATCGAGGTCGCGGTGATCTGGGACGCGGTCGGCTCGGGCGACACGCCGGACGCGCAGTTCGACCGGCTGCGGGCGGCCGGGGTGCGCGTGCTCGAGTACCACTCGGTGAACCCGCTGCGTCGGTATTTCAACATCAGCGTCAACGACCGCGACCACCGCAAGCTGACCGTGGTCGATGGGGCAGTCGGCATCCTCGGCGGCGTCAATCTCTCGAAGGTGTACGAGACGCCGGAAAGCGTCGGCCGCGGGCCGGACCCGCAGCACGCGTACTGGATCGACTGCGCGGTGCGCATCGAGGGAGAGGCGGTCGACGAGATCCAGCGTCTGTTCTTCCACACCTGGCGCGGGCAGGGCGGCGATGCGGCGCCGATGCGCGGCGCCGTGGGACGAGGCATTCCGGGGCGGCATGGCGAGGATGGGGAGCTGCTGCGCATCGACGGCAGCGCGCCGCGCGAGAAGCGGCCCCTGTTCAATGCCGCGATCAGTGCGGCGATCGCCGGCGCGGAGCGCCACATCGTGCTCGCGACCGGCTACTTCACGCCGACCGCGGCGGAGCAGGGCCTGCTCGCCGATGCCGGCCGCCGCGGCGTCGCGGTCGACCTGCTGCTCGCCGGCTACAGCGACGTGCCCGCGGCGGTGCACGCGGCGCGCGCGACCTACGGCCGGCTGCTGCGCGCCGGGGTGCGTATCCACGAGGTGCATCGCGGCATGCTGCACGCCAAGGTCGCCACCATCGACGGCGTGTGGAGCGCCGTCGGCTCGTCGAACTTCGACCGCCGCTCGGTCAACTTCAACAACGAGATCGACGCGATCGTGCTCGGCCGGGGCACCGCATCGTCGGTCGAGGCGATGCTGCGCGCGCAGATCGACCGGGCGGTGCATGTCGGTCTGCGCGACTGGCAGTGCCGTTCGCTGCGCGAGCGCGTGGCGGAGCGGGCGGTGCGGCTGTGGCAGCCGCTGATCTGATGGCGGCCGCACCGGCCGCCTCGCCGCGGGTGCGCCGCCGGCAGCGCGCGGCGCTGCTGCTGCTGGTGCTCAGCGGCGCGCTGAACTACGTCGACCGCGCCACGCTGGCGGTCGCCAACCCGCTGGTGCGGCACGATCTCGGCATCAGCCTGCGCGGCATGGGGGTGCTGCTCTCGGCCTTCCTGTGGGCCTACGCGGTGTCGCAGCTTCCCGCGGGCGCGCTGGTCGACCGGCTCGGCGCGCGGCGCGTGCTGTCGGCCGGCATGGCGATCTGGTCGGTGGCGCAGGTGCTCGGCGGGCTGGTGCTCGGCTACGGCCAGTTCTTCGCCGCCCGGCTGCTGCTCGGCGCGGGCGAGGCGCCGCAATCGCCGGCGAGCGCGCGCATCGTCCGCGACTGGTTCAACATACGCGGCCGCGGCACCGCGACCGGCATCTGGAACTGCTCCTCGACGCTCGGCTCGGCGATCGCGGTGCCGCTGGTGACGCTGCTGATGCTGCAGTTCGGCTGGCGCTGGATGTTCGCCTGCATGGGCCTCGCCGGCCTGCTGCTGGCGGCGGTGTTCTATGGCCTGCACCGCGATCCGGCCGAGAGCGCGCTGCTGCCGGGCGAGCGTGCCTATCTCGACGAGGGCGGGGCTGCGGGCGGCCCGGTGACGCTGCGGCAATGGCGGCGGCTGTTCGCGTTCCGCACCAGCTGGGGCATGATCGCCGGCTTCTTCGGCTGCATCTACGTGCTGTGGATCTACAACGCCTGGCTGCCGGGCTACCTGGAGCACGACCGGCACATGAGCATCGGCCGCACCGGCTGGGTCGCGGCGATCCCGTTCGGGTTCGGCGTCTTCGGCAGCCTGGCGGGCGGGTGGCTGGTGGACTGGCTGGTGGCGCGCGGCGTCTCGCCGATCGACAGCCGCAAATACCCGATGGCGGCGGCGCTGCTGGGGACCGCGCTGTTCACCGTGATGGCCGCCGAGGTTCGCGGCAACGGCGTCGCGATCGGCTGCATCTCGATCTCGCTGTTCCTGATCTACCTCTCGACCTCCGCCGCCTGGGCGATGGCGCCGGTCGCCGCCCCCGGCAACTGCACCGCGTCGCTGGGGGCGATGCAGAATTTCGGCGGCTATGTCGGCGGCGCCCTGGCGCCGACGGTGACCGGGGTGATCGTCCAGGCGACCGGTTCGTTCAAGCCGGCCCTGCTGACCGGCGCCGCGATCGCCGCCCTGGCGGCGGTCGCCTACGCGGCGGTGATCAGGCAGCCGATCCCGCCGGAACGGCCAGACGAGCCCGGACGACAGCGAGAAGGCAGAGCAGGGGGCGTTGCCCCTTGACCCCATCAAAGGCAAGCCTTTGAAATCCTGTCTAACAGATAGGGGCCTGGGGCCGCCGGCCCCAGCGGGTCAAGGGCAGAGCCCTTGGCTTACTTGTTCACGGTGAGCGCTAGCCCTTCAGGTCGGCCGGCACGACGCCGCCGTTCTGCTCCAGCTTGCGCATCACCGCGCCGTGCAGCCAGACGTTCATCGAGGCGGAGTCCGAGGTGTCGCCGGAATAGTCCAGCTCGTGCGCGAGTTCGGTGCGCGACTTCAGGCTGCTGTCGAGATCCAGCAGCTTCATCAGGTCGACGATCGAGCTGCGCCAGTTCAGGCTCTGCGGGTTCTTCGAGGCCAGCGCGGTGAGCACCGCCTCGACGTCGACCGGCGCGGCCGCCGCCGCTCCCGGCGCGGCGCCCACCGGGGCTGCCGCTACTGGAGCTGCCGCCACCGGGGCCGGCTCGGCCGGTGCGGCGGCCACCGGCGCCGCGGCGTCCGCTGCCGGGGTCACCGGCGCCGGGGCCGCCGAGGCGGGATCGGCGGCGGCCGCGGGATGGCTGAAGATCTTGGAGAGGATCGAGCCGAAGATGCTCATGGGACGGTTTCCTGTTGTGGGCGCGGCCGGCGCGTCGCTCGCCTCCGGCCGCGCACGGTGCGCTCGACCAGCATCGCGCCGGCGAGCGAGAACGGCAGCACGAGCAGCAGGTTGTAGCGCGGCTGGTTGACCGCCACCACCGCGTTGAACAGCAGCAGCGACCAGGCGGGCAGCGACAGCAGCAGCACCGCGGTCTGCCGGCGACGCAGCGCGCGCAGCACCGTCCAGGCGCTGACCGGCGCCAGCACCAGGCCCCAGTAGTGATCGACATAGAGGCCGCGCAGGGCGAGCGGAATCGTCGTCAGCAGGTGCGGCAGCGGGTTCGCGAGGATGTAGTGCCGCACGACGTAGTGCAGGTGGTTCGGCCAGCCGCCGGACGCGGCCAGGCTCTGGCGCAGCAGCGGCCCGGTTCCGATGGCGTAGAAGCTGTCCGGATGCTCGTCCCAGCCGAAGCGGTCGCAGGCGCCGCGTCCGGCGATCAGCCGGCCCAGCCCGCTGCCGTCGGGCAGCCAGCAGACGAAGCTCAGCCCGTACTCGCGCGGCGTCATCGCATCGAAGGCGACACGCTGGATCAGCGTGTGCGACGCGTAGCCGAAGCTCAGTGCCGCGCGATGCAGCCGCAGCGCGTTGCGCAGCACCCAGGGCAGCACGACCAGCCCGGTGCCGAGCGCGCAGGCGGCGCCGGATGCCAGCGGCCGCGCGCGTCGCTGCGACAGCGCCGCCGCCGCAGCCGCCGCCAGCCCGGCCCAGAGCAGATAGAGCAGCGCCGGCCGGGTCAGCGCGCCGAGGCCGAGTAACACGCCGCAGCCGAACCACCAGGTGCGGCTCGGTGCGATGCGGCCGCGCTGCCAGGCTTCCAGCGCCAGGGCGCAGGCGGCGGCGGAGAGCAGCAGGCCGAGGGTCTCGGTCATCAGCGTGTTGACGAAGCGCAGCAGCGACGGCGCCGTCATCAGGGCGAGGCCGAGGCCGACCCAGCCGGCGCGCGCGGTGCCGCAGGCGCGTCCCACCGACGCCCAGAGCAGCCAGTAGAACCCAGCCAGCATCAGGAACTGGGCGAGGCGCGCGACCGGTGCCGTGCGCGGGCAGCCGGGATCGTGCCCGGCGGTGCGCTCGACGCAGGCCATCGCGCGGCGCAGTCCAGGATCGAACCAGGACGTGGCGGCGAGGAAGGCCGGGTAGAGCGGGGTGAAGCGCATCCCCGGCGGACGCGGCGGCGCTCCCGGTCGGCCGGGAGCGCCGCCGGCGTAGGCGAAGCCGTCGGTGAAGCGTCCGTACTGGCGCAGGTCGTAGGCGATGCCGAGATAGAACCGCTGGTCGTAGGCGGAGAGCGGCGTCACCGGGGCGCTCGGCCACAGCATCGCGAGCACCCCCAGGATCAGCGCCGGTGCCGCGAGGCGGGCGGGGAGGGAGGAGCGCACCCGCGTTCTGTAGGGCCGCCGCCGGCCGCGGTCCAGCGCGCCGCTTTGCGCGCGGCGGAGCGCGTGAGACGATGCCGCGCGCAACCGGTGCGGCGGGAGGAGAGAGCGTGATGCCCCGTCGCCTGATGGAGGCCGAGCGGCTGCTGTGGGATGCGGCCACCCGGCAGATCCGGCCGCTGCGCGGGCGCCCGCCGGCGGCCGTGCCGCCCTCCTCCCCGCCCGCCAGCGTCGCGATCGCCGTGACGGCACCCGCCGCCAGGCCGCCGCGCCCGCTGCCGCAGCCGGCCGCGTCGCGCCTGGTCGAGATCGGCGCCCGTCAGCCGGGACTGGACGATACCAGCTGGCGCAGGCTCTCGAACGGCGGCCTGCGGGCGCAGCGCACGCTGGACCTGCACGGACGCACCGCGCAGGCGGCGTTCGCGGCGCTGCACGGCTTCCTGCTGCGCGCGCAGTCGGAGCGGCTGCGCTGCGTCGAGATCATCACCGGCGTGGGATCGGGCCAGGAGGGCGGCATCCTGCGGCGCGAGCTGCCGTTCTGGCTGAGCCGGCAGGACCTGCGTCACCTGGTGCTCGCCGCGGTGCATCCGCATCCGGGCAACCAAGGTGCGGTGCGCGTGTTGCTGCGACGCCGCGCCCTGCCCGGGCGGTAGTCCCGGCACCAGGAGGATCACCGTTGCGAACCCTGCGCGTGCTGCTCGGCGACCAGCTCTCCGACACGATCTCGGCACTCGACGGGCTCGATCCCGCGACCGACCTGGTGCTAATGGCCGAGGTGCGCGGCGAGTGCACCTATGTCCGACACCACAAGAAGAAGATCGTGCTGGTGCTGTCGGGCATGCGCCACTTCGCGCAGCGGCTGCGCGAGCGCGGCGTGCAGGTGCGCTACGTGACCCTGGACGACCCGCTCAACACCCATTCGCTGCGCGGCGAGATGCTGCGCGCAGCGGCGGAGTTCCGGCCGGACCGGATCCTCGCCACCGAGGCCGGCGAGTGGCGGCTGCTGCAGGACATGTCGGGCTGGGGCGAGGCGAGCGGCCTGCCCACCGAGATCGCCGCCGACACCCGCTTCCTGTGCTCGCACCAGCAGTTCCGGCACTGGACCGAGGGCCGGCGCGAGCTGCGCATGGAGTTCTTCTACCGCACGATGCGTCGCCGCCACGGGGTGCTGATGGAGGGCGACGCCCCCGCCGGCGGGCGCTGGAACTTCGACAGCGAGAACCGCAAGCGCATGCCCGCGACCGTGCTGCCGCCGGCGCTGCCGCCGTTCGTGCCGGACGCGGTGACGCGCGAGGTGATCGCGCTGGTCGGGCGGCACTTCGCGGATCATTTCGGCGATCTCGAGGCGTTCGACCTGCCGGTGACCCACGAGCAGGCGGTGCTGGCGCTCGATCACTTCATCACCGAGCGGCTGGCCTCGTTCGGCGACTGGCAGGATTTCATGCGCGCCGGCGATCCGGTGCTGTTCCACGCGCTGATCTCGACCTCGCTCAACACCGGGCTGCTGGATCCGCTGCTGGCCTGCCGCGCCGCCGAGACCGCCTGGCGCGACGGGGTGGCGCCGCTGAACGCGGTCGAGGGCTTCGTGCGCCAGATCCTCGGCTGGCGGGAATATGTGCGCGGCATCTACTGGCTGCGCATGCCGGGGTACGGGCAGCTGAACGCGCTGCAGGCGACGCGGCCGCTGCCCCCGCTGTACTGGTCGGGCGAGACCGCGATGAACTGCATGGCGCACGTGGTGGCCGACACGCGCGCGCACGCGTATGCGCACCACATCCAGCGGCTGATGATCGTCGGCAACTTCTCGCTGCTGGCCGGCCTCGATCCGGACCAGGTCGATGAGTGGTACCTGATCGTCTATGCCGACGCCTACCAGTGGGTGGAGATGCCCAACGTGCGCGGCATGGCGCTGTTCGCCGATGGCGGCGTGATGGCGTCCAAGCCGTACGCGGCGTCGGGCGCCTACATCAACCGGATGAGCGACTACTGCTCCGGCTGCGCCTACGACGTGCGCGCGGCCACCGGCGCCAAGGCCTGTCCGTTCAACTTCCTCTACTGGGACTTCATCGCCCGGCACAGCGAGCGCCTGGGCGGCAACCCGCGCATGGCGATGCCGGTGCGCACGCTGGCGCGCATGGACCCGCCACGCGTCGCCGCGATGCGCGCGCAGGCGGCAGCCTTCCTCGATGCGATCTCGGTGGGGGGGCGCGTCTAGGTCCGAACTCGATCAGCTGCACCGTCGGGTTCGATGGGCCGCGGACCTTCGACTTGATACCAACGGCCTGAGAGACCGAGGATTCGGGAAGCAAGGCTGGGCTCTGCCCAGACCCGCCAAAGGCCCAGGCCTTTGGAAACCATTCTCAAGGCTGCGCCTTGAGCGGGTCCAGGGCAGAGCCCTCGCGCTGCGTGGGTCATACGCAAAGGCCGTCGACACAAAATCGCTGCTGCCGGATGAGCCCCTCGCAGGCTTTCGCAGGAAGCTACATCGATGCGCATCTAAGGGCGCTGGCCAACGAGAGCCGGCTGCGACTGCTGGGCCTGCCGGCAGCCGAGCTGAAGCTGACGGAACCGACGGCTTCCCACCATCTGGCGATGTTGAAGCGGCTCGGTATCCGCAAGCGTCGTGTGGGCACCCGAGCGGGACGGAGCGATACCCGACACACTCCGGAACTTCATGGCGGCCGACGGCACGCTGACGCAGATCCCGGTGAGCCGAAAGGAGCGGCGCCTGGTCCTCGCTCGGCGGACCGAGCAAGTCGAGCGGCCGCGTATAGTCGGAGGCCGAGGTCCGTCGGGTCATCGAGCGCCACCACGCGGGCTGCGCGACACTGCGACGCGAGCTGATCGGCTACCGGATGATGAGCCGCTTCAGATAGACTGCGATCCTGATCGAGTTGGATCCTCGAACTCAGATCCGATCAGCTGAACGCCGGACCGAGCGCGGGTCATCGCTGGTCGGCCGAGAACGCCACCTCCCGCTGGGCGTCAACCGCGTCCAGCCTGCGAGCCAGCGCCTTGCTGATGCTCCGGTAGGCCGTGCTGCCAAGCGCGAGGCGTAACGCGGGGCGGCGCGAGTCAGCCGCCGCGATCATTGCGTCCACCGTTCGGTCGGTATCGCCCTTGATGGAGAAACTGTTCTCGGCAACGGCCCGCCGGACCTCGCCGGCAGGCGTTGCGTCGTAGGCGGCGAGCGGCACCGCGTGGTCGAGACTCGCGCCGAAACTGGTCCCGGTCGGACCCGGCTCGACGATGATGAAATCGATGCCGAACGGTGCAACCTCCTGAGCCACGGCTTCGACGAAGCCTTCGATGCCCCACTTCGTGGCGTGGTAGAGACTGAAGTTCGGATAGGCGATCTGGCCGCCCTCCGACGAGACCTGCATGATCCGTCCGCCGTCCTGGTCGCGTAGTCGCGGCAGACAGGCGCGGATCAGCTGGATTGAGGCCAGAAGGTTGGTGGCGACCTGCCGGTTGATCTGGTCGTCGGTCACCTCCTCGGCCGCACCGAACAGGCCGTAGCCTGCGTTGCTGACCACCACGTCGATCCTGTCGAAGGCCTCGAAGGCCGCGGAGACCTCGTGCCGGAGCGCCACCGTATCCGTGAGGTCCAGAGTGGCGATGCGCAGACGCTCACCATGGCTCGCCCGTAGTGCGTCTAGGCTCCCCGCCCGGCGGATCGTCGCCACCACCCGATCGCCCCGCGCGAGCAGCTTCTCGGTCATGATGCGCCCCAGGCCGGCCGAGGCGCCGGTGATCAGCCAAGTCTTCATCTGATAGAGCTCCAGAAAGCTCCGCTTGATCTGGATCGGCAGATTGATGAAATTAGAGCGGGCGATCGGCATGGCCCCGTGAGGAATGCTCACCAATGCGGGCGCCGACCCTGGCCGACCTGACTGCCTTCGCCGCCATCGCCACGCACCGGAGCTTTCGCCGTGCCGCCGACACCCTCGGCACCTCGCGCTCCGCGCTGAGCCACGCACTCCGGTCGCTCGAGCTGGATCTGGGGGTGCGGCTGCTCCATCGAACGACGCGCAGCGTCGCCCCGACCGAGGCTGGGGAGCGGTTGTTGAACCGGCTGGTGCCGGCGCTCCGCGACCTCGACGAGATGTTGGACATGACCCGGCGCACCTCGGGCGAGATCGTCGGCACGCTGCGGATCAACGCGAACGAGACGGCGGCGCGGTGGCTGCTGCGGCACGTGGTAGCCGAGTTCCAGAAGCATCATCCTCGCGTGGTCCTTGATCTCGTCACGGAGGGGAGGCTTATCGACATCGTCGCCGACGGCTTCGATGCCGGCGCGAGGCTGGCGGAGGCCGTGCCGCAGGACATGGTCGCCATCTCGTTCGGCGGCGAGGCACGTTTCCTGGCCGTGGCCGCGCCATCCTATCTTGCCGAGAATGGTTGTCCGGCAACGCCTGACGACCTTCGACATCACCGTTGCATCCGTCAGCGTCTCCCGAGCGGCAAGCCCTATCGCTGGGAATTCGCACGGTCGGGACAGGACATGACCGTGGAGGTACCCGGGACCCTGACGCTGGACCATAATGCCCTGATGGCGGAGGCCGCGGCGGATGGGCTCGGCATCGCTTTCGTGCCCGAACTCGTGGCGCGGGACGCAATCGGAGCAGGCCGCCTCGTCGCATTGCTGGAGGATTGGTCGCCGGCCATCCCGGGGCTGTGCCTGTATTATCCCGGGCATCGTCACACGCCCGAACCTCTGGCGGCGTTCATCGCGATCCTACGCCGGATCGCGCGTCGCTCAGCCGTCGACTGATCGCCCTGCACATCATCCGCAGATCGACCGGGCTTCTTCCGACGGTCCGCGGCGGTTCCTCATCACCAGCCGAATCCGGCCACCGGAATCCGGCCAGCGTGGGCCAGCCGCACGACAGCGTGTCCCGCGGCGGGTGATCCTGCTGCCCGCCCTCACTCGTAGGCGTAGCGATGATGTTCGAGGATCTCGTGCAGCGTCCGCCGCGAGCCTCCCGGCCGCGGGATGAACACCGAGAGGTCCTCCACGCGCGCGATCTCGCGGGCGATCCGATGCACCGCGTGGTAGTGGCCGCGCGATGCGAAATCATGCATCGCGATGACGGTGTCGGGCCGGCAATTCATCAGCGTGCTGGCGAAGCAGGCGACCCGGAAGCGGCCATCCACGAAGACGAGGTCGCTGTCGTAGCTGGCCGGCACCGTCCAGGCGCGCTCGTAGTAGCCGGGCCAGCGGCCGCGGGTGCCGGCGTCCGTCGGGATGCCCCAGGCGCCGGTCGGGCCGATATCGGCATGGACCAGCTCCGGCTTGACCGTGCATTGCGGACCGGCGCAGGCGGCGCCGACCTTCTCCAGCCACTCGGTGGAGGAATCCACGCTGACGATGCCGTCGCGGACCCGCTGCGAGGCGAAGTAGGTGCTGCCGCCGCAGCCGAACTCCAGGTATCGTTCCGACCTGCCGAGCAGACCGTCGAACAGCTCGATCTCCCGGTCGGTCATATGGGGCCGCATGTACCTCTCCACGCCGGCGGCGCCGCCCTCGCGGCACGGCCTCACGGTGACGATGATGACGCAGGGGGCGTCGCCTCGGGCGTCTCAAGAACGAGGCGGGAGGCTCGGATGCCAATGGTGACGAACCACGGGCGGCGGTATCCTGCGGCGGAGCGGCGATGACATCCGCACGTCTGCCCGACGACACGACCGGCACGCCGCGGCCGCGCCAGATCGCCGCGGTCGCGGCGGGCAACGCGCTCGAGTTCTATGACTTCGTCACCTACGCCTTCTTCGCGGTGCAGATCGGCCGCAGCTTCTTTCCCTCGCACACGCCGAGCGCCAGCCTGCTGGCCTCGCTCGCCGCCTTCGGCGCCGGCTTCCTGACCCGCCCGCTCGGCGCGTTCGTGATCGGGCGGATGGGCGACCGGCGCGGCCGCAAGCCGGCGATGCTGCTCTCCTTCGGCCTGATCGGGATCGCCGTCAGCGGCCTGGCGCTGACCCCCTCGTTCGCCCGCATCGGCATCCTGGCACCGGTGCTGGCGGTGGCGTTCCGGATGCTGCAGGGTTTCGCGCTGGGCGGCGAGGTCGGGCCGAGCACGGCGTTCCTGATCGAGGCGGCGCCGCCGCTGCGACGCGGGCTCTACACCTCGTTCCAGGCGATGAGCGCCGATGTCGCGGTGCTGGCGGCAGGGCTGGTCGGGGTGCTGCTGTCGAGCCTGATGGACGCGCCGGCGCTCGATGCCTGGGGCTGGCGCGTCGCGCTGCTGCTGGGTACCGCGATCGTGCCCTTCGGGCTGATGCTGCGCCGCTCGCTCGACGAGACGCTGCACCGCCCCGAGGCCGCCGCACCGAGCAGGCCGCGCGGCCTGCTCCGCATCGTCGTGCTCGGCCTGGCGATGCTGGCCGGAGCCACCACCACCAACTACATCCTGGATTACCTGACGACCTACGCCGCCACCACGCTGGCGATGCCGACACGTCTCGCCTTCGGCGCCACCGTGACGGTCGGGCTGTGCAGCATCGTCGGCGATCCGCTCGGCGGCTGGCTGTCCGACCGCCTCGGACGCAAGCCGGTGCTGATCCTGCCGGCCTGCGTGCTGCTGATCGCGGTGTTCCCCTGCTTCTGGCTGCTCGACCACGCGCGCTCGCCGCTGGCGCTGTATGCCGCGGCCGCGCTGCTCTCGACCGTCTCCACCCTGTCGAACGTCTCGGTCACCGTCGTGATCGCCGAGAGCCTGCCCAAGGAGGCGCGGTCCGGGGGCCTGGGCATGATCTATGCCTGCGCGATCTCGCTGTTCGGCGGCTCGGCGCAGTTCACGGTCGCCTGGCTGATCGTGGCGACCGGCAACCCGCTGGCCGCCGCCTGGTACATGGCCGGCGGCGTGGTGCTCGGCCTCGCGGCGGCGCTGCTGCTGCAAGAGACGGCCCCAGTGCGCATCGGCCGAGGACCGACCGCCCATGCATGACCGATAAGAACCGGGGCCTGGGGCCGCCGGCGCCACCGGGTCAAGGGCAGCGCCCTCGGCTTGATACCGTCCCGCTCAGGCCGGACGCCAATCGGGACGTTCGGCGATCCAGCGGCGCAGCGTCAGCAGCGTGTTCTGGTCGGCGACCACCGCCGAGAGTGCCGCAACGCAGTCCGGCGCCGGCAGCGGGCTGAGCCGTGCCGAGCGCACCGCGCCGGCCAGCGCCGGATCGGCGATCGCGCGGCTGCAGGCGCCGCGCCAGCGCGCCACCAGGGCGGCCGGTGTCAGCGGCTGCAGCACCAGCGCCGCATCCAGCCGCGCCGCCGCCGCCGCCGCCTTCCAGGCCCCGAACAGCGGGCCGTCCGGGGCGCGGCCGACGCCGGCCCGGTACAGCTCCGGCAGCGTCGGCACGTCCGGCAGCGCCGGGTCGCGCGCCGAAGCCCCCGCATCGGCGCCGAAGCAGAAGATCGGCCGCAGCCGCTGGCTCGACAGCGCCGCCGCGCGCTGCGGCACCCCGCCGCCGGTCAGCACGATCGCATCGACCCGGCCGCCGAGCAGGGCGGCGCGCGCGTCGGCGGGATCGGACAGGCCGAACACCGGCGTGGGGGCGTAGCCCAGCAGGGTCAGCCCGAGCAGCGCCGGCAGCTCCAGCCCGTTCGGGGTGGAGGCGGCGATGCGCAGCGTCGCCGGCTGCGGGCCGGTGCGCCCGAGCACCACGACGGAGCCGAAGCTGGTCAGCGCCGGCACCCAGCGCCCGGCATCGAAATGCACCCGCGGATCGCCGGCGAGCCAGGCGATCGCGGCGGCACCCGGCACCAGCAGGGCGGTGGAGCCGTCCGGGTTGCTCAGCGCCTCGAAGGCGTTGGCGCCGGTCACCCCGTCGCGGCCGCCGACCGCCGAGACCGCGAGGCCGTCGCCCGGATGCAGCGCCTGGGCGAGCGGCCGGGCGAGCAGATCCGCCCAGCGGCCGGTCGCGGCGTCGGCGGGCCCCGCCACCATCATCGCGGCGTCGCTCAGGTCGGGTGCGGAGACGCCCATCCGGCGCGCGGTGAGCGGGGCGAGGGCGGGAAGGTGTTCGGCGCGCGCGCCGCCGGTTGCGAGTGCGTATGCGCCCAGGCCGCCGGCGAGACGCAGGATGGATCGCCGTCGCAGAGCGGGTATTGCCGTCATCTCGGTCGCCTCGTCGCCGGCGGCGTCCGGCGCCGATTCCGGCGCAGGCAGGGTGCCGCTGATTCTCGCTTCACGATACAGGTAATCCGCGACGACCCAAACAGGCGGTCAAGAACCGACCATGCCGGGCCATGGCCTGGTGTGTCACCGGGCCCGCTCAGGGCCAGCGCACCTCCGGCGGCAGGCTCATCAGGATCGCCTCGACGTTGCCGCCGGTGCGCAGCCCGAACAGGGTGCCGCGGTCGTGGATCAGGTTGAACTCGACGTAGCGGCCGCGCCGCACCAGTTGCTGCTCGCGTTGCGCCACGGTCCAGGGCCCGCCCATGCGCGCCCGCACGAGTCGCGGATACACCGACAGGAAGGCGAGGCCGACGTCGCGGGTGAAGGCGAAGTCGGCCTCCGCCGCGCCGCTGTCGAGATGGTCGAAGAAGATGCCGCCGAGGCCGCGCGGCTCGCCGCGATGCGGCAGGAAGAAGTAGCGGTCGCACCACGCCTTGAAGCGCGGATAGTAGTCGGGGTCGTGACGGTCGCAGGCGTCGCGGAGGGCGGCATGGAACGCTGCCGCGTCGTCGGCCGCCTCGGCGCTGTCCGGGAACATCGGCGTGATGTCGCCGCCGCCGCCGAACCAGCCGCGCGTGGTGAGCAGCATGCGGGTGTTGAAGTGCGCCGCCGGCACCAGCGGCGAGCGCGGGTGCGCCACCAGGCTGATGCCCGAGGCCCAGAAGCGCGGATCCTCCGCCGCACCCGGGATCGAGCCGCGGAACTCGGGGCTGAACTCGCCCTGCACGGTGGAGACGTTGACGCCGACCTTCTCCAGCACCCGTCCGCGCATCAGGCTGATCACGCCGCCGCCGCCGTCTCCGGCCCCGTCCGCGGCCGGACGCGTCCAGGGCGTGCGCTCGAAGCGCCCGGCGGGCCGACCGGCGTCGGCGGACTCGTCCTCGATCGCCTCGAAGGCGGCGCAGAGGCGGTCGCGCAGCGCTTCGAACCAGTGCCGCGCCGCCTCGCGCAGGCTGTCATGGGCGGGACGGACGGCGTCGGTCGGGTCGGCTGCATCCATGGCACGGAGTCATAGACGAGCCGGCGGGCTGTTGCAGCCCCTCCGCCCCCTCCCTAAAGTGCGGAGCCGGAGATCTCCCACGAGCTCCGAACCCTGGCGTCCGCGCCGACGCCACCACGCGGGGGATGACCGGTCGGCCGCATCGCCGGCCGTCCGCCCCGGCATCCCGGTTCATGCAACAGGCTGAAGGACCCCTTGATGGCAGGCCCGCTCCACGGTGACGCAGTCGCTCCGCCTCCCGCACCGGGTGCCGCAGGACAGGCCTCCCGATCCTCCGGCCTGCGCGATCCCGCCGGGCTGACCGAGGCGCCCGGCCTCACCAGCCCGTTCGCGCGCTGGATCGACCGGCGCCTGCCGATCATCTCCGGCTTCCGGCGCGAGTACGTCGACTACCCGACGCCGCGCAACCTCAACTACCTGTGGAACTTCGGCGCGTTCGCGACCATCGCGCTGCTGGCGCTCACGCTGAGCGGCATCTTCCTGTCGATCAACTACACCGCGACCGGCGCCGCCGCCTTCGCCAGCGTGGAGGCGATCGACCGCCAGGTGAGCAGCGGCTGGATCATCCGCTCGATCCACATGGCGGGCGTCAGCCTGTTCTTCATGGCGCTCTACGTGCACACCTTCCGCTCGCTGTACTACGGCTCCTACAAGGCGCCGCGCGAGCTGCTCTGGCTGACCGGGATGCTGCTGCTGGTGATGGTGATGGTCACCGCCTTCGCCGGCTACGTGCTGCCCTGGGGGCAGATGAGCTACTGGGGTGCCGTGGTGCTGACCAACGCGGTCTCCGCCGTGCCGGGCTTCGGCCACGGGCTGGCCACCTGGCTGCAGGGCGGCAGCGGGCTCGGCGACGCCGCCCTGCACCGCTTCTACGTGCTGCATTTCGTGCTCGGCTTCCTGATCATCGGCGCGGTCGTGCTGCACGTGGCGGCGCTGCACGTGACCGGCTCGAGCAACCCGCTCGGCATCGAGGTGAAGGGCCCGCAGGACACGCTGCCGTTCCACCCGTACTACACCTCCAAGGACGGGCTCGGGCTGTGCGTGTTCCTGATCGCCTTCGCGCTGCTGGTGTTCTACCTGCCGGGCTGGCTGACCCAGACCGACAACTACGTCGAGGCGAACCCGTTCTCGACGCCGTCCGACATCATCCCGGAATGGTATCTCGCGCCGTTCTTCGCCATCCTGCGCGCGGTGCCGTCGCAGCTCGGCGGCGTGGTGCTCGCCGGCGGCTCGGTGCTGATGCTGTTCGCGGTGCCGTGGCTCGACACCTCCCCGGTGCGCAGCGCGCGCTTCCGGCCGATCTACCGCAAGCTGATGGTGCTGCTGGTGCTTGCCTTCCTGGTACTGCTGGTGGCCGGGCTGAACCGGCCGCAGGGGCTGTGGCTGGCGCTGTCGCGGCTGGCGACGCTGTACTGGTTCGCGCATTTCCTGGTGCTGATGCCGCTGCTCGGCAGCGTCGAGCGGCCGCTGCCGCTGCCCGAGAGCATCGCCCGGCCGGTGCTGCCGAAGCACGCCACGCCCGGCGGCGGCTACCGCCCGGCACGCGCGGCCGCGACGGCGATGGAGCATCGCTGATGCGCCGGCTGCCGCTCGCCGCCGCCTATCTCGCGACCTCGACCCTCGGCCTCGCCGCCGGCGCCCGGGCGCAGACCCTGCAGGCGCTGCCGATCCCCCATCAGGACTGGAGCTTCCAGGGCGCGTTCGGCAGCTTCGACCTGGCCAGCGCGCAGCGCGGCTACGCGGTCTACAGCCAGGTCTGCGCCTCGTGCCACTCGATGAAGCAGGTCACCTACCGCGACCTGTCGGGGCTCGGGCTGAACGACGACCAGATCCAGGACATCGCCGGCGGCCAGCCGGTGCCGGGCGGCACCGACGCACAGGGAAACGTGGTGCTGCGCGCCGCGACCCCGGACGATCATTTCCGCGCGCCGTACCCGAACGACGCCGCCGCGCGGGCGGCCAACAGCGGCGTCGCACCGCCCGACCAGTCGCGGCTGGCGATGACCATCCCCGGCGGCCCGAGCTTCATCCAGGCCTACCTGACCGGCTTCCGCGACGCGCCGCCCGACGTCACGCTGGCCGCCGGCATGCACTACAACGACTACGTGCCCGGCAACTCGGTGGCGATGCCCGACGTGCTGGAGGACGCGCACGTCAAGTACGCGGACGGCACCAAGCCGACCAAGCTGCAGATGGCGCACGACGTCGCGACATACCTCGCCTGGACCGCGCAGCCGCACCTGGAGGAGCGAAGGCGCATGGGGGTGCGGGTGGTGATCTACCTGGTCGGGCTGCTCGGGCTGGTGTTCGTGGTCAAGCGCAAGGTCTGGGCCGATGTCCGCTCCTGACGCCGCCGCCGAGGGCGAGATCCAGCCGGTGATCGGCCTGATCGGCGGCTCGGGCCTCTATGACATCGAGGGTCTCGAGGACAAGGTCTGGCGCGAGGTCGAGACACCCTGGGGCAAGCCCTCGGACGCGCTGCTGTTCGGCCGCCTGGGCGAGGTGCGCTGCGTGTTCCTGCCGCGACACGGCCGCGGCCACCGGATCCCGCCGGGCCGGGTGAACTACCGCGCCAACATCGACGCGCTGAAGCGCTCGGGGGTGACCGACGTCGTGTCGCTATCGGCGGTCGGATCGCTGAGGGAGGAGCTGCCGCCCGGCCAGTTCGTGATCATCGACCAGTTCATCGACCGCACGTTCGCGCGCGAGAAGAGCTTCTTCGACAGCGGCATGGTGGCGCACGTCTCGATGGCTGACCCGCTCTGCCCGCGCCTCGGCGACGCGCTGCAGGCCGAGTGCGAGCGCCTTGGCCTGCCGGTGACGCGCGGCGGCAGCTACCTGGTGATGGAGGGGCCGCAGTTCTCCAGCCGCGCGGAGAGCCAGCTCTACCGCTCCTGGGGCTGCTCGGTCGTCGGCATGACCAACATGCCCGAGGCCAAGCTCGCCCGCGAGGCGGAGCTCTGCTACGCCACCGTGGCGATGGTCACCGACTACGATTGCTGGCGCACCGGCCATGACAGCGTGACCGTCGAGGCGGTGGTGCAGGTGATGCAGGCCAACGCCGACCGTGCGCGCAGCCTGGTGGCCGGCGTGATCCCGCGCCTGGGCGCGCGACGCAGCCCATGCTTCGCCGGCTGCGACCGGGCGCTGGACCACGCGCTGATCACCGCGCCCGACGCCCGCGACCCGGCGCTGCTGGCACGGCTCGACGCGGTCGCCGGTCGCGCGCTGCGGGCCGGCTAAGGCGAAGGGCTTTGCCCCTCGACCCCATCAAAGGCAAACCTTTGAAAACCTTGATTTAAGAAAACGGGGTTTGGGGTCGCCGGCCCCAACGGGTCAAGGGCAGAGCCCTTGCCCTATCCTATCCGATACGAACGGTCAGATCCGTCCCATCACCAGCAGGATGATCACGACGATCAGCACCAGTCCCAGTCCGCCCGACGGGAAGTAGCCCCAGCCGCCGCTATAGCCCCAGGTCGGCAGCGCGCCGACCAGCAGCAGGATCAGGATGACCAGCAGGATGGTTCCGAGCATGCGACGCATCTCCCCCAGGGTTGACTGCCGGATCGGCTGCCGAACCTAACGATAACGGCAACGACCGGTTCATGTCCGGGCTCGGGGAAATTGCCGCGGGGTTGGGCGGCTCAGAGATGATGCTGCAGGAAGCTCAGGCTGCGCTCCTGGGCGAGGGCCGCGGAGCGCGCCTCGTAGCTGCCGCGCTCGGAGCAGCCGAAGCCGTGTCCCGCACCCTCGTAGACGAACACCTCCACGCCCGGCTGTGCGGCGCGTATCGCCTCGATGTCCGACAGCGGGATGTGGTCGTCCTCGGCCCCGAAATGCAGTTGCACCGGGCAGTTCGGCGTCGCGTCCTTGGTCGCCGCGATGCCGCCGCCGTACCAGCCGACCGCCACCTTGAAGCGATGGGTGCGGGTCGCCGACGCCCAGGCCATGGTGCCGCCCCAGCAATAGCCGATGATGCCGACCGTCTCGCGCCCGAGCGCCTCGGCGGCGGCGAGGATGTCGGCGAGCGTGTCCTCGGGCTTGATCTTCTGGGCGACCGCCCTGCCGCGCTGCATGTTCGCGCCCTCGTAGCCCATCTCGACGCCGCGCTCGGCGCGGTCGAACAGCGCCGGCGCCACGACGTGATAGCCGGCGTCGGCGAAGCCGTCGCACACGGTGCGGATATGGTGGTTCACCCCGAAGATCTCCTGGACCACCACCAGCGCGCGCGGGCTGTCGGGCAGGCCGGCCTCGTAGCCCGACAGGCCGTGGCCGTCGGTCGCGGTGAGGGTGATGATCTTGCCCATGCTGCTCGTCCTTGGAAGCCGAATAGGGCAGGATGAGGCTATGGACGAGATCGTCAACCTTAACCGCGCCAAGAAACGCCGTGCCCGCGCCCGGGAAGTGGCGCTGGCCGAGGAGAACCGCGTCCGCTTCGGCCGCACCGGGCCCGCCAAGCTGAACGACCGGCGCGCGGAGGCGGCGCGGCGCGCGCTGCTGGACGGGGTGCGACGCGAGGACGCGCCGGAACGGCAGGACTAGCCGGCGCCCGCTACTGCAGCGTCAGCACCGCGCTCGGGGCGCGGATCGCGGGCGGCCGGATCAGGGTCATCGAGCCGACGCGGACGGAGTGCAGCCTGCCCTCGATCTCCCTGCGCCAGAAATCGAGGAACTTGTGCAGCGTCGGATAGGCCGGGGCGATGTCGAGCTCCTGCCAGATATAGGACTGCAGCATCGCCGGATGGTCGGGCAGGTGGTAGAGGATCTCCGCCGTGGTCAGGCGGTAATCCTTGAGCTGCAGCGACAAGGTCATGAGCGTCTCCGAGGGGATCGCGAAGCTTTCGTGACAATGGCCGATCCTGACCGGTTCCACCCGGCTTTCGCAACAAGAAATCCCGTTCGATCAGATGCTTGGCACTCGAGCGGCAGGAGTGCTGCCGGGCGCTTGACTATGCCGCCGGCCGGGCCTAAACCGCCACTCCGGCAACCCTGGCACTCGGTGCCTCGGAGTGCCAGCAACCGGCGGCGTCGCTTACGGCAAGGGCGTCGCCTCGATCGAGGAGCGATCCGAAATGGCGAGTTTCCGTCCCCTGCATGACCGGGTCGTGGTCCGCCGGCTGACCGGCGAAGAGAAGACCGCGGGCGGCATCATCATTCCAGACACCGCCAAGGAGAAGCCGATGGAGGGCGAGATCATCTCCGTCGGCATCGGCGCCCGCAACGAGCAGGGCCAGATCGTGGCGCTGGACGTCAAGGCCGGCGACCGCGTGCTGTTCGGCAAGTGGTCCGGCACCGAGGTCAAGATCGACGGCGAGGAGCTGCTGATCATGAAGGAGAGCGACATCATGGGCGTCATCGAGAAGGCCGCCTGATCCCGCATCCCCGATAGCGGTTCCGAAACAATCAAGGAGAAGCAGATATGGCAGCCAAAGACGTACGGTTCGGCGGCGACGCCCGCCAGCGCATGCTGCGCGGCGTGGACATCCTCGCCGACGCGGTGAAGGTGACGCTCGGCCCCAAGGGCCGCAACGTGGTGCTCGACAAGAGCTTCGGCGCGCCGCGGATCACCAAGGACGGTGTGACGGTCGCCAAAGAGATCGAGCTGTCCGACAAGTTCGAGAACATGGGCGCGCAGATGGTGCGCGAAGTGGCATCGAAGACCAACGACATCGCCGGCGACGGCACCACCACCGCGACCGTGCTGGCGCAGTCCATCGTCCGCGAGGGCCTGAAGGCCGTCGCCGCCGGCATGAACCCGATGGACCTCAAGCGCGGCATCGACAAGGCGGTCGCCCTGGTCGTCTCCGAGCTCGAGAAGAACACCAAGAAGATCACCACGCCCGCCGAGACCGCGCAGGTCGGCACGATCTCGTCCAACGGCGAGACCGACATCGGCGAGATGATCAGCCAGGCCATGCAGAAGGTCGGCAACGAGGGCGTGATCACCGTCGAGGAGGCCAAGGGCATCCAGACCGAACTCGACGTCGTCGAGGGCATGCAGTTCGATCGCGGCTACATCTCGCCGTACTTCATCACCAACGCCGAGAAGATGATCGCGGACCTGGATAACCCCTACATCCTGATCCACGAGAAGAAGCTGTCGTCGCTGCAGCCGATCCTGCCGCTGCTCGAGAGCGTCGTGCAGTCCGGCCGTCCGCTGATGATCATCGCAGAGGACGTCGACGGCGAGGCGCTGGCCACTTTGGTGGTCAACAAGCTGCGCGGCGGCCTGAAGATCGCCGCCGTCAAGGCGCCGGGCTTCGGCGATCGCCGCAAGGCGATGCTCGAGGACATCGCGATCCTGACCGGCGGCCAGGTGATCAGCGAAGACCTCGGCATCAAGCTCGAGAACGTGACGCTCGCCATGCTCGGTCGCGCCAAGAAGGTGCATATCGAGAAGGAGAACACCACGATCGTCGAGGGCGTCGGCGAGAAGGCCGACATCCAGGGCCGCTGCGGCCAGATCCGGGCGCAGATCGAGGAGACCACCTCGGACTACGACCGCGAGAAGCTGCAGGAGCGTCTGGCGAAGCTCGCCGGCGGCGTCGCGGTGATCCGCGTCGGCGGCTCCACCGAGGTCGAGGTCAAGGAGCGCAAGGATCGCGTCGACGACGCGCTGCATGCGACCCGCGCCGCGGTCGAGGAAGGCATCGTGCCGGGCGGCGGCACCGCGCTGGCGCGCGCCTCGCTGGTGCTCGCCACCATCCACCCGCTCAACGAGGACGAGAAGTTCGGCATCGAGATCATCCGCAAGGCGATCCAGACGCCGCTTCGTCAGATCGCCGAGAACGCCGGCGAGGACGGTGCGGTGATCGCCGGCAAGGTGCTCGAGAACCCGGAATACGCGTTCGGCTTCGACGCCCAGCTCGGCGAGTACAAGAACCTGATCGATGCCGGCATCATCGATCCGACCAAGGTGGTTCGCACCGCCCTGCAGGATGCGGCTTCGGTCGCCGGCCTGCTGGTCACCACCGAGGCGATGATCGCCGAGAAGCCCGAGAAGAAGGCCCCCGCGGGCGGACCTCCGGGCGGCGGCATGGGCGACATGGATTTCTGATCCGGCCCGTCATCGACCCGTCAGCGTCTCGGAGGAGGGCGGCCCGCAGGGGCCGCCCTACTTCGTTGATGCCCATCCGATTTGGATGCACCGATCATGCAGTCGTGATTGACACCGCCGAGGTTTTCTGAGCCCATTACGAAACGTTAACTGGGGTTCCGAACCGGGCCCGCGGGATGGAGAAGCCCAGGCGCGGTGTCCGGGCGGGATGGGGAGTTGCACGGTCAATGGCAATCGGCACCGTGAAGTGGTTCAACACCACGAAGGGCTTCGGCTTCATCATGCCCTCGGACGGCGGCAAGGACGTGTTCGTCCACATCACCGCGGTGCAGGCCGCCGGCCTGCGCGGCCTCAACGAGGGGCAGAAGGTCACCTACGAGATCGCGATGGAGCGCGGCAAGGCAGCCGCCACCAACCTCAAGCCCGCCTAGCACGCCGCTGACTTAGAAGGTTACGGAACGACGGGAAGGCAAGGGGCTTTGCCCCTTGACCCCATCAAAGGCAAGCCTTTGAAGACCTTGATTTAGAAGATGGGGTTTGGGGCCTGCGGCCCCAACGGGTCAAGGGCAGAGCCCTTGCCTTGGTTTCTCAGCAGCCCGCCTAGCGCGCCCTCACTGCCCCGAATCCTGACTGGCGCTCAGGTACCCCAGGTGCCGGCGCCGTGCCGCTCGACGGTCTCGACGGCACTCGCACCCTGCTCGCGCAGGATCGCGGTCGCGAGCTTCTCCTTCTCGTCGTCGCGCACCAGGGCGGAGAGCATCAGGGTGCCCTTGGCGCCCTGCGCGTCGTGCGCCGCCTCGCGGGTGTTGGCCGCCCCCTGGAAGCCCATCTGGGTCACGCCGCCGGCGCCGGCGGCCGCCGCCACCGCCGCCGCCGCCACCGGCAGCATGGCACCCCCGGTCGCGACCGAGGCCACCGTGCCGCCGATCAGCGCGCCGGCGATGCCGATCGTGCTCGTCATCATCGTGCGCACCTGTCGGGTGTCGTGCTCGTCGGCCGGGTTCTCGGTCGCCACCGGATCGGCCGCATTGCCGCGTGCATCGGGCAGGCTGAGGTCGCCGCGGTCGAAGCCGGCGCTCAGCAGCGCGTAGGTCGCCTGCTGCAGCGCGCCCTCGTCGGGCAGCAATCCCTGCACCTCTCGCACCGTGCCGCCGAGGATCGGGATGGTGGTGGGATCTTGGCCGGCGTCGCTCATCGCTGGGTTCCTTGGCTTCGCTCTGACCACCGAACGCCGCGCCGCCGTCTTAGTTGACGCCTCAGGGCGGCGACAGGAACCGCGCGGTCTGCGCCACCGCCTCGGCGAGCCCGGTGCGCCTCGCCTGCACGCCGTCGGGCAGGCCGCAGAGCAGCCGGCTCGGCGCGCGGCGGTCGAGCAGCACGAACACGCCGGTGTCGGTCGCGGTGCGGATCAGCCGCCCGAACGCCTGGCGCAGGCGCAGCCGGGCGATGCGGTCGTCGTACAGCGTCGGCGCGCCGCCGGAGAGGTGGATGCGCCGCTCGCGGTGCAGGATGTCGGGACGCGGCCAGGGCACGCGCTCGAACACCACCAGGCGCAGCGCCCGGCCGGGCACGTCGACGCCGTCGCGCATCGCGTCGGTGCCGAGCAGGCAGGAATCGATCTCGGTGCGGAACACGTCCACCAGGGTCGCATTGTCCATCGCATCGACGTGCTGCGCGAACAGCGGGATGCCGGCCCGCTCCAGCGGTTCCGCCAGCCGCTGCTGCACCTGTCGCAGCCGGCTGATCGCGGTGAACAGCCCCAGCCCGCCGCCGCCGGCGGCCAGGAACAGGGCGCGGTAGGCGCCGGCGAGCTGCTCGGGATCGTCGTGGGCGACATCGCCCACGATGAAGGCGCGGGTCTGCCGGGCATAGTCGAACGGGCTGGCGAGCGAGGCGCGCGTCGCCGGCGAGGGCAGGTGCACGGCACCGGTGCGCGCCTCCGCCGCCTCCCAGGCGGCGCGCGCGTCGGCGCCGCTCTCGTCGCGCAGCGTCGCCGAGGTGATCAGGATGCCGTGCGCGGGCGCCGCCAGGGCGTGCGCGAACGGGATCGTCGGGTCGAGCCAGTGCCGGTGCAGCCCGACATCGCGGTCCGCGGCCGCGGTCCCGGGACGCCGCTGCAGACGCAGGAACATCACGTGGCTCGGCGTGCGGTCCGCCGCCGGCGGCTCCGGCAGCGCGCGCAGCATCTGGATCCAGCCCTCCAGCCGGCTGACCGCGCGACGCTGGATCACCCGGCACATCGCCTCGATGCGTCCGCGGGCCGCTGAATCCAGGCTGTCGGCCTCCTCCTCCAGCCGTGCGGCGAGCCGGCCCACCAGCGTGCGCAGCGGCTCGACGATCCGCAGCAGCGCCCGCTCCAGCGCCGCCGCCGCCAGCGCCAGCCCTGCCTCGACCGGATGCAGGTCGCACTCTCCCGCCTCGCCGCGGGCCCGCATGCGCGCCAGCACCTGCCGTCGCAGCAGCGCCAGCAGCGCCTCGGTCGGATTGGCGAGCGCCGGCGCGGCGGGGGCCGGCGGGACGGTCGCCAGCGGCAGCTCGGCGTCGGTCAGCCGCGCCGACCAGCCGGGGGCGGGCAGCGCGTGCGCGGCCAGCAGGGCGGCCTGCATCGGCGTCTCCAGCTCCGCCTGCCCCGCCACCAGCTCGTCGAGCCGGCGCCGCAGGCCGCGGGCGCGCGACCGGCCGCCCTCGGCGCCGAGCAGCCAGCGACGCAGCTCGGCCGCCTCGACCCCGGACAGCTCGGCGGAGAAGGCGCTGTCGGCGGCTTCCGGCAGGTGGTGGCCCTCGTCGAACACGTAGCGGGTCGGCACCTGGTCCTCGTCCGCGCCGCCGCCCGACATCGTGTGGTAGGCGGCCTGGGTCAGCACCAGGGCGTGGTTCGCCACCACCAGGTCGGCCTCGCGCGCGCGCCGTATGCCGTGCTCGATGTAGCAGCGCTGGTAGTGGCCGCAGGCGCCGTGGATGCACTCGCCGCGGCGGTCGGCGAGCCCCGAGACGGTGGCGTGGCCGAAGATCTCGGCGAACCAGCCGGGCAGGTCGCCGCCCAGCACGTCGCCGTCCGAGGTGGCGGCGGCCCAGCGCGCCAGCAGCGCCAGCGGGATCAGCGCGCTGCCGCCGCGGCTGGCGCGGCCGGTTTCGGCCTGGACGACGGCATCCTCCAGGTTGAGCAGGCAGAGATAGTTCTCCCGGCCCTTGCGCAGCACCACCCGGCGGCGGCGCTGCGCCGGATCGGGATGCAGCCGCCTCAGCTCGGTCTCGATCTGGCGCTGCAGGTGCCTGGTGTAGGTGCTGATCCACACCGTGCCGCCATTGCGCTCCGCCCACAGGCTCGCCGGCGCGATGTAGCCCAGCGTCTTGCCGGTGCCGGTGCCGGCCTCAGCCAGCACCAGGCGCGGGTCGCCGCGCGCCGGCCGAACCCGGAACGCGCCGCTGGCGGCGTCGGCGTAGTCGGCCTGCCCGGCACGCTGCTCGGCGTCGGGACCGAGCAGCCGGCCCAGCCGCGCGCGCGCCTCCTGCGGCGTGACCTCCAGGCTGCCGGGCGGCGGACGCGGCGCGCTCTCCTCCCATCGCGGCAGCCGGCGCCACACCCGCAGCGCCTGCGCCGGCTGCATCGCCTCCGGCGGCAGCAGGCCGCCCGCCTCCGGCGCCAGCCCGAGGGCGGCGCACAGCGACGGCCCCCAGCTCCATCCGGCGCCGAGTGCGAGCATCGCCAGCGCCGGCATGTCGGCACCCGAGGGCGTGCGCAGCAGGCCGGCGGCGCGCTGCAGCAGCAGGCCGGCGAGCTCCGGCAGCAGGGCAGCGTCGGCGCGGCCGATCTCGGCCTCCGACAGGTCGAGCGCCAGCGCCAGGCCGCGCGGGGTGGGTGCGGCCGCACGCGCGGGCAGCACGAAGGCGAACAGCTCCAGCAGGTCGAGGACCGGCAGGGTGGGCGCGCCGAGCCGCCGCCGCGTCGAGGGCGCGTGCACCACCAGCGGCGGCGCCATGTCGCGCAGCAGCGCCGCGGCCTGCGGCGGCGCCAGTTCCAGCAGCTCGCCGTCCGGGGTCAGCAGCGAGACCAGGCCGTGCCCGGCCACGAGCGCGGGCGGCATCAGGTCCGAGGATATCGAGGAGTCGCGACCGGCGAGGGCGGTGGCGTCCGGCGTCGCTCGCGGATCAGGCATCAGGACACCCTTATAGGGCGATTGACCGCGTCGTGTCGCGTTCATAGCCTCCGCGGCATGCCGTCAGATCCGCACGATCGTCCACACCCGGCGAAAGCTCCCGCCGCCGCCAAGGCGCAGCCGACCCGCGCCTGGCCGTTCGACGAGGCGGCGCGGCTGGCCGAGCGCCTGCAGGGAAGCGACCCGAGCCGGCCGGCGCTGCTGGAGACCGGCTACGGCCCATCCGGGCTGCCGCATATCGGCACCTTCGGCGAGGTCGCGCGCACCTCGTGGGTGCGGCAGGCCTACACGGAGCTCACCGGCCGGCCGACCCGCCTGCTGGCGTTCAGCGACGACATGGACGGGCTGCGCAAGGTTCCCGACAACGTGCCGCGGCGCGACATGCTGGCCGAGCACCTGGGCAAGCCGCTGTCGCGGGTGCCCGATCCGTTCGGCACCCACGCGTCGTTCGCCGCCCATAACAACGCCCGGCTGCGCGCCTTCCTGGACGGGTTCGGCTTCGAGTACGAGTTCGCCTCCTCGACCGAGTACTACACCTCCGGCCGGTTCGACGCGACGCTGCGCCGCGTGCTGCAGGTGCATGACGAGATCGTGGCGGCGGTGGCGCCGACGCTGGGGCCCGACCGGCGCGCCACCTACTCGCCGGTGCTGCCGCTGCATCCGCGCACCGGCGCGGTGATGCAGGTGCGCATCGAGGCGGTCGATGCCGACACGGGCACGCTGCGCTGGCGCGATGCGGACGGCGAGCGCTTCGAGACCAGCGTGTTCGGCGGTGCCGCCAAGCTGCAGTGGAAGGCCGACTGGGCGATGCGCTGGGCGGCACTGGGCGTCGATTACGAGATGTCCGGCAAGGACCTGATCGACAGCGTGCGGCTGTCGGCGAAGATCTGCCGCCTGCTCGGCGCCGAGCCGCCGGCCAGCCTGACCTACGAGCTGTTCCTCGACGAGCAGGCGCAGAAGATCTCGAAATCGCGCGGCAACGGCATCTCGGTCGAGGAATGGCTGCGCTACGCGCCCCCGGAGAGCCTGTCGCAGTACATGTTCGTCGCCCCGCAGCGCGCCAAGCGCCTGTTCTTCGACGTGATCCCGCGCGCCACCGACGAGTACCTGGCCAACCTCGCCCGCGCCCGCGAGCAGCAGGGCGACGCGCTGCACGCCAATCCGGCCTGGTTCATCCATGGCGGCGCGCTGCCGCCGCGCGACGGGAGCCAGATCGGCTTCACGATGCTGCTGAACCTCGCCTCGGTCGCCAACGCCGAGAACGCCGACGTGCTGTGGGCCTATCTGCGCCGCTACGACGCCCGCACCGGCCCCGACTCGCACCCGCTGCTGGCGCGCCTGGTCGATCACGCGCTCGCCTACTACCGAGACTTCGTGCGTCCGCAGAAGCGCTTCCGCGCGCCCGAGGCGCGAGAGCGCGCGGCGCTGGCGGACCTCGCCGAGACGCTGAAGGGGATCGCGCCCGGCCCCGTCGGCGAGCCCGGCCCCGGCTCCAGTTGGGCCCCTGCGCCCGATCCGGAGGCGATCCAGAACCTGGTGTTCGAGGTCGGCAAGCGGCACGACTTCGCGACCCTGCGCGACTGGTTCGGCTGCCTCTACGAGGTGCTGCTCGGCCAGCGCGAGGGTCCGCGCTTCGGCATCTTCATCGCGCTCTACGGCGTCGCCGAGACGGTGGCGCTGATCGAGGCGGCGCTGATCGAGCCGGCGCTCGCGCGCTGACCGGGTGATCGCGATGCTCAGGGTCAGGACCGGGATCTGCCCTGAACCCGACGCGGCCGGGTGCTCGGCGCCGCGATCCAGGGGCAGGCTGCTCGCCGTCCGCCTCGGACGGCAATGCCCCCACCTGCTCGGGCTGCTGCTGCTCCTGGGCGCGATCTTCGTGGTGCAGCGCGAGTTCCGCCACCTGAGCTTCCGCCAGGTGCGCGACGGGCTGCACGCGATCCCCGGCCGCGCCCTGCTAGCCTCCGCCGGGTGCACGCTGCTGTCCTACTTCATCTTGTCGTTCTACGACCGCCTGGCGACCCTCCACGCCGGCTGCCGGGTCGGCTTCCGGCGCACCTGCTTCGCCTCGTTCTGCTCCTACGTGCTGTCGCACAACCTGGGCTTCGCGGCCCTCTCCGGGGCGGCGGTGCGGTTCCGGCTGTACGGCAACTGGGGGGTGCCGCCGACGCAGATCGCGCAGATCATCGCCTTCTGCTCGCTGACCTTCGTGTTCGGCGCCTGCGGTCTGATCGGCGGCGTGCTGCTGATCGAGCCCGCGGCGGTGCCGTTCCTGGGCCACGCGCTGCCGACGGCGCTGCTGCGCCTCGCCGGGCTCGCCGCCTGGGGCGTCGTGATCGGCTACGTGCTGCTCTCCAGCCGCTGCAGGCACCTCAGGCTGGGGCCGCTGCATGTCGAGCTGCCCCGGCCGGGCATGGCGGTTGCCCAGGTGGTCGTCGCCAGCCTCGACGTCGCCGCCACCGCCGCCATCGCCTACACCCTGCTGCCGTCCGCGCCGGGGCTGGGCTATGCGACGTTCCTCGCGATCTACATCGCCTCCTACACCGCGGGGCTGCTCGCCAGCGTGCCGGGCGGGCTCGGCGTGTTCGACGGTGCCATGCTGCTCGGCCTGTCGGCCTGGCTGCCGGCGCCGCGCATCCTGGGCATGATCTTCGTGTTCCGGATCTTCTACTACATCCTGCCGCTGTTCCTCGCCGGCATCCTGTTCGCCGGCCACGAGCTGCTGCTGCGCGGCGACGCCATCGTCGCGATGCTGCGCCGCAGACCGGCCGGCGCGGCGCGACTGCCGCGGCCCAGCCTGGTGATCCGCCAGAGCGAGGCGGATTTCTCGGTGGGTGTCGCGGTCGGCGCGGTGTCGCTGTGCGGCGCGATGCTGCTCGCACTCGGCGTGCTCGATCCCGCCTCCGACCTCGACGTCGTGCTGCCGCCGGGTGCCAGCCTGTTCGACCGGCCCTCCGGCGTCACCGCCTGGATCACGGCGTTCGCCGGCGACTACGTGCCGTCGCTGATCGGCGCCGCCCTGATGGGGCTCGCGATCGGCCTGGCCAACCGCGTCACCCTGGCCTGGGGCGGCACCATCGCGCTGCTCTGCGCCGCCGCCGTGCTGACCGCGCTGCGCGGCACCATGCCGCTGGTGCCGGGCATCCTGCTGCTGTCGGCGCTGCTGATCGCGCCGTTCCGCAGTTCGTACTACCGCCACGCCCGCATCCTCAGCGAGCCGTTCGCGCCCGGCACCGCGCTGCCGCTGCTGCTGCTGATCGGCTGCGTGCTGATCCTCGGCCGGCTGGAGCCGAACCTGCGCTTCATCGACGCCAACAGCTGGTGGTCGGTGGTGCTGGCGCACGACGCCACCAACCGCACCCGCGCCTCGCTCGCCTGCGCGGTGCTGATCATGCTGGCGGCACTGTGGCGGCTGTTCTCGCCGGGGCGGATCGCGACCCTGCCCTGGGAGGGCGAGGGCAGGGCGCGCTACGGCGCCATGATCGACCCGCAGGCCTGCGCGCCGCGCGGCCTGCTGCAGAACCGGCCGGGTGCCGCGCCGCAGGGGGTGGTGCTCGGCGAGACCGGCCGCGCCGCGATCGCCTTCACCCGCCTCGCGGCACCGCACGGCGCGCTGCTGGTCGCGCTCGGCGATCCGGTCGGCGCCGCCGCCGAGCAGGTCTCGGCGATCTGGCGGCTGCGCGACCTGGCGCTGCAGGAAGGCCGCGACCCGGTGTTCTGGCAGGTCGGCGCCGCACTGCTGCACCTGTACGACGATCTCGGCCTGACCGCCTGGCCGATCGACGAGACCGCCGGCGGCACGTCGCGCTACCTGTGCTGCGCCGTCGAGCGCGGCCCGGAGACGCTGCGGCGGCTGAGGCGCGTCGCGCCGGCCTGAGAGACTGACCGTCAGGAGGCAAGGCTGGGCTCTGCCCAGACCCGCCAAAGGCCTCGGCCTTTGGAAACCAATTCAAATAAATGGATTCTCAAGGCTTCGCCTTGAGCGGGTCCAGGGCAGAGCCCTGGCGCCTCAGTCGACATACACCGCATCGGCGTAGCCGCGGCCGAGCGGGGCGCAGAGCGGATGCGCCGGCACCAGCACGCGCACCCCCGCGACTCCCAGTGCGGCGAGCTGGTGCGGCACCCCGTCGCGGTTCTCCAGGTGGCCCTCTCCCATCAGGGCGGCCACCGGACGCAGCGGCGCGCGGGCGCGCTGGGCCGCGATCGCCTCCGCCATCGCGCGGTCCCAGACCAGTTGGGCGTCGATGAAATGCTGCAGCCGCTGCGGCGTCATCGGCGGGCCGCCATGGCCGGACATCGCGTCCGCGAGCCGGCTGCGATACGCCGCACTCGCCGGCGCCGGGGTGCCGACGCCCTCGCGGTCGGCGACCGGGACCGCCTGCCAGCCCAGACGGGCGACCAGCCGGATCACGCGGCCGGACACGTTCAGCGCCAGCATCGGGATGCGGTGGTCGCGGGCGAAGCGGAACACCGGCAGGTAGAGTGCGGCGTCGAACCCCCAGACATGCGCCCAATCGGAACGCAGCAGGAAGTCGCGCTCGGGCAACCCGCCCGCCACCCAGCGGTCGAGCACCGGCTGGGCGGCGCGCGGGAACATCTCGAAGCCGAGCACCAGTCCCGGGTCGCGGGCGTACAGGCGCTCGACGGTGGCGAGCTGCCAGCGATGGTCGGGCGCGCTGTCGTGCCGCTCGCCGAGCAGGGTGACCGCGGCGGGTGGCCACGCCCGCGGACCTGCGAGCGGGCGCAGCGTGTCCGGCGCGACCCACTGCCCGGCCGCGACGCAGGCGGGGGGTGCGACCGCGCAGCCGGCGAGCCAGGCGCCTGCGAGCAGCAGGGCGGCCGGTCTCGCGCGCCGCATCGCGTCGGCGGCCCGACGCCGCGGGCCGCGCGTCACGGTGCCGCCACCCGGCGCGACGGCACCGGTATGTTGCACAGGTCGGCACCACCATGCGGACGGACGTAGAACACGTCGCGCCGGTCGGCGCGCGCGCGGGCGTAGGCGGCGAAGCTCGGGCTGTCGGTGCGCATCACCTGCCAGGCCGGCCGCCCTGCCACCGGCAGCTCGGCGGCGAGGCGCACCCGCAGGATGGTCTTGCGCTGCTCCGGCCGCGCGTAGAAGCCGAGTGCGGCGGTGCCGCGCGGCAGCGTGTCCAGCGCCTCGATGCCGTCGATCACCCGACCCACCAGGGCGATGTTGCGGTCGAGCTGGCGCGGCGCCTGGCCGATCACGGCGTACAGCTCGGCACCGCTGCCGGTGTCCGGCGGCAGCTCGCGGCCGACGCCGACCATGCCGTAGCAGTGCGCGAGCCAGGCGGTGCCGGTGGCGGGATCGCGTCCCACCGGCCAGCCATCGGCGAAGCCGGCCGCGGCGGCGTAGGCGTCGCGCGCGTCGAGCGGGGTGATGCGCAGCCCGGCGGCCGGGCGCTCGTACTCGGCTGCCGGCCGGGTCGCGAGGTCGGGCGGCAGCCGCTTGTTGCCGGTGCCGTCGCCCCACTGCACGACGTAGTCGTCCTGCACCCGGTTGATGCTGGTGGCATCGAACCAGCGCTGCGCGATCAGTCGCCGGATGTTGCCGACATGGGCCGGCGCGAAGCCGGGTGCGAGCTGGATCGTCACCCGCGCGCCGCCGCCGAGGTCGAGCAGCATCAGCTCGCCCGCGTCGATCGTGCGCCAGTCGCGGTCCGGCGCCCGGCCCACCAGGTCGGCGGGCGTGGGTGCCCCGGAGGACAGGATCGCCGCCGGATCCGCCGCGCGGGCGGCGCCCGTCGCGGCAAGCGGGATCGCGGTCAGCAGCATCAGGGTCCACAGGCAGGCCAGCCGCATGGTGCTATTCTCCGTTGTCATTCCCTGCCGGCGGGACGCGCGAGCAGCAGCTCGATCGCCTGCCGCAGGTCGATCGCGCCGCCCAGCAGCAGCGACACCGCCTCGATCACCGGCACCGATACCCCCGAGCCGGCCGCCCGGGCGGCGAGCGCAGGCGCGGTCTCGACCCCCTCGGCGATCCCGTCCGCGGCGAGCCGCGCCGCCGACAGCACCGTGTCCAGGCGCTCGCCGCCGCCCAGCGCCGCACCCAGGCGCGCATTGCGCGAGGCGCTGCCGGTGCAGGTCAGCACCAGGTCGCCCAGTCCCGACAGGCCGGACGCGGTCTCCGGCCTGCCGCCGAGGCCCACGATCAGCCGGCCGAGCTCGGCCACGCCCCGCGTCACCAGTGCCGCGCGCGCGTTCTCGCCGAGCCCGGCGCCGCTCGCGGCACCGGCGGCGATGGCGATCACGTTCTTGCCCGCACCGCCGAGCTGCACCCCGAGCGGGTCGTCGCCGACATAGAGCCGGAACCGCTCGGAGGCGAGCATCCGGCTCAGCACGGTGGCGAGTGCCGCGTCCTCGGAGGCGAGCACCGCGGCGCAGGGCAGGCCGGCCGCGACCTCGCGCGCGAAGTTCGGCCCCCCCAGCACCGCCAGCGGCAGCCCCGGATGCAGTTCCGCGAGCAGCTCCAGCGGCAGCCGCCCGGTCTGCCGCTCCAGCCCCTTGCAGCAGGCGAGCAGCGGCGCGCGCAGGGCGAGCCGGCAGGCGACCGCGCGCAGATGCTGCACCGGCACCGCCAGCAGCACCGCGTCGGCCTGCCGCGGCAGCTCGCGGGTCACGGTCACCGCCGCCGGCAGCGCCATCCCCGGCAGCCGCCGCAGGCTGCCGTCCGGCAGCACCGCGTCCGGGCCGCGCGCCCACAGCAGCACCCGCTGGCCGGCGCGTGCGGCCTGGATCGCCAGCGCGGCGCCCCAGGCGCCGGCGCCGATCACCGCGACCGTCGCGGCCGGGTGCCCGGCGACCTGCGCGCCGTCGCGCGGCGAGGCGGCGGCGCTCAGGCGGCGTGCCGTTCCGGCGTGAGCCGGACCACGCCCGCGCGCGCGCCGCTCTCGCCGCCGACAGCGGCGAGCCGATCGGCGATCGCGTCCAGGATGTCGGTCGCCGCCTGGTCGAACCCCCAGGGCGGCCCCGCCACCAGCAGGCCGCTGCCGTTGAGCCGGGCGGCATCCAGCGGTGGGCGCAGCATCAGCTCGGCGCAGACCAGGTCCGGCTCGCCAGAGGCGCGCAGCCGGTCGTGCAGCGCCCGCACCGGCGCGCGGTGCTTGATCGGGTACCAGGCGGCGACCACCCCGCCGGGGAAGCGCCGACGCGCGGTCTGCACGGCCTCGGCCAGCCGCTCGAACTCGCCCGGCCGCTCGAAGGGCGGGTCGATCAGCACCAGTCCCCGGCGCGGCCCGCGCGGCGGCAGCAGCGCCGCCGTCGCCTGCCAGCCGTCGCGCGCATGCACCGCCACCTGCGCGTCGCCGAGGAACAGCCGTCGCAGCGCCGCGTGCTCCTGCGGCTGCAGCTCGCAGCAGGCCAGCCGGTCCTGCGCGCGCAGCATCGTCCGCACCAGCAGCGGCGATCCCGGATAGTAGCGGCCGCCCTCGCGCACCAGCCGCAGATACGACGCGAGCGCCGGCGGCGCTTCGCCTCGCAGCAGCAGCCCGACACCGTGCTCGGCCTCGCCGGTCTGCCGCGCCGGCTCGCCGGCGAGATCGGTGCGGCCGGCGCCGGCATGGGTGTCGAGCACGAACATCGCGGCGGGCTTGCGGGCCAGCGCCTGCAGCAGCCAGACCAGCAGCGCGTGCTTCATGCAGTCGGCGAAGTTGCCGGCATGGTAGGCGTGGCGGTAGTTCACGCGGCGACAGCCGCGGCACGCCGGGTCACGGGCGCATCTCCTGCAGCGGCCAGCGTGGCCGCACCGGCGCCTGCAGCCCGTCGCGGGCCGCCTCGCACGATCCTCCCGATGAGCCGGCGCGCAGCCGCTCGATCGCGGCCCAGCCGACCATCACCGCGTTGTCGGTGCACAGGCTCGGCGGCGGTGCCGCGAAGCGCCAGCCGCGCGCCTCGGCCACCTCGGCCAGGCGGCCGCGCAGCGCCGCGTTGGCGGCGACCCCGCCCGCCACCACCAGCAGCGACGCCTCGGGCATCATCGCCGCCGCGTGCGCCGCCCGGTCGGCGAGCACGTCGGCGACCGATCGCTGGAAGCCCGCGGCCAGGTCGGCGGCGAGTGCCAGCGGCACCGCGACACCGGCCGGCAGGTGCGCCAGGCGCTGCGCCACCGCCGTCTTCAGCCCGCTGAACGAGAAGTCGCAGCCCGGCCGGCCGAGCAGCGGCCGCGGCAGCGTCACCGCGGCCGCGTCGCCGTGGCGCGCCAGCCGCTCCAGCGCCGGGCCGCCGGGCCAGCCGAGGCCGAGCATCTTGGCCACCTTGTCGAAGGCTTCGCCCACGGCGTCGTCGACGGTGCCGCCGAGCCTGCGGTAGCTTCCGACCGCCTCCACCGCGACGCACTGGCAGTGACCGCCCGAGAGCAGCAGCAGCAGGTAGGGGAACGCGGCACCTCCCGCGACCAGCCCCGGCAGGCGCGCGGTCAGCGCGTGCGCCTCGATATGGTTGACCGGCACGAACCGCACCCCGAGCGACAGCGCCAGCCCCTTGCCGAAGCCGCTGCCGACGATCAGCCCGCCGATCAGGCCGGGCCCGCAGCTCGCCGCCACCGCGCCGAGATCGCGCGGATGCAGCCCGGCCTGACGCAGCACCCGGTCGGCGAGCACGGGCAGGTGCGCCAGGTGCGCCCGTGCGGCGATCTCCGGCACCACGCCGCCGAACGCCTGGTGCTCCGACTGGCTCAGCAGCGCCTCGGCCAGCACCGCGCCGTCCGCATCCAGCACCGCGCAGGCGGTCTCGTCGCACGAGGACTCGATCGCGAGCACCGGGCCCGCGCCGGGGCCCGGTGCTTCCCGCGTCGCGGATGGCTGCGTGCGGCGCTGCGCCGGCATCGTGTCTTTCCTTCGCACCGCACCGGTAATAGGACACGCGCATGGGTCCCGCACAGCCTTCTTCCGCACTGCAGAGAGTGGCCGCCGAGGCCGCCGCGCGCAGCCTGTCGGGCGCCGCGCGCCTCGCGGTGCCGCGCCAGGCGCTGCCGCTGCGCGTCGGCACCCGCGGCTCGCCGCTGGCGCTGGTGCAGACGCGCGCCTTCCTGACCATGCTGACCCGGTTCTGCCCGCTGCTGCGTGACATGGGCGCGTTCCAGGAGCACGCCATCAACACCACCGGCGACAAGATACAGGACCGCAGGCTCGCCGAGATCGGCGGCAAGGGCCTGTTCGCCAAGGAAATCCACGAGGCGCTCGCCGACGGGCGGATCGACTTCGCGGTGCACAGCCTGAAGGACCTGGAGACGACGCTGCCGCCGGGGCTGGTGCTCGCCTGCACGCTCGCGCGCGAGGACGCCCGCGACGTGCTGATCCTCGGGCAGGATCTCGCCGCTGCCGAACCGGGCGATCCCTATGCCTGCCTCGCCCAGGGCGCCCTGATCGGCACCGCCTCGGTGCGACGCCAGGCGCAGCTGCTGCACGCGCGGCCCGACCTGCGGATCACCATGCTGCGCGGCAACGTGCAGACCCGGCTCGACAAGATCGCCTCGCGCCGCTGCGACGCCACCCTGCTGGCGCTCGCCGGGCTGCGCCGTCTCGGCATGGAGGATCGCGCCGACATCGTGCTCGACCCGGAGCTGATGGTGCCCTCGGCCGGGCAGGGCATCGTCGGCGTGACGGTGCGCGCCGCCGACGTCGCACTGCGCGAGCTGCTGGCGGCGATCGAGGATTACCGTGCGCGCGCGGTCGCCACCGCCGAGCGCGCCCTGCTGGCGGAGCTCGACGGCTCCTGCCGCACCCCGATCGGCGGCCATGCCAGGCTGCTGCCGATCGCCGACGCCGACTTGCGAGTAGCCGACGCGCGAGCAGCGGGGGTGCGAGCAGCGGGGGTGCGCGCCGCGGGTGCGGCGCCGCAGCTGCGGCTGACCGGCCTGGTGGCGCGCGAGGACGGGTCGTTCCTGCTCAAGCGCGCGATCAGCGGCGCCACCGACGACGCTGAGCGGATCGGCCGCGAGCTCGGCCGCAGCCTGCGCGCCGACAGCCCGCCCGACCTGTTCGGCTGAACCGGCGGCGGCGGTGCGGCGCGGGATCCTGGTGACCCGGCCTGAGCCCGGCCTCGGCGAGACCGCGCGCGCGGTCGCGGCACTCGGGCTGCAGCCGATCGCCTGCCCGCTGCTGCGCATCCGCCGCCTGCGCCACCGGCTGCCCGACGCGCGCCGGCTGCGGGCGATCCTGCTGACCAGCGGCCAGGCGCTGGCCGGACTGAGCGACGCCGCAAGATCCGACCCCGCGCTGCGGCAGCTGCCGCTGCTCGCGGTCGGCGACGGCAGCGCCGCGCGGGCGCGGGCCGCCGGCTTCGCCGACAGCGTCAGCGCCGGCGGCGACGCCGCAGACCTGGCGCGCCTGGTGCGCGCACGCCTGCCGGCGGGGGCCGGCCTGCTGCTGCCGACCGCGAGCGGCCAGGGACAGGCGCTGTGCCGGTGTCTGCGGGACGCCGGCTACGCGGTGCATCGTCGCACCGTCTACGCCGCCGCGAGTCCGGCCGCGCTGTCGCCGGCGGCACTCGCGGCGCTCCGGGAGGGCCGCGTCGCGGCCTGCCTGTTCTTCTCGGGCGAGACCGCGCGGAACTTCGACCGGCTCTGTCCCGTTGCCCTGCGGTCGTCGCTGCAGGCCGTCCGGGCGCTGGCGATCAGCCCCCACGTGGCGTCGCTGCTCGACGCGACGGCCTGGCAGGAAGTGCAAGCGGCCGCTCGTCCCGACGAGGCCGCATTGCTCTCGATGCTGGACCCATGAGGAGGCAGACATGACCTACGTCCCCGACACCGACCGCTACACCCGCCACGCCTACCGTCGCTGCGGCCGCAGCGGGCTTGACCTGCCGCCGATCTCGCTCGGTCTGTGGCATAATTTCGGCGGCGCCGACGTCTACGAGACCGGCCGCGCGGTGGTTCGCCGCGCCTTCGACCGCGGTGTCACGCATTTCGACCTCGCCAACAATTACGGCCCGCCGTACGGCTCGGCGGAAGAGAATTTCGGCAAGATGCTGGCCCAGGACCTGCGGCCGCACCGAAACGAGCTGGTGATCTCCAGCAAGGCCGGCTGGGACATGTGGCCAGGGCCGTACGGCGTCGGCGGCTCGCGCAAGTACCTGGTCGGCAGCCTCGACGACAGCCTGCGCCGCATGGGGCTGGACTATGTCGACATCTTCTACTCGCACCGGATCGACACCTCGACGCCGCTGGAGGAGACCATGGGCGCGCTCGATCACCTGGTGCGCCAGGGCAAGGCGCTCTATGTCGGCATCTCCTCGTACTCGCCCGAGATGACGCGCAAGGCGGCGGGCATCCTGCGGGCCTTGGGCACGCCGCTGCTGATCCACCAGCCCTCCTACTCGCTGGTCAATCGCTGGGTCGAGGACAGCCTGCTGGACACGCTGGACCAGCTCGGCGCCGGCTGCATCGCCTTCTCGCCGCTCGGCCAGGGGCTGCTGACGACGAAGTATCTGGGCGGCATTCCGGAGGGATCACGCGTCGCGAAGGATAGCTCGTTCTCACGCGACCTGCTCACCGACGACCTGATCGGCCGCGTGCGCACCCTCAACGAGATCGCCCAGCGGCGCGGGCAGAGCCTGGCGCAGATGGCGATCGCCTGGGTGCTGCGCGACCGCCGCGTGACCTCGGCGCTGATCGGAGCGCGTTCGATCGCCCAGCTCGACGACAGCCTGGACGCGCTGCACCATCTCGACTTCACCGCCGCCGAGCTCGCCGAGATTGATCGCTTCGCGGTCGAGAGCGGCATCGACCTGTGGCGCGGCTCGGCGACCTCGGACGCCGCCGCGGGCTGATCCGCGGCCACGCCATGCGGACGATTTGCTGGCAGATGGATGCCATCGCCTCGCGAAACGGCTAGGCTTCTCCGATCAGGGGCGATCGAGAGGCGTCGTTGCAGGAAAGCGGGGCCGTAGCGGCTGAGGCGTACTCCTCCGGACCGCCTGGCGCGCCGGCGCCGGGCCGGCTCGCCGACCTCGTCGTGCGCGACCAGGCGAAGGCGCTGTACGACTACGCGGCGGGCGGCCTCGCGATGTCGGCGGTGGCGAGCCTGTTCCTCTCGATCATGATCGCGACAACCGGCGATCTCGACCGCGTGGTCGGCTGGCTGGGCGCGATGGCGGTGGTGCTCGGCGTGCGCACGCTGGACCTGCTGCTGTGGTATCCGCGGCGGCCGTCGGGCGCTGCGGGCGGCGAGGCCGAGATCCGGCGCTACGCGAGCGGCGTTGCCGCCGCTTCGCTGGTCTGGATCGCCTTTCCGCCGCTGTTCTTCCACGCGATGAGCGAGACCGGCCGCGCCGGCGCGGCGGTGGTGCTGGCCGCGATGGCCGGCGGCAGCCCGATCATGCTCGGAGCGGTGTCGGGCCTGTCGATCGGCTACTGCCTGTCGCTGATCCTGCCGTTCTCGCTGATGTTCCTGCTGCAGCCCGGCCGGGTGGCCTTCTCGCTCGGCATGCTGGGCCTGTGCGACGCGGTGGTGATGACCGGCACCTGCATGGTGCTGCATCACCGGGTCATCGACTTCATCCGCCTGGCGCGCCGCCACCAGCTGATGATGGCCGACGCGCTGATGCAGCAGGATCGCACGGCCGCCGCCAACGCCTCGCTGCGCGCCGCCCAGGACGCCCTGCACGACGCCAACCAGTCGCTGGAGTCGCGCATCGAGGCGCGCACCACCGACCTGCAGCGCGAGATCATGGAGCGCGAGAGCTACGCCCGCGCGCTCGCCCGGCTGGCGTCGACGGATTCGCTGACCGGCCTGCTCAACCGGGCGACGCTGTCGGAGCGCCTGGCGGAGCTGCTGAGGGATGCCGCGCAGGCCGAGGCCGGGATCGCGGTGCTGTTCCTCGACCTCGACGGCTTCAAGCAGATCAACGACCTGCAGGGCCACGACGTCGGCGACCACGTGCTGCGGGTGGCGGCGCGGCGTCTGATGGAGTGCTGCCTCGGGGCGTACGTGGCGCGCTGGGGCGGCGACGAGTTCGTCATCGTGACCACGCGCTGCCGGGCGGAGGCCGAGATCCTGCCGCTCGCCGAGCGCATCCGGCGGTCCTTGACGGCGCCGATCGAGACCGATCCGCCGCAGGGCGGCCGCCGCACGGTGCGGATCGGCGTCAGCATCGGCGTGTCGCTGTGCCCGCTGCACGGCACCTCGCAGGACGAGCTGATCGGCGCCGCCGACGTCGCGATGTATTCCGGCAAGAAGGAGGGCGGCGGCCGGCTGACGGTGTTCAACGCCGAACTCGCCCGGCTGATCAGCGAGCGCCGCCTGATCGAGCAGAGCCTGCGCGAGGCGCCGGGCGACGGGGCGCTGGCGCTGCACTACCAGCCGATCGTCAACGCCGTCTCGGGGCGCTGCGAGGTGATGGAGGCGCTGCTGCGCTGGACCCATCCGGAGCTCGGCCGGATCAGCCCCGAGATCTTCATCCCGATCGCCGAGCAGTCCGAGCAGATCGTCGCCATCGGCCGCTTCGTGCTGTTCGAGGCGTGCGGCGCCGCGGTGCTCTGGCCCGGACCGGATCCCCCGGCGGTGGCGGTGAACATCTCGGTGGCGCAGATCCTGTCGGGCCACCTGCTGGAGGACGTGCAGGCGGCGCTGGATGCCTCCGGCCTGCCGGTGCACCGGCTGCACCTGGAGATCACCGAGAGCATGTTCGTCGCCGACCCGTTCCGGATCATGCCGCCGCTGGAGGCGCTGCGCGCCCGCGGGGTCTGCCTGGCGCTGGACGATTTCGGCACCGGCTTCTCCTCGCTGGCCCGGCTGAAGACGCTGCCGATCAACACCATCAAGATCGACCGCGCCTTCGTGCAGGAGGAGAGCGAGGAGGGCTTCGCCATCATACGCGCGATGCTGCTGATCGCGCGCGCGATGCAGCTCGAGGTGACGGCGGAAGGCGTGGAGACGGAGCAGCAGATGTCGATGCTGACCGCGCTCGGCGCCACCCGTCTGCAGGGCTACCTGCTGTCCAGGCCGATGCCGGCGGCGATGGTCGCCGCCTGGCTGTCGTCGGGCGAACTGCGTCTGCAGGCGAGCCGTCCGCATCGCGACGACGGCGACGCGACGCCTGCCGCGCTGCTGTCGCGGCACGGCGCAGGGTGAGGCGCCGGCCCGGCTGACCGGCGCGCCGGGCAAGCGATCCGCGCCGGCGTGCCTCCCCGCGGCCAGATGGACTTTACCCGATCCGGCCGCATACTGGCGCGACCATGATGCGGCGCTCCTCCCTGCTGATCCCGGTCTGCCTGGCGCTGGGCATGTCCGGCTGCCGGCCGCCGGCGCCCCAGTCGGCCGCGCCGGCCGCGCCGGCCGCCGCCGGGGATCCGCTCGCCGTCGCCTCGCCCGCGCGAGACGACGCGACGCCGGCGGCGCGCGAGGTCCGTCTGCGTCAGGACGGCGTGCCGGTCACCAGCCTGACCTACGATGCGCGCGTCTTCTTCGACACCGACCGCGATCGGCCGCGCCGCGAGGCCGGTCCGGTGCTCGACGCCCTCGTCGCCCGGCTGAAGCGGGAGGCTCCCGGCTCGCACGTCGCCGTGCTCGGCCATACCGACGCGATCGGCAGCGACGCCTACAACCTGGCCCTGTCGCGCCGGCGCGCCGGCACCGTGGTGCGGGCGCTGGTGGCGCGCGGTATCGATCCGGCGACCATCGAGGCGGTGGCGGTCGGCAAGCGCCAGCCGGTCGCCTCCGACGACAGCGAGGCGGGGCGCGCGCGCAACCGGCGCGTAGAGTTCCTGATCTCGCCCAGCCTCGGCGCCATCCGCTCGCTGATCGCCTCGCGTCCGTCCGGCCGGCCAATCGAGGCGCGGCATCCTGCGGCACGGCAGCTGCGCGTGCGCGCGCCCGAGGCGGTGTCGCGCGCGCCGCTCGGCGCGCCCGTCTCCTACTGAACCGTCCGGCCGGAGCACGCGATCATGGCCTTCGGCCCCCTGTTCTCCGGCTCGTCGGCCGGCAGCAAGCCCGCCGCCGCCAAGCCCGACCCGCTGCAGGAGGCGGCCCAGGCTGCCATGGAGTTCCAGCCGTCTCGGGCGCGGACGCTGCTGCTGCCGCCCGCCGCCCTCGCCGAGGCGGCGCGCGCGGAGGCGGCCCGCGCCGAGGCGGCGGGCGGCGCGGTCGAGTTCGACGCGCGCGGCTTCACGCCCGGGATGCGCGCCGCCGTGCTCGCCCCGGCGCGCGCGCTGCTGGCGGAGTGGGCGGCACGGCGCGCGCCGTTCGACGTGCGCCTCGGCCCGCACCGCGCCGACATCGAGGCGGCGGGGCGGCTGCAGGACGAGATCGAGGCGATCGTCCGCCGTCGCGACGAGGACCTCGCCCAGATCGAGCGCGAGACCGGCCAGAGCCACAGCTACCGCGAGCGGCTCGAGCGGTTCGAGCAGGCGGACAGCCGCTTCAGGCGCTACAGCGAGGCCAACGGCAACCGCAGCGCCACCATGACGGCGCGCCATCCGGTGTACTTCCTGGGGCTGCTCTGCGTCGGCGTCACCGAGTGGCTGATCAACTACACCGTGTTCTTGCTGTTCTTCGGCATCCCGGCGATCGCGGCCGGCACCACGCTGATCCTGGCCGCCCTGCTCGCCTTCGCCTCGCACGGTCACGGCTCGATCCTGAAGCAGTGGACGCATCGCTTCGGCCACCACGCCGAGCGGATCAAGCGGATCGCCGACTGGCGGCTGCTGGTGCTGGCCACGCTGGCGCTTTGCGTGGTGCTGGCTGCCGCCGGCGGCTCGCGCTACGTCGCGGCACTGCACGTGATGCGCGCCCAGGCCGGCCCCAACATCCTCGGCCCCGACGTGGTGGTGCAGACCGATCCCACCGTGGACGTGCTGCTCTCGCTGCTGGCCAACCTCGCGGCCTGGCTGGTCGGCGTGTTCTTTGCCACCATGGCGCACGACATCGATCCCGACTTCATGGACGCGACCGGCCAGCGCCGCACCGCGTGGCGTCGCTTCCACCGCCTGCGACGCGACGCCGACGCCCGCATCCGGCAGACCGAGGCGCGGCACGCCAAGGAGCTGCGCGAGGCCGAGACCGCGGCGCGCTCGCGCATGGACGCGGTGGCGCCGCAGCGCGCGCTGCTCGACCAGCTCGCGGCCCACGAGAGCGCGATCCGCGACGCGGTGCTCAGCGCCGTGCGCGGCAACGCGGAGGGCTACCGCGCGGCACTGCCGGCGGCGCCGACGCGGCGTGCGCTGGTGGTGGGCGAGCCGCCGCCGCCGCCGCCGGCGCTGTCGGTCGACCGCGCCCTGCTGCACGAGCCGGAGGCGTGAGGATGCGTGCCGCGGCCGACGCCCCGCCTCTGGTCGCGAGCCTGCTCGCGAGCCTCCTCGCCGCCCTCGTGCTGGCGCCGCTGCCGGCGCGGGCGGCGCTGTTCGGGCCCAGCGGGCTCGACCCGGCCTTCTGCGCCACCCCGAGCGTGCGCCAGACCGTGGTCTACGTCGACGACATGACGATGATCGAGGGCCGCACCGAGTGGGCGCGCGAGCTGGCGGTGAAGCTGCGCGCCACCCTGTCGCCGGGCGAGCGGGTGACGGTGGTGCGGCTGTCGCCGGCGAGCGGGCAGAGCAGCGAGCTCTGGTCCGGCTGCTGGCCGGGCTATACCGCCGCGCAGCGCACGGGCTTCGCCGGCCAGAGCTTCCTGTTCAGCCGCGATCCGCTCGCCACCCTCGGCGACCAGCAGAAATACTTCCTGGGTGCCATGGGTGCGGCGCTGACCGCGATCTACCAGGCGGCCGGGCGCGCGCCGGAGGCGGTGCGCATCGATCCCGCCAGCCCGCCGCGCAAGGACCTGATCCGCGCGCTGGCCTCCGACGAGGGCCGCTTCTCGGCCAGCCGCGTCACCGTCCGCGCCATCCTGTACTCCGACATGGCCGAGAACAGCGACCTCGGCTCGGTGTTCAGGGCGGGGCCGGCGCCCGCCGACCTGGGCCAGAGGCTCGGCACCCGGCTGCGCGGCGGCGTGTTCTACGGCTTCGGCGAGGGCGGCGACGTGGCGGGCGACCGGCAATTCGCCGAGACCGCGCGCGGCTTCTGGTCGGGGGCGCTGCACGGCATGGCGGCGACGCTGGCGGGGATGGGGGCGGACCTGAACGTGCCCAACCTGCTGCCGGTGGCGTCGCACGACTATCCGGTCGCGCTGACCATCGACGACCAGCCGCTGGAGGGCCGGCTGTCGCTACTGACCGATCAGGACGGGGCGCTGGTCGATAGCTGGCTCGGCATCTCCAGACTGGGCAGCGCGGGGCTGGATGGCAGCTTCCGCTGCGAGCACGGCACCTGCCGGCTCGACGCGCTCACCAGCGGCGGCCTCGCGACCAACGCCGCGAGCGAGCACGTGCTGCTGCGCGGGCCGGAGCAGGGCCCGCTGGCCGGCGAGCTCGGCGTGCGGGCGCCCGGCATGCTGTTCAGGCTGCGCACGGAGGACAGCCGGTAGCGCCGCCCGCCGGCGACACCGCCCGCCGGCGACCGCTGGCAATGCCGCCCGCCGGCGACCGCCGGCAACCTGCCCGTCCAGCCGGCGTTCGGCCAGCGTATCAGGGGGAAGACCGCGATGGGCGACACGACCGTCATCAAGATCGACAGCAGCCACTCGCCGAAGGGGCCGGACGGGCAGGTCTACCTCGCCACCGGCAAGCATCTCTCGATGCGGCTGTGGAAGGACGAGCCGCCGACCGAGCAGGCCAAGCCGGCGGCCGCGCGCGACTATGACTGCGCCGGCTACGTGATCGCCGGCCGCGCCGAGCTGCACAGCGAGGGACAGGTGATCCTGCTGCATCCGGGCGATTCCTGGATCGTCCCGCGGGGCGCTGCCCACACCTACAAGATCCTCGAGGCGTTCACCGCGGTGGAGGCCACCACGCCGCCGGCCGCCGTCCATGGCCGGGACGACAAGGTGGGCTGACCGCCGGTCGCGGCGCCGGCCTCAGGCGTGGCCGGTCTGGGTGGAGACCTGGGCCGCGTTGCTCAGGGCGGCGCCGCGCTTGGCCTGCCAGAGGCCGACGAAGTCGATCGGCTGCAGCACCACCGGCGGGAAGCCGCCGTCGCGCGTCACCTCACTGATGATGTTGCGCGCGTAGGGGAAGATCAGCCGCGGCACCTCGACCAGCAGGATCTGCTCGACGAAGTTCTCCGGCGTGTCGCTCAGCGTGACCACCGCGGCGTAGGCGAGCTCGGCGATGAACACCGTCCGTCCGGTGACGCCGGCCTCGCCGGCCGGCTCGGTGGCCTCCGCCTTGATCGACAGCACGATCTCGAACACCGGCTGCTCCTGCTGCAGCCGGTTTGCCTGCACGTCGATGTTGACCGCGATCTGCGGGCTCGCGCGCAGGGTCGCGAAGATCTCGGCACCCGCCGGCACCTCGAAGGAGAGGTCCTTGGTGTATTGCAGGTTCATCGTCATCGGCAGCGCCGGCGGCGAGGTCTGCGGCATGGCATCGGACATCAGGGTGCTCCTGCTTGGGGCGTTCGTGGGAGAGGTGCCGCCGCACCGGGCCGCGCCGGAGGCATTCAGTGCCGCCAGACCACCGGCAGCTCCGGCCTGGTGTTGGGGTCGACGTGGCGGAAGCTGCCGTTCTCCAGGCTGTCGCCGGAGAGTGCGAGCAGGAACCCCCAGTGCGAGACCACCAGCGTCGTGCTGCAGTCCGGCAGTGCGGCCATCTGCCCGCGGAACCGCTCGGCACGGTCGAGCACCTCGTGCTCGGTCTCGTTTGCCGTCGGCCACCAGAGCTCGTCGAGCTGGCTGAAATCGAGCTCGGCCCAGCGTCGCGCCAGCGCGCTGCTCGGGCTGCCGATGTCGCAGATGAAGGCGTAGCGCTCGCGCACCATCGGCGTCACCAGCGGCGTCAGGCCGAGGGCGGCCGCGATCGGCGCGGCACTCTGCAGGGCGCGCGTGTAGGGCGAGACCAGGATGCGGGTGATCGAGGCATCGGCCAGCGCCAGCGCCGCGTGCGCCGCCTGCCGCTCGCCGAGTTCGGTCAGCACCGGATCGACGATGCCCGGATCGCACCGCGTGCGGGTGAAATGCAGGTTGAACTCGCTCTGGCAATGCCGCAGCACGATCATTCCTGCCCGATACGCCGCAAGCGGCCGCCCCGCAATGCATAACCCGCCTCCGGGGCGCGGTTGTCTCGCCGCGCGCGAGACCCTATTTTTAGCGACAGGCCGCCGGCCCGACGGCATCGCCGCCAACTGGTCCGCCAACTGGGTTGCCAGCCGGGCTGTCAGCCGGCGTCGGACCCGCAGGAGAGTGGACGACACCCATGGATTTCACCGCCGGCCGGTTCCCGATCGACATCGTGCTGTTCGCCATGATCGCGGCCTTCCTGGTGCTGCGGCTGCGCGGCATCCTCGGCCGCCCGACCGGCCTGACCCGCCGCTCGGCGAGCGTGCCCGGCGCGCGCGCGCCGGCCGGGCCGGTGATCGAGGGCCGCGCCGATCCCGCACCCGCGCCGGTCGACCGGCCGCTGCCCGATCCGGGCGGGGCCATCGGGCTCAAGCTCGGCCGCATCCGCGATCGCGACCGCGGCTTCGAGCCGGCGGCCTTCCTGCGCGGCGCCGAGGCGGCGTTCCGCAAGATCGTGCAGGCCTTCGCCGAGGGCGACCGCGGCACCCTGCGGGCCAACCTGACCGATCCGGCCTACAACGTGTTCGACGCCGCGATCAGCGCCCGCGAGGCGGCGGGCGAGACCCAGCGCGCCGAGATACGCAACATCGTGCATGCCGGCATCACCGACGCGACCCTGACCCAGCAGGGCGGGCTGTGGCGTGCCGCGATCGACGTGCGCTTCGTCTCCGACCAGGTCAGCCTGGTGCTGGGACGCGACGGCCAGCCGGTCTCCGGGGCCGACGCCACCACCGAGCTGTCCGACCTGTGGACGTTCGAGCGTCTGCTGGACGCCGCCGGCGGCGGCGCCGGCCCGAACTGGCGCCTGGCGAACGCCCGCAGCGCCTGACGCACGCCGGCCGCGTCCCGCGACGATGGCTCCAGCGATGCGGGCGGCGCGCCGGCGCGGGCCGGCGGGACCGCCGCGTGCGCTCGCGGCACTGCTGCTGCTCGCCGGCTGTGCGACCCGGCCGGACGGGCCGCCGGCGCTGTCGCTGCGTCCGGTCGGCTATGCCAGCCTGTCCGGCTGGGAGGCCGACCCGGCGGCGAGCCTGCTGCCGGCGCTGATGCGGCAGTGCCGACGGCTGGCACAGCTGCCGCAGGATACCGCGCTCGGCGGCGCCGAGACGGTCCCGGGGCTGCCCGGGGGCCGGGCGCTGCCCGGCCGCCGCGTGGGCGAGTGGGCGCCGTTCTGCGCCGCCGCCCTGTCGGTGCCGGCCGGCGACGACGCGGCGGCGCGACGCGTGCTTGCGACCTGGCTGCAACCTTACGCGGTGGGCGATCGCGGCGACGAGCAGGCCCGCTTCACCGGCTATTTCGAGCCCGAGTTTCCCGGCTCGCTGAGCCGCGATGCGTCGCATCCGGTGCCGGTCTACGGCCGGCCGCCGGACCTGCTGACCCTGCATCCGGCGGCCGGCGAGCCGGTCAGCGGCCGCGTCTCCGGCGGCCGCCTGGTGCCGTACTGGACCCGCGCCGAGATCGACCGCGGCGCGGTCGCCGGACGCGGCCTGGAGCTGGTCTGGCTCACCGATCCGGTCGACCTGTTCTTCCTGCAGCTGCAGGGCTCCGGGCGCGTCCGCCTGCCGACCGGGCAGATCGTCCGGCTCGGCTATGCCGGCCGCAACGGCGCCCGCTACGTGCCGCTCGGCAGGCTGCTGGTCGAGCAGCGGCAGCTGTCGCCGGACCGCGTCGACATGCAGTCGATACGCGGCTGGCTGGAGGCCAATCCGGGCCAGGCGCAGGCGCTGATGGAGCGCAACCCGAACTACGTGTTCTTTCGCAGCCTCGACGACCTGCGGCCGGACCAGGGGCCGCCGGGGGCGCTGGGCGTCGAGCTGCAGCCGATGCGCTCGCTCGCGGTGGACCGACGCTACCTGCCGCTGTCCGCGCCGTTCTGGGTCGACACCGTCACGCCGCCTGGCCAGGGCCGAGGGGATGCCCAGGGCGGTGCCCAGGGCTATGCCCGTGGCGATGCCCGTGGCGAAACGCTGCGGCGGCTGATGCTGGCCCAGGACCTCGGCACCGACATCGCCGGGCCGACGCGCGCCGACATCTTCTTCGGCTGGGGCGACGAAGCGGCGCGCGAGGCCGGCGCGATGCATGAAGGCGGCCGGCTGGTGGTGCTGCTGCCGCGCCCGCCGGCACCCGCCCGGGCGCCGGCCGCGCCGGCATCCTGAGCCGGCGTCGCGGGCCGGGTGCCACGCCCGCCGCCTGCGCCATTTTTGCGACGGCGCGCAGCCCGCCCCTGGCCGGAGCATTCCGGAGATGGCGATACTGCCGGCATGATCCCTACCCTAAACTCCGATACCGAGTCGCACGCCCGTCCGCCGGTGCTGGCGCGCATGTCCAAGAAGCCCCGCACCCTGACCCCGCGCACGCTGCGGCACATGGTGGGCCGGCACCTGATCTATCGCGGCGACTGCCTGCGCGTGCTGTCCCGGCTGGGGCAGGCGAGCGTCGACGTGGTGGTGACCTCGCCGCCCTACAACCTGGGGCTGAAGTACGGCACCTACCACGACCGGCGCGACGAGGCGGAGTATCTCGACTGGCTGATCGGCTGCGCCGGCGCGATCCGGCGGGTGATGCGGCCGGACGCCTCGTTCTTCCTCAACATCACCGGATCGAGCTCCAGGCCCTGGCTGCCGTTCGAGCTGATGGTGCGGCTGCGGCCGCTGTTCCACCTGCAGAACCACATCACCTGGGTGAAGTCGATCTCGGTGGGCGAGGACTCGCTCGGCCACTTCAAGCCGATCCGCTCCGAGCGCTTCCTGCACCGCAACCACGAGCACCTGTTCCACCTGACCCAGTCCGGCAGCGTGGCGCTCAAGCGGCTCGCGGTCGGGGTGCCCTACAAGGACAAGTCCAACATCGGCCGTCGCGGCCACCAGCAGGACCTGCGCTGCCGCGGCGACACCTGGTTCATCCCCTACTCGACGGTGCAGGCGCGGGTGCAGAAGTTCGACCATCCGGCCGCCTTCCCGCTGATGCTGCCGCGCATGTGCATCCGGCTGCACGGCAAGCGCAATCCGCTGGTGCTCGACCCGTTCATGGGCAGCGGCACCAGCCTGGTGGCGGCCGAGGAGGAGGGCGCGCGCGGCATCGGCATCGAGCTCGATTCCGGCTACGTCTCGATCGCGCGCAGCCGGCTGCTCTCCAGCTTCCGCGACGCCGCCGCCTGAGGCCGCCGCGATCTGGCGCGCCGCGCCAGTCATTGGCCTGATGCGCCATGCGTCGCGGCGCCGGGACGCGGGGGGCGTTCCTCGTCGCGACGACGGTCGCGACGATGCTGGCGCAGCTGGCACGGAAGCTGCTGTAACGCTGCTGACCGCCGCTTGCGGACCTGAGATCGCGGACCTGAGATCATCGTGCTGCTGGATCGCCTCGCTCCCGTCCTGCCCTGGCTTCTCATGCTGTCCGGCTGCGCGGTGGGGCCGGACTTCCATCGTCCGTCGATCCGGCCGCCGCCGGGCTACACCGAGGCCGGGCTGCCCGGCGCCACCGGGTCGCGCGCGGTGGCCGGCGGCGACCGCCAGCGCTTCGTCAGCGGCCGCGACATCCCCGGCGAGTGGTGGCAGCTGTTCCGCTCGCCGGCGATCACCGCGCTAGTGCGCGCCGCACTGCGCCAGAACCCGACCGTCGAGGCGGCGCAGGCCAGCCTGCGGCAGGCGCAGGAGCAGCGTCTGCAGCAGCTCGGCACGCTGTTCCCGTCGGTCGCCGGCAGTGTCGGCCGCACCCGCCAGGAGCTGCCGGTGGCCTACCAGGGCTTCCAGTCGCCCGCCGAGCTGTTCAGCGACTACGATGCCCAGCTCAACCTGTCCTACACGCTCGATGTCTGGGGCGGCCTGCGCCGGGCGGTGGAGCAGGCCGCCGCCCGCGTGGAGTTCCAGCGCTTCGAGCTCGAGGCGGTCGATCTGGCGCTCGCCGCCGGGGTCGCCAGCAGCGCGATCCAGGCCGCCTCGCTCGCCGGCCAGATCCGGGTGCAGCTCCAGCTGATCGGCTTCGAGAGCCGCCAGCTGGAGACGGTGCGGCGGCAGTTCGAGCTCGGCGGCGCCACCGGCACCGACGTCGCCACCCAGGAGGCGCAGGTGGCGACCGCGCGCACCGTGCTGGTGCCGCTGCAGACCCAGCTCGCGCAGACCCGCGACCAGCTCGCCGCGTATCTCGGCCGCGCGCCCTCGGAGCTCCACGTGCCGTCGCTCGAGCTCGACGACATCACCCTGCCCGGCACCCTGCCGGTGAGCCTGCCGGCGGCGCTGCTCGACCAGCGCCCCGACATCCGCCAGGCCGAGGCGACGCTGCACGCGCAGAGTGCGGCACTCGGGGTCGCGATCGCGCAGCGCCTGCCCAACGTCACCCTCTCGGCCTCGGTCGGCTCGAGTGCCGCCGACATCCACCAGCTGTTCTCGCCCGGCAACGGCCTGTGGTCGGTGGTCAACCAGGCGGTGCAGCCGCTGTTCGACGCGGGCCAGCTGCTGCACGCGCAGCGCGCCCAGCGCGCGGCCCTTGACAACGCCGCCGCCAACTGGCGCAACACCGTCGTGCTGGCGCTGCAGAACGTGGCCGACGTGCTGGTGGCGCTGCGCAACGACGAGGCGGCGCTGGAGGCGAGCCTGGACGAGCAGCGTGCCGCACAGCGCAGCCTCGCCCTGGCCAGCCTGCAGTACAGGCTCGGCGGCGTGTCGTATCTGTCGGTGCTGACCGCCCAGCAGAGCACCCAGAACGCGATCCTGTCGCTGCTGCGCGCGCGCGCCGCGCGCTATACCGATACCATCGCGCTGTACCAGGCGCTCGGCGGCGGCTGGTGGCATCGCGAGGACGTCCCGCCGCCGCCCGAAGCCCTCGGCCGGGGCCTGCTCAGCTCGCCGCTGCCCTGACCGCCTCGCATGCCGAAGGTGCCGACGATGAGAGCCAGGTCGCTGATCGTGTCGCTGCTCTGCCTGGGCCTGCTCGCCGGCGGCGCCTGGTGGCTGCGCGCGCCGCACGGCACCGCCGCCGCCAGGACGGCAGGAGCGGGGTCGATGCCGGCCGCCACGGTCTCGACGGTGCGGGCCGGCATGCAGAGCTGGCGCACCCGGCTGAAGGCGACCGGCGAGGTGCGCGCGGTGCAGGGTGCCGATCTCTCCGCCGAGGTCAGCGGCATCGTCGATACGATCTCGTTCTCGTCCGGTCAGGACGTCGCCGCCGGCACCGTGCTGCTGCGCCTGCGGTCCGACGACGACGACGCGAGGCTGGCGCAGCTGCAGGCGCTGGCCGATCTCGCGGCCGCCAACCTGGCGCGCGACCGCAGGCAGTTCGACGCCCAGGCGATCAGCCGCGCCACGCTCGACGCCGACGAGAGCAACCTGCGCGCCGACCAGGCGCAGGTCGCCGCGACCCGGGCGCAGATGGCCGAGAAGGTCGTGCGCGCCCCGTTCGCCGGCCGGCTCGGCATACGCGCGGTCGATGTCGGCCAATATCTGACCGCCGGCACCGCCATCGTGCCGCTGCAGGCGCTGGACCCGATCTACGTCGATTTCTCGATCCAGCAGCAGGCGCTGAGCCGGCTGCGCGCCGGCCAGCCGGTCGACGTGACGGTCGATGCCTGGCCCGGCCGCGCCTTCCGCGCCAGCGTCGCCTCGATCAACAGCCGCGTCGACTCCGCCAGCCGCATGGTGACGGTGCGCGCCCAGCTCGACAACCACGACCACGCGCTGCTGCCGGGCATGTTCGCGGTGGTCGAGGTCGACACCGGCGCCCCGGCGCCGCACCTGACGCTGCCGCAGTCGGCGGTCAGCTACAACCCGTACGGCAACTTCGTCTACGTGCTGGCGCCGGGTCCGCATGGCGGACTGGTGGCGCAGTCGCGGGCGATCGAGATCGGTGCCGCACGCGGCGACCAGGTCTCGATCCTGTCCGGGGTCTCGCCGGGCGAGCAGGTGGTGACCGCGGGCCAGCTCAAGCTGCGCAGCGGCGCGCCGGTGCTGGTCGACAACCGCGTGCAGCCCTCCGAGGCCGCCGCGCCGACGCCCGAGGACGAGTAGCGAGACGGATGCGGAGCACGAGCCGATGCGCCTGACCGACCTGTTCATCCGCCGGCCGGTGCTGGCCTGCGTGATCTCGGTGCTGGTGCTGGTGTTCGGTCTGCGCGCCGAGCAGGCGCTGCCGGTGTCGCAGTTCCCGCACACGGTCAGCGGCACCATCGAGGTGCAGACCTACGATTACGGTGCGGATCCCGCCACCATCGCGGGCTTCATCACCACCCCGCTGGAGGGTGCGATCGCGCAGGCGTCCGGCATCGACACCCTGACCTCGACCAGCACCACCAGCCTGAGCGACATCACCGTCAAGCTGAAGCTGAACGAGGACCCGGCGCGGGCACTCGCCGAGATCCAGGCCTACGTCACCTCGGTGACCTCGCAGCTGCCGCAGGGCACCCAGGCCTCCTCGATCATGCTGTCGGCCGACGTGCGCGAGGTGCTCGACCTCAGCGTCTACAGCGACACCCAGACCCCGGCACAGGTGGCCGACTACGTGCACCGGCTGATCGCGCCGCGGCTGCAGGCGGTGCCGGGCGTGCAGCAGGTGAACGTCCAGGGCAGTCCGACCCTGGTGATGCGGGCCTGGATCGACCCGGAGAAGCTCGCCGCCTACGGCATGACCGCGAGCGACGTGCAGAGCGCGCTGGCGGCCAACAACTTCGTCTCCGGCGCCGGCCAGACGCTGGGGGCGATGACCTTCGTCAACCTCGACATCAATTCCGGCCTGCACACGGTCGAGCAGTTCCGCGAGCTGGTGGTGCGCCAGCGCGCCGACCGGATCATCCGCCTCGGCGACGTGGCGCGCCTCGCCTTCGGCTCGGATCCGGACAATTTCAGCGTCAACACCAACGACAAGAAGGGTGTCTACATCGACATCCATCCGACACCGAACGCCAACGCGCTGACCGTTTCGGCGGCGCTGAAGCAGAAGATCGGCGAGATCCGCGCGCAGATGCCGGCGGCGATGCACGTCGTGGTGCTCAGCGACGCCGGCGACTTCATACGCATCTCGATCCGCGAGGTGGCGATCACGCTCGCCGAGGCGCTGGGCATCGTCTCGCTGGTGGTGTTCGCCTTCCTGGGCTCGCCGCGCTCGGTGCTGATCCCGGTGGTGACGATCCCGCTGTCGCTGATCGGCACCTTCGCGATGATGGCGCTGCTCGGCTTCTCGATCAACCTGCTGACCCTGCTGGCGCTGGTGCTGGCCACCGGTCTGGTGGTGGACGACGCCATCATCGTGGTCGAGAACGTCAACCGCCACATCGCCGGCGGCATGCGCCCGCTCGCGGCCGCCTCGCAGGCGGCGCGCGAGCTGACGCTGCCGATCCTGGCGATGACGGTGGTGCTGATCTCGGCCTACATCCCGCTCGGGCTGCAGGGCGGCCTCACGGGGGCGCTGTTCACCGAGTTCGCCTTCACACTGGCGGGCTCGGTCACGGTCTCCGCACTGCTGGCGCTGACGCTGTCGCCGATGATGTGCTCGCGGCTGCTGCGCATGCGCGGCACCGGCGCCGCCCGCAGCACCTCCGAACGGCTGGAGGATGCGATCGAGGCGGTGCTCGGGCGCGTCCAGGCCGGCTACGGGCGGCTGCTGCGCCTGTCGCTGCGCGCCCGCCCGCTGGTGCTGGCGTTCGGGCTCGCGGTGCTGGTCAGCATCTGGTTCCTCTATACCGGCTCCAAGGGAGAGCTGTCGCCGCCGGAGGATCAGGGCTTCATGATCATCAGCGGGCAGGGCGCCCCGGACGCGACGCTGGACCAGCTGTCGCTCTACGACCGGCAGATCATCGGCGTCTACACCGCCCCCCCGGAGCGGCAGGGCTACTGGCACGTGGTCTCGCCGCCCTCGTTCGATGGCGGGCTGGTGCTCAAGCCCTGGGACCAGCGCCGGCGCAGCGTGTTCGACGTCGCGGCCCAGGTGCAGGCGGCTCTCGGCCGCGTCGCCGGCGTGGAGATGGCGGTGTTCATGCCGCCCTACCTGCCCGGCGCGCACGGCCTGCCGGTCGGCTTCGTGCTGGAGGGCCCCGGCAGCTTCGCCGACCTGAACCGGGTCTCGGACGACTTCCTCGGCCGGGTGCGGGCCAGCGGCCTGTTCGCCTACGCCGACAAGGACCTCAAGATCGACCAGCCGCAATCGACCATCGTGGTCGACCGCGACAAGCTCTCGACCCTGGGGGTGAGCATGAGCGACGTCGGATCGGCGCTGAACGCGATGCTCGGCGGCAACTATGTCGGCTTCTTCTCCAACGACGAGCGCTCGTACAAGGTCGAGCCGCTGGTGGTGCGTCGCTACCGGCTGAACGCCGCCCAGGTGCTGGACTACCCGATCGCCACGGTGCACGGCACCTCGGTGCCGCTCTCCTCGGTGGCGCGCATCCGCCAGTCGGTGGTGCCGGAGGGGGTGGTGCATTTTCAGCAGCTCAACGCCACCACCATCAGCGCGGTGCCGGCGCCCGGCGTCACCCAGGCGCAGGCCTACGGCTACCTGCAGTCGCTGGCCCGCGACACCCTGCCGGCCGGCTACGGCACCGACACCGTCGGGCCGCTGCGCCAGTACGTGCAGGAGACCGGCGGCTTCGCGGCGACCTTCGCGCTCGCCGTCATCGTCACCTACCTGGCACTCGCCGCCCTGTTCGAGAGCCTGCGCGATCCGCTGATCATCCTGGTCTCGGTGCCGATGTCGATCGCCGGCGCCCTGCTGTTCGTCTGGCTCGGCGTCGGCGGCGCCAGCATCAACCTGTTCACCGAGGTCGGGCTGGTCACGCTGATGGGGCTGATCAGCAAGCATGGCATCCTGATCGTCGAGGTCGCCAACGAGCAGCAGCGGCTCGGCCTTTCCAAGCGCGAGGCGATCGAGCGCGCCTGCGCGCTGCGCCTGCGGCCGATCCTGATGACCACCGCGGCGATGGTGCTCGGCGTGCTGCCGCTGGTGTTCGCGACCGGCGCGGGTGCCGCCTCGCGCTACGTGATGGGGCTGGTGATCGCCTCCGGCCTGTCGATCGGCACCCTGTTCACGCTGTTCGTGCTGCCCGCCGTCTACATGCTGCTGGCGGGGTCGCGCGCGCAGCACCCGGTGGCGGTGCGTCGCGAGGTCAGGCAGTCGGTGGGGTAGGGCGAGGCGAGGGCTCCCCGCACGGGCGCGACCGGGATGGATGACGAGGTTCGACAGGATCTCGCCTCGTACCATGCAGCGCCAGGGCTCTGCCCTGGACCCGCTCAAGGCGAAGCCTTGAGAATCCATTTATCTTAAGATGGTTTCAAAGGCCGAGGCCTTTGGCGGGTCTGGGCAGAGCCCAGCCTTGCCTCCTGACGGTCGGTCCTTCAGGCCATAGACCGTCGGGAACCACCGCAGCGCGACGGCATCGAACAGCATGCAGTCACCCGGCACGACCGGCAGCCCTGTTGTCCATCGTGGAGGGTGTCACCCTGCTGGAGATGGCGTCTCCTGGCTGCACTGCGAACGTGCGGGCTTATCTATCCCGTGCCCGGGATGCGGAGGATGCCGTTCCTGCGTCGCTCCGGGCGAGCCGTCGTCGCGATCCTGCGGGCGGACGCGGAACTCGATCGTGACGCTCGATGGGCTCGGGCCCGCATCTGCATCATGGGTGACGCCTGAGTCATGGACGGCGATTGTTCTCGACGTTTGCCGCAACGACTCGCGCGCGCGACCGGGTTCATCGTCCTCGACACATCCGGTGCCACCAACCTGCTCCGGTTCTCAAGTCGGTTGATCACGCCGAGAACTTCTAACGCACCGAGACAAGACCGGCGGTCTGGTGGTGACGGCACCGCTGGAGTTCGGGTTGACCGGCTACCGATCGACTATCAAGATGATGATCATGAAGGGCTTGCGCAGCGCCTCCCTGCTCGAGCACGACTGCGGCGACGGGCTCAGCGTCAGCCCCACCGATCGGGATTATCCGCGATGCATCCTTCCGAAGCACGCCTAGATCGCTGAACGCCCACTCGACCGGGTCGCAAGAGCCCGGCCTACCTTGGAGCAGAATGCCGTGGTTCATTCCCTCCCCGGAGCGCCGTCGCAGGCGACCGACACGCGCTACGTCACCTACCTGATCATCGTCGCCCTGACCGGCTGGGCGCTCGCCTCCTACGACGTCAACCTCCTGGTGCTGGCGCTCCCGGACATCGCCAAGAGCCTGAAAATCTCGCAGACGGGGGTCGGCATCCTCGGCTTCTTCGTGTTCGGCGCGCAGTTCCTGATCACCCTCTTTGCCGGCTACGCGATGGACACGTTCGGCAGGCGGCGGGTCTGGATGATCTGCCTCACCGGGACGGCGATCTTTACCGGCCTGACCTGCCTGGTGACCGGCTTCTGGGAGCTGGTGGCGGTCCGGGCGTTGGCGTCGGGCCTGGCCTACTCCGAGCTCGCCGTCTCGATCACCATCGTCAACGAGCAGATACCGGCGCATCGGCGCGGCCTTCTCTATTCGATCGTCCAAGGCGGCTGGCCGCTCGGCGTGTTCCTGGCTTCAGGGGTGTACCTGCTGTTCGGATCCTATGGCTGGCGCTTCGTGTTCCTGCTCGGCGTGCTGCCGCTGCTGGCGGTGATACTCGGGCGGATCTTCATTCGCGAATCCGAGCGCTTCGAGCGCGAGAAGGAACTGGCGCCGGATCGACAGCCGAAGCCGTCATTGCGCGAGCTGTTCGTCCAGCCCGGCGAGGTCAGGCGGCAGCTGTTCCTGTTGTCCGTCACCTGGGTGTTCTACGGCACCAGCTTCGTTGCGACCAACTTCTACATCACCTACTGGCTGACCACCGCGAAAGGGTTCAGCGTCAACGCCGCCAGCACCCTGCTGCTGGTCTCGGGCGGGATCGGCTACTTCTTCTACATCCTGGGCGGACTGATCGGCGAACGTTACGGCAGGCGCGAGGTGATCATCGTCTCGGGCGTTCTGGTGGCCCCGCTGTCGATCGTGATGATCTATGTCCAGCAGCACTGGCTGCTGATGATCGTCTATTTCCTGCTCTACCAGGCGACCAACGGCACCTGGTCCGGCGCCGGCTACGCCTATCAGGGCGAGAGCTTCCCGACCCGGGTGCGCGGCACGGCGATCGGCTTCCTGGCGGCGATGCAGGTGCTGGGCTTCGTGATCGGCAGCCTGCTCTGGACCGGCATGTCGGCCTTTGGCCAGCCCATCCTGACTTGGCTGGTCGTGGCGACCCTGGCATCGCTGGGCATGTGGACGACGCTGCTGCTGCGGCGCATTTCGCCGGGGCTGGAGCTCGAGGCGGTTACGGCTTGAGAAGGGGGTTCTGTCGGGTGGCCGACGTAGCCTCGCCCTTCACGGCGCGTTGTCTTCGGGTCGCCATGGCGATGGCGGGCACCACCCAGATCGGCTGCTCGCATCAGGCGAGCGATCCGTTTGCGGCCGTAGGTCTGGCGCGACCTCATACCGACGGCCTTAGCCTGTGACGTATGCAGCGCCAGGCTCTCCCCTGGACCCGCTCAAGGCGAAGCCTTGAGAATCCACTTATTTAAATTGGTTTCCAAAGGCCTGGGCCTTTGGCGGGTCTGGGCAGAGCCCAGCCTTGCCCCCGCGCGCGGCGCTGCTTCAGCCGGTCTGGCAGCGCGGGCACCAGTACAGCATCCGCCCGCCCATCGGTTCGGCCAGCACCGGCTCGCCGCAGATCCGGCACGGCGCGCCGGCACGGTGCGCGACGTACGTCGCATCCTCGCGCGACACCGTCCGGGTGCGGCGGGACCGGTGCCCGGATTCCGTCGTCACGATTCGGCCGGTGCGCACGCCGTCGCGCATCAGCTCGCCGAGGTCGGTCCACAGCGCCTCCCAGGCCTGCGGCGTGAGCGTCCGGCCGGGGCGGTGCGGCTCCAGCCGGGCGCGGAACAGCGTCTCGGCGCGGTAGATGTTGCCGATCCCGGCGATCATGTCCTGTCGCATCAGCAGCAGCCCGAGCGCGGTCCGCGAGGCGTGCAGCTTCCCATAGGCGCGCGCCGGGTCGGCGTCGTCGCGCAGCGGATCGTCGCCGAGGCCGGCGGTGAACGCCGCGCGCTCGACCGGCGACAGCAGCTGGCAGGCGGTCGGCCCGCTGAGGTCGGCGATGCGGCCGCCGCTCGCCAGCCGCAGCCGCACCGCGCCGCGCGGCGGCGGCGGCATGTCGGGATCGCCCGCACTCTCGCCGCGACCGCGGCCGAGGCCCGCGAGCCCCGGGCCGAAGAACCGCCACATGCCGTAGAGCCCGAGATGCACGCGCAGCCACAGCGCGCCCGAGAAACCCAGGAACATCTGCTTGCCATGCGCCTCCGCCGCCTCCAGCATCCGTCCGTCGAGCAGCGCCGCCCCCTCCGCGAACCGCCCCTGCGGGCTGGACGCATCGACCTGGCCGCCGGCGAAGTGGGCGGCGAAGGCGGCGGCGAGCCGGTGCACCGTGTGACCCTCGGGCACTCAGCCGGCCCCGCCGCCGGCCCAGCCGCCGGCATCGCGCCGGGCCCGCCAGCGCGCCGCATTCTGCCCCCAGATCTCGACGTGGCGATCATGGTACGGGGGCGGCATCCGGCCGGGTTCGCGCAGGGTCGAGCCGAGCCGTCGCGCCACCGCGACCGAGGCATCGTTCTCCGGGGCGATGAGGTGGATGAACTCGGGCCAGCCGAGCGACTCCAGCGCCCAGTCGATCGCGGCCGCGGCGGCCTCGGTGGCGTAGCCGCGCCCCCAGACCTCCCGGATCAGGCCCCAGCCGATCTCCGGCCCGGGCCAGCCTTCCGGCCGCCACGGGCCGATCCGCCCGACCCAGCGGCCGCTCCCGCGCTCCAGCACCGAGAACATGCCGAAGCCGCGCAGCGCCCAGCTGCCGGCCACCGACGCCATGCCGCGCCAGGCCACCGGACGCTCCTGCGCGCCGCCGATGAAGCGCGCCGCGGTCTCGTCGGCCATCAGCGCCGCCCAGCCGTCCAGGTCGCTCTCGACCGGCGGCCGCAGCCGCAGGCGGGACGTCTCCAGTACCGGTCCGGTCATGCGTGGCTCCTCGATGGCGACGTCGCCCGCGCGGTGTTGCGGGCGCGGCCGGCTGCCCATATCAGCCGCGACCCTAACGCACGAGGCGATCATGCGCAGCGCTTCCCACGCCCCATGGGCTCCGCTCCTGATGCTGGCGCTCGCCGCCTGCGCCGGCTCCACCGGGCGGCAGCCGGGCGAGACCGCCGTGCGCTGCATCCACCGCCTGTACGACTACCCCGAGCGCCAGGAGCCGTTCCAGACCGCGGCCAGCGAGTGCGGCGGCGACGGCCCGGTGGACCTCACCGGCGACCGCTACTTCCAGGTGCTCGCCAGCAGCCTCAACATCCCCTGGGTGTCGCGCGATCCGAAGCGGGACCGCAGCATCACCCTGACCGGCAGCCGGGTGCCGCAATCGACCAGCGAGCCGGCGCCGCCGGAGCTGTCGCTGCGCTGAGGGACGGCCGCACCCCGGCTTGATCCGGCCGGCTTGACCCGACATGCCGCTTCTGCAGGGATCCCAGCCCATGACCGACAGCAATCCTCTGCTCGCCCCCTGGACCACCCCGTTCGGCGTGCCGCCGTTCGACCGCATCGAGGCGGCGCACTTCGCGCCCGCCTTCGCGCACGCCATGCAGGCGCATCTCGAGGAGGTCGCCGCCATCGGCGCGGATCCCGACGAGCCGGACTTCGCCAACACGATCGAGGCGATGCAGCGCGGCGGCCGGTCGCTGGCGCGGATCGGCGCGGTGTTCTCCAACCTGGTGCTCAGCCTCGGCGGCGAGGCGCTGGAGGCGGTCGACCGCGAGATGTCGCCGAAGCTCGCCGCACACGGCATGCGCGTGTCGCTCGACCCCGCCCTGTTCCGCCGCGTCGAGCGGCTGTATTCCGGCCGCGCCGGGCTCGGCCTGGCGCCCGACCAGATGCGCCTGCTGGAGCGGGTCCATCTCGGCTTCGTGCGCAGCGGCGCGGCCCTGGCGCCGGCGGCGCGCGAGCGGATGAGCGCCATCTCCGAGCGGCTCGCGGTGCTGCACGTGCAGTTCGGCCAGAACGTGCTGCACGACGAGCGCGCGTGGCAGCTGCCGCTCGACGAGGCCGATCTCGACGGCCTGCCGCCGCTGGTGCGCGAAGGCGCCCGCCGCGCCGCCGCCGAGCGCGGGCTCGACGGCGCGGTGATCACGCTGTCGCGCTCGCTGATCGAGCCGTTCCTGACCTTCTCGACGCGTCGCGACCTGCGTCGGCTCGCCTACCAGGCCTGGATCGCGCGCGGCAGCCATGCCGGGCCGCACGACAACCGCGCGCTGATCCCCGAGATCCTGTCGCTGCGCGCCGAGCGGGCGCGGCTGCTCGGCTACCCGGACTTCGCCGCCTTCCGGCTGGCCGACACCATGGCCGGCACGCCCGACGCCGCCGAGGCGCTGCTGCGCGAGGTGTGGCAGCCGGCGAAGCGCAAGGCGGCCTCGGAACGCGACCGGCTGCTGGCGGCGGCGCGCGCGGAGGGATGCAACGACACGCTCGCACCCTGGGACTGGCGCTTCTACGCCGAGCGGGTGCGTCGTGCCGACTACGCGCTCGACGAGGCCGAGATCAAGCCATACTTCGTGCTGGAGAACATCCAGAAGGCCGCCTTCGACAGCGCCGCCCGGCTGTTCGGCGTCAGCTTCACGCCGCGTCCCGAGGTGCCGGTGTATCATCCGGACGTGCGCGCCTACGAGGTGCGCGACGCGGACGGCCATGTCGGGCTGTTCCTCGCCGACCACACCGCGCGCGCCGACAAGCGCTCCGGCGCCTGGATGAGCAGCTACCGCGACCAGGAGGCGATGGACGACGCGGTCTCGCCGGTGATCGTCAACAACAACAACTTCGCCCGCAGCGAGCCCACGCTGCTCAGCTTCGACGATGCCCGCACACTGTTCCACGAGTTCGGCCACGCGCTGCACGGTCTGCTCAGCCGGGTGCGCTACCCCGACCAGTCCGGCACCTCGGTGCGCCGCGACTTCGTGGAATTCCCCTCCCAGGTCTACGAGCACTGGCTGTCGGTGCCCGACACGCTGCGCCGCTACGCGCGGCACGTCGAGACCGGAGAGCCGATCCCGGACCCGCTGATCGCGCGCCTGCTCGCCGCGCGCGGCTTCGGCCAGGGTTTCGCCACCGTCGAGTACACCGCCGCCGCCCTGATCGACATGGCGCTGCACCGCCATCCCGATCCCGCGTCGATCGAGCTCGACGGCTTCGAGCGCGACTTCCTCTCGGGCATCGGCATGCCCGCGGAGATCGGCATCCGGCACCGGCCGGCGCATTTCCAGCATCTGTTCGCGGGCGGCGGCTACGCCGCGGGCTACTATTCCTACCTGTGGGCGGAAGTGCTCGACGCCGACGGCTTCGAGGCGTTCGGGCAGGCGGGGGATCCGTTCGATCCCGCCACCGCGGCGCGGCTGCGCACGGTGCTGGGCGCCGGCGACACGCAGGACCCGATGCAGCTCTACGTCGCCTTCCGCGGCCGTCCGCCCGAGGTCGCCGCCCTGCTGCGCAGCCGCGACCTGGTCGAGGCCTAGGCGGCTGCGAAGCCCGGAAGGCAAGGGGCTATGCCCCTTGACGCCATCAAAGGCAAGCCGTTGAAAACATTAATCTAAGAAACTGGGGTTCGGGGCCGCCGGCCCCAGCGGGTCAAGGGCCGAGCCCTTGCCGTGCCAGAGCCCGGGTCAGGTCATCCGGGTGCAGAACCGCACCGTCGGCGCCCCCACCGTAAGCGCCGGCACGCCGTCGCGGAACGGCGCGTAGTGCGGCATCGTGAGGTGCGCATCGAAGGCGGCGCGATCGTCATAGACCTCGTAGAGCACGATCCGGTCCGGACCCTCGTCCACGTGCACCGCGTCGAACTGCTGGCAGCCGGGCTCGTTGGCCACGGATTCACGCGCATCCTGCCGGGCGATGTCGAGGAAGGCATCGAGGCAGCCCGGCTTGATGGTGAACTCGGCGATCACCACGAAGGCGGCCTTGGCGTCAGCGGGCATGGTTCTCTCCTGTTGGCAACGGCCACCACCTGAGGAAGATCCCGCGCCGGCTGTCAAGCGGGGCCGGCTACTCCAGCACCTCGACCGCGTCGCCGACCGACACCCGACCGGCCTGCTGCGCGACCAGGTTCAGCCCGAACAGGATGCCGCCGCGCCGCGGACGCAGCCTGGCCAGCGTGCGAAGAGGCTCGCCGGGCGCGGCGATGCGGCCGCTGCGCTGGTCGATGCTGGTCACCACGCAGCGCTCGCACGGCTTGGGCGCGCGGAACCGCAGGCCGCCGATCCGCAGCAGGCGCCACGATTCCTCCGCCCACGGCGGCGCACCCTCGATCACCAGGTTGGGCCGGAAACGGTCGATGCCGACGGCGCCGCCGCCGCCGGCGCGCAGGCCGTCGTTCAGCGCCGCCAGCGAGCCGAGGCTGGCCAGCAGCAGCGGGAACCCGTCGGCGAACGAGACATGCTCTCCCGGCATCGCATGCGCGGGCTCGATCGGACGCGCTCGCGGGTCGTCGAGATGCACCAGCCGGCAGGCTCGCCCCAGGCGCGCGCCGAGCCAGCGATCGATCTCGGCCGCGACCGTCGCCGCCTGCAGCCGGCTGCGCCAGACCTCGACCGCGATCCGCCCGCGGGCGACGGTCTCGCGGCGCGGCGTCTCGATCGCCTCGCCGTCCAGGCTCAGGCGCAGCGTCGCCTCCGACAGCACGGCGTCGAAGCGCGCCATCGCCGGAAGCTGCCGCTGGGTCAGGAACCGCCCTCTCTCGTCCACCACCATCCAGCGGCGGTCGCCGGCCAGGCCGCAGGGCTCCGCCTTGGCCTTCGGCAGGGTCATGCCGCGCATGCCCTTGACCGGGTAGATGTGCAGGCTCTCCAGGTGGATGGGCGAGGCAAGGGGTTTCACCCCTTGACCCCACCAAGGGCGCAGCCCTTGGAACCCGTTCGGTCAGGCGACCGGGGGGACGGCATCCAGGTCCAGCTCGATCATCACCGGGACATGGTCGGACGGCGTCGGCCAGTCGCGCGCCTCCTTGAGGATGGTCAGGCCGCGCAGCGCCGGCACCAGGTCCGGCGTCACCCAGACATGGTCGAGCCTCCGGCCGCGGTCCGAGCCGCGCCAGTCGCGGTTGCGATACGACCACCAGGTGTAGAGCTTCTGCTCCGGCGGCACGAACTGCCGCATCGCGTCGGCGAAGCCGGCGTCCAGCCAGGCCTGCATCCGCGCCACCTCCGGCGGCGTGTGGCTGACCACGTCCAGCAGCTGCCGGTGGCTCCACACGTCGTGCTCCAGCGGCGCGATGTTGAGGTCGCCGACCAGGACGCTGCGCCGCGGCGGATGCCGCGCGAAATGCCGCGTCACCTCCTCGACGAAGGCGAGCTTGTGGGCGAATTTCGGGTTCAGCGCCGGATCGGCGACGTCGCCTCCCGCCGGCACGTAGAAATCGTGCAGCGCCACCGCGCCGCCCGGCGCCTGCAGCGTCACCGCCAGGTGGCGGCGGTCGTTCCTGAGGCACCAGTCGGGCGCCGCCTCGTCGATCCGCATCGGCAGCCGCGAGAGGATGGCGACGCCGTTGTAGGATTTCATGCCGCGATGGGCGACGTGCGGATAGCCCAGCGACGGGCCGGCGGCATGCGGGAACAGCTCGTCCGGCACCTTGGTCTCCTGCAGGCAGATGACGTCGGGCGACAGGCTGCGCGCCAGCCGCTCGAGCAGGGGCAGGCGCAGGCGGAGCGAGTTGATGTTCCAGGTGACGATGCGCATGGCCCTGCGAGTTCGCCCAACCGGTGCCGGCTGGCAAGAGGCAAGGCGTCGCTTGCGGAACCGCACGGCTTGTGGCGGCCTTGCTGACGTCATGACCGACTCGATCAACCTGCACCGCTCGATCCTCACCTTGGACAGCCATATCGACATCCCGTGGCCGGGCGGCGACGGCGACGGCTTCCGCGCCGACACCGCCACCCGTCGCGTCGACCTGCCCAAGATGCGCCGCGGCGGGCTGAGTGCCGGGTGCTTCGCCGCCTACGTGCCGCAGGCCGCGCGCGACCCCGCCGGCCATGCCGCCGCCGCGGCGCGCGCGCTGGCCATGCTCGACAGCATCGCGGCGATGGCCGATGGCGGCGACGGCCAGGAGGTGCGGCTGTGCAGCACCGCCGACGCGGTCGAGCGTGCCCAGGCGGACGGCGCGGTCGCGGTGATCCCCGCGGTGGAGAACGGCTACGCGGTCGGCGAGGATCTCGGCCTGCTCGCCGCCTTCCGGCAGCGCGGCGCGCGCTACGTCACCCTGACCCATAACGGGCACAACCTGCTGGCGGACGCCGCGATTCCCCGACGCGACCTCGGCGACGGCGAGACCCTGCATGGCGGGCTGAGCCCGTTCGGGCACGAGGCCGTCGGCGAGATGAACCGGCTCGGGCTGCTGGTCGACGTCTCGCACCTGTCCCGCCGCGCGATGCTGCAGGCGGCGATGCAGTCGCGCACGCCGGTGGTCGCGACGCATTCCTGCGTCCGCACGCTGTGCGACCATCCGCGCAACCTCGACGATACCCAGCTCGACGCGCTGCGCGACACCGAGGGGCTGATCCAGATCACCGCGATGCCCTCTTTCCTCAAGCCGAGGGCCAACCCCTCGCAGGCGAATCTGGCCGACTTCGTCGATCACCTCGACTATGTCGTGCGACGCATCGGCGTGGCCCATGTCGGGATCAGCTCGGACTTCGACGGCGGCGGCGCCATCACCGGCTGGAGCAACGCCGCCGAGAGCCCGGCCGTCACCGACGAGCTGATGCGCCGAGGCTACGGCCACAGCGAGATCGCGGCCTTCTGGGGCGGCAATTTCCTGCGCCTGCTGCGCCGCGCGGAGGCGGAGGCCACGCCGCAGCCGGCAGGCTGAGGCCGGCCGCCTGAGGCCGGCGTGCGGGAGCGCGCCGCCGCCCGGTCGCCGCGCGCCCGGCTCCGGCGAGAACGAAACGCGACCCGCGCCGTCGGGCGGATGGAGACGGGGCCCGGATTTCGTCCACCAGCGGGATTGACTCGCTGTGTTTCCAATGACGTGTCGGTTATGTTTCCGCAGTGTTACGCCTGTGTCCCGCGGAATCCATTAATATCAGCATCCTAGACCTACTGCCTCGAAACTGTGCAAACTCGTGCGGATCAACCCAGCCGCCACCCGAAGCGATCTGTATGCCGCTCCTCCACAGAGTTATCCCCAGAGGCGGTGGATCTTTCGCGGCTGTCGCCGGCCTGCCGCCGCTGCACGAATCCTGTGCAGTGACCAAGCGAGATAGGTAAACCACGGGGGTTTCGGAGTTCGCGGCGCGCGATCCACAGGCTTCTCCACAGGAACGGTGGATCAAGCCGCGGCACCGTCGCCGCCGTGCGATGCAGGAGGGGGCTGCACCGCCGCGCCGCGCCGCAGTAGATGTGCGGCCATGGCCGACTCCTCCGATCCTGCCGCGACCAGCCCCGGCGCGGCCGCCGCCGATCCCGCGCCGGCGCCGCCGCCGGCCCCCACCCTCACCGGCGTGGCCGCCATCGAGCGCGCGCTGCTGACCATGCCGCTCTCGCCCGGCGTCTACCGCATGCTCGATGCCAGGGGCGACGCGCTCTATGTCGGCAAGGCGCGTGCGCTGCGCAGGCGCGTCTATTCCTACACCCAGGTCGGCCGGCTGCCGGAACGGCTGCGCCGGATGGTGTCGGAGACGGTCTCGATGGAGATCGTCACCACCCATACCGAGGCGGAGGCGCTGCTGCTCGAGGCCAACCTGATCAAGCGGCTCAAGCCGCGCTTCAACATCACGCTGCGCGACGACAAGTCCTATCCCTGGCTGATGCTGTCGGAGCACCACGCGTTTCCGCAGATCGCCAAGCATCGCGGCAAGCCCGCCAAGGGGTCGAGCTACTGGGGGCCGTTCGCCTCCGCCTGGGCGGTGAACCAGACCGTGACCGCGATGCAGCGCGTGTTCCTGCTGCGCTCCTGCGCCGACACCGTGTTCGCCTCGCGCACCCGCCCCTGCCTGCTGCACCAGATCAAGCGCTGCTCCGCGCCCTGCGTCGGCCGCATCGACCGCGAGGGCTACGCCCGGCTGGTCGGCCAGGCGCGCGCCTTCCTCACCGGCAAGGCCGGCCACGTGCAGCAGGAGCTGGCAGCCGAGATGGAGCAGGCCGCGGGCGCGCTGGAGTTCGAGCGCGCCGCCGCGGTGCGCGACCGCATACGCGGCCTGACCCACGTGCAGGGCAGCGGCGTGATCAACCCGGCCTCGATCGAGGATGCCGACGTAATCGCGCTCTGGCAGGCCGCCGGGCAGAGCTGCGTGCAGGTGTTCTTCATCCGCGGCGGCCGCAACAACGGCAACCGCGCGTTCTTTCCCGCCAATGCCCGCGACGAGCCGGCCGGAGAGGTGCTCGCCGCCTTCATCGCCCAGTTCTACGACGACAAGCCGCCGCCGCCGCTGCTGCTGCTGAGCCACGAGGTGCCGGAGAGCGAGCTGATCGCCGAAGCCCTGTCGCTCAAGATGGCGGCCTCGCGGCCGCGCCGGGTCGAGCTCGCGGTGCCGCAGCGCGGCGAGAAGTGCCAGGTGGTGCAGCACGCGGTCACCAACGCGCGCGAGGCGCTGGAGCGCCGGCTGGCGGAGGGGGCGGGACAGGCGAAGCTGCTCGACGGGGTGGCCGCGCTGTTCGGCCTCGAGGCGCCGCCGGAGCGCATCGAGACCTACGACAACAGCCACATCATGGGGACCAACGCCTATGGGGTGATGGTGGTGGCGGGCGCGGAGGGCTTCACCAAGAACGCCTACCGCAAGTATGCGATACGCGGACCGATCGCGCCCGGCGACGATTTCGCGATGATGCGCGAGATGCTGGAGCGGCGCTTCGGCCGTGCCCTGAAGGAACGAGCCAGGGAGCCGGACGCCGGCGCCGGCGCCGCCGCGGACTGGCCCGACCTGCTGCTGATCGACGGCGGCGCCGGCCAGTTCTCCGCGGTGCGCGCGGTGCTGGACGATCTCGGCGTCGACGACGTCAAGCTGGTGGCGATCGCCAAGGGGCCAGACCGCGACGCCGGCCGGGAATGGTTCCACACCGGCGACGCCGCACCGTTCCAGCTGCCGCCGCGCGACCCGGTGCTGTACTACCTGCAGCGGCTGCGCGACGAGGCGCACCGCTTCGCCATCACCACCCACCGCGCCGGCCGCTCCAAGGCGATCTCGCGCTCCGAGCTCGACGAGATCCCCGGCATCGGCAGTGCCCGCAAGCGCGCCCTGCTGAACCATTTCGGCTCCGCCCGCGGCGTCAAGCAGGCCGGCCTCGCCGACCTGGAATCCGCGCCCGGGATCAGCCGCGAGACCGCGCGCGCGGTGTACGGGCACTTCCATCGCGCCTGACGGCATCGATCCCGCGGACCTCCCTCTCACGGCAAGCGTGATCAACGCGATGTTCAGGCGGCAGCGCCGATGCGATACAATGCTGGCCGATGCTGACCGACCTGCCCAACCTGCTGACCCTGTCGCGCATCGCCGCCATCCCGGTGCTGGTGGCGCTGGTGGTGGCGCACGGGCCCTGGACCGACCTGTTCGCCTGCCTGGTGTTCATCGCCGCCGGCGTGACCGACTACCTGGACGGGCACATCGCGCGCTCGCGCAAGCAGTTCTCCGATCTCGGCCGCATGCTCGATCCGATCGCGGACAAGCTGCTGGTCGGCGCCTCGCTGATGGCGCTGGCGGGGCTGCAGCGGCTGCCGTTCTGGGGGCTGGTGCCGGCGATCGTGATCCTGCTGCGCGAGATCCTGGTCAGCGGCCTGCGCGAGCACCTGGCCGGCCTGCGCGTCAGCCTGCCGGTGACGCGGCTGGCGAAGTGGAAGACCGGATGCCAGATGGGCGCGATCGGGGTGCTGCTGGCCGGCGACAGCACCGCGGCGCTGCTGCGTCTCGGCTCGCTGCCGATCGGCCTGATCGGCAGCGCCATGCTCTGGGTGGCGGCCCTGCTCACCCTGGTCACCGGCTGGGACTACCTGGCGACCGGGTTCCGTCACGTGGGCTCGCGCGGCCCCGCCAAGGCGGTGCCGATGGCGGCGCCCAAGGCAGCGCCCTAGGCGGCAGCTGTACGATCACGTCCCTTGAGCAATGGTCCGGGCGCAGGCACATTCTGCCCCGGGAGCGGTGGTCACGCCGCGAGGGGATTGGATATGCGGCGCTCTTGCCTGCTCGGCACGATGACGATGACGGTGCTTCTGCTTCTCGGCGGCTGTTCCGGTCTTGGTAAGTTCTTCAGCGATACGATCACGCTGCCCGGAATGAATCCCAACCTGCCGTTCGGCCTGAGCGAGAACACCGACCGCGCCCGCGGGCGGATGCCCGACGAGGCGCCGATCCTGCCGGAGCCGGGAAACATCTGGCCCGGGCCGCCGAAGCCGCTGCCGACCCTGAGCGACGTCTCGCGCCTGCAGGGCGGCGAGGTGTCGGGCGACCTCAAGGGCGGCGATGCGATGCATGACGGCGGCAGCATGAGCATGGGCGAGCACGACTCGATCGCGCACGGCGTGAGCGGGGCCGACAGCTTCTCCGGCGGCGGCCTCGACGCGCCGGCACCCGACGCCGCGTCGCGCCAGCGCACCAGGCCGCGGGGCGGGCAGGGCGGATCGATCACGATCCCCAACGGCGACGGCACCAGCACCGTGGTCGAGCCGGACGGGACGGTGAAGACGGTCAAGACGCCTTCCAGGTGAGCGCACCGGGCGACCAGATGCCGCCGCTGCGGGTGCTCTACTTCGCCTGGCTGAGGGACCGCCTCGGCCGCAGCGAGGAGACGCTGCCGCTGCCGGCCGGGGTCGGGGATGTCGGCGCGCTGCGACGCTGGATGCGCGGCCGCGACCCGCAGTTCGCCGCCCTGTTCGCCGAAGGCGGCCGCATCCGGGCGGCCGTCAACCTGGACTTCGCCGGCGACGAGGTGTCGCTCTCCCCCGGCGACGAGGTCGCCTTCTTCCCCCCGGTCACCGGCGGCTGATGCTGCGGGTGCGGATCCAGGCGGAGCGGTTCGACGTCGCAGCCGAAATGGCGTCGCTCGGCCTGTCCGGCGTCGGCGGCATCGGCTGCTTCGTCGGCCTGGTCCGCGCCGAGCCGGGGCTGTCGGCGCTGGTGCTGGAGCATTATCCCGCGATGACCGAGCGCGCGGTCCGCGGCATGGCGGAGCAGGCGGTCCGCCGCTTCGCGCTGTCCGGCTGCACCGTGATCCACCGCGTCGGCGCGCTCGCGGTGGGCGAGCCGATCGTGCTGGTGCTGGCGGCGGCGCCGCATCGCGCCGCCGCCCTGGACGCCACCGCGTTCCTGATCGACTGGCTCAAGACCGGGGCGCCGTTCTGGAAGCGCGAGCAGCGCAGCGACGGCTCGCATCGCTGGGTTGAGGCGCGGGACGCCGACGATGCCGCCGCGGCGCGCTGGCAGCCGGGCGCCTGACGCTCGTCAAAAGGCTGCCGAGAAACCGAGGCAAGGGCTCTGCCCTTGACCCGTTGGGGCCGCAGGCCCCAAACCCCATTCTCTAGATCAAGGATCTCAAAGGTTTGCCTTCGATGGGGTCAAGGGGCATAGCCCCTTGCCTTCTCTTCGTTCCATAACCTTCGACGCCACCGGCCTCCTTCAGCAGCCTGCTAGAGCGTGATCCGTGAGCCTATCCGAGCGGGTTGTGCTCTAGTGGCTCCGCATCGCGCTCGGGTGGGCGACGCGGCCCCGGCGGTTCAGGAAGTTGATGTCACGGCTCGATCCGATCTTCGCCGAGGCGCTCGACGCGCTGTCCGCGCGCGCCGGCCGGCGCCGGCTGCGCCTCGCCGATCCGGCGCAGCCGGGCTGGGCGATCCGCGACGGCAGGCGCCTGCTCAACGTCTCCGGCAACGACTATCTCGGCCTCAGCCGGCATCCGGCGCTGATCGCGCGCAGCGCCGAATGGACCGCCCGGCACGGCGCCGGCGCCGGCGCGTCGAGGCTGGTCACCGGCAGCTTCGAGCTGCACCGGCGGATCGAGCAGCGCGTCGCATCGTTCAAGGGCTGCGAGGCGGCGCTGCTGTTCGCCTCCGGCTGGCAGGCCAACGCGTCGGTGCTGCCCGCGCTGTTCGCCGCCGCCGGCACCGCGCTGGTGTTCGCGGACCGGCTCAACCATGCCAGCCTGCACCATGGCTGCCTCGCGGCCGGGGTGCGCCAGATCCGCTTCCCCCACAACGACCTCGACCGGCTCGAGTCGCTGCTCGACGCCCGCGCCGGCGAGCCGGGCCGCCGCTTCATCCTCACCGAGAGCGTGTTCAGCATGGACGGCGACCGCGCCGATATCGGCCGCCTGGCCGCGATCGCGCGGCGCCACGACGCCTTCCTCTATCTCGACGAGGCGCACGCCACCGGCGTGCTGGGTCCACGGGGCCGCGGGCTGAGCGCCGGCGTGCCGGGGATCGACTGCGTGATGGGCACCTTCAGCAAGGCGTTCGGCGGCTTCGGCGCCTACGTCGCCGGTTCGCGCACGCTGTGCGACTACCTGCTCAACCGCTGCTCCGGCTTCATCCACACGACCGCGCTGCCGCCTCCGGTGCTGGGCGCGATCGACGCGGCGCTGGACCTGGTGCCGGGGATGGACGCCGAGCGCGCCCATCTCGCGGCACAGTCCGCGCGGCTGCGCGCCGCCCTGCAGGAGCTGGGGATCGAGACCGCCGGCTCGTCGAGCCAGATCGTGCCGGCCCTGCTCGGCTCCGCGGAGCGCGCGCTGGCGGCGAGCGAGGCGCTGGAGCGGCACGGCGTGCTGGCCGCGGCGATCCGGCCGCCCACGGTGCCCCAGGGCGGCAGCCGCATCCGCTTCGCGCTCAGCGCGGCACACCACGCCCCGGCGCTCGACCGGCTGATCGCGCTGCTGCCGGACTGCCTGGCGAGCCCGCCGCGGTGACGCCGCACCTGCTGTTCGTGCATGGCTGGGCGACGGACGGCTCGATCTGGCGCGCCATGCGCGAGCTTCTGTCGGCCTGGTCGGTGCCCGAGCGGGCGATCTCGGTGCGCGAGCTCGGCTATTTCGACGCCGGTCCCGCCGGCGCGGCCGCGCCCGCCGTGCCACCGCCTCCCGGCGCGCCGGTGCTCGCGATCGGGCACTCGCTCGGCGTGATGCAGCTGCTGTCGGCGCCGCCGGCGGGTCTGGCGGGGCTGCTCTCGATCAACGGCTTCACCCGCTTCAGCGCCGCCGCCGACCATCCCGACGGGGTGCCGGTGCGCGTCCTGCACCGGATGCTGCGCCGCCTGGACGACGACCCGGCCGCTTCCGTCGCCGCGTTCCGCGCGGCCTGCGGCCTCGACGCCGCCGCCCCCTCGCCGCCGGTGCCGCCGGCGCTGCGTCGCGGGCTCGAGCTGCTCCGCGACGGCGACGCCAGGCCGCTGCCGCCCGGCCTTGCGGTGCTGGCGCTGGCCGGCAGCCACGACGAGGTCGTGCCGCCGGCGCTCAGCGCCGCCTGCTTTCCCGGCGTGCGCTGGGTGGCGGGCGGCCACCTGCTGCCGCAGACCCACCCGGCGCTCTGCGCGAGCGCGCTGCTCGAGCTCGCGGCAGGCGTCGCCGGATCCGGCCTACCATGAGCGCGCGCAAGCAGGAGATCGCGCGCCGCTTCGGCGCCGCCGCGTCCGGCTACGACCGCGCCGCCGCGGTGCAGCGGCTCGCGGCGGCGCGGCTGGCGCAGCGCATCCTCGCCGCCTTGCCGCGGCGGGACGCCCGCAGCCTCGAGATCGGCTGCGGCACCGGCCTGCTCGGCCGCAGCCTGGCGGCAGCGCTGCCGGGATCGCGCTGGACCCTCACCGACCTCTCCGAGACCATGCTGCGACGCTGCCGCGACCGGTTCGCGGCGACCCCGCCGCCGCTGTTCGCGGTCATGGACGCCGAGGCGCCATCGCTCCGCCCCGGCTTCGACCTGATCTGCGGCGGCCTGGCGCTGCAGTGGTTCGAGCATCGCGCGAGCGCGCTGCGCCGCCTCGCCGGGCTGTTGAACCCGGGCGGCCTGCTCGCCCTGTCGACGCTCTGCGACGGCAGCTTCGCCGCCTGGCGCGCGGCGCTGCGCGACGAGGGCGCGGCCGACGCGATGCCGGACCATCCGCCGCCCGACGCGCTGCAGGCCGAGTGGCCGCAAGGCGGCACCGGCAACTGGCAGCAGGAGACGCTGCTGGAGCGTCATCCGCGCGGCCTCGGCTTCCTGCGCGGCCTGCGCGCGATCGGCGCCGACCTGCCGCGCCCGGGCGCGGCGGCACTCGACGCCGCGACCTTGCGCCGGGTGCTGCGCCGGTTCGAGACCGAGCATGACGGGCTCGCCGAATACCGGATCGGCTACGGCCTGTTCCGGCGCGCCGGCGCCGGGCCGGCCGCCGGCGTGTTCGTCGCCGGCACCGACACCGGGATCGGCAAGACGCTGGTCTGCGCCTGCCTGGTGCAGGCATGGGGCGGTCGCTACTGGAAGCCGCTGCAGACCGGACTGCGCGACGAGCCCGGCGATACCGACACGGTGTCGCGTCTGGCTTCGCTGCCGCCCGGGCGCGTGCTGCCGCCGCGCCACGCCCTGCTCGCACCGCTCTCGCCGGCGGAGGCGGCGCGGCTGCAGGGTATGGCCATCGAGCCGCGGCAGATCGTGCTGCCGGAGCCCGACGCAACGCCGCTGGTGGTGGAAGGGGCGGGCGGCCTGATGGTGCCGATCGCCAGCGCGGCGGCGGATCCGGAGCCGATGATGATCGACCTGGTGCGGCGCCTCGGCCTGCCGGTGGTGCTGGTGGCGCGCGGCACGCTGGGCACCATCAACCATACCCTGCTGAGCCTGGAGGCGCTGCGGTCGCGCGGCATCGCGGTCGCGGGGGTGATCCTGAACGGCGCCTGCACCGACGCCAACCGCGACGCGATCGCGCGACACGGACAGGTGCGCATCCTCGCGGTGCTGCCGCAGCTCGACCGGGTCGATGCCGATGCGGTGCGGCGGCTGGCCGGGCTGATGCCGCCGGTTGGCGAGTTCTGAGCAAGGCTGGGCTCTGCCCAGACCCGCCAAAGGCCCAAGGCCTTTGGAAACCAATTCAAATAAATGGATTCTCAAGGCTCGCCTTGAGCGGGTCCAGGGCAGAGCCCTGGCGCTGCATGGATCACATGCAGCGGCCGTCTGTGCTAGTAGCTGCGCAGCAGGCCGACCAGGCGGCCTTGGACGCGCACCCGGTCTACCGGCACGATGCGGGTCTCGTAGCGGGCATTGGCGGGCTCGAGCGCGATCGCGTTGCCGCGACGGCGCAGGCGCTTCAAGGTGACCTCGGAATCGTCGATCAGGGCGACGATGATCTGCCCGTTCTCGGCCGCCTCCTCCTTTCGTATGATCACGGTGTCGCCGTCCAGGATGCCGGCCTCGATCATCGAGTCGCCGGCCACCTCCAGCGCGTAGTGCTCGCCCGGGCCGAGCATCGCCAGCGGCACCTGGATGTGGTTGCCGGTGTCGCGCAGCGCCTCGATCGGCAGGCCGGCGGCGATGCGGCCATAAAGCGGAAGCTGCACCGCGGCCGCATCGGCGGCGGCGCGCACCCCTTGCAGGCGCTGGCTGAAATCGCCCTTGATCACGTTCGGCGAGAACGCCTGCGTCGGATCGACGGCGGCGCTGCCGGACCTGGCGGGCTCCACCGGCGGCGCGTGCTCCGGCAGGCGCAGCACCTCCAGGGCCCGCGCGCGATGATGCCGCCTGGCCAGGAAGCCGCGCTCCTCGAGTGCCGAGATCAATCGATGGATGCCGGACTTGGAGCGCAGGCGCAGCCCGTCCTTCATCTCGTCGAAGCTGGGGGAGAAGCCGGTCTCCCTGAGATGGCGGTCGATGAAGCTCAGCAACTCGTGCTGCTTGCGCGTGAGCATCGTCTCTCCTCGTCCGGCCGAATACGGCATCACCCGCGCCGGCGCTCGCCTCCCGAGCCAGGGTTCGGAGGCCGCATCCGGCCGCCGAACCCTCGGAACAAACAGGCAACATGATATCCTGTTCTAGATTGGTTCCTGCCGCTGCGTCAAGCGGCACCTATCCCCGCCGGCACCTATCCCCGCCGGCACCTGTCCCCGCCGGCACCTGTCCCCGCCGGCACCTGTCCCTGCCGGCACCTGTCCGAGCCGGTTCAGAGGCCGAAGCGATCCAGCCGGATGATCTCGACTGCGGCACCGGCCGGCAGGGCAGGGCCATGCGGCGGCCGCAGCAGCAGCGCCTCGCATGCCGCGAGCCGGCGCAGCAGGCCGGAATCCTGGCGCGGGAACGGCGTCGCCACCAAGCCGCCCTGCGCGTCGCGGGTGAGCGAGGCGCGCAGGTGATCGGCGCGCAGGTCGTTGGCCGCGACCGCGTCGCCCAGCGTCGCCCGGTCGAGCTCGGGACCGAGTGCGGCGTCGCCGGACAGCCGATCGATCGCCGGCAGCAGGAACAGCAGCGCGCACACCAGCGCGGAGACCGGATTGCCGGGCAGCCCGAGCACCGGGATCTCCGCCCGTCCGTCTCGAAGCAGCCGGCCATGCATCAGCGGCTTGCCGGGCCGCATCGCGATCTTCCAGAAGTCAACCTCCAAGCCGTGCGCGGCGAGGCCGGCCTGCACCAGGTCGTGGTCGCCGACGCTGGCGCCGCCGATCGTGACCAGCATGTCGCAGCGCAGCCCCTCGACGCTGTCCGCGATCGCGCGCACGTCGTCCGCCGCCGGCGGCAGCACCAGCGCCCGGGCGCCGGCGGCGCGGATCGCGGCCGCGAGCATCGGCGTGTTGGAGTTGGCGATGCCGCCAGGCGGGATCGGCTCGCCGGGCAGCGCGATCTCGTCGCCGGTGGCGAGCAGGGCGATCAGCGGGCGCCGATGGCAGGTGAGCCAGGGATGGTTGGCGGCGGCCGCGACGCCGATGTCGCGGGCGCCGAGGCGCCGTCCGGCCGACAGCACCGCGTCGCCGCGGCTGAAATCCTGGCCGGCGCGTCGGACGTGACGGCCCGCCGCAACCGCCTCGTGGACACTGATCTGCGCGCCCTGCCGCGTCGCGTTCTCCTGGATCAGCACGCCGTCGCTGCCCCTGGGCATGACGCTGCCGGTGAACAGGCGCACGCATTCGCCGTCTCCGAGGCCGCCCTCGAAGGGATGCCCCGCCGCCGCCTCGCCGATCACGCGCAGCACGCCGCCGGGCGCCGTGTCGCCCGCGCGCACCGCGTAGCCGTCCATCGCCGAGATGTCGGCGGGCGGGTTGGACAGGCGGGCCAGCAGCGGCCGCGTCAGCACCCGGCCCCAGGCCGCATCCAGGCTCACCGTCTCGGCGGGCGTCGGCCGCAGGCGCTCCAGGATCCGCGCCCGCGCCGCCTCGACGCTCAGCACGCGGCGCGGGCCTCGAGGATTCGCTTGACCTGGGCTGGCAGGCTGCGCATTTTGCCGCCCCCGAGACCGCCGCGGTTCCAGCTCCGGTGCGGTGGGGCCGCCGTCGCGAGGAATATCATGGCCAAGACCAACACCATCCAGATCAAGCTCGTGTCCACGGCGGACACCGGCTACTTCTACGTGACGAAGAAGAATGCGCGCGCGCAGACCGGCAAGATGGAGCTGCGCAAGTACGACCCTGTCGCACGCAAGCACGTCGCGTTCAAGGAAGCCAAGATCAAGTGACGGGCGCGGCCGATCGCGGGCGTCGGCCCGCGAACGGTCGGTAGCGGCGGACGATCAGTAGAGCTTGTCGTTCCGGGCGTAGGGAACCACGATGTCGCTCGAATCCGCGAGGTTGAGCATCGCCCGTGAACGTTCGTCCAGCGTATCGGCATCGAGGGCGCGGTCGCGCAGCCCGGAGACGCGCTGGGCCCACGCCGCCTGCTCCGAGATCGCCGCGGCCTCGGCGACCTGTGCCTGCGACAGCAGGCGAAGCTGCTCCGAATAGCGCCTCAGGCCGTGCTCGCCCTGGCCGGCGTTCCATGCGAAATATCCCACCAGCGAGAGGAAGAATACCGGAGGCAGCGCTGCCTTCACCTTGCGCTTCACGGTGCGACCGAAGCTCATGCGGCACTCCTCGTCAATACGTCAGGCGCGGGGCGGCAGGCAACCGCGGAGTCGGCCGGCACGCCCGGAACGCTGGACCCTGTTGTCTCCAAGCTCACACGCCATCGCAAGAAAAATCGGCGCCATCCGGCCCCTGATCTCAAATAATCGTGTAGCCGGCCGGCCGCGGTTTCGTTGCTTAGGAGTTACGATTGCATCCGACCGCCGCCGCCACCTACCTGCTGGTCGAACCGTCGCACTACGACGTCTCCTATTCGATCAATCCCTGGATGCGTCCGGGGGTCTGGGCGCAGGATCCGGCCGGCCACCGCGCCGAGGCTTCGGCCGCGTTCCGGCAGCTGGCCGACGCGCTGCGCGGCGCCGGCGGCGTGGTCGAGATCGCGGACGGCGTCGCGGGGCTGCCCGACATGGTGTTCCCCGCCAACGGCGGCATCGTGCTGGACCGCCGCGCGCTGCCGGCCCGGTTCCGCTTCCCCCAGCGCCAGGGCGAGGAGGCGGCGTTCGCCTCGGTGTTCGCCGCCCTGCAGGCGCGGGGCGTGATCGACGAGGTGCTGAGCCTGCCCGAGGGCTGCTTCCAGGAGGGTGCCGGCGACTGCATCTGGGATCGCACCCGCGGCCTGGCCTGGACCGGATACGGCCCGCGCTCCTCGCCCGCCAGCCCCGACGTGATCGCCGGGCTGTTCGGCATCGAGCTGCGCCGGCTCGAGCTGGTCACCGAGCGCTTCTACCACCTCGATACCTGCCTATGCGTGCTGCCGGGCGGCGAGCTGCTGTTCTATCCCGGCGCGTTTTCCGCCGCCGGCTTGGCGCTGATCCGCGACAGCGTGTCGCCCGAGCTGCTGATCGAGGCTGGCGACGAGGACGCGGCGCGCTTCTGCGTCAACGCCGTGGCACTGGGCCGCACCGTGGTCATGGCGACGCCGACCGACCGCCTCGCCGCGATGTTCCGCGAGCGCGGCTACGCGATCAGCCCGGTGGCGCTCGACCCGTTCATCCTCTCCGGCGGCGGCGCCTACTGCATGACGCTGCGGCTGGACCTCAGCACCGCCGCTCTGAAATATCGACCGTGAGAAAGCAAGGCTGGGCTCCGCCCCGCCCCGCCAAAGGCCTAGGCCTCTGAAAACCATCTTGAAATAATGGGATTCTCAAGGCTTCGTCTTGAGCGGGTCCAGGGCAGAGCCCTGGCCTGGCATGGGCCACATGCAGAGGCCGCCAGCACGAGATCTCGATAGATCGCCACTCTCTTGTTGATAAGGCGAGTGTCCACTTGAATAAGAAGACCCACGGACTTCTGGCCAGGGACACTAGGCCCGCAGGATAGTTCTGCCCGCGTAACGGGCTGCGGCGCCGAGCTCCTGCTCGATGCGGATCAGCTGGTTGTACTTGGCGGTGCGGTCCGAGCGCGACAGCGAGCCGGTCTTGATCTGGCCGCAGTTGGTGGCGACCGCGAGGTCGGCGATGGTCGCATCCTCCGTCTCGCCCGAGCGGTGGCTCATCACCGCGTTGTAGCCGGCATGCTGCGCGAGCTGCACCGCCTCCAGCGTTTCCGACAGCGTGCCGATCTGGTTCACCTTGACCAGCAGCGCGTTCGCGCTGCCGGCGGCGATGCCGCGACGCAGGCGCTCGGGGTTGGTCACGAACAGGTCGTCGCCGACGATCTGCAGCTTCTGCCCCAGCGTCGCGGTCAGGTGCGCCCAGCCTTCCCAGTCATCCTCGGCGCAGCCATCCTCGATCGACACGATCGGGTAGCGCGCGGCGAGCTCGGCGAGGTAGGCGACCATGCCGCCGGCGTCGAACGACTTGCCCTCGCCCTCGAGCTGGTAGCGGCCGTCGCGGTAGAACTCGGTCGCGGCGCAGTCGAGCGCGAAGCTGACATCCTCGCCCAGCCTGTAGCCGGCGCGCTCGATCGCCCGGCTCATGAAGGCGAGCGCCTCGTCGGCGGACTTCAGGCCGGGGGCGAAGCCGCCCTCGTCGCCGACATTGGTGTTGTGGCCAGCATCCTTCAGCCCGCGCTTGAGCTGGGCGAAGATCTCCGAGCCGATCCGCACCGCGTCCGCCACGGTGGCGGCACCCAGCGGCTGGATCATGAATTCCTGGATGTCGATCGGGTTGTCGGCATGCTGCCCGCCATTGATGATGTTCATCATCGGCACCGGCAGGGTGCGCGCGAACACGCCGCCGACATAGCGGTATAGCGGCACCCCGAGCTCGGTGGCGCTGGCGCGGGCGACCGCGAGCGAGACCGCGAGGATGGCGTTCGCGCCGAGCCGCGACTTGTTGGGCGTGCCGTCGAGGTCGATCATCGCCTCGTCGATGGCGATCTGGTCGTAGGACTCGCAGTCCCGCAGCGCATCCAGGATCTCGCCCTCGACGAAGCCGACCGCCCGCAGCACGCCCTTGCCGCCGTAGCGCGTCTTGTCGCCGTCACGCAGCTCGGCTGCCTCATGGGCGCCGGTGGAGGCCCCCGACGGGACCGCGGCGCGGCCGGTGGCGCCGCTCGACAGCTCCACGTCGACCTCCACGGTCGGGTTGCCGCGGCTGTCGATGATCTGACGGGCGACGAGGTCGGCGATGGCGCTCATGGCTGGGCACACCCTGGCTGTTGCACGATTGGCTCCTTGCAGCACCTCGTCCGGGTTTCCGCAAGGCCGCGACGCGGCAGGCCCGGCATCGATCCGCAGCCCCGCGCGTTGCCGTGCCTGAACGGCGAAAGCGACGGCGATGAGACGGCTCCCGATCCTGGCGGTGATCCTCGGCCTGCTCGGGCTGCTGCCGTTCCTGGGCTGCACGGTCGGCATCATCGTCTTTCCGAGCCAGGTGCCGGTGCCCAACCTGGTGCAGGCGATGATCGCCTACGGCGCGGTGATCCTGGCCTTCCTGGGCGGCGTGCACTGGGGCTTCGCGCTGGAGCCGCGCCCGACGGTGACGGTGCCGGGGCAGGCGGCACTCGACCACCGGCGCCTGGCGCTGGGCGTGCTGCCCTCGCTGGTCGGCTGGGCGGCGCTGCTGGTGCCGCTGGTGGCCTCGTCGCTGGTCGCGATCGTGCTGCTGATCCTGGGCTTCCTCGCCACCACCCTGGTCGAGGCGCAGGCACGACGGCGCGGCGCCATGCCGGCGGGCTACATGGGGCTGCGCTGGCTGCTCAGCGCGGTGGTGCTGCTTTGCCTGGTGGTGGTGCTGCTGGCGCGGACGTTCTAGCAGGCAAGGGCTCCGCCCTTGACCCGTTGGGGCCGGCGGCTCCAAACCCCATCTTAAAATAAGGTTTGTCTTGCCTCGATCGCTGATTTCAGCCTGAGGACGGCCTCAGTCGATCCTGTAGTGGATCGGCTTGAAGGCGTAGTTGTTGGACTGCAGCGCCGAGCAGGCGGTCAGCCCGATGATCAGGTCCTGCTCCGCTTGGAAGCGCACCCGGTCGCCGGCGCGGCTGCGCGGCGGCTCCACCGTGAGTGCCCCGGTCTCGCCGTCGAGCCGCACGTTCATGAACACGTTGAAGGCGACCGGGATCTGGTCGGGCACGATGCCGAACGGCGCCAGTGCGGCGGCGAGGTTGCCGAAGCAGCCTCGGTGCGGCTCGGCGTCGCCGTAGAGGATGCGGAAGGTGTCGGCAGAGCACGGGGTCAGCAGGAAATCATGCCGGCCGACGCTGTCCTCGAGGATGCGCAGCAGCACCCGGCTGCGGTTCGAGTAGAGAAGGTCTCCCGTGGTGAGGTAGATCCGGCCCGCATAGTCCAGCGTGCGGCCGGACGAGATCACCTCGGCGACATCGTGGCGGCTGAACGCCAGCAGGTCCGCCACCTGCTCGCCCTGCGGATCGATCACGGTGAGGCTCCGGCCCCGCTCCAGCACGAAGCCGACGCCGCAGCGCGGCGCGATCTCGTGCACCGGGCTCATGCGCCCTGACCGGGCTGCGCGCGGTCGCCCGGCGGCTGGAACGGGCAGCGCCACTGCTCGTCCACCAGCCGGCCGCTGTACTGGCGCGCCTCGGAGACCTCGCCGAAGCGGGCCAGCATCGGGTTGATCGAGCCGTTGAGTGCGGCGTCGCGGTCGATGATGGTCGAGCGCAGCCTGTCGTACTGGCCCTGGGCGCGCAGCCGCTCGAACTGGTCGTGCAGGTTGAACACCAGCGCCGGCCGCTCGAAGCGGCGCGACAGGCGGCTCGCCGCGGGGTGCAGCCCGACTACGAAGAACGCCTCGCCGCCGAAGCTCAGCGAGAAATGCGGGCTGTCCGGGTCGCCGCTCACCCGCGCATCCTGCTTCTCGCCGAACCAGGCATCCTTGTCGGAGAACGACTGCACCCGCTGCCACAGGTGATGCTCGAAGCCGGCCTCGTCGAGCGTGTCGGGAGCCTCGAACAGGACCGCGAAGCTGCGGAACAGGGTCCGCTCCTGCTGGTAGTCGCGGATGAAGCCGAGCAGCTCGGGAAACACCCGCATGTCGTCCCAGGCGGAGCGTATGTCGCGAGCCACGAGGATGCGCAGCTGGCCGCGCGCCAGCGCCGACTTGGCGCCGACGCACGAGAAGCTCGGATCGCGGATGAAGTTGCTGAAGCGCCTCGCCAGCGGATGCGCCTCGTCGAGCATCGGGTCGGTCGTGGGCGTCGCGTCTGCACTCATGTCCGGGCTGTCTCACAGATGAGGATCAGCAACACGTCCCGAACAGGCAGGTTCCCCGCGCGATCTGGTTACAACATAAAGCTGCGACCTCGCCGATGCATGGCTGAGATGCGAGCAAGATCGCGCGAGTTCATCTGGTTTACTGCGTGCGCCACCGGCACGCGTATATCGTTCAGCCCTTGAGCTTCTTGCTGCACGCGCTGTAGTAGCCGCCGCCCTTCTGCACCCAGCGCAGGCCGCCGTTGCCGCCCGATGCCTTGTTCGCCTTGTACTGGTCGAGGCAGGTGTGCAGCCGCGCCTTGCCGGCCGTCTCCTTGCTGTATTTGGAGTCGATCGCGCTGGGGAAGGTGGCGGGGCCGGTAGGGCCGGAGGGGGCGGCGGCCGCCGACGGCTTGCTGACCACCGCGTTCGGCGAGGTTGGAGGCGTCGTGCTGGCGTTGGTGGTGGGCGTGGTGCCGGCCGCTTCCGGCGCGCCGGAAGCGCAGTTCTGCGCCCGGAAGCTCTTGTAGTTGGCCCCACCCAGGGTGCCGGCCTGCTTGGCGGCCTGATACTTGGCGCTGCACTCCTTGGAGGTGACCGCGCCCGCGGCGCCGCCATGCGCGAGTGCTGCGAGCATCAGCGCGCCACCCAGAACCGTCCGGACCGTCTGCATCATGTAGGCTCCCGATATTGAGTTGCGCGATAGGCCGGAGCATGCCCGGCTCGCCGGTCGATGCGGCTCCCGCCGCGCCCGGAGCAGGACCGGCTCCGGCAGGACAGGTGGAGTTGCGCTAGGTCGCGCCGGTGAGCCGGCCGATCATGCTGGTGAACGCGCTCCCCGAGGCGGCCGGGGCGGCGGTCCCGGCTCCGGCGGCGGTCCCGGTCGGCACGCTGCCGCCCGGCGTGGTGGCGTCCACCGCGTGGGGCAGGAACTGCGCCAGGATCTGGCTCGCCATGCCGGACGGCAGCCCGTGCTGCTGCGCCCAGGCGTCGAGCTGTGCCGGCGGGAACACGCGCTCGACCTGCTCGGCGGAGATCGGCAGGTTGTGGCCGTTGCCGATCCAGGACTGCACCTTGTCGCCCAGGCCGGCCTGCTCGAACTTCTGCGCGATCCCGGCCGGACCGCCGGCGGCGTTGACCACGTGGGCCAGCAGGTTTCCGGCACCGGCCATGGCGCCGCTGCCCGCGCCGCCGCCGAACAGGCCACCCAGTATCCCGCTCATCATCCCGCTCACGACGGCTGCTCCTCACTGTCGACTCCGGCCCTTGGCCAGACGGTCGAACGCAACGACATCGTCCAGCACCGCCGCCATCCGGTCCAGCGGAATCATCGTCGGGCCGTCGCTCGGCGCATGGTCCGGGTCCGGATGGGTCTCGATGAACAGCGCGGCCACGCCGATCGCGGCCGCGGCGCGCGCCAGCATCGGCGCGAACTCGCGCTCGCCGCCCGAGGCACCCCCCAGCGCGCCGGGCTGCTGCACCGAGTGGGTGGCGTCGAACACCACCGGGTAGCCGGTGCGCGCCATGATCGGCAGCGCGCGCATGTCGTTGACCAGGGTGTTGTAGCCGAACGAGCTGCCGCGTTCGGTCAGCAGGATGCGCGTATTGCCGGTCGAGGCGATCTTGGCGGCGACATGGCCCATCTCCCAAGGCGCCAGGAACTGGCCCTTCTTGACGTTGACGGCGGCCCCGCTCTCGCCGGCGGCGAGCAGCAGGTCGGTCTGGCGGCACAGGAACGCCGGGATCTGCAGCACGTCGACCGCCTCGGCGGCGATCCGGCACTGCTCGGGGGCGTGCACGTCGGTGAGCACCGGGATGCCGTGGCGGCTGCGCACGCCGGCGAGGATCTCGAGCCCGCGCTGCATGCCGACGCCGCGCACGCCACCCAGGCTGCTGCGGTTCGCCTTGTCGAAGCTGCTCTTGTAGATCAGGCCGATGCCGCGTGGCCGGCACAGCGCCACCAGCGCCGATGCCACCGCCTCGGCGTGGTCCTCGCTCTCGATCTGGCAGGGCCCGGCGATCAGCGTGAACGGCCGGCGGTTGCCGACCACCAGGGCGCCGACCCGCACGTCGCCCGCGTCGGTCGCACTCATGCCAACGGCCTGAAATACCGACCCTCAGGAAGCAAGGCTGGGCTCTGCCCGGACCCGCCAAAGGCCTCGGCCTTCGGAAACCGCCTCAAGATGATTCGAGTCTCAGGGCCTCGCCTTGAGCGGGTCCGGGGCAGAGCCCTGGCGCATGGGTCACATGCAGAGACCACCGGTATCATACCAGCCTGGCCTTCTTCAGCGAGGCCTCGATGAAGCCGCGGAACAGCGGGTGCGGCGCGAACGGCTTGCTGGTCAGCTCGGGATGATACTGCACGCCGATGAACCAGGGATGGTCGGGATACTCGACGATCTCGGGCAGCACCCCGTCCGGGCTCATGCCGGAGAACACCAGGCCGGCCCGTTCCAGCCGCTCGCGGTAGTGCACGTTGACCTCCCAGCGATGGCGGTGCCGCTCGCTGATCTCGCCCGCCGCGTAGGTGGCGGCGACGCGAGAGCCCGGCGCCAGCACCGCCGGGTAGGCGCCCAGACGCATGGTGCCGCCGAGGTCGCCGTCGGCGCGACGGCGCTCGAGCTGCGGCCCACGCGCCCACTCCGTCATCAGCCCGATCACCGGCTCCTCGGTCGGCCCGAACTCGGTCGACGAGGCGCCTGGCAGGCCGGCGAGGTTGCGGGCGCACTCGATCACCGCCATCTGCATGCCGAAGCAGATGCCCAGGAACGGGATGCGTCGCTCGCGGGCGAACCGCACCGCCTCGATCTTGCCCTCCGCACCGCGCTCGCCGAAGCCGCCGGGCACCAGGATGCCGTCCACGTCCTGCAGCCGCGAGGCGGTGCCGTCGCGCTCGAACACCTGGGCGTCGACCCAGTCGAGATGCACCCTCACGCGGCTCGCGATGCCGCCATGGATCAGGGCCTCGTTGAGCGACTTGTAGCTGTCGAGCAGGCTGGTGTACTTGCCGACCACCGCGATCCGCACCTCGCCTTCGGGATTGCGCATCGCGCTCAGCACCCGGTGCCAGCCGGCGAGGTCCGGCTTGCCCTGGTGCGGCAGCCCGAAATGGCGCAGCACCTCGGTGTCCATGCCGCCCTCGTGGTAGGAGATCGGGCAAGCGTAGATGGTGTCGACGTCCAGGGCCGCGACCACCGCCTCGGCCCGTACGTTGCAGAAGCTCGCGATCTTGCGCCGCTCCGCCTCCGGCAGCGGCCGGTCGGAGCGGCACAGCAGCATCTGCGGCTGGATGCCGACATTCTGCAGCTCCTTGACCGAGTGCTGCGTCGGCTTGGTCTTGAGCTCGCCCGCCGAGGCGATGAACGGCACCAGGGTAAGGTGGACGAACATGGTCCGCTCGGCGCCGAGATCGTTGCGGAGCTGCCGAATCGCCTCCAGGAACGGCAGGCTCTCGATGTCGCCCACCGTGCCGCCGATCTCGATCAGCGCGAAATCCAGGTCGGCGGTGCCGGCGACGATCGCCTCCTTGATCGCGTCCGTGATGTGCGGGATCACCTGCACGGTCGCACCCAGGTAGTCGCCGCGCCGCTCGCGCGCGATCACCTCGGAGTAGATCCGCCCGGTGGTGGCGTTGTCCGCCCGCGTCGCGTGCACGCCGGTGAAGCGCTCGTAATGGCCGAGATCGAGGTCGGTCTCGGCCCCGTCGTCGGTGACGAACACCTCGCCGTGCTGGTACGGGCTCATCGTGCCCGGATCGACGTTGAGGTAGGGGTCGAGCTTGCGCAGCCGCACCCGATAGCCGCGCGCCTGCATCAGGGCGCCCAGCGCCGCCGACGCGATGCCCTTGCCGAGCGAGGAGACCACGCCGCCGGTGATGAATACGAACCGCGTCATGCACCCCCCTGCGCCAGCGTGGGTCCTACACCGGGTCGGGGTCGCGGGGGAACCCGTCGGCGAGGGCGGGTGCCGATTCCACGCCGAAGCGGCGGCGCAGCAGCAGCCGGGCGGCGCGTTCGCCGTCGGCCAGCGCGCCGCCGACGGTGCCGGCGAGCCCGTCGTCGCGGCAGGCCTCGCCGGCGAACAGCAGGCAGCCATCGCCCAGCGGCTCGGCGAGTGCGGCGCGCGACTCCGCCCGCCCCGGCGGGCAGTAGGCGTAGGCGCCGCCGAACAGCGGGTCGTCCGCCCAGGCGGTGGCGAAGCCGCGCTGCGGATCGAGCGCGTCCGCGGCGCGCGCGCCGAGCAGGCGGCGCAGCAGCCGCCGCGCCTCCGCCAGCGCCTCGTCGGGCCGGCCTTCCAGGCCGCGCGCGTGGCGGCCGCCGTAGAACCCGGCGACGTAGGGCAGGCCGGCCGGCCAGGCGGAGAGCAGCATGCCGGGGGCGCCGCGCGACGCCAGCCGGTGCTCGAGCAGCGTCCCGTCGTCGAGGCCGAGACGGTCTCCGCCCGCGGCGGGCAGGGCGAGCTTGCTGAGCAGCCCCATCGGCAGCCCGTCGATCGCCGCCAGCGTCGCCGGCGGCAGCGCCGGCCGGAAGGCGATACGCCCCGCCCGCAGCACGCCGGTGGCGACGGTGACGATCACCGCGTCGGCGCGGACGCTGCCGCGCGGGCCGTGCAGCCGGCAGCCCTCGTCGCCGCCCCACTCGATCGCCTCCACCGGGGTGTCGAGCTGCGCGGGCCCCGCGATCGGGCCGAGCAGCCCGGCGAGCAGCGCGCCCACCCCATCGGGCGGGCTGAGGTCACCCTCGTCGAGCTGGTTGCGGCGCCAGTCGCGCAGGCCGAGCGCGTCGGCGTCGCAGGCGGCGATGATCGCCCCCTCCCAGTTCTCGATGTTGGCGGTCCAGGGTCCGGCCGCGCCGGCGGCCGCGCCGGCGGCCTGGGCGAGCGGCATGTCGGTATCGTCGCCATGAAGCCGCACGCGTCGCTGCCATTCCGTGGCGGCCGCCTCGTAGGCGGCGACCTCGTCCGGCCGCGCCGCACGATCGTCGACGAACAGGCGATGCGGCCCCTGATGCGCGGGCGTCAGCGGGATGCCGCGCGCGCGCGCCAGGCGCACCAGCGGGTTGCGGTCGGTCTGGTGCAGCCAGGTGGCGCCGGTGTCGAAGCGGGCGCCGTCCAGGCACGCCGGATGGACGGTGTGGGCGCGTCCGCCGATGCGCCCGCCCGCCTCCAGCAGCACGCAGCGCCGCCCGGCGCCGCGCAGCACCGTGCTGGCCGCGAGGCCCGCGGCACCGGCGCCGACGATCGCGACGTCCACCCGGCCGGGCGGCGGCCTCACTGGGTCGGCACGCTCGGCCCGGTCGGCTTGGCGGGCGGCGGCGGATGGGCGAGGTGCGCCGCGGCGCCCGGTGTCGCAGCCCGGGGCGTCGCGGCACGGGGCGTCGCGGCGCCGGGGGGCTGCGCCAGGATGTCGCGGCCGACGCCGGCGGTGCCGCGGTTCATCACCGCGAGCGTCAGCGACAGCAGCATGAAGATCGCGGCCAGGATCGAGGTCAGCCGGGTCAGCAGGTTGGCGGTGCCGCGTCCGGACATGAACGAGCCCATGCCCTGGGTGGTGCCGATGCCCAGGCCGCCGCCCTCGCTGCGCTGGATCAGCACGGTGCCGATCAGGGTCAGGGTGACCAGCAGATGCAGCACCAGCAGGAAGGTGGTCATGGCCGCGCGCTGCGCACGATCGAGAGGAACTCCGTGGCCTTCAGGCTGGCGCCGCCGATCAGCGCGCCGCCCACCTCCGGCACCGCGAGCAGGGCGCTGGCGTTGGCGGCGGTGACCGAGCCGCCGTACAGGATGCGAAAGCCGGCGCCGCGGGTCTCGCCGAACTGACGCACCAGCTCGGCGCGCACGAAGCCGTGCATCGCCGCGACGTCCGCCTCGGTGGCGGAGCGGCCGGTGCCGATCGCCCATACCGGCTCGTAGGCGACGATGCCGTCGAAACCCTCGGGCAGGCTGCCCTTGATCTGCCAGCCGACCACGTCCTCCTGCTGCCCGCTCGCGCGCTGCTCCTCGCTCTCGCCGACGCAGACGATCGCAGTCAGCCCGACGCGCGCCGCGGTCACCGCCTTCTCGCGCACCGTCTCGTCGAGCTCGGAATGGTCGCGGCGGCGCTCGGAATGGCCCAGGATCACGTGGCTGGCGCCGAGGTCGCGCAGCATCGTCGCGGCGATATCGCCGGTATGCGCGCCGGGCTCGTGCATGATGCAGTCCTGCCCGCCCCAGGCGACGGGGCTGCCGGCGAGGATGCGGCCGACGGAGCCGAGCTGGGTGAAGGGCGGGCAGACCAGCACGTCGGCAGCGAGCGGCGCCGGCAGCCCGTCGCGCAGCGCGAGGGCGAGGGCCTCGCACTCGGCGGTGAGGCCATTCATCTTCCAGTTCCCGGCGATCATCTGACGCATCGTGCGGCTCTCTCGCGACGTTCCCGATACCCTTCGAGGGCGCATAGACCATGCGTGGCCGGCCGGTGACAAGGGCGGCGCCGCCGGCCGAACGACGCGGGCGGACTGCCTGCCGTGGTCAATCGACCCGCCGCGGGCTAGGCTGCGGGGCTTCGTGGCCGGACGCCGCGGACGCGCTCGCATGGACGCCGCATGATCTCCTACTTCCGACGCCTGTTCGTCGATTCCTGGGTCGGCCGGGTCTTCGCCGTGCTGATCTTCGCGGCCTTCGTGGTGTGGGGCGTGGGCGACTTCTTCACCAGCATGGGGCGCGATCCGGGAACGGTGGCCTCGGTCGGCGCGCGGGCGGTGAGCGCCCAGGAGTTCGACACCGCCTTTCGCCAGCAGCTGCAGCAGGTTGCCCAGCAGACCGGCGGCGACGCCTCGCAGATCCCGCCCGCCGAGCGCGGCCAGATCGCGATGCAGGTGCTGCAGGGGCTGGTCAGCCGCGCCGAGGCGCTGCGCGAGGCCGACCGGCTGGGCATCGTGGTGCCCGACGACGTGCTGCGCCAGGCGGTGTTCGACCTGCCGCCGTTCAAGGGCGAGAACGGGCAGTTCGACCGCGCCCGCTTCGACCGTTGGCTGGTCGCGCGCAATCTCAGCGAGCAGAAACTGCTGTCGCTGTTCCGCGAGGATCTTGCCACCGGGGCGCTGATCGCACCGCTCCGGGTGGGCGCCCGCGCGCCCGCGATCCTGGTGCGCCGGGTCTACGACTACGGCGCCCAGACGCGCAGCCTGGACATGGTCCGCTTCGCCGCCGCCGCCATGCCGACCCCGCCGGTCGCCGACGAGGCGGCGCTGCGTCGCTACTACGACAACCACATGGACCGGTTCCAGGCGCCGGCGCTTCGCCGCATCAAGCTGGTGCTGCTGTCGCCGGCGACGGTGGCGCGCGGCCTCGCGGTGTCCGACGCGGACGAGCGGGCGCTGTTCGCGGCCCGCTACGGCTCGGGCAAGGATGCCGGCAGCGTGCCGGAGAAGCGCTCGGTCGAGGTGATCACGGCGCCGAGCGAGGCGCGGGCGCGCGCGCTGGCGCTGCTGTGGCAGGGCGGCGCCGGCTGGCCGCAGATGCAGGCCGCCGCCGCCGACAGCGTGCCGGTGGCGCTCGACGATGCGACCGAGGCGACCTTTCCCGATCCGCAGCTCGGCCGGCTCGCCTTCGCCGCCAGCCCCGGCCAGGTCAGCGGACCGGCGCACCTCGCGTCCGGCTGGGTGCTGCTGCGCGTGACCCGCGTGGTGGCGCCGGCCTCGCGCGGCGTCGAGGCGCTGCGGCCGGCGCTGCACGACGAGATCGCCCTGGCGCGCGCCCGCGAGGGCATGGCCGACCGGGTGCAGAAGCTGCAGGACGCGATCGCCGGCGGCGGCCTGGACGCGATCCCGGGCGATCTGGGTGCCGCGGCCGCGGAGGGGACGCTGGACGCGCAGGGCCGCACCGCGACCGGCGAACCGGCGCCGCTGCCGGCCGAGGGGGCGCTGCGCCGCGCGATCCTCGATCAGGCCTTCGCGCAGAAGCCGGGCGAGCCGCCGCTGCTCAGGCAGGGGCCGGACGATTCCGAGTACGCGCTGGTCGTGGAGTCCGTCACACCGGCGCGGTCGCAGCCGTACGAGGCGGTGCACGACCAGGTGGTCGAGGCGATGCAGCGCGACGTGCGGCGCCACGAGGCCGAGCAGCAGGCGGCCAGCCTCTATTCCCAGGTGCGCGACCATGGCGGGCTGGCCGCGTCGGGGCGCGGCGACGTGGCGCATATCGCGGCCCTCGGCCGCGGCGCGCCGCCGCCGGGGGTGCCGCCGTCGCTGCCGCAGCTCGCCTTCAGCCTGGCGCCCGGAAGCTCGACCATGCTGGAGACCGCGGACGGCTTCGCCGTCGTCACCGTGACCGGCATCCGCCATCCCGAGCCCTCGGCCAACCGGCTCGCCTACGACCGGCTGCAGGGAACGCTCGACGGCGCGATCGGCGACGACATCGAGGCGAGCTACGCCATGGCGCTGCGCGCCGGCACCAGGCCGGTGCTCAACGCGCAGGCGATCCGCAGCGTCATCGGGCAGTAGGGCGGGCCGATGGCGCGCGATCCGGATCGGCCGCCGGCGCGTATCCTGCACAGCGTCGAGCCGGCCGACCTGCTGACCCCGGTCGCGGCCTTCCTCAAGCTGACCGCGGGCCTGCCGGGCGCGGCCCGCCACGCCTTCCTGCTGGAGAGCATCGAGGGTGGTGCGGCGCGCGGCCGCTACTCGGTGATCGGGCTGCTGCCCGACGTGATCTGGCGCTGCGACCGTGGCGCGGCCGCCGCCTCGCGCGGCGGGCGCGGCTTCATCGCCGAGGCGGCGGCGGCGCTCGACAGCCTGCGCGCGCTGATCGGCGACGCCCGGCTCGAGCTGCCGTCGGGGATGCCGCCGATGATCGGCGGGCTGTTCGGCTATCTCGGCTACGACATGGTGCGGCAGATGGAGCGGCTGGAGCATCCGCCGGCCGACGATCTCGGGCTGCCGGAGGCGGTGCTGCTGCGCCCCTCGCTGTTCGCGGTGTTCGACAACGTGCGCGACGAGCTGACGCTGGCGGCACCGTGCCGGGATGAGGATCCCGCGCCCGCCGAGGCGCTGCTGGCGGCGGCGCGCGCGGCGCTCGCCGAGCCGCTGTCCGGCCCGCCGCCGCCGCCGCCGCCATCGCCATCGCCGCCGCCATCGCCGACCGAACTCCCCGAGCCGCGCTCGAACTTCACCCGCGCCGGCTTCGAGGACGCGGTGCGACGGGTCCAGCACTACATCGCCGCCGGCGACGTGTTCCAGGTGGTGCCGAGCCAGCGCTTCTCGGTGCCGTTCGCGCTGCCGCCGTTCGCGCTGTATCGGGCGCTGCGCCGGATCAACCCGTCGCCGTTCCTGTTCTTCCTCGACCTCGACGGGTTCAGCCTGGTCGGCAGCTCACCCGAGGTGCTGGTGCGCCTGCAGGGGGGCGAGGTCACGGTGCGTCCGCTGGCCGGCACCCGGCCGCGCGGCGCGGACCCGGAGCAGGATCGCAGGCTCGCCGAGGAGCTGCTCGCCGACCCCAAGGAGCGCGCCGAGCACCTGATGCTGGTCGATCTCGGGCGCAACGATGTCGGCCGCGTCGCCGAGCTCGGCAGCGTGCGGGTGACGCAGAGCTTCGCGATCGAGCGCTTCAGCCACGTGATGCACATCTCGTCGACGGTGCAGGGCCGGCTGCGGCCGGGGCTCGACGCGCTGGACGCGCTGGTCGCCGGCTTCCCGGCCGGCACGCTGACGGGGGCGCCGAAGATACGCGCGATGCAGATCATCGACGAGCTGGAGCCGACCCGGCGCGCCGGCTACGCCGGCTGCGTCGGCTATTTCGCGCCCGGCGGCGACATGGATACCTGCATCGGGCTGCGCATGGCGGTGGTGCAGGACGGGACCATGCACGTCCAGGCCGGCTGCGGCGTGGTCGCCGACAGCGTGCCGGAGGCCGAGTTCGAGGAGACCCGACAGAAGGCGCGCGCCCTGATCCGGGCGGCCGAGGCGGCGGTGCGCTTCGCCCATGGCGGCCCGGCGCGAGGCGCCTGAGCGTCCGGCCCGCTCGCGCGCGGAAAACCCACGATCCCGCGCGCCGTTGCGGCGCAGGCGGCATTGCGCAGACGGTAATGCGCAGACGGCGTCGCCAGCGATGGAGGAAGACATGCTGACCAGGACGGCGATCTACGAAGGGGCGATCCATGCGGGGCAGGAGGAGGAGTTCTTCCGGCGCGTGCGCGAGGAGCTCGAGCCGCTGTGGCAGCGCTTTCCGCACGTGACCGACGTGCGGGTGCAGCGCACCCGCTCGGCCGATCCGGACGCGGCACCGGTGGTGATGATCCTGGAGATGGATTTCCCCGACATGGCAGCGATCGAGGCCTGCCTCGCATCGCCGGTGCGGCCTGAATCGCACGCGGCGACCCTGGAGGTGATGCGTCTGTTCGACGGCCGCTTCTACCACCTGGTCGCCGAGGCGAGGACGCTGGCGCCGGCGCGCTGATGCACAGCCGGCCGTCCCTCGACGACGCCGACGCGCAGCGCCTGATGCAGGCCGCCTGCGACGAGGCGGCGCGGCTCGGGCTCGAGGTCAGCGTCGTGGTGGTCGACGAGGCCGGGGTGCTGCTGGCGCTGCGTCGGCTGGATCGGGCGCGTCTGCACACGCCGGAGGCCGCCTGGCTCAAGGCCCGCACCGCCGCCATCGTGCGCAGCTCGACCGCGGTGCTGGAGCAGCAGGCGCAGGCCGATCCCGCGCTGCTGTCGTTCCCCGGCCGCATGCCGCTCGCCGGCGGCCTGCCGCTGCTGCACCGGGGAGAGGTGGTCGGCGGCGTCGGCTCCTCGGGCGGCCGGCCGGACCAGGACGAGCAGGTGTGCCGCGCGGCACTGGCCGCTCTCCAGGCGCTTTCGCACGACCAGCCCGACGGCCCGGTCGCGCCGTCACCCGCGCCGCAGGCAAGGCCCGGGGATATTTGACCGGGTGCGGGCGTCGGGCCATGCTCGTCGCATGATCCTGCTGATCGACAATTACGACAGCTTCACCTTCAACCTGGTGCATTATCTCGGCGACCTGGGTGCCGCCTGCGCGGTGCATCGCAATGACGCGCTGAGCGTCGAGGCCGCGCTGGCGCTGCGGCCGGAGGCGATCATGCTGTCGCCGGGACCCTGCACGCCGTCCGAGGCTGGGATCTGCTGCGCGCTGGTGCTCGCCGCCGCGGCCGCCCGGGTGCCGCTGTTCGGCGTCTGCCTCGGCCACCAGGCGATCGGCCAGGCCTTCGGCGCCGAGGTGGTGCGTGCGGACCGCCCGATGCACGGCAAGCTGAGCCCGGTGCGGCACCACGCCCGCGACGTGTTCGACGGCCTGCCGAGCCCGTTCGACGCCACCCGCTACCACAGCCTGGTGGTGCGCCCGAGCAGCCTGCCGGCGGAGCTGCTGCCGACCGCCTGGACCGGGGAGGGCATGCTGATGGGCCTGCGCCATCGCGACCTGCCGATCTTCGGCGTGCAGTTCCACCCCGAGAGCATCGCCTCGCAGCACGGCCACCGCATCCTGGCCAACTTCCTGGCCATCGCCGGGGTGCGTCACCGGGACCGGTCCCGGGCCGCCTGAGGCGCGGCAACCAGGTGACGGGCCACCCGGCGGCGGCGCCCGGGCTGCGGCCGGTGCTGGACCGCGTCGCGCGCGGCGAGCGCCTGTCGGCCGTGGAAGCGGAGGCCGCGTTCGACCTGCTGCTGGGGGGTGACGCGACGCCGGCACAGGTCGCCGCCCTGCTGATCGGCCTGCGGGTGCGCGGCGAGACCGCCGACGAGCTGCTGGGCGCGGTGCGGGCGATGCGCGCACGGATGCGCACCGTGCGTGCCCCCGAGGGGGCGATCGACGTGTGCGGCACCGGCGGCGACGCGCACGGCACCCTGAACGTCTCCACCGCGGTCGCCTTCGTGCTCGCCTCGCTCGGCGTGCCGGTGGCCAAGCACGGCAACCGCGCGCAATCCTCGCGCACCGGCGGCACCGACGTGCTCGCCGCCCTCGGCGTGCCGCCGCTGACCGGACCCGCGGCACTGCGGCGGCAGCTCGCGCGACACGGCATCGCCTTCCTGGCCGCACCCGCGCACCACCCGGCGCTGCGCCACGTGGCGGCGGTGCGCGCCGAGCTCGGCACGCGCACCCTGTTCAACCTGCTCGGGCCGCTGTGCAACCCGGCCTCGGTGTCGCTGCAGCTGGTCGGCGTGTTCGATGCCGCCTGGCTCGAGCCGGTGGCGCTGACGCTGCGCCGGCTGGGTGCCACGCGGGTGTGGGCGGTGCACGGCGAGGACGGATCGCGGCCGGGCGGCCAGGGGCTCGACGAGCTGACCCTGGCCGGGACCAACCAGGTGGTGGCGCTGGAGCGGGGCGAGCTGCACCGTTTCACCCTGTCGGCGGCAGCACTCGGGCTCGCGCCGGCGCCGGTATCGGCGATCGCGGGGGGCGACGCGGCGGTCAACGCGGCGGCACTCGAGGCGCTGCTGCGCGGCGGCCGCGATGCGGCGCTGCGCGCCTACCGCGACACGGTGCTGCTCAATGCGGCGGCGGCCTTGCGTGTTGCGCGCGGAGGCAACATGTTCCCGCCCGGGCCGGATGCCTCCGGCCTGCGCGAGGCGATCGCGGCGGCGGCGCGCGTGCTCGATGACGGCTCGGCCTACGGCGTACTCGAAGCGCTTCGCCGCGACCGGGCGGATCACGCGGCCACTCTTGAGAGCGGGGGAAGTCAGATCTGATGGCGGAGGCGTCCGACACCCTGTCGCGCATCTGCGCCGCCACGCGCGAGGCGGTGTCGCACCACGCCGCCGCCCTGCCGCTGGGCGAGATCCGGCAGCGGCTGCGCGACCTGCCCGCGCCGCGGGGCTTCGCGGGCGGATTGCGCCGCCGCCTCGCCGCGGGCGAGGTCGGGCTGATCGCCGAGATCAAGCGCGCCTCGCCGTCGGCGGGGCCGATACGCGCCGATCTCGATGCGGCCGCGATCGCGCGCGCCTACCAGGCGGCCGGTGCGGCATGCCTGTCGGTGCTGACCGAGCCGCTTTCGTTCCGCGGCAGCGTCGCCGACCTGGTCGCGGCGCGCGCCGCCACCGAGCTGCCGGTGCTGCGCAAGGACTTCATCCTCGATGCCTGGCAGGTCTATGAGAGCCGGCTGGTCGGTGCCGACTGCATCCTGCTGATCCTGGCCGCCCTCGACGATGCCGAGGCCCGCGAGCTGGCGGCGCTGGCGGTCTCGCTGCGCATGGACGTGCTGGTCGAAGTGCATGACGAGGTCGAGCTGCGCCGCGCGCTGGCCCTGCCGCAGGCCGAGCTGATCGGCATAAACAACCGCAATCTCCGCACCTTGCATACCGATCTTGCGACGACGCTGGCACTCGCGCCGCTGGTGCCCGCGGACCGGATCCTGGTCGCCGAGAGCGGCATCAGGAGCCGCGACGACGTGCGACGGCTCTCCGCCGCCGGCGCGCGCTGCCTCCTGGTCGGCGAGAGCCTGCTGCGGCAGGCGGATTGCGGCGCCGCCGCCGCCGCTCTGCTCGGGGCGGCCTGATGGTGCCGGCACCGATCTCCCCCGCCCGGCCGGCCGGTCAGGCGGCCGGCGCGCGCCTGACCCATCTCGACGACGCCGGGCGGGCCGCGATGGTCGACGTCTCGGACAAGCCCGACACCCGTCGCGAGGCGGTGGCGCGCGCGCGGGTGGCGATGCAGCCCGCGACGCTCGGGCTGATCCTGGCCGGCGGGATGGCGAAGGGCGACGTGCTGGCGGTCGCGCGCATCGCCGGCATCATGGCGGCCAAGCGCACTGCCGAGCTGATCCCGCTATGCCATCCGCTGAGCCTGTCCTCGGTCGCGGTCGAGCTCTCGGCCGGTGCGGACGGGGCGGCGATCGAGATCGAGGCGAGGGCCCGCACCACCGGTCCCACCGGGGTGGAGATGGAGGCGCTGACCGCCGCCAGCGTCGCCGCGCTGACGTTGTATGACATGTGCAAGGCGGTCGATCGCGGCATGCGTATCGATGCCCTCCGGATCGTGGCGAAGTCGGGCGGCCGGACCAACATCAGCGAGCCGGATCCAGGTTCGCAGCGCGAAAGGGCGTTCCCATGAACAAGCTGCCGATGGCGCACGACGAGCCGCAGCACGGTGCCGGCGTCAGCACACCCGGAGACGGCGTGCTGCGCAACAGCCCGGCGATGACCCAGGACGAGCTGACCCGCGCCTATCGCGGCATGGTGCTGATCCGCCGCTTCGAGGAGCGCACCGGCCAGCTCTACGGCATGGGCCTGATCGGCGGCTTCTGCCACCTCTATATCGGCCAGGAGGCGGTGGTGACCGGCGTGCAGATGGCGCTCAAGCCGGGCGACAAGGTGGTCACCTCGTATCGCGACCACGGCCACATGCTGGCGACCGGCATGGAGGCGCGCGGCGTGATGGCGGAGCTTACCGGCCGCGCCACCGGCTATTCGCGCGGCAAGGGCGGCTCGATGCACATGTTCTCGCGCAAGGAGAATTTCTACGGCGGCCACGGCATCGTCGGCGCGCAGGTCTCGATCGGCATCGGGCTCGCCTTCGCCAACCGCTATCGCGGCTCCGACGAGGTCGCGGTGAGCTATTTCGGCGAGGGGGCGTCGAACCAGGGCCAGGTGTTCGAGAGCTTCAACATCGCCGCCCTGCAGAAGCTGCCCTGCATCTTCGTGATCGAGAACAACCGCTACGGCATGGGCACCAGCGTCGAGCGGGCCTCGGCCTCACGCGACCTGTCGAAGAACGGCGCGCCCTGGGGCATCCCCGGCCTGCAGGTCGACGGCATGGACGTCGAGGCGGTGCACGACGCGGCCAAGCAGGCGGTGGGTCATTGCCGCGCCGGCCACGGCCCGTTCCTGCTGGAGATGACGACCTACCGCTATCGCGGCCACTCGATGTCGGATCCCGCGAAATACCGCACCCGCGACGAGGTCGAGCTGATGCGGCGCGAGCGCGACGCGATCGAGCGGGTGCGGCATACGCTGCTGGAGCGCGGCGCCGAGGAGGGCGCGCTGAAGGCGATCGACGACGAGATCAAGCGGATCGTGGCCGACGCCGCCGAGTTCGCGCAGTCCAGTCCGGAGCCCGATCCCAAGGAACTCTGGACCGATATCCTGGTGGAGAGCTGAGCTTATGTCGACCACCGTGCTGATGCCCGCCCTGTCGCCGACCATGACCGAGGGCAAGCTGTCACGCTGGCTGAAGAAGGTCGGCGACGCGGTGGCGGCGGGCGACGTGATCGCCGAGATCGAGACCGACAAGGCGACGATGGAGGTGGAGGCGGTGGACGAGGGCACCATCGGCCGGCTGCTGGTCGACGAGGGCACCGAGAACGTCGCGGTGAACGCGCCGATCGCGATCCTGCTGGGCGAGGGCGAGGACGCCCCCGCCCCCGCCGCTGCTGAGACGCCGGCTCCGGCCGCGGCACCGCAGCCGCCTTCGCCTCCGGTCGCGGACGGGGCGGGTGCCAAGGAGATCGCCGACCGCGCCTCGGCGGCCAAGACGCCGCAGCTGGCGCGGGTGTCGCCGGAGCGGGAGTGGGGCGAGACCCGCGCGGTCACGGTGCGCGAGGCGCTGCGCGACGCGATGGCGTCCGAGATGCGCGCGGACGACGACGTGTTCCTGCTCGGCGAGGAGGTCGCGGAATACCAGGGCGCCTACAAGGTGAGCCAGGGCATGCTGGAGGAGTTCGGCGCGCGCCGCGTGATCGACACGCCGATCACCGAGCACGGCTTCACCGGCATGGCGGTGGGGGCGGCGCTGACGGGGCTGAAGCCGATCGTCGAGTTCATGACCTTCAACTTCGCCATGCAGGCGATCGACCAGGTGATCAACTCGGCCGCCAAGACGCTGTACATGTCCGGCGGCCAGATGGGCTGCCCGATCGTGTTCCGCGGCCCCAACGGCGCGGCCTCGCGCGTCGCCGCCCAGCACAGCCAGTGCTACGCCAGCTGGTACGCCCACGTGCCGGGGCTGAAGGTGGTCGCACCCTATTCGGCGGCGGACGCCAAGGGTCTGCTGCGCGCTGCGATCCGCGACCCCAACCCGGTGATCGTGCTGGAGAACGAGCTGCTCTACGGGCAGAGCTTCGAGTGCCCGACCGACCCCGACTTCGTGCTGCCGATCGGCCGCGCCAAGATCGAGCGCGAGGGCAGCCACGTCACCATCGTCGCCTTCTCGATCATGGTCGGCGTGGCGCTGAAGGCGGCCGAGATCCTGGCCGCGGACGGGATCGAGGCCGAGGTGATCAACCTGCGCTCGCTGCGCCCGCTCGACACCGCGACCGTCGTGGACAGCGTGCGCAAGACCAGCCGGCTGGTCAGCGTCGAGGAGGGCTGGCCGTTCGCCGGCATCGGCGCGGAGGTGGCGATGCAGGTGATCGAGCACGCCTTCGACTGGCTCGACGCGCCGCCGGTGCGCGTCACCGGGCTCGACGTGCCGCTGCCCTACGCCGCCAACCTGGAGAAGCTGGCCTTGCCGCAGCCCGACTGGATCGTCGATGCGGTGCGCAAGCTGCTCTGAAGGGACCCCGTCATGTCCGTGAACATCCTGATGCCGGCGCTGTCGCCGACGATGACAGAGGGCACGCTGTCGCGCTGGCTGAAGAAGGAGGGCGAGGCGATCGCCGCCGGCGACGTGATCGCCGAGATCGAGACCGACAAGGCGACGATGGAGGTCGAAGCCGTCGACGAGGGTGTGCTCGGCCGCATCCTGGTCGCCGACGGCACCGAGGGGGTGAAGGTCAACGCCACGATCGGCATCCTGGTCGAGCAGGGCGAGGCGGTGCCCGACGAGGCCGCGCCGGCAGCGGCGGCGCCCGCGACGGAGGCTGCGCCCGCGCCGGTGGCAAACGCCGCAGCAGCTTCCGGCCCGGCTCCCGCCGCCGCGCACGGCACGCGGCTGTTCATCTCACCGCTCGCCAAGCGTCTCGCCGCCGAGGCCGGGATCGAACCGGCCAAGCTGACCGGCAGCGGTCCGCAGGGTCGCATCGTGCGCGCCGACGTCGAGGCCGCTTCCGCAGCGTCCCCGGCCGCTGCCGCCGCACTTCCGGCCGCTAAGGCGGCGCCGGCCCCGGCTCTGTCCGCCAGACCCGCGCCCGCGGTGACCACCGCGCCGCACCAGAAGCTGCCGAACAGCAACGTGCGACGGGTGATCGCGCGCCGGCTGTCGGAGTCCAAGCAGTTCGTGCCGCATTTCTACGTCACCATCGACGTCGAGCTGGACCGGCTGCTGGCGCTGCGCGGCGAGCTGAACGCATCATCGCCCAAGGAGGGGCCGGGCCAGTTCAAGCTGTCGGTCAACGACCTGCTGATCAAGGCCGCCGCCGTCACGCTGCGCCGGGTGCCGAAGGTCAACGCCTCCTACACCGACGAGGCGATCCTGCTCTACGACGACGTCGACATCGCGGTCGCGGTCTCGATCCCCGACGGGCTGATCACCCCGATCGTGCGGCATGCCGACATCAAGAGCCTGTCGCAGCTCAGCAACGAGGCCCGCGGGCTGATCGCGCGCGCCCGCGACGGCAAGCTCAAGCCCGAGGAGTTCCAGGGCGGCTCGTTCTCGATCTCCAACATGGGCATGTTCGGGGTGCGCGAGTTCGCCGCCATCATCAACCCGCCGCAGGGTGCCATCCTCGCGGTCAGCGCCAGCGAGCGTCGCGCCGTGGTGCGTGCCGGCGACCGCATCGAGGTCGCCAGCGTGATGACCTGCACGCTCTCGGTCGATCACCGGGTGATCGACGGCGCGCTGGCGGCGCAGTGGATGTCGGCGTTCAAGTCGGTGGTCGAAGCGCCGATGAGCCTGGTGGTCTGAGCGACATGGCCGAGACACAGTTCGACCTCGTCGTCATCGGCGGCGGCCCGGGCGGCTACGTGGCCGCGATCCGCGCCGCCCAGCTCGGCATGAAGGCGGCGGTGGTGGAGCGCGAGCATCTCGGCGGGATCTGCCTCAACTGGGGCTGCATCCCGACCAAGGCGCTGCTGCGCTCGTCGGAGATCAACCACCTGCTGCAACACCTGGACGAGTTCGGCTTTGCCGCCGACAATATCCGCTTCGACCTCGCCCGCGTGGTCAAGCGCTCCCGCAAGATCGCGGGCCAGCTCGCCTCCGGCGTCGGCCACCTGCTGCGCAAGAACAAGATCGCGCTGTTCGACGGCGCCGGCCGCCTCGACGGGGTCGCGGACGGGCTGCGGCGGGTCGCGGTGAGCAAGGGCGACGCGGCGGTCGCCGCACTCACCGCGCGGCACGTGATCCTGGCCACCGGAGCCCGCGCCCGGGTGCTGCCCGGGCTGGAGCCGGACGGCGCGCTGATCTGGTCCTACCGCGAGGCGATGGTCCCGGACGCGATGCCGCGACGTCTGCTGGTGGTCGGGTCCGGTGCGATCGGCATCGAGTTCGCCTCGTTCTATCGCAACATGGGCGCCGAAGTGACGGTGGTCGAGGTCGCCGACCGCATCCTGCCGGTCGAGGACGAGGAGATCGGTGCCTTCGCCCGCCGCGCCTTCGAGGGCCAGGGCATGCGCATCCTGACCGGGGCCAAGCTCGGCACGCCGCGCAAGGCCAGCGGCGCGGTGGTGGTGCCGGTCGAGACGGCGTCGGGCCGGGAGGAGATCACGGTGGATCGGGTGATCTCCGCGGTCGGCATCGTCGGCAACGTCGAGGGGATCGGGCTGGAGGGCACCAAGGTCGAGATCGAGCGCAGCCACGTGCGGATCGATCCGTTCTGCGCGACCGGCGAGCCCGGGGTGTACGCGATCGGCGACCTCGCCGGCGCGCCCTGGCTCGCCCACAAGGCGAGCCACGAGGGGGTGATCTGCGTGGAGAAGATCGCGGGGCTGGCGCCGCACCCGATCGACTGGAGCAACATCCCCGGCTGCACCTATTGCCGTCCGCAGGTGGCCTCGGTGGGCCTGACCGAGGCGCGTGCCCGGGAGGGCGGACGCGCGGTGCGTGTGGGCCGGTTCCCGTTCGTCGGCAACGGCAAGGCGATCGCGATGGGCGAGCCCGAGGGCATGGTCAAGACCGTGTTCGATGCCGGCACCGGCGAGCTGCTCGGCGCGCACATGGTGGGCGCGGAGGTGACCGAGATGATCCAGGGCTACGCCATCGCCCGCACGCTCGAGACCACCGAGCAGGAGCTGATGCACACGGTGTTCCCGCACCCGACGGTCAGCGAGACCATGCACGAGTCTGTGCTGGATGCGTACGGGCAGGTGATCCATTTCTGAGATGGCAGGACTGAGATCGCGGGCCGGGCGGCGCGACCGGCGCCGCGGCCTTGCCGGTCGGCGGTGCCGGGTCCATCTGTCACCCATGACGCCAAGGCTCCCGCTATGTCCACCCGGCTGCTGATCGACCATCGCGCCACGCGTCATCCCGAGAAGGCGCACCGGCCCGACAATCCGATCCAGCGCAAGCCGGACTGGATACGGGTGCGCGCGCCGACCTCGCCGGCCTACCAGCAGACGCGCGCGCTGATGCGCGAGCACGCGCTGGTCACCGTGTGCGAGGAGGCGGCGTGCCCGAACATCGGCGAGTGCTGGTCGCAGAAGCACGCGACGATGATGATCATGGGCGAGACCTGCACCCGCGCCTGCTCGTTCTGCAACGTGCGCACCGGGCAGCCCGACGCGCTCGATGCCGGCGAGCCGGACCGCGTGGCGCACGCGGTGGCGACGCTGGGCCTGCGACACGTGGTGATCACCTCGGTGGACCGCGACGACCTGGCCGATGGCGGCGCCACCCACTTCGCCCGGGTGATCCGCGCGATCCGCGACCACGCGCCCGGCACCACGATCGAGATCCTGACGCCCGATTTCCTGCGCAAGCCGGCGGCGCTCGAGATCGTCGTCGCGGCACGCCCGGACGTGTTCAACCACAACCTCGAGACGGTCCCGCGGCTGTATCCGACGATCCGGCCGGGGGCGCGCTACTTCCAGTCGCTGCGGCTGCTCGACCAAGTGAAGCAGCATGATCCGAGCATCTTCACCAAGTCCGGCCTGATGGTGGGCCTGGGCGAGCAGCGCCTGGAGATCCTGCAGGTGATGGACGACCTGCGGGTCGCCGACGTCGACTTCCTCACGCTGGGGCAATATCTGCAGCCCAGCGTGAAGCACGCGGCGGTCGATCGTTTCGTCACCCCCGACGAGTTCGCCGACTACGCCGCGATGGCGCGCGCCAAGGGGTTCGCGCAGGTGAGCGCCACCCCGCTGACGCGATCCTCATACCATGCCGACGCGGACTTCGCGGAACTGCGACAGGCACGCGAGCGACGCCTGCCGGTGGCCGTCTGATGCCGACCCATGCCGAGCGGCGGCTGATCAACTACACGCCAGAGCAGCTGTTCGACCTCGTCGCCGATGTCGGCCGCTATCCCGAGTTCCTGCCCTGGTGCGTGGGGGCGCGGGTGCGCAGCCAGACCCAGACCGAGCTGGTGGCCGACCTGACGATCGGCTTCGGACCGTTCCGGGAGAGCTTCACCAGCCGCGTCGAGCTGGAACGCCCGAACTTCGCGCATGTCCGTTACGAGAAAGGTCCGTTCCGATACCTTAACAACAAATGGACCTTCACCCCGCATCCCAACGGCTGCTCGGTGGATTTCTTCGTCGAGTTCGAGTTCCGCTCGCGACTGCTGCAGGCCGCCATCGGCGCGGTGTTCGACAAGGCGGTCCACCTGATGGTCGGCGCCTTCCTCAAGCGCGCGCGCGAGGTCTACGGACCGTCGGCCGCGACCATGGCGCCGGTCAGCGCCTGACCGGCTGCCAGCGGGGGGAAGTTCTCCGGCACGGAGCGGCGGGGACGGAATCCTGACGTCGTTGCGGAACCGCCACGCGACCATCTCGTTTGCTCGATGCGCGGGCGTCGCGGTCGATCCGCGATTGCACCCTGTTCCAGTTCCAGCCAACCCTGTCCTGGCCAACAGGCAGAGAAGGGATATCAGATGAAATCGATCCTCAGAGCGACGATCTGCGCGGCGGCGATCGGCCTCGCGGTGCCGGCGATGGCCGCGACCGACGACGCCACCCCGATGCATCACCACCACAAGATGCACGGCAAGCACGGCATGATGAAGAAGGGCGCGATGTCGGGCGACGCGGAGACCGCGAAGCTCAACGAGCAGAGCCTGCAGAACGCCAAGGCCGGCATGACGCCCGCCTCGTCGTCCGGCGCGATGAGCCCGAGCTCGTCGTCCGGCGCGATGAGCCCGACCTCGTCTTCCGGCGCGATGAGCGCGCCGGGCGACAAGATGAGCGCCCCGCCGGGTAGTGCCCCGCCGGGTAGTGCGATGAGCGCACCTGGCGACAAGATGAGTGCCCCTTCTGGCAACGCGATGAGTGCGCCTCCGGGCAACGCGATGAGTGCCCCTTCTGGCAACGCGATGAGCGCGCCGTCCGGTAGCGGCCCGACGACCGCGCCGGGGACCGGGATGTCGGCGCCTTCTTCGGGCTCGATGGGCACCACCGCGCCGTCCGGCGCGCCGGCGACGGACGCGGCCAAGCCCCCTGCCGGGCAATAGTTAATCCGGCTGCGGCCGCAGAGATTTACAGCCTGGTAACGAACCCGTGTTTTAATATGAACACCCGCGGCATGATGCCTCGGGTGTTCATATTCGCGAGCGGCTCCAAAAAAGGGCCTCGCGCTCACGAGGTGGGTGATGCGTCTTATCTGGAATGCGGGAGCGGCCACCGCGGTCACCATGATGCTGACGCTGGTGGCCTCCATCGCCTCTGGCCCCGGCCATCCGGCGCAGGCGACGCCGGTGCCGGTGCGACAGCCGACCGCGGATCAGCCGCACCGGCACTACGCCAACCTCGCCGAGCACTTCATCGCGGCCAACACCAGCCACGACGGCAGGCTGACGATCGAGCAGGCGAGCCGCGCCGGCTGGTCGCGCATCGTGCGGCATTTTGCCGAGATCGATACCGACCATCTGGGTTTCGTCACCGCAGCGCAGATCCACGTCTACAACGTCGGCCAGCGACATGGCCGCAAGGCAGCCGACGCGTGAGACGCCCTCAGCCGGCGCGCAACCTCAGCAAGTCCAGCGCCATGCCGGTCGCCTGACGGCGCACCTCGGCGCGGTTGCCGGCGAACACGTGTCGGACGGTGCGGATCGGCGCGCCGGTACGCGCGGTCGCGAACCACACCGTTCCGACCGGCTTGTCCGGGCTGCCGCCGCCGGGGCCGGCGATCCCGGTGATCGAGACCGCGCAGCCTGCCTCGGCGCGGGCCAGCGCGCCGGCCGCCATCGCCGCGGCCACCGCCTCGCTCACGGCGCCGACCCGGTCGAACAGCTCCGGCTCGACGCCCAGCAGGCGATGCTTCATCGCGTTCGAGTAGGTGACGAAGCCCCCCAGCACCACGTCCGAGCTTCCGGCGTGGTGGGTGAGGCTGGCTGCGACCAGGCCGCCGGTGCAGCTCTCCGCGGTGGCCACGGTCAGGCCGGCGCCGCGCAGCGCCTGCAGCGTCAGGGCCGCCTGCGACAGGATCGCCTCGTCGAGCATCGCCGCCTCCGCCTGCCGTGCGTCGGCCACCATCCCACGACGCGCCCGCGCCGGCCACGCGGATTCCGGCCGCGATCCGGAGCGGCGGGATCTACACCCCGCTCCACCACAGCAGCAGGCGTGTAGCGCCGAGCAGGACCGCGCCCAGCATGCCGGCGGCGACGTCGTCCGCCATCACGCCGAACGCGTCGTGTCGCCGATCCAGGGTGCGGATCGGTCCCGGCTTGACGATGTCGAGCAGCCGGAACATCAGGAACGCGGCGGCGAACCAGGCCGCCTCCGACCAGGTCGCGCCGGACCGCAGCGGGGCGTGCAGGGCGGGCACGCCGAGCAGCGTGATCCACTGCCCGACGACCTCGTCGATCACCACCCAGCCGTGATCCGCGCCGCCGGAGGCGCGCGGGATCGCCCACAGGCCGGCGGCGCATGCGGCCACGATGCACAGCAGCAGCAGCGAGGCGTGCGTGCCCAGCAGGATGCAGGGCAGCAGGGCGGCGAACGAGCCGAAGGTGCCGGGCGCCACCGGGGCGAAGCCGCTGCCCAGGCCGCTCGCGATCAGCACCGGCAGACGCAGCCGTGCCGCGCCCTCGGGCCGGGTGCCGGCCGCGGTCACGGCCGGTCGCGCGAGGTCATCGCGATCGAGGCGAGGCGGCCGCCCGGGTCGGCCGCGCCGCCGCCGGCCGCGCGGATCCGGTAGATCGCCTGGTTCTCCATCACCCGCTGCACGTAGCTGCGCGTCTCGTTGAAGGGGATCAGCTCGATCCAGTCGATCATGGCGTCCGACATCTCGTCGCGGCCACCGGCGGCGGGATCGCCATTCCGCGTCAGCCATTTCTGCACCCGGTTGGGGCCGGCATTGTAGGCGGCGACGGCGTAGGGGACGCGGCCATGGAACCGGTCCAGCAGCCCGGCCAGGTAGCGGGTGCCCAGCTCCATGTTGATGGCGGGATCCGACAGCGCGGCCAGGTCGATCTGGCCCGGCGACAGCGTGCGAGCGGTCGCCGGCATCAGCTGCATCAGGCCGTGCGCGCCGGCCGGGCTCACCACCGCGGGATCGAAGCTGCTCTCCTGCCGCATCAGCGCCAGCGCCAGTCCGGGCGGCAGCGCGGGCTCGGCGGGGGGCGGGTACGGCGCCGGCCAGCCGCTCTGCGCCAGCACCAGCCCGCCGCGGCCGGCGCTGCGGGCGATCGCGACCGCGACGTCGGGCAGACGCAGCCCGTCCGCGAAGCTGGCGGCGAGCGCGTGCTGGGAGTCCGTGGCGGCCATCTGGTCCAGGCGCAGCAGGAACCCGCGCGCCTGGCCGGGATCGTTCCAGGCGACCAGCAGGGTCGCCGCGCGGGCCAGCTCGAGCCCGGCGAACCCGATCGCCTGCGCGCGCGTCCATCCGGGATCGTGCAGCGCGGCCAGGCGGGCGGCGAGGATGCGCCCGTCGCCCGGGTAGAGCTCACGCATCGCGGCCTGGCCGTAGAAGCTGGTCGGCCGCGACGCCGCCTCGGCAAAGGCCGCCCGTGCCGCCTCGGCGCCGCCCGCCTCGGACAGCGCGCGCCCCAGCCAGTAATAGCCGCGCGCGGCGGTGATCACCGCGTGCGAGCCGGTCAGGCCCGCGAAGTAGCGGGCGGCCCGCGGTGCCGCGTGCAGGCGGCGCAGCAGGATCCAGCCGGCGAGGAAGTCCGCGCCGGAGCGTGCGGCGGGATCGGTCTGCAGCGTGTCGGCGGCCAGCGACAGCGCGTCGGCGTCGCGGCCGACGCCGAGCATCTCGCGCGCCAGGGCCTCCCGCTCGCTCCAGAATGCCGCGGCGCGCGAAGCCGGCGCGGCGGCCTCGGCGGCGCCTGCCGGTCCGCGCCACAGCGCCAGCGCGGCATCGAGCTGCTCGTGCCGGCGCTGCCAGCGCGCGAGGTCGAGCAGCATCCCGCCGTCGCGGGCGGCCGCGCCGCGCAGGGCGGCCGCCAGCCGATCCGCGCCCGCCTCGCCGTGGCGCAGCGCCAGCCGGGCGACGGCGAGCGGCTTGGCCGCGGCCGGCAGCCGCGCCACCTGGCGCGTCGCGGCCTCGACGCCGCTCCATTCCTCGCGGTCGAAGCGTCGCCACTGGTCGGCCGGCGTCGGCAGGGTGCCGAACAGCCGGACGAACAGCGCCTCCTGCGCCGCATCGTCTGTCCCGTCCCGCCAGGCGGCAACGGCGTCCGGCGCCAGATCGGCTGGCAGCGCCTGCGGGCGCGGCACCAGCGTCGTCGGCGCCAGCGTGGTCGGCACCAGGGGGGCGGGCGCGCGCGCCAAGGCGCAGCGCAGCAGCGACAGCGGCGTGTCGGGGCGGCGCGACGCGCACAGCGTGCGGGCGACCGCGTCGTCGGGCTCCACCGCCAGCGCCTGCTGCAGCCGCTCGCCCAGCACGGCGCGGCCGGGCCAGTCCGGGTTGGCGCGGAGGAAGCCGTCGATCTCGGCGGCCGACGCAGCACCCTGCACCTGCGCGCGCAGCCAGATCGCGAGCTTCGCCGCCACCGGATCCGGGCTCGAGGCCGCCTGCCGCTGCGCGGCGCGCAGGATCGCGGCCGCATCCGGCGCCGGCGCGGCGGCGAGCGGCTGGCGCATCGTGCAGCCGGCGAGCAGGATCGCCAGCGCGAGGGTCGGCGTGAGACGGTCCGCTCTTCGCATTGTGTTAGAAGAGGGCGGGGAACGTCGCCTGACAAGGATAATGCGCGATCGGCGGGTGCCGAGGGGCGGGTGCCAGGGGCAGCTCCCAGCGGCGGGAGCCAGGGCGTGCCGCGGGCTTTGCCCTTGACCCGCCGGGGCAGGAGGCGCCAGACCGCCTGATCGCACGGACGGCTTGTGGAGTTGATCATGTTCGACGGGTCGATCACCGCGCTGATCACGCCCATGCAGCCCGACGGCGGGCTCGACGAGGACGCGCTGCGCCGGATCGTCGGATGGCAGATCGAGCAGGGCACCAGCGCCCTGGTGCCGACCGGCACCACCGGCGAGAGCCCGACGCTGACCCATGCCGAGCATCGCCGCGTGATCGACCTGGTGGTGGCCGAGGCCGGCGGTCGGGTGAAGATCCTGGCCGGCACCGGGTCGAGCTCCACCGCCGAGGCGATCGAGACCACCCGTCACGCCAGGGCCGCCGGCGCCGACGCGGCGCTGGTGGTCACGCCGTACTACAACAAGCCGACCCAGGAGGGGCTCTACCGCCACTACATGGCGATCGCGGACGCGGTCGAGCTGCCGATCGTGATCTACAACATCCCGGGCCGCAGCGCCGTCGACATGACGGTGGCGACCATGCAGCGCCTGTCGCGGCACCCCAACATCATCGGGGTGAAGGACGCGACCGCCAACCTGCTTCGACCGCTGCAGATACGCGCCGCCGCCGGCGCCGGCTTCGTGCAGCTCTCCGGCGAGGACGGCACCGCACTCGCCTTCCTCGCCGCCGGCGGGGTGGGCTGCATCAGCGTCACCGCCAACGTGGCGCCCGGGCTGTGCGCGCAGATGCACGCGGCGTGGCGCGCCGGCGCGCTGAAGCAGGCGATGGCGATCCAGGATCGCCTGCTGCCGCTGCACGAGGCGCTGTTCGCCGAGAGCAGCCCGGTGCCCACCAAGTATGCGGCCCATCTGATCGGGCTCGCCGGCGAGACCTGCCGGCTGCCGCTGGCGCCGCTCTCGGAGGGCGCGCGCGAGGCCGTGCGCCGTGCGGTGCAGGGTCTTGGGCTGGAGCTGGGGCTGGCGCCCGCCGGCGACGCCCATGGCTGACAAGCGCAAGAGCGGCATGATCACGCACGGCATGGCGGCGCAGAACCGCCGCGCGCGCTACGACTACACCATCAAGGAGACGGTGGAGGCCGGCATCGTGCTCAAGGGCCCGGAGGTGAAGAGCCTGCGCCTCGGGCGCGCGACCCTGACCGAGGCCTATGCCGGCGAGCGCGACGGCGAGGTCTGGCTGTTCAACTGCTACATCCCGGAATACCAGGCCGGCGTGCTGTCGCGCTTCGAGCCGCGGGCGCCGCGCAAGCTGCTGCTGCACCACAAGCAGATCGACCAGATGCTCGGCGCGGTGGCGCGCGGCGGCCAGACCCTGGTGCCGCTCGACATCCACTTCAACGAGCGCGGCGTCGCCAAGGTGACGCTCGCGGTCGGCGAGGGGCGCAAGAAGTCCGACAAGCGCCACGCCGTCGCCGAGCGCGACTGGCAGCGCGACAAGGCGCGTCTGCTGCGCGCGCGCGGCTAGCCGGCGCTCAACGAGAGGCTGTTGACGCTGTCGCTGTAGCCAACATAACGTTAGTTGGGGCGGCAGGGTCACGATCATTGGCTTGCGTTGGAAGCAGACGTGACGGTCGCGTTCGGCCGCAGCCGGCGCGGTCGGGCGGGATCCCGGCTCCGCCCGGCGACGGCGTGCTCGATGAGAGCGCGACCGGGAATCGCGCGACCGATGATGGCGGGGCTGGGGCGCTCGCGGACCGCACGGCTTGAGCGAGGCGGCGTCCGACGCGGCCGCCAGTCACGCAGCGCTGATCGCGACGCAGCTGGCGGTCAACCGCTGCGGCCGTGACCTCGAGGCCGCGTTCCGCCGCCTCGTGGAGGGCGCCGCGGCGGTGGTGCCGTGCTGCGAGCTCGCCGCGATCGAGGTGGTGGAGGGTGAGGAGCTGGTCTGTCGCGCCTCGAGCGTGCCGGCCAGCATCGGCCTCCGCCTGCCGCGGTCCGGTTCCGCCTCCGGCCTCTGCCTGGCACTCGGCCGCGCCCTGCTGATCGAGGACACCGAGACCGACGAGCGGGTGAACGCCGCCGCCTGCAGGGCGCTGGGCATCGGCTCGATGGTGCTGGCGCCGATCCCGCGCCGCGGCGTCGGCACCGGGGTGCTGAAGCTCGCCTGCTCGCGCAAGCGCGCGTTCGTCGAGCGCGACGTGCTGCTCGGCCAGCTGCTGGTGGGCATCCTGGCGGCGGGGCTGAGTGCGGTCGACGAGACCGAGGCGAGGGAGGCGCTCGCCTCCAGCGAGGCCTTCAACCGCAGGATCCTGCAGAGCTCGGGCGACCGCATCGAGCTGCTGGATCTCGACGGCAGGATCATGTCGATCAACCAGGCCGGCCTGACCCTGCTCGGGCTGGCCAGCGACGCGGGGATCATCGGCACCGGCTGGCTGCAGAGCTGGCCGCCGGGGCGGCGGGCGGAGGCGGCCGCGGCGCTGGCGGAGGCACGTGCCGGCCGCTCCGGGCGCTTCCGCGCCGTCGGCACGGCCTCCGGCCAGCGGCGCTGGTGGGACGTGGTGGTGACGCCGATCCTGGATGCCGGCGGCGAGCCGCGGCGCCTGCTGTCGATGTCGCGCGACATCACCGCGCTGCACGACGCCGGCGAGCGGATCGAGCTGGCCCTGGATGCCGGTTCGGTGCTGGGCATCGCCGTGTGGGACGCGGGGATGCTGTCGATCGACAGCCGGATGGCGGCGACGCTCGGCCTCGCCGCCGGTCCGGGCTGGCGCGACGTGGCGCCGTCGGCGTTGCTGGACCGGGTGCATCCGGACGATCAGGCGACCCTGTGCACGCTCGCGCTGCAGGCGGCGCACGGCGCCGGCGAGCTGCGCGCGACGTTCCGCCTGCGCTCCGCCGCCGCCCCGGGTTTCGAGGGCCGCGACGATAGAGGCGGCGCCCGAGGCGACGGCGATGCGCCCGGGCCGGCCGAAGGCTGGCGCTGGCTGGAAGCGCGCGGCCTGCTGGTGGGTGCGGCCGACGGCGAGGTGGCCCGCCTCACCGGGGTGCTGATCGACATCGACGCCCGCAAGCGCGCCGAGCTCGAACTGGCGCTGAACGAGCGGACGCTGCGCCAGATCGCGGACTCGCTCCCCGTCCTGATCGCCTATATCGGTCCGGACCTGAGCTGCCGCTACGTCAACCGTGCCTATGCCGGCTGGTTCGGCAGGCCGCCGCACGGCCATCCGGAGCCGGCGAAGTGGCTGCTCGGGGCTGCGATCGATGACCGGCCGCAGGCATCGCTCACGCGCGCCCTGGCCGGCGAGACGATCCGCCTGGACAATCAGCTCCGCCACCGCGACGGCTCGCTGCGCGACGTCGATGTCAGCTACCTGCCGCGACGCCGCGGCGGCGGCGAGATCGACGGCTGCTACGTGATCGGCATCGACATCACCCGGCGCCAGGAGGAGGCGCGCGCGCTCAACCGCAGCAACCTGACGCTGGAGCACAGCCTGGCGATGGTGCAGCACGAGAGCGAGCAGGTCTGGCGCCTGGCCCGCGACCTGCTGAGCGTGTTCGACGGCGAAGGGGCGCTGCGCAGCTTCAACCCGGCCTGGTCCTCGGTGCTGGGCTGGGATCCCGACCAGCTGCGCGGCCGCCGCTACACCGACTTCCTGCATCCCGACGACGTGTCGCGCACCGCGCACGCGATGGGCCTGATCGCCGGCAGCGGCGGCCCCGGCGGCTTCGAGAATCGCTGGCGCTGCCGCGATGGCAGCTATCGTTGGCTGTCGTGGAACGCGGTGCTGGCCGAGGGGCTGTTCTACGCCGCCGGACGCGACGTCACCGCCGAGAAGGACGCCGCGCTGCGTCTCGTGCGCATCGAGGAGCAGCTGCGCCAGTCGCAGAAGATGGAGGCGGTGGGCCAGCTCACCGGCGGCATCGCGCATGATTTCAACAATCTGCTGACCGGCGTGATCGGCAGCATCGAGATGATGCGGCGCCGGCTGCAGCAGGGGCGCAGCGGCGAGTTGGGCCGCTACCTGGACGCCGCCGCCGGCGCCGCCGAGCGGGCGGCGTCGCTGACCCACCGCCTGCTGGCGTTCTCCCGCCGGCAGACGCTCGATCCCAAGCCGGTCGCGGCAGCACTCCTGGTCGACGGGATGGAGGAGCTGATCCGGCGCGCCGCGGGCCCCGCCGTGGCGCTGCAGATCGTCCGCCACCCGGGCGTGTGGGGCATCTTCTGCGACCCCGGCCAGCTCGAGGCGGCGCTGGTCAACCTCGCCAACAACGCCCGCGACGCGATGCCGGACGGCGGCCGCCTGCTGATCGAGACCAGCAATGCGGTGCTCGACGATGCGGACACCGAGGGGGACACCCCGCCCGGCGACTACGTCGCGATCTCGGTCGCCGACACCGGCGCCGGCATGTCGGCCGACGTCGCGGCGCGCGCCTTCGATCCGTTCTTCACCACCAAGCCGCTCGGCCACGGCACCGGGCTCGGCCTGTCGATGATCCACGGGTTCGCCCGGCAGTCGGGCGGCGATGCCCGCATCGTGACGGTGCCGGGACGCGGCGCGCGGGTGACGATCTACCTGCCGCGCTACCGCGACCCGCACGGCGAGGCCGGGCGGGCGATCATGGAGGCGGCGCTAGCGCGCCCCGCACGCACCGTGCTGCTGGTCGAGGACGAGCCGATGGTGCGCATGCTGCTCGGCGAGGCGCTGGCCGAGCTCGGCTGCGACACCATCGAGGCGGCGGACGGCGTCGGCGGCCTGCGGGTGATGCAGGACGACAAGCCGGTCGACCTGCTGATCACCGATATCGCCCTGCCGGGCGGCATCAACGGCAGGCAGCTCGCGGAGGCGGGACGGACGCTGCGGCCGCAGCTCAAGGTGCTGTTGATCAGCGGTGGCGGGAGCGCGGGACCTCGCCCCGCGCCGGTGTTCGGCGAGAGCCTGCTCGCGGGCGAGGGTCCGGGCGATCCGTGGACCCAGGTGATCGAGAAGCCGTTCACCATGCACGCGCTGCTGCAGCGGGTGCGCGAGATGACCCGCACGTCGCCGGCGCAGCCGTCGCTGCAACCGGGGGGCGGTACGCCCGTTGCTGTCACGAACACCTGAGATCATGCTCGAGATGAACAAGCTCATTCACGGCCTGGCCTATGCCGGGGCGATCGCCGTCGGCCTGCTGCCGGTGGCAGCACAGTTTGCACGCGCCGATACGCCGCCGCCGCGCACGCGGGGCGTGATCACCGCGGTGAGCGGCGACACGGTGACCCTGAAGACACGCTTCGGCGGTCCGGCGACGCTGAAGATCGCCGGCGACACCGGCTTCGTCGGCGCCACCAAGTCGACGCTCGCGGAGGTCAAGCCCGGCCGCTTCATCGGCACCGCGGCCACCCCGGGTCCGAACGGCACCCTGCGCGCGATCGAGGTCACCCTGTTCCCCGACAGCATGCGCGGCGCCGGCGAGGGCCATTACGGCTGGGACCTGGGCAAGTCGAGCTCGATGACCAACGGCACCATCGGCACCGTGACCGCGTCGACCAAGCTGAGCATGACCGTCAGCTACAAGGGCGGCGAGAAGACGCTGCTGGTGCCCGACGACGTGCCGGTGGTCGACCTGGAGGCCGGCGACCGCTCGCTGCTGCGGCCGGGCGCCCACGTGGTGGCGATCGGGCCGAAATCCGCCGACGGCAGCGTCGACGTCAAGCGCATGATCATCGGCGAGAAGGATGTCGTGCCGCCGATGTAGCGGGCGATGCGGGAGGTGAGCGTGGTGCGGGATCGATCCGGTGCGCGGCGCGAGCGGGTAATCGTCCATCCGCTGGTGGTGCGGGTCACCCACTGGGTCAGCGCGTTGGCGTTGGGATGCATGGTGTCCAGCGGCTGGCAGATCTACGACGCCTCGCCGCTGCTGCCGTTCCGCTTCCCCGCCTGGTCGACGCTCGGCGGCTGGCTCGGCGGCGGCATCGCCTGGCACCTGGCGGCGATGTGGCTGCTGGTGGGCAACGCGCTGATCTACTTCGCCTACGGCGTGTTCGGCCGGCATTTCCGGCGCACCCTGCTGCCGATCCGGCCGTCGGAGGTGGCGCGGGACTTGCGACGGGCGCTGACCTTCAGGCTGCGTCACGAGCTCGGCGTCTACAACGCGGTGCAGAGGCTGCTCTATCTCGGCGTGCTGCTGCTGGGGATTGCTGCCGTGCTGTCCGGCCTCGCGCTGTGGAAGCCGGTGCAGCTGCAGATGTTCGTCCAGCCGCTCGGCGGCTATCCGGTGATGCGCTGGATCCACTTCTTCGCGATGTCCGGCATCGTCGGCTTCTTCGTGGTCCATATGCTGCTGGTGATCCTGGTGCCGCGCACGTTGCCGGCGATGATCACCGGCCGCGCCCGCCTGCACGGTGCCCCGCGATGAGCCGGTCGCCGACAGCGGGTCGGCCCGGCCGGCGCATGCTGCTGCGCTCCGGTCTATCGCTGGGCGCGCTGTCGCTGCTCAGCGGTTGCAACCTGACCGACGGCGACGCCGCCGACCGGGTGCTGTGGGCGATGTCACGGCTCAACGACCGCCTGCAGGCGCTGCTGTTCAGCCCCGCCCGCCTGGCGCCGGTGTATCCGGCCGCGAGCCTGACCAAGCCGTTCCCGTTCAACGCCTACTACCCGATCGACAACGTGCCGGAGATCGACCTCGATCACTGGTCGCTCGAGGTGTCGGGGCTGGTGTCGGACAAGAGCGGCTGGACGCTGTCGCGGCTGCGCCGGCTGCCGCAGCAGGCGCAGATCACCCGGCTGATCTGCGTCGAGGGGTGGAGCGCCATCGGCCAGTGGAGCGGCGTGCCGCTACGCAGCTTCCTGGAGCATGTCGGCGCCGACCTCACCGCCCGCTATGTCGGCTTCAAATGCGCCGATCGCTACTACTCCAGCATCGATATGCCGACGGCGTTGCATCCCCAGACCATCCTGGCGCTCGATACCGGCGGCCAGCCGCTGCCGCCGCAGTACGGCTACCCGCTGCGCCTGCGCGTGCCGACCAAGCTCGGCTTCAAGAACCCCAAGCATATCGGCGCTATCTTCGTCACCAACCGCTATCCCGGCGGCTACTGGGAAGATCAGGGCTACAACTGGTTCAGCGGCAGCTGATCCTCGGCTTCGAGCCGCTGTCGCAGGGCCGCGACGACGTCCTCGAACATCTGCGTGGTCAGCCGGCCGGTGTTCGTGTTGTAGCGCGACACGTGATAGCTGTCCGCCAGCAGCAGGCCGTCCGGGAGCGTTGCGATCTGGCCGTGGCTGAAGCGCAGGCGCGAGAGCGGGACGCCGCAGGCCGACAGCACCGCGCTGTGCGCGAGCACCCCGAGCGCCAGTACCGCGCGCAGCGGCGCGATGTTCTGCAGCTCCGAGCGCAGGAAGCGGTTGCAGGTGCGGACCTCGATCGGCTGCGGCAGGTTTGCCGGCGGCACGCAGCGCACCGCGTTCACGATCCGGCACCCGCGCAGCGTCAGCCCGTCGCCAGGGTCGGCGCCGTACTGCCCGGTGGCGAAGCCGTATTTCAGCAGCGTCTCGTAGAGCAGGACGCCGGCGAAATCGCCGGTGAAGGGACGCCCGGTGCGGTTGGCGCCCTTGACCCCCGGCGCCAGCCCGACGATCAGCAGCTGCGCCTCCAGCGTGCCCCAGGACGGCACCGGGGCGTTCCACCAGGGCGGATGCGCCGCATGGTTGGCCTCGCGATAGGCGACCAGCCGCGGGCAGAGCGGGCAGTCGCGGCTCGGCTGCTGCAGCTCCGGATCCTGGCGGTCCGCGGCGTGCGGGCGCGGCGGGACGGGCGTTCTCGGCATCGAGATCCGTCAGAGGTTCGGCGTCGAGTCGGCGGCGAGCGGTTCCGCCGGCATCGACCGCACCGGCGCGCGGGTGCGCGGCTCGGTCTGACGACGGGTGAACTCGGTCGCGATGTCGGCCAGCTCGATGAACTCGTCCGCCTGCCGGCGCAGCTCGTCGGCCGCCGCCGGCGGACTGGTGCGGATCGTGGAGACCACCGAGACCCGCACGCCCTGGCGCTGCACGGCCTCCACCAGGCGGCGGAAGTCGGAGTCGCCGCTGAACAGGATCGCGTGATCCATCTTCGGGCTCATCTCCAGCATGTCGACGGCGAGCTCGATATCCATGTTCCCCTTGATGCGCCGCCGGCCGGTCTGGTCGGTGAACTCGCGCGCGGTCTTGGTGACCAGCGTGTAGCCGTTATAGACCAGCCAGTCGGTGAGCGGCTTGAGCGGCGAATATTCCTCTGTGTCGAGCACGGCGGAATAGTAATAGGCCCGAACCAGCTTGCATCGGGCGCGGAAGAAGGCGAGCAGGCTGCGGTAATCCACGTCAAATCCGAGGTTGCGCGAGGCCGAATAAAGGTTTGCGCCGTCGATGAACAGGCAGACGCGGTCCTCCATGCGGAAATCCATAGCTTTCAATCCTGACTAATATATTCGTGGAACGAGGTTAAGAATTGGTTCAGCGGGCAGTTGCATCCCGCCCCGTCCCGCGGCCGGCGGAAGGTTGATATCGGGTGATCCTGGTCGCCATCGGTGCGAACCTGCCCGGGCCGTGGGGCAGCGAGCCGCGGCACAGCTGTCTTCGCGCGGTGCGCGAGATCGACCGGCTGGCCGGGCTGCGGGTGTCGGCGGTCTCGCGCTGGTATCGCAGCGCGCCGGTGCCGCGCGCGGCCCAGCCGGACTACGCCAACGGGGTGGTGCGGCTCGCGGGCAGCCTCGAGCCGGCGGCGCTGCTCGAGGCGCTGCAGCGGATCGAGGCACGCGCGGGACGGGTGCGCGGCGCGGCCAACGCCGCGCGCACCCTCGACCTCGACGTGATCGACATGGGCGGGATGGTGCGCGACGCGCCCGATCCGGTGCTGCCGCATCCGCGCGCCCATCTCCGCCCGTTCGTGCTGCTCCCCCTGCGCGACGTGGCACCGCGATGGCGGGAGCCGCGCTCGGGACGGAGCGTGGAGACGCTGCTGGCTGCGCTGGGAAGTGGTTGCGGCGAGGCGGCGGCACCGGTAGACTGGCCAATTCCATATAAATAGAGCAGAGGTCGGCCGCATGGCGCGAGTCACCGTCGAAGATTGCGTCGAGAAGATACCTAACCGCTTCGAGCTGGTCCTGCTCGCGGCACAGCGCGCACGCAATCTCAGCCGAGGCGAAGAGCTTACCCTGGATCGCGACAACGACAAGAATCCGGTGGTGGCGCTGCGCGAGATCGCCGGCGAGACGATCGAGGTGGCGCGGCTGCATCAGGACCTAGTCAAGTCGCTGGCCCGCGCCCCCGAGCCGGAGCCGGCCGACGAGGAAGTGCTCGACCTGATCCCGACCGACCAGAACATCTTCGGCCTGCAGGACGTCTCGGCCGAGGAGGAGGCGGCTGGCATGGGCACCGAGCTCTCGCCGGAGGACCTCGAATCGGCGATCGAGGCCGAGCTCGGCGGCCGCACGCGGCGCTAGTCGGCATGCCGGCGGCGGGGAGGGTCTTCGCACCGGACGGCGCCCGCTCCACGCCTGCCTCGGACCTGTCGGCGAGCCCCGCGCACGGGATCTCCTCGAGCCTTCCGGTCGGAGCACCGCTGGCCGGGCCCCTCTCGGGTGCGGAGCCGATATCCGCCGCGCGCCCGATCGGCTGCGAGGCGCTGATCCGACGGGTGCGCGGCTACGATCCGGACGCCGACACCGACCTGCTCGAGCGCGCCTTCGCCCTGGCGCGCGACGCGCACGCCGCACAGAAGCGCGACAACGGCGAGCCCTACCTGGTCCATCCGCTGGCGGTGGCCGAGATCCTCGCCGGCTTCCGCCTCGACGTCGCTTCGATCGCCACCGGCCTGCTGCACGACACCGTCGAGGATACCGGCGTCACCTACCCGATGCTGGAGGCGAAGTTCGGCCGCACCATCGCCGACCTGGTCGACGGCGTGACCAAGCTTACCCGGCTGGAGCTGCAGTCGGATCGCACCAAGCAGGCGGAGAACTTCCGCAAGCTGGTGCTGGCGATGAGCCGCGACATCAGGGTGCTGATCGTCAAGCTGGCCGACCGGCTGCACAACATGCGCACGCTGCACTACGTGCAGCGGCAGGACCGCCGCGAGCGGATCGCGCACGAGACCATGGACATCTACGCGCCGCTGGCCGGTCGCATCGGCATGGACAAGGTCAAGACCGAGCTGCAGAACCGTTCCTTCGCGGAGCTGGAGCCGGAGGCGAACTCCACCATCCAGGCGCGTCTGAACTACCTGCGCGGGCAGGGGGCGGACGTCATCGAGGAGGTGCGGCTCGAGCTCGCGCGCCTGTGCCGCGACGCCGACGTGGCGCTGATCGAGGTGAAGGGGCGGGAGAAGTCGCCGTTCTCGATCTGGGAGAAGATGCAGAAGCGCAACGTCGCCTTCGAGCAGCTCTCCGACATCATGGCGTTCCGCATCCTGGTGCCGACCCGGGAGGCCTGCTACGTCTCGCTAGGCGCGGTGCACGGCGCCTACTCGGTGATCGCCGGCCGCTTCAAGGACTATATCTCGACGCCCAAGGCGAACGGCTACCAGAGCCTGCATACCGGCGTCACCCTGCGCCATCCGCGCAACCAGAAGATCGAGGTGCAGATCCGCACGCCGGAGATGCACGACGTCGCCGAGAACGGGGTGGCGTCGCACTGGGTCTACAAGGACGCGCCCGGCGAGCAGGACCTGCCGGGCAGCTCCGGCATCGGCTCGGTGGTCAGCAGCCTGCGCCGCATGCGCTGGGTGCAGGACCTGCTCGAGATCATCGAGAATTCGGCCGCCCCCGACGAGTTCCTCGAGAACACCAAGCTCGAGCTCTACCAGGACCAGGTGTTCTGCTTCACGCCCAAGGGCCAGCTGATCCAGCTGCCGCGCGGCGCCACGCCGGTCGACTTCGCCTACGCGGTGCACAGCCAGGTCGGCGACGGCTGCGTCGGCGCCAAGGTGAACGGCCGGCTGATGCCGCTGCGGCACGAGCTGCAGAACGGCGACCAGGTCGAGATCATGACCGCGCGCGGCGGCACGCCGTCGCCGTCGTGGGAGCGCTTCGTCGTCACCGGCAAGGCGCGCGCGCGCATCCGCCGCCACCTCGCCCAGCAGCAGCGCGAGACGCATCTCGATGCCGGGCGCGCCGCCCTCGCCAAGGCGTTCCGCCAGGAGGGCGTCGACGGCTCCGAGAAGGTGCTGGACGGCGCGCTGAAGGGGCTGAAATGCGCGACGCGCGACGACCTCTACGTCGCGGTCGGCAACGCCAACCTCGCCCCGCGCGACGTGGTCCAGGCGGCGTATCCGGAGCTGCGGCACACGGCGCGGGCGCCGCGCATGATCCCGAGCCTGCCGCGCGCGCCGCACGGGCGCGGCGCGCCGCCGGACGGCGGCGGCGGCATGGCGCTGGTCGGGCTGGGCTCCGGCATCTCGGTGCATTTCGCCGGCTGCTGCCACCCGCTGCCCGGCGACAAGATCCTGGGCATCGTGGCGCAGGGCAAGGGCATCACCGTGCACACCGCAGGCTGCCAGACGCTCGACAGCTTCGCCGCCACCCCCGAGCGCTTCATGGATGTCGACTGGGACTACGACGCGATCACCCGCGGCCCCAGCAGCGAGACCCATGTCGGGCGGGTCAGCGTGATCGCCGCCAACGAGCCGTCGATCCTGGCGACGCTGACCAACACCGCGGCCAAGCATGACGGCACCGTGGTCAACCTCAAGATCGTCAACCGTCAGCTCGACTTCATGGAGATCCTGGTCGACGTGGAGGTGCGCGACCTGCGACACCTCTCCACCGTGATCGCCGGGCTGCGCGGCGCCGGCGGCATCACCCAGGTGGAGCGGGCGAAGGCGTGACGCCGCCGCCACGCGTTCGCCGCCCATGATGATCGGGCTCGGCTCCGACCTGTGCGACATCAGGCGGATCGAGAAGGTGATGGCAGCGCACGGCGAGCGCTTCCTGCACCGCGTGTTCACCGCCCAGGAGCGTGCGCGGGCGGAGCGCCGCACCGCGGCGCTGCGCCCGGCGACCTACGCCAAGCGATGGGCGGCCAAGGAAGCCTGCGCGAAGGCGCTCGGCACCGGCTTCGCGCACGGCGTGTTCCATTCCGACATGGGGGTCGTGAACCTGCCCCAGGGCCAGCCCACGCTGGTGCTCACCGGCGGCGCGCTGCTCCGCCTGCGCGCGCTGATGCCGGCGGGCATGCACCCCGCCCTGCTGGTCAGCATCAGCGACGAGCATCCCTACGCCTTCGCCCAGGTCATCATCACCGCGCTTCCGGACGGACGGGCGATCTCCTGAGCCTGCGCTTGACAGGCCATCACCCGGTCGGCTTGATCCGCCGGCCTGCGGACCCCCGCAGCCCCTCCGGCTCGCCGGCCGCGCGGCGGCATCGCGACCGGTCCATGCGGATGCCAGCACGATGACCCGAGGCGAGCCATGACAGTCGGCAAGTCTTCCGACAGCAAGCGGACGGCCAAGCCCGCCGGCAAGGCGAGCGCGCGCTCGGGCGCTTGGGAGCTGCTGCGCACCCTGGTCTACGCCGGCCTGATCGCCATCGTGGTGCGCACCTTCCTGTTCGAATCCTTCAACATCCCGTCCGGCTCGATGATCCCGACCCTGCTGGTCGGCGACTACCTGTTCGTCTCCAAGTACGAATACGGCTACTCGCGCTTCTCGCTGCCGCTCTCGCCGGACCTGTTCGAGGGACGCGTGCTCGGCCACCTGCCGCATCGCGGCGACGTGGCGGTGTTCCGCTTCACCCAGGACACCTCGATCGACTACATCAAGCGGATTGTCGGCCTGCCCGGCGACCACGTGCGGATGCAGGGCGGCGAGCTGTATGTCAACGGCGTCCTGGTGCCGCGCGACGATCTCGGCGACATCGTGGCGTCCGACGAGAACGGCACCCGCATGCAGGGCCGTCGCTACGAGGAGCACCTGCCCGGCAGCGGCGGCCGCGGCCCGGTCGCGCACCTGATCATGAAGCTGACCAGCGAGGGCCAGTACAACAACACCCCCGACTACGTGGTGCCGGGCGGCTACTTCTTCGCCATGGGCGACAACCGCGACGACAGCGCCGACAGCCGGTTCATGGGAACGGAGTCTGACGATCTCGGCTTCGTGCCGATGCAGAACCTAGTCGGCCATGCCAAGTTCATCTTCTTCTCGGTGGATGCAACGCATCCGCTGTGGGAGATCTGGGAGTGGCCGCAGGAGATACGCTGGCAGCGCATCCTGCAATGGGTGCGCTAGCGATGCGGGGAGTGCGCTAGCGATGCAGGCGGCCGATGACCCGCGCCACAGGATCGAGGCGCTGCTGGGCCGGCCGTTCACCCGCCCGGAGCTGCTGCGCGAGGCGCTGACCCATCGCTCGGCCGCCCATGAGAGCCGGCAGCGGCCCCGATCCGCCGCCGCGAGGACGGCGCCGGCGGCCGTCGCGAGCCGGTCCAACGAGCGGCTGGAGTTCATCGGCGACCGCGTGCTCGGCCTGCTGATGGCGGAGTGGCTGATCGAGCGCTTCCCCGAAGAGCAGGAGGGCGCGCTCGGCCCGCGCCACGCCTACCTGGTCTCGCGTCCGGTGCTGGCCCGCATCGCCGAGCAGGTCGGGCTGGCGGCAGCACTGGACGTGGCGCCGCACGAGGCCCGCGCCGGCATCCGGCAGGCCGCCAACGTGCTGGCCGACGCGATCGAGGCGGTGCTGGGGGCGGCCTATCTCGATGGCGGGCTGGACGCGGCGCGGCGCTTCGTCCGCGCCGCCTGGGAGGAGGCGATGGTCGGCCAGGCGCTGCCGCCGAAGGATCCCAAGACCGCGCTGCAGGAATGGCTGCTCGGCCGCGGCATGAAGCTGCCGTGCTACGCGGTGGAATCCGCCGAAGGGCCGTCGCACGCGCCGCGCTTCGTGATCCGGGTGGAGGCCTCCGGCCGGACCGGCACCGGCACCGCCGGCAGCAAGCGCGCGGCCGAGAGCGCCGCCGCCGCGGCGCTGCTGCGGCAGCTGCTGTGAGCGCCACCCGCTGCGGCTTCGTCGCCATCGTGGGCGCGCCGAACGCCGGCAAGTCGACGCTGCTGAACCGGCTCGCCGGTGCGAAGCTGTCGATCGTCAGCCCGAAGGCGCAGACCACACGCTTTCGCGTCATCGGCATCCTGATGCGCGACGTCGGGCCGCAGGACCCGCGCGAGGCGGCGCGGGCGCAGATCCTGCTGGTCGACACGCCGGGCATCTTCCGCCCCAAGCGCAGGCTGGACCGCGCGATGGTGGCGGCCGCCTGGACCGGCTCGGACGATGCCGACCTCACCCTGGTGCTGGTCGATGCCCGCGCCGGCCTCACCGAGGGGGTGCGCGACATCGCCGCCCGGCTCGGCGCGCAGGCGGCGGGGGCGCGCCGGCTGTGGCTGGTGCTGAACAAGACCGACCTGGTGCCGCGGCCGCGCCTGCTGCCGCTGACCGCGGCGCTGACCGAGCTGCTGGCGGCGGAGCGCACGCTGATGGTCAGCGCGCGCTCCGGCGAGGGGCTGGACGACCTGCTGGACGGGCTCGCGAGCGCGGTGCCCGCCGGACCCTACCTGTATCCCGAGGACGACCTCACCGACCTGCCGGACCGGCTGCTGGCCGCCGAGATGGTGCGCGAGCAGATCTTCCTGCAGACGCACGAGGAGGTGCCGTACGCCGCGACCGTCGAGACCGAGAGCTTCCGCGAGCAGCCGGACGGCTCGGTGCGGATCGAGGCCACGATCTACGTCTCGCGCGCCGGCCACAAGGGCATCCTGATCGGCGACAAGGGGGCGCGCATCAAGATGATCGGCGAGCGCGCGCGGCACGGCCTGGCCCGCCTGCTGGAGCGGCCCTGCCACCTGTTCCTCAACGTCAAGGAACGCGCCGGCTGGGACGAGGAGCGGGCGCGGCTGCGGGCGATCGGGCTAGACGAGCCGTCGTAGCGTGTCGAAGCAAGGCAAGGGGCAAGCCCCTTGGACCCGATCAAAGGCGGAGCCTCTGAAATCCATTAACCCAAGAATCGGGGTCTCGGGCCGCCGGCCCCAGTGGGTCAAGGGCAAAGCCCTTGCCTGCGCCTCGTCCGCCAGCCCCGGTCACCCTTGTCCGGCTCAGGCACGCGGATTATGACAGGCCGCGGCACAGCGGGAAGGCCGGACAGCGCATGGCAGAGAACCTCTACAAGCGCGTGCTGCTCAAGGTCTCCGGCGAGGCGCTGATGGGATCGGGCGCCTACGGGCTCGATCCGCAGACGCTGAGCGCCATCGCCGCCGACGTGCGCGACGTCTTCGAGCTCGGCGCCGAGGTGTGCCTGGTGATCGGCGGCGGCAACATCTTCCGCGGCATCGCGGCGGCGGCGCGCGGCATGGACCGCGCCCAGGGCGACTATGCCGGCATGCTGGCCACCGTGATCAACGCGCTGTCGATGCAGAGCACGCTGGAGCGGATCGGCGTGCCGACCAGGGTGATGTCGGCGATCCAGATGTCGAGCATCGCCGAGCCGTACATACGCCGGCGCGCGATGCGCCACATGGAGAAGCGCCGCCTGGTGATCTTCGCCGCCGGCACCGGCAATCCGTTCTTCACCACCGACACCGCGGCGGCGCTGCGCGCCGCCGAGATGGAGTGCGACGCGCTGTTCAAGGGCACCCAGGTGGACGGGGTCTACTCGGCCGACCCGCGCCTGCAGCCCGACGCGATCCGCTACCAGGAGCTGTCCTATCTCGACGTGCTGTCGCAGGACCTGAACGTCATGGACGCGTCCGCGATCAGCCTGGCGCGCGAGAACAAGCTGCCCATCATCGTGTTCAACATCCACGCCCCGGGCGCCTTTGCCCAGGTGATGCGCGGGCAGGGGCCGTTCACCCGGATCGTGGAGCGCCAGTGATTGGCGCGAGCGGGTAGCGTGGGCGATGGCGGACGGCCGCGCGGGCGGCGCGCGCCGGGCCGGAACCGGAGGAGGTAGGCTTTGGCCGCAGACTTGACGACCCTGAAGGAAGACCTGACCCGGCGCATGGACGGCGCGCTGGAGACGCTGCGTCGCGACTTCACCGGCCTGCGCTCCGGTCGTGCCAGCCCGGCCCTGCTCGAGCCGGTGCGCGTCGAGGCCTATGGCGGCGAGGTGCCGATCACCCAGGTCGGCACCATCGCGGTGCCGGAGAGCCGGATGATCACGGTGCAGGTCTGGGACCGCTCGCTGACCGGTGCGGTCGAGCGCGCCATCCGCGACTCCGGGCTCGGGCTGAACCCGTCGGCGGACGGGCAGGTGGTGCGGGTGCCGATCCCGCAGCTCACCGCCGAGCGACGCGTCGAGCTGGCCCGCGCCGCCGGCCGCTACGCCGAGAACGCCAAGATCTCGGTGCGCGGCGTGCGGCGCGACGGGATGGACCAGGTCAAGGGGTTCGAGAAGAAGGGCGAGATCAGCGAGGACGACGTCGTCGACTGGTCGGCCGAGGTGCAGAAGCTTACGGACTCCTACGTGAAACGTATTGATGATAACTTTGCGGACAAGGAACGAGAAATCAAGCAGGTCTGAGGTCTTGGACAACAGCGAACCCATCGAGGTCGAGCGACTGGACAGCCTGCCCGCCGACGGGGGATCGTCGCGCGGTGGCGACCAGTCCGATCCGCGGCTGCCCGAACTCGGGCGGCAGGCGCTGCCGCGCCACGTCGCCGTGATCATGGACGGCAACGGCCGCTGGGCGGCGGCGCGCCGGCTGCCGCGCCTCGCCGGGCACCGTGCCGGCGCCCAGGCGGTGCGCCGCTGCATCCAGGCGGCGATGCAGAGCGGCGTCGAGTGGCTGACCCTGTACGCGTTCTCCTCGGAGAACTGGCGCCGGCCGGCGGAGGAGGTCACCGACCTCACCGGACTGCTGCGGCACTATCTGCGCCACGAGCTGGCCGAGCTGCACCGCGAGGGCGTGCGGCTGCGGGTGATCGGCGAGCGCGAGCGCTTCGACCGCGACATGCGCAACGAGTTCGAGCGCGCCGAGCGGCTCACCGTGGGCAACACCCGGCTCAACCTGATGGTGGCGCTGTCCTATGGCGGCCGCTCCGACATCCTGCGCGCCTCGCTGCGGCTGGCCGAGGCGGTGCGGGCCGGGCTGGTGGATCCCGACCTCACCGACGAGGCCGGATTCGCCCGCTTCCTCAGCACCGACGGCATCCCCGACCCCGACCTGATGGTGCGCACCAGCGGCGAGTTCCGGCTGTCGAACTTCCTGCTCTGGCAGGCGGCCTACGCCGAGCTGGTGTTCCTCGACGTGCTGTGGCCCGATTTCGGACCCACCCACTTCGCCGACGCGCTGGACCGCTACGCCCGTCGCGACCGGCGCTTCGGTGCACGCCCTGGCTGAGGCCGCCATCCCCCGCGACCTCCGTCCCGCCGCGCGCGCCGCGCCGGCCTGGCGCGACCTGCGGATCCGGCTGATCTCGGCGGGGCTGCTGGCCCCGCTCGGTCTCGGCGGCCTGCTCAACGGCGGCTGGCTGTTCACCGCCCTGGTGCTGCTGGCGATGGCCGGTATCGGCCTGGAGGCTGCGGCGCTGTCGCGGCTGCGGTCCGGCTCGGCCGCGCGCCTGATGCTGCTGGCCTGGCCCGGCCTGTCGCTGCTGGCCGCCGTCGGCGTGGACTGGCTGACCGGCCTGCGCCTGCTGCTGGGCGGCTTCCTGCTCGGCCCGGCGCGCGGTGGCGCTGTGGTGCTGATCGGGCTCGGCGGCTTCGCCCTGATCTGGCTGCGCGACATGACCGGCACCGGAGCGGCCTCGCTGCTGTTCGTGGTGCTGGCGGTGTGGGCCAGCGACAGCCTGGCCTACTTGGTCGGCCGCGCCGTCGGCGGCGCGAAGCTGGCGCCGCGGGTCTCGCCGGGCAAGACCTGGTCGGGCGCGCTCGGCGGGCTGCTCGGCGCGATGCTCGCGGGTGCGGCGGTGGCGCTGCTGGTGCGGGGCCATCAGCTCCAGCCATGGGATGCGGGCTGGACCGGACGGCTGCCGCGCGGCGTGCTGTTCGGCGCCCTGCTCGGTGTCGCGGCACAGGCCGGCGACCTCGCCGAGAGCGTGCTGAAGCGGCGCTGCGGGGTCAAGGATTCCGGCCGGCTGATCCCCGGCCATGGCGGCCTGCTCGACCGGCTGGACGGGCTGATGGCGGCAGCACCGCTGGCGGTGCTGTTCTCGTTCGGCTGCGCGCCGGGCCAGCCCTTCTGGCAGCTCGAGCCGCTGCATCCGCGGGCGATCGATCTCGACGCCCGGCACATCCCGCCGGGCTGGCTCGAAGGGCTGGTGATCCCGCGCACCGCGCCGGCGAGGGACAGGCAGCCATGAAGACGGTCTCGGTTCTCGGCAGCACCGGCAGCGTCGGCTGCAGCACCATCGACCTGCTGCTGCAGGCGCCGGACCGGTTCCGGGTCGAGGTGCTGGTGGGCGGCCGCAACGCGGAGCGGCTGGCGCAGCAGGCGCTGGCGCTGCGCCCGGCACGGGTCGCGATCGCCGATCCGCAGGCGGCAGGGGAGCTGCGCGGCCGCCTCGCCGGCAGCGGCATCGCGGTGTCGTGCGGCCGCGAGGCGGTGTGCGAGGCGGCCGCGCAGCCGGTCGACTGGACCATGTCGGCGATCACCGGCGCCGCGGGCCTGGCACCGACGCTGGCGGCGATACGCGGCGGCGGTGCCGTGGCGCTGGCCAACAAGGAGGCGCTGGTGTGCGCCGGCGACGTGATGCTGCGCGCGGTGCGCGACGCCGGCGCCACCCTGCTGCCGGTGGATTCCGAGCACAACGCGATCTTCCAGGCGATGGCGGACCGGCAGCATGCCGAGGTCGAGCGCATCACCCTGACCGCGTCGGGCGGCCCGTTCCGGCAGGCCAGCAGCGAGGAGATGGAGCAGGTCCGGCCGGAGGCGGCGCTGCGCCATCCGGTCTGGTCGATGGGTGCCAAGATCAGCATCGATTCCGCCAGCATGTTCAACAAGGGGCTGGAGGTGATCGAGGCGGCGCGCCTGTTCGCGCTGCCCGAGGAGCGCATCGAGGTGCTGGTGCATCCGCAGTCGGTGGTGCACGGCATGGTGCATTACAGCGACGGCAGCGTGCTGGCGCAGCTCGGCGCGCCGGACATGCGTATCCCGATCGCCCATGCCCTGGCCTGGCCGCAGCGCATGCCGACGCGCTCGCCGCGCCTCGATCTGGTGAAGCTGGGGCGGCTCGAGTTCGAGGCGCCCGACCCGGTGCGCTTCCCGGCGTTGCGGCTGGCGCGCGCCGCACTTCGCGCCGGAGGGGCGGCGCCGGCGATCCTGTCGGCGGCCAACGAGGTCGCGGTGGAGGCGTTCCTGCTGCTGCGCATCGGCTTCCTCGACATCGCCCGGCTGGTGGAGCGCACGCTGCAGGAAATCGGCGACCAGGCTGCGGACTCCCTGGAATCCGTCCTATATTGGGATGGCGAGGCCCGCCGCGTGGCGGCGCTGCATGCCGCTCGCCTCGCCGCCGGCCCCGGGTCGCCCCCCTGGGCCGCCTGACCGGACTGACGCCGCCGCGACGCCGAGGACACCGACCCCATGCTGGCCCATCTGCTTCGCACCCCTCTCGCCTTCGCCCTGGTGCTGGGGGTGCTGGTGTTCATCCACGAGCTCGGCCACTACCTGGCGGCGCGCTGGCGCGGGGTGCACGTGGAGATCTTCTCGATCGGCTTCGGGCCGCCGCTGCTGCGCTGGCACGACCGGGTCGGCACCGAGTGGCGGCTCTGCGCGCTGCCGCTCGGCGGCTACGTCAAGCCGCACGGCTTCGAGGGGCCGGAAGAGGCGGCCGCCGAGACGCGCGCCGCCTGGCAGCCCGGCCGCACCTTCCACGACAAGCCGGTGGGCTCGCGCGCGCTCGTCATCGTGGCGGGGCCGGTGTTCAACTTCCTGCTCGCCATCGTGCTGTTCTGGGGCCTGTTCGCGGTCGCCGGGCGCCCCAGCATGGCGCCGGTGGCGACCATGCCGCCGGTGGTGGGCGAGCTGGTGGCGCACGCCGCCGCCGCCGCCGCCGGGCTGCGGCCCGGCGACCGCATCGAGGGGATCGACGGCGCGCAGACGGCGACCATCGCCGAGGTGCAGAAGCGCATCGGCGCCGCCCCCGGACGGCCGGTGACGCTGCGGCTGCTGCGCGACGGCCATGAGCTGACCCTGCCGGTGACCGTCGGCCGCGCCGGCGGCGGCGCGCGCCAGGGGGTCATCGGCGTGATGTTCATGGCGCCGCCGGCGACGCCGCTCTCGCCCGGCCGCGCCCTGGTCGCCGCCGCACAGGAGACCTGGCAGGTGACGGTGCAGACGCTGGGCGGCATCTGGCAGATGATCACCGGCCGGCAGAGTGCGGACCAGCTCGGCGGCCCGCTGCGGATCGCGCAGCTCTCCGGCCAGGTGGCGCAGCTCGGCGTCGCCAGCATGGTCGGCTTCATCGCGCTGCTCTCGATCAACCTCGGCCTGATCAACCTGTTCCCGATCCCGATCCTGGACGGCGGCCGGCTGCTGTTCTACGCGCTGGAGGCGGTGCGCGGCCGGCCGGTGCCGCGCCGCGTGCAGGAGTACGGCTTCCGCGCCGGCTTCGCCCTGATCGCATGCCTGTTTCTCTTCGTTACCTTCAACGATCTGTCGCATCTCGGCCTGTTCCAGTGGGTGGCCGGCCTGGTGGATTGAGCGGCGGCCGGGCGGCGGCCGGCCCGCCGCTTGCGCAGTCACGGCCAATTCGGCTAGCTCCGCGCGGGCGATGTCTCGCGGCCGGTCCGACCGGATGCGCGGGCCGACCTGTGGGGGATGGCTGCTCTTGTCCGGTTCACGTGCTGCGTTGCTGTCCTCCGTCTGCGTCATCCCGTTCCTCATCGGCGGCTCGGCCCAGGCGCAGTCCGCCGCCCAGCCTTCGCCGCAGCCCGAGCCGCAGCCCGCCCCCGAGGCGCCGCGGCATCGCGCATCGGCCGGCCACCATGCCCGCCGCGTCAGCCACGCGGTGGCGTCGGGCGGCACCATCGCGGCCGTCGATGTGGAGGGCAACGCCCGGATCGAGACCAGCACGATCCTGTCCTACCTGCTGGTGCGGCCGGGCGACGGCTTCGAGCAGGACCAGCTCGACCGCTCGCTGAAGACGCTGTATGCGACCGGCCTGTTCCGCGACGTAAGCCTGCAGCGTCGCGGCGAGACGCTGGTGGTGACGGTCGCGGAGAACCCGATCGTCAACCGCATCGCCTTCGAGGGCAACCATTCCTCCAAGGACGACGATCTGCGCAAGGTGCTGACCTTGCGGCCGCGCGCGGTCTACACGCCGGAGATGGCGCAGCGCGACCGGCAGAAGATCCTCGACCAGTACGCCGGCAAGGGGCGCTACGCGGTCAGCGTGACGCCGCAGATCATTCGCCTGTCGCACAACCGGGTCGACGTGGTGTTCCAGATCAGCGAGGGCGCGCTGACCCTGATCGAGAAGATCAGCTTCGTGGGCAACAAGGCGTTCTCCGAGGCGCGGCTGGCGCAGGTGGTGACCTCCAAGGAGACCGCCTGGTACCGCTTCTTCTCGTCGTCGGACGAGTACAACCCCGAGCGCATCCAGTACGACCGCGAGCTGCTGCGACGCTTCTACCTGCGCAACGGCTACGTCGATTTCGACGTCTCCGACGCGACCGCGGAGCTGTCGCCCGATCGCAAGTCGTTCTACATCACCTTCACCATCAGCGAGGGGCCGCGCTACCGCATCGGCAAGCTGGAGGTGCGTTCGAGCCTGCGGCACGTGGCCGGCGACAGCCTGCGTCCGCAGATCAGTTCGCTCGCGCATAAATGGTACGACGGCGACGAGGTGCAGCGCCTGTCGGACGCGATGCAGGACGGGCTGCAGGCCGGCGGCTTCCCCTTCGCCCAGGTCAGGCCGGAGATCGCGCGCAACACCGAGACCCACGCCGTCGACCTGCTGTTCGACGTCAGCGAGGGGCCGCGGGTCTATGTCGAGCGCATCGACATCTCCGGCAACACGATCACCCAGGACCACGTCATCCGGCGCCAGTTCGAGATGGCCGAGGGCGACCCGTTCACGCCGACCCAGCAGCGGCGCACCAAGCAGTCGCTGGAGGATCTCGGCTTCTTCAGCTCCGCCAGCGTCGACACCGCCACTGGGTCGGCCGCCGACCGGGTGGTGGTCAACACCGGACTGGTGGAGAAGCCGACCGGAGAGCTGACGCTCGGCGGCGGCTACTCCACCGACGCCGGCATCCTCGGCAATGCCGGGCTGCGGCAGAAGAACCTGGTCGGCACCGGCATCGACGCCAGCCTGCAGGGCACCATCGCCCAGTACGAGAACCAGGTCGATTTCTCGCTGACCGACCCATACTTCCTCGGCCGCAACCTGGTCGCCGGCATCGACCTGTTCAGCATCCAGACCGACAACCTGAACGTCTCGAACTACTACGAGACACGGGTCGGCGGCACCGCGCGGATCGGCTACGCCTATAACCGTTACCTGTCGCAATCGTGGAACTACTCGCTGATCGATCGCGACGTCAGCAACATCAACACCGCCGCGAGCCTGTTCATCCAGGAGGAATCCGGCCACTCGCTGCTGTCGCAGGTCGGCACCACGCTCGCCTACGACCGGCGCGACAGCCGGCTGCAGCCGCACACCGGCTACATCGTGCGCGTCGGCGGCGATCTCTCCGGGCTCGGCGGCAACGAGAAATACGTGCGCGGCAAGCTCGACACCGCGTACTACGTCCCGCTCGACCGCTTCACCAACAACCATGACTGGACGCTGGCGCTGACCGCCGGCGCCGGCTACATCGCCGACTACAGCGGCGGCCGGCAGGACATTGTCGACAACTTCTATCTCGGCGGCGACAACCTGCGCGGCTTCCTCGACGGCGGCGTCGGCCCGCACTCGGTGCCGACCGATTCGTACCCGGCGAGCGACGCGGTCGGCGGCCGCTTCATCTACACCCAGTCCACCACGCTGAACTTCCCGCTGCCGCTGGGTCCCGATCTCGGCCTGTCGGGACGCTACTTCGTCGATGCCGGCGGCCTGGGCGGGCAGCGCGTGATCACCACCAACTTCAGCGGCGTCGCCAATTCGGCGGGCCAGCATATCGGCGGCAACAACCTCGCCCCGCGTGTCAGCACCGGCGTCGGCGTCTCGTGGAAGAGCCCGTTCGGCCTGATCAACGTCGATATCGGCATCCCGATCATCAAGCAGCATCTCGACCAGACGCAGGTCTTCCGTTTCGGCTTCGGCTCGAACTTCTGAGGTGACGATGTCCCATCCTCCTGCCGCTCCTCTCGGCGCCGCGGCGCTGCTCGCGGCCATCCTCTCGCTCTCGCCGTCGGGTGCCGCGGACGCGCAGGGCACCGGCTCGGGCTGGTTCGTGCCCAAGAGCCAGTCGGCGCCGGCCGCCTCCTCCGGCGGCCGCCATCGCGTCGCCCCGCCGCCGGAGCCGATCGCCGACCAGGGCGAGCCGGGGCAGGACCAGGGCCAGGGCCAGGCGCCGGGCCAGCCGCAGGTGGCACCGGTGCTGCCGCTGCCGCCGATCCCGGCACTGCCCGACATGCCCAAGGGCACCTCGCCGCCGACCCCGGTGGTGGGCGTGCTCAGCGTCCAGGACGTCATGCGCCAGTCGACCGCGGCGCAGCAGGTCGAGCGCACCCTCGGCGCGCGTCGCGACAAGCTCAACCAGGACGCGCAGAAGGAGCAGCAGAGCTGGCGCGACCTGCAGCAGCAGATCCTGAACTCCAAGGCGAGCCCCGATCAGCTGCAGTCGCGCAAGCTGGCGCTGCAGCAGCGCGTGGTGCAGGCGCAGCGCGATTTCCGCAACCGCAACCGCATCCTGCAGGAGGCGGCGCAGGTCTCCCTCGGCCAGGTCGAGCGCGAGCTGGTGCAGGTGATACGCCAGGTCGCCGCCGCGCGCGGCATGAACCTGGTGCTGCATCGCGAGCAGGTGGCGCTGAACATCAACGACTTCGACATCACCGTGCAGGTGGCCAATCAGCTCAACTCGACGCTGAACTCGGTGTTCATCCCCGGCGACGGCGTCGACCCCGAGGAGCTGGCCAAGTCCGGCGCCTTCCCGACCACCGCGAACCCGGGCGCGCAGAATGCGGCGCCAGGGGCGACGCTGGTGAGCGCGCCGGGCCACGCGCCCGCCGCCAAGGCGCCGGCGAGGAAGTAGGCGGGGGCCGGCGCTTGCGCGCCGCCGGCGATCCGCGGTTCTTCGCCCGCAGCGGGCCGCACGCGGCGGCGGCGCTGGCCGAGCTGGTCGGCGCGCGGCTGGTGGCGCCCAGGGACGGGCGCGACACCGCACCGCTGCGCGGGGTGGCGCCGCTGCAGGCGGCGCAGGCGGGCGAGATCAGCTTCCTCGACAACCGGCGTTATGCCGGGCTGCTGGCGCAGACCGGGGCGGGTGCCGTGATCGTGTCGCCGGCATTCGCGGGCACCGTCCCGGCCGGCGCCTGCGCGCTGGTCACCGCGCAGCCCTACGTGGCCTGGGCGCGGATCGCCGCGCTGTTCCATCCGCCGGCCGCGGCCGTCCCCGGCATCCACCGCACCGCCCTGGTGGAGCCGGACGCGTCGGTCGATCCCAGCGCCGAGATCGGCCCGTTCACGGTGATCGGCGCACAGGCGCGCATCGGCCCCGGCAGCCTGATCGGCGCGCACGCGGTGGTGGGGGCGGCGGTGACGATCGGCGCGGACTGCCGGATCGGCGCCCATGTCAGCCTCAGCCATGCCCTGCTGGGGGATCGGGTGACGCTGTTCCCGGGGGCCCGCATCGGCCAGGACGGGTTCGGCTTCGCGGTGTCCGAGCAGGGCTTCCTGACGGTGCCGCAGCTCGGCCGGGTGGTGATCGAGGACGATGTCGAGGTGGGCGCGAACACGACGATCGATCGCGGCTCGGCGCAGGATACGGTGATCGGCGCCGGCTCTCGCCTCGACAACCTGGTGATGATCGGGCACAACGTCAGACTCGGACGGTGTTGCATCGTGGTCTCGCAGGCAGGAATATCCGGCTCGACGGAGCTGGAGGATTTCGTGACGATCGCCGCACAGGCCGGGCTGATCGGCCATATCCGGATCGGCCGCAAGGCGAGGGTGGGCGCGCAGGCGGGCGTGATGTCGAACGTGGCGGCCGATGCCGACGTGATCGGCAGCCCGGCGATGCCGTTCCGCGAGTTCTTCCGCAACGTGGCGACGCTCCGACGCCTGTCGCGCCGGCCGGCCGGACCGGGCGGGGAACCGGCAGGGAACTCGGATGGTTAGCGCCCGGCCGGGGCGGGATTGCAGGGAGTCGGGTTGAGCGTCGATGGACGGGACACAGAACGATGCCGCCGAGGTCGCGCACGCTGGGAGCGGCGGGCTGGCGACGGGCGACACCAAGCTGGAGGCTCAGGTCGGCGAGCGCATCGAGCGGATCGACGTGCTGCGTATCATGGCGGCGATCCCGCACCGCTACCCGTTCCTGATGATCGACCGCATGGTCGAGGTGGTGCTGAACCAGTCCGCCATCGGCATCAAGAACGTGACCTTCAACGAGCCGCACTTTCAGGGACATTTCCCCGCTACCCCGGTGATGCCCGGGGTGCTGATCATCGAGGCGATGGCGCAGACCGCGGCGGCGCTGGTGGTGCTGACGCTGGGCGACGTGTTCGAGGGCAAGCTGGTGTATTTCATGACCATCGAGAACGCCAAGTTCCGGCGTCCGGTGGTGCCCGGCGACCAGTTGCGCGTCCATGTCGAGAAGGAGCGCAATCGCGGCAACGTCTGGAAGTTCCGCGGCGTCGCCCGCGTCGACGGCGTGTCGGTCGCCGAGGCGAGCTACAGCGCCATGATCATGCGGTAGGGCCGAGGACCGCCCGACGCGCACCCGCGCCGCGCCGCCGATATCGCCTGAAACATTCAGTGTCTTGGCTCGCTCCGCGCCGCGGGCGATGCCGTTACGATGAACCGCACGATGTCGCACCCGAGCCTTCAGACCATGCACGACGAGATCCATCCCGCCGCCATCATCGCGCCGGGTGCGCAGATCGGCCGGGACGTGCGGATCGGCCCGTGGTGCAGCATCGGGCCCGAGGTCAGGATCGGCGACGGGGCGAGGCTGGTCTCGCACGTGGTCGTGGATGGCCGCACCGAGATCGGGGCCGAGGCGCTGCTCTACCCGTTCTGCAGCGTCGGGCTGGCGCCGCAGGACCTGAAATATCGCGGCGAGCCGACACGCTGCGAGCTCGGCGCCCGCACCGTGGTGCGCGAGCACGTCACCATCCATCGCGGCACCGCCTCCGGCGGCGGCGTCACCCGGGTCGGCAGCGACTGCCTGCTGATGGCCAACGCGCACGTCGCGCATGACTGCCTGATCGGCGACCACGTGATCCTGGTCAACAACGTGGTGATGGGCGGCCACGTGGTGATCGACGACCACGCACGCATCATGGGGGCGGCCGCACTGCACCAGTTCGTGCGCATCGGCCGTGCGGCGATGGTCGGCGGGGTCTGCGGCGTGGAGGCCGACGTCATCCCCTACGGCAGCGTGATGGGCAACCGCGCCCGGCTGGTCGGGCTGCACTGGATCTGGCTCAAGCGCAGCGGCGTGGCCGCGGCCGAGCTGCAGCGCCTGCGTCGCGCCTTTCGCGGCCTGTATCCCGCGGCCGAGACCGATCTGTTCGAGCAGCGCCTGCGTCGGGTGCGCCTGGAGTTCGGCGACGACCCGCGGGTGGCCGAGATCCTCGACTTCATCGCCGCCCCCAGCCGGCGCGGGCTGGTGCGGGTCCGCCGCGGCGGCGCCGACGAGATCGAGCGGGCCTGACCCTGCCGACGTCGCCGGCGGCCCTGGGCATCCTCGCCGGCGGCGGCCCGCTGCCGGCCCAGGTCGCGCAGGCCGCGCGTCGCGGCGGCCGGCAGGTGTTCGTCGTCGCCTTCCAGGACTTCGCCGATACCGCGGCGCTGCAGGGCTTCCCGCACCAGGTGATCCGGCTCGCCGCCGCCGGGCAGATCCTCGAGGCGCTGCGCCGGCATGGCTGCGGCGAGCTGGTGCTGATCGGCCCCGTCCGCCGGCCGTCGCTGCGCGACCTGCGCCCCGATGCGGAGGGCGCGCGCATCCTGGGTCGCATCGGGCGCGCGCTGTTCGGCGGCGATGACGGGCTGCTGGGCGCGCTGGTGCGGGTGCTGGACGAGGAGGGCTTCGTGGTGCGCGGCGCGCACGAGTTCCTGGGCCAGGCGCTGGCCGCCGCCGGCGCGCTCGGCGCGGCCAGGCCCGACGCGCTGGCGATGTCCGACATCGCGCGCGGCATCGCGGTGGCGCAGGCACTCGGCGCCCTGGATGTCGGCCAGGGCTGCGTGGTGCAGGACGGGCTGGTGCTGGCGGTGGAGGCGCAGGAGGGCACCGACCGGATGCTGGAGCGGGCCGCCACGCTGCGCCAGCCGGGGCCGGGCGGGGTGCTGGTCAAGCTGGTGAAGCCGGGGCAGGAGCGTCGCGCCGACCTGCCGACGATCGGGCCGCGCACCCTGGAGGGCGCCGCGGCGGCGGGGCTGCGCGGCATCGCGGTCGAGGCGGGCGGCACGCTGCTCACCGATGTCGCGGCCTGCCTCGCAACCGCCGACCGGTCTGGCTTGTTCCTGTACGGCGTCGAGCCGGAAGGCTCGGCATCGCACGGAGGAAGATCATGAGCGCCAGCTACCTGCACACCATGGTCCGGGTGAAGAACCTGGACCAGAGCCTCGCCTTCTACCGGCTGCTCGGCCTGCGCGAGCTGCGCCGCAGCGAGGTCCCCGCCGGGGAATACACCCTGGTGTTCGTCGGCTACGACGACAACGCGCACGGCCAGGCGGAGATCGAGCTGACCTATAACTGGGGCCAGGACGAGGCCTACCAGGTCGGCACCGGGTTCGGCCATTTCGCGGTCGGCGTGCCGGACGTGGCGGCCGCCGTCGACCAGGTGCGCGAGGGCGGCGGCAAGGTGACGCGCGAGGCCGGCCCGGTGAAGTTCGGCACCACCGTGATCGCCTTCGTCGAGGATCCGGACGGCTACAAGATCGAGCTGATCCAGCGCGCCGGGATGTCGCCGGCCGCCTGAGCCCGCCGGCGGCGGCTCAGCCGAGCAGCCGCCGGAGCGGGCGGCCGGAGCGCCGCGACAGCGCCCGGAGTGGCGCCGTGACGCGCCACGAGCCGGAGCCGCGCAGCGCGCGCAGCTCGGCCCGCAGCCGGCCGCATTCGCCGAGCAGCGCCGCGCCGGCCGGCTGCGCGTCGTGCAGCACGCGGTGCTGGCGCAGGGCCGCGTCGCAGAACATGCGGGTCTGCAGGGCGAGGCAGCGCATGCCCCACTGATGCTCGATCATGAACTCTTTGGCAGCCTGGACGACGCCGTAGGGGATGCTGTCGCCAAGGAAGGCGACCATCAGGTAGTCGTCGACGATGATCCAGCCGCCGTCGCGCAGCTTGCTGCGCGCGGCGGCGAGATCGCGCCGCACCGCCTCGTAGCGATGGTCCGCGTCGATATAGACCACGTCGAGGCTGCCGTCGGGCAGCGAGGCGAGGCACGCGGCGCTGTCGCCGACCAGCACACGAAGGCGGCCCGAGGCGATCCCGGCCGCGAAGCGCGTCCGCTAGGCGTCCCCATGGCTGCGGCCGCCGAACAGCGTCTCCGGGGCGCATCCCCACAGCGAGGGCAGCCGATGCAGCTCGAACTGGTCGATGGCCAGGAACAGCGACGGCTCGCAGACCGAGAGCATGTGCTGCGAGCACTCCCCCAGGCCCACCCCGACCTCGGCGAGTGCCGCACCGCGGGGCAGCAGCGGCAGGATCGACAGCCGGTCGGACAGCAGCGTCGCGTGCTCCAGCAGGTGCGGCGGGACGCGCGGCGCCTCGGGCGGCAGGTTCATCGCGGCCGCCGCGTCTCAGGCCTTCTTGGCCAGCGCCTTCTCGGCGCGCTCGATGGTGAGGATCATGGTCTCGGCGGTGCGCTTGGCCAGCGGGTCCTGGCTCATCAGCAGCCGGTCGGCGAGCAGCAGGGCCGGCGAGAGGATGCCGCGCAGGTCGTGACGCAGCCGCGACAGCGCCTGCTCGTGCTCGCGAAGCTTCTCCCCGAGCTGGGCTTCCGCCTGCTCGGCGCGGTGCAGCAGCGTGTCGAGCAGGCGCTGGTCCTCGGCGGTTCGGCTCATGCGCGGGGCTCCGTGTGGCGAGTGCCGGTTTAGGCCAACCCGACCGGCGGCGCCATGTTGTCGAGTTGACGCGACCGGGCTCGCGCGACTATAAGCCGCGGCTCTTCGGAACCGATCGCAGCATCTGTGGGCGCCGCTCCGGATCTCGTCCAACAGGGCCGGATTATCCAACAGGGCCGGGTTATCCAACAGGGCCGGGTTATCCAACAGGGAGAGTGTCGTCGTGAAGCGCACCTATCAACCCTCCAAGCTGGTTCGCAAGCGCCGCCACGGTTTCCGCGCCCGCATGGAAACCGTCGGCGGCCGGCGCGTGCTCGCCAACCGCCGGGCCAAGGGCCGCAAGCGGCTTTCCGCCTGATCACCCGACCTGCCTGATGACCGTCGGTCGCCGGGGCGTCCGGCCCGGTGGCCGGCCTTGGCGGCCGGCCCTGTGGAAGTGAGACGATGGCATCGCCCGCGATCCGGCTGAAGCGTCGGGCGGATTTCCTGCGCGTCGCCGCGAAGGGTCGCAAGGCGGCGATGCCGGGGCTGGTGCTGCAGGCATTGGCGCGCGGCGACGACGCGCCGGCCCGGCTCGGCTTCACCGTCACCAAGAAGGTCGGCAACGCGGTGGTGCGCAACCGCACCCGCCGGCGGCTGCGCGAGGCGGCGCGCCTGCTGCTGCTGCGTGATCCGGCGACGCGTGACGCGGCACCGCGCGGCGTCGACCTGGTGCTGATCGGCCGCGAGGGCACGCGCGGCCGCGACTTCGCGGCCCTGCTCGACGACCTCGCGCGCGCCCTGCGCAAGACCCTCCCGGCCGCCTCGGGCGGCGGTCGCTGATGGCGGGTGCTGCGGCCCGCGCGGCGGGATGGCTGGTCCGGCTCTATCAGTTGGCGTTGCGGCCGGTGCTCGGGCCGAACTGCCGCTTCACGCCCTCGTGCAGCGACTACGCGCTCGAGGCGCTGGCGCGGCACGGCGCGGCACGCGGCGCCTGGCTCGCCTCGCGCCGGGTGCTGCGCTGCCATCCCTGGTGCGCCGGCGGCCACGATCCGGTGCCGCCCGGCCGGCAAGCTCACCCTTCGGCAGACAACCTCCAGAGTCCGGCCTCGCCCTGATGGATAATAATCGCCTCATCCTCGCGGTCGTGCTCTCGGTCGCGATCCTGCTCGGCTTCGAGCTGTTGATGCCCAAGCAGAACCGTCAGGCGCTGCATCAGCAGGCGGCGCAGAGCACGCAGGCGACGCCGCCCGGCGAGGCGCCGCGGCCGGTCACCGACGCGACCACGCCCGGCACGCAGCCGGTGGCGGTGCCCTCTCCGCAGGACGAGCTGAGGAGCGGCCAGCGCCTGCCGATCGAGGCGCCGCGGGTCCGCGGCAGCATCGACCTGACCGGCGCCAAGCTCGACGACCTGGTGCTGCGCGACTACCACGAGACCGTGCAGGACGCCTCGCCGCAGGTGAGGGTGCTGGAGCCCGCACGCGATCCGCAGCCCAACCTGGTGCAGCTCGGCTGGAGTGCGGCACCCGACAGCCAGGTCCGGCTGCCCGACGGGCGGACGCGCTGGACCGCCGACCGCAAGGCGCTGTCCACCGGCACCCCGCTGACCCTGTCGTGGGACAACGGCGCCGGGCTGACCTTCCAGCTGGTGTTCTCGGTCGATCGCGACTTCATGTTCAGCGTCGAGCAGCGGGTGCGCAACACCGGCGCCGCGGCGGTCTCGCTGTATCCCTGGTCGCGCGTCAGCCGCGCCTACACCCCCGCGGTGACCGGCGGCTACCTGGTGCATGAAGGCCCGATCGCGGTGATTGGCGGCCGCCTGCAGGAGATGTCGTACAAGACCGTGCAGAGCGACTCCGCGGCCAATGGCGGCGTCGGCTGGAGCGCCACCCAGCCGGCCGGCGCGCAGGCCGGCTGGGCCGGCATCACCGACAAGTATTGGCTGACCGCGATCATCCCGGCGGCGGGGCTCGCCGAGACCGGCAGCTACCGCTACGTGCCGAACGCGGGCGCCGGCACCTACCAGATCGACTTCATCGCCCAGGCGCCGGTCACGGTGGCACCCGGCGCCACCGCCTCCAGCGTCAGCCACGTGTTCGCCGGCGCCAAGGAGGTGCACCTGCTGGAGCGCTACGAGGCCGGGCTGCACGCCACCGATTTCTGGAAGGCGGTGGATTTCGGCTGGTTCGCGTTCCTGACCAAGCCGATCTTCACCGTGCTCGACTGGCTCAACACGGTGCTGGGCAATTTCGGCCTCGCCCTGCTCGCCTTTACCCTGATCGTCAAGACGCTGTTCTTCCCGCTGGCGACCAAGTCGTTCCGCTCGATGAGCAAGATGAAGCTGCTGTCGCCGAAGATGACGGCGGTGCGGGAGCGTCACAAGGACGACCCGATGAAGATGAACCAGGAGATGATGGCGCTCTACAAGACCGAGGGCGTCAACCCGGCCAGCGGCTGCCTGCCGATGCTGGTGCAGATCCCGGTGTTCTGGTGCCTCTACAAGGATCTCTACGTCACCATCGAGATGCGCCACGCGCCGTTCTTCGGCTGGATCCGCGATCTCTCGGCGCCCGATCCGACCAACCTGTTCAACGGCTTCGGCCTGATCCCGTTCGATCCCACGGCCCTCACCCCGATCCTGCACCTCGGCGTGTGGCCGATCATCCTGGGCATCACCATGTTCGCCCAGCAGCGCATGAACCCGCCGCCGCCGGACCCGACCCAGGCCAGGCTGTTCCAGATCATGCCGCTGATCTTCACCTTCGTGCTCGCCCGCCAGCCGGCGGGGCTGGTGATCTATTACTGCTGGAACAACACGCTGACGGTGGCGCAGCAATGGCTGATCATGCGCAGCACCCGTCTGGGGGGCGGACGGGCGGTGCGTCCGGCGCGCAGCTGAGCGAGGTCTTCGAGAGCCGGCCGCGCGGCGCGCAGGAGCAGGCCGAGGCGCTCGAGGCGGGGCGGCTGCTGTTCGCCGCCGAGTGCCGGTTCTTCTACGCCGCCCAGCGGCTCGACCAGCTGCCGCAGCCGGGGCACCCGGAGATCGCCTTCGCCGGCCGCTCCAACGTCGGCAAGTCGACCCTGATCAACGCGCTGACCGGCAGGCGGGCGCTGGCGCGCGCCTCCTCGCAGCCGGGCCGCACCAGGCAGCTCAACTTCTTCAGCCTCGGCGACCGTCTCACCCTGGTCGACATGCCGGGCTATGGCTACGCCCAGGCGGCGCGCGCGGTGAAAGAGGACTGGCAGGGGCTGATGTTCGACTTCCTGCGCGGCCGCCCGACGCTGCGACGCGTGGTGCTGCTGCTGGATGCGCGCATCGAGCTCAAGCCCCATGACCTGGAGGTGATGAAGCTGCTCGACCGGGCGGCGGTGATCTTCCAGCTGGTGCTGACCAAGAGCGACGCGGTCAGGCCGGGCGCGCTCGCGGCGAAGATCGCCGCGGTCGGAGCACTGGCGCGCGCCCACCCGGCGGCGCACCCGGAAACGATCGCGACCAGCAGCGAGACCGGCGCCGGCATCGCCGAGCTGCGCGCGGCCCTGGCGGAACTGGCGCTGCCGGCGCAGGCTTGGCTCGCACCGTGACGGGACCCGGACCATGAGCCTGAGCGAGGAGGCCCTGAAGGCGGCGCGCGAGCAGGCGGCGACGCTGGCGCGCGCGCTGCCCTACCTGCGCCGCTACGCCGGCGACACCATCGTGGTGAAGTACGGCGGTCACGCCATGGGCGATGCGGCGCTGTCGGAGGCGTTCGGCCACGACATCGCGCTGCTCAAGACCGTGGGCGTGAACCCGGTGGTGGTGCATGGCGGGGGGCCGCAGATCAACGCCATGCTGGAGCGGCTCGCGATCAAATCGAGCTTCGTCGAGGGGCTGCGGGTCACCGACGCGGCGATGGTCGAGATCATCGAGATGGTCCTGTCCGGCTCGGTGAACAAGCAGGTGACCGAGCTGATCAACCGCGCGGGCGCGCTCGCCGTGGGCATCTCCGGCAAGGATGGCGGGCTGATCCGGGCGAGCAAGCTGCAGCGCACGGTGCGCGACCCGCACAGCCATATCGAGAGCGTGCTGGATCTCGGCTTCGTCGGCCAGCCCGACCGCATCGACACCCGGCTGCTCTACGCGCTGTCCGGCTCGGGTCTGATCCCGGTGATCGCGCCGGTGGGCGTCGGCGCCGCGGGCGAGACCTTCAACATCAATGCCGATACCGCCGCCGGCGCGATCGCCGGCGCGCTCGGCGCCACCCGGCTGCTGATGCTGACCGACGTGCCGGGCGTGCTCGACGAGAACAAGCGGCTGATCGAGGAGCTGGGTGCGGAGGACGCCGAGCGCGGCATCGCCAGCGGCATGATCCACGGCGGCATGATCCCGAAGGTCGAGACCTGCATCGCGGCGGTGCGCGCCGGCGCCAAGGCGGCGGTGATCCTGGACGGGCGGGTGCCGCACGCCTGCCTGCTGGAGCTGTTCACCGCGGCGGGGCCGGGAACGCTGATCCGGGCGCCGGCTTAGCGGGACCGACGCCCTGACCCAGACCCGTCATGCGCTGCATGCCCTCGTTTAATGGGGCTTGAAGCTCCGGATCCTCGTCCCGCAGGTTGATCAGCTCGATCCCGCCGTTCTCCGCGTCGATCTCGAGGGTTCCGGGGACGCTGGACGGGTCTCAGGAGCAAACACCCGGAACAGCGCGACATATTGCCAGTTCTGGGAGGTCGGTCCGAAGTTGCTGAACTGCACCAGCGCCTCGACCGGCTCGCGTAACTGCGCAAGCGTCTGGTGCGTTCAGTCGCATTGCGGGCGATACCAAGGGCGGCTCGTTGGGCCCGCCTTCCTGCTCGGGATCCTGCGCCATGTCGGCGAGGCGCTGGGTCGCCCGCATCATCTCCATCTCGGCCGGCGAGGAGGCACGCCCTGCAGCAAGAGGCGAATACAAGCCGATCAAGAGCAAACCTGCCTGTAGATGAAACAACGCTCTCATCGACGCCTCCCTCCAGATCCGGACCCGGATGGCTCCGCGACCTGCCGAGACGCCATTTCCGTGACGCTAGTGCTATGTATCAGGCCGGATCATGCTTGGCGGGACTCCGGAGCGGAGCCCCAATCTCGCTTCCCTGGCGCACCCAGCTTATAAGGCGCCGATGCGGGTCGACTTCACCAAGATGCAGGGTGCCGGAAACGATTTCATCGTGCTGGACGAGCGCGTGCGCCCACTGGCGCTGACGCCTGCCCAGATGGCGGCCCTCGCCGACCGGCGCCTCGGCATCGGCTGCGACCAGCTGATCGTGCTGCAGCCGGCGCGGCAGCCCGACACGGACGCGTTCGTGCGCTTCTTCAACCGCGACGGCACGCAGTCCGGCGCCTGCGGCAACGGCACGCGTTGCGCCGCCGCCCTGATCGCGGCCGAGACCGGCCGCAGCCGGGTCCGCCTCGACGGCCCCGCCGGGCCGCTGCCGGCGGAGATGCTGGCGCAGACGCAGGTGCGGGTCGATATGGGGCCGGCCCGGCTCGGCTGGCGCGACGTGCCGCTGTCGGAGCCGCGCGATACGCTGACGCTGGAATTGGCGGGCGATCCGGCCGCCTGCTCGGTCGGCAACCCGCACGCGACGCTGTTCGTGGACGATCTCGACCGCGTCGACGCCGCCGCCACCGGTACGGCGCTGTCGCGGCATCCGCTGTTCGCCGAGGGCTGCAATGTCGGCTTCGCCCAGGTGCGGTCGCGGGCGCAGATCCGGCTGGTGGTGTGGGAGCGCGGCAGCGGCCTGACCCCCGCCTGCGGCTCCGGCGCCTGCGCCGCCCTGGTCAACGCGCATCGTCGCGGGCTGACCGGGCGTGACGCCGCAGTCGAGATGCCGGGCGGCCTGCTGCAGGTGAGCTGGCGCGAGGACGGGCACGTGCTGCTGACCGGTCCCACCGCCACCGTGTTCACCGGATCGATCAGCCTGCCGTGAGCGTGCCCGAGATCCTCACCTTCGGCTGCCGGCTCAACCTCTACGAGAGCGAGGTGATGCGCGGCCACGCCGCCGGCCTGTCCGTGGAGGGCGGGCTGGTGATCGTCAATACCTGCGCGGTGACCGCGGAGGCCGAGCGCCAGGCGCGCCAGGCGATCCGGCGCGCGCATCGCGAGCGGCCCGAGGCGCGCATCGTGGTCACCGGCTGCGCGGCACAGATCGATCCCGCCGCCTGGCGCACCCTGCCCGGCGTCGCGCGGGTGATCGGCAACCAGGAGAAGCTCGCCGCCGAGAGCTGGTCGGAGGCCGCGCTCGACGGTCCGGACGCGGTGTCGGACATCATGGCCGCGCGCGAGACCGCACCGCAGCTGGTCACCGAGTTCGCCGGACGCGCGCGCGCCTTCGTGCAGGTGCAGCAGGGCTGCGACCATCGCTGCAGCTTCTGCATCATCCCGTTCGGACGCGGCCCCAGCCGCTCGGTGCCGGTCGGCGCGGTGGTCGAGCAGGTGCGCGCCCTGGTGCGCTCGGGCTTCCGCGAGGTGGTGCTGACCGGCGTCGACATCACTTCCTACGGCACCGACCTGCCGGGGCGGCCGGCGCTCGGCCAGTTGGCGCGACGGCTGCTGGCGCTGGTGCCCGAGCTCGAGCGGCTGCGGCTCTCCTCGCTCGATCCGGTGGAGATCGACGACGATCTGTGGCGGCTGCTGGAACACGAGCCGCGGCTGATGCCGCACCTGCACCTCTCGCTGCAGGCGGGCGCCGACCTCATCCTCAAGCGCATGAGGCGCCGCCACCTGGCCTGCGACGCGGCGGCGGTGATCGCGCGCGCGCGGCGGCTGCGTCCGGACATCGCCATCGGCGCCGACCTGATCGCGGGGTTCCCCACCGAGACCGAGGCGCTGTTCGAGCAGACCCTGGGCTTCGTGCGCGACCTGGCACTGCCCTACCTGCACGTGTTCCCCTACAGCGAGCGGCCGGGCACGCCGGCCTCGCGCATGCCGGCGGTGCCGGTCGCGGTGCGCCGCGCCCGCGCGCGGCTGCTGCGCGAGGCCGGCCGCGCGGCATCGGCCGCGTTCCATGCCAGCCTGGTCGATCGGCCGATCCGGGTGCTGTTGGAGACCGCGGGCGGTGGGCACTCGCAGCATTTCGCGCCGGTCCGCGGCGTGGCCGGCGCGCTCGGCGAGGCGGGGCAGGTGGTCCCGGCGGTCGTGCGCGGCGCCGACGGCGACGGGCTGCTCGCGGAGAGGATCTGAATGGCGCTCGGTTTCTTCGGCCGCCTCAAGGAGGGGCTGTCGCGCAGCACCCAGAAGCTTGGCGGCATCAGCGCGGTGTTCAGCCGCCGGCGGCTGGACGAGGCGGCACTGGAGGAGCTGGAGGAGCTGCTGATCGCGGCCGATCTCGGTCCCGCCGTCGCCGGTCGGGTGATCGACGAGTTCCGGCGCACCCGCTTCGGCCGCGAGGTGACCGACGAGGAGGTGCGGGTGGCGCTGTCGGCCGAGGTGGCGCGGGTGCTGGAGCCGGTGGCGATCCCGTTCGTGCCCGACCTCGCGCGCAAGCCGCACGTGGTGCTGGTGGTCGGCGTCAACGGCACCGGCAAGACCACCACCATCGGCAAGATGGCGCTGCAGGCCGGCCGCGACGGGCTGCGCCCGGTGCTGGTCGCCGGCGACACCTTCCGCGCCGCCGCGGTCGAGCAGCTGCAGATCTGGGGCGAGCGGGTGGGGGCGCCGGTGATCTCCGGGCCGCCGAACGCCGACGCCGCCGGTCTCGCCTACGAGGCGCTGGCGAAGTCGCGCGAGCAGGGCGCCGACCTGCTGCTGATCGACACCGCCGGACGGCTGCACAACAAGGGCGCGCTGATGGAGGAGCTGGCCAAGATCGTGCGCGTGCTGCGCAAGTTCGACGAGAGCGCGCCGCACTCGGTGCTGCTGGTGCTGGACGCGACCACCGGCCAGAACGCCATCGAGCAGGTGCGTGTGTTCAAGGAGCTGGTCCAGGTCACCGGCCTGATCGTGACCAAGCTGGACGGCAGCGCGCGCGGCGGCATCGTGGTGGCGCTCGCCGAGGCGTTCGGTCTGCCGGTGCACGCGGTCGGCGTCGGCGAGCGCGCCGAGGACCTGCGGCCGTTCCTGGCGGCCGACTACGCCCGCGGCCTGGTGGGCGACACGGTCCGGCTGAGCCGACCGGGCGAGCCCGACCCGCCGCCGTAAGACGGCAGCCCCGGCGGCACGGCGACGCGGGCTACTGCATCGGGATCGACAGGCTCATCCCGCCGCCGGTCGAGTGGCGATGCGCATGGTCGGTCTCGATCGACGAGCCGGCCGCGTAGCCGTCGCCGGCGAAATGCGACTGCGGATTGAACACGCCCGGTGCCAGGCTGGCATCGCCTTGGGCCGCCAGCGCCTCGCCGCTCATCCCCGGCGCGCTGACATCCGGGTCGGGCAGCGGCGCCGGACGCAGGGTCTGGGCATGGGCCTGCAGCACCAGTCCGGCGACGCCCGACGCCCGGTCGGAAGGGATCGCGTCGACCGTGTTCTGCGCCATCGGCTGCAGCTCGGTCAGCGAGGCCGCCTGCGCCGGCGCGGCTATCAACGCGATGCCCGCCAGCAAGGCGCCGCTCAGGCCGGCGAGGCGGAAGCGTCGGCTCATGAGGGGATCCTCGTCCTCACGACTTCACCAGCAGCGGCTCGCTCTCGGGCAGCTTCGCCTCGCCGCGCGGATCGTCGCTCGGGTTGCCCTGCGGCGCCAGCAGCGGCGCGTCGCCGATGCGCCGGTAGGCGTCGATCGCCCATTGCACGGTGGGAAAGGCGAGCTCGTCGCGCGGGATGTCGTCGAGGGCGAACAGCCCGACCTCCAGGCTCTCCTCGCCGGCCGCGATGTGCGGCTCGGGGTGCGCGAAGCGGGCGCGATGGATGATCTGCACCTGGCCGATCCGGCTGATGCTGTAGATCGCGAGGATGCCGTCGATGACGATGTCCGCGCAGGCCTCCTCCAGCGTCTCGCGTATCGCGCCCTCCTCGGGCGTCTCGTTCAGCTCGAGATAGCCGGCGGGCAGCGTCCAGAAGCCGCGGCGCGGCGCGATGGCGCGGCGGCAGAGCAGGATCCGGCGCTCATGCGCCACCACCGCGCCGACGACGATCTTGGGGTTCTCGTAGAACACGTGCCCGCAATCCAGGCACGAGACCCGCTCGCGGTTCTCGCCCTCGGGCACGATGCGGGAAAAGCGCGGCATCGAGCGCGAAACTGGACGCCCGACGCAGCCAGATCAAACGGATTCCGCGGCTTTGTTACAACCCGTCACACGAAGTGACGACGGCGCGCGCTTCAGGCGGAGATGTCCAGCAGTGTGCCGCGCCGCGTATTCGGGTCCGGCTGCGCGCGGCCGGCCTCGACGACCCTGGCACTCGCAGGCGCACGGGCCGCCACGGCCTGCGCGACCGGCGCTGCGGCAGCCGGCTTGGCGGGGCTGGAGAAGGCGGCGAGGCTGTTGAGCGAGAGCATCCGCCCAGCTTGACGCGCGAACCTTAACGATCGGTTAGCGCCGCGCTCGCAAGGCCGTTGCGATTGCCGATGTTTCCGCTGATAAGGCTGAGGGCGGCGGCTGGACCGGCGCGGCCGGTCGAGGCGGCCCGGTGCCGCGACGAGACGCACGGGATGGACGTCGATGCATCTGAGCCGGCAGCGCGCGCGCGAGCTTCCCTCGTTGATCCCGATCTCCGAGTTCGACGCGCAGCGCTGCGACATCGTCTGCGAGGCGCTGCGGACGCATATCCGGCGCGACGGCGAACCGGTCACCGGCTTCGTTCCGGGCTGGCATCCGGACGCGCTCAGCCTGCTGTTCTACCCGACCCTCATCCTGCAGTTCCGGCACGACCAGGGCGGCTCCGCGTTCTGGCTGCTCGACGCGAGCTTCCGCTACGTCGCGGCCGCGATGTCCGCGCTGCCCCACGAGGCGAGGATTAGCTGTCGGCGAAGGGCGGCCTCGATCGCGACCTTCCTCGACGGCATCGGTCAGGACGGCCTGTCGTGCCGGATACCGGACGACGTGGCGTCGTTCAGCGGCCTGGCCGCGGAGACGTGCCGGGCGATCCTGGACGAGTTCGGTCTGCCCTGTGCCGCCGACTGGAGCCAGCGTCTCTCGATCTCGCGTCCGCAGGACTGCACGGATTTTCACGCCGCCGTCGAGGCGGAGGCTGGGCGTCACTTCGTGGGGCCGAACCGGCGGGTCGAGCTGCGGGCGCGCGGCGAGCCCGTCGCGCTGTTGCCCGGCTGGCGCATCGAGCGCATCTCGTCGCTGTTCTTCCCGGTGCTCGTCGCCGACCTGCATCATGAGGACGGCCGCAGCGCCTACTGGTTCTTCGGCCGCGACGGCAGCTTCATCGCCGATCACTGGACCCTGCTGCCGCAACCTTGTCGCCTCGTCGTCGCGTCACACGTCGAGACCATGCTGGAGGATCTGTGGCAGGACGTCGTCGCCCACCCGGGCTGCGGCACGCGGGACCACGTGGAGGCGCTGCTGGCGCTGCCGCCCGCGACCCGGGACGCCGTCTGCAACCTGCGTCAGGCGGCTGCGGACGGCCGTGAGACCGCGACCTGGGCGCTCAGCGAGCCGCCGGGCGACGACCTGCCGCGCATGCTGCCGGGCGAGTGCCGCGAGCTGCGGCTCGACCCTGGTTTCCTCGACGAGGCGCTGCGCCGCCCGATGCAGCAGCAGAACGTCGTCCTGGCCAACGAGGGGGCGGTGACGTGGCCCTCGCCGGTCGATGGCAGCGCACTCGCGGCCAGCGGGTTCGCGCTGCTGTTCGACCATCTCTGCTTCGCCTACCGGGTGCAGGATCCGCAGGCCGGCTTCACCTTCTACGTCATCGGCCTTCGGGAGTATTTCTGCGGTCTCGCGATCTACCTGCCGGCGATCGATCTGCTGGTGACCCGGAACCTCCACGACCTCCGCCTCGTGCGACGCATGCGCGGCGCGCGGTATGGGGAGGATTTCCTCCGCCACGCGCTGTACTACGGCGAGGCGATCCTGGCCGGCGCGAGGCGGCCGCCCGGGCCGATCTATCACAGCTTTCGCGGTCGCCACGCCATGCATGTCGGCCATTTCTTCTGGCAGGATCTCTGCGGCGTGCATGATTTCCTCGGCGCCGTGAGGCCGGACCGCCTGCCACGCTTCCTGGTCCCGGAAGCTCACCTCAAGCCGGAGCTGTACGGGCCGATCGACGCCGTCTTTCCGTGCCTGTCGGGGCATGTCGAGCGTTGCCACGACAGCTTCGGCGACATGATCCCGGCCCTCTACGAAGCCCACGCGCGGGTCATCAAGGCGACCAGCGTTCGCGTGCCGCGCGCCGTCGGATCGGCCATCGTCGCGGCCTACCGACGCGCCTCCGGCTGCCGCGACCTGGTCGCGCGCATCAGGCGGGTGCGGCGGCGCGCCGGCGGCGTCCTGCTGCTCGGCCTGCGCGTCGGCAACCGCACGGTCATCGACCCAGAGCGGTTCGCGGTCGGGCTGGCGGCGGCGATGTGGGACGCGTATCCGGAACTCGCCATCGTGGTCGACGGTCAGAACGCGGGTTCGCATCCGGTGTACGGCAGCTACGGCGACGATCCGGCCGCTCCGGGCAGCTTCCTGCGTCAGGAGCTCGACATCGCCGCCGCGCTGAGCGACGAGGCGACCTCGCGAGGTGCGACGCTGATCGACAACATCGGGCGGCCGATGGCCGACAGCGTGCTGTGGTGCGAGGCCGCGGATTTCTTCGTCGCACCCTGGGGGGCGGCGCTGGCGAAGTATCGCTGGGTCTGCAACAAGCCCGGCCTCGTCGTCACCGGGCGGTGGAACCTCCAGCACCGTCTCGACCTGCCGATCTATCACAGCGTGGAATGCAACGAGGACCCCGCGGAGATCTGGTTCAACGATCCGGCGACGGTGGAAGACGTCGCCGATGCCGACGAGCCGGGGAGCTCGAGGGAGCGAAGCAACTTCCGCATCGACGACGCCGCGATCCACGCGCAGCTGATCGACCTGCTGGGAGCGCGCCGCCGACGCGATCCGGCAAATTGCCTCGATCCCCGGCGCCATGCTGAACTGCCCGTCGGGTCCGGGACGCCGGACGCATCGGACCGGCACGGATCAGCCCCGACATGCATCTGAGCCGGCAGACTGCGCGCGAGCTTCCATCCTTCATCGAGGATCCGGACTTCGATGCCGGCCGCGGCTTGCGGCTCGCGGGCGCCCTGCGTCTGCCCGTGCTACGCGACGGCGCCCCGGTGCCGAGCTTCGTACCCGGCTGGCGTCCCGACGGCCTCAGCCTGCTGTTCTACCCGACGGCCATCCTGCAGTTCCGGCACGTGGCGGGCGGCTCCGCCTACTGGCTGCTCGATGCCGGCTTCGCCTATCTCGGATCGGACGTTCGCGAACTTCCCGACCGGGCGCGGGCAGGCGTGGCGCGACGGGTGGCGTCGATCGCCGCCTTCCTGAACGGCCTCGGCGAAGACAGCATCCCCTACCGCATCCCCGACGACGTGACCTCCTTTCTCATGCTGGCGGAGGCGACGCGCCGGGAAATCCTGGCGTCGTTCGGTCATAGCTGGCCCACTCGGTGCGAGGGCGCAGCGTCGGCGCACACGGTTCCTGCCGCGAGCTTCGTCTCGACGGTCAGGACCGATGCGACGACCGGCCGCCATTTCGTGGGCGCGGAGCGAGGCCGCGAATTGCTGGCGCGGCGGGAGCCCGTCATCCTGCAGCCGGGTTGGCGCATCGCGTGCGTGTCGTCGCTGTTCTTTCCGGTGTTCGTTGCCGACCTGCGGCACGAGGACGGGCGGACCGCGTACTGGTTCTTCGACCGGCACGGCGGATACATCATCGACCGGTGGGATCTGCTGCCCGAACCGCACCGGTCGACCGTCGCCGCCTACGCCGCCACGATGCTGGAGGATCTGTGGCAGGATATCGTCGCGCATCCGGGCGACCGCACGCGGGACCACGTGGCGGCGTTCCTCGCACTTCCCGCCTCGGCGCGGCACGCGATCTTCGACCTGCGGCATTCGCCGCCGGATCCGGCGGCGGCGACCGCGACCTGGACCCTGACGGATCCGCCCTCCGAGACCACGGCCTACGTGGCGCAGACCGAAGCCGGCGCGGCCCTGCTGCAGCGCGGCGCACTCGAACGCGCCCTGAGCCGCAACCTGCAGGGCCAGAACATCGTGCTCGCCAACGAGGGCCGCGTGTCATGGCCCTCGGTCGTGGATAGCGGCGAGCTCGAAGCCTCGGGCTTCGCCCTGTTGCTCGACAGCCTGTGCTTCGCCTATCGCGTCCAGGACCTGCAGCGCGGGTTCACCTTCTACGTCATCGCCTATGGCGGACATTTCCGAACCTTCGGGATCTACCTGCCGGAGAACAATCTGCTGGTGGCGCGGGATGCGGCGGCGTTGCGCAGCATGCTTGAGTACCACCCCGACTACCGGCTGCACCTGCTGCGGCACGCCGTGGATCTCGGCGATGCGATGCTGGAAGGCTTCGGCAAGCCGCAGGGCGCGATCTACCACAGCTTTCGCGGCCACGCCGCGATGCAGATCGGCCACTTCATCTGGCAGGACCTGAGCGGCGTGAGCGCTCTCCTCGACGGGCTGAGGCCGGGGCGCGTGCCGTCTTTCCTGGTGCCCGACAGCGACCGCAAGCCGGAGATCTTCGGGCCGATCGACGCCATTTTCCCCGGCCTGCAGGGTCACGTGGTGCGCACCGACGGCTGCTTCGCCTCGCTGCTGCCGGCGCTGTACCGGGAACATGCCCGGGTCATCAAGGCGACGAGCATGTTCGTCCCGCGTGCGGTCGGATCCGCGGTCCTGGCCGCCTACAAGGCGTCGCCGGCGCTGCGCGCGCTGGTCGCGCGATGCCATGACACGCGTCGAACCGCCGGGCTGGTGGTGCTGGTCGGGCTGCGCATGGGAAACCGCACCTTCGTCGATATGCGATCCTCGGCGATGGCGTTGATCGACGTCGTCATTGATGCGTGCCCGGATGCCGTCATCGTCATCGACGGTCAGAACGCGGATCCCGACGCCGTCTATGACAGTTGGGGCGACAGCGCCGCGCCGGAGAACCGCTTCCTGCGTCAGGAGATCGACATCGCGCGCGAGCTGGCGGAACACGCGGCGGCGCGAGGCGTCACGCTCATCAACGTGATCGGCCGGCCGATCGCCGAGAGCGTGCTGTGGTGCGACGCCGCGGACTTCTTCGTGGCCCCCTGGGGCGCCGCGCTGGCGAAGTATCGCTGGATCTGCAGCAAGCCGGGCCTGGTGGTCACCGGCCGATGGAACCTGCTGCACCGGAGCGACCTTGCGATCTACCACGGCGAGGCGTTCAACGAGCGGCCTGCCGCGATGTGGTTCAACGAGGCCGGGACGGTCGAAGACGTCGTCGATGCCGGAGAGGCGGACGTCACGCGGCTGGAGCGCAGCAATTTCCGGGTCGACATGGCGGCGTTGCAGCGGCAGCTCGTGGCGCTGCTCAAGCAGAGCCGGGCCGCGATCCCGGATCATGACGCCGGGACGCCGGCGGCCTCGGAGGGTATGGAACGAAGAAGGCAAGGGGCTTTGCCCCTTGACCCCATCAAAGGCAAGCCTTTGAAAAATCTGGTTTAAAAAGTGGGGTTTGGGGCCGCCGGCCCCAACGGGTCAAGGGCGGAGCCCTTGCCTCGTTCTCTCAGCAGGGCGATCATCCAGCCCGTTCCGCGAAGGCACGCCAGGCGTTGCGGCAGAGCTCCAGCCAGCTATCCGGCCAGAACCGCTGCGCGTCGCCGTGCGGCTGATCGGAGTAGCCGCGCAGCAGGTCGGGGCCGATCCACTCGACCGACCCGGCCGGTCGCCCCTCGATGGTCCGCGTGATCCAGAACAGCTTGTTGCGGCCCCTGCGGTTGAGCACCGCGTGGAAGGCGAACGCCTCGTGGAGGTCCTGCCGCGTCGCGTCCTTGAGCAGCCAGATCTTCTCGCCATCCTCGAGATCCTCGAGGAACTTGCGCCGGAGATACCGCAGCTTCTGCTCGTTCTCCTGCCTGGCCACCGCCTCGGGCGCGTCCGCAGGCCCGCGCCAGGTATGGTAGCCGAAGCGCAGCTTGGGATCGTGCATCAGGAATTCGTCGATGATCAGGTCCGGCTCGCCGGGGCGATAGATGCGCGCGTTGCTGTGGTTGGCCGCGAGCGATCCCGGATCGCCGAGGCCCTTCAGGTCGATGCTCAGCAGGTAGAGCAGATTTGACAGATCGCCCGCCCCTGCGAAGCGGAAGATGCCCAGCGGCTCGATGCCGAAATGGCGCTGCACGAAACCGAATTCGCAATCGTCGCCGAGGCTCTCGAACGCGCTCATCAGCGGACCGAACGCTGCGGGCGCGTCGCGGCCCGGATTTGCGAGGTCTGGGTTCGCGAGGTCGGGACCGGCGAGCGCCGCCACCGCCGGCCCGGCTTCCAGCGACATGGCGCCCAGGTGGAAGGCCAGCAGCTCGGGCGAGGGTTGCGGAACGACGTCGAAGGTGACTAGGAGCTCCGGCGACGACAGCGCCTCGCCCGGGATCCAGCACTCCAGGAAGCTGCCGCCGAGCTTGGTGGCGCCGATGCCGAGCTTGCCGATGCACCAGCCGTTCACCGACACGGTGACCAGCCGGAAGATCTCGGTGCCGTGGATGTCGAGCTTGAGCTTGGCGTGACGCGGCCGGCAGGGAAGCGTGAAGGCGACCGAGGCACGAGCGGCGGCGGGTCCGCACCGCCCCTTGACGTCGATGTGCCAGCCGCTGCCCAGCCGCTGCGGCGAGAACGTGGCGGCGTGCCGGTCGATGCGCTCGACCAGGCTCATCGGGCCCGGGCGCGGCGGCATCGAGGCCGGCGGCGGCACCGCGAGGCGCTGCAGATCGTGCGACGACGCCTCCAGACGCGCGGCGGTCAGCGACGCCAGGTCGTCGCGCGCCAGCAGATGCAGCAGGGCCGGCAGCGCGAGGCGACGCTCGGCGTCGGCCGCGGACGCCGACCAGGCGGCGACAGAGGCCGCATCGAGCTGCGTGCCGATCAGCAGAGCGATCTGCTGCAGCGCCTGCTCGAGGTCAGCGTCGAGGACCGGGGTAGTGAGCGTCTCGGCGCGGAAATGCTCCCACGGGCCCATCCAGCTGCGGTAGAAGTCGGTGCCTCCGACCTCGTCCTGCGGCGCCACCGCGCAGAGATAGACCTCCTTGACGGGCGATCGCAGCACGAAGGCGCCGGACGCCGGGTCGCCCACCACCAGGAACGGCAGGATCCGGCTCGACGGTCCGGCCTCGAGCCGCAGCTCGTGCGACGAGACCAGCAGCGCGACCGTCGGCATGTGCAGCGCGTGGAACAGGAGCGCGTCCTCTCCCGGTGCCCCCGGGGGGCGGTGGCAGAGGGTGTCCGTGTCCGGCGCGGTCGCCAGCACGGTGCCGTGGGCGGTGCGGACGCGATAGCCGGCGAAGGCGCGGGCCAGGAGAGGATCGCGCTGGGGAAACAGCGGCCGCACGACGACCGGTTCCCGAGCGGGCTGGGTGACGTTTCGCGTCGAGCCGAGCTGAGGTTGCTCCTGAGGCGCGTCACGGCGCCCACCGAAGATCCGTGTCAGCATCGACCGACCGCCTCTGCCTGCTCTCCTAACGAGTTAATATCGAAACCGGACGGTCGTCCAGGCCTGCGCGAGGATCGGCGGCGCCTGGCAGCCGACGCTCAGAGCGGCGCCAGGATGCCGCCCAGCGCGGTCAGCGCCTGGATGCCGGGCAGCGTCTTTCCCTCCAGCCACTCCAGGAAGGCGCCGCCGGCGGTCGAGACGTAGGAGAACTGGTCCAGCACGCCGGCGTGACGCAGCGCCGAGACGGTGTCGCCGCCGCCGGCGACCGAGCGCAGCCCGCCGGACAGGGTGAGGTCGGCGACCGCGCGCGCCAGCGCGGTGGTGCCGGCATCGAACGGCGGCGTCTCGAAGGCGCCCATCGGGCCGTTCCAGACCAGGGTCCTCAGCGTCGCGAGATGCCGGCCCAGCAGCTCGACCGTGCGCGGCCCGCAATCCAGGATCATGGTGTCGGCCGGCACCTGCTCGACCGGCACCGTCTGCGAGGCGGCGTGGGCCTTGAACTCGGCGGCGACCACCGCGTCGAGAGGCAGCAGCAGCTGGCAGCCGCGCGCCTCCGCCTCCGCCATGATCGCGCGCGCGGTGTCGTGCATCTGCGGCTCCTGCAGCGAGCGGCCGACCTCTAGCCCGCGCGCGGCGAGGAAAGTGTTGGCCATCGCGCCGCCGACGATCAGCACGTCGACCCGGCTCAGCATGTTGCCGATCAGGTCCAGCTTGGTGGAGATCTTGGCGCCGCCGACGATGGCGCCCACCGGACGCTCCGGATGCTCCAGCGCCAGCGTCAGCGCGCTGAGCTCGGCCTGCATCAGCCGGCCGGCATGGGCGGGAAGGTGGCGCGCCACCCCCTCGGTGCTGGCATGCGCGCGATGTGCGGCCGAGAACGCGTCGTTGACGTAGATGTCGGCGAGTGCCGCGAGGCCGGCCGCCATCTCCGGGTCGTTGATCTCCTCGCCCGGATGGTAGCGCGTGTTCTCCAGCACCAGCACCTCGCCGTCGCGGAGCGCCGCCACCGCCGCGTGCGCCTGCGGGCCCAGGCAGTCCTCGGCGAAATGCACCGGATGGCCGAGCACCTGGGCCAGCGCCTCGCGAACCGGGGCCAGCGACATCGCCGGCACCCGCTTGCCGCGCGGGCGGTCGAAATGGCTGACCACGATCACCCGCGCACCCTTGTCGGCGAGCTCGCGTATCGTCGGCGTGAGCCGCTCCAGACGGGTCAGGTCGGTGATCCTGCCGTCGCGCAGCGGCACGTTGAGGTCGGCGCGCAGCAGCACCCGCTTGCCCGCGCAGTCGAGCGCGTCGATCGTGCGGAACGACGCTCCCTTGGACTTGACCGGGGCTTCGACCGGATCCGCCATCACAGGCCGCCGAACACCGCGGCGGTGTCCGCCATGCGGTTCGAGAAGCCCCACTCGTTGTCGTACCAGCCGCAGACCCGCACCAGCTTGCCGCCGTCGATCAGGGCGGTCTGGGTGGCGTCGAACGAGCACGACGCGATCACGTGGTTGAAGTCGCTGCTGACCAGCGGGTCGGTGCTGTAGACGACGATGCCCTTCAGCGCGCCCTCGGCGGCCTCCTTGAAGCGGTCGTTCACCGCGGCCACGCTGTCGGGCACGGTGCGCGGCACGAAGTCGAGCGACACCAGCGAGACATTGGGCGTCGGCACCCGGATCGCGGTGCCGTCGAGCTTGCCCTTGAGCTGCGGCAGCACCAGCCCGACCGCGCGGGCGGCACCGGTGCTGGTCGGGATCATGTTCAGCGCCGCCGCGCGGGCGCGGTGCAGGTCCTTGTGCAGCGTGTCGACGGTGCGCTGGTCGCCGGTGTAGCTGTGTATGGTCACCATGTAGCCGCGCTCGATGCCGAACGCGTCGTCCAGCACCTTGGCCATCGGTGCCAGGCAGTTGGTGGTGCACGACGCGTTCGAGATCACCGTCATGTCGCTGGTGATGACCTGGTGGTTGACGCCGTAGACGATGGTGGCGTCGACGCCGTCTGCCGGTGCCGAGACCAGCACCTTGCGCGCCCCGGCGGTGATCAGCTGGGCGGCGGCTTCCTTCTTAGTGAACAGGCCGGTGCACTCCATCGCGACGTCGATGCCCTGGTAGGGCACCTTGGACGGGTCGCGCTCGGCCGAGACCTTGATCGGCTGGTAGCTGCGGCCGTTGGCGCGGATCGCGATGCTGTCGCCCTCGACGCTCACCTCGCCGGGGAAGCGGCCATGCACGCTGTCGTAGCGCAGCAGGTGGGCGTTGTCCGACACGCTGCCGAGATCGTTGATGGCGGCCACCACCACGTCGCTGCGGTTGCTCTCGATGATGCCGCGCAGCACCAGGCGGCCGATGCGTCCAAACCCGTTGATGGCGACCTTGACCGGGCGATTCTCTGGCATGTCGATGATCCTTCCTGACCTCGCCCGAGCCTAGGCCAAACCGCCGCCGTAGACTATCCGGGCCGGCGGCGGCGGGCGGGAGGCGGCCAGCCGTCGCCGCACCCGCGCCGCCACCGCGTCCGGGGTGATGCCGAAATGCCGGTAGAGCTCCTCGGCCGGCGCCGAGATGCCGTACTCGTCGATCCCGATGAAGATCCCGTCATCGCCCAGCCAGCGCTCCCAGCCGAAGCCGGACGCCGCCTCGATGCCGACCCGCAGCACCCGTCCCAGCACGGCGTCACGGTAGCCGGCCTCCTGGGCTGAGAACAGCTCCCAGCAGGGCAGCGAGACCACGGCGGCGGCGATCCCGTGCGCCGCCAGCCGGTCGCGGGCCTCGATCGCGATGCCGACCTCCGGGCCGGTGGCGATCAGCGTCGCCTGCCGCGAGCACCCCGCGGGCACGTCGGCCAGCAGATAGCCGCCACGGGTGCAGCCATCGTCCGCCGCGCGGCGTCCGGGCGGCGCGCGTTCGTCGAGGTCGGGCGGGATATGCGAGGAGAACGCGATCAGGCTCGGCCCGTCGGTGCGATGCAGGGCGAGCTGCCAGCACCGCATCATCTCGGCCCCGTCGGCGGGACGGAACACCGCGACGTTGGGCATCGCGCGCAGGCTGGCGAGCTGCTCGACCGGCTGCCAGGCGGCGCCGTCCTCGCCCAGCGCCAGCCCGTCATGGGTCAGCAGGTGGATCACCTGGCGCCGCATCAGCGCGGCCAGCCGCAGCGCCGGACGCATGCGGTCGACCGCGATGAACGAGGCCGAGCCGCAGGCCAGCAGGCCGCCATGCAGCGCGATGCCGTTCAGCAGCGCCGCCATGCCGTGCTCCTGGCTGCCCAGGCAGAGCACGCGGCCGACCCGGCCGGGCCCGCAGGCGCTCCCCCCGGGACCGCCCAGCTGCGGCATGCTCGGCAGCCCCGGCTCGCAGGACAGGCTGACGAACTCCGGCAGCAGGCCCAGCAGCGCGTCCAGTCCGCGGCGCGCGCCGGACCGGTCCGCCGTCGGCCCGGGCGGCACCTCGCCCGGTTCCAGCTCGGGCTGCCGCCAGGCCTCGCGCCACGACCGGCTCCACTGCTCGGGCAGGGCGCCGTCGGTGACGCGCGCGAACTCGTCGCGGTCACGGTGGCGCGCGAGGCGCTTGAGCCAGCCGCGCCGCGCGCCGTTGCCGCGCCGCCCGCGCGCCCGCCACGCCTCGCGCGGGACGGCCTGCAGCTCGGCATCGCCCGGATCGGCCGTCGCGTCGCGATGATGCGCGACGCAGGCGATCAGGCTCGGCCTGCGTCCCCGCAGGGCGCCGGCGATGGCCTGGCCGATCGCCTCGGGATCGTGCGCGTCCACCTGCCGCACCGCCCAGCCGCAGGCGGCGAAGCGGGCCATCGGATCGAGCCGTGCGGTGCCCGGATCCGCCGCCGCTTCGGCGCCCAGATCCAGCTCGAACAGCACGGTCAGCCGGTCCAGCCGCATCTGCCCGGCCAGCGCCGCCGCTTCCAGGGCGACGCCGGCGGAGAGGTCGGTCTCGCAGGCGAGCACCCAGCTGCGATGATCGACCAGCGAGTGGCCGAAGCGCGCCGCCAGGATGCGCTCGGCCATCGCCATCCCGGCGGCGGTGGCGATGCCCTGGCCGGCCGGTCCCACCGCCATCTCCACGCCGGGATGCTGCCCGAAGCCGAGCAGCGGCAGGGCCGTGTCGTCGGCCTCGCCGCACGCCGCGTCCGCGCTCAGCGCCAGCAGCGCGCGCAGCAGCGGCGCGAAGCGGGCGGCGGACACCACGAAACGGTCCCGATCCGGCCAGTGCGGATCGCCGGCATCGAAGCGCAGGAAGCGGCTCCACAGCACGCTGGCGACCTCGACCATGCCGGCGGCGTGACTGCCGCGGTGCGGCTGGCGTGCCAGCGCCAGGTGAAGTGCGTCGGCCAGCAGGCGATCATCCGGGGCGCGATCATCCGCCCCGAGCGCGCTCCCCGGGTCCGCGTCGAGGCCCGGAGCCGGTGACATGCCGAGGCTGCGCTGCATCGCCAGAGCTATAGGTGGCCCGCGCGGGGTGCGGCAAGCCGGCTCGCCTTGCCGCAATGGTCGATCCCTGCGAGCCTCTGCCGCCATGCCGAACCCCGCCGCACGCGCGCTCGCCCTGCTGTTCTGCTGCGTCCTGCCGGCGGGCTGCGACCTGGTCGACCAGCGCAGCTTCGACCGCAGCGCCGGCCGCGCCCCGGTGCCGCGCGCACCACCCCCGGTCGTCAGCACCGTCAGGCCGGTCCCGCCGCTGTTCGTGGTGCGATCGGGCCGGCCACAGCAGGATTGGCAGCCGGATCTGCGGCGTGCCGTCGCGCAGGCGCTGTCGCGCAAGCCCAACGTGCTGTTCACCGTGGAGAGCGTTGCGGCCGCGGCGGCCTCGCCGGCGGCGCAGGCGGCCTCGCTGCGCGCCGCGGTGGCGATGCTGGGTCATCCGGTGGCGGACGCCATCGTCGCGGACGGCGCGGGATCGGCGCAGGTGGAGCTGACCGCGCTGTCGGATCCGGCGGCCAGGCTGCCCGAGGCCAGGCTCCCCGAGGCCAGGCTTCCCGAGGTCAGGGTCTACGTGCATTAGCCCGCGGCCCCGCAACGCGGCCCTGCTCGAGGGGCTCGCGGTGGAGCGGCTGCTGGGGGTCGAGATCGGCCCGCTCGACCGCCCCGTGATCCGGCGCGAGATGGGCCGGGTGCTGTATGTCGACCACGACGATACGCCGAGCCTGCGGCGGAAATACGCCGAAGATGGCGGGGTGCGCGCGCAGGCGATCATGGAGATCGACTGGGTCTGGGACGAGGGCGGCCTGGACGGGCTGGTGCGTCGGCATGGCGCGGTCGACTACGTGGTCGCCTCGCACGTGGCCGAGCACGTGCCCGACCTGATCGGCTGGCTGCAGGCGCTGGCGCGGGCGCTGTCGGCGGGTGGCGAGATCCGGCTGGTGCTGCCCGACAAGCGGTTCTGCTTCGACCATCACCGCGCCGAGAGCGATCTGGCCGACCTGCTGGCGGCGCATGCGGCGGCGTTGCGCGCGCCGTCGCTGGCCAGGATCGCGGATTATTTCCTGCACGTCGTCGAGGTCGATGCGGCGGCGGTGTGGGCTGGGCGGCCGCCGCCGCCGCCGCTGGTCGATGCCGAGCGCTATCGCTGGGCAGAGCGGGTATGCCGCGAGGTGCGCGACAGCGGCCGCTACCAGGATGTGCATTGCTGGGTGTTCACGCCGCGCCGGCTGTGCCTGCTGCTGGCCGAGCTGGCGGCGTTCGGTGTCCTGGCGCTGGAATGCACGCTGCTCCGAGACACCGAGCGCGACGGCCTGGAGTTCCTGCTGGGCCTGCGCCCGCAGCCCGACCCCGCCCGAGCCGAGGCGAGCTGGCGCGAAGCCGCAACCCGCGCCACAGCCGCCCCCGACCCGAAGCCGTAAAGGGGGCCTGGGGCCTCAGGCCCCAGCGGGTCCAGGGCGGCGCCCTGGCCTTGCCCTATCCGGAGCCTCCCCGACGCAGCGCCTCGAGCTGCGCGCGGGCAAAGCCGGAAGCCTCGCTCTGCGGCACCAGCGTCAGGAAGCGCTCAAGACAGCGGATCGCCTCGCCGGTATGCCCGAGCGCCCGGTTCAGGTCGGCCGCGTCCAGCCAGTTTGGCGCCTCGTCCGGCGCGATGCACAGCATGCCGCGCAGCGATCGCAGCGCGGCCTCCGCCGCCCCGGCGAGGCGGCGGCGCTGCACCAGGTTGCGCTGCAGTCGCAGCAGCACGTCGCGGGTGCGCATCGGCCGCAGCATGCCGGGCGCCAGCGCCGCGTCGGAGCCGTGCGTCCGACGCAGCAGCGCCAGCAGGTCGCCGCTGTCCAGGGTGGCGCCGCCGGCGAACGCGTCGATCACCACCGTAGCCGGGGGCGGGTGCCGTGCCGGTCGTGCGCGGCGTCCGCCCGGGGCGGCGAGTGCGACCAGGAAGTGGCCCGGAAAATCGACCCCGTGCCCGTCCCAGCCGGCGGCGCGGATGCAGTGCAGCCACAGGATGCCGAGCGCCACCGGCAGCCCGCGGCGTCGCGCGACGACGCGGATCAGGTTGGCGTTGTCGAGGTCGTCGTAGGTCTCGCTGTCGCCGCGATAGCCGAAGCGGGCATGGATCAGCCCGCTAAGCGCCCCGACCTGCGCCTCGGGGCTGCGGTGCGACAGCACGGCGCCGATCGCCGATGCCTCGCGGGCGAGCTCGGAGAGATGCGCGGAGGCCGCGTGCCAGTCATGGAGCGGGGCGTCGGGCGGAGCGCCGGGCAGAGAATCGAGGCGGGCGAGCTGCAGCGCCGCGGTGGCCGGGTCGATCTCGATGTCGGGCAGCAGCCCGATCGCGTCCAGCGCCTGCCAGGGCTCGGCCAAGTTCGCCTCCTACGCCGCCTTGCTCACCCGGGCAGCAGCTTGCCCGGGTTGAACAGCCCGCGCGGATCGAGCGCCTGCTTGATCCGGCGCATGGTCTCCAGCTCGGCGCCGCCGCGCCAGTCCTCCATCATGTAGGTCTTGAGGCGTCCGACGCCATGCTCGGCCGAGAACGAGCCGTCGAGTGCGCGCACCACCGCGCAGACCGCGTCCATCAGCTCGTGGTCGCGGGCGAGGAAGGCCGCGCGTGGCATCGCCTCTGGCTGCACCAGGTTGAAGTGGATGTTGCCGTCGCCGAGATGCCCGAACGGTGCGACGCGTATCCCGGGCATCAGCGCGCGGCACGCCTCGCCGGCAAGACGGATCAGCTCCGGCACCCGGGAGACCGGCACCGAGACGTCGTTCTTGACGCTGCCGCCGGCGCGCTTCTGCGCCTCGGAGTGCTCCTCGCGCAGGCGCCAGATCGCGTCGCGTTGCGCGCCGCTCTCGGCGATCACCGCGTCCAGCGCCGTGCCGTCCTCAAGCGCCTCGGCCAGCACGTCCTCCAGCAGCGTGCGCAGGTCGGCGCGGTCGCGCGCGGTGGCGAGCTCGACCAGCACGTAGTCCGGCGCCGGCTCGGCGAGCGGCAGCGTGGCGCCGTCGATCAGGCCGGTGACCAACGCCATGCTGGCGCCGGACATGAACTCGAAGGCCTGGATCGCGGCGGGGTCGGCGGCGCGGAAGCGGGTGAACAGCGTGAGTGCCGCCTCCGGCGAGGGCACGCCGCACAGCGCCACCTCGATCGTGCGCGGCAGCGGTGCGAGCTGCAGGATCGCCGCGGTGATGACGCCGAGCGTGCCCTCCGAGCCGACCAGCAGGTGGCGCAGCGCGTAGCCGGTATTGTCCTTGCGCAGCCGCCGCATGCCATGGAACACGCGGCCGTCCGGCAGCACCGCCTCGATGCCGAGCAGCAGCTCGCGCGCGTTGCCGTAGCGCAGCGTGTTGTTGCCGCCGGCGTTGGTGGCGAGCACGCCGCCGATCTGTGCCGAGCCCTCGGAGGCGATCGAGAGCGGCAGCTTGCACCCTGCCGAGATGGCCGCATCCTGCGCCGCCTTCAGGGTGACGCCGGCCTCGACGGACAGGGTCATGTCGATCGGATCGACGCCGCGTATGCGATTCAGGCGCGAGAGGCTGAGGATCACCTCGCTGCCGTCCTCGCCCACCGCCGCACCCCCGACCATGCTGGTGTTGCCGCCCTGCGGCACCAGGCGCGCGCCGTGGCGGGCGCAGAGCCGCACCGCCTCGGCCACCGCATCGGTGTCGGCCGGCCGGATCACCGCCAACGCGCGGCCGTGATAGAGGCCGCGCCAGTCTTCGCAGTAGGGGTCGGTGTCGGCGTGCCCGGTCAGCACGCCGGCGTCGCCGAGGCGGCGGCGCAGCGCGTCGATCAGGCCGGCGGCGTCGCGGACGAGGCCCGATCCTGGCGTGAGGTTCGGCGGCGGCACGCGATCCGGCATCGGGGTGTCAGGCATGGTTCAGGACCCAGCTTCAGGGTGACGTGAGGTAGCGGGAGTTGTCAGGGTGCGGCGAGGGCGACACGGCGTTGATCACCGAGGTGCCGGCGATGCCCAGCAATACGCCGCAGATCAGGCACAGCGTCATCAGGATCCGCTTCGGCCGGCTGTCGGCGCTGACCCGAAGCAGCGCCTGCTGCGCCTCGGCACGGGCCTGGCGGGTGAGGTGCAGCTCCGAGCGAAGCGCCTCGTTGCGCGCGGTCGCGCCGCGCAGGTCGAGATCGAGCTTGTTGAGGTCCGCGGTCAGCTGCGAGATGCGGGTGCGCGCCGCCTGCAGCTCCGGGGCGCCGGTGCGGGCCGTGCGCGCGCGCGCCGCCGCCGGACGCGACGCCGACGGGTTGGGCGCCGGCGGATTGGGCGCGATCGCGACGAACAGGTTCTTCAACGCGCCGCCGGTGATCGCGTTGCGCCGCGCCCGGGCACGTATCGCCTCCAGCGCGTTGGCGGACTGGCCGGGCTGGTCCTCCAGCACCAGGGCCAGGATGTCGGACAGCGTCTTCAGCTCCTTGGGGTCGATCTGGCTCATGCGGCCGGCCGCATGAGCGGTCGCGGCGCCGCGGCGCGGCGCAGCCGGTCGCGGATCGCGAGCCCGAGCCCGTGCGCCGGGATCGGCATCACCGCGATCCCGCTCAGCCCGTGCCGCGTCCCCTCGGCGTCGAGCCAGCGCAGGCCGGCGAACAGCCGCGAGGCCGCCTGCGCGAGGTCGCCCGCGTCGCTGAGGTTCCACAGCAGCGGGGCATCCGGCGGGGCCGGGCCGAAGCCCAGCAGCGCCTCGTCGGCCCGCGCGCCGGCGGCGTCGAGACGGACCGGCAGGAGCGGTGCGTAGTGCGAGGCGAGCATGCCGGGCGATGCGAGCGTGTCGGGCAAGAGCGGCGCCGCCGGCTCGTGGGCCCGGCTGAGCGCCGGCGCGCCGTGCGCCGCCAGCAGTGCAGCGATTGCTTCGCGGCCCACCCCGCCGGGGCGCAGCAGCACCGCCTGGTCGAAACGCAGATCCAGCACCGTGCTCTCCAGCCCGACCCGGCAGGGACCGCAATCGAGTACCGCGTCGATCCGCCCGTCGAGGCCGTCCAGCACGTGCGCGGCCTCGGTCGGGCTGACCCGTCCGGACGGATTGGCCGAGGGTGCCGCAATCGGCCGGCCCACCGCGCGCAGCAGGCCCTGCGCGGCGATACCCGAAGGCACCCGGATCGCCAGCGTGGCGGATCCGGCCGAGACCGCATCGCAGACGCCGCCGTCATGGCGTCGCTCCAGCACCAGGGTCAGCGGCCCGGGCCAGAAGGCGCCTGCGAGGATGCGGGCGAGCGGGGTCGGCCGCACCTCGCGGAACGCGGCCTCCGCGTCGGCCACGTGCGCGATCAGCGGGTTGTGCGGCGGCCGCCGCTTGGCCGCGAACACCGCGGCGATCGCGTCGGGCTGTCCGGCGTCGGCGCCAAGCCCATAGACGGTCTCGGTGCCGAACGCGACCAGCCGGCCGTCGCGCAGCAGCGCGGCTGCCCGGGCGATGCCGGCCGCATCCGCCTTCAGACACTGCGTCGTTACCGTCCGCATGGAGTGCGCCCGACCACCCGGCTCCGCATCGAGAGGGGCCACCATAGCATCTCGCGCTAGTCTATGCCGCGACAGATGAAGTGCGGGTTCTCCCAGCCGGGCTTGCCGTAGCCGAGCGGGCTGCCGTCGAACAGCCTGACGCTGCCGCCGGCCGCCTCCAGCACCGCCTGGGGTGCGGCGGTGTCCCACTCCATGGTGCGGCCGAGGCGCGGATACAGGTCGGCGGCACCCTCGGCGACGCGCACGAACTTCGCCGCCGAGCCGATATTGTCGATGCGGGCGACGCGCTGCGCGCCGAGGTAGGCGAGCAGCGCCGGGTCGTTCGCGTAGTGGCGCGACGCGAGCACGCTCAGTCCGTCCACGGGTACCGGGCGGGCCGCGATGGCGTGCTCGCCGGTGGCGTCGCGGCGCACCGCGCCGTGTCCGACCAGGCCGAGATAGAGCTGGCCGTAGGCCGGCAGGGCCACCGCGCCCAGCACCGCGCGGCCGCCGCGCACCAGACCGATATTGACGGTGAAGCTCTGCCGCCCGTCGGCGAACTCGCGGGTGCCGTCGAGCGGATCGACCAGCCAGAAGCAGTCGCCCACGCTCTGGCGCCGTCCCGCCGCCACCTCCTCCTCGGCCACCACCGGGATCGGCGGCGCGCCGGTCGGCAGACGCAGCCCGTCGAGGATGATCGCCTCCGCGGCATGGTCGGCCTCCGTCACCGGGCTCAGGTCGGCCTTGGTGCGGGTCGTAAAGCCGCGCGCGCGGATCTGCAGGATCGCGGCGCCGGCACGGGTGGCGAGTGCCGCGGCCTGGGCCAGCAGCTCGATGTCGTTCATCCCCGACACCTAGCGGGAGCGGGAGCGAGCGGGAAGGGCGCGTGCGTGGGCGCGGATGGCGAGCGGGGCATGCGGCGGGCTGGCTCTGCGGCAAAATGTCACATAACTAGGCCGCGGGCCGGTCAGGCCCCGGGCCGGGCAGGTCCAGAGCCGGAGACGATGCGATGCTGGAGATCGAGTTTGCCGAGGCGCGCCTCGAGACCCTGACGCCGGGAAGTGCCGTGGCGCTGCTCGTCGCCGAGGACGGGGAGCGGTCGGCGCTGTTCCAGGCCGTCGACCGCGCCACCGAGGGCGCGGTCTCGCGCGGCCTGCAGGCCGCGGAGTTCAGCTTCGGGCGCGACAAGCGGCTGGTGCTGCCGGGGCCGGGGGCGGGGCTGTCGCGCGTCGTGGTGATCGGGCTCGGCCGCATGGCAGAGCTCGATGCGCGCGGCGCCGAGGCGGCCGGAAGTGCCGCGTCGTCCGCGCTCAAGAGCAGCCACACGGGGTTCCTCGACGCCTCCGGCCTCGACGCCTCCGGCCTCGACGCCTCCAGCCTCGACGCCTCCAGCCTGGGCGGGACGCTGGCCGCGCATGCCGCCCTCGGGGCGCGGCTCGGCGCCTACCGCTTCGACCGCTACCGCACCCGGGAGAAGCCGGAGGAGAAGCGGCGGCTCGGCACGCTCGGCGTGCTCACTGACGCACCCGGCGCGGCGGCCGAGGCGTGGCCGGCGCTGGCGGCGGTGGCGCGCGGCGTATTCATCGCCCGCGACCTGGTCAGCGAGCCCGCCAACGTGCTCAGCCCGCCGGTGTTCGCCGACCGCATCGAGGCGCTGGCCGGGTCGGGGCTCGACCTGGAGGTCGAGGTGCTGGGGCCGGCGGCGATGGCGGCACTCGGCTTCGGCGCCCTGCTGGGGGTGGCGCAGGGCTCGGACCAGGAGGCGCGCTGCGTCATCATGCGCTGGAACGGCGGCGGCGACGAGGCGCCGGTCGCCTTCGTCGGCAAGGGGGTGACCTTCGATTCCGGCGGCATCTCGATCAAGCCGGCCGGCGGCATGGAGGACATGAAGTGGGACATGGCCGGCGCCGGCGCGGTGGTCGGGCTGATGGCGACGCTCGCCGGGCGGCGCGCCCGGGTCAACGCGGTGGGCCTGGTCGGGCTGGTCGAGAACATGCTGTCCGGCAGCGCGCAGCGGCCGGGCGACGTGGTCACCAGCCATTCCGGCCAGACCATCGAGGTGATCAACACCGACGCCGAGGGCCGTCTGGTGCTGGCCGACGTGCTCTGGTACGCGCGAGAGCGCTTCAAGCCCCGCTTCATGATCGACCTCGCGACCCTGACCGGGGCGATCGTGGTCGCCCTCGGCCATGAGCATGCCGGGCTGTTCTGCAACGACGACGCGCTGGCCGGGCAGCTGCTCGAGGCCGGGCTCGCCTCCGGCGAGGCACTGTGGCGGATGCCGATGGGCGAGGCCTACGACAAGCTGCTGCGCTCCGACATCGCCGACATGAAGAACATCGGCGGCCGGCCCGGCGGCTCGATCACGGCGGCGCAGTTCCTGCAGCGCTTCGTCGGCGGCGTGCCGTGGGCGCATCTCGACATCGCGGCCACCGCCTGGAGCAGCAAGGACGCGGCCACGGTGCCGAAGGGTGCCACCGCCTTCGGGGTGCGCCTGCTCGACCGGCTGGTGGCGAGCCACTACGAGGGCTGAGCGGCGCCCCGCATGACCACCGAGATCGGCTTCTACCACCTCACCCGCAGCAGCGCCGAGCAGGCCCTGCCGCGGCTGCTGGAGCGCACGCTCGAGCGCGGCGAGCGCGCCTTCGTGCGGGTGCGCGACGAGGCGCGCGCGGCAGCACTCGACGACGCCCTGTGGAAGCTGCCGGAGCCGGTCTGGCTGCCGCACGGCACCGCCTCGCTCGGCAGTCCGGAGCTGCAGCCGGTGCTCATCGCAGGGCTGGCCGGGGACGCGGCGGCGCCGAACCGGGCCCGCTTCCTGTTCCTGCTCGACGGGGTGGAGGCGGCGGTCGAGCCGTTCGAGCGCGTGTTCGACCTGTTCGACGGCGGCGATCCGGCCGCGGTCGCGGCAGCACGCGGCCGCTGGTCGGCCTTGAAGCAGGGCGGCCACCGCCTGACCTATTGGCGGCAGGATGCGAGAGGCTGGCAGAAGGTCGGCTGAGCCGCGACGGCAGGCAACCGTCATGGTGCCGGCCGGTTCTGCCTGCAGCAGGAGGATCTGATGCGCGACGACGACACGCGACCGACGGATGCCCTCGACCCGGACGCCAGGACGGCCAGCCACGACCACGTGAACCAGCCTGGCATGACCAACGGCATCCCCGACGACATCGAGCAGGACGTCTCCAAGTCCTACCCGCACAGCGAGCGGGAGAAGAGCGAGAGCGCGGGTGGCGGCGCCCGCGGCGATGCCGCGGGAAGCCGGGCCGCGGGAAGCGGGGCCGCGGCAAACCAGGCCGCGGGAAGCGGGCCGGACGGCGGCGGCGCCGCGTCGTGAGCGGGACCGCGCGGCGCGTCCGGCTGCATGACGGCTCCAGCGTGCCGGCACTCGGCCAGGGCACCTGGAACATGGGCTCCGACCGGGCCAGCTGGAACCGCGAGCGCGACAGCCTGCGGCTCGGCATCGAGCTCGGCATGGGCCTGATCGACACCGCCGAGATGTACGGCGACGGCGCCTCCGAACGCCTGGTCGGCGAGGCCATCGCCGGGCTGCGCGACCAGGTCTACCTGGTCAGCAAGGTGCTGCCGAGCCACGCCACCAAGGAGGGCGTGCGACGGTCCTGCGAGGCCAGCCTGAAGCGGCTCGGCACCGAGCGGATCGATCTCTACCTGCTGCACTGGCGCGGCAGCGTGTCGCTCGGCGAGACCATCGACGGCTTCGAGCTGCTGCGCCGCGACGGGCTGATCGGCGACTGGGGGGTGTCGAACTTCGACGTCGACGACATGCAGGCGCTGGTCGGGCTGGCGCGGCCGCGCGGCTGCCTGGCCAACCAGGTGCTCTACAACCTCGAGCATCGCGGCATCGAGTTCGACCTGCTGCGCTACGGCGTCGAGCAGGGCGTGCCGCTGATGGCCTACTCCCCGGTCGGCCAGGGCGGCACGCTGCTGCGTCATCCCGCCCTGGCGGCGGTCGCGCGCCGGCACGGCAAGACCCCGGCACAGCTCGCGCTGGCCTGGACGCTGCGGCATCACAACGTGATCAGCATCCCCAAGGCGGCCACCGCGACGCACGTGCGCGAGAACGCCGAGGCGGCCTCGATCGTGCTGGACGACGAGGATCTGGCGGCACTCGACCAGGCCTTCCCACCGCCGCAGCGCACCGTGCCCCTGGAGATGCTCTAGCAGGCTGCTGAAAAAGCAAGGCAAGGGCTCTGCCCTTGACCCGTTGGGGCCGGCGGCCCCAGACCCCATTCTTTAGGACAGGGCTTTCGGAGGCTTGCCTTTGATCGGGCCGGTAGGCGTCAGCCGACGGCGCCTACGGCCGACGCACCGATGGATGGATCGGTGATGCCGTCCAGGCCGCTCTCGACACGGCCAGCAAGCTGCCATCTGAAGCTGGCATCCTGCGTGGTGCGCACGGTCAGATCATACCAGCCATGGAGTTCCACGAGCGAGACCCTCACGCTTTGCGATCGGCCCGCTGCCAGGCCGTATCGCGTAATCAGGTTCGTGTAGCCGTTGATGAGCTCCACCTGCACGTCGAACCGACCCTGGTTGGTCACCTCCAGCACGATGTCGCGCGCCGCATCATCCTGCGCATGCACCGTCAGCTCGGCGTTCGCGTGGCCCGCGAGGTTGCCGCGGAAACTGCGCAGGAAGCCATTCGGGCCGTAGACGGACAGGTCGTAGGTGCCGTCCGCCGCCGCCAGCCAATCGTCGCTGAGCTGCTTCCCGGGCTCTATCGTATAGCTTCTCGGCAGTTCGCCCGGCTTGCCGGAGCGCACCTGGTAGACCAGCCCGACGCGGCCCGGATTGCCGAAGACGATGCCGAACACACCGGCAACGGGGTTCGATCGACCTTGCACGTTCATGCCGTACGGCAGCGCGCGGGCCCGCCGGATGCCCGGCTCCTGACGCGGCAGCGCCTGTGAGACGGGCGGCAGCGGGACATAGTCCGGATGGCGGAGGGTGTCCGGCGGCGTGTAGGCGGCCGTGCCCGGCAGCGTCGTCAGGACGGTGTTCGGCGTGCGGAAATTGAACGCCGAGGTAAGGTCGCCGGCGACCGTGCGACGCCACGGCGTGATGTTCGCCTCACGCAGCGCCGGATTGTCGGGGCCGAACCTCTGCTCGATGAAGCGGATGATCGAGGTGTGATCGAACAGTTGCGAGTTCACCCAGCCGCCCTTGCTCCAGGGCGAGACGACCAGCATCGGCACGCGCGCACCGAGACCGTAGGGACCGGATGAGTACTTGGCGTTGCCGGCGAAGATCTCATCGGTGATGGCGACGGTCGACTGGCCATGAGCCGCGCTCTGCGGCACCGTCGGCGGCACCATGTGGTCGAAGAACCCGTCATTCTCGTCGTAGGTGATGAGCAGCACGGTCTTGCTCCACACCTCCGGGTTCGAGGTCAGGATGTCGAGGATCCGTGACAGGTAGTGGGCACCGTAATTCGCCGGCCAGTTCGGATGCTCGCTGTAGGCTTCGGGTGCGAGGATCCAGGAGACCTGCGGCAGCGTGCCGTCGGCGACGTCGGCGCGGATGACGTCGAACAGGGTGCCGGACACGGAGATGTCGGTGCCGGTCTTGGCGTTCTCGCTGAGCGGGCTGCCGGCGGCCGCATTCTGGTACTGGTGGAAATAGAGCAGCGCGTTGTCGCCGTAGTTGCCGATATAGGGATCTTTGGTATCGCCCCATTGCCCCGCCGCAGTCAGGCCGACACCGACGTCCTGATAGATCTTCCACGAGATCCCGGCCGCCTGCAGCCGTTCCGGATAGGTCGACCAGCCGTAGCCCGCCTCGGCATTATCCACCACGGGGCCGCCGCCCGCGCCGTCATTGCCGACCCAGCCGGTCCACATGTAGTAGCGATTCGGATCCGTCGGACCCAGCAGCGATGCATGATAGGCGTCGCAGATGGTGAAGGCGTCGGCCAGGGCATAGTGGAATGGGATGTCCGAGCGCACCAGGTGCGCCATCGTCGTGGTGCCCTTGTTCGGCACCCACTGGTCCCAGTGACCCTGGTTCCAGGCGAGGTGCGTGCTGTCCCAGTCGTGCGCCAAGTCCTGAATGAACACCAGCCCGAGGTCCGGCGCCGTCGGATGGAACGGCAGCACGTAGCTGGCGCCGACCGGCTGATGGAAGACCGAATGTCCGGAAGCAAGCCGCATCGCCCGCGGATCGCCATAGCCGCGCACACCCTGCAGCGTGCCGAAGTAATGATCGAAAGACCGGTTCTCCTGCATCAGCACGACGATATGCTCGACGTCGTTGATCGTTCCGGTCCGATTATGCGCGGGCAACGCCAGGGCACGGCCGATGCTCTCCTGCATGGCCACCGCCGCCGCACCGCCACCGAGCAGCTTGATGAAGGAACGGCGATCGGATGACTGCACGGCAGAGCTCCTGACGCCCACGCGATGGATCGTTGGACACTCCGCTGATAGGGCCTGTCCATGACTTTGCTGTTACAGTAGCAGGACGGCCGTGAGACATGTGGCACATCGTCGCCATACATCCTGCCACCGCCTCACGATACGGAACGAAGACAAGGCAAGGGGCTTTGCCCCCTTGACCCCATCAAAGGCAAGCCTTTGAGAACCCCAACTTAAGAGAACGGGGTTTGGGGCCGCCGGCCTCAACGGGTCAAGGGCAGAGCCCTTGCCTCGCTTCCGCAGCCTGCTCGTCCGGCACCTCCTCCTGCAGCGCCTCCGCATCGGCCTTGAGCCTGCGGAAGCTGCGCCGGCTGAACGGCAGCATGACCAGGTAGATCACGCCGGCGCCGGCGAGCGCGGCCCAGGGATCGGCGATCAGGATCGCGGTGGCGCCGCAGACGCCGAGCAGCATCGGCAGCACCGCTTCGGCCGGCACCTTGAAGTTCTTGAACGACCAGACCGGCAGGGTCGACACCAGCAGCAAGGCGACGCCGATCAGCATGAGGGCGACGAAGAGCGGGTAGCGCGCCGCCTCCAGCAGTCCCGCCCAGTGCAGCTTGTCCGCCTCCATGCCGACGAACAGCGGGAACAGCGCCAGTCCGGCGCCGGCCGGCGCCGGCACGCCGGTGAAGAAGTTGTAGGCGTAGGTCGGCGCCTCCGGGGCGCCGGGGGTCACCGCGTTGAAACGCGCGAGCCGCAGCGCCATGCACACCGTGAACAGGATGCAGGGCAGGAAGCCGTAGCGGCCGCCGGCGTGCAGCGACCACAGGTACAGGATGAAGGGCGGCGCCACGCCGAAGCACAGGAAGTCGGACAGGCTGTCGAACTCGGCGCCGAAGCGGCTGGTCGCGCGCAGCATCCGGGCGATCCGCCCGTCCACGCCGTCGATGCAGGCGGCGAACAGCAACGCCGCGGCGGACAGCCCGAAATGCCCGTCCAGCCCCGAGCGCATGGCGCCCAGGCCGGCGCACAGGCCGATCATGGTCAGGATGTTGGGGATCAGGCGGTTGAAAGATTGTCCGCGAAAGCGCGGCCGGCTGTCCCGCCGGCCCAGCCGCCGCAGCCGCTTCAGGCGGCGCTTTCGGACCGGTGGCGCCAGATCAAAGCTGGGCAAGGACGGTTTCGCCGCCGATCATGGTCTGGCCGAGTGCCGCCAGCGGCTCCACGCCCGGCGGCAGGTAAAGATCGGTGCGGCTGCCGAAGCGGATGATGCCGAACCGCTCGCCGGTGGCGAAGCCGTCGCCCTCGCGCGCGGTGCAGACGATGCGGCGTGCCACCAGGCCCGCGACCTGCACCACCGCCATCTCGCGCCCGTCGGCCAGGCGCAGGGCGATGGCGTTGCGCTCGTTCTCCGCACTCGCCTTGTCCAGGCTCGCGTTGAGGAAGCGTCCGGCGTGGTAGACGACGCGGGTGACGGTGGCGGCCGCCGGCATGCGGTTGACGTGCACGTCGAGCACCGAGAGGAAGATCGCGATCCGCCAGCGCGGCTCCACTCCCATGCCGAGCTCGGGCGGCGGCGGCGTTCGCATGATCGAGACGATGCGTCCGTCCGCCGGGGCCACCACGACCCCTGGCCGCAGCGGCGGGATGCGGTCCGGGTCGCGGAAGAAGTAGAGGCAGAACGCCCCGAACCCGCCGCTCGCCGCCGCCAGCCAGCGCAAGCGCCTGCCCAGCGCCATGGCGCCGATCATGGTGAGGACGGCCGCGGCCAGGAACGGACGTCCTGCCGGGTGCGGCGGCGCGAGCACGAGCTTGAGGGAGCGTATCAGCGAGGACATGCGGCCGCGTTCATGGATGGTTCACCTTTCTTGGTCAAGTTCCCATCTCCCGGGCCGAGCCCGGGAAGGATGCGCGCTGCTGGGACGGGAGGAACGCGTGGAGCGGATGGAGAGTCGCGATCAGGCCGGCATGGGATCCTGCGCCAGCCTCGGCATGTTCGAGGTCGACCAGGACGGGCGGCTCAGCCCCGGCCTGCCTGCCTCGAAGCTGGCAATGGAGTTCCGCTGGCGCGAGCGGCCGGTGTCGACCTGGCTGCGCGCCGAGGAGGATGCGCCGAACGGCACGATGATGTTCCGCACCCGGGTCGGCCGCATGCCGAGCAGCGCGCTCGCCGCCGCGGCTCGCCCCGACGCCTTCGCGCTGCTGCGCTGCCTTCCCGCACTGCTGCCGGATCGCTGGACGCTCACGGTAGCCGCCGACCACAGCCTGCAGATCGAGGCGGAGCTCGCCGTAGCGATGCCGGCACTGGTGAGCGACCTGCTGGTGCCGACGGTGCAGTTCTGCCTCGCCGCGGCGCCGCTGCTCGACCTGCTGGAGGAGAACGCGATGGGCATGCGGGCCTAGCAGGCTGCGGAGGTTGCGGAAGGAAGCGAAGGCAAGAGGCTTCGCCCCTTGACTCCATCAAAGGCAAGCCTTCGAAATCCTTGGTTTAAGAGAATGGGGTTTGAGGCCGCCGGCCCCAACGGGTCAAGGGCAGAGCCCTTGCCCTGCTTCCCCGGCTCTGCCTCAGGCCGCCGGCAGCAGCATCCGTCTTCGTGCCCGCTTGCCGGCGGGGAGGGCGGCGTAGACGTCCTTCACCGCCTCGATCAGCAGCACCCCGGAGAATTGCGGCGCCACCCGCGCGCCGGCGCGCTCCACCAGGTTGCCCATGCGCAGCATCGGCCGCAGATCCACCGGCGGCAGCCACAGCGCGCCCTCCGCCTTCTCCACCCGGAACAGCGAGTCGGCCAGCAGCCGCTCGACCTGTCGCTTGCTGCTCGGCGCCCCCTGGCCGAAGGGCGTGTTCTCCAGGTGCGCCCAGATGCCGCGACGGTTCGGCACCACCAGCAGCAGGCGGCCATCGTCGCGCAGCACGCTCCAGACCGCCCGCAGCAGCTTCGGCGCGTTCAGCGAGGTCTCCAGGGCGTGGCTGAGCAGGATGCGGTCGAAGCTGAGGTCGGGGAACGGCAGCCTGTCGTCGCGCACGATGCACGAGGCGGAGGCCAGCAGGTGCAGCGCCGACCCGTGCGTTTCCGCGGCGATGCACAGCCTCGCCTGCCGCTCCCACAGCGACAGGAAGGGCTGGGCGTGGCCGAGGCCCAGCACGCGCAGCCGCGAGAGATCGGGCCAGACGGTGGCGATCCGGCGACGCAGCAGCCGGGCGGCGACGCGTCCGCCCCGGCTGGCGTAGAAATCCGTCACTGCGCGGAACTCGTCTCGCATGGCGCTCTCATTACCACATCCGCCGGCGTCGTGCCGGCAACAGCCGACATGCCGGTCCGGCATCGCCAACGGAGGCCGAAGCTGACTGCCGATCCCGATACGAGGCGGCATCCCGGGCTGGCGATCACGCCGATCCCGATGCTGTCCGACAACTACGCCTGGCTGCTGCAGGACCGCGACAGCGGCGCGATCGCCGTGGTCGATCCGGCCGAGCAGGCGCCGGTGATGGCGGCGCTGCGGGCGGCGACCGCGGATGGCGGCGTGCTGTCGCTCATCCTGCTGACGCATCACCATGCCGATCACGTGGCGGCGACGGACGCGGTGCGCGCCGCCACCGGAGCGCCGGTCGTCGGCGCCGCCGCCGACCGCCACCGGCTGCCGAGGCTGGACCAGGCGGTGGCCGAAGGCGACGTGGTCATGCTGGGTCACGCCAGGGCGGAGGTGATCGAGACGCCGGGTCACACCCGCGGCCATATCTCGTTCTTCTTCCCGGGAACGCCCGCGCTGTTCTGCGGCGACACCCTGTTCAGCCTCGGCTGCGGCCGGCTGCTCGAAGGCAGCGCGGCGGAGATGCATGACAGCCTGCGTCGCCTCGCTGGCCTTCCCGACGAGACGCTGATCTGCTGCGGTCACGAATACACCGAGGCCAACGCGCGGTTCGCGCGCGCGGCGCTGCCGCAGAACGCGGCGCTGGCGGCCCACGCCGAGACGGTCGCCGGGCGACGCGCCCAGGGGCTCGCGACGGTGCCGGTCCGGCTCGACCTGGAGCGCGCGACCAACCCGTTCCTGCTGGCCCCCGACCTCGCCGCGTTCACCCGCCTGCGATTCTGGAAGGATGATTTCCGTTGAAGCTCTACTACTCCAAGGCCAGCCCGTTCGCCCGCAAGGTGCGGGTCAGCGCCATCCTGCTCGGTCTCGATCGGCAGATCGAGCTGATCGAGACCGACCCGTTCGCCGACCCGCCGGAGCTGCTGGGAGCCAATCCGCTCGGCCTGATCCCGACCCTGGTGACGCAGGACGGCTTCGCGTTCTTCGAGAGCCCGGTGATCTGCGAATATCTGAACGGGATCGCCAAGGACCTGCCGATCATCCCGGCTGCGGGTGCCGCGCGCTGGATCAGCCTGCGCCTGCAGGCACTCGGCGACGGCATCATGACGGCCGCGGTGCTGCGACGGAAGCTGGCGATGCAGGCCGACCTGCCGCCGCAGCACGCCATGGCGATGCGCCAGAAGGCGGTGGTGACGCGGATCCTCGACACGCTGGAGCACGAGCCGCTCGGCAAACGCATCGACATCGGCATGATCTCGATCGCCTGCGCCCTGGGCTTCCTCGACCTGCGCTTTCCGGACGAGCCCTGGCGCGAGGGTCGTGCGCTGCTCGCCGGCTGGTTCGAGGAGGTCTCGCGGCAGGAGTGCATGCAGCGTACCGCGCCGAGCCCGTGACCCGGGCGGCCGCGGCTTTGATATCGGCGCGTCGCGGTGCTAGGGAGATAGCCTGACCGCAGCCGCCGTGTCGCCTTTGTGCTATCCTGGTCGGCTACGGTCCCGATAGGAGGGTATCTTGCCGGAAGACGATCGCCCGGTCGCACCGATAGTGGTGAAGAAATACGCCAATCGGCGGCTCTACGACACCGAGAGCTCGATCTACATCACCCTGGACACCCTGGCGGAGATGGTGAGGCAGGGACGGGACTTCGTGGTCTACGATGCCAAGACCGGCGACGACATCACGCGCTCGGTGCTCACCCAGATCATCATGGAGGAGGAGACGCGCGGTCGCAACATGCTGCCGACCTCCTTCCTGCGTCAGCTGATCGGCTTCTATGGCGACAGCATGCAGGGGCTGGTGCCGGAATATCTCGAGCGCATGATGGAGCAGTTCACACTGCAGCAAAAGCAGGTGCGCGCCTCGATGGAGCGCACCATGCAGAGCTTCATGCCCCCGGTCCCGGCGGAGGAGGCCGCACCGGCCCTCACCGAGATGCACCGCACCATGGGCCTGTTCCCCTCGTTCGGCCGTCCGGCGCCGGAGCCGTTAGCATCCCGGGAAGCCGCCGCGGAGCTGCCGCGAGCGGTCGCCGACAGCAACGAGATGGTCGCCCTGCGCGAGGAGAATCTGCGGCTGCGCGAGGAACTGGCGCGGTTGACCGACCTCGCGGACTCCACCGACCTGCTACACTCGGTGAACGGCAGGATCAGGCACTAGCAAGCTACGGAAGGATCAAGGCAAGGGCTCTGCCCTTGACCCGTTGGGGCCGGCGGCCCCAAGCCCCGTTTTAAAATAAGGTTTTCAAAGGCTCGCCTTTGATGGGGTCAAGGGGCAAAGCCCCTTGCCTTGCTAGCCATTGGCACCGGGCTGCTCGACCAGCGAGCGATACAGCGCGACCGTGCTCTGGGCGATCGCGTCCCAGCTGAAATGGGCGACCACGCGCGCCCGGCCGGCGGCGCCGAAGCGCGCGCGCAGCGCCGGATCGCGCGCCAGCCGGTTGATCGCCGACGCCAGCGCCTCCGAGAAGGCCTGCGGATCCTGGGGCTCGAAGGTGCCGGGGCGGAGCACCGGATCGACCAGCAGCCCGGTCTGTTCCGGCACCACGACTTCCGGAATGCCGCCCACCGCGGAGGCGACGACGGCGGTCTCGCAGGCCATCGCCTCGAGGTTGATGATGCCGAACGGCTCGTAGACCGAGGGGCAGCAGAAGATCGCGGCATGGGTGTAGAGCTGTATGGTCTCCTGGCGCGGCAGCATCTCGCGTATCCAGACCACGCCCGGGCGTCCAGCGGCGGCCTGCGCCACGCCCTGCTCCATCTCGCGTCCGATCTCGGGGGTGTCCGGGGCGCCGGCGGCGAGCACGATCTGCACCTCGGGGTCGATGTGCGGGATCGCGCGCACCAGGTGGATGATGCCCTTCTGCCGGGTGACGCGGCCGACGAACAGCAGGTAGGGCCGGGCGGGATCGATGCCGAGCCGGGTCAGCACGTCGGTCGCCGCCACCGGACGATACTCTTCCGGATCGATGCCGTTATGGATCACGTGCACCCGCTCGGGCGGGACGTCGAACAGGCGCAGCACGTCGTCGCGGGTCTCGCGCGAGACCGCGATGATGGCGCTGGCCTGCTCGATCGCGGTGCGCTCCATCCAGGCGCTGAGATGATAGGCGCGGCCGAGCTGCTCGACCTTCCAGGGCCGCAGCGGCTCAAGCGAGTGGATCGTCAGCACGCTCGGGATGCCCCAGAGCTGGGCCGCGAGCAGGCCGCCCATATCGGTGTACCAGGTGTGGCAATGCACCAGGTCAGCGTCGAGCTGGTCCTTCGCCATCGCGAGCGAGCGCGCGAACGCGTCGATGGCGCCGACGAAGCGCGGATCGGTGCCGCGGGCGGTCTCGTCCCATTGCGGATAGCCGCGTACGGTGAGGTTGCCCTCCTGCACCGACTGGTCGCCGAAGCAGCGCACCTCGACCTGCAGCCGCTTGGCCAGGGCGAGGCTCAGATACTCGACATGCACGCCGGCACCGCCATAGATGTGGGGCGGGTACTCCTTGCTGAAGAGCGCCACCTTGCTCAGCTGGGGCATCGACCTATCTCCGGACACGCGCGGATCAGGCCGACAGCCGGTCGATCATCGCCTGCGTGATCAGGCAGACGCCGCTCTCGGTGCGCCGGAAGCGCTGCGCATCGCGCTCCGGATCCTCGCCGACCACCAGGCCCTCGGGGACGCGCACCCGGCTGTCGACGACCACCTTGTGCAGCCGCACGTGCCGGCCGATCTGCGTGTTGGGCAGGATCACCGCGCTGTCGATGGTGGCGTAGGAGTGGATGTGCACGCCGGTGAACAGCAGCGAGCGGTTGACCTCGCTGCCGCTGACGATGCAGCCGCCGGAAATCAGCGAGTCTGTCGCCTGGCCGCGCCGCCCGGCGTCGTTATGGACGAACTTCGCCGGCGGGGTGATCTCGCCGTACGTCCAGATCGGCCAGTCGCGGTCGTACAGGTCCAGCCCGGGCACCGGGTCGGTGAGGTCGAGGTTGGCCTCCCAGTACGCGTCCACGGTGCCGACGTCGCGCCAGTAGATCTCGGAGTCGTGCGTCGAGCGCACGCAGGAGCGGGCGAAACGATGCGCCACGGCACCCCCCTTCTCGACGATGTGCGGGATGATGTTCTTGCCGAAATCGTGGCTGCTGTCCGGATCGGCGGCGTCGCGCTTCAGCTGCCCGATCAGGAAGCGGGTCTCGAACACGTAGATCCCCATGCTGGCCAGCGCGTGCTCCGGATCGCCGGGGATGCCGGGCGGGTCGGCGGGCTTCTCCAGGAAGGAGATGATCTTGTCGTCCTCGTCCACCGCCATCACCCCGAAGGCCGTCGCCTGCAGGCGCGGCACCTCGATGCAGCCGACCGTCACGTCGGCGCCGCTCTCCACGTGCTGCTGCAGCATGACCTCGTAGTCCTGCTTGTAGACGTGGTCGCCGGCGAGCAGCACGATGAAGCGCGGGCCGTAGCTCTCGATGATGTCGATGTTCTGGTAGACGGCGTCCGCGGTGCCGGCATACCAGTCATGCTCCGACACCCTCTGGCTCGCCGGCAGGATATCGAAGCTCTCGTTGCGCTCGGCGCGGAAGAAGTTCCAGCCGCGCTGCATGTGCCTGATCAGGCTGTGCGCCTTGTACTGGGTGGCGACCCCGATATGGCGGATGCCCGAGTTCAGCGCGTTGCTGAGCGCGAAATCGATGATGCGGGACTTGCCGCCGAACGAGACCGCGGGCTTGGCGCGTCGGTCGGTCATCTCCATCAGCCGGCTGCCGCGGCCGCCGGCCAGCACGTAGGCCATCGCGTTGCGCGCCAGCGGTGCATGCGCACTGACGGGATTGATCATCGGCGTCCTCCCATGGCCTCGGCGTGCCATTTTTTTCGACGGTACTAGCGATACGAGCCGGGTGATAGTTGCGGTGGATACCGCGCGTCAGGATCGAGTGACATCCGGCGCCGGGTCGCGCCAGCCGACGCCCGATCACGCTCACGGCACCGCGTCCGGCTCGCCCAGCACCGGCAGCTGCAGCAGCGGGATATGTCCCAGCGAGAGCAACCCGGCGTTCAGGGTCAACGGCAGCGTGATCGCCGGCGGCAGCCCCGCCGTGGCGGTCGCGCCTGCCGGTCCATCGTCCCGCGCCTGGCCGATCAGCCCGAGCACCGCCTGCATCGCCTCGCGGGTCGAGTCGCCGATCCGCCCGCAGCCGGCGAGGCCGTCGAGCAGCCGGTCCGCGCCCGCGACCTGCACGACGAAGCTTCCCTCGGCCCGCGAGCGCGCGTCCAGCCGTGCCTGTCCGCTGGCGTCGATCATCGCCCCGCTCCATCGCAACGCCGCCTGTCGCAGCAGCATCCGGCCCGAGGCGCCGCTGCCGATCAGCGACAGCTCGAGTGCCGCGTGCGGCACCCAGGGGCCGCACCCCCGCGCGGGCCCCAGGTCGAGCCGGTCCAGCACCAGGTTGGCGGCGCGCGCGGCACCGGTCCAGCGCAGCGTGCCGCGCAGCGCGCCCACCCTCACCACCTGCCCGGCGCCGGGCATCACCAGGCGCAGCCCGCCCGCCGCGAGCCGGGCTGCGCCGCCGGTCGCGTCGTCGCCGGCCGGCAGCTCGAGCCGCATCCGCCGGCCCCACAGGCGCAGGCTGTCGCCGAGCGCGCTCGCGCCGTGGCCCGCCGGCGCGATCACCTGCACGCCACCGGGCAGGATCGTGACCCGGCGCGGATGCAGCGGCGACAGCGAGACGGTGACGCGCTCGGCACTCCAGGAGAGGCCGGCGGGAAGCCCCGGCAGCAGGCCGCTGCCGCCCTGCAGCCGCGGCGCCGCCAGGGTGAGGGTGGCGCCGAGCGGCCAGCCGCCGCGCCGCGACCCCGCGACCTCGAACTGCCAGCCCGAACGCTGCGCCTGCCGCACGAGATCGGCGAGCCTGCGATCGAGCAGGCGCTGCAGCTGCAGCCAGCCGAGCAGGTCGAGGCCGAGCAGCAGGCAGGCGAGCAGCAGCCAGGCCGCTGCGCGGCGACGCCGCCGGCGGCGGTCGGGCTCGAGCGCGCCGCCGGCGCGGCGACGCATCGGAGAGATCATGGGCATCTGCATCAGCAAGCTCATAGATGGGTCCGGGCTCGTCCGCGAAGCCTATGGCGCCGTTCGTTTTCCCATGTCGGGATCGCGACCTCGGATTCTATCCACAACGGCCGCGCCGCCTCGCGGCGGGAGAACCTCTCGGCGGCGTTGCGGCATTGCGCGGCGCGGCATGGATCGTGCGGCCGCCGCCGTCTCAGGAAAAAGTCGTTTGGTAGACTAGGGATTTTCCCGGCCCGGAGCCGGCCTCGTTTCGCGAGGCTGCGAAGTGCCGCACCTGGCCGTCGCCGCGTCGCGCCCGCGGCGTGGCGAGCGGTCACGTGTTTCACACGCCGCGCGACATCGCACCCACAGACTTGTCCACAGCCCCCTGCGCTGACGCCAGATTGACGATCCTGGCCTCCTCGCTGTTCCAGGCGGCGCGTATCGCCTGCAGCAGCGCCGCGCGGCCGCCGCCGCCCGGGCTCCTGGCCGCCCCCTGGGCGGCGGCGACCGGCGGCGCGATCGGCGGCCCGATGGCGATGTGGATGGTGCCGGGACGCTTGACGAAGGCGCGTCTGGACCAGCAGCGCCCGGAATCGGTCGCGACCGGCAGCACCGGCAACCCGGCATGGGCGGCCAGCGCCGCGATGCCGGGCTGCAGCGGCAGCATCTCGCCGGCGGCGGCCCGGGTGCCTTCGGGGAAGATCACGATCTGCCGGTCGTCCGCCACCGCCGCGTCGACCGCGTGCAGCAGCCGGCGCAGCGCCCGGGCGCCGGCCTCGCGATCCACCGGGATCATGCCGCTCAGCAGCAGCATCGGGCCGACCAGGGGAAGGCGGGTGAGCTCGCGCTTCATGACGTAGGCCGGACGCGGCAGCAGCGTCAGCCAGACCAGCGTGTCGAACGCGGACTGGTGCTGCGAGGCGATCAGCACCGGCCCCCGCGGCAGGTGCTCGGCGCCGCTCAGCACGATCCGCACGCCGCAGATCGCCCCCAGGCCGCGCAGCACCAGCCGGCACCAGAGGGTGGCATAGGCCAGCGCCCGCTCGCGCGCGAACAGCCGCACCCAGAGCGCGCCCACCCCCATCGCCAGCGTGACCAGCAGGAAATACAGGTTGAACAGGCAGGCCCGCAGCAGCGTCACGTCACCTCCTGCAGATGCATGCTCGCGGCGAGGCCGGAGGCGACCAGCAGCCACTTGTCGTATTCCGACAGCAGCAGCCGCAGCGTGCCGAGCGAGTTCGGGCGCAGCAGCGCCGGCGGCAGCACCGGGTAGGCATACAGCGTGGCGTCGGGCAGTGCTGCCGCGATCTCGGCGAGCGCGCGCGGCATATGGTAGCCGGCGGTGACCACGATCAGGCTGTGCAGGCCGTTGCCGCGCGCCCAGGCGGCAGTCTCGACGGCGTTGCCGTAGGTCGTGGTGGCGGCGTGGCCGAGGCTGACCCGCGGCCATAGCCCGCGACCGTGCGGCAGCCGCAGGTCGCCGGCGCGTACCAGCGCCGGCAGGTCCAGGCCGGGTGCGACGCCCGAGATCAGCATCAGCCGGGCGCGGCCGGCAGCGAGCAGCGACAGGGCCGCCTCGATCCGGCCGGCGCCGCCGGTGAGCACCACGATGCCCTCGGCGCGCGGCGACGCGGCGGGCGGCCGCATCGCGTGCAGCGTGAACAGCGCGAAGCCGGCGCTCCAGCCCAGCAGGGTCAGCAGCATCGCCGCCAGCAGCGCCAGCCTGGCGCCGCCGCGGCCGGCCGGCCCGCGCGGGGACGCGGCCGTCACGGCAGCCGCCGCAGCCAGACCCGCACCGTGCCCTGCGCCGTCAGCCAGCCGATCAGGCCGGCCGCCAACGGCAGCGCCGGGAGCCCGATCAGCAGCGGCAGCGGCAGCAGGCCGCCGAGCCCGGCCGCCGCCTCGCCGTCGCCGGCGAATGGTGCCGCGAGATGGCATAGCCCGGCCAGCACCGGCAGCGACACCAGCGCGCCGCCGGCGCCGCCGAGCAGGGCCAGCCGGCCGGCGCGGCGCGCGAACCGGCCGGCGATGTAGCCGTCGGTGGCGCCGAGCCCGTGCACGATCTCGATCGCCTGGCGGCGGGTGGCGATGCCCGCCCGGGTGGCCAGCGCCACCACGCTGCCGGCCACCGCCGCCACCGTCAGCAGCGCCAGCCCCGCGCAGGCCTGCAGGCTGTCGGTCAGCGCCAGCAGGCGGTCGCTCCAGGCGGCGCCGTTCTCGACCAGGGTGCCGGGCGCCACCGCGACCAGCGCCTGCACCAGCCCCAGTCCCAGCACTGGCGTCTGCACATCGCCGGCGGCCGGCAGCCGCAACTGCACCACCGCGGGCAGCGGCAGCGCCGCCTCGTCGTCGCCCAGCCAGGGGCGCAGCAGCCGGCGCAGCGCCTCGGGCGGCAGGCGGCGGATCTCCGAAGGGCCGCCGGGAGCCCGCGCCAGCTCGCCCAGCCGCGTCATCACCGCGTCGATCCGGGAGGCCTCGGCATCGGGCGGCGCGCCGGCGGCGGGCAGCCCGGGGTCGGGCACCTGCACGGTCACGAAGCCGCCGGCACCCGCGTGCCAGCGCTGCGCCAGCAGCCGCGCCCCGACCGCGCCGCCGAGCGCCAGCGCCGCCAGGAAGGCCATCGCCGCGACCAGGCTGGGCAGCATGCGCTCGGGGATGGCGCGCCGCAGGCCGAGGCCGTCGGCGCCGCGGCCGCCGGAGCCGGGGCGGGCGGAGCCCGGGTGGGCGGAGCCGGGGCGGGCCGGCACGCCGCTCAAGCGGGGCCACCCCCGGCTCCATCAGCCGGCGCGCCGTCCTCGATCAGCCGGCCGCGTTCCAGCCGCAGCGACGGGGCGGCGAAGCGTCGTACCAGCTGGTCGTTGTGGGTGGCGACGATCACCGTCGAGCCGAGCTGGTTCAGCTCCAGCAGCAGCTCCATCAGCCGGCTGGCCTGGGCGGAGTCGAGCGATCCGGTCGGCTCGTCGGCCAGCAGCAGCGCCGGGCGCTGCACCACCGCGCGCGCGATCGCCACCCGCTGCTGCTCGCCGCCGGAGAGCTCGCTTGGTCGCGCGGCCAGCTTGCGGCGCAGCCCGAGCCAGTCGAGCATCTCGTGGACGTCGGTCTCGATCTGCGCCTCGCCGATGCGGTTGAGGCGCATCGGCAGGGCGACGTTGTCGAACACGCTGAGCTCCGGCAGCAGTCGGAAATCCTGGAACACCACGCCCATGCGCCGTCGCAGCCGCGTCAGCTGCCGGCGCCGCGTGACCCGCACCGTCATGCCGAACAGCTCCAGCCGGCCGGCCGACGGACGGGCCGCGAGCTGCAGCACCCGCAGCAGGCTGGACTTGCCGGCGCCGGACGCGCCGAGCAGCCAGCGGAAGCCGCCCGCCGGCACGGAAAAGCTGATGTCGCGCAGCACGATCGGCGCTATTGATCCGCTTCCAACACGAAGTTCTAGATCCTGCAGACGGATCATCCCGCTGCTCCGCCCATCCCCTGGTTGCCACGATGCGCCGCCGCCGGCGCGGTCGCCATCCTACAGCAGCTCGGGCAGAACGATGAGAGCGGATGCGCGAGGCGGCGGGAGGAGGACGGATGCGGATCGAATGTCCCGGCTGCGAGGCCGCCTACGAAGTGCCGCAAGCCCAGATCCGACCCGGCCGCAGCGTGCGATGCGCTCGCTGCGGCCTGCAGTGGCGACCCGGCGGCGAGCAGCCGCCCGAACCCGAGCCGGCCGACTTCGACCTCGAGGCCGCGGCCGAGTCGGCAGCCCCGGTGGCCGATGCGGCGTCGGAAGAGGCGCCGCCGGGCAGCCCCCTTGGGTCGGAGCTGGCGCCGCCGGGCAGCGGCTTGGGCCTGCGCCGCCCGGCGGCGCCGGGGCTCGCCGCGGCTGCCGCGGCCAGGGCGGCCGAGCGGCGCCCGACGCCGGAACTCGCGGCCTGGGGTGCCGGCTGGGCGATCAGCCTGATCGTGCTGGCCGGGCTGCTGCTGTCGGCGGCGCATTGGCGCCAGGCGGTCATGCGCGACTGGCCGCCCTCGATCCGGCTCTACGTCGCGCTGGGCGCCTCGCCGGGGGGATGACCGGGAGCAGAGCGAGGGCGCTGTCCTCGATCCGCCGGGGCCGGCCCCGGACCCCATGTCACATCTCCCGTGCCGCCAGGGCGGAGATGGTGGCGCCGACCGCCGCCGCGGCCATCAGCAGCAGCCCGTCGGTGATCAGCACCCCCGGCGTGATCCAGTGCCCGGCCAGCCGCAGCCCGGCCGGGATCATGCCGGCGACCGTGTCCAGGATGTCGCGGGTCTGCTGGTCGGCGTTGGCCTCGTGGGTGGTGATCGCGTCCACCAGCCGCGGCAGCGCCCACCAGCCCAGCCCCAGCGCCAGCAGCAGCGGCGCCACCAGCTCGGCGACCTGCTGCAGGAAGTAGAACGCGAAATGCGCGATGCTCCAGAACGCCAGCCGGAGCGCGCGCAACAGGGCATGTCCGGTGCGGCCTCCGCTGGTGCCGCGTCCAGGCGACGAACGGATCATGATCAGCTCTCCATGCGCAGGCGGGCCCTCGGCCCGGCGCGGTGAGGGCGCAGCTAACGCGAGAGCCGTGCCACCGGCAAGGCGTCGCCCCGGACCGCCGGACGCGGCGGCGGCGATCAGGCGGTGCCGACCGATGCCTCGGCCGGCTCGGCGGCGTCGCGGCCGTGCCGCAGGCGGCGCAGCGCCAGCACCGCGCACAGGCAGGTCAGCGCGGCCAGCAGGAAGGGTGCCCCGGGGAAATGCAGCGCCTGGGCCGGCCGGGTGGCCGCCGCGAACAGGCTGCCCATGACCAGCGGGCCGGCGACCAGGGCCAGGCCCTGCAGCGAGGCCAGGGCGCCCTGGATCTCGCCCTGGCGGCTGGCGCCCGCGGTCTGCGAGAGCATCGACTGCACCGGCGGCCCGGCCAGTGCCCCCAGCGCCAGCACCGGAACGCCGGCCAGCATCATCTCCGGCGAGGCGGCGAACGCGTAGATCAGGTAGCCCGCGACGCTGAAGCCGTAGCCCGCCAGCGCGGTGCCGCGCTGGCCGAGCCGTTCGATCACGCGCCGCACCAGCAGCCCCTGCACCAGCACCTGGGTGACGCCGCCGAGCGCCAGCGCCAGCCCGTTATCGAGCGTGTCCCAGCCAAAGCGCAGCTGGTTGGCGAGGATGAAGCTGGTCTGCTGCGCGCCGATCGCGAACCAGCCGCAGCACCAGGCGAACACCAAGCGCAGCGTCGACGGATCGCGGCCGACCGACAGCAGCGAGCCGAACGGGTTGGCGCGCCGCCAGTCGAAGCGGCGTCGTCGCTCGGGGGGCAGGCTCTCGGGCAGGATGATCGCGCCGTACAGCACGTTGCAGCCGATCAGGCCGGCGCAGACCAGGAACGGCAGCCGGATCCAGATATGGCCGAGCACGCCGCCGAGCACCGGCCCGAGCACGAAGCCGAAGCCGAACATCGCGCCGAGCAGGCCGAAATAGCGCGCCCGCTGCTCCTGCGGGGTCACGTCGGCGATATAGGCCGAGGCGGTGGCGAGGTTGGCGCTGAACAGGCCGGCGAACACGCGCATGGCGAACAGCCAGCCGAGATCGTGCACCCAGACCCAGAGCAGCGAGTTGATGCCCAGGGCGCCGAGCGACAGCAGCAGCACCGGGCGGCGGCCGAAGCGGTCCGACAGCCCGCCCAGCACCGGGGCGCACAGGAACTGCATCAGCGAGAACACGGCGAACAGCGCGCCGACATAGAACGAGGTCTGCGAGGCGGGCGCGTGCGCCACCTCGGCGACGAGGTTGGGCAGCACCGGGATGACGATGCCGAACGACAGCGCATCGAGCGCGATGGTGCCCAGGATGAAGGGTGCGGAAGCGCGACGATCTTTCATGGCATGGGGTCAGACACAGCCGCTCGGGCGCGTCAAGCGACATGCGCGCGAACCCGGGCGCGACCGGTCCGCGCCCGTTGCAGATCAGTCGCCATGACGTTATGCAGCCCACGTCGCAGAAACGAGGCTGAGACCTGTAAAGCCAGATCTTTGCCGGATGGATGCTGGCCACGCGCGCATCGCCGGTTCGCGGTGATTTGGCAACCGACGAACCGTGCCGGTCGAACATCGACCACGGAATAGCTCATGCACAACCACCATTCGGCCTATGACGTCGTGATCGCCGGAGCCGGGCCGGTCGGCCTGTTTCTCGCCCGTGAACTGCGCCTCGCGGACCTCTCGGTGCTGGTGCTGGAGCAGGCCGAAGATCCGCGCTCCGCCTTCAAGCGGCTCCCGTTCGGTATGCGCGGCCTTTCGGTTGCCAGCCTCGAAGCCTTCTACCGTCGCGGATTGCTGAGCGACATCACGGCGCCGCGAGACGCGAAAGATGGCCCTGGCAGCGACGGCGCTTCGGCTGCGGCGCATTGGATGCAGCAGCCGCGACGTCCGGGCGGCCATTTCGCCGGCATCCAGTTCTACGAGGACAACATCGACACCTCGAAGTGGCGCTATCGCCTGCCGGGTCCGGCCGGCGTCAGCATGACGGTCGAGATGGAGTCGCTCGAAGCCGCCTTGGCCGCCCGCGCCAGCGCGACGGGGGTCGAGATCAGGCGCGGCCTCGGCGTCGAGGCGATCGACCCGGGAGCCCGCCAGGTGACCCTTCGCGCCGGTGGCGAGACGTTCCGCGCAGGCTGGATCGTCGGATGTGACGGCGGCCGCAGCACGGTCCGCAAGGCGGCGGGCATCGAGTTCGTCGGCACGGATGCCGAGTCCGCCGGCTATTCCGTCGACGTCGATATGGCCGATCCGGACGAGCTGGGCGCTGGCCGTCACTGCACGCCCGCAGGCATGCATACCTACTCGCGACCCGGGACGGTGGCGATGGTCGAATTCGATGCCGGCGCTTTCCACCGAACCCGGCCGATCACGCTTGACCACGTGCAGGCGGTATAGCGCCGCGTCTCCGGCGTCGAGGTCGTCGTGACGGCTCTCCGGCTCGCCACCACCTGGACGGATCGCGCCTGCCAGGCGACCGCCTACCGCAAGGGGCGGGTGCTGCTCGCCGGCGACGCCGCGCACATCCATTCCCCGCTGGGCGGTCAGGGGCTCAATCCGGGGCTCGGCGACGCGATGAACCTCGGATGGAAGCTGGCTGCCACGATCCGCGGCGACGCGCCGGTCGGTCTGCTCGACAGCTACCGCAGCGAACGCCACCCGCCGGGGGCGCAGGTTCTCGACTGGTCGCGCGCCCAGGTGGCACTCATGCGGCCGAGCCGGAGCTCGCGCGCGCTCGAGGCCATCATCCGTGATCTCATCGACACCCGCGACGGTGCGACCTACTTCGCCGACCGCGTGTGGGGTGCTTCTCTGCGCTACGATCTCGGCGACGGCACTCCCCTGGTGGGCCGCAGCGCTCCGGACTTCGAGTTCGCCGACGGTGCGAAGCTCGGCGAGCTCCTCAGGACCGGCAGAGGCCTGCTGCTGGACTTCGACGCTCAAGCACCGCTTCGAGCACTCGCAAGCCGCTGGAGCGGGCGGATCACGTACGTCGCGAGCCAGGCGAAGGATCAGCTGGGCCTGAGCGCTGCGCTCGTGCGTCCCGACCGGGTCGTCGCCTGGGCGGTCGAGGCCGCTCCTGGCCCTGAGGAAGCGGCTCGGGCCGCGTCGCGATGGTTCGGCGCCCCGCACACGTGCGTCGGGTCTGTCTGAGCCGGCCCGCGCCTCGCCCGAAGCCTGTGCCCTCGACCGGTTGGCGCCGTGGGTCCCGAACCTCCTGGCTTCCCGCTTGGCACAGGCGTCGCCGATACCCACCTGAGCGGCTCGGGATCGACGAGGCCGGATGGCGACGATGGCGAGCGGATGGGCGGCCGACGGGGCGGTGCAGGATCAGATCGACGATACCGTGCTGGACGGGGTCGAGAGGGCGCGGGCGCGGATGCCCAAGGGTGCCGGCGAGACCCACTGCGTGGAATGCGGCGAGGAGATCCCGCCGGCGCGGCGACGCGTTCTGCCGGGCGTGCGGACCTGCACCGGCTGCCAGTCGGGCCATGATCGGCTCGCGGTGCACGGGGGCTTCAACCGCAGGGGCAGCAAGGACAGCCAGCTCAAGTAGCGGCCCACGCGTCATAACACGGCATGGTCGCCGCGCTCGGGCGCGGCAGCGCCGGACAGCAGCGCGCGATAGTACTCGAACAGCGTCTCGCTGCCGGTCGAAGGCGTGGCGGCGGCGTCGTAGCGGCCGGTCTGCGGGTCCAGCACCAGCATCGATTGCGTCGCGTAGTAGCGGCCGATGCGGGCCAGCTCGGCCTTGCCGGCGAGCGACGGCGCGAGGCGGGCGGCCGCACCCAGCCCGACGACGATGGCGTCGAGCAGCGCCACCGGCACCCGGCGGAACTGCGGCCTGCGGCCCAGCAGCGCGAACAGCGCCTCGCCCTGCTGGCGCGGGGTGATCGCCTCGCCCGGGCCGCCGATCGGCAGCACGCGGTCGCGGCGGCGCTCATCCTCCAGGCAGCCGACCAGGTAGTCGGCGAGATCGCGGTCGCTGATCGGCTTGCAGGCGGTCAGCGTGCCGTCCCCGAACACCAGGAACGACCGGCCGCGACGCACCCGCTCGACCTGCCCGGACAGCGACTTGAAGAACGCGGTCGGCCGCACGATCGAGTAGCGCAGGCCCGACCCGATCAGCGCGGCCTCGAAGGCCAGCTTGGCGTGCTGGAACGCCAGCCGCGGCTTCTGCACGCAGATCGCGGACAGCAGCACGAAGTGGCCGACGCCGGCCTGCCGCGCCGCCGCCAGCACCTCGAGATGCGCCCGATGATCGACCGCCCAGGCGTCACGCGGCGTGCCGGTGCGCGAAGCCATGCAGGACAGCACGGCATCGAAGCGCTCGCCGCGAAACCCGTCTTGGACGATGGCGAGGCGGTCGCCGAAATCGACGACGCGCAGCGCGGCATCGTCCATGAGCCGCACGCCGCCGGCACGCGGGCGGACCAGACACACCACCTCGTGCCCGCGCCTCGTCAGCGCGCGCCGCGTCGCCTGGCCGATGGTGCCGGTGGCGCCGAGCAGGCAGACGCGGCGCGGCGCGACGCGCGGTGGCGGGTGGTCGTCGGTCATGCGCCATTGGCGGCCACGCCGCCTGCCGCCGCAACCTCTCATAGGAGGTTAAGGCTGGGCTCTGCCCAGACCCGCCGAAGGCCTCGGCCTTTGGAAACCATCTTATTCAGATAATTGGATTCTCAGGGCTTCCCCTCGAGCGGGTCCAGGGCAGAGCCCTGGCGCATGGGTCACATGCACTGACCGTTGGTGTCACTCGGCGGCGAGCGGGATCTCCCCGGCCGCCGGCAGCAGCGGGCTCAGGCAGTTCCGGAAGGTCTCGGCGCAGGCGCGCCAGCTGAAGTGCTCGGCGTAGCCGCGGCAGGCCGCGCGGTCGCCGGCGAGGGCGGCCATGCAGGCGGCGCGCAGGTCGTCGCCGATCGCGCCGACGCCGGGCGGGGCGCCGCGCAGGATGTCGCGCGGGCCCATCACGTCGTAGGCCGCGACCGGCACCCCGCAGGCCAGCGCTTCCAGCACCACCAGGCCGAAGGTGTCGGTGCGGCTGGGGAACACGAACACGTCGGCGCCGGCATAGGCGCGTGCGAGATCCGCCTCGGCGCGCGGCCCGGTGAAGGTCACGTCCGGGTAGGCGGCCCGCAGGGCGGCCAGGCGGGGGCCGCCGCCGACCACCACCTTGGAGCCGGGCAGGTCGAGATCGAGGAAGGCGGCGATGTTCTTCTCGACCGCGATGCGTCCGACATAGAGGAACACCGGCGGGGCGACCCCCCAGGCCTCGCGCGGCTGCGGCCGGAAGCGCTCCAGGTCGACGCCGCGCGACCAGCGCCGCAGGCGGGTGAAGCCGCGCCCCGAGAGCTCGCGCGACAGCGACTCGGTCGCGACCAGGGTGCCCGCGGCGGCGCCGTGGAAGCGGCGCAGGAACAGGTACGGGATCCAGAGCGGCAGGCCGGTGCGCGCGCGGATATACTCGGGGAAGCGGGTATGGAACGAGGTGGTGAAGCGCCCGCCGTGCCGCAGCGCCCAGCGCCGTGCGGCCAGACCGAGCGGGCCTTCGGTGGCGACGTGCAGCGCGTCGGGGCGGAACGCCTCGATCATCCGCCCGAGTCGGCCGGCGGCGAACAGCGACAGGCGGATGTCGGGATAGGTCGGGCAGGGCAGGGTGCGGAAGCGGTCGGGGCCGATCACCTCGACCTCGTGGCCGAGTGCCTGCAGCTCGGCGGCGACCGTGGAGAGCGTGCGCACCACGCCGTTGACCTGCGGCATCCAGGCATCGGAGACGATCAGGATGCGCCGCAGCGCCGCACCACCGGGCGGGATGTCGGCCAAAGGCGTCAGGCCGCCGCGACCGGGAGCGGGACGCGGCGCTCGCCGAACGACAGCCGTCGCCGCTCCGCCCAGTCGATCAGCTCGAGTCGGCCGTCGCCGTGCTCGACCAGGGCGGTGCAGCTCTCCACCCAGTCGCCGTCATTGACGTAGAGCGTGCCGTCGATGTCGCGCATCTCGGCGTGATGGATATGGCCGCACACCACCCCGTCGAGGCCGCGCCTGCGCGCCTCCGCCGCCATCGCGTTCTCGAAACGGTCGATCGCCATCACCGCACCCTTCACCTGGCGCTTCAGCCATGCCGAGAGCGAGCGGTACGGCAGCCCGAGCCGCCGCCGCAGCGCGTTGAACCATCGATTGACGACCAGGGCCGCGGCATAGGCGCGGTCGCCGAGCAGGGCGAGGAACTTGGCGTAGCGCACCACGCTGTCGAACGCGTCGCCATGCATCACCAGCAGGCGACGGCCGTCCGCGGTCTCGTGCACCGCGTCGCGGCACAGCCGGACGCCGGCGATCTCGAGATGCATCGGCAGCCAGGCGCGGAACATCTCGTCGTGGTTGCCGGGGATGTAGATCACGTCGGTGCCGCCGCGTGCCATGCCCAGGATCAGGCGCAGCACCTCGTCGTGATGCGCGTCCCAGTACCAGGATTTCTTCAGCCGCCAGCCATCGAAGATGTCGCCCACCAGGTAGAGCGTGTCGCACGAGACCGCGCCGAGGAAGTCGACCAGGAAGTCCGAGCGGCATCCCCTGGTGCCCAGGTGGGTGTCGGAGATGAACACGCTGCGGTAGCCGGTGCGCCGAGGGTCGAGACTGGCGGAGCCCATCGTCTGTCGCCTTGATGATGGTGAGGGTATGCGAGCGCCCTATACGACGCGTCCTGCGGCGTCGTGATGACGTTTCCATGATGAATTGAAATGCCGCGCCGACGCGCGATCTTCACACGAGGGTCGGCCGTCGGTCAGGCATGATGCGGTACCCCTGCCACGATTCAGCCCGCGTGTGCCCCGCTGCGATGCTCATTATCTATAATCCGACCGCCGGACGCCGGCAGGTGCGTCGTCTCTGGCGGGTGCTCGACGTGCTGGTGGCGCACGGGGTCCGGCTTGAGGTGGTCGAGACCCACCGCGCCGGCCATGCGCGCCATCTCGCGCACGAGGCGGTGCGGTGCGGGGTGGCGCAGCTGGTCGCCGCCGGCGGCGACGGCACCATCGCCGAGGTGGCCGACGGCATGGCCGGATCGCGGTCGCGGCTTGGCATCATCCCGCTCGGCACCGCCAACGTGCTGGCGCACGAGCTGGAGCTGCCACGTTCGGCGGTCGAGGTCGCCTCGATGCTGGTCTCGGGCCGGGTGGCGTCGCTGTGGCCCGGGATCTCGCGCAACGCCGAGGGCAGCAGGCTGTTCGTGCAGATGCTCGGGATCGGCTTCGACGCGCACGTCGTGCATCACGTCTCGCGCCGGGTGAAGCGGGCGTTCGGCCGCGGCGCCTACGTGCTGCAGACGCTGCGCGAGCTGCCGCGCTACCGATTCGAGACCATGCGGCTGCTGATCGACGGCGTGGCGCACGAGGCCGGCAGCGTGATCATCTCCAAGGGCTGCCTGTACGGCGGCCCGTACATGCTGGCCCCCGACGCCTCGCCCGCCTCGCCCGGTTTCTCGGTGGTGCTGTTCGAGCGCGCCGGGATCGGCGCCGCCCTGCTCGCCGGCGCGGCGCTGCCGTTGAATCTGATGGCGCGGCTGCCCGGCGTGATCCGGCTGCGCGCCTCGGACATCGTGTTCAGCGACCGGCGGCAGGTGCTGCCGGCGCAGTCGGACGGCGATGCCGCCGGATGCACGCCGCTGCACGTGACGGATGCGAGCAGCCCGATCTCGGTGGTGGTCGCGCGCGACCGCGATCCGGCGGCCCCGGCGGCCGGAGTCGGCTGAGCCTCGCCAGCTCGGGCGGCGCTTGCACCGCGGCGCGGACTGCTTATCTGTCGCGGTCATGCAGACACATCAATCTCCCGGCCACGATCCGATCGGCTGGCACGGCACCACCATCCTGTGCGTGCGGCGCGGATCGCAGGTGGCGATGGCCGGCGACGGCCAGGTGACGCTGGGCCAGACCGTGATCAAGGGGAATGCGCGCAAGGTGCGCCGGATCGGACCGTCCGGCAGCATCCTGTCGGGTTTCGCCGGCGCCACCGCCGACGCCTTCACCCTGCTGGAGCGGCTGGAGGCGAAGCTGGAGCGCTACCCGAACCAGCTCGAGCGGGCCTGCGTCGAGCTCGCCAAGGACTGGCGCACCGACCGCTACCTGCGCCGGCTGGAGGCGATGATGGCCGTCGCCGACGAGACCCGCTCCTTCACCCTGACCGGCAACGGCGACGTGCTGGAGCCCGATGACGGGGTGATCGCGATCGGCTCGGGCGGCAACTTCGCGCTCGCGGCGGCGCGCGCGCTGATGACAGTCGACGGCTTGTCGGCCGAGGCGATCGCGCGCCGCGCGATGCGCATCGCCGCCGACATCTGCGTCTACACCAACGAGGCCGTGATCGTGGAGAGCCTCGGCGATCCCGCGTCGCGCGACGGGGAGCGACGCTGATGGACGTGCCCACTTATTCGCCGCGCGAGATCGTCTCCGAGCTCGACCGCTTCATCGTCGGCCAGACCGACGCCAAGCGCGCGGTCGCGATCGCGTTGCGCAACCGCTGGCGCCGCGCCCAGCTGCCCGAGGGCATACGCGACGAGGTGGTGCCCAAGAACATCCTGATGATCGGCCCCACCGGCTGCGGCAAGACCGAGATCGCGCGCCGCCTGGCCAAGCTGGCGCAGGCGCCGTTCCTGAAGGTAGAGGCGACCAAGTTCACCGAGGTCGGCTATGTCGGGCGCGACGTCGAGAGCATCGTGCGCGACCTGGTCGAGGTCAGCATCAACATGCTGCGCGACATCCGCCGTCGCGACGTGCAGGCGCGCGCCGAGCTCGCCGCCGAGGACAGGCTGGTCAACGCGCTGGTCGGCGAGACCGCGAGTGCGGACACCAAGTCCAAGTTCCGCCGCATGCTCCGCGACGGCGAGCTGGAGCACAAGGAGGTCGAGGTCGCGATCGCCGACGCGCAGGCATCGCCACTCGGCCAGATGGACATCCCGGGCATGCCCGGCGGCAGCGTGATCAATCTCGGCGAGATGATGAAGGGGATGTTCAACAAGCCGCCGCAGCCGCGGCGGATGAGCGTCGAGGCGGCGCGCGCGGCGCTGATCCGCGAGGAGGCGGACCGGCTGCTCGACCATGACAGCCTGACCCGCGACGCGGTGGCGCACGCGCAGGACCACGGCATCGTCTTCCTAGACGAGATCGACAAGGTCTGCGCTCGCTCCTCCGAGGGCGGCGGCTTCCGCGGCGGCGACGTCTCGCGCGAGGGCGTGCAGCGCGACCTGCTGCCGCTGATCGAGGGCACCACGATCTCGACCAAGTACGGTCCGGTGAAGACCGACCACATCCTGTTCATTGCCTCCGGCGCGTTCCATCTCGCCAAGCCCGCCGACCTGCTGCCCGAGCTGCAGGGCAGGCTGCCGATCCGGGTCGAGCTGGCGCCGCTGTCGCGTGCCGACCTGCGCCGCATCCTGACCGAGCCGGAGCATTCGCTGCTCAAGCAGTACACCGCGCTGATGGGCACCGAGGACGTGGCGCTGGATTTCGGCGAGGACGCGATCGACGCGCTGGCCGATCTCGCCGCCGACATCAACGACCGAATCGAGAATATCGGCGCGCGCCGGCTGGCGACGGTGCTGGAGCGGCTGCTCGAGGAGGTCAGCTTCACCGCCAGCGACCGCAGCGGCGACAAGGTGCATGTCGATGCCGCCTACGTTCAGGACAAGGTGGCGCCGCTGGCGCAGAAGGGCGATCTCAGCCGGTTCATCCTGTAGCCGGAGGTCGCGTCATGCCCGATCCGTTCGTCGTGCCCGCCGAGGCGAGTGCCGCCGAGGCGATCGTCGCCATCGGCGACGAGCTGGAGCTGTTCGACGACTGGATGCAGCGCTATCAGTACATCATCGATCTGGGCCGCAAGCTGCCGAGCTTCCCCGCGCAGTGGACCGACGACGCGCATCGCGTGCCCGGCTGCCAGAGCCAGGTCTGGATGGAGTCCGAGCTCGCCGACGGTACGTTGCGCCTGGCCGGCGCCTCGGACGCCGCCATCGTATCCGGCCTGGTGGCGCTGCTGTTGCGGGTCTATTCAGGCCGCACCCCGCAGGAGGTGCTGGCGACCGATCCGGTGTTCCTGCGCGACCTGGGCCTGCTGGAGGCGCTGTCGACCAACCGCGGCAACGGCATAGCCGCCATGGCCCGCGCCGTGCATCTCGCCGCCAGGCAGGCCGTTCAGCCCTAACCCGGGGGGTCCGGGGCCTTAGGCCCCGGCGGGTTCAGGGCAGCGCCCTGGCCCTTCCTCACCACTGTGCATCAGGAGCAAGAAGTGGCCGTCATCCTGCCAGCCTTTCTGATCGGCGTCGTAGCCGGCTCGCGTACCGTGACCGCGCCCGCCGCCGTCAGCTGGGCCGCCCGGCACGGTCGGCTGCCCTTGCATGGCACCCGCCTGGGGTTCCTGGGTCATCCCATCTCGCCGGTCGTGTTCACGGCACTGGCGATCGGCGAGATGATCACCGACGCGTTGCCCGGCACCGCGAGCCGGCGGGTTCCGGTGCAGTTCGCCGCTCGGCTGGCGAGCGGCGGGTTCTGCGGCGCCGCGGTCGGCGTCGCCGGCGGTGCCTGGAGCCGCGGTCTCGCCGCCGGCGCCGCCGGCGCGGCGCTGGGGACGCTGCTCACCAGTGGCGCGCGCAGCAAGCTGAGCGTCAGGATCGGCCGCGATTTACCGGCGGCGCTGATCGAGGACGCGGTCGCGGTGGCGGGTGCTGTGCTGGCGGTGGTGGCGCGGACCGCGTGAGGTGCTGCTTCAGGGGGTCGGGAGCAGCCGCCCGTCGCATCCGGTGGCGGCGTCCGGCGCATCGACCGGAAGCGCCTCCGTAGTCCGTGCTGCGGAGCGGCCGCCGGAAACCTGCTAGACGAGCCCCTCGTGCTTCATCGCCGTCTGGACGGAGGGGCGCGTCATCAGGCGCTCGCGAAACGCGACCAGCGTCGCGGGGGACTCGACCGCGAACTGCTTTGCCCAGAGCAGCATGACGAACAGGTAGAAATCGGCGACGCTGACGGCGCTGCCGAACAGGTAGTCGTCCTTCATGTTGTCGGCCAGGTAGCCCATACACTTGCCGATCGTCTCGCCGGCTTTCGCCTTGTCGCTGTCGCCTGCTCCCGCGAAGAAGGGTTTGAAGCTCTTGTGGATCTCGGTCGAGATGAACGCCAGCGCCTGCAGCAGGTGCGTGTGCTGCATCGGCCCCGATGGCGCGAGTTCGCCATCCTGATGCGCGATCCAGTCCAGGATCGCGATGTTCTCGCTGAGCGTCTCGCCGGAATCGAGCGTCAGCGCCGGCACGTAGCCCTTCGGATTGATCGTCAGGAAGTCGATGCCGGATGCCGTGCGCTTGGTCTTGAGATCGACCTTCTCGTGATCGAAGGACAGACCCGCCTCGTGCAGCGCGATGTGGTCGGCCAGGCTGCACGCGCCCGGTGCATAGTAGAGCTTCATGGTCGTCTCCGGTAATTGGCGTGGCTCCAACGCGCGGCCGCGCGGCCGCGCGACCAGTGCTTCGACAGGCTGCGGAAAAAGCGGTGGCCGTGAACGTCACGGAAGGAAGAGAAGGCAAGGGGCTCTGCCCGTTGACCCCATCAAAGGCAAGCCTTTAAAAACCTTCACTTAGAATATGGGGTTTGGGGCCGCCGGCCCCAGCGGGTCAAGGGCAGAGCCCTTGCCTCGGCTCCGCAGCCTGTCGATGCGCGATCACGCAGAACGAAGATCGATCCTGGCCGTTCGCCTGTCTGGCCGGTTTCAGGGGCGTCCGTCTCGGGGGCGCCGGTTTGCAGGAGCGTTGCGACGATGAGCGAGGATCCGCGGGAGACAAGTCAGCAGCCGACGGTCGCGGAGTCGCCGCAGCCGCGGCCCGGCCTCGAGACGAGGATGCGCACCAAGCCGGATCACGGCGAGCACAGCTATGTCGGCAAGGGGTTGCTCTCGGGCAGAGCGGCGCTCGTCACCGGAGGCGACTCCGGCATCGGCCGGGCGGTGGCGATCGCCTATGCGCGGGAAGGGGCGGACGTCGCGATCTCGTATCTCGCGGCGGAGGCGGAGGACGCCGCCGAGACCGAGCGTTGGGTGAAGCAGGCAGGCCGCCGCGCGCTGCTGCTGCCCGGCGACATCAGGGATGCCGCCTGGTGCCGCGAGCTGGTGGCGCGAACGGTGCGCGAGTTCGGCCGGATCGACGTGCTGGTGAACAATGCGGCGGCGCAGACCGTGAACGAGGAACTGGACGACCTGACGGAGACGGACCTGGAAGGCGCGTTCGCGGCGAACGTCTTCGCCATGGTCTATCTCACCAAGGCTGCCGCCCCGCATATGCGGCCTGGATCGGCGATCGTGAACACCACCAGCGTGCAGAGCAAGGTGGCGACGAGCACGATGGTGATCTACTCGGCCACCAAGGGCGCGATCAACAGCCTGACCGTGGCGTTGTCGAACCTGCTGGCCCCCAAGGGGATCCGGGTGAACTGCGTGGCGCCGGGCCCGGTATGGACGCCGATACAGCCGATCGCGAAGACGCAGGAGCAGATGGGCGAGCTCGGCAGCAACACGCCGCTCGGGCGTGCCGGCCAGCCGGCCGAGATGGTCGGGGCGTTCGTGCTGCTGGCGTCGAGCGAAGGAAGCTACATGTCGGGCGCGCTCGTGGCGGTGACGGGCGGGATGCCCATGCTGTGAGCGGCATCGCCGTCGCGGCCATTGCCGAAGCCGGATGCGACATCATCTGGGTGAAGCTGCCGCATCCCGTCGCCTAACGCCGCTTACTGACTATGGAGCGCCACTTGCCCAGTTCCACCCGCATGCTGATCGTCTTCTATTCCCGTAGCGGTTCCGTCGAATCGCTCGCCAAGGCCGCCGCAGAGTCCGCGCGCGAGGCGGGTGCCGAGGTGCGGCTGCGCCGCGCGCGCGAGGTGGCGAGCGAGGAGAGCATGGCCCAGGTCAAGGGCTGGCTGGAGGATGCCAGGCGGCAGAACGCGCTGTACGAGGTGCCCACCAAGGACGACGCCGAGTGGGCGGACGCGATCCTGTTCGGCACGCCGTGCTATTTCGGCGCGATGGCGACCGAGCTGAAGAACTTCCTCGACCAGCTCGGCTCGCAGTGGAAGCGCGGCGCGCTGGCCGGCAAGCTGGGCGGCGCTTTCGCCACCGCCTCCTGGCCGCACGGCGGCACCGAGGTGGTCACGCTCTCGATGTACGCGCCGATGGCGCATCTCGGCATGGTGATCCTGCCCACCGGCTACACCGACGAGGCGATGCTGGAGGCCGGCTCGCCGTACGGCGCCTCGGCGATCGTCGGTGCGGAGAACCGCCCGCCGCGCGACGAGGACTTCGCCGCCGTCAAGCACCAGGCCAGGCGGGCGGTGGCGATCACCGACGCCCTGATCGCTGCCGACGAGATGCCCTCCCGGGAGAAATGATCCGGACGAAGCACAGGCAAGGGGCTTTGCCCCTTGACCCCATCAAAGGCAAGCCTTTGAAAACCTTAGCCTAGGAAGATGGGGTTTGGGGCCGCCGGCCCCGACGGGTCAAGGGCAGAGCCCTTGCCTTGCTTCCTCCGCAGCCCGCCTCAGTCGAAGCTGAGCTTCTTGTTGTCGCCGGGATGCGGCGGCGTGCCGGTCACGGTGGCCTTCACGTAGCCGTAGGCGTGCACCATCGCCGACGAGGGCGCGTCCCAGTATTCGGCCTGGGTGACCTCGACCTTGAGCAGCGCGATGTCGGGATCCTCCTTGCCCTTCGGAAACCAGGTGCGCAGCGTCTCGCCCCAGTGCGAGGCGATGTCGGCGGGATCGCGCACCAGGGTGGCGTCGCCGGACAGCGAGACGTAGTTCTGCTTGCTGGGCTCGGCGTAGGTGACGCCGACGCGACGATGCGCCTGCACCTCGTCCACCTTGTGCGCGCTGGCGTGGGTGAAGAACCAGAGCGTGCCGCCGAAGTCCTTCTGGCTCGCCACCATCGGGCGGGCGCGGAGCTGGCCGTCATCCTCGCTGGTGAGCATCGCGAAGCCGATGTCGCGGATCATCCCCCAGAGCTTGGCGGTAATGTCCTCGGTCGCGGTCACGGTCTGGGTCATGCGTCGTGTCCTCACGGTTGCCTATCCCGGTGAGGACGTGGCGGGACCGGCGCGGTTGCATTCGCCCACCTCGCACCGCCGCCCCGCCGGCGCGGATTTGCTTGGCGCAGATCCCGATGAGGTTCGCTTGCGTGGCGGCCGCGCCTGGGCCCATCCTGCGGTCATGCCGACCGCCGCCCTGACCAAGAAGCCCGCCCGCAAATCCAGCCAGGTGATGCGCCCGGCCAGCGAGATCTTCGTGCCGGACAAGCAGGCGGCGAAGCCGAAGACGCGGGTGATGAAGGTGGTCTCGCCGTACGAGCCGGCGGGCGACCAGCCGGCCGCGATCCGCGAGCTGGTGGCCGGGCTGCAGGGCGGCGAGCGCGACCAGGTGCTGCTCGGCGTCACCGGCTCGGGCAAGACCTTCTCGATGGCCAAGGTGATCGAGGCGGTGCAGAAGCCGACCCTGATCCTGGCACCCAACAAGACGCTGGCGGCACAGCTCTACGGCGAGATGAAGCAGTTCTTTCCCGAGAACGCGGTCGAGTATTTCGTCAGCTACTACGACTACTACCAGCCGGAAGCCTACGTGCCGCGCTCGGACACCTATATCGAGAAGGACAGCCAGATCAACGAGCAGATCGACCGCATGCGCCACGCGGCGACCCAGGCCTTGCTCGAGCGCAACGACGTCATCATCGTGGCCTCGGTGTCGTGCATCTACGGCATCGGCTCGGTCGAGACCTACTCGCGCATGGTGGTGCGGCTCGAGCGCGGCGGCCGCATCGACCGCGACACCATGATACGCGCCCTGGTCGAGCAGCAGTACCGGCGCAACGACGCCGCCTTCGCGCGCGGCACCTTCCGGGTGCGCGGCGAGACCGTCGACGTCTTCCCGGTGCAGAACGAGGACCGCGCCTGGCGCATCAGCCTGTTCGGCGACGAGATCGAGAGCCTGGTCGAGTTCGACCCGCTCACCGGCGAGAAGACCGGCGAGCTGGAAGAGGCCAACATCTACGCCAACAGCCACTACGTGACGCCGCGGCCGACGCTGGCGCAGGCCACCATCCTGATCAAGCGGGAGCTGCGCGCGCGGCTCGATGAATTCACCGCCGGCGGCAAGCTGCTGGAGGCGGAGCGGCTGCAGCAGCGCTGCACCTTCGACCTGGAGATGATCGAGACCACCGGCGCCTGCAAGGGCATCGAGAACTACTCGCGCTACCTGTCGGGCCGCGCGCCCGGCGAGCCGCCGCCGACCCTGTTCGAATACCTGCCCGAGGACGCGCTGCTGATCGTCGATGAGAGCCACGTCACCGTGCCGCAGATCGGCGGCATGGAGCGCGGCGACCATGCACGCAAGTCGATCCTGTCGGAGTTCGGCTTCCGGCTGCCGTCGTGCCTCGACAACCGACCGCTGCGCTTCGACGAGTGGGAGCAGTTCCGGCCGCAGACCGTGTTCGTCAGCGCCACCCCGGGCCCGTGGGAGCTGGAGCGCACCGCCGGCGTGTTCGCCGAGCAGGTGATCCGGCCCACCGGGCTGATCGACCCGGTGACCGAGATCAGGCCGGTCGAGCACCAGGTCGACGACCTGCTGGCCGAGTGCCGGCTGGTGATCGGGGCAGGCAGCCGGATCCTGGTCACGACCCTGACCAAGCGCATGGCCGAGGACCTGACCGACTACATGACCGAGGCCGGCATCAAGGTGCGCTACCTGCACTCCGACGTCGACACGCTGGAGCGGATCGAGATCATACGCGACCTGCGGCTGGGCGTGTTCGACGTGCTGATCGGCATCAACCTGCTGCGCGAGGGGCTCGATATCCCGGAATGCGCGCTGGTGGCGATCCTGGACGCCGACAAGGAGGGCTTCCTGCGCAGCCGCACCTCGCTGGTGCAGACCATCGGCCGGGCGGCGCGCAACGTCGACGGGCGGGTGCTGCTCTACGCCGACGTGATGACCGACAGCCTGCGCTTCGCCATCGACGAGACCCAGCGCCGGCGCGAGAAGCAGCACGCCTGGAACCAGGCGCACGGCATCACGCCGCAATCGGTGCGCACCCATATCGGCGAGGCGATGAGCTCGGTGTTCGAGCAGGATTACGTCACCGTCGCGCCCGTGAAGGATGCCGGGGCGCTGGAGCTGGTGGGGCGCGACCTGCGCGCCTCGATCGGCGAGCTGGAGCGACGCATGCGCGCCGCCGCCGCCGACCTGGAGTTCGAGACCGCGGCACGGCTGCGCGACGAGATCAAGCGGCTGGAGGCGCTCGACCTCGGGCTGGAGCCGCCGCCGGCCCCGACCCCGCGCGCCGGCCGCAAGGACCGCACGCCCGAGCCGCTGGGGCCGGGGGGCGGGGGGTATGATCCGGCCAAGCGGCGGGGCAAGCGCCGGGCCTGAAGCTCGGGGCGCTGCCCCGAACCCCGCCAGAGGCTTTGCCTCTGGACACCATACCTTAAGGTCGTTTCGGGGGTGGTCATGCTGGAGCTGAACGGTGGCCGCTCGTTGCTGCCGGAGCTCGGCGGTGCGGTCGCCCGCTGGCGGCGCGACGGCGTCGACGTGCTGCACCCGGTGTCGGACCCCAAGCTGATCGCCCAGCACGGGCGGGCGGTCGCGGCGCACCCGCTGATCCCGTTCTCCAACCGGGTCGGCCACGGGCGCTTCGGCTTCGGCGGCGAGCCGCACACCATCCACGGCAACGGCTGGATGCGCGAGTGGCGGGTCGCCGAGGCGCAGGCGGCGCGCGCGGCGCTGACGCTGGATCACCGGGAGCCGGCCGAGCAGTGGCCGTACCGCTACTCGGCCGCGATCCGCTGCCAGAACACCGACACGCGGGCGCAGCCGGTGGGTCTGGGATTGCATCCGTTCTTTCCGCGCACCGACGACACGACGCTCCAGTCCGGAGCGCGCGACGTCTGGCTGGCGGGGCGGGAGGCGTTGCCGGAACGTCGTCTTCCCGCGGTGGAGTCGTTTTGCTTCCGTCCGCCCCGGCCGGTCACCGACACCCATCTCGATAACTGCTTCGCGGAGTGGAACGGCGACGCGATCGCGCGGTGGCCGGAGCGCCAACTCACGCTGAACGTGCGTGCGTCGCCGCTGTCCGGCCATCTGGTGGTCTACACGCCGCCGGGATGCGACTATTTCGCCGTGGGGCCGACCGGCAGCATGAGCAATGGCGTCAGCCGGCTGGACAAGTCCGTCGAAACCGGTCCGCGGGTGCTCAAGCCGGGTGACAGGCTGGACGGTGAGGTGGTTCTCGCGCTGTTCGAGCCGTGAACGACGCGGCCGACACGGACGACGAGGAGGAGAGCGCCGTCGCGTCGCCGGGCGGCCTGCATCGCTACGTGACGCCGGACGGCATGGCGCGCATGCGGGCGGAGCTGAGCCGGCTGATGCGCGAGGAGCGGCCGAAGATCGTCGAGATCGTCTCCTGGGCCGCCGGCAACGGCGACCGCTCGGAGAACGGCGACTACCTCTACGGCAAGAAGCGGCTGCGCGAGATCGACCGTCGCGCCCGCTTCCTCGGCCAGCGCATCGAGCAGGCCCAGGTAATCGATCCGGCCGCGCAGACGCGGCGCGACCAGGTGTTCTTCGGCGCCACGGTCACCCTGGTCGACGAGGCGGACGCCGCGCGCACGGTGACCATCGTCGGCGTCGACGAGGCGGAGCTGTCGCAGGGGCAGGTGAGCCTGGCCTCGCCGCTGGCGCGCGCGCTGCTGCGGCACCGGGTCGGCGACGAGGTGCGCCTGCACACCCCGCGCGGCACGGTGTTGGTCGAGATCACCGCGATCCGCTACCCTTGCGCGTGAAGGAGCCCTGCATGCCGCACGCCGCCCTGAAGGTCGCGGTCCAGATGGATCCGATCGAGACCGTCGACATCGATGCGGACTCCAGCTTCGCGCTGATGCTGGAGGCGCAGGCGCGTGGTCACGCACTCTGGGTCTACGACGTGCGCCAGCTCAGCCTGCGCGAGGGCCGGCCCGACCCGGTGGCGGCCGGCGGCCGCACCCTGCACCGGCTGACGGCGCGGGCGCGGAAGGTCGCGGTCGACCGGGTGCGCGGCGCCCACGCCCATCTCGGCGAGGAGGCGGTGCTCGACCTCGCGACCATGGACGTGGTGCTGATGCGCCAGGACCCGCCGTTCGACATGGCCTACATCACCGCGACCCACCTGCTGGAGCACATCCACCCGCACACCCTGGTGGTGAACGACCCGCGCGCGGTGCGCGACGCGCCGGAGAAGCTGCTGGTCACGCACTTCCCCGACCTGATGCCCCCCACCCTGGTGAGCTGGGACATCCAGGCGATCCGCGACTTCCGCGCCGAGCACCGCGACATCATCGTCAAGCCGCTGTTCGGCAACGGCGGGGCGGGGGTGTTCCGGCTTCGCGAGCACGACGAGAACTTCGCCTCGCTGCTGGAGATGTTCTTCGCCGCCTCACGCGAGCCGCTGATGATCCAGCGCTACGAGCCTGCGGTGCGCGCCGGCGACAAGCGCATCATCCTGGTCGACGGCGAGCCGGTCGGCGCCATCAACCGGGTGCCGGCGCAGGGCGAGTCGCGCTCGAACATGCATGTCGGCGGGGTGGCGCAGCGCGCGTCGCTGACCGGGCGCGACCGCGAGATCTGCCGTCGCATTGGACCGTATCTGCGCGAGCACGGGCTGATCTTCACCGGCATCGACGTCATCGGCGACTGGCTGACCGAGATCAACGTGACCTCGCCGACCGGGCTGCAGCAGCTCGACCGCTTCGACGGCATCAACAGCGCGGCCCTGCTGTGGGACCGGATCGAGGCCCGTCGGGAGGTCGGCGCGCGTGTCCCCGGCGCTATTTCCGCCCTGACCTGAACATCGCGCGCAACCGGTCGGTCACCGGCTCGTAATGGATCCGGCCATCCAGCCAGTGATAGATCGGCAGGCGGAAATAGTAGATGACGTTCCCGCCCCAGAACAAGACGTTGAGCACGATCAGGCCGATATCCAGATCAGACATGCGGCCGCCTCCCGTTCCCGAGCATAGCGCGCGCCTTCCACCTCGGGCAAACTGGCCTCGGGCAGACCGGGCCCGCGGGGCGACGTCGCCGCGCCGCGTCACGTCTCGCCTCTTGCTGCACGGCTCCGGGCAGGGCAGAGAGAGGGTCCGATGAGCCACGCCCTAGAACAGCAGCCACGTGGCCCCGACGGCCCGGTCCCGCGTTCCGCCCTCGATGCCGACGCGGTGCGGGCCGCCTATCGGCGCTGGGCCGGCATCTACGACACCGTGTTCGGCGGCATCTCCGCCTTCGGCCGCCGCCGCGCGGTCGCCGCGGTCAACGCGCTGCCCGGGCAGCTGGTGCTGGAGGTGGGCGTCGGCACCGGCCTCGCCCTGCCGCACTACGACGCCGAGAAGCGGGTGACGGGGATCGACCTGTCCGGCGACATGCTCGCCTTCGCGCGGCGCCGGGTGCGCGGCCGCGGCCTCGGTAACGTCGAGGCGCTGCTGGAGATGGACGCCGAGGAGACCGATTTCGCCGACGGCAGCTTCGACATCGCGGTGGCGATGTTCGTGGCCTCGGTGGTGCCGAGCCCGCGCCGGCTCTATGCCGAGCTGCGCCGGGTGGTGCGCCCGGGCGGCCATATCCTGTTCGTGAACCATTTCCTGGCCAGCAACGGCATCCGGCTGATGGTCGAGCGCGGCATGGCGCGTGCCTCGCACTCGCTCGGCTGGCACCCGGACTTCGCCATAGAGTCGCTGCTGCCGCCGGGCGACCGGGCGCGGGCGCGGATCGAGCCGGTGCCGCCGGCGGGGCTGTTCACCCTGGTGACGCTGCGCAATGGAACCGCGGAGACGGGCTGGCATGCTTGATCTTCCGGAGAGGTCGACCATGTCAGCGAAGAGGCCGATGGACAGGATGGTGGCGGGCATGAAGGGTTGCTTTGGCGCCGGTCGGCGATGGCGCGATCTCGGCCTGGGCGCCGCGCTTTCGGCGACGGTCGCCGCACCGGCGGCGGCGCAGGTGCCGCATCCCTGGCAGATGGGCCTGCAGGCGGCGCACAGTCCGGTGCAGCAGGAGGTGGTGGCGCTCAATACCTGGGTGCTCTACATCATCATCGGCATCGTGGTGTTCGTCGCCGGCCTGATGCTCTACGTGTTCGTGCGCTTCAACCATCGCGCCCATCCGGTGCCGAGCCGCACCAGCCACAACTCGACGATCGAGATCCTGTGGACCACGATCCCGGTGCTGATCCTGATCATGATCGCGGTGCCCTCGTTCCGGCTGGTGTATTTCCAGGACCGCACCACCGCGCCCGACATGACGGTCAAGGTGACCGGGCACCAGTGGTACTGGGAATATACCTATCCCGAGCAGGACGGGCTCGACTTCCAGAGCTACATGATCCCGACCAAGCAGCTCAAGCCGGAGCAGCGCGGCCTGCGCCAGCTCGCCGTCGACAACCCGCTGGTGGTGCCGGTCGGCAAGAACGTGCGCGTGCTGATCGCCAGCGGCGACGTGCTGCACAGCTTCTTCATCCCGTCGCTCGGCGTGCAGCGCTACGCGATCCCGGGCCGCACCATCGAGACCTGGTTCAACGTCGACAAGCCCGGCGACTATTACGGCGAGTGCAACCAGATTTGCGGCATCAACCACGATTCGATGTCGATCGAGGTGCACGCCGTCAGCGAGGCCGACTACACCGTCTGGCTGAAGCAGGCCAAGAACAAGTTCAGCGCGCTGACGCCGGCCCGCCCGGCGCGGGTCGAGCTGGCGCTGGCGAGGTAGGCTTGGCCGCACGCCCATCCAATCGCGGGCCAGACCGAATATACGATATCGTGTTGCATAGCAGCATGGCGGGGCGCGGCGCGGACGCTAGTCTCCGCCCCACTGCGCGCAGGAGAAGGTAGGATGTCGGCAACCACGCATGACGGGCAGCGCCCGGTCGGATCGCACGGCGCGGGACACGTGCAGGCGTTCGAACAAGGTCATGCCCAGGATCACGGCCACGGCGACCACGCCCACATGCCGGGCTTCTTCGTGCGCTGGTTCTGCTCGACCAACCACAAAGACATCGGCACGATGTACATCATCCTGTCGATCGTGGCCGGCCTGGTCGGCGGTGCGCTGTCGATGATCATGCGCGCGCAGCTGCTTCATCCCGGCTCCCACGTCGTCGCCACCGGGCAGGCCTGGAACGCGATCGTCACCCAGCACGGCCTGATCATGATCTTCTTCATGGTGATGCCGGCGATGATCGGCGGCTTCGGCAACTGGTTCATCCCGCTGATGATCGGCGCGCCCGACATGGCGTTCCCGCGGCTGAACAACATGTCGCTGTGGATGGCCGTCGCCGGCTTCTTCATGACCATGATGGGCCTGCTCTGGGGCGGCGGCTCCGGCTCCGGCTGGACGCTGTATCCGCCGCTCTCCAACGGCCAGTACCAGTCCGGGCCGGCGATGGACTTCACCCTGTTCTCGCTGCACCTGTCGGGCATCTCGTCGCTGCTGGGGGCGATCAACTTCATCACCACCATCTTCAACATGCGCGCGCCGGGCATGACGCTGCACAAGATGCCGCTGTTCGTCTGGGCGCAGCTGGTCACCGCCTTCCTGCTGCTGCTGGCGATCCCGGTGCTGGCCGGCGCCATCACCATGCTGATCTGCGACCGCAATTTCGGCACCAGCTTCTTCGATCCCCAGGGGGGCGGCGACCCGGTGCTGTTCCAGCACCTGTTCTGGTTCTTCGGCCACCCCGAGGTCTACATCCTGATCCTGCCCGGCTTCGGCATCATCAGCCACATCGTGTCGACCTTCTCCAAGAAGCCGATCTTCGGCTATCTCGGCATGGTCTACGCGATGATCGCGATCGGCGTGGTCGGCTTCGTGGTGTGGGCGCACCACATGTTCGTCTCCGGAATCTCGGTCGACAGCCGGGCCTACTTCATGGCCGCGACGCTGGTGATCGCGGTGCCCACCGGCATCAAGGTGTTCTCCTGGATCGCGACCATGTGGGGCGGCTCCATCGAGTTCAAGGTGCCGATGCTCTGGGCGGTCGGCTTCATCTTCCTGTTCACCGTGGGCGGCGTCACCGGCGTGGTGCTGGCCAACGCCTCGCTCGACCAGTACCTGCACAACACCTACTACGTGGTGGCGCATTTCCACTACGTGCTGTCGCTGGGCGCGGTGTTCGCGATGTTCGGCGGCTTCTACTTCTGGATCGGCAAGATGACCGGCAAGCAGTACCCCGAGGGGCTCGGCAAGCTGCATTTCTGGCTGACCTTCATCGGCGTCAACCTGACCTTCTTCCCGCAGCATTTCCTGGGTGCCGCCGGCATGCCGCGCCGCTACCCCGATTACCCGGACGCTTTTGCCGGCTGGAACTACGTCTCCTCGATCGGCGGCTTCATCTCCGGCGCCGCCACGCTGGTGTTCCTGCTGGTGATCGTCATCACCTTCAGCCGCAAGGCGACGCTCGGCGCCAACTACTGGGGCGAGGGCGCGACGACGCTGGAGTGGACGGTGCCGTCGCCGGCCCCGCACCACACCTTCGAGCAGATGCCGGAGCTGCGTTGACCCTTCCGACGCGTTCATGAGCGACACCATCCTGCCGCCGGTGGCGGCGCCGGGCCTGCGCCCCGGCGCCGAGGCACGCGACTGGTTCGCGATCCTCAAGCCGCGCGTGGTCTCGCTGGTCGTGTTCACCGGCGCGGCCGGCATGATGATCGCGCCGGGCGGGATCAACGTCCTGGTCGGCTGCATCGCGGTGATGTGCATCGCGGTCGCGGCCGGGGCGGCGGGCGCGATCAACATGTGGTACGACCGCGACATCGACCGGCTGATGCACCGCACCGCGCGCCGGCCGGTGGCGGCCGGCCGGATCGCGCCGAACGATGCGCTCGGCTTCGGCATCGTGCTCTCGGTGGCCTCGGTGCTGCTGATGTGGCTCGCCACCAACGGGGTGGCGGCGATCCTGCTCGCCGCCTCGATCGCCTTCTACGTGCTGATCTACACCATGTGGCTGAAGCGCCTGACGCCGCAGAACATCGTCATCGGCGGCGCCGCCGGCGCCTTCCCGCCGCTGATCGGCTGGGCCGCGGTGACCGGCTCGGTGGGCGCGCTGCCGCTGATCCTGTTCGCGATCGTGTTCTTCTGGACGCCGCCGCATTTCTGGGCGCTGTCGCTCTATGCCTGCAAGGACTACGCCCGCGCCGGCGTGCCGATGCTGCCGGTGACCCATGGAGCCGCGCATACCCGCCGGCAGATCATGCTCTACACCGTGCTGCTGGTGGGCGTGTCGTTGCTGCCGGTGGTCCTGCACCTGACCGGGTGGATCTACGCGGTGGTGGCGTTGGCGGCGGGCCTGGGCTTCCTGGGCTGCTCCTGGCGGGTGCTGCGCGACCGCCAGGACGGCGAGGGCGTCAGCCTGAGCAACGACGCGCCGGCGCGCCTGACCTTCCGCTTCTCGCTGGTCTACCTCGCCGCCCTGTTCCTCGCCGTCATCTTCGACCGCCTGACCTGAGTGCGCCCCCAGCATGGATGAGGGGTTTCCGCCGCCGATGCGGCCCGACGAGGCCCGCGAATTCAAGCGTCGGCGTCGCGGCCGCAACCTCGCCCTGCTGCTGGCGCTGGTGGCGGTCTGCCTGATTTTCTATGGCCTCTCGATCGTCAAGCTGGCAGGAACACACTGAGCAGGTGCGAACCTGACGAGATGCGAAGCAGACGGGTTTCACCATGACCAGCAACGCGCCGCCCGGCACTCCTCCGGCCGTCGTCCCGGACGAGTTCAGCCCGACCCGACCGTACTACGTGCCCGGCCCGAGCCCCTGGCCGCTGGCCGGCGCCTTCGGCGGCGCCGTCATGCTGGCCGGGATCGTGATCGCCGCGCATTTCGGCCAGTACTGGCTGCTGGTGACGGGCTTCCTGATCATCGGCGCGGTGATGGTGCTGTGGTGGCGCACGGTGATCGCGGAGAGCGTCGGCGGCAAGCTGCTGACCCCGGTCACCCGGCTCGGCCTGCGCTACGGCATGACGCTGTTCATCTCGTCGGAGGTGATGCTGTTCGTCGCCTTCTTCTGGACCTTCTTCAACTACGCGATCTTTCCCGAGAACGTCTCCGGCGCCAACGCGCCGCTCTGGCCGCCGCTCGGCGTGCACACCTTCAACCCGTTCAGCCTGCCGATCATGAACACCATGATCCTGCTGCTCTCGGGCTTCACCATCACCTGGGCGCACCACGCGCTGATCGAGGGCGTACGCAAGCCGCTGGTGATGGGGCTGGGCCTCACCATCCTGCTCGGCATGCTGTTCACCTGCTGCCAGGCGATGGAGTATTCCGAGGCGCCGTTCCGCTTCAGCGGCGGCGGCGTCTACCCCGCGATCTTCTTCATCGCGACCGGCTTCCACGGCGCGCACGTGATCATCGGCACCGCCTTCCTGACCGTGTGCTTCTTCCGGGCACGTGCCGGGCAGTTCAGCCCGGCCAGGCATTTCGGCTTCGAGGCCGCCGCCTGGTACTGGCACTTCGTCGACGTGGTCTGGCTGTTCCTGTTCGTCTGCATCTACTGGTGGGGTGCCGGACCCGCGGTGCACGAATAGCCGGCCGATGCCGCAGGCCGCGGGCGGCATCGCCCCGGTGCGGCGCCGCCTGCTGGTCCCGTGCCTGACCACCCTGGCCGTGGTCTGCCTGACCGCGGGGCTCGGCGTGTGGCAGCTCCACCGGCTGGACTGGAAACTCGCGATCCTGGCCAGGCTCGACGCCGCCGAGCGCGCGCCCGCGGTGCCGCTGCCCGCAGCACCGACGCCGTTCCAGAAGATCACGGTACGCGGCCGGCTCGATGCCGGCAGGGTGGTGTCCTACGAGGACGACGTGCGCGACGACGCCCGCGGCGACGTGGTCATGGGCACCCACCTGGTCGAGCCGCTGCTCCGCCCAGGCCGCGCGCCGGTGCTGGTCGACCTGGGCTGGGTGAAGTATCCGCCGGCGCCGCTCGCGGGCGAGGTCAGCGTCACCGGCTACGTGCGTCCCGCCGAGCATCAGAGCTGGCTCAGCGCCCGGGACGATCCCGCAAATCGCCGCTTCTACACGCTCGACCCGGCGCGCATCGCCACGGCACTGGCGCTGCCCGGCGCGGCACCCTTCACGGTGGTGGCGCTAGGCCCGCCTGGCGTTCCCGATCCGGTGCGCAACCTGCCGCGTCCGCCCAACGACCACCTGCAATACGCCATAACCTGGTTCGCCCTCTCCCTGGTGGCCGCCGCGATGTTCACGGCCTGGGCGACCCGCAGGGCCTGAGTCGGGGCCTGGGGCCGCCGGCCCCAGCGGGTCAAGGGCAGAGCCCTTGCCTTAGCTTGTGCCCCTCAAGGAACTCCAGCACCGGCCGAAGCGACCCGTCAGGCGCCTCCTCGAACGGCACGTGCCCCAGTCCCGGCAGCACGACCAGCCGCACCCCAGGGATCGCCGCCGCGTAGTCGGTCGCGTTGCTGAGCGGGATCATCGCGTCGCGCTCCCCCCACAGCAGCAGGGTCGGCGCCCGGATGCGCCGCAGCAGCGGCACCGGGTCGACGAGCATGACCTGTGCCATGCGCGCCACCATGGAGCGGCGCACGCCGGGGGCCAGCATCAGGTCGCGGTAGCGGCTGACGGTCGCCTCGTCGAGCCGGCTGCGGTCGCCGTAGGCCGGCGCCAGGCTCATGCGCAGCAGCGGCTTGGGCAGGATGAAGGGCAGCAGCCTGACCGTGACCGGCAGGCTAGGCTTGCGGTTGTATTCGAAGCCCGGGCTCGCGAAGCCGTCGGGGGAGATCAGCACCAGGCTTTCCACCCGTTCCGGGTCCTGCACCGCGAACTGCCAGGCGAGCTTGCCGCCCAGCGAGTTGCCGACCAGGGTGGCGCGCTCCAGGCCGAGCTGGTCCATCAGCGCGGCCAGCACCTGCAGGCCGCGACGATCCGAGTAATCCCCGGTCGGATCGGCACCGGTCAGCCCGAAGCCGGGCAGGTCGAAGCGGATGACCCGATACCGCGTCGAGAGCCGTGCCGCCCAGGCGTCCCAGGTCTGCAGGCTGGAGCCGAAGCCGTGCAGCAGGATCAGCGCCGGCGCGTCGCGCGGCCCGCTGTCGCGCAGGTGCAGCCGGATGCCCGCGACGTCGCGATACTCGCCCGGGCCGTCGAGATACCTCGCCTCGAGCCAGGCGCGGGAGCGGTCGGGCGTATAGAGCCACGCACCGCCGCCGACCAGGGCCGTCAGCAGGACCGTCGGCAGGATCTTGGCGACGAGCTTCATGCGGTGGTCCCATGCGTGCCGGGAGAGGGGCGGGCGGCGCGCCGCGTCGTCCGGCAACGCCGCCGCTCAGGCCGGTTTCCGCCGCCGCGCGCGGGTCGGCGTCCGATCAGGTCGTGTCCTTCAACATCGCCCGGGCGACCCGCCGGGTCGCCTCGTCGGCCGGGGCCGCGATCCTGTCGTTGATCTGGCCGTCCAGGAACAGGCCGGCGAGGCCGTGCGCCAGCGCCCAGCAACCGACCGCGCGCGCCTCGCGGTCGCTGCCGGCGGCAGCCTCGGCCGCGACGCGGTCCGACAGCACATCGTAGGTGGCGTTGCCGGCCTCCACCAGCTCGGGGTGCAGGCCGGATTTCGGGCTGCAGATCAGCCGGAACAGCGCCGGCTGCTCCAGTGCGAAGCGCACGTAGGCGACGGCCTGTTCCACCAGGCCCTGGCCGGGCGACGCGTGCCGGTCGGCCTCGTGCAGGACGTCGCGCAGGCGTCGGAAGCCGTGGGCGGCGAGGGCCGCGAGCAGCGCCTGCTTGTCGGGATAGTGACGATAGGGCGCCATCGCGGAGACGCCGGCATGGCGCGCGACCGCGCGCAGCGACAGCGCGTCCGCGCCATCCTCCGCCAGCAGGGCGAGTGCGGACTCGAACAGGACGGTGCGGAGGTCGCCGCGACGGGAGCCGGCGGATGTTGACACTGTAAGCAGACCTCCTATGTATACAATGTAAGCAATGGCCGGGTGCTGTCCACGCCCGCGACCGCGCCGGCACGGCTTCCTGGAACATCGTGATGATCAAGTTCACCATCCTGCTGCGTCGCAATCCCCCGCTGAGCCATGATGCCTTCGTCGCCTACCACCGCGAGCGGCACGCGCCGCTGTTCCGCGACCTGCCCGAGGTGCGCCAGCATGTCCGGCGCTACGTCCAGTGCCACACCATCGCGGCGTCGCTTCCCGGCCTGCCGCCGAGCTCGTTCGACGGCATCACCGAGCTCTGGTTCGACGACGCCGCCGGCCTCGCGGCGGTGTTCACCGCGCCCGACTACATGCGGAGCATCCGCCCCGACGAGGCGAAGTTCCTCGACCCGGAACGCTGCGAGTTCGTGCTGTCGCAAGAGACGCCGGTGATCACCTGACGCAGGAGCGCATGAAGATGGCCGCATCTCCCCGCTCGGTCGATCTCTCGGGCTATCCCGACCTCGTCGTCGTCTATCTCGGCTATCGCGCCGACAGCCTGCGCGGCGTGCGCGCCCTGCTGCGGATCGGCCGTGGCCTGCGCTCGGTGACGACGCATCCTCCGGCCGGCCTGCTGTCGCACGAGACCCTCTGGTTCGGCCTCCTGCATCCGGGCTTCCGGCAGTACTGGCGCGATTTCGAGCGCCTGGAGCGCTTCACCCGCGCGCCGCAGCACGCCGCGTGGTGGCGCGAGTTCGGGCGCGACACCGGTGGCGGCGGCATCTGGCACGAGACCTACCGCCTGCGCGGCCGGATGGAGGCGATCTATTCCGGCGTCCCGCCGATCGGCCTCGCACGCTTCGCGCCCGCGTAGGCCCCGGCCGGATCGTCCAGGAGCGCCAGGCAGCGCCTCGAACGCGCCTGCGCCCACGAGACGATGATGCCGCAGGGTCCGGTCGTGTAGAACCGCCGTCATGAGCCAGAGCAACGCGACGGGCGTGGCCGCGCCGACCTTCGATCACGAGTTTCACGTGCGGTTGCTGGAGCTGTTCCGGTGGCGGCGGGACGTCCGCCGGTTCCGCGCGGAGCCGGTTCCCGCGACGGTGCTGGAGCAGTTGATCGCGACCGCGGCGCTGGCCCCGTCGGTCGGGCTGAGCGAGCCCTGGCGCCTGGTGATGGTCGACGATCCAGGGCGTCGCGCCGCCGTGCGGGCGAATTTCGAGCGGAGCAACGCGCGGGCGCTGGCGGCACGAGCGGCCGACGACGCGGGACGGTACGCGCGGCTCAAGCTCGCCGGGCTCGACCAGGCACCCTGCCAGTTCGCCGTCTTCGCGGAGCCCGAACCCGAGCAGGGGCGCGGCCTGGGACGCGGGACGATGCCCGACACCACCGCCTACTCGGCGGTGATGGCGGTGCACACGCTGTGGCTCGCGGCGCGCGCGACGGGGCTGGGCCTCGGCTGGGTCTCGATCCTGGATCCGGTCGGCATCGCCGCGGCACTGGACGTCCCGGCGCGTTGGACCCTGATCGGGTATTTCTGCCTTGGCTATCCCGAGAGCCTGACCGGGACGCCCGAGCTGGAGCGTCTCGGCTGGGAACATCGTCGCCCCGCTCGCACCAACCTGATCCAGCGCTAGCAGGTGCTGGTCGTAGAGTAAGGCAAGGGGCTTTGCCCCTTGACCCCATCAAAGGCAAGCCTTTGAGAACCTGAATTCAGAGAATGGGGTTTGGGGCCTTCGGCCCCAACGGGTCAAGGGCAGAGCCCTTGCCTTCGCTTCTCACAGCCTGCTCAACGCGCCTGCTGGATCGCCGACAGGCCCCAGTTTCCCCCCGGTACGCGCACGAAGGTCCAGAGCTCGGCGACGCTGACCCGCTCGCTCGGGCTGCCATCCACGACACGGCCGGCGGCGTCGGTGGTGACATCGATCATCGAGTAGCGCATCGCGACGGTGGCGAAGTCGCGGCCGCCCTCGCTCCAGGCTTCCGACAGGTCGCCCCGCTCGAGCCGCACGTCGGACACCGCGTTGCGCACGCCGCGGCGCGACTGGTCCTGCAACTGCTCGGCGAAGATGCGCACCATCTCCGACGTCGCCAGGCGCTGCATCCCGGCGAGGTCGGAACGCGTCCAGGCCGACTGCACGTCGCGCAGGCTCTGCTCGAACTGACGGTAGTCGGCATCCGCGATCTGCAGCGGCGGCGCGTTGCCGCCCCACCCGCCGGACATGGTGCGCGCCGACTGGCGGTAGCCCGCTCCCGCCGGCGCCACCCCGGCCAGGCCGCGCGCGCCGGCGCCGGAGAAGCGCCGCAGCAGCCAGCGCACCACGAACACGATCAGCGCCACCTGCAGCAGCAGGCCGAGCAGTCCGCCCAGCCCCATGCCGCCGCCGCCCATGAAGCCGTGGCCGAACAGCATGCCGCCGATCCCGGCGCCGAGGAAGCCGCCGAGCAGCCCGGCCGCCAGCGGGTGGCCGCGCATGCCCTGCGACAGGCCGCCGAAGGGTGCGGCGCGGGGCGACAGGCCGCGATCGAGCGGCGATGCGCCGTAGGGGGTGGTGCGCGTCGGCGCCGGCATGCTGAAGCTGCGGCTGCCGCGACTGCCCATCGAGAAGCCGCCGCCGGCCCGCGCGTCCGCCGCCGCCGGCGCCAGGCTCAGCAGCAGGAAGGCCGCCATCAGGCAGGAGAATCGGTGGCGCGTGATGCGGGTCATGGGGCCTCTGATGCGGTGGGGCGGGGCGCGATCCCCGCACCCGTCACGGATGCCAGAGGTGAGCCTCCGGCGGCGTCGCGGGCAATGCCCGGGACCGCACCTCAGATGGGGCGCGGCTTACGATCCTGCAACAGTCATCCCGTCGATGCGGATGGTCGGCGCATCGGTGCCGCGACGGAACACCAGGTCGGAGGCGGGCGTGAGCTCGGACAGCATCTCGACCAGGTTGCCGGCGACCGTGATCCCTGCCACCGGCTCCGCCAGCGCGCCGTGCCGTATCATGAAGCCGGTGGCGCCGCGGCTGTAGTCGCCGGTGATACCGTTCACCGCCGAGCCCATCATCTCGACGATGTAGAGGCCCTCGACGATGTCGGCCATCAGCTCGGCCGGGCTGAGCGGTCCCGCCGACAGGCTGAGATTGGTCGCCGACGGCGAGGGCGGCGACGAGGGCCCGCGCGAGGCGCGGCCGTTGGTGGCGAGCCCGAGCTGGCGGGCGCTGCGGCCGTCGAGCACCCAGCTGCGCAGCACCCCGTCCTCCACCAGCACCAGCGGGCCGGTCGGCACGCCCTCACCGTCGAACGGACGGCTGCGCAGGCCGCGCACGCGCCGCGGATCGTCGGTCACGGTGAGCCCGGGACGCAGGATGCGCGTGCCCATGCGGTCCTTGAGGAACGAGGTGCCGCGCGCCACCGAGGCGCCGTTGATCGCGCCCGACAGGTGCCCGAGCAGGCTGCCCGACACCCGCGGGTCGTAGACCACCGGCATCCGCGCGGTCGCCGGACGGGTCGGGTTGAGCCGCGCCACCGCGCGCTCGCCGGCGCTGTGGCCGATGCCGGCGGCGTCGTCGAGGTCGGCCAGGTGCACCGTCGAGTGGCCGTCATAGTCGCGCTGCATGTCGGTGCCGGCGCCGGCCAGCACGCTGGCCGAGACCGAGTGGCTGGTGCGGGCGTAGCGCCCGGAGAAGCCGGCCGAGGTGACCAGCACGATCTCGGTGCGGCCGAAGCCGGCAGAGGCGCCCAGGGAGTTGGCGACCCCGTGCACCGACATCGCCGCGTCCTCGGCGCGACCGGCGCGCTCGGCGAGTGCCGCCACGTCCGGCTCCGCCGCATCCTCCAGCTCGAGGCCGGTGCCGTCGAGCCGGCCGTGGGCGGCCCGCTCGCACAGGCCGGCGTATCGGTCGTCGGGCACCACGCGCGCCATCGCCAGCGCGCGCGCGGCGAGCTGCCGGAAGCCGGCCGGATCGTCGCTGGTGGCCGACACGATGGCGTGGCGCAGCGCCCCCGGCCTGCCCACGAACACGCGCAGCCCGAGATCGTTATGCTCCGAGCGCTCCAGCTCCTCGGTGCGGCCCTGCCGCACCTGCACGCCGAGCGAGGTGCCGCGCACCAGCACCGCCTCGGCGGCGTCGGCACCCTGCGATTGCGCCAGCGACACCAGCTCGCCGAGCAGCTCGACGCTCCTGCTCGCGCCGCTCATGCCGCGAGGCTCTCGGTGAGGCTGTCGAGCGTCGGGATGTGCCGCGACGGCCCGATCGAGGCCAGCGTCGGGGTGCCGTGGAACAGCCGTGCCGCGCTGCGACGCACGTCGTCGATGCCGACCGCGTTCAGCTTGGCCACCGTCTCGGCGACCGGGATCAGCCGGCCGAACACCTGATACTGCCGGGCGAGCTGCTCGCAGCGGCTGCCGGTGCTCTCCAGCGACATCAGCAGGCTGGACTTGACCTGCGCCCGGGCGCGGTCGAGTTCCTCCTGGCCGATCTGCCGCTGCACCTTGCGCAGCTCCTCGATGGTGACGGGGAGCAGCTGCTTGGCCTCGCTCTCGCCGGTGCCGGCATAGATGCCGAACAGCCCGCCATCGAGGATACGGCGCGTTGAACGCGTAGACCGAGTAGACCAGACCCCGCTTCTCGCGCACCTCCTGGAACAGGCGCGACGACATCCCGCCGCCGAGCAGGGTCGAGAGCAGCAGCACCGGATAGTAGTCGGGATCGCCGTAGCCGACCGAGGGGAAGCCGAGCACGACGTGCACCTGGTCGAGGTCGCGCTCGCGTCGGAACTCGCCGCCCTGGTAGGCGCCGGGCTGCACCGCCTCGGCGGCGCGTGTCGGCGAGGTCGGCGAAGTGCTCGCCCACCAGATCCACCACCTCGTCGTGCCGCAGGTTGCCGGCGGCGGCGACCACGACGTTGCCGGTGGTGTAGTGCTGGCGCATGTAGCCGGTCAGCGACTGCCGCGTCATCCCCCGCATCAGCGCCTCGGTGCCCAGCACCGGGCGGCCCATCGGCTGGCCCGGGAACGCGGTCTCCTGGAAATGGTCGAAGATGATGTCGTCCGGCGTGTCGTTGGCCTGGCCGATCTCCTGCAGGATCACGCCGCGCTCGCGCTCCATCTCGCCCGGCTCGAAGGTGCTGTGCGTCAGGATGTCGCCGATGATGTCGGCGCCGAGCGCGAGATCCTCCTTCAGCAGCTTGACGTAGTAGGCGGTCTGCTCGCGCGCGGTGTAGGCGTTGATGTGGCCGCCGACGTTCTCGATCTCCTCGGCGATCGCGGCGGCCGAGCGCCGCTCGGTGCCCTTGAAGGCCATGTGCTCGAGGAAGTGCGAGACGCCGTTCTCCTCGGCGGTCTCGTTGCGCGTGCCGGCTGGCGACGTAGGCGCCGAGCGAGACGGTCTCGACCCGCTCCATGCGCTCGGTGACGACGAGCAGGCCGGAGGGCAGGCGGGTGACGTTGATCGGATCGGTCATGGTGTTCCTAGGGCTCCGCCGGAGGGCGCGGGAGGGGGATCAGGCGGCATTCTTCATCGCGGCCGCGCGCACCGCCGCCTCGACGGCGCCGAGCTCGTTGTCCACCAGCCGGTAGCGCTCCTCGCGCTGTCATATAGGTCGGCGAGCCGCGGCGGCAGCGCCGGCCGGATGCCGGTGGCCCGCGAGCATCGCGTCGGGGAACTTGGCCGGGTGCGCGGTGGCCATCGCGACCATCGGCACGCCGTGGTCGCGGCCCGCGGCTCGCCGCCCGTCGCGGCGGCGATGCCGATCGCGCTGTGCGGATCGGCGAGATAGCCCGATGCGTGCGGTGCAGCCGGCGATCTCGGCCAGGGTGCCGCGTCGTCCAGCCGGAAGCCGCGAACAGCCGGCGGCGCGCGCCAGGCCGCGTCCGGCACCGCCATGCGGCCGCTGGCGCGAAACCCAGCATGGTGCGCGTGCAGTCGCGGCCGGGTCGCGTCCGAGCAGCTCGAACAGCAGCCGCTCGAAGTTGGAGCTGACCTGGATGTCCATGCGGCGACAGGCTCGGTGCCACCGTCGGCATGCATCGACATGTCGTTGGCGTCGAGGAAGCGGCCAGGATGTCGTTGCGGTTGGCGGCCACGACCAGCCGCGCGATCGGCAGCCCCATGCGGCGCGCCGCCCAGGCCGCCAGCACGTTGCCGAAATTGCCGGTCGGCACGCTGAACGCACCGGCCGGTCCGGCGCCCCCAGCGCCAGCGCGGCGGCGGCGTAGTACGGGATCTGCGCCGCGACCCGCGCCCAGTTGATCGAGTTCACCGCCGACAGCCGCAGCTCGTCTGCGGAACGGCACGTCGGCGAACATCGCCTTCACCAGGTCCTGGCAATCGTCGAAGCTGCCGTCGCACCGCCAGGTTGGCGATGTTGGGCGACAGCACCGTGGTCATCTGCCGCCGCTGCACCTCGCTGGTGCGGCCGAGCGGATGCAGCATCACCAGTCGCATCGCGCGCGCGGTCGCGGCAGGCCTCGATCGCCGCCGAGCCGGTATCGCCGGAGGTGGCGCCGACGATGGTGATGCGCCGGTCGGCGGCCCGTCAGCACGTGGTCGAACAGCCGGCCCAGCAGCTGCATCGCCAGGTCCTTGAAGGCGAGCGTCGGGCCGTGGAACAGCTCCTGGACGAACAGTCCGCGGTCGAGCTGCACCAGCGGCACGATCGCCGGGTGGCCGAAGCCGCCATAGGCTCTCGACGCACAGGCGCTCCAGGGTGGCGGCGTCGATCGAGCCGGCGGTGAACGGCGCCAGGATGCGCGCTGCCAGCAGCGGATAGGGCAGCCCGCGCAGGGCGCGCCAGTCGTCGGGCAAGAGCTGCGGCCAGCTCTCGGGCAGATAGAGCCCGCCATCCTCGGCGAGCCCGGCGAGCAGCACGCCCGAGAAGTCGCGGATCGGGGCCTGGCCCCTGGTGGAGATGTAGCGCATCGACCCAGTCATAAACCGCCGCAACGCCGGCGCGAAGGAATCGATTGCGGCGCCAGCAGGCGGGACGAGGGCAGGGCAAGGGGCTCTGCCCCTTGGACCCCATCACAGGCGGAGCGTTTGAAATCCATTAGTCCGGGATTTTGGGGATCTGGGGCCGCCGGCCCCAGCGGGTCAAGGGCAGCGCCCTTGCCTGGCGCTAGCGCGCCGCACCCTGGCCGGCGGCCGGATGCAGCCGCAGCGCCAGCAGCTCGACCGGGAAGCGCAGCTGCGCCTTGCCGTGGTGGAACGGCGCGCAGCGGTCGAGCTGCGGCACCGTCAGGGTGAGGGTGCCGTCGCGCAGGAACGACCCCCCCGCCCAGTGCAGCCGCGCGTCGCGCAGTACCGTCCCCAGCACCCGGCCCGGCGTCAGGCTGAGCACGCGGTCCTGCTCGAGATCGTTGAGATAGAGCGTGCCGTCGGCGTCCATCGCGGTGCCGCCCAGCGCCGGCGTGTCGTACCAGAACTCCACCCCGGCCGCGACCGCCTGCGGGCTCGCCCTGGCGTCGTCGAGCAGGGCGGTGGGGACGCGCGACATCGGCCCCGGCAGCGGCTGGTAGTAGAGGTAGCGACCGTCCGGGCTCACCTCGAGCCGGTCGGCATGGATCATCACCGGCTTGTTGTCGGGGCCCCTGAGCACCTCGCCGTCCACCACGGTCGGCCGCTGCGCGGTGGTCGACGGGTCGTGGTCGAGCACCCGCCGCGCGCCGCCGCCGGCGAGGTCGAGCACGATCAGCCCGGGTGCTCCGGCGTCGGCGAGATAGGCGTCGCCGCCGTTGAAGCGCACGTCGTCGATCATGCTCTTCGGCCGCAGCACGTCGGGCGGCAACACGTAGGTGCGCGTCACCTGGTTGCTGGCGAGGTCGATCCGCAGCAGCTTGGTGGCACCCGGCAGCGGCGCGCGGCCGAACCCGGGCACCCCGCTATCGACCACCCACAGGCTGTCGTCGGGTGCCAGCCGGATCGCGCTCAGCCCGACGAAGCCGTGCGTCGGATCGGCCTTGCCGTCGCCGGCGGTCCAGTCGTTCCAGCCGGCCCCGGGGTAGGCGACCGCATCGCCGTGTCCGTCGAGGGTCGCGAGCGACGGCCCGGGATTGCCGCAGACGCGCGGGAACATCACGAAGATCCGGCGGTCGCGCGCCACTACCACGCCGTTCCAGACCAGCTTGTCGGAGTGGCCGACGCTGCCGAGGCGATCGGCGGCGGCGGCGGTGGCGGCGGCGGCGGGGACGGCGAGGGCGGCAGCGGCCGGCGGCGTGGGCACCGCCGCACCCGGATCACGGCCCGCGGCGGCGGCGGGCGAGGCGGCCAGGAGCAGCAGCCACAGGCCCCGCCGCGGCCGCGATCCGCCGCGGGCGCCGCCGGTGCTGCGCGGATCTCCGGCATCGCCGGGTCAGGCCGCACCGAGATAGCGCCGCCGCAGATGGCGCTGATAGGGCTCGGCGGAGAGTGCCGCGCCGGTGGCGTCGCGCACGATCTCGCCGGTGGTGGCGGCGCTGCCGCGGCCGTGCACGTGCCGGCCCAGCCAGCCCCGCAGCGGCGCGAAATCCCCCAACTGCAGGCAGTCCGGCAGCGCCGGCTGGTCGCGGCAGGCGGCCTCGAACAACTGCGCGGCGGCGATCGCGCCCAGCGTGTAGGACGGGAAGTAGCCCCACAGCCCGGCCGGCCAGTGGATATCCTGCAGCACGCCGCGGCGATGGTCGGGCACGCGCAGCCCGAGCAGCGCCTCGATGCCGGCATCGAACGCCTCGGGCAGGTCGGCGAGCGCCAGCGTGCCGGCGATCAGCCGCGTCTCCAGCCCGTAGCGGACCAGCACGTGCGCGGGGTAGGTGACCTCGTCGGCATCGACGCGGATGAAGCCGGGCGCCACCCGGGTCATGCGGCGATGCAGGTTCTCCGGCTGCCAGGACGGGCCGCTCACGCCGAAGGTCTCGCGCAGCAGCGGCGCGAGGTAGGACACGAAGGCGAGCGAGCGGCAGGCCTGCATCTCGATCAGCAGCGACTGGCTCTCGTGCAGTGTCATGCCGCGCGCCCGCCCGACCGGCTGCGACAGCCACTCGCGCGGCCGGCCCTGCTCGTACAGCGCGTGCCCGGTCTCGTGCAGCACCCCCATCAACGCGCCGGCGAAGTCCGCCTCGTCGTAGCGCGTGGTGATCCGCACGTCGTCGACGGCGCCGCCGCAGAACGGATGCGTACTGACGTCGAGCCGGCCGCGCGCGGCGTCGAAGCCGACCGCCAGCATCAGCCGCTCCGCCAGCGCCTTCTGCAGCGCCGCCGGAAACGGCCCCTCCAGCGGCAGCGCCGGCGGCAGGCGGGACTGGTGCTGCATCACCGTGCCGATCAGCTCGGGCAGCCCGGCGCGCAGCGTCTCGAACACCGGATCGATCAGCGCCTGCCGGTTGCCCGGATCGAACTGGTCGAGCAGCGCGTCGTACGGCGCGAGCCCGAGCGCCTCGCCCTTGGCCGCGGCGATGTCGCGCTGACGATGCAGCACCTCGGCCAGCAGCGGCAGCAGTCCCTGGAAGTCGCTGCGCGGACGCGCCTCGCGCCAGGCCCGCTCGCAGGCCGACGCGGCGCGCGAGGCCGCCTCCACCAGGTCCGGCGGCACCGCGCTGGCATGCGCGTGCAGCCGGCGCATCTCGCCCAGGTTGGCGCGCCGCCAGGGATCGAGCTCGCCCGCCGCCTGCGACAGCAGCTCCGCCATGTCCGGCGCGGTCAGCATCTCGTGGGCGATCACCGAGAGCGTCGCCAGCTGTCCGGCGCGCGGCCCGGCGGCGCCGGCCGGCATGATGGTGTCGTTGTCCCAGTTCAGGATGCCGAGCGCACCCTCCACGTCGTTGATGCGCGCGAAGCGCCGCTCTAGCGTCTGGTAGGCCAGCATGCGGCGTTCCTTCCCGATACGCGGTCAGCCATAACAGGCCGCGGTCGCGGCCGGGAGGCCTGAAACTGAACGTCAGGAGGCAAGGCTGGCAGGAGAGAAGGCTGGGCTCTGCCCAGACCCGCCAAAGGCCTAGGCCTTTGGAAACCAATCTAGGACAATTGGATTCTCAAGGCTTCGCCTTGGGCGGGTCCAGGGCAGAGCCCTGGCGCAGGGGTCACGGTCGCGGCCGGGAGAGCGAGCAGCATGCACGGTGAGGAGGCGCGGCAGCTCGCGGCGCAGGCTGCGCTGCATCATCGGGCGCGCCGTCACGCCGAGGCGGAGCGGCTGTATCGCGAGGCGCTGTCGCTGTCGCCGGGCCACGCGGAGAGCCTGCACGGGCTGGGCTGCCTGGCGCACGAGGCGGGACGGCCGGACCTCGCGATCGGCCTGATCGGGCAGGCGGTGGCGGTCGCCCCCGAGATCGCCGGCTACACCCTCTCGCTCGGCCTGGCGCTGCTCGATCGCGGCCACCTGGAGCCGGCGCGCGCGGCGCTGCACGTGGCGTCGCTGCGCGCGCCGGACGATCCCCGGGCGCACCGCGCGCTGGCCCAGGCGCTGTCGCGGCTGGGCCGGCTCGACGAGGCGGAGGCCAGCCTGCGCCTGGCACTGCGGCTCGCCCCGAACGACGCGTCGGCCTGGCTGTTGCTGGGCGGCGTGCTGCGCGGGCGCGGTGCTGCGGCCGCGGCCATCGCGGCGTTCGCCGAGACGGTCCGGCTGACGCCGCGCGATCCGCTCGCCTGGCACGCGCTGGCCGCGGCGCACGGCGCCGCCGGCGCGCTCGATCCGGCGGAAGCGGGTTTCCGGCGCGTCGCCGAGCTGCTGCCGCAGGATGCGGCGGCGCAGGCCAATCTCGGCACCGCGCTGTTCGCCCAGGGCCGGCTGCAGCCGGCACGCGACCGCCTGCTGCGCGCCCTCGCCCTCGCGCCGCGCAACGCCGCGACGCTCAGCAGCCTCGGGCTGGTGCTGATGGGGCTGGGCGAGACCGGGGAAGCGGAGGCGGTCCTGGCGCAGGCGGCGGAGCTGGCGCCCGACGACGACGCCGTCGCCGTCAATCACGGCACGGCACTCGCGGCGCTGCAACGGTCGGCCGAGGCGGAGGCGCGGTTCCGCGCAGTGCTGCGGCATGACCCGGCGGCGCCGCAGGCCCGCTTCAACCTCGCGACCCTGATGCTGGCGCGCGGCGCGCTGGCCGAAGGCTGGGCCGGCTTCGAGGCGCGGCTCGGCCTGATCGGCGGCGCCGCGCCGTCCGAGCTGCCGCGATGGGACGGTGTCCCCCGTGCGGACGGCGCGGTGCTGATCCGCGCCGAGCAGGGACTGGGCGACAGCATCCAGTTCCTGCGCTGGGTGGCGCCGGCGGCGGCGCGCGTGGCGCTGGCGCTCGAGCTGCCGGCACCGCTGCTGCGCCTGGTGCGCGAGTCGCGGCTGTTCGATCCCGCTCGCGTGCGCCTGCTGCAGGCCGGGGAGGCGGCGCCGGACGAGGCAGCAGTAGCCTGCACCGCCCAGGCTCCGCTGCTCAGCCTGCCGCACCTGCTGGGCGAGCCGGCGCCGCCGGCGATGACGCTGCGGGCCGACCCGCAGGCGGTGCAGGCCTGGCGCTGCCGGCTGCCGCCCGGCCGCCGCGTCGGGCTCGCGTGGGCCGGCTCGGCGAGCTACCGCTTCGACCGGTCGCGCTCGGTCGCGCTGCACATCCTGGCGCCGCTGGCGCGGGTGGCGGGCGTGCGGTTCGTCTCGCTGCAGCAGGGCCCGGCGGCGGCGCAAGCGGCGGCGCCGCCCGACGGCATGGTGCTGACCGTGCCGCAGCCTGGCCCGGGCGACCTCGCCGATACCGCGGCGCTGATCGGCGCCCTCGACCTGGTGATCAGCGTCGACAGCGCGATCGCCCACCTGGCCGGATCACTCGGCGCCGAGATCTGGCTGCTGGACCGCTTCGGCGGCGACTGGCGCTGGGGCGAGGGCTTCCGCGCCGGTCGCGACTGGTATCCCTCGCTGCGCCGCTTCGGGCAGCTCGCGCCGCAGGATTGGGGGCCGGTGGTCGAGGGACTGGCGGAGGCGCTGGCGGCCCGGATGGGGCAGCGGCTCCACGCCTGAACCCCGGCAGACGCGGGGGCGTCCGTTCAGCCGCCGCCGCGATGCACCGCGATCAGCTCGATCCTGAACACCAGGGGCGCGTTCGGCGGGATCGGTCCCTGGCCCCTGGCGCCGTAGCCCAGCCGGCTCGGGATGTAGAGCATCCAGACATCGCCCGGACGCATCAGCCTCAGGCCCTCCATCCAGCCCGGGATCAGCCCCTCGAACGGCAGCCGCGCCATGCCGCCCTGCTGCTCGGTGCTGTCGAAGATGGCGCCGTCCGAGAGCTTGCCCTCATAGTTCAGCACCAGCTGGTCGCCCGGCTCGGGCGGCGTGCCGGCGGGATCGCCGGACTGCAGCACCTTGTATGCGAGGCCCGAGGGCAGGGTCTTCACGCCGGGCTGCGCCGCCATGCGTCGCATGAAGTCCGCGTCCTCGTCGCCCGCGGCGGCGGCCGCATGGGCGCGCTGCGGCCAGCCGGTCGCGGCGGGACCCGCCGTCGCCAGGACCGCGAGCAGCATGGCGCGCGGGATAAGTCGCGCCAGGCGGCGGCGGCTGGGCGGGCAGGGCATCGGCCGGTTCTCCTGCGGCAGGCGGTGGCGGGCGATACCATCCGGGCGCGGCACGGTCCAGGACGCGGCTAGCCGGAACCGGTGGGTGCCACGTAGCGCGCCAGATCGGCCGCGATCGCCCCGCCCGAGTCCGTCGCCGGGAGCGGTGCGAGGTAGCGGCCGTCCGGCCCGATCAGCAGCAGCACGGAGGTGTGGTCGATGGTGTAGCCGCCGGCGCCCGGCGCCGCCGGGCGGGTGACCGCGAGCACGCGGAACTGCCGCTCGACGGCGCGGATCTGCGACGCGGTTCCGGTCAGGCCGATGACGTGCGCACCGAAGCTGGCGGCGAACTGCCCGACCACCCGCGGCGTGTCGTGGCCGGGATCGATGGTGATGAACACCGGCTGCAGCCGCGCCGCGCGCGCGCCGAGCCGGCGCATCGCGTCGGCGACCGCGCTCAGCGCGGTCGGGCAGACGTCCGGGCAGGACGCGTAGCCGAAATAGATCAGCAGGTAGCGGCCGCGCAGGTCGCGGTCGCTCACGCTGCGGCCGTCGCTGCCGGTCAGCATCCACGGACCACCCACCGCGTCGGCGGGCACGGCGCGGCCCAGCAGCCGCAGCAGGCCCGCGCTGAGCATCAGCAGCACCATCGTGACGGCGCCGATCAGCAGCAGGTTCGACCGGTCACGCCCGCGCGAGGGCCGGACACGCGCGGGCGCGTTGCGAAGCCGCGGCGTCCGCTTCACGACGGCGCCGCCTGCATGTCCATCCCCGGGGTCAGGCCGCTCAGCACCGCCGAGGCGGCCACCGCCAGCAGCCCGAATCCGGTCTGCACCACGATGCTGCCGACGAGCCTGCGCCGCGCCGTCTCGGCGTCACCGCCGCGCAGGCGCGGCGCCAGCCGATAGCGGTTGAGCAGCGCCAAGCCGAGCAGCACCCCGAACAGCGCCGTCTTGACCAGCACCACCACGCCGTACGGCATGGTGCGCAGCGCGGTCAGGCTGCCCACCAGCACCCAGCCCTGCACCAGCGCCGATCCCGCGAGCAGGCCGACCGACCATTTCCCCAGCGGCGCGAACCAGCGCGCGGCGGCGGCGCCGGCCGCGGCCGGCCCGAGACGCACCACCAGCAGCAGCGGCACCAGCCCGCCGATCCAGACCGAGGCGGCCAGCAGATGCAGCACGTCGAGGCCGAACAGCAGGCTGAACCCGCCTCGCATCGCCATCGCGTGGCCGTGCCCGGCCTGCGCCGCCGCATCCGCCGCCGCGACGATCGCCGCGAGGCGAAGCCGGCCGGCCGCGAGCAGCACGCCGGTCGCGGCGGCCAGCGCCAGCTGCAGCAGCACCAGCCGGCCGAACCGGGTGTCGGCCAGCACCACCGGCAGCAACGAGAGCGCCTGCGACGGGCCGTCGGCGTCGGAGATCGCCCCGGTCTGCAGCACCGCCCAGACCGCCAGGCCGGGCAGCGAGACGACGAGGCTGATCCAGGTCAGCCGCGACAGCGCGCGCTCGACCGCCGCCGCGCCGGCGCCGCGGCCGGCGTCGGCCGCCCGTGGTGCCACCAGCGTGCGGAACACCAGGCAGCCGCTGAGCGAGAGCAGTGCCGCGACGTATGTCGCGCGCGCCAGCAGCAGCGCCACGCCCCCGTCGGGCAGCAGCGCCAGGCTGCCCTGCGGCAGCAGCGCCATGATCGCCGCCTGCCGCATCGCTACGGCTTCACCGTGAAGCCGAAGCGGCCCTGGGTCTTGTGGGTGTCGGTCGCGACCGCGTGCCAGGTCACCGAGTAGCTGCCCGGCGTGAGCGGCCCGAGCGCCACCGCGAGGCGCGCCTCGCCGCCCGCCAGGTGCGCCGCCCCCCGGTCGACGCGAACACCGGCCGCGTCCTGCACGACGATGCTGCTGAAGCGCGGCTCGACCCCCTCGGTGAACTCGATCGCGACCTCCGTCGGCGCCGGATGCACCGCGCTGCCGACGGCGGGGCTCGCATGCCTGAGAAAGGCGTGCGCCGCGGCCGGCTCCGGACCGAGCAGCAGGCCGGCCAGCGCCAGCGCCGGCCAGGCGCGCGGCGGCCGCGTCGCTTCGCGCCGGCTCATGGCAGCAGCGGCCGGCCGATGGTGGCCGGGAACAGGTCGTCGAAGAAGAAATGGACCAGCCCGACCGCCCCCACGTTGCTGCCGGCCGCCTTGTTCAGCGGCACCAGCGCCTCGAGGCCGATCTCGCCCCACTGCGCCATGTAGATGACGCCCGGCGCCGCGGTCCAGGTCGTGCCCTGCGCGCTCGGCGTGGAGGCCGGCGACGACCAGGTGAACTCCACCAGCGGCACCAGCTCGCCCAGGAAGCCCGGCAGGCCGAGATCCTTCACCTGCGACTGCAGGTAGGGGAGGCTGTACTGCACCGACAGCGCCCCGGCCCAGGCGTTGTTGTTGGCGTTGTTGTATTGAGCAGGAAGGCCGCTATCGAACGGCGACATCGACGTCGCAGGCGGCTGGATCGCCTTCAGCTCGCGGTCGGCGATCGTGTAGCTCAGCTCGCCGGTGACCGCGAGCGGCCGCAGCAAGCCGATCGGCAGGTCGCCGAGGCCCTTGCCGAAATAGCCGGTCGGCGCCGTCGAGCCGTGACGATCCGCTCCGGTATGGGTCGTGCCGGTGCCGCCGATCTCGCGGATCACGCCGAGCGAGGCCACGAACTCGTGCGCGGCGTCGGTGTAGGCCTGCCACTTGCCGGTGATGAACAGGTTCTCGAAGCCGGTCTGGGCCTTGGCGCCATTCATCTGCTGGATATCGTAGCCGTCATTGAGGATCAGCGCCGTGTTCGAGGTGATCGTCTTGTCGTACTCGAAGCCGAGATCGACCTCGTGGCCGGGACCGCTGCCGCCGTCGGCGGCGCTGCGGCTGTAGCTGAAGGCGGGCAGCGAGGCCTCGTCGCTGACCCCGGGATCGTCGAAGGTCAGCGTGACCGGGAAGACGCGGACGCCGGCGATGACGTGGGCCGCGGCGGGCATCGCGGGCAGGCAGAGCAGCACGGCGCCGAGCGCCGCTGCCGGGGGGAGGTGTGACAATGGTGAGGTTCCCTGACGTGAGAGTGCCGGACGCCGGCGCTTGGCCGGGGTCAGGCGACGATCGATCTCATGCCAACGGCCTTTGCCTGTGACCCATGCAGCGCCAGGGCTCTGCCCTGGACCCGCTCAAGGCGAATCCCTGAGAATCCGATTGTCTTGAGGCGGTTTCCAAAGGCCGAGGCCTTTGGCGGGTCTGGGCAGAGCCCAGCCTTGCCTCCTGACGGTCAGTTTCAGGCCGTTGGTCTCAGGCCATGATGGGAGGGGCGCGTGGCGGGGCGACCCGCGCGGTGGCGGGAGGCGGCCCGCGGCCGGGCGGTCGTTCCCAGCACCTGGCGCCGGTCGCGCGGGAGCGCGCCGCAAGCAGCGGCGAGGCGGTCGGCAGGATGCAGCCGGGAACCGCCAGCGCGGCCACCAGCGGGCAGAGCGCGAGGTCGGCTGCGTGATGCCGGTGCGGCGCCCGGCCTCCCGGGTCCGGCGTGGAATGGCCGTCGCACAGGATGCTGATCGCATCGAGGGCCGCGAGCCGGCTCGCGGCGGCGTCGTCCGGCGCGACCAGGCTGCCGAACGCCAGCTGGCCGACCAGCGCCACCATGGCGGCCAGCAGGCCGAACCGACCGTGGCGGCCGGAGGTCAGGCGGACCGTGCGGAAGCGCTGGAAGTGCATCGGGCTGGCAGCCTAGCGCCGCATCGCGGCGATTGACACCGCCCGGCGGCGCTGGCGTTCGCGGTGGCGTGCCGCGGCCGGTCGATCATGCGGCGACCGCCGCGCGGCGCCTGGCCCGCGCCCGCGCGCGCAGCTGGTCGCAGCGCGCGGCCGCGAGCGCTCCGGCCAGCATCAAGGCCGCCATCGGCACCGGGCTGGTGCCGCCGATCTCGCCGACCAGCACGGTGCTGATCGCGCCGATCAGGAACACCACGGTGCCGTACAGCGCCGACGCGCTGCCGGCCTCGCCAGGATGCGGCAGCAGCGCGCCGATCACCGCTCCGGGCAGCAGGAAGCCGAGTGCGACCATCGATCCCATCATGCAGCAGGCGATCGCGAGCGGCCCGCGCAGCGGCGACAGCGACAGCGCGAGCATCGCGGCACTGGTCACGATCAGCCCGATCGAGGCGGCGCTGAGCACCCGGGCGGTGCCGAAACGCGGCAGGATCCTGGCGTTGAGCTGGGTGCCGACGATGTAGCCGACCGCGTTGAGGATGAAGACCGCGCCGAACCAAGGCGGCGAGAGCCCGAAGCCGGCCAGGAACACCGGCGGCGCGCCGCCAAGGAACGCGAACAGGCTGAAGGTGGCGAAGCCGCCCTCCAGCGCGTGGCTGCGGAACACCCGGTCGCGCCAGACCTTGCGGTAGCGCAGCAGGGTCGGCAGCAGGCGCAGCGTCACGTGGCTGCTCGGCGCCAGCGTGTCCGGCAGCAGGCGCCAGATCAGCGCGGTGCAGAGGATGCCGTACAGGGCGGCGATCCAGAAGATCGCGCGCCAGCCCCATCCCTGCGCGATCAGGCCGCCGGCGGTGGGGGCGAGGATCGGCACCACGCCGACCACCAGCGTCAGCCGCCCCAGCAGGCGCGCTGCTGCGAGGCCGTCGACCACCAGGTCGCGTATCACCGCCCGCGGGATGGTCAGGCTCGCAGCACCGCCGAACGCGGCGATCACGCGCCAGAACGAGAGCATGCCCATCGAGGTGGCCTGCGCGCAGCCGACCGAGGCCAGGCTGTAGAGCGCGGTGCCGAGCAGCAACGGCACCCGCCGGCCGTAATGGTCCGACAGCGGCCCGTGCGTGACCTGTCCCACCGAGAGGCCGAGGAACCAGGCCGCGAGCGTGATCTGCGCGGCACCGGGCGGCGCCCGCAGCGCCAGCCGCATCGCCGGAAAGGCGGGAAGATACATGTCGGTGGAGATCGGGCCGACCGCGGTGAGCAGCGCCAGCAGCACGATGATGAAGCTGGAGTCGCGTCGCAGCATGTCGGGCCGATGCGTGAGCTTGAACTCCGGCTCGGCTGCGATCCGGCGCCGGTCCGGCCAGGGGAGTGACTGAGGCGGATGACTAGGGCGAGTACTGGCTAGGGCGAGTACTGGCCGGTCAGCAGCGGCGGACCTTGGGATCCGGCCGGCGGCGCGGCGTTGGTGACCGGTCCGCCATAGCTCGTGCAGGCCGCGAGCTGCATGCACAGCAGCGCCGCCGCCGCGCCGCCGGCAATAACCGGCAGCAGATGAACCACGATCCGCATCCGCCTCTCCCGATGAACCATGACCGGCCTCCTGCCTCGACGTGGTCGGGGACGACCGTGCCCGGCGCGTCGAGGCTCGCGACCGCCTGCTCTTCCCACGACGACGTGCCAGCGGTGGATATCATGCACATCGGCGGCCAGGGCAACATCCCGCGCGCTGGGGGTGACGAATAACCTCGCATCCGCCGCTGGCGCGCCGCGAAGAGGCCGGCCCGGCGCGGCCCGGAAGTTACAATAAGGTGATGATCCGGCGCCGGCGGTAGAAAATGCTGTGTTGCAACATTTCTCCTCCTATATGCTGCAGGCGTGCATGTTGATGCACCGGAAGGGTCTGGATATGTCGATGCCTCAACACCGATCGGGGGTGCATGCCTGGGACGAGCGCGACGCGCGCTCGATCGCCAGCAACACGCCCGCCTATCGCGGCACCGTGTTCAAGCCGCATCCGGATCATCGTCCGGTCCCGGCACCGGGCGGCATCGGCATCTCCGCCACCACCCGCTTCGCCGCCGCCTTGCTGGCGCGGATCCGGTCCCGCCGGCGACTACCGCGGCAGCGCGCCTGACCATCGCCTCAGCCGGCCTGCCGCGTCGCCAGGCTGTGCTCGATCATCTCGCCCACCTGCGCGAATAGCCGCCCCTGGTCCAGGCGGAAGTTGAAGAACGAGGCCTGACCGGGCGCCACGTTCACCAGCAGCGGCGCCTCGGGCTGATCCTCCACCAGGTCCGGCTCGATGAAGCGCAGCAGCGTCGGCGCTTCCATGAAGCGCGGCGCGTCGTAGATATGCAGGTCGGCGCGATGCATCAGGTTGCTGCGGCTGCTGATCACCAGGCCGGTCCGGTTGCAGACCCAGCGATACTTGGCGAGGCTGGCGCCCCAGATCGAGACGAAGCAGTCGCACTGATCGGCCCAGCACAGGCTCGCCTCGATCGGCTGGCCGATGGTGTCGAAGATGGCGACCGGGCTCGCGGCGAAGCGGCGACGCAGTTGCTCGGCCAGCTCGCGCTCGATCTCGACCGGCCTGCGGCCGGCGAACGACTCGCCGTGGCTCTCGATGACCTTGCCGCCTTCGGCGCCGCCGCGCGCGTTGTGGCCGTCGAGCACGATCACCGCGCCGGGATGGCGTTCGACGACGAAGCCGATCAGGTCGCCCAAGCAGGCGGCGAGGTCGACCAGGGTGCGGTTCTCGACCCGCAATCCCAGCAGGATCACCGGGATCCTGGCGCCGGCCGCCCGGCCGTGCGCCGCGGTGATGCTTCGCCTCACCTCCCGGTAGGCCTCGCTGTCTCGTATGCGGCCGAGCAGGCGCTCGCGCAGCCGGGCGGAGACGTGCTCGCGGGTGACGCGCAGCACCGCCACGCGATGGCCGTAGGCGTAGCGGATCATCGCCGGGATGTCGGCGAGATCGCGGTTCACCCGTCCGCGCAGGGCCGGGAACAGGGCGTCGATCGGTCCGTACAGCTCGATGCCGTCGGACGCATTCAGCACGATGAATTCCGGCAGCGCCTCCGGCCGGCTCGCCAGCAGCGCGTCGATGCCGCTCAGCTCGTTCCACAGCTGATGGCCGATATGCACCCCCGGCCGGCCGCGCAGCACGCTGGCGAAGCGCGCGGCACCCTGCCTCAGATAGGGCACCAGCAGCTCCGCCCACTGGCAGCTGTGGGTGACGAACCAGTACGGAATATGTTGCAGCAGCGGCCCGCCGACGCTGCGCATGAGCCCGTCCTGGCTGACCAGCAGGCCGAGCGAGGGGAACCAGACGCCGCCGATGCGCGAGTAGTGGTCGGCGACCATGACGAAGAACACCAGGCCGTGCGCGCGGTCGGCGAAGCGGAAGGCGAAGTGGAAATCGTCGAAGCACAGGCATCCCTGCGCCCGCAGCATGGCGCCGTCGACCGGGCTCGGCCATGACAGCGCGCCGTCGCGGAACGCGGCGGCGAGGCGATCCTGTAGGTCCCCGGCGAGCCCCGCAGATAGCTGCGCGCGGCTGATCGCGCGCAGCCCGCCACCCGCCTCGCCGCGGAACAGCAGCGAGTTCGGCGCGAGCTCGCTCTCCGGCAGCAGCAGCGGCGGCCGCAGCAGCAGCTCGAGGCAGTGCATCGCGATCGCGCGCCGGCTGGCCGGATTGACGCTGAGGAAGGCGAGGCAGTCCGGCGACAGCTCCGGCTCTCCCTGATGCAGGATCGCGTGCATCAGCCGCCCCAGCACCGGCGCCGCCTTCTGGCGCAGCAGGTCGCCCAGCGCGCGCGGCAGGGCCTCCACCATGTCGGCGACATGCTGCATCCGCTGGTCGAGGAACCAGGTGGCGCGCCGCCCATCCTCGTGCGCGAGTTCGAGCAGGAACAGCGGGGCGAAGCCGGTATAGAGGTGGGACGCCCGCCAGCCGGGCAGGAAGTACGGGACGATGCGCCCCGTCATCAGCAGCGGCACCGCGTGGCCGTCGAGGACCAGGTGGAAGCCGCCGTCGCGAACCGACACCGGGTCGTGCACGACCAGGCCGGGCAAGGCTGGGCCGGCCGGCGAACCGTCTACCGCGTCCGGCTTCGGCATCCCGTTCCTCGGATGATCGCCGCCATCATCAAGGCTCCGCGGAGCACAGGCAAGTCCGACAAGACTCAGCGGGCTGCGGAAAAACCAGGGCAAGGGCTCTGCCCTTGACCCGTCGGGGCCGAAGGCCCCAAACCGCATCTTCTAAATCAAGGTTTTCGGAGGCTTGCCTTTGATGGGGTCAAGGGGCAAAGCCCCTTGCCTGCTCTTCGTTCCGCAACCGGCCAGTAGCGTCGCGATTCGAGATACGGCGATGGGAGTTCAGGACCTCAGGCCCCGGCGGGTCCAGGGCAGAGCCCTGGTCCCACCGGTTCCAGCGGCCGGCTAATGCGCGGCAACCGTCCCGACCGTCGTGATCCAGCGCGAGTGCCCGTCATCGACCACCAGCATGCCGGTGCCTGCGCCAGCCGTCTCCGAGGGCTTGAGGCAATCCTTGCAGAAGACCTCCGCACCCGGGGTGCCGGTCGCCGGCAGGGAGGCATAGCTGTAGTTGGCAAGCTGAACCGGAACCGAGGAGACCACCGATCCTCCGGTGACCTGGAGTCCCTGCGTGGCGACCATCGGCATGTTGACCGTGGCCGATCCTCCCGCGACCTGGGTCCCGAGATTGACGTCACCTGCGTTGTCCGAAGAGATCGTGCCCGCCGTGCCTCCGGCGGAGGTCTGGAACAGCAGACCCGAGTTCTTGCCGATCACGATCTGGTTGGTCGAGTAGATCGCGTTCGCGGTCAGGTTGTTGCTGAACGTCGCGTTGCCGCCGGTGACGCTCAGGCCATTACGTGCCACGAACGGGATCGTCGAGATCGCGGAACCGCCGCCCACTTGGGTGCCGAACAGGACGTCGCCGGCATCATCGGAGCTGAAGGTCCCGGCGATGCTGCCGGTCGAGGTCTGAAACCACAGCGAGGCCGACTTGCCGATCTCGATCTGGTTCTTCGAATAGATCGCGTTGGCCGTGAGGCTGTTGCTCACCGTCGCGACGCCGGCAGTCAGGCCGCCGCTGACGTTCGCGTTGCCGGTGACGTTCAGGCCGTTCTGGGCCACCAGGGGAACGGTCGAGATCGCGGAACCGCCGCCCACCTGGGTCCCGAACAGGACGTCGCCGGCATCATCGGAGTTCAAGGTCCCGGCGATGCTGCCGGTCGAGGTCTGAAACCACAGCGAAGCCGACTTGCCGATCTCGATCTGGTTCTTCGAGTAGATGGCGTTGGCCGTGAGGCTGTTGTTGATCGTCGCGACGCCGGCAGTCAGGCCGCCGCTGACGTTCGCGTTGCCGGTGACGTTGATCCCGCTCTGGGCCGCGATCGGATTGCTCGCCACGAGCGATCCACCGGCGGTCTGGGTGCCGATGACGGTATCACCCTGCGCGTCGCTGTTGATCGTGCCGCCGATGCCGCCGCTGGGGGTGCGCAGGATGAGCGTGCTGCTGTTTCCCAGCGACACGTTGTTGTCGCCCTGCACGTAGAGATTGCAATGCGTGCTGAAGCCGCAAAACCCGATGCCGCCCGAATAGCCGGGGGGGCTGAAGACGATCTGACCTTCCAGCGTTCCGTCGAAGTTGCCCTGGGTGCCGTCGACCATCAGCCCGACGCGCATCGAACCGTAGTTGACGCCGGTGCCGACAGCATCGCGCTGAAGCCAGGTCATCAGCCGCATGTTGTTGTAGTCGATCAGCTTCGACGTCTCCATCAGCTCGCTCCTGCTGTTGAGGGACGCGGAGACGCTGTTGTTGCCCTTGAACAGCAGGGAGGTTGCCTGGATCACGTTTGCGGTCGGCATCTCGTTGAACTTGAGCAGGGTCGGCATCTCGCCTGCGAGCAGAAGGTCGTAGCTGTCCGAGGTCGGCTGCACCGGATGCGCACTCGCAGTGCCATAACCGACCACCCCGAGCGGGCTGTAGCCGATCGTCAAGCCATGAAAGCTCGCATCGTAATCGAGGGTGCCGTAATTGATCTGGTCCAGCTCCAGGCCCTCGAACTGATGAATCTGGCTGTCATGATTCTGGGGAAAGGCGTAGGGCGCTCCGTTGTTGACGCTCGCCGCGCTGCTGGGATCGGGACTGTAGATCTGCACCCAATTATTCAGGAAAGCCTTCGTCGGTGCGCCTATGAATACGGCTGGCGCGTTGTAGGAGGAGTGGACCTTGTCCAAGTTGGCAGCTGCCACGGGCGGCACCTGGCCACTGGCTCCGTTGCCCTGGCCGGGGACCGTCCAGCCCGCCACCGTGATCGAAGTGCCATCCGTCGCCCAGCTCTTTATGGTGCTGCCGTAGTAGTTCACGAACGGCAGCGTCGTGGTGGGAGCGACGAACAACTTGAACGTTGCAGGCACAGACTTGCCGGTCGTCGTATCGGTGACAGTGATGGATCCGGAGCCCGACGCGGTCATGGGCACAGGCACACCGGCCGCAGCATCCGACGCGGACGCGGCCAGGTAGAGGTTCCCGTATTCTATCGTCGCGTAGTATGTCTGTCCCGCCGTCACGCCGGCCGGCAAAGCGCCTGTCGACGACACGGTCAGCCCATCACCGTTGGAAATGGTCGCGAGATCCGCGGCGGCGAGGGTGAAGGACGATGCAGTGACGCGCAGGTCGATGCTGTTCGTGATGACCCACATCGAACGACGCAGCAGACCGAGTTGAGCGGAGGAAAGTGCTGGGCTGAAGTTGATCGTCGTCGCGGTATAACTGACGGTGCGGGCGACGTTGTCGGAATTGGCGATCGCGGCCGAAGCGGTGACGCGTGGCAGCACGTTGTTCGTCTGATTATAGAGGCTGACCATGTCGAAATCGGCGCTGTTGGCCATCACCGACGGGCCGGCGTTGTAGCCCGCCTCGATACCCGCGCGCATGTTCACGAGCGGGGCATCCGTCGTCACCATCGACAGGAGAGCGCCGGTGTCGAAATATCCGTAGGGCGCCCCCCTGATCGTCAACTGCCCGCTGGCCCATTCCGCGCTTCCGCCGACCTGAAGCGAGTCAGGCGAGGTGTAGGGATCGCCAGCGGTCGGAGTGACCGGGAAGATGGTCACGCGCGGCGCGCCGCCGTCGTTTGAAAAGGTGTTGGGTCCCTGACCGTTGATGACGACGGACGAACCGCTGAGCGTCGTCTGCGCATGGGCGACTGCGCCTGCGGCCAGGAACAGAAAAGTCGAGAGCCTTGAGAGTCGCATCTTGCGCCCCGCGTCCTGAGGTCTCACGCGAGATCCGTGAGAACGACGCGGAGTCTATCCAGTCCCAAGGCGGATCGAGAGTATTCAGTTCAGACCGTGGCGCTCGCCGAGATCATCGCGGGCCATGTCGAGCTGAGCATTCATGCTTGCTATGCAGCCTGGTTCATGCTCGCCCTCGACGTCAATCCGGCGGAGAGCTGAGAAAGCCCATGTTGTGTCCGACTTCAGCATAATGGTGAACTTCATCATGGTAGACATTACTGGCCACATCCAATGCCGCGCGCGGATAGGTGCGGGTGTACCAGGAAACATCGAGCTTGCATGGTAGAAGTCCGCGACTGAAGCCGTCATTGACGTAGTCGTTGACCAGACCGCAGATGCCGAACCGTTCGTGTAGGCTGGACTTCTCAGGATACATCGCCAGGTATTCGCGCTCGTTGAAGATACGAAGGTAGGCGTCGAGGCTCTTCTCGGTCATCGACCGGGTGGCACAGATCTGCTCCAGCACAGCAGCCGACAGCCTGGTCCAGAGACCGGCGATCGGATCCAGGTAGTCGCGATAGCGTTGCACGTTCAGCGCGTAATTGTTCGGGAAGAGATAGAATTCGTAGCGTTCGTCATCTCGTGGGACGAGAAAGGCTCCACGATGCTGGTTGGGGTTGATGAGCCCCGTCAGAGGAAGATAGATCCGCTTCGCGTCGGAAAGCCACGCGGCAAGCCATGAGAAGGTGCTGACGCTCGGCACGATGTGAACGGATCGGCGAAGAAAATTGAAGTCGAACCTCGCGCTGATACCGGGGATGAAGCTTGCGTCCGGAAAATGGTGACGGAGGTCGTCGCAGTACGGGTTGTTGCCGAGTTGGCCGAAGAATAATGGTTTCAGACCGGTCTTTCTCGCTAGAAACTTGTAGAAATCGATCGGGACCATCGTATAATCCTTGTGGATCGCGTCGAAGACCTCTCCGCCTCGAATACTGATGACGATCTCGTCTTCCTGACCGTGCTCCGACTGATCATCTAGCCTCAGGACTTCGTCATAGTTGATCTCGGAGCGAGGCGTGAAGTTCCCGACGTGCTGGCAGAAGCCTTCCATGCTTAAGAAGCCGGCGGTCGAGCTGTCGATGATCCGCTTGTAGGCCTGGAACGGTAGCAAGCCTCTGCTGGCGAGGTTCGCGCGCATCGTGTCATGCAGGCCGATCATGCCGTCCAGACGCCGATCTGCCAGTTCAACGTCGAAGATCGGGATGGAAACGTTGATCAACTCGCCATAACCCAAGGTCCGGCGGAGCGTCAGCGCCGCCATGTACATCATGGCGATATTTCCCGGATTTCCCTTGAACCACGGCCGTATCGCGAACTCTCGCATACCGCTGCATCCTCGCAGATTGTAACAGAATGCTCAGCCTCCCGGCGGTCGTCAATGGTGCCCCGGCGGACCATCGACGCCCTGTTCATGTCCCCCTCGTTCGCCTGCCGGGTAAGAGAACCGCCCTCGAGACCGGTCGAACCGCCTCGACGTGGCGATCCGGAGGCATCGTGTGCGATGTTCGAACATCCCCGGGAGACGGAACGAATGAAGATCAGCAGGCGCTATCGACCGGGGAGAATGACCCTTCTGCGGTTCTCGTGGATGTGTTCGATCCTCTCAGGAGCGTCTATCCGGACCTGGGCAGCTCCGCCCGCTGCGGCGCCGTCCGCGATCGAGCGCTCCAGCGCCGAACCGCTGCGGCTGCGTGACTCAGCGACGGATGACGTTCATATTCTGTTCTTCCCGGTTCGCTATGATGACCGCCAATGGGGCATCGATCCGAACTCCCTGCAGCTCGGAGGGGCGGTAGCCGCCGACTATCTGGGTCAGGGAGCGCCGCCGCATCAGCGCGGGGCATCCTCATCCTTGACCATCCACGCGATGCCGTACGGCAACTACGACAGCGCGGCCGCTCTTTCCATCATCGTGGATGCGAAGCGGCGGGAGTCTTCGCGGGACGGCATCGGTGCCGGACTCGAGTCTGGGGACGGCGCCGGTCCGGTAGGGCCGCTCTCAGCCTATCCGGATTTCGAGGCCGTCAATCTGTATTCGCTGACGCACTCGGCAGACGCCCCTTTGATCCTGCAGCACGTCACGTATGACGCGCACCACATCTATCCGCATCCGGCTCTGACGCCGGCGCAGCGGGCTCAGCTCCGCTTCGGGATGAACGTGATCAGTAACAGCACCGACCCCGGCCTGCCCGCACCCTCCCCCGGGAAGACGCCGCTGCTACCGCTGATGAACACCTATGGCGGCTTCATTGATGGCTGGTCGGCGGACGGCTCGGCGATCCATGTCATCGGATGGACCGTGCTCGGCGGACACGATCCGCACGGCGGCCAGGTGCCCGGCGACCGGCTCGATACGCGATGGACCCATTACCAGACGAAAACATGCTTTCTCGGCGCTGCGACCAAGGATTTTCTGAACGTCTGGGTGATGGGCTTCGATCCCACCCGAGACGCAGACGGGACACCGACGACGAGCCTCGTGCATCGTTTCGAAGGTCTCGAACTGGACATGTACAACGAGGCCCGCTCCGACTACGAGGCTTCCTTCCATGGACTGACCATCAACTATTCGCCGCATACCTATCTCGACAAAGGCACTTCCAGGCAGCGTGCCGTCCGACCGGCTGCGGACAGCTACGACATGCTGCTGGGAGGTGATGGAATACAGAACATACTGCGCCTCACCGGCGGCCCGAGCTCGACGGAGATCGACGGAACCACCCTGCACGTCGATGGCAACACGGGGATCCCGCCTCAGGCGACCGGCCGTGACACCCGGACCGAGGAGCTCGAGTCGATGACGGAGGCGGAAGGCAACCGGCTGCGCATGGTCGTTTGGGGCCAGAGGAACGATGCGGAACAAGGCTGGAGAAGTGTTACGATGAACGTGGGGCTGATCGTGGACGGCGCCGTGGGTAATCCCGCGGCCGGCTCCCCGATGGGCAAGGTCAGCTTCAATCCTCCCGGTCACCCGGGAGGGATCTCATTGCTGACCGCCGATGGATCTGGCCTGACCGTCGAGAACGGCGGCGGCGTCTCCTTCAGCACGCGATCCTTCCGGATGCTGCCGAGGAACGCCGCGGGGGGAACAAACTTCTTCTGCAGCGACTGCCTCGCGGCGCATGAACAGACAGGCCACGGCTCCGGAATGAACGTCGTGATGAACGCCAGCGGGCGCTGGATGACGAGCGGTGGAGTGGAGGCGCGAAACTAGCTTCGGCCAGCCCGGAGGCCGCACTCACCGTATCACGCACGCATCGGCAAGTTCATACCCAGGCTGGAAGCGGCGCACCCGTCATGCGGGCGAGCAGGTTCCTCTGCTCGTCCGACAGGAGCTGAATCGCGGACGCGCAGATCATCGGCGGCACGCCGGCCCGCGTCATGGAGCGAATGCCGGCGGCGCTGTCGGCGATCAGCGCGATCCCCTCGCTGACCATCCGCATCTCGTCGGGAAGACCGACGGGCGTCAGCGAAAATGCTTCCCACTGGCTCGGCTTCCACCGGTCCGACGACGTGGCATTGATGCCGCTCGGGTCGGGCGGCAGCGCGGTCAGGAAGCGCTGCGCTCCCGGACGGCACAGATAAACTGCTTCACGATCCGCAGCAGCCTGCAGCCGGTAGCTCAGGACATCAGAGATCCGAGGATCATGCGAAGCTTGCACCGGCCCCGCGAGCTGCGGCGGCCCCACGAGGTACAGGAGCTGCGCGGAGGCCGCAGCGCGCAGGCCGTAGACCGGCAGGCAACCCTTCGCCTCCAGGCCGTCGCGATCGACATGCACCAGGCGTTTATCCCTGTCGACCGCGAGCACGGTGCCGAAGCAGGTCGTCACGAGATGCGGCACGACCTCGGAGCGGGACGCCACGGCAGCCTCTTGGTCGTTTCCGCCCATCTCGGCGCTCGCGGACAGGCTCTGACAGAAGGCACGCATGACCTCGCCCACTATCAGGAAAAGCTCCTTCCTGACACGCGGCAGCCTGCCGAGAGGCTCTCGATCCTCGAGATCGTTCTTATCGAAGACGTTCCAATACTCGTTGGTCACGCCGCGCAGGTCGGAGCGTCTGCGTATGCGCTCGATGAAATGTTCCATGCTGCGGGGAATGAAGTGCATCAGCTTCGCCGTGGACCAGTCTGGATCATGCGCGATCGCGCCCGGCCCGCCCCATCGCATCCGAGCTCCCTGAGGATCGACATAGGGTTTGTCGCCGATCTCGAAGGTGTGCGGATCCCGCCAGCGATCGACAACCAGGCGCGGCCGGACGAACGATTTCACGCTGCGGTTATGCTCGAACTGCGGCAGCGCATGTCGGGTGAAAGCTTCCACGGTCGTGGCTTCCGGCTTGAGCAGGTGACTGTTGCTGCCATAGATACACCAGCTGATCGCGACGGCAGCGGCGTCCGGGAACCGAGCGAGGAAGCTTGGCAGATTGAGATCGTCGCGAAGCTGCAGGAACTCGTCCGCATCGAGGAAGCCGATCCAATCGAACTCTTCTCGGAACTCTCGAACGGCTCCGAGATAGACCTCCCTCTGACGGGCGGTGAAGGGCTGCACCGAGATGTCGGTACGGAACGGACGCACGTCGAATGCGCGAGACGCGGCGATCGCGGCTTCCCAGGTGCCATCCGTGGAGTGATCGTCATAGACGATGATCGTATCGACGCCGAGTGCCAGATACCATGCGAGCCACGTGCAGAAGTCCGGATACTCGTTCCTGACGAACACGACTACGGCGATCTTCAAAGTCATGCATGCGACCTTCTCTCGGGTACACCTGGCGAGATCGTCTTCAGACCTCCAAGTCGGCATTGCCGGGGCCACATCAGTGCGAACCCGTCGCCGGTCCGGGTTGATCGGGAGGCGTGGCGCGCCCTACTGGACTCGAACCAGTGACCCATAGCTTAGAAGGCTATTGCTCTATCCAACTGAGCTAAGGGCGCGTCGGGAAGGCCTCAGTGGGTCCAGTTCTGCCGGCGGTCGAAGCGGAAATTATCGGCGTAGGCCTTCGGCTTGCGTATGCGCGGCACCGGCAGCTCCAGGTCGTAGGCGATCCCCTCGCGCTCGGCATAGGCGATCGCCTCCTCCCGCGAGGGGAACCGCAGCCGAAGCTGGCTCTGGGTGTCGCCGCTGCCGGTCCAGCCCATCAGCGGGTCGGTGCGACGCGGCAGCGACTGGCCGTATTCCACGATCCAGTCCTGCATGTTGGCCTGGCCGGACTGCGCCGCGGCCTTGGGCTCCCTGAAGATGCGGGCGCGCAGGCCCTGCTTGTCCGCCATGCTGGTCTGCTTCCCCCTCGAACTGGTCGGGGCGGCCGGACTCGAACCGGCGGCCTCGTGTACCCAAAACACGCGCGCTACCAGGCTGCGCCACGCCCCGCACCGCCGCGGAAGCTATGGAACCCACCCGCTCCTGGCAAGCATCGCCGCGTCAACGCAGCAGCGCGGCACGAAGGTTGCCGTCGTGCGAGGCCAGCATCGCCGCTGCCGCCTGGGCGTCGATGCCGCGCGCCGCCACCAGGATCGCCGGCTTGATCCGCATCGCGCAGGCGTCCAGCGCCGCCCGCGCCGTCTCCGGCGGGCAGCATGCCAGCTCGCAGACCATCGCGAGCGCGCGCCGGCGCAGCTTCTCGTTGCCCGCCCGCATCTCCACCATGCGCCCGGCATGCACCCGGCTTAGCCCGGTCATGATCGACGTCGAGAGCAGGTTGAGCACGACCTTCTGCGCGGTGCCCGCACCCAACCGGGTGGAGCCCGCGATCGGCTCGGCGCCGGTCTCGACCAGGATCGCGTGCTCGGCCGCCTCCAGCAGCGGCGCCCGGCGGCTGTTGGCGAGCCCGATCGTGAGCGCGCCCGCCGCGCGGGCCCCGCGCAGGCAGGCCAGCGTGAACGGGGTGACGCCGCTCGCGGCGACGGCGATCACCACGTCCGGCGCGTCGATCGCGGCCGCCCGCAGCGAGGCGGCGGCCGCGGCGGTATCGTCCTCGGCGTTCTCGACCGCCTGGGTGAGGGCCCCGAGGCCGCCGGCGATCAGCAGCACCAGCCGCGCGCGCGGCCAGTCGAAGGTCGGCTCCAGCTCGGCGCCGTCCTGCGCCCCCAGCCGTCCCGAGGAGCCGGCGCCGGCATAGACGAGCCGTGCGGCGGGATCGCGCAGGCGGGCGGTCGCCGCCCGCGCCGCGTCGGCGATGGCGGGCAGAGCGGGGCGGATCGCCGCCAGCGCGTCCAGCTGGCTGCCGTACAGGGCCGCCACCTGTTCGCCGACCGGCCAGGCATCCAGTTCCGCGAAGCGTGGGCTCGGCTGTTCGGTCGCGATCACCGCCGGATCCGGCATCGGCTCAGGCGGTCTCGCCGTTCCTGGAGCGCGCGAGCGGCGGGACGAACAGCGGCGCGGTGTCCCACGGGAACAGGATCCAGGTCTCCTGGGGCACCTCGACCACGAAGCTGTCCGTGCTCGGCCGGCCCGCCGGCTTGGCGTAGAGGCAGGCGAAGTAGGCGCGCGGCAGCGACCGGCGCACCAGCTGCGCGGTGATGCCGGAATCGACCAGGTCGTCGATGATCAGGAAGCCCTCGCCATCCTCGGCGGCGGTGGGATGCTTGACGATCTGCGGCTCCGCCTGCTTCTCCTCGTCGTAGGTGACGACCGAGATCGTCTCGATCAGCCGGCAGTCCAGCTCGCGGGCGATGATCGCGGCCGGGATCAGGCCGCCGCGGCTGATCGCGACGATGCCGCGCCACGGCCCGAGCGGCATCAGCGTGCCGGCAAGCAGGCGCGCGTCGCGATGCAGCTGGTCCCAGGTTACGGTAGCGTAGCTGACGGCCATTCAGAACAGCCGTCCGCCGTCCGGCACCTTGTGGTCGGGCCGGATCAGCACGACTTCGCCGGACGAGTCCGGCATGCCCAGCGTCAGCACCTCGCTGATGAACGGGCCGATCTGGCGCGGCGGGAAGTTCACCACCGCGCAGACCTGGCGGCCGATCAGCTGGTCAGGCGTGTAGTGGCGGGTGACCTGTGCGGAGGATTGCTTGACCCCGACCTGGGGGCCGAAATCGATCCAGAGCCGGATCGCCGGCTTGCGCGCCTCCGGGAACGGCTTGGCGTCGGCGACGGTGCCGACGCGTATGTCGACATGCTGGAAATCGTCAATGCTGATGCTGCTCGGAGTCGGAGCGGATTGGATGCCGGCCATGGCATGTTCTGGCCGATTCGCGTCATTTTGCCAAGCGGGCCGGCCGGCCAGACGATCCTGCGAGCCGGGCACGCGCGGGTGGCTCCCGGAGTAGGACTCGAACCTACGACCGAGCGGTTAACAGCCGCTTGCTCTACCAGCTGAGCTATCCGGGATCGGCGCGCGACCCTATAGCGATGCGGCGGGGAGACGTAAAGCCCCGCGCCGCGTTGCCCTCGGACGGCTCCCGGGCTGCCCGGAGCGGGTGCCGGATGCGGGCGTGAGGCGGTCTGTGGAGAAGCTCATGAACCCGGGTGACGAGCGCATCGCGAGGCGCCGGCTGATCGGCGCCGGCCTGGGTGCGGCGGCGGTCATCGGCGGGCTGGTGGTGCGCAACCAGATCCGCCATCCGCACAAGCCCAAGCGCAGCCTCGCCGACCTGCGGCCGCGGCGGCTGCGGCTCGCGGCTCCCAACCCGTCCGGCGACCCGGTGCTGCTGACCGCCGCCGACCAGGGCATCTTCGAGCGCTACCGGCTCGACATCCACTTGACACCCGGGATCGGCTCCAGCCGCGACGCGCTCGACCAGGTGCAGTCCGGGAGCGCCGATGCCGCGGTCGCTGCCGCCCTGGGCTGGCTGCCGCGGCTGCAGGCCGGGCTGGAGGCCCGCCTGGTCTGCGGCCTGCAGGCCGGCAGCGCGCGGCTGCTGGTCGCGCGCCACTCGGCGCTGCGCCGGATCGAGGACCTGCATCGCCGCGTCATCGGCATCAACGATCCGGACGGACCCGATCGCCTGTTCTTCTCGATCATGATGCGCCGCAAGGGGATGGACCCGAACCGCGACGTCGAGTGGCGGTCGCTGCCCACGGCCTCGCTCGGCCTCGCCCTGTCGGAGGGGCAGGTGCAGGCGATCGTCGGCCATGACCCCTCGATCTGGAGGCTGCGCGAGACGCTGCATCTGGGCGAGCTCGCCAGCAGCATGTCGGGCAGCTATGGCGCGCGCGTCAGCCGGGTGCTCGGGGTGCGCATCGCGCTGCTGCGCGACGACCCGCAGGCCGCGGTCGCCCTCACGCTGGCGATGCAGGAGGCGGCGCGCTGGGCGGCGGTGCATCCGCGGCAGGTCGGCGTGCTGCTGGCCTCCCACGACCCGGACCTCACGCTGGTGCAGGCCGACCAGATGCTGAAGGGCGAGGGGCACGACGTTCATCCGGTCGGCCGTGATCTACGAAATCAGATCGCACAATATGTGGACGAGCTGCAGCTCCTGGGACTGGCGTCGCAAAGCCTTGATTCAACTGCTTTCGCTAAGCAGGTGACGGCGGATGTGCTGAAGGGCTGAGAGCTGCCGCGGCCGCGCGTCGTCGTGTGGTGGACGATGCTGCGGCGCGGATGCCACAGAAACACATTGCTGCATTGTTGATTGGATTAAATCCTGACGCGTCGAGTGGCCTCGCCTATATTCGGCAATGCAAGAGGATCGCGATGTCGAAGATGGACCTGCCCGCCTCCCTGGACGCCGTGTCTGGCGCGTCGCCGCTGACGGAGCAGGAGCAAGCCGAGACCCTGCACGCGCTGCGGCGCATGGAACTCGCCGGCGCCACCGGCCGCGAGGTGCTGCGTCACGCCGTCACCGGCCCGCTGCGCGATCGCGTCGCGGTGGTCTCCTCGTTCGGTGCGGAGTCCGCGCTGCTGCTGTCGGTGGTGGCGGAGATCGACCCGACGCTGCCGGTCGTGTTCCTGGAGACGGGCAAGCATTTCCCGCAGACCCTGACCTACCGCCGGCGGCTCGCCGATCATCTCGGCCTAACCGACGTGCGCGACGTGGCGCCGCGGAGCGCCTCCGTCGCCGAGCGGGATCCTGACGGCGAGCTCTGGTTCTACGATCAGGACGCGTGCTGCCGGCTGCGCAAGGTCGGCCCGCTGGAGCGTGCCCTGGCGCCGTTCGACGGCTGGATCAGCGGGCGCAAGCGCTTCCAGGCGGCGACCCGGGCGGCGCTGCCGGTGGTCGAGCGGCAGGGCGAGCGTCTGAAGCTCAACCCGCTGGCGGACTGGGACACCGAGCAGGTCGCCCGGGAGCTGGCGCGACGCGACCTGCCGCCTCACCCGCTGGTGGAGCAGGGCTACCCCTCGATCGGCTGCGCGGTCTGCACGCGCTCGGTGACCGCGGGGGAGGATCACCGTGCCGGACGCTGGTCGGGATCGCGCAAGGTGGAGTGCGGCATCCACGTCCCCGCGACGTAACCCTCCGCGCTGGCCTGCCGAGCCACATCCTGCTAATTCCCGGCTCGGACGCGGGCGTGGTGGAACTGGTAGACGCGCCGGACTCAAAATCCGGTTCCGAAAGGAGTGTCGGTTCGATCCCGACCGCCCGCACCAGCCTCAGCCGGCCTCGCCGCGTCCGCGGCGCTGCTGTCGCAGCACCTCCTCGATCCAGCCATTGAGGCGCAGCGTCGCCGCCTCCGCCTCCTCACGCGCCGGGTAGCGATCGGGAAAGCGCAGCGCCAGCCAGCGCCACGCCACCAGCCGCTTGTGCCGCTTCTCCGCCCGTTCCAGCTCCTCGCGCGACGCGCGGTCGGGCGGCAGCAGCCGTCCCGCCGCCGGCGGCAGCACCGCTCGTCCCGCGGCGTGATCGGCGGCCCAGGCGGCGAGGCGCGCGATGCCGTCGTCGCGCTCGTCCACCGGGCACATCGCGTACGTCCAGCGCTCGGTCAGGTCGAGCCCCGCCACGCCCTCCAGCGCCGAGGCGACCGCGAACGCCTGGCTCATGTCGGCCAGCCGGTAGTTCGGGTCGTCGCGGCGCAGCACCGCGCGGCGGATCCGCGCCAGCACGCCGAACAGGCTGTCCGAGCCGATCTCGGCCGCCACCGCGCGCACGATGTCGGCGTCGGGCTGCACCAGCGGACGCAGCTCGGGCTGCTCCGCCACCGGTGCGGCCAGCATGGTGCGCACGAAGGCCGGGCTGCCGGCGCCGGCCAGCACCGCCACCACCCCCTCCTCATGCTTGCCGTAGCGCCCGGCGCGGCCGCCGATCTGCTTGACCTCCTGCGCGGTCAGGTCGCGGCTCTGGGTGCCGTCGAACTTGCGCAGGGCGGCGAACACGATGCGTCGGATGTTGAGGTTCAGCCCCATGCCGATCGCGTCGGTGGCGATCAGGATCTCGGCGTCGCCGGTGTTGAACCGCGCCGCCTCGGCGCGACGCACCTCCGGACTGAGCGCGCCGTAGACCACGGCCACCCGCCGGCCCCGCGCCATCAGCGAGGCGCGCAGGTCGAGCACCTCGCGCCGCGAAAAGGCGATCAGCGCGTCGCCGCGGCGCAGCGAGCCGAGCCGCACTGCCTCGTCGGCGGCGATCAGCGGGCCCATGCGGGCGAGGGTGATCTCGTCGAGCGGGTCGTCGCACAGCGCGGCGATGCGACGCACCATCGCGACGCAGTCGGGTGCGCCCAGCACGAACAGGTGCCGCGCCGGCGCTCCCATGATCGCCGCGGTCCAGGCCGCTCCGCGCTCCGGATCGTGCAGCATCTGCGCCTCGTCGACCATCGCGACGTCGACCGGGTTGTGCAGCGGGCACATCTCGACGGTGGCGGCGAGGTGACGGCTGCCCGGCACCGGGATGCGCTCCTCGCCGGTGGAGAGCGAGCACGCGACGCCGCGCGCCGCCAGGGCCTCGCGGAACTCGTGCGCGAGCAGGCGCAGCGGCGCCAGCGCCATGCCGCTCTGCGCCCGCGACAGGGTGTCGAGTGCGGTGTGCGACTTGCCGCTGTTGGTTGGCCCGGTCACCAGCGTGATGCGGCGCTGCAGCGCCCGAGCGGTGCGGAAGTGCGCGGCATAGCGATCCAGCGCCGCGATGCGCGCGATCGCCGCGTTGCCGATGCGGATGCCGTTCGACCGGCCTCTCGCTTCGACGGCCACAGGCGGCTGGATATTCGAGCCCGCCGGCGGCTGGACATTCGGGCCCGCCGGCGGCTGGCGGCGCAGCCCCGCGAGCGCGGCCGGGTCGAACTCCCAGTGCTCGACGCCCTCGCGGGTGACGCGGCGCGCCACCGGCAGCCGGTTCTCGGCGACCAGGCGCAGCGCCTCGGCGCGGTCGCAGCCGAGCAGCGCCGGCACCGCGTCGAACCCGACCAGGCTCTGCTCCCAGTCGCGCAGCCGCCGCAGCTCGTCGCGCCGCCGCGCCCGCGCGGTGCGGGCGGCCTCGTCGCGCTCCCGCTCCCGGCGTTCGGCCTCTCGCGCGGCGTCGGCGACGAAGCTCGCCCCGACCCTGAACGCCTGGGCGAGCTCGCGCGCCAGCATCGCCTCCTGCTGCGCCGACAGGACACGGCCGGCGCCGTCCGCCAGCTCCTGGCGGATCAGCTCGAGCGCCTCCGCCGCGGTGTCGGCGGTGCCGCGCAGCCGCGCCGCCAGCGCCGGCTCGAGCGCGCCCAGCAGGGCCGCGTCGTCCGGCGCCGGGTCGTCGATGCGCGCCGCCGCGGCCTGCGCGTCGCCGCGCTGCACCCAGACCCGGCCGGCGCGCTGCGTCATGTCGATCAGGCGCGACGCCCAGCCCTTGCGGCGCACCTCGCACAGCGCCTCGCGCACCGCCCGCTCGTCGGCCGGCAGGCGGCGGGCGACCAGCCGCAGCAGGCGCGGCATCTCGCGGCTGTCGATGGCGAGCGCTGCCTGTGCCACGGCGAGCTCGGCGGGGGATTGCAGGGACGGCATAGCTGTCCTTGCAGGCGGACGCGGACAAAGGCAAGCGCGCCGTCCGGTCCCGATGACACACGGCAGCCGGGCGGATCGCGCCTGGTCGCCGAAGGGGCCCGCCCTGGCCTTGCTGAAGCCGACTGGGCTAGGTTCGTCGGCCGCAGCCCGGACCCGCCCCCGCATGCCCACGTCCATCAAGCCGGTCGCGCGACCGGCGAGCCCGAACTTCGCCTCCGGTCCCTGCGCCAAGCGTCCCGGCTGGACGCTGCAGGCGCTGTCGGGGGCGCTGCTCGGGCGCAGCCACCGGTCGGCCGCCGGCCGGGCGCGGCTCGCCGAGGTGATCGAGCGCTCGCGCGCCCTGCTCGGCATGCCGGCGGGCTGGCGCCTGGGCATCGTGCCGGGCTCCGATACCGGCGCGGTGGAGATGGCGCTGTGGTCGCTGCTCGGCCCACGCCCGGTCGACGTGCTGGCCTTCGAGAGCTTCTCCGCGAGCTGGGCGCACGACATCGTCGCCGAGCTGGCGCTGCCGGAGGCGCGGGTGCTGCAGGCGGAGTATGGCCGGCTGCCGCCGCTGGACCGGGTCGACTGGTCGCGCGACGTGGTGTTCGCCTGGAACGGCACCACGTCGGGCGTCTGCCTGCCGGATGCGGGCGCCATCCCGGCGGTGCATGACGGGCTCGCGATCTGCGACGCCACCTCGGCCGCCTTCGCCATGCGGCTGCCGTGGGACCGGCTCGACGTGGTGACCTGGTCCTGGCAGAAGGTGCTCGGCGGCGAGGCGGCGCATGGCATGCTGGCGCTGTCGCCGCGGGCGGTGGCGCGGCTGGCAGCGGGGCCGCCGCCGCGGCCGCTGCCCAAGCTGTTCCGGCTCACCGCGGATGGCCGGCTGATCGAGGGCATCTTCTGCGGCGACACCATCAACACGCCCTCGATGCTGTGCGCCGAGGATGCGCTGGACGGGCTGCGCTGGGCGGAGGCGATCGGCGGACTGGACGCGCTAATCGCCCGCAGCCGCGCCAACCTGGCCGCGATCGAGGGCTGGGTGGCGCGGTCGGATTGGGCCGCGTTCCTCGCCGAGACGCCGCAGACGCGCTCCAGCACCTCGATCTGCCTGCGCATCGTCGCCCCCTGGTTCGCGCGCCTCGCGCCGCCGCGCCAGGCCGAGGCGGCGCGGCATCTCGCCGGCCTGCTCGACGCGGAGGGCGTCGCCCACGACATCGCCAGCTATCGCGACGCGCCGCCGGGCCTGCGCATCTGGGGAGGTGCCACGGTGCAGACGCACGACATCGAGGCCCTGCTGCCCTGGCTGGACTGGGCCGCACGCGAGACCCGCGACGGCTTCGCGGCCGACGGCGCATGATGGAGACGCCCGTCTGATGGAGACGCCAGTCAATCCGGCGCTGCTGCCGGCCGGGCTGCGCGACCTGCTGCCGCCCGAGGCGGAAGCGGAGGCGGCCTCGATGGAGGCGATGATGGCGGTGTTCGCCGGGCATGGCTACGAGCGGGTGAAGCCGCCGCTGCTCGAGTTCGAGGACAGCCTGCTGGCCGGGTCCGGCGCCGCCGTCGCCGAGCAGACCTTCCGGCTGATGGACCCCGCCACCCACCGCATGATGGGGCTGCGTCCGGACATGACGCCGCAGGTGGCGCGCATCGCCGCGACCCGGCTGACCAACGCGCCGCGCCCGCTGCGCCTCTCCTACGCCGGCGCCTGCGTGCAGGCGCAGGGCACGGCACTGGTCGGCGACCGGCAGATCGCCCAGGCCGGGATCGAGCTGATCGGCCCCGACAGCCCCGAGGCCGATGCCGAGATCATCGTGCTCGGCGTCCAGGCGCTGAGCGCGATCGGCCTGACCCGGTTCAGCTTCGACCTGACGCTGCCGCCGCTGGCCTCGACCCTGATCGAGGAGGCCGGCTTGGATCCCGCCGCCCGCCCGGCGCTGCTGCACGCGCTCGATCGCAAGGACACGGCCGAGGTGTCGCGTCTCGGCGGGCCGATCGCGCGCACCCTGACCGAGCTGCTGCTGGGGGCGGGTCCGGCGGCGCGCGCGCTCGAGGTGCTGCGCCGCGCCGAGCTGACGCCGGCCGCGCGCTGCCTGGTCGAGCGCATGGCGGCGAGCGTCGCCGCCATCCAGTCGCGGGTGCCGCAGCTGCGCCTGACCATCGATCCGATCGAATTCCGCGGCTGGCGCTACCATACCGGCCTGTGCGCGACCGTCTACGCGCCGGGGCGGCACGAGGAGCTGGGACGCGGCGGGCGCTATCTCAGCGGCGGCGGCGAGCCGGCCTGCGGCCTGACCCTGCGTCCGGAGGCGATCCTGCGCGCGGCCCCGGCACGGCCGCCGCGGCCGCGGCTGTTCGTGCCGTGCGGATCGAGCGGGACCGACGCGGCAGCGCTGCGCGCGCGCGGCTTCGCGACCGTCGCGGCGCTGCAGCCGGTGCCGGATGCGCACGCCGAAGCCGCGCGCCTCGGCTGCACCCATGTCCTGATCGACGGCGACGCGGTGGCGCTGGCCGCGGCGATCGTCGTCACGAGGAGCTGAGCATGTCCAACGTCACCGTGATCGGGGCCCAGTGGGGGGATGAGGGCAAGGGCAAGATCGTCGACTGGCTGGCCAGCCGCGCGGACATCGTGGTGCGCTTCCAGGGCGGCCACAACGCCGGCCATACGCTGGTGGTCGGCGAGCAGACCTACAAGCTGTCGCTGCTGCCAAGTGGCCTGGTGCGCGGCAAGACCGGCGTGATCGGCAACGGCGTGGTCATCGACCCGGAGGCGCTGCTCGACGAGATCGACCGCGTGCGCGGCCAGGGCCTCGATGTCGGCCCCGACACGCTGCGCATCGCCGAGAACGCCACCCTGATCCTGCCGGTGCACGGGGCACTCGACCGCGCCCGCGAGGCGGCGCGCGGCGAGCGGCGCATCGGCACCACCGGCCGCGGCATCGGCCCGGCGTACGAGGACAAGGTGGCACGGCGCGCGATACGGGTCTGCGACCTGGCCGAGCCCGACACGCTGGACTGGAAGCTGGACGAGCTGCTGCTGCACCACAACGCCCTGCTGCAGGGCCTGGGTGCGGCGACCTTCGAGAAGGCGCAGCTGATGGCCTGGCTGACCGGGTTGGCGCCGCGCATCCTGCCGTTCGCCGATCCGGTCTGGGAGCTGCTCGACGAGGCGCGCCGCGCCGGCCGACGCATCCTGTTCGAGGGCGCCCAGGCGGTGATGCTCGACGTCGATCACGGCACCTACCCGTTCGTGACCAGCAGCAACACGGTCGCCGCCAACGCCGCGACCGGCAGCGGCGTCGGCGCCGCCGCCGTCGGCTTCGTGCTCGGCATCGCCAAGGCGTACTCCACCCGCGTCGGCGCCGGCCCGTTCCCGAGCGAGCTGTTCGACGAGACCGGCCAGCTGCTCGGCAGCCGCGGCCACGAGTTCGGCACCGTGACCGGCCGCCCGCGCCGCTGCGGCTGGTTCGACGCCGTGCTGGTGCGCCGCGCGGTGCGGGTCGGCGGCATACGCGGCCTCGCCCTGACCAAGCTCGACGTGCTGGACGGGCTGGATACCATCCGCCTCTGCACCGGCTACACGCTGGACGGCGTGCCGGTGCGTCACCTGCCGGCGGCACCCGGGGCGCAGGCGCGGATCCGGCCGGTGTTCGAGACCCTGCAGGGCTGGCGCGAGACCACGCGCGGCGCCCGCTCCTGGGGCGCCCTGCCGGCGCAGGCGATCAAGTATGTCCGTCGCGTCGAGGAGCTGATCGAGGCGCCGGTGACCCTGCTCTCCACCAGCCCGGAGCGCGACGACACCATCCTGATGCGCGACCCGTTCGAGGGCTGAGCCCGCCGCCGTCCCGCCATCGTCGCCGCGCCGCGGTCCCGCGCCGTCAAGGGAGCCTTAACCTTTCGCAGCCATGCTGCCGGTGCGGACGAGGGGCGGGGGTTCGGCATGGCGGCGATCAGGCAGGGACAGGGCCGCCCCGCGGGCGGCGCGGCCAGCCTGGTCGTCGATGAGCGGTTCCTGGTGCAGCCCGAGGCCCGGCTCGCCGATTTCGGCGGGCTGTCATGCTTCCAGGCGGAGGATCGGCGCGGCCTGGCCGGCCCGGTGGTGGCGTTGCGCGCGCTCGCCGCCGCACCGCCGCGTGCGAAGCTGAACGCCCACCAGGCGGCGCATCACGAGGCGCTGATCTCGCCGCTCGCGCACGGCGCCGCCGGATCGGCGTACTGGATCATAACCACGCCGCCGCCGGGTCCGTCGCTCGCCTCGCTGGCGGTACCCTGGAGCGGAAACGGCCTGCTGACCCACGTGCTGCGTCCGGCGGCGCAAGCGCTCGACCACCTGCAGTCGCTCGGGCTGACGCATCGGGCAATCCGGCCGGACAACCTGTTCGTCGCACCGGGCGGCAAGGCGGTGGTGCTGGGTCCCGCCTGGGGGGCGCCTTCCGCGATGCAGCAGCCGGCGCTGTTCGAGCCGCCGTACAGCGCGATGTGCGCCCCCGCCGCGCGGGGCGACGGCAGCATCGCCGACGACGTCTACGCCCTGGGCGTGGTGCTGCTGGCGCTGCTCGCCGGCGAGGCGCCGATGGCCGGCCTCGAGGCGCGCGAGATCCTGCAGCTCAAGCTCGAATATGGCAGCCACGCGGCACTCGTCGGACAGCTGCGGCTGCAGCGCGGCTTCGAGGAGATCCTGCGCGCGATGCTCTCGGACGACCCGCTCGCGCGGCCCGTCCCGGAGGTGCTGGCGAACCTGGACGGCATCCATGCGCGACGCGGCGGCCAGCGTACCGTCCTGCGCGCCAGCCGCCCGATCGCACTCGGCGACCGGACGGCCTGGAACCGGCGCACGCTCGCCCTGCTCTGTGCCGAGCGGCCGGCCGAGGCGATGCTGCTGCTCAGGCAGGCCGGGATGGAGCATTGGCTGCGGCGGGCGCTCGAGGATGCGGCGGCGGCCGCGGAGATCGAGGAGCTGCGCCGCGACATGCCGCCGGCGGGTCCGCAGGCGGCCGCGCGCGGTCCAGGTGGCGGCCCGGCCGGTGTCCCGAGTGGCTACGCCGACGATCTGTGCCTGATGCGCCTGGTGGCGCTGCTCGACCCGCTGGCGCCGCTGTTCTGGCGCGGCACCTGGCTCTGGCCTGACGGGATCGGCCCGCTGCTGGCCGCTGCGGTGCTGCAGCCGCCGGCCGGCGATCCGCGCGACGCCGCGTCGCTGGTCGAGGCGCTCCTGGTCCGCGGCGCCGTGAGCCGCTGGCGCTGGCAGCGCGCGGGCCGATCGGATCCGGAGGGTCCGGCCTTGCCGGCGCGGCTGCTGCGCCGCACCGAGCAGGATGACGAGCAGGCCGTGCTGCTGCGGGTCGCCTATGCTCTGAACCCCTATCTGGCATGCGCCTCGCCGCAGCTCGTGGCGGAGGCGGCGATCCATCCCGCCGCGGTGATCGCCGCACTGGAGCGCCTGACGCCCGCGCCGGCGGCCAAGTCGCTGCTCGACGCGCACATGCTGGCCTTCCTGGACGCGCGGATGGACGAGGCGAAGGCGGGTGCGCCGGAGCCCAACGTCGGCGGCGACGCGGACCCGGCGCTGCGCGAGCTGTCGATCCTGGCGCGCTGGCAGGCGCAGTCGAGATCCGGTCCGCTGACCCGCATCGCCGGCCGCCTGCTGCCGCGCCTGGAGCCGAAGCTCGCGGACTGGCCCGGCCTGAGCCGGAGGCAGCAGCGGCTCGAGATGCTGCGCGGGCTGGCAGCGTCGGGCGACCTCGCCGGCATGGCGCGGCTGGTCTGCGATGCGGCCGCGCGCCGCCAGGACGAGGCGGCGCGGGAGCAGGCGGTGGAGCAGGCCGCCCGGATCGTCGCGGCACTCGCCGAGCATGGCCGCAGCGCCGAGGATCGGCTCGGCGCGGGCCGTCAGGCGGCGCGTGACACCGCGTCCGCCATCGGCCTGCTCTGCATCATGGCGGCGCTGCTCTACGAGCTGCTGGTCTGATGGCGCGCGTCGCGCGGACCGCGCCACGGGCGCCGGGTGCCGGCTGGAAATGGTGGCACGGCATGCTGGGGGGCATGCTGCTGATGGTGTCGCCCGGCGCGGCGCTGCTGCTGGCAGCACTCGCGGCGCCGGTGCTGCTGGTGCTGGTCGCCGACACCACCCCGCGGCGCGCGCTGAGCCGCACGGTGACGCTGTTCTGCATCGCCGGTGCGGTGGACCCGCTGCGGGCGTTCCTGTCGATGTCGCACGACCTAGACGCGGCGATGCAGCTGCTGATCCGCCCGGCCACCATCCTGCTGGCCTGGGCTGCGGCCGGGTGCGGCTGGCTGCTCGACGAGACGTGCAACCTGTCGGCGACACTGCTGACCCGGATGAAGCTGGCCGGTCGCGTCAAGGCGCTGGAGACGGAGTTGCTGACGGTCCGCGCCGAGTGGGAACTCGGTCCGGACTGACCGGCGTGACGCTGGGCGCCGGCCTCAGGCGGCGGCCGGCTCTCCGAGGCGGCGCGTCGTGATCTGCGACTTCATCGCCTTCTGCACCTTCTCGAACGCCCGCACCTCGATCTGCCGCACCCGCTCGCGAGAGATGTTGTAGACCTGTGAGAGGTCCTCCAGCGTAGCCGGCTCCTCCTTGAGGCGACGCTCCACCAGGATGTGCCGCTCGCGCTGGTTGAGCGTGCGCAGCGCATCCCCGAGCAGGGCCTTGCGGCCGGAGAATTCCTCGTGCTCAGCGAGCATCGTCTCCTGGCTGTCGCTGTCATCGACCAGCCAATCCTGCCATTCGCCCTCGCTGTCGGCACGCACCGGCGCGTTCAGGCTGTGGTCGGGCGCGGCCAGCCGGCGGTTCATGTTGACCACGTCCTGCTCGGACACCGAGAGCGAGCGCGCGATCTGTCCCACCTGCTCGGGCCGAAGATCGCCATCCTCGATAGCCTGCATCTGGCCCTTCAGCCGGCGCAGGTTGAAGAACAGCTTCTTCTGTGCCGCCGTGGTGCCCATCTTGACCAGCGACCAGCTGTGCAGGATGTACTCCTGGATCGCGGCGCGTATCCACCACATCGCGTAGGTCGCCAGCCGGAAGCCGCGATCAGGATCGAAGCGCTTGACCGCCTGCATCATGCCGACATTGCCCTCGCTGATCAGCTCGCTGATCGGCAGGCCGTAGCCGCGGTAACCCATCGCGATCTTCGCAACCAGGCGCAGATGCGAGGTGACCAGCTTGTGCGCGGCGGCACTATCCTCATGATCGCGCCACCGCTTGGAGAGGCTTAGCTCCTCCTCCGGGGCAAGCATGGGAAACTTGCGTATCTCCTGCAGGTATCGGGAGAGATTACCCTCAGGACCAACATTAAGGACGGCAGAGGCCACGGTAAGGCTCCTTTCGTCTGAACTTCAGCGAACCCTCGAGGCCCATACGGCGCATTCGAGAACAGGTTCCACATCTGGTCAGGTCGGGCGCGGGTGAGGACATCACGTCCCTGAGACTTCCCCCGGATCAGGCGAGAGCTCCCAGGACGTCCGGACCGGCGGGCGCCCCCGTCGGAGTGCGATCCTGATACAGGACCGCTGCGGTCCGGTCAAGATCAAGCGCTGCTCAGCCAGCTGAACTCTCGGTAATGCATGACAGCAACGCGTTGAAATCCGACGGCGGCCGGGTCTCGAAGCGGAGCGGCCGCCGGTCGCGCGGGTGGACGAAGCCCAGGCTCGCCGCATGCAGCGCCTGGCGCGGGAAATCCAGCGCCGCGCGCCGCGCCGCCTCGGGCAGCAACCGGGCGGCAGCCGGGACGCGACGCAGATAGACCGGATCGCCGATCAGGGCGTGGCCGCGCTGCGACAGGTGGACGCGGATCTGGTGGGTGCGTCCGGTGGCGAGCCGGCATTCGATCAGGCTCGCCGCACCGTGCGCGACCTGCAGCGTGCGGTAGTGGGTGAGGGCGGTCTTGCCGCCGCGCGTCACCACCGCCATGCGCTTGCGGTCGCGCGGGTCGCGGCCGATCGCGCCCTCGAGGTCGCCGCGAGCGGGCGACAGCACGCCCCAGCACAGCGCGAGATAGGCGCGCTCGATGCGGCGGGCGGCGAAATCCGCCGAAAGCGCGGCCAGCGACGCCTCCGTCTTGGCCACCACCATCAGGCCGGAGGTGTCCTTGTCGAGCCTGTGCACGATCCCGGGCCGGCGTTCGCCGCCGATGCCGGGCAGGGTGTCGCCGCAATGCGCCAGCAGGGCGTTGACCAGCGTCCCGTCCTCGTTGCCCGGTGCCGGATGCACCACCAGGCCGGGCGGCTTGTCGAGCACGATCAGCTCGTCATCCTCGTGCAGGATGGCGAGCGCGATCGCCTGCGCCCGCGGACGCGCGGCCACCGGCTCGGGTGGCTCGACGCTGAACCGCATGCCCGGGCGCACCGGATCGGCGGCATCGCGCAGCACCGCGCCGTCGCGCAGCACCTGTCCGGCGTCGATCAGGGCCTTGACGCGCGAGCGCGAGACCGTGCCGATGCTGTCGGCAAGGAACCGGTCGGTACGCTGCCCGGCCTGGTCCGGGGTCACGACCAACTGCCACGAGACTGCGGGCCCGGCCATGGGATCGACCATGGCCTCGGCTTAGCGGAGAAGCATGCGGGCGAGAAGGCGGCGGGTTCGTGGGGGTGCGGTGGAGACAGGTGGAGAGCGGCTCGGGATGCAGGGGCGCGGCGTGAGGGCGCTGCTGGCGGCGGTGATCGTGATGGGGGTGATGATCCTGCTCGGCACCGCGGTGCTGGTCGGCACCGTGGTGCGGCGCGCGATGCGGCCGGCCACCGGCGCGTCCGCCGCGATCCCGCCGCTCGGCGTGGACGCGACGATGCGGCCGCTGACGCTGGATCAGCCGCCGGGCACGCGCATCGCCGCGGTCGTGCGCCAGTCCGACACGGTGCTGGCGGTGATCCTGTCCGGAGGCGGCAGGGCGGATCGGCTGCTGCTGTGGGACGTCGCCGCCGGACGGCTGGTGGGCCGCCTCACCCTCGAGCGCGATGCCGGCCGCTGAGCCGGTCGCATGCCGGACAGCCGGCTTGCACCCCTGGCGGGTCTGCATTAAGAGCAGCGCCGGCCATGTCCTGTTCGTCTAGAGGCCTAGGACACCGCCCTCTCACGGCGGTAACAGGGGTTCGAATCCCCTACGGGACGCCAGTTAAATCAATGGGTTAAGGAATTTTGCGACGGCGTTCATGACCCCATACGGCATTTATGCGGCTTGGTCAGTCGACGTGCCGAGATGGAAGGTTGACCCAGCAAGCCATCTGCATTTGCGCAGGGTCTGTTTGTTGGATGATCAAATCGCCGCGGCGGTCGCGCCTTCTTGCTGGCGGCCCGCCTCATGACACAAGCCGAGCTGGAAGAGCGTTTGCTGAAGGCTGAAGGCGCCATTGGTGCTTTGAAGTGGATAATTGGCTCACTGCTATCGACGCTTCCGGAAGGCTCGAAAGGGCCTCTAGTTGAGGGGCTAGCCAAGGCGGCATCGGCCGGCAGCCACACGTCGCGACTGGCTGTTTCCATGGAACTGGAGACGATCACGCGAGGTCTCACAGATGCGTTAGGCGAAGTGGCTAACATCGCGACCACACCGAACCTAAACCCATCGTCTCATCCCGGCTCAAACTCTTCCGGGGCAATCTGACGCTGGACCGAGAAGAAGGGGCGCCCAGTTGCCCGGACGCCCCCACTCCATCAGATCAGCCCTAAAGCATGAAGAGCCGCCCAAACCAGCGCCAGAGGCAGATCGGCCCCGAGCGCCAGGCGGAAGCTCTTCCCGCAAGGCTGGCTGGCTTCGATAGCGATGAACACCCTCATCGGGGTTCCTTCTATCTCGCGCGGGTCTCTTGGTGAGCCGAATACCGCGCAACACGACCAGCATGGGGGATTTCGGATTTAGGCAGCCCCGTAGGTCCCCACCGCCTCGGCTGCGGGGCTGATCCTATTATTTATGTCGATCTTGTTACAAGTAATTGTTGGAACCCGGCGGCGGGGCATCTTCTCCCGGCGGGCTCATAGGAGAGTTTAAAAAAATTATGTGGGGTCCCTGAAGCGGCGAGGGGTGGCCTTCTTGAAGCCAGGGGGCGGGGGTCGACCCAATGGGCCGGACGCCTCCAGCCGAAGCTCATCGCTTGAAGGAGCAAGCTAGCTGCGATGCCTCATGCAGCCCGGATCGCAAAGCCGGATCAGCCTGACCTCGGCTTCTCCGGTCCTACCGCATTCAGAGCACAGCACGTGCGCCATCGCTCGATAGAATTGGAAACAGCTCATCGTGCTTCTTGACCAGCTATACGATTTGAAGCCGTGTCGGGTGGCCGCAGAAGCATTGGGTCAACCAGGGGGCAACCGCTAGTGGCGACCGTGACGGCATTTGCCGTTAATCCGGCACAAAAACCTATCCGGTATCTATTCAGGGTGCAGAGGAGCGCTAGAAGTCTACTGGTTTTTCCAGAAGGTTGTCCTCGCGCGCTGCATGAATAGCCTCTCTAGCAGCTTGCAAAAGCTGGAGGTCTGACACACCGCGTTTCGCAATACGCTCTACCTGCGAACCAAGGCTGCGCAGATACCGGGAGGGATCGCGCACTGCCAACCGGAATGAGTTGGCGCGAAATTGGTATTTCCCAGCGGGGACCAGAAGTAAACCCGCACTTACAATAAAGACACATATCAATACGTAATCGGAATGAGCCTGAATCGGGCGAATATTGTGAGAGATAGCCTGCAAATTTAGTTCTGCTAAGACTAGAGTCTTTATGAAGGAGGTAGAGCTTATAACCATAGCCACTCCTAAGTCTAGATATGCCAAAGCTTGGATGGCAAGGCTGAAAACCAAGCTGTAGATAATCTCAGTAAGGGCCAACGAAAGCGCAGAAGGATTGGACCGCAATATAGATAAAGCTACGACTTTCGCTTTGATGTTGGCTAGTTGGCGTTCTCGCCGACGATTAGTCAATGCCGGGATAGGTGACTTCGGCTGCCACCCAAATACCCAAACCATAACTTGCATCACGAACGCACTGATTCCAACGATTTCTGCTACAAAAGACATGCTGTAAGCTTCTCCCTGGCTCAGTTGCACCTGTCTGGGGCCAAAGCATTTTTCGGTAGCAAGCTTTCTAGCTGGTGTCATCGTTATGAAGCGGTTGCGAAATGCTGCATCTCTTTTGGGTATACCCAAGCGAGACGTTGAGGCGAGACATCCGGCCGGCTGGTTGCCTGTCTTATTAGGGTTGCATCTGAGATTCCGAGACGCTATAGGATGAGGATCTAGACCCTAACGAGACAGATCGGACAAGCCAGTGAGCAGCATTTACGGATACGCCCGCGTCAGCACGACGGACCAGGATCTCGCCATCCAGCGCGCCGCGTTACAGACGGCCGGCTGCACGGTGATCCGGTCGGAGACCGCCTCAGGGACCACCACGAGGGGGCGCAGCGAGTTGCGGACCCTCTTGGACTTCATCCGAACGGGCGACGTGCTCGTGGTGACGCGGATCGACCGGCTCGCCCGCTCAATCGGGGATCTCCAGACGATCATCGCCGAGCTGAAGGCCAAGGGGGCCGCGATCCGCTGCACAGAGCAGCCTGTCGATACCGGCACCGCGGCCGGCAAGGCGTTCCTGGACATGCTGGGGGTATTCGCCGAGTTCGAGACGAACCTACGGCGTGAGCGGCAGCTTGAAGGGATCGCGCAGGCGAAGGCGGCTGGAGTGTATACCGGCCGGAAGCCTTCCATCGATGCAACGCGCGTCCGGCGGCTCCATGCAGAGGGCACGGGCGCCGCCGAAATCGCCAAGCAGCTCGGCATCGGCCGGGCGAGCGTCTATCGCCTGCTTGAAGCCGGCGCGTAGTAGCCAGGATTTTCAGGGCCGGCGGGAAGGGCGAGCTACAGGGGTAGCCGCCCCCTCCCTCTCTCCGGATTTTCCTCGCGATCTACAGGCGGCGGCCGGTCGATCGCGCGGATTAGGAAGGCAGCCGCGCCCGTTTTGCCGCACCTGCCGCGCGCGCCGCTTCCTTCTGCGCTTCCGAGGCCGGCGCGCGCCACGGGTTCGAGTTGAGGCGGAACGGCCAGAGCGGACAGGCGGTCATCCCGCAGCGGCGAACCTCCGCGAGCGAGCCGCCCATGCAGTCTATGCAGTTGCGGCGGACCGCCGTGAGCAGAGGTTCCGGCTCCAAGCCGAGGGCGCGTAGGCCGTCTGCGCCGAGGGTCCTGGGATCACGGCCGGCCAGGCAGCCTTCCGTCTCGTCCCACTCAAGGTGCGGACGTACGGGATCATCGTTGGCGTGAGCCATCGGGGTTTTCTTCTCGTAAATGGATTTCGGAGATAGGACAGCCTGGCTGCCCTTAATGCGCGCGGGGAGTAGGACAGACTGCCTGTCTCAATTCGGTCCCGTTGCGCGCGGTTTGCAGCCGGGTTTTGGCCGATCCTCGTCTCTGATCACTGTCAAAGACCGATCTTGAACGAGTGAGCGTTGGCGCAGGGGTCGGGGCCGATGTGGCGATGTACCTGTCCACCGGCCGCCCTGCGTCTCCTCAAGGCTTGGCCCCGCTTCGAAAGCGGAAGCAGATTGCCCACACCTCAGCCCGAAGCGCGTCCAAACGGCCTGTAGGGGAAAGACGCCCACAGCGCTTTTTTCCCTATAGGCGTTTGATTGTGGGCGTCACGCCCAAAGCTCGCCCGAAGTTCGCCCGCAGCTAGCGCATCAATCGTCTGCCCATGAGACGCGCGACGGTTCACCGCCAGCAGTCCTCAACCCCTGACGGGTACCCCCGTGTCCGACGCGCCTGAAATCAGCGACGACGATACGGCCAGCCGTCATCACGTCATCCAGCGCCCGCTTCTGCGCGCCGCCTTCGATTCCAACCATCCGCATGGCGGTGCGCACTGATCTTGGCTCTTTGGAAAGCCGGGGGCTGAATGGGCCATCCGGAGCGCCCTGCGCTATCGCCTTCTCCAACCGATCGAGAGCTTCCTCGGACACAATTTGGCTAGGCGGTTCCCACTCCGTGAGGACACCCACGCCATCACCGTCCCCGCGCTGTTCCGGGCCATTATCGAGGACGTAGCCGCATCGCTCGAACCACTCGGCCTCGCCAACCGGCGCGTAGTTCATCTTTGCGCCATCGAGGCGAGCGTAATAACGTCTCCGGTCCTGAGGGATGCCGAAGCTGTCCGCCTCTTCCTTCGTCATCACGTTAAGGGTCAGAACCACGCGCGCCGCGCCTGCGATGGCCGAGGCACCGCGCATGGAGTCGGGATCGCCTGCCTCCGCGACGCCCTTACGGCTATGATGGAGCAGCACAACCGCCATGTTGTGCGCTACTGCCATCGAACGAAAGCGAGCTAGGACGCCACGCACCGCGGAGTTGTCGTTCTCGTCCCGGTCGTGGAGTTCAACCATCGGGTCGAGAAACAGGATGTCAGGCTTGGACTCCATGATCGCGGTTTCTAGCTGATCCATTGCGGGGGTGTTGATCAGCGCGCCAGTGCTCCGGTCCAGGGTCAGCAGCGCGCCGGAGCCAGTCGGGCCAACCAGGACCAAGTTTTCCATCAGGTCGGCGGGACTGCGGCCGAGCCTGCGCAGGGTCGCGCTGTAGCGGCGTTGTAGCTCGTCGCGATCGTCCTCGACGTTGAGGGACATCACCCGCATGGGTTTTGCCGCCCTCATGCGGTGAAAGGGCAGGCCGAGCGCGAGGCAGGCATTCCAAGCGACAACGAGCGAAGATTTACCCGCAGAACCGGCGCCGGAGACTACGGTGATTGAACCGCGCAGGAAGTAGCCGTGCGCGATCCAGGGGCGAGCAGGAATGTCGGTTTCTTGCCAAGGGCTGTTCGAGACCCAAAGCGGAGCCGGGATAACTGTTCCGTTGTCAGAGGAATCTGGCCCCAGCTCTCCGTTTGTGTTATTGTACATTTGGTGGTTCTGCTTATGACGAGGGCGCGTGCAGGCCAGTTAGGAACGCCGGCCTGCACGCTGGTCCAGGCTGATCAGACCGACTTAGGTCTGCCCTGACTTGCCGAAAGGAGCGCAGCCGTCGCCGCATACTCTGCGGGCTGCATCGCCGGTGCGCCGCTCATGACCGGTAATTGTCAGTGACGTCCGCCGCCCACGGCTTGCGGCATTCACTGCATTCCGCAATCCTGAGACCGCCGCTTGCGCGATCATGGTGGGATCAGATGCCACGGCGATCGCTGCGTCCAGAAGTTCGACCTTGGCGATGCAGTCTGCCCGGCTCCGTGATGGGGCATTGAGCGCCATCCAGAAACGGGTAGCAAGCGCGCTACGGCCGGTCAGCTTCACACGCTGGCGGTTGCGGCGCAGGGACAGGATTTCGGCGCGCAGAGCAGCGTCCCCGACAACGCGGTTCATAGCTGGACCCCTGCGCTGGACGGCGGCTCCCAAGAAGGTAACGCGGCGAAGTACGCATCAGCGTCCTCGACCCTGATCATGGTGCGCCCGTCGAGGCGGAAGGCAGGTAGCCGACGCTCAGAAAGAAGCCGATAGGCCCGAGTGCGGGTGATGTCATAACGGACGCAGAACGACTTGATTGTGAGTGTTTTACAGTCAGTGGTTGTCACGGTCAGTGTCTCATATGCATAAGGACGCCCAGCTCCAGGCCGGGCATCACTGGCGTCAATCAAGCGCCAGCGAGTGCAGGTTCCCCTCCGGGTTTCTGCGTGGTCTCCGGTCCGACTTTCCAGCCGTTATCTCTGTTCTCTTCGATTGCTCTTCCGACTGCGATCCATGCAGCGATAGCTGCTGCAGCCGCCTTCCTGCTCTTCACGCGATCGCATAGGTTGGGCCAAAGTTCATCGCCAACGCTTCGTGGACTTTCTCCACCTTCGACGGCGCGCTTTGCGGCCAGCCAAGCTAATTTTGCGTCAATCCGACAGTTACTTAGCTCCAGTGTCGATAGCGCTTGGTCTCTCAGAGTGGTCCTTGTGAGCAACTGAACAACGGCGACTTCAGCAGCCGCTCCGTAGTCGCATGACCTGCCAATCCGCTCTTTCCATGAGCTTCGCGCGTATGGAAGGCGGGTCCCTGCAGCAAACCACAGGATTCCTCGATGGACTTGGCGGCGATTGTTGAGGTCACAGACAGCTGCAACAGCTTGTTCAAATCGTCCATGTAATAACTGTTTCTCCACGTTCACCTCCTTCCTTGCAGGACGCAGCTGTAAAGGATAGTCAGAATAGCACTCTCAAGTGCATCAAGCAAGAACAAATGGGACGTTGTAGCCTATCATGCTTCGCACGTATTGTACGAAGCCGAGCAGGTCTATATGATTATTTGATCCTGCAGATTACAAATTCAATGCGCTGTCATCTTAAGTTTTCATGGTTTGGACGTTGCTCGGCCGATGCAGGCCCATGCTGGGAAAGCCAGCCCGCACCGCCTGCGCCACGTGATCGGGCTGAAGGTGGGCGTAATGCTGAACCGTGATGCGTGTGTCCGCGTGCCCTAGTTGCGAAGCTATGGCGAGCATTGATACGCCGGCCCGTGCGAGGCGGCTGGCATAAGTGTGGCGCAGGATGTGGAACGAGATTGTCGGCGTTATCCGAGCAGCGGCGCAGGCGAGCTGCAATGGGCGGTGCTGGTGCGACTTCCCCCACGCCAAGCCATCGGCACGGGTCAGCACCAACGCGGATCGTGCCCTGCCTGCGATCAGAGGCCGGAAGAACTCCGCCCCCTCGTCCGTCAGATGGACGTGCCGCGCCGAGCCGCCTTTCGATACGGGGATGTGCAGTGTGGCGGCGTTCAGATCCAAATCGGCAGCCCGGATTGCAGCAAGCTCGCCATAGCGGGCACCTGTGAGCAGCGCAGCAACGACGATTTGCCGCAGATCCGTAGGGCAGGCGTTCACCAGCCTGCGCGCTTCGCCATCGTCCAGGAACCGGATGCGGGATGCCTCCACTCGCTGGAACGGTCGGACGCGTCGCCACGCGATGTCGTTCGCAGCCTGCCCGTCTCGGAAGGCGTGGTTTAAGACCGCCTTGAGAACGGTCAGGACCCGGTTGGACGTGGATCGGCGCGCGCGCTCGGCTTCGGGAGTTTCAGCCGCCCGCGTCTTTTGCGTGGCTACCAATCCGCCGGTCCGAAGGCGGGCAGGAGCCCTCGCTAGATCAGCATGCCACCGCTTGATTTCGGGGGAGGTAAGGGCGGAGATGTCGCGGCTTCCGAGGCTTGGCAGAATGTGGGCTTTAAGCGTCGTCAGCAGAGAGGGCAGGGCCTTACCGCCCCTCGACTGGTAGTCCTCGACGTAGCTCGCCACAGCCTCTGCGACGGTCAAGGGCTTGCTAGGGAGCTGGTCACTGGCAAGCATCGCCTTAAACCAAGCTTGCGCCGCTTCCTGTGCCTGCGAGAAGGTCAGGGTGTGGTGCTCATCAGCCTCGGTCAGATCGTCGGCGGAACCGAGGGCGCGGTGCTTCCGGCCATGCGCAGGGACATGGAGACGGGCTACCCACGATCCGGCCTTCCCACCAGGAAGCCTGCGATAGCCGATTGCGCGTCCCTCCTGGATCAAGCGGAAGTAGGGCTCGGGGCGTGGGGACAGGCGCAGACGCGCTGTCCGGGTATCCAGCCGCTCATCTCGTGCTTTGCGTGCCACCGTTGCCCCGCTAGTCTGTCGCCAGCCATACGGCGTTTATACGGCATAGACGGTCGCGGACACAATGAGACAAAATGCGATACCGAAACCTGTTCCCAATGCTTCACAATGGCTTAGGATGCCGACATAGAACACAATGGGCTTCCTCCTGTGCCCCTCTCACGGCGGTAACAGGGGTTCGAATCCCCTACGGGACGCCATCTCCCCACGGATCCGGCTCCATCCCGATCGGGCGATCGCGTGGCCGGCAGCGCCCGGCCGTCCGGCGCCGATGAGCCTGATCTGGTGCCAGGGGATGTTCGCCAGCGGCTCCACCTGGCTCTACAACGTCGCACTCGCCGTGGCCGCGGAACTCGAGCCGCGCGGCGGCGTCGACGGGCGCTTCGTGTTCAGCGCCGACGACGCCGCGGGCCTGGACGCGCCCGAGACGCTGCACGTCGTCAAGGCGCACCAGATCCGGCGCGGCGTCGGCGCCATCGCGTCGCGCGCCGACGCCATCGTCGTCACCCTGCGGGACCCCCGCGACGCGGTGGTGTCGCTGATGCAATACCAGAAGTTCTCGTTCTACCGCGCGCTGCTCAACGTCTGCTACGCGGCGGAAGCCTGCTACGTGCTCAGCGCCGATCCGCGCGCGGTGACGCTGCACTACGAGTTCGGCTTCATCGACGACCCGCGCACCATCGACGGGCTGGCACGGCACATGGGCGGCAGCGTGTCCCGCCAGCGGCGCGACGAGATCTTCGAGGCCACCCGGCGCCCGGCCATCGAGGCCTTCATCGCGCGGCTGGAACAGCAGCCCACCACCATCATCGACCGGCACGGCGACGTCTACGACCTCGCCAGCCACTGGCATCGGCATCATGCCGGACGCACCGGTACCACCGGACGCTGGCCCGCACTGCTCTATCCGGCACAGGTGCAGGGCATCGAGACCGCGCTCGGCGAATGGATGGCCTGCTTCGGCTACCGGCCGGGCCTGATGGCGCAGGCGGTCTGGCCCTGCGTCGCCCGCCCAGCCCCCGCTCGTGCCGGACCTGCCGCGGATTTGCCGCCCGCGCACCGCGATGATAGGGCACGATCCTGACGTCACGCGGCCGACGCCTTCCGACGACGGGTCACGCCGTCGCCCGCCAGCCGCGCCACCCACCCGGCAGAGGAACCCGATCCGCGTGCTGCGACCGCCTCGTGAGCTTCGGGACACGTTCGACCTGCTGTCCGGCCTGGACCGGGATCTGCCTCTCGCCGGCTTGCTGGCCCGCATCGACTGGCTCGGCGTCACGCCGCAGCAGGTGTGCTACGCAGCACTCGGCCGACTGCCGCAGGAGCTGTATTATCGCGGGCTGAGTGCCGCACGCTTCGAGCCCGCCGTATATTTCGAGACGCTCCTGCTCTCGAGCGAGTTCCAGGCCGGGCTGGTGGCCAACCTGCTGGGAGCTTATCCCGAGAAGCCGCGCCGCTTCTTCGTGCACATCCCGCGCTGCGGCGGCACGTCTCTGGGCGAGACCCTCAGCCTCCACGCCTGCGCGGTTCCCTACAATGCGATCGGCACCGACTGGTGCGGCGGCCGCGGCTTCCTCGATGCAGTGGCGGGGATCTGCCGCAGGGTCCCGCAGCACGACGCGATCCACGTCACCGGGCATTACACGCTGCGCTCCCTGCTCGACGGGCGCCTGGCGCGGTTCGGCGACAGCGTCTGGACCAGCATCAGGCCGCCGCACGAGATCGTCCTGTCCTACATCAACTACATCCTGACGATCCTGGCCGGGGATCCGGAGCTGCTGCGACCCGATACGCGCCACTGGGCAGGGCTGCTGGGCGCCGCGTCCGGACGCCTCGACCGCCAGTCCCCCGCGACGCTTCGCGCGATGCTGATGCGCATGCTGCAGCACGACACGCTGATCCCCAAGGACCTGCTCTGCCATTTCCTCGGCGACGGTACCGCCGCGAGCGCGCTCGATCTGCTCGCCGCCGCCGACGTCGAGGTGATCGATAGCGGCCGCCTCGACCAGTGGCGCGAGCAGCGCTGGAACGTGCCGGCCAGGCCGTGGGCCAACGTCTCGACGCCGTTCTTCCGCTGGGGCGAGCTCGACGGCACGGCACGGCACGGCATCGCCCGGCTGATCAGGCAGGACGCGATCCTGCACCGGCTGGTCGCACCGCGCCTCGTCCGGACGGTCTCGATCGGCGGCCTGCAGATCGCGTCCGGCACCGCGACCGCCGGCGCGGCGTCGCATGTCCCGGCGCGCGGCCGCGTCGGCCGCGCCGCGCGCCCGATCCTGCTCAATCCCGGCTTCCGGCGCGTCGCCGCCGCCGGCGCCATTGCGTCCAGCCGGGTCGGGTGGACCGACCCGCCGTTGAACTACCGCACCCTGGAGACCACCCTGCGTCTCCCGCTGATCGACACCCGCATCCTGGTCCGCTACGCGCGGCGACGTGCGGCGTCCGGCGGGCCGCGCCTGCTGAGCCGGGTGCCGTGGCCGCGCGCGATGCGGCGCCTGTTCGGCCGCCTGGGCACGATGCTGGCGCGCTAGCGCATGGTCGGCGGCTCGTGCGCGTCCGTCGCAACGTCGATGACCTCGTCCTCGGCGGCAGGTTGAGCGGCCGGCTGTGCGTCTCGCCCTCCTGCTCCTGCTCCTCCTGCTGCCCGCAACCGGCCGGGCAGGCGCGGTCTCGCATGAGCCTCGCGTCCCGCGTCTCTGCGGCACGCTCGAGGTCGCAGCGGTCCGGCGGCCCGTCGCGTGCGGCCGCGTCCATACGCCCCGTCCGGCCGGAGGGCGCGCCGCCGCGGCCTCGGTCTGGATGGTGCTGCTGGCCGGCCTGCTGGCGGCGCCGCGCCTGTCGCCGGGGCGGCCAAGCATCGCGCGACGCCGCGCCCGCGCCCTGGCGCTCGCTGCCGGCGAGGTGCGGGCGCAGCGCCGGCGGCTGCGGCTGCGGCGGCTTCAGCTGGTCGTGCAGGATCCCTACGGCAGCGAGGACGTCCGCAGCTGGGTGCGGGAGAAGGCGCGCTTCTGCGGCAGCCGGATCATGCCGCTGCTGAAGGCGCGCCGCCTCGCCGACCAGTGGCCGAGCATCGCGGGTGCGGTGGATCGCCGTATCGAGCGCGCCGCCTCGCGCGGGCGGGCGGGCGACGCCGGACGGTTCGAGCCCGGCATGCCGCCGGTCGAGTACGAGCGGCTCTGCGCGCTGCTGCTGCGTCGCGCCGGCTGGGAGGCGCGGGTCACGGCGGCGGGTGGGGATCAGGGCACCGACGTGCTGGCTCGTCGCGGCCGACGCTCGCTGGTGCTGCAATGCAAGCTGTACGGGCGGCCGGTCGGCAATCGCGCGGTGCAGCAGGTGGCCGCCGCGCGCGCGCACCATCGGGCGGACTACGCGGCGGTGGTATCCAACGCCGACTTCACCCGGCGCGCCCGCGAGCTCGCCGCCACCAACGGCGTCCACCTGCTGCACCACGAGGATCTGCGCCGCTTCCGCGCCGCCGCCTCGGGACCGGGCGCACCCCGTCACAGCCGACGATGACGCGCGTGGGCGGCGTCAGGCGAGGTCGGACAGGCGGAAGCCCGCGATCTTGTCGATCTCGTCGAGCGCGGTCGCGATCTCGGTGTCCCGGTCGTGATGCAGCCGCGCCTCGAAGGCGGCGATCACGCTGTCGCGGCTGTGCGCGCGCACGGCGATGATGAACGGGATGTCGAACCGCGCGCGGTAGGCGGTGTTGAGCCGGTCGAAGCGCTCGAACTCGGCGTCGCCCAGGCGATCGAGCCCGAGGCCGCCCTGCTCGCTCGCGGAGTGCGCGCCCAGCGTGCCGGCGCGCGCGAAGCTGCCGGCGAGGTCGGGATGCGCGCGGATCAGGTCAAGCTGGCGGGACTGCGGCGCGGCGCGCACCGCCTGTCGCATGGCCTGGAGCAGCCCTGCCCTGCCACGGTACGGGCGCTGCCGCCACGCCTCAGCGGCGATCCAGGGAGAATGCTCGTAGAGCGGGCCGATCTCGGCCACGAAACCGCGTTGATCGAGCCGGCCGAGCCGATCGATCAGCGCGTCCGGCGCCGGGTCTTGCGCCGGATCTTGCAAGCGGCGGGAGGCCGTGCCGCCCGGACTGGCTCAGAAGCCTTCGCGCTCGAGCCGCTTGCGCTCCATCTTGCGGGCGCGCCTGACCGCCTCGGCGGCCTCGCGCGCCTTGCGCTCGGAGGGCTTCTCGTAGTGACGGCGCAGCTTCATCTCGCGGAAGATGCCTTCGCGCTGCATCTTCTTCTTGAGCGCCTTGAGCGCCTGGTCGACGTTGTTGTCGCGGACAAGAACCTGCACTGTGCCTTGAACTCCTGTTCGGTAAACCCGTCCACCATCGCCGGACCGGGTTTCGATACGCCTCTCGTCGCGGTCCCGGACAAGGACCGTATCGATCCGCACGCGGGGCGGCCTTCGAGAGGCGCGTGCCATAGCACGTCGGCCGGCGGTTGCACAAACCCTTCTCCGGTCTCATCTGCTCGGTGCAGCCGCCGAACCGGAGCCGTGCATGGCCTTGCTCAAGATCGCCCGCATGGGTCACCCCATCCTGCTCGCCCGCGCCGCCGAGGTGCCCGATCCGGGGGCGAGTTCGGTGCGCGCGCTGATCGACGACATGATCGAGACCATGCACGACGCGCGCGGCGCCGGGCTCGCCGCACCCCAGGTGCATGTCGGCCTGCGCGCCTTCGTCTACAGCGTGCCGGAGGCCCGCAGCACCGGGCCGGACGACCCGCCGCTGCCGGTGCAGGCGCTGATCAACCCGCGGATCACGCCGCTCGGCGACGAGATCGCGCATCGCGTCGAGGGCTGCCTCTCGATTCCCGGCCTGCGCGGCGCGGTGCCGCGCCATGTTCGGGTGCGCTACGAGGGCTTCGACCGCGAGGGCGTCGCGGTGCGCGGCGAGGCGGCGGGGTTCCTCGCGATGGTGCTGCAGCACGAGCATGACCACCTGGACGGGATCCTCTACCCGATGCGCATGACCGACCTGACCCGCCTCGGCTTCGAGGACGAGCTGGCCCGCCACGGCATGCCGGCATGAGGCTCGGCATCGGCCTCGCACCGGTGCTGGCCGGCCTGCTGCCCCGCCTGCTGCCGGGCCTGATCGATGCCGCGCAGCGGGCGGCGGTCACCGAGTTCCCCGGGCCGATCGAGCGCAGTGCGACGCGCGACGCCGCCCTGCTGGCGATGCTGCCGCACGTGGCCGTCCATGGCTGGAGTGCTCGCGCGATCCGCGCCGCCGCCGGGCCCGATGCCGACCTGCTGTTCCCGGGCGGTGCCGCCGAGATGGTCGAGGCGCATGCCGATCTCGGCGACCGGCGCATGGAGCAGGCGGCGGAGACGATCCTCGAGACCAGGCTGAGTGCGAAGGTGCGCGGCCTGATCCTGCTGCGCCTGCGGCAGGCCGAGGGCGAGCGCGAGGCGATCCGGCGCGGCCTGTCGGTGCTGTCGCTGCCGGGCCATCGGCTGGCCGGCTTGCGCAGCGTCGCGCGCACCGTGGACAGCATCTGGCATGCCGCCGGAGACGACGCCGCCGACATGAGCTGGTACAGCAAGCGCGCGATCCTGGGCGGGATCTACGCCGCGACGCTGCTGTTCTGGCTGCGCGACGAGAGCGACGGGGCGGACACCGAGGCGTTCCTGGATCGCCGCATGTCCGAGCTCGGCCGCTTCGGCCGCGCCAGCGGGGCGCTGCGCCGCGGCGTCGGCTACGCCGCCAGCCGCGCCTCGACCTGGTCCGGCGGCATGCGCACCAGCGCCTCGTAATCGGCGAGCAGCCGCTCGGTGAGCGGACCGGGGGCGAAATGCAGCGCGCCGATCTGGCGCACCGGCGTCACCTCGGCGGCGGTGCCGGCGAGCAGCACCTCGCTGGCCCGCGACATCTCCTGAGGCAGGATGACGCGCTCGATCACCGCGATGCCGCGCCGTCGGGCGAGCGCGATCACCGTGCGCCGGGTGATGCCGTCGAGGAAGCAGTCAGGCACCGGGGTGTGCAGGGCGCCGTCGATGGCGAAGAAGATGTTCGCGCCGCTGGCCTCGCAGACCTGATCGCGCCAGTCGAGCATCAGCGCGTCGTCGAAGCCGGCCGCCTCGGCGTCGTTCTTGCACATGGTGCCGATCATGTAGAGGCCGGCGGCCTTGGCGCGGGTGGGTGCCGTCTGCGGATGCGGGCGCTTCCAGCTGCCCATCGCCAGCCTCACCCCCTTCAGCCGGTCGGCGCCGAACAGGTTGGGCCAGGACCAGGCCGCGATCATCAGGTGGATGCTGGTGTGGCGGGCCGAGACCGACAGCTGCTCGGCGCCGCGCCAGGCGAGCGGACGCACGTAGCCGTCGGTCAGCCCGTTGGCCTCCAGCACCTGGATGCAGGCCTCGTCGATCTGCTGCGCCGAGAACGGCAGCGCCATGCCCAGGATGCGTCCGGATTCGATCAGGCGCTCGGTATGCTCGCGCAGCTTGAAGATGTGGCCGTCGTAGGAGCGCTCGCCCTCGAACACCGCGCTGCCGTAGTGCAGGCCATGCGACAGCGCGTGCAGCTTGGCCTCGCGCCAGGGGATCAGCGCGCCGTCCCACCAGATCCGGCCATCCCTGTCGTCGAACGGCACCAGCGCCATCTGCATCGTCTCCGGGCGACGCGCCGCCGCGCGCGACGCGAGCCGAGCACCTAGAAGCCCTCTTCCTTCAAGTCAATGAAGCTGTCTTAACTCCGGCTCGCACGATCGCGCGGAGGCCGGAACGAACCCATGGACGCCAAGCTGCTGACGCCGCGACCATCGCGTGAGCCCGGGCATCAGCCTCCGCACCGGTCCTCCGGCCAGTCGGGAGGCGCGCCGGTGCGCGATCCGTCGCGCGAGGCCGCCGCGGCGCCGGAGCCCGGCGGCGGCGCGGGAACCGGCGTGCTGTTCCTGCGCGAGGAGCAGATGCGTCTGGCGCAGGACCTGTTCTTCCTGGCCTATCGCGATTTCGCCGCCGCCGGCGACGCGCTGCTCGACGAGCTCGGCCTCGGCCGCGCCCACCACCGCGCCCTGCACTTCATCGCGCGCCGGCCGGCGATCACCGTCAGCGAGCTGCTGGCGCTGCTGCGCATCACCAAGCAGAGCCTGGCGCGGGTGCTGGGCGGGCTGGTCGAGCGCGGCTACGTGGCGCAGGCGGTCGGCGAGCGCGACCGCCGGCAGCGCCTGCTGAGCCTGACGGAGGCTGGCCGCGTCCTCGAACGGCGCCTGTTCGAGCGCCAGCGCGAGCGCATCACCCGCGCCTATCGCGAGGCCGGGGGCGGCGCCGTCGAGGGGTTCCGCCGGGTGATGCACGCGATGATGGACCCGCACAGCCGCGCCCTGCTGGAGGCGCGGGAGCACGCGCTCCCGGACGCGCACCCGAACCCGCGGGAGCATTCGCGATGAGCGGCGCCGCCGGCCTCGGCAGGGCGGCGGGCGGCGGCGAGCTGGACGCGCACGTGCTGGTGGTCGACGACGATGCGCGCCTGCGCCGGCTGCTGCAGCGCTACCTCTGCGAGCAGGGGTTCCGGGTCAGCGCCGCCGCCGGGGCGGCCGAGGCACGGCAGATGCTGGGCTTCCTGCAGCCCGACGCGATGGTGCTCGACGTGACCATGCCCGGCGAGGACGGGCTGGCGCTCACCCGCTCGCTGCGCCTGGTCGGCCAGAACCTGCCGATCCTGCTGCTCACCGCCCGCGGCGGCCCGGAGGACCGCATCGCCGGCCTTGAGACCGGTGCGGACGACTACCTCGGCAAGCCGTTCGAGCCGCGCGAGCTGCTGCTGCGGCTGCGCGCGCTGCTGCGTCGGGTCGGGCCGCCGGCGCCCACCGACAACCAGCAGCCGCTGCGGCTCGGCAGCCTGGAGTTCGATCCGGTGCGCGGCCTGCTCAGCGAGGCCGGCCAGGCGCTGCACCTGACCGGCGGCGAATCCGCCTTGCTGGCGGTGCTGGCGCGTCGGCCCGGCACGGTGCTGTCGCGCGAGGCGATCGCGCGCACCCTGGAGATGGACGAGGCCGGGGAGCGCGCGATCGACGTGCAGGTGACGCGGCTGCGGCGTCGGATCGAGCCGGACCCGCGCGAGCCGCGCTTCCTGCACACCGTGCGCGGACGCGGCTACGTGCTCAAGCCGGGCGCCTGAGCCGTGGGCGCCTGAGCCATGGGGTCCTGAGCATGGACGCCGTGCCGGAGCGGCGCGATCCGCCGGCCGGCCCGCAGCCACGCGCGCCGATGGCGCCGCCGCGCCGGCCGGACCCTCCGGGAGGGCCGAGGAGCGGCTCGCCGCGCGGCTGGCGCCGTCACATGGACCGGCCGCTGCGCCGCCTGCTGCCGCGCTCGCTGCTGGGACGGGCGCTGCTGATCCTGCTGATCCCGCTGATCGTCACCCAGGGCATCTCGCTCGGGCTGTTCTACGGCAGCCACCTGGACATCGTCTCGCGCCGCCTGACCTTCGCGGTCGTGGGCGAGATCAACCAGACGCTGCTGCTGCTCGACCGCTATCGCGGGGTCCGAGACCGCGACTGGATCATCGCCACCGCCTCGGAGCAGTTCCAGCTCGGCATGCACATCCGCCCGCGGGCGCGGCTGACCAGCACCGGCTCGACCCACGTGCTGGGGCCGATGGACGACGACCTGGCGCAGGAGCTGCTGGTGATCCGCCGCCCGTTCAGCGTCGACTGGCTGTCGGACCCGCATATCGTCAGGATCCAGGTGCAGCTCGCCGACGGGGTGCTGGACATCGACACCCCGCGCAAGCGCCTCGATGTCGGGCCGATCTACCTGTTCGTCTCCTGGGTCGCCGGCAGCGCCATGCTGCTGTTCGTCATCGCCGCCCTGTTCATGCGCATCCAGGTGCGCGCGATACGCAGGCTGGCGCGCGCCGCCGAGGCGTTCGGCATGGGGCGCGAGCCGGGCGCGATCCGGCCGGAGGGCGCCCAGGAGGTGCGCAAGGCGGCCGCCGCGTTCAACCGCATGGCCGAGCGGATACGCCACTTCGTCTCGCAGCGCACCGCGATGCTGGCCGGCGTCAGCCACGACCTGCGCACGCCGCTGACCCGGCTGCGGCTGTCGCTGGCGATGGTGCCGCAGCACGGCACGCTGCACGCCGAGGAACTGGCACCCGAGATCAGCGAGATGATCGGCGACGTCGAGGAGATGGAGCGCATGGTCGAGGGCTATCTCGCCTTCGCCCGCGGCGAGGGGGCGGAGCAGGCGCAGCCGGTCGACCTCGCACTGCTGCTGGAGGAGGTGGCGCTGTCGGCGCAGCGCGCCGGCGCGGTGTTCGTGCGCGCCTCGTGGGAGGAAATGCCCGAGCTGATGCTGCGGCCGGGCGCGATGCGCCGCGTGCTGGCCAACCTGCTCGACAATGCGCGCCGCCACGGCGGCCGCATCTCGCTGGTCGCCGCGCTGCAGGAGCACGCGCTGCAGGTGGTGGTCGACGATGACGGCCCGGGGATCGCGCAGGAGCGTCGCGAGACGGTGTTCCGCGCCTTCGAGAGCACCGCGCGCGGCGGCACTGGGCTCGGTCTGACCATCGCGCGCGACATCGTGCGGGCGCATGGCGGCGAGCTCAGCCTGGAGAGCTCGCCGATGGGCGGGCTGCGCGCGAGGATACGCCTGCCGGTGTAGCGGGCGCGCCGGCGCCCCCCTTAGCTGCCGCCGCCGCTGCCGCCCACGACGTTGCCGGTGCCGCCATGGCCGTAGCCGGAATTGCTGTTGCCGAGCGTGTTGGAGCCGAGGCCGCCGAGCGGCGAGTAGCGGCCGACATTGCCGATCAGCTGCTGCATGAACGAGGTCTCGCTGCCGGGGGAGGGCGTCGAGCCGCTCGCCATCGCGACGTCGTGCGCATCGGCCTTGTCGAGCAGCCGGCGGCTGCGCAGCACGCCGCCCTGGTCGAAGCTCAGCACCACGACCTTCTGGCTCTCGATCTTGGGGCGCGCGGTCGGCACCGGGGCGGTCACCTCGCCGATATAGATCCAGGTGTTGTCGTCGAAGGTGGCGTGCGTGGTCGGCGAGCCGATCAGCGCGGTCACGTCGGCGCGCGTGGTGGTGCCGGGCACCAGCCTGTCGAAGTCGGCGGCCTCGATGATGGTGCCGCGATCGGTGGGCAGCGGCGAGAAGACGGCGCAGCCGACGAGCGCCGGCGCCAGGGCGGCGGCGAGGCCGAGGACCGGCAGCTCGCGCAGCGGCCTACGTAGTGCCCGGAGCGTCGCCATGTCGGGATCGTCGTCCTGTGATAGAGGAAGTGCCTCGCCCCGGTGCCCGATCGGCCGGGCGCTGTCAATCTCGCCCCGGAGGCTTCGATCGCACGCTGGTTCGGCTTCGCCGCTCGCCGCTCGCCGTCCGGGGCATACGAACGGCTCGGCTTCCTCCTCTACGAGCAGGCGGTGGCGGCCTCCCGCGATCCGGCCTTCTACCGCGAGCCGCCCGAGGGTCTCGCGGTCGACGATACCCTCGACGGCCGCTTCGACATGATCTGCCTGCACGTGGCCCTGCTCAGCCGCCGGCTGCTCGCCGGTTCGGGCGGCACGCTGGCGCAGGCGGTGTTCGACGCCATGTTCATCGACATGGATGCCTGCCTGCGCGAGGGCGGGGTCGGCGATCCCGGCGTGCCGCGCCGGGTGCGGGCGATGTGGGAGGCCTATCACGGCCGCGCCCGGGCCTACGGGCGGGCGCTGGACGATGCCGACGCCGCCGCCTTGTCCGCCGCCCTGCTGCGCAACATATGGCGCGGTCGGGAGGGCGCGACGCCGCAGGCCGACCGGCTGGCGGCGTGGGCGCTGCGCCAGGACGAGGCGCTGGCGCGGCAGGCGACGCGCGAGCTGGCGGCGGGACGGGTGCGTTTCCTGGCCGCGGACGAGGCGCGGCCCGGAGCGGGAGGATGACGATGACGACTCCTGAAATCTCGCGCCCGGTGCCGCTGGGCCGGATCGGCGCCGGCGGGCTGGAGCAGGACGTCGAGGCCAGCGCCGCGGAATGCCGCGCCCTGGCGAGACGGCTGCAGCTGCCCGCGGTCGTCTCGCTGAGCTGCCGCTTCCGGCTGTCGCCGCCGCTCGACGGGCTGGTGGCGGCGGAGGCGGAGCTGCGCGCCGAGGTCACCCAGCTCTGCGTGGTCTCGCTGGAGCCGTTCGAGGCGGTGGTCAGCGAGCGGTTCAGCCTGCGCTTCGTGCCCGAGGGCGCCGAGCAGGACGACATCGATCCGGAGGCGCCCGACGAGGTCGGCTATGCCGGCCGCGTGCTGGATCTGGGCGAGACCGCCGCCGAACAACTGGCCCTGGCCCTGGACCCATACCCGAGGATGCCCGGGCTGGCGCCGCCGCCGCCGCTCGACGAGCCCGAAGCCGCGAACCCGTTCACCATCCTGCGCCAGCGCCGAAGCCAGATTTAGCAGGCTGCGGAAGAGATAAGGCAAGGGCAGAGCCCTTGCCTTAAGCTCCTCCCCTCCAGACCGCCCCCGAAGCTTGCGGCTGTCAGGCGACTCTGCTAAGGCCCGCGCCTCGTCCGCGCCGTGTTCCTGTAGATTTCGGAGGGGTTCACCCCGATGGCCGTTCCCAAGAGAAAGACCTCACCGTCGCGTCGCGGCATGCGGCGGAGCCACGAGGCGCTGCCGGTGCAGGCGCATGCGGAGTGCGGCAATTGCGGCGAGCTGAAGCGCCCGCATCATGTCTGCGGCCATTGCGGCCATTATGACGGCCGCGAAGTGGTGCAGGCCGGCAAGAGCCTGAAGGGCACCGTCCGGATCTGAGCGGAGCCTCGTGTCGATGAGCGCGTCGGGCGGCTACACCCTCGCGGTGGACGCCATGGGCGGCGACGGGGCACCGGAGATCGTGGTCGACGGGCTGGAGATCACCGCCACCCGGCATCCCGCCGCCCGCATCCTGCTGGTCGGCGATCAGGCGCGCCTCCGGCCGTTGCTGGCGCGGCGCAAGCTGGCTCGCGGCATCTGCACGGTGCGGCATGCCGGCAGCGCCATCGGCATGGACGTCAAGCCGACCGCGGCGCTGCGCATGCGCGACTGCTCGATGCGGCTGGCGATGGACGCGGTCGCGGCGCGCGAAGCCCAGGGCGTGGTCTCGGCCGGCAACAGCGGCGCCCTGATGGCGCTCGCCAAGATCGTGGTCAAGACGCTGCCCGGGATCGACCGGCCGGCGCTGGCGGCGCTGAGCCCATCGGCGCGCGGCGACGTGGTGATGCTCGATCTCGGCGCCAACGTGCTGTGCGACTGGCGCAACCTAGTCGAGTTCGCGGTGATGGGCGAGGTGTTCGCGCGCACCGTGCTCGGCCTGCCGGCACCCACGATCGGGCTGCTCAATGTCGGCGCCGAGGAGATGAAGGGCGACGAGCGTCTCAAGCAGGCCGCCGAGGTGCTGCGCAGCAGCAGCATCGCCAAGCAGTTCCGCGGCTTCGTCGAGGGCCACGACATCACCGCCGGCACCACCGACGTGGTGGTGACCGACGGCTTCACCGGCAACGTGGCGCTGAAGACCGGCGAGGGGGCGCTGCGCCTGGTCGGCGAGCTGCTCAAGCAGGTGTTCGCGGCCAGCATGGTGTCCCGGCTCGGCTACGTGCTGGTGCGTCCGGGGCTTGAGCGGATGCGCGAGTGGCTCGATCCGCGCCGCTACAACGGCGCGGTGCTGATCGGGCTGAACGGGGTGGTGGTGAAGTCGCATGGCGGCACCGATGCCGAAGGCTTCGCGCACGCCGTCGACGTGGCGGTCGACATGGTGACCCACGGCTTCAACGACCGCATCCGCGAGGGTCTCGAGCTGATCCGGCCGCCGATGGACAAGGCGACGAAGCGGCCGGCCGGCGAGAACCCGACCCAGATCGCCGCGGTGCGCTGAGTGCCGCGCGATCCGTCACCCGCGCTCGAGGTGCAGCTGGTCGGCGTCGGCGGCTACCTGCCCGAGCGCATCGTCAGCAACGACGAGCTCGCCCGCCGGGTGGATACCTCCGACAGCTGGATCCGCGAGCGCACCGGGATCGGCCAGCGCCATCTCGCGGCGCCGCACGAGACCGCCGCTTTCATGGGTGCGGCGGCCGCGCGCGCGGCGCTGGCGGACGGTGGCATCGAGGCGGCGGAGGTGGACGCGGTGATCCTCGGCACCTCCACCCCCGACCAGTGCTTTCCCGCCACCGCGCTGCGGGTGCAGGCGGCACTCGGCATCGAGCGGGGCTTCGGCTTCGACGTGAGCGCCGCCTGCTCGGGCTTCATCTTCGCGCTGTCGGCGGCCGACGCCTTCATACGCTGCGGCCAGGCGCGCACGGTGCTGGTGATCGGCAGCGAGGTGTTCTCGCGCATCCTCGACTGGAGCGACCGCTCCACCTGCGTGCTGTTCGGCGACGGCGCCGGCGCGGTGGTGCTGCGCGGCGCGCCGGCCGGACCCGGTCGCGGCGTGCTGTCGACCCATCTGCACGGCGACGGCCGCACCGGCGACCTGCTCTATGTCGACGGCGCGATCGGCCGTCGCGAGAACTCCGGCTACCTGCGCATGAACGGCCGCGAGGTGTTCCGCCACGCGGTCGCCAAGCTGTCGGCATCGGTGGACGAGGCGCTGGCTGCGAACGGTCTGACGGCGGGCGATATCGACTGGCTGGTGCCGCACCAGGCGAACAAGCGGATCATCGACGCGCTGGGCCGGAAGCTCGGCCTGCCGCCGTCGCGGGTGATCGTGACCGTGGAGCGCCATGCCAACACCTCGGCCGCCTCGATCCCGCTGGCGCTGGCCGAGGCGGTGCGCGACGGCCGCATACGACGCGGCGACCTGGTGCTGATGGAGGCGCTCGGCGGCGGCCTGACCTGGGGGTCGGCGCTGGTGCGGATGTAGCCGCGCGGCCGGGCTTTTCGTTGATTTGACGCGGGTTGCGGCGTTGCCTAGGTTCGTTGCATGAGTACGGTGACCCGGGCCAACCTCGCCGAGACCATCTATACGCAGGTGGGATTGTCGCGCAACGAGTCCGCCGAGCTGCTGGAGAGCGTGCTCGAGCGGCTCGCCTTCGCGCTGCAATCCGGTGATTCCGTCAAGATCAGCGGGTTCGGCACCTTCTCGGTCCGCCAGAAGGGCCGCCGGGTGGGACGCAACCCGAAGACCGGGATCGAGGTTCCGATCCTGCCGCGCTCGGTGCTGGTGTTCCGCCCGAGCCAGGTGCTGAAGGCGCGGGTCAATGGCCAGGATGCCGGCCACGACCCGTCCGGTGAGGACGATCCTGGATGACCTCGCAGCAGGATCCCTGGCCGCAGGGGGATCCGGATCCCGAGGGTGCGGAGCCGCCGGGGTCTGACGCGCCGGAACTCGGCGTCGAGCGCGGCCGGCCGAAGAAGGCCGCGACTGCCTTTCGCACCATCAGCGAGGTGGCGGACGACCTGCATGTGCCGCAGCACGTGCTGCGCTTCTGGGAGACGCGCTTCCCGCAGGTCCATCCGCTCAAGCGCGGCGGCGGGCGTCGCTACTACCGTCCCGACGACGTGGTGCTGCTGCGCCGCATCTCCGACCTGCTCTACGTCCAGGGCTACACCATCAAGGGGGTGCAGCGGCTGCTGGTGGACGGCGGCGGGGTGCTGCAGGACGAGCTGCCGCCTCCCGAGCAGGCCGACCGAGATCCCGACGGCGAGGCGTCGCCGGTCCTGGAGGGCGCGGCGCCGGCGCGGCCGATCCAGCTCCCGCCACCGCCGCCATTCTCCGCGGCGCTGTCGCGGCAGGCGCTGGGCGAGATCCTGAACGAGCTGGAGGCGATGCGCCGTATGCTCCCCAGCGGCCCGCGATGACGTGGCTTGCCACCCGTCAGGGTGCGGGCTAAACCGGCTCGGCCGGGAGGCGGACGGGCAGTAGCGCAGCCTGGTAGCGCATCAGTCTGGGGGACTGGGGGTCGTGGGTTCGAATCCCGCCTGCCCGATACCCGCCTCCGGCCCTCACTCCCGCGGTCCCGCCACCCATTCCCGCCACAGCAGGATCAGGGCGGCCATGATCGCGGGCCCGAGGAACAGCCCGAGCAGGCCCCAGCTCTCCACCCCGCCCAGGATGCCGAGCAGCACCCACAGGAACGGCAGCTTGGTGGCGCCGCCGATCAGCACCGGGCGCACGAAATGGTCGGCGACGAAGATCACCACCAGGCCGAACACGAACAAGCCGATCCCGAGCACCGCCGAGCCCTTGGCCACCACCAGCAGTGCCGCGAGCCCGACCGCGATCAGGGCGCAGAACGGGATCATCGCCGCGATCGCCGTCAGCACGCCGAACAGCGTCGGGTGCGGCGCGCCGCCCAGCGCGTAGGCGCAGCCCAGGATGAAGCCCTCGCCGATGCCGACCAGCACCAGCCCGTCGACGGTGCCGTGCACGGAGGCGACGATCTGCCGGCCGACCCGCTCGCCGCGCTGCCCGAAGGCGCGCCGGCTCGCCACCAGCATCTGCTCGCTCACCGTCTCGCCTTCCCGGAACAGGAAGAACAGGGTGATGATGGTGAAGGCGAACAGGGTGAAGCGGTGGGCCAGCTCGCTGCCGAACTGACGCGTCATCTTGAAGCTGCTGCCGGCGCGCAGGTTCTCGAAGATGCTGTTGGCGTCCTCCGGGCTCGCCAGGTTCTGCTGCCACCAGCCGATCACCGACTGCCCGAACGGCAGCCGGCCGGCCCAGTCCGGCACCGGCACGCCGGTATGGCGGGCATGCTCCATCCAGGTCAGCACACCCTGCGCCTCGCGTCCGGCCTCGATGCCGATCAGCACCAGCGGCACGATGAAGATCAGCGCGATCGCGCTGGTGAAGATGAGCGGCAGCAGCAGGTTGTGCCGGTCCGCCGGCAGGCGATGCTTGGCGCGCCGGAACAGCGGCCAGGTGGCGATCGCGAAGATCGCGGCCCAGGCCAGCGAGATCAGGAAATCGTGCAGAGTGAACAGCCCGAGCAGGACCAGCGCCAGCCCGAGCAGACCGCGCGCCAGCGGTTGGAACCGCTGCCCCTCGTCGGGCCGGTGCTCGCTTACCGTCGCCGTCTGCGGCCCCGTGACGTATGCTGCCATGTGCATCCTCTCGCAGACGATCGCGATAGCTTAGCCCGGGTCGGGGGCCACGGCCAACCGAGCCGCGCGGTTCATGGCATAGGGCTTGCAAAGCTGCCGGCGGATAGCGAGCGGGGAGGCGAGGCAGCGGCATGATCTCCAGGCGATCCCTCATCGCTGCCGGGGCTGCCGGGGCTTCCGCGGCCGCCGCCGGCGGCCTGGCGATGCGACCCGACGCCGCGCGCGCCGCTGCCCTCGCCGACGGCAAGCTGCGCCTGCTGACCAACTGGTATGCACAGGCCGAGCATGGCGGCTACTACCAGGCGCTGGCGACCGGGCTGTACCGGCGCGCCGGGCTGCAGGTCGAGATCCAGCCGGGCGGCCCGCAGGTCAACAACGCGCAGCTGCTGGTCGCCGGTGCGGCCGACCTCGCCGTCTACGCCGATTTCGGCCTCCTGGAGGGGATCCAGCGCGGCCTGCCGCTGGTCATGGTGGCGACCAGCTTCCAGTTCGACCCGCTCGGCATCCTGGTGCATGACGACATCGCCTCGCTGGCCGGGCTGAAGGGCCACCGGGTGCTGATCTCGGGCGCCGAGCAGCCGGTGGTGTGGCCGCTGCTGATGCGCCGCTTCGGGCTCGCGCCCGAGCAGCTCGGCACCTATGGCTTCAACCTGCAGCCGTTCTTCGTCGACCCGACGCTGGCGATCCAGTCCTACGCCACCTCCGAGCCGTTCGAGGTCGCCCGGCACGGCATGAAGTTCCGCATGCTGCTGCTGCGCGACGCGGGCTTTCCCAGCTACGGCAACCCGATCGCCACCCGCCGCGACCTGCTGGCCGACCATCCCGACCTGCTGCGCGCCTTCCTGGCCGCCTCCATGCAGGGCTGGAAGGACTACCTGGTCGATCCCGCGCCGGCGAACCGGCTGATCCTCGCCGCCAACCCGCGCATGACCGACGAGCGGATGGCGTTCGCGGTGGCCGAGATGCGCAGGCTCGGGCTGGTGACCGGGGGCGACGCGGCGCGCGGCGGCATCGGCATCATGACCGAGGCGCGCTGGAAGCAGGATGCCGACTTCCTGCACGGGCTCGGCGTGATCCCGTCCGGGCTCAATTGGCGCCGCGCCTTCGATCTCGGCCCGATCAGCGCCGCCCCGGTGCTGCCGGCGTGAACGCGTTGACGCCGCATCCCGCCGCCGCGGTCCCGGTGCTGGAACTGCTCGCCGCCGACAAGCGCTTCGCCGACGGCACCCGTGCGCTGGCGCCGGTCTCGCTGTCGGTGGCGCCGGGCGAGTTCGTCAGCCTGATCGGACCTTCGGGCTGCGGCAAGAGCACGCTGCTCAAGCTGTGCGCCAACCTGCTGGAGCCCAGCGACGGCAGGGTGCGGTGGTGGCGCGGCGGCTTCGAGCAGGTCGGCAGCGCCGGGCGCCGGCTGTCCTTCGTGTTCCAGGACCCGACGCTGATGCCGTGGGCGCGCGTCGCCCGCAACGTGCGCCTGCCGCTCGACGCCGCGCGCGGCGCCGCCCGCCTCGGCCGCGACGAGGCGGCGCGCCGGGTGGCGCAGGCGCTGCAGCAGGTCGAGCTGTCGCAGGCCGCGCGCGCCTATCCGCGTCAGCTCTCCGGCGGCATGCGCATGCGGGTCTCGATCGCGCGCGCCCTGGTCACCGATCCCGACCTGCTGCTGATGGACGAGCCGTTCGGCGCGCTGGACGAGTTCACCCGCAACCGGCTCGACGAGGACCTGCAGATGCTGTCGCACGGCCGCCGCCTCACCACCCTGTTCGTCACCCACTCGATCACCGAGGCGGTGTTCCTCTCCACCCGCATCCTGGTGATGGCGTCGCGCCCCGGCCGCCTGTTCGCCGAGTTCCGCATCGACGAGCCGACGCCGCGCGGCCAGGCGTTCCGGGTCAGCGACCGCTTCGCCGCCCTCTGCCGCGACCTCTCGCGCCTGCTCGCCGAGGCTTCGGCCGCCGCGCCGCCCGCCGCTCCGCCCGGGGCGGCGTCGTGAGGGCGGCGTCGTGAGGGCGGCGTCGTGAGGGCGGCGTCGTGAGGATCGCGGCCCCGCTCGCGGTCGGGCTGGTGATGCTGCTGCTCTGGCAGGGGATCTGCGCCGGCTACGCCGTGCCGGCCTACATCTTCCCCGCCCCCTCGCAGGTCTGGCAGAGCTTCGCCGCCGGCTGGCCGTCGCTGCTCACGGCGCTGGGCAGCACGCTGCGGGTGACCGCGCAGGCGCTGCTGCTGGCGACCCTGATCGGCACCCTGATCGCCTTCCTGCTGGTGCAGAGCCGCGCCATCGAGGCCGCCCTGCTGCCCTACGCGGTGCTGCTGCAGGTGACGCCGATCGTCGCGGTGGCGCCGTTGATCATCGTGCTGGTCAAGAACGTCGAGACCGCGCTCACCGTGTGCGCCACCCTGATCGCGATCTTCCCGGTGATCTCCAACACCACCATCGGCCTGCGCAGCGTCGATCCCGGCCTGCTGGCCTATTTCCGGATGAACAAGATCGGCCGGCTGCAGACGCTGTGGCGGCTGCGCATCCCCTCGGCACTGCCGTTCTTCCTCGCCGGCCTGCGCATCGCCAGCGGCCTCGCCCTGATCGGTGCCGTGGTCGCCGAGTTCGTCGCCGGCACCGGCGGCCGCAGCGCCGGCCTCGCCTACGAGATCCTGCAGGCGGGCTTCCAGCTCGACATCCCGCGCATGTTCGCCGCCCTGGTCCTGATCACGCTCAGCGGCATGGCGCTGTTCGGCCTGATGGTCGGGCTGCAGCGCCTGTGCCTGTCGCACTGGCACGAGAGCGCCGAGGCGGAGCGATGAGCCCGCTGCAGGCGGGGGCGGTGAGCCGTCTCGCGGTGCGGCCGCCGCAGCTCGGCTCGATGCGCACCGAGGACGGCGTGCGGCTGGACGCCGACATCTACCGCCCGGAGGCGGACGGCGACTTCCCGGTGCTGCTGCTGCGCCAGGCCTACGGGCGGCGGGTCGCGGCCACGGTCTGCTACGCGCACCCCTCCTGGTACGCCTCGCAGGGCTACCTGGTGGTGGTGCAGGACGTGCGCGGCCGCGGCAGCTCCGAGGGCCGCTTCGATGCCTTCGAGCACGAGGCGGCCGACGGTGCGGCCACGGTGCGCTGGGCGGCCGCACTGCCCGGCAGCACCGGTGCGGTCGGCATGTACGGCTTCTCCTACCAGGGCACCAACCAGCTGCTCGCCGCCCTGGATGCCGGTCCGTCGCTGCGCGCGCTGGCGCCGGCGATGTTCGGCTGGGACATCCGATGCGACTGGGCCACCGAGGGCGACGCGCTGCGCCTGGCCTCGGCACTCGGCTGGGGCATCCAGATCGGCGCCGACAGCGCGCGCCACGGCGGCGACGAGGAAGCCGTCCTGGCGCTGCACGCGGCCTCGCGCGCGCTGCCGCTGGGCGAGCGCCTCGCCGCCGACCCGGCGGTGATGCAGCGGCATGGCGGCTGGTCGCACTACCGGCGCTGGCTGGAGACGCCGGCCGACGATCCGTACTGGGCGCGCATCTCGCCCGCGAGCCAGGCCGAGGCGCTGCGGGCGCTGCCGCTGCCGATGCTGTTCGTCGCCGGCTGGTACGATGGCTGGCTCAACGGCACGCTGGAGGCGTTCCACGCGCTGTCCCGACCGGTGGGCGACCACCGGCTGGTGGTCGGGCCCTGGCTGCATTTCCCCTGGACGCGACGGGTGGGCGCGCTCGATTTCGGCGACGAGGCGGCGGGCGGGCTGGACCGGCTGCACGTCGCCTGGTTCGACCGCTGGCTGAAGGGCGCCGCCGATCCCGCGCCGCCCGAGGCGAAGCTGCGGCTGTTCGACATGGGCGAGAACCGGTGGCGCTCGCTCGCCGCCTGGCCGGACGCCACGACCTGCTACGCGCTGCAGGGCGGCGGCCGGGTCAGCGTCGATGCCGCAGACGGCGTGCTGCTGCCGCCCGGCGGCGTCGCGGAGGCCGGCATGGACGCGCTGGTGCATGATCCGTGGCGTCCGGTGCCCTGCACCGGCGGCCCGTTCGGCGCCCCCGCCGGGCCGCAGGACCGCAGCGCCACCGACGGCCGCACCGACGTGCTCACCTTCACCGGCGAGATCCTGCACGCGCCGCTCACCCTGGCCGGCGCCGTCGACGCGGTGCTGTTCGTGGACAGCGACGCCGCGAGCTTCGACCTCAGCGTCGTGGTGTCGCGCCTCGCCGCCGACGGCCGCGTGTTCCCGCTGACCGAGGCCTATCGCCGGCTCGCCTCGCACCGGCCCGACGAGCCGGTGCGGCTCGCCTGTCCCGGCACCTGCGTCACGCTCAAGCCCGGCGAGGCGCTGCGTCTGTCGGTGGCGGCGGCGAGCTATCCCGCCTACGGCATCAACCCGGGCAGCGGTGCGGCGGCCGAGACCACGCCGATCAGCCAGGCGCAGATCGTCACCCTGATGGTGCATTACGGTCCCGGGCGGCCTTCGGCGCTGCTGGTCGGGACCTTGCCGGAGACCGCGGATGAGCCTTGAGCGTTTCCTCGCAGAGCTGGGCGACGTCCCGGTGCTACGCGACCAGGCCGCGGTGCGGCAGCGCAGCCGCGACTTCTTCTGGTACAGCCCGGTGCTCAAGCGCCAGCTCAACCACCTGACCGCCGAGCTGGTGGTCTGCCCGCGCGACCAGGACGAGCTGATGGCGACCATGCGCGCCGCCGTCCGGCACCGCGTCAACCTCACCGCGCGCGGCGCCGGCACCGGCAATTACGGCCAGGCGATGCCGCTGCACGGCGGCGCGGTGGTGGATCTGACCGGGCTCGACCGCATCCTGTGGATCCGCGACGGCGTCATGCGCGTCGAGGCCGGATGCAGGTTGATCGACCTCGACCGGGCGCTGCGCCGCGAGGGCTGGGAGCTTCGCATGTACCCCTCGACCAAGCGCACCGCGACCATCGGCGGCTTCGTCAGCGGCGGCTCGGGCGGCATCGGCTCGATCACCTGGGGCGGGCTGCGCGAGCCCGGCAACCTGATCGCCGCACGCGTGCTCACCGCCGAGGCCGAGCCGCGCTGGCTGGAGCTGCGCGGCGCGCGCGCCGACCTGATCAACCACAGCTACGGCACCACCGGTCTGGTCGCCGAGCTGGAGCTGCCGGTGGCGCGCGCGATGCCGTGGCGCGACGTGGCGGTCGCCTTCGAGAGCACGACGCGGGCGGCCGCCTTCTGCCTGCAGGCGTCGCGCAACCCGGCGATCGACAAGAAGCTGTGCACCACCATCGACCCCGCGATCGTGCCGTCCTTCAAGGGGCTGCGCGAGCGCGTGCCCGAGGGCGCGGCGCTGGCGCTGATGATGGTGGCGCCGGGCGCGATGGGGGCGCTGGGCGAGCTCGCCTCGAGCCATGGCGGCGAGATCGCCTGGCAGGGCTCGACCCTGGAGGCGGAGGACAGCGTCGGCGAGACGCCGCTCTACGAATACACCTGGAACCACACCACCCTGCAGATGCTCAAGCTCGACCGCAGCGTGACCTACCTGCAATGCCTGTTCGCCGCCGACGATCCGCTGGCCGCCGTCGAGGCGATGCGGACCCGCTACGGCGGCGAGCTGATGACCCATCTCGAGTTCATCCGGGTCGGCGGCGCGGTCACCTGCAGCGGCCTGCCGGTGATCCGCTTCAGCACCGAGGAGCGGCTGTCGCAGATCATCGCCGAGCACGAGGACGCCGGCGTGATGATCGCCAACCCGCACGTCTACACCATCGAGGAGGGCGGCGGGCACAAGCGCCTGCCCGTCGGCCAGCTCGACTTCAAGCACGAGGTCGACCCGGGCGGCCTGCTCAACCCCGGCAAGATGCGCGACTATCCCGGTGTCCCGTCTCTCGGCGGCGCCGCGGCATGACGCTGCACCGCGTGGCCGCGACGCCGGAGACGGTCCGGCTCGGCCTGTTCGACGCCGCGATCCCGCCGGTGCTGACGATCGAGTCCGGCGACAGCGTGGAGCTGCAGTGCCTGTCCGGCGGCCTCGAGGTCATGCCGCCGGCCGGCGGCAGCCTCGCGATCCCGCCGCCGCTCGCCGCCATCCACGCCTGCAACGCCGCCCGCCTCGGCCCGCACATGCTGACCGGCCCGGTGGCGGTGCGCGGCGCCAGGCCGGGCGACATGCTGGAGGTGCGCATCGAGGCCGTCGAGCCCGCCGCCGACTGGGGCTATTGCGGCTTCCGCCCGCTCGCCGGCACCCTGCCGGACGAGTTCCCGCATCGTTTCATCAGCCATATCCCGGTCGACCGCGCGCGCCGCACCTGCACCCTGCCCTGGGGCGCCTCGGGCGGCATCGAGCTGGCGCTGTCGCCGTTCTTCGGCATCATGGCGGTGGCGCCGCCCGCCGAATGGGGCCGCATCTCCTCGCGCGAGCCGCGGCGGCACGGCGGCAATCTCGACAACAAGGAGCTGGTCGCCGGCAGCACGCTGTTCCTGCCGGTGCTGGTCGAGGGCGCCAACTTCTCCGCCGGCGACGGGCACGGGCTGCAGGGCGACGGCGAGGTCTGCGTCAACGCGCTGGAGATGTGCCTCGACGGCCGCTTCACGCTGGTCCTGCACGAAGGAGGCGGTCCGGGCGCGCCGCGGCTTCGCGCGCCGCGCGCCGAGACGCCGACGCACTACGTCACCATGGGGCTGAACGAGGACCTCGACCTGGCGATGAAGCAGGCGCTGCGCGAGATGATCGAGCTGATCACCGCGCGCAGCCCGCTGTCGCGCGACCAGGCCTACGCCACCTGCTCGCTGGCCGCGGACTTCCGCGTCACCCAGACCGTCAACGGCGAGAAGGGCGTGCACGGCATGCTGCGCAAGGCGCTGCTGCACTAGCTCCCGCAACATGCTGGACACGCCGCCGGCCCGACCCCTATCCCGGCCAACTGGCTAGCGAGATGGACAGGAAGCGATCATGCAGAGCGTCGGCGTCTTCGAGGTCAAGAACCGGCTGACCGCCCTGCTCGACGCGGTGGAGGCGGGGGCGGAGGTGCCGATCACCCGGCGCGGCAAGCCGCTGGCGCGGCTGGTTCCCGCCGATCCAGGCTTCGATCGCGCCCGTGCCCGTCGCGCCGCCGGCGGCCTGCGCGCCGCCAGCCGGGGATGCCGCCTCGGCACGCTGACGCTGCGGGAGCTGATCGACGACGGGCGGCGGCGAGCTTCGTCCTCGACAACTCGGTGGCGCTCGCCTGGCGCTTCGAGGACGAGCGGACGCCGGCGGTCGTGGGCCTGCTCGACCGGCTGACCGAGAGCGGTGCGACGGCGCCGCAGCTCTGGCCGCTCGAGACCCTCGACGGCCTGCTGAGCGCGGAACGGCGCGGGCGGATCGACGCGGCACGGCGCCAGCTGCTGTCCGCCCAGCAGGCGGGGGCGCCGCTGCTGCAGGCCGCCTGATCGTCCCGGCTCAGCACAGCGCCTGGCCGCGCAGCACCGGCACGCAGCCGCCGCCGACGCTGGCCCGTATGCCGTCCGCCTCGCGTCGCGCGCCGAGCCGCAGCAGGCTCGGACGCCCCATCTCCACCCCCTGCACGATCTCCAGGCTCAGGCTGGGCTCGGTGCCGTGCGAGAGCAGCAGCGCCGCCAGCGCGGCCGCGGCACTGCCGGTCGCCGGATCCTCGGGCACGCCCTCCAGCGGCGCGAACATGCGCGCGCGTATGCCGCCCGGCGCGCGGGCGTAGATCAGGATGTTGAGCCGCCCCTCCAGCGTCGCCGTCTCGCGCACGACGCGGCCGAACGCGCCCGTGTCGGGCGCCGCCCGCGCGAGCGCCGGCGCCGGGACCTCGACCAGCAGGAAGGGCAGGCCCACCGAGGCCATCACCGGCTGGTGTGCCGCGAGCACGATGTCGGACGCGGCCAGCCCGACGCAGCGCGCGGCACGGTCCGGCTCCAGCGTGGCGCCGAGGCGCAGCGGCTGCGGTGCCGCGATGGTCGCGCCGCTGATCGCGCCGTCGCCGTCTCGCTCGATCCGCACCTCGACCAGCCCCGCCGCCTCCTCGAACCGCAGCACGCCGTCGCGGTCGCGTCCCTGCTGCGCCAGCACGAAGCCGGTGCCGACATTGGGGTGGCCGGCGAAGCCCAGCTCGTGCGCGGGCGTGAAGATGCGCACCCTCGCGGTGTGCGCGGGGTCGTCGGCGGGCAGCACGAAGCTGGTCTCGCTGAGGTTGAACTCGCGGGCGAGCGCCTGCATGTCGCGGTCCGATAGGCCGCGCGCGTCGGGAAACACCGCCAGCGGATTGCCGCCGAAGCGCCGGTCGGTGAAAACGTCGACGGTCACGAACGCATGGGACGGCATCGGGCACTCTCCGGCTCGGGGCCCCCCGGCATGCAGGTCGGGCCGCCCGGGATCAAGCGGGAAATCCGCCGCTGCGGCGAGTTCCGGCGGGCAATGCGCCGCCGTCTTCGCTATCACTGCGGCAGGACGGGAGTGCGGCGGATGAACGATCACCTGGATATCGACTGGGACAGCGCGTTCGCCGTGCGCGCCGCCGGGATGCGCGCCTCGGAGATACGCGAGCTGCTCAAGCTGCTCGATCAGCCGGACATCATCTCGTTCGCCGGCGGCATTCCCGACCCGGCGCTGTTTCCGCACCGTGCGATCAGCGACGCCTACGTCGAGCTGCTGGGTCACAACGGCGAGGCGCGGCAGTCGCTGCAGTACTCGGTCAGCGAGGGCTACCTGCCGCTGCGCGCCTGGCTGGTGGATCACATGGCCGGCCTCGGGGTCGCGTGCGACGTCGACAACATCGTGATCACGTCGGGCTCGCAGCAGGGGCTGGATTTCCTCGGCAAGCTGTTCCTCTCCGCCGGCGACACCGCACTGGTGACGGCGCCGACCTATCTCGGGGCGCTGCAGGCCTTCAACGCCTACGAGCCGCGCTACGACATCATCCGGCCGGGTGCCGCGGCCTGCGCCGCCCCGGCGCTGAAGTGCGACGCCGAGGCCGCGGGCGGCCGGGTGGCGCTCGCCTACGCGGTGCCGGACTTCGCCAACCCCACCGGGGAGACCATCGACGAGGCCGGCCGGCTCGACCTGCTGTCGCTGTCGAGGCAGCTCGGCGTGCCGCTGATCGAGGACGCCGCCTACGCGGCACTTCGCTTCGACGGGCAGCCGGTCGCCTGCTGCCAGGCGCTGGACCTGCGCCGATGCGGCGGCATCGACCGCAGCCAGGTGGTCTATTGCGGCACCTTCTCCAAGACCGTGGCACCCGGCCTGCGGGTGGGATGGATCTGCGCCGCCCGCGACCTCGTCCACAAGCTGGTCCTGGTCAAGCAGGCCAGCGACCTGCACAGCGCCACGCTGAACCAGATGGCGATGCATCGCGTCGTGCGGACGCACTACGACAGCCAGCTGGTCGCGATCCGGCGCGTCTATGCCCTGCGACGCGACGCCATGCTCGACGCCCTGCAGCGCTTCATGCCGCCCGACGTGCGCTGGACCACGCCGCAGGGCGGCATGTTCGTCTGGGTCACGCTGCCGGACGGCTATGACGGCGCCGCCATGCTGGCCGCGGCACTCGAGCAGGAACGCATCGCCTTCGTCCCCGGCGCCGCCTTCCACGTCGACGGCAGCGGCCGCAACACGATCCGCCTGTCCTATTCGCTGCAGCCCGAGCCGCGCATCTTGCTCGGCATGCAGCGGCTCGGGGCGCTGATCTCGCGGTTCCGCCTGGATTAGAGACAAGGGCTCTGCCCTTGACCCGCTGGGGCCGGGGGCCCCAGGCCCCGATCTGTTGGAGATACTTCGATGCTCGTGTTTCTCACCGGGGCCACCGGCTTTATCGGTTCGCGGGTTCTGCACGAGCTTCTTGGCGCCGGTCATCAGGTGCTCGGGCTGACCCGTTCCGACACCGGCGCACGCTGGCTGCAGCAGGCGGGGGCGACAGCCCATCGCGGCACTCTGGAGGATGTCGACAGCCTCGCGCGCGGTGCCGCGCAGGCGGACGCCGTGATCCATACGGCGTTCGATCACGATTTCTCGCGCTTCGCCGAGAACTGCGAGAAGGACCGCCGCGTCATCGCCGCGATGGCCGAAGCGCTCTCGGGCTCGGATCGGCCGCTCGTCATCACCTCCAGCACCGGCATCGGCAACATCGTACCGGGTCAGCCGTCGGTCGAGCGGGCGGTCGACTGGAGCCACGCGCTGCCGCGCATCGCAGGTGAACGCGCCGGCGTCGAGGCGGCGGACAAGGGCGTGTCGGTCACGGTGGTTCGCCTCCCCCAGGTGCACGATACCGAGAAGCAGGGTCTGGTCTCGCCGTTGATCGAGGTTTGCCGCGCCAAGCACCTGTCGGCCTACGTGGGTGACGGCGCCAACCGGTGGCCCGCGGTGCATGTCAGCGACGCCGCGCGGCTTTACCGATTGGCCCTCGAGCGTCACCAGGCCGGCGCCCGGTATCATGCGGTCGCGGAGGGGGGGATCAGCGTGCGGCAGATCGCCGAGACCGTGGCAGCCGGATTGGGGGTGCCTGTCGTCTCGTTGACGACCGAGGAAGCCGCCGAGCATTTCGGCTGGCTCGCGATGTTCATGGGGATGGACATGCTCGCCTCGAGCACCTGGACCCAGGCCACCCTGGATTGGACGCCGACGGGCCCGGGCCTCATCGCCGACCTGAGGGCGATGCAGTATTGAGATCGCGGGCAGGGAAAGCTCGAAGCGCAGATCGACCGTCATGGATCCTGGTCGACCGAGGCCCGGGGGAGGGTAGGGAGAGACAGGAATGATCGTCGTCACCGGAGCCACCGGGCAGCTCGGAGCGGGTATCATCGACGGCTTGCTGGCCCGCATGCCCGGGAACCGCATCGTCGCCAGTGTGCGGGATCCCGCCAGGGCGGCTGGGCTGGCGGCGCGGGGCGTGGATGTCCGGGGTGGCGACTTCGCCGAGCCGGGAAGCCTGACGACGGCATTCGCGGGGGCCTGCCAGGTACTGGTGGTGTCGGTGGATCAGCTCGGGGAGAACGGGCGGCACCTCCACCGCGCCGCGATCGAGGGCGCCCGCAGGGCGGGAGCGCGGCGGGTGCTCTACACCAGTCACATGGGCGCCCACCCGGCCTCGCCGTTCCGCGATCACCACGCCGCCGAGGCCGTCCTCGCCGAAGACGGGATGCCGTTCACCGCACTGCGCCACGGCTTCTATGCCGAGAGCGCCCTGCATCTCATCGGCCGCGGATTCGAGACCGGCGAGATCCGTGCGCCTGAGGACGGCCCGGTGAGCTGGACCGCCCGTGCCGATCTGGCCGAGGCGGACGCGATCGTGCTCGCTGACGAGGGTCGCCTGGACGGCATCACGCCGCCGCTGACCGCGCCGGAGGCGTTCACGATGGCGGATCTGGTCGCCATCGCGTCCGAACTGACCGGACGCGCGGTCAGACGGACCGTCGTGCCCGACGACGAATGGCGCGACACCAAACTCGCGCAGGGCGTGCCTGCGCCGATGGCGGATGCGCTGCTCGGCATGTATCGGGCGGCCGGTCGGGGTGATTTCGCCGCGGTCGACCCGACGCTGGGAATGCTGCTCGGTCGACGCCCGCAAACCATGCGCGACGTGCTCGCACGCATCCTCAGGCCTGCCTGATCTGCGGATCTGCTCTATCGCCCTGGTCAAGTCGATCCTGACTCAAGCGTTGGGGAGGCTTGGTCTGCCACGGCTTGAAGACGCTTGCCAAGACCGAAGACAAGATCGAGATCACCGTCTCGCAGGCTCAGCGGAAAGCAGTGCGCAACGCCGACAGAATTGCGAACTTCACTCGGCATTCTGAATACGAACGAGGCCGGTCGCTGGGCATACTGCTTCCTTAGAGCAAGACCATTCCGGTATCATGCAGCGGATGATGGTCAATCTCGACAAGAAGACATCCAGATCATCACTACCGGAAAGGAAGGCCGCGCACGATCGCCACTCCGAAATATCTGCCCAGCCATGGAAGATCATGCCGGGTCGCAGGCTCTTGCACCGGAGGGCGACAATGCCGATCGACGCCCCTGAGACAGTGATGATGACCATCTGACGCAGGCCGAGCACGTAGCCGTGGCATGTCCCGAAGATGCACGCCTGCAGCGCGAGACCGATCCCGGATCTCCCCGTCCAGGCGGTAAATTGCCGCGTCAGGTAACCGCGAAACACGAACTCCTCCACGAAGCCTGCGATCACGGCGTTTACGATCCATACCGCCACCGCCAGGCCGTCATGCGGTTAGACCATGCCGGGCGAGCCCGAGTCGCTCGCTGCCATGAGCGTCAGTGCCGGCTTCAACGCGCTCAGGATTGCGTACCAGAACACGCAGAAAGTTGCGGCCACGAGCACGTCGCGGGCAACCGCCGCGAGGCTGGCCCAACGTCCACGGACTGTCTCCCGCAGCGTTCTGTTCCGCAACCGCAGACCCCACCAGGCAAAGGCGAACCAAGAGCTCAAGACAACCGAGCTTGCCAGGTAGAGGGGGATGGGCGCTGGCGGGTGCGCCGCTGGGCCAGCAGCCAAGCTCTGCAGTAAAGGGGCAAAAACCAGGAGCAGAGAGGAGCATTGTATGCCACGCCGGGCGATGTCGCCTTGTCGGGTCGAAGACGCGGAGGGTTCCGTATCGGCAACGTTCATCATGGCAGTGCCTTGCGCCGTCGTACGTGTCTCGCTGTTCTCCGCTGAGGATGTGGCAGCCGCTGATGGTGCCAAGCACGATGCCCGCTAGCATACCGGGCGGGGTAGGTTCGCCGTCCAGCCTCCACGGTTGTCGCCCCTGCTGACCAGGGTGCCACCCACGCGTCGTTCATGCTGCTGGCCTCTGCATGCGGCCCATGCGCCAGGGCTCTGCCCCGGACCCGCTCAAGGCAAGCCTCGAGTATCCAATCATCTTACGATGGTTTCCAAAGGCCAAGGCCTTTGGCGGGTCTGGGCAGAGCCCAGCCTTGCCTCTCAACGGCCGGTCTTCGGCGTCGCCCCAGTCTCGGTTACGGCTACGGGGTGACGCGCTCTGCCGTCCTGTCCAGGCACCAGATCGCGAAGCACTGGATCAGCGCCGCCTCCTTGAGGCTGTCGAAGCGGCCAGACGCGCCGCCATGGCCGGCCTCCATGTTGACGCGCAGCAGCACCGGCGCATCGCCGGTGGTGGTCGCGCGCAGCCTGGCCGCCCACTTCGCCGGTTCCCAGTAGGTCACGCGCGGGTCTGACAGGCCGCCCAGCGCCAGGATCGCGGGATAGGCCTGCGGGCGGATGTTGTCGTAGGGCGAGTAGCCCGCGATCAGCTTGTAGGCCGCCTCGTCCTCGATCGGGTTGCCCCATTCCGGCCATTCCGGCGGCGTCAGCGGCAGCGAGGTGTCGGACATGGTGTTGAGCATGTCCACGAACGGCACCCCGGCGACGATGCCGCCGAACAGGTCCGGCCGCAGGTTGGCGACCGCCCCCATCAGCAGCCCGCCGGCCGACGCGCCGTGCGCCACGATGCGGCCGGCCGCGCCGTGCCCGGTCGCGATCAGGTGCTCGGCGCAGGCGATGAAGTCGGTGAAGCTGTTCGGCTTGCGCGGGCCGCGCCCGTCCAGGAACCAGCCCCATCCTTTCTCCGAGCCGCCGCGCACGTGCGCCACCGCGTGGATCCAGCCGCGATCGATCAGGCTCAGCGTGCGGGTCGAGAAGCCGGGCTCGATCGCGTGGCCGTAGGAGCCGTAGCCGTAGAGCAGCAGCGGCGCGCTGCCGTCGAGCGGCGCATCACGACGCATCAGCAGGGTGATCGGCACGGACGCACCGTCGGCCGCGACCGCGTGCAGGCGTGCCGCGCGGTAGCGCGCCGGATCGTGCCCCGAAGGGATCTCCTGGGTCTTGAGCAGCCGGCGCTGCCGGCTCGCCATGTCGTACTCGAACCATCGCCGAGGCGTCGTCGGCGACTGGTAGCTGTAGCGCAGCGCCGCGCCGTCATGCTCGTAGCTGCCGTCGAGCCCGAGCAGGTAGGCGTCCTCGTCGACCGCGATCGGGTGGCTGTCGCCTTCCCGATCGGTGACGATGATGACGTTGTTCGCCTCGAAGCGCTCGACCCGCACCAGGTGGTCGCGAAACGCGCTGGCATGGACGATGAAATGCCCGGGGCGGTGCGCCACCCAGTCGCGCCAGTTCTCGCGCGAGGGCGCGTCGGCGGGCGCCTGCATCAGCTTGAAGTCGGTGGCGCCGTCCAGGTTGGTGCGGATGACGAAGCGGTCCTGCCAGTGCGACAGCGCGTAGCGCACGCCCTTCTCGCGCGCCGCCACCAGGCGCGGTGCGGCGGTGGGATCGGCGGCCGGGATCAGCCAGGTCTCGCTGGTCTCCTGGTCGCCGCAGGTGATGGTGATCCAGGCGCGCGAGGCGGAGGTGCCGACCCCGATGAAGAACCCGGGATCGCGCTCCTCGTAGACCAGCACGTCGGCGCCGCCGCGCGCCGGCCTGCGGTAGATACGCGTGGGCCTCCCATGCTCGTCGCGATAGGTCCAGAACAGGTGGCGCGAGTCCGGCGAGAAGCTGAAATCGCCGCTCGCACTCTCGATCGGCCATTCTGCTTCTGGACCGTCCAGCAGCGCGCCGGTCCGCAGATCCTTGACCCGGATGCGGTAGACCTCCGCGCCCTGCGCGTCCTCGGCGTAGGCGAACAGCTCGTGGTCCGGGCTGTGCCGCGCGTCGGCGACCACGAAGTAGCTGTGGCCGCGCGCCAGGGCCTCGACGTCGAGCAGCACCTGCTCGTCGCCGCCGCCGCGCGGACGACGGGCATAGGTCGGCTGCTCCGCGCCCGGCGCGTAGCGGGCATAGTACTCCCACGGTCCGTCCGGCAGCGGCGGCGACATCTCGTCGGGCTTCAGCCGTCCGGCCATCTCGCCCAGGATGGTGGCCTGCAGCGCCTCGGTGCCGCACAGCATCGAGGCGGTATAGGCGTTCTCGTCGCGCAGATGGTCGGCTATGTCGGACCGCAGCGCGGCAGGATCGCGCAGCACGCGCTGCCAGTTCTCGTCCTTGATCCAGGCGTAGTCGTCGATGCGGACGTGGCCGAGCTGCTCGATCCGCACCGGCTGCCTGCGGGCGACCGGCGCGACGGCGCCGGCCGCCGCCTTGGGCGTCAAGCCAGCGTGTCGAGGATCGAGGGCGCGGTGAACACGGAGGGCTGCGCGGTGCCGCTGCCGGATGCCGGAGCGACGCCGCCATGGTGATGGTGCGGCTTGCCGGTCTGCTGCGTCGGGCCGGCCTGGACCTGGGCCTGGGCCTGGGTCTGCACGTGGGTCTGAGCCTGGGCCTGCAGCTGCTGGGCGATGCCCGCCGCACCCGAGGCCGCGATGCTTGAGATGCTCACGATGGTCTCTCCTGTTGAAGCCGAGGCCGCACGCTAGGTCGCAAACGTAAACCTTTCCTTAACCGGTGGCGAACCGCCTGCCGGTCCGCCGCGCTCAACCGGCGTGCAGCGTCCGCACGTCGCCGCGGCCGAACAGCGCCAGCAGCACGGAGACCGCTTGGCCGCGCGGCGAGGCCAGCGCCGGGTCGCGGTCCAGCAGCATCTCGGCATCCTGCCAGGCGAGGCGCAGCAGCTCGTCGAAGCGAGGCCCGCGGGCAAGCCGGAAGCCCGGCAGCCCGGACTGCCGGCGCCCCATCAGGTCGCCGCCGCCGCGCAGGCGATGGTCCTCGTCGGCGATCAGGAAGCCGTCCTCGGTGTCGCGCAGCAGGGTCAGGCGGTCGCGCGCCTGGACGCCGAGCGCGTCCTCGTGCAGCAGCAGGCAGTAGCTGGCGGCAGCACCGCGTCCCACCCGGCCGCGCAGCTGGTGCAGCTGCGCCAGGCCGAAGCGCTCGGCGTGCTCGACCACCATCACGGTGGCGCTCGGCACGTCCACGCCGACCTCGATCACCGTGGTCGCGACCAGGATGCGCGTGCGGCCCTCGGCGAAATCCCGCAGCGCGGCCTCGCGCACCGCGATGTCCTGTCGCCCGTGCGCGAGCCCGACCTGGCCGCCGCCGAAGCGCTCGGCGAGCACGGCGAAGCGATCCTCCGCCGCTGCGACGTCGAGCAGCTCGCTCTCGCTGACCAGCGGGCAGACCCAGAACACCTGCGCGCCGCCCCCGAGCGCGCGCGCGATGCCGGCGCAAACCTCCTCGAGCTGGCCGATGCCGTGCAGCGTGGTGCGGATCGGCAGCCGCCCGACCGGCTTGGCGTCGAGCCGGCTGACCTGCATCTCGCCCCACTGCGTCAGCAGCAGGGTGCGCGGGATCGGCGTTGCGGTCATCACCAGGATGTCGGTGCTCTCGCCCTTGTCGCCCAGCATCAGGCGCTGCTCGACGCCGAAGCGATGCTGCTCGTCGATCACCGCCAGCGCCAGGTCGGCGAAGCCGACACCCTGCTGGAACAGCGCGTGGGTGCCGACCGCGAGCCTGACCTCGCCGCCGGCGAGCAGTGCGCGCGCGTGCCGCCTCGCGCTGCCCTTGATGCTGCCGGTGAGCAGCGCCACCGGGATCGGCGCCAGGCGCGAGAGGGTGTGGTGGTGCTGGCGCGCCAGGATCTCGGTCGGCGCCATCAGCGCCGCCTGGGCCCCGGCCTCGGCGGCGCGCAGCATCGCCAGCAGCGCCACCAGCGTCTTGCCGGACCCGACATCGCCCTGCAGCAGGCGCAGCATGCGGCGCGGGGCCGCCAGATCGGCGTCGATCTCCGCCAGCGCTCGCCGCTGCGCCGTCGTCGGCTGGTGCCCGAAGCGACGCAGCGCCTGGTCCCGCAGCGCGCCGTCCCCCGCCAGCGCGCGTCCCGGCCGGTCGCGGCTGCGTCGCCTCGCGCGCACCGTCGCGACCTGGCTCGCCAGCAGCTCGTCGCACGCGAGGCGGCTGCGGGCGCGGTCCTGGGCGGCCGCCATCGCCTCCGGCGCGGCCAGCGCCGGATCGGCGGCGAGCGCCTCCGAGGGTAAGTGCAGCAGCCGCAGCGCCTCGGTGAAGCCCGGCCAGCCCTCGCGGCGCAGCACCGAGGGCTGCAGCCACTCCGGCAGGCTCGGCAGCCGGTCCAGGCCCTGGCGGATCGCGCTCGCCAGCACCCGCGGCACCAGGCCTGCGGTCAGCGGCCACACCGCCTCGAGCAGCGGCAGCGACGCCGCGCGCTCGTGCGGCAGCAGGTGGTCGGGATGGGCCATGCTGAGCCGGCCGCCATAGCGGTCGAGCCGTCCGGAGACTGCGATCGCATCGCCCGGCTTCAGCCCGCGCGCCTGGTGCGGGCTGAAGAACACCAGCTCGGCGAGACCGGTGTCGTCGCCGACCAGGATCCGCCAGGGCTGCCGCGGACGCGCCGGCCGCTCGACGCGCTGCACCGTCACCGACAGCGTCGCGATCCGTCCCGCCTCTGCCTCGCCCAGCCGCGGCCGGTAGCGACGATCGATGATCCCGTCCGGGAGGTGGAACACCAGGTCGAGCAGGGCCGGGCCGCCGACCGCACGGGCGAGCAGGCCGGCGAGTGCCGGGCTGAGGCCGGGCAGGCCGGCGATCGGCGCCCGCAACGGGGCGAGCAGCGGCCCCGGCAGCGGCGGCGGCAGGGCCGCGAGCGCGCCCGACGGCGCGGTCGGTTCAGGCGGTGTCGTCACGGTTTCGCGTTTTCCGGGCGATGGGCTGACAGGCGGGGGGCGCGCGGCTATATGACAGCGCGCGCCATGGAACCAAAGCATCTCCCTCCCGAGCTTCCGCCTGCCGGCATGCCAGACGTCCGGCGTCGCCGGATCCTGTTCCGCGCCACCCACCGCGGCACCCACGAGACCGACCTGCTGATCGGCGGCTTCGTCGAGCGCTCGCTCGCGGAGTTCAGCGAGCAGGAGCTGGATGCGCTCGAGGAGGTGATGGAGCTGCCCGACATCGATCTCGCCGACTGGCTGACCGGGCGCCGGCCGATCCCCGCCGATCGCGACAGCCCGATGCTGCGCCGGATCGAGCAGGCGGCGTGGCACGCGGCGGCGCAGGCGCGCGCGGATCGCCTCGTGCGCGACCAAGGGTGCCGCGATTGAGCGGCGAGGCCGTGGTCGCCGTGCGTGCCTCCCCAGAGTCGGCCGCAGAGCCGGCCGCCATACCGGGAGCGACGCCGGTCTGGGGGGTGCCGGAAGGGTTCGACGCGCTGCTGCTGGCGCGCCGGCTCGACGAGCATGGCGGGCCGCTGCTGCACGTGGCGCGCGACGATGCCGGCCTCGCGCGGCTCGCCGAACTGCTCGGCTGCTTCGCCCCCGACGCCGAGGTGCTTCGCTTCCCGGCCTGGGACTGCCTGCCCTACGACCGCGTCTCGCCGAACCCCGCCCTGGTCTCCGAGCGCGTGGCCACCCTGACCCGGCTGCTGGAGCGGGCGCCTCGCGGTCGCATCGTGCTCACCACCGTCAATGCGCTGGTGCAGCGGGTGCCGCCGCGCGCCGCCTTCGAGGGCGCCTCGCTCAGCCTGCGCACCGGCGAGAGCCTGGATTCCGGATTCCTGATCGAGCTGCTGATCGCGAACGGCTACGGCCGCGCCGACACGGTGATGGAGCCGGGCGAGTTCGCCACCCGCGGCGGCATCTTCGACGTCTTTCCCGCCGGAGAAGCCGAGCCGGTCCGCCTCGACCTGTTCGGCGACGAGGTCGAGAACATCCGTCACTTCGAACCCGCCACGCAGCGCTCCACCGGAAGCTGCGACAGCCTGGTGCTGCGCCCGGTCGCCGAGCTGTCGCTGGACGCGGACAGCGTGTCCCGCTTCCGCACCGGCTGGCGGGCGCAGTTCGGTCCCGAGGCGGCCGCCGACCCGCTCTACCAGAGCGTCTCCGACCAGCGCCGTCACGGCGGCATCGAGCACTGGCTGCCGCTGTTCCACGAGCGTCTCGAGACGCTGATTGACTATCTACCCGGGGTGTCGGTCAGCCTCGACCACCAGGCCGACGAGGTGCTCTCGGCACGGCTGGAGATGATCGCCGACCACGCCCAGGCGCGCACCATGCCGGTGCGCGACGGCGAGGTGCCGTATCGTCCGCTGCCCGCTGACCTGCTCTACCTGGACCGCGCGGGCTGGCAGGCGATGCTGGCCGGGCTGCCGCTGCTCGCCCTCAGCCCGTTCGCGAAGCCGGACGGCGCCGCCGGCGTCGATGCCGGCGGCCGTCCCGGCACGCTGTATGCGCGGGCACTGCCCGCCGCCTCGCGCGAGAACGTGTTCGCCACGCTGCGCGAGCAGTCGGTGCAGTGGGCGCGGACGCAGAAGCGGCGCACGCTGGTCGCGGCCTGGACGCGCGGCTCGCGCGAGCGCATCGCCACGCTGCTGCGCGACAACCGCATGGCCGCCGAGCCGGTGGAGAGCTGGCGCGCGGCGGAAGCCCTGCCGCCCGGCCGCATCGGCCTGCTGACGCTCGGCCTCGAGCGCGGCTTCACCGCCGGTGACTTCGCGCTGGTCTCCGAGCAGGACCTGCTCGGCGAACGCATCTCGCGGCCGCCGCGCCGACGCAAGCGCGCCGACCAGTTCATCGCCGAGGCCACCGAGATCGCCGAGGGCGACCTGGTGGTGCACCAGGATTACGGCATCGGCCGCTATGACGGGCTGGAGACGATCGGCGTGGGATCCGCACCGCACGACTGCCTGCGGCTGATCTATGACGGCAACGAGAAGCTGTTCCTGCCGGTCGAGAACATCGAGCTGCTGAGCCGCTTCGGCAGCGAGCAGAACGGCGTCGCGCTGGACAAGCTCGGCGGCGTCTCGTGGCAGACGCGCAAGGCGCGGATGAAGCAGCGCATCCGCGACATGGCCGGCGAGCTGATCCGGATCGCCGCCGCGCGGCAGCTGCGCGAGGCGCCGTCGCTGATGCCCTCGGAGGGCACGTGGGACGAGTTCTGCGCCCGCTTCGCGTTCGTCGAGACCGAGGACCAGACGCGGGCGATCGCCGACGTGCTGGAGGACATGGCGTCCGGCCGGCCGATGGACCGGCTGATCTGCGGCGATGTCGGCTTCGGCAAGACCGAGGTCGCGCTGCGCGCCGCCTTCGTCGCCGCCATGTCCGGCACCCAGGTCGCGGTGGTGGTGCCGACGACGCTGCTGGCGCGCCAGCATCACCGCACCTTCGGGGCGCGCTTCGCCGGCCTGCCGATCCGGGTCGAGCAGCTGTCGCGCATGGTCAATGCCAAGGACGCTGCCGCGGTCAGGAAAGGCGTCGCCGACGGCAGCGTCAACATCATCGTCGGCACCCACGCGCTGCTCGCCAAGGGCGTCGCGTTCGCCGATCTCGGGCTGCTGGTGGTCGACGAGGAGCAGCATTTCGGCGTCGCCCACAAGGAGAAGCTCAAGGCGCTGCGCGAGGACGTGCACGTGCTGACGCTCAGCGCGACGCCGATCCCGCGCACCCTGCAGCTGGCGCTGACCGGGGTGCGCGAGATGAGCCTGATCGCGACGCCGCCCGCCGACCGGCTGGCGGTGCGCACCTTCATCATGCCGTTCGATTCCGTCGTCGTGCGCGAGGCCCTGCTGCGCGAGCGGTTCCGCGGCGGCCAGGTGTTCTGCGTGGTGCCGCGCATCGAGGACCTGCAGCGGGTGGGGGCGCGGCTGCAGGAGATCGTGCCGGAGGCGCGCATCGTCGAGGCGCACGGGCGGCTGGCGCCGACCGAGCTGGAACGGGTGATGACCGAGTTCAGCGACGGCAAGTACGACATCCTGCTGTCGACCAACATCGTCGAGAGCGGGCTCGACATGCCGGCGGTGAACACGCTGCTGATCCACCGCGCCGACATGTTCGGGCTGGGCCAGCTCTATCAGCTGCGCGGCCGGGTCGGCCGCGGCAAGCAGCGCGGCTACGCCTACCTGACCTGGCCGCAGAACCACCGGCTGTCGCCGGCCGCCGAGAAGCGGCTGGAGGTGATGCAGACGCTGGACCAGCTCGGTGCCGGCTTCACGCTGGCCTCGCACGACCTCGACCTGCGCGGTGCGGGGAACCTGCTCGGCGACGAGCAGTCTGGGCACATACGCGAGGTCGGCATCGAGCTCTACCAGCAGATGCTGGAGGATGCGGTGGCCGACCTTCGGGTCCAGAAGGGCCGCAGGCGTGCCGAGGACCGGGACTGGACGCCCAACATCGTGCTCGGCCTGCCGGTGCTGATCCCTGACAGCTACGTGCCGGAACTGCCGGTGCGGCTCGGGCTGTATCGACGCATCGGGGCACTCGGCTCGGACGCCGAGACCGAGGCGATGGCGGCCGAGCTGGTCGACCGCTTCGGCAAGCTGCCGGACGAGATCGAGAACCTGCTGCAGGTGGTCACGCTCAAGCGGCTGTGCCGTGCGGCCGGGGTCGAGAAGCTGGAGGCCGGCCCCAAGGGCATGGTGGTGCAGTTCCGCGGCAACGCGTTTGCCAATCCGGCCGGGCTGGTGGCCTGGATCGGCCGCAGCGGCCAGGACGGCATGCGGCTGCGTCCCGACCACAAGCTCGCGATCCTGCGCGAGATGACCACGGTGCAGCGCATCGGCCAGGCGCGCGAGGTGGTCGGCACGCTGGACCGACTGGTCCGCGAGGCCGCCTGAGTTCCAGGGACCGGCGCCCGGGGCCGCCGGCCCCAGCGGGTCAAGGGCAGCGCCCCTGGCCTTGGCTTCTCAACGCAGCGGGATCGGCACGTTGTTGACCGCCAGCACGCCGTCCGCCAGCCTGACCTCCCAGCGCAGACCGTCGCCGTCGCGATGCGCGACCAGGCGGGACAGGAACAGCGCCGCGTGCACCCGGGTCAGGCCGAGCGTGGCGGCCTCGGTGACCAGCGCGTCGTAGCCCTTCGCCGTCACCTGCAGGCTCGCGGCACTGTCGAGCGGCGTGGCCGCGGCGGTGGCCTCGCCCTGGCCGTGCACCACCGACGCGCCGCGCCGGATGTCGATCTCATCCACCGTGACCGGGATCTGCTCGTCCGGGGCGCCGCCGCCGGTGGCGGCGAGCAGTGCCGGCAGCCGGGAGGCGGGAAGCGTGATGCCGACCGCGATGCGATCCGGCAGCAGCGCCGGCGGATCCAGCGTCCCGGTCACGTGCTCCAGCGTCAGCGTCACGTGCACCGGCCGGTCGGCGTCGTTGCCCGGCGCGCCCTGCAGCCGCAGCTGCATGCGCGCGGCCGCGACGTGGCCGGCATGGCCGCGCAGCACCACGTCCTGCCAGATCGCGGCGTAGGAGCCGCCATGCTGCAGGCCGCTCACGATCGGCTCGCCGGTATCCTGCAGCAGCTTGGTCGGGCAGCCGCCGTGCCCGTTTCCGGTGAGCGCGATCAGCAGCGCCGCCGCCGAGGCGCTGGCGGCCTGCTGCAGCGCCGTCTGCGCCGTGCTGTCGCCGTGGCCGGTGACGCGCAGCCGGCTCGCCTGCATCGAGGCGGTCTCGACGCCGGCCACGGCGGGCAGCCGGACCCGGAACTGGGTCGCCTCGAAGCCGGGGTCGCCGCCTGCGGCGAGCGGGTGCAGGGCGGTCGCGCTGACGCTGGCGCAGGCGGCCGGCAGCGCCAGCCCCTCGGCGCCGTCGGCCAGCGCCGCCGGGCCGCGCAGCCAGAGGCCGATCAGGAGGGCCGCCGCCACGGCGCGTAGGGTGCGGTCGAGCATAGGACTTGAGGGTGGCGCAGGCCGCCGGTCATGGCAATGTGCAGCCGGCTCGCCGGGCTCGGCCGCGCGGCCGCCGGACAGCCGCATGCCCAGACCGGATCCGTTCCTGCTCGCCCTGCTCGCGACGCTGGCGTTGGCGACGCTGCTGCCGTGCCGCGGTGCCGTCACGTCGATGTTCCACGTGCTGACCGTGGTCGTGATCGCGGTGATGTTCTTCCTGCAGGGTGCCCGGCTGTCGCGCCGGGCGATGCTCTCGGGACTGGTCGCCTGGCGGCTGCACGTCGTCATCTTCGCCTGCACCTTCCTGCTGTTCCCGCTGCTGGGGCTCGCGCTGCACGCGATGCTGCCGAGGCTGCTGACGCCGACGCTGTGGCTCGGCATCCTGTTCGTCTGCGCGCTGCCCTCGACGGTGCAGTCCTCGATCGCCTTCACCTCGATCGGCCGCGGCAACGTGGCGGCCGCGGTGTGCTCGGCCACCGCGTCGAACCTGCTCGGCATCGCGGTGACGCCGCTGCTGGTGGGACTGCTGCTCAGCCGCCGCGGCGGCGGCGTCTCGCAGCACGCGGTGCTGGACATCGTGCTGCAGCTGCTGCTGCCGTTCCTGCTCGGTCAGCTGCTGCAGCCCTGGATCGGCGACTGGGCGCGGCGCCACCGCCGGCTGCTCAGCTTCACCGACCGCGGCTCGATCCTGATCGTGGTCTACACCGCCTTCAGCGACGCGGTGGTGCAGGGGATCTGGGGCAAGCTGTCGCCTGCGATGCTGGTGCTGGTGCTGCTGGTCGACGCGGTGCTGCTGGCGCTGGTGCTGCTGGCGACGCGATACGGCGCGCGACTGCTCGGCTTCTCGCGCGAGGACGAGATCGCCATCGTGTTCTGCGGCTCGAAGAAGACGCTGGCCTCCGGGGTGCCGATGGCAGGCGTGCTGTTCCCGCCGGCGACCGTCGGCATGGTGGTGCTGCCGTTGATGGTGTTCCACCAGATCCAGCTGTTCGCCTGCGCGGTGATGGCCCGACGCTACGGCGCGCGCCCGCCAGGCCGGCTCGAGCCGGGCCGGCTCGAGGATCAGCCGAGCGCGTAGTCGACCGCCTCGATGGTGGCGATGTCGAGCAGGCGGTGGAACACCTCCGGCTCCTGAGCGCCGGAGACCGCCATGCGCTCGCCGATCACGAAGCAGGGCACGCCGCTGATGCCGAGCCGGTGCGCGCGCAGGTTCTCGCCGTGCACGATGTCGGCACCTTCGCGCGAGCGCAGGTAGGCGCCGGTCTGCAGCTCGTCGAGACCGCCGGCGCTGACCGCGATCGCGACCAGGGTGGCGAGGTCGCCGATGTCGCGGCCGTCGCTGAAATGCGCCGCGAACAGCGCCTCGACGATCTCGGTGGCGCGGCCGAAGCGCTGCGCCCAGCCGACCAGGCGATGCGCATCGACGCTGGAGGGGACGTGGATCACGCGCTCGAAGCGGAAATCGACGCCCTCGCCGCGGCCGAGCTGGGACACCGCCGCGTAAAGCCTGCGGGCACGCTCCTCGCCGCCGAACTTGCGCACCACGTAGTCGAAGCGCGACATCCCGGCGCGCGGCATGTCGGGGTTGAGCAGGAAGGGCCGCCAGGTGATGTCGAACCCGGGAGACGCTGCCGCGGCGGTCGCCGCGCGCCGCTCCGAAAGCGACCGAAGCAGGCGGCGGACGCCGAGATAGCACCAGGGACAGACGAAATCGTGCACGATCTCGATCGCGAGGCGGCTGCGCAGGGGCGTCAGGGCATTCACGTAGCCAGTCTATTCCGGAAAAATTTAGATTCGACTAAAATCGCATCGCGGCCGCACCTGCACGCGTGGCGTGTGGCTCCGGCATGGTCGGTTGTGCTGGCGCGAGGATGAAGATGGACGCTGACGCCGTGCAGGCCGCGAGTTCGCAGGCCGAGCGCACCCAGGCCGAGTTCGCCCACTACGTGGCGACCCTGGGGCGAGGTCCCGGGCGGTCGCGGCCGCTGCGCCGCGAGGAGGCGCGGGTGGCGTTCGGCATGGTGCTGCAGGGTCTGGCCGATCCGATGCAGGTCGGCGCGTTCCTGATGCTGCTGCGCTATCGCGGCGAGGATCCCGACGAGATCAGCGGACTGGTCGAGGCCGCCCGCGATCACGCGCGCCTGGGCCGCGCGCCGCGCGCCGCATCGGCAGCCACGGGCGCTCTGTTGCCAGTCGAGCTGCCGCCGGTCGACCTGGACTGGCCCAGCTACGGCGCCGGGCGCACGCGCGGCGCGCCCTGGTTCCTGCTGTCGGCCCTCGCACTCGCCGATAGCGGGGTCCGGGTGCTGATGCACGGCAGCAACGCGTTCTCCGGCGGCCTGTCGGTGCCCGACGCGCTGCTGGCACTCGGCCGGCAGGTGCAGGGCGACGCCGCCGCGGTCGACGACGCGCTGACGCGCAGCGGGTTCGCATACTGGCCGTGCCAGGCGATGGCGCCGGCGCTGGACCGCCTGCTCGGCCTGCGCCGGCTGTTCGGGCTGCGCTCCCCGGTCAACACGGTGGCCCGCCTGCTCGATCCCGCGGATGCCGCCGCCTCGGTCGACGGGGTGTTCCATCCGCCCTACATCGCCCTGCATCTGGGTGTGGCCGAGCGGCTGGCCCGGCCGGCGCTGCTGGTGCTCAAGGGCGGCGGCGGCGAGGCGGAGCGGTCGCCCGCCAAGGCCACCACGGTGCATCTGCATCGGCGGGGCGAGGCGGTGCGGGAGATGCTGCTGCCCAAGCTGGTCGAGGCGACGCCGCCGCGCGAGGCGCAGGCGGCCGATGATCCGGCGTCGCTGCTGCGCGCGGTGTGGCGCGGCGAGGCGGGCGACGATGCGGCAAGCGACACCGGCACGCAGGCGATCACGGCGACGATCATCGGCACCATCGCCATGGCGCTGCTGGCGATGCGCGGCAACGGCGATGCCGAGGCGGCGGACCGTCAGGGCCGGGCGATCTGGATGGCGCGACGCCGGTGATCGTGATTAGGAACGATGTCGCGGCCTGGGCGTAATGGTCCCGTATTCCATCGTGACCTGAAGGATCGCCGACATGAAGAAATCGCTGCTCTGCGCCGCCGGCGCCGCCATGCTGCTTGCCGGCGCCGCCGCCACCACGCCGGTGCTGGCGAAGGGCTGCATCAAGGGAGCCGCGGTCGGCGGCGTCGGCGGCCACATGGCCGGCCATCACGGCGTGATCGGTGCCGCGGCCGGCTGCGCCGTCGGCCATCACATGGCCAACAAGAAGGCCAAGGACGCGCAGGCAAACCCGCCGAGCTGAGCCGTGCGGCCGGCGGCGCGCCGCCGGCGCTACGACAGGCCCGGCGTTATGACAGACTCTGGGTCATCCCGCCCATGCTCTGCGTCATGCCGGACGGGCCTGCATCCTGCAGCGGGGCGCCGTCGCCGCGATCCGCCGTCTGGCCAAGCTTGAGGTCGGGCGGCGGCGGCCAGAACGCGCGGCCTATGCCGTCCTGGATCGCGCGCAGCTCGATCTGCACCCAGTCGAGAAATTCGTGCAGGCCGCGCAGGATGATCTGCTCGATCGTCTGGTCCTGCAGGGCGGCGCGCAGCTCTTCCAGCCGCTCCAGGATGGCGCCGCTGCGCCGCAGCCCGTAATCGGTGCGCAGCTGCCCCAGCGCCCAGTGCACCTGGCGCAGGGTCAGCGACAGCGAGCGCGGGAAGGCGTTGTTGAGCAGCAGGAAGCCGGCCACCGCACTCGGCTCCAGCCGACGCGGCATGTTGCGCTGGTAGGCGTGGTAGGCGGCGGCGGCGCGCAGCACCGCACTCCACTGGCTGACATCCATCTCGGAGCCGATCCCGGCGTTGTTCGGCAGCAGCGTGTGGTACTTGATGTCGACGAGGCGGGTGATCTGGTCGGCACGCTCGAGATACTTGCCGATCATGTAGAAGCACCAGCCCTGGTCGCGGTAGAACGTGCCCTCGGTGATGCCGTAATGGGTCTGGCATTCCTGCTTCAGGCGCGAGCAGAGTGCGGAGAGCTGCGACGGGCGGATGTCGTTCTCGCCCAGCCGCTGCACCCAGTTGTGGAAGATGTTGATGTGGGTCCACATCTCGGTGGAAATCAGCGGGCGCAGCGTGCGCGCATTCTCCCGCGCCATGTGCAGGAGGCTCGCGATCGAGTTCGAGTTGGCGCGGTCGAGCAGGTAGAACAGCACCACGCTGGTCGCGTTTGCCCTGTCGTGCTGGGCGTAGAACTGCGCGTCGTCGGCGTTGATCTGCACCACCGACGACCAGCCGTCGTCGCCCTGTCCGGTGCGCACGAAGGTCTCGGTGACGTCCAATACGCGGGCGAGGTTCTCGATCCGCTCCAGGTAGCGGGCGAGCCACACCGTGCTCTCGGCGTAGCGCGACAGCAGGTCGGACGAGCGTATGACGGCGATGTCGGGGTCCGGTGCGGTCATTCGAGCACCCAGGTATCCTTCGAGCCGCCGCCCTGCGAGGAGTTCACCACCAGCGAGCCGCGCCGCAGCGCCACCCGCGACAGCCCACCCGGCAGCACCCATGTCGAACGGCCGGTCACCGCGAACGGCCGCAGATCGACATGGCGCGCCTCGATCCCGCTCTCGCACAGGGTCGGGGCGGTGGAGAGGCGGATGACCGGCTGGCTGATGTAGTTCGCGGGGTCGGCGAGCAGCTTGGCGCGGAACTCCTCGAGCTCGTGGCTGGCCGCGTGCGGGCCGATGATCAGGCCGTAGCCGCCAGACTCGCCGACCGGCTTGACCACCAGCTCGGCGAGGTGGTCGAGCGTATACTGCAGCCCGTCCGGCTCGGCGCAGATATGCGTCTCGACATTGTGCAGGATCGGCTCCTCGGAGAGGTAGTAGCGGATGATGCGCGGCATGTAGGCGTAGATCGCCTTGTCGTCGGCGACACCGGTGCCGACCGCATTGGCGATGGTGACGTGGCCGGCGCGCCAGGCATCTATCAGCCCGCGCACCCCGAGCTGGCTGTCGGCGCGGAACACGTCTGGGTCGAGGAAGTCGTCGTTCAGGCGCCGGTAGATGGCGTGCACCGCGCGCAGGCCGGCGATCGTGCGCATGTAGACGCGCCGGTTCTCGACAATCAGGTCGCGCCCCTCGACCAGCGGCACGCCCATCTCGCGGGCCAGGAACACGTGCTCGAAATAGGCCGCGTTGTAGATGCCGGGCGAGAGCAGCACCACCTGCGGATCGCCGACGCAGGCGGGCGACGCCTCCGCCAGCGCCTGCTGCAGCCGGGCGCCGTATTCGTCGACCGTGCGCAGCCGGATCCCGCTCGCGAGATCGGGCAGCACGCGCAGCATCATGTGCCGGTTCTCGATCACGTAGGAGACGCCCGAGGGGGTGCGGGCGTTGTCCTCCAGCACCAGGAAGCGCCCCTCCTGGTCGCGCACGATGTCGGTGCCGTTGACGTGCACGTAGACGCCGAGCGGCACGTCCAGACCCATCATCTCGTGGCGGAAATTGCTGTTGCCGAGCACCAGCGCGCGCGGAATGACGCCGTCGGCGAGGATCTTCTGGTGGTGGTAGATGTCCCACAGGAAGGCGTTGATCGCGGTCACCCGCTGGCGCACGCCGCGCTCGATGACGTCCCACTCGCCCGAGGTGATCACGCGCGGGATCAGGTCGAACGGCAGGATGCGGTCGATGGCGTCGCGGTCGGAGTAGACCGTGAAGGTGATGCCGAGGTTGTACAGCTCGGCCTCGGCGACCGCGGCGCGGCGTCGCAGCTCCACGAGCTCGATGCGGTCGAGACGGTCGCGTATTACGGCGAGATCGCGATGATGCGGGTCGAGCCCGTTCATCAGCTCGCAGAAGAAGCGCGCCTCGTAGTCGCGCAGCAGCCCGCCCGGCTGGCCGGCCCAGGCGGTCATGCGGCGCCGCGTCCGGGAGGCCGATAGGCGCGCGTTCCGCCGGTCAGGCGCGAGGGAGCCATTCCATCCACCTGCGTTGGGTCGGCTGCTAGCGAAGCAAGAAACGGCTTGTCCGCCAAGCCTGAACTGAGCGCGCTTTGCCAGCGCCACGGCCGGGCATTATGAAGGGCTGCCCTGGATGGGTGGCCGAGTGGTTTAAGGCAGCGGTCTTGAAAACCGCCGTAGGTGAAAGCCTACCGTGGGTTCGAATCCCACCCCATCCGAGCCGGGCCTGCCTTCGCCCTGCCAGGGCCTCAGCAGCCGCCGCCGGCGACGCCGCTCATTGCGCCCTGCGTGCTGCCGCCCGCCACGTTGGCCAGAGGGTTGCCGCCGGAGGTGCTGCCATGACAGCCGGTCGGCGTATCGGCGCCGCCGGCACAGGCGGCGAGGCACGAGGCGGCCGCGAGCAAGACCGCGAGGAGGAGATGCTTCACCTGGTTTCCCTTCGATCGATGCCGCCCGCCGCCGCGGCCGCTCGGACCATGTCGCGACGCTTCAGAAGATCTTGCTGAGCAGGTCCTCGCCGAGCCCGAAGCCCGCGCCCATCTCGATGGCACGGCCGAACCCGGAATTGAGGAAGCCGCCCAGCATCCCGCCGCCCAGCATCCCGCCGCCTGGCATCCCGCCGCCTGGCATCCCGCCGCCTGGCATCCCGCCGCCCGGCATCCCGCCGCCCGGCTGCGGATAGCCCGGCTGCGGCGGGTAGGTGGGCTGCGGCTGATAGCCGGAGGGCTGTCCCCACGCCGCCTGCTGCGGCGCCGCGGGAGCCTGCGCCACCTGGGCCGCGTTGGCGACGAAGCCGTGCAGCGCCTGCAGCAGGTTGGAAACCTGGTCCTGCTCGGAGCGGAACGCCAGCGCCAGCTCGCGCAGGTCGAGCAGCCACTCGCGCGCCTGCTGGTCGCCGGCCTGCGCGGCCGTCTGCAGCTTGCCTCCGAGCACCTGCAGCGCCTGCGCGGTCTGCTGCGACTGCCCCTGCAGCTGCGCGTATTGCTGGTCGATGGTCTGCACGTCCATGGTCGGCTCCGGCACTTGGGTGCGATCCGAGGTGACGCCCGGTACGCGGTGGCTCGCGGGATCAGTATCCCCGCTCCGGATCCGGATCAATCACCGTCCGTGCCGGCAGGCCGGCATCACCATCGCCGCACGTTGCGCTCGCGGTTCCAGGCATAGAGCAGCCCGATCACGACCAGGGCAAGGAGCACGATCTCGCCCAGGCTGAGGTGCCTCAATATCCGGAAGATCGCGCCGTAGATCAGGCCGTGGATAACCGACGACACCACCATGTGGGTGATCCAGGAGCCGCCGCCGTAGCCGTGATGCAGGCCGAAGCCGGGATGGTAGCCGTAGGCATGGTGCATCCAGGCCACGGGTTCGGACCGGATCACGCACCCGCCTCCGGCGCCGACGGAATGCGGCGCGCGATCATCGCGGCCCCGGCGCGCGTCGTGGCAGGGCCAGCAGCGTGGCCGCGACGCAGCCGGGGAGCAGGATCCCCCTCACCGTCGGGCCGCCGAGACACGCCGCGACCACCCACAGCAGTACCACCCAACACCACGACCCTCCAGCCCCGCGACGCAGCCATGTTATCATCAACCCGGCCAGGCAGGGCAGGGAGCGCGTCAGCGAATCCAGCGCCACCCGACGCGGATGGAAGGCGATCATCTGCAGCCGCGGCAGGCCGCGCGCGGGGCTCGGCAAGAAGCCGCCCAGCCAGTCGAGCAGCCAGCCGACCAGGACCAGCATCCCGTGGGTCACGGCATCGAACAGCACCATCAGCAGCACCAGGACCAGCGGCAGCAGCAGCAACGCCAATGCCGCGATGCCCGAGCACAGCGCCAGGACGAGGCCGAGGCCGCGCAGCCACCTGATCGACCGGACCGAGCCCGCGGAGCCCCTGGCGATGCAGCTCCGCGGGTCGTTCGACGAGGCGTCCTCAGGTGGCGGAGTGCTTATGCGCCTCCGCGCTGTGGTCGTGCGCCTTCTCGCTGTGCCGGTGCGCCGCGACGGCGTGCTTGCGGGCCGCCTCGTGATTGCCGTGGCTATGTTCGAACGCGGCGGCGTGATGGTGATGCGTGGCCGCGGAATGATGTGCCGCCGCGGAGAGATGCCGCTCGTGCGCGGGATGCTCGGTCGCCATGATCCTGGAACTCCTTGCCCTGTCGGTTGCGTGGGTGACGCCGTCGGTCACCGGGGAGTAGCAGATACCCGGCCGGGTGCGGCGCCGTCATGATGTTTTTGAGACGCAGCCCTGAGGCATGCGCGAACGGCCTCAAAGACTGACGGTTGGGAGGCAAGGCTGGGCTCCGCCCAGACCCGCCAAAGGCCTCGGCCTTTGGAAACCGTCTTGAGATAATGGATTCTCAAGGCTTCGCCTTGAGCGGGTCCAGGGCAGAGCCCTGGCGCTTGGCTCACATTCGAAGACTGTTGATATTAACACGCTGTTAACGAGATCGGAGCATTGTCTGCCGGCGATGCCGATCCCTGCCGGCATCGAGGCGACGCCGCCGGATCAGGCAGGATCAAGCGGGGAACAGCGCCATGAAAGAATCTCTGGTAGACGTCCTGAACCAGCGGGACACCGTCCTGCATGTGCTCCCCATCGCCCTGGAGGGCCGGCAGGCCGAGCTGGACGAGGCGGCATGCGTGCGGCAGGCGCTGAACGCCGCGGCGGAGCTTCGCCTGGTGCCCGACGCCGACGCGCACGGCCTGCATGCCCGCCTCCATGTCGAGCGTGGCGGCCAGTTGGCGCCGGTCGGCGACGTGCTGCGGGTCAGGATGGAGGCGCAGCGGCGGGCGGAGGAGCATATCCGCGCGCGCGCCTACTTCCTGTGGGAGCGGGACGGCCGTCCCGAGGTCGGCGGCGAGGAATACTGGTTCCGGGCCTGCGCCATCGAGGGCTGGAGCAGCGCCAACTGATCGCGGCTGCGCGTTGAAAGCCCGTTAAAGCCGAGGTCGCGGGCGCCGCGAGGCTGGCGCTTCGACCTTCGTTCACGTTACGTTCCGACGATGACCCAGTCCCGCGACCGGCTGCCAGTTCTGCGCGCCCTAAAGACCGTCCCGCCGGGCGGCGTCTGGATGGCCAAGTGCCGCTGCGGCCATCTCGCGCCGCTGCCGGTGGCCAGCCTGATCAAGAAGCACGGCGAAGCTTCGCCGCTCGACCGCGCGCTGTCCCGGGTGCGCTGCACCCTGTGCGGCCACAGCGGCACCGCCGAAGCCAAGCTGCTTCGGCTGTGCGAGCCGGGATGCGGCCGGCACCGCGGGTGATCAGGCGTCCTGGAATTCGGGATAGTCGGCGCCGAGCGTGGTCTTCTCCCAGGCGTCGAAATCCCGCTTCAGCGTCTCCAGCTTGCCGCGCGCCATGCCCAGCGCCGGCTTGCCGAGCAGCAGGCGCAGCGGCGGCTGGTCGGACTGCACCGCCGCGATGATCGCCTCCGCCCCGCGCCCCGGATCGCCCGGCTGCTTGCCGCTGCGCCCCTCGGTCTGGCTGCGGCGCGCGCCGGCGGTCGGCTCGTAGTCGTCGATCCGGATCGTGGACTGCTTGATCGAGCGGCCGGCCCAGTCGGTGCGGAACGGGCCCGGCTCCACCACCGTCACCTTGATGCCGAGCGGCGCCACCTCCTGGGCGAGCGACTCCGACAGCCCTTCCACCGCATACTTGGTGGCGTGGTAGAAGCCGGTCGCCGGGAAGCTGACCAGGCCGCCGATCGAAGAGATGTTGACGATGTGGCCGCGTCGGCGCGCCCGCATGCCCGGCAGCACCGCCTGGGTGGCCGCGATCAGGCCGAACAGGTTGGTCTCGAACATGGCGCGTATCTCCGCGTCCTCGCCCTCCTCGATCGCGGCCAGGTAGCCGTAGCCGGCATTGTTGACCAGCACGTCGATGGCGCCGAACTTCGCCTCCGCCTGAGCCACCACCGCGTCGACCTGGGCGCGTTGGTCGACGTCCAGCGCCAGCGCCAGCGCACGCTCCTCATGGTCCTGCACCAGGTCGGCGACCTTGCCCACGTCGCGCGCGGTCACCACCGCCCGCCAGCCGCGCGCCAGCACCAGGGCCGCCAGCTCGCGCCCGAACCCGGTCGAGCATCCGGTGATCAGCCAAACCGGCGATGAGGTTTCAGCCATGTCGCGAACTCCTGTCGGCCTCACGCCCTCAAGGCGCACGGCATCTCCCCCCGACAACGCCGACGCCGCCGATCCGGTTCGTGTCGGCAGGCGTGCGCCTCCGCGAGACCGAGGCCGTGCTGCTGCGGCATCCTGAGCGGCAAATCGTGCGACGTGACGGCGCGTATGGAGCCGACCCGCTTGCCCTTCAGGTCGGCGACCGTGCGGGCGGCGGAGCGGTTCGGGCGATCGCCGCCTGGTTCGTGGTCGGGCTGCACGACCGCCATCACCCGCAGCCGCCCCCGTGCGGCGGCGGCGAACACCGGCGGGATCTCGCGCCAGCCGCCGAGGTCGAGCCCCCCCCATCGATCGCCTGCGCGATCAGGTCGCCGGCGCTGAACCCGTGGAACTCGACCTGGTAGGGAGACCGGTCCTGACCGGTGGCGGGCAGGACGGTCGCGTCGAGGCTGCGATGCACCCCGACGCGCGGCCTGACGCCGGAAAGCTCGGCGGCGCGTGCGGCATCGCCGGCGCCGGTCCCGAGTGCGGCCGCGGCATCCAGGCCGTTCGCGCGCCGCCTGCGAGGACCGGCATCGCCCTCAACCCAGCAGCGCCAGGCGTCCGGCGCGCGCCAGCGCCGCGTCGCCCTGCGGCGTATGCACGCGGGCACACAGCACGTCGCGATAATGCCGCTCCAGCGGGTTGCTCCGGCTGAGCCCGGGATTGCCGATCGCGGCGATGCCCTTCTCGACGGCGCGGATCGCGTTCTCGCTGACCACGTGCTTGGCGAGCGCGGCCTGGACGTCGCAGACCGCCTCGCCGCGGTCGGTCGCGGCGAGGAAGCCCTCGATCAGGTGGTGGTTGGCCAGCAGCAGCGCGTCGATCTCGCCGACCAGCTCGTGGAAGCGGGGCAGGGTGGCGAGCGCAGCCCCGAGATTGGCCGGGGCGCGCTCGCGCAGGAAATCGAGCAGCCAGCGCCGGGCGGCGCGCGCGATCCCGTCATAGAGGGCCGCGATCGTGATGCTGCCCCAGACCGCCTGCACCGGGTTGGGCGTGCGCCACGCGTCCGGGACGCGGATGTCGACCGCGTACTCCGACGGCACGAGCACCTCGTCGAGCACGACGGTGTGGCTCTCGGTGGCGCGCATGCCGAGCTGGTCCCAGGAGGGCTCGATCCGGACCCCGTCCGCCGCCAGCGGCACCAGGAAGCCGCCGACCCGCGGCGCGTCCTCGTCGGTGCGAGCCCAGACCACGCCCCAGCGCAGCGCGTGCGAGCCGGTGGAGTAGATCTTGCGGCCGCTGATGCGCCAGCCCTCGTCGGTGCGGCGGGCGCAGGTCGCGGGCAGGCCGCCGCGCGCCGGCGTGCCGAGCTCGGGCTCGACCCGGAGCGCGTTGAGCAGCGCGCCGTCTTGCACCGCCTCGCGCGAGACCAGCCGTCGCACCGGCTCCGGCCAGCGCGCCGATCGCGCGATCTCGGCGTGCTGCAGCAGCTGCATCGACAGGATCAGCGCCACCGACGGATCGCCCTGCGCCAGGCGGCCGATCACCCCGGCGACCTCGCGCAGCCCGCCGCCGGCGCCGCCATAGGCGGGCGAAACGGTCAGGGCGGGCAGGCCGGCGCCGTGCAGCGCGCGCAGGCTCTCGATGGCGATGCCGCCGTCGCGATCATGGTCGGCGGCGCGGCCGGCGAGCTGCCGCACCAGCTCGTCCAGTGCCGCAGCCGGGATCGGGTTCGTCTTCAGCATGCCGTCCATGATCGTGCCGTTCCTGTTCGGTATGCCGAGCATAGCGTCTCGACGCGCCTCGCCTGTGTCGATGATCTCGATGCCGTGCTGTCACACCGTTGAATATAGTTGTTCTTGATCAACATGATTTCTCGGAGCGGAAATCGGCGCGTCCGAGGCAGCCGCCGCGGATCACGCCGTACGCGTCGATGCGCGGCGGCGTTCGACGATCCAGCACGCTGTCGCGCTGCGCGCCGCGACGGCATGCTGGTATGAAGTTTGCAGCCCGCTGCCCCGACCGGCGGACGCGGCGCCGGCCCTCGCGGAGCAGGCATCATGCGCAGCGCCATCCTCGACCTCCCCGACCGGGCGGGCAGCCGCCTCGCCTCGCACGATCCGGGGCTGTACAACGCCGACCTGGCCCCGGTGCCGCAGCCGATGCGCGACTGGAGCTGGATCAACATGTCGACCGTCTGGATGGGCATGGTGCACAACGTCGTGGCCTACGAGGCGGCGGCCGGCCTGATGGCGCTCGGGCTGGATGCGGCGCAGGCGCTGCTCGCGGTGGCGGTCGCCTACGGGCTGCTGTTCCTGGCGATGTGGTTCAACGCGAGGCCCGGCACCCGCTACGGCATCCCGTTCTGCGTGCTGATCCGCTCCTCGTTCGGACCCGCGGGCGCGCAGCTGCCGGTGCTGCTGCGCGGCTTCTGCGCGATCTTCTGGTTCGCGGTGCAGGGCTATGCCGGCAGCCAGGCGATCGACGCGATCCTGGGCACGCTGATCCCGGCCTGGGCGGCCCTGACCGCGCCGGTGCTCGGCCTCGCCATCAAGGGATGGCTCGCGGTCGCCCTGTTCTGGGGGTTGCATGCCTGGATCGTCTCCCACGGGGTGCACCGGATCCGCAATTTCGAGCTGTTCGCGGGCCCGCTGGTGATCGCGGTCGGCCTGCTCGCGACGCTGTGGGGCCTGCACGTGGCGCACGGCCTCGGGCCGCTGTTCGCCCAGTCGTCGCGCCTGCATGGCGGCCACGCCTGGCTCACCTTCGCCGTCGGCGTCACCGGCATGATCGGCATCTGGTCGACCTTCGCGGTGAACATCCCCGACCTGTCGCGCTTCGTGCGCTCCGAGCGCGACCAGGCGATCGGCCAGCTGGTCGGCCTGCCGCTCACCGCGATCGTGTTCACCGCGATGAGCGTGATCACCACCTCGGCGACCATCCTCAGGTTCGGCCACCCGATCTGGGACCCGGTGACGCTGCTGCTGGCGCTGCACCGGCCGGCGGTGCTGCTGCTCGGCGGCGCCACCATCCTGGTCGCCACCCTGTCGGTGAACGTCGCGGCCAACATCATGCCCGCCGCCTACGACTTGGTGAACCTGCTGCCGCGACGGCTGAACTTCAACTCGGCCTCGCTGCTGGTGCTGGGCCTGGGACTGCTGTTCGCCCCCTGGCTGTGGTTCCACGACGCCGGCAGCATCTTCGCGGTGCTGGGCGCCATCGGCGGCCTGCTGGGTCCGGTCACCGGCATCATGCTCGCCGACTTCTACCTGGTACGGCGACAGCATCTCGCGGTCGGCGAGCTGTACTCGCGGCACGGCCGCTACCGGGGACGCGGCGGCTGGAACCTCGCCGGCGTCGCCGCCTTGCTGATCGGCGGCGCCGCGGCCCTGATCGGCAGCGTGGTTCCGGCGCTGGCAGCGCTCGGCGCCTTCTCCTGGTTCATCGGCATCGCCGTCGGGGCCGCCACGTACGCAGTGTTCGCGCGGCGCCTGCCCGGCGCCGAGCGACCCGACGCGATCCTGTTGCGCGAGTAGGCGGGGGGAAGCAAGGCAAGAGCTCTGCCCTTGACCCGTTGGGCCTCAGGCCCCAAACCCCATTCTTAAAATAAGGTTTTCAGAGGCTTGCCTTTGATGGGGTCGAGGGGCAAGGCCCCTCGCCTGTTCTTCGCTCCGGACGGAAACCCGGAGGCCGCCGGGCCGCCCGCCAGCCGCGCCACGGGCTGGTCATGGCGCAGCCAGGCGCTTCGTGCGGTCCAGCCGGCCAGCCAGAGGTCGCTCTCGAGCGTGCCGTCGATGTAGGGATCGCTCGACACCGCGTCGCCGGCACTCGCCGCCCCATCTCCCTCCATGCCGAAGAGGAAGTTCAACAGGTTCAGATGTAGCAGCCTGGGTGGCTTCGCCCCGAACCCGACCATGTGTCAGCGATAGATATAACAAATTCCATGAGACAGGATCGTTTTTCTGGCCTCGCGATGTCCGGATCGGTCGTTACCCTGCGCTTGCCGTTCCTCCACGGCACCGGCACAGTGCCGCCGTCGGCGGACGGGGAGGCAGGCGCATGACCGGTTGCAGCTGGCGCCGTCGCTGCGGCGCCGCTCTGTGCATGCTGCCGCTCGTTGCCGCGGCACCCGCCGCGCGGACGCTCGACGGCGTGACCATGCCGGACACGGTCACCGCCGCCGGCGAGACGCTGCGGCTCAACGGGCTCGGGCTGCGTCGCTTCACCATCCTGCGAATCCACGGCTACGTCGCCGGGCTCTACGTGCCGCGGCCCGCCCGCGAGGCGCCGACGATCCTGGCCGAACCGGGCACCAAGCTGCTGCGGCTGCAGTTCCTGCACGCGGCAGGCGCCGGCCGGGTGCAGGACCAGCTGCGCGAGCAGCATGCCAGCGTCTGCGCCGATGGCTGTCCCAAGTCGGACGACGACGCCCTCGCGGCCCTGCTGCAGACCGCGCGCGCGGTCAGGCCGGGCGACGTCACCACCTACGTCTACGGCCCGCACGGCCTGCAGGTCCTGTTCAACGACCAGAGCCTGGCGGTGATCGCGGACAGCGACTTCGCCCGCCGCATGCTGGCCGGCATGATCGGCGCGCATCCGTCGAGCGTCGAGCTGCGCGACGGGCTGCTCGGCGGCTCTTGAGCGGCTTCGTCCATCCCGATCCGCTGCGTCTCGAGGGCGACGCCCTGGCCGTGGTGTTCACGCTCGACGCAGAGCGCGTCGTGCTGCGCGGCACCGGATGCCGCGGCCTGCTGCCGGGATGGCGCGCGACGCTGCTGTACTCGGGCTTCGCGCCGCTGCTGCTGATGCAGCTGGTGCACGAGGACGGTGCGCGGGCGGTCTGGTACCTGTGCTCGGAGGGTCATCGGCTGGGCGACCGCGTCGACGGCCTGACGCCGCGCGACCGCGCGCTGCTGTCGCGCGCCGCGGCGCCGGTGCTGGGCGAGATGGTCCGCGCGCTGCTGCAGGACCCGCACCCGGCGCTGCGCCCGGCGGCGCAGGGCTTCGCGGCACTCGACGAGGCCTGCCGGCTCGAGCTGATGGGGCTGTGCCGCGATCGCCTGGCCGCGGCACCGCTGGAGCTGCTGCCGCTGGCCGAGGCGCCGGAGCAGCTGCTGGCCAGCCCCGGCGACGATATGCCGCCGGTGACGCTGCGCCGGCCGCACCTGCGCGACCTGCTCGCGACCGACCTGCAGGCGATGCTGCCGGGCCTGGCCGCCGGCGGCGGCTTCACGGTGCCCGATCCGGTTACCGGCGCGCCGGTCGCCTCGCAGGGCAGCCTGTGCATCGACGATTTCCACTTCGCCTACCGCTTCGTCGCCGCCGGCAGCGGGCTGGTGTTCTACCTGATCGCCGGGCACGAGCATTCGCAGGTCTACGCGCTCTACCTGCCGCGCGCCGGCCTGCTGCTGTGCGGCCCCGGCCAGGAGAGCATGGCGGCGGGCGCGCAGCGCTTCCTCGCCGAGGCGCTGTCGCACCATCTGGTGGTGCACGGCGCCGCGTTCGCCGCCTACCTGGCGGCGCCGCTGCGCGGCGTCTCGGTGCCGCTGCGCGCGCCGCCCTGGAGCCATATCGGCCACCAGCTCTGGAACGAGCTCAGCGGCATCGAGCGCCTCCTCGACGCGACCGGGCAGGGGGCGGCGCTGCCGGAATGGATCGTGCCCGACGCGGAGCGGCCAATCGAGTTCTACGGCGCGATCGACACGCTGTTCCCCCGCCTCGCCGGCCGCGTCCGGCGCGGCCTGCTGCGCGATGCGCGCGGGCTGATCGACCACGCCTACGCGAACGGGCGGCTGGTCGTCCGCGCGACCGGCGCGTTCGTCTCCGCCGACCTGCGTCGTCGCCTGCTGGCCCATGCCGAGAGGGTCGCCCCCGAGCCGCCGGGGCTGGCGCAGCTCGACCGCCCGGATGGTGCGGCGGCGGGCGGGCCGGTGCTGCTGCTCGGCCTGCGCACCGAGAACCGCACCCTGGCCGACCTGGCCGGCTTCTACGGACGCCTGATCGCGGCGCTGCGCGGCCGCTACCCGGGTGCGCGCTTCGTCATCGACGGCCACAACGTGACCGCGGGCGGGGTCAAGCATCGCAGCTTCGGCGAGCGTGCCGGGCAGGAGGCTGCGGTCGCCGCGGCGGAACGCGCCATCCTCGAGAGGCTGCGCGCGCTGCACGGGACGGCGGCGATCGTGGACGCGGTCGGGCTGACGGTGCCGGAGAACCTGCGCCTGATCGCGCGCTGCGACGCGTTCGTCTCGCCCTGGGGAGCGGGACTGGCGAAGTACCGCTGGGCCTGCAACAGGCCCGGCTACGTGATGACCGGCCGGTGGAACCTGGAGCATCGCGCCGACCTGCGCATCTACGAGCTGCCGACCATACTGGAAGCGCCGGCTGCGCTGCGCTGGCTCGCGGCCGCGCACGTGACGGACCGGCCGCTCGACCATCCCATCCTGGTGATGCCGTATCCGCACGCGCAGTGGGCGAACTTCGACATCGACGAGCCGGCCGCCATCGCCGACATCCTCGCCTTCGTCGCCTCGCTCGCCGCCGGCGACCGCGCCCTCGAGCAGGATCCCGCGCGCCGCGTCGGCTAGCCGACGATGGCGCCCCGGCTGCGACGGGTGGCGGCGGCCTTGCGCCCGGCGGCGCCGCGCTTGCGGGTGAGCGCCGCCTTGGCGCCGGCCTGCTTCATCCGGGGGGCGTGGTCCGGCAAGCCTCGCTTGTCCTGCCAGTGCTGCTGCAGCGAGCGGATCGCATCGACCGGGTAGAAACCGCAGTCGAACATCCAATGGTGCGTCGGGCAGAAGCGCGAGAGGTTCTCCGGCGCGTTGTTGGCCAGGTCATGGTCGAGATGGGCGATCTGAAGGCAGGCCGGGATCTGCAGTCCGCAGATCACGCAGCATTTAAACGGATAGGCGAGGTTCGCCACCCGACGCGCTTCCGCCTGGTTGCGCCGCCGTTCCGCGGGCTTCGGGTCGGCGGGCTCGGGATCTGTCGTACTCAATGACGAACGACGCCTCCGCCGGTCCGGGCGGAGCCGTCGCGGCTCGCGCGTTGACTAGCACTGGATGGTTCGGTACCGTTACATAATCATCATGCTATGCGATGCCTTGAACAATGCATGGCCGGTTAGCCCGCAGGGCGCTGTCGACCGAAAGGGAATCGGAGCCCCGGTCGGAACATTCAAATGGCACCATGCTCAGGGTATGTCATGTATATATCTCGGTGTCCGAGCGTGCGAGCCGCGTCGCCAAGACGTTGTCTTCGAGCTGCGTGACGCACTTGGAGCCGACGATTACCGGGTGTGGTGTGGACCCAGTACCCGAGGCGAGCGACGTCCGGTCTGCGCCTCATAGCGGTCGTTGAGACTTGAGACCCCGCCCCCCGAAAGCGGACGATGTGAGAGCTGAATGTTGTGGCGCGACTGGTTAAAGTCCCACTCGCGGTCCCAGCACGGGCATCAACGCTCGACGGCTCAACCCATCTGAGCGGGGGCAGCTTTCGGGTTGGGTTACTAACGAGCACCTGGAGGTGCGCTTGTCTGCCTCAACCAAATCAGGCGATTTCTATTAGGCGCTCTAAGAACAACGCGCGTCGGGGAAGTCATGGAAGGGGGAATGCACGTGGGATTACACCGCCGCTCCCGTGACCGGCGAATTTGTTGTAAGACCCGGCGATGGGCACGATCATCTCGCTCGACATTGCCGGAATGTCGCTCACCTGGAGCAAGAACGACCGCGGGAGGGACCATGGCTTTCTGTTCCAGCCCGAAGACCGCAAACCGCTTAAGTCCGACCAGATCGACTATAACTATTTTGCCCGAAGCGGGGAGGACCCCGGATCCATGGAGATGGCGTTTGCAAGGCCGCTCCGTCTTGTCGTGCCGCGCCTTGAGCTGCTCGGCTACACGATCCATGCCGCCCGAACCGAATATGAGGCCCGCGTCGAGAGCTGGCGGGAGGAGCGCGTCAGCATCCATGATGAGGAGCCCGAGCCTCTCCCTGAGCCGCTGAGCTTTAAAGAGTTCTGCGCGCTCGCCACGCGGCACGCTGTCCATGATCTCGACGACAGCATGACGACCGGCTTCGACGAGCAGGCCAGGCGCCAAATGCGTGGGCGCTTCGCTGATGACGCTCTCGTCGCCCGCATTCCCGGCTACGAGCCCTTCGACCAGAACGCCTATTCGGAGCGCAGCTATTTCGGCGGATTGGTCGGGATCCTCCGCCCGTATTCGGTGCTGCGGGTACTTGCAGGCAATCCGGACAATCTCAAAACGGATTTGGTCTGGCAATATGGGCCGTTGGTGGATGGCGGCTGGGCGAGCGAAGCCGAGTTCGTTCCAAACGCGCGCCGGACCCAGACCTTCTTAATCGCGACCGAGGGAAGTTCGGACGCACACATCCTGAAGCATGCGCTCGCGCTGCTTCGGCCGGAGATCGCCGACTTCTTCCGCTTCATCGACGTCAGCGAGCGCCACCCGTTCTCAGGAACCGGAAATCTGCTCAAGTTCGCCGAAGGGTTGGTCAAGATCGACATCCAGAACCAGATCGTCTTTCTCTTCGACAACGACGCTGAGAGCTATGAGGCCTTCCTGAAACTCCAGAAGCTCGCGATCCCAGCCAATATGCGCGGCCAGCTGCTGCCCGAGCTCGAAGACTTCCGAACGTTTCCGGCGCGCGGCCCGGAAGGAGTCGGCGTCGCCGACATCAATCGGAGGGCAGCTGCGATCGAATGCTATCTCGATCTGCGCCTGGCCGGTTACCCGGCCCCGCGCGTCGTCTGGACCAACTTCAAGAAAGAGATCAACTGCTACCAAGGGGCGCTCGAGCACAAGGAAAGCTACACCCGGGCCTTCCTGGCCCTCACACCTGAGCATCTCGCCAGCGGAAGCTATGACGTGACCAGGATTAGCCTCGTACTCGACAGCCTTGTCGCCGAGTGCAGCGCGCTCGTGGGACTGACCAACTCCAGCGCTCCCGCGCGAGGCTGACCACGTGGGAGCTACTTGGGCCTGTCCGACAGGTCCGGCGTTTCCTGGTGGCCGAACAGGCGCCGCGGCGTGTTCGACGTGAACCGCAGATGGAAGGCGGACGACATCTCGGCCGGCCTGATGCGCACCCAAGGGTCGGCGAGCTCTTCGGCCGAGAAGGCCTGGTCGACCTCGCTCTCGAAGCGCGATCGGTCGAGCTTGAAGTCTTGCGGCCCGATATGCGCGAGCTTGTAGCCGTTCGCGACCACCTCAATCGCGTCGATCTTCTCCGCGAGCGACAGGTTCACAATTGGCATGAACATGCAATCGTCCAGATCGCGCAGCCGAAGGCGCGGCCGGAAGCGGATCAGCGGATCGTCATGTGCATAGTGGACGGTGATCGATGGGATCGGGTCGACCCCGATCGAGCTTCCGCCGCCGACGGACACCAAGCCCCGTTCGGAATCCTCGCCGCCGTTGGCGTCCGCTGAACCCGCCTCTGCGGACGCTTCCGTCTCATCTGCCTCCTCATCCTCTTCGCCAGGATGGGGCAGTTTCACGTGCTTCTCCCATTGTCCTGTCGCGATCCCGTGCGCGACTCCGGCGCGGTTCCGCTTTTGCTCCATATCGTCGCGGAACCGGTTGGCCTTGTCCGTCGAGCCGAACCAAAGCATTAAGATGTCGTGTGTGACGGCGCGCAAATAGAGGCTGGAGAAGGCGCGGAAGTGCCCGATGTCCGTAGCTGGGTAACTCTGCTTCAGCCGGAAGCGCACGTAGATGCCGTTGAGCACGTCGCCTGCCTCTTGAAGAAACAGGATGCGCCCGAGGGTTCGCTCAATTCGCTGGAAGCCCGTCGAGACGACCTCCTGGATGCGGTCACCATACCGGGCGAGAAAGCTAGCTTGCTCGGCCTCGGAGAGGGGGATCATAAGGTGCTGGAAACGGATGAAGAAGCCCGCAGGCGAGTCGAGTTCGATCCGGAGCCGCTCCCGGTCGAGAATGTCGCAATGCTCTGTCCCGGCCTTCCGCGCCTCCTCCCTCATCTCCGACTGTTCGCCCATGGTGAAGTGGGAATTGGTCAGGAATGCGAAGACCTTGAGGTCCGACTTGGCGGTCACCGCCGACGCAAGATCGCTGGTGAACTTTGCGCGGATGCGCTTCTTTTGTTCGTCCGAGTCATTCGCGCCATTGTGAAAGCCGACCGCGCCATAGGCGATCCGGCCGCCGTCATAGACCGCCTCGATATCGCGACCGCCATCCGGCCCACCGGACGGGTGCCGCGGCCGCACATCCGTATAGTGCGGATCAAGCGCGAGCACCGCCCGGCACATCTGTTCCCGGTCGCGCTGGTTGGCGTCGAGCCAGCTTCTGAGGCGAATGTCGGTATCGGTGGCCATGGCCCGACGCTAGCGATGAGGGGACGGCCAGTCGAGATCACCTGGCAAGCAGCCTAACCACAATGGCGCCTAGTCCGTTGTGACCCTGGCTGCGCCAAAGGCAGAATCTTAAGCCGTTTTGAGCATGGCAGCCGATAGACAACACACGCTGATCCAGCCAGTCTTGGACAAGATCTAGGAACCTGTCTATGTCGCTTCGACTTCCTTCTCGCTACGAAGACCTGGACACGGCGTTCCGTGGCCGCCTTCGTCCAAATCAGTCGTTAATCGCGATGGTGAAGCAGGCCTTTTCCTCCATGGAAATTAGTGGAGGCATCCGGTTGCTTCCCGTATTCGGCCAAAGCGGCAGTGGCAAGACGTCAGCTTCGCTAGAGATTGGAACGCATCTTCCGGAACTTCACGTCGAGAAGCTCCCTCGCGAGGCAGTTGAAGATGCGGGAGCCTTACGAAGTGTCCTTGATGAGACGCTGCACCGTGCAAAGAATAGGCGGCTGGTTGCTGTGATCGATCAATACGAGGAAGTGGCAGCACAGCGCACCGCAATCCCATCTGCCTTCGTTGAAACCCTTAGCCTTTTAGACCGGAACCGGGATCGACGAGATCCAGTGCTGTTTATCTGGCTAACCACGAGCAGACAGTTTCAATCGGAACTCGCGAACGCGACGAGCCGGAACAAGCGTATCCTAGTGGCCGGCGACTTCGAAATCGCGAGTGTGAAGCGAGACGACTGGCCATCAATTATTCAGGAAACTTTTCAGTTCCATAACCAGGAGAGGGCACTGTCGGACTATGAAGTCCTGGAGGTCGATTTGGACGAAATCAGCTATGAGGCCGGGACTCTCGGTTCAGCAATCGAGGACACAGGCACACGCTTAGCAAAATACGCCACAACTCTACACGATCTCTCTACATATCAGATCGTAATGCTATGGCCTGTCACTGACGGCCTCCGCATTAGTAGGATTCAGCAATTTACCGATCCAAGACAGGGATATAAATTAGACTGGAATGCATGGTACCGTCAGCTAAACTCTGACGATCAAGCACAGTTGCCTTTGCGCGAGTACAATCGCGCAAGGTTATACTTCGACGTCCGGCTCGTGCCCATTGCAGCGGCAGACATCTACCCGCTTTGCCGGGATTTGAAGAGCGATACCTTCGAACCAGGTATGAGCTACTTGGAACGGTTCCAGAACACCCATTTCTATTCGATTGTGTCCGGGCGGTGGTCATCCGAGAATTACGCGCCGCTGCGTGAGCGTGAGTCTCAACGGGCAGAACAGGCGCGGGCCTGGTATCAGACGGTAACGACGGAGCCGACAGCCCTTGGGAAGAGGCTTGCCAAGTGCCTGACGAAGTTAGGCATACCGAGCAATTATGAGCAGACCTTGACATCCCCGCACGGTAAGGTCAGAGCCGATCTGTTGATCGACCGTACACCGGTGGTCCCGCCAAGTGTCATTGTTGAGATGAAGGCATATAGTCCAGAAAATACGATGCCTTCGACTATAGCCTCTTCCGTTCTGACGACACTAAAACGACATGCACAGTTCGCCGGCTTTATAGCGCGACAGTAAGAAAGCACGGTTTAAGCTATCTTTGGTGCCAAACCGGCATAAAGCCGCAGGCGGGATGCCGTAGAAGCAGTGTAAATCCGATCTACAGCCGTCAGCATGAGGCAACCCGAACGTCCGCTTCTTCCAAGTCGCACCCGAAAGCGGAACTTCCGGTTCCGGCCACTTCGAGCCGAACGGGGTCAGGCAGCCTGTCTGGACTTCATGACTTCTCGAAACATGCTTCGTTGCGGGAGGTAGCTGGGGTCATCGGCGCGGACAAGCTACGGCGACGGCGACTCATCACTGGAAGCGAGCCACACCCCAGTACTCCAGCCACGCGCTCTCAGTGCAGCTGATCGAGGGCGAGGTTCAGCGACAGCACGTTGACGTGGGCGGCGCCGAGCAGGCCGAGCGTCGGGCCCACGGTATGCGCCGACACCAGCGCCAGCACCCGGTCGCGCGGCAGGTGGCGCGCGCTCGCGACGCGCGCGACCTGGCGCTGCGCGGTGTCGGGAGAGATGTCGGGATCCAGCCCCGAGCCGGAGGTGGTGACCGCGTCGCCCGGCGCGCCGGGGCCGCCGGCGCCGGGCAGGTCGCCCTTGACGCGGTCGACCAGCGCCTTCGAGGTGGAGGCCAGGTTCGAGGCGCTCGAGGTGCTGGCGTCGTACGGCGTCGGCACCGTCTTGCTGGGATCCTTCGGATCGGTGCCGGTGATCGCCGACGGGCGGCCGTGGAAGTAGCGCGCGCTCGTGAAGGCCTGACCGATCAGCGACGAGCCGACCGCGTGGCCGCCGGCGTACACCACGCTGCCGGCGGCGGCGGAAGGCAACACCACGCCGCCGAGGCCCACGAAGCCGAGCGGGAAGGCAAGGCCGAGGAGCAGCGTGAACAGGATCACCATGGTGCCGGCGGGACGGAGATGGGCGAGCATGAGGATCGCTCCTTCAGGCGAAGATGTGCAGCGCGGTGAGGACCATGTCGATCAGCTTGATGCCGGCGAACGGCGCCAGGATGCCGCCCACGCCGTAGATCAGCAGGTTGCGACGCAGCAGCGCCGCGGCACCGATGGCGCGGAAGCGCACCCCGCGCAGCGCCAGCGGCACCAGGGCGACGATCACCAGCGCATTGAAGATCACCGCCGACAGGATCGCACTCTGCGGCGTCGAGAGCCGCATGATGTTGAGTGCCTGCAGCCCGGGATAGGAGGACACGAAGATCGCGGGCAGGATCGCGAAGTATTTCGAGATGTCGTTGGCGATCGAGAACGTGGTCAGCGCGCCGCGGGTGATCAGCAGCTGCTTGCCGATCTCGACGATCTCGATCAGCTTGGTCGGATCGCTGTCCAGGTCGACCATGTTGCCGGCCTCGCGCGCTGCCTGGGTGCCGGTCTGCATCGCGACACCGACATCGGCCTGGGCGAGTGCCGGCGCGTCGTTGGTGCCGTCGCCGCACATCGCCACCAGCCGGCCTTCCGCCTGCGCCTTTCGTATGTAGCCGAGCTTGTCCTGCGGCGTCGCCTCGGCGATGAAGTCGTCGACGCCGGCCTCGCCCGCGATGGTGGCGGCGGTCACCCGGTTGTCGCCGGTCACCATCACCGTGCGTATGCCCATCTGCCGCAGGGCCGCGAAGCGCTCGCGTATGCCCGGCTTGACGGTGTCCTTGAGCTCGATCACGCCGAGCAGCGTGGTGTCGACCGCGACCGCGAGCGGGGTGCCGCCGGCGCGGCTGATGCGGTCCACCGCGGCGGTAAAGGCCGGCGGCGGGGCGGCGCCGCCCACCGCGGCGAGCACGGAATCGACCGCGCCCTTGCGCCAGGCATGCCCGTCTTGGTCCAGCCCGGACAGCCGGGTGTTGGCAGAGAACGCGATCAGGTGGGCGGCGTCGGACAGCGTCCCCTGTGCCGCGTGGCGGTCGCGCACGAAGCTGACGATGGCGCGGCCCTCCGGGGTCTCGTCGCCGAGCGAGCACAGCAGCACCGCCTCGGCGAGCCTGCCCAGCGTGACGCCCGGGACGGGGATGATCTCGGCCGGCATGCGGTTGCCGAAGGTGATGGTGCCGGTCTTGTCGAGCAGCAGCGCGTCGACGTCGCCGGCCGCCTCGACGGCGCGGCCCGAGGTCGCGATCACGTTGAAGCGGATCAGCCGGTCCATGCCGGCGATGCCGATCGCCGACAGCAGGCCGCCGATGGTGGTCGGGATCAGCGTCACCAGCAGGGCGGCGAGCACCGGTATGGTGAGCAGGGTGCCGGAGTAGTGCGCGAAACCGACCAGGGTCGTGACCGCGATCAGGAAGATGATGGTCAGGCCGGCGAGCAGGATGTCGAGCGCGATCTCGTTGGGCGTCTTGCGACGCTCTGCACCCTCGACCAGCTTGATCATGCGGTCGATGAAGGTATGGCCCGGATCGGCGGTGATGCGCACCACCAGCCAGTCCGACATCACCTGGGTGCCGCCGGTCACGGCGCTGCGGTCGCCGCCGGATTCGCGGATCACGGGTGCGGACTCGCCGGTGATCGCGCTCTCGTTGACCGAGGCGATGCCGCGGACGATCTCGCCGTCCGACGGCACGGTGTCGCCGGCCTCGACCAGCACCACGTCGCCGGCGCGCAGGTCCGGCCCCGGCACCGGCTGCCAGAAGGCGTTGTCGCGGGCGTCGACCAGGCGCTTGGCCAGCGTCTGGGTGCGGCTGCGTCGCAGGCTCTCGGCGCGCGCCCGGCCGCGGCCCTCGGCCACCGCCTCGGCGAACGTCGCGAACAGCACCGTCAGCCACAGCCAGGCGGCGATGGTGAGCGCGAAGCCGGCCTGCTGGCCGGGCTGCTGCACGAACAGCGCGCGCAGCCCGAGCAGGGTGGTCAGCACCGCCACGATCTCGGTCACGAAGATGACCGGGTTGTGCATCAGGCCGCGCGGGTTGAGCTTGCGGAAGGCGTCCGCGACAGCGCGCAGGATGATCGCGCGGTCGAACAGGGTGATGGCGGCGGTCTCGGCCTGAGGCGCGTGTGCGTCCACGGGTGCGTATCCTTGCGTTCGGGCGCTGGGTTCGGGTCGGTCAGTAGGTGGTGCCGGCGCCGAGCACGACCTGCTCGGCGAGCGGGCCGAGCGCGTCGGCGGGCATGAACTGCAGGCCGCCCAGCACGATGATCACGCCGACCAGCAGGCCGACGAACAGCGGCCCGGTGGTGGGAAAGGTGCCGGCCGAGGGCGGCAGCTTCGGCTTGGCGGCGAGCGAGCCCGCGATCGCCAGCACCGGCACCATCACTGCGAAGCGGCCGAACAGCATCGCCAGCCCCTGGCCGTAGATCAGCAGCGGCCCGGTCGCGGTGATGCCGGCGAACGCGCTGCCGTTGTTCTCGGTGGCCGACGTCCAGGCGTAGAGCATCTCGGTCAGGCCGTGCGGGCCGGCATTGGCGAGCGCCCCGGTGCCCGCCGGCAGCACCATCGACAGGCCGGCGCCGCACAGGATGAACAGCGACTGGATCAGCAGCGCCAGCATCGCCAGCTTGATCTCGCGCGCCTGCACCTTCTTGCCGAGATATTCCGGGGTCCGGCCGACCATCAGCCCGGCCACGAACACCGACAGCAGCGCGAACACGATGATGTAGTACATCCCCGATCCGACGCCGCCCGGCGTGACCTCGCCGAGCTGCATCAGGAACAGCGGCACCAGCCCCCCGAGCGGGGTGAAGCTGTCGGTGAAGCCGGCGACGGCGCCGCAGGAGGTGCCGGTGGCGGCGATGTTGAACAGGGCGGTCAGGGCGACGCCGAAGCGGACCTCCTTGCCCTCCAGGTTGCCCATCGACGGGTCGACGCCGGCGGCGGTGAGCAGCGGGTTGCCGTGCGCCTCGGCGGCGTAGGCGGCGTAGGCGGCGGCGGTCAGCACCAGCGCCATGGCGACGAACAGCGCAACGCCCTGGCGCGGCGCGCCGACGATGCGGCCGAACATCACCGGCAGCGCGAACGGGATCAGCAGCAGCAGCCAGGTCTCGAAGGCGCAGGTGAACGCGGTCGGATCCTCGTAGGGATGCGCGCTGTTGGCGTTGAAGAAGCCGCCGCCGTTGGTGCCGAGCTCCTTGATCGCCTCCTGGAAGGCGACCGGCCCCATCGAGAGGGTCTGCTTGGCGCCCTCCAGCGTGGTCATGTCGGGCCAGGCGCGCAGCGTCTGCGGCACGCCGCTCGCCATCAGCACCAAGGCGGCCAGCACGGTGATCGGCAGCAGCAGGTAGAGCGTGATCCGGGTGGCGTCGACGTAGAAGTTGCCGAGCGTGCGCAGGCCGCCGCCGGCGAAGGCGCGCGACAGGGCGACCGCGACCGCGATCCCGGTCGCGGCCGAGAGGAACATGTGCGTCGTCAGCCCCAGCATCTGCGCGCCGTCGGAGATCGAGGCCTCCGGCACGTAGGACTGCCAGTTGGTGTTGGTTACGAAGCTGATCGCGGTGTTGAAGGCGAGGCCGGGCGCCATGCCGACGATGTGCTGCGGGTTGAACGGCAGGTAGTACTGCAGCCGCAGGATCGCGTAGAGCAGCGCGAAATGCAGCGCGTTCAGCATCAGCACCGCGAGCGCGTAGTCGCGCCAGCCCATCTGCCGGGCCGGATCGACGCCGCACAGCCGGTATAGCCCGGCCTCGACCGGTTCCAGCACGGGCGAGAGGACGTTGCGGCCCCCCTGCACGAGTGCCGCGATGAAGCGGCCGACTGGAACGGCGCAGGCGAACACGAGCGCCAGCACCAGCGCGATCTGCGCCACACCGATAAAATTCATGAGGGGCTTCCCGGAAGCGCGGTCAGAAATCTTCCGGACGCACCAGCGCCCAGAACAGGTAGACCAGCAGGAACAGCGCGGTCAGGGCGCCGAGGATGAGGTCGGACATCGGCTCAGATCCGGTCGCACAGGGCGGCGTAGCCGGCCATCAGCAGGATGAGGCCGGTGCCGAGGATCAGCAGGAAGAGGTCGAACATGAGGTGCCCGCGTGGGTTGGACGTATCGTTCTCGCGCCGTGAGACCTAGGCGCGGGCGGCATAAAGGCGCGATACGCGTTGCCGGACGCCGTCATAAAGGCGACGTAAAGCCGCATCGAAGGAGGGTCGCCGGATGCAGACATCGCGTCTGAGGGCATCGCCCGTGACGGCCCTGCGCGGCCGCGCGATCAGCTTTCGCGACGATCCGTTCCAGCAACCGCTGCGCGACAGCCTCGTCTACGAGGAGGACGCGCTGGTGGTTATCGAGTCGGGGCGCATCGCGGCGTTCGGGCCGGCGGCGGCGCTGCGCGCGAGCCTGCCCGCCTCGGTGCCGGTGCACGAGTACGGCCAGGCGATCCTCTGCCCCGGCCTGATCGACGCGCACGTGCACTATCCGCAGCTGCAGATGGTCGGCGCCTACGGCGCGCAGCTGCTCGGCTGGCTGGAGCGCTACGTGTTTCCCGCCGAGCTTGCCTTCGCCGAGGCCGGCCACGCCGAGCGCGTGGCGCACCGTTTCCTGCGCGAGCTGCTGCGCGCCGGCACCACCACGGCGGCCGTGTACTGCACCGTGCACCCGCACTCGGTGGACGCGCTGTTCGCGGAGTCCGAGCGTTTCAACACGCGGATGATCGCCGGCAAGGTGCTGATGGACCGCCACGCGCCGGCGGCCCTGCTCGACACCGCGCAGCGCGGCTACGACGAGAGCCGCGCGCTGATCGGGCGCTGGCACGGGCGCGGACGGCAGCTCTACGGCGTCACCCCGCGCTTCGCCCCGACCAGCACGCCGGCACAGCTCGAGGCCGCCGCGACGCTGCTGCGCGAGCATGAGGGGCTGTTCCTGCAGACCCATGTCGCCGAGCATCCGGCGGAGCTGGAATGGGTGCGCAGCCTGTTTCCGGCACGCTCCGGCTATCTCGACGTCTACGCCCATGCCGGCCTGCTCGGGCCGCGTGCGGTGCTCGGCCACGGCGTGCATCTGAGCGAGCCGGAGTTGGCGTGCTGCCATGAGGTCGGTGCCGCGCTGGCGCACTGCCCGACCTCGAACCTGTTCCTCGGCAGCGGGCTGTTCCGGCTGTTCGAGGCGCTCGATCCGAGGCGTCCGGTGCGCGTCGGGCTCGGCAGCGATGTCGGCGCCGGCACCAGCCTGTGCCAGCTCGCCTCGCTCAACGAGGCGTACAAGGTGGCGCAGCTCACCGGGCGGTCGCTGCATGCGGTGCAGGCCTTCTACCTCGCGACCGCAGGCGGCGCGGCGGCGCTGCGCCTGGAAGACCGGATCGGCCGCATCGCGCCCGGCCTGGAGGCGGATCTGTGCGTGCTGGATCCCGCCGCCACCGACCTGCTCGCCTTCCGCAGCGGCTTTTGCGAGAGTATCGAAGAGCTGCTGTTCGTGCTGATGACGCTCGGCGACGACCGCGCGGTCCGCGCCACCTATGTCGCGGGCGAGCTGGTCTATGATCGGCAGCGCGCGCCGGACCCGTTCTGTCCGCCACCCCGAGCGCCGTGACGGAGGCCGCCATGCCCGCAGAGACAACACCGCAGGCGCGCGACGCCGGGTTCATGCGCCTGGCGATCGAGGAGGCGCGTCGCGCGGACTACCCGTTCGGCGCCGTGATCACCCGGGGCGACGCGGTGCTGGCGCGTGGGCGCAATGCCGGGGCGTCGCGCCGCGATCCGACCGCGCACGGCGAGATGGTGGCGATCCAGAACTTCCTGGCCGCGCACGGGCCGGAGGCGCTGCGCGGCACCACGCTGTACAGCTCCGGCGAGCCGTGCCCGATGTGCATGGGCGCGATCCTGTGGTGCGGCATCGGCCGGGTGGTCTACGCCGCCTCGATCGCGCAGCTGGCGACGCGCATGAACCAGATCATGCTGGGCTGCGAGGAGATGGCGGCGCGGTCGTTCGCCCCGGTCGCCATCACCGGCGGCGTGCTCGCGGCCGAGGCGATGGCGCTGTTCGACCCCGAGCCGCAATAGCCGCGCGCGGCCTAGCTTTATCAACTGGCAGCCTGCTGAAGAACCAAGGCAAGGGCTCTGCCCTTGACCCGTTGGGGCCGCGGGCCCCAAACCCCGTTTCCAAGATTAGGTTTTCAAAGGCTCGCCTTTGATGGGGTCAAGGGGCAAAGCCCCTTGCCTTTCCTTCGTTCCGTAACGTCCTAAGCCAACGGCCGTCTTCAGCAGCCTGCTAGCGGAAATCGCGCGTCGGCACCCGCATCAAGGGCGCGCTGTCGAGCCCGCGCAGCAGCGGCGTCAGGTCCTCCAGCCGCTGCGCCACCAGGTGGACCACCTCGCCCGCGCGCTGCAGCCGGCCGTGGCAGGCGACCATGCCGGCCGACAGGATCAGCCGGCGCTGGCTCTCGAACAGCGACGGCCAGATCACCAGGTTGCCGATGCCGGTCTCGTCCTCGACGGTCATGAACATCACCCCCTTCGCCGAGCCCGGCTTCTGCCGCACCAGCACGATGCCGGCCACCGCGAGGCGCCGTCCGTCTCGCTCCGCCAGCAGCCGCTCGCAGGGCGCGATGCCGGAGCGGGACAGGGCCGGGCGCAGCAGCGCCAGCGGATGGCGGCGCAGCGTCACGCCGGTGCTGCGGTAGTCGGCTACCACCTCGCCGCCCTCGCTCAGGGCCGCGAGCGGCACCGCGGGCTCGTGCTGCAGCGCGAACAGCGGCAGCGGCGCCGTATCCAGCCCGCGCACCCGCCACAGTGCCGCGCGCCGCGACAGGCCGAGCGACTGGAACGCGTCGGCGCCGGCGAGCTGTTCGAGTGCCGCGCGCGGCAGCATCGCGCGCCGCTGCAGCGTCTCGATCGAGGCGAAGTCGCCGCCCGATGCGCGGCACGCGACCAGGCGGGCCGCGTCCGCCTGCGACAGGCCGCGCACCATGCGCAGGCCCAGGCGCAGGCCCAGGCGCAGGGCGAGGGTGCGCCCGTCGCCGGGCTCCAGCGTGCAGTCCCACGCACTGGCGTTGATGCAGACCGGGCGCACCGGCACGCCGTGTGCTGCGGCATCGCGCACGATCTGGGCGGGGGCGTAGAATCCCATCGGCTGCGCGTTCAGCAGGCTGGCGGCGAAGATGTCGGGGTGGTGGCATTTCATCCAGGCACTGGCGTAGGCGATGCGGGCGAAGCCGGCGGCGTGGCTCTCGGGGAAGCCGTACGAGCCGAACCCCTCGATCTGCCTGAAGGTGCGGGCGGCGAACTCCTCGGGATAGCCGTTACCCACCATCCCCTGGATCAGCTTGTCGCGGAACTCGCCGACCCCGCCGGTGACCTTGAAGGTCGCCATCGAGCGTCGCAGCCGGTCCGCCTCGCCGGGCGTGAAGCCCGCGCACTGGATCGCGACCTGCATCGCCTGCTCCTGGAACAGCGGCACGCCGAGCGTCTTCTTGAGCACCCGCTCCAGCTCCGGGCGGCAATAATCCGGCTGCTCCAGCCCCTCGCGCCGGCGCAGGTAGGGATGCACCATGTCGCCCTGGATCGGGCCGGGACGCACGATCGCGACCTGGATCACCAGGTCGTAGAACTCCTTCGGCTTCAGCCGCGGCAGCATCGCCATCTGCGCCCGGCTCTCGATCTGGAAGGTGCCGAGCGTGTCGGCGCGGCGGATCATCTCGAAGGTCTCGGCGTCGTCCGAGGGGATGCCGGCGAGGTCGCGCCGCTCGCCGCGATGGAGCTCCAGCATCTCGAAGGCGCGACGCATGCAGCCGAGCATGCCCAGGCCCAGCACGTCGACCTTCATGAAGCGCAGCGTGTCGATGTCGTCCTTGTCCCACTCGATCACCTGCCGGTCCGCCATCGCCGCCGGCTCGATCGGCACCAGCGTGTCGAGCCGCTCGCGGGTCAGCACGAAGCCGCCCGGATGCTGGCTGGCGTGGCGCGGGAAGTTGATCAGCTCGCGGGCCAGCGACAGCGTCAGGCGCAGCCGGCGATCCTCGAGGTTGAGATGCAGCGCGCGCGCATGCTCCTCGTCGACGCCGTCCTCGCTCCAGCCCCAGACCTGCGAGGCGAGCGCCGAGGTTACGTCCTCGGGCAGGCCCATCACCTTGCCGACGTCGCGCAGCGCGCCGCGCGAGCGGTAGCGCGAGATCACCGCGCACAGGGCCGCGCGGTCGCGGCCGTAGCGGCGGTAGATCCACTGGATCACCTCCTCGCGCCGCTCATGCTCGAAATCCACGTCGATGTCGGGCGGCTCGTCGCGGTCGGCCGAGATGAAGCGCTCGAACAGCAGGTTGCTCTGCACCGGATCGATCGCGGTGATGCCGAGCACGTAGCAGATCGCCGAGTTGGCGGCCGAGCCGCGCCCCTGGCACAGGATGCCGCTCTCGCGGGCGAAGCGCACGATGGCGTTCACGGTCAGGAAGTAGGGCGCGTAGCTCAGCTTCGCCACCAGCGACAGCTCGTGGCGGAGCTGTGCCGCGACCGCCTCCGGCACGCCGCCCGGATAGACCAGCGGCGCCCGCTCGCCCACCAGCCGCTCGAGGTCCTGCTGGTCGTCCAGGCCCGGCGTCTCGCTCTCCTCGGGATACTGGTAGGCCAGCATGTCGAGCGAGAAGCGGCAGCGTCCGGCGATCTCGAGGCTCGCGGCCAGTGCTGCTTCGTGCGAGCTCCCGTACAGCCGGCAGACCTCGTGCGGCGACCTCAGGTGCCGGTCGGCCGAGCGCTCGCGCCGGAAGCCGGCCTGCTCGATGCTGCAGCCCTCGCGTATGCAGGTCACCACGTCCTGCAGGATGCGCCGCTGCTTGTGGTGGTAGAGCACGTCGCCGGTGACGACCGCGGCGACGCGCGAGGCCGCGGCGCGCGCGGCGGTGCAGGCGAGGCGCTCCTGGTCGTTGGGGCGGCGCTGCAGGGTCAGCGCGCAGTAGCCGCGATCGCCGAACAGCTCGCGCAGCCGGTCCAGCTCGCGGGCGGATGCCGGCTGGTCGGCCGGCGGCAGCAGGATGGCGAGCAGCCCCTGGCTCCAGTCCGACAGGTCCGACCAGGAGAGCGCGCACCTGCCCTTGCCGGCGCGCGACTTGCCCAGGCTGAGCAGCCGGCACAGGCCGGCGTAGCCGTCGCGGCCGGTGGGATAGACCAGCAGCGGCGGCGCGTCGGCGAGGTCGAGCCGGCAGCCGGTGATCAGCCGCACCCCGGTCTCGGCGGCGCGCTGGTGGGCGCGCGCGATGCCGGCGAGGCTGTTGCGGTCGGTGATCGCGAGCGCCTCCATGCCGAGCGCCGCGGCCTGGGCGAACAGCTCCTCGACGTGGCTCGCGCCGCGCAGGAAGGAGTAGTTCGAGGTCACCTGCAGCTCGACGTAGCGCATGCGGGGAGGCTAGCAGATACCCGAACAAAACAGGAACATAATCTGCCGGATTTGCATCGGCGCCATGAGGCGGTCATGACGTGGTCAGGCTCGGCGGCGAGCCAGGATGAGGGATCACGCCATGCGCCCCGGCTGGGACATCCCGAGCAGCGGCCGGATCGATCCCGACTGCGCGCTGCTGCTCGGGGGCAGTGCCGCCGGCGCCGGAGCCTCCCCCACGGGCGACGCGGTGCGGCCGGCGCAGGTGCGGGATCTCGCCATCGACGGGCGGGGCGGGGCGCTGCGGCTGCGGCTCTACCTGCCCGAGCCGCGCGCCAGCACGGCGCTGCTGGTGTGGCTGCATGGCGGCGGCTTTGTCTCGGGCGGGCTGGACAGCCACGACGCGCCGCTGCGCGCCCTCGCGGAAGCGGCAGGCTGCGCGGTGGTCGCGGTCGAGTACCGGCTGGCGCCGGCGCACCCGTACCCGGCGGCGATCCGCGACGCGCACGCCGCCCTGCTCTGGGCGTCGGCGCATGCCGGCGAGCTGGGCGCCGACCCGTCGCGGCTCGCGGTGGGCGGAGACAGCGCCGGCGGCAACCTCGCCACCGTCGCGGCCATGCTGTGCCGCGACCTGGGCGGCCCGCGCCTGGCGCTGCAGGTGCTGGTCTATCCGGACGGCGACGCGCGCGCCGGCCCGCACCGCGAGTCCTGGCGCCTGCATGACGGGCTGGTGCTCGGCCGCGCCGACAAGGACCGCACGCTCGCGCTGTATCTGCCGGCCGGCATCGACCGCAGCGATCCGCACGTCTCGCCGGCGCTGGCGCCCATCGGGGCGCTGCGCGGCCTGGCGCCGGCGCTGGTGCTGACCGCCGAGTTCGACCCGCAACGCGACGAGGGGGAGGCATACGCGACGAGACTGCGGCAGGCGGGGGTCACGGTCTGCCTGACGCGCTATCCGGGCATGATCCACGGCTTCTGGCAGATGACCGGCCTGGCCGTGCCGGCCGGCCGGGCCAACCGGCAGATCGCCGCGGCGTTGGCCGATGACGGGGAATGATCTAGAAGCCCCGGAGTTCTGTGGGAGCGTCGCCGATGGCCGAGGATGTGTCTGCCGAGAGCCTGGTCACCATGCCTTCGGGCGTCCGCTACCGCGACGCGGTGGTCGGCGACGGGCCGACGCCTGCCGCCGGTCAGAGGGTGTCAGTGCACTATACCGGCTGGCTCGACGACCAGGGCAGGCCGGGCCGCAAGTTCGACAGCTCGCGCGACCGCGGGGCGCCGTTCGGCTTCACGCTGGGACGCGGCGAGGTGATCTCCGGCTGGGATCTCGGCGTCGCCACCATGCAGGTCGGCGGCAGGCGCACCCTGGTGCTGCCGCCAGAGCATGGCTACGGCGCACGCGGCGCCGGCGGTGCGATCCCGCCCAACGCCACGCTGATCTTCGACGTCGAGCTGCTCGGCGTCGGCTGAGGTCGGCGGCGCATCCCGGCGGCGAGGTTCGCGCCGCGCCCGCTGTTCGCGCGATGAGCCCTCAGAACAGCCCGTGCAGGAACCAGCGCAGGTCGCCGGTGGCGGCATCCGCGCCGTCGCCGCGGCGGAACAGCCAGAAGCGCCGGCCGGTCTCGTCCTCCAGCCGGAAATAGTCGCGCACCGCCAGGAACTCGCCGGGACGTCGCCACCACTCCCCGGCGATCCGTTCCGGACCGTCGGCACGTCGCACCTGGTGGCGATGGTTGCGCCAGATGAAGAAGCTGGGCGGGTGGTCCGGCAGCGTCGTCAGGGTACGCACCGGCATCGGCGGGTCGAACAGCCGCACCGGACGGGGCAGGGCGGCAGGCCAGGCCGTCGGCCAGTCCGGCCGCACCGGGTCGAGCGCCGGCAGGGCGCGCACCGAGCGTTCCGGCACGTCGCTCTGCACCGGTGCCGGACGCCACAGCCGCCCCGGGCCCAGCCGGTTGCCCAGCTTGTCGATCAGCGGGGCGATCAGTGCGGCGGGATCGAGCAGGCCGTGCCGCCCCAGCTCGGCTCCCAGCTCGGCTCCCAGCGCCTCCTGGCCGGCGCGCAGCGGCTCCGAGATCAGTGCGGTGAGCACCATCGCCTCGACGCCTTCGCCGGGATCGACCTGTTCCAGCCGCTCCTCGAACAGCCGGGCGATGTGGTGCGGCGCCCGCGAGGCACGGGCCAAGGCGACGCGCTGCAGCTGCCGGCCGCCGTCGAGGCGCGTGAACGCCAGCTGCAGCCGCCTCGCCCCCTGGCCGTGCGCCTCCAGGCGCCGGCAGAGCCGCTCGGCGAGCCGCGCCGTCGCCGCCGACAGCGACGGCGCCGCCAGCAGCGGCTCGGCGAAGGCGAGCCGCTCGGCGAGCGGCGCCTGCGGCCGCATCGGCTCGATCGGCTCGGCGACGCGACCGAACGCCTGGTCCAGTCGCAGCACCACCTCAGCGCCCAGGCGCCTGACCAGCGGCGCGCGCGGCAGGGCGGCGAGTTCGCCGATGCGGCGCAGGCCGAAGCGATGCAGCAGGGCGATCGTCTCGGCCCCGAGCCGCAGCGCCTCCACCGGCATCGCCAGCAGTGCCGCGAGATCGCCCCGCGGCGCCACCCTCAGCCTGGCGCTCCCGTAGCGCGCCAGCGCGTGCGCGGCACCGGGGGTGTCGGCCAGGGCGAGCCGGCCGCAGAGGCCGGCGCGTTCGAGCCGTGACGACAGGTCCGACAGCAGCGCCGCCTCCCCCTCTTCCGGCGTGGTGCCCAGCAGGTGCGCGCATCCGGTGACGTCGAGCCAGACCCCGTCCGGCGGCGCGACGCTGGTCAGTGGCGTGTAGCGCAGGCACCAGGCGGCGAGCCCGGCCAGCGCGTCGGCGTCGGCCTGCGCTGCCTCGGCCGCCACCCGCAGCCCCGGCACCATCGCCTGGGCATGGGCGAGCTTCATACCCGGATGCAGGCCGAGCCGGCGCGCCGCCGGGCAGGCGGCGGCGACGACCAGGCGCGGCCCCTCGCTGCGCGAGACGACCAGGGGCGCAGGCGATGGCGACTCAGGCGATGCGCAAGACCGGCTCGATGCGGCCGGATCCGCCAGCGGGACGCGACGCAGCCGGTCGGTCGACCAGTGCGGCAGCCACAGAGAGACGACCCGTCTCATGGCAGGCTTCCAAGGTCCAGCGCATGGGGGCGATCCGCGCGCCCGCGCCGCGGCAGCGCATCAGCTCCAGCTGCCACAGGGCGGGGCCGAGCACACGCTCCACGTCCTGCGCGCGAGCCGGGCCCTCCGCGCGAGCCGGGCGCGGCAGCACGCCGACGCGCCAGCGGCTGGCGGCGGCACTCGGGGCGATCAGCGCCGGATCGTCGTGTCGCCGGCTGCGCCGAATGGCGAAGCCGACGGCGCCGGAGGACTCCGCCGCCAGCTGCAGCCGGCGCGAGGCGGTCAGGGCGAGCCGGCCGTCGATCTCGCCGACCACGCCGAGCAGCCCGCGATGACGCAGCGCCTCCTCCATCACGTCCAGCACCGCGCCGCCGGCCTCGACCAGGATCAGCCGGTCCGGATGCAGCCCGAACGCCGACAGCGCCGGCGCGAACAGGTCGCGTCCGCGCATCGCCCACAGCACCTGGCCGCGGCCGCGATGCCGGGCGAGCAGGCTGCCGACCAGCAGGCTGGGCAAGGTGGCATGCTCGCTGTCCGCACCCTGGCCGAGCACCTCGTGCAGCGCCCCCGCGGCCAGGCCGCCCTGCGGCAGGACGCGGTCGATGGCCTCGATGCCGAAATCCAGCGACGTGCCGCCGACGCCGCGGCGCGGGCTGCCGCGCTCGATGCGTCCGATCTGCAGGCGCAACCCGTCCAGGACCCGTGTCCGCGCCTCCGTCACGCCCATACCCGCCAAACCCGTATTCGCCGACCTGCATCTGCCAGCCCGCATCCGCTCATCCTGGAACATATAGTGAACATTCCGGGTGCGAGGAAATAGCAAATCGCCTCCGCAGCGTCGCGAAATCACTTTATCTTATAATTACAAGTTAACGAACAAGTTTAACATGCTGATCGTGAAAGATAACTGGGTACCGTCAGGACGGCCCGCGCAGCCCGGCCCGCAGGCTCCGCCCCGCCTCGCTCGACGCGTCCAGCAGCCCCAGCCGCAGGAACAGGTCGATCAGCACCAGGTTCACGTTGAACTTGAAGCGGTCGGTGTCGCGCACGATGCGGAACACCTCGCCGAGCGGCAGCAGCCGGAACTCCGCCACCTCGCCGTCATTGGGCACCGGCACCCAGTCCGGCGGCAGCCACAGATCGTAGCAATGCAGCAGGTCGCGACGCAGTCCCTCCGGCCGCTGCATGTCGTAGCTGATCTCGCCCACCTTGACCGCGCGCTCCGCCCAGTCGCGCGGCAGGCTGCACTCCTCCTCGCCCTCCTTGACCAGGGTCTGCGCCGGGCCGTAGCCGGCCGGGATGCCGCCCGCCACCAGGTGATCGAGCTTGCCCGGATCGAGCAGCTTGTCGTCCGCCCGCCGCCCCACCCAGAGATGCGGCCCGGCCTCGGCGCGCTGTGGATGCCGCACCAGGCCGTTGAGGTGCACCCCGGCCGCCACCAGCCCGAAGCCGGGCAGCGCGCCGCGATCGATCCGGCCGAGGCTGCGGCCGTGACGCTCCGCCACGATGTCGAAGGCCTCGCCGCGATGACGGAAATGCCCGTCGGCCGCCAGTGCCGCGGCGAGCGGCTGCAGCATGGCGGCGTCCGCGATGTCGAAGCCGCCATCCGCGCTCGGCGTCAGCCCGTGCGCGGCCAAGGCCGGCGCGAGTGCGGGATCGATCCAGCCGAGTGCCGCACCGTCCAGCCGCAGCGGATGGCGGCCGCCGGGCAGCACCGCGTTGTTGCACGCGGCGATGTGACGGGCGAAGCCGCCCCCCCCTTGGTCGATGTCGCCCTGGTCGATGCCGCCCTGGTCGATGCCGCCCTGGCTCATGCCGCCGCGCCTGATGCCGGGCGCCGCAGGCGGCGGGGCAGAATCATTTGCATTCCGCATGGCACGTGCCACATCCGCAGATATGCCCTCCGCATCACCGTCCTCCCTCTCCCGACAGACGGCTCTGGAGACGGTCAGCGGCCTGCTGCCCTATCTCTGGCCGCGCGGCGACCTGCGCGGCCGCCTGCTGGTGGTCAGCGCCGTGCTGCTGCTTGTGGCAGCCAAGGCCGCCACGGTCTACGTGCCCTACGTCTACTCGCGCGCGGTGGACGCGCTGTCGCATCGCGACCCGTCCCACGTGGTCGTCGTGCCGGTGTCGCTGATCCTCGGCTACGGCCTGCTGCGCATCGCCTCGGGCGGCTTCGGCGAACTGCGCGACGCGGTGTTCGCGCCGGTCAAGCAGCGGGTGATCCGGGTGGTGGCGATGCGCACCTTCCAGCACCTGCACGCGCTGTCGCTGCGCTTCCACCTCGACCGCCAGACCGGCGGCGTCACCCGGGCGATCGAGCGCGGCACCGCGGCGATCGAGCTGATCCTGCGCCTGGGCATCTTCAACATCGTCCCCACGCTGATCGAGACGCTGATGGTCACCCTGGTGATCTGGCACCTGTTCGACTGGCGCTTCGCGCTCGCCACCCTGGTCACCGTGGTGGTCTATGTCGGCTTCACCGTCGGCTTCACCGGCTGGCGCATCGGCATCCGGCGACGCATGAACGACATCGACAACGAGGCCAGCGGCAAGGCGCTCGACAGCCTGCTGAACTACGAGACGGTGAAGTATTTCGGCAACGAGCACCACGAGGCGCGACGCTACGACGAGGCGCAGGCGCGCTACGAGCGCGCCGCGGTGCGCACCCAGGTCTCGCTCAACATGCTCAACCTCGGGCAGGCCGCGATCATCGCCTTCGCCCTCGCCGTGGTCATGCTGATGGCCGCGCGCGAGGTGGCGGCCGGGCACATGACGGTCGGCCGCTTCGTGCTGATCAACACCTACCTGATGCAGCTCTACGTGCCGCTCAACTTCCTCGGCTTCGTCTATGCCTCGCTGCGCCAGGGCGTCGTCGACCTGGAGCAGATGTTCCGCCTGCTCGGCCGCTCGCAGGACGTCTCGGATCGCGCCGACGCCGCCGCGCTGCCGCCACGGCTGGAGGACGCGCCGGCGGCGACGCTGCACTTCGAGGCGGTGCAGTTCGGCTATCGCGACGACCGCGAGATCCTGCGCGGCATCAGCTTCTCGGTGCCCGCCGGCGGCCGCGTCGCCATCGTCGGCCCCACCGGTGCCGGCAAGTCCACCATCAGCCGGCTGCTGTTCCGCTTCTACGACGTCTGGGACGGCCGCGTGACGGTGGACGGCCGCGACGTGCGCGACTACGCCCAGGCCAGCCTGCGGGCCGCGATCGGCGTGGTGCCGCAGGACACCGTGCTGTTCAACGACACCATACGCTACAACATCGCCTACGGCCGGATCGGCGCCGGCCAGGCCGAGATCGAGCACGCCGCCCGCCTGGCGCAGGTGCACGACTTCGTGCAGCGCCTGCCCGACGGCTACGACACCCGGGTCGGCGAGCGCGGCCTGAAGCTGTCGGGCGGCGAGAAGCAGCGGGTGGCGATCGCGCGCACCATCCTGAAGAACCCCCGCATCCTGATCCTCGACGAGGCGACCAGCGCGCTCGACACCCATACCGAGCAGGAGATACAGGCGGCCCTGCGCACGGTCGCCGCCGACCGCACCACCCTGGTGATCGCGCACCGCCTGTCCACCGTGATCGATTCCGACGAGATCCTGGTGCTGGAGGATGGCCGCATCGCCGAGCGCGGCACCCATCGCAGCCTGCTGGCGACCGGCGGGCTGTACGCCCGGATGTGGGCGGCGCAGGCCGAGCAAGAGCATGTCGACGCGGTGCTGGCCTGATCCCGCACCCCGCGATCCCGAGAAAGGACCGAACATGAGCCCCGAGCGAAACCAGTCCGCCTCGCCGGACGCCACCCCCGATCCGAACATGGGCCCGACCCTGGGCCAGGACGGTTCGGTGCCCGCCGAGCTCAGCCACGCCGGCGCGGTCGTCGACAAGGCGATCGAGTACATGGTCAGCAAGGAGCTGCCGCCGCTGGCGATCGCCTCCGCCCTGCTCGGCGGCTCGCTCGGCGTGCTGGCCCGGACCATGGACCAGGCGGCGATGCTGCGCATGCTGGCCAACGCCGCCGACAGCGTGCGCGCCGGCGAGCTGCATCCCAGCTAGCGCCGGGCTTGCTTGACGAAGTGCCGTCGGGCCGCCATAAGCCGCCCCTGCATCGCACCGGCGCCCGGCGCATCGCCGCCGGGCCGCGCCGTACCTGAGGATGATCGAGATGTCCCGCCGCTGCCAGATCACCGGCAAGGGCGTGCTGACCGGCAACAACGTCAGCCACGCCAACAACAAGAGCCGCCGACGCTACCTGCCGAACCTGCAGGAGACCTCGCTGCTGTCCGATGTGCTCGGCGGCTCGGTGCGCATGCGCCTGACCACCAACGGCATCCGCACCATCGAGCATAATGGCGGCCTGGATTCGTTCCTGCTCGGCACCCCGAACCGCCGCCTGCCACTCGAGGCGCAGGCCCTGAAGCGCCGCATCCTGCGCGCCCAGGGCAAGAAGGCGGCCGCCCAGCCGGGCTGAGCCGGCCTTCGGGCTTGCAAAACCGCGGCACCTGACGCATGTCAGGCGCCTGTCCTGCCGGCCGGCCTTCGCCACCTCCCGCGCTGCCGCTTGCGGCAGCGGGGTCGTGGGCGGGCTGACATCGGCATGCCAGTGGCGTGCAGGCGAGCGGGTCCGCAGGACCCGGTGGCATCCGCACCTCGTCGCTATCCAGCAAGTTCCCCCGGGAGGTCCGCGTGTCCGCACATTCCGAGCTATCGAAGATCCGCAACATCGGAATCACGGCGCACATCGACGCCGGCAAGACCACGACGACGGAGCGCATCCTGTACTACACCGGCGTGTCGCATAAGATCGGCGAGGTCCACGAGGGCAACACCACCACCGACTACATGGACCAGGAACGCGAGCGCGGCATCACCATCACTTCCGCCGCGGTCACCTGCGAGTGGAAGGAGCACCGGATCAACATCATCGACACGCCCGGGCACATCGACTTCAACATCGAGGTGAACCGCTCGCTGCGCGTGCTGGACGGTGCGGTGTTCATCATCGAGGGCGTCGCCGGGGTGCAGCCGCAGTCCGAGACCAACTGGCGCCTCGCCGACCGCTACCGCGTGCCACGCATCATCTTCATCAACAAGCTCGACCGCACCGGGGCGGACTTCTACCGCGCCTTCGACACGCTCAAGGAGAAGCTCGACATCATCGCGCTGCCGCTGCAGCTGCCGATCGGCATCGAGGAGACCTTCATCGGCGTCGTCGACCTGGTCGAGATGAAGGCGATCATCTGGGAGGGCGGCGAGCTGGGGGCGCGTTTCCACGACGAGGCGATCCCCGCCGATCTGGCCGAGCGCGCCGCCGAGGCGCGCCAGTTGCTGCTCGATACCGCGCTCGCCGCCGACAACGAGGCGATGGAGGAGTATTTCGAGAAGGGCGACGTCGAGGTCGCGACGCTGAAGCGCGCCATCAAGAAGGGCACGATCTCCGGCGAGTTCCGCCCGGTGCTGTGCGGCACCGCGTTCAAGAACAAGGGCGTGCAGCCGCTGCTCGACGCGGTGCTGGACTATCTGCCGGCGCCGGACGACGTCGAGGGCATACGCGTCGCCGCCGAGGAGGGCCAGGAGGACGAGGATCCGACCCTGCGCCGCCTGATCCGCATCGATCCCAAGGCGCCGTTCGCCGGGCTCGCCTTCAAGATCATCAACGACAAGTACGGCACCCTGACCTTCGTGCGGGTCTACTCCGGCACCCTGAAGTCGGGCGACATGGTGATGAACACCACCAAGGACCACAAGGAGCGCATCGGACGGATGTTCCAGATGCACGCCGACAAGCGCGCCGAGATCAAGGAGGTGCAGGCCGGCGACATCGCCGCCTTCGTGGGGCTGAAGGACACCGGCACCGGCGATACCCTGGCCGCCGCCGAGGATCAGGTGATCCTGGAGCGCATGGCGTTCCCGGTCCCGGTGATCGACATCTCGGTCGAGCCGCGCACCAAGGACGCGGTCGAGAAGATGACGCTGGCGCTGCAGAAGCTCGCCGGCGAGGACCCGTCGCTGCGCCTGAAGACCGACCAGGAGAGCGGCCAGACCATCCTGTCGGGGATGGGTGAGCTGCACCTCGAGATCATCATCGACCGGCTGCGCCGCGAGTATGGCGTCGATGCCAATATCGGCGCGCCCCAGGTGGCGTATCGCGAGACCATCGCGCGCTCGCATACCGAGACCTACACCCACAAGAAGCAGTCCGGCGGCTCCGGCCAGTATGCCGAGGTCAAGATCGTGTTCGAGCCGCTGGAGCGCAACGCCGGCGTCGTGTTCGAGAACAAGGTGGTCGGCGGCACGGTGCCGAAGGAATACATCCCCGCGGTCGAGAAGGGCATCCGCATGCAGTCCTCGACCGGCGTGCTGGCCGGCTTCCAGACGGTCGATTTCAAGTACACCCTGACCGACGGCAAGTACCACGACGTGGACAGCTCGGCACTCGCCTTCGAGATCGCCGCGAAGGCCTGCTTCCGCGAGGGCATGAAGAAGGCGTCTCCGGTGATCCTGGAGCCGATCATGGACGTCGAGGTGACCACGCCGCAGGACCATGTCGGCGACGTGGTCGGCGACCTCAACCGCCGGCGCGGCATGATCCAGAACCAGGAGAGTGCGGGCTCGACCATCCTGGTGCGCGCCCAGGTGCCGCTGAAGGAGATGTTCGGCTACATCTCGCAGCTGCGCTCGATGACCAAGGGCCGCGCCTCGTTCACCATGCAGTTCCACCACTACGACCCGGTGCCGCGCAACATCGCCGACGAGATCATGACCAAGTCGGCCTGATCTTGATAAGTCCAGGGCTCTGCCCTGGACCCGCTGGGGCCTGAGGCCCCAGACCCCCGATTTTAAGTTATCGGATTGCAAAGGCGCAGCCTTTGCTGGGGTCCAGGGGCAGAGCCCCTGGCCTTACGCGTAGAGCGCGCTGAGGATCGGATCCAGTCCGCTGCTGCTGCTGCTGCCTGGGTAGAGTGCTGACATAAGCGACGAGCCCAGATCGCCGCCCGAGCCGCCGGACAGCAGCACCGATGCCGGATCGGTGTCGCTGCCGCCGCTCGCGGCCTGCTCCCCGTTGAGTGCCAGGAACTGCTCGGCGGCGTTGTGCAGCTTGGTCGGGTTCGCGTAGTCCGACAGCTTGACCTTGCTCGTCAGCAGGCTGAGTTGCTGGTCGTAGGGCAGCTGGTCGTAGGTGCTCGACAATCCCAGGTTGGTCGTGACCACGTTGAGCAGGCGCGTGTCGCTCATCAGCTGGGTGATTTTGGTGATGCCCGGCATCGTGCGCGTGAAGTAGAGCGCATCGTCCATGCCGGGGATCTGCTTTCCTTCCTGGGTCTCGTACTGGCTGGTCTCGTACTGCGAGAGGATCGTCTTGACGTTGCCGGAATCGTCCAGCGCCGGGGTCTTGCCGTCGCTGACCTGCGGCAGGGTGCCCAGCGTGTCGCCGGCGGCGACCGCCACGGCGAGGTTGGCTCGCAGCGTGACGTTGCCCGATCCGTCGACGGACTTGATGATGCCGACCACGTTGCCGCCGTCGGTGATCACCTGGCCGGCTTTTAGCCGCATGCCCGCCTGGCCCAGCGACAGCGTCGCGACGTCGGTGGGGGTCGCGGCGCTCGCGGTGATCTTGGTGCCGATATTGGCGATGCCGGCGCCGATGGCGACGTCGATCCGGGCTCCGGCCGCGAGCTGCAGCGCCGCGTTCGCCGTGAGCGTGACGTCGCCGGCGGCGTCGACCGACTTGATGGTGCCGATCGCGTCGCCGCCGCTGGTGAGCACCTGGCCCGCCTTCAGGCTCTGCCCGGCGGTGCCCAGGGGCAGCACGTTCTGGTAGAGCGAGACCGCCTGCGTCGTGATCGCGGCGAAGCTGGTGTAGGATTGCGGCGAGAGCGACAGCGTGCCGTTGTCGATCGGGTTGATGATGCTCAGGCTGCCGGGGCTGCTGCTGGAGACGTTGAAGCCGCGGGCGGCCAGCGCCCGGGAGAGCAGCGGCACCGCGGTGGCGGCGCCGATGGTGCCCGACGGGACCGCGCTTGCGGCGGCCTGCGGCGCCTTGACCGCGACGACGCTGGCCAGCCTGATCGCAGCACCGCTGGCGCTGCTCGCCAGGGTGAGGCCGTAGACGGTGTTGCCGGCGCTGTCGGTGCTGGTCGCGATCGCCGGCGCGCCGCTCGATCCGACGATGACGCCGGCGCCGTTGACGCTGTAGCTGGCGGTGACCGGAGCGGCGCTGGTGCCGGTGGCCTGCAGCGCCGTCGTCAGCGCGGTGGCAATCGATTTCGCGGCACTGCCGTCGTCGAGCACGTAGGAGAAGGTCTCCGCCGGCGACGCCGCGGTCAGGGCGGCATCGGCCGTGCCCCAGGCCAGGTTGTTGAAGGAGATCGAGGAGGCGGCGCTGCCGCCGGAGGTGAAGCTGGAGGCGGCCGGATCGCCGAAATCGAGCGAGACCGTCGCCCGCTCGGTCATCGCCTTGACGAAGTGCAGGTCGTCGGTGTCGTTGAGCGAGCGCACCAGCGAGCCGGCGGCGGAGGGATCCTGTGTCAGCAGCTTCTTGATCAGGCCGGTCGAGCTGCTCTCGCCGCTCAGATTGTAGGCGCCCAGCACCACCTGCAGCGCCGCCTGGTTCTTGGGGCTGAGCAGGTCGGTGGGCGTGTTGATGTCGACGATGTCGGACTGGAACGCCTTGACCGTGCGCTGCAGCGACGGGTCGCTCTTCACCATCTGCGCGACCTGGGTCTGCTCGTTCTTGACGATCGAGAGGTAGGTCGTGATCGGCGAGAGACCGGAGAGCGAGGAAGACATGACACGTCCTGAAGGAGACTTGTCACAACCATAACGGGTATCTGCCTAAAAAGATACCTTTTTCTGGATTATTTCTGAGGAGCAGAAGCCTTCTGGTTGTCGGTCCGGCGGATGAAGTCGGCGACGTTGTCGTGCAGCTGCTTCAGCGAGGGGAGGTTGGCGTAGACCATGTGGCCGGACCGGTACTGCCGGAACTCGATATTGTCCTGCAGCCGGCTCGGGATCGGCAGGTGGTGCATCTCGTAGATGCCCTCGTAGAACGGCGTCGCCAGGTCGTAGTAGCCGGCGTTCAGCATGATCTTGAGCTTCGGGTTGTATTTCATCGCCGACGCCAGGTCGATCATGACGTTGGCCGAGCCGGTCTGCGGCGTGTCCGCGCCCGGCGGCTGGTGCTTCATGTCCCAGTCCTTGCCGATGTCGAGATCGGGCTTGTAGGTGAGGCCGGCGCCGTAATGCAGGACGTGGCGGACATAGTCGTTGAAGGAGGAGACGTAGGCCGAGCCGATCGCGGCACTCTGCGGGTCGTATTCGGACTCCCGGCTGAGCGGGTCCATGCTCGGGCCGGAGAAGCGGCTGTCGAGCCGGCCGGTGGTGGTGTCGGTGTCGTCCTGCAGCATCTTCTCGAACTGGCCGCCATTGATGCGCAGGTCTGACTTCTTGATGTAGTCGACGGCGAGCCCGGTGAAGCCGCGCAGCTTCGCCGCGATCGCCTCGCGACGCGCCGGGTCCAGCGCCGAGCCCTGGGCGAGCGCGTCGGCATAGTCGGTCATCGCGAAGCGCTCGGCGTCCGCCAGCAGCGCCGGGAGGTCGGGCTGCGCGCCGCCCGGCAGCCGGTGGTGATACCAGGCGGTCGCGGCGTAGCTCGGCAGTGCGACCACGTAGGGCAGGTCCACGCCGGGATCGAACTGCGGACCGTCGATGCTGGCATCGAAGTTGAGGATCTGCGACAGCAGGATGACGCCGTTCAGGTCGATCTCCTTGTCCGTCTGCAGGTCGTTCGCCAGCACCGCCGAGCGGGTGGTGCCGTAGCTCTCGCCGAACAGGTATTTCGGCGAGTTCCAGCGGCCGTATTTCGACAGGAAGCTCGCGATGAAGTCGGAAAAGGCGTGCGCGTCCTGGTCGATGCCGTAGAACGCCTTCTCCTTGTCGTGTCCGGTGATGCGCGAGAAGCCGGTGCCCGGCGCATCGATGAACACCAGGTCGGTGCTGTCGAGCAGGGTCTCGTCGTTGTTCACCATCTGGTAGGGCGCCGCCTCCGGATGGCTGTCGTCGGGGGTGACGACGCGGCGCGGCCCGAACGCCCCCATGTGCAGCCAGACGCTCGAGGAGCCCGGACCGCCGTTGAACAGGAAGGTGATCGGCCGGTTCTCGGCGCGCGCCGCCTTCTTGAAATAGGCCACGTAGAACATCGAGGCCTGGGGGTCGTCCTTGTGCCCCGACTGGGTCGAGGCGTGGTCGCCGGACTGCTCATCCTGGCCGTCCTGATCCTTGCCGGGCTCGGCGCTGTCGTCCCAGCCCTTCGGATGCACGATCAGCGTGCCCGCCGCCGCCTGGTAGTCGATGCGCAGGCCGCCCGCCGTCACCGCCCCGTCGCTTAGCGTCTCGGTCGGATGCGGATCCGCCGGCTTCGGCTTGGCCGTCTTCTCGATCTTGACGCCGGCGTCGTCGCCGAGCGCTGCCGGGCTCAGGCAGGACGTCGTCAGCAGCGCGGCGGCGAGCAGGCGGCGGAAGGATCCCAACTTCGAACTCCGATCTCATGGTGCGAGCGGGCCATAGCATGATCGAACCGCCCCGCCACCCGGCGATGCGGCGTGACCGCGAGGTCATGCGCTTGACGCTGGCGGCCGGACGGATTTAGCTCCGGGGGCGCTTCCGGGATCGCGATCATGACGACGGGCAACCCGCTGCGGAACAAGCTCGGCCTGCACGGCTTCGTCTGGGAGGCGGGCTGGAACCGCGAACAGTGCGCGCGCGCGATCGCCAACACCGCCTCGCTCGGCTTCGACCTGATCGAGGCCTGCGCGCTCGACCCTTCCACCATCGACGTCGACTTCACCCGGCGCGAGCTGGAACGCGCCGGCATCGGCCTGACCTTCTCGCTCGGCCTCGATGCCGAGACCGACATCTCCAGCGACGACGACGACAGGACCCGGCGCGGCGAGCGCAAGCTGGAGCTGATCCTCTCGATCGCCCGCGACCTCGGCGCCACCCATGTCTGCGGCATCCTGTACTCGGCGTTCCAGAAATACGCGGTGCCGGCGGTGCCGGCCGGGGTCGCGCGCTCGATCGAGGTGATCCGGCGCGTCGGCGAGAAGGCGGCCGCGAGCGGCATCACCCTCGGCATGGAGGTGGTGAACCGCTACGAGACCAACGTGATCAACACCGCCTCGCAGGGCGTCGAGTTCTGCCGCCGCGTCGACCTGCCCAACGTCAAGGTGCATCTCGACTGCTATCACATGAACATCGAGGAGTCCGACGTGGGGGCCGCGATCGTGGAGACGGGCGGGCATCTCGGCTACTTCCACACCGGCGACTCCAACCGCGGCTATCTCGGCTCCGGCTCGATCGATTTCGGCCGCGTGTTCCGCGCCCTGGTGCGCTCCGGCTATGCCGGGCCGATCACCTTCGAGTCCTTCTCCTCGAAGGTGGTGGGCCAGCCGCTGGAAGGCATCCTGGGCATCTGGCGCAACCTGTGGGACGACGGCCACGACCTGTCGGCGCACGCCAAGCAGTTCACCGAGGCGCATCTCAAGGCGGCGCGCGAGAGCATCGCCTACGGCCATAGCCGCCTGCCCTGAGGGCCGATCCGGAAGGGCAGGCAAGGGCTTTGCCCTTGACCCACTGGAGCCGACGGCCCCAGACCCGGATTCTTAGTTCAATGGATTTCGAAGGCTCCGCCTTTGATGGGGTCAAGGGGCGAAGCCCCTTGCCTTAGCCGCCAGCCAGCCTCCGAGTGCGCGGCGCGCCCGTCGCGCTGCAGCTTGACCAGGTGCGCCAGCAGGTTGGCGCGCGCCGGTCCGAGCAGTTGCGGCCTGAGGTTGACGTAGGCGCGCCCGAGCAGCGTCTCAAGCGGCTGCGGGCCTGCGGTGAGCAGGGCCGCGATCGAGCGTTCCCGCGCCAGCCGGTGCTCGATCAGCTTCTGCACCATCCCCGCCGGATCGGTGATCGCCGGCCCGTGCGCCGACAGCATCAGCGCGTCGCCGCGGTCGCGCACCCGCTCGAGGTTGGCGATGAACAGGTTCAGGTCGCCGTACGGCGGCGGCGGCACCACCGAGCTCGACCAGCCCATGACGTGGTCGCCGCTGAACAGCACGCCGTCGTCGTGGGCGAAGCACAGATGATCCATCGCGTGTCCCGGCGTGTGCAGCGCCGTCAGGCCGCCGATGCGCTCGCCGTCGGCGAGCTTGAGGTCGGCCTCGAAGGCGGGGTCGGCGCTGAGCCGGAACCCCGCGGTGGGCGCGCCGGTGCGTCGCGACAGCGTCTGCGCCCCGTCCAGATGGTCGTGGTGGGTGTGGGTGACCAGGATGTGGGTGAGCGGTCCGCGGCAGGCGGCCAGGATCGCGTCCTGGTGGGCGCGGTCCTCCGAGCCCGGATCGATCAGCACCGTGCCGCCCCGCCAGTCGACCAGCCAGCTGTTGGTGCCGTTATAGGTCATCGGCGACGGGTTGGGCGCGACGATGCGTCGGATCCCCGGCCGCGCCTCGAGCGGGGTGGCGCGCGGCGGCGGCGGCTCGCTCAGCCGCCAGGGCCGTCGCCTGGCGACTTCCGCGGCCAACCGCGCCGGCCTGCTAGCCGAACGCGCCGACGTCGTGCATGACCGCGACGCTGATCTCGCGCACCAGCCCGAACAGGCGGCGCATCGGCTCGAAGATCTCGGCGTGCTCGCGCGAGTAGCCGTGGTCGGTGAGTGGCGCGCGCGGCTCGCGGAAATCTAGCATCACCGACTGGTCCGGTGCGGGCGGGAAGATCTCCCCGAGCTGGCTCAGCGCCGACGGGATCTCCAGGCGCAGGATCTGGTCGTCGAGATCCTGCCGGGTGAAGCCGTAGCGCGGCGAGAAGTATGGGATGCGGGTGGAGAGCAGCCAGATCCGCTCGATCAGCGCCAGCCGGATCGCGTGCAGCAGCTGCTCCTCGAGCTGCATGCGCGGCGCATCCGTCCAGGCGACCCGGAGTGCCAGGTGGTCGGCCTGGATACGGCGGAACATCGACTGCGTCGAGGCCCACAGGTCGAGCCGCTCCAGCCCGCGTGCCAGCATCACCAGCGCCTCGCGCCGGCCGGGATCGCCCTCGTGCGCGGCGCGGTCGAGCCAGACGCCGGGATCGAGCGTCAGCACGATGGCGCGCAGCACGTCGCGGTCGGAATGCGCCAGCGCGTGGGCGGCAAAGTCGAGCGCGCGGCGGAAGCGCGGGCTGCCGCGCAGGAACTCCTCGAAGGTCTCGGGATGGCGCGCGGCGGCGAGGCCGAGCCCCTGCAGCGTGTTGGCGCACCAGCCGAGCTGCTGCAGGATGGCGTTGTTGGGGATCGCGCGCAGCTCGCGCGGGTGCTTGATGCGCGCGCCGGCCACGCCGCCGTCGCTCTGCCGCGCCGGCGGCCGCGAGCCGGTGCGGTCGATCAGCGCCGGGCCGAACGCGCCCAGCAGCGCGGCATAGCCCGGATCCTCCACCAGCCCCGCCATGCCGACGGCGATGGTCGAGAAGAAGTCGGCGGAGAAGTCCGGCTCGTCGTAGATCGGATCCTCGTCGAGGCGCGGGACCGCGAAGGCGTGCTCGGCGATGGTGGCGACGGTGGCGTCGGCGAGCGCCTCGCTGCCGAACAGCAGGTAGCCGTCGCCGCCCTGGAAGGCGGATTCCTCGCGATAGGCGATGCCGGCCTGGGCGAAGGTGGCGCGCGAGCGTGCCGGAGAGAGGTAGTCCAGCCGGTCGGCGAGGCGGAACGGATGGCTGCCGCGGCCGATGCTCTCCCCCATGGTGTCGAACAGGATCACCTCGATGTCGGTCATGCCGCGCTTGCGCAGCAGCTCCACCGCCTTCAGCCGCAGCCGCTCGATCAGGTAGGTGGCGGCGAGCTGGCCGATATAGCGGCCGGAATCCGAGTAGCCGAACTGCAGCGCCATCCGCCCGGTGCTGCGGAGGTAGTCGCGCCAGTGCCGCGAGCGCAGCGCCTCCTCGATCACCACCGCGCCGTGCTCCAGCGCCTCCTGGGTCTCGAACAGCGGGCTGATCTCGACCGACTGCTCGATGCCGAACAGCCGCGCCAGCCACAGCGCCACCAGCAGCGTGTAGCCGCTCTCGGTCTCGGCGATCAGGAAGCGCACGCGGCTGGCGCTGTCGACGTGCTTGACGATCTGCGCCACCGTCATCATCAGCCGCGCCGCCGAGGCCTGCTCGGCGAGCAGCGCGCCGAAATCCACCGCCTGCGGACGCACCTCGTCCAGCGCCTCGTTGATCGCGGTCAGCAGCGCGCGACGCTGCGAGGGGTTGTCGGGGTTGTCGGTGATGCCGATGCGCTGGCGGGCGACGTTGTGCAGCTGCATCGAGTTCAGCCGCACGTGGGTGTGCGCCGCCGACATGCCGTGCGAGACCAGGCCGGCGCGCGCCACCGCGAGCGGCAGCCGGTCCGGCTCCGGCGCGTCGTGGATCGCCCGGCGGAACTCCGCCTCGAGCTGCTCGGGCGAGAGGATCGCCTGCTCCCGGCGGTCGATCAGCAGGGTGGCGAACGCGGCCACCTGCTCGGGGTCGGCCGATCCCGGACAGGCCTCGATCTGCGCCCGCACCGCCTCGATGGCGGCGGCGAGCCGGCTCTCGAGCGCCGCACTCGGCTGCGCCAGCGCCGCGAGCTGACCGCGCACGCGCTCGAGCTGCAGGCGCTTCATGCGCAGCCGCAGCCGCAGCATGTCCCACCAGCCGATATCGGTGCGACCGTCGGTGTCGTAGCCGACCCAGCTGGTGAGGATCAGCGGGCATGGGTTCAGCGTGCTCCAGGCCTGCGGCCAGTAGCGCGCGGCCTCGCGCAGCAGGGCGGCGTTGAGCCGGTCGATGGCGTCGCGGCCGCGCAGGATCGCCGACGCGGCGTGCTGGAACTCGTCCTCCAGCGTCGGCGTCGTCGGCCGCTGCGAGGCGAGCCCGGGCAGGCGCTGCGCTCCGCTGGCGCTGTCGGCCAGCGCCGCATAGGCCTCGGTGGCCAGCGCGAAGGTGGGGTGGGCGGTGAACACTGCGGCGTAGCGCACGCGCTGCACCGCGGCGCGGAACTGCGCCAGCGGCACCGGGCTGTCCTCCGGGTCGGGACGGATCAGCCGGTGCGCGATGCGGTCGAGGCGTGCCTGGATCGGCTCGTCCTGGATGCCGACATAGCCGCGCAGCCTCGCGGCGCGGCGCAGGAACGCCTCGTCGCGAAGCTGGCGCACCAGCTGCTCGATGTCGTCGAGGTCGAGCGCGCCCTCGTCCAGCCGGCGCGAGACCAGCAGCGCCATCGCCAGCACCGGATTGCCGAACGGATCGTCCTGCTGCCGCTCGACGATGCCGCGGGCAAGCGCCACCAGCTTCTCGAGCCGGTCGTCGCCGTCCCGGGGCGCGGGCTCGGGGGGGGCCGGCCCGGGCGGGCCGAGCTCGGGCGTCTGAGGACCGTCCATGGCGCGCTCCCGCGTTGGCGTGCGCGGCGGCGCGCCGTCCGGGCGCGCACCTGCGTCGGAGGCAAAGTTTCATGTCTGGGATCGGGCCGCAACCGCTGCATGACGCGGTGCGTGATCGCGCCGGTGATGCCGGCGCACCGGGACCGGACGCGTGATTCACATCGGGCCCGAGCCAGGCTAGCCTCGCGCCGTGCCGCAGGCTGCCGCCCTCAAGGCGCGGATCAGCATCCACACCCTTCGTCACGCCGTGCACAGAGGAAGGCCCAGCCTTGCCCATCGACGTTCCCCCGCATCGCGACCAGGCAGACGCCCCTCGATCCGACGACGCCTCGCGGCCGCGACCGTTCCGCATCGACGTCCCCGGCGCGACCCTGGACCGGCTCCGTGAGCGCGTGGCGGCCTACCGGTGGGACATCATGCCCGAGCCCGCGGGTTCCAGGGATTGGCGGGATGGCCCTCCGGTCTCGTTCATGCGCGAACTCTGCCGCTACTGGCACGACGGCTATGACTGGCGAGCCCAGGAGCGGCTCATCAACGCCGTCCCGCACTACAGGGCCAAGCTGCAGGGGCTCGACCTCCACTTCGTCCACGAGCCCGGATCGGGGACCGCTCCCCGGCCGCTGCTGATCGCGCACGGCTGGCCCTACTCGTTCCACTCCTACGGCCATCTCGTCGACCGCCTCGCCCATCCCGAGCGGCATGGCGGGCGGGTGGAGGACGCCTTCAGCGTCGTGATCCCGTCCTACCCGGGGTACGACTTCTCGGACCGGCCCGCGACGCCGATCGGGCCGCGCGCGATCGCCCTGCTGTTCGACGAGCTGATGGACGTGCTCGGCTACGACCGCTACGTGGTTCACGGCGGCGACTGGGGCGCCCACGTGACGAGCCTGCTCGGGCTGCATCGCCCGGCGCGTGTCGCGGGCATCCATTCGCTCGGCGTGGCACTCCGCGACGCCGGCGCCGAGCAGCTCACCGGCGAGGTCGCCGCGGATGCGAGCGACGAGGAAAAGGCGTTCGTGGCCGCGGAGATGGCGCTGTGGTCGCGGGAAGGGGCGTACTCGCAGATCCAGGCGACGAAGCCGGCGAAGCTCGCGTTCGCGATGGCCGACAGCCCGGTCGGGGTCGCGGCCTGGATCGTGGAGGCGTTCCATGCCTGGTCCGACCGGCGCGCGCGCCGGTTCGAGGAGATCTTCACGCGCGATCAGCTGCTCACCGAGATCATGCTCTATCTCGTCACCGACGCGTTCGCGACGTCGATCTGGATCTACGGCGCCAAGCGGGGCGAGGAGATGACCCTGCCGGCGGGCAGACGGGTGGAGGTGCCGACCGGGCTGAGCGCGTTCCCCGATCCGGTGTTTCCGATGCCGCCGCGCGCGGTCGCCGACAAGTCGCACAACGTCGTGCGCTACGCCACGATGGATGCCGGCGGTCACTTCCCGTTCTACGAGGCGCCGGACGCCCTGATCGATGAGATCCGGGCGTTCTCGCGCCTGCTCTGACCCGGGCGCCGTGAGCCGGACGGCGCCGCCCGCGCACCGCGTTGTTGCGAGCATGCGGGGGAATCGCGCGCCCTTTTTCCGCTCGAGGCTGGACGACCGACCCGCATCGGTGCACTCGTGCTGCCGCCGATGACCAGCCCAGCATACGATCCCGACCGGGCCGCCAGGCGGGCGCTCGACCGGCACCGGCGCATCGCCACCGGCCTGCTGATCGGCATGGGCCTGCTGGCACTCGCCAGCTACGGGCTGGGCCGCGGCCTGTGGCCGGGACTGCTGCAGGCCACCGCGAGGGCCGGCCTGGTCGGCGGCCTCGCCGACTGGTTCGCGGTCACCGCGCTGTTCCGCCATCCGCTCGGCCTGCCGATCCCGCACACCGCGATCCTGCCGGCGCAGAAGCAGCGGCTGGGCCGCGCGCTGGGCCAGTTCGTCGCCACCCACGTCTTCACCGAGGCCGACATCGACCGCGCCATCGGCCGGCTGGACGTGCCGGCGCTGCTGAGCGCGGTGCTCTGCGACCGCCAGACCGGCAACCTGGTCGGGCGCGCGGTGACCCAGGCGATGCCGCACCTGCTCGACCGGCTGGAGGATGGCCGCGCCAGCGCGCTGCTGTCACGCACCCTGCCGCGCCTGCTCAGCGGCGAGACGCTGGCGCCGGTGATCGCGCGCGCGCTGCGTGTGCTGGTCGATAACGAGCGCCACCAGGAGGTGCTGACCTTCCTGCTGGCGGAGCTGAAGTCGGTGCTGCGCGGCAAGGAGGCCGGGCTGCGGGTGCTGATCGAGGACCGGGTGCGCGAGCAGGGCGGGCGGCTGCTGAGCTGGGCGCTGGGCGGCTCGATCGCCACCCGGGTGCTGCTCGCCATACACCAGGAGCTGGAGCGCACCGATCCCGACGGCTCGGAGCTGCGCGAGGCCTTCACCAGCTGGGTGAGACGCGAGATCGACCGCATCGAGAGCGATCCCGAGCGCGGCCGCGAGGTCGGCGAGGCGATACGCGGCCTGGTCGGCCACGAGAGCGTGCGCGCCTGGGGGGCGGAGGTGTGGCGGCGCAGCCGGACGATGATCGAGACCGACCTCGCGCGTCCGCAGGGGTGGCTCGCCACCCTGATCGGCGACGCGCTGCCGCGGCTGGGCGGCGTGCTGACCCGCGACGCCGCCTCGCGAGGTCGCGTCGAGGCAGCCGCGCGCAGCCTGGTGCTGCGCGTGCTGCCGAGCCTGCGGGACCGCATCTCGGACTTCATCGCCGGCGTGGTCGGCGGCTGGGACGCCGGCATGATCGTCGAGAAGCTCGAGCTGCGCGTCGGCCGCGACCTGCAATACGTGCGGATCAACGGCACCCTAGTCGGCGCGCTGGTCGGCGGCGGCTGCTACCTGCTGCTGCGCGCGCTGTTCGGCGGGGTCGAGTAGCGGCGCCGGTTTCAGCCCGCGGGCCCGGCCCGCGCACCTTGACGCGGTGGGTGCACGACGTCATCTCCTGTGATACCGGACCGGCTTGGTCCGCATCCCCACCGGCATGGCGACGAAGGCGATGTTGAGGCTGTCGAAACTGACCGATTACGCCGTGGTCGTTCTGGTGCGGCTGGAAATCAGCGCCGGCGTGACCACGTCCCCCTGCCTCGCGCAGGATACCGGCATCCCCGAGCCGACGGTCGCCAAGGTGCTCAAGGCGCTGGCCTCGTCGGGCCTGGTCTCGTCGCAGCGCGGCGCGCGCGGCGGCTACCGGCTGGCGCTGGCGCTGGAGCAGATCTCGGTGGCGCGCGTGATCGCCGCCATCGACGGTCCGATCACGCTCACCGCCTGCGTCGACGGCGCGGTCGGCGGCTGCGAGGCGCAGTCCTGCTGCGCGGTGCGCGGACGGTGGGACCAGGTCAACGAGGCGATCCGCGCCGCGTTGACCCATATCACGCTCGCCGACATGCGCGCCGATGCCTCGTCGCATCCCCGCGCCGCGGCGTTCCGCATCGATCCATCGCAGGCGCCGCTTCGCGCGCCTGCCGCTGCCGAGTGAGGTTGCATGTCAGTCGTCGCCGAGACCCTCCACGCCGTCGAGACCATGAGCGCCTCCACCTACAAATGGGGGTTCGAGACCGACATCGAGATGGACCTCGCCCCCAAGGGGCTCGACGAGGGCACCATCCGGCTGATCTCGGCCCGCAAGGAGGAGCCGGAATGGCTGCTGGCGTGGCGCCTCAAGGCGTTCGAGGCCTGGAAGCAGATGGCCGAGCCGCGCTGGTCCAAGGTCGGCTACCCGCCGATCGACTACCAGGACGCGCACTACTACGCCGCCCCCAGGCGCAAGCCGGGGCCGAAGTCGCTCGACGAGGTCGACCCGCAGCTGCTGGCGACCTACGAGAAGCTCGGCATCCCGCTGCGCGAGCGCGCGCGGCTGGCCGGCGTGGAGGGAGCCGACGCGGAGCCGGGCGACGAGCGCGACGCGCAGGGCCGTCCGCAGATCGCGGTCGACGCCGTGTTCGACAGCGTCTCGGTGGCCACCACCTTCCGCTCCACCCTGATGAAGGCCGGCGTGATCTTCTGTCCGATCAGCGAGGCGGTGCGCGAGCATCCCGAGCTGGTGCAGCGCTACCTCGGCAGCGTGGTGCCGGCGGCCGATAACTTCTACGCCGCCCTGAACTCGGCGGTGTTCACCGACGGCTCGTTCGTGTTCATCCCCCGCGGCGTGAAGTGCCCGATGGAGCTGTCGACCTATTTCCGCATCAATGCCAAGAACACCGGCCAGTTCGAGCGCACCCTGATCATCGCTGAGGCCGGCGCCTCGGTCTCCTACCTGGAGGGCTGCACCGCGCCGATGCGCGACGAGAACCAGCTGCACGCCGCCGTGGTCGAGCTGGTGGCGATGGACGACGCCTCGATCAAGTACAGCACGGTGCAGAACTGGTATCCCGGCGACAGCGAGGGGCGCGGCGGGATCTACAACTTCGTCACCAAGCGCGGCGCCTGCCGCGGCGCACGCTCGCGCATCTCCTGGACCCAGGTCGAGACCGGATCGGCGATCACCTGGAAGTATCCCTCCTGCATCCTCCAGGGCGAGGACAGCGTCGGCGAGTTCTACTCGGTGGCGGTGACCAACAACCGCCAGCAGGCCGACACCGGGACCAAGATGATCCATATCGGGCGCGGCACGCGCTCGACCATCGTGGCCAAGACGATCAGCGCCGGTCGCTCCGACAGCACCTATCGCGGCCTGGTGCGCATGATGCCGCGGGCGGCGAACGCGCGGAACTTCACCCAGTGCGACAGCCTGCTGATCGGCGACCGCTGCGGCGCCCACACCGTGCCCTACATCGAGAGCCGCAACCGGACCGCGAAGGTGGAGCACGAGGCCACCACGTCGAAGATCTCCGAGGACCAGCTGTTCTATTGCCGGAGCCGCGGCCTGTCGCAGGAGGACGCGGTCGGGCTGATCGTGAACGGCTTCTGCAAGGACGTGCTCAAGGAGCTGCCGATGGAGTTCGCCGTCGAGGCGCAGAAGCTGCTCGCGGTCAGCCTGGAGGGCAGCGTTGGATGAGCGCTGAACTCAGGATCGCCGGCCTGTGCGCCGAGATCGATGACGCCGGCAGCCCCAAGGCGATCCTGAACGGCGTGGAGCTGGTGGTGCCGCCGGGCGAGGTGCATGCGATCATGGGTCCCAACGGCTCGGGCAAGTCGACGCTGTCCTACGTCCTGGCCGGGCGGGAGGACTACGTGGTCACCGCCGGCAGTGCGGCCTATGACGGGCAGGACCTGCTGGCCATGGCGCCCGAGCAGCGCGCGGGCCTCGGCCTGTTCCTCGCCTTCCAGGCGCCGGTCGAGCTGCCCGGGGTGAACAACGCCAACTTCCTGCGCACCGCCGTGAATGCGCTGCGCCGCGCCCGCGACGAGCCGGAGCTCGACGCGGTGGGCTTCCTCAAGCTGGTGCGCGCCGAGTGCCGCCGGCTGTCGATGCCCGACGACATGCTCAAGCGCAACGTCAATGTCGGCTTCTCCGGCGGCGAGAAGAAGCGCAACGAGGTGCTGCAGATGGCGCTGCTGCGGCCGCGCCTGGCGATCCTCGACGAGACCGACAGCGGGCTCGACATCGACGCGCTGCGTATCGTGGCCGAGGGCGTCAACGCGCTGCGCGGCCCGGCCTTCTCCGCCCTGGTGATCACCCATCATCAGCGGCTGCTGGAATACATCGTGCCGGACCGGGTGCACGTGATGGCGCGCGGCCGCATCATACGCAGCGGCGGCCCGGAACTGGCGCGCCAGCTCGAGGCCGACGGCTACGCGCAGCTGATCGCGGAGGCGGCGTGAACGCGGTTCAGCCCTCTCACAACGCGCAGTGCTTCCTGGACGTCTACGAGGCACGCAAGCAGACGCTGCCCGGCTCGGTGCAGGACCGCGACGAGGCGGCGGCACTGCTGCGGCTGTCCGGACTGCCCAAGCGCAGCCTGGAGGCCTGGAAATACACCGACCTGCGACGGCTGACCGGCCTGAGCCTGCTCGCCGAGCCGCCGCCGGCGGACGCCGGGGCGTGCGCCGCAGCGCTGGCGCGTCTCGATCTGGCGGCCGCCGGGCTGGCCGAGACGAGCCGGATGGTGTTCGTCAACGGGCGGCTCGATGCCGCCCTGTCGCGGCTGCCGGACGATCTCGACATCGAGGTCGGCGTCAGCCTCGGCACGCTGGCGCATCCGCAGCGCGAGCCGATGGTGGCGCTGAACACCATGCTGACCGAGGACGGGGCGCGGATCCATGTCGGCGCCGGCCGCGATGCCGGGCGGCTGCTGCTGGTCATGCTCGGCGCCGGCCTGCCGGTAGGGGCCGAAGCCGATGGCGGCGGCGCCGTCTCCGCGCACCCGCGCTTCTCGGTGCTGCTGGAGGAGGGGGCGCGGCTGTGCCTGCTGGAGATCGCCGGCGGCGAGGGGCTCTACGTCAACAATCCGGTGATGGAGGTGGAGCTGCGCGAGCGCGCCCGCCTCAGCCACGTGCTGCTGCAGGACGAGGCACGGCAGGCGCTGCATTTCTCGACCGTCTACGCCGCCGTGGGCCAGGGTGCCGCGTACGACAGCTTCAGCCTGGCGCTGGGAGCGGTCCTGGCCCGCCACGAGGTGCATGCGCGCCTGCAGGGGCGCGGCGGCGAGGTGCAGGTCAACGGCGCTCAGCTGCTCTCGGGCAGCCAGCATGCCGACCTGACCAGCACGGTCGCGCACGACGCGCCGGGCTGCACCTCGCGCCAGACGGTGAAGAACGTGCTGGCTGGCTCGTCGCGCGCGGTGTTCCAGGGCAAGATCGTGGTTGCCCGGGTGGCGCAGAAGACCGACGGCTACCAGATGAACCAGGCGCTGCTGTTGTCCGACAGCGCCGAGATCGACAGCAAGCCCGAGCTCGAGATCTACGCCGACGACGTCAAGTGCAGCCACGGCGCCACCGCCGGCGCGCTCGACGAGGAGCAGCTGTTCTACCTGCGCAGCCGCGGGATCCCGGTCGCGGAGGCGCACGCCATCCTGGTGCGCGCCTTCCTCGCCGACGGGCTGGCGCTGATCGAAGACGAGGCGGTGCGCGGCCTGCTGGAGCAGGCCGTGGACCGATCCTGGCAGGAGCACGCGATATGAACCAGATGGCCCCGATCCAGCTCGCCGAGGCCGACTCCGACCTGTCCGGCTTGCGCGCCGACTTCCCGATCCTGTCGCAGACGGTGCGCGGCAAGCCGCTGGTGTTCCTCGACAGCGCCGCCTCGGCGCAGAAGCCCGAGGCGGTGATCGAGGCGATGGTGCGCACCATGCGCACCCAGTACGCCAACGTGCATCGCGGCCTGCACTGGATGAGCGAGCGCACCACCGACGCCTACGAGGGCGCACGCGACAAGGTGGCGGCCCTGCTCAACGCGCCCTCGCGCGACGAGGTGATCTTCACCCAGAGCAGTACCGGCGCCATCAACCTGCTGGCGCACGCGTTCGGCGACACCCTGCGGCCGGACCAGGCGGTGGTGATCTCCGAGATGGAGCATCACGCCAACATCGTGCCGTGGCAGATGCTGCGCGACCGTCGCGGCATCGAGCTCCGCGTCGCGCGCATCACCGACAGCGGCGAGCTCGACCTCGGCCATCTGGGCGAGCTGCTCGCCGACGGCCGGGTCGGGCTGGTCGCGGTGACGCACATGTCCAACGTGCTCGGCAGCGTCACCCCGGCGGCGCGGATCGCGGCCCTGGCCCACGAGGCGGGCGCCATGCTGCTGCTCGACGGCTCGCAGGCGGTGGTGCACCGTCGCGTCGACGTGCAGGCGACGGGGGCGGATTTCTACGTCTTCACCGGCCACAAGCTGTACGGCCCGACCGGCATCGGCGTGCTGTGGGGCAGGCGGGCGCTGCTCGAGACGATGCAGCCGTTCATGGGCGGCGGCGACATGATCGACAGCGTCAGCTTCGAGCGCTCGAGCTGGGCCGAGCTGCCGCACCGCTTCGAGGCCGGCACGCCGCCGATCATCGAGGCGATCGGGCTGGGTGCCGCGATCGACTACGTGAGCGCCATCGGCTTCGACCGGATCGAGGCGCACGAGGCGGCGTTGACCGAGCACGCGCTGTCGCGCCTGTCGGCGATCGAGGGCCTGCGCATCCTGGGCCAGGCGCAGGATCGCGGCGGGGTGTTCTCGTTCACCATGCACAACGCGCACGCCCACGACATCGCGACCCTGCTGGACCGCAGCGGCATCGCGGTTCGCGCCGGCAATCACTGCGCCGAGCCGCTGATGCGACGGCTCGGCGTCGGCAGCACCGCGCGCGCGAGCTTCGGGCTCTACACGACGCGCGACGAGATCGACCGGCTCGCCGACGCGCTCGAGCAGGTGCGGGGGTTCTTCGCCTGACCATGCATGACGCCTCCCTCCCTGCCGAGCCGGCCGCCGCGGAAGCGCCGGACAGCCGCGAGGCGCTGTACCAGCGCCTGATCATGGAGCGCGCGCGCCGGCCGCTGCACGAAGGCGTGCTCGACCCGGCGGACCGTGCGGCGGACGGCAACAACCCGTTCTGCGGCGACCGGGTGCATGTCAGCCTCAGCCTGTCCGACGGGCTGCGGGTCGGACGCGCGCTGCACCGCACCCGCGGCTGCGCCATCTGCGCGGCCTCTGCCGACCTGATGGCGCAAAGCGTCGAGGGGCTGGACATCGACGCCATCCGCTCGCTGTTCGCCCGCTTCGATGGCATGCTGCGCGAGGCAACACCGGAGTCGGCGGCCGATCCGCGGCAGCCGGCGGAGGGCCTGGGCCTGCTGGGCGCGTTCGAGAACCTGCGCGACTACCGCTCGCGGATCCGTTGCGCCACCCTGCCTTGGTCCGCGCTGCTCGACGCGCTGCAGAGCGAGAGGAAACCCTGATGGCGATGTCGGCACAGCGCGAGGGCGCGCCGCCGGTTCCGGCCGACGAGCTCCCGGCCGACCGGCCCCCGGCCGCCGGCGGCTTCTCGCTCGACGGCGAGAACCGCCCCGCCTCGTCCTCCGGGTCCTGGACGCCCGCCGGCGAGGTGCTGGCCGCCCCCGACGAGGAGGCGGTGATCGCCGCCATCGCGACCGTGTTCGACCCGGAGATCCCGGTCAACATCTACGAGCTCGGCCTGATCTACGCGATCGACCTGCACGAGGACGGGCAGGTCAAGGTGGAGATGACGCTCACCGCGCCCGGCTGTCCCAGCGCCCAGGAGCTGCCGGTGCAGGTGCGCGACGCGGTGCTGTCGATCCCCGGCGTCTCGGCCTGCGAGGTGGAGACGGTGTGGGATCCGCCATGGGACGCGAGCCGGATGAGCGAGGATGCGCGCCTCGCCCTGAACATGTTCTGAGACGGGAGACTTCGTCATGACCACGACCGCGATTCCCGGCACGACGGCGGCCGCCGCGGCGCCACGCGCACTGCGCGCGCTGCCGCCGCTGATGTCGCTGTCCGACGCCGCGGCCGCACGGCTGCGCGTCCTCTACCAGGGCGCCCATGCCGGACAGCTGCTGCGCATCAGCGTCGGCACCAAGGGCTGCTCGGGGCTGTCCTACGAGATGGGCTGGACCGCCGAGCCCGCGGCCTCCGACGAGGTGGTGCGCGACAAGGAGCTGACCGTGCTGGTCGACCGCAAGGCGTCGCTGTTCCTGATCGGCACGGTGATGGACTACCAGGTCCGCGAGCTGGAGGCGGGGTTCAGCTTCGTCAATCCAAACGAGAAGGGCCGCTGCGGCTGCGGCGAGAGTTTCCACGTCTGAGACCGACGGCCTCTGCATGGGGCCCATGCGAAGCCAGGGCTCTGCCCTGGACCCGCTCAAGGGGAAGCCTTGAGAATCCGATTATCTCAAAAGTGGTTTCCAAAGGCCGAGGCCTTTGGCGGGTCTGGGCAGAGCCCAGCCTTGCCTCCTAACGGTCAGTCTCTCAGGCCGCTGAGCCGCGCCGGCCGGCCGAACGCGGCCACGCTCTCCACCCCGCCCGACCAGTGGAACTGGTCGATCACGGTCAGCCGCTCCAGCCGGTAGCCGGCCTCGTGCAGCAGCCTGCCGTCGCCCTCCAGGGCGCGCGGGTTGCAGCTCACCATCACCACCCGCGCGACCCCGGAGCGCGCGATCTCGTGCATCTGCATGCCAGCACCGGCGAAGGGCGGGTCGAGCACGATCGCCGCGGCGCGCCCGAGCTCGGCGCCGAGCAGCGGCTGACGCGCGAGGTCGCGCTGCACCACCTCGAGCCGCAGCCCGCGCGCGCCCTCTCGCAGGCAGGAAGCGGCATCCGCCTGTCCCTCCACCGCGAGCAGCCGGAAGCGGGCGGCGAGTGCGAAGCTCAGCGTGCCGCAGCCGGCGAACAGCTCGATGACGCGCTTCTGGCGCGGCATCGCCGGCAGCGCCGCCAGCACCGCGGCGACGATCGCCCGCTCGCCCCGCACGGTCGCCTGCAGGAAGCCGCCCGGCGGCGCCGCGATACGCACCCCCGACAGCGTGTGATGCACCGGCGCCAGGCTGCACAGCGTCTCGGCACCTGCGCCCTTGAGCGGGCGCCAGGAGATCCGCGGCACCGACGCCTCGCGGGCGAAGTCGGCCAGACGCGCGCGGTCGGCGCCGTCCGGCGGCGCCTCGGTGGCCAGCAGCAGGTCCGGCCCGCTATCGAAGCTATTGACGATCAGCGAGCCCGCCCGTCGCAGGCAGCCCAGCCGCAGCAGCACAGGGCGCAGCGCCGTGATCAGGGCGAACAGCGACGGCTCCAGCACCGGACACTCGACCAGGTCGACCACCTGGTCCGGATCGCCGCCGCCGCGCGGGTGCAGCCCGACCAGCAGCCCGCCGGGGATGCGGCGCAAGGCGAGGTCCATGCGCCGGCGCGAGCCCGGCGTTCCGGGCATGAAGTCGACCGTATCCGGCGGCGCGAAGCCGGCGCGACGCAGCGCATCGACCACCAGCGCCCGCTTGAACGACGCCGTGGCGGCGGCGTTCAGGTGCTGCAGCGCGCAGCCGCCGCAGCGGCCGAACAGCCGGCAGGGTGCCGTCACACGATCGGGACTGGCCTCGATCACCGCATCGAGGATCGCCGTCTGGCGGACGCCGCGATGCGCGAGCACGCGTTCGCCGGGCAGAGCGCCCGCGACGAACAGGGTGCCGGCCTCGCGGTGCAGGATGCCGTCGCCCGCGGCGCCGAGGCCATCGATGACGGCCTCGAAGCTGCCGGCCCCGCCAGTCCGCGCGTCGCCGCTCCTTGCTCCGTCGGTCCGTGCCCCGCCAGTTCTGGCCGTCTCAGTCCTGATCGGGGAGATCGTCGGCATCCTCGGCGGATGCCGGATCCGGGTCGGACGGGACGGGACGGCCGGCCCGGGTCGGCAGCATCATGAAGGCCGGGATCTCGCCGCCGAATCCGACCGGGTTCGCGGCCGGCTCCTCTTGGCGGCGCTCGTCGCGGCGCGGCGGCGGGTCGCGGCGCGGCGCGGCTTCCGGTGCCCCAGGCTCGGCGCGAGGCTCGGCGCGAGGCTCGGCCCGCCGGGCGCGGCGCTGCGGTTCGGGCCGCCGCTCGGGATCCGGACGGGACGGCTCGACGCGCGGCACCTCGCTGCGCTTGGGTTCCGGACGAGGCGAGGCGGCCGGGCGGTCATGGGCGGCGCCGCGCTCGTCGGGCTTGCGGCCGCGGCCGCGCTCGCCCGGCTTGGCGCCGCGTCCGCCGCGGCCGCGCGACCCCTCGGCCCACTCGACGGAGTCGATGCCGTCGACGCCGATGCGCGGGATCACATGGCCGGTCAGCTTCTCGATCGCCTCGACGAACAGCCGGTCGTAGGGGCTGGCGATGCCCAGTGCGTGGCCGGTGCGCCCGGCGCGCCCGGTGCGGCCGATCCGGTGCACGTAGTCCTCGGCGTGGATCGGCACGTCGAAATTGAACACATGGCTGAGTCCGCCGATATCGATGCCGCGGGCCGCCACGTCCGAGCAGACCAGGAGCTGCAGCTCGCCGGCCTTGAACTTCTCCAAGGTGGCGAAGCGCACCGGCTGCGGCAGGTCGCCGTGCAGGGCGCCGGCAGAGAAGCCGTGCTTGCGCAGCGACTTGTGCAGGATGTCGACGTCGCGCTTGCGGTTGCAGAAGATCAGCGCGTTCTGCACGTCCTCGGCCCGCAGCAGGCGGCGCAGCGCGCGGCGCTTGTCGATCTCGGGCACCACGGCGAGGCCCTCCTCGATAGTGGGCGCTACCGACGCGGCCCGGCTGACGGTGATCTCCTTGGGGTTCTTGAGGAACATGTCCGACAGGCGGCGTATCTCGGGGGCCATCGTCGCGGAGAAGAACAGCGTCTGCCGGTTCGGCGACAGCAGCGAGACGATCCGCTCCACGTCGGGGATGAAGCCCATGTCGAGCATGCGGTCGGCTTCGTCGATCACCAGGATGCTGGTCTGGGTCAGCAGCAGCCCGCCGCGCTCAAACAGGTCGAGCAGCCGGCCCGGGGTCGCGATCAGCACGTCGACGCCGCGGTTGAGCGCCTCCTTCTGCTCGGACATGCTCTCGCCGCCGATCAGCAGCGCATGGTTGAGCTTGAGGTACTTGCCGTAGAGCAGGAAGTTCTCGGCGACCTGCAGCGCCAGCTCCCGGGTCGGCTCCAGGATCAGCGAGCGCGGCATGCGCGCCCGCGCCCGCGAGCCGGACAGGATGTCGAGCAGCGGCAGGGTGAAGCCCGCGGTCTTGCCGGTGCCGGTCTGCGCCACCCCCATCACGTCGCGACCGGCGAGCACCACCGGGATCGCCTGCGCCTGGATCGGCGTCGGGTGCAGGTAGCCCATGTCGGCGATAGCGCGCTGAATCGGCTCCGACAGGCCGAGCTCCGAGAACAGCGGCAGCTCCGGGGCCGCTGCGGCCTCGCGCGCGCTCTCGGCGTCGGCGGACACCAGCACCGGCTCCAATTCGGGCACTGGCTCCAAGTCGGGCACCGGCTCCAAGTCGGGCGCGAGGTCCAGCTCCGACGGCGCCTGGGCGTCCGACGCGGCCGCCGGGTCCAGGGCCGGTTCCAGGGCGGCGTGATGGTGATCGGAGTCCTGCGGGGCCATCCCGTCCGGCTCGGCGGTATCGGTGTCGTTCAAAATTCTCTCGGGCTGGTCAGGGTTGCGAGGCCGTAGCCTGTCGCCGAACGGCGGCGTCTGGGCCATGCTTCGCGACCGGCGCACGGGGCGCCGCTCGTGCGGCGTCCGGCTGCGTAGCCGTATCCTCATAATGCCGCGACAAGTCAAGAGAATGCCGCAGCCGGGCGGCGGGCCGCCCCGCGCCGGAACCAAGCCGGGAAGTCGCCGTTGCTGACGCAGCGTCGGCGATCGGGCGGCTGGTCTGCCCGCGGGCGCTCGACCTGCCACGGCACAGCGAGACGTGGGAGGAGAGTGCCGCGTGGTCTATACCCCTTTGGCGATCGAGGAATACGGGCTGATCGGCGACTGCAGCAGCTGCGCACTGGTCGGCCGCAACGGCTCGATCGACTGGCTGTGCTGGCCGCGCTTCGACGGCGGCGCCTGCCTCGCCGCCCTGGTCGGCACCGAGGAGAACGGGCGCTGGCTGCTGGCGCCCAGCGATATGGCGAGCGAGGCGGCGCAGGTGACGCGCGGCTATCGCGACGGCGGGATGGTGCTGCAGACCCTGTTCACGACGTCGGCCGGCAGCGTTGCGGTCATCGACTTCATGCCGATCAACAGCCCGGTGCCCAGCATCGTGCGCATCGTCGAGGGGCGGAGCGGGCAGGTCGAGGTCACCAGCGAGCTGCTGCTGCGCTTCGACTACGGCAACTCGATTCCCTGGGTGACGCGCCTGCCGGACAGTGCATCGCCGGGGCAGGCTGGCATCGTCGCGGTCGCCGGCCCGCACTTGGTCTGCCTGCGCACCGACGTGCCGCTCGCAGGCGAGGACATGGCGACCGTGGGCCGATGCACCGTCTCCGCCGGCGCGCGCGTGACCTTCGTGCTCAGCTACGGCCCGTCGCACCTGCCGCCGCCGCCGTTGATCGAGGTCGATGCGGCGCTGGCGCGCACGGAGGCGTTCTGGTCGGAATGGTCCGGCCGTTGCGCCTATCAGGGGCCGCACCGCGATATCGTGCTGCGCTCGATGGTGACGCTCAAGGCGCTGACCTTCGCCGAGACCGGCGGCATCGTCGCAGCGCCGACCACCTCGCTGCCCGAGCAGCTCGGCGGCCCGCGCAACTGGGACTACCGGTTCTGCTGGCTGCGCGACGCCGGCCTGACGCTGATCGCGATGATGTCGGGCGGCTACTACGAGGAGGCGCGGCTGTGGCGCGACTGGCTGCATCGGTCCATCGCCGGCAGCCCCGACCAGATCCAGATCATGTACGGCATCGCCGGCGAGCGCAGCCTGCAGGAGTGGGAGGTGCCCTGGCTGATCGGCTATCAGGGGGCGGCGCCGGTGCGCGTCGGCAACGCCGCCGCGGGCCAGCTGCAGCTCGACGTCTACGGCGAGGTGATCGCGGCCCTGCACCTGGCACGGCAGGAGAACCTGCGCGAGCCGGGCTATGGCTGGTCGCTGCAGGTGGCGCTGGTCGAGCATCTGGAGACGATCTGGCAGCAGCCCGACGAGGGCATGTGGGAGGTGCGCGGCGGCCGCAGGCAGTTCACCGTCTCCAAGGTGTTCGCCTGGATGGCATTCGACCGCACGATACGCGACTGCGAGCAGTTCGGCCTGCAAGGTCCGGTGCAGCGCTGGCGACAGGTGCGCGACCAGATCCACGCCGCGGTGTGCAACGAGGGGTTCAGCCGGGCCAAGGGCTGCTTCACCCAGGCCTTCGGCTCCGAGGCGCTCGATGCCGGGCTGCTGCTGATCCCGGTCATCGGCTTCCTGCCGGCCGACGATCCCAGGGTGGTCGCGACCGTGGCCGCGGTCGAGCGCGAGCTGGTGGAGGACGGCTTCGTGCTGCGCTATCGCACCGAGAGCAGCGTCGACGGCATGCCCGGCAGCGAGGGCGCCTTCCTCGCCTGCACCTTCTGGCTGGTCGATGCCTACGTGCTGCAGGGGCGGCACGCCGAGGCAGCGGCGCTGTTCACGCGCCTGGTGGGGCTCAGCAACGATCTCGGGCTGCTGTCGGAGGAGTACGACCCGCGCGCCAAGCGCCTGGTCGGCAACTTCCCGCAGGCCTTCTCCCATGTCGGCCTGATCAACTCGGCGGTGAACCTGCGCAACCGCGCCGTGCCGCTGCGCGGCGACACCCAGGCCGCGGCGGAGTAGCCACGGGCTCTGCCTTGACCCGTTGGGGCCGACGGCCCCAAACCCCATCTTCTAAATCAAGGTTTTCAAAGGCTCGCCTTTGACGGGGTCAAGGGGCAGAGCCCCTCGCCTTGTCTTCGCTAGAAACTATGCCCCAGCGACGCCACCACCACGATGGTCGCGCCGATCACCAGGTTCATGCCGACCAGCGAGCGGATGCTTTCGAACAGCGCCGGCTGCGGCCGTATCGCCCGGCGCGCCCGTCGGAACGGCCCGAAGAAGGCCCACAGGAACACCCCGGTCATCACCAGGGCCAGGCCCTGCATCGCGTTGATGTGCCAGTCGGCGTTGGCGAAGCCGCCCTCGCGGAAGATCTCCATCGACCAGCCGGTCAGCAGCACGATCGGCATCACGTGCCAGACCAGCCGGAAGAAGCGGCTCAAGGTCTGCAGGGTCACCGACACGCGCTGGGTCTGGTCGAGCAGGTTGAGGCTGGGACGCAGCACCAGCAGCGCATAGGCGGCGCCGCCGACCCAGAGCGCCATGCCGAGCAGATGCGTGGCGAGCACCAGGCCCCAGAGGATGATGGCGGGTTCGGACTGCATCGTGGGCTCCGGCGCGGCGTTGTCTCGTGGACGCCGGTCTCAATACGGCCTGGACCGGCGAAAGCAACAGCCTTCGGCGTCAAGGAGATCCCGCCCATGGTCGATCACTCCCTGTTGCTGCTGACCCCCGACGAGATGGGTGAGGCGGACCGGCTGGCGGCGCTCTCGACCTCCTCGTACGGGTTGATGCAGAACGCCGGACGCGCGGTCGCGCGCGCGGCGGCGCGTAGCTTCGCCCCGTGCCGCACCCTGGTGCTGTGCGGCCCGGGCAATAATGGCGGCGACGGCTTCGTGGCCGCCCGGCTGCTGGCGCAGCGCGGCTGGCCGGTGACGGTGGCGAGGCTGTCGCCGGCGGCGGAGGGCACGGACGCGTCGCGCGCGGCCGCGTCGTGGGCGGCCTCCACGGTGGGCGGCGCGATCCCGTCGTTCGATCCCGCGGCGGCGGCGCGCGCCGAGCTGGTGATCGACGCGGTGTTCGGCGCCGGGTTGTCGCGCCCGGTCGAGGGCGTGGCGGCGGCGGCGCTGGCGGCGGCGCGCCGCGTGCTCGCGATCGACGTGCCGAGCGGCGTCGACGGCGCGACCGGCGCGATACGCGGCGCGGCGGCGCGGGCGGAGCTGACGGTGAGCTTCTTCCGGGCCAAGCCCGGGCACCTGCTGCTGCCCGGCCGCGACCGGCTCGGCACGCTGCAGATCGCCGAGATCGGCATCCCCGAGGCGCTGCTGGGGCGGATCGGTGCCCGCACCTGGCGCAACCGCCCCGGGCTGTGGCGGCTGCGGCCGCTGAGTGCCGCGGACCATAAATACACCCGCGGCGTGGTCAGCGTCTGCGGCGCTGCGGCGATGAGCGGGGCCGCGCGTCTCGCCGCCGCCGGCGCGCGCGGCGCCGGCGCCGGGCTGGTGCGGATCGCGGCCGAACACGCGGCCGCGCTGTATCGCGTCGGCGCGCCGGGTCTGATCGTCGACGAGGCGCCGCTGCGCACGCTGCTCGCCGACGCCAGGCGTCAGGTCTGGGTGTGCGGTCCGGGCCTCGCGGAGGACGAGGTGCGGGCGGCGCTGCCGGCGCTGCTGGAAGCGGGCCGGACGGTGGTGGCGGATGCCGGCGCGCTGTCGGAGGCGGCGGGGCAGCCGGAGCGGCTGCGCGGCGTGGCGGTGGTGACGCCGCATGAGGGAGAGTTCGCCCGCCTGTTCGGCGATCCGGGTTCGGATCGGCTGGGGGCCGCGCGCGCGGCCGCGGCGCGGCTCGGCGCGGTGGTGGTGCTCAAGGGCTCCGACACCGTCATCGCGGCCCCCGACGGGCGTGCGGCGATCAATGCCGACGCGCCGCCCTGGCTCGCGACCGCCGGCGCCGGCGACGTGCTGTCGGGGATCGTCGCCGCGATGCTGGCGCGCGGCGTGCTGGGGGGCGATGGGCCTTCTGGCGATGGCTCGATCGGCGACGGCTTGGGCGGCGGCGTCTTCGAGGCGGCCTGCGCCGCAGTGTGGCTGCACGGCGAGGCCGCCAACCTCGCCGGAGAGGGGCTGCTCGCGGAGGATCTGGCGGGCCGGGTGCCGGCGGCGATGCGCCGCGCCGCGGGCGCGGGCTGAGCCGCTTGCCTCGCCTCGGGCGCTGGGCTAAAGCCGCGCGCTCATTGCGACGGTTCCGGCGGGCGTGATCGCGGCGCCCGCGGGTCTGCTGCGGGCGTGGTGGAATTGGCAGACACGCCAGATTTAGGTTCTGGTGGCGCAAGCCGTGGGGGTTCAAGTCCCTCCGCCCGCACCAGCCGTCCCGCGCCCGACGCGCCACCACTTGGCAGAGGATGGCCTGGCAGATGCAGGTGACTGAGACGCTTTCCGAGGGCCTGAAGCGCGGCTTCACGGTGGTGGTGCCGGGCGCGGAGCTGGAGGGCAAGCGACAGGCGCGGCTGACCGAGCTTGGCCGCACCATGAACCTGCCGGGTTTCCGTCCGGGCAAGGTGCCGCTGTCGATCGTGCGGCAGCGCTACGGCACCGCGGTCACCGGCGAGGTGCTGGAGCAGACGGTCAACGATGCGACGCGCGACCTGCTCGCCGAACGCGGGCTGCGCTCGGCGAGCCAGCCCAAGGTCGACCTGGTGCGCGGCGCGCTCGAGGCGCCGGTGTCCGGCAGTGCCGCGAGCGACCTGGAGTTCACCGTCGAGCTCGAGCTGCTGCCCGAGATCAGCGTCCCCGACCTCGGCGGCCTGTCGCTGACCCGCCTGAAGGCCGAGCCCGACCCCGCCACCATCGACCGCGCGCTGGCCGACATCGCCAAGCGGCAGCGCAGCTTCGAGACCATCGAGGAGCAGCGGGGCGCCGCCGCGGGCGACACGCTCAGCGTGGATTTCGTCGGCACGGTGGACGGCGTCGCCTTCGAGGGCGGCGCCGGCTCGGACGTCGATGTCGAGCTCGGCGGCACCGGCTTCATCCCCGGCTTCGCCGAGCAGCTGGAGGGCCTGGCGCCCGGCGCGCAGCGGGTCATCGAGGTGACCTTCCCCGAGCCGTACCAGGCTGCCGAGCTGGCTGGCAAGGCGGCGCGCTTCGAGGTCACCGCCAAGGCCCTGAAGCGGGCGGTGGATCCGGCGATCGACGACGACCTCGCCAAGACGCTCGGCTTCGACGGGCTGGAGCAGGTGCGCGAGGCGCTCGGCCAGCAGGTGCGCCGCGAGTACGAGCAGCTGTCGCGCATGCGCATCAAGCGCGAGCTGCTCGACGCGCTGGCCGAGCGGGCCGACTTCTCCGCCCCCGAGGGCATGGTCGAGAGCGAGTTCGCCGCGATCTGGCAGCGCATCGAGGCCGACCGCAAGGAGGGCCGCGAGGACGAGGAGGACCAGGGCAAGGACGAGGAGACGCTGCGCGCCGACTACCGGCGCATCGCCGAGCGGCGGGTGCGGCTGGGCCTGCTGCTCGCCGAGATCGGCCGCGGTGCGGGGATCCAGGTGAGCCAGGAGGAGATCGGAGGCGCGATGCGCGCCGAGGCCGGGCGGTATCCCGGCCAGGAGCAGATGGTGCTGGACTTCTTCCGCAAGAACCCGCAGGCGGCCGAGACGCTGCGCGGCCCGATCTTCGAGAACAAGGTGGTCGACTACGTGCTCGACCAGGCGCACGTCGAGGAGAGGACGGTGACGCCCGAGGAGCTGGCCGAGGCCCCGCCGACGGAGCCGGCAGAAACGCAGCCGACGGAGGCGGTCGAAACCCAGCCGACGGAGCCGGCCGAAACCCAGCCGAGCGAGCCGGCGTGACCGCGGCACCGCGGAGGGCTTTCATCGCCGCCGGTTCGGCCTATCTTGAGTGCATCGGAGCGGGAGAGTTCAGATGAGGGATCGTGATCCCATGGAGATCTACGGCAACGCCCTCGTGCCGATGGTGGTCGAGCAGACCTCGCGCGGCGAGCGGGCGTTCGACATCTATTCGAGGCTGCTGCAGGACCGAATCATCTTCCTCACCGGACCGGTCTATGACGGGGTGGCGTCGCTGATCTGCGCCCAGCTGCTGCACCTGGAGAGCGTCAACCCGAGCAAGGACATCTCGTTCTACATCAACAGCCCAGGTGGCGTGGTCTCGGCCGGGCTCGCGATCTACGACACCATGCAGTACATACGCAGCCCGGTGAACACGGTGTGCATCGGCCAGGCCGCCTCGATGGGCTCGCTGCTGCTGGCGGCCGGCGCGCCCGGCAAGCGCCTGGCGCTGCCGAACGCGCGGGTCATGGTGCACCAGCCCTCGGGCGGCGCGCAGGGGCAGGCCAGCGACATCGAGATCCAGGCGAAGGAGATCCTCTACCTGCGCCAGCGCCTGAACGAGATCTACAAGGAGCATACCGGCCAGACCCTGGAGTCGATCGAGCAGAAGCTCGAGCGCGACAGCTACCTGTCGGCGGTCGAGGCGCAGGCGTTCGGGATCGTCGACGAGGTGCTGCAGAACCGCCCGGTGCCGTCGGCCGAGGATGCCGCCAAGGGCTGAGCCCGCTCGCCGGCCCGGGCGCGATCGTCTCCTCCGCCCGGCCAATCCTCTTCCGGCTGCCGCTCGGGGCGCGCGATACCCTTGATGCGGCTTTCGGGACAGGTCTAATGTCATCAGCTTGTCCGGGGGTGGCTCTTGCAACCCAGCGGGGTAGGAGAGCCCATGAGCAAGTCCAGCGACTCCAAGAACACCCTGTATTGCTCGTTCTGCGGGAAATCGCAGCACGAGGTGCGCAAGCTCATCGCCGGGCCGACCGTGTTCATCTGCGACGAGTGCGTCGAGCTCTGCATGGACATCATCCGCGAGGAGCACAAGACGCACCTGGTTAAGTCGCGCGACGGGGTGCCGACGCCGAAAGAGATCTGCAAGGTCCTGGACGACTACGTGATCGGCCAGTTCCACGCCAAGAAGGTGCTCTCGGTCGCGGTGCACAACCACTACAAGCGGCTGGCGCACGGGGCGAAGAACAACGACGTCGAGATCGCCAAGTCCAACATCATGCTGATCGGCCCGACCGGCTCGGGCAAGACGCTGCTGGCCCAGACGCTGGCGCGCATCCTCGACGTGCCGTTCACCATGGCCGACGCCACCACCCTGACCGAGGCCGGCTATGTCGGCGAGGACGTCGAGAACATCATCCTCAAGCTGCTGCAGTCGGCCGACTACAACGTGGAGCGGGCGCAGCGCGGCATCGTCTATATCGACGAGGTCGACAAGATCAGCCGCAAGTCCGACAACCCCTCGATCACCCGCGACGTGTCCGGCGAGGGGGTGCAGCAGGCCCTGCTCAAGATCATGGAGGGCACCGTCGCCTCGGTGCCGCCGCAGGGCGGGCGCAAGCACCCGCAGCAGGAGTTCCTGCAGGTTGACACCACCAATATCCTGTTCATCTGCGGCGGCGCCTTCGCCGGGCTCGAGAAGATCATCGGCGCGCGCGGCAAGGGTTCGGGCGTGGGCTTCGGCGCCATGGTGCAGGCCCCGGACGAGCGCCGCATGGGCCACATCCTCAAGGAGGTCGAGCCCGAGGACCTGCTGAAGTTCGGCCTGATCCCCGAGTTCATCGGCCGTCTGCCGGTGGTGGCGACGCTGGAGGACCTCGACGAGGCGGCGCTGATCGAGATCCTGACTAAGCCGAAGAACGCGCTGGTCAAGCAGTACGCGCGGCTGTTCCAGATGGAAGGGGTCAAGCTCTCCTTCACCGAGGAGGCGCTCAAGCAGGTGGCGCTGCGCGCGATCGCGCGCCGCACCGGCGCGCGCGGACTGCGCTCGATCATGGAGAGCATCCTGCTCTCGACCATGTTCGACCTGCCCGGGCTCGAGCATGTCGACGAGGTGGTGATCAACCGCGAGGTGGCGGAATCCCGCGCCGATCCGGTATTCGTCTACGGCAAGGAGCGCCCCGCCGAGCAGTCCGCCTGAGGCGGGCGCCGCGTCGGGGGTAGTGCCGCGCCGTCGCGTCGGGACGTCTTGTCCGGTGCTGATGGCCTGACGATATCGCAACCAGCAGTTCGCGGCCCTCGCCGCGGATGAAGGAGGGCGCGCCGCGATCGGGCGCCCGGCCTTCGACTGTCCTTCAGGAGGTCGACGTGATGACGGAGTCCAGGAAGCCGGCGAAGCTGGACAAGAATGCCGCAGCCGTCGGCGAAGCCGAGGCGGCGGCGGGCGGCGAGGCCGCGGCGGCGGAGGCGTCGAAGCCGCAGGGCGGCGGCGGCCGCAAGGCCGCGCGCTCGGAGGAGACGCTGGCGGTGCTGCCGCTGCGCGACATCGTGGTGTTCCCGCACATGATCGTGCCGCTGTTCGTCGGCCGCGAGAAGTCGGTGCGCGCACTCGAGGCGGTCACCAAGGACGACAAGCAGATCCTGCTGGTGGCGCAGAAGAACGCCTCGCAGGACGACCCGTCGGCGGACGACATCTATCGCTGCGGTACCGTATCGACCATCCTGCAGCTGCTCAAGCTGCCCGACGGCACTGTCAAGGTGCTGGTCGAGGGTGGCCGGCGCGCGCGGATACGCGAGTTCCGCGAGACCGAGAGCCATTTCGAGGCGACCATCGACGAGATGCCCGAGCAGGCGCCGGAGCCGTCGGCGGGCGGCGAGATCGAGGCGCTGGGCCGCACCGTGGTCAGCCAGTTCGAGCAGTACATCAAGCTGAACAAGAAGATCGCCCCCGAGGTGCTGGTCTCGCTGAACCAGATCGAGGAGCCCTCGAAGCTCGCCGACACCATCGCCAGCCACCTCAACCTGAAGATCTCGGAGAAGCAGGAGCTGCTCGAGATCGCGCCGATCGGCGAGCGGCTGGAGCGCGTGTTCGCCCACATGGAGGCGGAGATCGGCGTGCTGCAGGTGGAGAAGCGCATACGCAACCGCGTCAAGCGGCAGATGGAGAAGACGCAGCGCGAGTACTATCTGAACGAGCAGCTCAAGGCGATCCAGAAGGAGCTCGGCGAGGGCGAGGACGGCAAGGACGAGACCTCCGAGCTCGAGGACCGGATCAAGAAGACCAAGCTGTCGAAGGAGGCCCACGACAAGGCGATGGGCGAGCTGAAGAAGCTGCGCGGCATGAGCCCGATGTCGGCCGAGAGCACGGTGGTGCGCAACTACCTCGACTGGATGCTGTCGATCCCGTGGAAGAAGCGCTCCAAGACGCGCAGCGACATCGTCGAGGCCGAGCGCGTGCTCGACGTCGATCATTACGGGCTGGACAAGGTCAAGGAGCGCATCCTCGAGTATCTCGCGGTGCAGTCGCGCGCCAACAAGCTGAAGGGGCCGATCCTGTGCCTGGTCGGGCCGCCGGGCGTCGGCAAGACCTCGCTGGGCAAGTCGATCGCCAAGGCGACCGGGCGCAACTTCGTGCGCATGTCGCTGGGCGGGGTGCGCGACGAGGCCGAGATACGCGGCCATCGCCGCACCTATATCGGCTCGATGCCGGGCAAGATCGTCCAGGGCATGAAGAAGGCGAAGAGCTCCAACCCGCTGTTCCTGCTCGACGAGATCGACAAGCTCGGCAACGACTGGCGCGGCGACCCGTCTGCCGCCCTGCTAGAGGTGCTGGATCCGGAGCAGAACAGCACCTTCGCCGACCACTACCTCGAGGTGGATTACGACCTGTCCGACGTGATGTTCGTCACCACGGCCAACAGCCTGCACATGCCGCAGCCGCTGCTGGACCGCATGGAGATCATACGCATCGCGGGCTACACCGAGGACGAGAAGATCGAGATCGCCAAGCGCCACCTGATCGCCAAGCAGACCGACGCGCACAGCCTCAAGCCGGAGGAGTGGTCGATCACCGAGGATGCGCTGCGCGAGCTGGTGCGCACCTACACGCGCGAGGCCGGCGTGCGCAACCTGGAGCGCGAGATCGCCAACCTGGCGCGCAAGGCGGTCAAGGAGATCGTCACCGGCAAGGCACGCAAGGTCGCGATCACGCGCAAGAACCTCGAGAAGTATGCGGGGGTGAAGCGCTTCCGCTACGGCGAGGCGGAGAGCGAGGACATGGTGGGCGTGGTCACCGGCCTCGCCTGGACCGAGGTCGGCGGCGAGATCCTGACCATCGAGAGCGTGATGGTGCCGGGCAAGGGGGTGGTCAAGCACACCGGCAAGCTCGGCGACGTGATGCAGGAGAGCGCGTCGGCGGCACTCAGCTACGTGCGCAGCCGCTCGGCGAGCTTCGGCATCAAGCCGACGCTGCTGGAGAAGCGCGACATCCACATCCACGTGCCCGAGGGTGCCACGCCGAAGGACGGGCCGTCGGCCGGCATCGCCATGGCCACCACGCTGATCAGCGTGATGACCGGCATCCCGATCCGCCGCGACGTGGCGATGACCGGCGAGATCACGCTGCGCGGCCGGGTGCTGCCGATCGGCGGGTTGAAGGAGAAGCTGCTCGCAGCCCTTCGCGCCGGCATCACCACGGTGTTCTTCCCCAAGGACAACGAGAAGGACCTTGCCGAGATACCGGACAGCGTCAGGAAGCACCTCAAGCTGATCCCGGTGGCGCATGTCGACGAGGTGATCGCCCAGGCGCTGGTGCATCCGCCGGAGCCGATCGAGTGGGAGGAGCCCGCCGAGCCGGTGGCGGGAAGCCCGGGCCTGCCGGCAAGCCCCTCGCTGCCGCACTAGCCGCCCGCCGCCGGATGCTTCGTTGACGACGCAGAACGAGGGATCTTAGTCTGCCCCGCTCCCGTCCCGCCTCGCGCGGGGCGGGAGCCTTCGCGAACGCCACCCGTCTCGAGGCGAACAGAAAGGCAGCCTATGGAGAAGCCGCTCAACAGGCAGGAACTGGTCTCGGCGGTGGCCGAGGAGGCCGACCTGCCGAAGGCCAAGGCGGCCGAGGTGGTGGATGCCGTGTTCGCCTCCATCGAGAAGGCGCTGAAGAACAAGCAGGAGGTGCGCCTGGTGGGCTTCGGCAGCTTCGTGACCGCCACACGCAAGGCGGCCAAGGGGCGCAACCCGCGCACCGGGGCGGAGATCGACATCCCCGCCTCGACCTCGGTGCGATTCAAGCCCGGCAAGGTGCTGAAGGACGCGGTAAGCTAGGGGAAGGCAAGGGGCCTTGCCCCTTGACCCCATCAAAGGCAAGCCTTTGAAAACCTTATCTTAGAGATCGGGGTTTGGGGTCTGTGGCCCCAACGGGTCAAGGGCAGCGCCCTTGCCTGCGCGGCAGCGCCCAAGGGCGGTTAGCTCAGCGGTAGAGCGTCTCGTTTACACCGAGAGGGTCGGCGGTTCGAAACCGTCACCGCCCACCACGCCCCGGGACCCGGGTTGACGCCGGCGGGCCCGGCCATTACACCGCCGCTCACGCCAGTTGCGGGTGTAGCTCAGTTGGTTAGAGCGCCGGCCTGTCACGCCGGAGGTCGCGGGTTCGAGCCCCGTCACTCGCGCCACTCGCGCATCCTTGCTCTCCTTATGTTGCAGCGCACGCTGGCGGAGCGGGGGGTGCGGCCCTATCTTCTGCATCGCCCGCTCGGCATCACGCCGTGATCAGAAGTCTGGGGTCAGAGAGAGACTTAGATGCACGCGGTGCTGTCGAACTACTTCCCGATCCTGGTCTTCGTGGTCATCGCCTTCGCCATCTCCGGCGCCATGCTGGGCGCCTCGCTGCTGGCCGGCCAGCAGAAGCCGTACGCCGAGAAGCTGTCCGCCTATGAGTGCGGCTTCGATCCGTTCGACGATGCGCGGCGCCGTTTCGACGTGCGCTTCTACCTGGTGGCGATCTTGTTCATCATCTTCGACCTGGAGGTGGCATTCCTGTTCCCCTGGGCGGTCAGCCTGGCGCGCATCGGCGCGTTCGGGTTCCTGTCGATGATGGGGTTCCTGGCGGTGCTGACCGTGGGCTTCCTCTATGAGTGGCGCAAAGGCGCGCTGGAGTGGGAATGATCTGTCCATGAGCACCGAGATCGCGACCCCCGCCGCACGGCCCGACATCGTCTGGAACCGCGACATCCTGCCGCCGGGACCGGAACAGGACGCGGTGGTGCGCGGCATCACCGGCGAGATCACCGACAAGGGCTTCGTCGTCGCCAACGTCGACAAGCTGGTGAACTGGGCGCGCACCGGCAGCCTGTGGCCGCTCTCCTTCGGGCTGGCCTGCTGCGCGGTCGAGATGATCCATGCCTTCATGCCGCGCTACGACCTGGACCGGCTCGGGGTCATCCCGCGCGGCTCGCCGCGGCAGGCCGACGTGATGATCGTCTCCGGCACCCTGACCAACAAGATGGCGCCCGCGATGCGCCGCGTGTACGACCAGATGGCCGAGCCGCGCTGGGTGATCTCGATGGGATCCTGCGCGAACGGCGGCGGCTACTACCACTACAGCTACTCGGTGGTGCGCGGCTGCGACCGCATCGTGCCGGTCGACATCTACGTCCCGGGCTGCCCGCCGACCGCGGAGGCGCTGGTCTACGGGATCATGCAGCTGCAGAAGAAGATCCGCCGCACCGGGACCATCCTGCGTGGCTGATCTCGCCGTGCGTGCCGATCCCGCCGCCCGCTTGGGCGTGTTGGCGGTGGCGCTCTCCACCTCGGTGCCAGGCGTGTCCGGTGCCGCGGTCGAACATGGCGAGCTGGTGGTGCGCACCGGCCGCTCCGGGCTGCTGTCGCTGATGACGCTGCTGCGTCACCACCCGCGCTATCGTTTCGAGCAGATGATGGATCTGTGCGGGGTGGACTTCCCCGAGCGCGCCGAGCGCTTCGACGTGGTCTACAACCTGCTTTCGGTGACGCTCAACCAGCGCGTGCGGGTGATCGTCACCACCGACGAGGTGCAGCCGGTGCCGTCGGTGCACCGGATCTGGCCGTCGGCGACCTGGTGGGAGCGCGAGTGCTATGACCTGTTCGGGGTGCTGTTCTCCGACCAGCCGGACCTGCGCCGGATCCTGACCGATTACGGCTTCGAGGGCCATCCGCTGCGCAAGGACTTCCCGCTGACCGGCTATGTCGAGGTGCGCTACGACGTCGATCGCCGCCAGGTGGTCTACGAGCCGGTGAAGCTCACCCAGGATTTCCGGGATTTCGATTTCCAGTCGCCCTGGGAGGGCGTGCTGACGCTGCCGGGCGACGAGAAGGCGCACGAGAGCCGGCAGAACCCACCATCACCGGCCGGAGGTGCTCAGCGATGAGCGATACGCGGACCACCGAGCGGGATGCGGCGGCGATCATGCTGCGCGACGTCCCGGACACCATGACCCCCGATACGCCCGAGGGCGAAGTGCGACTGAAGACGGTCGAGATCGACAGCCACTCGCTGAATTTCGGCCCGCAGCATCCCGCCGCGCACGGCGTGCTGCGGCTGGTGCTGCAGATGGACGGCGAGGTGGTGGCGCGCGCCGATCCGCACATCGGTCTGCTGCATCGCGGCACCGAGAAGCTGATCGAGTACAAGACCTACATGCAGGCGCTGCCGTATTTCGACCGGCTCGATTACGTCTCGCCGATGTGCGAGGAGCACGCCTTCGCGCTCGCCACCGAGAAGCTGCTCGGCATCACGCCGCCGGAGCGTGCGAAGTGGATACGCACCATGTTCGCCGAGATCACCCGGGTGCTCAACCACCTGCTCGCGGTGACCTCGTTCGCGCTCGATGTCGGCGCGCTGACGCCGTCGCTGTGGGGCTACGAGGAGCGCGAGACGCTGCTCGAATTCTACGAGGCGGTGTCCGGCGCGCGCTACCATGCGAACTATTTTCGCCCCGGCGGGGTGAGCCGCGACCTGCCGGCCGGGCTCGACGAGAAGATCCTGGCCTGGGCCGACCGCTTCCCGAAGTTCCTCGACGATGTCGAGGGGCTGCTCACCGGCAACCGGATCTGGAAGCAGCGCACCGTCGGCATCGGCGTCTTCACGGCTGAACAGGCGCTGGCCTGGGGTTTCTCGGGCCCGAACCTGCGCGCCTCCGGGGTGCCGTGGGACCTGCGCCGCGCGCGGCCCTACGACATGTACGACGAGGTGGCGTTCGCGGTCCCGGTCGCGCGTCACGGCGACTGCTACGACCGCTACCTGATCCGGGTATCGGAGATGCGCGAGAGCGTGAAGATCGTGCGTCAGTGCCTGGCGAAGATGCAGCCGGGCCCGATCAAGCTGCAGGACAGCAAGATCTCGCCGCCGAGCCGGCGCGACATGAAGCGCTCGATGGAGGCGCTGATCCACCACTTCAAGCTCTATACCGAGGGCTACCACGTGCCGGCCGGCGCCACCTACACCGCGGTCGAGAGTCCGAAGGGAGAGTTCGCGGTCTATCTGGTCGCGGATGGCAGCCATCGTCCGTACCGCTGCAAGATCCGCTCGACCGGGTTCGCGCACCTGCAGGCGCTGGACGAGCTGGCGCGCCGCCACATGCTGGCCGACACGGTCGCGATCATCGGGTCGATCGACCTGGTGTTCGGCGAGATCGATCGGTAGCCGCGCATGTCCGGGCAATTCTCCGCCGAGAATATCGGCTTCGGCTCGCCGGGTCATGCGCCGAGCGGCGCGCCCGCCGCGCAGCCGGAGCGGTTCGCGTTCGACGCCCAGAGCGACGCCGAGATCGCCACCATCCTGGCGCGCTATCCCGAGGGGCGGGAAGCGAGTGCCGTGATCCCGCTGCTCTACCTCGCACAGCGCCAGATGGGCCGCGAGACCGGCAGCGCCTGGGTGCCGCGGGTGGCGATGGACACGGTGGCGGCGCGCCTCGGCATGCCGCCGATCCGGGTCTACGAGGTCGCGACCTTCTACCTGATGTTCAATACCCGGCCGATCGGGCGCTACCACCTGCAGGTCTGCACCACGACGCCGTGCTGGCTGCGCGGCTCGGACGACATCGTCGCCGCCTGCAAGTCGGCGAGCGGGGTGCCGAACTGGGAGCAGAACTCGCCCGACGGGATGTTCACCATGACCGAGGTCGAATGCCTCGGCGCGTGCGCCAACGCGCCGATCCTGCAGGTCAACGACGATTTCTACGAGGACCTGGACGGGCCCCGCACGGTGGCGCTGATTGAGGCGCTGCGACGCGGCGAGATCCCGCCGCCCGGGTCCAGCATCGGCAGGCTCGCCTCGGCGCCGGAAGGCGGCCGCACGACCCTGCTCGGGCCGACATCGAATTCCAGCGCGCCCCCGCCGGCGTGAGGACCTAGAGACATGCTGCAAGACCAGGACCGCATCTTCACCAACATCTACGGCCAGGACGACGTGTTCCTGGCCGGCGCGCGCAAACGCGGCGACTGGGACGGCACGGCGGCGATCCTGGCGCGCGGGCGCGACGGGATCATCGCCGAGATGAAGGCGTCCAACCTGCGTGGCCGCGGTGGTGCGGGCTTCCCGACCGGGCTCAAGTGGTCGTTCATGCCCAAGAACTCCGACGGGCGGCCGAGCTACCTGGTGATCAACGGCGACGAGAGCGAGCCCGGCACCTGCAAGGATCGCGAGATCCTGCGCCACGAGCCGCACAAGCTGATCGAGAGCGCGCTGATCGCCTCGTTCGCGATGGGCGCGCATACGGCGTACACCTACATACGCGGCGAGTACCTGACGGTGTCGCGCAACCTGCAGATCGCCATCGACGAGGCGTACGAGGCGGGGCTGATCGGCCGCAACGCCTGCGGCTCGGGCTGGGACTTCGACTTCCACATCCATCTCGGCGCCGGCGCCTATATCTGCGGCGAGGAGACGGCGCTGCTGGAAAGCCTGGAGGGCAAGAAGGGCCTGCCGCGCATGAAGCCGCCGTTCCCGGCGGCGATGGGGCTCTACGGCTGCCCGACCACGGTCAACAACGTCGAGAGCATCGCGGTGGCGTCGACCATCCTGCGACGCGGCGGCGCATGGTTCGCGAGTTTCGGGAGGCCGAACAATGTCGGCACCAAGCTTTTCGCGGTGTCCGGCCATGTCAACCGGCCCTGCGTGGTGGAGGAGGAGCTCGGTGTCTCGATGCGCGAGATCATCGAGCGCCATGCCGGTGGCGTGCGCGGCGGCTGGGACAACCTGCTGGCGGTGATCCCGGGCGGCTGCTCGGTGCCGATCCTGCCGAAATCGGTTTGCGACACGGTGCTGATGGATTTCGACGCGCTGCGCGCCGAGAAATCCGGCCTCGGCACCGCGGCGATGATCGTGATGGACCGCTCCACCGACGTGGTGCGTGCGATCGCCCGCTTCGCGCGCTTCTTCAAGCACGAGAGCTGCGGCCAGTGCACGCCCTGCCGCGAGGGCACTGGCTGGATGATGCGGGTGATGGACCGCATGGTCGCGGGACGCGCGGAGATCGAGGAGATCGACATGCTGGAGCAGGTCACCCGGCAGATCGAGGGGCATACCATCTGCGCGCTGGGCGATGCGGCCGCCTGGCCGATCCAGGGCCTGATCCGGCATTTCCGCCCGGTGATGGAGCAGCGCATCGAGGCTTACCGTGCGGCCCATCCCAGGGCCGGGCTGGCGCCGACGCCGTCGAACCTGCCGGTCCCGCTTCCTGTGGCGGCGGAGTAGCCCCGGATGGCCAAGATCACGGTGGACGGCATCCAGCTCGAGGTGCCGAACGGCTCCTCGGTGCTGCAGGCCTGCGAGGCGGCGGGCAAGGAAATCCCGCGCTTCTGCTACCACGAGCGGCTCTCGATCGCCGGCAATTGCCGCATGTGCCTGGTCGAGGTGGAAAAGGCGCCCAAGCCGGTGGCCTCCTGCGGCTATCCGGTGATGGACGGTATGGTGGTCCGTACCGACACCGAGGTGGTGCGCCGGGCGCGACGCGCGGTGATGGAGTTCCTGCTCATCAACCACCCGCTGGACTGCCCGATCTGCGACCAGGGCGGCCAGTGCGACCTGCAGGACCAGGCCTACGCGTACGGCTCGGACCATTCGCGCTACGCCGAGAACAAGCGCGCGGTGAAGGACAAGTATCTCGGGCCGCTGGTCAAGACGGTGATGACGCGCTGCATCCAGTGCACGCGCTGCGTCCGCTTCGCGACCGAGGTGGCCGGGGTGCCGGAGCTCGGCGCCACCTCGCGCGGCGAGAACATGGAGATCACCACCTATGTCGAGCGCGCGCTGACCTCGGAGCTCTCAGGCAACCTGATCGACATCTGTCCGGTGGGCGCGCTCACCTCGAAGCCGCAGGCGTTCGGCGCGCGCTCGTGGGAGATGCGCTCGGTCGACAGCATCGACGTGACCGACGCGGTCGGCACCAACACGGTGGTGCAGGTGCGACAGGCCGAGGTGCGCGGCATCCTGCCGCGCGTCAACGACGAGGTGAACGAGGAGTGGATGGCCGACAAGGGCCGGTTCTCGTTCGACGGGCTGAAGCGCCGCCGGCTCGACGCGCCATGGCTGCGCGTTCACGGCAAGCTGCACCGGGTGAGCTGGCAGGAGGCGTTCAGCGCCATCGGGCATCGTCTCGACGGGGTGCCGGGCGAGCGCATCGGCGCCATCGCCGGCGACCTGTGCGACGCCGAGAGCATGCTGGCGCTCAAGGAGCTGATGGTCTCGCTGGGCTCGGGCAACCTCGATTGCCGACAGGACGGTGCGCGTATCGACACCGCGCGGCGCGAGTTCTACCTGTTCAACAGCTCGATCGCCGGCATCGAGGAGGCCGACGCGCTGCTGCTGGTCGGCTGCGACCCGCGCTTCGAGGCGCCGATCCTGAATGCGCGGATACGCAAGCGCTACCTCGCGGGCCGCTTCCCGATCGGCTTCGTCGGCACGCTGAAGGGGGCGCCGGCGCGCGACCTGACCTACCCGGTGACGCATCTGGGCGACCGCCCGGCGGTGCTGGGCGGGCTGCTCGACGGCAGCCTGGGTTTCGCCGAGGCGCTGCACGCGGCCAAGCGGCCGATGATCGTGCTCGGCCAGGCGGCGCTGGCGCGCGACGACGTGGCCGCGGTGCAGGCCGCCTGCTGGCAATTGGCGCACACGGTCGGCGCGCTGACCGAGGATTGGAACGGCTACAACGTTCTGCACGGTGCCGCGTCCCGCGTCGCCGGGCTCGACATGGGCTTCGTGCCGGGGCCCGGGCAGCGCTCGGTCGCGGGCATGATGAGCGGCGGTGTGGATGTGCTGTGGCTGCTCGGCGCCGACGAGTTCCATCCCGCGCGCATCGGTCCCGAAACGTTTGTAGTATACCAGGGCCACCATGGCGACGCGAGTGCGGCGCGCGCCGACGTGATCCTGCCCGGTGCCGCCTACGTCGAGAAGCCCGGCAGCTACAGCAACACCGAGGGCCGGGTGCAGCGCGCCTTCCAGGCGGTGTTCCCACCGGGAGAGGCCAAGGAGGACTGGCGCATCCTGCGCGCCTTCTCCGAGGTGGTCGGCCACCGGCTGCCCTATGACAGCATCGAGGCGCTGCGCGACCGGCTGGCGGAGGTCAACCCGGTGTTCGCGCGACAGGGGCTGCCGCGCTTCGGCGTCACCGACCTCGCCGGTCCGGCGGGCGATCCGGCGGCGGTGTCGAACGCGCCGTTCGCCCCCGCACCGGGGGACTACTACCAGACCGACGCGATCGGCCGCGCCAGCCCCACCATGATCGAGTGCTCGCGCGTCTACGCCCAGTCTTCGGTGCAGGCGCCGGTGCTGCAGGTCGCGGAGTAGCGTCGCGTGGAGCATTTCTTCCTGCATACCGGTTTCGGGCTGCTGCTGCTGACCATGCTCGAGACGCTGGCGATGCTGGTGCCGCTGCTGTTCGGCGTCGCCTACGTGGTCTACGGCGAGCGCAAGGTGCTGGCGGCGATCCAGTTGCGTCGCGGCCCGAACACGGTGGGGCCGTTCGGCCTGCTGCAGAGCTTCGCCGACGCGATCAAGATGATCACCAAGGAGACGGTGATCCCCTCGGGCGCCAACCGGGTGCTGTTCCTGCTGGCGCCGGTGCTGACCTTCGGGCTGGCGCTGACCGCCTGGGCGGTGATCCCCGCCAACGACCACTGGGCGGTCGCCGACATCAATGTCGGCGTGCTGTACCTGTTCGCGATCTCCTCGCTCGGCGTCTACGGCATCATCATCGCCGGCTGGGCCAGCAACTCGAAATACGCCTTCATGGGCAGCCTGCGCTCGGCGGCCCAGATGGTCAGCTACGAGGTCTCGATCGGGCTGGTGCTGGTCTCGGTGCTGCTCTGCGTCGGCAGCCTGAACCTCAACGACGTGGTGCTGGCGCAGCGCAGCGTCTGGTTCGCGGTCCCGATGCTGCCGATGTTCGTGGTGTTCTTCATCTCCGGGCTCGCCGAGTGCAACCGCGCGCCGTTCGACCTCGCCGAGGGTGAGAGCGAGCTGGTGGCGGGATTCTTCGTCGAGTACAGCTCGCTCGCCTTCGGGCTGTTCTTCCTCGGCGAGTACGCCAACATGTTCCTGATGAGCGGGATGACCAGCATCCTGTTCCTGGGCGGCTGGCTGCCGCCGATCGGCATCGCGCCGTTCACCTGGATCCCGGGGCCGATCTGGTTCATCCTGAAGATCCTGTTCGTAATGTTCATGTTCATCTGGGTGCGCGGCACCTTTCCGCGCTACCGCTACGACCAGCTCATGCGCCTGGGCTGGAAGGTGTTCCTGCCGTTCTCTCTGCTGTGGATGGTGCTGACCGCCTGCTTCCTGATGGCGACCGGGCTGCTGCCCCACGCCGGCTCCTGAGGAACCGCATACCATGGCACTGCTGGACCGTACCGCGCGCAGCTTCCTGCTGGTCGAGCTGATCGCGGGCCTGGGCGTGACCCTGCGCTACATGTTCAAGCCGAAGGTCACGATCAACTATCCCAACGAGAAGGGCCTGTTCTCGCCGCGCTTCAAGGGCGAGCACGCGTTGCGCCGCTACCCGAACGGCGAGGAGCGCTGCATCGCCTGCAAGCTGTGCGAGGCGGTCTGTCCGGCGTCGGCGATCACCATCGAGGCGGAGCCGCGCGACGACGGCTCGCGTCGCACCACGCGCTACGATCTCGACATGACCAAGTGCATCTATTGCGGGCTGTGCGAGGAGTCCTGCCCGGTGGACGCAATCGTCGAGGGGCCGAACTACGAGTTCGCCACCGAGACCCGCGAGGAGCTGCTCTACGACAAGGAGAAGCTGCTGGCCAACGGCGATCGCTGGGAGAGCGTGCTGGCGCGCCGCATCGAGCAGGACGCGCCCTACCGATGATCACCCAGATCACCTTCTATCTGTTTGCCGCCGTGCTGGTGCTGTCGTCGTGCCTGGTGGTCAGTGCGCGCAACCCGGTGCACTCGGTGCTGTTCCTGATCCTCGCCTTCTTCAACGCCGCCGGGCTGTTCCTGATCGCGGGCGCGGAGTTCCTGGCGATGATCCTGGTGATCGTCTATGTCGGCGCCGTCGCGGTGCTGTTCCTGTTCGTGGTGATGATGCTGGACGTCGATTTCTCGCCGATGCGCGAGGGGCTGCAGCGCTATGCCCCGATCGGCGGCGTGGTCGGCGCGGTGCTGCTCGCCGAGATCGTGCTGACGGTGGGGCGGTGGCGGATCGCGCCCGATGTGCGCGCACTGCCGCACGCCCGGGTGGAGGACGCCGCCAGCAACACCGAGGCGCTCGGGCGGCTGATCTACACCGACTACGTGTTCCTGTTCCAGGCCTGCGGCCTGGTGCTGCTGGTGGCGATGATCGGCGCCATCGTGCTGACGCTGCGCGAGCGGCGCGCCGGCAAGCGGCAGGACGTGTCGCTGCAGCATCGCCGCCGCCCCTCCGACACGCTGGAGCTGATGGACCTGCGGCGCGGCGAGGGCACCGCCGGCAATGGCGGCTTCCTGCGCAGCAAGGATCCTGCGCCGGTGCTGCATCCCTCGGCCGCCGATCGCGGGGAGGGCTGAGCGATGACCCAGGGTATGGCGACGCAGGCGGCGCTGCCGGGGATCGCGAGCACCGGGCTCGCCCCCTACCTCACGGTGAGCGCCATCGTGCTGGTGGTCGGCGTGTTCGGCATCTTCCTCAACCGCAAGAACGTCATCACCATGATGATGGCGATCGAGCTGATCCTGCTCTCGGCCAACATCAACCTGGTCGCGTTCTCGTCGGCCCTCGGCGACCTGTCGGGCGAGGTGTTCACCCTGTTCGTGCTCACCATCGCGGCGGCCGAGGCCGCGATCGGGCTCGCCATCGTGACGGTCTATTTCCGAAACCGCGGCTCGATCGAGGTCGAGGATGCGCGTTCGATGCACGGTTGAGCCGGTCGGGGATGAGGGTCTGAGATGGGTCTGCTGTTCGCGACCGCGGTGTTCGCGCCGCTGCTCGGCGCGATCGTCGCCGGCCTGTTCGGGGCGCTGATCGGCGACCGCGCGGCGCGCTGGGTCAGCATCGGCCTGATGCTGCTGGCCTCGGTGTGCGCGCTCGCCGCCCTGGCGCAGGGCGTGGCGCAGGGCTCGCCGACCATCGCGGTGCCGGTCTCGGACTGGATCCAGGCCGGCGGCTTCCACGCCGCCTGGACGCTTCGCTTCGATGCGCTGTCGGCAGAGATGGTGGCGATGGTCACCTGTGTCGCCACCCTGATCCACATCTACAGCGTCGGCTACATGAGCCACGAGCCGACCCCGGTGGCGCGCTTCTTCGCCTACCTGTCGCTGTTCAGCTTCGCGATGCTGATGCTGGTGAGCTCGGACAACCTGATCCAGCTGTTCTTCGGCTGGGAGGGGGTGGGCCTCGCGAGCTACCTGCTGATCGGCTACTGGTACGACCGGCCGAGCGCCCAGGCGGCCGCCAACAAGGCGTTCGTGGTCAACCGCGTCGCCGACCTGTTCTTCATGGTCGGCATCGCACTCGCCTTCGTGCAGTTCGGCACCGTCAGCTACGACAACATCTTCGCCCTGGTGCCCGCGCACAGCCAGGCGGTCTACCACCTGCTCGGCAGCGACATGCGCGCCTACGAGGTGATCGCGGTGCTGCTGTTCATCGGTGCCATGGGCAAGTCCGCACAGCTGTTCTTCCACACCTGGCTGCCCGATGCGATGGAGGGGCCGACGCCGGTCTCGGCGCTCATCCATGCCGCCACCATGGTCACCGCCGGGGTGTTCCTGCTGGCGCGGATGTCGCCGCTGATCGAGTTCGCACCGGTGGCAAAGGACCTGGTGGTGCTGATCGGCGCCACGACCTGCTTCTTCGCCGCCACCGTCGGGCTGGTGCAGCCCGACATCAAGCGCACCATCGCGTACTCGACCTGCTCGCAGCTCGGCTACATGTTCATGGCCTGCGGCGTCGGCGTCTACCAGGCGGGCATGTTCCACCTGACCACGCACGCCTTCTTCAAGGCGCTGCTGTTCCTCTCGGCGGGCTCGGTGATCCACGCGCTGCACGGCGAGCAGGACATGTTCAAGATGGGCGGCCTCGCGCGCAAGCTGCCGATCACGTGCGCGGTGATGTGGATCGGCTCGCTGGCACTCGCCGCGATCCCGCCCTTCGCCGGCTGGTGGTCGAAGGACGCCATCCTGGATGCGACCTGGGCCGCGCATACCGTGCCGGGCTTCTACGGCTGGGTGCTGGGCTCGATCACCGCCTTCCTCACCGCGCTTTACAGCTGGCGCCTGCTGTTCCTGGTGTTCCATACCCCGGCCCGCGACACGGCCCTGCTCTCGCGCGCGCACGAGAGCCCGCTGGTGATGACGCTGCCGCTGATCGTGCTCGCGGTCGGGGCTGCGGCCGGCGGCTGGGCGCTGGCACCCTGGTTCATCGGCGTGCACCAGTCCGGCTTCTGGAACGGCGCCATCTTCAACGGACCCAACAACGGCGTGATGACCGCGATGGAGCAGATGCCGGCAGCCCTCACCCTGGTGCCGACCATCCTGTCGCTGCTCGGCGTCGCGGCGGCGGTGTACGCCTACCGCCTGCGCCCGCAGCTTCCCGCAGCACTCGCGCGTCGCGCCCCAGGGCTGCACCGCTTCCTGCTGCGCAAATGGTATTTCGACGAGCTGTACGACCGCGTCTTCGTGCGCCCCTATCGTGTGCTGGCCGGGCTGCTGTGGCATGTCGGCGACGAGGGCATCATCCAGGGCGTGCCGGAGGGCATGGCGCGGCTGACCGCCGGCGGCTCGGCGCAGGCGGTGCGTATCCAGACCGGCTCGATCGCAGTCTACGCCTTCACCATGCTGATCGGCCTGGTGGTGCTGATGTCGACCTTCCTGATCTTCCGTTGAGCGAGAGCCGATGAACTGGACCCTCGCCCTGCCGGAGATCGTGCTGTCGGTCTGCGGCCTCGCCATCCTGGTGTTCGGCGTGCTGCGCACCACCGGCAACCCGGCGGTGCCCTGCACGCTGCTGACCATCGCCGCGATGGCGCTGGCGGCGGTGCTGGTGCTGGCCGCCGGCGACGGCGTCGCCTATCATCGCGTGTTCGTCGGCGACGCGTTCGCGCGCTTCGTAAAGGTGCTGAGCCTGGCAGGCGCCGCGCTCAGCCTGATCCTGGCGCTGGACTATAACCGGCGCGAGGGCATCTCGCGCTTCGAGTTCCCGGTGCTGGTGCTGTTCGCCACCGTCGGCACCATGGTGATGGCGTCCAGCGAGAACCTGATGACGCTGTATGTCGGGCTCGAGCTGCAGTCGCTCTCGATCTACATCCTGTGCGCATTCGACCGCGACCGGCTGCGCTCGGCGGAGTCTGGGCTGAAATACTTCGTGCTCGGCTCGCTCGCCTCTGGCCTGCTGCTCTACGGCATCTCGCTGGTGTTCGGCTTCGCCGGCACCATGGAGTATCGCGGCCTGCAGACCGCGCTCGCGGATTCCGCCGCCGTGCCGCCCGGCCTGGTGATCGGGATCGTGTTCATCATCGTGGGCCTCGCCTTCAAGATCTCGGCGGTGCCGTTCCACATGTGGACGCCCGACGTCTACCAGGGCGCGCCGGCGCCGGTCACCGCCTTCATGGCAGGAGCGCCGAAGATCGCCGCCTTCGCGCTGCTGCTGCGCGTGATGGCGGGCCCCTTCGGCCAGGTCACGCCGCAGTGGCAGCTGCTGATCGAGATCCTCTCGATCGCCTCGATGCTGTTCGGCGCACTCGCCGCGATCCCGCAGACCAGCATCAAGCGGCTGATGGCGTATTCCTCGATCGGCCACATGGGCTACGCGCTGATCGGCCTCGCCGCCGCGACCCCGGCCGGGCTGCGCGGCACCCTGGTCTACCTCGCTACCTACCTGTTCATGAACACCGGCGCGTTCGCGACCATCGTCGCGATGCGCCGGCGCGGCATCGCGGTGGAGCGCATCTCCGACCTCGCCGGGCTGAGCCGCACCGATCCGGCGCTGGCGCTGATGATGGCGATCTTCATGTTCAGCATGATCGGGGTGCCGCCGCTGTCGGGCTTCTTCGGCAAGCTGCTGGTGTTCAGCGCCGCCCTGCGCGCCGGGATGCCCGGGCTGGTGATCGTCGGCATCGTCTCCAGCGTGATCGGCGCGGTGTACTACCTGCGCGTGGTGCGGGTGATGTACGTCGACGCGCCGGCGCCGGCCTTCGACCGCAGGATGCCGTCGGTGTCGGTGGTCTCGATCGGCATGGGCGTGGTGACCGGGCTGTTCCTGCTGCTGCTGGGTCCGGTCACCGATGCGGCGCAGTCCGCCGCGGCGACCCTGTTCAGGTGAAGCAAGCGGCCGTCGTAGCGCCGGCCTGGCGGCTGCTCCGCCACGACACGCTGCCCTCGACCTCGGATGCCTGCATCGCGGCCGCCGAGGCCGGCGAGCCGGAGGGTCTGGCGATACAGGCACGCAGCCAGACCAGGCCGCGCGGCAGCCGCGGCCGTAGCTGGAGCCAGGCCGCCGGAACCCTCGCGCTGTCGGTGCTGCTGCGGCCGCATCGGACGGCCGCGTGGCCGCTGATCGCCGGGCTCGCGCTGCACGAGGCGCTTGGCCTGACGCCGGCGCATCGCGAGGCGATCCGGCTGAAATGGCCCAACGACGTCACGCTGGGCGGACGCAAGCTGGGCGGCATCCTGATCGAGCAGGCGGCGCTGCCAGACGGTGGCGGCTGGCTGGTGATCGGCTTCGGCGCCAACCTCGCCGAGGCGCCGCGCCTCGCCGACCGGCAGGCGGCGTGCCTGGCCGAGCTCGGCCCGGTGCCCGATGCCGACCGGATCGCCGATCGGCTGCTCGCCGCCCTGCTCGCCGCCCTGGTCGCCGCGCTCGGCGCACGATGCGATCCGCCCGACGACGCCGAGGCCGTACGCCGCGACTGGCTGGCGCGCGCCCATCCGCCGGGCACGGTGCTTGCGGTGCGGACCGCGGCGGGGCAGACAACTGGGGCGTTCCGCGGCATCGAGACGGATGGGACCCTGCTGCTCGCGGTCGAGCACGGCATCCGCCGCATCCGCAACGGCGAGATCCACCTCGTGCAAGGAGCCTGAAGCGGTGCTGCTGGTGGTCGATGCGGGCAATACCAACATCGTCTTCGCGGTGCATGACGGCGTCGCCTGGCGCGGCTCGTGGCGCATCGGCACCGAGACCAAGCGCACCTCGGACGAGTACGCGGTATGGCTGCTGGCGCTGCTCGAGCTCGCCGGTCTCGACCGCGGCCAGGTCGACCGCGCGGTGATCGGCACCGTGGTGCCGGCCGCGCTGTATCACCTGCGGCGGCTGTGCCGGGACTGGTTCGCGGTCGAGCCGCTGATCGGGGCGGCGCAGCTCGACTGGGGCTTCGTCATCAACATGGACAACCCTTCGGAGGTCGGCGTCGACCGGCTGCTGAACGGGCTGGCGGCGCACCAGAAATACGGCGGCCCGCTGATCATCATCGATTTCGGCACCGCGACCACCTTCGACGTGATCGACTCCGAGGGCAGCTACTGCGGCGGTGTGATCGCGCCGGGGATCAACCTGTCGGTCGAGGCGCTGCACCAGGCGGCCGCCCGGCTGCCGCGCATCGGCATCGGCCGGCCGCACGCGGTGATCGGGCGCAACACCCTGGTCGCGATGCGCTCGGGCATCTACTGGGGCTATATCGGCCTGATCGAGGGCATCGCCGCCCGGATCCGGCAGGAATTCAGCCAGACTGCCGCGCCGGAACGCGGCAACCACGTGCCGATGAAGGTGGTGGCGACCGGCGGGCTGGCGCCGCTATTCTCCGAAGGCACCGACATCATCGAGCGGATCGACCCCGAGCTGACGCTCGACGGGCTGAGGCTCTTGGCTGCGCGCAACCCGACACCGACATTGTCGAACGACAGAACCCGAGCGATCGAAGGCGAATGAATGGACATGTTGAACGGCGATCTGGCTTTCCTGCCGCTGGGCGGGACGGGCGAGATCGGCATGAACCTGAACCTCTACCGATGCGACGGCGCCTGGCTCGCGGTGGATTGCGGCATCGGCTTCTCCGGCAACGACATGCCGGAGGTCGAGATCCTGCTGCCCGACCCGAGCTTCATCGCCGCCCATCGCGACGCACTGGTCGGACTGGTGATCACCCACGCGCATGAGGACCATGTCGGCGCGGTGGCGCATCTGTGGTCGCGGCTGGGCTGCCCGATCTACGCCACTCCGTTCGCGGCCGCGGTGCTGCGGCGCAAGCTGGGCGAGGCGGGACTGCTGGGGCGGGTGGAGCTGCACGTGGTGCCGCAGGGCAGCCGCTTCACGCTGCAGCCGTTCTCGCTGCAGTTCATCGACGTGACGCATTCGGTGCCGGAGGCGCAGGCGCTGGTGCTGCGCACGCGCTACGGCACGGTGCTGCATACCGGCGACTGGAAGCTCGACCCGCAGCCGCTGGTGGGACCGCCCACCGACCTCGACGCCTTCGCCGCGCTCGGACGCGAGGGGGTGCTGGCGATGGTCTGCGACAGCACCAACGCGCTGGTCGAGGGCGAGTCCGGCTCGGAAGCCGAGGTGCGCCGCAGCCTGACCAGCCTGGTCGGCGGCATCGACGGCCGCATCGCGGTGACCTGCTTTGCCAGCAACGTCGCGCGGGTGCAGAGCATCGCGATGGCCGCCGAGGCGGCGGGCCGCTCGGTCGTCGTGGTCGGCCGGTCCCTGCGCAACCTGGAGGTCGCGGCGCGCGAGTGCGGCTACCTCGATGACGTGCCGATGTTCCTCTCCGAGCAGGACGCCGAGCATATCGCCGACGACAACCTGCTGATGATCGTCACCGGCAGCCAGGGCGAGCCGCGCTCGGCGCTGTCGCGGATCGCCGCCGACACCCACCCGAACATCTCGCTGGGCGAGGGCGACACGGTGGTGTTCTCCTCGCGCATGATCCCCGGCAACGAGCGGGCGATCATGGCCGTGCAGGACAACCTGGTGCGACGCGGCGTGCGGGTGCTGACCGACGCCGACCACATGGTGCATGTCTCGGGCCACGCCGCGCGCGACGACCTGCGCCGCCTGTACGAGCTGGTGCGGCCACGCTATGCGGTGCCGGTGCACGGCGAGTGGCGTCACCTGGCGGCGCACGCGGCTCTCGCCCGCGAGGAGGGCGCCGAGCCGATCCTGCTCGAGGACGGCGACGTGCTGAGCCTGTCCAGCAACCGTGCGGAGGTGGTCGACACGGTGCCGGTGGGCAAGCTGGCGCTGGACGGCAACCGCATCCTGCCGATGGAGGGAGCGGTGCTGGCCGCGCGTCGCAAGATGCTGTTCAACGGCATCGTGCTGGGCAGCGTGGTGATCGACCATGCGGGCGCGGTGCTGGGATCGCCGCAGGTCAGCGCGCCCGGCCTGCTGGACCCGGACGACGTCGAGGCCGCGCGCGTCGCCAGCAGCTTCGCCCAGGCGCTCGCCGAGCTGCCGCCCGGCCTGCGGCTCGACGAGAGCGGCTTTCGCGAGGCGGCCAAGACCGCGCTGCGACGGGCACTCGGCCGCAAGCTGCAGAAGCGTCCGATGGTGGACGTGCACCTGATCCGGATCTGAGCCGGTGGGCCGGACCCCGGCGCGGCGCGCGGGCGGCGTGCGGTGAACTGGTTCACCGCGTCGATCCTGTTCGTGCTGATCTGGTGGACGGTGCTGTTCGCGGTGCTGCCGCTGGGCCAGAAACCGCGGGCCGAGCCCGATCCGGTCTCTGGCACCAGGGGCCTTCCGGAGGCGCCGCGGATCGGGCGGGTGATGCTGATCACGACTGCGGTGTCGCTGCTGATCTGGGCCGGCTGCGAGTTGCTGATCACCAGCAACTGGCTGTCGTTCCGACACGGGGCGCTGTCGTTCCAGGAGCAGTAGCGGGTCGCGTGGCGACTGCGCGGTCTAGAATTAAAGATTCCCGCGGACGCATACCGGTCATGCAGATTACGCTGGCTTTTCCGTCCAGGGCTTGTAATCATTAACGGCAGGAAGAGGATCTCTCCCCTTCCTGCCGTGTGACTGGCGTTTTCTCCCTAAACTTGGCCCGCGCGCTGGAACCAAGCTGCGTGGGCTTTTTTTATGCGCGGTCGCGGGTTTTGTCACGTGCCGTTTCGCATCTGGTCAAGATTTCGTACGCACTTTACTTGTGCAGCGCGTCATTTTGCAGTGCACAAGCAGAACAGACACGGGTTTCGGCCGTTCAGGATTGCGCGTCGCCGATGCCGGCGCGGCCGCTTTCGATCGCCGTCGGCTTGCTCTAGGGTCCGGGCACTCGCATGCCCACCCCGAGGTTCCGTCGATGCGCCTGTCCCGCAGCTTCCTGCCCACCCTCAAGGAGACGCCGGCGGAGGCGCAGATTGCCTCGCACCGGCTGATGCTCCGCGCGGGGCTGGTCCGGCAGACCGCGTCGGGGATCTATGCCTGGCTGCCCGCCGGGCTGCGCGTGCTGCGCCGGATCGGCCAGATCGTGCGCGAGGAGCAGGACGCGATCGGCGCCCAGGAGGTGCTGATGCCGACGCTGCAGCCGGCCGAGCTGTGGCGTCGCTCCGGCCGCTACGACGCCTACGGGCCGGAGATGCTGCGTCTTGCCGACCGGCACGGCCGCGATCTGCTGTACGGTCCGACCAACGAGGAGATGATCACCGAGCTGTTCGGACAGGGTGCGCGGTCCTACCGCGAGCTGCCGCAGGTGTTCTACCAGATCCAGTGGAAGTTCCGCGACGAGGTGCGCCCGCGCTTCGGGGTGATGCGCGGGCGCGAGTTCCTGATGAAGGACGCCTACAGCTTCGACGCCGACACCGCCTCGGCGGTCGCGACCTACCGGCGCATGATGCTGTCCTACCTGCGCGCCTTCCAGCGCATGGGCGTGAGCGCGATCCCGATGCGCGCCGACACCGGCCCGATCGGCGGCGAGCTCAGCCACGAGTTCATCATCCTGGCCCCCACCGGCGAGAGCGGCGTGTTCTACGACGGACGCTTCGAGGAGCGCGACTGGCTCGACGAGCCGGTGGCGCTCGACGACGCGGGCTCGCTCGACGCGTTCTTCGCCCGCGTCACCGCACTCTACGCCGCGACCGACGAGAAGCACGACGCGGCCGCCTGGGCGGCGGTCGAGCCGGCGCTGCGGCGCGAGGGCAGGGGCATCGAGGTCGGCCACATCTTCTATTTCGGCACCAAGTACACCCGCGCGATGGAGGTGGCCGTGCGCGGTCCGGACGGTGCGCCGCTGCATCCCGAGATGGGCAGCTACGGCATCGGCATCTCGCGGCTCGCCGGCGCCATCATCGAGGCCAGCCACGACGAGGCCGGCATCGTCTGGCCGATGGCGGTCGCACCGTTCCGCGCCGCCATCCTCAACCTCAGGCCGGGCGAGCCGGCCTGCGACGCGGCGTGCGCGCGGCTGCACGAGGTGGCGCCCGACGACCTGCTGCTCGACGATCGCGAGGAGCGCGCCGGGGTCAAGTTCGCCGACGCCGACCTGATGGGCCATCCGCTGCAGATCATCGCGGGCCCACGCGCCGCCGCCGCCGGACGCGTCGAGGTCAAGCGACGCGAGGGCGGCGCGCGCGACGAGATGCCGCTCGAGGACGCGATGTCGCTGCTCCGCGACCTGCGCTGAGCTCCGGACCGAGCACGCGCATGTTCGGCCCCTTCGAGCGCGCGGTCGCCGGCCGCTACCTGCGCGCGCGGCGCGGCGAGCGCTTCGTCTCGGTGATCGCGATCTTCTCGCTGATCGGCATCGCGCTCGGCGTCGCGACCCTGATCATCGTGATGTCGGTGATGAACGGCTTCAGGGCCGACCTGATGGGCCGCATCCTCGGCCTGAACGGCGACCTCAGCATCTACGGCAGCGGCGCCCCGATCGCGGGCTACCAGGACATCGCGCGACGCGTCGACGGCGTGGCCGGGGTGCGCTCGGCGGTGCCCATCGTCGAGGGGCAGGTGCTGCTCAGCGCCGGCAGCTACAGCGCCGGCGGCCTGATACGCGGGATGTCGCGCGCCGACCTGATGGGCCTGCACGAGATCAGCGACAACATACGCGCCGGCAGCCTCGATGATTTCGCGGGCGACGACGCCATCGCGGTCGGCTCGACGCTGGCGCTGCGGGCCGGTCTCGGCATCGGCAGCCGGCTGACCCTGGTCTCGCCGAACGGGGCGGCGACCGCGTTCGGCACCATGCCGCGGGTGCGCGGCTATCGCGTGGTCGCGATCTTCGATGCCGGCGTCAACGACTATGACGCCTCCTACGCCTTCCTGCCGATCGCGGCCGCGCAGGTGTTCTTCCAGATGCCCGACGCGGTCTCGCTGATCCAGGTGATGACCGCCGACCCCGATCGCGTACAGGCAGTGAGCCGCCGGCTGCGCGGGGCGCTGCCGCCGGCCGTGCCGCTGCGCGTGCTCGACTGGACCCAGAGCAACAACGCCTTCTTCGGCGCGGTGCAGGTCGAGCAGAACGTGATGTTCCTGATCCTGACGCTGATCATTCTGGTCGCGGCGTTCAACGTGGTGTCGTCGCTGATCATGATGGTCAAGGACAAGACGCGCGACATCGCGGTGCTGCGCACCATCGGCGCCGGCCGCTACGCGATCATGCGCATCTTCCTGATGTGCGGCGCCTCGATCGGCGTCACCGGCACCCTGGCCGGCACCGCGGTCGGCATCGTGTTCTGCCTCAACATCGAGCGCATCCGGCAATGGCTGCAGACACTCACCGGCACAAACCTGTTCAATCCGGAGGTGTACTACCTGGAGCACCTGCCGGCGAAGCTGGAATGGCCGCAGGTGATGCAGGTGATCGCGATGGCGCTGCTGCTGTCGCTGCTGGCGACGCTGTATCCGTCGTGGCGCGCGGCGCGCACCGATCCGGTGGAGGCGCTGCGCCATGAATGAGCCGCCGCTGTCGCTGCGCGCGCTGCGTCACGGCTACCGCAGCGGAGACGGCCGGCTCGAGGTGCTGCGCGACGCCGAGCTGTCGCTGCATCCGGGCGAGATCGTGGCGCTGATGGCGCCGTCGGGCACCGGCAAGTCGACGCTGCTGCACCTGGCCGGCCTGCTGGAGCGGCCGCAGGGCGGGGCGGTGCTGATCGACGGGCGCGACGCCGGGCGGCTCGCCGACGGCGAGCGCACCGCGATCCGCGGCCGGGCGATCGGCTTCGTCTACCAGTTCCACCACCTGCTCGCCGAGTTCACCGCCCGCGAGAACGTGGTACTGCCGCAGATGATCCTGGGCACGCGTCGGGGTGCCGCGCGGCTGCGCGCCGAGGCGCTGCTCGGCAGCTTCGGCCTCGGCCACCGCCTCGATCACCTGCCCGGCAAGCTCTCGGGGGGCGAGCAGCAGCGGGTGGCGATCGCGCGCGCGCTGGCCAACCGGCCGCGGGTGCTGCTCGCCGACGAGCCGACCGGCAACCTCGATGCCGCGACCGCCGAGCAGGTGTTCGACGAGCTGCTGCGCGTCGTCCGCGGCGAGGGGCTCGCGGCCCTGATCGCCACCCACAACGTCGAGCTGGGGCGGCGCATGGACCGCACCGTGACGCTGCGCGAGGGCAGGGTGGTGGCCGCCTGACACCGGCAAGGCTGGGCTCTGCCCGGACCCGCCAAAGGCCAAGGCCTTTGGAAACCGCCTCAAATTAGTTTGATCCTCAAGGCTTCGCCTTGAGCGGGTCCAGGGCAGAGCCCTGGCGCTGGCTCACATGCAAACGCCATCGGTATCAGGCCGATGCGTGCGGCCGCCTGGAGGCCCGCGCGCAGAGTGCCAGGAACTCCTCGCGCGACATCCCCTCCCACTGCAGCACGTACGCCTCGGCCATGCACTCGCGGAACTGCGCGATCAGTCCGCCTGCCGCCTGGTCGTCGCCGACGAGGCGCGCCAGCAGCTGCAGGCACGCCGGGTGCGACAGCACGATCTCGACCCCGCGCTCGGTGCGTATCGCCTGGGCGAGCCCGGGCTCGCGGGCGTAGATCCACTCCGCGCCGACCACGTAGCTGCCGCCGTCGGTCGCGAGCTCGTACAGCTCGCGCAGCACCGCCCAGGGGAAGTCGGGCCCGGACAGGGGCGAGCGGTAGAAGCGCAACGGCCGGCCGCGCAGCGAGACGCGATGCAGCAGCGCCGCCTCGCGATACGGCATCGCGGGGGATGCGAGGTCGTCCAGCCGCCGTGCCCGATCGCGGAGGCGCACGCGGCGCAGGATCACGGCGGCGATGATCATCGCGAGGGTGAAGTAGCCGAGCATGGCGTAGATCACGAACATGCGGTGTCCCGCACCGGGGGCCGCCGCCCAGGCGGCCGGCGGGCGGCGCTAGCCATTCGGATGTCTTGCTGGGCGACGCGGTGCCCGATATACACGCAATCGTATCAAAATAGTAACCAAAGATGAAAACCCTGAACACGGCCGCCGCCGCTGGCCGATCCGACATCCGGCCGCTGATGGTGACCAGGCCCGAGCTCCTGCTCGACGGCTCCGACCTGGCCTTCCGCCAGCTGGTGCACGACATCATGGCGTTCGCGGCGAGGATGCAGGAGAACCGCTCGCGGGTGGCCGGCTATGTCGGCCTGACCGGGCAGCAATACACGATCCTGATCACGATCGCCCATCGCCAGGAGCAGGACGGCTTCGGCATCATCCAGGTGGCCGAGCATCTCCGCCTCAGCGGCGCCTTCGTGACCATCGAGGTCAACAAGCTGGTCGAGGCGGGGCTGGTGCGCAAGCAGCCGAACCCCGGCGACCGCAGGCGGGTGCTGCTCACCGTCACGGTCAAGGCGCGCGAGCTGATCGACCGGCTGAGCCGGGTGCAGCGGCCGAGCAACGACACCATCTTCGCCAGCCTCTCGACCGCCGATTTCCAGATGCTGCGCAAGATCATCCCGCAGCTGGCGGAGGCGACCGACCAGTCGCTCAAGCTGATCGACTTCCTGTCCGCGGACGGCGCCCAGGTGAGCACGCTGCGCTAGCAGGCCCCGGCGGCGCGGGCTCAGTTCTCCAGCACGCTGTCCCAGTACAGATAGTCGCGCCAGCTCTCGTGCAGGTAGTTGGGCGGGAATGCCCGTCCGTTCTCCTGCAGCTCCCAGGTGGTCGGCTGCATCGGGTTCTTGCGCGGATGCATCCGGCACTCGCGCGGCAGCCGCGATCCCTTGAGCAGGTTGCAGCTGCCGCAGGCGGTGACGACGTTCTCCCAGGTGGTGCGGCCGCCCCGGCAGCGCGGGATCACGTGGTCGAAGGTCAGGTCGTGCGTCGGCAGCCGGTCGAGACAGTACTGGCAGGAGAAATTGTCGCGCAGGAACACGTTGAACCGGGTGAAGGCGGGCTTGCGCGCGGCCGGGATGTAGTCCTTGAGCGCGATCACGCTGGGCAGACGGAACTCCTGGCTCGGCGAGCGCACCACCCGGTCGTACTCGCTGAGCACGGAGACCCGGTCGAGGAACACCGCCTTGACCGCGTCCTGCCACGACCAGACCGAGAGCGGAAAATACGACAGGGGCCGGAAATCCGCGTTCAGCACCAGAGCCGGGAAGTGCAGGCCGCCGTCAGGCAAAGACGCATCCTTTCGCGGGCGATCGCAGGTATCCGGGCGTCCGATCGCGTGGACGCCTGTCTTGCTGCGCCGCCTGTAACCGGACAATCTATCGCAGACGCTCTGCAGCCCTGCAAGCAGGCCGGTTTGCTTGTCATGATCTTGTCCGACGGCGCCGCCCAGTGCCCGGTCGCCACCCGGTTTGCGCCCAGCCCGACCGGGCCGCTGCATCTCGGACACGCCTACTCCGCCCTGGTGTCGTGGCGCCGCGCGCGCGACTCCGGCGGCCGCTTCCTGCTGCGGCTGGAGGATATCGATCCCTCGCGCTGCCGGCCCGAGCACGCAGACTCGATCCTGCAGGACCTGGCATGGCTGGGCCTGGACTGGGACGGCCCGGTGCGCGTGCAGTCGCGGCACATGGCGGCGTATCGCGCCGTGCTCGACCGGCTGCAGGCTGAGGCGCTGCTGTACCCGTGCTTCTGCAGCCGCGCCGGGATCCTCGCCGAGCTCGCGCAGTCGTCGCACGCGCCGCACCAGGCGCCCGACGGGTCGCAGCACTATCCCGGCACCTGCCACCGGCTCGATCCGGCGATCCGCCGCGACCGCCTGCAGGCCGGCGATCCGCATGCGCTGCGGCTGGACATGGCGGAGGCGCTGCGCCGGTGCGCGGGCCCGCAGCCGCTCCGCTTGGAGGATGCGGGTGCCGCCGCCGCATCGCGCTGGCAGCCCTGCCGGCCCGAGGCGTTCGGCGACGTCGTGCTGGCGCGCCGCGACGCGCCGGCCAGCTACCATCTCTGCGTCACCCACGACGACTGGCTGCAGGAGGTCGACCTGGTGGTGCGCGGGGTGGATCTGCGTCCCGTCACCGACCTGCACCGGCTGCTGCAGACGCTGATGGGCTGGACGGCGCCGGCCTATCTCCACCATCCTCTGCTCCGCGATGCGTCGGGGCGGCGACTGGCAAAGCGCGACGCCGCCGGCACGCTTCGTGCGCTACGCGAGCGTGGCATGCCCGCGTCCGAGGTTCGGGCGGCGGCCCTGCGCAGGGCCTGACCATCAGCCTGGAGATGCCCTTGTCCGCTTCGAGCCCGGCGCGCCTCCAGCGATCGGCCAACCCGATCCTGTACCAGATCAACACCCGGGTGCTGCTGGGCGGCATCGCGCGCCGGTTCGGACGCGCGGCGACGCTGGACGACATCCCCGACCAGGCGCTGCGCGCGGTCGCCGAGCTCGGCTTCGAGTGGGTCTGGTTCCTCGGCGTGTGGCAGACCGGCGCCCAGGGGCGCGCGGTCTCGCGCAGCCACGCCGCCTGGCGGGAGGGCTTCCGCGAGGCGCTGCCGGACCTGACGGAGGCCGATATCTGCGGCTCGCCGTTCGCCGTCGCCGGCTACCAGGCGGAGGCCCGCTTCGGCGGCAACGACGCCCTCGCGCGGCTGCGCCAGCGCGTCGGCCAGGCCGGGCTGCGCCTGATGCTCGACTTCGTGCCCAACCATCTCGCGCTGGACCATCCCTGGGTGCGGCAGCGGCCCTCGCTGTTCATCCAGGGCAGCGAGGCGGCGCTGGCGGCGGAGCCGGAGAACTGGATCGCCATCGACACCGCGTCCGATACCGCGTCCGGCACCGCGTCCGGCACCGCGTCCGGCCGGCTGATCGTGGCGCACGGCCGGGATCCGTATTTCCCCGGCTGGCCCGACACGGCGCAGCTCGATTACGGCAATCCCGAGACGCAGGCGGCGATGCGCGACGTGCTGCTCGACATCGCCGGACGCTGCGACGGGCTGCGCTGCGACATGGCGATGCTGCTGCTGCCGGCCGTGTTCGAGCGCTGCTGGGCGGGGTGGCTGCACGGACGTCCGGTCGCCCCGTTCTGGGAGCAGACGATCCCGCGCCTGCGCGACGCCGCACCCGGGTTCTGCCTGCTGGCCGAGGTGTACTGGAACCTCGGACCGGCGCTGCTCGCCCAGGGTTTCGACTTCGCCTACGACAAGGCGCTGTACGACGCGCTGCGCGCCGCCGATGCCGGCCGGGTGCGCGCACTGCTCGGCGCCGACCCGGCGGTGCAGTCGCATCTCGCGCGCTTCCTGGAGAACCACGACGAGCCGCGCGCGGCGGCGAGCTTCGGGTGGCCGCAGCACAGGGCGGCCGCCGTGCTGTGCTTGTGCGCGCCGGGCCTGCGGCTGCTGCACCAGGGCCAGTTGGAAGGGGCGCGCATGCACATCCCGATCCATCTCGATCGCGGCGCGGCGGAAGCCATCGACCCTGCGATCCACGAGTTCTACCGCGACCTGCTCTCGGTGCTGCGGGACCCGGCGCTGCGCGACGGCACGTTCGAGCCGCTGCCGGTCGGCGCCGCCTGGGAGGGCAACCCGAGCCACGAGGCGTTCACCGCCTCGATCTGGTCGGACGCCACCGGGCCGCGCCTGCTGTGCGTGGTGAACTACCGCCCCGACCGCGGCCAGTGCCGCGTCCGCGTCGTCCACCCGGCCCTGTCCGGCCGGCTGGTGTCGCTCTCGGATCGGCTGGGACCGGAGCACTACGCCCGCGATGGCGACATGCTCGCCGGCGAGGGCCTCTACCTCGACCTTCCGGGCTGGGGCTACAACCTGTTCGCGATCGGCTGAGCCTCAGTAGCCGTAGCCGTAGCCATAGCCGCGATAGGGATGATGGTAGTAGCCGGGATAGCCGTACGGGGCGATGATGCAGCCGCCGAGCGAGGCGGTGAGCCCCGCGATCACGAGCAGCCTGGCGGCGCGCTGAAGCCATGTCGTCGTTCGCATGATATCCTCCACTGTCTCGATGCTGACAGCAGATCGTGCCGGCACTGCGGCATTTCCGTGATTTGAGATCTCGCTTCGTAACGTCGGCGGCCACGGTTCCCGAGCGTCCGGTTCTGCTCTACCCTGCCGGCTCCGTCGCCAGAGCCGTCCGGGTGTCATGAACCTCATCGCCGCACGCCTGAACAAGATCAGCCCCAGCCAGACCATCGCGATCTCGACCAAGGCACGGGCCCTGAAGGCGGCGGGCCGCGACGTCATCAGCCTGTCCGCCGGCGAGCCCGACTTCGACACCCCCGACCACGTCAAGCACGCGGCGATCCGCGCCATCGAGGCGGGGCAGACCAAGTACACCGACGTCGCCGGCACCCCGGCGCTGCGGGCCGCGGTCGCCGAGCGGTTCCGGCTGGATTACGGGCTCGACTACCGGCCCGAGGAGATCATCGTCTGCACCGGCGGCAAGCAGGTGATCTACAACGCGATGGTCGCGACCCTGGAGGCGGGCTCGGAGGTGATCATCCCGTCGCCCTGCTGGGTGTCGTACCCGGACATCGTGGCCCTCGCCGACGGCGTGCCGGTGATCGTCCCGTGCGGCCCGAACCGCGGCTTCAAGCTCGAAGCCGAGCAGCTCGAGGCGGCGATCACGCCGCGCACCAAGTGGTTCTTCCTCAACAGCCCCAACAACCCCACGGGCGCCGCCTACTCGGCCGCCGAGCTCCGCCGCATCTGCGACGTGCTGCTGCGTCATCCCGATGTCTGGATCTTCACAGACGATATCTACGACAAGCTGGTCTATGACGGCTTCCGGCCGGCGACCGTGCTGCAGGTCGAGCCGCGGCTGCGCGAGCGCACCGTGACCATGAACGGCTGCTCCAAGGCGTATGCGATGACCGGCTGGCGGATCGGCTTCGGCGCCGCGCCGATCGCCCTGATCCGCGCCATGGACACGCTGCAGAGCCAGTCCACCTCCAACCCGAGCTCGATCAGCCAGGCGGCGGCGCTGGCGGCGCTCAGCGGGCCGCAGGACTTCATCGCGACCATGGTCGCGACCTACCAGGCGCGGCGCGACCTGGTGGTCGAGATGCTGAACTTGGCACCCGGCATCACCTGCCACAAGCCGGAGGGCGCGTTCTACGTCTATCCCTCGATGCAGGGCTGCATCGGCAGGACCAGCGCCGGCGGCGCCAGGATCGAGGATGACGAGGACTTCGTGACCGCGCTGCTGGAGGAGCAGGGCGTGGCCGCCGTGCATGGCGCCGCGTTCCTGTTCCCCGGCCATTTCCGCGTCAGCTACGCCACCGACACCGACAGCCTGCGCGAGGCCTGCGCCCGCATCCGACGCTTCTGCGAGGCGCTGCGCTGAGCATGCCGGCCGTCGATGCGCCAGGCTTGGCGTCGCGCCTGGCCACGCTGGGGCTTCCGGCGACCATCGGTATGGCGTCGCGCGCCCGCGCGCTGCGGGCGGCGGGGCACCGCGTGATCTCGCTGGCGCTGGGCGAGCCGGACTTCGACACCCCGCCCGAGGCGATCGAGGCGGCGCACGCGGCCGCCCTGGCGGGGGAGACGAAATACCCGCCGGTCGCGGGCACCGCGGCACTCAAGCAGGCGGTGCGCGACAAGTTCGCCCGCGAGAACCGGCTGGTGTTCGCCGACGACGAGGTGATGGTCGGCAACGGCGGCAAGCAGATCCTGTTCAACGCGCTGATGGCCACCCTCGAGCCTGGCGACGAGGTGGTGATCCCGGCACCGTACTGGGCGAGCTACCCGCTGATCGTGCGGCTGCTCGGCGGGCGGCCGGTGCATCCGGCCTGCCCGGAGGCGCTCGGCTTCAGGCTCACCCCAGAGGCGCTGGAGGCGTCGATCACCCCGCGCACCCGCTGGGTGATCCTGAACTTCCCCAACAACCCGACCGGCGCCACCTGCGGCGCGGACGAGCTGGTCGGGCTCGCCGCGGTCTTGCAAGGCCATCCGAGGCTCTGGATCCTGTGCGACGAGATCTACGAGCGGCTGGTCCATGACGGGCCGGCGCACGCGTCGCTGGCGCAGCTGGCGCCGGCGCTGCGCGACCGTGTGCTGACCCTGAACGGCGTCTCCAAGACCTACGCCATGACCGGCTGGCGCATCGGCTATTGCGGCGGTCCGTCGCGCCTGATCGCGGCGATGACGGTCATCCAGAGCAACACCACGTCCGGCGCCAGCGGCATCTCGCAGGCGGCGGCGGCGGCGGCGATGCGCGGCGAACCGGACGTGGTGGCGTCGATGCGCGAGACCTATCGCCGCCGCCGCGACCGCATGGTGACGGCACTTCGGGCGATGCGCGGCGTCACCTGCAGCGAGCCGCACGGCGCGTTCTACGTCTATCCCGGCATCGCCGGCTGCCTGGGCCGCAGCAGCGCCGGCGGTGCGCGCCTCGACACCGACGAGGATTTCGCGCACGCCCTGCTCGCGGAGCAGCACGTCGCGACCGTGCATGGCGGCGCGTTCGGCATGAGCCCCTATTTGCGCCTCAGCGTCGCCGCCGACGACGACAGCCTGCGCGAGGCCTGCGCCCGCATGACGCGTTTCTGCGAGGCGCTGGTCTAGCAGGCTGCGGCAGTAAGAGCAGGCAAGGGGCTTCGCCCCTTGACCCCATCAAGGCAGGCCTATGAAAACATCAGTCCAAGGAAAATGGGGTTTGGGGCCGTCGGCCCCAACGGGTCAAGGGCAGAGCCCTTGCCCTACGCGCCGACCCCAGGCGTCCGCCATACAGGGTTTCGGCAACCGCACCGAAACCCAGACCGAGGGTCGCCCACATGATCGCCTGCATGGCGGCCGAATCGATCCTGAAGCTCCACAGCACGACCGCCGGAAAACTGGACGGAACCTCGTTCACCGAGGGCAGAAGGGCCGCGACGACCGCCACCGACGCGAGGTAGAAGGCGCATGCGGCCAGGGCCGCCGACCAGGCGCCATGACGTTCGGTCAGATGCCGGCGCAGCATCGCCGCACCGGCCATCGCCGCGATCGAGAGCGACATCATGACGAAGTAGAGTTCGGTACGCATGCCGATGGTGTCGGGATGGCCGACCGAAGGCGGGTTGGCAGGATATTTCAGGTTCGGCACTAGGTAGAACGCGACGAACCCGGTGCTCGCCAGCAGGGCCGAGACGGCGCGCGGGCCGAGTGCGGCGATACGGCCGTTGGCCAGCGCGAACACCAGGGCGAACAGGCCGCCGAAGGCGGTGCTGTAGACCATCACGCCGGTGAGCAGCCCGTAGCTCGCCTGCATCGGCCGGCTGACCAGTTCGGGCTCCTCGACGTCGTGGACGCCCCGCGCGGCATCGGCCCTGACCTTGGCCTGGTCCATCGCCGTCTCGAAGCCGATGGCGCGATCGACCTGCGGCTCGCCGAAGACCTTGGCGAAGCCGAACACCAGGAGCCCGGCGACGAAGCCGACCAGCATGCCGCGGATGAGCAGGGTTCTGACCATGACCGCCGCACCTCGTCAGTGGCAGGGAAACCCGAGCAGATGTCGGCTGTCGTGCACCCATTCGTGCACGTACATGCCGCTGACCAGCGAGGTGGCGCCCTCCTCGGCGCCGACGAAATAGATCGCGAGAAGCATCAGCGCGCCGAAGATCAGCCAAGGTAGGATCTCGCGCAACGGGATCGGTGCGGCGACGCTGTCGGGGCGAATGGTCGTGTCGGACATGTGGGTATCTCCTCGGGATCGAGCGTCCCAGCGGATTGGAACAACGCCATGGTCAGGTCTGACTTTCGAGCGGCACCTGGATGCCGCCGATCTACAGTGGCGCGACCGTGCCGGATTTGCGCCGGCTTCCGTCAACATGGCTGTCTTCGGGTAGAGCGCCCCGCACCCGTGCTGTCAAACGGATTTACCGGATGAGCCGGCGCCTGACCCTGGTCGCCCATGCCGCCACCGAGGCCACACGACAGGCGGCGTTCCCGACCGACGAGACGCTGGAGCCCTCCGGCGCGGCGAAGGCGGCGGCCCTGGCCGGCACGCTAGGCCGCGTGGATGCGGCCTGGACGAGCCCGGCGCGCCGCGCCGTACAGACGGCCGCGGCCCTGGGGCTGGAGGCGACGGCCGATCCGGCGCTGGCCGACATCGATCTGGCGCTCTGGGCCGGCCGCTCGCTCGCCGAGATCGAGGCGGCCGATGCGGCCGGCCTGAAACGATGGACCAACGATCCGGCCGCCGCGCCACATGGCGGTGAGTCCGTCGACCATCTGCTGCGACGGGTGAGGCGCTGGCTCGACGAACGGGCGTCCGACCCGGGACATGTCGTGGCCGTCACCCACGCCGCGGTCATCCGCGCGGCGGTCGTCGTGGCACTCGATGCCGCCCCGGCCGCGTTCTGGCGTATCGACGTCGAGCCGCTGTGTTTCGCGAGCTTCCGGAGCCGAGGCGGCCGATGGACATTCCGGCTCTCGTCGCGGAGCTGAGAGAGTATTAGGCAAGGGCTTTGCCCTTGACCCACTGGGCCCGGGGCCCCAGACCCCGACTCAAAGACTATTGGATTTCAAAGGCTCCGCCTTTGATGGGGTCAAGGGGCAAAGCCCCTTGCCTTGCCGCGTGGCGGTGCGCGCTCGCCGAAGAAGGCGCGGAAGGCCGCGGCGACCGTCTCCGGCGTCTCCTCGGCGAGGAAGTGGCCGGCCGGCACCGGACCGCCGCTGACCTCGTTGTCGACGCACTCGCGCCAGAGCTGCAGCGGGTCGTACCAGCCGCCGATGCGGCCGCGGCTGCCCCAGATCACCAGGACCGGGCAGGTCAGGCGGAGCCGGTGCCCGGCCTCGGCCGGTCGCGGCGAGACCGCCCGGCACGCCTCGGGCGGTGCGCGGCGCTGCCGCTCGCGCAGGCCGGCATGGGCGCGCAGGTAGTCGGCGACCGCTTCCGGGTGGAAGGACCGCGTGCTCTCGCCGGGCGCATCGGCGCGGAACCACTCCGGGGGCGCGTGGGTGACCAGCGCCTCGGGCTTGGGATGCAGCTGCCCGAACCAGCAGCTCGGATAGCCGGACAGCGCGTACGCCATGTCGTCGCGGTTGACGTGCTCGGGGATCGGCACGATCTCCAGCGTGGCGACGCGGCGCACGCGCCCGGGCGCGTCGAGCGCCATCCGGCAGGCCACGTGGCCGCCCAGACCGTGGCCCGCGACGCCGAACCGCGCGTGGCCCAGCCGGTCCATCAGCCCGAGCAGGTCGCCCGCCAGGGTCGCCTCGCTGCGATAGGGAGAGAGATCCGGACAGATCAGGGTGAAGCGGTCGGCGAGACCGGCGGCGACCGCGTGCCACATCGCGTGGGTCTGCGGCTGTCCGTGCAGCAGCAGCAGCACCGGCCCGGCACCGCCGGTGCGCATCCGCAGCGGACCGCTCTCGTCGAGGGTGAAGCCGTCGAAGAACATAGTATTGCATACGCCGCGCGGTCGGCCGGGATCGAGGCTCGCGTGCATCGGCCGGCAAATCGTGGCAGAGCAGCCGGTCATCGCGGCGGGGGATGCGCATGGCCAGCCTGGATCCCGAGGACTGGAGCGCGCTGCGCAGCCTCGGCCACACCATGCTCGACGACATGTTCGACCGGCTGCAGGGCGTGGCAGCGACGCCGGTCTGGCGGCGGATGCCCGACGCGCTGCGGACGGAGCTGCACGCGGGGCTGCCGCGCGAGGGCGCGCCACCGGAGCAGGTTTACGCCGCGTTCCGCCGGCTGGTGGAGCCGTACGGCGTCGGCAACACCCATCCGCGCTTCATGGGCTGGGTGCATGGCGGCGGCACCGCGATCGGCATGCTCGCCGAGCTACTGGCGGGCGGGCTGAACGCCAATCTCGGCGGACGCGACCACGCCGCGATCGAGATCGAGCGCCAGGTGGTGCGCTGGGCCGCCGAGATGGTCGGCATGCCGCCCGAAGCCGGCGGGCTGCTGGTGACCGGTTCGTCGATGGCGAACATGATCGCGGTCCTGGTGGCACGCCGTCAGGCGGTCGGTGCGGCGGTGCGCACCGCGGGCGTCGGCGGCCTCGGCCTGGTCGGCTACGCCGCCGGCAGCGCGCATGGCTGCATCCCGCGCGCCTTCGACATGGCCGGCCTCGGCTCCGACGCGCTGCGCCGCATCGCCTGCGACCGGGATCACCGGATCAGCCTGTCGGCGCTGCGCGATGCCGTGCGACGCGACCGCGAGGCCGGGCTGCGACCGTTCCTGGTGGTGGGCACCGCGGGCGCGGTGGATACCGGCGCGATCGACGATCTCGCCGCCCTCGCCGCGTTCTGCCGCGAGCAGGGCCTGTGGTTCCACGTCGACGGCGCGTTCGCCGCACTGGCGGCGCTGTCGCCGCTTCTGTGCCGCCAGCTCGACGGCATCGGCGAGGCCGACAGCCTGGCGTTCGACTTCCACAAATGGGCCCAGGTGCCCTACGACGCCGGCTGCGTGCTGGTGCGCGACGCCTCGCACCAGGCGGACGCGTTCGCGCAGAGCCTCGCCTACCTGGCGGGCAGCGACCGCGGCGTCTCCGGCAACCGGCCATGGCCGGCCGATCTCGGCCCCGACCTCTCGCGCGGCTTCCGCGCGCTCAAGGTGTGGATGACGCTGAAGACCTACGGCGCCGACCGCATCGGCCGGATGGTGGAAGCCTGCTGCGACGTCGCGACCCACCTGGCCGCGCGCATCGCGCGCGAGCCGGCGCTGGAGCTGCTGGCGCCGGTCAACCTCAACATCGTGTGCTTCCGCCTGCGTCGGCAGGGCGTCGATCTCGACGCGCTGAACGCCGAGCTGGTGCTCGACCTGCACGAGGCCGCGATCGCGGTGCCCTCGACCACCACGATCGACGGCCGTCGCGCGATACGCGCCGCCATCGTCAACCATCGCACCACCGAGGCGGACGCCGACGCGATGATCGACGGCCTGCTGCGGCTGGCCGGCCAGGCGGCTGCGGAGTCAAGGCAAGGGCTCCGCCCCTGACCCGTTGGGGCCGCAGGCCGCAAACCCCATCTTCTAAACTAAGGTTTTCAAAGGCTTGCCTTTGATGGGGTCGAGGGGCAAAGCCCCTCGCCTTCGCTTGAGCCTGCCGCTGCTGGCACCGGGACATGGCCAGCGGCTGATGCCCGCCCGCCGGGTCGACGCGGTGGCGTCGTGCGAGCGGCATGGCGCGGCTGGCGAACCGCTGCCATGCTGACGATCGAGCGGCCCGCGAGCCGGCAGCGGCCGAACCTGAGGGAGCGTCCGGGTGATCACCGAGGCCGACATCATCAGCGGGTTCACCTGGATCCTCGGGCGCGAACCCTCTGCCGAGGAGATCATCGCCGCGCGACGGGACTACGCGACGCGCGACGCCGGCGTGCTGGAGGATTTCCGGCGCGACCTGATGGCGTCCGACGAGTTCCGCACCCGGCGGCTAGCCTTGCGCAAGGCCTGCGGCCCGACGCTGGTCGAGCTGAACCAGCCGAGGCTGGTCTTCGTGCATATCGAGAAGTGCGCCGGCACCACGCTGCACGCCATGCTGGAGCCGCACTTCCCCGCCGATCGCATCTGTCCGGAACGCCGGGACCAGCTCGGCGACTGGACCGTCAACGAGCTGGCCCGCTACAGCCTGTTCAGCGGCCATTTCGACCTCGCCTGCTGCCGCTCGATCCCGGGTCCGCTGCGGCTGCTGACCATGCTGCGGGAGCCGAAGTCGCGGCTGCTGTCGCTGTACTATTTCTGGAAGTCGCACCGTCCGCATCCGCAGCGCGACCTCTACGACCTGCTCAGGCTGGCCCGCGCCTGCAGCGTCGAGGAGTTCTTCGGCCACCCCGCGGTGGTGCGGCACTGGAGCATACGCAACGCCATCACCGGGCAGATGACCCGCACCACGAGCACGATGCTGTCGTCGGACGCCCTGATCATGCGCGAGCCGGCGGCCGCACTCGAGCTCGCCTGGCGCGCGCTGCAGGGCTTCGCCGGCTTCGGCATCGTCGAGCGCTTCGACGCCTCGCGGCTGCTGTTCAACCAGGTGCTGGGCCTGCGGATGCAGCCGGTCGCGCCGCGGCAGGTGCTCGGCGAGCTGGTACGCGGCGACGGCGAGTTCGTGGCGGTGCCGCGGGAGCCGGCGAGCGAGCGGCTCGATGCGCTGCTCGATCCGCTGACCGACCTCGACCGCGTGCTCTACGACAGGGCGCGGGCCCTGTTCGAGCGGCGGGTGGCCGAGATGTCGTTGCCGACCGACGCCACGGCGACGCCGGGCTCCGCGCGGGGTCGCTCCCTGCTCCGGCAGGCGGCCGCCTATGTCCGTCGCGCGCGGGGCTGACCGAGGCCCACGCGAGACGCTACGAGCCGACCAGCGCGGCGGCCTGGTCCTGCTGTCGCAGCCAGCCTTCGCGGGCGTCCTCGTCGAACAGCTCGGAGAGCTTCTGCATCATCGTGCCGCCGAGCTCCTCGGCGTCGGTGATGGTGACCGCGCGGCGGTAGTAGCGGGTGACGTCGTGGCCGATGCCGATCGCGATCAGCTCGGTCGCGTGGCGGCCCTCGATCTCGCGGATCACCTCGCGCAGATGCCGCTCCAGGTAGGAGCCGGCATTGACCGACAGCGTGCTGTCATCGACCGGGGCGCCGTCGCTGATCACCATCAGGATGCGCCGGCTCTCGCGCCGTCCCAGCAGGCGTCGGTAGGCCCAGAGCAGCGCCTCGCCGTCGATGTTCTCCTTCAGCAGCCCCTCGCGCAGCATCAGGCCCAGGTTGCGTCGCGCCCGACGCCACGGCGTGTCGGCGGACTTGTAGATGATGTGGCGCAGGTCGTTCAGCCGTCCCGGCTCGCGCGGCTTGCCCTCCGCGACCCAGCGCTCGCGGCTCTGGCCGCCCTTCCAGGCGCGGGTGGTGAAGCCGAGCACCTCGACCTTGACCGCGCAGCGCTCCAGCGTGCGGGCCAGGATGTCGCCGCACATCGCGGCCACCGTGATCGGCCGGCCGCGCATCGAGCCGGAATTGTCGATCAGCAGCGTCACCACGGTGTCGCGGAAGTCGGTGTCGCGCTCGGTCTTGTACGAAAGCGACAGCGTCGGGTTGACCACCACGCGCGCCAGCCGGCCGGCATCGAGGATGCCCTCCTCGAGGTCGAACTCCCAGGCCCTGGTCTGCTGCGCCATCAGGCGGCGCTGCAGGCGGTTGGCGAGCTTGCTGACGACGCCGTGCATGTTGAGCAGCTGCTGGTCGAGCTGCTGGCGCAGGCGGGCGAGCTCGTCGGCGTCGCACAGATCCTCCGCCGCCACCTCCTCGTCGAACTGCCTGATGAAGGCGCGGTAGCCCGGCGGCGCCGGCGGCTCGTGGCTGTCGCGCGAGGGCTGCGGGCCACCCGGCCGGTCCTCGCCTTCCGCCGCCCCCTCCTGGTCCTCGGTCGGGTCCTCTTCCTGCTCGGCGCCGGTATGGGCGAATTCCGGCAGCGCGCTCGGCTGCTGCTCGCTGCCGTCGTCGCCCTGGCTGTCCTCGGGCGCCGGCGGCTGCTCGCCGGCCTGCTCCTCGCCCTGGTCGGACTGCGCGGACTCCTCTTCCGGTTCGGACTCGAGCTCGGCCTCCGCCAGGTCGTAGGCCGCGAGCAGGCGGCGCGCGGCGCGGGTGAAGGCGCCCTGGTCGTGCTGGCTGCGCACCAGCTCGTCCAGGGCCGCCTGCGCGCTGCCGCCCATGGCGTCGCGCCACTGCGACAGCACGCGGCGCGCCGCCTGCGGCGCCGGCGTCCCGGACATGCGCTCGCGCGCCAGCAGGCCCAGCGCGGCGGCGACCGGGAGCTGGTCCTTGCGGGTCATGCGGTCGTAGCCCGCCTGCTCGCACTCGTGCGCCAGCCGCGCCTCGAGGTTGGCCGCGACGCCGGCCATCGCGCGGCTGCCGATCACCTCGATCCGCGCCTGCTCCAGCGCGTCGTAGACGTCGCGCGCATCGCGGGTGCCGGGGGAGCGCGCGGCATGCACGACGCTGTCATGGTGGCGCAGCCGCAGCGCCGCCGCGTCGGCGGCGCCGCGCACGCGCGCGACGTCTCCGCCCGAGAGGCTGCGCGCGGGCTGCGGCAGGCGCACCCGGTTGCCGACGATGGTGCCGGGACCGGCCTGGAACGTCACCTGCACGTCGGGCTTGCCGCCGATCGCGCGCAGCGCGCCGGCGGTGGCGCGCTTGAAGGCTTCGGCGCGTCCGTTCGGATCGCGCCCGCCCGGGTCGCGTTCTGCCATTCAGCGCCGGCCGCTGGCCGGGCCTGCCGCCGCGGTCGGGCCGAGGCCGGCGCCGAGCTCCTCGTTGAAGCAGCGCTGGTAGTATTCGGCGACCGTCGTCCGTTCCGCCTCGTCGCACTTGTTGAGGAAGGTGAGGCGGAAGGCGAAGCCCAGGTCGGAGAAGATCTGCGCGTTCTCCGCCCAGGTCAGCACCGTGCGGGGCGACATCACGGTGGAGATGTCGCCGTTGATGAAGCCGGCCCGCGTCAGGTCGGCCAGCGCCACCATGCTCTCAACCCGTCGGCGCAGCGGCGCGTCCTTGCTGTCCCAGCCCATCTTGGCCAGCACGATGGCGGTCTCCTCGGCGTGCGGCAGATAGTTCAGGGTGGTGACTATGTTCCAGCGATCCATCTGCCCCTGGTTGATCTGCTGGGTGCCGTGGTACAGCCCGGTGGTGTCGCCGAGCCCGACGGTGTTGGCGGTGGCGAACAGCCGGAACGCCGGGTGCGGCCGGATCACCCGGTTCTGGTCGAGCAGGGTCAGACGCCCCTCGACCTCCAGCACGCGCTGGATCACGAACATCACGTCGGGACGCCCGGCATCGTACTCGTCGAACACCAGCGCGCAGGCATGCTGCAGCGCCCAGGGCAGCAGCCCCTCGCGGAACTCGGTGACCTGCTTGCCCTCCTTGAGCACGATCGCATCCTTGCCGACCAGATCGATGCGGCTGATGTGGCTGTCCAGGTTGATGCGCACGCAGGGCCAGTTCAGCCGCGCCGCCACCTGCTCGATATGGCTCGACTTGCCGGTGCCGTGGTAGCCCTGGATCATCACGCGACGGTTGAAGGCGAAGCCGGCCAGGATCGCCAGCGTGGTCTCGCGGTCGAAGCGGTACGCGGTGTCGATCTCCGGCACGTGCTCGGTGCGCGCCGAGTAGCCCGGCACCTGCATGTCGCTGTCGATGCCGAAGGTCTCGCGCGCGGACAGACGGAGGTCGGGAGTGCCCAGATACGAGGTAGCGGGCAGGCCCGGCTCGCCCAGGCCGCCCGCGCGCGCCTCGTTTCCAGTACCCGCCAGGGTCGCGATCTCGTCCATGAAGTTTCCGTCCGTTCCTGTCGGCCAGGGCACACCCACCCGCACGCCCACCTTCACGCCTAACCTGGCGTGCCGACCCGCGCCGGCCGGCCCCTGTTCAACCCGTCTCGGCGAGTCCGGTTTGCCGGGCGCCGAGAAGATGCGTCCGCAACGCGGTGTAGGCCACGTTGATCGTCTTCAGCCGTTCCTCGGCCGCCCGGTCACCGCCGTTGGCGTCCGGATGATGGCGCCGCGCCAGCGTCTTGTAGCGGCTCTTGAGCTCGGCGAGCGAGACCGGCCAGGGCAGCCCCAGGGCGTCGAGCGGCTGGCGTAGCGCCTCCGGCCGCGGATCGGCGGGCTTCGGCCGGTGCCGGCCGCGTCCAGCCGCCCCGAGCAGCCCGAGCGGGTCGAGCACGCGCTCCTCGTCGAAGGCCTGCGCCGCCTGTCCACCGCCGAGATGGCCGAGCCGCCAGGAGGGGCGGTTCCAGGAGGTATCGGCGCGCAGATGCGCCTCGATCTGGCCGGCCGACATGCCCTTGTAGAAATCCCAGTGCGCGTTGTACTCGCGCACGTGGTTGAGGCAGAACCACCAATATTCCTGCAGGTTGTCGCGCGAGCGCGGGGCGCGATAGCCGGCAGGCTCCTCGCAGCCGGGCATGTCGCAGACGCGGCCCGGTGCGTCCGGGTCGGGGTCGAAGGCCCGGTGTCGCGTGTTCCGTCGCATCATCAGGCCGTTTATGTGCGCGCGCAGGCATGGCATGCAAGGCCCCGCGACCGGGGGTCGGCGGGGGGGTTTGCCATGGCGGGACGGTTGGACAGGTTGCACGCGGCGATGCGGCGATTCGCCCCGGAACGGCTCGAGATCGAGGATGAGAGCCACCGTCATGCCGGTCATGCCGGGGTCCGCGGCGCGGGCGGCGAGACCCACTACGCGATGACGGTGGTGAGTGACGCCTTCGCCGGCCTCAGCCGGGTGCAGCGCGCGCGGCTGGTGCACGAGGCGCTGTCGGCCGAGCTCGCGGACGGGCTGCACGCGTTGTCGCTGACGCTGCGCACGCCGGCCGAGAGTCAGGGTGGCGACCTGCCGGTGCGCGGTTAGCAGGCAAGGGGCTTTGCCCTTGACCCCATCAAAAGCAAGCCTTTGAAAACCCTAATTTAGGAATCGGGGTTTGGGGCCGCCGGCCCCAACGGGTCAAGAGCGGAGCCCTTGCCCTGGTCCCGCAGCCCGCCCGGCTCAGCCGTGCGTCCGACCAGCTGCGACAGGCTGTCCGCCATCGTGGTCGGCAGCAGGATGGTGGCGCCGCGATCCTTGTTCATCTCGTAGATGCGGTTGATCTGCAGGATCTGCATCGCGGTGGGACTGCGGTCGTAGGTGCGCGCCGCCGCCTCGAGCTCGATCGCCACCTGACGCTCCGCCGAGGCCAGCGTCACCCGTGCCGCCTTCTCGCGTTCCGCCTGCGCCTGCCGGCTCATCGCGTCCTGCAGGTTGCTCGGCAGCGTCACGTCGCGGATCTCGACCGACTGCACGGTGATGCCCCAGGCGGCGGTCTTCTCGGCGATCGCCTGGCGCAGCCAGTCGTCGATGCGGCGACGATCCTCCAGCAGCGTGCCCAGATCGTTGGCGCCGATCACCTCGCGCAGGCTGGTCTGCGCCACCAGCGAGACCGCCGCGGCGTAGTCGGTCAGCGCGGTGATCGCGAGCCGCGGATCGCGCACCATCCAGAACACGATGGCGTCGACGTCGACCGGGCTGGTGTCGCGGGTGAGGGTCTGCTCGGTGGCGATCGGCGTCGTCTGGATGCGCAGGTCGACGGTCCCGGCGACGCTGTCCACCACCGGGATGATCCAGAACAGGCCGGGGCCGCGCACGCCCTTCAGCTTGCCCGCGCGCAGCACCACGGCGCGCTCCCATTCACGCGCGACGCGCAGGGCCAGCGGCAGCAGCACGCCGAGCAGCGCCAGCGGGATCGCGACGGGCAGCAGGCGCAGGACGAGGAAGCAGAGCGCCGCCGAGGCGAGCAGCAGGCCGGCGAGGACGGTCGCGATCGGGTTCGGCGCCTGGTTCATGCGAGACCCGGCGACCCGCGATCAGCTCCCGTCGAAGCCGAGGAAGCCGACCTCCGGCTTGGCGACGCCGCCATCGGCCGCGGCGCGCGATCCCCCGTATGCGGCCTGCTGGGCCGGGCGGTTGGAGCTGCGTCCATGGATCGTCAGATGTCCCGGCTTGTCGATGCTGCCGCTGGCGGTATCGGTGGCGACCTGGACCCGCCCGGACTGGTCGTCGTTGTTGCGCATCGAGAGCAGCAGGAAGGTGATGTCGTTGCGGTTCAGGTCGATGGCGCTCTCGATCGGCTTCTCGCCCAGCACGTTGGTGCCTGAGAGATCGGCGCCGCGCGACAGCGCTTCCTTGGCCGCCGTGAGATCGCCGCGGTTGATCGCATCGAACAGCGCAGCGGTCGGGTTCATGTCCGCCGACGCATGCCCCGAGGGTGCCGCGGGATCATTGGACACCGCACCCGGCAGCGCGGGAGGCGGCGCGTTCGCGGCCGCCGCCGCCTTGGCGTCGTCGTCGCCCGGATCGCTGCCGCTGCCGGCACCGCCGCCGCCGCCGCCGAGGCTCATCTGCGCATGCGCCGCGTGCATCGGCAGGCATGACAGCGAGGCGAGGGAGAGGATGATCAGGTACAGGCGCAGCAGGCGGGAGATCATCGACGGGTCCCGGACGTTGTGGTTCGGCGCGAGGCCGGCCGTTCGGCCAGTGCGACGCACGCATAGGTGCGACGCATGCATAGGACAGCGAATGCGGCGTGGCGATGGAAATCGCAACCGTCCGCGGCCCTTCCTGGCGACGACGGTCTGGGGGATGATGCGGCCATGCGGCCGACCCTGCGCCTCGTCCCGTTCCGTGCAAATCCGATCGGCGGCCGCGTCCCGGGTCCGGACCGCCGGTGAGCCTGCGCTCGACGGAGCCTCTCGGTGCCGCCTGGCTGCGCGCCCGGTTGCTGAAGCTCGCGCCGCTGCGGCCCGAGCGGGCGGATCCGCCGGCGGCGAGCGGGCAGGGTGGGCACGCTTCCGCAGTCGCGATCCGGCAGGCCGCGGTGCTGGTGCCGATCCTGCCCGCGCCGGCGCGGATGGTGCTGCTGACCCGCCGGTCGGCGCTGCTGCGCACCCATGCCGGCCAGGTCAGCTTCCCCGGCGGACGGCCGGAGCCGGAGGATGCGGACCTCGCCGCGACCGCGCTGCGCGAGGCGCGCGAGGAGATCGGGCTCGACCCGGCGCATGTCAGCCTGCTCGGCAGGCTGCCGCGACAGAGCACCCACGCGAGCAACTACAGCATCACGCCGTTCGTCGGCCTGCTGGCGCCGCAGGCGCGCTGGCTCGCGGACCCGCAGGAGGTGGACGCGATCTTCGGCCTCGACCTCGCGGTGCTGCTGGATCCGGATGCGCCGCGCCGGATCGGCGACGGCCTGCGTCGCGGCAGCTGGTCGTGGCCGCATCCGGATCATGATATCTGGGGCGCCACCGCCGCGATCCTGGTCCAGCTGGCGCGAGCGCTGCGCGGCGAGTGACGGCGACGCCCGCCCGATCTCCGCCGCGGGTACCGGGAGAGGCCGGACGAGGGTGGGCGGCCGGGAAGGGCTGTGATGGAAGCGGATGTGATGCGGGAGATGTTCTCCCGGGCGATGTCGGCGATGTATCGCCGCGAGGTGCTGCAGTACGGCACGCTGCTGGAGCTGGTCGCGACGATCAACCGGCGCGTGCTCGACGAGGACGGGGCGCGCTCCGTCGAGCTCGGCCGGCCGGGCGAGCGCGAGCGGCTCGACCAGGAGCGTCACGGCGCCATCCGGGTCGGCCTGCCCGAGGAGCTGCGGCTGCTGCGCCGGCTGTTCGCGGTGCTGGGCATGGTCCCGGTCGGCTACTACGACCTCACCGCCTCCGGCGTGCCGGTGCATTCCACCGCCTTCCGCCCGATCGCCGCGGAGGCGCTGCGGCGCAGCCCGTTCCGGCTGTTCACCTCGCTGCTGCGTCTCGACCGGATCGCGGACCCGGCGCTTCGGGCGCAGACGGACGCGATCCTGCGTCGGCGTCGCATCGTCACCCCACGCGCGATCGCGCTGATCGAGCGGTTCGAGGCCGAGGGGCGGCTCGACGACGAGGCCGGCGCGGCGTTCGTGGCCGAGGCGCTGCATAGTTTTCGCTGGCACGACACGGCCACGGTCGATCTGGCCAGCTACGAGGCGCTGCGTGCGGCGCACCCGCTGCTCGCCGACATCGCCTGCTTTCGGGGTCCGCACATCAACCACCTGACGCCGCGGGTATTGGATATCGACGCCGCACAGGCCGCGATGCGGGCGTGCGGCCTGCCGGTCAAGCCGCAGATCGAGGGGCCGCCGCGGCGGCGCTGCCCGATCCTGCTGCGCCAGACCAGCTTCAGGGCGCTGTCCGAGCCGGTGCGGTTCGGCGCGCAGCCGGGCGAGCACACCGCCCGCTTCGGCGAGATCGAGCAGCGCGGCGTGGCCCTCACCCCCGCCGGACGCGCGCTCTATGACCGGCTGCTGGGCGAGGGCGACGCGCACGCCTTCGCGGCCTTCCCCGACGACCACGGGACGCTGCGACGCGAGGGCCTCGCCTATTACCGCCTCGTCGCGACCGCCGACCTGCCGCTGGGCGCGCAGAGCCTGGACGAGGCGGTCGAGGCGGGCTCGGTGCGCGCCGATCCGATCCTGTACGAGGATTTCCTGCCGGTCAGCGCGGCCGGCATTTTCCGCTCGAACCTCGAGGGCGGCGCGGCCGCGCCGCTGGCCGCGGCACCCAGGCAGGACGCGCTCGAGGAGGCGCTGGGCTGCGACATCCTCGATCCGTTCGCGCTCTACGCCGCCCAGAGCGCTGCGTCGGCGCAGGCGATCGCCCCGTAATCCTCGCCCGCGGCGGCCTGAGGAAAGGCGGCCGGCGGATCGGTCGGTTTACACCTCGTTCAGTGTTTTCGTTGCATACTCGGTTCGATAACAGCTACGCCCGATATCCGAGGAACACAACGTTGAGCCGGCCCGTGCTCCAGACCTTCGCCGCGATCGCCATGCTGCTGTGCGCCACCGCCACCCGGGCCGAGACGCCGGCGCCCACGGCTGCGCCACTGGCGTCGCTCAAGGCGAAGTACAGGCGCGCGGGCGCGATCCCGTTCCCCGCCGACAACCCCTATTCGGACGCCAAGGCCAAGCTCGGCCTGATGCTGTTCTTCGACCCGCGGCTCTCGGTCGCCGGAACCATGTCCTGCGCGACCTGCCATAATCCGGGGATAACTTGGCAGGACGGCCTGGCGGTGTCCGTCGGCCACGACGGCAAGCCGCTGCCACGCTCGACGCCGACCGTGATCAACCTCGCCTGGGCCGACCTGATCATGTGGGACGGACGCAAGGACGGGCTCGAGGACCAGGTCAGCGGCCCGGTGGGCACCGCCGCCGAGATGGGAGGCACGGTGCAGCAGGCGGTCGGCGCCGTCGCCGCGGTGCCGGCCTACGGCCGCGCGTTCGCCAGGGCGTTCGGCACCGACAAGGTGACGTTCGAGCGGATCGCCCGGGCGATCGCGACCTTCGAGCGCACGCTGGTCAGCAACAAGGCGCCGTTCGACCGCTGGATCGACGGCGACGAGGGCGCCATCGACGACGCCGCCAAGCGCGGCTTCTCGCTGTTCAACGGCAAAGCGAACTGCGCCGCCTGCCACACGGGCTGGCGCTTCACCGATGACGGCTTCCACGATATCGGGCTGCCCAGCCTGGATCCCGGCCGCGCCGACCAGATACCCGACGAGCCGCTGCTGCAGCACGCCTTCAAGACGCCCACGCTGCGCAACGTGACCCAGCGCGCGCCCTACATGCATGACGGCTCCATCGCGACGCTGGACGCGGTCGTCGTGCACTACGACACCGGCTTCCTCGACCGCCCCAGCCTGTCGCCGGAGATGCGCCGGCTGGGGCTGTCCAAGCGCGAGACGGACGACCTCGTGGCCTTCATGCGCACGCTCACCAGCGCGGACGATCCCGTCACCCTGCCAGACCTGCCCCGGAAGGAAGAGAATCCCGATGAATAAGCTCCTGCCCATAATGCTGCTGCTGCCCCTCGCACTCGTTGCGGCCTCGCCCGCGCGCGCCGACCAGTCGATCGACCAGAAGGACAAGCAGTTCTCGCAGGAGGCGGTGACGGTGAAGAGCGGGGAGGCGGTCACCTTCACCAACAGCGACCAGGTCACCCACGACCTCTCGGTGAAGAACCCCGACGGCTCGCACATGATGAGCGCCATGCAGAAGCCGGGCGATGCGGTCAAGGTCACCTTCGACAAGCCCGGCGACTACAAGGTCCAGTGCCTGATCCATCCCAAGATGAAGCTGATGGTCACCGTCCAGTAGCGAGCTGCGCGTCCAGTCGCGCTGCCGGAGCAAACGATGTCAGTCACCCTCAAGATCCTGATCGCCAACGTGGCCATGACGCTGGTCACCATCGGGCTCGGCCTCTACGCGCTGCAAGGCGAGCGCAGGCTGGGCGACACGGCGCTGCGGATGTACGACCAGGCCTTTATGTCGGTGAACTTCGCGCGAAGCGGACAGACCAAGTTCGAGCGGGTGAAGACCCTCTATGCCGGCGCTAGGGTGCAGGCGCCGTCAGCAGCACTACCGAGCGAGCGCCAGCGGCTGCTGGCGGCGGCCCGCGGCGCCGACGCCGCCGCCGCCGCGACGGCGCCGGGCCCGAACCGGGCGGCGGTGCGCGATGCGATCGGCTCGGTGCTCGACGACCTCGACGTCGCGATCGAACGCGCGATGTCCGACACCACCCGCCGTGCCGCCACCCAGCTGCGCGGCAAGGTCGCGGCACTGGCGGGCGGCGTGGCGGACTCGGCCACCCTCGACCGCGCGTCGTCCGCCTTCGACGACGTGATCGAGAGCTTCGCCCAGGACGGCTACGGCTTTCGCAGCGACGCCGAGACCGCCATGATCCGCAACCAGCACTGGACCCGGATCGTGATCGGCACCGCGATCGGCCTCGGCGCCCTGTTCACCGTGCTGCTCACCCGCTCGGTGGTCCCAGCACTGCGACGCGCCGCAGCCGTCGCCGCCTCGGTGGCGGATGGGCGCCTCGACAACGAGATCCGGCTGCCCCGCCGTGTCGGCCGCAGCGAGACCGCCAAGCTGCTGCTCGCCCTGTCGCGGATGCAGGCCCGCATCCTGCACGACGCCGAGGCGGCGCGTCTGCACGCGGCCGAGAAGCAGGCCGAAGAGGCGGTGCGGGATCGACGGGCGGCCCGGCTCGACGAGCTGGTGGCCGGTTTCCGCGAGACGTTCGGCCTGTCGACCGGCGCGTTGTTCTCGGCCTCGTCGGAGCTCGAGACCACCGCGCGCTCGATGTCGTCGACGGCCGAGGCGTCGAGGCGGCAGGCCACCGCCGTCTCCGAGGCCGCCGAGCAGGCGAATATCAGCGTGCACCTGGTGGCGGCGGCGGCCGAGCAGCTCACCGCCTCGATCGGCGAGATCGACCGCGATGTCGGGCACTCCACCCGCATCGCGCGGCAGGCGGTCGAGGATGCCCGACGCACCGACGACATCGTCCAGGCCCTGTCGAAGAGTGCCGAGCGCATCGGGCAGGTGGTGGAGCTGATCAGCGGCATCGCCGGAAGGACCAACCTGCTGGCGCTGAACGCGACCATCGAGGCGGCGCGCGCCGGCGAGTTCGGCAAGGGCTTCGCGGTGGTCGCCTCCGAGGTGAAGAGCCTGGCCAGCCAGACCGGACGTGCCACCGACGAGATCGCGGCCCAGGTGAGCCAGATCCAGACCGTCAGTCAGGAGGCCATCGCCGCCATACGCGGCATCACCCTGACCATCGAGCAGGTCAGCAGCCTCGCCGTCACGGTCGCCTCCGCGGTGGAGCAGCAGGGTGCGGCGACCGCAGAGATCGCCCGCAACGTGCAGCATACCGCCGCCGGCGCCCGGGAGGTCACGACGAACATCGCCGGCGTCAGCCACTCGGCGAGCGGCACCGGCACCGCCGCCGAGCTGGTGCTCAGCGCCGCCGGCAACCTGGCGGTGCAGGCGCGGCAGCTCTCGAACGAGATGCAGAGCTTCGTCGCCGAGATCAAGGCCGCCTGATCTGAGCTGCCTGATCAGCACGGGCCTCGACCGCCCCTATCGCTCAGCGCCTGCCGGGCTGCTCGGGGATGTCGAACCGCACGCCCTGGGCCAGCGGCACCGAGAGCCCGTAATTGATCGCGCTGGTCAGCCTGCGCATGTAGGCCTTCCAGCAATCCGAGCCCGACTCGCGTCCGCCGCCGGTTTCTTTCTCGCCGCCGAACGCGCCGCCGATCTCTGCCCCGGACGGCCCCATGTTGACGTTGGCGATGCCGCAATCCGAGCCGACGGCGGACAGGAACAGCTCGCTCTCGCGCAGGTCGCGGGTGAAGATCGACGAGGACAGCCCCTGCGGCACGCCGTTATGCAGCGCCAGCGCCTGGTCGAACTCGTCGTAGCGCAGCACGTACAGGATCGGCGCGAAGGTCTCCTCGAGCACCGGGCCGGTCTGCTCCGGCATCAGCACCACGGCCGGGCGCACGTAGCAGCCGTCGCCGGCGCCCGGCGGCGTCACCCGCTCGCCGCCGAACACGGTGCCCCCCGCCTGCCGCGCCCGCGCCAGGGCCGCCTGCATCGCATCGAAGGCGGCGTGGTCGATCAGCGGGCCGACCAGGTTGTCGCCCGCCAGCGGATTGCCCACCGAGACGGTCTCGAACACCGCGCGCAGCTTGGCGGTGAAGGCGTCGTGGATGCTGTCGTGCACGATCAGCCGGCGCAGGCTGGTGCAGCGCTGCCCGGCGGTCCCCATCGCCGCGAAGGCGACCGCGCGCAGCGACAGCTCCTGGTCCGCCGAGGGGCAGACGATCGAGGCGTTGTTGCCGCCCAGCTCCAGGATCGCGCGTCCGAAGCGGCCGGCGATCTCGCGTCCGACCACGCGTCCCATCGCGGTCGAGCCGGTGGCCGAGAGCACCGGCACGCGCCGGTCCGCGACCAGCGCCGCCCCGGCGTCGCGGCCGCCGAGCAGCAGCCCGCACAGCCCGTCCGGCGCCTCGCCGAAACGCAGCGCCGCGCGCTCGAACAGCGCGATCGTCGCCAGCGCGGTCAGCGGCGTCTTCTCCGACGGCTTCCAGACCACCGCGTCGCCGCAGACCAGCGCCAGTGCCGCGTTCCAGGCCCACACCGCGACCGGGAAGTTGAACGCGGAGATCACGCCCACCACGCCCGCCGGGTGCCACTGCTCCATCATCCTGTGCTCGGGACGCTCGCTGGTGATGGTCAGGCCGTAGAGCTGGCGCGACAGGCCGACGGCGAAGTCGCAGATGTCGATCATCTCCTGGACCTCGCCGGCACCCTCGGAGGGCACCTTGCCGGCCTCGATGGTGACCAGACGGCCGAGTGCCGGCTTGGCCGCGCGCAGTTCCTCGCCGAACAGCCGCACCAGCTCGCCGCGGCGCGGCGCCGGCATGCGGCGCCACTGGCCGAACGCCTGCTCGGCGCGGCCGATCACGGCGGCGCAGACCGAGGCGTCGGCGTGCGCGACCCGCCCGATCGCCTCCCCGGTCAGCGGCGAGCGCACCACACGCGCGGCCGGGCCTGGGTGGTCGAACAGGTCCGCCGGCACGTCCAGGGCGCCCAGGATCGCACGCGTCTCATAGGGCAGGTCGAGGTCGGCAGCACTCATCTCATCCCCCACGGCGGCTGCAGCGGGGTCTGAGGCCTGGGCGCCCACCGGGTCAAGTCCCCCGTCGCGGCCGCTAGCGCGAGCCCTGCGCCTCGGCGCGCGCCAGCGTCGAATGGCGCATGCCGTAGCCGACGTAGGTCGCCGCCCCCAGCAGCGCATAGACCAGCAGCAGCAGCGCCGGCACCGGGTTGCCGTGGAACAGCGCGACGGTCAGGTCGATCAGCAGCGGTGCCGCCATGATCACGCAGAACATGATCCCCAGCGCCGGCACCGTGCCGATCCACACGCCGCGGATGCGCAGGCCGCCGAGCGGCACCCGGAACGGCGCGATCAGGTCGGGCCGCGCGTTGCGCTGCCAGATCACGGTGAAGCTGACGATGCCGAAGGCGACCGTGGTGCCGAGGCTGACCAGGTCGCTGATGATGTCGATCGGCAGGGTCGCGGCGGCGGCGGCGGTGGCGACGCCGACCAGGATGGTGCCGAGCCAGGGGGTGCGGAAGCGCGGATGCAGCCGGTGGAACAGCTTCGGCAGCAGGCCGTCGCGCGACATCGTGTAGAAGATCCGCGACTGGCCGTACAGCAGCACCAGCATCACCGAGCACAGGCCGGTCACCGCGCCGATCTTGATCAGTAGCGCCAGCCAGGGCCGGTGCATGGCATCGACCGCGATCGCCAGCGGGTCCGGCACGCCGAGCTCCCGGTAGGGGACGATGCCGGTGAGCACGGCCGCGACCACGACGTAGGTCACGGTGCAGATCGCCAGCGAGCCGAGGATGCCGATCGGCACGTCGCGCCTCGGGTTGCGCGCCTCGGCGGCGGCGCAGGACACCGCCTCGAAGCCGACATAGGCGAAGAAGATCACCGAAGCCGCGCGGAAGATGCCCGGCACGCCGAAGCGGAACCCGCCGGCGCTGGCGGGAATGAACGGCGTCCAGTTCGACGTGTGCACCGCACCGACGCCGAAGGCCACGAACACCACCAGCACCGAGACCTTGATCACCACGATGACGCTGTTGACGGTGGCGGATTCCGTCACCCCGATCACCAGGATCGCCGTCACCAGCAGGCTGGCGAAGGCCGCCACCAGGTCCAGGCCACCGCTCCAGACCAGGGTGGTGCCGCCGGCAGCGCCCTGGGCGGTCTCGATCAGCGGGCTGTGCAGCAGTGCCGGCACGTGCACGCCGAAATCGGCGAGCAGGCTGGTGGCGTAGCCTGAGAAGCCGGCCGCCACCGCCGCCGTCGAGATGCCGTACTCCAGCAGCAGCAGCCATCCGGTGACCCAGGCGAACACCTCGCCCACGGCGACGTAGGCGTAGGTGTAGGCCGAGCCGCTGACCGGCATCACCGAGGCCAGCTCGCCGTACGACAGGGCGGTGAAGGCGCAGGCCAGGCCCGCCAGCAGGAACGAGAGCAGCACCGCGGGCCCGGCGTAATGCGCCGCGGCACTGCCGGTCATCACGTAGATGCCGGCGCCGATCGTCGAGCCGACGCCGAGCATGGTCAGGTTCAGCGGACCCAGCGTCCGCTTCAGCCCATGCGAGGCGATCTCCGCCTCGACGTCGGAGATCGGCTTGCGCAGCATCAGCTGGCGGCCCTGACCTGCGGATGCCGGCCGGTCGCCGGGTTGTAGGTTCTGCATACGGCCCATGCATCAACGGTATGGACCGCCGGTCGTGCAGGTCAAGTACGGCCCGGCAGGGGCGGTCGCGTCCGCATCGGGGTGGCCGCGAGGCGGCAAAGCTGCTTTGCTAACGAAATGATAGCGAGGCGGAACAGAGCGTGACCCGGGCCGCGGATCCGGGGCGGTCGGACGCGCCAGCCCGGGCGCCGCTGGCCGTCGTCACCATGGTCTATGACGAGCCGATCTTCCTGCCGCTCTGGGTGCGGCACTACTGCGCCCAGGTGGCGCCCGGGCATCTCTACGTCGTCGATCACGGCTCCGACGACGGCAGCACCGATCCGGCTCGGCTGGTCGCCGGCCTGAACGTCGTGCGCATTCCGCGCTCGCCGCAGGATGACGACCGGCGCTGCCGCTTCATCTCGGATTTCTGCGCCGCACTGCTGAGCTGGTACGAGAGCGTGATCTACGTCGACGTCGACGAGATCCTGGTCGCCGACCCGGCACTGCACGCCTCGCTCGCCGACTATGCCGCCGCCCTGGATCCGCAGGCAGTGATCGCGGCGATCGGGCTCGACGTGGTGCACAGCCCCGACGACGAACCGGCGCTGGACTGGAGCCGGCCGGTCAGCCTGCAGCGGCACTGGCTGCGCTTCACCTCGGCGATGTGCAAGCCGGTGCTGATCCGCCGTCCGGTGCGATGGGCGCCGGGCTTCCACAACATCGACGCGCCGCCGCGCTTCGACGAGCTGTTCCTGTTCCACCTGCGCTACGCCGACCTGCAGTCCGGACTGACGCGGCTGACGCGTACGCGCCGTCAGGCCTGGATCTCGGCCGAGGCCGGATCACACCAGCGCATGGCCGACACCGCCTGGCGGGACATGCTGCTCGGCATGGCGGCGCTGCCGCGACAGGCGAACCGGACGCTCGGGCTGGACGATCCGGCGCTGCGCAGCTGGCTGGCCCGCGTCGTGCAGAGTGCGGCGACACGCGAGCACGAGCTCTACCGGATCGACCTGCACCTGAGCGGCGATGCGCTGTGGCGGCTGCCGGAGCGCTTCCGCGGCGGCTTCTGAGTGGAGCATCCCGGCCCGATCGCAACCGGACCCCACCGGGTTCGTTGCTGCAGCAGGGACAGGACGGGAATGCTGGGATGACCGGTGAGATCCGATCGTGGCGGCCAGCGGGACAGGATAGGCGCCAGGGCGTCACGGCGCGGTTCGGGGTCTGCCTGCTCGTGGCGGCACTCTTGCCCGGCGGCGCGGCGCGAGCGCAGGCCACGGATGCGGTACCGCGTCCGCCGGCAGCCGTCGGCACGGACGGCGTCGTGCGGCCGCCCGCGCAGATCGATCCGGGCATGGCGCGCGCAGCGCCGAGCCTGCCGCCTCGCAGCACGCCGGTGCTGCACCCGCGCACGCGAAGCCACGGCGTGCGGATCGTCCCGAAGCGGGCCGAATAGCGCCCAGGGAGGTGCTCCGGGCGGCGCGGACTATTTCAGCCGCTTCTTCGCGGCCGGCTTCAGCGTCGGCTTGGCCGAAGCCTTGTCCGACGTTGTGGCCGGCGCCGCCTGCTTTGCCGGGGGCGCCGGCTCGGCCGCCGGCTCGGCCGATTGGGCCTTCGCCTTCAGGGCGGGCTTGGCAGGCAGCTTCTCCGCCGCCGTCGCGCTGCCCGCGTGGGGAATGTCGGAGACCCGCTCCGGCGCCGCCACCGCCGCGCGTGCGGTGCGTCTCGCCTTCGGCGTCGGGTCGACCTCGCCCTGGTCGGCCAGGCGATCTGGGAACTCGCCGAGATTCTCCTGCAGGAAGGCCTCCTCGACCGGCTCGGACCGGCTCGGATCCAGCCCCGCCGCCTCGGGGTTCACCAGCTGGCCGGCGCCGGCGGAGTCCCGCATCGCGACCAGCTCGCGGGCGCGCTCCCAGTACTCGTCGTGACGTCCGTGCGGACGGCCCTCGTCGTTCCAGAGATGGTAGGCACGTTCGCGGATGCGATGATCCCGTTCGCTGTCGTCTTCCAGGGGATTTGCGGACATCGAAATCGTTCTCCAGCTCCGTGATGCAGCGCCCGACCGAGCGGCGCGGTTCCCATTCCCAGTCACCAGATAGAAACTCGTCAAGGTCTTTCCGGCGGCCCGATCATCGCCATCTGAACTGCACGATCTCGAGGAGGACGTCATGGCGCAGGCGATTCTGGGTGGCGGATGCTTCTGGTGTCTGGAGGCGGTGTACGACGATCTGGGCGGCGTCACCGAGGTGCTGTCCGGCTATGCCGGCGGCCGCACCGAGCGTCCCAGCTACGAGCAGGTCTGCTCGGGCACCACCGGCCATGCCGAGGTGGTGCGGGTGACGTACGACCCGGCGACCCTCTCCTATGCCGACCTGCTGCGGATCTTCTTCACCATCCATGATCCCACCACCCCGAACCAGCAGGGCGCGGATGTCGGCACCCAGTATCGCTCGGTGATCTTCGTCGCCAGCGACCAGGAGCGTCGCGACGCCGAGGCGGTGCGCGCCGAGATCGAGGCCGCCGCGATCTGGGATCGGCCGATCGTCACCGAGATCGCCGCGCTGCCGGCGTTCTATCCGGCCGAGCCCGAGCATCACGACTACTTCGCCCGTTACCCCTATGCCGGCTACTGCCGCGCGGTGATCGCGCCGAAGGTGTCGAAGTTCCGCAAGCAGTTCGCCGGTCGTCTGAAGCAGGGGGCCGCCTGAAGCAGGGCGCCCGCTAGCCCGGCGCCTGCCCGCGGGACACCGCGGGCGTCTGCGGACTGGCCAAATGGCGCAGTTCCTGGCAGGAAGCGGCCGCAGGGCCTTGCCGCCGTGCCCGACGGGCGCGAGCGGCGAGCGCTCTCATCCGGAGCATCGCGCCATGAGCTACCGTCCGTATCAGCAGGTCGACCGCCGCAAGTCGCGCCAGATCCATGTCGGCCGGGTGCCGGTCGGGGGCGACGCGCCGATCACCGTGCAGACCATGACCAACACGCTGACCACGGACGCCGCGGCGACGATCGCGCAGATCCGGCTGTCCGAGCTCGCCGGAGTCGATATCGTGCGGGTCTCCTGTCCCGACGAGGAGAGCACTGCGGCACTCGCCGAGATCGTGCGCGAGGTCAACGTGCCGATCGTCGCCGACATCCACTTCCACTACAAGCGCGCCATCGAGGCGGCGCGCGCCGGTGCCGCCTGCCTGCGGATCAACCCCGGCAACATCGGCAGCGCTGAGCGTGTGCGCGAGGTGGTGCGGGCGGCGCGCGAGCATCGCTGCTCGATCCGGATCGGCGTCAATGCCGGCTCGCTGGAGCGCCACCTGCTGGAGAAGTACGGCGAGCCGAACCCCGACGCCTTGGTCGAGAGCGCGCTGGAGCACGCCAAGATCCTGCAGGACCACGACTTCCACGAGTTCAAGATCAGCGTGAAGGCGTCGGACGTGTTCCTCGCCGTCGCCGCCTATCAGCAGCTCGCCGAGGTCTGCGACCATCCGTTGCATATCGGCATCACCGAGGCGGGGGGAAAGCGCGCCGGCACGGTGAAGTCCTCGATCGGGCTGGGCTCGCTGCTGTGGGCCGGCATCGGCGATACGCTGCGGGTCTCGCTGTCGGCGGAGCCGGAGGAGGAGGTGCATGTCGGCTGGGACATCCTGAAGTCGCTCGGCCTGCGCCATCGCGGCGTGAAGATCATCTCCTGTCCGTCCTGCGCGCGGCAGGGCTTCAACGTGATCGCGACCGTCGCCACCCTGGAGGAGCGTCTCGCCCATATCGAGACGCCGCTGACGCTGTCGATCATCGGCTGCGTCGTCAACGGGCCCGGCGAGGCGCTGATGACCGATATCGGCGTCACCGGCGGCGGCTCCGGCCGGCACATGGTGTATGCCGCCGGCAGGCAGGACCACACCATGCCGGCGGAGCGCATGGTCGAACACATCGTCGAGCTGGTCGAGCATAAGGCGGCGCAGTTCCAGGCCGAGACGGATGCGAAGAAGCTGGCCGAGCTGGCCGCCGACGGGCTGGCCGCCGAGTAGCCAGCGCCCGACGCCGGCGCCAGCCTAGGAACATCAGTTGGACGCATTGCAGCCGGTGCGCGGCACACGGGACCTGATCGGCGAGGAGCAGCGTCGCCACGCGCACGTCGTCGCGACCGCGCGACGCGTCGCCGGCCTGTACGGCTTCGACGAATGGGCGACCCCGATCTTCGAGGATACGCGGGTGTTCTCGCGCACCCTCGGCGAGACCTCGGACGTGGTCACCAAGGAGATGTACAGCTTCGCCGACCGCGGCGGCGACTCCATCACCCTGCGTCCGGAGGGCACGGCGTCGATCTGCCGGGCGCTGGTCAGCAATGGCCTGACCCAGTCGCTGCCGCAGAAAGTGTTCTACGCCGGTCCGATGTTCCGCTACGAGCGGCCGCAGAAGGGCCGCTACCGGCAGTTCCACCAGATCGGCGCCGAGCTGATCGGCGTCGCTGAGCCGCTCGCCGACGCCGAGACGATCGCGCTCGGCCGCGACGTGCTGGCGGCACTCGGCGTCGAAAGCGCGACGGTGCTGGAGCTCAACACGCTGGGCGACGCGCAGAGCCGGCAGGCCTGGCGTGACGGGCTGGTGGGCTATTTCCACGAGGTGCGCGGGCAGCTCTCCGAGGAGAGCCAGTCGCGGCTGCAGCGCAACCCGCTGCGCATCCTGGACAGCAAGGCGGCCTGCGACCGCGCGCTGGTCGAGGCGGCGCCGACCATCGCGGGCTACCTGACGCCGTCGGCGCGCGGCTTCTGGCACGCGCTGCGCCGCGCGCTCGACGGCTTCGGGGTCGGCTTCCGCGAGAACCCGCGCATCGTACGCGGCCTGGACTATTACAGCCACACCGCCTTCGAGTTCACGACCGAGCGTCTCGGCGCGCAGGGTACGGTGCTGGCCGGCGGACGCTATGACGGGCTGGTCGCGGAGATGGGCGGCCCGGCGACCCCGGCGATCGGCTGGGCCGGCGGCATCGAGCGGCTGTGCCTGCTGCTGGCGGGCGCGCCGCCGCCGCCGCCGACGGTGGCCGTGGTGCCGATGGGGGAGGCTGCTGAGGCGGCCGCGATCGGGCTGCTGCAGAGCTTGCGCGCCGCCGGGCTGCGCGCCGAGATGGCCTATCGCGGCAATCTCAAGCGCCGTCTGGAGCGCGCCAACAGGATCGGCGCGTCGTTCGCGGTCCTGCTCGGCGAGGACGAGCTCGCCCGCGGCAGCGCCCAGCTCAAGGACCTGGCACGGGGCACGCAGTGCGAGGTCGCCCTCGACCGGCTGGCGGCGCACCTGCTCGGGACCCCATGAACTTCGAGCATCGGCTGGACCGCATCGTCGCGCGCTCCGACGAGCTGCGCGACCAGCTCTCCTCGGGCCTGGCCGGCGAGGCGTTCAACCGCGCCTCGCGCGAGTTCGCCGATCTCGGCGCGGTGGTCGCGCGCATCAACGAGCTGCGCGCCGCCGAGGCCGAGGAACGCCAGGCGGCGGCGCTGCTGGAGGATCCGGAGATGCGCGAGCTGGCCCAGGCCGAGCTCGCGAGCCTGCACGAGCGCCTGCCCGGGCTGCGCCAGGAGATCCGCCTGGCGATGCTGCCGCGCGACGAGGCCGACGCCCGCAGCGCCATCCTGGAGCTGCGTCCCGCCGCCGGCGGCGACGAGGCGGGGCTGTTCGCGGCCGAGCTGTTCGATGCGTATCGGCGCTACGCCGAAGGGCGCGGCTGGCGCTTCGAGCTGCTGGAGTATGACGAGAGCGAACTCGGCGGGCTGCGCGAGGGCATCGCCACCATCAACGGGCACAACGTGTTCGCACGGCTGAAATACGAATCCGGCGTGCACCGGGTGCAGCGCGTGCCGACCACCGAGAGCCAGGGCCGGATCCACACCTCGACGGTGACGGTGGCGGTGCTGCCGGAAGCCGAGGAGGTCGACGTGACGGTCAGCGAGGCCGACCTGCGCATCGACGTCTATCGCGCCTCCGGTGCGGGCGGCCAGCATGTCAACAAGACCGAGAGTGCGGTGCGCATCACCCACATGCCGAGCGGCATCGTGGTGGCGATGCAGGAGGAGCGCAGCCAGCACAAGAACCGGGCCAAGGCGATGAAGATCCTGCGCGCCCGCCTCTACGAGCGGCAGCGCGCGCAGCTGCACGAGACCCGCTCGGCGGACCGCAAGTCGCAGGTCGGCACCGGCGACCGCAGCGAGCGGATACGCACCTACAACTTCCCGCAGGGACGGGTGTCGGACCACCGCATCAACCTGACGCTGCACAAGATCGACCGGGTGATGATGGGCGATTTCGACGAGTTCATCGACGCGCTGAGTGCTGAGGAGCAGGCGGCGCTGCTCGCTTCCGATGCGTCCTGAGCCGCCGGACACTCAGGAAATCGAGGCGCGGCACAGTCCGGAGCGCGCGGCGGTGCTCTCGGCGGCGGCGGGATCGGCCGGATCGGCGAGATAGAAGCGGGTGAAGTCCGCAGCCCCCAGGGCCTCGAACCGGTGGCCGTTCGGGTCGTGCAGCAGGCCGGTGGCGTTCACCTCGTGGGTCTCGATCACGCCCTGGGCGTTGCGTACGGTGATGGCACCGCACAGCGCGTAGCCGTAGGCCTCGTGGCCCTGGCCGTCCCTGCGGTCCGGCACGGTGAGCGTCAGGTCGATCTGGCGCCGGGCGCCATCCAGCCGGAACGACGCCACCAGCTTCTCGTCGATGTAGAGTTCGGTCGCCTCGTCGAGCTCCGGCGCCGCGCGGCCGTCATGCACGGTGAAGCTCGCGCTCCGTCCCGGACCGGGCCAGGCGAGGATCGCCGCTGCCAGCAGCGTGGACGGGATCGCGGAGCGGGGCATCGGCCGGAGGATAGGACGAGATGGGGGCGCAGCACGAGGGTGTCGGGGCGTCGATCGGCGAGTTGATCTCGTGGGCGGAACGGCAGCTGGCCGACGCCGGCCTCACCTCGCCGCGTCGCGAGGCGCTGCGGCTGCTCGGGCACGCGCTCGGCGTCGAGGCGGGCGCGATGCGGCTGCGCGACCGCGGCGGCCGGGTCGCGCCGCCGGCGCAGGCCGCGTTCCGCGCCGCGGTCGGCCGCCGCGCGGCGCGCGAGCCGTTCGCCCGCATCACCGGCCGGCAGGGGTTCTGGACGCTCGAGCTCGGCGTGTCCGACGCCACCCTGATCCCGCGCGGCGACAGCGAGTCGCTGATCGAGAGCCTGCTGGCGCTGCGGCCGGATCGCGGGCTGGGCCTGCGCATGCTGGATCTCGGCACCGGCACCGGCTGCCTGCTGCTGGCGGCGCTGTCGGAGTATCCGCAGGCTTGGGGCGTCGGCGTCGATCGCGAGGCCGGCGCCTGCAGCCTCGCCGCCGCGAACGCGATGGCGGCGGGGCTGCGGTCGCGCAGCGCCTTCCTGTGCGGCTGCTGGGACGAGGCGCTGTCGCCCGTCGCGCTGGGCTTCGACTTGGTGCTGAGCAACCCGCCCTATATCCGCACGCGCGACATCCCCGGCCTGATGCCGGAGGTCTCGCGCTTCGAGCCGCGGCCGGCGCTCGATGGCGGCGCCGACGGCCTCGACGCCTACCGCGTCATCCTCTCGCGGCTCGGCGGTCTGCTGGCGGCGGATGGGCTCGCGATCATCGAGCTCGGCGCCGGTCAGATCGAGCCGGTGCGGATGATCGCGCGCGCCGCCGGTCTTGCCACAGTCTCGGTGCGGGCCGATCTCGGCGGCGTGCCGCGCGCCCTGGCGCTGCGGCGGTAGAAACCATTTGGCAGGGATGCGGCGACGGGCTAGGCTTGAATCGCGCGACGGAACCGCCTGGAACGATCGAGTTCCGTACCGCCCGCCGGCGACCGGCCCGTGGGATCGTTGATCCCTTCCGGCATACCGGCACTTGGCCCAGGCAGGATCGTCGGTGTGTCAGCGGCCGGATCACGGAGTCGACGCCATCTTTCGGTGGATCTCGACGTCGCGGGGTGACGGCGCCCCAGGTGCCCGGACGATGCCGGGCGATGCCAATCAGGAAAGTGCTTCGACAGACTGATGAACATGAAACGCATGCGAGGCCGCAACCATCGTCCGGGAGGCGGCAGCGGCGGTGGCGGCGGCAGCCCGATACGGCACCATAACGGCCAGATCCCGCTGAACCGCAACCACGTCTTCGACAGCAACGGCCCGGATCTGCGCATACGCGGCACCGCGCAGCAGCTGTTCGAGAAGTATCTGCAGCTCGGGCGCGACGCCACCAGCTCCGGCGACCGCGTGATGGCGGAGGGCTACTTCCAGCACGCCGAGCATTACTTCCGCATCCTCAACGCGATCGCCCAGGCCAGCCAGCAGGGTCAGGGCGTGCAGCATGGCGGCTACCCGAACAACAACCAGCAGCGCGGGCGGGTCGGCGACGAGCAGGATGGCGACGACCGCGGCACCGAGGACCCGCTGATCACCGGCAGCACGCCGCAGCCGCAGATCATCGACCGTCACGGCGGCGAACGCCAGGCGGGCGAGCGCCAGGGTGGGGAGCGCCCGGGTGGTGAGCGCCAGGGTGGGGAGCGACAGGGTGGGGAGCGCCAGGGTGGTGAGCGACAGGGTGGGGAGCGCCAAGCGGGCGAGCGTCAGCACTACGAGCGGCAGGGCTACGAACGCCACCAGAACGTCGAGCGCCAGGCGACCGATGTGCAGGGTGGCCAGAGCCCCTCGGAGCGGCAGGAACGGCAGGGATCCCAGTTCCAGGCGGTCCAGCCTGGGCCGGTGCAGCCTGAACCCGCCCCGCCCGAGAGGTCGCGCGGCCAGCCCGCCCAGCACCAGGCGGCGCAGGGCGACGTTGCCGACGGCCAACCGGTCGAACGGCCGCCAGTTGAACGGCCGCCAGTTGAACGGCCGCCGGTTGAACGGGCGGCTGTCGAACGTGCCGCGTCCGACAGGCCGGCCGGCGAGCCGCGCCGCGAGCGCGCGCCGCGCCAGCCGCGCGAGCGGGCGCCCGCAGCTCCGGTCGTCGTGACGCCGGTTCCAGCCGCGGCGGTCGCGCCGGAAGCCGCGCAGCCCGAGAGCGAGCTGAACGGCGCCGGCACCTGAGGGTGGCCGATCATCCCGGCGGATGGGCCGGGTCGATCAGCACCCGGGTGCGCGGCAGCGCCTCGGGACATTCCTGCTGCAAGAACAGCAGCATCCTCTCGCGCACCTCGCATCGCAGGTCCCAGGTCTGCGGCGCGTTGCGCGCGCTGACCAGCATGCGGACCTGCACCGCGTGCTCGGTGGCGTCGCTCACCTGCAGGTTGACCACCTTGCCGTCCCATAGCGGGCTCTCCTTGACGATCTCGAGCAGCTTGCCGCGCATGCGCTCGACCGGGACGCGGTAGTCGAGGAAGAAGAACACCGACCCGATCAGGGAGGCGGAATTGTGCGTCCAGTTCTGGAAAGGCCGCTCCAGGAAGTAGGAGATCGGCAGGATCATCCGCCGCCAGTCCCACAGCCGCACCACCACGTAGGTCGAGGTGATTTCCTCGATCCAGCCCCACTCGCCCTCGACGATGACCGCATCCTCCATTCGGATCGGCTGGGTGATGGCGATCTGCACGCCGGCGATCAGGTTGGTCAGCAGCGGACGCGCGGCCAGGCCCACGATCAGCGAGGCGGCGCCGGCGGAGGCGAACAGGCTGACCCCGTACTGACGCACCGGGGCGAAGGTCATCAGCGCGGCCGAGACCGCGACCGTGAAGATCAGGATGTCGGCGGCACGGCGCAGGATGCCGACCTGGGTGATGTGCTTGCGGGCGAGGAGGTTGTCCTCCTCTCCGGTCTTGAACCGCGACAGGTAGCCGTCGCTCAGGATGCGCACCGCGGTGCCGGCGCCCCAGCCCAGCAGCAGCACCAGCGCCACCAGCAGGGCCTGCTCGGCCGCCGAGAACCAGGCATCGGGCAGCCCCGCCGCCGGCAGCGCCGAACCCACCGCGACGATGACGATGAAGCCGCGCATCGGCCGGCGCATGCCGCGTGCGAACAGCCGCACGAAGGCGCCGCGTTCCCCTGGAAAGCGCAGGAACAGGCTGGTGATCACGCCGCTCAGCAGCAGCCCCAGCACCGCCACCACCAGCAGCACGATCGCCGAGGCGAGCAGCGGCGGCGCCCAGTTCAGCCACTGCCGGAAGTCCACGATGAAGGTCAGCAGATGATCGTGCATCGTTGTACTGGTACAACCGACCGGGTGCGGTGCAAACCGGGCGGCTGCGGTTGACTCGCTCCGGGGCTGTCGATATCTCACCGCCTCCCGGCGCGACGCACCCGTGCGGCGGCGTAGCTCAGCGGTAGAGCAGGGGAATCATAATCCCTTGGTCGGCGGTTCAAATCCGTCCGCCGCTACCATCGCGCCGGGATCGGTGGCGGCCTCGCGGCCCAGCCGTGCGAACCGCGCCGAGCCGCGGGCGTTGCGCCTCGCAGGGGAGATCAGCTCATGTCCAGGACCAGGCCGTCGATTTGGCACAGCATCGTCGGCATCGGCTTCGCCGCCGCCGGGATCAGCAAGCTGGTCGCCCTGGAGCCGCAGGAGAAGCTGTTCCGGAGCTGGGGCTGGAGCCGCCAGGACATGCAGACCATCGGCGCCTCCGAGCTGCTCGGCGCCGCCCTGATCATGACCGGCTCGACGCAGCGCCTCGGCGCGGCGCTGCTCTCCGCCTCGTCGCTGTGCATCTTCACCACCGAACTGCGCCACGGCGACGACGCGCTGGTGACGCCGCGCCTGGGCATGCTGGCCGCCGCCGTCACCGGGTTCTGGCGCCGCGCCGGCTGAACCGCGATCAGTCCGGCCCGTCCCTGAGCCGCAGTCGGATCACGCCGCGCGCGGCGTCGGGCTCGACCGGGCGACCCTTGCGCAGGATCTCGATGCGGCGCTCGCACGACAGCGCGAAGGCGACGACGCGTACACGCTGCATCAGGCCCTGCCATCGCGGCGCGAGGGCGCGGGCGACCTCGCTCGGACAGATCGACTTGCCGGCGCCGCGCGCCGCCACCTGGCGCAGCAGCTCGTCGCGGATCTGATCGTCATCGATGGTCATACTGCCGGCTTAAAGACTGACGGTTGGGAAGCAAGGCTGGGCTCTGCCCAGACCCGCCAAAGGCCTCGGCCTTTGGAAACCAACTTAAATAGATGGATTCCCAAGGCTTCGCCTTGAGCGGGTCCAGGGCAGGGCCCTGGCCTTGCATGGATCGCATGCAGAGACCGTCGGTATCGCCCGCGACTACCGCACCCGCTCTACGGCCGGCGTCGCGGGCCCGAACCATGACCCCACCCCGCCGTCGCAGCCGGCCTGCAGCAGCCGAAGATGCTGCAGCTCGGTCTCGATGCCGTCGGCGAGCCAGAGCAGTCCGAGCGCGTGCGCGCTCAGGCCCAGCCCGCGCAGGAAGCCGGCGTCGCTGTCCTGCTCTCCCAGCTCTCGGGTCAGCGCCTGGTCCAGCTTGACGCCGGAGAGCAGCCCGGCGATGCCGCGCCGGCGCAGCAGCGTGAGGCTGGAGACGCCGCTGCCGAACCCGCCCAGCACCACGCCCACGCCGATGTCGCGCAGCGCCGCCAGCGTGTAGAGCATGTCCAGCTCGTCGGTCTTCAGGCTGTCCTCGCTCAGTTCCAGCTCCAGCCGCTCCGGCGCCAGGCCGCTCTCGCACAGGATCTCGCCGATCAGCGGCGCCAACATGCCCGACGCCGCCTGCGCCTCGGTGATGCGCAGCGACAGCAGCGGCGCTGCCAGCTTGCCGTGGCCGGCCGCGAACCCGCAGGCCTCGCGCAGCATCGCCCGGTCGAGCCCGGCCTCGCGGACCGGTACCAGCCCGCGGCTCAGCCTCGGCCAGCTTCGCATCACCGTCACCTCGAGCGCCATCGGGCTGCGGTCGTGCAGGCGGCAGCGCGGCTGGAACAGCAGCTCCGAGGCTGCGCGGCCGGCGCCGTGCTCCCGTCCGCGGACGGGGAGGAGGAGGGGTATGTCCCCGGCAAACGATCCCGACACGTGGCGATACCCCGATCCCGATCCTTGCGGAACAGAATGCAGGCATAATCGTCACCAACGGATGAACGGCAGCGCGTTGATCGCATCGTGCGGAGCGCGTCGATCGCACCGGGCGAGCGGCGGCCCGCTACGTCAGCCGCTGCTTGATCGCCTCGGTTAGGGTGCGGGTATCGGCAGTGCCGCCGAGATCGCGGGTGCGCACGCCGGCGGTAAGCACGGTGTCGTTGATCGCCGAGGTCAGCCGCCCGGCGAGGTCGCCGCGTCCGACATGCTGCAGCATGATCTCGGAGGCGAGCAGCAGGGCGAGCGGGTTGGCGATGCCCTTGCCGGCGATGTCGGGCGCTGAGCCGTGCACCGCCTCGAAGATCGCGGCCTCGTCGCCGATATTGGCACCCGGCGCCATGCCGAGGCCGCCGATCAGGCCCGCGATCAGGTCGGACAGGATGTCGCCGAACAGGTTGGTGGTGACGATCACGTCGTACTGCCACGGATCGAGCACGAGCTGCATCGCGCAGGCATCGACGATGCGGTCGTTCATCTCGACGCGGCCCTCGTACTCGTGGGCGACCTCGCGGCCGACATCGAGAAACAGGCCGGTCAACGCCTTGAGGATGTTGGCCTTGTGCACGATCGTCACCTTCTTGCGGCCGTTCCTGACCGCGTAGTCGAAGGCATAGCGCACGATGCGTCGGCACTCGGTGCGGGTGTTGAAGCCCGAGGCGATCGCGACCGCCCTCGGATCCGCGCCGATCGGCAGGTAGTGCTCCATCGCGGCGTAGAAGCCCTCGAGGTTCTCGCGGATCAGCACGATGTCGATGGCCTCGTAGCGTCCGCCGGTGATCAGCGTGCGTGCCGGGCGCAGGTTGGCGTAGAGCCCGAATTCCTGACGCAGCGTCACGTTGATCGAGCGGAAGCCGCCGCCGACCGGCGTGGTCAGCGGGCCTTTCAGGGCGAGCCCGGTGCGGCGGATGCTCGCGATGGTCTTCGCCGGCAGCGGATCGTGGGAGTCCGCGAGTGCCGCGACGCCGGCGAGCTGGGTGTCCCACTCGAACGGCGCGCCGAGCGCGGCCAGGATGTCGGTGACGGCCGCGACGATCTCCGGCCCGATGCCGTCGCCCGGGATCAGCGTCGCCGGGATCTTGCTGCCGGTGTGGCTCATCGGGTCGCTCCTGGACTGGTCGTGGGCTCGTCGTCGATGATCGGGGCGCAGGCCCGGTGCAGCCAGTCGCGCGCCGCCTCCTCGAGGGACGGCCCGATCTCCTCGCACACCCTCGCGTGGTAGGCGTCGACCCAGCGGCGCTCCGCCGCGCTCAGCAGCCGCGAGTCGATCAGCCTGCGCTCGAACGGAGCCAGCGTCAGGGTCTCGAACGACAGGAACGGCTTGTGCGCGTCCGGGAACGCCGCCTCGCGCACCAGCAGCAGGTTCTCCAGCCTGATGCCGTACGCCCCGGGGCGGTAGTAGCCGGGCTCGTCGGACAGGATCATGCCGGCCTCCACCGGCACCGGCTGGCCGCGCGGATGGATGCCGCACGGGCCCTCATGCACCGACAGGTAGCTGCCGATGCCGTGTCCGGTGCCGTGGTCGTAGTCGAGCCCCGCCTGCCACAGGGCCGTGCGCGCCAGCGCATCCAGGCGCGGGCCGGCGGTGCCGGCGGGAAAGGCGGCGGCGGCGATGGCGATGTGGCCCTGCAGCACCCGGGTGAAATAATCGCGCACCTGGTCGGGCGGCAGGCCCGGACCGGTCCAGACGGTGCGGGTGACGTCGGTGGTGCCGTCCGGATACTGGCCGCCGCTATCGATCAGGAACACCTCGTCGGGCCGCAGCAGGCGGTCGCTCTCGGGGGTGACGCGGTAGTGGATGATCGCGCCGTTCGGCCCAGAGCCGGCGATCGCGGGGAAGCTCTCGCCGCGATACAGCGGCGAGGCGGCGCGGAAGCGGTCCAGCTTCGCCGCCGCCTGGCTCTCGCTGCTGCCCGCGCCGTTCCGGTCCAGCCAGTGCAGGAAGCGGCACAGTGCGACGCCGTCGCGCTGATGCGCCGCGCGGGCACCGTGCTGCTCCACGGCGTTCTTGCGCGCCTTGGGCAGCAGGCAGGGATCGGGCGCCGCGCTGACGGTGGCGCCGGCCTCGGCGAGGCGCTGGGCGAACCACACGGCGCTGCCGCCAGGATCGAGCCGGACGGTGCGGCCGCCGAGGCCCGCGAGGGCGCCGGCGAGGGCGTCCGGCGGCTCGAGCTGCACCGCATTGCCCAGCCACTGCCTGGTCTGCGGCCCGATCTTGCGCGGGTCCATGAACAGGGTGACGCTCTCGTCGTCGCGAAGCAGCGCGAAGCCGAGCGCCACCGGGGTGAACGGCACGTCCCCGCCGCGCAGGTTGAGCAGCCAGGCGATGGAGGCCGGATCGGTCAGCACCGCGGCGTGCTCGCCGCGGCCGCGCAAGATGGCGGCGATCTCGGCGCGCTTCTCGGCACCCTCGCGTCCCGCGTGATCCAACGCGTGCGGCAGCGCCGGCTGCAGCGGCGCCGGCGGCCGGTCGCTCCAGATCGGGTCGACCGGGTTGGCGCCGAGCGGCACCAGCGTGATCCCGGGACCGGCGAAGCGCGCCAGCTGCTCCTGGCTGACCAGCCGGGGGTCGTAGCCGATCGAGGCAGGGCGACCGTCGAGCTGGGCCGCGAGCCACTGCTCCGGCGGCGTCTCGATCAGGTGCTGGCGGCTCCACAGCGCCGGATCGGTCTGTGCGGCGAGCTGCAGCACGTAGCGCCCGTCGGAGAACACCGCTGCCCGGTCGTGCAGCACGATGGCGAGCCCGGCGCTGCCGGTGAAGCCGGTCAGCCAGGCGAGGCGCTCGGCGCTCGGCGCCAGGTTCTCGGCGAGATGCTCGTCGCCGTGCGGCAGGATGAAGCCGTCCAGCCCGGCCAGGTGCAGCGCGGCGCGCAGCCGCTCGAGCTTGTCCCCAGGCTTCAGATCCCCAGGCTTCAGATCCCCAGGCTTCAGATCCATGCGTTCGGCCCTCGAAGGCTAGGGATCGGGGTCTGGCCCCTGCGGCACCGCCGGGTCAAGTGCCAAGCCCGCATCATCGAGCCGCTTGTGCATGAGCAGCAGGTCGAGCCAGCGGTCGAACTTGCGCCCGACCTGCGGCAGCAGCGCTGCGCGGGCGAAGCCGGCGCGCTCGTGCAGCGCGATCGATGCCGCGTTCTGCGCCTCGATGCCGCCGATCATGACATGCAGGCCGCCGCGCGCCGCCGCCTGCAGCAATGCCTGCAGCAGCGCGCCCCCGACCCCGGCCCGCCGCGCCGTGCGGTCGACGTAGAGCGAGTGCTCGACGGTGCGCGCGTAGCCCTCGTGCGGCCGGAACCGGCCGTAGGAGCCGAAGCCGACCACCGCCCCCGCGCGCTCGGCGACCAGCACCGGAAACCCGTCCGCGCGGCGCCCGGCCATCCAGTCGCGACGCGACCCTGGGGTCTCGGGCGTGATCGTCCACAGCGCGGTGCCCGTGCGGATCGCGTCGTTGGTGATCGCCAGGATCGCCGGCAGGTCCGCCTCGGCGGCCGGACGGATGGTCAGGCTCACGGCTTGCGCAGGATCAGGGTAGCCCAGTCGGCCTCCCGCAGCACCCGCTCCAGGATCAGGCCCTGCCGGCGATGCGCCGACAGCACCAGGCGCACCTGGCTCGCCAGCAGACCGGCCAGGATGGCGGTGCCGCCGGGCAGCATGTGGCGGGCCATCGGAGCTGCCATCCGGCATAGCGGGCGCGCCAGGATGTTGGCGAACACCAGGTCGTACGGCGCCCGGGCGCGCACCGCGGCCGCCTGCCAGCCATCGCCGAGGCGGCAGGCCACCAGCCGGTGCAGCCGGTTCTGGGCCGCGTTCTGCGCCGCCACCCGCACCGACCACGGCTCGAGATCGACCGCCAGCACCGGGCGGCGCAGCAGGGACGCCGCGGCCATCGCCAGGATGCCCGAGCCGCTGCCCAGGTCGAGGATGCGGCGCGCGCGCCGGTGCGCGACCCGCTCCAGGGCGCGCAGGCAGCCGCGCGTCGAGCCGTGCTCGCCGGAGCCGAACGCCAGCCCGGCATCGAGCACCAGGGTCAGGCGCGGTCCGCCCGGCGCCGGCGAGGGCAGATGGGTGCCCCGCACCGCGAAGCGGCGCCCGACCCGCTGCTCGGGAAAGGCCTCGCGGGTACGCGAGAGCCAACCCTCGGCCGCGGTAGGGCTGCGACGCAACGGCGCCGCGACGCCGCTCAGCAGGGCCGCGATCGACAGCGCCGCGTCCAGCGCCGCCTCGCCGGCGCCCTCGTCCTTGACCCCCTCGATGCGCCACAGCGTCTGCTCGTCGTCGGCCTCGAACAGCCCGACGCTGCGGCAGGCGGCGGCCAGCGCCCGCTCGTAGGCCTCGACCGCATGCTCGGGCACCGTGACGTGGACGGTCTCGAGCGCGGTCGCGTGCCGACGGCCGCTCATGCGGGCACGCTCACTCCGGCGTCGCCACCAGCTCGACGTAGCTGTCCATCAGCCGCTTGCTGCCGGCATGGTCGAACTCGATCTCCAGCCGGTCCTCGTCCGTGGCGCGCACGACGCCGTAGCCGAATTTCTGGTGGAACACGCGCTGTCCCACCGCGATCGCGCTCTCGCGCCTGGCGCGCGCCGGCTGCTCCCAGGCTTCCACCACGCGCGGCCGGCGCGCGGTCAGCGGGAACTGGCCGCCGAACACCGGGGGTGCGGCACGCAGCTGCTCGCGCGCCAGCGAGGCGGTGCCGGCCTGCTCGATATGCTCGGCCGGCAGCTCCTCGATGAAGCGGCTCGGGATCGAGCTCTGCCAGTTGGCGTAGACGCGCCGGTTGGCGGCGTGGCTGATGATGGCCCGGCGGCGGGCACGGGTGATGCCAACATAGGCCAGCCGGCGCTCCTCCTCGAGCCCCTTGTTGCCGCCCTCGTCCAGCGTGCGCTGGCTGGGGAACACGCCCTCCTCCCAGCCGGGCAGGAACACGGTGTCGAACTCGAGCCCCTTGGCACCGTGCATGGTCATCAGGTTGACGCGGTCGGCGCCGGCATTCTCCTCGTTCTCCATCACCAGCGAGACATGCTCGAGGAAGCCGCCCAGGCTCTCGAAATCGGCCAGCGCGCGCACCAGCTCCTTGAGGTTGTCGAGCCGGCCGGGCGCCTCGGGCGACTTGTCGTGCTTCCACATCCCGGTGTAGCCGGTCTCGTCGAGCAGCGTCTCGACCACCCGCACGTGGCCGTCGCGGCTCAGCGACTCGCGGCCGCGGCCGAAGCAGGCCATCAGCGCTGTGAGCTGCTCGCGCACCCGGCCACGCAGCGTGCCGCGCTCCAGCAGCCGCATCACCGCGAGGCTGAGCGGCACCTGGCTGCCGCGCGCCTCGACGTGCAGCGCCTGCAGCGCCGCGTCTCCGACCCCGCGTCGGGGGACGTTGACGATGCGCTCGAAGGCCAGGTCGTCGGCGGGCTGGTGCATGACCCGCATGTAGGCCATGGCGTCGCGGATCTCGGCGCGCTCGTAGAAGCGCAGGCCGCCGACCACGCGATAGGGCAGGCCCAGCGTGATCAGCCGCTCCTCGAAGGCGCGGGTCTGGAAGCCGGCGCGCACCAGGATCGCCATCTCCGAGAGCCGGTGATCGTCGCGATGCAGGCTCTCCATGCGCTCGCCGACCATGCGCGCCTCCTCGTCGGAGTCCCACACCGAGGCCACCAGCACCTTCTCGCCGGCGGAGTCCGCGCGCCCGGAGCGCAGCGTCTTGCCCAGCCTGCCGCCGTTGTGCGCGATCAGGCCGGACGCCGCGGCCAGGATCGGCGCCGTCGAGCGGTAGTTGCTCTCCAGTCGTACGGTATGCGCGCCGGGGAAGTCGTGCTCGAAGCGCAGGATGTTCTCGACCTCGGCACCGCGCCAGGAATAGATCGACTGGTCGTCGTCGCCGACGCAGCAGATATTGGCGCCCTCCTGCTTCTGGGCGAGCAGGCGAAGCCAGAGATACTGCACCGTGTTGGTGTCCTGGTACTCGTCGACCAGGATATAGCGGAAGGCGCGGTGATACTGCGCCAGCACGTCGGGCCGGGTGCGCAGGATGTCGGTCATGTGCAGCATCAGGTCGCCGAAATCGGCGGCGTTGAGCTGGACCAGGCGCGCCTGGTAGTCGGCATAGACCGCGCGCGCGCAGCCGCCGCCGAACTCGCTGTCCTCCGCCGCACTGATCCGGTCGGGCGACAGGCCGCGATCCTTCCAGCGCTGGATCACCCCCATCAGGCCCTGCGGCGGCCAGCGCTTGGCGTCGATGCGATGCAGCTCCATCACCTGCTTGAGAAGGCGGATCTGGTCGTCGGTATCGAGGATGGTGAAGGAGGAGGTGAGCCCGACATACTCCGCGTGACGCCGCAGCATGCGCGCGCACAGGGCGTGGAAGGTGCCGAGCCAGAGGCCCTCGGCGGGACGCCCGAGCAGGCTGCCGACGCGCTCGCGCATCTCGCGCGCCGCCTTATTGGTGAAGGTCACCGCCAGCACCTGGCCGGGAAAGGCGCGCCGGCTCAGCAGGATGTGGGCGAAGCGGGTGGTCAGCACGCGGGTCTTGCCGGTGCCGGCACCGGCCAGCACCAGCAGCGGGCCGTCGAGCGTCTCCACCGCCTCGCGCTGCTCGGCATTGAGCCGTGCCAGGTAGTCGTCATCGACCGACAGCGCAGGCTCGGAGACGGACGCAGGCACGGGATCTGTCGCGGGATCGGTCACGTCCGCCATATAGGCCGCGGCGACCCTGCCGCCAAATCGCACTGGTTACGAGAACGGAATGGACTATGCTGCATCCTGAGGTTGCAGCAGGGAGGCGGCATGGTCCGGGGTTTTGCCGAGGCGGGCGCGTGGCTGCCGGCGTTCACGCGCAGGGGCGGCGCGCGCGGCGAGGACGCGCCGGCCGAGCCGCCGGTCGCCGGCAGCAACCAGCCGGCGCTGCCGTTCAGCAGCACCGGGCCGTACGGCCACCGCCGTCGCATGCGCGAGCGGCTGCTCGGCGCCGGTCCGGCGAGCCTCGCCGATTACGAGATCCTGGAGATGCTGCTGTTCCTCGGCATCCCGCGCGGCGACACCAAGCCGCTCGCCAAGGGGCTGATCAACCGCTTCGGCAGCCTCTCGGCGGTGCTGGGCGCGCCGGCCGCGGCGCTGTGCCGCGACGGCGGGCTGAGCGAGGCGTGCGCGGCCGTGATCGGCCTCGCCGAGCCGGCGGCCGTCCGGCTGTCCGGGGCGGAGGCGCGCGACCGGCCGGTGCTGAACAACTGGGAGCGGCTGATGGCCTATTTCGACCGCGCGCTGACCGGCGCGGTGCCCGGCCAGCTGCGCATCCTGTTCCTCGACAACCGCAACCGGCTGCTGGCCGACGAGGTGGCGCAGCCGTCGGCGGACGAGGAGGCGCTCGATCCCTGCCGGCAGGCGATGCGGCGGGCACTCGACCTGCACGCGACCGCGCTGATCGCGGTGCGCGTGGTGCCTGCCGGGGCGCCGTCGCGGACGCTGTTCGCCCAAGAGGCGGCACTCGCCTCGAAGCTGTCGCGGGCGGCGGCGCCGCTCGCGATCATCCTGCACGACCATATGCTGGTCGGCGGCGACAACTGGGTCAGTCTGCGGCAGAAGCAGCTGATCTGAGCGCCGGCGGATGCGGCTCGGCGATGCCCGGCCAGCGATACCCGCTCAGCGATGCCCGCTTAGCAATGCTGGGCCGCCGCCGCGAGCTGGGCCTCGATGACCCCGAACAGCAGCGCCGGGCTCTCGGCGAGCGCATCCGCGCCGGCCGCCTCGAGCTCCTCGCGGCCGCCATAGCCCCACAGCGCCCCGATCGCGCGGATGGAGTTGGCGTGGGCGCCGCTGATGTCGTAGCGGCGGTCGCCCACCATCACCGATCGACCCGGATCGACCGCCTCGCGTGCCACCAGGTCCGCGATCAGCTCGGGCTTCTCGGCGCCGCTATCGTCCGGGCGGGCGCCGTAGAAGCCGTCGAAGCAGCGGGTGAGGCCGTGCAGCTCGAGGATCCGGCGTGCCAGGTGCACCGGCTTGGAGGTGGCCAGGAACACCCGACGCCCCGACCCGGTGAGCTGCTCCATCAGCGCCGGGACGCCCGGAAACAGCGGGCTGTGCAGCATCCCGCTGCTCTCGTAATGCCCGCGATAGGCGACGATGGCGGCCTCGATGCGATCATCGCCGAGGCGGCCCAGCAGCCGCGCCATGACGTCGGGCAGCGGCGGACCGATCACCCAGTCGAGATCCTCAGATGCGTCCGGCTCGTGTCCGAGCTCGTGCAGGGCGGCGCGCAGGCAGGTGATGATGCCGTCCCGCGAGGCCAGCAGGGTGCCGTCGAGGTCCAGCAGCACGGCCTCCTCGCCACGTGATCCGGTCGTCGTCATGAGCGTGTCCAATCGATGCGCGCCTGCTTCTAGCCACAGGAAGAAGTTCAGGCCAAGCGGATAAAGTTGCGGTATCGTATCGTAATCGTCGCCTACGGAGGATCACTCGCCATGTCGGTCGCGCAGACCATGTCATCCGGCGGCGACGCGATCGCGGGCGATCGCGACCTGCTGCGCATGCTGCTGGCCGCCGCCATGCCGGCGCACGAGGATCCGGCGCGGCTGGCGGGCGAGGCGATCGCCCGCTTCGGCAGCTTCGCCGCGCTGCTGGCCGCGCCGCTGCGCGAGCTGCAGGGCTTCGCGGGCCTGGGCACCCACAGCCTGTCGGCGATCAAGCTGCTGCACGAGGCGGCGCTGCGCCTGTCGCGCGCCCGGATGCAGGGGGAGGCGGTGCTGGACGACCCGGAGCGGCTGATCGGCTACCTGACGGCGGTGCTGGCGCGCGAGAAGATCGAGCAGTTCCGCATCCTGTTCCTCGATGCCGGCGACCGGCTGATCGCCGACGAGGCGCAGGCGCGCGGCACCGTCAACCACACCCCGGTCTATCCGCGCGAGGTGGTACGACGCGCGCTCGAGCTCGAGGCGGCGGCGATCATCCTGGTGCACAACCATCCGAGCGGCGACCCGAGCCCATCGCGCGAGGACCTGGCGATGACCGCCCAGGTGGTGGAAGCGGCCGCGGTGCTGGGTCTCGCGGTGCGCGACCACGTGATCGTCGGCAACGGCCGCTGGACCAGCTTCCGGGAAGCCGGACTGCTGTAGAACCAACGGCCTTGCATGTGAACCAAGCAAGGCCAGGGCTCTGCCCTGGACCCGCTCAAGGCGAGGCCTTGAGAATCCAATAATCTTAGAATGGTTTCCAAAGGCCTAGGCCTTTGGCGGGTCTGGGCAGAGCCCAGCCTTGCTTGCTAACCGTCAGCCTTGCGGGTCCAGGGCGGCGCCGTGGCCTTGCAGCCGCAGCGCGTCGGCGATGCCGAACGCGCCCGGCAGCGCGCCGCGCGGGAACAGCCGGTTGACGTGCCCCATCTTGCGCCCCGGCCGCGCCTCGGACTTGCCATAGAGATGCCCGAGCAGCCCTTCGGTCGCGAGGATGCGCGGCCACAGCGCCAGCCCCTCGGGTCCGATCAGGTTCTTCATTACCGCGTCGGAGTGCCGGCTCGCCGCCGGCAGCGGCAGGCCCGCGACCGCGCGGATATGCATCTCGAACTGGCTCACCGGACAGGCGTCGAGCGTCCAGTGGCCGGAGTTGTGCGGCCGCGGCGCGATCTCGTTGACCAGCAGCGCCCCGTCGCGGTCGAGGAACATCTCGACCCCGAGCAGCCCCTCCAGCCGCAGATACGTCGCGATCCGCCGCGCCAGCGCCTGCGCCTGCAGCGCCGTCGCCTCCGGCACCGGGGCCGGGGCGAGGGTGAGGTCGAGGATCTGGTCGCGATGGCGGTTCTGCGCCACGTCGTAGCTGCGCACGCTGCCGTCCAGGCCGCGCGCCACCATGACGCTGAGCTCGCAGGCGAACGGCACCAGGCGTTCGGCGACCAGCGGGTGCGGCGACAGCCGCGCGAAGCCGGCGTCGAGCTGGTCGCGGTCATGTATCACCGCCTGGCCCTTGCCGTCATAGCCGAGCCGGGTGGTCTTGAGCACCAGCGGCAGGCCGAGTGCCTGGACCGCCCGGTCGAGCCCGTCGCGGTCGTGCACCGGGTGCCAGGGTGCCACCGCGATGCCGGCATCCTCCAGCATGCGCTTCTCGGCCAGGCGGTCCTGGCTGATGCCCAGGATCGCGCCCGAGGGCCGCACCGGGCGCAGCGCGGCGAGCAGGTCGAGCCCGCCCGCGCTGATGTTCTCGAACTCGAAGGTCACCACGCTGCAGGCGGCGGCGAAGCGACGAAGCGCGGCCGGGTCGTCGTGCGCGCCCAGGGTGACGCCGCTCGCGACCTGGGCGGCGGGGCCGTCCGGGTCCTCGGTCAGCACGTGGCAGCGATAACCGAGCCGCGCCGCGGCCAGCGCCGACATGCGCCCGAGCTGGCCGCCGCCGACGATGCCGATCACGCTGTTCGGCGCCAGCGCCTGCGGGTTCCGCTCGGGCGGGGAGGGCGCCATGGTCGCGGATGGCTCAGGAAGAGGGGGTGTCGGGAACCGAGGCGGTCTGCAGCGCCCGCCAGGTCTCCAGCCGGGTGGCCAGGGCAGCGTCGTCGATCGACAGGATGGAGCCGGCGAGGATTGCCGCGTTGATCGCGCCGGCGTGTCCGATCGCGAGCGTGCCGACCGGCACGCCCGCCGGCATCTGCACGATCGAGAGCAGGCTGTCGATGCCGCGCAGTGCGTGGCCCTCGATCGGCACGCCGAGCACCGGCAGTGTGGTCCATGCGGCGCACATGCCGGGCAGGTGTGCAGCACCGCCGGCAGCGGCGATGATCACCCGGATCCCGCGCGTCCGGGCGGTGCCGGCATACTCGACCAGCCGGTCCGGGGTGCGATGGGCCGAGACGATGCGGGTCTCGAAGCTGACCTGCAGCGTCTCCAGCATGGTCGCCGCGTGCGACAGCGTCTCCCAGTCGGATTGGCTGCCCATGACCAGGCCGACCCGCGGCACAGCTTCCTGCTCCAGCGGCCGTGCGTCGTCAGCCTGCTGATCGGGGGCCTGCTGATCGGGCTCGCCGAGGTCCGGTCGCATGGGCGTGTCGGACGAGCCCGCAGGCTCTAGGGCGGGCGGCTGGTCGGAGGCCCGGGTCGGCTGTGCCATGTCAGGGGGTTCCTCGCTCAGGCGATACTATCCGGGATCAGGCGGCTCTCCAGCCAGGCGATCTCGTCCTTCAGCATCAGCTTGCGCTTCTTGAGGCGCTGCAGCTGCAGCTGGTCGATCGGCTGCGCCACCAGCCTGCCGATCACCGTGTCGAGGTCACGATGCTCGCTGCGCAGTTCGTGCAGCTGGCGCAGCAGGGTGTCGGGATCTGTCAGCATGGGGCATCGCATAGCATGGCGGCGCTACTTCTCCATCGGCCGTTCGCGATCTCGGGCGACGGCGATTTCGCGTGACAGGAGCGGCTCCCGGAGCGCTATCGTCGTCCGCCCGTAAACCCGGCATGCGGAGCGCACCGTTGAGTCAGCAGGCACGGATCGAAAGCCTCAAGACCCGTCACGCGAGCCTTGAGTCACGTATCGTGGAGGAAGACCACCGCCCGCAGCCCGATCAGGACGCGCTCAACCGGCTGAAGCTGGAGAAGCTGCGCGTCAAGCAGGAGATGGAGCGGCTGCAGCATCGCGACTGAGCGGCGGCGCGGGCGGCTTCAGGCAGCCTCCTCGTCCTCGGCCACCGGCGGCGGCGGCGCAGGCACGTGATGGCCCTCGCGCAGCAGCCGCTCGTTGGCCGCATTGACCACGGCGTTGAGGTCGGTCTGGCTGCACAGGCCCAGGATGACCGGGTCGCGCGGCTTGATGTTGGCGCTGTTCCAGTGGTGGCGATCGCGCACCTTGGCGATGGTGTCCTTGGTCGTGCCGAGCAGCTTGATCACCTGCATCTCGGAGAGCTGCGGGTAGTTGCGCAGCACGAAGGCGATCGCGTCGGGACGGTCGTTGCGCTTGGCGACCGGCGTGTAGCGCGCACCGCGCGAGCGCCGCGTCACCGGGTTGTTGGCCGACAGCATGGCCAGCCGCAGCGCCGGATCGGTCTCGCAGCGGGTGATCTCCGCCTGGGTGACCTGATGGTTGGCCACCGGATCGTAGCCGACGATGCCCTGAGCCACCTCGCCGTCGGCGATCGCCTGGATCTCGAGCGGATGCATGCCGCAGAACTCGGCGATCTGGGTGAAGGTGAGCGCGGTCTTCTCGATGAGCCAGACGGCGGTGGCCTTGGGCATCAGCGGCATGGTCATGATCGGGTCCTAACGGTCTGAACGACGCGCCCAGGCGGCGTCTGTGACCTCGGTCCTGAATGCCTACCGGTGCGCTATGGAGAGGTTCGGTATGGCGTCGCGCCGCGCCGGCGGTCAAGTCATTTGCGAGGTCCCAACGCGTGCGGGGACCGGTCGCCCGGCCCCCGCTCGCGATCCGCGGATCCCGGCCCGCGAACAAGCCGGATCGGTGTTACGCGATCAGGCCGCCTGGGCGTCGCCCTCGATCTGCTTGTCGTTGGCCGCTCCCTGCAGCGCCTGGGGTGCAGCGCCGATGGTGATGCGGCGCGGCTTCAGCGCCTCGGGAACGACGCGCCTGAGGCTGACATGCAGCAGCCCGTGCAGCAGCTCCGCGCCTTCCACCACGATGTGGTCGGCCAGCGCGAAGCGGCGCTCGAACGCCCGTGCGGCGATGCCGCGATGCAGCAGCTCGCGCTTCGGCTCGCTGCCGACGCGGCCGGTCACCAGCAGGGTGTTGTCCTGCGCGGTGAGCTCGATGTCGTCGGGCGCGAAACCGGCCACGGCCATCGTCAGCACGTAGCTGTCGTCGCCGACCTTCTCGATGTTGTAGGGCGGGTAGGAGGTGGTGTTCGCCGCCTGGGCTGCCGTGTCGACGAGACGGGCGAGGCGGTCGAAACCGATGGTGCTGCGGAACAGCGGGGTGAGATCATAGGTCATAGGAAAACCTCCTCAGGAGCAAGGTTCTGGTGGAGGAACCGCCATGATCGGCCGGTTCCGTTCTGCTGGTCTGCGGGAACCCCGATCGGGCATCCCCACGCACCCAGAAATGGCGAGCGCCGTCCGCCGCATCAAGACGCGACCTGGCGGGGCAGAGGAATTTTCCGCCTCCACCCCCGGTGGCGATCAGCCCTGGTCGCGATCAGCCCTTGCGCATGCCGATGCCGGCGAACTTCTTGTTGAACTTGGCGACCTGCCCGCCGGTGTCGAGCATGCGCTGCACCCCGGTCCAGGCCGGATGGGACTTCGGATCCACGTCGAGCCGCAGCGTGTCGCCGGGCTTGCCGAAGCAGGACCGGGTGGTGAAATGCGAGCCGTCCGTCATGATGACGTTGATCTCGTGATACTCGGGATGGATGCCGGATTTCATCGCCTGTCGCCTTCTGTTGCCCTCGCCGATGCCGACCGGCGTCACCGGGCGCCTATAGACGCTCCCGGCCGGAGGTTCAATCGCGGGCGCGGATTGGCCAGGACGCCGCGGTCATGCCACTGAGGGCGCCTGTCCGGCATCGTGCGCCGGAGCAGCCGTGCCGTGCAGCGGCGAAGGAGACCGCCTGAACATCCTCTCGGTCCAGTCCTGGGTGAGCTACGGCCATGTCGGCAACGCGGCGGCGATGTTCCCGCTGCAGCGCCTGGGCGTCGAGGTGTGGGCGGTGCACACGGTGCAGTTCTCCAACCATACCGGCTACGGCGCCTGGACCGGCCAGGTGTTCGGCGGCGAGGCGGTGCGCGAGCTGGTGCGCGGCCTCGCCGACCGGGGCGCGCTCGCCCGCACCGACGCCGTGCTGTCCGGCTACCTGGGCGACCAGGAGGTCGGCAGCGCGATCCTCGACGCCGTCGCCGCGGCCAGGACCGGCAATCCCCACCTGCTCTACTGCTGCGACCCGGTGATGGGCGATGCCGGGCGGGGCCTGTTCGTGCGTCCCGGCATCCCGGCGATGCTGTCCGCGCAGAGCGTGCCCGCCGCCGACATCCTGACCCCGAACCAGTTCGAGCTGGAGCAGCTTACCGGCGGCCCCTGCGACAGCCGGCGCGCGCTGCTGCGCGCGGTGCATCGGCTGCGGGCGAGGATGCGACCGCAGGGGCCGCGGATCGTGCTGGTCACCAGCGTGCGGGTGGCGGAGTCCGACGACGCCACGATCGAGCTGCTGGCGGCCGGCCCCCAGGGCGCCTTCCTGCTGCGCACGCCGGCGCTGGCGCTGTCGCCGAACGGCGCGGGCGACCTGATCGCGGCCCTGTTCCTGTTCCACATCCTCGACGGACACGACCTGCGCGCCGCCCTCGAGACCGCCGCCAGCTCCACCTGGGGCGTGCTCGCCCACACCCTGGCGGCCGGCGCGCGCGAGCTCTGCCTGGTCGCGGCACAGCAGGAGCTGGTGTCGCCGAGCCGCCGGTTCGAGGCGTCGCCGCTGGCCATCTCGGCCGACGACATCGCCGATTAATTAGAAATTAACGCTTGGCGGGCTAACAGTCGGAAGCACCGGAACTTCCAGCGATAGGGCCTCCCATGAGCGGTACCTCACCGAGCGTCGCAGACATCCTCGGCAATCTCGGCATCACCGGCTTCGCCGGCGAGATCGTGCTCGGCGGCGTGCGGCCGCTCTCGACCTCGGTGGGCGTCGCGGTGCCGCTGCAGAACCTGATGGTGATCGATACCGGCGCCATCAGCGCCACCACCGCCACCGCCACACTGCATACCACGAGCACCGCGCTGACCATCGGCAGCGGCCTCCAGGGCAGCGTCAGCACCTCCGACGGCGGCAAGACCATCATCTTCGCCGGCACCCTGGACCAGATCAACGCCGACCTCACGCGGCTGTCGTATCTGAGCGAGGCGGCCGGCAACGACACCGTCACGCTCAGCGTCACCGACGATGCCGGCAACACCAAGAGCGCCAGCTTCGCGGTCAGCGTCCTGCCGACGACGAACAATGCCGGCGCCCCGACCACCGGCGGCTACGTGCAGCCGACCAGCAGCGGCCAGAACGCGACCCTGTCGGGCGGCAACCAGATCTACACCGCCGACAACAAGACCGACATCGTGGTCGCCAGCAACGTCTCGAGCTCGGTCACCGGCGGCGCGAGCGGCAGCACGCTCACTCTGGTGCAGCAGGGCGGCAGCTACGACTTCACCAACAAGGCCGGCAGCACCATGGTCGTGGCCGACTCCGCTCCCGGCACGATCGAGGGCGGCACCGCCGGCAGCAGGCTGGTCGCCTTCCTGCAGGACCAGCCCACCACCTATGTCGGCGGCTACGGCAACGACGAGCTGATCGGCGGCAGCGGCAAGATGACCGTCATGGGCGGCCAGGGCGGCAGCCTGACCGTGTTCGGCGGCGCCGGCGCGCTGACCTTCCAAGGCGGCGCCCACGACGCCGAGACGGTGGTCGGCGGCACGGGTGCCGAGACCATCCACGCGGCCGCCACCGGCGGCGACTACTTCGGCGGGTCCGGCGGCAGCCAGATGTTCGCGACCGGCGCCGGCAGCTTCCTGATCGGCGACGTCGGCGGCGACGTGCTCACCGCGTCCGCCTTCGGCGGCGACGGGATGGTCGCGGGCGCCGGCAACGAGACCCTCAACGGCGCCGGCTCGAGCTGGGAGAACGTGCTGTTCGGAGGTTCGGGCAGCGACACGGTGATGCTCGGCCACGGTGCCGACAGCTTCATCGGCGGCTCCGGCGCCGCCACGGTGCAGATCGGCTCCGGCAATGCCGCCCTGTTCGTGGGTTCGGGTGCCGAGCTGTTCAGCTTCCAGGCCGGCCATACCGGCGGCAGCGACGTGATCAGCGGCTTCCGCGTCGGCACCGATCACCTGCGCCTGTCCGGCGGCCTCGCCGTCGCCGGCAGCAGCTCCGGCGGCGGCATGACCTCGATCCGGCTGACCGACGGCACCCAGATCCATCTCGCGGGGGTCTCCGGAGCGCCGCAGGCGAGCCTGTTCGGCTGACGCACGCCGCCGCGGCGCGATCGCGCTCCTGAGCGCCGGCCTCGCCGTTACGCGTCCCGCGCGTTCTGGATGCGGCACCGGCGGTTTGATGGTATCGCAGGGACGGCGCACCTCAGTGCGTCGTCCCTCTGGTCGCCATCGAGGCGCAGCAGCGCCCGTTAGGAGTTCCGTATGGCACTCAAGCCCCCTGCGCTTCACACGCCGGGATGGATCGGCGAGTTCCGCTCCTTCATCATGCGCGGTAACGTTGTCGACCTCGCGGTCGGCATCATCATCGGCGCCGCCTTCACCGGCATCGTCAACAGCCTGGTCAAGGACGTGTTCACGCCGGTGATCGGCCTGCTGGTCGGCGGCATCGACTTCGCCAACATCTTCTTCACCCTCAAGGGCCCGCATCTCGCCACCCTGGCCGACGCGCAGAAGGCCGGCGCGGTGACGATCAATGTCGGCCTGTTCCTCAACGCCGTGATCCAGTTCCTGATCGTCGGCCTGGTGATCTTCTGGGTGGTGAAGCTGCTCACCCGCCTGCACGTCCGAGAGGACGCCAAGCCTGGGCCGACCGCCAGCGAGACGCTGCTCGGCGAGATACGCGACCTGCTCGCAGTCCGTCCGGCGGCCGCCGCACCGACAGCCGCCGCACCGGCCGTCACGACGCGCTGATCACGATCTTGCCGAAGTGGCTGCCGCCCTTCAGGTGGTGCAGTGCCGCCGGCACCTCGTCGAAGCCGAAGCCGCGATCGATCACCGGACGCAGCGACAGCGTCCCGATCGCCCGGTTCATCGCCTCGAACATCGCGCGCGATCCCACCAGGATGCCGCGCAGCGACAGCCGCCGGAACAGGATCGCCGAGGGATCGATCTGCGCCCGGCCGGTCAGCACGCCGATGATCGCGATCCGCCCGCCCGCCCGCGCCGCCTGCATCGAGCGCGGCAAGGTGCCCGCGCCGCCGACCTCGACCACCAGGTCGACCCCAGCCTTGCCGGTCAGGCGGCGGACCTCGTCCTGCCACTCGGGGATGCGGAGATAGTTGATCGTCTCGTCGGCGCCGAGGGCGCGGGCGCGCTCGAGCTTGGCGTCGCTCGAGGAGGTGCAGATGACCCTCGCCCCCATGCCGCGGGCGAACTGCAGCGCGAACATCGACACCCCGCCGGTGCCCTGCACCAGCACCGTACCGCCGGCGGCGATGCGCCCGAATCCGACCAGCGCGTGCCAGGCGGTCACGGCGGCGCAGGGCAGGGCGGCGGCCTGCTCGAAGGAATAGTCCGCCGGCACCGGCACCGCGCCGCCCTCGTTCAGCACCGCGTACTGCGACAGCACGCCGGCGATCGCGCCGCCGCGCGCCGAGCCGGCCCCGGCATAGGAGAGCTCGCCGTCGTCCCAATCGGCGAAGAAGCAGCTGGCTACCCGGTCCCCCGGCTTGAAGCGGCGCACCGCGGCGCCGACCGCGACCACCTCTCCGGCACCGTCCGACAGCGGCACCAGGTCCGGCGGCGTCGGCGTGCCGTAGCGTCCCTCGGCCAGCATCAGGTCGCGGTAGTTCAGCGAGAACGCCCGCATGCGCACCAGCATCTCGTGCGGGCCCGGCTCCGGCTGCGGCGCCTGGAACTGCCGCACGGCATCGACGCTGTTCCCGGTGACACGATACTGCCTCATCCCGTCCGCCCCCTGTTCGCCATCCCCCCTCGCGAAGGACCAAGATCTTGCACCCAGGCCGCTCATGACGAAAGCTGGCCACAGGGTCGGCTTGCTGGCAGCCGCGCTGCTCGGCCTCGCCGGCTGCCGGGCCGGCGGCGCGGCCGTGGCGCCGGACGTCGATGCCCGCCAGGGTGCCAGGCTGATCCTGATCGACTACGTGATCGCCCATGGCATGGCGGAGAGCTACCTGATGTCCGGCCGCGCCACGCCGGCGAACCTGGTCGACCTGGTGCGCTACGACCACGCGGCACTGCTGGCGATCAGCGGCAGCCAGGCGGACCCGAGCCAGTTCTCGCTGGCGCAGTCGGCCGCCGCGGTGCGCGCGCTGCTGGACTACACCACCCGGATGGACATCTCCGCAGCGCCGACCCGCACCTCGCGCTACAGCAGGGCGAAGGGTCCTGTCCCCTGATCGGTGGCCACCCGGCGGCTTTCAAGGCAAGGGCCCTGCCCTTGACCCGTTGGGGCCGAGGGCCCCGAACCCCCTTTGATGGGGTCAAGGGGCAAAGCCTCTTGCCGTTCTTCCTTGCGTGACTAGCGAGCGATGTCGCGGCGCAGCCGCCTGGCGCCCAGCAGCAGCAGCAAGGGGGCCGCGATGAAGATCGACGACGACGTGCCGACGACGATGCCGAACAGCATCACCCAGGCGAAGCCGGACAGGGTGGCGCCGCCGAAGATCGCGAGCGGCAGTGCCGCCAGGAACACCGTGGACGAGGTGCCGAGCGTGCGGTTCAGGGTCTCGTTGATCGACAGGTCGATCAGCGAGCGCAGGTCCATCGAGCGGTACTTGCGCAGGTTCTCGCGCACCCGGTCGTAGACCACGACCTTGTCGTTGGTGGAGTAGCCCAGGATGGTGAGCAGGGCCGCCACCATCACCAGGTCGAACTCGAAGCGGGTGAGGGCGAGGAAGCCGATGGTCTTGGTGAGGTCCAGCACCAGCGTGATCACCGCGCTGACCGCGAACTCCCACTCGAAGCGCACCCAGATATAGGCCAGGATCATCAGCAGGCTGAGCCCGAGTGCCAGCAGGCCGTTGCGGAACAGCTCAGACGACACCGAGGCGCCGACCGCGTCGGCGCGCAGCATCTGCGCGCCGGGCTGGGCGCGCGAGATCGACGCGCGCACCCGGTCGACCAGTGACTGGGTGGCGGCCTCGCTGCCGGCGCCGTGCCCCGGCGGCGCGTCGAGGCGGATCAGCACGTCGTCGTCGGCGCCGAAGCGCTGCAGCCCGGCGGCCGGCACGTGCTGTGCCGCCAGCGCCGCACGGATCGCATCGAAGTTCGCGGGCCCATGGGTGCGCGCCTCGACCACGATGCCGCCCTTGAAGTCGATGCCCAGAGACAGGCCGGGGGCGAAGAACAGCACCACCGAGGCGAGCGACAGGAAGGCCGAGGTGGCGAGCCCGATGAAGCGGCCGCGCATGAAGTTGATCTTGGTGCCCTCGGGCACGAAGCGGAGCAGGGGACGCAGGAACATGGCTGTCATCGGGTGCGCGATCGGACCGGTTGCGGATTAGACGGGAAGCAGCGAGGGACGCGCGCGGGCGTACCAGCGCACCATCAGCATGCGCGAGAGCAGCAGCGTGGTGAACAGGGTGGTGACGATGCCGACCGTGATGGTGAGCGCGAAGCCGCGCACCGGGCCGGTGCCGAACACGAACAGCATCACGTGGGCGAGCAGCGCGGTCGCGTTGCTGTCCAGGATGGTGCCGGTGGCGCGCTCGAAGCCGGCCTGCATCGCCGCCAGAGGCGTACGGCCGCGCCTGACCTCCTCGCGTATGCGCTCGTTGATCAGGATGTTGGCATCCACCGCCATCCCCAGCGTGAGCAGCATGCCGGCCATGCCGGGCAGCGTCAGCGTCGCCTGGAACAGCGACAGCACGGCGAGGATCAGCACCAGGTTGGCGAACAAGGCCAGGTTCGCGTACCAGCCGAACAGCCCATAGAACAGCCCCATGAAGCCGATCACCAGCAGGAAGCCGACGGCCAGGCTGATGGCGCCGGCGCGTATCGAATCCGCGCCCAGCGACGGGCCGATCGAGCGCTCCTCGATCACCGCGAGCGGCGCCGGCAGCGCGCCGGCACGGAGCAGCAGGGCGAGGTCGGTCGCCTTCTGCGCATCGAAGCTGCCGGTGATCTGGCCGCGGCCCGAGATCACGCCCTGGATCACCGGCGCGCTGAGCACCTTGTTGTCGAGCACGATGGCGAGCCTGCGGCCGATGTTGGAGCGCGTCACCTCGCCGAAGCGTCGCGCGCCGGCGCTGTCGAAGGTGAAGTCGACCGTCCACTGGCCGGACTGGCTGTCCTGGCCGGCGGCGGCGTTGGTCAGGTCGGCCCCGTCCACCTCGACATGCGTCAGCACCGCGACGCGCTGATGCGGATCCTCCTGCATGGCCAGGAACTCCACCCCCGGCGGCGGCAGCCCGGCCACGTCGGCAGCCTCGTCGACCAGGTGGAAGGTCATCTTCGCGGTGGTGCCGAGCAGCTGCTTGACGCGCTCGGGATCGCTCACGCCGGGGAGCTGCACCACGATGCGGTCCTCGCCCTGACGCGTGATCGAGGGATCGACCGCGCCGGTGGCGTCGATGCGCCGTCGCACGATCTCGATCGACTGCGTCACCGCCTCGCTGGCCCGCGCCCGCATCGCCGCCTGCGACAGGGTCAGCGCGATGCTGCCGCCGGGGCCGTCGGACACGCTGAACTCGCGGCTCGATGCGGTCGGCAGCGCTTGCAGCACCGACAGGTCGCGGGCGCGCTCGCTCTCGTCGCGCGGCGTGAAGCGAACGCTGCGCGAGGCGGGGTCGGCGGCGAGGTTGCGATAGCCGAGCCCGGCCGCGAGCAGGCCCTGGCGCACCCCGTCGGTCAGGGTCTCCAGCCGCTCGCGGGTGATGGTCGGCACGTCGACCTGCATCAGCAGGTAGGAGCCGCCGCGCAGGTCCAGCCCCAGGTGGATCTGCCGCCAGGGCAGCAGCCGGCCGGGTGCGGCGAGGAAGTTCGGCAGGCAGAGCAGCAGGCCGAGCGCGCAGACGCCCAGCACGCAGGCCGTCTTCGCGCGGCTGTAGTACATCATGCTCGAGAAGCGCTCCGTGACCGGCCGTCGACGCCGTTATGTGAGGTCGGCGGGAACATGACGATGTGCTTCTCCGGATGCAACTTCTCCTGCTACCCAGGAGGCTCACCGCGGCGGCGAGGTCCATGGCATCCGGATTGTTCGGCCGACGGCGGCCCGAGGCGGCGGCCGGGCGGCCGGACAGGCTGCGCGTCGGCATCGCCGGGGCCGGCCATTTCGGCCGCTTCCACGCGCTGAAGGTGGCGTCCGCCGCCCGAGCGGTGCTGGCCGGGGTGCACGATCCCGACCAGGCGCGCGCCCGGCTGGTGGCGTCGGAGGCGGGCGGCGCGCCGGTGCTGGCGCTGGAGGCGCTGCTCGAGGCGTGCGACGCGCTGATCGTGGCCGCTCCCGCGGAGGCGCATTTCGAGCTGGCCCGGACGGCGCTGGAGGCGGGGCGGCACGTGCTGATCGAGAAGCCGATCGCCTCCACCCTGGAACAGGCGCACCGGCTCGCGGCACTGGCGGCGGAGCGGCGGCTTGTGCTGCAGGTCGGCCACCTGCTGCGCTACTCCGCCGAGCACGACGCGATCACGCGGCGCATCACCCGGCCGCTCTATATCGAGGCGACGCGGCTGGCGCCGTTCAAGCCGCGCGGCACCGACGTGTCGGTGATCCTGGACCTGATGATCCACGACCTCGATCTGGTGCTGGCGATCGTCGACAGCCCGATCGAGAGCGTGGACGCGCTCGGCAGCGCGGTGAGCAGCGTGCACGAGGACATCGCCAACGCGCGGGTGCGCTTCGCCAACGGCTGCGTCGCCACCATCACCGCGAGCCGCATCTCGCTGAAGACCGAGCGCCGGATGCGCCTGTTCTCCGAGGAGGGCTACCTGTCGGCCGACTTCGTCGCCCGCGAGCTGACCATGATCGGGCGCGAGCGCGGCATGGTGCTGCCCGGGGCGGGGGGCTTCCGGCGCGAGGCGGTGTCGTGGGACGAGCACGACACGCTGGCCGCCGAGCATGCCGCCTTCGTCGCCGCCTGCCTGGACGGCGCAACGGTGCTGGTCGATGCGGGTGCCGGCGTACGCGCGCTGGCGGCGGCGATCGCGGTCACCGAGGGCATCGCGGAGTCGCGCCGCCGCATGGAGCGCTCCGGCCTGATAGGCAGGGCAAGGGGCTTTGTCCCCTGACCCCATCGAAGGCAAGCCTTCGAGAACCTTATTCTAGCGGATCGGGGTCTGGGGGCGCCGGCCCCAGCGGGTCAAGGGCAGCGCCCTTGGCTTGCTACGCCATGGCGTGCACGACGCCGAGGCGCTGCGCCACGGCCTCGTCGTAGAGCAGCTGCTCGCTTCGCTTGTGCTGTGCGGAGAACCGGATCGCCAAGGCGCAGCAGGCGCAGCCGAGCACGATCCAGCCGAGGTCGAACAGGGCGCCGGGCAGGCTGCCGACGCCCTTGAGCAGGAAGCCCGCGGCGACCGCGCCGATATTGCCGCCGGCGCCGATGATGCCGCAGACGCCGCCCAGCGCCTTGCGGTCGATGAACGGCACCAGGGCGTAGATCGACCCGCACGACATGTGGGTGAACAGGCCGAAGGCGAGCATGGCCAGGATCGCCGATCCCGCCGTGCCCATACTGGAAAAGGCGAGCAGGCCGACGCCCTCGCCGACCATCAGCCCGAACAGCAGCCAGATGCGGCCGTCGAGTCCGCGGGTGCGGGCGATGCGGTCGGAGAAGATCCCGCCGAGCGCGCGGGCGAACAGGGCGAGCAGGCCGAAGCTGCCGGCGGCGAGTCCGGCGGTGGTCAGCGACAGGCCGAAGCGGTCCACGTAATAGCTGGCGGCGACCCCGTGGATGAAGATCTCGACACCGAAGCCGGCGGCGTAGCAGGTGGCGAGCATCCAGACCCGGTAGTTGCCCGCGGCCCGCCGGAACGCGGCGAGGCCGCCCTTCTTGGTCCCGAGCTCGGTGACGCCGCGGGCGCGCAGTGCCGCGAAGCTGCCCTCCGGCGTGTCCTGGGTGCAGCGCCAGTACAGCACCGCCACGACCAGCATCATGATTCCCGGCACGACCATGGCCATGCGCCAGCCGAGCGCGTGCTGCACGCCCAGGCTGAGGAGTGCCGCCAGGATCAGCGGCATTACGCTCTGGGTGACGCCGCCGCCGGCATTGCCCCAGCCGCCCACGGTGGCGTTGGCGGTGCCGACCACGTTGGGGGCGAACATCACCGAGGTATGGAACTGGGTGATCACGAAGCTGGCGCCGATCGCGCCGATCGCCAGGCGGAAGATCAGGAACGCCTGGTAGGAGGTGGCGAGCGCGATGCCCATCACCGGCAGCGCGCCCAGCGCCAGCAGCGCCGTGTAGGCCAGGCGCGGCCCGAAGCGGTCGCACAGCGGGCCGACCAGGAAGCGCGCCAGGATGGTGACGCTGACGGCGGCGATGTTGATGTTGGCGATCTGGCCGATGCTCAGGTGGAACTCCCCCTTGATCACCGGCATCAGCGGCGCGACCGCGAACCAAGCGAAGAAGCAGACGAAGAAGGCGAGCCACGACATATGGAAGGCGCGCATCTGCGGCGTGGTGAAGTTCAGCAGCTCGATGCGGGTCGCCTTGTGCGAGACCATGACGGCTGTTCCGTTGGCATGAGGCAGAGGCGCCAGCCCTGCAGCATCCGTGCCAACCGCCCAGGTCGGGGGTCGGGGGTCGGGGGTCTGGGGTCGGGGGCCTCAGGCCCCAACGGGCCAGGGCAGCGCGCTGCCTTGCTTCAAGACCCCGCGAGATCGCACCGCGCGGCGACGATGAAGTCGTTCTCGTGCAGCCCGCCGATGACGTGGGTGTGCAGAGACAGGCGCGCGTAGCCCCAGCCGAAGCCGATGTCGGGATGGTGTCCCGCCGCCTCGGCGATCGCCGCCACACGGGTCACGAAGGCGAAGGCGGCGGCGAAGTCGGCGAAGCGGAACTCGCGCTCGATGCGGGTGGCGTCGTGGCGCAGCGACCAGTGCGGCAGCTCGCGTGCCAGCGCTTGCGCCGCCTGCCCGTCGAGCGGCGCCGTGCCCTTGCGGCAGGGCACGCAGCGGCGTGCGGAGAGCTCCGCGCCGCTCACGCCTGCAGCGTCTCGCGCAGCATCTCGAGCTCGAGCCAGCGTTCCTCCGCAGCCGCCAGCGCCGCCTCGTGCCGCTCCAGGCCGGCGGTCGCGGCCCTGAAGGCGACGGCGTCGCGGCGATACAGCACCGGGTCGGCGAGCACCGCACGCAGCCGCGAGATCTCGGCCTCGTGCCGCGCGATCTGCACCGGCAGCTGCTCCAGGGCGTGCCTTTCCTTGAAGGAGAGCTTGCGCACGGCGCCCGCGTCGCGTGCGGCGGCGCGCGATGCCGGCCGCGGTTTGGCGACGGCGCTGCCGGCGCCGGCCACGCTGCCGCCCCCCACGCTGCCACCTTGGGCCAGCATGTCGCTGAAGCCGCCGGCATACTCCACCCATCGTCCGTCGCCCTCGGCGGCGACGATCGAGGTGGCGACCCGGTCGAGGAAGTCGCGGTCGTGGCTGACCAGCAGCACTGTGCCCGGGTAGGCGTCGAGCATCTCCTGCAGCAGGTCGAGCGTCTCCAGGTCCAGGTCGTTGGTGGGCTCGTCCAGCACCAGCAGGTTCGACGGCCGGGCCAGCGCGCAGGCCAGCATCAGCCGGCCGCGCTCGCCGCCCGACAGCACGCCAACCCGGGTGCGCGCCTGCTCCGGCCGGAACAGGAACTGCTTCATGTAGCCGATCACGTGCTGGCGCTCGTCGCCGACCTGGACCATGTCGCCGCCGCCGCCGGTGAGGGTGTCGGACAGGGTGGCGTCGGGATCGAGCGAGCGGCGCTGCTGGTCGAGCGTCACCACCGACAGCGCGGTGCCGACCGCGATCCGCCCCTGGTCCGGCGGCTCCTGCCCGGTGAGCAGGCGCAGCAGCGTGGTCTTGCCGGCACCGTTGGCGCCGACGATGCCGAGCCGGTCGCCGCGCAGCACCCGCAGGTCGAGGCCGCGCACGATCGGCCTGCCGTCGAACGACTTGGCCGCCGTCTCCGCCACGCAGACCAGCTTGCCGGAGAGATCGGCACTCTTCGCCTCCAGCCGGAGGCCGCCGGGGTTGCGGATCGCATCACGCCGTGCGGTGCGCAGGGCGGCGAGCTCGCCGACCCGGCGCACGTTGCGCTTGCGCCGGGCGGTCACGCCGTAGCGCATCCAGTGCTCCTCGCGCGCGATCTGCCGGTCGAGCTTGTGCGCGTCCTGCTCCTCCTGCGCCAGCACCTCGTCGCGCCAGCTCTCGAACTGCCGGAAACCCTGGTCCAGCCTGCGGGTGACGCCGCGATCCAGCCATACCACGCTGCGCGACAGCGTCTCCAGCAGGCGCCGGTCGTGGCTGATCATCACGATCGCCGAGGGCAGCGAGGCGAGCTCGCGCTCGAGCCAGGCGATCGTCGGCATGTCGAGATGGTTGGTCGGCTCGTCGAGCAGCAGCAGGTCTGGCGCCGGCGCCAGGGTGCGGGCCAGGGCCGCGCGACGCGCCTCGCCGCCGGACAGGTGGCGCGGATCCTCCTCGCCGGTGAGGCCGAGATCGTGCAGCAGGGCGCGGGCGCGATAGCCCGGATCCTCCGCATCGAGGCCGGCGCAGGCATACTCGAAGGTGGTGGCGAAGCCGCCGAGGTCGGGCTCCTGCGGCAGCGTCGCGATGGTGCGGCCCGGCTGCAGGAAGCGCGTGCCGGCGTCGGCCTGGAGCGAGCCCTCGGCGATCTTCAGCAGCGTCGACTTGCCCGACCCGTTGCGGCCGACCAGGCACAGCCGCTCGCCGGCGGAGACGCCGAAGCCGGCGCCCGCGAGCAGCGGCGTGCCGCCCAGGGTCAGGACGATGTCGGAGAGCAGCAGCAGGGGAGGCGCCATGCGCGCGGTTGTGACCCGGCTATGGCCCGGCTGCAAGCGGATCCGGCGGCGCGAAGGGTAGGCAAGGGGCTTTGCCCCATAAGCGCGAACCTAAGAGAAGATCCTGGCTTTCCGGCTACCGTTCTGACGGCAGGATTGGCCGCACTCGACCCAAAGCTGGCTCTGTTGCAAAGCCACCGCCTTTGGCGGCATCCATCCTTAGATATCCGACGCGCGGAGCCGTTCCGCCGCAATCAGGTCCACGAAGGCCCGCAGTGGCGCGGGCATAAACCTGTCTGGGAAGTAGAGTTGTGGTCCCTCGAACCGGGTCCACCAGTCTGCTAGGACTGGTTGCAGCGCTCCCGTGTCCAGGAACGGCCGGAGCCAGTTCTCAAACGTCGCGATAATGCCGCGTCCTCGGCAGGCCAGGTCGATTGCCGCCGCTGCAGCGTCGACGCCGATGACTAGGCGGCCAGGCGGATCGACCGTGACCGTTTCGCCGACATGCTCAAACGTCCATGCCACCAGAGCTCCACTCGAATACCGAAGTCGGATGCAGTCCTGTTTCGTCAAAGCGCACGGATGATGGGGCATGCCGTGCGCAGCAAGATAGGACAGGGCGGCGGCGAGGATGACGCGCTGGAAAGCCGGTCCGATCAGCACGGCAATCATGTCCTGCGCCAAGCGCTCGCCATACCGGATGCCTGCGTCGCAGCCCACCGCTGCGATGTCGACGAGCCGGTCTTCCACCACGACTTCGACCCGGACACCGGGATGGGCCACAAGGAAGCGGTCAAGCAGCGGCGGCAGGATGTCGACCATCACGGCGCCGGTCACATTCAGTCGCAGAAGGCCCCGCACCTCCCGGTGCGCGCTCGCGGCATCCTGCAGCGCGGCGCGCGTTTCAGAGAGGACCGGCAGCAGGCGGTCCGCAAGCAGACGCCCCGCTTCTGTCGGCACGACGCTGCGAGTCTTGCGGACCAGGAGCGGCAGACCGAGCCGGGCTTCCAGGTAGGCAACCTTCTCGCTCACCGTTGACGACGAAAGGCCGAGGCGTTTCGCCGCAGCCCGGAAACCCCGCGCCTCGCACACCGCGAGAAACACGGACAGGTCGTCCAGGCGGACCAAGTCATCATTGTTCGTCAGGGCGATCAGTCCGTCCGGCTCTGGGTCGATTATCACGCAAGGCCGGACCGAGCTACTGAGTTGGGCCAGGCGGACGCGATGCTGGTCCACCATGAGGTTCACATGACAGGCAAGACTGTTCTGATCACCGGTGCCAACAAGAGCATCGGTTTCGAGACGGCCCGGCAGCTCGGCGGGCTGGGCTACCGAATCTGGCTTGGCAGCCGCGATGAGGCTCGAGGCAGGACTGCGGCGGAGAAGCTGCGCGGAGCGGGGTATGATGTCCAGGACATCATGATTGACGTGATCAGCGATAATAGCGTCAGCGCCGCCGCTGCCATAATCGGGCGGGCAGACGGAAAGCTCGACGTCCTCATCAACAACGCCGGGATCTCCGGTGGCCGGACAGCACCCACCCAGCAGACGGCCGACGCCGTCCGCACCGTCTACGAGACCAACGTGTTCGGCCCGATCCGGGTGACGCAGGCCTTCCTGCCGTTGCTCAAGGCGGCCGGCACCGCCAACGTCGTCATGGTCAGCAGCGGCCTGGGCTCAATCGGCTGGCTGTCGGACCCAGCAAACCAATTCTACGGCGTTAACTTGCTCGCCTATAACAGCTCGAAATCTGCACTCAATGCCGTGACCGTGTCCTTCGCCACGGAGCTCGCCTCCGACAGTATCAGAGTCAACGCCGCCGACCCTGGGTACACCGCGACCGACTTCAACGGCCACTCCGGCTACCGAACGGTCGAGCAGGCAGCCACCGGGATCGTCTGGTTAGCAAGGCTGGATAGATCTGGCCCAACTGGCGGCTTCTATTTCGAGCACGAGCGAGTGCCGTGGTGACATGATCTCTCCTCATCTCCGGCGTCCAAGACAGAGATGCGTCGATGTCTGCTCCCGCCGAATGGCTGACATGCGACGCGCTACAGATGCAGAGGCAACGGCGCGAGTGGCGCGTGCGATCATGCAAGCACCGCCTGGCACGCTCGGCACCGCGGCGGATCGCAGATATGTCGCATGATGAAGCTGCCGGCCTGCTGCAGCCCGGCGATGGGGCTCACGGTGGCACTGAGGAGGGCAAATCGCAAAGCGGCATGCAGGCGCCATAAGGAAACAGGATGGACATCGCCAGCGCTCCGCACAGGGGGGAGGGTCGAGGACTTCGCTTGGGCCGTCCTCGATGAGCAGAGGCAGGACCAGGTGTGAGAGGAGCCAACTTCGTGCCATGGCGGGGTCGCGCGCCAGAAGCCGGTCGATGCCAAGCCCACTTTTCCACCGCTGGAATGCAAGCTCCACCTGCCAGCGAAGTCGATAGGCTGCCAGGGCTTCCGCAGCACCTGTCTTGTCGGCCGGCAATGAGGTGAGCACCATCAGGAACCGGGCCGACGCGAGCGTCATCGGCTGCAGCGCCATGTCGGACCGCTTCTTGCCGTGTTGCCGCTGCGCTAGACGGACGGCACGGGCGGTTGCTTCCTCATGCTGACGGAAGACGATCAACCGTGCCGGGAAAAGCCGTCGCGGTTTGCGACCCTGGCCTTCGTTGCGGCCGGTGACGAATACCGCGATCTCGCTGGTCTCTCCTGGAGCCATGCGCGCGTAGATTGAGGCAAGGTCGAGGCGTGCTCCGTCAGCCGTCACCATGCGCATGCTGTTCCAGTCTACGCGAACCAGGAAGTCTGCGCCCGACCGCAGGACGTGCTGCAGGCTTGGCGGCTTGGCGTAGAAGCGGTCGCCGATCGCGAGGTCGCCTCGTGCAGACGAGAACCGGCTGAATCCTTCGCCGCCATCCGCTCCTGTCAGCCGCAGGTCGGTGAAACAGGCCATCGCCGGATCGAACGACGCATGGAGGCGCCAAGTCGTGCCGTGGTCGCCGGCTCGGGAGATGCTTGTCCCGTCGACAATCCGCAGCCGCGAGGCTGGCAGCACTTCCGCCGTTGCCGACCTCCGCGACAGCAGAGCGCCAGCAATCCGCCCCAGCCAGTCAGCTGCTCCTCGCAAGCGTCGTCGAAGCGCGACATCGGAGAGCTGAGCAATGCCGTAAGCCCGGCCCAGGCCGCTGCCGAACAGAGACTCAGCGCACCCGGGCCATGAGCCAGCGCCAATCTGAGTAGGGTTTCAGCGTCCTGCATGTTTCGCCGGCGGCGGAGGGCACCGCTGCTGCGAGCCGACTGATTGAGATCCAGGCCAGGAGGCAGACGCGCGGTCAGGTCGGTCCATTGGGAGGCGATGCCGGGCGTGGGAAGCGACGGTGCCTGCATCCGCTCCAGCCTCAAGCTCGCGCCTATGGGGCTTTGCCCTTGACCCCATCAAAGGCGAGCCTCTGAAAACCTTATCTAGAAGATGGGGTTTGGGGCCGCCGGCCCCAACGGGTCAAGGGCAGAGCCCTTGCCTTCTACCCCGCGCTGCGCGCCGTGGGTGCGGGCGAGACCAGGCGAATGTCGCTGCTGGAGGTGCGGCGCGCCGGCGGCGCCGGCTCGCGCACCGCGTGCTCCTGGCCGGCGCGGTCGAGGGCGGCGACGAAGGAGCGTCCCCAGTCCAGCGCCGAGGTGTCGCGGATGGCCTCCCAGCAGGCGTTCCAGCAATCCTGCCGCTCCGGACGGCTCATGCGGAGTGCCGCGTCGAGCGCGTCGGCGATCTCGTCGGGATCGACCGGGTTGACCAGGATCGCGGCGCCGAGCTGGCGCGCCGCACCGGCGAACTTGGAGAGCACCAGCACGCCGGGATCTTCGGGATCCTGAGCTGCGATATATTCCTTGGCGACCAGGTTCATGCCGTCGCGCAGCGGCGTGACCAGGCACACGCGCGCCTCTCGCATGAAGCCCGCGATCGCCTCGCGCGAGGTGCTGGTCGCCAGCAGGCGCAGCGGCACCCAATCCGGCGCGCTGAAGCTGCTGTTGATCGAGCCCGAGGCGCGCTCGAGATCCCCGCGAAGATCCTGGTAGGCGTCCACGTCCTGCCGACTCTCGGCAGCGATCTGCAGGAAGCTGGTGTTGCGGTGCCATTGCGGCCGGGTCTCGAGCAGGCGCCGGAAGCCCGCCAGCCGGTGCCGCAGCCCCTTGGTGGGGTCCATGCGGTCGACGCCGAGGATCAGGCTCTGCCCGTCCAGGCTGCGCCGCAGGCGCTGGGTGTCGGGGGCGTCGTAGGCCGCCTCGGCCATCTGCGCGAACTCGGCGGGCTCGATCTCGACCGGAAAGGCGCCTATCCGGATCTGCCGCCGGCCGAGCTGCAGCACGCCGCCGGCGAGGCGGGTGGCGCCGGCGATGCGCTGCGCGGAGGCGGCGAAGTTCTCGGCGTCGTTGGCGGTCTGGAAGCCGAGCAGGTCGGCGGCCAGCAGGTCGCGTATGAAGATCGAGGCTTCCGGCAGGCTGCCCAGCATGTCGGGGGAGGGGAACGGCGTGTGCAGGAAGAAGCCGATCGGGGCGGTGACGTCGCGGGTGCGCAGCGCCGAGGCCATCGCCAGCAGGTGGTAGTCATGGATCCAGATGGTGTCGCCGGCACGCAGCATCGGCACCAGCACGTCGCTCAGCCGCTCGTTCACCGCGCGGTAGGCCTGCAGGCTGCCGCGGTCGAAATGCATCTGCTCGGGCAGCGAGTGCAGCAGCGGCCACAGCGTCGCGTTGGAGAAGCCGTTATAGTAGAACTCGAGCTCGTCGGGGGACAGGTCGACGGTCGCGTACTGCACCGACCCGTGCTGCACCAGCTGCGGTGCGCGCTCGGCCACCGCGTCCGCGCTGGTCCTGCCGCTCCAGCCGAACCAGAGCCCGCCCTGGCGTTCCATCAGCGCGTTCAGCGCGACGGCGAGGCCGCCGGCCTTGGAGCCGCCCTGCGGGATCGAGACACGGTTCGAGACAACCACGAGCCTGCTCATCAGAACCTCCGACCGACCATCGAGAACATGGTGCGGCGTCGGTTCCAGCGCAGCACCCGGCCACGCAATTATTGCTCAGCCGGCGGGTCTCGCGGCGATGTCATAGCGCGGCGTCGCCGGCGTCGGCGCGCAGCCGGTCGATCATGGCCAGGCGCGAGCGGACCGCGCCGGCGTCGAGCACGACGCCGCTCCCGTCGCGCAGGCGGCGGCGCCAGTTCGGATGCTCGTCGGTGGTGCCCGGCAGGTTGGGCTGCTCGACCAGGCCGAGCGCATCCTCGATCGGCACCATGACCAGCTCGCAGCGGGCGCGCGCGGTGTGGCCGAGGGCCGCGTCGACCGCCGCCTCGGTGTCCTGCGGCGCCGGCTGCTCGCCGCTGGCGGCCCCGCTGCGGCACATTGCCTGCCACAGCGCCGCGCGGTCGGCCGCGCGCTCGGCGTGCTCCTTGTCGCGCTGCTCCGGCGCCATGCCCAGGATGCGGGCGCGCTCGCCGATATCGTGGCCCGACCACCAGCCGGCGACCGGCGGCAGGTCATGGGTGCTGGTCATGGCGCTGGCCCCGCGAGTCCATTGCGAGGGCGAGACGAAACCGTCCCCGTTGCGCTCGAACGCCAGCACCCGCATGCCGTCGATCCCGGCGCGCTGCAGCCGCTCCTGGAAGCCGTCGGGCACGGTGCCGAGATCCTCGGCCAGCACGATGGCGCGGTTGCGTACGGATTCCAGCTTGATCAAGCGGCGCAGATCGTCCTCGGGGAAGGCCAGGTAGCTGCCGTGGTCGGCACTCTCGCCGTCGGGGATGATCCACAGCCGGGCGATGCCCATGCCGTGGTCGATGCGCACGCCGCCGGCATGGCGCATGGCGCCGCGCAGCATCTCGATGAAGGCCCCGAACCCGTTCTGCCGCAGCCCGCGGGCGGAGAAGGCGCTGATGCCCCAGTTCTGGCCACGCACCTGCAGCAGGTCGGGCGGCGCGCCGATGGTCAGGCCGAGCAGGCTCTCGCCGGGATGGCTCCAGCAATGGCTGCCGCCGGTATCGGTGCCCACTGCCAGGTCCGAGATCAGCCCGATCGCCATCCCCGCGTCGCGCGCCGCCTGCTGTGCCGCCGCCAGCTCGCGGTCGGCGCGGTACTGCAGCCACGCATGGAAGGCGACCTCGCGCGCATGGCTGCCGGCGAACGCGCGGCTGCCGGGCGCGTCGCGCGAGGCATACTGCTCGGGCCAGCTGCGCCAGTGCCACAGCGCCGGATCGCCGCCCCAGAGCTCGGCGTGCAGCGCCTCGAACAGGGCGTGGCCCTCGAGCTCGTCGCCGGCGCCGTCGCGGCCCGAGGCGCGCCAGGCGAGGAAGGCCGGGTCGTGGGCACCGTCGTCGTCGAACACGGCGCGCAGCCGACGCAGCCGGTCGCGCGCCACCCCCGGCCAGTCGACCAGGTCGAGCGCCTCGAGCCGCGCCGCTTCCGCGCCCGGCGCCTCGGCCGCGATGTGCAGCGCATTCAGCATCACCCGGCTCGACGGCGCGTAGGGGCTGAAGCGGTCGGGATCGGCGGAGAACTGCGCGTGCACCGGGCTGATCGCGAGCGCGCTGGCACCGGCGGCGGCGGCCTCGCCGGCGAACGACGCGAGCGCGGCGTAGTCGCCGACGCCGCCATCGCCGTCGCGGCGCAGCGCGTAGAGCTGCACCGCGAGCCCCCAGGCGCGCGGACGGTCGTGGCCGAGCGCCTCGGCCACGGTGAAGCAGCGCGCCGGGGCCACCGCCAGGGTGATCTGCTGGCCGCCCATCTCCAGCCGGTGGTAGCCGGGCTGGTCGGGTGCCGTGATGCGGCTGCCGCTGCCCGCAGGCTCGGCCTGGCCCTCGAGGCTGCCGCCATCCTCGAGCGTGAGCCGCCACGGCCCCGGCGGCAGCGGCACGTCGACCGTCGCGGACAGCTCGGCGGTGAGCAGCGGCGGCGCCGACAGCGCCTCGCGCTCGAGTTGCTCGATGCGAGCGCGCAGCGCGTCGGGCGGCTCCGCGGCGAGCCCGAGGGCGGCGAGGATGCGCCGCAGATCCCGCTGTGCCACCGCATGGGTCTTGCCAAAGATGTCGCACCACTCGGTCGCGAGGCCGGCCAGCGCGCAGAGCCGGTCGAGCAGCGGGTCCGGCGCCGCGTCGGCGTCGTCCCCGGCCCGATCATCCTCGGAGGAGGCGTTCATATCGGCGTCAGCACCAGGGTCGCGAGCGGCGGCAGCACCAGGCTGAGCGAGGCCGGCTGGTCGTGCAGGGCAAGTGCGTGCGCCTCCACGCTGCCGCCGTTGCCGACGTTGGAGCCGCCATAACGCGCGGCATCGGTGTTCAGCACCTCGCGCCACACCCCGGGCTGGGTCACGCCGACGCGGTAGCCATGCCGCGGCACCGGGGTGAAGTTGCACACCACCAGCACCGGCTTGTGCCCTGCGCCGCCGAGGCGCAGCCAGGCGAACACGCTCTGGTCGTCGTCGTGCAGCACCACCCAGCGGAAGCCGTCGGAGTCGCAATCCATGGCGTGCAGCGCCGGCAGCGTGGCGTAGATCCGGTTCAGGTCGCCGATCAGCAGCTGCACGCCGCGATGCATCGGATCGTCGAGGTGCCACCAGTCGAGTCCGGTATCGTGGTTCCACTCGCGGACCTGCGCGATCTCGCTGCCCATGAACAGCAGCTTCTTGCCCGGATGGGTCCACATGAAGCCGTAATAGGCGCGCAGGTTGGCGAATTTCTGCCAGGCGTCGCCGGGCATCTTGCCGATCATCGAGCCTTTTCCATACACCACCTCGTCGTGCGAGATCGGCAACATGAAGCGCTCGGAGAAGGCGTAGACCAGGCCGAACGAGATCTGGTTATGGTGCCAGCGGCGATAGACCGGCTGCTCCTCGATATAGTGCAGCGTGTCGTGCATCCACCCCATGTTCCACTTGTAGTCGAAACCGAGCCCGCCCTCGTCGGCGGGGCGCGAGACGTTGGGGAACGAGGTGGATTCCTCGGCGATCAGGATCGCCCCTGGTGCTGTCTCGTGCACCGCCCGGCTGAGGTCCTGCAGGAAGGCGATCGTCTCGAGGTTCTCGCGGCCGCCATAGCGGTTCGGCACCCACTCGCCCTGCTTGCGGCTGTAGTCGCGATACAGCATCGAGGCGACGGCATCGACGCGCAGCCCGTCGACGTGGAAATGCTGCAGCCAGAACAGGCCACCGGCGATCATGAAGCCGCGCACCTCGTCTCGGCCGAGATTATAGATGTAGGTGTTCCAGTCCTGGTGGAAGCCCTCGAACGGGTTGCCGTGCTCATACAGCGGCGTGCCGTCGAAGCGGGCGAGGCCGTGGCTGTCGGTGGGGAAGTGCGCCGGCACCCAGTCCAGCAGCACGCCGATCCCGGCGGCGTGGCAGCGATCGACGAAGCGCGCGAACTGGGTGGGCGAGCCGAGCCGCGCGGTGGGCGCGAACTGGCTGAGCACCTGGTAGCCCCAGGAGCCGCCGAACGGGTGCTCCATCACCGGCATCAGCTCGACATGGGTGAAGCCGAGCTCGCCCAGGTAGGGGATCAGTCGGTCGCCGAGGCTGTCCCAGTTCGCGCTCGTGCCGTCATGCGGCAGCCACGACATGGCGTGCATCTCGTAGACCGAGATCGGCGCGTCCGGCGCCTGCCGCGCGGCGCGCCCGGCCATCCAGGCCTCGTCGCTCCAGGCGAAGTGCGGATCGTCGACCCGCGAGGCGGTCTGCGGCGGCGCCTCGGTGGCCCAGGCGACCGGGTCGGCGCGCCAGGGCAGCAGGTTGCCGTCAGCGCCGACCAGCTCGTACTTGTAAAGCGCTCCGGCCTCGACGCGGGGGACGAACAGCTCCCACACCCCGGACGGGCTGCGCAGCCGCATCGGATGGCGCCGCCCGTCCCAGCCATTGAACGAGCCGACCACCGACACACGCTGCGCGTTCGGCGCCCAGACCGCGAAGCGGGTGCCGCGCACGCCGTCGATCTCCATCACGTGCGCGCCCAGCACGTGGCCGAGCTCGCGGTGGCGGCCCTCGGCGATCAGGTAGATGTCGAGCTCGCCCAGCAGCAGCCCGAAACTGTAGGGATCCTCGCTCTCGACCGCGGTCTCGCCGCCGGCGCCGTCGCTGATGCGCGCGCGCAGCCGGTAGGGCACGGCGGCGCGCATCACGCCCGACCACAGACCGCCGGCATGGATGCGCACCAGCTCGCCGAGCGGCGCGCCGCTCACCCGGTCGATCAGCTCGAGCCGGCTGGCCTCGGGCCAGAAGACGCGCACCACGGTGCCGCCGGGCAGCGGATGCGGGCCCAGCAGGGAGAACGGATCGCCGTGGCGGGCGCGCAGGAAGCTGTCGACGGCACCCGGGTGCGGCAGGTGCTGCGCCAGGCGCGACGCCGCCAGCGCGTCGCCGGAGTGCGGCGCGCTCTCGGTCTCGCCCGCCTGCATCGGCGCGCGCTCGTCGAGCCGCGGATCGGACTGTGTCGGATGGTCAATCATGCTGGTCCGGATCCCCGAGCAGTCTGGTTGCGATCGCGTCGAGCCCGGCCAGCGGGATCGAGATCCAGTGCGGCCGATTATCGGCCTCGTAGTGGATCTCGTAGGCGGCCTTCTCCAGCAGGAACAGGTCGAGCATGGCGGTCTCCGCCTCGCGCGGGATCCAGGGGGTGGCGCTGGCTTCCAGCACGCTGCGGTAGGCGTTGAGGAAATCCGCACCGGCGTTGCGCCGGAAGCGCTCCAACAGCTGCGCGCGCCGCACGTTGGTGGTCTCGCTGCCGCCTTCCAGGCGCGACCCCGCGGTGGCGCCGGCATAGTCGAACGAGCGCAGCATCCCGGCCACGTCGCGGATCGGCGAGGAGTGCGCCCGACGCTGCTCCATCGACTTGGCGGGCTCGCCTTCGAAATCGATCAGGAAGGCGTCGCCGCCGACCACCAGCACCTGGCCGAGATGGAAGTCGCCGTGCACGCGGGTGCGCAGCGCGCCCACCCCCTTGGCCGCGAGCTGGCGCACCACCCCGTCCAGCGGCTTGCGGCGGTCGATCACCCCCTGCGCCATGGCCCGGGTGGCGTCGTCGATGTCGCCGCGCGCCAGCGCCGCCTGCAGCGCCGCCACCGCGCCGTCGATCTGCTCGATCACGCCCGATCCCCAGGCGTGCAGGTCGGCCTCGTTGACCCGCTCCGGCTTGAAGGCGGGATTGTCGGTGGGGGCGGAGAACACCTCGTGCAGCTGCGCCAGCCGGCGGCCGAGTGCCGAGGCGAAGCTCGCATAGTTGCTGTAGGCGTCGTCGCCCGACGGGTCCTCGGTGGTCGAGACGCTGTCGTCGGCGGCGCGCGCCAGGAAGTCGAGCGTCCAGGCCCAGCCGTCGCCCTGGTTGCGCACGAAGCCCTGCACCAGGATCAGCGTGTTGCGCGTGCCGTCGGCGTCGATCCGGGAGACCTCGCCGTAGAAGGGCGGCGTGTTGGGATAGCCGTGTTCGGTGAGGTAGCGGCTGATCTCGGCCTCCGGATGGATGCCCGGCAGCACCTTGCGCACGATCTTGAGCACCAGCAGGTCGTCGATGATCTGCGAGCTGTTGGACTGCTCGGCCGACAGCCTGCGTATCGACAGCGTCTGCGGCAGCTCGATCTCGTCGAGCCGCTCGGTGCGGCTGAACTGCAGCGTGCCGCCCTCGATGCGCAGGCTGGCGGCCTTGCGTATCATCGCCAGCACGTCGGCGGTGAACTCGTCGGCGGCGAAGCCGTCGGTGAGGTAGCCGACCAGCGGCCCGCGCCGGATCCGGCTCAGCGCCAGCTGCTGCGCCAGCGGGATGCAGGTGGCCTCGTTCACCGCCGCCACCGGCACGCAGTAGCGTTCGGTGCGCTCGCCGACGCGGACCTCGACCTCGCCCATCATCACCCGGCTGCCGACCCCGGGCTGGAACTGGACCAGGTAGGCGAAGCGCGCCGAGCGCAGGATCTCGGACTTCGAGGAGAACCAGCGGCGCTTGGGCAGGTATTCCGGCAGCACCTCGCGTTCCAGCAGGTGGCGCGCCGGCGGCGCGCCGAGCTCGCCCATGTCGTGGCGCACGACGATGGTGGAGAACTCCGGCAGCGGCTCGGGTGCCGGCGTATGCCACGAGGGCAGGGCGCGGGCGGACGCGAGCAGGAACCAGTAGAACCCGTACGGCGGCAGCGTCAGCAGGTAGGTGAGCTGGCCCACCGGCGGAAACACCGAGCCGCCGACAATGTCCACCGGCACCCGGCCGACAAAGTCGCGCAGGTCGAGCTCGACCGCCTGCGCCGCGCGCGACAGGTTGCTGACGCACAGGATGGTCTCCTCGCCGCCCTCCTCCGACAGCTCGCGCAGGTAGGCCAGCACCTTGCGGTTGCCGGGATACAGGAAGCGCTGGGTGCCGCGGCCGAAGGCGCGATGCGTCTTGCGCACGCTCAGCATCCTGCGCGTCCAGTTCAGCATCGAATGCGGATCGTCGGACTGCGCTTCGACGTTCACCGCCTGGAAGCCGTAGATCGGGTCCATGATCGGCGGCAGCACCAGCCCCGCCGGATCGGCGCGCGAGAAGCCGCCGTTGCGGTCGACCGACCACTGCATCGGCGTGCGCACGCCATCGCGGTCGCCGAGATAGATGTTGTCGCCCATGCCGATCTCGTCGCCGTAATAGATCACCGGCGTGCCGGGCATCGACAGCAGCAGCCCGTTCATCAGCTCGATCCGCCTGCGGTCGCGCTGCATCAGCGGCGCCAACCGCCGGCGTATGCCGAGGTTGATGCGCGCGCGCTTGTCGCTGGCGTAGGTCTCCCACAGGTAGTCGCGCTCCGACGAGGTCACCATCTCCAGCGTCAGCTCGTCGTGGTTGCGCAGGAACACCGCCCACTGGCAGTTGGCCGGGATCTCCGGGGTCTGGCGCATGATGTCGGTGATCGGGAAGCGGTCCTCGCGCGCGATCGCCATGTACATGCGCGGCATCAGCGGGAAATGGAACGACATGTGGCACTCGTCGCCGTCGCCGAAATAGACCTGCGCGTCCTCCGGCCACTGGTTGGCCTCCGCCAGCAGCATCCGCCCCGGCGCATAGACGTCGATCTCGGCGCGTATCTTCTTGATGACGGCGTGGGTCTCGGCCAGGTTCTCGTTGTTGGTGCCCTCGCGCTCGACCAGGTAGGGCACCGCGTCCAGCCGCAGCCCGTCGACCCCGAGATCGAGCCAGAACCGCATCACCGAGAGCACCTCGTCGAGCACCTTCGGGTTGTCGAAGTTCAGGTCCGGCTGGTGGCTGTAGAAACGATGCCAGTAGTACGCCTTGGCCTCGTCGTCCCAGGTCCAGTTCGACTTCTCGGTGTCGATGAAGATGATGCGGGTGCCGTCGTACTTCTCGTCGGTGTCCGACCAGACGTAGAAGTCGCGCTCCGGCGAGCCGGCCGGCGCGCGGCGCGCGCGCTGGAACCAGGAATGCTGGTCCGAGGTGTGGTTGATCACCAGCTCGGTGATCACGCGCAGGCCGCGCTCGTGTGCGGCGGTGATGAACTCGCGCAGGTCGGCGAGCGTGCCGTATTCCGGATGCACGCCGCGATAGTCGGCGATGTCGTAGCCGTCGTCGCGGCGCGGCGAGGGATAGAACGGCAGCATCCAGATCGCGGTGACGCCGAGCTCGGCGATGTAGTCCAGCTTCTGCAGCAGGCCCTTCAGGTCGCCGACACCGTCATTGGTGCCGTCGAAGAACGACTTGATGTGGATCTGGTAGATGATCGCGTCCTTGTACCACAGCGGATCCTCGAGCGGCGGCATCGCGACCGGACGCCGCGTCTCCGACGCGCCTGCCGCCGCAGCTTGCTGGCTGCCGTCCGCGGCAGCGACCTCGGTGATGTCAGTGCTCATAGTGTCCAACGACGTCCTTCAGAGGCGGCGGGGGGAGGCGGTCAGCGATGGTCAGGAGGAGGCGGTCAGGAGGGCGAGGTCGCGCGCCAGATCAGGTAGGGCTGTTGCGGCGTCAGGGTGACCGTATGGTATTTTCCGTCGAGCCGGAAACGCTCGCCGCCGATCAGGTCCTCGAGCTGCAGCTGCGCCTGGTCGGGCAGCCCCCAGCGCCACAGCGGCAGCTCGATGGCGCTCTGCTGCACGTTACGCGGATCGAGGCTGACCATGACCAGCAGGCAGTTGCCGCGATCCGCGGTCGCCTTCTCGTAGATCAGCACGGCATCGTTGCCCGACGGCAGGAAGCTGACATCGAGGTGAGAGCGCAGTGCCGGGTTCTCGGCGCGTATCCGGTTGAGCTGGGTGATCTCGGCCACGATGTTGCCGGGACGCTGCCAGTCCCAGCTGCGTATCTGGTACTTCTCGCTGTCGAGATACTCCTCGCGTCCCGGCAGTGCCGCCGCCTCGCACAGTTCGAAGCCGTTATAGACGCCCCACAGGCCGGACAGGGTGGCCGCGAGGGCCGCGCGTATCAGGAAGCCGGGGCGCCCCGAGTTCTGCAGGAACACCGGGTTGATGTCGGGCGTGTTGACGAAGAAATGCGGCCGGAAGAAGTCGCGCGGCGCCTCCTCGGAGAGCTGCGTCAGGTACTGGGTCAACTCCGCGCGGCTGTTGCGCCAGGTGAAGTAGGTGTAGGACTGGCCGAAGCCGACCTTGGCCAGCCGGTTCATCACCTTGGGCCGGGTGAAGGCCTCGGCGAGGAACACCGCCTCGGGATAGCGCGCCCGCACCTCGGCGATCATCCACTGCCAGAACGGCATCGGCTTGGTGTGCGGGTTGTCGACCCGGAACAGCCTGATGCCCTGCTCGGCCCAGTACAGCACCACGTTCGCCAGCGCCAGCCACAGCTCGGGCACCGCGCCCGGGGCGTAGAAATCGACGTTGACGATGTCCTGGTATTTCTTCGGCGGGTTCTCGGCGTAGCGTATGCTGCCGTCGGGCCGCCAGGCGAACCAGTCGCGATGCTGCTTGAGCCAGGGATGATCCGGGGCGCACTGGATCGCGAAGTCGATCGCGAGCTCCAGCCCGTGCGCCTCGGCGGCCTGCCGCAGGTGCAGGAAATCCTCCAGCGTGCCGAGCTCGGGATGCAGCGCGTCGTGGCCGCCCTGCTCGTTGCCGACCGCGTACGGACTGCCGGGATCCTCGGGGCCGGGGGTGAGGGTGTTGTTCGGGCCCTTGCGGTTGATCCGCCCGATCGGGTGCACCGGCGGGAAATACAGCACGTCGAAGCCCATGTCGCGTATCCGCGGCAGGTGGCGCTCGACGTCGCGGAAGTTGCCGTGCCGATTCGGGTCGTCGCTCATCGAGCGCGGGAACACCTCGTACCAGCTGGCGAAGCCCGCGCCGGTGCGCTCGGCGTCCACCGGCATCGGGGCCGAGGCGGTGGCGTGCGGCCGGTCGTCGGCCGCCTCCATCAGCGCCGCCAGCTCCGGCGCCAGCAGCGCCTCGACCTGCGCCGCCTGCTGCTCGGGCTGGTCCAGGCCCTCGATGCGCGCGAGCTGTGCCGCGATCGCGTCCGCACCCGGCGCCTGCCGCGCGACCGCCTCGCGCAGCAGCGCCTGGCCCTCGATCAGCTCCAGCGTCACCGCGACCCCGGCCGTCGACTTCGCACCCAGCTCGTGGCGGTAGGTCGCGTAGTGATCCCGCCACGCCTGGATGCGGTACTGGTGCAGGCCGCGCACCGCGAGCGGGAAGCTCGCCGCCCAGCGGTCGTTGCCGAGCAGGCGCATCCGCACCTCGTGCCAGTCCGCCGCCTCCGGGCCGCGCCACTGCAGCGCCGCCGAGAGCATGTCGTGGCCGTCGCCGATCACGTCGGCCTCGACCTCGACGCTCTCGCCGGCGGTGCGCTTGACCGGGAACTGGCCGCCATCGACGCTGGGGGCGACGGCCTCGATCGCGAGCCGCGGCCAGTCCGCGGCATCGCACGCCGACTGCGTCCTGATCGGCGCCGCCCGCGGCGCCGGCAGCGCGCGCGCCTCGAACAGCCGCCATTCTCCTGCCCCGAGCAGCAGCTTCGTGCCAGGCAGCAGGGTGCCGGGCAGCAGGCGCCTGCCGGCGTCGGCCGGCTTGCCGTCCGCGCCGCTCGATATGGCCGGATCCGGGGCGACGAAGCCCTCGAAGCCGCCGCCGGTCGCAGGCAGGAACCGCGCGGGGTCGATCGCCACCGGCCGGTCGAGCCGCGCGTTGAGCAGCAGCAATCCCGCCTGCCGGCTGCGTCGCGGGTCGGCGGCGTCGCCGCGCAGCCATACCTGCACCGGCGCGTCGGCGGCACTCAGCCGGCGCGCGCCGGCAAAGCCGCCGATCCGGGTCGCCAGCGACGCCGCCGCGCGCGCGCCGGCTCCGGCAGAGGCGATCCAGCCGAGGCCGCGCCCGACGCACAGGCCGAAGGCGCGATCGAGTGCCGCCGCCTCGCCCAGCACCGAGGCCGGCAGCTCGGCGAGCACCGGCGCCACCCGTCGCAGCATCGCCAGCTCGTCCTCGAACCAGCCGTCCTGCCAGTTCCACCAGGCCAGCGAGGATTGCACTCCGTCCAGTCCGATCCCCTGCAGCGCGGCGATCTCGCTCCAGGAGGCGGTCGCGGTGTCGGCGATGACCAGCGCGTCCGGCGCGTGCTGGCGCAGCGCGCGCAGCAGCGCCGGCATGCTGCCGGGCGGCAGCCCGGCGAGGCCGCGCAGCCGCACGCCGGCGAGGCCGGCGCGGGTCCACTCGGCGATCAGCTCGCCCCACCACGCGCCGAGCGCCGCCGCCGCTCCGCCCTGCAGCAGCGGCCGCGCCAGGTGTGGCGTCGGCGCCACGCGCGGGTCGAGCGCGCCGGCGCGGTCGGGTGCGGCGAACAGCGCGGGATGGCCGCGCGCGATGTCGCCATCGGCCGCGATCCGGTCGAGTGCGAGGTCGATCAGCCCGACCTCCGCACCGACCGCCGCGACCAGGGCGGCCACCGCCTCGGCCGCCTCGCGCCGCGAGCCGAGCACCCCCGCCTCGCCGGCGCCGCGAAGCAGGCCGCCCGCCAGCAGCCGGTCGAAGCCGGCCGCCGCGGCGTCGGGCCACAGCGATGCCGCCTGCGCCGCGGCCGGAGCCTCGCCGGCCTCCGCCAGCACGATCCGCAGCGGCACCGTCGAGGCTGCCTGCGCCGCGCGGGCGTTCTCCACCGGTCGGGTGTTCTCGCCCAGGGTGTTCTCGACTGAGTCCATGGGCCACTCCATAGGCGGGGCGCGATCGGCAGCGCCCGCGGGCTCGGCAATTCCGCTGTCGCGACGACGCGACCGGTCCGGCGGCGCGGATCCGGGCAGGGCGGCGCGGGTCGAACGTCGGGTCCGGCAGGCGGTAGCAGCCCCGCCGGGCCCTGTCACCGGTTCAGTGTGTCACCGATCCGGGTGCCATCGATCAAGATGTCATCGACAAGGCCGCGCGGTTTTCCGGCACCTCACTTCAGGCTGACGCCGCCGGTCACCGCCTGGTAGGTCGCGATCGCCAGCGTCAGCGGCTCGAACGGCTTGGTGATGACGAAGGCGGGCTCCACGGTCTCGCCGGTCAGCAGCCGCTCCGGGTAGGCGGTGACGAAGATCACCGGCGCGTAGTGGTGCCGCAGGATCCGGCTCACCGCGGAGGTGCCGTCGCCGCCCAGCCCCAGGTTGATGTCGGCGAGGATCAGGCCGGGACGGGTCTTCTGCGCGATCCGCACCGCGTCGGCCTCGGTGGAGGCGACGCCGACGACCCGGTGTCCGCAGCCCATCACCAGCTCCTCGATATCCATCGCGATGATCGGCTCGTCCTCGATGATCAGCACGTCGGTCGCGGCCGACGCGCGCAGCCGCTCGCGCGCGTCGCTGAGCTGCGCGCTGGCCTCCGCCGTCCCCAGCGCCACGATCGGCGCCGCATCCTCGACCGAGACCTCCTCGAGTGCGGTGAGCAGCAGCAGCTGGCGCTGCTGCGCGGTCAGCCCGCCATCCACCGCACCGGGATCGACCAGCCCGAAATTGAAGCGCCTGGTGACCCAGTTGTACAGCCCGTGGCGCGCGGTGACGTCGTCCGCCGGCGACGAGATCAGCTCGCGCAGGCTCTCGGCGACGAGCAGGTCGCCGCGCGGTTGGCTTCCGGTCAGCGCGCGGGCATAACGTCTGGCATAGGGAAGAGCGCGGATCAGGTCGTCGCGCCGCGTTGTAGCCATCAGGCGTCTCTCTCTGGATGAATGGAAGCGGTTTGGTTCGACGGGCGGCGGCAGCTCCGGATCGCGAAGGCCGCGGCGTCGGGCTGCCGACCGCCGCCGGCGAGCTGGACCCCGACGGCGACCTGCATCGCCGCATGGCGGTCCTGCTGCCGGAGCTGCGCGGCTTCGCCCGCTCGCTGACCCGCGAGGCGGTCGCGGCCGACGACCTGGTGCAGGATACGCTGGTCCGTGCGCTGGCGGCACGCCAGCAGTTCCAGCCGGACACCAACCTCAAGGCGTGGCTGTTCACCATCCAGCGCAACGCCTTCTACGAGCAGATCCGCCGCCGCCGCCGCGAGAGCCGCGTGCTCAGCGAGCGCATGCCCGATGCCGCCAGCGCCCTGCCGGACGCGGCGCTGCGCGGCGAGCTCAGCGACCTGCAGCGCCTGCTGTTCACGCTGCCGCCGCTGCTGCGCGAGGCGCTGGTGCTGGTGGGCGCGCAGGAACTCAGCTACGAGCAGGCGGCGGCGATCTGCGCGGTGCCGGTCGGCACCGTCAAGGCGCGCGTCTCCCGCGCCAGGACCCAGCTCGCGCGGGCCATGGCGGGCTCGGACACGGCATCCTCGAGCTGAACCGGGAGCTGAACCGGCCGAACCGTCATGGACCCGCGGGTCGCCGCGGAACTCCGGATCATCGTGGCTCTCGGTGCCGTTCCTCGAAGATGTCGCGGTCATCCACAAGCGGCGCATGAAGCCAGAGTAGCCTGCCCCATCCGGAACGCCAAATCGTCGCCCGACCGCTCGCCAACCCTGTCGCGCTGCCCTCGCTTTTTCGTGAACGCGATGGAAGCGGGCGGATGCAACGCGGAGTCCCGGCGGGTCATTGCTGGTCCAGAAACGGAGACGACGCCCCCATGTCCAGCAGCGCCCCGAGCACAGCGACGCAAGGTTTCCACGGCCAGGTCATCAATATTCTGCCCAAGCTGCGCGTGCAGGCGCTCGCCCTGACCCGCAACCGAGCCGCTGCCGAGGATCTGGTCCAGGACGCGGTGTGCAACGCGCTCTCCGCCCAGGCGAGTTTCATTCCCGGCACGAATTTCGCCGCCTGGATGCACCGCATCCTTCGCAACCGCTTCATCTCCAACCTGCGCAAGCGCCGCGACACCACCGACATCGACGACGTGCCGTCGTCGGTGTTCGCCACCGAGGCGCCGCACGAGGACCGGCTGGCGCTGAAGGATCTCGGCAAGGCGATGACGCGGCTGCCCGCCGACCAGCGCGAGGCGCTGATCATGGTGGTGGTGCAGGGAATGAGCTACGAGGCGCTGGCCGACGCCACCGGCTGTGCCGTCGGCACCGCCAAGAGCCGGGTGTTCCGCGCCCGCCGCCAGCTCGAGACTTGGCTGATGGGAGAGACCCCCGAGCGGGACAGCCGCGCGTCGGCCAAGGCGGCCCGCATCGCCCGCCTGCTGGAGCGCAAGCCTGCCGCGTCGCGCGCCACGCTGCACGACAGCGTGTTGGCCTAGCCACTCCGGCCGCCGGCGCCGCTGCAACCGCGAGGCGGCGTCGGCGCTAGAGGATGTGTCGGCTATGACGCCGGCCCGATACATCCGGAACTGACGCGACTTGATGACGCAGCGCAATGACAGCCCGGATCCTCCGCCGCGAAGGGTTCGTCGCAAGCCGGACACGGCGTTCGACCAGTGGCTCAATCGCGGCCTGCATCAGCTCTTCGACGATGTCGCCAAGGAACCCATCCCCGAGGAGTTGCTGAAGCTCATCGAGGACGACAAGCAGCACTAGCTGTCGGCACGGGCGCGGTCCGTCCACCGTTTCGGAGAGCGCATCGGATGCGAGGCTAGGTCATGGCGCGGCAACGCCGTATTCCCGGACCGAGACGACTGGGTCGTGCATTCGACACCGTGAGCATCCGGATGATCGCGATCATCCTGCTGTCGTGCATCCCGCTGGCCGTGCTCTGCGGCCTGATGTCCTGGCGCAGCTACGAGAGCGCGTCGGGCTACAGCGCCGCCCGCGCCCAGGCGATCGTCGCACTGCTGCAGAACCGGGCCCAGCAGGATCTCTCGCAGACGCGCGACTTCCTCGAGAACGTGGCCTCGCTAGACGAGCTGCGTGATCCGGCCGCCTGCAGCAAGGCGCTGCATCTCGCCGTGGTCACCCAGGCGCGGCGCTACGACGCGCTCAGCCTGGTGGCCGCCGACGGCCGCATCCTGTGCAGCTCCGAGCCGCACGACGCCGTCGCCCTGCCGATGCCCAGCACCTCGCCGCCGGACGCCTCGGGGATTCGGCGGGTGGCACTTCACCGCGCCGCCGACGGCACGGCTGTGATGGCGGCTGAACTCGCGTCGCGCAGCGTCGTCGATCCCGGCCGCTTCCTGGTCGCCGAGCTTCGGCTGGGATGGCGTCGGGAGGCGCTGTTCGGCGGCGACGGACGCGCCGGGATCCTCGGCGGCGGCCTGCCGCTGCATGCCTGGCTGATCGGGCCTGACGGCATGCTGGCGCCGCTCTGCCAGGGATGCGGCTGGATCGCACCGGCCGATCTCCCCAGCCTGCGCGCCGCTGCCGCCGCCGGCCGCGGCCGCCCGGTCGCCGCCGGCGACGGCTCGGCGGTGATCGGCCGCTTCGCCGGTCCCGTCGACGTGCTCGCGATCACCCAGCCGACCACCGAGGAGGCGCGTGCGCTCAGCGTGTTCATCATCCGCGTGATCGGCATCGTGCTGCTGCTGGGGATCGGGCTGGTCGCGGTCTCAGTGGGTGCCAACATGCTGCTGGTGGCGCCGCTGCAGCGCCTGACCGGCGCGGTGATCCATTGGCGCGAGGCCGGCGACTACGCGGCGCACGACGTCCGGCTGATGCCCTTCGAGCTGCGCGAGCTGTCGCGCGCCTTCACCCAGGCGACCCGCAGCCTCGCCTCGCACGAGCACACGCTGCGCGAGGCGGAAGCCAAGCAGGAGCTGCTGATCAAGGAGATCCACCACCGGGTGAAGAACAACCTGCAGATCATCGCCTCGCTGCTGAACCTGCAGGCCAACCGCATCCGACAGCCCGAGGCGCGCGCCGAGTTCGCCTCCGCGCGCGACCGGGTGCGCGCACTCGCGACCCTGCATCGCTACCTCTATTCGGAGGGCGAGCTGCAGACGCTGAACATGCGCTCGTTCCTGCAGGAGCTCTGCTCGCAGCTGTTCCAGGCGATCGGCGAGAAGCAGGGGCGACGGATCCAGCTGCACATCGAGGCGCCCGAGATCGAGATGGCCACCGACCAGGCGGTGCCGCTGTCGCTGATCGTGACCGAGGCGGTCAGCAACGCGGTCAAGTATGCCTTCCCCGGCGGACGCAGCGGCCACGTCCGGGTCAGTCTCAGCGAGCTCGGTCCCGACGGACGCGAGGCGATTGGCCGGCTGGTGATCCAGGATGACGGCGTCGGCATACCGGCCGGCCGTGCCGAGACCGAGACCGGCATACGCGACGGCCTCGGCATCCAGCTGATCCGCGGCTTCGCGCGGCAGCTCGATGCCAGGCTGGAGGTCGATGAGGGCGCAGGCACGCGCTACACGCTCACCTTCCCGCTGCATCCGCGCGAACCCGACAGCCACGGCGCGGGCTCCGACGACGACCCCGACCATGAGGGCGGCCGGGAGGCCGCCGCGTGAAACCCCCCACCTGACCCCGGTCCGCGCCGTGCGGCCGGCATCGAGCCCCTGTTGCTATGGTGCTGCCTTGGCTACATAGCCGTTCGAGATGAGCAGCGATCGGGCAGCGACGAAGGGATGGATCCGCGCACAGACGCGGCTCGGCCGGCGGGAGGCAGTGCCGGTCGTCGTGCTGAACCTCTGCGCGCTGGCGGCGGCCCTGGCCCAGGCCTGGTGCGTGGCCCATATCCTCGCCGCCGCACTGGACGGCGCGGCCTCGGGCGGCGGTGCATCGCGACCGCTCATCCTGCCGTGGGCGCTGGCCGGCTTCGGGCTCGCCGCCCTGCTGCGCGCGCTCCTGCAGGCGGCGGCCGAGATCCTGTCGGCGCGCGCCGGGGGACGCGCCCGGGTCCGGCTCCGCCACGCCGCCCTGGCCGGCATCCTGTCGGCCGGCCCGAGCCTGCTGCGCGGCAGCCATAGCGGCGCGCTGAGCGCCCTGCTGGTGGACCGCATCGAGGCGGTCGACGGCTTCTTCGCCCGCTACCTGCCGGCCGCCAGCCTCGCCGCCGCCGGTCCGTCGCTGGTGCTGCTGGCGGCGGCGCTGGTGCAGCCCTTCGCGGCCCTGGTGCTGCTGTGCTGCGGCATCGCGGTGCCGGTGCTGCAGGCGGTGTTCGGCATCGGCGCCGCCGCCGCCGCGCGCCGCCAGTTCCAGGCGCTGTCGCGCCTGCAGACGCGGTTCGTCGACCGGATGCGCGGCATCGCCACCATCGTGCTCGCCGGCCGCACCGAGGACGAGGCGCGCCGCATCGCCGCCGCCGCCTCGGAGCTGCGGCTGCGCACCATGCGCGTGCTGCGGGTGGCGTTCCTGTCCTCGGCCGGGCTCGACCTCGCGATGGCGGCGGCGCTGGTGCTGATCGCGCTGCACGACGGACGCGCCCTGCTGCATCCGGCGTCGGCGTCAGGGCCGCCGCTGGCGCCGGCGCTGTTCTGCCTGCTGCTGGTGCCCGAGTTCTTCGCGCCGCTGCGCGGCTTCGCGCTCGCCTATCAGGACCGCATGCAGGCGCTCGCCTGCGCCGAGGCGCTGGCGGAGCTGCCGGCGGTCGCGGCCACTCCCGCCGCGCGCGCCGGGACGCCGCGAGCCCCGGTGCCGCGGCCGCCCCGCCAGGCGGACCGGCAGGGGGTGAGCCTGGCGTTCGAGGAGGTGGATTATGCCTGGGACACGGCGCGCGGACCGGCGTTGCGCGGGCTGAGCCTGCGCGTCGCCCCCGGCGAGACGGTGCTGCTGGTCGGACCGTCCGGTGCCGGCAAGTCCACCGTGATCGAGATGCTGCTGGGCTTCATCCGGCCGGACCGCGGCCGCGTCCTGATCGACGGCGTCGACCTGCATGGGCTGGACCCAGCGGCGCTGTCGCAGCTGATCTCCTGGATCGGCCAGAAGCCGGTGCTGTTCGCCGGCAGCCTGCGCGACAACATCGCGTTCGCGCGTCCCGACGCGACGCCCGAGGCGCTGGACCATGCGCTGCGCCTCGCCTCGCTCGACACGGTGCTGGCCGGGCTGCCGGACGGGCTCGACACGCTGATCGGCGAGGGCGGCTACGGCCTCTCCGGCGGCCAGGCGCAGCGCGTCGCGATCGCGCGCGCGGTGCTGCGCGACGCGCCGCTGCTGCTGCTCGACGAGCCGACGGCGCATCTCGATCCCGTCACCGAACGCGCCATCCTCGACAGCCTCGGCCTGCTCGGGCGCCACCGCACGGTGGTGATGGCGAGCCACGCCGCGGCCGCGCGCGCGCTCGGCGGGCGTAGGCTCGACCTGGTCGGCGGCCGCCTGGCGCCGGCGCGCGGCGTCGCGTGACCGCGCCCGGCACCTCGGAGGCGGCGGAGTCGCTGCCAGGGCGGCTGCCAGCGTCGCTGCCGGCGCCGCTGCTGCCCCCGCTCTGGTCGGTGCTGTCGCTGTGGCGCGCCCAGGCCGGGCGGCTCGGCATCGGCGTCGCGGTGTCGCTGCTGGCGCTGTCGTGCGGGCTGGCGCTGCTCGGCGTCTCCGGGCTGCGCCTGGCCGGCGCCTCGATCGGGCTGCTGCTGGTGTCGGCCTGGTCGCTGCGCCTGCTCGGCGCCGGTCGGGTGCTGCTGCGCTATCTCGAGCGGCTGCTGACCCACGGCGCCACCTTCCGCGCGCTGGCCGACCTGCGCGTCTGGTTCTTCCGTCGGCTCGCCGGCAGTGCTGCGGGCGGCCTCGGCCTGCGCCATACCGGCGACGCGCTGTCGCGGCTGGTCGGCGACGTCGAGGCGCTGGACGGGCTCTACCTGCGCCTGCTGCTGCCGCTGTGCGCGGCGCTGCTGATCCTGCCGGGGCTGGCGCTGCTGCTCGGCCGCCTCGATCCCGGCCTCGCCGCCCTGGTCTGCGCCCTGTTCGCGCTCGCCGCCCTGCTGCTGCCCTGGCGCGCCGCGCGCCGCTCGTCGGCGGCGGGCGCCCGGCTCGCCGGCGCCGCGTCGGGGCTGCGCGTCGCCGCGCTGGACCTGGTGTCGGGGCTGCGCGAGATACGCGCCTTCGACGCCGGCGGCCCGGCGCTGGCCCGCGTGCAGGGGCGGGAGGCGGAGCTGATCGAGGCGCAGGCCGCCCTGGTCCGGCACGGCGCGGCTGCCGGCGCCTGCGCCTTCCTGTGCGGGCAGGCGGCGATCCTGCTGCTGCTCGCCGCCTCGCTCGGCCTGGGGTTCCGGCACCTCGGCGCGATGGCCTCGGTGCTCTGCCTGTTCCTGCTGCTGGCGGCGTTCGACGCCGTCTCCGGCCTGGTGCGGGCCGGCGTGCTCGCGGGCCACATGTCGCACGCCGCCCGCCGGGTGCTGGAGGCCGGCGGCGCGGCGTCCGGCCACGTTGCCGCGGCGACGGATGGGGCGGCTACGGATGGGGCGGCCACGGACGGGGCGGCCACGGATCAGGTGGCGGTGCCGGACGGGATCGCGCTGCGCTTCGAGGGCGTGCGGTTCCGCTGGCAGCCGGACCGGGCGGCGGTGTTCGACGCGCTCAGCCTGGAGATCCCGGCCGGGTCGCGCGTCGCCCTGCTGGGCGCCTCCGGATCGGGCAAATCGACGCTGGCCTCGCTGCTGCTGCGCGTGGCGACGCCGCAGGCCGGCCGCGTCACCCTCGGCGGCGTCGACATCGCGCGGATCAGCGAGCGTGCGGTGCGCGGGCACCTCTCCTGGGTGGGCCAGGACAGCCACCTGTTCGACGACTCGATCCGCAACAACCTGCTGCTCGGCCGTCCCGACGCCGACGAGCCGGCCCTGTGGGCGGCGCTGGAGCAGGCGCAGATCGCAGACCTGGTGCGCGGGCTGCCGGACGGCCTGGAATGCTGGCTCGGCGAATCCGCGACCCGCGTGTCGGGCGGCCAGGCGCGTCGCCTGGCGCTGGCCCGCGCACTGCTGTCGGAGGCGCCGATCCTGATCCTGGACGAGCCCTGCGCCGGCCTGGATGCCGACACCGAGCGCCAGTTCCTGCTCACCCTGAACGAGGTCGCGGCCGGCCGCAGCGTGATCCTGATCACCCACCGGCTGATGGGCGTGGAGCGGCTCGACCGGATCTGGCGGCTGCAGGACGGTCGGGCGGTCGCGGCGGCGTGACCGTGCCGCGATCCGCCGTCACGACCGTCCGCCGTTCCCTGCCTCGCGTTATTGCTCTAACAGGTCCGCTCTCATGCCCGGGTCCAAGAGGGGGATAACTCGTCTCATGCGCCGCCTGCCGCTCGCCCTCAGCCTGATCTCCGGCCTCTCCGCCTGCTCCCTGTTCCAGGGCGGGGCGCTCGGGCACAAATACGTCGTGTTCTTCAACGCCGGCTCCGCCTCGCTCGACCCGCCGGCCCGCGCGGTGGTGCGGCTCGCCGCCGACGCCGCCGCCGACAATCCATCGCTCGACGTGCTGGTCGCGGGGTATGCGGCGGCGCATGGCAGTCTCTCCGCCGACGAGGCGCTGTCGTCGAGGCGCGGCGAGGTGGTCGCGGCGGCGCTGCGCGCGGACGGTGTCGCGGCCAACCGGATCGAGCTCAACCCGCGCAAGCCCTCCAACGAGGATCCGACGGTGGGCGCGCGCCGGGTCGAGATCGATTTCTCCCGTTGAGCGCGCGGCGCGATCGATCTGTTCCACTGATGGCGCGGCGCGATCGGGCCGGGTTGAGGGTGTGGCGGCGCCGCCCGCGCTGAGCGACGACGCGGGCGGCGACGCCGGCGCGGCCGGCCGCGCGCCGCTCGAGGTGCTGTCGCGCATCTTCGGCTTCCCCGCCTTCCGCGGCCTGCAGCAGGCGGCGATCGCCCGCGTGATGGCGGGCGGCGACGCGCTGGTGCTGATGCCGACCGGCGGCGGCAAGAGCCTGTGCTACCAGCTGCCGGCGCTGTGCCGCGAGGGCATGGGGCTGGTGGTGTCGCCGCTGATCGCGCTGATGGACGACCAGGTCGCCGCCCTGCGCCAGCTCGGCATCAACGCCGCCGCCCTGCATTCCGAGCTCGACCCCGACGAGGCCTCCCGCGTGCGCGGCCAGCTCGCCGCCGGCCGGCTCGATCTGCTCTACGTCTCGCCCGAGCGGCTGCTCTCGCCGGGCATGCTGGAGCGGCTGGGGCGGATCGCGATCTCGGTGATCGCGATCGACGAGGCGCACTGCGTCTCCGCCTGGGGCCACGAGTTCCGGCCGGAATATCGCGCGCTTGCCCGCCTGCCCGAGGCGCTGCCCGGGGTGCCGCGCGTGGCCCTCACCGCGACCGCCGATCCGCGCACCCGCGCCGACATCCTGCATGCCCTGGCGATGCCCGACGCGGAGGTGCTGGCGGCCAGCTTCCATCGCGCCAACCTGCACATCGCGGTGCGGCCGAAGGCTTCGGAGCTGCGCCAGCTCACCGACCTGCTGGAGCGTCATCGCGCCGGCACCGGTGCCGCCATCGTGTACTGCGGCAGCCGCAACAAGACCGAGCGCGTCGCCCGCTCGCTGCGCGAGCGCGACTTCCCGGCGATCGTGTTCCATGCCGGCATCTCGCCGCTGGAGAAGCGCGCGGCCCTGGCCCGGTTCCGCGCCGGCGAGGCGGTGGTGATCGTGGCCACCATCGCCTTCGGCATGGGCATCGACCGGCCCGACGTGCGCCACGTGGTGCATCTCGACATGCCCGACAGCCCGGAGGGTTACTACCAGCAGATCGGCCGCGCCGGACGCGACGGCGAGCGCGCCGACACGCTGCTGCTGTACGGCGGCGAGGACATCGCCCGCGCCCGGCATTGGCTCGACCAGTCGCAGGCGGGAGCCGCGCAGAAGCAGGTGATGAGCCAGCGGCTGGAATCGATGATCGGCCTGACCGAGACCACCGGATGCCGCACCCGCGCCCTGCTGGCCTGCTTCGGCGAGACGCTGGCCGGCAATTGCGGCCACTGCGACAATTGCCGCAACCCGATCGCAACCTTCGACGGCACGGTGGCGGCGCAGAAGGTGCTTTCGGCGATCTACCGCACCGGCCAGCGCTTCGGCGCGCTGCACATCGTCTCGGTGCTGCGCGGCCGCACCACCGACATGGTGACCAGGCACCGCCACGACCAGCTGCCGCTATACGGCATCGGCCGCGACCATCCGGAAGGGTTCTGGCGCAGCGTGATCCGCCAGCTGGTCTCGCGCGGCGCGCTGCGCACCGGCGACGGCGAGTACGCCACGCTCTGCCTCAACGACGCGGTGGCGCGGCCGATCCTGCGCGGCGAGGAGAAGCTGATGCTGCGCGAGGACCCGGTCGAGACCGCGGCCCCAAGGGGAACCGCGGCGGCGGCCCGGCAGCCGCGCGACGCCTCGGCGGGCGATGCCTCGCCGCTGGAAGGCCAGGCGCAGCATCGCTTCGAGGCGCTGCGCGAGTGGCGCAAGCAGGAGGCGCGGACCCAGTCGGTGCCGCCCTACGTGATCTTCCACGATTCCGTGCTGCGCGACATCGCCGCGCTCAACCCGCGCGACGCCGCTCAGCTCGGCACCATCAAGGGCGTCGGCGCCTCGAAGCTGGAACGCTACGGCGACGAGGTGCTGGCGCTGCTCGGGTGAGGCCGGGCCGTAGATTCAGGTTGCAGAAGGCAAGGGGCTTCGCCCCTTGACCCCATCAAAGGCACGCCTTTGAAAACCTTGATCTCAGAAAAATGGGGTTTGGGGCCTCCGGCCCCAACGGGTCAAGGGCAGAGCCCTTGCCTTGGCTCACGCCGGCCTGGCGCCCCTAATGCCCGTTGGCCCGCGCGGCGAACATGGCCCAGTCGAAGGGTTCGGGAACAGGAGAAAGTCCGAGCTGCTGCAGCATCGAGAGATCGTCCCGGGTCGCGTAGTGGTCGACGATCTTGCCATCCCTGAGCTTGAACCAGTGGATCTGGTCCACCACGAAACGCCTGTGCGTCGGCTGCACGTCGACCAGCATGCCGCCATTGACGGGGATCTTGCCCACGCCCTGGTGGGTGCCGCTGGTCTTCTCCCGGACGATGACGGAATCGCCGACCGCGACGATGTCGCGGACCTCGACGTGCCAGTCCGGGAAGGTGGCCCAGATATCTTGGAAGATCTTCGCCATCACGGCTCGACCCACCGGCCTGCCGAAGTTCCTGGTCTGGTCGGTGTAGAGTGCGAGCGAGCCCCTCCAGTCGCCCCGGTTCTGCTGCTCGATCTGGGCTCTGATCACCGCGATGTTGGTCTGCGGCGTGTCCAGGTCCGCACCGTACGACGCCGGCGCGAACAGCGACAGCACGATCACGTACATGGCGATCTTCATGACGCTGGACCTCCGATGCGTGGAACATTGCACCACGCCGCATCCGGCCAGGTAAAGGCACGTCTGGCCTCAGCCCGGCGGGCGCGGCGCACCGATCACGCGCTCTATCCTGCCGATGCGGCGTTGACCCCGCCGCGCCGCGACAGCAGCGCCGCGGTCAGGCCGCAGCCGGCGGCCAGCGTCAGCCACGCGCCTGGCATCGCCCGGTCGCCGGTGACGTGGATCAGCACCGTGCAGATCGCCGGCGTCAGCCCGCCGACGCAGGTTGCCAGGCTGTAGGCCAGGCTGAAGCCGGCGCCGCGCACCCGCGCCGGCACCAGCTCGGTCAGGTACACCACCATCGCGCCGTTATAGGCGCCATACAGCAGCGACAGCCACAGCTCCGCCAGCAGCAGCCGGGCGAACGAGGGCGCGGCCGCGAGCCAGAGCATCGCCGGGTAGGCGGTCGCGATCATCGCCAGCGTGGCCGCGACCAGGATCGGCACACGGCCGATGCGGTCCGACAGCGCCCCCGACGCCGGCAGCCAGACCAGGTTCGACAAGCCGACGCACAGCGTCACCACCAGGCTGGCCCGGCCCGACAGGTGCAGCACCGCACTGCCGAAGGTGGGGGTGTAGGCGGTGATCACGTAGAACGAGCTCGTGGTCATCACCACCAGCAGCATGCCCAGGGCCACCACCCGCCAGTTCGCCGCAAGCGTGCGCGCCACCTCGCGCAGGTCCGGATGATCGGGCTGGGCGGCGAAGCTGGCACTCTCCCGCAGCGAGCGGCGCAGCACCAGCAGCAGTGGGACGATCGAGCAGCCGATCAGCAGCGGCAGCCGCCAGCCCCAGTCGTTCATCTGCCGCACCGTCAGCACCGTGCCGAGCCCGACGCCGATCAGCGAGACCAGGATCACCGCGACCTGCTGGCTCGCCGACTGGAACGACACCAGCAGGCCGGACCGCCCCGGCGCCGCGATCTCCGACAGGTAGACCGAGCTCGAGCCCAGCTCCGCGCCGGCCGAGAAGCCCTGGATCAGCCGGCCGGTCAGCACCAGCAGCGGTGCCGCGAGCCCCAGCGTCCGGTAGCCCGGCACGCAGGCGAGCAGCAGCGTGCCCACCGACATCAGGCTCAGCGTCAGCAGCAGGCCGCGACGGCGGCCCATCCGGTCGACATAGGCGCCGAGCAGCAGGGCGCCGAGCGGGCGCATCAGGAAGCCGGCGCCGAAGGTCATCAGCGACAGCAGCAGCGAGGCGAAGGCGCTGCCGGCTGGGAAGAAGGTGCTGGCGATGGCGCGGGCGTAGTAGCCGAACACCATGAAATCGTACATCTCCAGGAAGTTGCCGCTGGCGACCTGGATCACGGCGCGCACCGGGGCGGGTCGGGTCGCAGGCCAGGGCGCCGCCCTGGACCCGCCGGGGCCTGAGGCCCCGGGCCCCCGGGGTTGGGCGTCGAGGCGCATCGGCCTTACTGGCCTCGGGCGTTTCGTATCGGGAACCTGGAGTGCAGCTCGCGACCGTCGGCGAAGCGCAGCGTCACTTCGATGCTGGCTCCGGCCTGCACCGCCGCCGTCGGATGCTCGCACATCAGGTGATACCCGCCCGGCGCGAAGCGAACCTCGCCTCGGCCGGGCACCGGCACCGCGGCGACCGGCCGCATCATGGTCATCCCCGGCATCGTGCCGGCGCGCGGCGGCGGATTGTCGGGATCCATCGCACTCATGGCGCTCATCACGTGCTCGCGCACCGTCTGGTGCAGCGTCAGGCTGCCGCAGGCGGGGGAGGCGGCGCCGACCAGCTGCACCGTCCCCTGGTTATCGTTGCGCAGCGTGAAGTAGCCGGCGGCGGGCAGCCCGCCGGCCAGCGCCCGCATCCACGGGTCGGCGAGCGAGAGCCCGGGCGCGCCCTGCGCCGCCGCCGGTGCCGCGACGGCGAGCAGCAGCAGGCCGGCGACCGCCCGCATCATGCCGGCCGCGCGGCCCGGCGCTTCGGCGCGCGCATGAAGCGCCTCGCGAGCCTGACCATCGCCGGCATGGTGGTCGGGCGCAGCAGCCGGCGGTCGTAGCCGGCGAAGCGGCGGTCGTTCTCGTCGAGGCACAGCCCCATCAGCTCGCGCACGCCGATCTCCTCGTCGCTGACCGACTTGGCGCCGTTGACCGTGAAGTTGTTGTCCTGCGCGACCGCCTTGCCATCGCCGTCCATGCCGCGCGCGAGCCCGATCCGCTCCCAGCCCAGGAATATCCAGACTGCGGCGACACGCAGCTCGAACCAGGGCCGCTTCCAGGCCGGCATGGTGCGCCGGTGCCACGCCACCCAGTTCGCGAACAGCAGGATGTGCCGGCACTCCTCCTGCATCACCGGCTCGAAGGTGTCGATCAGCGGCTGCGGGAAGAGCCCCGAACGTCGCGCCATCTCGAACAGCCCGAAGGCGAAGAAGCTGTCGATGCACTCGCTGTAGCCGGTGACCATGTACGCCCATTCGGCGTCGCGCGGGCGCACGTACTCGGGCTCCACCGCGAGCTTGATGCCGTAGAAGGCGACCATGCGCGACAGCACCTCCTTGTGCCGGTTCTCCTCCCACGCGTTCAGCCCGATCGCCTGCTTCAGCGCCGGGTCGCGGAGCATGTCGGCATAGGCCTGCATGCGCAGCCTCGCCTTGCCCTCGGTCTGCACCGCGATGTCCCAGATCGGCAGTGCGGTGATCCGCGCCAGCGTCTCGTCGTCCAGCGCCGGCCAGTCGATCACCGAGGGCCTGTACGGGTTGAAGGTGTCGTGGAACATCGCGCACATGGCGCGCTTATGCGCCTCCGACCCCGGGCGCAGCCGTCCCGGCTGCGGGCTGCGCCAGTACCGGGCGGCGCGATCCGCCGCCTCGATGACCGCGCCGCTGGGCATGGCATCGCGCGGAACGGCCTCGGCGGGCCGGGGCCGCGTCGCGTCGTCCGGCGCCGATGAGAGCCGGGAGAGGCCGGTCGATGGAGTCATTCGAAGGTCCTGCGAAGGTGGACGAGCTCGGATCAGGCTGCGCCGGATCCAGGCACTTGTCAGCAACCGGTGCAGGGAGCACCTAGTTTCGGCGCGCGCCCGGCGTGGACTTCAAAAGGTCGAGGATCACCAGCCGTCATGCGCTGTCCCTTCTGCGGCCATGACGACACCCAGGTCAAAGACAGCCGCCCCAACGAGGACGCGGCGGCGATACGCCGCCGCCGCTTCTGCCCGGGCTGCGGCCAGCGCTTCACCACCATCGAGCGGGTGCAGCTGCGCGAGCTGGTGGTGATCAAGGTCGACGGCAGGCGGGTGCCGTTCGAGCGCGAGAAGCTGCTGCAATCGATCCGCATCGCCATGCGCAAGCGGCCGATCCAGGAGGAGCGCATCGAACGCATCGTCAACGGGCTGGTGCGCAAGCTGGAGGCCTCGGGCGAGAACGAGATCCCCAGCGCCCAGCTCGGCGAGCTGGTGATGGACACGCTGCGCGAGGTCGACGCCGTCGCCTACGTGCGCTTCGCCAGCGTCTACCGCGATTTCCGCGAGGCGCGCGATTTCGAGGCGATCCTCGGCTCGCTGACCAGCCTGCCGATCACCGCGCCAGCCGAGGCACCCGAGCCTGGACGGGCCGAGGCTGGACGGGCCGAGGCAAAGGGACGATGAAGCGCCCATGAGCGACAGCGACGCGTCCCCGCCTTCCTCCGGCCGCCGCCCGGGCAGGCCGCGCGGCGCCGGTCCGGCGCGCCCTCGCACCGCGGCCCGGGTCGGTGCGGTGCAGGCGCTGTTCCAGAGCGAGCAGGCCGCCGACAACCCCGAGGCGGTGATCGACCAGTTCGTGCGTCACCGGCTCGGCGAGCTGCCCGGCACCGGCGGCTACGAGGAGGGCCGGGTGCCGGACGCCGACGTGGTGCTGTTCAACCGGATCGTGCGCACCGCGGTCCGCGAGCAGGACCGGCTGGACACGCTGCTGGTCGCCGCCCTGCCGGCCGAGTGGCCGCTGGCGCGGCTGGATCCGGTGCTGCGCGCGATGCTGCGCGCGGCCGGCGCGGAGCTGACCATGCGCGACGGCCCGCCGGGGCGGGTGGTGATCAACGAGTACCTCGACATCGCGCACGGCTTCTTCTCCGGCGACGAGCCGCGCATGGTCAACGGACTGCTCGACACGCTCGGGCGCCAGCTGCGGCCGCAGGATTTCGAGCAGCGGCCCGCGGCCGGCTGACCGTGCCCGCCGCGGACGCGCTGCCGGCGGAGTTCGAGTTCATCGCGCGGCATTTCCGCGCACTCGCCGGCCCCGGCGCGCTCGACCTCGCCGACGACGCCGCCGCCTTCCTGCCGCCCCCGGGCCGGCTGCTGGTGGCGGCGGCTGACGCGATGGTGCAGGGGGTGCATTTCCTGCCCGATGACCCGGCCGACAGCATCGCGCGCAAGCTGCTGCGGGTGAACCTGTCGGACCTCGCGGCGATGGGAGCCTGTCCGCTCGGCTACCTGCTGACCCTCGCGCTGCCGCCCGATCGCACCGAGCCCTGGTTCGACGGCTTCTGCGCCGGGCTCGCCGCCGATCAGGCGGCCTTCGGACTGTACCTGCTGGGCGGCGACACCACCGCGACCCCGAGCGGGCCGCTGGTGCTGTCGCTGACCATCCTCGGCCACGCCGCGCCCGGCGGCATCCTGCGCCGCGACGGCGCCGCCGCCGGCGACCGGCTCTGGGTCACCGGCACCGTCGGCGACGCCGCACTCGGACTCGCGGTGCTGCAGGGCCGGCTGCGCGAGGCGGGCGGCGAGCTGGTCGACCGCTACCGCCTGCCGCGGCCGCGGCTGGGCTTCGGCGCCGGGCTGCACGGCATCGCCAGTGCCGCGATCGACGTCTCGGACGGGCTGGTGCAGGATTGCGGTCATCTGTGCCGCGGCAGCGGGCTCGCCGCCACGCTCGACGCCTCGCTGCTGCCGCTATCGGATGCGGCGCGCGCCGCCGGGCCGGCTTGGCTGGAAACCTGCCTCACCGGCGGCGACGATTACGAGCTGCTGCTCGCGGTGCCGCAGGACCGCGAGGCCGACCTGCTGGCGCTCTCGCGCCGCACCGGGGTTCCGGTGACGCGCATCGGCGCGATGCGAGCCGGAGCCTCCCGGGTGCGGGTGCTGGACGCGGCGGGCGGCGAGGTCCGGCTTGCCCGGCCCGGTTGGAGCCACCTCTAGAGGCGAGCGCGATGCCGGCCGGCGGGCGATCCGCGCTTGATCTGGCATGGCTCTTGCGAGGATCCTGCGCCCACCGCCGGGAGGACCCGCCATGCCGTCGCCGATATGCCTCAAGAGCGCGTTGCAGGCGCCCGTGTTCCGCATCGGCGCGAACGACACCAACTACTTCGTGCTGCTGTTCGACCACGAGGGAGAGGCGTTCGAGACCGTGGCGGTGGTGGAGATCTTCACCGTCGGCGGCGCCACGCCGCCGAACATGCACAGCCGCGCCCACGAGATGTTCTACGTGCTGCATGGCGAGGGTCTCGCACGCTGCGAGGGCCGCACCGCGGTGATCGGCAAGGGCTCGGCCATGCTGCTGCGGCCGGGCTCGGAGCACGTCGTGGAGAACACCGGCGCCGGCAAGCTCTACACGCTCACCGTGATGGTCCCCAACGAGGGCTTCGCCGAGCTGATACGCGCCGGCATCCCGATGCAGCTCGACGACGAGGATCGCGCGGTGCTCGGCGGCCTTGCCGCATGACCCTGCTCGGCACCGCCGCCGCCAACCAGTGGCAGGTCGGCGCGGGCCAGGTCGACATGACGCGCGCCCGGCCGGCGCCGCGGCCGCTGTCGCTGCACGCGACTCCCAAGCCGGTGCGCTTCGACCTCGCCCAGTCGGCGATGCTGGTGATCGACATGCAGAACGATTTCTGCCACCGCGAGGGCTGGCTCGGCCATATCGGCGTCGACGTGGCGCCGGCGCGGGCGCCGATCGGCCCGCTCACCGCCCTGCTGCCGGCGCTGCGCGCCGCCGGCGTGCCGATCCTGTGGGTGAGCTGGGGCAACCGGCCGGACCGGCTCAATCTCAGCCCCGCACTGTTGCACGTCTACAACCCGAGCGGGCAGGGGGTGGGTCTCGGCGACCCGCTCCCCGGCCACGGCGCACGGGTGCTGGAACTGGGCAGCTGGGCCGCGGCGGTGGTGGACGAGCTGCCGCCGGATCCCGCCGACATCCAGGTCGCGAAGTCGCGCATGTCCGGCTTCTGGGACACGGCGTTGGACAGCATCCTGCGCAACCTCGGCGTCCGCACGCTGCTGTTCGGCGGCGTCAACCTCGACCAGTGCGTGATGGCGACGCTGCAGGACGCCAACTTCCTCGGCTATGATTGCCTGCTGGTGCAGGACTGCGCCGCCACCACCTCGCCCGGATACTGCACCGAGGCCACGCTGTACAACATCCGCCAGTGCTTCGGCTTCGTGCTGGGCAGCGCCGACCTGCTGGCGGCGCTGCGCGGCGGCGGGTCGTGATGCAGCCGGCCGAGGCGCGCGCGCTGGCGCTGTCCGCCGCCGCCCTGCTGGAGCTGCGCATCGATGCGGCTCTGCTCGACGGCGTCGCCGCCAACCTGGCGCTGCTGGCCGAGCACGCCGCCCGCGTGATGGCGTGCCCGCTGCCGCCCGACGCGGAGGCGGCCGCGGTGTTCGATCCGCTCGGCGGCCCGTGAACGCCGAGCGCCGGGTGGGCGAGGCGCTGGGGCGCATCGCGCGGCACGACCGCGTGCTGAACTGCTTCACCGCCGTGCGCGCCGAGGCGGCGCTGGCGGACGCCCGCGCGCTCGACGCACGCGCCGCGCGCGGCGAGGCGGCGGGCCCGCTCGGGGCCCCGCTCTGGGGCCCGCTCTGGGGCATGCCGTTCGCGGTCAAGAACCTGTTCGACGTCGAGGGCGTGGTCACCCTGGCGGGCTCGCGCATCCTCGCCGGCGAGCCGCCCGCTGCGCGCGACGCCACCGTGGTCGCGCGGCTGCGCGCGGCCGGCGCGATCCTGGTCGGCTGCCTGAACATGGACGAGTTCGCCTACGGCTTCACCACCGAGAACGCCCATAGCGGCACCACCGCCAATCCGCACGATCCCGAACGCCTGGCCGGCGGCTCGTCGGGCGGCTCGGCGGCCGCGGTCGCGGCGGCCCTGGTGCCGCTGGCGCTGGGGTCGGACACCAACGGCTCGATCCGGGTGCCGGCTTCGCTGTGCGGCGTCTACGGCCTCAAGCCGACCTACGGGCGGCTGTCGCGCAGCGGCAGCTACCCGTTCGTCGGCAGCCTCGACCATGTCGGCCCGTTCGCCCGCTGCGTGCGCGACCTGGCGCTGAGCTACGACGCCATGCAGGGTCCGGACCCGACGGATCCGGTGCAGGCGAGGCGAGAGGCGGAGCCCGCCGCCGCCGTCGTCGCGGCGGCAGGCGGGATCGAGGCGCCGCCGCTGCGCGTCGGCCGGCTGACCGGCTGGTTCGAGCAGGGCGCCTCGGCGCAGGCGCGCGACGCGGTGGCGCGGGTGGCCGAGGCGCTGGGCGGCGCGCGCGCGCTCGACCTGCCGCGGAGCGACTGCGCCCGCTCGGCGGCCTTCTGCATCACCGCCGCCGAGGGCGGCGCGCTGCATCTGCGCGCACTTCGCCATCGCGCCGACGAGTACGATCCGGCGACGCGGGAGCGGCTGCTCGCCGGCGCCCTGCTGCCGGCCGCGGCGGTCGTGCAGGCGCAGCGCTTCCGCGCCTGGTACCGGCGACAGCTGCTGGCCGCGTTCGAGCGGTTCGACGTGCTGCTGGCGCCGAGCACGCCGTTCCCGGCGCCGCGCCGCGACCGCGCCACCATCACCCTCGACGGGGTCGAGGTCTCCGCCCGCGCCAATCTCGGGCTGTACACGCAGCCGATCAGCTTCGTCGGCCTGCCGGTGGTCTCGGTGCCGGTGCTCGGCACCGGGGTGCTGCCGATCGGCGTCCAGTTGATCACGGCACCGTTCGCCGAGGCGCTCGGGCTGCGTATCGCCGGCCGGCTGGAGCGGCTCGGCACCGTGGGCTGCGCGACGCTCGGCTATGACTGACCCGGTGGTCAACGATCCCGCGGTGCTGGCGGAGGTCGCGTCTGCGTTCGCCCGCTACGAGACGGCGCTGGCCGACAACGACGTCGCCGCACTCGACGCGCTGTTCCTCGCGGGTCCGCACACGGTGCGCTACGGGGTCGGCGAGAACCTCTACGGCTCGGACGAGATCGCGGCCTTCCGACGCGCCCGCCCGGGCGGCTCGCCCGCGCGCATCGTGCGACGCACCGCGATCGCCAGCTACGGCCGCGACGCGGCCACCACCAACATCGAGTTCCAGCGCAGCGGCGGCGGCCCCGTCGGCCGGCAGAGCCAGTGCTGGATACGCACCGCGGCCGGCTGGAGGATCGTCTCGGCGCACGTCTCGCTGATGGCCGACCGCTCGTGAGGCGCCCCCGTCCAGGCGCCCGGCGCGACTGCTTCATCGCGTGCGGCCTACCGCGTCCGGACGTGCCGGGTTAGGCTTTGCCGCGTCGATCTCCCGAGCGGCCGTCGAAGCCGGCGCCGGGCGGTTCGGGAGGCCGGCAGCCTCGTCGGGGATGAACCAGATGCGCAACGATCCCCGGCTCAGGCGCTCGCGGCCCGGATCTCGGCGGGCAGCCGCAGCCTCGCCTTGACGATGTCGCACGGCCTCGCCGCGGCGGACCCGCTACCGTGGCTGGTCGTGGCGACGCTGCTGCTGACGGTGGCCGTCATCGTCCCGCGCCTGAGCCCGCGCTGGCCGCTCTGGGCAGTTGTGCTGTCGCGCATCGTCGTCTTCGTCTCGCTGACGCTGCTGGTGCAGAGAATCCTGGTCTCGCCGCTGCGGCCGCGTTTCAGCAGCGCCCATGCCGGCCAGCAGCTTTGGGAACAGCTGATCGAGGCCGGCTGGTGGCTGGTCGCGGCGCGCGTCGCGGTCGGCCTCGCCAGGCTGTTCGTGGTGCTGGAGAACCGGCCGTACGAGACCCGCATCGTCTCCGACCTGCTGGCCGGCGCGATCTACGTCCTGACCGGGCTCGCGATCGTCAATTTCTGCTTCGGCGTGCCGATCGGCGGCCTGCTCGCGACCTCCGGCGTCATCGCCATCGTCCTCGGCCTGGCGCTGCAGAGCACCCTGGCGGACGTGTTCTCCGGCGTAGCGGTCGGGCTGGAGCGGCCGTACAAGGCCGGCGACCTGGTCTGGGTGGAGGGCGGCATCGAGGGTCGGGTGCTGCAGGTGAACTGGCGCTCGACCCATATCGCGACGATCCAGGACATCGCGGTGGTGCCAAACAGCATCATGGCCAAGGCGCGGCTGGTGAACCGCAGCGCGCCGACGCCGCGGCGCGGCGACACCGCCTCGGTGAGCCTCGACGCCAACGCCGCACCGGAGCGGTGCCTGGCGACGCTCGACGCCGCGGTCCGCGCCTGCCGCGTGATGCTGTCCGATCCCGCCCCGAGCATCGCCTGCACCGGGCTGCACGGCGAGGGCACGGTGTACGAGATCGGCTTCTCGGTGGAGGCGAGCGATCAGCTGCCGGCCGCGCGCAGCGAGCTGTTCGGCCAGATCCACCGGCACCTGCGCCATGGCGGGATCGCGCTCGCCGTCGCCGGCCTCGCCGTCCCGCCGCCGGTGCCGGTGCCGACGCCGGCCGAGCTGATGCGGCAGTCCGACCTGTTCGGCATGATCGAGCCCGCCGAGCGCGACCTGCTCGCGCAACATCTCACGCCGCAATGGCTGCCGCGCGGCGCCACGTTGATCCGCGAGGGCGAGATGCCCGAGGCGCTGTTCCTGATCGCGTCGGGCACCGCCGAGATCACCCGCGCCGGCCCCGGCGGCCCGCGCGTCGTCTACCGCATGAGCCCGGGCGAGAGCCTCGGCACCGTCGGGCTGATCAGCGGCACCCCCTACAGCGCCACCGCCACCGCGCTGACCGCGGTCAAGGCGTATCGCCTCGGCAAGGCGGAGATCGCGATCGCGCTGAAGCTGCGGCCGCAGCTGGCGGCGGCGCTGGAGGCGCTGGTGCAGCGCGGTCAGGAGGCGCTGCGGCGCAGCGCGGCGGCGCAGCAGGATGTGCATCTCGACCAGCCGGAGCTGTTCCTGCCTCGGCTGCGCAACTTCCTGCGGCTGCTGGGGAGCTGAGGAAGTTCAAGGGCTCCGCCCTCGACCCGCTGGGGCCGGTGGCCCCAGACCCCGATCTTCGAGGCGATCAGAAGGCGCCGTAGGCGGGTGCCAACCAGCCCAGCAGGGTCAGCGCCAGTCCGACCACGCCCAGGCCGGCGGCGGCCAGCAGCAGCGGCGTCGAGCCCGCGATCACCGAGACGGTGGCCAGCACGATGCCGAGCTCCAGTGCGGCGGCGCCGTTATCGTAGCTGTGCGTGCGATCCGCCGCCGCGTCGCGCGCCGCCTCGAAGCCGTGCGCGCGATGCGCGATCGCCTGCTTGCCGTCGCCCGGGTCCTGCTCGTAGTGCGATTGCTCCTGCGCCAGCCGATCCAGCACCGCGCGGCGCGCCGCCGCCCCGGCCTCGCCGGCCGGCGCATCCAGGGTCGCGCCGAGCTCGGCGAGGTCGTGCGCCAGCGCCTGGCGGATCGACTTGCCCTGGTACTGGGTCCAGGCGTCGGCGGCCGCGATCGAGTTCTCGCTGACCCGGATCTCGGCGTGCTTGGCGCCCTGCTCGCTCACCGCCAGCAGGGCTGCCAGGATCGCCACCAGCAGCGCCGCCCGCTTGTTGCCGTGCTCGGCGGCGTGACCGGCATGTTCGTGATGCTCGAGCTGCTGTTCCATGAGGGTCTCCGGGCGTCCTGGTTGGCGCGCAGGATCCGGGTATAGGACGCGCGGCCGGCGCGCGTCGAACCGGCCGGCGCTGGATCATGCCGACGGTCAGGAGGCAAGGCTGGGCTCTGCCCAGACCCGCCAAAGGCCCAGGCGTTTGGAAACCACTCCAAAGTAATCGGATTCTCAAGGCTTCACCTTGAGCGGGTCCAGGGCAGAGCCCTGGCGCTACCTGGGTCGCACGCGAAGGCGGTTGATGTCAGCCGGGACGGTGCCCGAGCACGATCACCGCGGCGCCGAGCAGGCAGCAGGCGGCGCCGCAGAGGTCCCAGCGATCCGGCCGCACCCCCTCCACGATCCACAGCCAGAGCAGCGAGGCGCAGATATAGATCCCGCCATAGGCGGCGTAGGCGCGCCCGGCGGCGGCGGCGTCCACCAGGGTCAGCAGCCAGCCGAACAGCGCCAGCGACGCGATCCCGGGCGGCAGCCACAGCATCGACCGCCCGAGCCGCAGCGCCGCCCAGAAGCAGAAGCAGCCGGCGATCTCGGCGAGTGCGGCGGCGAGGTAGAGCAGGGCGGTGGGCATGCAGGTCGGGCGATCCGGCGACGTGTCGCCCGCACGCGCGCTGCCGGGCGCGGCAGCTTGCCTCAGGGCGACACCTTGTAGGAGGTCAGCTCGTCCATGTAGCGCTCGTTCCGCACGCCGTTCGCGTCGTAGTATTCTTCCACCGACTTGACCCACCGCTTGACCGCCGGCACGTACCAGAACGCCTTGTAGGTGCGGCCGCTGACGATGCCGGCGGTGATCCGGTGGGTCTGCAACACGGTGGTCGCACCCTGCGCGTCCACCCTGCCGCCGGCGTCCGTGGCGATCCCCGGCGCGATCGCCGCCTGCCAATCTCCCTCCGCCTCGATCTTGATCGCATGGAAGCTGCCCGCGGGCACGACGACCTCCTCCCAGCCGATGACGCGGTAGACCGATCGGAAGTGCTCGCTGCTGTGCTGGCGGTTCGGATGGTCCTCGACATAGTCGAGCTGCCAGCTCTTGCCGATCCGCAGCGGGAACGACAGCGGACGGTTGACCACGGTCTCGTGGCCGTTGACGCTGCGAAACCTTGCCCAATCCGGGGCGGCCAGCTGCACCTTCGGCGGCATCGTCGAGCCCGCCTGCTTGGCGCTGGTCTCGATGCTGTCCGCACCGGCGCGCAGCACGATGCTCTCGATCCGCACCTGGTGCCAGCCGGTCCGGTTCTCGATCGTGTCCTGGTAGGTCCAGGAGTCGTCGTCGGCGATGCGCGGCGCCTCGACGGATTGGGCGGCCGCCGGTGCGGCGAGCAGCATGCCGGCGAGCGCCGGCCAGATGGTGCGCACGATGCAGATGTCCTTGACGCTGATGCCAGGCGGCGACGCTGATGCCAGGCGGCGACGCTGATGCGAGAGGGCGAATATGCGCGCGGATCGGCGCGATCCGAAACGAATTTGCCGCCTCGGCACCCTCTCTGGGCAGGCCGCAGGGAGAGCCTGCGCGCAGGCTGGAGGTCCGGGCGGGAATCGAACCCACATTCGCGGATTTGCAGTCCGCTGCATCACCACTCTGCCACCGGACCGGCCGCGCGACGGCCGCTATATCTCCCGCGCCCCCGCGCCGGTCAAGCGCGGCTTTACGCGCCCGGAACCCCACCCCTATAACCCCGGCGATGAGCCAGACCGACGCCACCACGCGGCTTGCGACCGCCCCGGACTACGCGCAGGCCCGCAACCGCATGGTCGACACCCAGATCCGGCCGGTGCAGGTGAACGACCCGCGCATCCTCAAGGCGATGCGCGCCCTGCCGCGCGAGCGGTTCGTGCCGGCGGACGCCGCCACGCTGGCCTATGCCGACCGGCCGATCAAGCTGCGCGACGCACGCGTGCTGATGGAGCCGCGCATCATCGCGCGCATGCTGCAGGTGGCGGTGCCGCACGCGGGCGAGGCGGCGCTGGTGGTGGGTGCGGCCACCGGCTACGCGGCGGCGCTGCTGGCAGCGCTCGGCGTGCGGGTCACCGCCCTCGAGCAGGACCCGGCGCTGGCGGCGGAGGGTGCCAGGCTCTGCGCCGAGCTCGCGCCCTCGGTGTCCTGCCGGCTCGGTCCGCTGCGGTCCGGCTGGGCCGCCGATGCGCCCTACGACCTGATCGTCATCGACGGCGCGGTGCGCGCGCTGCCGGAGGCGCTGGCGGCACAGCTCGCGCCGTCCGGGCGGCTGACGGCGGTGCTGTGGCCGGAAGGGCGCTGCGGCACCGCGGTGCTGGCCGAGGCGTCGACGCACGGGCTGCGGGCGCGGCCGCAGTTCGATGCATCCACCCCGCTGATCCCCGAGCTGGCCCCGGCGGCGCGCTTCAGCTTCTGAGCGGGCCGCGGCACCGGCAGGCCGTTGCGGCACGCGGCACTGGCGGGGAAGGCGGGGTTTATGGCACAGAGACCGGATGGCGTCCGGTGCCGCGCAGGCGTGGCCGGCTGTCGGAGGGAAGTTGGATGATGGTTCGCACGGGGGTCGGCGTCGGGCTTACGGCGCTGCTGTGCAGCAGCACCGCACTGGCGCAGAGATATGACGGCAGCGGCTCGCCGACCTTCATCCCGCATACGCTGCAGCAGGCGCTCGCCGCCGCCTACCTGACCAATCCGCAGCTGCAGGCGGAGCGCGCCAACCTGCGCGCCACCGACGAGAACGTGCCGACCGCGCTCGCCGGATGGCGGCCGACCATCACCGGCACCAGCACCCTGACCTATTACCAGGGCACGACGTCGGAAGGCGCGCTGCTGCCGCAGACGCCGGTCGCAGCACCCGGCTACACCGGCGGCGTCACCATACAGCAGCCGATCTACAGCGGCGGCCACACCACCTCGCTCACCCACGAGGCGCTCAACCGGGTGATGGCGGAGCGGGCCAACCTGATCGCCACCGAGGAGACGGTGTTCACCAACGTGGTCAACGCCTATGTCGGCGTGATCCAGAACCAGCAGAACCTGCAGATCCAGACCAACAACGAGCGCGTGCTGGTCGAGCAGCTGAACGCCACCAACGACCGCTTCCGCGTCGGCGAGATCACCCGCACTGATGTCGCACAGGCGGAGGCGGCGCTGGCCACCGCGCGCGCCCAGCGCCAGCAGGCGGAAGGCCAGCTCGAAACCGCCGAGGCGACCTACGTGCAGCAGGTCGGCATGCCGCCGCCGCCCAACCTGATCCCGCCGCAGCCGCTGGTGCTGCCGGTGCACAGCGAGCAGGAGGCGATGTCGGTCGCGATCTCCAACAATCCCAATGTGATCGCAGCCCTGTTCACGCAATCCTCCGAGAAGGACGCGGTCGACGTCGCGGTGTCGGCGCTGCTGCCCAAGGTCACCGCCGAGGCCGAATACCTGCACGGCGTGAACCAGGGCTACAAGGGCTACGAGCAGGACATCAAGGAGGCGATCCTCAACTTCCAGATCCCGATCTACCAGGGCGGCTCGGAATACGCCGCGGTGCGCCAGGCGCGCCAGACCGAGCAGTATTCGCGCCGCCAGGTCGACGTGCAGCGTCGCACCGCGCTGCAGGCGGCGGTGTCGAACTGGGAGAACCTGATCGCCTTCCGCGCCTCGATCGACAGCAACCGCGCCGCGGTGCAGGCCAACATCGTGGCCCTCGACGGCGTCGAGCGTCAGGCCATCGTCGGCACCAGCACCACCCTGGAGGTGCTGCAGCAGCAGCAGACGCTGCTCTCGGCACAGCTCGCCCTGGTGCAGAGCCTGAGCAGCATGATCACCGCCTCCTACAGCGTCGCCTCGGCGATCGGCCGGCTCACCGCGCGGGACCTGAAGTTGAGCGTGCCCCTCTACGACGAGACGGCCTACTATAACGCGGTGAAAGACCGCCTCTGGGGCCTGAACGACTACGCCGTCGGGCAGCCCGGACGCTGACCAGCAGGGATATCGATATCTTGAGCAGATCCAAACCGACCGATTCCGGCGAACGGGCTTCCGGCGAGGACGGCTCGATGGACACCATCCTCGCCTCGATCCGGCGCATCCTCAACGAGGACGAGGTGGCGCCGGCCGAGGCCGCGCAGGACCGGCCCGGTCAGGATCGGGCGTCCCTTGACCGCGATCAGGGCAAGCCGCCGGTGCGCCGCGACGAGGACGACGTGCTGGTGCTGGGGGAGGCCATGATGGTGCCCGAGAAGATCGAGCCGGTGCTGGCGGCGCCGCCGCCGCCGATGCTGCCGACGCAGGCGCCGATGCAGGTGCTGCCGCCCCCGGTGATCATCGGCCAGGCGCTGGCGGCGCCGGTGATCGCGGCGCCGCCGCCGCTGACTCCCCCGCCCGTGATGTCCCCGTCGCTGACGTCCCCGTCGCTGACGTCCCCGTTGCTGACCTCCCTGGCGGCGACGCCGCGGCCGGAGGAGCCGGCACTCGGCGATCGCGCCGCGATCGAGGGGCTGGTGGCGGCGCGCACCCGGGCGGCGACCGCGCAATCCTTCGATGCGCTGCACGAGGCGCTGCTGCGCGAGCAGGCGCCGCCGGTTGCCGCCTCGCCGACGCTGCTGCGGGCGGGCGGCCCGACCATCGAGGAGCTGGTGCGCGACGAGCTCCGCATGCTGCTCAGCAACTGGCTCGACGTGCATCTGCCGGTCATGGTCGAGGGCATGGTGCGCGCCGAGATCGAGAAGCTGACGCGGCGCTAGGCCGGGGAGGCGCCGCCGCGATCGGCAGACGGTCGCGTTCGACCCGTCGAAGCCTGCTAGGTTGGCTCATGCTGGACAAGAATTTCGATCCCGCGCACGCTGAGGGCGCGCTGTACGCGCTGTGGGAGGCGCGAGCCGCGTTCGCCGCCGAGCCGGAGGGCGGCAAATCCCCGTACGCGGTGATGATCCCGCCGCCCAACGTCACCGGCACCCTGCATGCCGGCCACGCGCTGAACATGACGCTGCAGGACATCCTGATACGCTGGCGACGCATGCGGGGGCGCGATGCGCTGTGGCAGCCGGGCATGGACCACGCCGGGATCTCCACCCAGCTCGTGGTCGAGCGCGCGCTCCGCCACGAGGGCGGCGACCGGGAGACGATGGGACGCGACGCCTTCATCGAGCGCGTCTGGGCCTGGAAGGCGCAGTCCGGCGGCACCATCACCCACCAGCTGCGCCGGCTGGGCTGCTCGCTCGACTGGTCGCGCGAGCGCTTCACCATGGACGAGGGACTGTCGGAGGCGGTGCGCGAGGTGTTCGTGACGCTGCATCGCGAGGGGCTGATCACCCGCGCCCGCCGCCTGGTGAACTGGGATCCGGCGTTCCGCTCGGCGCTGTCCGACCTCGAGGTCGAGAGCCGCGAGCTGCGCGGCCAGCTCTGGCACATACGCTATCCGATCGAGGGCGCGGGCGAGGGCGCGTGCATCACCGTCGCCACCACCCGGCCGGAGACCATGCTCGGCGACGTCGCGGTGGCGGTGCATCCGGACGATGCCCGCTACGCGGCCCTGGTCGGGCGACACGCGCTGCTGCCGCTGACCGGGCGCCGGGTGCCGATCATCGCCGACGCCTACTCCGATCCGGAGAAGGGCACCGGCGCGGTCAAGATCACGCCGGCGCACGACTTCAACGACTTCGCGGTCGGACAGCGTCACGGCCTGGCGATGCCGACGATCCTGGACGAGGACGGGCGGATCACCCTGTCGGAGATCGCGGACGAGCTGCGCGCGGTGGCGGGACTGGCCGACCCGGCGTTCCTGCGCGCCCTCGAGGGCGCGCCGCGCGAGGCGGCACGGCCGCGCGTCGTCGCCGAGCTCGAGCGGCTGGGCTGGCTCGCCGCCAGCGAGCCGCACACCCATCAGGTGCCGCACGCCCAGCGCGGCGGCGCGGTGGTCGAGCCGCGCCTGACCACGCAGTGGTACTGCGACGCCGGCCGGCTCGCGGGCCCCGCCATCGAGGCTGTGGAGCAGGGGCGGGTGCGATTCGTCCCCAGGCAGTGGGAGAACACCTTCTTCGCCTGGATGCGCGACATCCAGCCCTGGTGCATCAGCCGGCAGCTCTGGTGGGGCCACCGCATCCCGGCCTGGTACGGGCCGGACGGCGAGCTGTTCGTGGCGCATGACGAGGCCCAGGCGCATCAGGCGGCGCGGGCGCACTACGGCGACGAGGCGGTCGCGCTCACCCGCGATCCCGACGTGCTCGACACCTGGTTCAGCTCCGGACTGTGGCCGTTCTCGACCCAGGGCTGGCCGCAGCGCACCGCGGCGCTGGCGCGCTACTACCCCGGCGAGGTGCTGGTCACCGGCTTCGATATCATCTTCTTCTGGGTGGCCCGCATGATGATGCTCGGGCTGCACTTCATGGGCGAGGTGCCGTTCCGCACCGTGTTCCTGCACGGGCTGGTGCGCGACGAGCAGGGCCGCAAGATGTCCAAGAGCCTCGGCAACGGCATCGACCCGCTGCAGCTGATCGACCAGTACGGCGCCGATGCGCTGCGCTTCACCATCTGCGCGCTGACCGGGCAGGGGCGCGATGCGAGGCTGGGCGCCAAGCGGGTCGAGGAGTATCGCGCCTTCGTCACCAAGCTGTGGAACGCGGCGCGGCTGTGCGAGATCAACGCGGTGGCGCCCGATCCCGCCTTCGATCCGCGGCAGGCGCGCCATCCGCTGGCGTGCTGGATCCTCGCCGAGGCACGGCAGGCGGCCGGCGACGCCGACGCCGCACTCGAGGCGTTCCGCTTCGACGAGTACGCGCAGACCCTCTACCGCTTCACCTGGAACCGGTTCTGCGACTGGTTCCTCGAGCTCGCCAAGCCGATCCTGTCCTCCGACGGGCCGGAGGCGGCCGAGCTGCGCGCCGCGTGCGCGCACGCGCTGGGCCTGATCCTGCGCCTGCTTAATCCGGTGATGCCGTTCGTCACCGAGACGATCTGGGCCGCGTTCGGCTACGGCGAGCCCGGCAGCCTGATACGCGCCGAGTGGCCGGCGTCGGCGGCGGCCGTCCCCGACGAGACGGACGCCGACGGGGCGGTCGCCGACGAGATCGGGTGGGTGATCCGCGTCATCGCCGAGATCCGCACCGTGCGCGCGGAGATGAACGTGCCGCCGTCGCGGCTTGCGCCGGTGCTGCTGCGCGACGCCTCGGCGCGCACGCTGGCGCGGGCGGCATCCTGGCACGAGGCGATCGGGCGCATGGCGCGGGTCTCGTCGGTCGGCGTGCTGCAGGGCGAGATGCCGCGCGGCGCCGCCCAGATCGTGATCGACGAGGCGACCCTGGTGCTGCCGCTCGAGGGGCTGATCGACATCGCGGCCGAGCGGGCGCGCCTGGAGAAGGAGGACCGCCGGCTCGGCGACGAGGTGCTCAAGGTGGAGCGCAGGCTGGGCCAGGCCGACTTCGTCGCCCGCGCCAAGCCGGAGATCGTCGCGGCGCATCGCGAGCGGCGGGCCGGCTTCCTCGACGAACAGGGACGCATCCAGGCGGCACTCGGCCGCCTGGGATGAACCCATAGCGAGCGCAGGATAGGATCATCATGCCCGACCAGAACGCCCCGCCCCGCCCGACCGCGCCGTGGGACAAGTCCCGGCTGCCGTCGCGGCACGTGACCGAGGGACCGGGTCGCGCGCCGCACCGCTCGTACTACTACGCGATGGGGCTGAACGAGGAGCAGATCCACCAGCCGCTGGTCGGCGTCGCCACCTGCTGGAACGAGGCCGCACCCTGCAACATCGCGCTCTCGCGCCAGGCGCAGTCGGTCAAGCGCGGGGTGGACGAGGCCGGCGGCACGCCGCGCGAGTTCACCACCATCACCGTCACCGACGGCATCGCCATGGGCCATCAGGGGATGAAGTCCTCGCTGGTGTCGCGCGACGCCATCGCCGACACGGTGGAGCTGACCATACGCGGCCACAGCTACGACGCGCTGGTCGGCCTCGCCGGCTGCGACAAGTCGCTGCCGGGCATGATGATGGCGATGCTGCGTCTGAACGTGCCGAGCGTGTTCATGTACGGCGGCTCGATCCTGCCCGGACGCTTCCAGGAGCGCGACGTCACCGTGGTCGACGTGTTCGAGGCGGTGGGGCAGCACGCGGCCGGCGCGATGTCGGACGAGGACCTGTTCGCGCTGGAGTGCGTCGCCTGCCCGTCCGCCGGCGCCTGCGGCGGCCAGTTCACCGCCAACACGATGGCGACCGTCAGCGAGGCGATCGGCCTGGCGCTGCCGGGCTCGGCCGGCGCGCCGGCGCCCTACGAGGAGCGCGACCGCTGGGCGGTGGAGTCCGGCCGCGCGGTGATGGCGCTGCTGCGCTCGGGGCTGCGGCCGCGCGACATCGTCACCCGGCGGGCGCTGGAGAACGCGGCGGTGGTGGTGGCTGCCACCGGCGGCTCGACCAATGCCGGGCTGCACCTGCCGGCGATCGCCCACGAGGCCGGCATCCGCTTCACCATGGACGACGTGGTCGCGATCATGCGCCGCACCCCCTACATCGCCGACCTCAAGCCGGGCGGCAAGTACGTCGCACTCGACGTGCACAATGTCGGCGGCATCCCGGTGATCCTGCGCGCGCTGCTCGATGGCGGGCTGCTGCACGGCGACTGCCTGACGGTGACCGGCCGTAGCCTCGCCGAGAACCTGGCCGACGTGGTGTTCCCGCTCGACCAGGACGTGGTCTACCCGGTCTCGCGCGCGATCTCGCGCACCGGCGGCGTGGTGGGGCTGCGCGGCAACCTGGCGCCGGACGGCGCGATCGTGAAGGTCGCCGGCCTCAAGCAGCAGCAGTTCGAGGGCGCCGCGCGCTGCTTCGACTGCGAGGAGGACGCGTTCGCCGCGGTGCAGGCGCGGGCCTACGCCGAGGGCGACGTGCTGGTGATACGCTACGAGGGCCCCAAGGGCGGCCCCGGGATGCGCGAGATGCTGTCGACCACGGCCGCGATCTACGGCCAGGGCATGGGCGAGCGGGTGGCGCTGATCACCGACGGCCGCTTCTCCGGCGGCACCCGCGGCTTCTGCATCGGCCATGTCGGGCCGGAGGCGGCCGAGGGCGGCCCGATCGCGCTGCTGCGGGACGGCGATCGCATCGCCATCGACGCCGCCGCCGGCACCATCTCGGTGGCGCTGGACGAGGACGAGCTGGCGCGGCGCCGCGCCGCCTGGCAGCCGCGCCGGACCGACTACAACAGCGGCGCGATCTGGAAATTCGCCCAGCTCGTGGGACCGGCACATCTCGGCGCCGTCACCCATCCAGGGGGTGCCGCCGAGACCCACGTCTACGCCGACATCTGAGCGCGGGCATCCGGGGCGCCGGCTCGCGGCGGGTGACGCCGCTACGGGCTGCCGGCGGTCCGGGTCGGGTGCTCCGGCACGCTGGTCGGCACGATCGCGACCGGTGCGACGCCCTCGCGATGGGTGATGCCGATCTCGCGCGCGGTGTGCGGGGTCAGGTCGACGATGTGGTTCTTCGGCACCGGGCCGCGATCCTTGATGGTGACCTCGGCCGACCTGCCGGTCTCGAGGTCGGTCACCCGCGCCTTGGTGCCGAGCGGCAGGGTGCGGCTGGCGGCGTCGCTGGAGCGCACGTTGAAGCGCTCGCCATCGGTCATGTGGCGTCCCTGCAGGCTGGTCGCGTAGACCGAGGCCTTGCCGACCTGCTTGCGCGGCAGCGGCTTGACGGCCTCGGCGGCCGCTTGCGTCTGGATGCCGGCGGCCAGCAGCACGGCGAGCAAGCCTAGGACCGGATCGCGCATGACATTCCCTCGATGGACCTCTCGGACCATCGATGCGAACCATGGCTAAATTTTGACACGCCGCTCAGGGCGCGGTCAGCGTCACCAGCAGCGGCACGTGATCCGAGGGCTGCGGCGCGTCGCGCTCCGCGCGATCCGGCTCGGCCGCCTGCAGCCGCTCCGCCAGCCGCGGCGACAGCAGCGCATGATCGATGCGCAGGCCGCGGTCGCGCGGCCAGCAGCCGCCCTGGTAGTCCCAGAAGGTGTAGGCGGGCCCTGCGGGCCGCAGCGCCCGCAGCGCGTCGGTCAGGCCGAGCCAGAGCAGCGCGCGGAAGCGGCTGCGGGTCTGCGGGCGCCGCAGCGCGTCGTCCTCGGCCAGCGTGCCGGGTGCCGCGTCCTCGTCGGCGGGACAGACGTTGTAGTCGCCGGCCAGCACGAAATCGGTCTCCGCCGACAGCATCGCCGCCGCGTGCGCGACCAGCGCGTCCATCCAGTCCAGCTTGGCGCGGTAGCCGGCCTCGCCGCCCGAATTGCCGTTGGGCAGGTAGAGGTTGCCGATGGTCACGCCCTGCAGCCGGATCTCGACGTAGCGCGCCTGGGCGTCCGGCGGCAGGCCGGGCAGCGCCGTGAGCCGCGTCTCGGCCTCGCCGCGCACCAGGATGGCGACGCCGTTATAACTCTTCTGGCCGACGGCGACGCTGCGGTAGCCGAGGGCCGCGAAGCCCGCTTCGGGGAAGGCGGCGGTCTCGCACTTGATCTCCTGCAGCAGCAGCGCGTCCGGCTGATGCCGCTCGAGCCAGCGACGCACGTGGCTCTCGCGGCTGCGGATCGAGTTCACGTTCCAGGTGGCGAACTTCATCGCGCGCCGGGGGCAGGCGGTCAGTCGATCGAGAAGCTGGTGCCGCAGCCGCACGACGAGGTCGCATTGGGGTTGCGCACGGTGAAGTGCGCGCCCATCAGCGCCTCGCTGTAGTCGAGCTGGCCGCCGCCTAGCAGGTCGAGGCTCGCCGGATCGACCAGCACGCGCGCCGCGCCGGCACGGATCTCGACGTCGTCCGGCTGCCTCTCCGGATCCAGCTTGAAGCTGTACTGGAAGCCGCTGCAGCCGCCGGCCAGCACCGCCACGCGCAGCGCCTGGGCGTCCGGGCCCGACGCGCCCGGCTGTCCCGCGACGATCTCGGCGATGCGGGCGGCGGCGCGGTGGGACACCGAGAACGCGGCGGAGGGGACGGGATCGATTTTCGGCGACAGCGTGTCCATGTCCTCAAGATAGCCTCCCGGCCGCGGTTGTTGAAGGCCCCGCGGTCGCGCCGCTTGATTGAAGCGTGCCCGGTGCCGTTGTAAAGGCTGTGGCGATGCGCGGCAGGCCGGACACGCGGAGCATGGGATGAGCTTGGCGCCGTATGCGGTGCGTGCGCAGGATGCGCGGGGTCGGCTGCATCCCGAGCCGGAGGCGGCCACGCGCAGCCCCTGGCAGCGCGACCGCGACCGGGTGGTGCACTGCACCGCCTTCCGCAAGCTGCAGTACAAGACGCAGGTGTTCGTCAACCACGAGGGCGACTTCTTCCGCACCCGGCTGACCCACAGCATCGAGGTGGCGCAGATCGCGCGCTCGATCGCGCGCGAGCTCGACCTCAACGAGGACCTGACCGAGGCGCTGGCGCTGGCGCACGATCTCGGCCACACCCCGTTCGGCCATGCCGGCGAGGACGCGATGCGCGAGGCGATGCGCGACTGGGGCGGCTTCGACCACAACACGCAGTCGATGCGCATCGTCACCGTGCTGGAGCGGCGCTACGCCGATTTCGACGGGCTGAACCTGACCTGGGAGACGCTGGAGGGGCTGGCCAAGCATAACGGCCCGGTCACGGCGCCGTCCGGCTACCTCGCCGCCTACGACCGCCAGCACCCGCTCGATCTCGGCGGCTATGCCTCGGCCGAGGCGCAGGTGGCGGCGATGGCCGACGACATCGCCTATCACAGCCACGATCTCGATGACGGGCTGCGCGCGTCGCTGCTCGACTTTCCCGACCTGCGGGGCCTGCCGGTGGTGGGGGAGGCGCTGCGCCAGGCGCGCGAGCGCTGTCATGCAGGGCTGGGCGAGGCGCTGCCGGATCCGGCCGCGCCGTCGCGGCTGCGGCACGAGACGATCCGCCGGGTGATCGACATGCTGACGACCGACCTGATCGCCGAGACCCGGCGCCGGCTGCAGGCGGCGGCGCCGCAGAGTGCCGAGCAGGTGCGCCGCCACCCGTCGGCGATGGTCGGCTTCGGTCCGCGCATGGCCGAGGACCATGCCGCGATCCGCTCGTTCCTGCACAGCAGGGTGTACCGGCACTGGCGCGTCAGCCGGATGACGATGAAGGCGCGGCAGGTGACGGCCTCGCTGTTCTCCATCCTCTCGGCCAACATGGCGATGCTGCCGGACGGCTGGCGCGACCGGGCGCTCGCCGAGGCCGACGACGCCAGGCAGGCGCATCGCGTGGTGGCGGACTACATCGCCGGCATGACCGACCGCTTCGCGATCGAGGAGCATCGTCGCCTGACGGATCCCGCGATCCCCGGCTGATCCGGCCGCAACTGATCCGGCGCCATCGCGTGCTGCCGATCCTGTCCGATGCCGACCTGCTGCGCTGCGTGGCGGCGCTGGCGCCCGGCCTCGCGGATCCGCGGGCGTGCCGGACCAGGCTCCGGATCGGCCTGCGGCCGGCGAGCCTGCCGGAGCGCGGCGACCTGTCGACCGAGGCGGCGCTGCTGGCGGCCCCGGTGGCCGGCCGCCCGGTCGCGGACTTCGCGCGGCAGCTCGCGGTGCGCCTCGCGCGGCTGCCGGGGATCGCCTCGGCGCAGGCGGCCGGACCCGGCTTCGTCAACCTGAGCTTCACCGACGCGGCGCTCGACCGCATCCTGCGCGAGGCGCCGCGGGGGCGGCCCGCACTGCCGCGATCGGACGCGCCGCCCGTGCCGCCGCCGCCGTGGCCGCTGCGGGCCATGCGCCGCCGCGACGCCGCGTTCGCCGCACAGTACGCCCACGCCCGCTGCCGCTCCGTGCTGCGCGCCGCCGCCCGCCTGGACGGGCTCGGGCGATGGCGCGCGGACGAGCTCGACGACGCCGCGGCCGGAGCCTTCGCCGCCGGCGCGGCGCGCCCCCTGCTGTGCCGGATCGAGCATTGGAGCCGACTGGCGACTCCGCCGCCATCCGATCGACCGCAGTTCGACCGCGCTATCCGTTTGTTCCTGCAGGATCTCTGCGGTCATTTCGATAGGGTATGGATGGCGTCGGCGGATGATGCAACACTGCGCCTGCTGCATCCCGCGCAGCGCTCCCGAAGTCTTGCGAACGTGGCGCTGGTGCTGGCAACAGCAGAGGTGATCCGCTCCGGACTGAGCCTGCTGGGGATCGCGGCGGCCGAGGAGATACGATGAACCCGGTAGAGGAAGACCGCGCCCTCGACGGCGAGGACTGGGATGCGGGCGGCCGACGCGGCCGCGAGGCGATGGATCCGGCCACCCGCCAGCTGGCGCTGCTCGCCGGCGGCATCGGCACGGTGCTGCTGGTGCTGATCGGCGGCTGGATGCTCTCCGGCCGCCATAGCGGCGTCATACCGGTGATCGAGGCGCCGCCGGGTCCGGTGCGGTTCAAGCCGGTCGATCTGGGCGGCATGCAGGCGCTGGGGGCGCAGGCGCCGGCGCTCCCGGAGGGCTCGCCCGCCGGATCGGCCGGCTCGCAGACGCTGCTGCCGCGTCCGGAGGCTGCGCGCCCGGATGCGCTGCGCGCGGAGATGGAGTCTGTGCGGCCGAAGGTGGCAGCCCGGACGCCGCCGTCGCGGTCGGGCTCGGGTTCCGGGGCCGCCGCTCCGGCAACTACCCCTGCCGTGCCGCCTCCCGCTTCGGCACCGCATGCGCCGGGGATGGAAGCGCCGGGCCTGCCGGCGGCGCCGCCGCCCGCCGCGCCGCTCACGGACCCCTCGGACAAGCTGCTGCGCACCGACGCGGCGCCCGCGCCCGGCGCCGCGAGGCGGCGGTCCGGCGGTCCGGCGGTGCAGCTGGCGGCGTTCGGCAGCGCGGCGGCCGCGCAGACCGAGTGGAGCCGGCTGTGCCGCAGCCATCCGTCGCTGTTCTCCGGCCGCAGCGCCGAGATCGAGCAGGCCGATCTAGAGGGCCGCCTGGTCTACCGCCTGCGCACGCGGGGCTTCGCAGGCAGCGCCGAGGCCAGCGCGTTCTGCGAGCAGGCGCGTACCCAGCACGTCGCCTGCACCCTGGCCATGTTCTAGCTCGTGGCCCGCACGCCGCTCGCCGCCATCGTCGGCATCGCCGGCGAGACGCTGCACGAGGCGGAAGCGGCCCTGATGCGGGCGCGTCCGCCGCTCGGCGTGATCCTGTTCGCGCGCAACGTCGCGGCGCCGGACCAGCTCGCCTCGCTGGTCATGGCGCTGCGCGCGGCGCTGCCGGAGCGCTCGCTGCTGCTCGTCGACCAGGAGGGCGGCCGGGTGGCGCGGCTGCGGCCGCCGCACTGGCGGCGACACCCGCCGGCGGCGGCACTCGGCGCGCTGCATGCCCACGATGCGGCCGCCGGCCTGCGCGCCGCCTGGCTCACCGGCGCCCTGATCGGCGGCGAATGCGCCGGCGCCGGCTTCGACGTCGCCTGCGCCCCGGTGCTCGACCGCGCGGTGGCGGATGCGCACGACGTCATCGGCGACCGCGCCTTCGCCGCCGAGCCGCCGGCGATCGCGGCACTCGCCCACGCCTTTGCCGAGGGCCTGCTGGCGGCGGGGGTGCAGCCGGTCGGCAAGCACGTGCCCGGTCACGGCCGCGCCGGCGTCGACAGCCACCTCTCGCTGCCCGAGCTCGCGCGCATCGAGGCGGCGGACCTCGCACCGTTCGCGGCCCTCGCCTGGCTGCCCTGGATGATGACGGCGCATATCCGCTATCGCGGAGACGACCCGCTGCTGCCGGCGACCCTCTCGCCGGCCATCCTGGGCGGGGTGGTGCGCGGCCGGCTCGGCTTCGAAAACCTGCTGATCTCGGACGACCTGGCCATGCAGGCGCTGAGCGGCACCCCGGGCAGCCGCGCGGCCGCTGCGGTGGCCGCCGGATGCGACGTGGCGCTGCACTGCTCCGGCCGCATCGAGGACAGCGCAGACGTGCTCGAGCGGGTGCCGACGCTGGGCGCCGCGACGCTGGCCCGGCTCGAGCGGGCGCGCGACCTCGCGGCATCGCGACGCCGTCCGCTCGACCTCGACGCGCTCTACGACGAGCGCGAGCGCCTGATATGCTGAGCCCGCCGTGCTGAGCGTGGCCGACCCCGGCTCCGGGTCGGACGCCGCGGCGCCGCTGCTGCAGCTCGACGGCTTCGAGGGGCCGCTCGACCTGCTGCTGGAGCTGGCCCGGGCGCAGAAGGTCGACCTCGCGCGCATCTCCATCCTGCGGCTGGTCGAGCAGTATCTGGCCGTGGTCGAGACCAGGCGGGAGCTGCGGCAGGAACTCGCCGCCGACTGGCTGGTGATGGCGGCCTGGCTGACCTGGCTGAAATCGCGGCTGCTGCTGCCGCAGGAGCCGGGGGCGCCGGAGCCGGGCGAGGCGGCGGCGGAGCTGCTGGCGGCGCGGCTGGCCGAGCTTGCCCATGTCGGACGCGGGGCCGCCTGGCTCGAGCGGCGCGACCGTCTCGGGCATGCGGTGTTCGCACGCGGGGCGGCGGAGATCCTGACCGAGATCGACCGCTCCGGCCTGGCGCTCGACCTGACGCAGCTGCTCGGCGGCTACCTGGCGGCGATGCGTCGGACCGCCAGGAGGAGCCGCTACCGGCCCGAGCCGCCGGCCTTCTGGACGATGCGCCACGCCCTGGCGCGGCTGCGCCTGCTGCTCGGCGAGGCGGCCGCGGAGTGGTGCACGCTGCAGCGCTTCCTGCCCGAATGGATGCAGGCCCACGCGTCCGCTCACGAGAGCGCGCACGCGGGCGAGCAGGCGAGGCGCGCGGCACTGGCGGGCACCCTGCTCGCCGGGCTGGAGCTCGCCCGCAGCGGCGTCGTGGAGCTGCACCAGGAGCGGCAGTTCGGCGACATCCTGCTGCGGCGTAGCCTGTCGCCGCCGGCGGCCGAGGCCGTGCGGCAGGAAGCCGCCGAATGAACGCGGCGAGCTTGGCAGTGCGGCTGGCCGAGGCGCTGCTGTTCGCCAGCAGCGAGCCGGTGCGGGAGCGGGCGCTGCTGCAGCTGCTGCGCAGCCACGACGCGGCGCCGCAGGGCGAGGAGGAGGGGGCGCACGCCGTGCGGGCGGTGCTCGACGCGCTGCTCGCCCTCTATGACGGGCGCGGTGTGCGGCCGGTCGAGGTCGCCGGCGGCTGGCAGTTCCGCACCGCGCCGGATCTTGCGCCGCATCTGACGCGGGTGATGCACCGGCCGCGACGCCTGGCGCGGGCGGCAATGGAGACGCTGTCGGTGATCGCCTACCACCAGCCCTGCACCCGCACCGAGATCGAGCAGATACGCGGCGTTTCGCTCGGCCAGTCGACGCTGGACTCGCTGCTGGAGGCGGCGCTGATCGTGCCGCGCGGTCGCAAGCAGGTGCCCGGCCGGCCGGTGCTGTGGGGCACCTCGCCGAGCTTCCTGAGCCATTTCGGCCTGCGCGACCTCGGCGAGCTGCCGCGTCGCGACGAGCTGCTGCTCGACCCGGCCGGCCCTGGCCAAGAGGAGGCCCGCCCGGAGGCCGCAGTTTCGGCTTCCCCGGAGCCGTGCTAGCTAGCCGGCTCCAGCCATCGATCTGCAGGGCGGCCGCGCGCGCCGCCGGAGAGCCCGGGTCCGCATGTTCGACTTCGCCTGGTCCGAGATCATGCTGATCGGCATCGTCGGACTGATCTTCATCGGGCCGAAGGACATGCCGACGGCGATCCGCGCGATCACCGACCTGCTCAAGAAGGGCCGCAAGCTGGCCGGCGAGTTCCAGACCCACGTCGACGAGATGGTGCGCGACGCCGACCTCGGCGAGGCGCGCGACTCGATCCGCCAGCTCCGCAGCATGAACCTGCGCGGCCAGGTGATGAAGGCGCTGGACGGCGACGGGTCGATCCGGCGCACCCTGGTCGAGAACCCGATGAGCCCGATCCCGGCGGCCTCGTCGACGGCGATCCCGGGCATCCAGCCGGCACCCGCGATCGCCGGCGGCGACGCGATGGTCTCGGGTCGGCAGCTTCTGCATGGCGGCCATGCCGGCTATGCCCGGTCGACGCATCCCGCCGCGGCCGACGATGCCGACGACGCGCTCACCGACGCCGCCGATCCGGCGCCGGACCTGATCCCGCCGGACGCGGCGAGACGCCTGCGCCGCCTGCGCGCCGCCGCCCCGGCACCCGCGTTCCTGCCGCCGGGCACGCTGCGTCCTGCCTCCCACCTGTACTGAGCGACGGCCCATGCCGGCGGAGAAGGTCCTGGACGAAGATCCGATCAACGACCAGCCGATGCCGCTGCTGGCCCACCTGGTCGAGCTGCGCCGGCGGCTGCTCTGGTCCTCGGTGTCGTTCGGCCTGTGCTTCCTGCTCTGCTACCATTTCTCGGCGCGCATCTACCTGTTCCTGGCACATCCCCTGGCCCAGATCATGCGTCAGAAGGGCGAGCAGCCGCATCTCATCTATACCGCCCTCTACGAGGCCTTCTTCACCTATCTGAAGGTGGCGATGTTCGGCGCCGGCTTCCTGTCGTTCCCGGTGGTCGCGAGCCAGGTCTGGATCTTCGTCGCACCCGGCCTGTACCGCAGCGAGAAGCGCGCCTTCGCGCCGTTCCTGATCGCCACCCCGGTGCTGTTCCTGGCCGGAGCCGCGCTGGCGTATTATTTCGTATTTCCCTTCGCGTGGAGCTTCTTCCTCAGCTTCCAGACGAGCAGCGGCGCCGACGGCCTGCAGATCCAGCTGCAGGCCAAGGTCAGCGAATACCTCGCCCTGGTGATGAAGCTGATCATGGGCTTCGGCATCGCCTTCGAGCTGCCGGTGGTCCTCACGCTGTGCGCCAAGGTCGGCATCGTCAGCTCCAAGGGCCTGAAGAAGATGCGCCGCTACGCCTATGTCGGCGCCTTCGTCGTCGCCGCCCTGCTGACCCCGCCCGACGTCATCACCCAGACCGGGCTCGCGGTGCCGCTGATCCTGCTCTACGAGGTGTCGATCTTCACCGCGCGGCTGGTCGAACCCAAGCCCGTGGACGAGGCCGCCTGATGCACGACCTGGGCGCGCTCCGCCACGATCCGGCGGGCTTCGACGCCGACCTCGTCCGGCGCGGCCTGCCGCCGGTCGCGGGTGAGCTGCGCGCCCTCGACGAGTCGCGACGGGCGGCGCTGACGGCGCTGCAGGAGAAGCAGTCGCGTCGCAAGACGCTGGCGGCCGAGATCGCGGCGGTCAGGCGGAATGGCGGCGACAGCACTTCCCTGGAGGCGCAGGCGGTGGCGCTGCGCGTCGAGATCGACGGCCTCGAGCGCGACGCGGCACGGCTCGACGCGTCGATCCGCGGCAGGCTCGCCGAGCTCCCCAACCGGCTGGACGCCGGCGTGCCCGAGGGCTTCGACGAGCAGGCCAACGTCGTGGTCCATCAGCGCGGGGCGCTGCGTGACTTCGATTTCGCGCCGAAGCAGCATTTCGAGCTCGGCGAGGCGCTCGGCATGATGGATTTCGAGGCCGCCGGCAGGCTCGCCGGCAGCCGCTTCGTGGTGCTGCGCGGACCGCTCGCGCGGCTGGAGCGCGCACTCGGCCAGTTCATGCTCGACCTGCACACGGGCGAGCACGGCTACGTCGAGCACGCGGTGCCGCTGCTGGTGAACGAGGCGGCGATGTACGGCACCGACAAGCTGCCGAAGTTCGCCGACCAGTCCTTCGTCACCACCGACGGGCGCTGGCTGATCCCGACCGCCGAGGTGCCGCTGACCAGCCTGGTCGCGGGCCAGATCCTCGACGCCGACCGCCTGCCGATCCGCCTCGCCTCCCTGTCCGCCTGCTTTCGCAGCGAGGCGGGTGCTGCCGGCCGCGACACCCGCGGCATGCTGCGCCAGCACCAGTTCTACAAGGTCGAGCTGGTCTCGGTCACCGCACCCGAGCACAGCGAGGCCGAGCACGAGCGCATGACCGGCTGCGCCGAGCGGGTGCTCGAGATGCTGCAGATCCCCTATCGCCGGATGCTGCTGTGCGCCGGCGACACCGGCTTCGGCGCCGCACGCACCTACGATCTCGAGGCCTGGCTGCCGGGCCAGCAGGCCTGGCGCGAGATCTCGTCCTGCTCCAACACGCGCGACTTCCAGGCGCGGCGGATGAACGCGCGGTTCCGCGCCGGCGTCGGTCCCGCCCACGTGCATACCCTGAATGGCTCCGCACTCGCGGTCGGCCGCACCCTGATCGCCCTGATGGAGAACTTCCAGCAGCGGGACGGCTCGATCCTGGTGCCGCTCTGCCTGCGTTCCTATCTCGGCGGCTTGGAGGCCGTCTGGCGTTAGCGGGCCGGAGCAAGCCGAGGGCTCTGCCCTCGACCCGCTGGGGCCTGAGGCCCCAGACCCCCGATCTTTTGGGGGACAGTGGTTGGGAGCTTGACATGGGTGCGGGACGGCAGAGCATCGGCTCCATGCGACAGGTCGCTCTTTCCTTCGGACACGGGCATCTGCAGGTCGCGGCATCCGACGACGCCACCGTGATCCGCAAGCGCCGGCTCGCCAAGCTGCCGGATCCCGCCGGCGCCATCGCCCGGGCGTTCGAGCGTCCGCTCGGCAGCGCGTCCCTGCGCGAGCTGGTGCTTGGACGCCGCAGCGCCTGCATCCTGGTCTGCGACATCACCCGCCCGGTGCCCAACCACCTGTTCCTGCGCCCTCTGATCGAGGCGATGATCGCGGGCGGCATCCCGCGCGGTGCCATCACCGTGCTCGTCGCGACCGGCCTGCACCGCCCCAACGAGGGTGCCGAGCTCGCCGAGCTGATCGGCGACGACTGGGTGCTCGCCAACGTCCGCGTCGAGAACCACTTCGCGCGCGACGACGCCGCCCATGCCGATCTCGGCGTGACCGAAGGCCACGGCACCCCGATCCGCATCGACCGCCGCTTCGTCGAGGCCGAGCTGCGCATCGCCACCGGGCTGGTCGAGCCGCACTTCATGGCGGGCTGGTCGGGCGGACGCAAGGTGGTGGCACCCGGCGTCGCCCACCACACCACCATTCGCACCTTCCACTCGGCGCGCTTCATGGAGGATCCGCTCGCGGTCCAGTGCAACCTGATCGGCAACCCGCTGCACGACGAGCAGCTCGAGATCGTGCGCCGCATCGGCGAGATCTACGCGCTCAACACGGTGCTGGACGAGGACCGCGGTCTCGCCTGCGTCACCTTCGGCGAGATCGTCGCGAGCCATCTCGCGGCGGTCGAGTTCGTGGCTGCCGCGACCCAGGTCGCGGTGCCGCGCCGCTACCACACCGTGGTGACCTCCTCGGCCGGCTATCCGCTCGACAAGACATACTACCAGACCGTCAAGGGCATGGTGACGCCGCTGGACATCCTCATGCCGGGAGGCACGCTGATCATGCTTTCCGAGTGCTCGGAGGGCTTCGGCAGTGCGGAGTTCCGCCGCTCGCAGGCCCGGCTGATCGAGATCGGCGCCGAACGCTTCCTCGCCACGCTGCACGCCAAGTCGCTCGCCGACATCGATGAGTGGCAGACCGAGATGCAGCTCAAGCCGATGCGCCTCGGCCGGGTCGAGCTCTACGCCCCCGGGCTCGACGACGAGGAACGGCGCCTCACCGGCGTCACCATGATCGACGACGTGGCGGCCGCGATCGACGACAGCATCCGCCGCAGCGGCGATACGCAGGTCGCCTTTATCCCCGAAGGTCCCTACGTCGTGCCGGTCTGCCAAGGGCAGGGGCTCAGCGCGCGATCATCCACGGGAACAGGTACTGCTGGCAGACCGTGATCAGCGCGACCACCAGGGTCAGGGCGACGCTGTGCTTGAAGGTGCGCGAGAACACCAGCCCCTCCTGACCCTTCAGGCTCGTGACCGAGACGCCGGTGGAGATGTTCTGCGGCGAGATCATCTTGCCCATCACCCCGCCCGAGGAGTTCGTGGCCGCGAACAGGATCGGGTTCAGGCCGAGCTGGTGGGCGGCGACCACCTGCAGGTTGCCGAACAGCGCGTTGCCCGAGGTGTCGCTGCCCGAGAGCGCCACCGCGATCCAGCCCAGGAAGGCCGAGGCGATGGTGAACAGCACGCCGAGATGGGCGGCCGCGTCTCCGAGCGTGTAGGTCATGCCCGCGTAGTTCATCAGGTAGGCGAGCCCCATGATCAGCGAGACCGTCATCACCGCGAGCCGCACCTGGCGCCAAGTCAGCACGACGCAGGCGAGGAACTCGCGTGCGCGAAGTCCGAACAGGGCGGCGGTGAGCGCCGCCGCCAGCAGGATCGCAGTGCCGGTCGCGAGCGGCTGGAACGTCCAGATCGCGCCGTAGGGCTTGTGGTAGAGCGTCACGAACACCGCCTTGTCCAGGCCCGGCCAGGGGATCTGGATCGCGCCGATCGAGGCGATCCTGAGCTGCGTCCAGACGATGACGACCAGGCTGACGACGATCCACGGGATCCAGCCCTGCCAGGGTGAGATCGGTCGCGATGCGGCGCCGGCAGCCGCCATCTGCAGGCTGGCGGCGTAGCTGGCGTCCGGGGCGGGCCGCCAGAGCTGCAGGAAGCCGATCGTGATCAGCAGCGAGCCGAGCGAGGCGAACACGTCGGTGAGCCGGTACTCGGCGAAGTTGGAGACGCCGAACTGGATCGCGGCGAAGCTGCTGCCGGCGACCAGCAGCAGCGGCCACAACGCGGCGACCGACCGCCTGCCGCCGAACACCGCCATCACGTAGAACGGCAGCAGCAGCGCGAGCAACGGCAGCTGACGGCCGACCATCGCCCCGAGCACGGTGTCGGACTGGTGCGTCACCACGCCGAGCACGGTGACCGGGATGCCGAGCGCGCCGTAGGCGACCGGGGCGGTGTCGAAGATCAGGGTGTAGGTCAGCGCCTCCAGCGGACTCCAGCCGATCATGATCAGCAACGAGCTGGTGATCGCGATGGTCGAGCCGAAGCCGGCGATGCCCTCGAGGAGTGCTCCGAAGCAGAAGCCGATGACGATCAGCACCACCCGGCGGTCGGCCGGCAGATGCTCCAGCACCCAGTTGCGGAACGCATCGAAGCGGCCGGAAACGACGGCGACGTTGTAGAGGATGAGCGCGTTGAAGGCGATCCACATCACCGGCCAGAGCGCAAATGCGATGCCGGCGGCGACGCTGTCGAGCGCCAGGCCCACCGGCATGCGCCAGGGCAGCACCGCCATCACGAGCCCGACCAGCAGGCCGCCGAGCGAGGCCTGCCAGGCGGGGCGGCGCAGGATGCCGAGCATGACCAGCACGGTCACGATCGGCAGGCTCGCGACCAGGAACGACAGCGGCAGGCTGCCGCCGACCGGCGTCAGGGATTGATGGAACACGGCGCCTCCCGCTGCTTGGTCTTCTTGCCCCCGACGCTGCCGCCGACGCGACAGCAAGACAAGGGCGCGGCCGTTGACCCGCTTGTGCTAAGCGGCTTCGGCCAGCCTCGCGGTCAGGTCCTCGATGAACTGCCAGGCGACGCGGCCGGATCGGCCGCCGCGGGCGATCGACCACTGGTTGGCGGCGGCGTGCAGCGCCTCGCGCGCGATCGGCAGGCCGCGCTCGTCGGCATATCCCTCCACCATCGCGAGGTACCCCGGCTGGTCGCAGCCATGGAAGCCGATCCACAGCCCGAACCGGTCCGACAGCGAGACCTTCTCCTCGGTGGCCTCGTTCGGGTTGATCGCGGTGGCCCGCTCGTTCTCGACCATCTCGCGCGGCATCAGGTGGCGACGGTTGCTGGTCGCGTAGAACAGCACGTTCGCCGGACGTCCCTCGATGCCGCCGTCCAGCACCGACTTCAGCGCCTTGTAGTCGGCGTCCTCGCGCTCGAACGACAGGTCGTCGCAGAACAGCACGAAGCGCCGGCTCGACGGCCGCAGCAGGCCGAGCAGCACCGGCAGGCTGGCGAGGTCGTCGCGCTGGATCTCGACCAGCAGCAGCGCCGGCCGGCCGTCAGGCAGCGCTTCCAGCACGGCGTGATGCACCGCCTTGACCAGCGACGACTTGCCCATGCCGCGGGCACCCCAGAGCATGACGTTGTTGGCCGGCAGGCCGCGCGCGAAGCGCTTCGTGTTCTCCAGCACCAGCCCGCGCTGCCGCTCGATGCCCCGCAGCAGCTCCAGCCTGACATGGCTGACCTGCGCCACCGGCGTCAGCCCGGCGCCGTCCGGCTGCCAGACATAGGCGGTGGCGTCGAGCGCGGGCAGCGCCGCCGGCGGCGGCGACATCCGCTCCAGGGCGACGGCGATCCGCTGCAGCAGCCGGTCGGTCGCGTCGCTCATCGGTATCCCCCAAAGTCTGGCCCGATCCGGCACCCGGCTTGACGGGCCGACTGCGAAACCTATGGTCCCCGACCATGCCCGGCAAGGCTCCGCCTCGCCCGCGCTCCCCCGAGCCTGGAAGCCATGCGATGAACCTGTTCTCGACCCCCGCCTATGCCCAGGATGCCGCCGGGGGGATGCTCGGCAGCCTGGCCGGGTTCAGCCAGTTCCTGCCGATCGTGCTGATCTTCGTGGTGTTCTACTTCCTGCTGATCCGGCCGCAGCAGCAGCGTCAGAAGTCGCTCAAGGCGATGGTGTCGGCACTCAAGCGCGGCGACCGCGTCGTCACCTCCGGCGGCATCGTGGGCGTGGTGCAGCGGGTGCGCGAGGGCAGCGACGAGGTGGAGGTGGAGATCGCGCCGAACGTCCGCGTCCAGGTGGTGCGCGACACCATCTCCACCGTGCTCAAGCCGCCGAGTGCCGCCAACGACACCGGCCCGGTGGCGGCGAAGAAGGAGTGATGCCGACGGCCTGGCCGACCGTCGGGAAGCAAGGCTGGGCTCCGCCCAGACCCGCCAAAGGCCGACGCCTTTGGAAACCAACTTCAAGATAATCGGATTCTCAAGGCTTGGCCTTGAGCGGGTCCAGGGCAGAGCCCTGGCCTTGCAGAGGCCGTTCGTCAGGCGGCCTTGAGCTGCGCCTCGGCGAACTCGTAGTTGGCGATCTTGTCCAGCCAGTTGGTGACGTAGTCCGGACGCCGGTTGCGGAAATCGACGTAGTAGCTGTGCTCCCACACGTCGATCCCGAGCAGCACGCGTCCCTCGCCGGTGGCGACCGGATTCGAGCCGTTGGGGGTCTTGGTCACCTTGAGCTTGCCGTCGGGCGCGGCCACCAGCCAGGCCCAGCCGGAGCCGAACTGGGTGGTGGCGGCGGTCTTGAACGCATCCTTGAACTTGTCGACGCCGCCGAAATCCTCGGTCAGCTGCTTCTCCAGCGTCGGCGGGATGGAGCCGCCCGTCGGCGACATCGCCTGCCAGAACACGATGTGGTTCCAATGCTGGCCGGCGTTGTTGAACACCGGCGCCATCTCGGTATTGCCGTGGCTGTGGTGGATGATCTCCTCGAGCGACTTGCCGGCGAGGGCCTCGTTCTTCTCGACGAAGCCGTTCAGGGCGGTGACGTAGGCCTGGTGGTGCTTGTCGTGGTGCAGCTCCAGCGTCTCCTGGCTCATGCCGCGCGCGGCCAGCGCGTTGTGCTGGTACGGAAGTGCAGGCAGTTCGAAGGCCATGTCGGATTCTCCTGGTTCTCTTTATTGAGCTATGGTCACCGCGATGCTCCGTCAAGCGAGCCGCCTGGCCGTCACGGTAGGATCATCTGGCGGCATGACCCCGACCAACCAGCTTTCCCACGCCGGCCGCACCGCGAGAGCGCACGATCCAGACCGTTTCCTGGCCGGCCTGTTCGCGCCCGAGCCCAGGCGCGAGGCGCTGTTCCTGCTGATCGCCTTCAATCATGAGCTGGTGCGTGCCCTGGAGACCGGGTCGGCGCATCGCGGCATGGGCCCGATCGCGGCGCTGATCCGCCTGCAATGGTGGCGCGAGGTGGTGCAGGGCGAGCCGCGCCGTCACGAGCTCGCCGAGCCGCTGGCCGCGGCACTGGCCGCGGGCGCGCTGCGCCGCGACAGCCTGCTCGCGATCATCGAGGCGCGCGAGGCCGAGGCCGAGGGCATCGAGACGCTGCCGCAGTGGCAGGAGATCCAGCTGCAGGGCGCCGGCGGCATGCAGGTGGCGGCCGCCGAGGCGCTCGGCGAGCGCGACCCGGCGGTGCTGGATCGCCTGCGACGCATCGGCGCCGCCTACGGGGCCGGCGCGATCTGGCGGCACCACCGGGCGATCCTGGGCGCCGGACGCTGCCCGTTCCCGGACGAGCTGCTCACGCGCGCCGGCAGCAGCCGCGACGGGATCCTGGCGGCGGCAGCGCCGCTCGACCCGGCGCTGCTGGCGCCGCTGCGCGAGGCGGGACGGCGCTGGCTGGGCGAGGCCGGCCGGCTGCGGCTCTGCCGCGCGCGCATCGCGGCGGGGCTGCCCGCGGTGCTCGCCCGACGCGACCTCGCGGGCGCGCCGGTCTCTGGCCCGCGCGGGCTCGGCGACCGGCTGGCGCTGACCGCGGCCTGGCTGCGCGGCAGCGCCTGATCGACCGGGCTCAGGCGCGCTTGCGAGCCCGACGCGCCGGCTCCTGCCGTGCCGTCTGCTGTCGTATCGGGGCGGGCAGCATCGCGGCGAGGAAACGGCCGGTATGGCTAGCCGGATTGGCCGCCACCGCCTCCGGCGTGCCGGTCGCGACCACCAGGCCGCCGCCCTCGCCGCCTTCCGGGCCGAGGTCGAGCACCCAGTCCGCAGTCTTGATCACCTCGAGGTTGTGCTCGATCACCAGCACCGTGTTGCCCTGATCGACCAGCGCGTGCAGCACCTCGAGCAGCTTGCGCACGTCCTCGAAATGCAGCCCCGTCGTCGGCTCGTCGAGGATGTACAGCGTCCGTCCGGTGGCGCGTCGCGCCAGCTCCTTGGACAGCTTGATGCGCTGCGCCTCGCCGCCCGACAGCGTGGTGGCCTGCTGGCCCAGGGCCACGTAGCCGAGCCCGACCTTCTGCAGGATCGACAGCCGGTCGTGGATGCGGGTCGCGGCCGAGAAGTATGGCACCGCCTCGTCGACGGTCATCGCCAGCACGTCGGCGATCGACTTGCCGCGGAAGCGCACCTCCAGCGTCTCGCGGTTGTAGCGCGCGCCCTTGCAGGTGTCGCACTTGACGAACACGTCGGGCAGGAAGTGCATCTCGATCTTCAGCACGCCGTCGCCCTGGCAGGCCTCGCAGCGGCCGCCCTTGACGTTGAAGCTGAACCGCCCGGACTTGTAGCCGCGCGCCCGGCTCTCGGGCAGCTCGGCGAACCAGTCGCGGATCGGCGCGAACAGGTCGGTGTAGGTGGCCGGGTTGGAGCGCGGGGTGCGGCCGATCGGCGACTGGTCGATGTCGATGATCTTGTCGAGCAGCTCCAGCCCCTCGATGCGCTCGTGCGGCGCCGGCACCTCGCCGGAGCCCATCAGGCGGCGCGACAGCGCCTTGTAGAGCGTGTCGACCACCAGCGTCGACTTGCCGCCGCCGGAGACGCCGGTGACGCAGGTGAAGGTGCCGAGCGGGAACTGCGCGGTCACCTGCCTGAGGTTGTTCCCCGACGCACCCACCACGCGTATCGCCCGCGCCGGATCGCAGCTGCGGCGCTGCTTGGGCACCTCGATCCGCTTGCGTCCGGAGAGGTAGGCGCCGGTGAGGCTGTCCGGGTGTCGCGCCACCTCGTCCGGGGTGCCCTCGGCGATGACGTGGCCGCCATGCATCCCGGCTGCCGGCCCCATGTCGATCAGGTGGTCGGCGGCGCGTATCGCCTCCTCGTCATGCTCCACCACCAGCAGCGTGTTGCCCAGCCGCTTGAGCCGCGCCAGCGTGCCGAGCAGCCGCTCGTTGTCGCGCTGGTGCAGGCCGATCGAGGGCTCGTCGAGCACGTACAGCACCCCGGTCAGGCCGGAGCCGATCTGGCTGGCCAGCCGGATGCGCTGGCTCTCGCCGCCCGACAGCGTCGCCGAGCCGCGCGACAGGGTGAGGTAGTCCAGCCCGACATCGTCGAGGAAGCGCAGCCGCTCGCCGATCTCGCGCAGGATGCGCCGGGCGATCTCGGCGCGCTGCGGGCTCAGCGTCGCCTCCACGCCGGCGAACCAGTGCAGCGCGCGTCGGATCGGCAGCTCCGACGCCTCGGCGATGGTGCTGCCGTCGATCTTGACCGACAGCGCCTCCGGGCGCAGCCGCGCCCCGCCGCAGGCGGCGCAGGGCTTCTCGGCCTGGTATCGCGACAGCTCCTCGCGCACCCAGGCGCTGTCGGTCTCCGACAGGCGCCGCCGCAGGTTCTTCAGCACGCCCTCGAACGGCTTGCTCACCTTGTACGAGCGGCGCTCGTCCTTGTAGGTGAACTCGACCGCCTGCTCGGTGCCGTTCAGGATCGCGTCGCGCACGTGCTGCGGCAGGTCGGCCCACGCGTGGGTGGTGCTGATGCGGAAATGCCGCGCCAGGCTCTGCAGGGTCTGGTCGTAGTACGGGCTCTGGGCGCCGTTCCAGGGCGCCACCGCGCCGCGCGACAGGCTCAGGCTCTCGTCCGGCACCACCAGCAGCGGATCGAAGAAGCTCTCGTGGCCGATGCCGTCGCAGGCCGGGCAGGCGCCCTGCGGTGCGTTGAACGAGAACAGCCGCGGCTCGATCTCCTCCAGCGTGAAGCCGCTGACCGGGCAGGCGAACTTCGAGGAGAACACGGTGCGCGCCGGCGCCGTGGTCTGGCCGGCGTCGCCGCGCGGCACCTCCTCGGCGTAGACGATGCCGTCGGACAGCGACAGCGCGGTCTCGAAGCTGTCGGCCAGCCGCGACTGGATGCCCTCCTTTACCACGACGCGGTCGACCACCGCCTCCAGCGTGTGCTTGAGCTTGCGGTTGAGCTTCGGCACCTCGCCGATCTCGTGCAGGGTGCCGTCGACCTTGACCCGGGTGAAGCCGCGCCGCTGCAGCTCGGCCAGCTCCTTGTGGTACTCGCCCTTGCGGTCGCGTATCACCGGCGCCAGCAGCAGAAGCCGGCTGCCTTCCGGCATCGCCATCACCCGGTCGACCATCTGGCTGATGGTCTGCGCCTCGATCGGCAGGCCGGTGGCGGGAGAGTACGGCACCCCGGCGCGCGCCCAGAGCAGGCGCATGTAGTCGTGCACCTCGGTGATGGTGCCCACCGTGGAGCGCGGGTTGCGGCTGGTGGTCTTCTGCTCGATCGAGATCGCCGGCGACAGGCCCTCGATCGAATCCACGTCCGGCTTGCCCATCAGCTCGAGGAACTGGCGGGCATAGGCCGACAGGCTCTCGACGTAGCGGCGCTGGCCTTCGGCGTAGATGGTGTCGAAGGCGAGCGAGGACTTGCCGGAGCCGGACAGGCCGGTGACGACGGTGAGCGCGTCGCGCGGGATGTCGACGTCGATGTTCTTGAGATTATGCTCGCGCGCGCCGCGCACCCGGATCGCCGCCGCTGCCCCGTGGTTAGCCATCAAGCGTGCTCGCCCATCGCGTGCCTATCCAATCTCGTGGTTTTCGTTCATACTCCGTTCCGGTTTGATCGCCTACCCTGCGCGGGGGTAGCGTCGGCTCAGGACAGAGGGCGGGAAGCGACGATGGCCGGTAGCGTCAACAAGGTAATCCTGATCGGCAACCTGGGTAAGGACCCGGAGGTCCGCAACGCGCAGAGCGGATCCAAGATCGTGACCTTCACCCTGGCGACCAGCGAGAGCTGGAACGACAAGGCGTCCGGCGAGCGCAAGGAGAAGACCGAGTGGCACCGGGTGGTGGTGTTCAACGACCGCATCGCCGACGTCGCCGAGCGGTTCCTGCGCAAGGGCCGCAAGGTCTATGTCGAGGGCTCGCTGCAGACCCGCAAATGGACCGACCAGTCGGGTGCCGAGAAATACACCACCGAGGTGGTGATCGACCGCTTCCGCGGCGAGCTGACGCTGATCGATTCCAATCGCGGCGGCGAGGAGGAGGGCGGCATGGGCGGCGAGCGCCCGGCACCGAGGCAGGTCAGCGCGCCGCGCGGCGCGCCCAGCTCCGGCGGTGGCCGCGGCGGCAGCGCCCCCGGCGGCTGGGACGCCCCTGGCGGCAGCGACCTGGACGACGAGATCCCGTTCTAGCGAGACATCAAAGAGCTTCCCTAGAGATCGGCACCTGGGGCCCCCGGCCCCAGCGGGTCAAGGGCAGCGCCCTTGCCTCGCTCGCTAGCCTGACCCCAAGCCTAACGATGACGGTATCCCCTTGAGCGAAGCACCCGAGCCGCCCGACGCACCCTCCGACATGACCCCGGTGACGATCGAGGAGGAGATGCAGACCTCCTACCTCGCCTACGCGATGTCGGTGATCGTCAGCCGCGCCCTGCCGGACGTGCGCGACGGGCTGAAGCCGGTGCACCGGCGCATCCTGTACTCGATGCGCGAGAGCGGCTTCACCCCCGACAAGCCGTACCGCAAGTCGGCGCGCGCCACCGGCGACGTGATGGGCAAGTACCACCCGCACGGCGACGCCTCGATCTACGACGCCATGGTGCGCATGGCGCAGTCCTGGTCGATGCGCGTCAAGCTGATCGACGGCCAGGGCAATTTCGGCTCGGTCGACGGCGATAGCCCGGCGGCGATGCGCTACACCGAGGCGCGCCTGGCGCGGGCGGCGATGTTCCTGCTCGACGACATCGACCGCGACACGGTGGATTTCCAGCCGAACTACGACGAGAGCGAGGTCGAGCCGAAGGTCCTGCCGGCCGCCTACCCGAACCTGCTGATCAACGGCGCCGCCGGCATCGCTGTGGGCATGGCGACCAACATCCCGCCGCACAACCCGGGCGAGATCATAGACGCGGCGCTGGCGATGATCGCCGATCCCGACATCGGCATCGACGCGCTGATGGCGATCGTCCCGGGGCCGGACTTTCCCACGGGTGGCATCATTCTCGGCCGCTCCGGTATCCGCTCGGCATTCGAGACCGGTCGCGGCTCGGTGCTGATCCGCGCCCGCGCCGGGGTCGAGGAGATACGGCGCGACCGCAAGGCGATCGTCGTCACCGAGATCCCGTTCCAGGTCAACAAGTCGACGCTGATGGAGCGCATCGCCGAGCTGGTGCGCGCCAAGCAGGTGGAGGGCGTCTCCGACCTGCGCGACGAGAGCGACCGGTCGGGCATGCGCATCGTGATCGAGATCAAGCGCGACGCGACGCCCGAGGTGGTGCTCAACCAGCTCTACCGCTTCACCCAGCTGCAGACCAGCTTCGGCGTCAACATGGTCGCCCTCGATGGCGGCCGGCCGAGGCTGATGGGGCTGCGCGACGCGCTGGTTGCCTTCATCGCCTTCCGCGAGGAGGTGATCCTGCGCCGCGCCCGCTTCGACCTCGCCAAGGCGCGCGAGCGCGGCCACCTGCTGGTTGGGCTGGTGATCGCGGTGGCCAACATCGACGCGGTGATCGCGCTGATCCGCGCCGCGCCCGACGCGGCGGCGGCGCGCGCCGAGCTGATGCGGCGCGACTGGGATGCGGCCGACGTGTCGCCGCTGCTGGCGCTGATCCACGACGAGGGCAACCTGGTGGCGGACGGCCGCGTGCACCTCACCGAGGCGCAGGCGCGCGGCATCCTGGAGCTGCGGCTGGCCCGCCTGACCGGGCTCGAGCGCGAGAAGATTCAGGGCGAGCTCGACGAGGTCGCGGCACGCATCAACGACCTGCTGGACATCATCGGCAGCCGGGTGCGCCGGCTCGAGGTGATGCGCGACGAGCTGACGCTGGTGCGCGCCGAGATCGCGGTGCCGCGCGCCACCGAGATCTCCGACGTGGCCGGCGACCAGACCGACGAGAGCCTGGTGGAGCCCGGGCAGATGGTGGTCACCATCACCCGCGACGGCTTCATCAAGCGCACCCCGCTCGACATCTTCCGCGCGCAGAACCGCGGCGGCCGCGGCCGCACCGCCGCCGGGCGTCGCGGCGACGACATCGTCACCCGCTCGTTCAACGCCCACACCCACCAGTGGGTGCTGTTCTTCTCTTCCGGCGGCAAGGCGTACCGGGAGAAGGTCTGGCGGCTGCCGGAGGCCAGCCCGACCTCGAAGGGCCGCGCGCTCGTCAACCTGCTGCCCGAGCTCGGCGCGGACTCCATCACCACGGTGCTGCCGCTGCCGCACGACGAGACGCTGTGGGAGAGCCTGCACCTGGTGTTCGCCACCCTGAGCGGCAACGTGCGCCGCAACCGGCTGAGCGACTTCCGCCACGTGCGCGCGTCCGGCCTGATCGCGATGAAGCTGGAGGAGGGCGACCGGCTGATCGGCGTCGCCACCTGCCGCGAGGGGCAGGACGTGCTGCTGGCGACACGCGGCGGCCGCTGCATCCGCTTCCAGATCAACGACGACGCGCTGCGCGTGTTCGCCGGGCGCGACAGCTCGGGGGTGCGCGGCATACGCCTCGCCGCCGGCGACGAGGTCAACAGCCTGTGCGTCCTCAACCATGTCCAGGCCGACGTCGCCGAGCGCGCCGCCTACCTGCGCATGGTCGCGGCGCGGCGCAGGCTGGAGAGCGCCGCCGAGGACAACCTGGCCGAGCCGGAGCTGGTGGAGGACAGCGCCGAGGAGGCGGCCGGCGGCGAGGCCATGGGTGACGCTGCGGGCGAGGCCTCGATCGGCATCGAGCGCTTCGCCGCCCTCGAGGCGGCCGAGGAGGTGCTGCTGACGGTGACCGATGGCGGCTTCGGCAAGCGCAGCTCCGCCTACGATTACCGGGTCAGCGGGCGCGGCGGGCAGGGGATCGCCAACGTCACCCTGTCGTCGCGCAACGGCAGCGCGGTGGTGGCGACGCTGCCGGTGCTGCACGGCACCGACGTGATGCTGATGACCAACGCCGGACGGCTGATCCGGGTCCCGGTCGACCAGGTGCGGGTGACCGCGCGGCAATCGATGGGGGTCACGCTGTTCCGCCTCAGCGAGGGCGAGGTGGTCGCCAGCATCTTCCCGGTGCTGGAGGACGAGGCCGCCGACGAGATCGCGCCGGGAGAGGGCGGGGCGAGCGGGGACGGCGATGGCTGAGCCGGTGCTGCATGTCGGGCTCTATCCCGGCACCTTCGATCCGGTCACAAACGGCCATCTCGACGTCATCGGCAGGGCGGCGCGGCTGGTGCAGCGGCTGGTGGTGGCGGTCGCGGCCAATATCGGCAAGCAGCCGCTGATGGGCCTCGACGAGCGGGTGGAGTGCGTCCGCAACGAGGTCGCCGCGGTGCGCACCCGGGGCGGCACGCCGATCGAGGTGGTCGGCTTCGACACCCTGCTGGTGCAGTGCGCGCGCCAGCACGACGCCAGGATCATCTTCCGCGGCCTGCGGGTCGTCACCGACTACGACTACGAGGTGCAGATGTTCGGAATGAACCATCGGCTCGATCCCGGCATTGAGACGGTATTCCTGATGGCGACCGAGCGCCACCAGTTCATCTCGTCGCGCCTGGTCAAGGAGATCGCGCAGCTCGGAGGCGACGTGTCCTCCTTCGTGCCGGCCTACACGCTCAGCAAGATCATCGCGAAGCTCGCCTGAGCCCGCGATCGCCACGGAGGGACACGATGTCCGACACGACACCCGAGACTGCCGCCTCGCCCGACACGCTGCTGCTCGAGCTCGAGACCGGGGGCCAGGTGGTGATCCGCCTGCGTACGGACCTCGCACCGCTCGCCGCCGAGCGCCTGCTCACGCTCAGCGCCGAGGGATTCTACGACGACGTGAAGTTCCATCGCGTGATCGAGGGCTTCATGGCCCAGAGCGGCGATCCGACCGGAACCGGCAGCGGCGGCAGCAAGCTCGCCGACCTCAAGTCGGAGTTCACCAAGCAGGCGAAGTTCGTGCGCGGCACCGTCGGCATGGCGCGCACTGCCCATCCGCACAGCGCCAACAGCCAGTTCTTCATCATGTTCGCGCCCGCCCCGAGCCTCGACGGCCAGTACACCATCGTCGGCGAAGTCACCGAAGGCATGGACCACGTCGACAAGATCAAGCGTGGTGCCGGCGGCAGCGGCGTGGTAGCCAGCCCCGACAAGATCAAGCGCATGCGCCCGGCCGCCTCCGCGGCCTGACGTTGCGGCGAGGGCCGGTAGCTCAGCGGTAGAGCATTCGACTTTTAATCGAATGGTCGTGGGTTCGAACCCCACCCGGCCCACCAGCCACGTCCCGCGGACGACGCGACATCGTGTTCCGCCCGCCGGCCCGCGACGTCGAAATCATCGGTCTCGGCAGAGACATAACCGCGATCTCAATTTATATCCGTCCCGACGGCCGAGGGCACGCACCGAAAGCGTGCGGGTTGCCGGAGAGGGACACCAGGATGACCCGCTTTGTCTTCTCCAACCTGATTGCGGACGGCACCGACGCCCTCTACGCGACCGACGGCACCGCCGCAGGCACCACCGACCTGCAGGCCAGCCGCTACGGCTTCCTGCCCGCCGGTTCGGTGCCGCCCGACTTCGTGACCTTCGGCCACGACGTCCTGTTCGTCGGCACCGGCCTGACCATCTCCGGCGATCTCGACGTGATCTATCGCAGCGACGGCACCGCGATCGGCACCTCGGACGCGCTGATCTCGGGCGTCGGGGGCACCCTGTCGCCGGGCGGCCTGTGGGCGGTCGGCGACAGCGTGCTGACCTCGGGCGCCACCGCGGCCGGCGTGCAGGGGCTGTATGCGAGCACCGACGGCGTGAATTTCAATGAGATCGACGCCGGCGTCGGCGTGGGACCGAGCGGCATCGTCGTCTCCGGCGGCGTCGGCTATTTCGGTGCCGTGGACGACAGCGGCCAGAGCCTCGGCCTGTGGCGCACCGACGGCACCGCCGCCGGCACCGCCAGCATCGCCGCACAACCGGTCAATCCCTACGGCTTCGCCACCGCCGGCAAGATCACGGTGTTCGGCGCCGCCGCCGGCATCGCGACCTCGCTGTGGGTGACCGACGGGACGGCGGGCGGGACCAGCCCGCTCCGGGTGCCGGCACTGGCCAACGCCTACGCCGAGAGCTCGCTCGTCTCGCTCGGCAGCAAAGTGCTGTTCACGGTGAGCAGCGCGCCGGACGCGTTGGACGCGGCGACCCTGTGGGCCACCGACGGCACCGTCGGCGGCACGACCGAGCTCTCGGACCTCACCGGCGTGTCGCTCGCCGCGTCCGACGTGCTCTCCGGACTGAACCAGGCGGTGTTCGCGGTCGGCGCGACGCCCTACCTCACCGACGGCACCGCCGCCGGGACCGTGCAGCTCCCGACGCCGGCGCAGCAGGTCCGGCAGTTCGTGACGCTGGGCCAAGACGTGATCTATCTCGGCACCGTCGGCGGAACCCTCTCGCTGCTCGCCTACGACGCGGGATCGGGCAGCACGGCGCAGATCGCGCTGCCCAGCGTGAACCTCGCCGACAGCACCCTCAGCGTCGTCGGCAGCCAGGTGATCTTCGCCGCGGTCGATGCCTCCGGCAACGAGGCGTTCTTCTCGACCGACGGCACCCAGGCCGGGACCCGGGAACTGGCGCTTCCGGCCGGCGTGACGCTCACGGCGGACAGCACGGCCTTCATCGCGAGCCTGCCGACCCCGGCGCCGGCGCCGCCGACGGGCACCGTGGTGACGCTGGGCGGGGGCGCCCAAGGCTACGCGGCAGTCGCCGGAACCACCGTACTGGCCGGCAGCGGCGACGATACCGTCACCGCCGCCGCCGGACAGGTGACGGTCGTCGGCAGCGCCGGATCGCTCGCCTTCCTCGGCGGCTCGGGTGCGAGTTCGGTCACCGGCGGTGCCGGCTCCAGCACGATCTTCGGCGGCTCCGGCGGCGGCTACTTCGACGGCGGCCGCGGCGGCTTCAACGTGCTGGTCTCGCAGGGCGCCAGCGGCGCCAACACCAGCCTGACCGGCGGCGGCGCGGGCGACCAGATCTTCGGATCGGCCAGCGGCAACGACGTGCTGGTCGCGGGTTCCGGACGCGACTCGATCCTCGGCGGCAGCGGCCACACCACCATCCAGGGCGGCGCCACGGCCAGCGTCGTGTTCACCAGCGGCGGCTCCTCGGTCGTGTTCGGGGGCAGCGGCGGCGGCGACACCATCGTCGGCGGCGGCGGCGGCCTCGACGTCGAGGCGCAGAAGGGAGACGCGATCTTCGGCGGCGGCGGCGCCCTGGACGTGACCGGCAGCGAGAGCGGTGCCGATTCCATCATCGGCGGCTCGGGGGCGCTGGACGTCGACGGCCAGGGCGCGAACATGCTGGTGGTCGCGGCCAGCGGCAGCTCGGGCATCCAGGTGGGCAACGGCGCCAGCCTGATCTTCGCCGGCTCCGGCAGCAGCACCGTGATCGGCGGCGCGGGCTCGCTGCAGATGGTGCTGGGCTCGGGCGCCAGCAGCGTCAGCGAAGGTGCCGGTCCCGCGGTCTACGACGTCGTGAAGGGTGCCGCCGGCGGCAACGACGTGCTGAACGGGTTCCGCCCCGCCATCGACCGGATCCAGCTCTACGGCTATCAGGCCTCCGACCTGCAGGTGACGAGCAGCGGCGGCTCCAGCCAGGTCACCCTCGGCGACGGCACGCGGATCGACGTGGTCGGCGTGACCGACCTGGGTACGAGCATCATCATCTAGCAGGCGGAAGCGAGGCAAGGGCTCTGCCCTTGACCCGTTAAGGCCGGGGGGCCCAAAGCCCGTTGTCTTCCATTAAAGTTAGTCCCGCAACATCATCGCCTGGGCCGGCTTGACCGGATGGCCGAGATAGCGCGGCAGCACGGTCTCCGGCGGACCCTCCATGCGCAGCGCGCCCTGGTCCATCCACAGCACCTTGCTGCACCAGGCGGCGATGATGTCGGTCTGGTGGGTGGAGATGACCAGGATCTCGGCGTGCCGCACCAGCTCCTCCAGCCGCCCGCGCGCCTTGAGCATGAAGCTGCTGTCACCGGCCAGGAACCACTCGTCCATCAGCAGCACCTGCGGTCGGATCGAGGTGGCGAGCGCGAAGCCGAGCCGGATCACCATGCCGGAGCTGTAGGTGCGCACCGGCATGTCCAGGAAGCCGCCTAGGTCGGCGAACTCCTGCACGTCGTCCTCCAGGGCACGGATCGCGCGCGGACGCAGGCCGGCATAGAGCCCGCACAGTCCGATATTCTCCCGTCCGGTAAGGTCGAAATTCATCCCCAGGTTGGTATCCAGCAGGGTATGCAGCTCGCCCCGCACCGTCACCCGCCCGGCGACCGGCTCGTAGATCCCGGCCAGCGTGCGCAGCAGCGTGGTCTTGCCGGCACCGTTGCGCCCGACCAGGCCAAGCCGCTCGCCCGGCCCGAGCGAGAAGGAGAGGCCGCGCAGCGCGTGCACCACCATGCGGCGCTGCGGATCCTCGTGCAGGCGGCTCGATGCGGCCGCCGCGACGGTCTTGCGCAGCGAGCGCGCGGTGCCGTGGTAGAGCGGGAACGAGACGTGCAGGTCGGCGACCTCGATGCTGGCCATGGCGTCAGACCCAGTAGGCGAGCCGCGCGCGCACGCGGGTGAACAGCAGCGCGGTCACGACGCACAGCACCGCGCTGAAGCCGATCGCGGCCCATACCGGCTGCGGGCTCAGCACGCCGCCGAGCAGCGGCCGGCGCACGATCTCGAGCAGGTCGTAGAACGGGTCCAGCACCAGGAAGCGCTGGCCGTGGCGCATCAGCTCGGGCTTCCAGATGATCGGGGTGATGAAGAACACGATCTGCAGGATGCTGCCGATGATCGGCGCGATGTCGCGAAAGCGCGCGCCGAGCGCGCCGAACAGGATGCACGCGGCGATCCCGTCCAGCAGCCACAGCGCGAGGCCGGGCACGATCTGCAGCATCGCCAAGCCCGGCCAGACCCGGAACAGGGTGAACACGACCAGGATCACCACCACGTTGTGCGCCAGCACCAGCAGGTTGCGTATCACGACGCGCGCCGCATAGACCGTGAACGGCATCCGGATCGAGCGGATCATGCCCTCCGACTGGGTGAAGCACCCGGTGGAGTCGTTGACGATCCCGGAGATGAACCCCCAGAGCACCAGCGACAGCGTCAGGAAGGGCAGGTAGTCGTGCAGGTTCATCCTGAACAGATAGGCGTAGATCGCGCCCATCGAGCCCACCATCACCGCGGTCGAGGCGGTGAGCCAGAACGGTCCCAGCACCGAGCCGCGATAGCGCAGCTTCACGTCCAGCCAGCCCAGCGTCCAGCACAGGCGCCACAGCCTCAGGCTGCCGCGCAGGTCCGCGCCGGCGTGACGCATGCGTCCCGCGGCGGTCTCTGGAAACAGGTCCAGCACCGGCTCGCGGGCCAGGTCGAGCGGCGGCTCGCGGGTCTGGTCATCGGGAGTCATCGTCGATGTCATCGACGCCATCCTAGCCGAGGACGGCGGCGAGGGGGAGGACGGCTCATAGCGCAATCTTGACCGTACGGGGCGCGCGGCCGGTGCCGTCCGCTCGGCAACCGCGGCAGGCACGGCTCGTTGGCGGCCGGGTGTCCCCGACATGCGCCAGCCCTGTGGACGCCCTCAACTCTACGGGACAAACCTCATGTTCATGCGAATCGACAAGCTCCAGGCGGAACTGCCGGAGCCGAAGAAGCCGGAACCCAACGCTGCGGCGGCGCTGCAGGAGCTGCTGGGCGGCAAGTACGGCGAGATGTCGACGCTCGGCAACTACATGTTCCAGAGCTTCAACTTCCGCAACAAGACCAAGCTGCGCCCCTTCTACAGCCTGGTGTCCAGCATCTTCGCCGAGGAACTCGGCCACATAGAGCTGGTCAGCACCGGCGTCTCGATGCTGAACTGCGGCCCCGGCGACCCGACGGAGAACGTCGACATCTCCAAGGCGCCCTTCGAGGCCATGCAGGATACCCGCCTCGCCGGCAGCTTCCTCAGCAACGGCGGCGGCGCCATGCCGATGAACTCCAACGCCGCGTCCTGGAACATGGACATGGTGACCACCACCGGCAACCTGATCATCGACCTGCTGCACAACTTCCACCTCGAGTGCGGCGCGCGCATCCACAAGCTGCGCGTCTACGAGACGATGACCGAGCCGACCGGCCGCGAGGTGTGCGGCTACCTGCTGGTGCGCGGCTCGGTGCACGCGCACGCCTACGCGCTCGCCCTGAAGAAGCTGACCGGTGTCGCGATCGAGAAGATGCTGCCGACCCCGAACATCAATCTCAGCCGGGTGCCGGAATGCCAGAAGTATCTGGACGAAGGCAGCCATCGGCGGCTGTATCGCTTCAGCCCGACCGACTACCACGAGGCTGCCGGCGTGTGGTCGAACGACGAGGTCGCACTGCCCGGCGATCCGCCGGGGAAGCTCGAGTTCGTCGACGGGCACCCGCAGGGCGGCAAGATCCCCGAGCTGCACGGCAACTACGGTGCGTTCGCGCCGGACTATGCGCCGGAGGAGATCTTCGAGATCGCCAGCAAGCTCTACAAGAAGTCGCGCTGATCTGATGGCCGGGGGCGCGGACGCGCCCCCGATGCCGCACTCGGGCCTGCTCGGAGAATGGTGCCCAGGGGCGGAATCGAACCACCGACACTGCGATTTTCAGTCGCATGCTCTACCAACTGAGCTACCTGGGCGCCGCACCGACCGCAGCCTGCGATGGCGGAGGCTTAGCCCACGTTCCCGCCCCGATCAAGCGGCCGACGGCTCAGCGGCCGGGCTCCTCCTCTTCGTCCGTATCCCCGTCGCTGCGCCGCGACGGGGTCCGATACTGGCCGGAGAACCAGCGCCCGAGATCGATGTCGGCGCAGCGCTTCGAGCAGAACGGCCGCAGCAACGGCACGGTGTCGTGACCGCAGATCGGGCAGGTGGCGAGCGGCGGAGTGTCAGCCATTCTCGATCGTCCAGCTCAAGTCGCACAGGGTCGGATCGCTGCGCAGCGAAGCCGGCACGGCGGCACGGCGCGCGAACGCCTGCAGTGCGCCGGCATCATCGCGCAACGCGGCGATCAAGGCGATCCCCGCGCGTATCACCGGCGCGCTGCGGCCATCGCCGTGCGCGGCCAGCGCCTCGCGCAGCGCCGCGAGGCCGGCACCATGCGGGCTGCACAGCAGCTCGTGCAGGGGCGGGTGCACCCGCGGCCGCAGGATTTCGGCCAGGCCCAGCGCGGTGAAGCCGAGCAGCTTCGGCCGCAGCGGATCGCGCGCCAGCGCCGCCTCGATCTCGGGCGTCAGCGCCTGGCGCTTGCGCGACGCGAGCCCCGCCGGATCGAGCAGGATCGCGCCCGACAGGTTGCGCAGCCGCAGCTGATGCAGCACCGCCGGGATCGCCGCGCGGTTGGCGGCGAACTGCACCACCGGCTTGCTGCGGCGTTCGGCACTGCTGGCACCGCCGTCCATGTCGACCGCGACCAGTGCCGGGGTCGGATGGAAGCTCGCCCGCAGGCCGCCGGGCAGTGCCACCTCGGGCAGCGCGAGGCGGTCGACCTCGGCTTCCAGCGCCTCGTCGAAGGCGCGCGGCACGATCCGCACGCGCGCGCCGAAGCGCGGGTGCAGGGAGGCCGCGAGCGCCGGATCGTCGCAGCAGATCGACGCCTCCGGCCGGGAGACGGCGAGCCTGTGCAGCGCGTCGGGGCCGCGCTCGACCAGGCCGGGCGCCGCACCATCGATGCGCGCCTGCTCCGCCACGGTGAGCCGCGCGGTCAGTCGCGGACCCTTCGCACCCTGCGCGCTGCGCGTCACGCGCACCCCGAGCAGCGTGCCCTCGCTGCGACCGGAGGCAGCTTCGCGGTCGGGGAGGAAACCGCTGAACCCGTCCTGGCCCCCGAGTGCGACGAAGGCGCCGCCGAGTGCCGGCAGCACGGCGCTGACGCGGCCGAGATGGAGGTCTCCCACGCCGTCCGGCGCCCCCGGCCGCACCAGAGCGTAATCCAGCAGCGCCGCGTCCTCGAGCAGCGCCACCCGGATCTCCCCCGGGCTGCAGCAGGCGAGCAGGCGCATGGCCGGCCGGCTCAGGGCAGCGCGCCGTGGCCGCGGAGCAGCTGCGCGGTCTCGAACAGCGGCAGTCCCACGACGTTGGAGTAGCTTCCCGACAGGAAGCGGACGAAGGCCGCGGCGTGTCCCTGCACCGCGTAGCCGCCCGCCTTGCCGTGCCAGTCGCCGGCGGCGATCAGCGCGTCGAGCTGCCGCGACGTCAGGCGCGAGAACGCCACCACGCTCTCCACCACGCGCAGCGAGTGGCCCTGCGGATGCACCAGCACCACGGCGGTGATGACGCGGTGGCGCCGCCCGGAGAGCAGGCCCAGGCAGCGACGCGCGGTGGCCTCGTCCTCGGCCTTCGGCAGCATGCGCCGGCCCAGCGCCACCACGGTGTCGGCGGCGAGGATCAGGCCCGGCGCCGTGTCGCGCGCGGCGGCAATCTCGACCGCCGCCAGCGCCTTGGCCAGCGCCAGGCGCTGGACGCAGGCACGCGGCAGCTCGCCGGGATGGGGGGTCTCGTCGATTTCCGGGGCCAGCACCAGCTCGGGCACCAGCCCGATCTGGGCCAGCAGCTCGCGGCGGCGCGGCGAGGCGGAGGCGAGGATGAAGGGGCATGGCGTCGGCATCGCGAGCGCCCGGACGGCCAGGCAGGCGCTACTTGAAGCGGAAGGTGATGCGACCCTTGGACAGGTCGTAGGGGGTCATCTCGACATTGACCCGGTCGCCCGCCAGCACGCGGATCCGGTTCTTGCGCATCTTGCCGCTGGTATGGGCCAGGATGGTGTGCTCGTTGTCGAGCTTGACCTTGAACATGGCGTTCGGCAGCAGCTCCATCACGGTGCCGCTGAATTCGATCATGTCTTCCTTAGACATTGCGTTCTTCTGTCGGGCGATGCTTCATCTGGGTTCCTGTTCGCGCCGATACGCGCCTCCGCGCGGAGGCCGGCGGGGGTCTGGATCGCGAGCGCCGGAACATGAGGATTGCCGTCGTGACGGTCAAGCGCGCTCACGCGGCCGGTGCAGCGAGCCGGAGCGCCACGCTCCGGGCATGGGCGTGCAGCCCCTCCGCCTCGGCCAGCGCGATCGCCGCCGGGCCCACCGCGCGCAGCGCGTCACGGTCGCCCTCGATCCAGGTCGAGCGCTTGAGGAAGTCGTAGAGCGACAGGCCGGAGGCGAACCGGGCGGTGCCGCTGGTGGGCAGCACGTGGTTGGGTCCGCCGACATAGTCGCCGACCGCCTCGGGGCAGTCGCGCCCGACGAAGATCGCCCCGGCATGGCGGACGGCCGCGAACAGCGGCGCCGGATCGGCCAGCATGAGCTGCAGGTGCTCGGGTGCCAGGCGGTTGACCAGGCTTGCGGCCATATCGAGGTCCGGCACGAGCACGATGGCGCCGTGCTCGCGCCAGCTGGCACCGGCGGTGGCGGCGCGCGGCAGGCCCGGCAACGCAGCCTCGACCGCGCGCGCCACCGCGTCGGCGAGCGCCGGGCTGTCGGTGATCAGGATCGCCTGCGCCAGCGCGTCGTGCTCGGCCTGCGCCAGCAGGTCGATCGCGACGTGCGCTGGATCGTTGCCCGCGTCGGCGACGATCACCACCTCGGACGGCCCGGCCACGCTGTCGATGCCGACGATGCCGAACACCTGCCGCTTGGCCTCGGCGACGTAGGCGTTGCCGGGCCCGACGATGCGATCCACCGGCCGGATGCTGTCGGTGCCGTAGGCCAGCGCCGCCACCGCCTGGGCGCCGCCGATGCGGTAGATCTCGCCGACCCCGGCGCGTCGCGCGGCCGCCAGCACCAGCGGATGGAGCACGCCGTCGGGGGTGGGGACGCACATCACGACCCGGGCGACCCCGGCGACGCGCGCGGGCAGCGCGTTCATCAGGACCGAGGAGGGATAGGACGCGGTGCCGCCGGGCACGTACAGCCCGACGGCGTCGAGTGCCGTCCAGCGCAGGCCGAGCGTGTAGCCGGCGGCGTCGCGATGCACGATGTCGAGCGGACGCTGCAGGCGATGGAACGTCTCGATGCGGCCGGCCGCGAGGTCGAGCGCCTCGTGCAGCGCCGGCGCCACCGCCGCGCAGGCGCGGTCGATCTCCGCCTCGGTGACGCGCAACTGCGCCGGCGCCAGCGTCAGCCGGTCGAAGCGGGCGGTGTAGTCGCACAGCGCCGCGTCGCCGCGCCGCCGCACGTCCTGCAGGATCGCGGCCACCGGCGCCTCGACCAGGCGCGCGCTGCCCTGCCGCGCCGCGAGCAGCTCGGCCAGCGCCGTCTCGAAGCCGGCCGCGGCCGCGGCCAGGCGCCTCATGGCGCGCGCCCGACCGCGGCGCGGAAGCGCGCGATCCAGCCGGCGATCGCCTCCGGCCGGGTCTTCAGCGCGGTGCGGTTGACGATCAGCCGGCTGGTCACGCTGGCGATGATCTCGGTCTCGCGCAGGCCGTTGGCGCGCAGCGTCGAGCCGGTCTGCACCAGGTCGACGATCAGGCGCGACAGGCCGAGGCCCGGCGCCAGCTCCATCGCGCCGTTGAGGTGGACGATTTCGGCCTGCACGCCGCGGCCGGCGAAGTGCCGTCGCGCGATGTTGGGATACTTGGTGGCGATGCGCACCTGCGACCAGCGCGCCGGGTCGTCGCTCCCGGCGCTCTGCACCGGCTCGGCCACGCTGACCCGGCAGCCGCCGATGCCGAGATCGAGCGGGGCGTAGATCTCGGGATAGTCGAACTCCATCAGCACGTCGGCGCCGCAGATGCCGAGCTGTGCGGCGCCGAAGGCCACGAAGGTCGCGACGTCGAACGGCCGCACCCGCACCACGTCGAGCCTCGCATCGCTGGTCGCAAAGCGCAGCCGCCGGCTGTCCTCGTCGAGGCAGTCGGCGGCCGGGTCGACCCCGGTGGCGCGCAGCAGCGAGACCGCCTCGCGCAGGATGCGCCCCTTGGGCAGGGCCAGCACCAGCGGTGCGTCGTCCTCGTCCGGCAGCAGGGCGGCGGCTCTGGTCAGCGCGGTCATGGGTCCCGCTCCCGTCTGGCGTGGCAGTGCGGCCTAGCACCGCTGCCGACGCCGCGCAAAGCGGCGGCGTCCGCGCTCAGCCCGCCAGGCGCTCGATCCGCGCACCGCAGCCGGAGAGCTTGCGCTCCACCGCCTCGTAGCCGCGATCGAGATGGTAGACGCGGCTGAGCACGGTCTCGCCGGCGGCGGCGAGGCCGGCCAGGATCAGCGAGAACGAGGCGCGCAGATCGGTCGCCATCACCGGCGCTGCGGACAGCCGCTGGACGCCGCGTATGATCGCCGAGGCGCCGTGCACGTTGATCCGCGCCCCCATCCGGTTGAGCTCCGGGACATGCATGAAGCGGTTCTCGAAGATGGTCTCGGTCATCATCGAGGCGCCGTCGGCCACCGACAGCAGGGCCATGAACTGCGCCTGCATGTCGGTGGGAAAGCCGGGATAGGGCTCGGTCATCACGTCGACGCCGCGCAGGCTGCCGTGGCGGCGCACGCGCAGGGCGTCGGCCTCCTGCGCGACCTCGACGCCGGCCTCCTCGAGTGCGCGCGCCACCGCGCCGAGATGCTCGAGCCGGCCGCCTTCGAGGCGCAGCTCGCCGCCGGTGATGCCGACCGCGCAGGCATAGGTGCCGCACTCGATGCGGTCGGGCAGGATGCGGTGGCTGGCGCCGTGCAGCTGCGCCACCCCCTCGATGGTCAGCCGGTCGCCGCCGGCACCCTCGATGCGCGCCCCCATGGCGGTCAGGCAGGCCACCAGGTCGCCGATCTCGGGCTCTCGCGCGACGTTGAGGATCTCGGTGCGGCCGCGCGCCAGGCACGCCGCCATCAGCAGGTTCTCGGTGGCGCCGACCGAGGCGAACGGCAGCACGATGCGGCCGCCGATCAGGCCGGCGGGTGCCCGCGCATCGACGTAGCCGCCCTCGAGCCGGATCTCGGCCCCCATCGCCTCCAGGCCGCGCAGATGCAGGTCGACCGGCCGGGTGCCGATGGCGCAGCCGCCGGGAAGCGACACCCGGGCCTCGCCGCAGCGCGCCAGCACCGGCCCCAGCACCAGGATCGAGGCGCGCATCTTCGAGACGATGTCGTATGGCGCCTCGGTGCAGGTGATGTCGCCGCCGATCGAGAGCGCGTGGCCGTCATCGCCCACCGCATCGACGGCGAGGCCGTGCCGCGACAGCAGCTCGGTCATCGTCGCGATGTCGTCGATCCGCGGCACGTTGCTCAGCACCAGCCGCTCGGAGGTGAGCAGGGCGGCCGCCAGCAGCGGCAGTGCGGCGTTCTTGGCGCCGCCGATGCGGATCGCGCCGTGCAGCGGGTTGCCGCCGCTGATCAGGAAACGTGCCATCTGGATCCGCTCTCTCTTCCGTCCGCCTATGCGACCGGGCCGTCACATCCTGGGCGTCGCCACGCCACGCTGCCCCATGTACTTGCCGGCCTTGTCGGCATAGCTGATCTCGCACGGCCCGGCACCCTGGAGGAACAGGAACTGGCAGATGCCCTCGTCGGCGTAGATGCGGGCGGGCAGGGGGGTGGTGTTGCTGATCTCGATCGTCACTTGGCCCTCCCACTCCGGCTCCAGCGGCGTGACGTTGACGATGATGCCGCAGCGCGCATAGGTCGACTTGCCGAGGCAGATCACCAGCACGTCGCGCGGGATGCGGAAATACTCGATGGTGTGGGCGAGCGCGAAGCTGTTCGGCGGGATGATGCACACCGGAACGTTGCGGCTGACGAAGCTGTCGGCGCTGAAATGCTTTGGGTCCACGACCGCGCTGTCGACGTTGGTGAAGATCTTGAACTCGCGAGCGACGCGGGCGTCGTAGCCGTAGGAGGACAGCCCGTAGCTGATCACGCCGTCGCGGTGCTGGGTCTCCACGAACGGCTCGATCATGGCGCGCTCCGCCGCCATGCGTCGTATCCAGCTGTCTGGCATCACCGGCATCGTCGGCTCCCTCTGCGTGGCGTCAGGAACCCGTGCCGCGGTCGGCGTCCGGCGGTTCCGGCCGCAGCCGCGGCTCGCGTTCCGGAGCGGCGGGTTGCGGGGAGGCGCGGGCCCGAGTCTGCTGCTTGCGCCGCAGCAGATTCTCGCGCAGCGCCGCCGCCTCTCGCGTCTCGGATCGGCCCGGGCTGGCGGGTTGGGACCTGGGAGGTTCGAGCGGTGCTGGCATGGCCCTCCCCGGAGGCTGGTGCTGCTGGTGAGGATTGAACTCACGACCTCTCCCTTACCAAGGGAGTGCTCTACCACTGAGCTACAGCAGCGTCGGTCCTGGGCGCCGCTACCTAGCTTCTGGATCAGGCCGACGCAAGGGTATCGACTCCATACCCCCTGAGGAACAGGCGGACCGCACCCTGCACCACCTGCTCGACGTCGTCGTGGCTGATCTCGTGGACGATCTGCAGGCGCCGCTGCGGCGCCAGCCGGGCCTGGCACAGCGCCAGGAACTGCTCGGCCGCCATCGCCGGATCCGGCACGTCGAGCCGGCCGGCCCGCACCTGGGCCTCGATCCAGCCGCACATGTGGGCGATCGCCTGGCAGGGGCCCGCGCGCCAGAACACGGTCGCCAGCTGCGGGAACTTGGTCGCCTCCGAGATGACGATGCGGTACAGGACCAGGCTGGCGGGCGAGATGAACATCTCGATCATGCGCAGCGCGATGGCGTGCAGCGCGGCCGCGGGATCATCGACGTCCTGCGCGTGGGCGAAGATGTTGGCCAGGGTGGTGCTCGCCATCTGCTCGACGAAGACGGCGAACAGCACCGACTTGCTGTCGAAATAATTATACAGCGTGCCCTTGGAGACACCGGCCTCGATGGCGATCCGCGACATGCTGGCGCCCTCGTAGCCGCGTTCGGTGAACACCAGTTCGGCGCCGCGAATGATCTGCTGGCGTTTCGCGGCCGAGTGGTCATCCTGCTCGGTCACCGTGGATCCGTCTCCTCCTGGTTCTCCCGGGGCGCGGCGTTGACGATCAAAGCAAAGCGGATAGGTTGTCAACGCTGACCGAACGGGTCGGTCAGCATATTTTGAGGACACGGCGTGCGGAGGAGAACCATCAAGCCGGCGGCGCTGGCCTCACTGATCCCGCTCCTGGCCGCCTCGACGGTGCTGGTCTCGGGCTGCGCCGTGGGGCCGGACTACAGGCAGCCCAGCCCGTGGTCGCCCGCGAGCTGGCTCGGCGTCGGACATCGTGACGCGCGCGCGGCGCCGTCGCATGGCGCGCGCCAAATCAGCGTGCCGGTGGAGACCGCGCCGGACGCGCGGTGGTGGAGCCAGTTCCACGACGCCGAGCTG
>CBDCAC010000005.1:640000-790502 GCA_965213775.1 uncultured Lichenicoccus sp.
CCCAAAGCCTTACCAAACCTAACCAAACTCCGAATACCCGTGAGAGTAGTCCGGCAGACAGACGGTGGGTGCTAAGGTCCATCGTCGAGAGGGAAACAGCCCAGACCACCAGCTAAGGCCCCCAAATCGTGGCTAAGTGGGAAAGGATGTGGGGATTCCAAAACAACCAGGAGGTTGGCTTAGAAGCAGCCATCCTTTAAAGAAAGCGTAATAGCTCACTGGTCTATTAGAAACCCTGCGCCGAAGATGTAACGGGGCTCAAGCCACGTGCCGAAGCTGTGGGTGCATGCGAGAGCATGCGCGGTAGCGGAGCGTTCCGTAGGTCTGTGAAGGGGATGGGGTGATCCTCCCTGGAGATATCGGAAGTGCGAATGCTGACATGAGTAGCGACAAACAGTGCGAGAAACACTGTCGCCGAAAGTCCAAGGGTTCCTGCGCAAGGTTAATCCGCGCAGGGTGAGCCGGCCCCTAAGGCGAGGGCGAGAGCCGTAGTCGATGGGAATGGGGTGAATATTCCCCAGCCTGCCAGAAGTGACGAATGCAAGATGTTGTCGGGTCTTATCGGATTGATCCGGCTTTTTGCGCATTCCGGGAAACAGCTCTGGCGTATAGACCGTACCCGAAACCGACACAGGTGGACTGGTAGAGCATACCAAGGCGCTTGAGAGAACGATGCTGAAGGAACTAGGCAAATTACTCGCGTAACTTCGGGATAAGCGAGACCCGGCATTGGGCAACCAGTGTCGGGTGGCACAGACCAGGGGGTAGCGACTGTTTAGTAAAAACACAGGGCTCTGCGAAGTCGAGAGACGACGTATAGGGTCTGACGCCTGCCCGGTGCCGGAAGGTTAAGAGGAGGTGTGAGAGCACTGAATTGAAGCCCCGGTAAACGGCGGCCGTAACTATAACGGTCCTAAGGTAGCGAAATTCCTTGTCGGGTAAGTTCCGACCTGCACGAATGGCGTAACGACTTCCCCGCTGTCTCCAGCATCGGCTCAGCGAAATTGAATTCCCCGTGAAGATGCGGGGTACCCGCGGTCAGACGGAAAGACCCTATGAACCTTTACTGCAGCTTTGCAGTGGCATCAGGAAAATGCTGTGTAGGATAGGTGGGAGGCATCGAAGCCGGGGCGCCAGCTCAGGTGGAGCCATCCTTGAAATACCACCCTGAATTTTTCTGATGTCTAACCGCGTCCGGTCAGCCCGGACCGGGACCCTGCATGGTGGGCAGTTTGACTGGGGCGGTCGCCTCCCAAAGTGTAACGGAGGCGCGCGATGGTGGGCTCAGGCCGGTCGGACATCGGCTGCTGAGTGCAATGGCATAAGCCCGCCTGACTGCGAGAGCGACAGCTCGAGCAGAGACGAAAGTCGGCCATAGTGATCCGGTGGTCCCGCGTGGAAGGGCCATCGCTCAACGGATAAAAGGTACTCTAGGGATAACAGGCTGATCTCCCCCAAGAGTCCACATCGACGGGGAGGTTTGGCACCTCGATGTCGGCTCATCACATCCTGGGGCTGGAGCAGGTCCCAAGGGTTCGGCTGTTCGCCGATTAAAGTGGTACGTGAGCTGGGTTTAGAACGTCGTGAGACAGTTCGGTCCCTATCTGCCGTGGGTGTCGGAGACTTGAGAGGACCTGTCCCTAGTACGAGAGGACCGGGATGGACGCACCTCTGGTGCACCGGTTGTCGCGCCAGCGGCACCGCCGGGTAGCTACGTGCGGACAAGATAATCGCTGAAAGCATCTAAGCGAGAAACTTACCTCAAAACCAGGTCTCCCAGGAGCAATCCAGGAGGGCCGTGATAGACCATCACGTCGATAGGCCAGATGTATACGTGCAGCAATGCACTCAGCTAACTGGTCCTAATCGCCCAACAGGCTCAAACCCATACACGCACAGCAGTCACCCACACACCCCACTCCCACACACACGCACCAACCCACCACACGCCCACCACCGGCACACACACCGGTTGGCTCGGACGACCTGGTGGCCATGGCGGGGCGTGACCCACCCGATCCCATCCCGAACTCGGCCGTGAAAAACCCCAGCGCCCATGATACTGCACCCCAAGGTGCGGGAAAGTCGGTCGCCGCCAGGTCTTCCAAACCAACCACATACACACCCACGCGGGGTGGAGCAGCCCGGTAGCTCGTCAGGCTCATAACCTGAAGGTCACAGGTTCAAATCCTGTCCCCGCAACCAAACCTTGATCATCACATCTCCATACAGCGTGGCGAATGACCCGCCAGGTATGGTGGTTATCTGCTTGGCTCGGCGATGACCTGCCTATGGTAATCGTGGATATTCGAGCTTCTTGGTCAACAGGCGGTAGATCCCGACCTGACTGTCGGTGTTCTGAAACCCGGAGACTTGGCCTAATTCCCGGAAGCGCTCGCTTGACGTGCTAGAAGACTCCACCCCATCCAGTATATGACCCGTGGACATTCGCGGAACGGGCTAAGTATGCTGGCTTACCGGTTCCGCAGGTTCACCTCGTCGTGGGAAACCGACTCACTTCCTACGACGGCGTTGCGAACGCGTTCGATCGGTATGCGCATGGACCAATCGTGGGGTGGTCCCCTGAGGCTGGCCAGCCTTCGCCTAATCACGGCGTGAACTGCAGCCGCGCCAGCCGCGCATACAGCCCGTCCTCGCGAACCAGCTCGGCATGGGTGCCGGTGGCGATGACGCGGCCCTGGTCCAGCACGATGATGCGGTCGGCGCGGCGAACCGTCGCCAGGCGATGCGCCACCACCAGCGTGGTGCGGTCGCTGGCGAGCCGGGTGAGCGCCTGCTGCACCGCGCGCTCGGACTCCGCATCCAGCGCGCTGGTCGCCTCGTCGAGCAGCAGGATCGGCGCGTCGCGCAGCACCGCACGCGCGATCGCGATGCGCTGGCGCTGGCCGCCGGACAGCCGCACGCCCTTCTCGCCGAGGAAGCTGTCATAGCCCTGCGGCAGGTCGTCGAGGAAATCGGCAGCCGCGGCCTCGGCGGCGGCGCGCACCTCGGCGTCGCTCGCCTCCGGGCGGCCGTAGCGTATGTTCTCACGCGCAGTCGTGCTGAAGATGACCGGGTCCTGGGACACCAGGCCGATGCGTCGCCGCAGCACCGACGGGTCGACCGACGCGATGTCGACGCCGTCGATCCGGATCATGCCTTCTTGCGGATCGTAGAAACGCAGCAGCAGCTGGAACAGGGTGGTCTTGCCCGCACCGGACGGGCCGACCAGGGCGGTGAACGCGCCCGCCGCGATAGCCAGATCGATGCCGTCCAGCGCCGGACAGTCGGGACGGGTCGGATAGCGGAAGCGCACCGCCTCGACGTCGATCCGGCAGGCCGGCAGGCGGGAACCGTGTGCGACTGCCGGGCCGGGCAGCGACGCCGGACGGGCCCGTGCGACGATCTCCGGCCGCGCGTGCAGCAGCTCCAGGATGCGGTCGGCCGCTCCGGCGGCGCGCTGCATCTCGCCCCACAGCTCGCTCATCGCTGAGGCCGACGTGGCCAGCAGGACGGCGTAGAACACGAAGGCGGAGAGCGCGCCGCCGGTCAGCCGGCCCTCGATCACGTCGCGGCCGCCGATCCATAGGCTCAGCGTGATCGCCCCGAAGCCGAGCAGGATGACCGCCAGGATCAGCGTCGCGCGGCTGCGCACGCGCAGCAAGGCGGTCGCCACCGACTGCTCCACCAGGGCGGCGAAGCGGCTGCGGTCGATCGCCTCGTGGGTGAAGGCCTGCACCGTGCGCAGGAAGCTGACGGTCTCCTCCGCGTAGCTGCTGAGGTCGCCGACGCGGTCCTGGGCCGCGCGCGACAGGCGCCGCTCGCGCCGGCCGAACCCGATCACCGGCGCCAGCACCAGCGGCACCACCAGGAAGATGATGCAGGCGAGCTTGGGGCTGGTGACGATCAGCATCGCAAACGCGCCGATCAGCATCAGCAGGTTGCGTATCCACTGCGACACCGCCGAGCCGATCAGCGCCTGCAGCACCGAGACGTCGGCGGTGAGCCGGGTCAGGATGTCGCCGGTGCGCGCGTGCTCGAAGAAGCTCGGGGAGAGCGAGAGGATGCGCTCGAACGCGTCGCGCCTGATGTCGGCCGCGACCCGCTCGCCGAGCCAGGAGACCAGGAAGAAGCGGATGCAGGTTGCCGTCGCCAGCGCCGCGACGATCGCCGCCATCGCCAGCGCCGCCCGGTCGAGCTGGCCCAGGCTGCGCTGGCCGAAGCCGCCATCGATCAGGTGGCGCAAGCCCTGGCCGAGCCCGAGCACGAGGCCGGACGCGCTCAGCAGCGCCAGCGACGCACCCAGGACCCGCCAGCCATAGGGCCGCAGGTAGCGGAACAGCAGGCTCAGCGAGCCCAGCCGCCGCAGGCGCGAGGCAGGCGAGGCGGCCGGCGCAGGCGTCACCCGGCACCCCCGTCCGCGAAGCGCTGCCGGGTGATCAGCGCCGCGGTCTCGGCCTCCCGGCCGCAGGCGACGATGCCGACGATCTCGTCGTGGCGGATCAGGCGCGCGAGGAAGTCGCCGGCCTCGAGGTCGCCCTCGACGTCTACCCGGTCCAGCTCCTGCGAGAGCCCGAAATACTCGTAGCGCTTGCCGTAATGGTAGGTCCAGAAGAACGGCGGCTGCTCCAGCCGCGCGATCCGCCCGAGCATGCCGGCAGCCGCGATGCGCGCCTGCTGCTGGGCGACGCGCCAGTGCTCCACCCGGACCTGCTCGTGGGCGCCGATCGGGAAGCGCGCGACGTCGCCGGCGGCGAAGATGCCGGGGGCCGCCCGCATCGACGCGTCCACGATGATCCCGCCATCCTCGGTCGTGCGCAGGCCGGTCGCGAACCCGCTCGCCGGCGCGATGCCGAGGCCGACCAGCACCAGGGTGGCCGGCAGGCGCTGCCCGTCATCCAGCACCACCCCCGAGACCGCCGGGTCGCCCTCGATGCCCGCCAGCCTGCGTCCGCCGAGGAAGCGCACCCCGTGGCCCTCGTGCAGGCGCCGGAACATGGCGCCGATGCGGCTGCCGAACTGGGCCCTGAACGGAACCTCGTCGGGCGACACCACGGTGGTCGGGATCTGCCGCTCGCGCAGCGCCGAGGCCGCCTCCAGGCCGATGAAGCTCGCGCCGGCGATCACCACGTGGGTCGCGTCGCCCGCGATGCGGTCCAGGATCGCCGTCGCGTCCTCGCGGGAGCGCAGGGTGTGGACGCCGGGCCGGTCGCCTCCCGGGACCGGCAGCGGCCGCGGCGTGCCGCCGGTGGCGATCAGCATCTGGTGGTAGTCGAGGAACCGGCCGCCGCGCAGCGACAGCCGCCGCGCGTCCCGGTCGAGGCCGACTGCCTCGTCGTGCAGGCGCTCGATCCGGTGCGCGCGATAGAACGCCGCCTCCCGCAGCGGCGTGGCCTGGTCCGGCGGCATGGCGCCCTGCAGCACGAACTTGCTGAGCGCCGTGCGGTCGTAGGGATCCCCCGGCTCGGCGCCCAGCAGCACCACCCGCCCGGAGAAGCCGAACTCGCGCAGCGCGCAGGCGGCGGCGGTTCCGGCGGCGCCGGCGCCGACGATCAGCATGCAGCGCGTGTCATCGTCGTCCTGGTGCTGCGGTAGCGGCGCGACGGCCTCGATGGAGACCATCACGCGGCCATCCTCGACCAGCACCGGATAGCGCGTCAGCGGATCGAGCGCCGGCGGTTCCAGCAGCGCGCCGGTGCATATCTCGAAGCTCGCCTTGTGCCACGGGCAGACGATGCGCCCGTCGCAGATCGCACCCTCGCCGAGCGGCGCGCCGGCATGCGGGCACGCGGCACCGTAGGCGTGGACCAGCTCGCCGTCGCGCACCAGCAGGATCTTGGTGTCGCCGATCTCGACGGTGCGCCCCTCGCCCTGGGCGAGGCTCGCGAGCGTTGCCACCTGATGCATCCGGTTCCTCCTGTGCCTGGGCCGAACGCCTTGAACGCCGCTGCGGCGCCGGAGATGTGCAGCCGACGCGAGACAGCTGCCATGCCGGTCCCGGCGATCCGCGGCGATACCCTAGGAAGGCCGCGCCGGCCGCGTTAAGAACACGCGGCGGTAGGCGCTTGGCGGCCTCGCCGGCAGAGAGGATGCCCGATGCGGACCTGGATGATCGCGACGACATGCATCGCCGCGGGCGGTCTCGCGCTGGTCGCGGTGCCGGCCCGCTCGCAGCTGCTGGACAGCCTCAGGGGCGCGGCCGGCTCCGGATCGGGCGGCGGTGCGGGCGGCCCCGGGGGCGGCCTCGCTAGCGGCCTCGGCAGCGGACTGGGCGGCATGTCGACGCCGTCGGTCGGCTCGGCGAGCACCGGCAACCTCGCCGGGGTGCTGCGCTACTGCGTGCGCAACAATTATCTCGGCGGCACCGGCGCCTCCTCGGTGGAGAGCGGGCTGGTCGGCAAGCTGGGGCCGGGTGCGACCTCGAGCCGCCAGTTCACCTCGGGCGACCAGGGCACGCTGCAGACCGGCGGCGGCCAGAGCACGAGCCTGGGCGGAGGCGGGCTGAAGGCGAAGCTGACCCACAAGGTGTGCGGCCAGGTGCTGCAGCACGCCCGCTCGCTGATGTAGACGGACGCGGCCGGCCGCAACGAGGCGTCGCCCGGAGCGTCTGGCCGATGCGGCGCGGGCGGGCTAGCCTGCCTCGACATCGGGGGCGGGGGCGGGGCGATGACGATCCGGGGATGTCTGGCGCGCTCGACCTCGGTCGCGCTGCTGGCGGGCGCGCTGCCGGCGGCGGCGATGGACGCCAAGGCGCCGCCGACCCCGGTGCGCCCGGTGCTCGACCATTATCATGGCACCGCGGTGCGCGACCCGTATCGCTGGCTCGAGGATGGCGCGTCGCCGTCGGTCGCCGCCTGGTCGGCGGCGCAGAACCGGCGCACCCGCGCCTACCTCGACGGCCTGCCGGTGCGCGCCGTCCTGCATGCGCGGATCATGGCCGCCGCGTCCAAGACCTCTCCCTCCTACCACGCGCTCACGCTGGTCGCAGGCCGGCTGTTCTCGCTCACCGTGCAGCCGCCGCGGCAGCAGCCGATGGTGACGGTGATGCCGCCCTCCGCCGATCCGGCCGCGTCGCGCGTCGTGGTCGATCCGAACGCGCTCGATCCCTCGGGCCAGACGGCGATCGACTGGTTCGTGCCCTCGCCCGACGGCACCAGGCTCGCGGTCTCGCTGTCGCGCAACGGCAGCGAGGACGGCACGGTGCACGTGTTCGACGTCGCCACCGGCCGCGACACCGGCGAGGCGGTGCCGCGCGCGCAATATCCCACCGCCGGCGGCAGCCTGGCCTGGCGCGCGGACAGCACCGGCTTCTGGTACACGCGCTACCCGGGCGACGAGCGCCCGGCGGCCGACCGGCATTTCTACCAGCAGGTCTACTACCACGCGCTGGGTTCGGATCCGGCCGGCGACCGCTACGTGCTCGGCCGCGACTTCCCCAAGATCGCCGAGATCGCGCTCGATTCGCGGCAGAACCGGCATGCGGTGCTGGTCTCGATGGCCGACGGCGACGGCGGCGCGTTCGCGCAGTACGTGATCGCGCAAGCGGACGGCCGCGTCACCCAGGTGAGCCGCCTCGAGGACCAGGTGGTGGCCGGCACCATCGGGCCGGACGACGTGCTCTACCTGGTCTGCAAGAAGGACGCGCCGCGCGGCAAGATCCTCTCGCTGCCGCTCGACGATCTCGTGCTGTCGCACGCTCGCACCTTGATCGCGCAGGGCGACGGCGCGATCCAGGGCGGCGGCGAGTTCGGCGGGGTCCCGGTGGTGGTCAGCCGCGACTCGCTGTACCTGCGCGAGCTGGTCGGCGGCCCCTCTCGGGTGGCGATCTTCGGCCATGACGGCACCCCCAAGGGCGAGATCGCGCTGCCGCCGGTCGCCGCCGTGGACGAGCTGGAGCCGGCCGGCGCGGGCCGCGTGCTCTACGGCATGCAGACCTACCTGCAGCCCTACCGGGTGATGCAGTACGACGAGGCGACCGGCGCCAGCAGCGCGACCCGGCTCGCCGAGACCAGCCCGGTGCGCTTCGACGACGCCGAGGTGGTGCGCATGTTCGCCCGCTCCAGGGACGGCACCAGGATCCCGGTCAACGTCATCCGACGACGCGCCGACCGCCCGGACGGGCGGCGGCCGACGCTGCTGTACGGCTATGGCGGCTACGGCGTGTCGATGACGCCGCGCTTCGCCGGCGCCGCCACCCGGCTCTGGCTCGATGCCGGCGGCGTCTGGGCGATCGCCAACCTGCGCGGCGGCGGCGAGTACGGCGAGGACTGGCACAGCGACGGCGCGCTGACCCGCAAGCAGCACGTGTTCGACGACTTCCTCGCCGCCGGCCGGGCGCTGATCGCGGCCCGCATCACCGCGCCCGCGCATCTCGCGGCGATGGGCGGCAGCAATGGCGGGCTGCTGATGGGGGCGGCGCTGACCCAGGCGCCATCGATGTTCCGCGCCGTCGCCTCGCTGGTCGGCATCTACGACATGATGCGCATCGAGCTCGACCCGAACGGCGCCTTCAACGTGACCGAGTTCGGCAGCGTCACCAACGCCGCCCAGTTCAGGGCGATGCTGGCCTACTCGCCCTATCAGCACGTGCGCGACGGGGTGCGCTATCCGGCCGTGTTCATGGCCACCGGCACCCATGACGGCCGCGTCAACCCCGCGCAGTCGCGCAAGATGATCGCGCGCCTGCAGGCGGCGACGGCGTCGGGCCTGCCGGTCTACCTGTCGATCAGCGACAAGTCGGGGCACGGCATCGGCAGCGCGCTCAGCGTGCGCGTGGACCAGCAATCCGACACCATGGCATTCCTGTTCGACCAGCTCGGCATGACGCTGCCGCCCAGCATCGACTGAGCGGCGGAGGACCGACCGGCGCGGCCTTGCGCGGGCGCGGGCACGCCGCCTAGTAACCGCGGACCGGCCGCCTCGCGGGCGACGCCGCCGTAAGCGGGAGGGCGCGATGTTTTCCGGGATCATAGAGAGCTTGGGACGGGTGCGCGCGATCGAGCCGGGCGACCGGGCGATGCGGATCGTGCTGGAGACCGGCCTGCGCGGCCTGGCGCTGGGCGAGAGCGTTTCGGTGAACGGGGTCTGCCTCACCGTCACCGATTTCGATCCGGCCGGCGTCGCCGCGTTCTTCGTCAGCCCCGAGACGCTCGACCGCTCCAGCCTCGGCGCGCTGCGGGAGCAGTCGCGGGTCAACCTGGAACGCGCGGTGACGCCCTCGACCCGGCTGTCGGGCCACATCGTCCAGGGCCATGTGGACGGGGTGGCCAGGCTGGTCTCGGTCGAACAGGTAGGCGAGGCGGGCGGTGCTGCATGGTCGCTGGTGCTCGAGCTGCCCGACGCGCTGCGGCGCTACTGCGTCGAGAAGGGCTCGATCACGCTGGACGGCATCAGCCTGACCCTGAATGCGATACGACCCGCCGCCGCCGCCGGACGGTTCGAGATCGCGCTGATGATCATCCCGCACAGCTGGAACCATACCAACCTCGGCACCCTCGCACCCGGCGCCGTCCTCAACGTCGAGGTCGACGTCATCGCCAAGTACGTCGAGCAGCTATGTCGGCCTGCGGGCTGAACCGCGGCCGGACCTGCGGCCCCCGAGGCGGTCCAGCTCCCGCCGACCAGCCGCTGCGCCTGGATGAGCGGCGGCGAGCTCAGGCCAGCTGTCGCGCGTAGGCCTCCGCGACGATCGAGAACGAGCGGCGGCGCGCGTCGTGGTCGTGGATCTGCGCGCCGATCAGCAGCTCGTCCGGCCGGTGGCGCTCGATCAGCCGATCGAGCCCGGCATGCACGGCATTCGGGCCTCCGACCACCGCCGCCGACAGGGCGTTCGACACCAGGGCCGTTTCCATCGGGGTCCAGAGCGCGTCCATGTTCTCCACCGGAGGCCTCAGCGTCCCCGGCGTGCCGCGGCGAAGCATCAGGAACTGCTGCTGTGCGGAGGTGAACAGACGCTGCGCCTCGCGGTCGCTGGCGGCGGCGACCACGTTCAACCCGAGCATGACCGTGGGCCGCGGATTGACCTCGGAGGGCTGATAGCGGGCGCGATAGAGCCTGATCGCCTGCTCCATCAGCTCCGGCGCGAAATGTGCGGCAAAGGCGAACGGCAGACCGAGCATGGCGGCGAGCTGCGCGCTGTACAGGCTCGAACCGAGCAGCCAGATCGGCACGTCCAGGTCCTCGCCGGGCACCGCGCGCACGGCCTGCCCCGCCGGAGGCCGGAAATAGGACTGCAGCTCGACGACGTCGTGCGGGAACCGCTCGGCATCCGACGGGTCGCGTCGCAGCGCCGTCATACGGCGGTCGCGGCCGATGCCACGCCCGGCATGTTGTGATGCTCGGCGAGCCAGTAGCGCCGGAAGCCGAGCCTCTCCGCGTGACGCGCGAGATCGATCGTGTTGCGGAGTGCCTGGGCAGCGTCGCCGCCTTCGATGATCGGCGAGAGATCCAAGACGGAGAGTGGGATCATGGCTGGGAGATGGGCATGCCGGGCATCCGTGCCAAGCGCTCCAGCCCGTGGACGAGGCGACGTCGTGCGCGCGGCCCCCGACGGTGCGGCATCCCGGGCCCGTTGTTCCGAGGCCGCGGCGGCTGGCCTCGCGACATGGTGGTGCGGACGGCGGGACTCGAACCCGCACTCCCTGGGGATGCAGATTTTCATGCCACTTCGGCTTTCGCCGCCGCCCGGGCGACCATGCCGTGCGGCCTGATCCCCGGCGTTCGTGGTCTGGACTATCCCTTCGCCGTCTCCCGGATCACGCTCCCGGGGCTTAGGCGCCGCCCGTCTAGTCTCTACACCTTCCGCCGCGTGCCGGTGGAACTGTCACCGATGCGGGGCTTGGCTCGGGATCGGCCTGGGCCTCGCGGCCGTTAGCGTTCCCCGAATTTGAGCGGTTCTACTCCGGGGATTTCTCCCCGGGCACTCCGATGAAGTCTGCTGCGTCTACCGGTTTCGCCACGTCCGCCTGCCGCCCCCGCGTGCCATCGTCGGCATGTGTCGCACGAGCCTGCAGCGGCGTGATAGACGGATCAGGGCCGCCTGGCTAGCGGATCGGCCCGATCGCGCGCCGCCGCCGCGTCGGCGTCATCCGATTCGCAGCAGCGCCGGGCCGTGCAGCCTGAGCCAGGCTTCCGCGCGGACCCGATGCGGCGTCAGGCGCGCCACCTCGCTCCAGAACTTCGCGCCGTGGTCGAGATGGCGCAGATGCGCCAGCTCGTGTGCGACCACGTAGTGCTGGATTTCCGGCGGCGCCATCACGAGGCGCCAGCTGAACATCACCACGCCGTCCGACGAGCAGCTGCCCCACCGGCTGCTGGTATCCTTGATCACCAGGCGCTTCGGTCGCAGCTCGAAGGCTCTCGCGAGGCGTTGCGCGCACAGCCCCAACGTGACGCGTGCCTCGCGGCGCAGGAAGTCCAGCACGCGCCGCGCCAGGAAGGGGCGCTCGCCGCTGACCCTGATCTCGCCGGCCTCCGCCCAGACCCCCCGCCGGGCATCCGGTGCGGCGCGGATGACGTGCGGCACGCCGCTCAGCGCGACGCTCTCGCCCGCTTCCAGCGCCACCTGTCCCGGCAAGGCGGCGAGCTTGCCGGCGACCCAGTCCGCATGCGTCCGAAGCAGCTCCAGCCCGGCCTCGCGCGCAGTGCGCGGCGGCAAGGTCACCACGACGGCGCCGGCGCGGGCATCGATGCGCAGCGAGATGCGTCGCGCCTGGCCGGAGCGGCGCCACCGGATCGGCGTCTCCCCGGAGGAAAGCAGCAGCATCTCGTGCAGCGGCAGCGTGAGCGGCGGCAGCGCGGGCGCCGGCATCCTGCCGCGCCGCGCCGTCCGGCTCACCGCTCCGCTCCATCCGGCGGCGCCGGCCGCTTGCCGCATGGCGGGGTGCGGACTGCCGGACGAGCCGCCCGCGGGGTGCGTCCGGGCCAGTCCACCACGTGATGCTCCAGCGGGCCGGCGACGCGCTCATCCACCACCCGGCCTTGGGCCGATATCCCGGCCTCGTGCACAGTCTCCCGCCTGCCGGAGACCAGCGGGTGCCACCAGGCGAGGCCGCGACCCTCGTCCAGCCGCCGGTAGGCGCAGCTCGGCGGCAGCCAGTCGATCTCGGCCAGCGAGGCGGCGCTCAGCTGCACGCAGTCCGGCACCTTGCGCTGCCGGCGCTCGTAGTCCGAGCAGGCGCAGCTCTGCATGTCCAACAGGCGACAGGCCACATTGGTGTAGAGGACCGCGTCGGTGTCCTCCTCGCGCAGCTTGTGCAGGCAGCAGCGGCCGCAGCCGTCGCACAGCGACTCCCACTCCGCCTTCGTCATCTCGTCGAGGCGCTTGCTCTTCCAAAACGGGACGGGTGTCGGCATGGCGTCAGGATAAGGGACCGCGCGCTTGCGCGGAAGATGAACCCGGCTCAGAACCGCCGATGCCAGCCCAGGCTGCCGGCGAACATGAACAGGGCCGCCAGCAGCAGGCTGGCGAGCAGCGAAGGGCCGAGCTGCGGCAGCCAGAGCCAGCGCAGGCGGTCCAGCCGTCCGGCGCCGAGGCCGGCTGCCGCCCGCGCCTGATGTCGCTGCAGCCGCGTCACGGCCAGCAGCGGCGGCAGCAGGATCACCGGCGCGGCCAGCGCCACGCGCCACATCAGCGCGCCCACGCGCCCGAACGGGCCGCAGAGCGTGCCCGGCAATAGCAGCGCGGCAGCAGCCCCCGGCAGCAGCAGCAGCAGCGGCAGCCGACTTGCCGGCCGGTTCATCGCGGCCGGTTCATCGCGACCGGCTCACCTGGCGGCGATCCAGGCGTCGAAGCGGCGTTGCAGGGCCACCAGATGCTCGGCCCAGAACGTATCGTCCATCATCAGGGCGGCATGACGCTGAACCGCACCGTCACCGGCTACCGGCGCGGCCGCGTAGGCGGTCAGGAAGGCGGACCGGTGCGCGGGGTCGGTCAGGAAGCGGAGCAGGCGCTGCGCCAGGGCGCGCTGCTCCGGCGTGGTCTCGCGCGGCATCGCCCAGCCCAGGTTCATGCCCAGGCTCTGCGCCCACTGGGTGTCGAAGCTGCGGTGCCCGGCCTGATCGGCGACTGCGATCTCGCCATCCGGCGCGCTGGTCATCAGCACGGCACCGCTCTCGATGATCTGCACCGCCTCGGAGGGGGTATTCCACCAGACGATGTAGGGCTTCAGCTGGTCCAGCTTGCGGAACGCCCGGTCGAGCCCGTCGCTGCTGGAGAGGGTGCGGTAGACGTCGGCGGGGGCGACGCCGTCGGCCATCAGCGCGATCTCCAGCGTGCTGCGCGGCCCGCGCCGCAGGCCGCGCTTGCCGGGACGTCGCGCGACGTCCCAGAAATCCGACCAGGTCGGCGCCACCTCGATCCGGCTCCTGTCCCAGGCCAGCACCAGGTTCATCGGCCAGCCGTTGACGCCGCAGGCCTGACCCGGGCTGTCCGGCGCCTGATCGGCCGGATCGAGGGTTAGCGGCGTGGGGAGCAGCAATCCTTCCCGGCAGCCGACCCGCAGCGGCGCCTCCTCCATCAGCACGACATCAGGATCATCATCGGCGCTGCTCTTGGCGGCGGCATCCGGCTGCCGGTCCTGCGCCCGCTTCTGCAGGGTGGCGAGCGCGCCGTCCCAGCTCTGCAGTCGCAGCCGCACCCCGCTCTGCTGGCTGAACGGCGCGAACAGCGTATTCTGCTGCGTCTCCTGCAGGCCGCCGCCAAGAGAGGCGACGGTCAATTCCTGCGCCGGCGCATGGGATGCAGACGGCTTCGCCGCGCGCGCCTCCACGGCCGGCCGCGCGATATCTTGGGCGACCGCGGCCATAGACCAGCCGAGCAGCAGGCCCGGCCCGAGGATGCAGGCGGCCACCGCTCGGATGTTGAAGGCTCGGAACTCAAGGCTGCGGCTCAGGGAGTGCAACTTTCTCTCTAACACCAGATCGGGGCCACGTCGCCCGGTTCGAACCCCCGCAGGCGGCCGCCGCCTAGAGGATCCCGTGTCCTGTCCCGCTGTGCGATTTTGCACGCGAGTCCCGCGCGGAGCAGACCACTATCCCGTTGATAGACGAATGTCCGCCGAGCATCGGAAGTCCGCGGCATTTCTGCCCGGCTACACTAGCGCACTCCGCCAGAGGCCGAAACTGCGCGGATGCGTCAGCCATCCTGCGCGAAGGCCACCGCGTGAGCCGCCTGCCAGGCGAGCAGGGCAGGCCGGTCCGGGTGCAATCCGGAGGTCGGCTGCGAGGCCGGGCGGCGCACCAGGAACTCGCCGCCGCCGGCCAGCCGGAAGCGCAGTCGCAGATGGTCTCCCAGATGCACCATGTCGCTCAGCGTGCCGCGCAGCGCGCCGGCATCCAGCATGTCGGTGCGCAGGCTCTCGCCGCCGTCGCGGACGAAGGCGATCGCCACCCGTTCCGGGCGGACGCACACGACGCAGGCAGCACCCGGCGCGAGGCCGCCCGCATCCATCGCCTCGACGCTCGGCCCGACGCTCAGCCGCACCCGTGCCACGTCGTCCTCCACCCACTCCACCCTGCCGGTGAGGCTGTTCGCCTCGCCGAAGCCGGTGGCGACGCGCTCGTCCGACGGGCGGTCCAGCAGTTCGGCGGCGGTGCCGATCTGGCGCAGCGACCATCCTTCCAGGATCCCGATCCGCTCGCCCATCATCAGCGCCTCCTCGCGGTCGCGGGTGACGAGCAGCAGCGTCAGGCCGCGCGCCCGCGCCAGCCGACGCAGCAACTGGTGCGTCGCGCGTCGCGGTGCCGGGTCGAGCTCGCCGAGCGGATCGTCCAGCAGCAGCACCGCGGGATCCGAAACCAGGATGCGGGCCAGAGATGCACGGAACGCCTCGGCGCTGTCGAGGCGAGCCGGCCGCCGGTCGGCCTGCGCCTCGAGCCCCGTCAGCGCCAGCGCCTGTCGCACCCGATGCCCGCGCTCGGGCTCGCGCACCCGCGACACCGTCAGCGGGAACGCCACGTTGCGGTACACGCTCAGATGCCCGAACAGCGGATCGCGGCTCGAGATCACTCCGATCCGACGCTCCGCCGGGGGCAGGGCGGTGACGTCGTGGCCCTCGACCAGCACCCGCCCCGACGCTGGCGATCCGTGGCCGGCGAGCTGGTCGACCAGCGACGACGCCTCCGCCGGGCGCTGCGTCAGCAGCGCGACGCACTCGCCGGCGGCCATCGTGAGGCACAAGCCACCCGGCTCGAGCGCCACGTCGCCGGTCGGCCGCAGCCCGTGCAGCGCGAGCCGCGGCGGCCCGCCGGACGGGGGCGGGCTCATGGCCCTGCTGCAACTTGTCCGGTAGCACCGCGTTGCTGACTGGTTGACGGGTGGGGGAAGATCATGGCTGTTTCCGACAAGGCGAAGGACGTCGCGCAGGATACCCAGGAACAGCTTCAGTCCCTACGCGTGATGGTCGAGCAGCTGCTCAATGAGCGGGTGACGCCTGCGCTGGCCGATGTGGCAGGCAAGGCGGAAACCGCCGTCAGCAGCGCGCGCGACCTGACCAACACCCAGGTCGCCAACGTCTCCGAGAAGGTTCGCGGCAAGCCTCTCATCGCGATCGCCATCTCGACCGCGGTCGGCTATCTGCTCGGTCGCATTTCGCGCTAGGCGTCCGGATCTTGAAGCTCGTCGACCACGGCAAGGCTGCCGCGTCCGCGGAGGTGCAGCGGCTGCAGCGCGTGGCGCTGCGCTACGCGATGCGCCTGGCGTTTCTCGTCGTGGCAGCCCTGTTCGGGCTGTTCACCCTGATGGCGGCACACGTGCTGCTCTGGATGATCTGCTACGGGCCCTGGCACACCGGCAAGGTCTGGGCGTCGCTGATCGTGCTCGGCGTCGACGCCCTGTTCACCCTGATCTTCGTCGTGCTGGGACGCGGCCGGCCGGCCGGTGCGGTGGAGATCGAGGCCAGGATGCGTCGCGACCGCGACCTCGCGGCGATGCGAAACGCCTTCGCGATCTCCGCCGTCGCCGCGACGGTGGTCGGTCCCGCCGGCCGCATGGCCGGACGCGGGTTGTGGGGGCTGTTGCGTGACAGGCGTCGTCGTCGCAAGGATGGCTACTACTCACGCTGAGCGGTTACGGCCGCCGATATCGTCCATCTCCTGCTGCGCCTTGCGATCGCGGCGCTGACCTTCCTCTTCGCGCCGCTTCTCCACGAGCAGCTCGACCGCGCGGTGCGCCGCGCGCGCGAGACCGAGGACCACCCGGGCACGGTCGACCTCGCCGCAGGCCTCCTGTTCGGCCAGACCGGCGGTCTCGATGGCGCGGCGACCCACCGGCAGCCATCGTGCGAAGGCATCCACCGCCTCATCGCCGTGCGCCAGATCGAGCGCAGCCACCGTCTCCGCCGCGTAGCGCGTCTCCTCCGCTTCCCGTCTCGCCTGTGCCTGCTGCTGCACGCGTAGCGCATCCGCGACCGCGCGCTGCGCTTCGTCCAGGTGGTTCCGCCTGATGCGCAGCAGGGTAGCGAGGCTGTCGCCGCTCACGACCGCACCGTCGCGTCGAGCGCCCTCGCCAGACGATGGAACGCGTCGTCCAGCTCCAGCCTGTCGTCGCGGCCCTGGCGCAGCATCTGCTCGATCCGGGGCGCCAGCAGCACCGCCTCGTCGACCGCCGGATCGCTGCCGGCGCGATAGGCGCCCAGCCTGACCATGTCCGCCATGTCGGCATGAAGCGCCAGCACCTGACGGGCCTTGCGGGTCAGCACGTTCTCGCTGGCGGCGTTGCAGCCGGGCACCGCGCGCGACAGCGAACGGAGCACGTCGACCGCAGGATAGCGGCCGCTCTCGCCGATCTTGCGATCCATCACCACGTGACCGTCGAGGATGCCGCGCACGGCGTCCGCCACCGGCTCGTTATGGTCGTCGCCCTCGACGAGCACGGTGAAGAGCGCCGTGATATGGCCGGCACTGCCGTCCGGGAGCACCGGTCCGGGTCCGGCACGCTCGAGCAGACGCGGCAGCTCGGCGAACACGCTCGGCGGGTAGCCTCGCGTCGCGGGCGGCTCGCCGCTCGACAGGCCGATCTCGCGCAGGGCCAGGCAGAAGCGCGTCACGCTGTCCATCAGCAGCAGCACGGACTTGCCCTGGTCGCGGAAATGCTCGGCGACGGTCATCGCGGCGTAGGCCGCCTCGCGGCGCATCAGCGGAGGCGTGTCGGAGGTGGCGACGATGACCACGGAACGGGCGAGGCCTTCCGCGCCGAGATCGTCCTCGATGAATTCCCGCACTTCCCGGCCGCGCTCGCCGACCAGCGAGATGACGGCGACGTCGCACTCGGTGTGCCGGGCGAGCATCGAGAGCAGTGTCGACTTGCCGACGCCCGAGCCCGCGAACAGCCCGAGACGCTGGCCGGTGCGGCAGGTGGTGAATAGGTTCATCACCTCGACGCCGAGGTCGATGCGCGGTCCCAGCCTGGCACGCAGGGTCGCCTCGGGAGGTCCGGCGCGCACCGGGCGCGACACCGCACCGACCGGCAGACGACCCTTGCCGTCCATCGGCCGCCCGAGCGGATCCAGCACGCGGCCGAGCCACCCGTCGGTCGGCGCGAGGCGGCCGGGAAGGCTGGCGGCGCCGACGGCGAAGGTGGCGCTGCCTCCCGGACCGATCCCGTCGAGCGATCCGTACGCCATGGCTTGCGCGGCATTGTTGCGGAAGCCCACGATCTCCGCCGGCACGGCGTGCGCGTCGCGACCGCGCAGCATGATCCGGTCACCCACCGAGACGTGACGGTCGAGCCCGCAGATCTCGACCGCGAGACCACTGATTGCGGAGACTTGTCCGACGACGACGCAGGCTGGACGCTCGGACAGCGACGAACGCAGCATTTCCAGACGCTCGGACAGCGTGGCCGGTGCGGTCAAGCAGAGCTCCTCGTTCCAAATCCAGGATCATCCTCGCGCATTACACCCGCCAGATGCTAACAAAACGTGTGCTTAGTTTTTAAGACACAACTTCTATGAAAATTAATCGACATCTTACAATCTAAGGTGGTAGAAAGGCGTCAGCAAAACCGATGGTGGTGACAATGCGTGTCCTGCTCGCTGAGAATGACGTCACGGCTGCCCGGGAGATCTCCCTGATCCTGAAGTCGGCCGGCTTCACCGTCGACCACACCGACCAGGGCCGCGAGGCGCTGGAGATGGTGCGACGCTACGACTACGACCTCATCCTGCTCGACCTCATGCTGCCCGACATCGAGGGCTACGAGGTGGTCCGCCGCCTGCGCGCGGCACGCCTCGCCACCCCGGTGATCGTGCTCTCCGCACTGTGCCGCCCGCAGGCCAAGGTGCGCGCCTTCGCCGTCGGCGCCGACGACTTCATCACCAAGCCGTTCGACCACGCGGAGCTGGTCGCCCGCATGCAGGCGATCCTGCGGCGCAGCAAAGGCTACAGCGAGCCCACCCTGCGCGTCGGGCCGCTGCAGCTCAACCTCGACAGCCGCGAGGTCAGCGTCGACCAGCAGCCGGTCCACCTCACCGGCAAGGAATACGCCATCCTCGAGCTGCTGGTGCTGCGCAAGGGCATGGTGCTCACCAAGGACGCCTTCCTCAACCACCTCTACGGCGGCATGGACGAGCCGGAGATGAAGATCATCGACGTCTTCATCTGCAAACTGCGCAAGAAACTGCAGAACGCCGGCGCCGGCCACCTCATCAGCACCGTCTGGGGACGCGGATACATGCTGCGCGAGGAAGAGACCCGGGCGGCGTCGGTCTCCAAGGCGACCGCCACCATGCCGGCCGTCCTCGATCTTGCCGAGACGCTCTCGGCGGCTTGAGGCGGCAGATGCCATGCGACGCGCGTCAGACGGTGAATTGTTCGACGATGATACGCTCCGACAGGCTCTGGTCGGGGTCGAACAACACCGTCGTGCCGAGGCTGCGATCTTCGCTGACCGCCACCGAGACCACGTCCCGCACCTCGGTGAAGTCAGCCACCGCCGCGACCGGCCGCTTGTCGCCTTCCAGGATGTGAAACTCGACGTCGGCGGAGCTCGGCAGCAACGCGCCGCGCCAGCGCCGCGGCCTGAAGGCGCTGATCGGCGTGAGCGGCAGCAGGTTCGCCGAGAGCGGCACGATCGGTCCATGTGCCGACAGGTTGTAGGCCGTCGATCCGGCGGGCGTGGATACCAGGATCCCGTCGCAGACCAGTTCGGGAAGTCTCACCCGACCATCGACGAGGATCCTCACCTTGGCCGCCTGACGTGTCTGGCGGAACAGGAACACGTCGTTCAGCGCGAGCGCCTCTTCGACCAGGCCGGACTGGGTGACCGCATGCATGCGCAGCGGGTGCAGCACGGCGCCCTGCGAGCGCACCAGCCGCTCCGGCAGGTCTTCCTCCAGCAGCGGGTTCATCAGGAAGCCGACGGAACCGCAGTTGATGCCGTAGACCGGCGTTCCGGCGAGCAGCACCGTGTGCAAGGTCTCGAGCATGAAGCCGTCGCCGCCGAGGCACACCACGACCTCGGCCTGATCGACCGGAACATTGCCATACCGGTGCTCGAAGCGTTTCAAGCCCTCCTGGGCCAGGGTGTTCGGGGCAGCCGCGAAGGCGATCCTGCTCAACGAGGTGCCGGGTGGCCAGATCGGGCTGGTGGCGTTCTGTGCCTGATCGATCGACAGGCCGCCGAGCTCGACGGTCCGGCCCACCGGCGCCTCGTCTGCAGCCTCTCCGCGCGGCGTCCAGGCCTCCGTCAAGACAGGCGCCGGTGATCCAGCACCGGCATGCCGGCACGCACGCGTTCAGCGTATGCTGGATCCAGGGTGCCACTCGCCCACCCGACACCCGCCGAGGCCCTTGCCACCACCGTGCCCCACGGGTCGATCAGCATGGAGTTGCCGAAGGTGAGGCGCGGGGCGCCCTGACCGTCCATATGCTGGCCGCAGGTCGCCGACGCGGCGACCCAGCACTGGGTCTCGATGGCGCGGGCGCGCAACAAGGTCTCCCAGTGGGCCTGGCCGGTCTCGGCGGTGAACGCCGCCGGCAGCGTGATCAAGGTCGCCCCGGCGCGACGGAGCTGCAGGAACAGCTCGGGAAAGCGGAGGTCGTAGCAGATCGCGAGGCCGACCCGCAGTGATCCGAGGCCCGCGGTCACCACCGTATCGCCCGGCGCGAACAGGTCGCTCTCGCGATAGGCCTCTCCGCCGGGTGTCACCACGTCGAACAGGTGGATCTTTCGATATCGTGCCAGCTCCCGGCCGTCGGGCGCGAAGACGATCGAGGTGTTGCTGATGCGCTCGCCCAGGCGTTCGCCGATCGAGCCGCCGTGGAGGAAGATGCCGGCCTCACGTGCCAGGCCCTGCAGCAGCCCATACGCGTCACCCCTGCCACCGAGGCCGTCGGGCGTCGGCAGGATCTCGGATGCGGAAAGCTTGATGTCGCGACTTCCACCGAGGCAGGTCCACATCTCGGGCAGGACGACCAGATCAGGGCTGTCGGCCCGTATGGCCGCGGTCACCAGACGCCGAGCCTGGGCTATATTCTCGCGCTTATCGGCACCGGGGGACATCTGGATGACGCTTATCCTCAAGCACGCGCTCCATGTAGAAGGTCGTCCAACCAGACGGAGTATGCGCGGGGTCCGGCGATCAGGTCGGCTTCGGCTCCGGAGTACGATCCGGTCCCGGACTCCGAGGGATGAGCCTCAGCAATTCATCGGGAACAGGCTCTTGCAGCGTCCTGTCATACAGGTGCTGGAGACCGGTTTGCAACCACGTCTCGAAAAGGAGAGCGGCGTAACCGGAAGCCCGGGCTGGAGTTATATCGGCCATCACAGTAACGAAGCGCTCAGCCCACGACAAGGTTGCATGCTCCCACTGATCAGCACCGAGACGGGCCGAGCATCTCTATCAAATTACTGGTGGCGCAGGCCGTCGGCGATACGGCCCACGTCGAACACTGCCGGCGCATTCGGATGGCGCGAGGTGACCGGAACCTGCCTGCGTATCGCATCGCCGACGCTCTGGTCCCTCCTGATGATCCCTGCGAGGGGAGGGGTCGTGCCGAGAAAATTGCCGCACGCCTTGGCGAGCGTGGCATAGGCCCGCTCGCCGCTGCCGACACTGGTCGCCTGGTTGACGATGATGCGCGCATCCGCCCCCAGTCCATCGTCTTCAGCGAGGACCTGGCGATCCCGCGCATGCAGCTTCAGCACGGCGTAGGCGTCGGTCAGGGCGGTCGGCTCGTCGGTGGTGACGACGAGGAGCGTGTCGGCCCAGGCGGCGAGGCGGCGGGTCACGCGGTCGATGCCGGCGCCGAGATCGAGCAGGACCGTGTCGTAGGCCGGGAGCTCGCGCAGCTCGGTCAGCATCGCGTCCAACGTGGGGATGGTCAGGCCGGAGAGCACCGACGCGCCCGAGCGCCCGGGCAGGATGCCGAAGCCCGCGCACGCGCCGCCGGGGCCGCCATAGCGGGAGATCGCCTGCGCCGGTCGCAACCGTCCCGACGCGACATCGGACAGGTCGTGGGTCGGGGTCAAGCCGAGCTGGATGTCGATGTTGGCGAGACCGAAATCGCCGTCGAACAGCAGCACCCGGGCACCCCGTGTCGCCAGAGTGTGGGCAAGGGTGATCGAGAGCCAGGTCTTGCCCACGCCTCCCTTGCCGGAGGCGACCGCGATCACATGTCCCGCCTCCGCCCTAGGGCGGGAGTGCGGCAGGCCGGTGAGGATGGTGGTCATGAACGGAGGCTCACGAGCTGGACGCAGCGCGTCGTTGAGCTGCGATGTGACGAGGCAGGGCGGAGTCCGCCGAGGCGGCCGGCTCGACTCCGTGAGGCGGTGGCTCGCTCGCGGGAGCCGAGCGGTGCGGCATGGCGGCCGCCGTGCCGCCGGTGCGCTGCAGCCGTTCCACCAGGAAGGCCGGCGTCAGCGCGACCAGGCCGTCCGCGGCGTCGCTGCCGATACCGGCCTCGGACAGCGCGAGCTTGGCGGCGGCAGCGGCGCACAGGACGCCGCCCAGCCGTCGTGACGGATCGGTACGCGTCGCCACCAACGTCCGCGCGCCCAGGGCGGCATGTGCGCGCGCGATCTCCTGCGCCTCCTCGGGATCCAGGCCGCACGGCAGCACCAGCGCCATCGCAGCACCGGACGAGGCGAGCATCCCGCGCAACGTCTCCGCCTGAGCCGGGTCCTCGAGCTCGAGCCCCGGCGCGTCGATCAGCGCCGGCTGCCCCGGCGCCCGGCGCGCCAGCGCACGGCTCAGCATCTGTGGCGTACCCGCGGCCACCAGCGTGAGGTCGAGCAGCCGGGTGAAGGCGGCGAGCTGCTCGATGGCGCCGGCGCGCTTCCCGTCCGCGGTGATGACCATCGGCTGCTGTCCGGCCATCACCATGCGTGTCGCCAGACGCGCGACGGTCAGCGTCTTGCCGCCTCCGGGCGGTCCCGCGAACAGCAGCGGATCGTCCTCGGCGCCGACCGGCAGCGGCACGTAGCGAAAGGTCCGGATGCAAGCCTGCTGCATCGGCGCGGCCGTCAGAAGGTCGATCAGGGCGGGCGGCAGCCCGTGCCAGGCGAGCGTGGTCTGCTGGAAACTCGGCGCGATCGGTCCAGCCGATGCCGGCTGCGGCGCATCGCGCGGCGCGTGCGGCCGGTCGCGAGACGGCCGGACGAACGGTTCGAGATCCTCCACGGCCGGGCGGGGCTGCGCGGGCGCGCGCAGCTCCGGCGGATCATTGACCTCCAGGGCCGCGGTCACCTCGACGAAGCCGTCGCGAACCCGGTCCGACAGGATCAACGCCTCGGGCCCGAGCTCGGCACGGATCTGCGCCATCGCTGCCGCGAGCGTGGAGGCACGGAAGATCCTAATGCGCATGCACGGCCGTCCTGGCTGGGCGCAAGACCCGCATCAGATCGATTCCAACGTGCGTATGCGCACTCGCGCCGAGATCTCGGCCTGAGACAGCACCGAACTCGACGGTCGCAGCCGCTCGACGATGGAGCGCATCGGGACGCGCAGCGCGCCGTTGACCAAGATGACCGGCGACTCGCCATGCGCCGCGGCCGCGTCCAGTGCGGCGCGCAGCTTACCGATGAACTCGTTGAGCCGCGACGGCGCCATCGCGAGCTGCCGGTCCTCGGCGGGCCCGACAAGGCTCTCGAGGAAGGCCGCTTCCCAGTTCGGCGTCAGGGTGATCAGCGGGACGTAGCCGGCCGGCCCGACATGGGCATCGCTGATCTGTCGCGCCAGGCGCATGCGCACGTGGCTCACGATCAGCGACACCGCGCGCAGCCCGCTGCCGCAGGCTTCCTGCACGCCCTCGAGGATGGTCGGCAGGTCGCGGATCGAGACGCGCTCGGCGAGCAGCGACTGCAGCACGCGCTGGATCGCGCCGGTGGAGATCTGCGACGGGATCAGGTCCGCCACCAGCTTCTGCTGCTCGCGCGGCATCTCGTCGAGCAGCTTCTGCGTCTCCGTGTAGGAAAGCAGCTCGGCCATCGTCTCGCGGACCACTTCGGTCAGATGCGTGCTCAGCACGCTGGCCGGATCGACCACGGTGCAGCCCTTGAACAGCGCCTGCTCCCGGTGCGCGGTGTCGATCCACAGCGCGGGCAGGCCGAAGGCCGGTTCGGTGGTGCGTTCGCCGGGCAGATCCGGCACGCCCCCCTTGGGATCCATCACCAGCAGGCGGGTCGGCCGGATCTCGCCGCGGCCCGCCGTGATCTCCTTGATCCGGATGTGGTAGGCGTCGGGGCCGAGCTGCATATTGTCCTGGATGCGCACCGGCGGCAGCACGAAGCCCATCTCCTGCGCGATGGTCCGACGCAGCGCCTTGATCTGCTCGGTCAGGCGCGGCGTCTCGCCGCCGGCCAGCGGCAGCAGGCCGTAGCCGAGCTCCAGCCGTATCATGTCGATGCGCATCGCATCCGTGATTGGGGGTTCGGACGGAGAGGCGGACACGATGGTCGCCGGATCCGGGTCGGCGGGTGCCGCGGGCGTCTTGAAGCGCAGCCACGCCGCACCCCCGGCCAGGCCGCCCAGCGCCAGGAACGGCAGGGTTGGCAGCCCAGGCATCAGCGCCAGCACCAGGGCAGCTCCGGCGGCGAGCGCCATCGGCTTGGGATTGCCGCCGAGCTGGCGCACCAGGGCCACGTCCGCCGCGCCTTCCGTGCCTCCCTTGGTCACCACGATGCCGGACGCGGTGGACACCAGCAGGGCCGGTATCTGGGAGGTCAGCCCGTCACCGACGGTCAAGGTGGTGAAGGTCGCGGCCGCGTCGGAGAATGCCATGCCGTGCCGGATCAGCCCGATCGCGAGACCGCCGATGATGTTGATCACCGTGATCAGCAGGCCCGCGATGGCATCGCCGCGGACGAACTTCGCCGCACCGTCCATGGCGCCGTAGAAGCCGCTCTCTTCTTCCAGCTCGCGCCGCCGCAGCCGGGCGACCTTCTCGGTGATCGCGCCGGCCGACAGCTCGGCATCGATCGCCATCTGCTTGCCGGGCATCGCATCGAGGCTGAAGCGGGCCGCGACCTCGGCGATGCGCCCGGAACCCTTGGTGATGACCATGAAGTTCACCACCAGCAGGATGGCGAACAGGATCACCCCGATCACGACGTCGCCGCCCATCAGGAAGCCGCCGAAGGCCGCCACGACGTGCCCGGCGGCGAGCGGCCCCTCGTGGCCGTGGCTGAGGATCAGCCTGGTGGTGGCGACCTCGAGCGACAGGCGCAGCAGCGTCGTCAGCAGCAGCAGCGTCGGGAAGGAGGTGAAATCGAGCGGACGCTGCAGGAACAGCGCCACCATCAGCACCAGGACCGAAGCCGTGATCGACAGCGACAAGCCAAGATCGAGCACGAAGGTCGGCAGCGGCAGCACCAGCACCGACAGCAGCGCGACCACACCCAGGGCGAGGCCGATGTCGGTGCCAGGCGCGTAGCGCCGCAGCTTGACCCGCCAGGCGGCGATGCCGGCCTTCGGCGCGCCGGCGTCGAGGGTGGTGCCGCTCACGGATCAGGCCGCCCAGTTGCCTGCCGGAGGCGGCGGCACCGCGAGCCCCTGGCCGGCATAGTCGCGCAGCTTGTTGCGCAGCGCCCGGATGGAGATGCCGAGGATGGTGGCCGCATGCGTCCGGTTGCCGAAGGTGTGATGCAGCGTCTCGATGATCAGCGCCTGCTCGACCTCGTCCATACGTCGGCCGACGAGGCCGCTGACGCCTGTGCTCTCGCGCGCGGGCGCTGGATGCGCCGCGCGATCCGACGATGCGGCGGCGACGTCGTGCGGCAGATCGAGATCCGCCGCGCCGACCGTCGCCGTCTCGGCCAGCAGCACGGCGCGATGCATCAGGTTCTCGAGTTCGCGCACGTTGCCCGGCCAGTCGTGGCGGGCGAGGCAGGCGAGTGCGGCCTCGTTCAGCTGCCGTGGCGTAAGCCCGTTCGCCTCGCTGTAGTGGCGCAGATAATGATCGGCGAGGACCGGGATATCGGCCGGTCGTGTGCGCAGCGGCGGCAGCACCAGGTTGACCACGTTCAGTCGGAAGAAGAGGTCGGCGCGGAAACGGCCGGCGGCGGCTTCCGCGGCGAGATCGCGGTTGCTCGTCGCGAGGATGCGCACATCCACCCGGACCGGCGCCGAACCGCCGAGGCGGTCGATCTCGCGCTCCTGGATGGCGCGCAGCAGCTTGGCCTGCAGACGCACGTCCATCTCGCTGATCTCGTCGAGCAGCAGCGTGCCGCCGTCCGCCGCCTCGAACTTGCCGATCCGCCGTCCGGCGGCGCCGCTGAACGCACCCTTCTCATGGCCGAACAGCTCGGACTCCAGGAGATGTTCCGGGATCGCGGCACAGTTCAGCGCCACGAACGACGCCTGGGCGCGCGGCGATCGACGGTGGATATGCCGCGCCATGACTTCCTTGCCGGTCCCGGATTCGCCCGTGATCAGGATCGACGCGTTCGCCCGTGCCACCTGGTCCGCGCGCCGCAGCATCGCCAGCATGACGGGATCGCGCGCGACCACCGGGTGGCCTTCGCCGGAGGCCGCCTCCAGCATCGCGGCGATCAGTTCCGGATCGGGCGGCAGCGGCAGGAAGTCCTGTGCGCCGTCGCGCACCGCGCGCAGCACCGCGTCGGGATCATTCTCCTGCCCGCACGCGATCACCGGCACCGCGATCCGCTCGAGTGCGAGCGAGCGCACCAGCACCGCGATCTGCTGGTCGATCTCGCACAGCACGAGGTTCACGGCGGCGTCGTCGCGCAGGCGGATGATGCCGGCGGCGACATCGTCGGCCTGATCGAGACGAACCCCGCGCGCGACCGCGATGGCCGCGGCCTTGCCCAATTCGCCGGCCAGGGAACCGATGATCAGGACACGCATGTCAGATGCCCCGATCCGCCTTGACGATCTCGGTCATCGTGACGCCGAGGCGGTTCTCGCCGACCATCACGACCTCGCCACGTGCCACCAACCGGTTGTTGACGTAGATATCGATCGCCTCTCCGATCTTGCGATCGAGTTCGACCACCGCGCCGCGTCCGAGCTTGAGCAGCTGGCTTACCTGCATCGTGCTCTTGCCGAGCACCGCACTCACGGTGACCGGGATGTCGTAGACCGCTCCCAGATCATGCGAGTTCCGCGAGGAGGAGGGCTCCTGTCCGAGCGGGAGCTCCGAGAGCTCGGTCAGATCAATCTCAGTGGACATCGTCGATCTCCGGTGCGGGTTCGTGTCCAGCCTCGAACAGGGCGAGCACTGCGTCGCGGATGAAATTACACGTCGAGGCGGTATCGCGGAGCGCGCCGCCGTTCTGCCACGAAATCGCGATGTCGCCGGGCATCAGCTTGCTGGAGCTGGCCCAGGTGACGCAGGTGCTGGAACCTTCGAGCAGGGACTTGGTCTCTTCCTCCAGCACCGCACGCAGCGAGGCGTGCACGCGGATCTGCAGTTCCGGCTGCTGCCGCATCGGAGGCACGATCCGGTGCAGCAAGGCGCGCAGCTCCGCTTCTGCATGGTCGGCGCACAGGGCCGGAAGTGCGACCGAGAGCAGCGACAGGGTCGTGCGCGCGATCATGCCCAGCGCCTGCTCGACGATCCGCGCGGATTGCTCCTGCGTCGCGGAAAGCTGCCCTGCCAGGTTCTGGGCGGCGAGGTTGCGCTGGCTGGCGATCGACGCGGCCGTCTCGCGCAGTGCCTCATCCCGGCCCCTCTGGTGCGCTTCTTCGGCGGCGGCACGCAGCTCACCGAGCGTGAAGCTCGGCACCACCGTCTCCGGCTGTGCGGCCGCCCGTGCCATCACCGGCGTCAAGCAGGGCGCCTGCAGCAGCGGCTCATCAAAATCTTCCGCGTAGAGCACGCCGGACATGGCCGTCGGCAGCGCATGCTTGCGCATCATCTCACAGCACCATCTGCTCGTCCTTGTGGTCGTTTATCTCGATCTCGCCCTGCTGTGCGAGATCCTTTGCCAGGGCGACGATCGCGCCCTGCGCCTCGTCCACGTCTCGCAGGCGGACCGGTCCGAGCGTTGCGATCTCGTCACGGAGCAGCTTGCCGGCGCGCTCCGACAGCGTCGACAGGAACAGGTTGCGGATATTCTCCGGCGCACCCTTGAGCGCGATCGGGAGCTTACTCTTCTCGACGACCCGCATGAGCTTCTGGATCGCATCTGCGGGCAGCCGACCCAGATCGTCGAAGGTGAACATGAGCGACTTGACCCGCTCGGCCGCGTCCCGGTTGCGATCCTCCAGCGCGGACATGAAGCGTCCCTCGACCTGGCGATCGAGATTGTTGAAGATTTCAGCCACCAGCTCGTGGCTATCCCGGCGGGTGCTGCGGGCCAGGTTGGACATGAACTCCGAGCGCAGCGTCTTCTCGACGCTGTCGAGCACGTCGCGCTGCACGCTCTCCATGCGCAACATGCGCATGATCACCTCCATGGCGAAGCCGTCCGGCAGCAGGCCGAGCACACGGGCCGCATGGTCCGGTTTCACCTTGCTCAGGACGACCGCCACGGTCTGCGGGTACTCGTTCTTGAGGTAGTTCGCGAGCACGCCTTCGTTGACGTTTCCGAGCTTGTCCCACATGGTCCGCCCGGCCGGTCCGCGGATCTCCTCCATGATCTGGCTCGCGCGCTCGCGCGACAGGGTCTTCTGCAGCAGCCGCTCTGTGCTGTCGTAGCTGCCGACGAGCATTCCGGCAGAGCCGATGTTCTTGGAGAAGTCGACGCACAGATCCTCGACGATCTCGGCCGGTACGCTGCCGAGCTGCGTCATCGCGAACGAGATCTCCTTGATTTCCTCCTCATGCATCATCTCGAACAGCTTCGAGCATTGCTCCTCGCCAAGCGCCAGCATCAGGCAGGCTGCCTTCTCGGCACCGGTCATCGATGAGGTGATCGTCTTGCCGGCCATGTCAGCCTGCCTCCTGCTCATGGCCGAGCCAGCTGCGCAGTATCGAGAGGCTTTCCTCGGGATGCTTGCTTACCAAGTCGACGATCTGGCGGATCGAGGAGGCGCGCAGCCTGCCGTCGATGTTGGCGATGCTGATCATGCTCTCGTCCGGACTGCCGCCGGCGCCGTCGCCGGGACCGCCCAGCAGCGCGAGACTGGTACCGGCTCCCTGGCCCACGCCGGCCCTGGGGGCACTGATGCCCGGATATCGCGCCTCGGAGGCAAGCCCCGCGCCCATCGCGGCGGCCGCGATGCCGTCCGCCCCGGCGCCTCCCGACAGCGCCGCTCCGCTCCCGGTCAGGCGCATCACCATGGGTCGGACCACGAACAGCAGCGCGAGCAGGACGAACAGGCCGAGCAGACCGGTCTGACCCAGGCGCATGACGTCGTCACGGGTGAAGTGCAGGCCCAGCAGCCCGCCTCCGGCAGCCTGCGCGAGATCCTCGGTGGGTGCCGTGAAGGGCATGCTGACGACGCTCACGGTGTCGCCGCGCTTGCCGTCGAAGCCGATCGCGCTCTTGACCAGGGTCGCGATCTGATCGAGCTCGGCCTGGTCGCGCGGCATCCACGATGGCTTGCCGTCCGCGCCGCGCCCCACCTTGCCGTCGACCATCACCGCCAGACTGATGCGGGCGATCCTCGGCTGATCCTGCACGACGGTGCGCACCGTCTTACCGATCTCGTAGTTGTTGACCTCGTCCTGCTTGTCCTCCTGGCTGCCGTTCTGGCTCTGGCTGGCGTTCGCGTTCGGCAGGTTGTTCTGGACCGAAGTGTTGGGCTCGGCCTCGGTGTTGCGGCTCTTGTCGGACGTGGTCTGCTGCGAGCGCAGCACCTGCTGATCCGGATTGTAGCTCTCCTGGGTCTCGTGGATCTGGTCGACATCCATCGTCACCGCGGCTTCGGCGCGGACGTGCTCCAGCCCCACGGTCGGCTCGAGCATCTCCTCCACAGCGTGGGCGAGACGCAGCTCGGTCGCCTGCCGCAGCTCGTCCACGCTGCGGGCGGCGCCCAGCGCTCCGGTCGGCTGGCCGGCGCGGGCGAGCACGTTGCCGCGGCTGTCGATCACGCCGATGTTCTGCGCCTTCAACCCGGGAACGGCGGCGCCCACGAGGTTCAGGACCGCCTGCACGCCCTCCGGATCAAGGCGGTTGGGGCCGGCCATCGACAGCAGCACGCTGGCCTGCGCCGCCTGCTGCTCGCTCGCGAAAGGCTCGCGATGAGGCAGCACGAGATGCACGCGGGCACCGCGCACGCCGCTGATCAGGCGGATCGAGCGGGCGAGCTCGCCTTCCAGGGCGCGGGTCTGGTTGATCGTCTGCTCGAACTGGGTGGCCGTGAGGCTGTCGCCGCGATCGAAGATCTCGTAGCCCACCGACCCGCCGGACGGCAGCCCGGTCTTGGCGAGGAGGAGGCGGGCGGCGGCGACCTGATCCGCCGGCACCATGATCCGATCGTCCTGACCGCCGAGCTCATGCTGGATGTGGGCCTTGTCCAGCGCGTCGGCAATCTGGCCCGCTTCGCGGAGATCCAGGTCGCCGTAGAGCAGGGCCATGTGGGGGGAGCCACCGCCGTGGATCATGAGCATCGCCAGCATCGCCAGCATGCCGACGGCGACCGCCGCCATGGTTGCCAAGCGCGCCGGCCCCAGCGCCTTCAGCCCTTCGAGGAAGGCTTTCATGGGTCGCGTGATACCGGAACGGCAAGTCGATTCGGCAGCGTCATGGCCTCTTTCCGTGAACCGGCCTGAAGCCGGCGGCTTCCTGCCGCGGCGCCATCATCGCCCGCCAGCCCTTACGGAAAGGTTAACCGCTCGGCATTTTTTGCCGATCGGCCGCCCGTCAAGAAGTGGACCCGGCCGAGCTCGCGGTGCTGAAGGAGTTGACGTTCGTCATGTCGACGCTGTCGCTGCCCATCTGCAGCACGACGCCGCCGGTGCTCGATTTCGACACACCGGTGATCGTTCCGGTCGCCGTAAAGGGCACGGTTGTCACGTTGCCCGATCCATCCTGGGTCTGCACCGCGATCCCGTAGGTGCCGTCGGCCAGCTTGTTGCCGGCGTCGTCCTTGCCGTCCCACTGCCAGGTGTTGCTGCCCGCGGTGGAGGTCTGCTGCGCGGTGCGCACCACGGCACCCGACATGTCGGTTACCGCGATCGCGATCGGCTCCGCGCTGCCGGTCGTGAAGTTGATGCTCGCCGCTCCCGACTGCAACGGAATCTGGGTTCCGGTGAAGTTTGCCGTCTGCCCGACCAGGCTGCTGCCCGAGGTCACCTGCGAGTCCTGGTTGAGCGAGATCAGCGTGTTGAGGTTGGTGTTGGTGTTGACCTGCTGCTGGACGCCGGCGAAGGTCGCGAGCTCGCTGGTGAAGGTATCCGAGCTCATCGGTGCGCTCGGATCCTGATTCTGCAGCTGCGTCGTCAGCATGGTCAGGAACGAGTTGAAGTTGTCGGCGATCGAGGACAGCGCGCTGGACGCGGTCGTGCTCGCGTCGCTCGAGGTCGCGCCGGCGCTGGCGCTGGCAGTCGTGCCGTTGGCCTTCGCTGCCTTCTCGGTCGAGTTCAGCAGGCTGGTCGAGGTTAAGCTGCCGCTCATGGTCTGTTCCTTACCTGATGATATGTCATGCGGTGATGTTGAGGCCGTTGAACCGCCACTGCCTCCTGGACGAGATCGGCGCCGCGGCGCCGTAGATGGAGCTGTCCGCGTTGACGTCGCTGCCCGCGGCTCGTTGCCGATCCTGAGACCAGGCCCGATCCTGGCCCGAACCGCGCTCGCCCGATCCGCCATGGCCGGGCGCCTGGTCGGCCGCTGATCTCTGGCCACTCGCGTCGTTCTGACCCCGATCGGGAGTGAAGGCGGACGCCGACGCGAAGTCCAGGGTGCGGCCCTCGGCCGGAAGGCTCGCGGCGTCCAGAGCGGCATGCAGATGATGCGCGTTCTGCGCGAGTTCCTGCAGCGTCTCGGGCCGATCTGCGACCACGGTCACCGAGGTCGATCCATCGCTGCCGCGTATAAGACGGATCTCCACCTGTCCCAGATCGCGCGGATGCAGGGAGATGCGGATCTCGTTGCTGCCGTCCGTGCGGCTCGCCAGCGAGATCATCGCAGGCGCCACCTGGGCGGTCGCCACCGAGGCGGGGTCGCCCTCGCGCGCCGCGGCCGCTTCGCGCACCGGCGAGCTCGAAGGCGCGGCCGTCCCGAGAACCGGTTGCAGCGCCTCGGCACCCGCCGCGATGCTGCTGGCGGGGCTGCCGGCCGCCGCGTCGTCCGTCGCGGCCACGGCCGCGACGGGCGGCGAGGGATGCGAGACCGGCACCGAGCCGGCCGAACCGGAGGTGGCCGGCGCCGCTCGCGCTGCGACGACAACATCGACCGATGCCGGCGCCGGCGCCGGCGTGCTCTTCCGCCCCCGGGACGGGTCGGCCTCCGCGAGATGGGCTGGGACGGAAGCGGTCGCCATGCCCGCTGCCGGTTGATCGACGCCATCCGCGGCTGCCCTCGACAGGCTTGGCGCCAAGATCGGGCCACTCGTCCGGTGAACGCCGCCGACGGCATGGGGCGCAGGCTCGGAGCGCGACGCGGTCTCGGCGACCACGGATGGCGGGACGGCCGGAGCCTTCACGGCATCGGGAAGCGGAGCCGGCTGCACCGGGAGGAGCAGCGATGGGTCGGCCGTGGATCCGGCCGTCTGGTTCGTCGCCGCGGCGGGCGCATCGGTGTCCGAGCCCGCGTCCTTGATACGGGCGCGGCGCTCGATCCCCGGCGTCGAGGCCGGAGCCGTCGACGAGACCGCGGTCCGTGCCGCAGGATCCGCTCGCGCCGCCGTGCTCTCTCGCATCGTCCACAGCGAAGGCGGCGGAGGCGACAGAGCGGGCCGCGATGGAGCCGGTTTCGAGACAGCCGGCCCTGGAGCAGACCGTATCCGGTCCGGTCCACCTGCGGTCGGCGCGGCTACGACTGGCTGTCGCTTCGGGACCATCTCAGTCTTTCCAACAGCCTCGCCGATGTCGGTGGTCGCTCCGAGGCGGTATCTGTCCGCTATCGTTGCGGCTCCGGCGGAAGGCCGAACCGGCAGGATCGGCGCCGGAGCATTGCCCGGGGAAGTGGGCTCTGATACGGCAAAATCGTTTCCAAGTGATGAATTTTCCGCGGCGGCATCATCGAGTGCCGTCTGGAAGCCGCTCCCTGCCGATCCCGCTGCGGTCGCCACCGGCAGGTCGTGATCTGCCGTGCCTCGGGTTCGCGCCGCCGAGGACGTCCCCGAGGACAACGTGGACCAGTCGATGGAAGCCGATGTCGTGATCGTGTTCATAACGGACACGCAATATGCAAGCTGCGGGCCAGCACGTCCGACTGCCATGCGACCCAGGTCGGCATCGCCTGTCGTCACGTCGGGAACCGCGCGTGCCGGGCACAAACTGCCGACCGGCACGAATCGACGTATCCGGATCGGCGAAAAGTGCAGAAAACCGCCCGCAAAACTTGGCACGCTTCATGCTCTCTCGAAGCCAGACGATCCGCAACGATCAAGGAGCAGCGTTATGTCGGTCTTCAGCGCGATGAATACGGCGGTCAGCGGCCTTACCGCACAATCGGTCGCCTTCAGCAATATCAGCAACAACATCTCCAACAGCCAGACGGTCGGCTACAAGGCGGTCGATACCAGCTTCTCGGATTATGTAGAGGCGTCCGGCGCGCTCGAAGGCCAGTCCGGCGCCGTGCTCGCCACCACCCAGTATGCCAACCAGACCGCGGGCGCGATCACCGCCAGCAGCGCCAACGCCGCACTCGCGGTCAACGGCAACGGGTTCTTCGCGGTCAACGAGATCAGCGGCATGTCCACCGCGACCACCCCAGCGTTCAGCGCCACACAGTACTATACTCGCGCGGGCGACTTCTCGAGCGACCGCAACGGCTACCTGGTCAACAGTGCGGGAGAGTATCTCGACGGCTACATGGTCAACGCGACCACCGGTCAGCTCGATACCAGCAAGCTGCAGCCGATCAACGTCAACAACGTCAAGTTCAATCCGACCGCGACCGGCAACGTGACGATGTCGCCGACGCTCGCCGGTGACTCCACCCTCGTCGCCCCCGCGACCGGTCCGGCGCAGACCTCCACTCAGACGGTCTATGACAGCGCCGGAGCCGCGCATACGCTCGGCCTGACCTGGACCCAGACCGCGGGCGCCACGGCCGCCGCTGGTGGCGTCGCCGCGACCGGCGGCACCTATTCCCTGAGCGTCTCGGGGACCAACGGTGCGACGACCCCCGCGGCGACCGTCACCTTCAACGCCGACGGCACCTTGCAGTCGATCACCGATGCTGCGGGCGTCACGAACTCGACCGCCGGATCGGAGGCGAGCTTCGCAATCGGCGCGGTCGGCTCGGACACCAACTCGATCAACCTCAAGCTCGGCACGATCGGCATCGCCGCCTCCGGCACGACGATGAACACGGCCAGCGGCGCGGTGTTCAGCGCCGGCACGCCGACCCAGGACGGCACCGCGACCGGGAACTTCACCGATTTCACCACCCAGACGGACGGCTCGATCGTCGCCCAGTTCGATAACGGCCAGTCGCAGCTGATCGCCAAGGTGCCCCTGGCCACCTTCGGCAACGCGAATGCCCTGCAGGCCCAGGACGGGCAAGCCTACACCGCGACGGTCGGATCCGGTCCGGCCAGCGTGCAGGTGGCGGGAACCAACGGCGCCGGCAGCTTCGAGACCAAGTCGGTCGAGGGCTCGACCACCAGCCTCGACACCGACCTGACCAAGCTGATCGTGGCGCAGCAGGCCTACGGCGCCAGCGCGAAGGTGGTGACCACGGCCAACGACATGCTGCAGACCGCGCTGGCGATGAAGCAGTAGCATTTACCGGACGTTAATCATGGCGGGAGCAGGATCACGGCGAGTGCCTTCCTGTTCCCGCACGTGAGGCGGCCGATCCATGAGCCTGAATACCTCCCTCTCCATCGCCTCGAGCGGCTTGAGCGCGGTGCAGTACGAGCTCGGCGTGGCGTCGCAGAACGTCGCCAACGCCGGCACGCCAGGCTACCTGAGCGAGATTGCCAACGTCGCGTCGCGCGATGCCGGAGGGCAGGGCAGCGGCGTCTCGATCCAGCTGACGACGCGGGCGGTGAACGAGACGCTGCAGAACAGCCTCTACACGCAGAATGCGACCGTGGCCGGCCTTGCCGTGACCACGAACGCGCTGAGCGCGGTCAGCAGCGTGCAGGGTTCGACCAGTGCGGACGCGTCGGCGAGCAATACGCTGGCGGATAATCTCGGCAACCTGCAGAACGGCTTCACGGCGCTGGATGCCGACCCCTCCAGCACGGTGCAGCAGCAGAGCGTGGTGAGCCGCGCGAGCAACCTGGCCGCGTCGATACAGACCTTGTCCGATACCTACCAGAGCCAGCGCCAGGACGCCCAGCAGGCGATCCCTTCGGAAGTCGGCCAGATCAACGCGGGCCTGAGGGCCATCGGCTCGCTGTCTACGCAGATCGTCCAGCTTCGCGGCGCCGGGCAGGATACCGCCGACCTGGAGAACCAGCGCAACGCGGCGATGAGCACCCTCTCCAGCTCGCTCAGCGTGAAATTCACCGAGACCGCGTCCGGGGACATGCTGGTCAGCACCGCGGGCGGGCTCTCCCTGCCGACCCACGTGAGCTCCGGCCCGCTCTCCACCCAGGACGCCACGATCGGGGTGGCGGACGCCTATCCGGCCTCGATCCCCGGGATCGAGCTGGCCGGCGCCGACGTCACCACGTCCCTGACCGGCGGCACGCTCGGCGCCAACATCACGCTGCGCGACAGCACGCTGCCGACGATGCAGGCCGAGCTCGACGGCTTCTCCTCGACCCTGGCGAGCCGCTTCTCCGGCCAGGGCCTGACCCTGTTCACGGACGCCGCCGGCAACCAGCCCGGCAGCGATCCGACCACGGCGCCGCCGACCGGCCAGCTCGGTTTCTCTAGCGGCATACAGGTCAATCCCGCCGTGCTTTCCGATCCGGCACTGGTGCGCGACGGCACCACGGCGATCCAGGATCCCACTCCCGGTGCGACGCCGGTGCCAGGGGCGATCACCACCGGAGCCTCGGCGTTCACGCCGAACCCGAGCGGCGGACCGGTCGGCTTCACCACGCTGATCTCCCGGGTGCTGAGCAACGCGCTCGGCTCCCAGATGGCGACGGGGGTGTCGCAACCCTCGGTGGCCAGCACCGGCCTCGGCGCCGCCGGCACTCTGTCGGCACCCTACTCGGGAAGCGGCGATCTGGTGACGCTCGCCACCACGCTCACCGCGAGCCAGGCGCAGACCATCTCGGACGCGACGACGCAGCAGACGACGCAGACCGACATCCAGACCACGCTGCAGGGCAACCTCACCAGCAGCTCCGGCGTGTCGGTGGATGACCAGATGGCCAACGTCGTCGCGCTGCAGAACGCCTACGAGGCGAACGCCAAGGTGGTCTCGGCGATCCAGACCATGTTCGGCGCCCTTCTCACCGCGATCAACTGAGGAACAGCACCATGTCTGGAGCCATAGGCAACGGCTTCGGGACCATGCCGATGCTTCTGCGCGGCATCGACAAGCTCAATGCACAGAACGACTCGCTGACCGCCGAGCTGAGCAGCGGCGTCATGTCGGACAGCTATGCCGGGCTCGGCGATCAGGCCTACCAGGCGATCAGCCTGGAGCCGCAGATCAGCGCCACCAATGCCTGGCAGACCAACGCCACCCAGACCCAGACCAAGCTGAGCGCGACGCAGACCGCCATGACGAGCATCACCTCGATCGCCGACAGCCTGCAGAGCACCCTGCTCAGCCTGCGGGGCAACGTCTCGACGAGCACGATCTCGACCGCCTCGACGCAGGCGAGCCAGCAGCTGACCGAGCTCACCGCCCTGCTCAACACGCAGAGCGACGGCCGCTACGTGTTCGCCGGGACGGCCTCGGATCAGGCGCCGGTCAACACGCCGGATCTGGCGTCCAGCAGCATGGTCTCGAGCATCATCAACGCCGTGTCGCAAGTCGGCACCGCGGGTGCCGCGGCGACGCAGGCCGCAACACTCGGCGCCGCTTCCGACAACAGCCCGGCGAACAGCGTGTTCTCCGCCCAGCTCTCCACCACTGGGGAGGCGGCAAGCGATCTAGTGCCGCAGGTTCAGGTCGGACAGGGCCGGTTCGCCGCCACCGGCATCGTCGCGACCCAGGGCGGCGCCGCCGGTCCCACGAGCACGGGTTCGGTGATCCGAGACCTGATACGCAACCTCGCCACGGTCGCCGGCTTGTCCGGGGCGGACAGCGGCAGCGCCGGCTTGCAGTCGCTGATCGCCGACACCTCGAGCCAGATGGGCAGCGTCACGCAGGGGCTGGCCGGTCTCACCGCCGCCGTCGGCGTGATGCAGGACGACGCCGCCTCCACCAGCAGCAACCTGTCGGACATGAGCGACGCGCTGCAGAGCCAGCTCAGCGCCGCCAAGGACAGCGATCCGACGACCACACGCACGCAGCAGGTCGCGGTGCAGAATCAGCTGACCGCGAGCTACACCCTGATCGCGGACATGAAGACGCTCAACCTGGCCCAATATCTCTGAGCATCGCCCGTCTCTGAGCATCGTCGTGCAGCGTCATCGCCTTGCATCTTTACGCACCATTAAGCCCGACGTGGCATCTTGGAGACTGATCTCGCGCCGTTCGGAGGCGCGAGGAACGCTCGGGCGGACATATGGCGAATCTGGTTCTGGAGCTCAAGCCAGGCGAGATGATGGTGATCAACGGCGCGTCGATCCGGTTCCGCAGCAAGAGCCGCATCGAGCTGGCCTCGCGCGCGCGCTTCCTGTTCGGCAAGCAGATCATGGCGCCGCAGGATGCGAGGAGTCCCGCACGTCGGATCTACTACGCCCTGCAGAACGCCTATGTCGGCACCGACGCGGAGCGCGCCGTTGCCCTGAGCGAACTTCATGACCTGATCGGGATGTTCCGCGATGCGACGACATCGGCGTCGGCCGCCGTCATTCTCGATGCGATCCTGCACCATGTGCGCGAGGACGAGTACTATCAGGCCCTGAAGCTGGGGCGACGCATTATCCGACACGAGGACGCGGTGCTGCAGGCAGCGCCGTCCGCCGCGGAACCGGCGGCGTAGTCTTGCGATCCGGCGGGGCCGGTGAGGTGGCGGGTGACGATGCCGCAAGACGGGCTCAGCGGGCGGGCTGGTCGGCGACCCGGAGTGCGGCATGCACGATGTCGGCCCGGAACGGTGTCGCGCGCAGCCGTCGGCCGGTGGCATCGGCGATCGCATTGCCCAGCGCTGCCGCCACCGGGTTGAACGGGCTCTCGCTCATCGACTTGGCGCCGAACGGCCCAAGCCGGTCCACCGTATCGGCGAACAGCACCTCGGTGCGTGGCAGGTCGGCGAAGCGCGGCACGTGGTAGTCACGGAAACACGGGTTGGCGATGGCGCCGTCGGCGTCGATCAGCACCTGCTCGGTCAGCGCGGCCCCGATCGCCTGCGCCACGCCGCCCTCGATCTGGCCGCGGCACTGTGCGGGATTGATCACCCTGCCGGCATCGGCCGCGTGCACGCTCTGCAGGATGACCAGCTCGCCGGTCTCCTGGTTCACCGCGATCCGGAATCCCTGCACGTTGAAGGCGACCGAGCGCGGCGAGCCGGCGCACTCGCCGGACGCGCTGAGCGGCACGCGCGAACCGATCGCCGCCGCCGCGAGCTCCGACAGGGCGAGGCTGCGCGCGCCGGCGCGCAGCTCGCCGCGCGCGAGCACCAGATCGGCTTGCGGCACCTCCAGCACGACGGCCGCAAAGGCGAGCAGCTTGACGCGCAGCGCCCGGCAGGCACGCTCGGTGGCCAGCCCCGCGACCACGGTGCCGGTGCTGCCGAAGGCGCCGGTGTCGTAGCCCAGCCGCGCGGTGTCGGCCTGCACCAGGCGGATCCGCGCCTCCGCCACGCCGAGCACGGCGGAGGCGAACTGGACGTGCACGGTGCTGGTGCCGTTGCCGAACTCGGCGGTGCCGACGCGCAGCGTGAAGCCGCCATCCGGATCGAGCGCAATTTCGGCCTGCGCCAGGTGGCCGCGCGGCGGCACGGTGTCGATCATGCCGAGTGCGACGCCGACGCCGGTCCGCCAGTCGGCGCCGGACGGTGGCGGGATGCCGCGGCCGCTCGACAGCGCCTCGCGGGTCAGGCGCAGGCACTGATCCAGGCCGTAGCTGCCATACTCGACATCGTGCTCGGCGGAATCGTAGGACACCATCGCGTCGCCCGGGCGGATGACGTTGCGCTCGCGCAGTTCGATCGCATCGAGACCGAGTGCGACGGCCAGCTCGTCCATCGCGGACTCGATCGCGAAGTTGGTCTGGCTCAGGCCGTAGCCGCGGAACGCGCCGGCCGGCGGGGTGTTGGTATAAACAGCGATCCCGTCGATCCATTTGCTGGCGCAGGCATAGACGCCGACCGCCTCGCCGCAGCCATGGAACAGCACGCCCGGCCCGTGATTGCCGTAGCCGCCGGTGTTGGACAGCACGTCCATCGCGATCGCCGTCAGCCGGCCGTCGCGCGAGGCGCCGAGCCGCACCCGGACGCGCATCGGGTGCCGGGTAAAGGCGCCGGTGAAGGCTTCCTCGCGGGTGAACTCGATGCCGACCGGACAGCCGGTGCGTAGTGCGGCCAGCGCCACGATGTCCTCGACCAGCATCTCCTGCTTGCCGCCGAAGCCGCCGCCGACCCGTTCGCACAGTACGCGCACTTGCGCGCGCGGCAGGTCCAGCAGGCGGCACAGCGCGTCGCGGGTCAGGAACGGCACCTGCGTGCTCGCCCGCACCGTCAGCACGCCGGCGGGATCGATCCAGGCCACCGCACCGTGCGTCTCCAGGTGGGCATGCTGCACGCGCTGCGCGTGGTACGTGACGTCGATGGTCACCGCCGACGCCGCCAGCGCCGCCTGCACGTCGCCGATGCCGCCATGCAGCTCGGCGACGACGTTGCCGCCCTCGTGCAGCCGCGGCGCCTGCGGATCGGCGGCGTCGGCGGGATCATGCAGCGCCGGCAGGATCTGGTAGGTGACCGACAGGGCGGCGCAGCCGCGCACCGCCGCCGCCTCGCTCGACGCCACCACCGCGGCCACGCGCTGGCCGACATGGCGCACGACGTCGTCGAGCATCCGCGTGTCGGCGGGATCGTCGTGCGGGTTCTCGTGGCGCGCGGTGGAGAATCGGCGTTTCGGCACGTCCTCGTGGGTCAGGACGCAGCGCACGCCAGGGACCGCCAGCGCCGCCGCGCGGTCGATGCGCAGGATGCGGGCGTGCGCGTGCGGCGCGCGCAGCAGGCGGCAATGCAGCATCCCGTCCGGCGGTGCGTCGAGGGCATAGCGCGCCAGCCCCCGCACCACCGCCTCGCCGGCCGGGGCCGGGGAGTTGCGTCCCCACGGCACGTCGCTCGCCGCGGTCGATGGCGGCATCGCGCGACCCTGCACCGCGTCCTCGATCGTGCGGTAGCCGGTGCAGCGGCAGATATTTCCCTTCAGCGCCTGCCCGGGATCCGCACGCTGCGCCGCATCCAGGCAGGACACCGTCATGATCATGCCCGGCGTGCAGAAGCCGCACTGGAAGGCGCCGGCGGCGAGGAAGTCGCGCTGCACCGGATGCAGCGCCCCGGCATCGGGCAGCCCCTCGATCGTGGTGACCGCACGTCCCGCGATGCGGAAGGCGGGAACCAGGCAGGAGTGCAGCGCCTGGCCGTCGAGCAGCACCGTGCAGGCGCCGCAATCGCCGCTGTCGCAGCCCTTCTTGACGCCGAAGCAGCCGAGCGAGCGCAGCAGGGTGCGCAGGCACTGCCCGGGAGCCTCGACGGTCTCGCAGGCTGCGCCGTTGAGCGTGAACCTCATCCATGGAGCTCGCGCCGGATCTGCTCGGCGAGGCGGCACGCCATGTGGCGCTTCCAGGACGGCGCGCCGTGCACATCGTCATGCAGCTGGTCGTCGGTCAGCAGCTCGCAGAGGCGGGCGCCGAGCGCCTCTGCCGAAGCCCCCGCCTCGAGCTCCAGCCGGACCGGCCTGCGCACCGCGGCGGTGATGGTCAGACGAAGCCGGCCGTCTCGCGCATCGCGGGTGCCGATGACCAGCGCCGCCGAGCGGCCGAAGCGGGTGAGGGAGGCCTGGCGGAGGGTGCCGCGCCGACGCAGCGCCGCCTCCGGCAGCCGGATCGCGCGCAGCAGCTCGCCCGGAGCCAGCGCGTTGCGGCCGGCGTCGGTGACGAAGCGGACGGCGTCAAGGCGGCGCTCGCCGCCGGACGGCGTCCAGATCACGCATTCGCCCTCCAGTGCCACGAGCAGGGCCGCCATCGGCGCCGCCGGCAGCGCCAGGCAGAGGTTACCGCCCACGGTCGCCGCGTGACGGATCTTGAACGAGCCCCACAACGCGCTGCCGCAGGGGCGGAACAGGCGGGACGCCGGCCAGCCAGGGGGTGCCTCGAACGCCTCCAGCTCCGCGAGCCGGCAGGTGGCGGCGATCTCCAGCCCGCCTTCCGGCGGCAGGGTGAGCGCCGGCCAGTCCAGCGTCGCGAGGTCCACCAGCCGGCGCAGCGCATGCTGCGGCTCCGAGAACAGCCAGGTGCCGCCGGCGAGGTAGGCGTCGCCCGGTCGCGGCGTCGGCAGCGCCTCGCGCGTCGTCGGACGCAGGACATGCTCGATGAAGTGCAGATCCAGCCTTGCCTCCTCTGGGTCGGACTCTGGGTCGGATGCGCCCTGGCCCGATCCGGGGCGCGGCGAGACGGGATCCAACCACGGGTGCGGTGGATGGCAAAGGCCATTCCCCCGGCCGCAGCATCGCTTGCATGCTGCAGCGCGGGACAGTAAGGGAGAGCGCCAACGGTGGGACCGCCCGCGGCCTTCGACCGGGTCGGGAGCCCCCTCTGAGGAGAGCGCCCCGCATGTCCGGCGAAACGCGACCCGTCGCATCCGCCCATGAGCGCATACGGGAGGCGCTGGCCTTCGACGACGTGCTGCTGGTGCCGGGGCGCTCCGAGGTGCTGCCCGCAGACACCGACACGCGCACCCGGCTGACGCGGCGCATCGAGCTGAACATCCCGCTGATCTCGGCCGCGATGGACACCGTCACCGAGGACGCGATGGCGATCGCGATGGCGCAGCAGGGCGGCATCGGCGTCATACACAAGAACCTGGGCATCACCGAGCAGGCCGAGCAGGTGCGCCGGGTCAAGCGCTACGAGTCCGGGATGGTGGTCAACCCGGTGACCGTGCATCCCGACCAGACTCTGGCCGAGGTGCACGAGATCATGCGGCGGCACCGCATCAGCGGCCTGCCGGTGATCGAGCGCGCCGACCAGAAGCTGGTCGGCATCCTGACCAACCGGGACATGCGCTTCGAGACCGACCCGGAACGCCGGGTCTACGAGCTGATGACGCGCGACCATCTGGTCACCGTCGATGACGGCGCCGACCCCGAGGAGGCGCGGCGGCTGCTGCACAAGCACCGCATCGAGAAGCTGCTGGTGGTGGACCGGCAGGGGCGCTGCACCGGCATCATCACCGCCAAGGACATGGACAAGGCGGTGGCGTATCCGCTGGCCAACAAGGACGAGCTGGGCCGGCTGCGCTGCGCCGCCGCGACCGGCGTCGGCGCGGACGGCTTCCGGCGCGCGAGCGCGCTGATCGAGGCCGGGGTGGACGTGGTCGTGGTCGATACCGCGCACGGTCATTCCAGCGGGGTGCTGGCGGCGGTCGCGCGGATCAAGGCGATGTCCAACGCAGTGCAGCTGGTAGCCGGCAACGTGGCGACGCCGGAGGGCGCGCTGGCGCTGATCGAGGCCGGCGCGGACAGCGTCAAGATCGGCATCGGACCCGGCTCGATCTGCACCACCCGGGTGGTGGCCGGGGTGGGCGTGCCGCAGTTCAGCGCGGTGCTGGAGACCGCCGCCGCCTGCCGCGAGCGCGACGTGCCGGCGATCGCCGATGGCGGCGTCCGCACCTCGGGCGACCTGGTCAAGGCGATCGGCGCCGGCGCCGACGTGGTGATGGTCGGCAGCCTGCTCGCCGGCACCGAGGAGGCGCCGGGCGAGGTGTTCCTCTATCAGGGCCGCTCCTACAAATCCTATCGCGGCATGGGCAGCCTCGGCGCGATGGCCAGGGGTTCGGCGGATCGCTACTTCCAGCAGGAGATCAAGGACACGCTGAAGATGGTGCCCGAGGGCATCGAGGGGCGGGTCGCCTTCAAAGGCGGCATGGCGACCGTGGTGCACCAGCTGGTCGGCGGGCTGCGCGCCGGCATGGGCTATACCGGAAGTGCCGACATCGCCGCCCTGCAGGCCGGCGCCCGGTTCCGACGCGTCACCGGCGCCGGGCTGCGGGAGAGCCACGTGCACGACGTGGCGATCACCCGGGAAGCGCCGAACTACCGTCAGGACTGAGCCCGCGCAGATGACGCCGTCCGCGCGACTGGCCGCCGGCATAGAGCTGCTGACGGCGATCGAGGCCGCCCCGCGCAAGCCGGCGGACGCGGTCGCCAACGGCTTCTTCCGCGAGCGACGCTATATCGGCGCCGGCGACCGACGCGCGGTGTCCGACCAGGTCTGGTTCGTGCTGCGCCACCAACGGCGGCTGCAATGGTGGCTGCAGCGCGGCGGCGGGGCGCCGACGCCGCGCCTGCTGCTGGCGGCCGCCTCGGTGCTCGAGGGCCGGCCGCTGGAGAGCCTGCAGCGCGGCTTCTCCGGCGGCCGCTATGCGCCCGACGCGCTGGAGCCCGACGAGTCGCGCGCCCTGCGCGTGCTCGACGGCCACACGCTGGAGCATCCGGAGATGCCCGACGCGGTGCGGCTGGAGGTGCCGGACTGGCTGCTGCCGCGCCTCGCCGGGCGTTTCGGCGCGGAGCTGGCGCGCGAGATGGCGGCTCTGACCGGCACCGCTTCGCTCGACCTGCGGGTCAACCTGCTGCGCGGCACCCGCGAGCAGGCGATGGCGAGCCTGGCGCAGGACGACATCGTCGCCGAGCCGACCCCGTTCTCGCCGTGGGGGCTGCGTGCCCGCGGCCGGCAGAACGTCACCGCGACCGCGGCCTTCCGGCAGGGGCTGGTCGAGATCCAGGACGAGGGCAGCCAGCTGGTGACCGCGCTGGTCGGCGCGCAGCCGGAGATGCGGGTGGTGGATTACTGCGCCGGCGCCGGCGGCAAGACCCTGGGCCTGGCGATGACGATGCGCAATCGCGGCCACATCGTCGCCTGCGACGTCTCGGCGGCCAGGCTGGACGGGGCGGTCCGCCGGCTGCGACGCGCCGGCGTGCACAACGTCGAGCGCCATCTCATCGTGCCCGGCGACAAGTGGGCCAAGCGCCGGGCGGCGAGCTTCGACCGCGTGCTGGTGGACGCGCCTTGCACCGGCACCGGCACCTGGCGGCGCAATCCGGACGCGCGCAGCCGGTTGCGCGAGCAGGACCTGGAGGAGCTGGTCGTCAAGCAGGCGGGCATCCTGGACGACGCGGCCCGGCTGCTGCGTCCCGGCGGCAGGCTGGTCTACGCGACCTGCTCGGTGCTGCCCGAGGAGAACCAGGCGCAGGTCGAGCGCTTCCTGCAGGCGCATCCCGGCTTCGCGCTGATCCCGGCCGCGGACGGCGCGCCCTTCCTCAGCCTGACCCCGGCCTCGCACGGCACTGACGGCTTCTTCGCCGCGATTCTCGGCGCGTCTCCTTAAGCACTCGTTCATAACGAACACGAACTTGTTACAGCATCATTGATATTCCGGCCCCCAACCGACTCGCGAGCGGCGGTATCATGCGCGTGATCGAAGGCCGGCCCGGATGTTCGGCCGTCGCTGCTCGGATAGGGGCTCTCCCATGTTGGACCTGGCAATCGACCTTGTCCGCGACTGCGAGCCACCCCGGTCACGCCGCGTGGTGCCCGCCTTCCGCACCCTGCTGGCCGGGGCGTTCTCGGCGACAGACAGCGGCGGACGCTCGACCCTGGAAGGGCTGCTCCACACGCAAGCACCGCGGGCGCATCGCGTGCTGCCGGGACACCGCGACCGCGATCTCGACGAGCAGGCCGAGGACCAGCTCGCGGGGGATGCGGTCGACATCGTGCTGCTGGATCTCGAGGGGCCGCTGCTTTCGGTGCTGTCGCTGATCGGACGGCTGCGTGCGGCCGCCAGCGCCGGCGTCGTGTTCATCGGCATCCTGCCGCGGCAGGCGTCCGCCGAGGCGAGCCTGTATCTCGGCGCGGTGCTGGATGCGGTGGTGGATGGCGCGCGCCCGGCGACTCTGCACCGCGCGATCGGCGAGGCGTTCGAGATGGTCGCCGACTTCGCCGGCGCCGGCTACGGACCCATCATCGCGGGCAGCGCCACCAGGCACTGAGCTCGCGCGCTCGCCAGGGTTGGGATCAGGGGCAGGGGATCTCGATCTCGGTCAGGCCGCTGGCCAGCGCCCAGCGCAGATCCTCCCCGTGCAGCGCGAGGCATCCGAGCGTCGGGCGCTCGTCAGGGCTCGCGAGATGCAGGAAGATCGCCGAGCCGCGGTCGCGCTGCACAGGCGCGTCGTTGTAGCCGAGCACCGCGACCAGGTCGTACAGCCGATCCTCACGCCATAGCCGCTCGTGCCGGGCGGGGTGCGGCAGCCGCACCGCGCGGTTATAGTCGGGGTGGCCGACCTGGTCGCACCAGCCATCGTCGGGCGCGATCGGCTCGCGCGACAGCGCGGTGGCCGGACTGGGCAGGCGATCGGCCCGGTAGAGCACGCGACGCAGCGCCAGCAGCCCGCACGGCGTCGCACCGTCGCCCTCCTGCTTGTGGATCCGTATCCCGGCCTCGCCGAACACGCAGCGCAGCTCGCGCCCGGCGAGCCGCAGCAGGCCACCGCTGCGCGAGGTCGGCGTCAGGCGGCCGAGGCTCATGCCGTCGCCGCGATCGTCTTAATCGTCATACGCGGTCCCCGCAGGGAGTTATCATCGCGCGGCTTGCATCCGCGACTCCATTCACGACAATGTGTGCGGGGCGTGCAGACCGGCTGAAGGCGGGGATCGTCGTCACCGCGTTGTGAGCACGACCTCCTCCGCGACGTCAGCCTCCGGGTGGGCGGCCGCCCGGGGCGGACGGGTCCGGGTCGGGTGAAGATCGGGGCTAGGTGAACGAGTGCGGCGGTGCCGCTCTATGGAAGAGGTTTAGATGGCGGGTGAACGCCCCATTCTGATCGTCGACGACGATGATACCCTGCGCACGACGCTGGTCGAGCAACTGCAGCTCGAAGCGGAATTCTCCGTCGAGCAGGCGGCTTCGGTTCATGAAGCGGACCAGAAGATCAGCAGCAACGGTGCGCGCTACGACGCCCTGATCCTCGACGTGACGCTGCCGGACGGGGACGGGCGGGACCTGTGCGCCGACCTGCGCAAGCAGGGCAGGCGGATGCCGATCATCATGCTCACCGGCTCGGACAACGAGGCGGACGTGGTGCGCGGGCTCGACGCGGGTGCGAACGACTACGTCGCCAAGCCGTTCCGCATCGCCGAGCTGCTGGCGCGGCTGCGGGCGCAGATGCGCATCTTCGAGAACAGCGAGGACGCGGTGTTCACCATCGGTCCCTACACCTTCCGACCGTCGGCGAAGCTGCTGCAGGAGGCGGTGCGCAACCGGCGCATCCGGCTGACCGAGAAGGAGGCCGCGATCCTGAAGTTCCTGTATCGCGCCGGCACCCGACCGGTGCCGCGTCAGGTGCTGCTGAACGAGGTCTGGGGCTACAACGCCGCCGTCACCACCCACACGCTCGAGACCCACATCTACCGGCTGCGGCAGAAGATCGAGCCGGATCCCGCCAATGCCTGCCTGCTGGTCACCGAGGGCGGCGGCTACCGTCTCGATCCGGAGGGCGGCCTGGCCGTCGTCTGAAGCGCCTCAGCCGGCGCGCGCGTCCGCGACCGCCTGGCGCAGCCCGTCGAGCCCCACGTCGCCCTCGATCACCTTGCCGCCGATGACGAAGCTCGGCGTGCCGGTGATGCCGAGCTGACGCGCCAGCGCCACCGCCGACTGCAGGCGCGCCGCGAGCGCCGGGTCCGCCATATCGCGATCGAGGCGCGCGACGTCCAGCCCCTGCTGGGAGGCCACGGCGCGGATCTGCTGCAATCCCGGCTGGCCCTGGTCGTGCATCAGCGCGTGCTGCAGCGACGCGTAACGGTCCTGCAGGCCGGCGGCGGCGATCGCGCGGGATTGCAGCAGGCTCTCCGGGCCCAGGATCGGGATCAGCTTCTCCACCAGCCTGATCCGCCGGTCGCCGGCGACCAACGCGTCCAGCTCCGGCAGCGACTTGCGGCAGTACGGACAGCGCGGGTCGTAGAACTCGACCAGGGTGATGTCGCCGTGCGGGTTGCCGGCGACGTAGTCGCCGGGCACGCCGGAGAGTGCAGCCTGGTTGCGCCGCACCGCCTCGCCGCTATCCGCCACCTGGGTCCTTTCCGCCTGCGCGCGCAGCGACAGGATGGCATCGCTGAGGATCGAAGGGTCGGTCTTCAGCGCCTGGCGCACGATCGCGATGATCTCCTCGCGCTGCGACGCGGTGAAGTCCTGGGCGCGCGCCGGGCGGGGCGGGGCGAGCAGGGCGAGCAAGAGCGCGGCACCCAGGGCCGCGTTCCGGGGGGCTTTGCTGCAGTCGGCGAGGGTCCAGGGCATGCGCCGGCTCTAGCACGCCGCCGGGATGGCGCACAGGTTGCCGCTCAACCCGAAGCCGTCTAATGGCTGCGGCCGATGCGGCAGTTGGTGGAGAGCGGATCCTTGCGCAGATCGACACGATCGCTGCGGATGCTGGGCTCCTCGCGAGCGCTTCCGGCGGTCGCCGGTCTCTGGCTGCTGGCCGGCTGCTCCAGCGTGCAGCAGGTGAAGGCGCTGGTGACCGGCCCGTCCTCGCCATACCTGACCGGCTATATCGGGGAGGTGGTGGCGGACGAGCCGCGCGCCGCCCTGGTCGCGCGCGACGTGCTGGCGCGCGGCGGCAACGCGGCGGATGCGGCGGCGGCGCTTGGTCTCGGCCTGTCGGTCACGCTGCCGTCGCGCGCCTCGCTCGGCGCCGGCGGCGCCTGCCTCGCCTTCGACGTCGCCGGGCGCTCGCCGCCGGAGGCGATCCTGTTCACCTCGGTCGCCGGAGGCGGCGCTGCCAGCTCCGTCGCCGGAGGCGGCGCTGCCAGCTCGGTCGCCGGAAGCGGCGCCGCGGATCGGCCGGCGTCGGTGCCGATGCTGGCGCGCGGCCTGTTCCTGCTGCAGGCCCGACACGGCAGCGTGGGCTTCGACGAGCTGATACGTCCGGCGGCCGCGCTGGCGCGCGACGGCATCACCGTCTCGCGCGCGCTCGCCGACGATCTGGCGCAGGTCCGCGAGCCGCTGCTCGCCGATCCGCGCGCGCGAGAGATCTTCGGCGGCACCGGCACGCTGCCGGTCTCGGGCGACCGGCTGCTGCAGCCGCAGCTCGCGGCTACCCTCGACCGCCTGGCGCTGGTGGGCGTGGGGGATCTCTATACCGGCGCCCTGGCGAACACGTTCGTGTCGGGAGCCGCCGCCGCCGGCGGCGACCTCGACATCTCCGCGTTGCGCGCAGCCCTTCCCGTCGCGCGTCCGCCGCTGCTGCTCGACGACGGGCGGGCAAGGGTCGGCTTCCTGCCGCCGCCGGCGGATGGCGGTCTCGCCGCGGCAGTGGCCTATCGCGGCCTGCAGGACGGTGCGGCCGATGCGATTCAGCCTGCCGAGGCCGTCGCAGCTTCCTGGCGCGCCGCACATCCGGGACCGGGCGGGACGGCGCAGCTGGGCGCCGAGGCGCAGGCCGAACTGGATGCCGCGCCGCGGCGCACTGCCCCGGCGGGCGCGTCGCTGGGACGTCTGCCGGCCTCGACCGGCTTCGTCGTGCTCGATCGTTCGGGCGATGCCGTGTCCTGCGCGCTGAGCATGGACAACCTGTTCGGCACCGGACGGGTGGCCGGCGAGACCGGGATCGTGCTCGGCGCGTCGCCGGCGCGCCTGCCGGCGCCGCTGCTGGCGGCCGCGATCGCCTGGAACCGGGCCGAGCACAGCTTCCGCGCCGCCATCGCCGCCTCGGGACAGAATCAGGCCGCGGCGGCGGCGGCGGCGGCGCTGCACGCAGCGCTGCACGGCGCGGCACTGGGACGTCCGATCACCGCGACCGGCCGGGTCAACGCGATCTCCTGCGCCGGCGGCCTGCCGGGCGATGCCGGGAGCTGCGCCAGCGCTACCGATCCGCGGGGCGCGGGGCTCGCCGTCGGCAGCAACTGAGCCGCGGGATGCTGAAGCAGGCGCGCGCGGGCGCGATCGAGCCCTTCCTGGTGATGGACGTGATCGCGCGTGCGAACGCCCGCCAGGCGGCGCTGCCGCCGGGTGCGCCGGGCGTCATCCACATGGAGGTCGGCCAGCCTGCCACCGGCGCGCCGCGCGGCGCCGTCGAGGCGGCGGCGCGGGCGCTGCGCGACGCGGCACCGCTCGGCTACACCGAGGCGCTCGGGCGTCGCTCGCTGCGCGAGCGGATCGCCCGGCACTATCGACGCTTCTACGGCCTGCAGGCCGGCGGTATCGCGGCGGACCGTATCGCGGTGACCACCGGCGCCTCCGGGGGCTTCCTGCTGGCGTTCCTGGCGGCCTTCGACGCCGGCGATCGCGTCGCCCTCGCCACCCCGTACTATCCGCCGTACGTGAACATCCTCAAGGCGTTCGGCATGGTGCCGCGGCCGTTGCCGACCGGCCCCGAGAGCCGCTTCCAGCCCACGATCGGCATGCTGGAGGCGATGGCGGAGATGCCGGGCGGCCTGCCGGACGGGCTGATCGTGGCCTCCCCCTGCAACCCGGCCGGCACCACCCTGGAGGCCGGCGAGCTCGCGGCACTGGCGCGCTGGTGCGACGCCTACGGCGTGCGCCTGATCAGCGACGAGATCTATCACGGGCTGAACTGGGAGGCGCCGCCCGCCACCGCGGCCGCGTTCAGCGACAGCGCGATCGTCATCAACAGCTTCTCGAAATACTGGAGCATGACGGGCTGGCGGGTCGGCTGGATGGTGCTGCCGCCGGACCTGCTGCGGCCGGCCGAGCGGCTGGGCCAGAACCTGTTCATCAGCGCCCCGCACGTCTCGCAGCTGGCGGCGGAGGCGGCGTTTGAGTGCGGCGCCGAGATCGAGGCCAACCTGCAGCGCTACCGGCGGGCGCGCGCGCACCTGCTGCAGGCGCTGCCGCAGGCGGGGTTCGCCGCCCTGTCCCCCGCGCAGGGCGCGTTCTACCTCTATGCCGACATATCCTCGCGCAGCACCGACAGCGTCGGCCTCGCCGCACGGATCCTGGACGAGGCCGGCGTCGCGGTGACACCCGGGGTGGATTTCGACGCGCGGCACGGGCACCGCTTCCTGCGCTTCTCCTATTGCGGCAGCGAGGCCGACATGTGCGAGGCGACCGACCGGCTGGCGCGTTTGGCCGGCTGAGGCCGCGCGTCAGCCGGGCTTGGGCGTCTCGGCGCTCCAGAAGAAGGTCAGCTCGTGCCGGTTGTGCGCCAGATGCATCAGCCGGCCGCCCGGGATCGCGGCGAACGCGTCCGCGACCTCGTGGTCGGTATCGCCCTGGAACTTGACCGTGCACAGGATGCGCGCGGCGCGGCCGGCCTCGATCCAGCGCGCGACCAGGGCGAGCAGACGCGACGGATAGGCGATGATGTCGCTGCACAGCCAGTCCACCGCCGGCTCCCGGCGCGGGTCGATGCCGAAGGCGCTCTCGCGCCGGTGCGTCACCAGCTCGTGTGCGGCGACCGACGGCGCGAGCTCGGCCTTGTCCACCGCGACGACGCGGGCGCCGAGCTGGGCCAGCGCCCAGCTCCAGCCGCCCGGTGCAGCACCGAGATCCAGGCAGTGCTGCCCCGGCGCCGGCGCCACGCCGAGCCGCGTGCAGGCCTCCCAGAGCTTGAGATAGGCGCGCGACGGCGGCCCCTCGCGATCCTCGACGAAGCGGCAGACGCCGCCGACGAACGGGCTGCTCTTGCTGGTGCTGAGCAGCAGCCGGTCGGGCGCCAGCAGCGTCCAGGCACCGAGCGGCGCCTGCGGCGGGGCCTGCGGAAAACGCAGCGGCGCCGCCTTCACGGTCGGCAGCCGCGCCGCGATCAGCCGGCAGCGGCCGCGATGCGCCTCGGCAAGCAGGCTCCAGTTGCGCTGCCGGTCGCGCAGCAGACGCGCGGCCTCGCCCACCGAGCCGCAGGCGAGCAGCTCGGGGGCGGTCCAGACGTCCAGCGCCCAGGCGCAGGCGAGCGGCGCATCCGGCGACAGCGCCAGCAGGCCGTGCCAGGCCGACACGCGGGTCCCGCGCCGCGCCAGCTCTCCCGCCAGCGCCGGCTGCGTCGCGGCATCGGCGAGATAGGCCGCGCGTATCGGCGGCTGCGTCACGCGCGACGCCGCACCGGCCAGGTGGAGGCCGCGAGCAGCGCCCAGCCGGCCATCAGCAGGGTGCCCGCCGCCGGGGCGACGCGGCCCAGATGCGGGCCGCCGAGTGCCGGCGTCACCACGCCCACGCAGAAGCCGGCGGTGCCGAGCAGGAAGCAGCCCGCCGCGAGCCGCACGAGGCGCGGCCGGCCGCTCTGGCGCAGCCACGTTGCCGCCGCCAGCAGCGCCGGCGCATGCCAGCCGAGGATCTGCACCGCGGCACGCAGCGACTCCCGGCCACCGGGGGCGAGCAGACGATCGGGCAGGTGCGAGGCGAGTGCGGCGGCGGCGACCGCGAGCAGCCCGATCAGGGCGCCGCAGGCGAACCAGGGGGCGGCTGCGGGCGAGGCCGGGCGTGTCGGCATCTGTCGGGTCGATCCTGGCTGAGCGGATGAAGATGGGTATAGTCGCGGCATGGCGCACGGTGACCTGTTTGGCGAGATCGAGCCGTACGCGACCGGCTACCTGCCGGTCGAGGGTGGCCATTCGATCTACTGGGAACAGGTCGGCAATCCGCAGGGACGGCCGGCGCTGTTCCTGCACGGCGGCCCGGGCGCCGGCGCCGGCGCGGTGCATCGGCGCTTCTTCGATCCGTCGTACTGGCGTGTGGTGGTTTTCGACCAGCGCGGCGCCGGCCGCTCGCGCCCGCAGGGCAGCATCGCCGGCAACACCACGACGCTGCTGATCGACGACATCGAGGCGCTGCGCCAGGCGCTCGGCATCGAGAGCTGGCTGCTGTTCGGCGGCTCGTGGGGTTCCACGCTGAGCCTGTGCTACGCGCAGGCGCATGCCGAGCGGGTGGCGGGCCTGGTGCTGCGCGGCGTGTTCCTGGGCCGGCCGGAGGAGCTGCACTGGTTCCTCTACGGCCTGGCGCAGATCTTTCCCGACGCCCACGCCGCCTTCGCCGGCCATCTGCCGGAGGCCGAGCGCGACGACCTGCTGGGCGCCTACCTGTCGCGTCTGACCGATCCGGATCCCGCGATCCACCTGCCGGCCTCGCGGGCCTGGTCGACCTACGAGGGCACCTGCTCCACCCTGCTGCCGACCCCCGCCACCGTCGCCGGCTTTTCGCGCGACCGCGCGAGCCTCGGCCTGGCGCGGATCGAGGCGCACTACTTCGCCAACCAGCTGTTCCTGCCCGCCGGGGGGCTGCTGTCGCGGATGGACCGGATCGCGCATCTGCGCGCCGAGATCGTGCAGGGCCGCTACGACATGATCTGCCCGGCGCGCAGCGCCTTCCAGCTGGCGCGACGCTGGCCCGGCGCGCGGCTGAGCATCATCCCCGACGCCGGCCACTCGGCACTCGAGCCGGGCGTGCGGCGCGCGCTGGTCGCGGCGGTGGAGGCGTTCCGCATCGACCGCTGACCTCTGGAAACTGCGGCCAGGGCTCGGCCCTCGACCCGCTGGGGCCGGCGGCCACAGACCCCCGGTCCATCGAGACAAATTGACGAAGCGCGGTTGCGACCGTGAACGTAGCGCGCGGTGGGACGTTGCAACGCGGTCCATCCGTTTCTCAAGGATCCTCGCCGATGAACCGTCTTACCCGCTGGGGCCTCCTGCTGGCGCTCGCACCGCTCGCCGCCTGCGCCTCCAACCCGCCGCCCGCGCCGCCCGCGGCACCGCCCGGGCCGCCGCCGCTGGCCAGCAACGACGCCAGCTTCGTGCAGGTGGCCGCCCAGGGCGGCATGGCCGAGGTGCAGATGGGACAGCTCGCCGACCAGACCTCGAAGAGCAGGAAGGTCAAGATGTTCGCCGAGCAGATGATCAAGGACCACACGCCGGCCAACGAGCAGCTCAAGCAGCTCGCGGTCGCCAAGGGCGCCAGCCTGCCGACCGGCCTGAGCGACGAGCAGAACAAGACCCTGACCATGCTGCAGGGCGAGAAGGGCCGCAAGTTCGACCATGACTACGCCGCCGCCCAGGTGCAGGGTCACAGCGACATGCTCAGCGCGTTCCAGACCGAGGCCGCGTCCGGCACCGACCCCGACCTGAAGAGCTTCGCCGCCCAGACCGTGCCGACGATCCAGCAGCACCTGGCCGAGGCGCACAAGCTGCAGGGGGCGCCGATGCATCACAGGATGATGAAGCATCACCACCAGACCAGCGCGTCCTAGCAGGCGGCGGAACCGGGGCCTGGGGCCCCGGCGGGTCAAGGGCAGAGCCCTTGGCTCCTTTCCTACCGCCGCATCGTGACGCCGGCTTGGCTTCGCAGCGGGCCGCGGGCACTCTTCCGCCCCACAGCAGGGAGATTGCCGGCATGTTCATCGCCATGAACCGGTTCCGCGTGGCGCGCGGTTCGGAGACCGAGTTCGAGCAGGTCTGGCTGTCGCGCGACGTGCACCTGCGCACGGTTGCGGGCTTCGAGGCGTTCCACCTGCTGCGCGGCCCCGAGCACGAGGACTACGTGCTGTACGCCTCGCACACGATCTGGCGCTCGCACGAGGATTTCGAGGCCTGGACCCGCTCCGACGCCTTCCGCGAGTCCCATCGCGGCGCCGGCCAGCGCTCAGGTCCGTCGCTCTACCTGGGTCCGCCGCAGTTCGAGGGCTTCTCGGTGCTGCAGACGGTCGGCCCGGACGAGGGGGTCGCGTGAGCATACGCATCGACCGCGTCGTCACCCGCGGCGGCGACCAAGGGCTGACCAGCCTCGGCGACGGCAGCCGCGTCAGCAAGGACGCGGCCCGGGTCGAGGCCTACGGCGCCGTGGACGAGGCGAACGCCTCGCTCGGCCTATTGCGCGCCGCGCTGCCCCCCGGCAGTGCGGCCGACGGCTTCCTGCGCCGGGTGCAGAGCATGCTGTTCGACGTGGGCGCGGACCTGTGCGTGCCCGGCAGCGCCGGCGCCAAGCTGCGCCTGGGCAGCGCGCCGGTCGAGGCGGTGGAGGCGCAGATCGCGCTGCTGCTGGAGCGGCAGGCGCCGCTCGACAGCTTCGTGCTGCCGGCGGGAAGCCCGGCGGCGTCCGCCGCCCACGTCTCGCGCACCATCGTGCGCCGCGCCGAGCGACGGGTGGTCACGCTCGCCGCCGCCGAGGAGGTGACGCCGGCGGTGATCCAGCTGCTCAACCGCCTGTCCGACTACCTGTTCGTGCTGAGCCGTCACCTCAACGATGACGGTCGTGCGGACGTGCTGTGGGTGCGAGGCGCCGAGGCCGGCTGAGCCCCGCCAACCGTAGAAAACGGGGTTGGGGCCTCCGGCCGCAACGGGTCAAGGGCAGCGGCCTTGCCTCGCTCCCGCAGCCCGCTACCCCGCGCCCGACCGCGCGTCGCCGGTCAGCATGCCGCGCAGTGCCACGATCTCGCCGATCACGATGATCGCGGGCGTCGGCAGCGGCTCGGCCCGCAGCAGCGCCGCGAGGCTACCCAGGGTCGCGGTCCGCACCTGCTGGGCGTCGCTCGCGGCCTGCGAGATCGCCGCCGCCGGCGTGTCGCGCGACATGCCGCCCTCGATCAGCCGCGCGGCGATCTGGCCCAGCGTGCGCACCGCCATGTAGAGCACGATCGGCTGGCCGAGCCGGGCCAGGGCCTCCCAGTCGAGCGAGGCGATCGCGTCCGGCTCGCCCTCGGCGCTGTGGCCGGTGGCGAGCACGATCGCCTGGTTGACGCCGCGCACGGTGGCCGGGATGCCCGCCGCCGCCAGCCCGGTCAGCCCCGACGTCAGGCCGGGGATTACCCGGAACGGGATGCCGGCGCGGATAAGCGCCAGCACCTCCTCGGCGCCGCGGCCGAACACGTACGGATCGCCGCCCTTCAGCCGCAGCACCCGCCTGCGCTGCCGCGCCAGCGCGATCAGCCGCGCGGTGATGTCGGTCTGGTGGATCGAGGGCCGGCCGCCGCGCTTGCCCGCGAACTCGCGCACTGCCCCGGGTGCCGCGAGCTCCAGCACGCCGGGGTCGACCAGCGCGTCGTAGACGATCACGTCGGCCTGGATCAGGCCGCACAGAGCGTGCAGCGTCAGGTGGCCGCGGTCGCCGGGCCCGGCGCCGGCCAGCCAGACATGGCCCGGCTGCATCACCGGACAGGTCTTGCCGAGCAGCAGCCCGACCGCGGCGCCGTAGGGCGAGTCCGCGACGGCGGAGGGCGATCGCCCGGGATGCTCGTTGGTCATGGCCAGGGCGTGTGCTCGGGGGCGTGCTCGGGGGCGTGCTCGGGGACGTATCGGGAGTCGCGCCGTTTAACACAGGGTGGTGGCGGATCTGCTGCATTGCAACTTATCTGCGGCGGTGCGGCGACGGATGCGCGGTTTGCCCTGGAACGGGGCGGGCCGCCGGCATAGATCACGCGTGCCGCGGCGCCGGAAGCCGCGCGCGGCCGATGGGAGAATTGCAGCCTATGTCCGACCCGGTGACGAATCACGCCCGAAACCTCCAGCTGCCCGGGAACCGCGCGCCGGACGGCATGGGGCTCGGTCACGGGGAACGCCGCGTGATCACGCCGCCGAGCCGCTCCTACACGCATCTCAGCCAGGAGCGCGTGCTGAGCGTGCATCACTGGACCGAGCGGCTGTTCTCCTTCACCTGCACGCGCGACCCCAGCCTGCGCTTCGAGAACGGCCAGTTCGCCATGATCGGCCTCGAGATCGAGGGCAAGCCGCTGCTGCGCGCCTACAGCATGGCCAGCGCCAATTACGAGGATCACCTCGAGTTCCTCAGCATCAAGGTGCCGGACGGGCCGCTGACCTCGCTGCTGGGGCACCTGCAGGTCGGCGACAGCGTGCTGATCGGACGCAAGCCGACGGGCACGCTGCTGCTCGACAACCTGCGTCCCGGCCGCAACCTCTATCTGCTGGCGACCGGCACCGGGCTTGCGCCGTTCATGAGCCTGATCAAGGACCCGTCGGTCTATGACCGGTTCGAGCGCGTGATCCTGACCCACACCGTCCGCCTGGTCGGCGAGCTCGCCTATGTCGACCATATCCGCCACGAGCTGCCGCGGCACGAGCTGCTTGGCGAGGAGATCGCCGCCAAGCTGAGCTACTACCCGAGCGTGACGCGAGAGGCGTTCCCGACCGGCGGCAGGATCACCAGCCTGATCGAGAGCGGCAGGATCTTCGCTGACCTTTCGCTGCCGGCGCTGGACCCGGCACTCGACCGGGTGATGATCTGCGGCAGCAACGAGATGCTCGCCGACATCGAGCGGCTGCTGCTCGCGCGGCGTTTCGACGAGGGCAACAACGCCAATCCCGGCAGCTACGTGGTCGAGAAGGCGTTCGCCGAGCGCTGAGGCACGGCCGGATCGGACATCCAGAGCATGAACTACGATTTCGACCTGCTGGTGATCGGCGGCGGCTCCGGCGGCGTGCGCTGCGCCCGCATCGCCGCCGGCCACGGCGCCAGGGTGGCTGTGGTGGAGGCGCGCCACTGGGGCGGCACCTGCGTCAATCTGGGCTGCGTGCCGAAGAAGATCATGGTGCAGGCCAGCGAGTACAACGACTACGCCGCCGACTCGCGCGGCTTCGGCTGGGACATCGAGCCCGGACGTCACGACTGGCGGCACCTGATCGCCCACAAGGACCGCGAGATCGGCCGGCTGAACGCGATCTACGTCCGGCTGCTGGAGAATGCCGGCGTCACCCTGTTCGAGGGCCGCGCCCGCTTCGAGGGGCCGCGCACGGTGGCGATCGACCCCGGCCCGCTGGATCCGCAGGCACCGACGCGCACCGTCACCGCCGAGCGGGTGGTGATCGCCACCGGCGGCCTGCCGATGGTGCAGCCCGACATCGAGGGGCAGGCGCTCGGCATCACCTCCGACCAGGCGTTCCACCTGGAGCGGCGTCCGGAGCGGCTGGTGATCGTGGGCTCGGGCTATATCGGCGTCGAGTTCTCCGGCATCTTCGCGGGGTTGGGCTCCGAGGTCACCATGCTGTTCCGCCAGGAGCTGCCGCTGCGCGGCTTCGACCAGGATCTGCGGGTGGCGCTCGACGACGCGATGCAGGAGCGCGGCATCGTGCGCCATCCCGGCACCCTGCTGCACCGGATCGAGCGCGAGCGCGGCGCGCTGCGGCTGACCCTGGTCGATGGTCGCGCGCTCGACACCGACCTGGTGTTCTTCGCCGTGGGACGGGTCCCGAACGTGGCCGGCCTCGGGCTGGAGACCACGCGGGTGCGCACCACCGAGGCGGGGCGGGTGATGGTCCGCGACGACGTCCACCAGGGCGGGGAGACCGACGAGCCGGGCATCTACGCGATCGGCGACGTCACCAACCGGCTGAACCTGACCCCGGTCGCGATCGCCGAGGGCCACATGCTGGCCGACCGCCTGTTCTCGGCGAGCGCTCGCGAGTGGCGCTTCGACACCGTCCCCAAGGCGGTGTTCTTCACCCCGCCGCTGGCCAGCGTGGGGCTCAGCGAGGAGGAGGCGGCGGCGCGCGGGGCGGCCGACATCTATCTCGGGCGCTTCCGGTCGATGCGCCACACCATGAGCGGCCGCAGCCGCGGCAACGTCATCAAGCTGGTGGTCGATCACAGGAGCCAGGTGGTGCTGGGCGCCCACATGCTCGGCGAGGACGCGCCGGAGATCATGCAGGGACTGGCGATCGCGGTCACCGCCGGCCTGAAGAAGGCCGATTTCGATCGCACCGTGGGCATCCATCCGAGCTCGGCGGAGGAGTTCGTCACCCTGCGCACCCTGACCCGGGTCGCCGGCGCCCCCGGCTGAACGACCGGTCGGCCGGCGGCTGCGCCCGCGCTTTCTCTCGGGCGCGAATGGGTGGATAAAGGCGCCCCCGCGGCCTGGGCCGCATGCCGCCAGCCCTTGCCGGATCTCAGCGATGAACGCCTCGCCCGCCCACAGGCCCGCTCGAACGCCCGATCGAACGCCCGGTCAGACGATCATGCAGGGCCAGCCGCCGGACTGGACCCCGTCGAGCTGGCGCGGTCGTCCCATCCAGCAGGCGCCGAGCTATCCGGATGCGGCGGCGGCACAGGCGGTGGAAGCCCGCCTGCGCCGCTACCCGCCGCTGGTGTTCGCGGGCGAGGCGCGCCGGCTGAAGCAGCAGCTGGCGCTGGCCGGCGAGGGGCAGGCCTTCGTGCTGCAGGGTGGGGCCTGCGCCGAGAGCTTCGGCGAGTTCACCGCCGACATCATACGCGACACCTTCCGGGTGCTGCTGCAGATGGCGGTGGTGCTGACCTTCGGCGCCAAGGTGCCGGTGGTGAAGCTGGGCCGCATGGCCGGGCAGTTCGCCAAGCCGCGCTCGTCGGACACCGAGACCATCGAAGGCCGCAGCCTGCCTGCCTATCGCGGCGACATCATCAACGGCGCCGAGTTCACCGCCGCCTCGCGGATCGCCGATCCGGCGCGCATGGAGACCGGCTACTTCCAGTCCGCCGGCACGCTGAACCTGCTGCGCGCCTTCGCCTCCGGCGGCTACGCCAACCTGCACCAGGTGCATCGCTGGAACCTCGGCTTCGTCGCCCGCTCGCCGCTGGCCGCGCGCTACCAGGACCTGGCACAGCGCATCGACGAGACGCTCGGCTTCATGGCCGCCTGCGGCCTCGCCGCGGCGCCGCAGATCGACGAGACCGAGTTCTACACCAGCCACGAGGCGCTGCTGCTGCCCTACGAGCAGGCGCTCACCCGCATCGATTCCACCACCGACGCATGGTACGGCTGCTCGGCGCATTTCCTGTGGATCGGCGACCGCACGCGACAGCCGGACGGCGCCCATGTCGAGTTCCTGCGCGGCGTGCGCAACCCGATCGGCATCAAGGTCGGCCCGGCCAGCACGCCGGACGACGTGGAACGCCTGCTCGACCTCCTCAACCCCGACGACGAGGCCGGGCGGATCACGCTGGTCAGCCGCATGGGGGCCGAGGGCGTGCGACGCCACCTGCCGCCGCTGCTGCGCGGCGTGCGCGAGGCCGGCCGGCACGTCACCTGGCTGTGCGACCCGATGCACGGCAACACCATCTCGACCGCGTCCAAGGTCAAGACCCGCTCGTTCGACGCCATCCTCGCCGAGGTGCGCGGCTTCTTCGACGTGCTCGCCGGCGAGGGCGTGCCGCCCGGCGGCGTTCACGTGGAGATGACCGGCCAGGACGTCACCGAGTGCGTCGGCGGCGCGCACCAGCTCACCGAGGCGGATCTGGGGGGCCGCTACGAGACCTTCTGCGACCCGCGGCTCAACGCCGAGCAGTCCCTCGAGCTGGCCTTCCTGATCGCGGGCGAGCTGACCGCCCGCCGCCACGGCGGCGGGACCGGCACGCGGTGAGCGCCGCCTCGCCGGGGCCGCTCGACACCCCCACCATCGCCGCGCGCACCGACGCCTACTTCAACCGCACCCGCGCGATCGTGGCGCGGTTCGGCGACCGGCGCGTCACCTACGCGCTGTTCCTGCGCCGCCCGGTGGTGTCGGCGACACGGCTGATGACCGACTGGCTCGCCGCGGTGGCGTCGGCGCGCGACATCGAGATACGCTGCGAGACCATGGCCGAGGAGGGTGCCTGGGTCGGCGCCGGCGAGCCGCTGGTCTACCTCACCGGCAGCTTCGAGCAGCTGGTCGACCTCGAGACCCTGCTGCTGCAGAAGCTCGGTCCCGCCTGCGTCGCCGCCCACAACGCCTACCAGATGTGCATGGCGCTGCCGCGGGCACGGTTCCTGGCGATGGAGGCGCGTCACTGCGCCGGCTACGAGATGCAGGAGATGATGGCCTACGCCGCATCGGTGGGCTCGCGCGCGGCGCAGCGCGAGGGCGCGGCGGGCTTCGTCGGCTGCGCCAACGACGCCACCGCCGGCTTCTACGGCGCCGAGGCCGGCTTCGGCACCATGCCGCACGCCCTGATCGGCTATGCCGGCAGCACCCTGCGGGCCGCCGAGATGTTCCACGAGACGTTCCCCGGGATCGACCTCACCGTGCTCAGCGACTATTTCGGCCTCGAGATCACCGACACCCTGGCCGTGTGCCGTCGCTTCCCCGAGCTCGCCGCGCAGGGGCGTATCTCGGTGCGGCTCGACACCCATGGCGGCCGCTTCCTGGAAGGGCTGGATCCGCAGGAAAGCTACGCGGTGCTGGAACGCCACACGCCGGGGACGATACGCCGCTACCGCTCGGACACCGAGCTGCGCCACCTGGTCGGCACCGGCGTCTCGGCCGCCGCGATCTGGCGGGTGCGTGAGGCGCTCGACGCCTCTGGGTTCGAGGCGGTCCGGATCGTCGTCTCTTCCGGCTTCGGCGTCGACAAGTGCCGGGTGATGGCCGACAGCCAGGCGCCGATCGACGTGGTCGGCACCGGCTCGTTCATCCCCGAGCACTGGTCCGAGACCTACGCCACCGCCGACATCGTCGCCTATGACGGGGTGCGGCGCGTGAAGCTCGGTCGCGAGTTCCTGCTGCGCGGGATCGGCCACCACGACGCGCAGGCCGGGCCTTGAGCGACCTGTTCGCGCCCGAGGGCGGCTTTCGCGTGCGCATCCTCGACCTCTCGGGCGCCTCGGAAGGCAACGTGGTCGAGGAGGTCGGCGGCTTTCCCACCCTGATGCACGCAAACGCGTTCGCCCGCGCCTATGTCCGCGACAGCGTCGAGCTGTGCCGGGTGGCAGGCGCCGCCACCCGCGACGTGCTGTCCGCCTGGTTCGCCTTCGGCGAGGATGCGGAGGTGGTGGATGCCGGCGAGCAGGGCTGGCGCTCGGCCAACGAGCTCGATGATTTCGCCGCCCATCCGGCCTCCGAGATCGAGCGCGACTGGCGCGTGCTCGATCCCCGCCTCGACGACGACGCCGGCGAGGATGACGAGGACGACGCGGCGGACGGCATGCCGCGATGAGCGGCCCCACGATGAAGCTGCGCTTCGCGCCCAGCCCGACCGGCCTGCTGCATGTCGGCAACGCGCGCCAGGCGGTGGCGAACGCGCTGCACGCGCGCCGGCACGGCGGGCTGTTCCAGCTGCGCATCGACGACACCGACGCCGCGCGCTCGCGCGACGACCATGCCGACGCGATACGCACCGACCTGCGCTGGCTCGGGCTCGAATGGGACGAGAGCTTCCGCCAGTCCGACCACGTGGCGGAGTACGAGGCGGCCGCCGACCGGCTGCGCGCCTCGGGCCGGCTCTATCCCTGCTTCGAGAGCGAGGAGGAGCTTCGCGCCAAGCGCGAGATGCGGCTGCGCCAGAAGCGGCCGCCGCTCTACGACCGGGCGATGCTTCGCCTCACCCCCGAGCAGCGGGCGCAGGCGGAGGCCAACGGCAAGCGGCCGTACTGGCGCTTCCGCCTCGGCGACGGCAGCGTCGCCTGGCACGATCTGGTGCTGGGACACACCCAGGTGAAGCTGACCGCGATCTCCGATCCGGTGCTGATACGCGCCGACGGCACCATCCTGTACGCCTTCGCCTCCGTGGTCGACGACCTGCGCACCGGCGTCACCGACATCCTGCGCGGCGAGGACCACGTCACCAACACCGGCGTGCAGCTCGACATCGCCGCCGCCCTCGGCGCGACGCCCGGGCGCTTCCGCTTCGGCCACCTGCCGCTGCTGCTCGACGAGGCCGGCGGCAAGCTGTCCAAGCGCTTCGACGGGCTGTCGCTGCGGGCGCTGCGCCAGGACGGCATCGAGGCGTCGGCGGTGGTGTCGTACCTGGCGCGCCTCGGCACCTCTGACGATCCGCATCCGCTGCCGCTCGCCGAGCTCGCCGCCAGCTACGACGTCACCCACACCTCGCGCTCGGCGGCACGCTTCGACATGCGCCAGCTGCTGGCGCTGAACCGGCGGGTGATGCACGCACTCCCGTTCGAGGCGGTGTCGGGGCGGCTGCCGGAGGCTGCGACGGCCGAATTCTGGTCGGTGGTGCGCGGCAACGTCGACATGCTGACCGAGGCCAAGCACTGGTGGGACGTCGCCGCCGGCAGCATCGTGCCGCCGCCGCTGGAAGGCGAGGGCGGGTTCCTGACCCAGGCGCTCTCGGTGCTGCCGGACGAGCCCTGGGGCGAGCGGACCTGGCCGGACTGGATCGAGGCGCTGCGCGAGCTCTCGGGGCGGCGCGGGCGGGCGCTGTTCCTGCCGCTGCGGCTGGCACTGACCGGGGAGGATCACGGGCCGGAGCTGCGCGACCTGCTGCCGCTGATCGGCCGCGAGCGGGCGGCCGGGCGGCTGCGCATGGCGGCGAGCTGACGCCCTGGGGGCTGAGAAAGCAAGGCTGGGCTCTGCCCAGATCCGCCAAAGGCCTCGGCCTTTGGAAACCAGTTTAAGATAACTGGATTCTCAAGGCTGCGCCTTGAGCGGGTCCAGGGCAGAGCCCTGGCGCTCGGCTCACCCGAAGGTCTTGCGCAGGGTCGCCACCGAGACGTGCGGCCAGCTCAGGTTGGTGCTGGTGCCCAGGATCGGGAAGTTCAGGAGCACCGTCTGCACGTACTGCAGCTGCAGGAAGTGGCGGAACTCGCTGCGGATGGTCTCGATCCAGAACGTCGCGAACACCAGCGCGGTGTTGGCGTTGCTGGTCAGGAACGGCATGTTCTCGATGCCGCCGCCGCCATTGGCGATCTCGATCGCCGCACCCGTGGTCGTGATCTGGGCCACCGTGGCGATGTCCAGCACGACCATCTTCTCGATGAACTGGTTCTTGAGGGTCTGCTGCAGCAGCCGGGTCGGGTCGTTGACCAGCGTCTGCATCGCCACCCCCTCGATCTCCGCGGGCAGCGACACCGCAGGCGTGTTGCCGAACGGAGTGCGGAAATTGACCGCAGCCTCGCTGAGGTCGGCGAGGTTGTAGGCCGGGAACCCGCCCTGGGTGCCGCCGACCGGCATCGGCTTGCCGACGCCGAACGGCGCGGTGTTCACCGGCCGGATCTGGAAGCTGCCGTTCGGCAGGCTCGGCACCTCGATCGCCGAGCCCTTCACCAGCACCGCGTTGCCGTGCGGGATCGTCGCCATGCGCGCCACGATCTGGCCGCCGGCGGGCGGCGCCTCCAGCGGCGTGCTGGTCGGCGGCTGGGATACCCAGATGCCGGGCTCGATATGCAGCGCGCCGCCGGTGACGCTGTCGCTGATCCTCTGCAGGTAGGTCAGGCCGAAAAGCTCGATGTCGGGCTGGGCGAAGCCGCGATTGGGGATCGAGGAGGCGATCGGCTCGATCTTCAGCGTCTCCTCGGTCTGGTTGAGCTCCAGGAACAGCGGGCCGTTGCCGCTCTTGTCGGGCCGCGCGATCAGGTTCAAGCCGTGGCCGTGCCAGTTGCCGGCGAGCGAGGCCAGCAGGCCGAGCTCCTGGCTGACGGTCTCGGTGTCGGGACTGAGCCGGACCGTCGGTATCGGCCGCGGCTGCAGCAGCAGGGTCTGGTCGTCGGGCATGATTGGCTCCTCGGGATCGGGTTGGTGGTCGCGGCGTCGCGATACGTGCAGGTCGGTTCAGGAACTCGTCCGATCGGCGGCGCCGAGCGGCGACGGCGGGCTCGCCGATGCCGGCGACGCCAGCACGATCTCGCCCGCACCGGGCGGCGTCAGCCAGCCGGCCAGGAACGTGAGCAGAACGATGAGGGCGTCCTGCACCTCCGGCGGGATGTCGATCTTGGCGTAGCTCCGCAGCAGCCAGACCAGGACCGCGATCGACGCGCCGGCGAGCGCGCTGACGGTGACCTTGTTGACCGGCACGCTGGTTCTCCGGCCGCTGGCGCGATCGCCGCTGGCACCCATGATGGTCTCTCCTGCCTGTTCGAGGTGTGGTGTCTCGAAGCGCGCGCAGAGAAGCCCGCGGGTGGTGCCGCCGCATCCTCAATCTTGACTATGATACCGAAATTAGTTCCGCTAGCTTCGATCTAGAGACAGAACGTCTTGGTTGGACCGGTCAATGCGCGCCGCGCCGCCTGTCGCTGACGGGGTCAGCGAATTCGCCGACTGCATCGCCGACCTCTACGAGGCAGCCTCGGGAGAGGTCGATTGGCAGGCGGCGCTGGCGCCGCTCGGCCGGCGTCTCGACGCCTGCTCGGGGATCCTGTTCGTCGACGATCCGGCCGGCCACGATGTCGAGCTGCTGGCGATGCCCGGCTGGCCGGCGGCGGCAGTCACGCTGTACGCCCAGCACTACCGGACCCGCGACCCCTACACCGCCTTCGCGCGCCTGCATCCGCAGTCCGCCTGCCTGCTGGGGCACGAGATGGTCGATCCGCAGGCGCTGCTGCGCTCGGAGATCTGGAACGAATTCGGACGCCACCACCTGCCCGCCTTCTGGTTCATCGGCGTCGTGGCGCCGCTTCGGCAGGGACGCGGCGGCCGCCTCGCCTGGCACCGGCCGACGCAGGCGCCGGCATTCGGGGAAGCCGAGCGTGCGCTGCTGCTGCGCCTGCTTCCCTATCTGCAGCGCGCGCTCCAGCTGCGCGACTGCCTGCGCGCCTGCGGCGGCGGCCTGCGCAGCTGCGGCGGCGGCCTGGGCTCGCAGGCCTTCGACGGGCTGCCGCTGCCGCTGCTGGTGGTGGCGCGCGGCGGCGCGGTGCTGGCGTGCAACCTGGCGGCGGAGCGTGCCTGTCGGGCGGGGCCGCTGCGGCTCGACGCGAGCGGGCTGCATGCCAGCCAGGCCGGCGACGAGCGGCGGCTGCAGCGCCTGCTGCACGACGTCGCCGGCGGCGGGCCAGGCGGCGGGCTGCTGCTGCACGCCGAGGCGACGCGCGCGGTGTGCGCGGTGCTGGTCTGCCGGCTGCCGCAGACCGGCCGGTTCGTAGGCGTCGCCGCGGCCGGACCGGAGCATCGCGCGCTGGTGACGATACGCGGCCTGACGCCGCGGCGGCCGGCCGACCCGGATCAGCTCTGCGCCCTGTTCGGCCTCTCGGCGGTGGAGGCGCGCATCGCCTGCGCCATCGTCGCCGGCGCCTCCGTCGCCTCGGTGGCGGCGCAGCGCCGCACCTCGCCGCTGACGGTGCGCGCCCAGATACGCGCCATCCTGCTCAAGACCGGCGCCGAGAGCCTGCGCGACCTCGTGGCCATGGTGTCCAGGCTCGAGGACGAGCCGGCGCCATGAGCGCCCCGCGGCAACTCCCTTGGTCGCCCGGCAGTCCGGGTGCATGCTGTGACGCCACTACCGAGAGGATCAGCCATGGCCATGGAAGCCGGGTCCGAGGCGCACAAGGCGCTGTTCTGCAGCCATTTCATCGAGACCTACCAGGAGTTCGACCCCCAGACGCTGCCGTGGCCGGAGCTGACCCAGGTCGAGCTCGACCGCCTGCGCGGCGTGCCGTTCTGGCAGGAGGTCTATCATACCGAGCGGCGTGCCGGCGCGATCGTCGACGCCTTCATGCCGACCATCCGCGACCCGGTGGTGCGCGAGGCGGTGGCGCTGCAGGGCCGCGAGGAGACCCGACACGCCAAGCTGATCCGGGTGATGATCGACCGCTACGGCATCGACGCGCACGAGCAGCCGATGGAGCAGTTCCCCGCCGATCTCGAGACCGCCTTCATCGATTTCGGCTTCGGCGAGTGCCTCGACGCGTTCCTCGGCTTCGGCGCCTTCAAGGTTGCCCGCGAATCCGAGTTCCTGCCTTCGGGCATGTTCGAGATCTTCGACACCCTGATGTTCGAGGAGACGCGGCACATCGTCTTCTTCATCAACTACATGGCCTGGCGCGAGCGCCAGCGCGGGCTCGGGACGGCACGGCGCACGATCAAGTCGCTGCGCTTCTACAGTCGCGCCGGCAAGCGGCTGCTGGGCATGGTGCAGCGCGGCCAGGAGCCGAACGACGGCAAGGATTTCGCCGTCACCCAGGCCAACATGTTCCTGGACGGCTTCTCGTTCCAGAAATTCGTCGATGACTGCGTGCGCGAGAACTCCCGCCGCATGGGCGCCTTCGATCCGGCGCTGCTGCAGCCCAAGCTGCTGCCCGGCATGGCGTCGCTGGCGCTGGGCGGGATGCGGGTCTGGGACCGGGCAAGGCCGCATCTGCGCCCGCGCGAGACCGTCCCCGGCTAGGCAGGCAAGGGGCTTTCCCCTTGACCCCATCAAGGCAAGCCTTCGAAAACCTTCAAGAAATGGGGTCTGGGGCCCACGGCCCCAGCGGGTCAAGGGCAGAGCCCTTGCCTCATCCCCCGCCGATGGCGCTGCCGGCGTCGTGCGGCAGCCGGGCGTAACCCACCATCGAGACCAGCATCACGAGGCCGGCCAGCAGGAAGGCGGCGTGGAAGTCCGCGGGCGTAAACCCAGCCGCCCCGGTGCCGCGGGCCGCGGCGGCGAGGCGCAGGCACAGCGCGCCGAAGGCGATGCCCATGCCGATCATCATCTGCTGGGCGACGCTCTGCAGCGTCGAGGCGGACGCTTTCTGCGTCTCCGAGACGTCGGCGAACACCAGCGTGTTCAGGGTGGTGAGCTGCATCGAGCGCGCCAGCCCGTAGCCGAACAGCAGCGCCAGCGTCACCGGCAGCGGCGTGCCCGCGACCAGGCTGCCGAGGCCCGCGATGCACAGGGCGGCGAGCCCGGCATTGACCAGCGCCACCCGGCGGAAGCCGGCGCGGCGCAGCACCGGGGTGGTGAACAGCTTCATGCCGAGATTGCCGGTGGCGCTGGCGAGCAGCAGCAGCCCGGAGCGGAACGGCGACAGGCCGAAGCCGACCTGGAACAGCAGCGGCGACAGGTAGGGGACCGCCTCGAGCGCGATCCGCGACGCGGCCCCCCACAGGATGCTGATCGAGAAGCTCGGCACGGCGAACGCGTCCAGCGCCAGCAGCGGATGGCGGGCGCGGCGCATGTGCCGCACGCTCAGCATTCCGAGCACAGCACCGCCCAGCGCCAGCAGGCCCGCCAGCGCCAGGCTGCCGCTCCGCTGGCCCGCCACCTCGGTGCCGTAGAGCAGCAGGGTCAGCGCGCCGGCGCTGAGCAGGAAGCCCGGCCGGTCCAGCGGACGCGGCGTCGCCGCCCGCTGCTGCGGCACGATCGCCGCGACCGCAGCCAGGGCCGCGATGCCGAGCGGCACGTTGAGGAAGAACACCCAGTGCCAGGAGGCGTAGGTGGTGATGAAGCCGCCGATGCTGGGCCCGAGCACCGGCGCCACCACCCCCGGCCAGGTGATGGTCGAGATCGCCTGCATCAGGCGCGCCCGCTCGGTATGGCGCACCACGATCATGCGCCCGACCGGCACCATCATCGCCCCGCCGACGCCCTGCAGCACGCGCGCCGCGGTGAAGGAGGCGAGGCCGCCGGCCGATCCGCACAGCACCGAGGCCAGGGTGAAGATCGCGATCGCGCTGCCGAACACGCTGCGCGAGCCGAAGCGGTCGGCGATCCAGCCGCTGACCGGGATCAGCACCGCGAGCGTCAGCATGTAGGCGGTCATCCCCAGGCTGAGCTCGTTGGGCCCGATCCGGAAGTCGCGCGCCATGCTCGGCAGCGCGGTCGCGATGATGGTGGTGTCGAGATACTCCATGAAGAAGGTGGCCGCGACGACGAACGCCAGCAGCCGCGCGGTGCGCGGCGGGATCATCGCCGGCCGCGCGCGCCGGGCGTCGGCCGGGTGCGTCGCAGGAAGCGCAGGCCGGTCATCAGGGCGACGCTGAGCAGCGCGCAGGCGAGGCCGCTCCACAGCCCGGCCACGCCGAGATGCAGCCGGAAGGCGGCCAGGGTGCCGAGCGGGAAGCCGATCAGCCAGTAGCCGATGGTGGCGAGCAGCATCGGCATCGCGGTGTCGCCGAGCCCGCGCAGCGCCCCGAGCGCGACCGTCTGCACGCCGTCGGCGACCTGGAACAGGGCGACGATGCCGAGCAGGATGACCGCGAGCGAGAACGCCGCGCGGTCGGAGCCGCGGGCGGGGTCGAGATAGGCGGCCGCGATCACCCGCGGCAGGGCGAGCAGCAGCAGGCTGACCGTGCCGGTGAACAGCACCGAGAGCGCCATCGCGGTGAGCCCGCTGCGCCGCGCCTGGCGCGGACGATCGGCACCGGTCCAGAACCCGACCCGGACGTTGGCCGCCTGCGACAGCGCCAGCGGCACCATGAAGCTGATGCCGGCGACGTTGAGCGCGATCTGGTGCGCGGCCAGCGACGCGGCGCCGAGCAGGCCGGCCTGCAGGCCGGCGACCTGGAACAGCGCCACCTCGGCCGCGACGGTCACGCCGATCGGCACGCCCAGGCGCAGCAGCGGCAGGCACTCGGCCACGTCCGGCCGCAGCGGCCGCAGCATCGCGCGCAGCCGCGGGCGGCAGAGGATCGCGACCGTCAGGACCGCGGGCGTGATCCACAGCGTCAGCGCGCTCGCCAGCGCCGAGCCGAGCAGGCCGAGCCGCGGCAGGCCCCACAGGCCGTGGATCAGCCCGGCATTGAGCAGCCCGTTGAGCAGCGCCATCACCGGCATGACGCGCAGCAGCAGGTTCGCACCGCCGATCGCCGGCAGCACGGCGCGCAGCAGACCGAGCCCGGCCAGCGCCGGCGGCGCGCCCCAGCGCAGCACGTCCATGTAGGCGCCGGCGTCGCGGACCAGTGCCGCCGGCTCGCCGAGCCGGCGCAGCAGCCATCCCGCCTCGCCCAGCAGCGGGATCACCGGCAGGCTGAGCGTCAGCCCGAGCAGCAGGGCGGTGGCGGTGATCCGGCCGATCCGACCTTCGACGCCCGCCGGCGGCACCTCGCGGCTGTCGCGGCCGAGCGCCTGGGCGATGCCGACGCCGGCGGCGCCCAGCACGCTCTGCAGCACGATGATGACGGTGAAGAACAATCCGGCCGAGAGCCCGCCCGCCGCCAGCGCCGCGTGGCCGAGGCCGCCGAGCAGGATGCTGTCGGTGAGCGCCATCGCCATCTGCGACAGCTGCGCCACCGCGATCGGCCATGCCAGGCGCAGCAGCGCCGAGGCGTGCGAGGGCTCCGGCTGCGCCGCCTGGCGACGGGCAGCGGCGGCGGGGACGGTGGCGGCGCGCATCAGGCGAGGATAGCCGCGATCCGGATCACCGTCAGCGCCGCCCCTTGAAGGGCGGGGGAGGGTGACGCACAAGGTCGTCATGGCCCAGCTCGTGCTCCATGACAGCCTGACCCGCGCGGACGTGGCGTTCGTGCCGCTCGATCCCGGGCATGTGCGGATCTATTACTGCGGCCCGACCGTGTACGACCTCGCCCATATCGGCAACCTGCGCACCATGGTCTCCGCCGACGTGCTGGTGCGGCTGCTGCGCCGGCTGTATCCGCGCGTCACCTACGTGCGCAACGTCACCGACATCGACGACAAGATCAACGCGCGCGCGCGCGCGAACGGCGAGCCGATCGCGGCACTCACCGGGCGCACCACCGACGACTTCCACACCGACCTCGCGGCGATCGGCAACCTGGCGCCGGATATCGAGCCGGCCGCAACGCAGCATCTGGACGAGATGATCGCGCTGATCGGGCGGCTGGTCGGCTCCGGGCACGCCTACGTCGCCGACGGCCACGTGCTGTTCCAGGTCGCGCGTTTCGCCGAGTACGGCCGGCTGTCGGGACGCGATCCCGACGAGCTGCTGGCCGGGGCGCGCGTCGAGGTCGCGCCGTACAAGCGCGATCCCGGCGATTTCGTGCTGTGGAAGCCATCCGACGAGACGCTGCCGGGCTGGGACAGCCCGTGGGGGCGGGGCCGCCCCGGCTGGCACATCGAGTGCTCGGCGATGGCGCACCGCTACCTCGGCGAGAGCTTCGACATCCACGGCGGCGGCTCCGACCTGCTGTTCCCGCACCACGAGAACGAGCGCGCGCAGAGCCTGTGCGGCTATCCCGGCAGCGGCTTCGCGCGGATCTGGCTGCACAACGCGATGCTGCTGGTCGACGGCGAGAAGATGTCCAAGAGCCTGGGCAATTTCTACACCGCGCGCGAGATCCTGGCCGAGGCGCCGGCGGAGGCGCTGCGCCTTCTGCTGCTGGGCGCGCACTACCGCTCGGAGCTGAATTTCGTCCGCGCCGCGCTGTCCGAGAGCCGGCGCACGCTGGATCGGTTCTACCGCGCGCTGGAGCGCCATCCGGGGGCGGACACGGGTGCCGAACCCCCGGCGCGGTTCCTCGCGGCACTGTGCGACGATCTCAACACGCCGCGCGCCATCGCGGTGCTGCACGAGCTGGCCGACGCGGCCCTCGCCGGCGAGGCCGATGCGGCAGGGTCGCTGCGGGCGGCGGGCGAGATGCTGGGCCTGCTGCAGGCTCGGCCACGCGACTGGTTCCACCACGGCGTGGACGAGGCGGCGGTGCAGGCGCTGATCGAGCAGCGGCTCGCCGCACGCGAGAGGCGGGACTATGCGCGGGCGGACGCGATCCGCGCCGAACTCGCCGCCCGCGGCATCGTGCTGGAGGACGGGGCCGCCGGCACCAGCTGGCGCCGCGGCGGATGACCGGACGCGACGGCGGGGCGGCGCTGACGCCGCTCGGCCACAGCCCGGTGGTGATCCTGGTGCGGCCGCAGCTCGCCGACAATATCGGCAGCGTGGCGCGCGCGATGGCCAATGGCGGGCTGTTCCGCCTGCGCCTGGTGGCGCCGCGCGACGGCTGGCCGCAGCCGCAGGCCTGGCGCTTCGCCTCCGGCGCCGACCGCATCCTCGACGCGGCCAGCCTGCACGACGACGTGGGGTCGGCGGTGGCGGATCTGCAGCACGTGTTCGCCACCTGTCCGCGACCGCGCCACATCGTCAAGCCGGTGCTCACCGCGCGCGGCGGCGCCGCCGAGCTGCGCGCGATCACCCGTCGCGGCCTGGAGTGCGGCATCCTGTTCGGGCCGGAGCGGGCGGGGCTCGACCGCGACGACATGGCGCGCAGCGACGCGCTGATCCGCTACCCGCTCAACCCCGGCTTCAGTTCGCTCAACCTGGCCCAGGCGGTGATGATCATGGCCTACGAGTGGTGGCTGAGCGACGACGGCACGCCGCCGCGCGCGCTGATCACCCACGAGACCCGGGTCGCGACCAAGGGCGAGCTGGAACGTTTCCTCGGCCACCTGACCGGCGAGCTCGATGAGTGCGGCTTCCTGCGCAACCCGCAGAAGCGGCCGGGCATGGTGCGCAACCTGCGCCACCTGTTCGAGCGCGGCGAGGTGACGGAGCAGGAGCTTCGCACGCTGCACGGCGTCGTCACCGAGCTCGCGCGCGGCCGGCGCACGCGCGGCCGCGACGAGACGCCGGAGCCAGACCCGGCGCCGGAGCCGGATTGACCGGTGGCAACGGTTCAGCGGATCGGCCGGTCGCGGCCCAGCCGGCGCAGGCCGTGCGCGATCGCCCAGACGGTCCAGACCAGCCACCAGGCGCCGACCGCCCACGGCACCACCAGCAGCACAAGCCCGACGCCCAGCGTGATCGCGCCGAGCCCGATCACGAGCGCGTGCAGCACGAAGATGGCGATCCCTGCCAGCACGCAGTGCCAGAAGATGCGGATCTGCCAATCCAGGTGCGAGCGCACCAGAGGTGAGGCGTGGCGGCGCCTCAGGTAGGCCAGCAACACGCCCGCCGGCGCGGTGATGCCGGTGAAGAAGGCCGCGATATAGAGCGCGTAGGTGACGGTGGCGAGGCTGCGGCCGCCATCCCCCGCCACGCGCGGCGCGTGGTCGAGAGGGAAGCGGTCGATCGCACGGTAGGTCATGATGCTGCGCGTCTCCACGGCGGTTCGGTACGCGGGAACATCGCAAGCCCCATGCCAGGCCGGCGACGAGGCGCATGCCGGCCGCCGGGCCCGGCTGTTGGCGTGGCGCGCCAACATGCGGCGTGCCGGGTCACGCGAAGCCCTCCGCCGCGACCGTCCAGGACGCCTGAACCTGCTCTCCGGGCGGGATCAGCAGCAGGTGCGGCTTGGCCGTGAACTCGCCCGCGAAGCCCTCGGGGCTGGCAAGGCCGCACCAGGGCTCGATGCAGAGGAACGCCGCACCCGGCTTGGACCAGATGCCGAGCTGGCGGAACCCGCTCCAGCCGATCCGCAGCCCGGCCGCGCCCGGCACGCCGTAGCGCAGCGCGCCGCTGACCGGTGCCTCGAGGATCACCGCGTCGTCCTCGAACAGCGCGGGGTCGAGCGCCAGGCGGTCGCCGACGATCGGACTCGGCTGCGGATCGGGGCGAAGCAACCCCTCGCGGACCCTGCGGATCGGCGCCGGCTCCGGAGCGGCGAAGACGATCTCGTGCGCCTCGGGCGGCAGGCCCGGGTCGAGCGGCCAGTTGAACGCCGGGTGCGCGCCGAGCGAGGCCGCCAGCAGAGTGCGCCCCGGATTGCCCAGGGCGTATGACACGGTCAGGGTCGCGTCCTCGATGCGGTACCCGATTTCGAGGCGGAAGGCGAACGGGTAGCATGCGCGGCTGTCCGCGTCGTCCTCGAGCAGCAGCCGGCACTGGCGGGTGTCGCCGCCGAGGAAGCGGAAACGGCGGTCGCGGGCGAAGCCGTGCTGGGTCATGCGCATGGCGCGCCCGTCATGCAGCAGGGTGTCGTGCGCCAGCCGGCCGACGATCGGAAACAGCACCGGAGCATGGCGCGGCCATGCCGCCCCCGCCTGCCAAAGCAGTTCGCGCGACGGCACGGTCCCGCCGGCGCGGCCATGCTGCCGGATCGAGTGCAGTTCGGCACCGTGCGCCGCGACCACCGCGGTCAGGCCCTGGTCGCCGATCTGCCGGCGGTCGTGCTCGGCCATGTCATGCAGCCCTTCCCAGACCCGTCAAAGCGTTGGATCATAGAGGGCGAGGCGGCGCGGGCAATCGGTGGAACTGCAACTCCGAGCCGATGCAGCCGTTACGACATCGTCCCATTAACGTCACGGATACTGGAGCCATACGCCTATGCTACGCAGAATTGCTTGCCTGTCCGCCGTGGCCCTGCTCGCGGTCGCGACCCTCGGGCTCTCGGCCTGCAACACCATCTCGGGTGCGGGCAAGGATGCCAGTGCGGTCGGCCATGACGTGAGCCGCGGCGCGGATGCCACCTCGAACTCGATCAGCGACAAGACCGGGGCGTCGCAGAAATAAGCCGGGGCGGCGACGGCATGCGGAGCCGGGCTCTCCCGCCGCACGCCGCCCGGGTCGCCCGAGCCGGGAACCGGCCTCTCGCTGCACGAGGTGCGCGTCGTCACCGTGCTCTTCACCAGCCTGCGCAGCGACGGCCGCCAGCAAGCCTGCCGGCGCGAGATGACCGATCGACGCGAGGCGGTCGGGCAGCAGGTCGGCGGGCTGCGCGCCGGGGTGGAGGCTGCCGTCGCGGCGCGCCGCGCACGCCGGACCATCCGGGGTCGGAGGACGCCGCTTCGGGCCATCATCGCCTGCGTCCCGACGTGGTCGGGCAGACCGTGAGAGCGCTTGCCGCGGTGGCCGACCTGCTGCAGGGCCCGCGGCTCGCCGCCGGCGACCGGATCCCGGCGATCCCCACCCTCGTCCGCCGGCTGCCGGTCCCGCTGACGCGGATCATCGTTGACCTGTCGCGCGAGCGGCGAGCGCCGCGCGGGCTGCGACCGTCGCCGCTGCAGCCCGTGCCCGATGTGCGCTGATCGTCCGCCCGGCGCGTCCGACCCGCGGCTGGATCGCTACCGCCAGCGGATCCGCGAGCTCGAGGCGAGGCTGGAGCAGAGCGAGGGGACGCTCGATGCGATCCGGCGCGGCGACGCTGTCGCGGGCGGGATGGCGTCGCGCGTCCACACGCGGGAGAACGCCGACAATCCCTATCGCGTGCTGATCGAGCAGATCCAGGAGGGCGCGGTCACGCTGAGCGAGGACGGCACCGTGCGGTACTGCAACCATCGCCTCGCCGAGCTGCTGCGCACGCCGCGGGAGCGCGTCATCGGGCAGCGGCTCGCGGAGTATGTGCTGGCGTCGGACCGGGACGACTTCGCGCGGCTGCTGCGTTCGGCGCTGGAGGCGGGGGCTCGGGGCGAGCTGACCCTGCGCGACGCCGAGGGCGCGCGGATCCCGGTCTACCTGTCGGTCAGCGCGCTGCGGCAGGGTGACGGCGCGTCGCTGCTGTGCGGCGTCGTGAGCGACCTCACGCAGCAGAAGCTGCATCTGCGCGAACTCGCCGAGGCCAACAGGCGGCTGCTCGCGGAGGGGATGGAGCGCGGACGGATCGAGGACGCGCTGCGCCAGAGCCAGAAGATGGAGGCGGTCGGGCAGCTTACCGGCGGGCTCGCGCACGACTTCAACAACCTGCTCACGGGCATCGCCGGCAGCCTCGAGATGCTGCAGACGCGCATGGCGCAGGGCCGCCTGCAGGATCTCGGGCGCTACATCGCCGCGGCCCAGGGTGCTTCGAAGCGGGCGGCGGCGCTGACGCACCGGCTGCTGGCCTTCTCGCGCCGGCAGACGCTCGAGCCGAAAGCCGCCGACATCAACCGGCTGATCGCCGGCATGGAGGAGCTGATCCGCCGCACCGTGGGTCCCGCCATCGCGGTCGAGGTGGTCGCCGCGGGCGGGCTATGGACGACGCTGGTGGATCCCAACCAGCTCGAGAACGCGCTGCTCAACCTGTGCATCAACGCGCGCGACGCGATGCCGGACGGCGGGCGGCTGACCATCGAGACCGGCAATCGCTGGCTCGACCCGCCCGGTGGCGCGGAACGCGAGCTGCCGCCCGGCCAGTACGTGTCGCTCAACGTCAGCGATACCGGCACCGGCATGAGCGCCAGCGTGATCGAGCGCGCCTTCGACCCGTTCTTCACCACCAAGCCGATCGGCCAGGGCACCGGGCTCGGCCTGTCGATGATCTACGGCTTCGCTCGCCAGTCCGGCGGCCAGGTGCGGATCTACTCCGAGCCCGGGCAGGGGGCGACGGTGTGCCTCTACCTGCCGCGCCACCTCGGCGACGCCCTCGCCGGCGAGGGCGCGGCCGAGCCGGCGTCGACGCCGCGTGCCGAGCAGGGCGAGACGGTGCTGATCGTCGACGACGAGCCCACGGTGCGCATGCTGGTGGGCGAGGTGCTGCAGGATTTCGGCTATACCGCACTCGAGGCCGCCGACGGCGCGTCGGGGCTGCGGGTGCTGCGGTCGGACGTGCGTATCGACCTGCTGATCACCGATGTCGGGCTGCCGGGCGGGATCAACGGGCGGCAGGTCGCCGATGCGGGCAGGGTCCTGCGGCCGCGGCTGAAGGTGCTGTTCATCACCGGCTACGCGGAGAACGCGGTGATCGGGCATGGCCATCTCGAGCCCGGCATGCACGTGCTGACCAAGCCGTTCATGATGGATGCGCTGGCCAAGCGGATCAGGGATCTCATTGCGCAAGCGTAGCGCGATCGCCGGCTCCGGGCGCATCGCGTGGCACCGGCGGCCGCGATGAAGGCCGGCGGCAGGATGCGGCGCAAGGGCGACCTGCCGAGCAAGCCCTGCGCGCGATGCGGGAGGCCCTTCGCCTGGCGCCGGAAGTGGGCGCGGGTGTGGGAGGAGGTGCGCTACTGCTCCGAGGCGTGCCGGCGCGGCGGCGCGCCGGGCCAGCCCGCGGACCGGTCCACGGAGCGGCCCACGGAGCGGCGAGACGTGCCGCCGGTCAGAACGCCGTCTTGACGGTGGCGATGGCGGCGAAGCCCTCGCCGACATTGTAGCTCGGCGCGGCACCCGCGATGGTGGTGCCGAACACGCCGGTGGTGCTCTTGGCGTTCGCGGTCAGCGAGTTGATGCCGGACAGGAACTTGTTGTTGGTCAGGTTGATCAGATTGAGCTGCACCGTCGGCGCCTTGGCAAACCCGACATCGTGCAAGCGCAGCCCGAACGTCGCGCCCATCTCGTAATAGGCCGGCAGTATCTCGTCGTTCATGAAGGTGGCGAACTGCCTGCCGACATAGCGCACGGTGTAGTTGCCGAAGAAGCGTCCGTTGTCGTAGTCGAGCGCGGCCGCGAACACCCAGCGCGGGCTGCGCACCGCGACCTTGCCCTGCGTCGGCAGATAGTCGCCGCCGGCGAGCAGGTTGTTGTCGATCGAGGCGTAGAGGTACTGGCCGGAGACGTAGGGCCGGAAGTGAGCGATCGGCCGGGTTCCGGCCTCGAAATCGACGCCGTCGGAGGTCTGGCCGCCGGCGTTGATGTCGGTGGTGATGGCGTTGTTGGTCCCCGGCACTGCGCTCTGGAACTGGCGGTTGCTGAAATTGTAGTGGAAGTAGGTGGCGGATGCGACCAGCAGATCGCCCTGGAACCGGTAGCCGGCCTCCTCGGAGATCGAGTACTCGTCCTTCACGTTGTTGCCGCCCACGAAGCTCGTCGAGCCGTCCACGAAGCTGTAGGTGTTGTACAGCGTCGTGTTGACCGGCGAGCGGAAATTGGTGGTCACGCTGGCGAACACCTGGTTCTTGACGTTGATCTGGTAGCGCGCCGACACCGCCGGCAGCGGCTGCGCGTCGTTCAGCACCGACTTGTACTGCGGCCCCGGCAGCTCGTTGGTGCCGTCGCGGTTGACGATCGCCTCCTTGAAGCCGGCCTCGAGGAACAGCCGGTTGTTGAGCAGGCTGATGTCGTCGCCGAGGAACAGCGCGTGGATGGCGGTCTTGGTCGAGATGTCCTGACCGAGCAGACGCAGCCCGTTCACCGTCTTGATGTTCTCGCTCTCGCCGTAGATGTTGCTCGGCTCGCCGGTATAGCTGACCGGGCTGTCGGGCTGGGTGTCGTGATCGTTCGAGTAGTCGAACCACCATCCGGCGAAGAAGTTGTTCACGCCCAGATGGTAGTTGGTCTTGGCGGTGAAGCCGGCGCGATACTGCGAGTCCTCGAAGGCGAGCAGGCCCTGCGCCTCGGATCCGCCGGTGCCGGGAAGCGGGAACGGCAGCTTGATCGCGTCGGTGATCAGCTGGGCGCCCTGGTAGTTGCCGGTGCTGAACAGCGGCACGCCGATGGTGCCGTTGCCGTAGCCGCGCCACATGTATGGGGTGAAGTCCGCCGCCCACTGGTCGGTCAGGGTGAAGTGGGAGGGCGCGCTCATCTCGAAGTTGCGATACGGGTTGCGGTTGAGCTTGTAGTAGTTGCTGTCGCCCAGCGTGTAGGTGCCGTCATAGTTGAAGGAGCGGCCGAACTCCGCCCACTGCGCCAGCGTCGGGTTGGTGTAGCTGTTCTGCGTCGACCACTGGTAGGCGCCGACCAGCGATACGCGGTTGCCCTGACCCCACTCCTTGACCGCCTTGAAGTCGATATGGTCCTTCTCGTCGGTGCCGCTGCCGCGCCAGGCGCGATCGTGCTGATGCGAGTACGAGAGGAAGGCGCGTATGCCGGTGTTGCCGATCAGGCCGCTGTCGAGGCGGAGGAAGCCGCGATTGTACTTCCAGGTGCCGTAGCCGTAATCGACCAGGCCGCCGAATTTCTGCTGCGGGTCGCGGTCGTGGAAGGTGAACAGGCCGCCCGAGCCGTTGATGGTCGGCGTGTCGATGTTCGACGAGCCCTGCTGCAGGGTCAGCTCCTCCAGGTTCTCGTTGTCGGCGAACTCGGACGGGTAGGTGGTGTACACGCCGACGTCGGCGATCGGCGAGCCCTCCCAGATGAACGCCATCTCGGTCTGGTCCAGGCCGCGCATCGAGAGCGATCCGCCGGACAGGCCCCACGGATCGACCTCCGACACCACGACGCCCGGAAGCAGGTCGACCAGCTGGAACGGGCTCTGCGCCGGCGCCTGCTTCTGGACATAGTCCTTGGTGACGGAACTGGATGATTTCGGCGCCGTCTCCTTCTTGATCAGCCCGCCTCCCGGCTGCAGTCCGGTGACGCCGTCGGCGCTGTTGTGACCCTTGCTCGCCTGCACCACGATCGACTCCGCGTTGTCGTCCGTCGCCGCCGCGAATGCCGGCAGACCGGCCAGCGTGGAGAGGGAGGTGCCGGCCAGCAGGGCCGCGGAGGCAAGACGAGCAATCATGAGGGTCGGCTTCCTGATCCGGTGCGATGCACGGATGCGTAGCAAGCCGGATGCCAGGCAAGACGAGGCTGAAGCGGCGCGCGAGGAAAGCCGCGCGCTGTTGCCGCGAAGATACGGTCAGGCACTCAGCGTCGAGCTGCCGGCGCCATGTCGAGTGTCGTGCCCTGCCAGCCGGCGCCGAGCGCGGTGTACAGCGAGATGGCGTCCGTCAGCCGCGCGAGGTCGCCCAGTGCCGCCGCGTTCTGGCTCTGGTAGGTGGCCTGCTCGGCGCTCAGCACGTCGAGGAAGCCGATCAGGCCAGCGCCGAACAGGCGGCGTGCACGGTCGAGCGCCAAGGCGTTGTCGGCTGCCGCGCGATGCAGCAGCGCGCTGCGCTCGCCGTCCTGGCCGTAGGCGACCAGCCGGTCCTCGACCTCGCGGAAGGCCGTCAGCACGGTGCGTCGGTAGCTGAGCCGCGCCGCCTCGGCCTCGGCACGCGCCTCGCGCACCTGGGCGCTCAGCCGCCCGCCATGGGTGATCGGCTGCGCCGCACTCAGCACCAGCTGGAACGCCAGGCTGTCGGCGCTCAGCAACTCGTGGATCATGCTCGATTGCAGGCCGAGCGAGAGCGGCAGCGAGAAGTCCGGGTAGAGCGAGGCCACCGCGGCGCCGATCCGCGCGTTCGCCGCCGCGTAGCGCCGCTCGGCCTGCCGTATGTCGGGACGCTCGGCGATCACGCGCGACGGCAGCGTCACCGGCAGCGCCGGGACGCGCGGCAGCGGTGCGGGATGCCGCAGCGTCGGCTCCAGCCCGTCCGGCATCCGGCCCGGGACCTCGCCCAGCAGCTCGCCGATCGCGTGCGAGAGCTGGGCCACGCGGATCCGCAGCGGCTGCAGCGTAGCGCGCTGCGTCTCCAGCTGCGCGCGCGCCTGCGCCACCTGCAGCGTCGTGCCCAGCCCCTGCGCGAACACCCGCTCGGTCAGCGCCAGGCCCTGTCCGGCGGCGGCGATGTTGCGCGCGGCGATGTCGAGCTGGCGCTGGGTGGCGCGCAGCGCGACGTAGTCCTGGGCGAGCTCGCCGACGACCGCGAGCAGCACGCCCCGCCGCTGTTCGAGGTCGGCCGCGACCTCCGCGTCCTGCGCCTCGATCTGGCGTCGGATGCGGCCGAACAGGTCGAGCTCCCAGCTCGCGGTGAAGCCCGGCGCCCACAGCCGGTTGTCCGGCGAGACGCCGGGCAGCGGCGGGAACTCCAGGTTGGTGGAGAAGCGCTGGATGCCGGTGAGGCTGCCGGCATCGAGCTGCGGCGCGAGGCCGGCGGCGATCTGGTCGCGCACGTCGCGGGCGGCGAGCAGGCGCTGGCCGGCGATGCGCAGGTCCAGGTTGCCGGCGATCGCGCGCGCCACCAGCCGGTCCAGCACCGGATCGCCGAACAGCCCCCACCAGTCGCGCAGCCGCGCCTCGGTGCGCGCGATCTCCGCCGCCGTGGCCGCGTGCTCGGTCCAGCCCGCCGACGCGGGCGCGGCCGGCGGCAGGTAGCGCGGTCCCAGCGTGCAGCCTGCGAGCAGCAGTGGGAGCAGGATCGCGAGCGGGCAGCCTGACCTCGATCGCGACGCCGGGCGCCGCGCCGAACGGTGGGTCTGGCGGGTGCTCAGAGATGGTTCTCGAGCCAGGAGCCGAGCCGCACCCGGCCGCCGCCCGCCGCCTCGCGGCCGACGCTGATCGAGCAGGTCATGCCGGCGGCGAGCAGCAGGCCGTCCGGCACGTGGTCGATATGCACGCGCACCGGGATGCGCTGCGCCAGTCGCACCCAGGTGAAGACCGGGTTGACGTCCTGCAGCCCGAGCCGGTCGGTGTTGCCGTTCTGGTCCTGGATGCCGCGGGTGATGCTCTCGACGTGGCCGGTGATCAGCGGATCGTATCCCATCAGCTTGACCCGGGCGGGATCGCCGACATGCACGGCGCCGAGCTTGGTCTCCTCGAAATAGCCGTAGATCCAGAACGAGTCCGCGTCGAGCACGGCGATGCGCGGCTGCCCGGCGGTGACGTAGTCGCCGGCGCGCAGCGACAGGTTGGTGACGTAGCCGTTGACCGGCGCGTACAGCGTGGCGCGCTGCAGGTTGAGGTCGGCGATGTCGAGCTCGGCCTGCGCCGCGTCCACCGCCGCCTGCGCGGTCGCGGCGGTGCTGTCGAAGCGCTCGCGCTCCTCGGCCGAGACGATGCCGCCCAGCCCCTGACGCCGCCTCGCGTCGGATTGTCGCAGCCGCAGATCCTCGCGCGCGGTCTCCAGCCGCGCCTGCGAGGCCGCGATCGCCAGGCGGAAGCGCTGCGGGTCGATCACGAACAGCTTCTGCCCGCGCCGCACCGGCTGGTTGTCCCGCACCAGCACCTCGGTCACCGTGCCCGCCACCTCGGGCGCGACGTCGACCACGTAGGCGCGCACCCGGCCGTCGCGCGTCCAGGGTGCGGTCATGTAGGTGCGCCAGAGTGCCGCGCCGAGCACCACCGCGAGCGCCACCATGGCCAGGGTGACCGCGACGCGGATGGCGGTTCGCAGCAGGGAGAGCAGCAGGCTCATGACGGGCTCTCAGATCAGCAGGACGAGCAGCGACAGCACGCACAGATAGAGCGCCACCTCGAACAGGGCGAGGTGCCAGACCAGGCGCATGAAGCCGACCCGCCACAGGGCAGCGCGCAGCAGCAGCGTGACCGGCAGCGCCGCCAGGGCATACAGCACGATCGGCGCGAACAGGATACCGCCGAGCTGGGTCTCGCTCAGCATCGCGGCACGGCGTATCCGCGCGACAGGAAATCGGGCACGGCGTCGATCAGCACCGCGATCTCGTGCAGCAGGCCGGCGACGCGCATCGAGGGAACGAGGTCGAGGCCGGGCGCCGCGCTGCGGCCCGCCAGCCGATGCGCCGCCTGCCGGGCGAGACGGGCCGCCTCGCCCGGGTCGTGCCGGAGACGCAGCATCGCGGCCTGCGCCGCCCGCACCGCCTCGCGCTCCGCCGGCTGCAGCGCCACGTCGGCCAGCAGCCGGCGCAGCCGCAGCACGCAGCGGCCGATCTCGATGGCAACGAAGGCGCAGTCGATGATCCGGTGGCGCGCGCCGGGCGGCATCGAGGCCACGCGCTGGATCAGGTACTGCGCCTTCTGCATCTGCAGGTTCTCCCACAGCTCGGCCTGCGGCGGCACCGCCGGGCGGCCCAGGCGCGCCAGGGCGCGGCCGATCGAGCGCGCCAGCCGGTCAGCGTCGCGCCCGGGATCGGGCGGCAGCAGCGCGCGGAACACCACGACCAGAGCGGCGGTGCCCAGCGCGAAGGCGAGCCAGCCATTGACCAGGGCCACGTCGTCGAAGCTGATCGGGTTGCGCACCGTGATCATCGCGTTGAAGAACACGACGTAGCCGAAGGCGCGCAGCCCGTGGCGGGGATGGAACTGCAGCCAGATGCCGGGCAGCATGCAGATGCCGAGCGAGGCCAGCAGCAGCGGGAAGCCGTCGATGCGCGGCAGCAGCATCGCCTCGCAGACGTAGCTTGCCGGGATCGCCAGCAGAGTGCCGGTCGAGAAGTCGATGCTGGCGCGCGAGGCGCTCGGGTTGGTCGCGAGCAGGCAGGCGGCCGGAACCAGGTAGCTCAGCAGGACCGGACCCGCCGGCCACTGCGTGAGATACCAGAACAGGCAGGCGAGCATGGTGACGATGAAGCCGCGCGCGCCATTGCGCAGCGCGGTCGGCCAGTCGAGGAACCTGCGCGGTCCGCGGCGGGGATGCGGCGGGCGCGGCCCGGCCGGCCGCACCGTGAGCAGCTGCACCGAGCGGTGCAGTCGGGTCAGCAGGTCGGTCGCGTGCTCCAGGGCGGCGATCCGGTCGAGGTCGGCAGGCGCGGACGCCTCCAGGCTGGCCGCGAGCCTGGCGCGGGCCTGCAGCAGGCCGTCCAGCGCCGGGCCGGGATCCTCGGCGGGCAGCGCCACGAGCGCCTCGATCGGGTGGCGCAGCTCGGCCGCGAGGTCCGGGTAGCTGCCGAGCCGGCCATAGAACGGGTTCAGCGTGCCGAGCACCCCGGTCAGGCCGGCGGCACCCAGCCGCAGCGCGCCCGCGGCACGGCGCACCGCGGCGTCGTCGGCGGCGGCGTACTCGATGGTCTCGGCGAGGCCGTTCGCCTGCGCCAGCAGCGCGCCGCGGCGGTCGTAGAACGACCCTGCGAGGCCGCCCGAGCCGGCCCGGCGCCACGCGCGCATCCCGGCGGGCGCGGTGCCGGCGGGGTCGTCCGACGTCGCCTGCGTGGGCGGCGCGGGCGGCTCGGCGTGGCCGGCGAGGGCGGCGCCGGCGCTGCGTATCAGCGACAGGGTCGCTCCGGCGAGGCGCTCGGGCGGGCGGATACTGGTCAGCAGGAACACCGTCGCCGCGGCGACGATGCCGACCGACACCGCCGAGAGCCGGGACAGCGCGCTCTCGAACACGCCCTGCGGATCGGCGAAGGCCGGGGCGCAGACGATGATGATGGTGTAGCCCGCGAGCACCGCGCCGTACGCCTTGAAGAAGCGAAGCAGCGTCGAGACGATGCAGGCGAGGCCGATGCACAGCGAGAACACGACCCCGAACAGGATCGGGCTCTGCCCGAGGACCGCCATCAGCAGCACCGCGCCGGCGGCGCCGAGCAGGGTGCCGAGCAGGCGCCACAGGCTCTTGGAGATCAGGGCGCCGGTCACCGGATTGGCCACGATCAGCACCGTGATGACCGAGGAGAGCGGCGATTGCAGCTGCAGGACGAAGGCGGTGTGCAGCGCGATGCCGATCGCGGCCAGGGTGCGCGCGCAGTATAGCACGGTGGGCGCGATGCTGCGCCACGGAGGCAGCGCGGTGCGGACCGCCTCGCGCAGCACCGCGCCGAACGAGCCGAGCTGCGGTCGCGCCGCGTGCGGTCGAGGCAGTATGCCGCTCACCGCCCGGGACGGGTCGCGCTCTGCCGGGCCGGCGGGTTGGTGTGCTGGCCCCGCATGACGGTCTCCGGAACTCGGGCGCCGGGATCGGGCGCAGGGTCGCACGCAGATAGCGGGCGCGACGACGCCGCGAGGCGCGCCGGCGCTGAGGAATGCGCAGTAGGTTCTCGGCTCCCGGCCGTCAAGCGAGCGCCCGGCCGCGGCAGGCGGACCCTGGCGCGGCATGGCCTGCTTGGGATGGGAGGTGGCGATGCCGGCATCCGCGTCGTACAAGCCGCAGGCCCGGACCGCGTCATCGTGGCAGGGCCGCGGAGGATCGAGTGCGATGGGTCGCAGGTCGCTGGTCGGAACCGGCTGGAAGATGAACATCGCCGCCGCCGAGGTGCCGCCCTACGCGGCGGCCCTGCGCGCGGCGCTGCGCGACATCGCGCACGAGCATGTCGAGCTCTTCGTGCTGCCGCCCTTCACCTCGCTGCACGCCGCACGGGCGGCCTTCGCCGGATCCGCCGTCGGCATCGGCGGCCAGAACATGCACTGGGAGCCGTCCGGGGCCTGGACCGGCGAGATCTCGGCCGCGATGCTGGTCGAGGCAGGCTGCCGCTACGTCGAGCTCGCACATTCCGAGCGCCTCGTCCATTTCGCCGAGAGCTACGAGCAGGTGAGGCTCAAGGCCGATGCGGCGCTGCGCGCGGGTCTAACCCCGATCCTGTGCATCGGCGAGTCCGAGGAGGACAGGCGGACCGGCCGCTCCGATCGGGCGCTCGCCACCCAGCTGCGCACGGTGCTGGACGGCCGCTCCGCCGACGAGGCGGCCTCGATCATCCTGGCCTACGAGCCGCGCTGGGCGATCGGCAAGTCCGAAGCGGCGCCGCCGGACTACGTCGCGCGCCGCCTCGCCGCGTTGCGCGCGCTGCTCGGCGAGGCTTATGGCAAGGCGACGGCTGCCGCGGCGCGCATCGTCTATGGCGGCTCGGTGACGCCGCAGAACGGCGCCGAGCTGATCGCGATCGCCGACGTGGACGGGCTGTTCGTCGGACGTGCCGCCTGGACCCCCGAGGGCTTCGCCGCGATGATCCGGATCGTCTCGGATCACGCTCGAAGCGTCGGGCAGCCGGATGGGGGCCGTCATTGACGCCTCCTTCCGCTCTGGTGGTCGAGGATGCGGCCGACGCGTGGCATCCGGCGCGTCATGTCCGGACCGGACGGAATCCACCGCTGCCGAGGCGAGCGGTCGTCGGAGATCGACCTCGATGAGAGGCAAGGCTGGGCTCTGCCCAGACCCGACAACGGCGGCGGCCTCTGGAAACCATCGTAAGACAAATGGATTCTCGAGGCTTCGCCTTGAGCGGGTTCAGGGCAGAGCCCTGGCGCTGCCGGTATGATAAGCGAGCGGAACTAGGCGCCGAGCCGCGCCTCAACCGGTTCTTCGATTTGATCTCGCCGCTCTGAGGTCAAACCTGGACCGGGTGGGGGGGATCGTCGCAAGATCGGCCCGCGGGATCGGGGAGCGCGTCGGTGGATCTGGGACTGGGCGGGAAGGTGGCGCTGGTGACCGGCGGCAGCGTCGGCATCGGCCTCGCGATCGCCGAGGGACTGGCGGCGGAGGGGGTGAGCCTGATCCTCGCCGCCCGCGGCGCGGAACGGCTCGAAGCCGAGGCGCGACGCATCGAGCAGAGCCACGCGGTGCGGGTGCGGGCGGTCGCCTGCGATGTCGGCACCGCCGACGGCGTGGCGACGCTGGTCGAGGCGGCGCAGCAGGCCGGCGGCGTCGACATCCTGATCAACAACGCCGGTGCCGGTTCCAACGAGACGATCATGGAGGCGCCCGACGAGAAGTGGCAGTCGTACTGGGAGCTGCACGTCATGGCCGCGGTGCGCCTGGCACGCGGCGTGGTGCCGGGGATCCAACGGCGCGGCGGCGGCGTCGTGCTGCACAACGCCTCGATCTGCGCGGTGCAGCCGCTCGGGTACGAGCCGATCTACAACGTGACCAAGTCCGCCCTGATGATGTTCTCCAAGACGCTCGCGACCGAGGTCGCGAAGCACAACATCCGGGTGAACTGCGTCAATCCCGGGCTGGTGCTGACGCCGGACTGGATCAAGACCGCCAAGCAGCTGACCGCCGGGAACGGCGGCGACTGGGAGGGCTACCTGCAGGCGATCGCCGACGAGCACGCGGCGAACAAGCGTTTCGCCAGTGCCGAGGAAGTCGCGAACTTCTTCGTCTTCCTCTGCTCCGAGCGCGCGAGCTACAGCATCGGCTCGACCTATTTCGTCGATGGCGGCATGCTCAGAACGGTCTAGCGGGGCGCCGGAGACGGATGAGATCGCGAGGCTCAACCAGCAAAGCTGGGACGAGCTCGTGGGAGAGGGCAACGTCTGGACACGGCCGGTCTCATCCGACGCGGTCGACCGCGCCCGGCGCGGCGGATGGTCCCTCATCCTGACGCCGAACAAGCCGGTGCCGCGGACTGGTTCGGCTAGGTCGCCGGGCGCGAAGTGCTCTGCCTCGCCTCCGGCGGCGGTCAGCAAGGCCCGATCCTGGCGGCGGCGGGCGCGCGGGTGACGGTGTTCGATGCGTCGCCCAGGCAGCTCGCCCACGACCGGTTCGTCGCCGACCGCGACGCCCCGCTCTGACGACCCGGCAGGGTCTGATGCATGACCTGTCCTGCTTCGCCGACGCCGGCTTCGACCTGATCTTCCATCCGACCTCGAACTGCTTCGCGCCCGAGATCGAGCCGGTCTGGCTGGAGTGCTTCCGGGTGCTGCGGCCGGGCGGAGCGCTGCTGGCAGGCTTCATGAACCCCGATATCTACATCTTCGACCTCGACGCGCAGGAGCGGGACGAGCTGCTGGTGCGGTTCCGCTGCCCTTCGCCGACCTGCCGGAGGACGAGCTGCGCCGCCTGATCGCGCGCGACCACGTGGTGGAGTTCAGCCACTCCCTGCAGTCCCAGATCGGCGGCCAGCTCGCCGCCGGCTTCGTGCTGACCCACCTGTTCGAGGATACCGATCACGACCTGCCGCAGGCCGGACGGTCGCGCTTCATGCCGACGACCTTCGCGACCCGCGCCGTCAGGCCGTGAGCGCTCGCGGCGCTGCCCGCGTCAGGACCCCATGAAGGCGGCGAAGGCCTCCTTGTGGTCGGGATGCCACCGCGACAGCGCCGGGCGGTTCTCGATGATGTCGCCGACCATCCAGCGCATGCGCCGCTCGTCGGTGTCGCGGGGCACCGCGTTGTCCGGACACAGGATGTAGAAATCGCCGCCCTCGAGCGCGTGCAGCATGAAATCGACCACCTGATCCGCGGTCCAGGCGGCCTGCGGCTTCTCGCCGGCGGCGCTCATCCCGGTATGGGTGAAGCCCGGGATCAGCAGGTGGGCGGACACGCTGCCGCCCGCCTCGCGCAGCTCGTGCGCCAGCAGCTCGGTGAAGGCCTTCACGCCCGCCTTGGAGACGTTGTAGGCGCTGTTGCCCGGCGGCAGCGTGATGCCCTGCTTGGAGCCGGTATTGACGATCAGGGCGGGCTTGCCGGAGGCGAGCATGGCGGCCGCGAAGGCCTGCACGCCGTTGATGACGCCCCACAGATTGACGTCCATCAGCGCCCGCCAGGCGGCCCCGTTCTCCCAGGGCTTGCCCGGATCGGAGCCGACCGCGGCGTTGTTCATCAGCACCGACACGGCGCCGAAGCGATCGAAGGCGGCCTCGCGCAGCGCGACCAGCTGCTCGGGATCGGCGACGTCGGCGGGCATCGCCAGCACCTGCGCCGCGTCGGCCGCCAGGGCCGTCACCCGCCCGCGGGCCTGCTGCAACGCGGCGCCAGGCAGGTCGGCCATCACCACGTTCAGGCCGAGCGCGGCGAAGCGGCAGCATGCGGCGAGGCCGATGCCGCTGGCGGCGCCGGTGACGATCGCGGCGCCGCCGGGCAGCAGGGCAGGATGGGTCATGCGTAGGCTCCCTCAGATCTTCGCCCGACCATAGCCTGCTCAGCCGCGGCCGACGAAGGGCATGTTGGTCGCCATCACGGTAAGCGTCTGGATGTTGGTGTCGAGCGGCAGCGAGGCCATGAACAGCACCGTGCGGGCGACGTCCTCGACCCGCATCACCGGCTCGACCGCCATCTCGCCGTTCGCCTGCGGCACGCCCGACTGCATCTTCGCCGCCATCGGGGTGAGCGCGTTGCCGATGTCGATCTGGCCGCAGGCGATGTCGTAGGCGCGGCCGTCCAGCGACAGCGACTTGGTCAGGCCGGTGACCGCGTGCTTGGTGGCGGTGTAGGCGATCGAGTTCGGCCGCGGCGCGTGCGCCGAGATCGACCCGTTGTTGATGATGCGCCCGCCGTTCGGCCGCTGGTGCCGCATCATGCGGAACGCGCCCTGGGCGCACAGGAAGGCGCCGGTGAGGTTGATCGCGAGCACGCTCGACCACTGCTCGAAGCTCAGCGCGTCGGGTGCCGCCGAGACGCTGATGCCGGCATTGTTGAACAGCAGGTCGAGCCGGCCGAACCGTGCCTCGACGGCGGCGAACAGGCCATCCACCGAGGCCGGATCGGAGACGTCGGCCGGATGCACCAGCGTCGGCGGGACCGCATCGGATGCGGCGGCCTCGTCAAGCGTCTGCCGCAGCGCCTCGATGCGGCGTCCGGCGAGCACCACCGACCAGCCCTGCGACAGCAGCGCCGTCGCCACCGCGCGGCCGATGCCGCTTCCGGCACCGGTGACCAGCGCGATCCGGCCGGCGCCGGGCTGGTGCCGGCCGCGGTCCTGCGCGTCGCCGGCGGGGATGGCGGGGTCGGGGAAGAATGGTTCAGCCAATTGCGGTTCCTTCCTGGCGGAGCGTTGCGCCGGCGGCGCGCGTGGTGCCGCGCGCGACCACGCTGAAGCCGACATCGACCCGCATGTCGTGCGTCGCCTCGCCCGCATCCAGCAGACCAATGGTCATGGCGCCGGCACGCCGGCCGAGATCGGCGAAATCGACCCCGATCGTGGTCAGCGGCGGCACCATCTGCTGGCCGATCTCGAAGTCGCCGAAGCCCAGCAGCGAGACCTGGCCCGGCACGTCGACGCCGCGGCGGCGGCATTCCATCAGCGCGCCGACGGCGCAGAGATCGGAGACCGCGAACACCGCCTCGACGTCCGGCGCCCGGTCGAGCAGGACGCCCATCGCGACCGCGCCGTGCTGGAAGGAGAGCGGGATCCGCCCGTCGGCGCGCACCAGGTCGGTCGGCAGGCGCGCCGCGCGCACGGTCTCGGCGAACCCGGCCAGCCTCGCCTCGCCGCGGCTGTCGCGCCGCTCGCCCTCGCGCGACGGTCCGAGTGCCGCCAGCCGGCGATGCCCCAGCCCGAGCAGGAACCCGGCCGCGGCGGCCCCGACGGCGTGGTTGGAGAAGCCGACCGCGCGGCCGAGCGGCCGCTCCGGCAGCTCGGCGAGCTCGATCACCGGCGGCCCGTCATGCGCGAGCAGCCGGCGCGCCGGCGCGCTGCGGTCCGATCCCACCAGCAGCAGCGCCTCGGGGCGTCGCGACAGCAGGGTGCGCACCTGACGCTCCTCCTCGGCGACGCTGTAGCTGGTGTAGCCGATCAGCAGCTCGTAGCCGCCGGGGCGCAGCGCCTCGGTCAGGCCCTCCGCGAGGGCTGCGAAGTTGCCGTTGGCGAGCGTCGGCAGCACCAGCCCGACGAAGCCGCTGCGCCGCGTCGCCAGGCCGCCCGCGGCGCGGTCGGGGACGTAGCCGAGCTGCTGCACCGCCTGCTGCACCCGCGCGCGTGTTTCGGGCAGCACCTGGCCGGGGCGGATGAACACCCGCGTGACGGTCATGCGCGAGACGCCGGCGAGCCGCGAGACGTCGCGCAGCGTCGCCTTGCGGACCGGTGCCGGCGCGAGCGGATCGGTCAAGGCGTCTCCTTGCGGGTGGCTCGCGAGGTCAGGGCGGCGGCGCGCCGCGCCGGTGCAGGTAGATCGCGTAGACCTCGCTGGTCGCGCAGATGAACAGCCGGCCGCGGTGGCGGCCGCCGAAGGCGACGTTGGAGACCGCGTGGGGCGTGCGTATCTTGCCGAGCAGCTCGCCCTCGGGGCTGACGCAGTGCACGCCGTCGCCGGCGCTGGTCCAGACGTTGCCGTCCTCGTCGCAGCGGAAGCCGTCGGCGGCGCCGACCGCGGGCGCGTAGAACGGGCGACCTCGGCCGAGCGTCGGCGCGGTCGCGTCGATGACGTCGAAGGCCAGGATCTGGCGCTTGGCGGTATCCTCCTGGAAGCGCCCGGTCTCGGCGACGTACAGCCGGCTCTCGTCGGGAGAGAAGCACAGCCCGTTCGGGCACTCGAAGGCGTCGCTGACGACATCGAGCGTGCCGGTGCGCGGATCGAGCCGGTAGACGTGGCAGGGCAGCTCCTCCGGCGCGCGCTCGCCCTCGTAGTCCATCGCGAGGCCGTAATGCGGATCGGTGAACCAGATCGAGCCGTCCGACTTGACCACCACGTCGTTGGGCGAGTTCAGCCGCTGCCCCTGGTAGCGGTCGGCGAGCACGGTGATGCGGCCGTCATGCTCGGTGCGAACCACCGAGCGGGCGCCGTGCAGGCAGGAGATCAGCCTGCCCTCGCGGTCCCGGGTATGGCCGTTGGCGAAGTGGCTGGGCTGTCGGTAGACCGACACCCCCTGGCCCTCGATCCAGCGCAGGATCCGGTTGTTGGGGATGTCGCTGAACAGCAGGCAGTCGGCATCGCCGAACCAGACCGGCCCCTCGGTCCAGCGGCAGCCTTCGGCGATCCGCTCCAGTGCAGCGTTGTGCAGGATGTAGCGGCCGAAGCGCTTGTCGATGACCTCGAAGCAGCTCACCGGCTCAGCGCCCCCAGATCCGCGCGTACACCTCGCGGTAGCCGTTGGAGGGGTCGTAGATGTCCTTCTTGCCGCCATCGAGGTCGATGTTCTTGCTGGTCACCAGGTGCACCGGGGTGACGTAGCCCGACGGCGGCTGGCCGGCGAAGGCGCGGTTCAGCTCGTCGATGGTCTGCCAGCCATGCAGCTGCAGCGGCTCGGGGACGGTGGCGGCCTGATACTGGCCGGAGCGGATGCGCTCGAACGCCGAGTTGCTGCCGTCGCCGGCGCTGATGTTGACCGGCGGTCCCGCGGGGTCGCGGCCGGCGGAGATCAGGGGCGGTCCGATGAAGTCGAAATACAGGTCGTTGATGCCCAGGCCGTAGGTCCACTTCGCGCCGAAGCGTTCGAGCAGCGAGGTGGTCAGCGGCGGCATGCGGGTCGAGGTCTGGTCGAGCGGCGTATCCTCGAAGGCGAGCACCTTGCAGCCGGCGCACTTGGCCACCGTGTCGCGCATCCAGTTGCCCTTGGCCAGCGCCATCGCGTAGGCGCTGTCGGCGAACACCACGACGTTGGCGTGGCCGTCGCTGCTGGCGATGGCGTAGTCGGCGGCGACCTCCGCCACCCGGTGGTTGTCGCTGGTCACGTTGGTGAACAGCTCGCCCTGCAGCATCGGCCCGGGCGTCGGGCCGCCGTGCCAGGCCACCAGCTTGATGCCCTGTGCGACCGCCTGATGGATGATGGTCGCGTTCTGCACCGCGTCGAACCCGCCGACGATGATGCCGTCCGGCTTGAGCGCGATCGCCTGGCCGAACGCGGACTGGATGCCCGACACGCTGCCCTGGCCGTCGATGATCCTCACCTTCCAGCCGATCCGGGTCGCAGCCTGGGTGACGCCGTCGCTGACCCCCTGGATGCCACCGTTGCGCATGTCGCCGGCGACGTAGACGATGGTCTTGGCGGCCGCCGCATGCGGGCCGGCGGTGGGGCCGCCCCACTTCACCGACGGCGCGATGGCGTCGCTGACCGCCTGCTTGGCGGCGTCCAGCGTGGCGTCGGCGCGTGCGGCAGAGGGGCAGCCGACCAGGGCGGTGCCGACGAGGGCGGTGCCGACCAGGAGCCCGAGGCAGGTGGTGGCAGCCAGCTTCGTGCTGGCATGAAGGACGTCCATCAAAGCGCTCTCCCTATGTGCTTCTTGCCGGGCGGCGCCCGGTCCAGCTCGCGAGCCCGATCGCCACCAGCAGCGTCGCGCCGTTGAAGGCCGGCTCCACCCAGAAGGCGCCGCCGAGCTGCTCGATGCCGGAGATGCCGATGGCGAGGATGACCACGCCGACGATGGTGCCCCAGATATTGACCCGTCCCGGGGTGATGGTGGTCGAGCCGAGGAAGGCGCCGACCAGCGCCGGCAGCAGGAACTCGAGCCCGACGCTGGCCTGGCCGAGCCGCAGCCGTGCCGCCAGCATCACGCCGGCGATCGCCGTGATGCCGCCCGAGGTCATGAAGGCGAGCATGACGTAGCGCCGGGTCGGGATGCCGTTGAGCTCGGCGGCGCGCGGGTTGGCGCCGATCGCGTACAGGTAGCGGCCGAGCGGGGTGTAGACCGAGACGATCCACAGCAGCAGCGCCAGGCCGGCGACGTAGAAGGCGGGGGCCGGGATGCCGAACAGGCTCGCCGTCTCGATCACGAAGAAGGAGGGCGACAGGTGGCCGATGAGCTGACGGCCGCCGGTCCACCAGAGTGCGACCGCATAGGTCACGGTGCCGGTGCCCAGCGTGGCGATGAAGCTGTCGATCTGCGCCACCTCGACCAGGATGCCGTTGACCAGGCCGAACAGGATGCCGAGCGCGATCACGGCGAGCACCGCGAGCGGCCAGGGCACGCCGTCGATCTGCAGCGAGATCGCCAGGATGTGCCACAGCACGACGCCGTAGCCGACCGTGAGGTCGATCTTGCCGGTCATCATCGGCACCGTCGCCGCCAGCGACAGCATCGCGATCACGCCCTTGTCGCTGAGCAGCGAGCGGATGTTGAGCCAGGTCGGGAAGGTGTCGGGCAGCAGCATCGAGAACATCGCCGCGAGCGCGACCGCCAGCACCACCAGGCCGTAGACCGGCAGCAGGTGCGTGATCCGCCTGCCGATCGAGGCGCCCGCGAGCGCGCCGGGTGCCGGCTCCAGCGCGGTCGATTTCAGCGAGTTCATGGCCGGGCTCCCTCGTGGACCATCGTGGACTGCGCCGCCGTGGCGTGCGCCCCCTGCGGGCCGCCGGCGGAGGAGGCCTGCAGCAGGCTCTGCACCGAGAGCGCGTCGCGGTCGATCTCGCAGGCGACCCGGCCCTGGCTGAACACCAGGGCGCGGTGGCAGATCTTGCTGACCTCCTCGAAGTCGGTGGCGACCACGACGATCGCGAGCCCGCCCTGCAGGGCGGTGCGCAGCAGCGCGTAGATCTCGGCCTTGGCGCCGACATCGACGCCGGCGGTCGGCTCCTCGAGGATCAGCAGCCGGGTCGCGACGCCGAGCCAGCGGGCGAGCACGACCTTCTGCTGGTTGCCGCCCGACAGCGTCTCCACCGGACGCAGCGGGTCGTTGGGACGCAGGCTCATCCGCGCCCCGGCGGCGCGGCAATCGACGGACTCCCTCGCCGGGGAGCGGAAGCTCAGCACGCCGTGACCGCTGGCGCCTGGATTGAGGAACAGGTTCTCGCGCACGCTGAGCGGCATGCCGAGGCTCTCCCCCACCCGGTCGGCGGCGACCAGTCCCACGCCGTGGCGCATGGCCGACGCCGGCGAGAGCGGCCGGTACGGCTGCCCCTCGAGCCACATGCCGCCCGAGGAGCCCTGACGGCAGCCGAACAGCGCCCGGCCGATCGCGTCCTGGCCGGCACCGCGCAGCCCGACTAGGCCCACCATCTCGCCGCGACGCAGGGTCAGGCTGACCGGCCCGGCATCGTCCACCACCAGCGCGTCGAGCGTGAGGCAGGTCTCGCTGGCGGCGGGGTCGGGCTGCACGAACACCTGCTCGGGCGGACGGCCAACGATCATGGTGACGAGGTCGGACGGGCTGGTGTCGTCGGTCCGCTTGCAGCCCACCAGGCGGCCGTCGCGCAGCACCGCGACCTCGCCCGCCACCTGGAACACCTCGTCGAGGCGGTGGCTGACGTAGATCATGCCGATGCCGGTGGCGCGCAGGTCGCGCAGCACGCCGAGCAGGCGCGCGACCTCGTCGGCGGGCAGGCTGGCGGTGGGCTCGTCCAGCACCAGCACCTCCGCGCGCGCCGCCAGCGCGCGGCCGATCGCCACCAGCGAGCGCTCGGTGCGGCCGAGATGCATGATGCGCGCGTCGGGGTCGATGTCGGCACTCATGGTGCGCAGCACCCCGCGCGCCTGCGCGCGCGTGTCGGACCAGGAGATCAGCGACCGGCGGCGCCGGTAGCCGACCCCGAGTGCGATGTTCTCGGCCACCGTCATCCACTCGATCAGGCCGAGATCCTGGTGGATGAAGGCCACGTGCTGGTGGCCGCCGCGTCGCGCCTGCAGGTGCCGGTAGGGCTGGCCGCGAAACAGGATGCGGCCGGCGTCGGGGGTGTGGATGCCGGCGAGCATCTTGATCAGCGTCGACTTGCCCGCGCCGTTCTCGCCCAGCAGCGCCAGGATCTCGCCCTCGTGCAGCGACAGCGACACGCCGTCGACCGCCAGCGTGCCGCCGAAGCGCTTGCTCACGGCGTCGAACTGCAGCAGCGCCGGCGAGGTGGGATCGCGTGCCATGGCTTGTCTCCTGGTCGCCTCCGGCTCAGCCGATCTCGAGCTGCACCTTGATCGCCCGCTGCCGGTCGCCGGCCATCGCGAAGGCGGCGCTGGCCTCGTGCAGCGGGAAGCGCTGCGACAGGATCGGGCCGACATCGATGCGCCCGCCGGCCAGCGCCTCGACGGCGACCGCGAACTCCTCGTGGAAGCGGAACGACCCCACCAGGTCGATCTCGCGCGCCATCAGCAGGTTCGCCGGCAGCGGCACCGCCCCCGGCGGCAGCATGCCGAGCTGGACGATCCGCCCGCCGGGACGCATCAGCGACGGCATCGCGGCCACCGAGGCGGCCGCACCGGTGGCTTCCAGCGCCACGTCGAAGCCGCCGCGGGCGGCGGACGACGCCGCCAGACGCTCGGGCTCGGCGCGCACCTCGATGGTCTCGTCGGCTCCCATGGCGCGCGCGATGCGCAGCGGCGCGTCGAACAGGTCGGTGACGGTGCAGCTCGCGGCCCCCGCGTGCCGCGCCGCCGCCAGGCACAGCAGCCCGATCGGCCCGGCGCCGGCGACCAGCACGTGACGCCCGACGACCTCGCCGGCACGGCGCACCCCGTGCAGCGCCACCGCGAGCGGCTCGGCGCAGGCGGCCACCGGGTAGGACATGGCGGGCGGCACCGCCACGCACTGGTCGGCGCGCACCACCAGGCTCTCGCTGAAGCCGCCCTGCACGTGCGGCGAGAGGGCGGCGCTGCCCAGGAAGCGCATGTGGCGGCACAGGTTGCCGCGGCCGGCGCGGCAGTACGTGCAGTGCAGGCAGGGGCGGCTGGGGTTGATCGCGACCCGGCTGCCGACCGCGAGGCCGGCGGGTGCCGGCCAGTCCGGATGCGGCCGCAGCTCGACGACCTCGCCCGCGACCTCGTGGCCGAGGGTCAGCGGCTCACGCAGCTTGAAGTCGCCGACGCCGCCCTTGTTGAAGTAGGAGAGATCCGAGCCGCAGATCCCGCCGCAGGCGATCCGGACACGCGCCTCGCCGGGCTCGAGTGCCGGCTCGCGGCGTTCCTCGACCCGCAGATCGTGCGCTGCGTGCAGCACGGCAGCCAGCATCGTCTTCCTCCCGTCACCGCTTCCTGATGGACCCGTTGCTTGCCGCCGGGCCTTGCAATGTGACCGTGCACATAGCTATGGCATTGTCTCAGGAACCGCGAAAGCCCTTTCCACTCGATCCGTCCCGGCGGTGCGACGACGCGCTCCTGCACCGCGGGCCGGCCATGCAGGAGCGCGCCGCGATGGCCTCGGACCTGTTCGACCTGAGCGGCCGGCTCGCCCTGGTGACCGGAGCCAGCCAGGGCATCGGGCTGGCGCTGGCCCGCGGCCTCGTCGAGGCGGGCGCGCGCGTGGCGCTGAACGGGCGCGACGGCGCGCGGCTGCAGGCGGCGGCCGCCGGCCTGGGCGAGGCGGCGCTGTCGCCGGCGGACGGCCTGGGCGTGTTCGACGTCACCGATCCCGAGGCGGTGCAGGCCGGGGTCGGGCGGATCGAGCGTGAGGCGGGCGCGATCGAGATCCTGGTCAACAACGCCGGCATCCAGCGACGCATGCCGCTCGCCGAGTTCCCGGTCGAGACCTGGCGCGAGGTGATGCGCGGCAACGTCGACAGCGTGTTCTTCGTCGGCCAGGCGGTGGCGCGGCACATGATCGGCCGTGGCCGCGGCAAGATCATCAACATCGCCAGCCTGCAGAGCGAGGTCGGACGGCCGACGATCGCGCCCTATACCGCCTCCAAAGGGGCGGTGAAGATGCTGACCCGCGGCATGTGCGCCGACTGGGCGCGGCACGGGCTGCAGATCAACGCGATCGGGCCCGGCTATTTCGAGACCGAGCTGAACCGGCCGCTGCGCGAGGATGCCGCGTTCGACGCCTGGCTGCGCGGCCGCACCCCGGCCGGCCGCTGGGGCCGGGTCGAGGAGCTGTGCGGCGCCGCGGTGTTCCTGGCCTCACGGGCCTCGGACTTCGTCAACGGCCAGGTGATCTACGTCGATGGCGGCGTGCTGTCGGTGCTGTAAGAAGGGCGGTGTTGTAGCAATGGAGAAGTCATCGTGAGCGTCAAGCTGCTGCAGCTCTGCCCGCTGCTGCCCTCGCACCAGTCGCTGCTCGAGCAGCGCTACGCGGTGCATCGCTGGCCGGAGCCGCCGCTGCAGGAGGCCTGGCTGCGCGAGCACGGCGCCGACGTGCGCGCCGTGGTGACCGGCGGGCATCAGGGCGTCGACGGTGCGCTGGCGTCGCGGCTGCCGGCGCTCGGCATCGTCGCGATCAACGGCGTCGGCTACGACCGGGTCGACATCGAGGCGATGCGCGCCGCCGGCGTGCGGGTCACCAACACCCCCGACGTGCTCACAGAGGACGTGGCCGACCTCGCCATCGCGCTCATGCTCAACGCCATGCGCCGGCTGCCGGCGGCCGAGCAGCACGTGCGCGCCGGGCTGTGGCCGAGCAGCCAGCCGGCGCTGGCGCGCCGCGCCTCGGGGCGGCGCTACGGCATCGTCGGGCTGGGACGGATCGGGCACGCGATCGCCGCACGGCTCGCGGGCTTCGGCGGCAGCATCGCCTATACCGGGCCGTCTCCGAAACAGACCGAGCACACCTACCACGCCGACCTGCGCGCGCTGGCCGAGGCCTCCGACGTGCTGTTCATCGCCACCGCCGCGTCGGGGCAGACCAGGGGGATCGTCGATCGCCCGATCCTCGATGCGCTCGGCCCCGAGGGGGTGCTGGTCAACATCGCGCGCGGCTCGATCATCGACGAGCCGGCGCTGGTGGCAGCCCTGCTCGAAGGTCGGCTCGGCGGCGCCGGCCTCGACGTGTTCGCCGACGAGCCGCACGTGCCCGAGGCGCTGCTGACGCTGCCGCAGGTGGCGCTGGCGCCGCATGTCGGCAGCGCCACCGCGGAGACGCGCGACGCGATGGGACGGCTGATGCTGGACAATCTCGAGGCGTTCTTCGCGGAGCGGCCGTTGCTGACGGCCGTGGTCTAGGGGGAGGGGGAGGAAGGACAGGCAAGGGCTTTGCCCTTGACCTCCTGGGGCCGGGGGCCCCAGACCCCCGATTGTTTGATTAGTGGGTTTCAAAGGCGCTGCCTTTGATGGGGTTCAGGGGGCAACGCTTCTTGCTTCTCTGCCGGACGCCTAGTCCGGCGCGCGGGCGAGGGCGTGCAGCATGCCTGCGACCGGCGCCAGCAGCCGTGCTGCGTCCAGCTCCTGGGTGTCGTTCCAGCTCGCGGTGACGCAGACGGCGTGGCCGTCCGGCGCCACGGCGTAGGTCGAAAGATCGAGCACCCCCGGCTCCGAGCCGCCCTTGAACGCGACCATCCTCCAGTCCGAGGCGAGCGCCGGTCCGGGGTTGATTCGGAACGCCGGAACGTCCTTGAGCGAGGCCAGCAGCGCGCAGAGCTCGCGGCTGGTCAGGTACCATTCCGGCGCGCTGCCCGGCCGGTCGCGCAGGAAGGTCGGGTCCGGCAGCGGCGCATCGGCGATCCGGCCGAGCAGCGCCCGGCGTGCGGCGATTGTCATGCCGAGCCAGGCCTGCGCGCCGTCCGCCGGTTCGCGGCTCTTCAGCGTGAACAGCGCGCGCGTGGTGAGGAACGGCGCGTTGCGCGGGCTCAGCGTGTCCAGCGCGCCCGGGCCGACCAGCTGGATCAGCGCGTCGGCGGCGGTGTTGTCGCTCGCCGCGATCATCGCGTCGGCTAGGGTGGCCACGGTGAGCGGGGTTCCGAACGGCCAGCCCTGCAGGAACCCGGACGGCAGCGAACGCCATGACGGGTCCAGCCGCACCACCTGCTCCCAGGCGAGGCGATGCGCCGCGACCGCATCCAGCAGACCGCGCAGGACGACGAGCTTGAAGGCCGAGCCCACCGCCAGCGGGATGTCGGCGTGATAGGCGACGCGCTGCCGGCCGTCGCGCAGGACCAGCAGCGAGACCGTGCCCGGCAGCGCCTCGAACTGCCGCGCCAGCGCCTCCGGCGTAGCGCGCGGCACGAAGCCGGTCACCAGCAGCCGCACGATCCTGCCCTGCTCGTCGAGGGCGATCTTGGTCGGAAGATCGGCCAGGGCGAGGCGGACCACGAAGCCGTCGCCGGCGGGCGTCACGTCCAGCAGGGCGCCGCCCTGCCGCTCCAGCCCGGCCGCCATCGCGCGCAGCCGTTCCGGCGGCATCACCGAGGCGTAGGAGGGCGCCAGGCGGAGCGCTGCCCGCTGCGGGTCGCGGAACAGCATCTGCAGGATCAGCCGGCGCGGGTCCGGCCGCGCGGCGCCGCCGGGCGACGGCCAGATCGCCATCGCGGCGAGCAGCGCCAGCGCGACGCGGCGCGAGGCTCCTGCCGGCGCGGAGAGGCTCAGGAGAGCAGCAGCATGCCGAAGATCACCGGGCCGTGGATGATCTGCCGGCCGGCCTCGGGCATCCGCATCCCCGCGAGCATGCGCTGCGGCGGCACGATCAGGCTGGTGCCGACCGCGGTGCCGCTCTGCCGTCCGGAACCGCCGAGGATGGAGGTGCCGCCGAGCACGACGGCGCCGAGCCGCCGGGGTAGAGCACCATCAGCCCCTGCAGCACCGCGTTCGCGCCGGGCGTGAAGATCGTCCACGGCGCACGCCGGCAGACGACGCCCGGCCTGGTCGACAGGCCGGTCGCCATAGACGCCGCCCACGACCCCGCACACCTCCGGCACCCGGTGCTGCTTCACGGATGGTCTCTCCCCCCGTCCGGACGTACCGCCGGATCTCGCGCACGGAACATGGCACGGCCTGCATCGCGCGCAAGTCGCCCGGTCGGGGGTGCGAGGGCGCGCCGACCTGCGCCGGCCGGGGTGCGCGCGCCGCCTAGTCCGCGGCCCCCGGATCATGCGCCAGGGCGGCGGTGACGTCGGCGGGACGCAGCGTGCCCGTGAAGCCGCGATGCAGCAGCGCCACCCAGCGCTGCATCCAGGCCTCGCTGCGTCGCTGCAGCGCGGCGCTGGCGGCGGGATCGGGCTCCATGATCGTGACCGTCAGGCCGCCTGCGGCGTCCTGGGCGAAGTAGCGCAGGGCCAGCAGGCGCACCGGAACCTGGATGCCGATCGTGCCGAGCCGGGCGAAGGATCGCTGCTCGATCAGGTTGGGATCGGCGGCATCGGCAAGCCGCGCGGTGATCAGGGGACGCAGGCTCCAGCATTGCCGCGCGGCCGGATCGCGGCCGGCGGACCCAGAAAGATCGTGCGTCGCCAGCCCCTGGACGTCGAAGCAGCCATCCCTCGGCAGCGTGGGCGCCGCGGCCGTCGCGGGCGGTCCTGCCACGATCATCATCCCGGTGAGCCGGCCGCCGCGCAGGCGCGCCAGCACGACCGCCTGCAGCGCCTGAGGACCGCCGGCGCGCATCAGCGCGAGCTCGGTCCAGCCGCCCTGCGGCAGCGGCACCTGCCGGCCGGCGAACGGGATCAGCAGGCTCCGGGTGCCGGTGATCGGCGGCTGGTCGATGACGCTGTAGTCCAGCGGCCCCGGATCCGGCGTCGGCGCGTAGCGAGGGCCGGCGGCGGCATGATCCCGCCCGGCCAGCAGGCGGTCGAGTGCGGGCAGCGCGGGCGGGAACATCGCGGCCAGCGCGGTGCTGGCGACCGCCAAGATCAGCAGGAAGCGCCAGGCCGGCGCGCGCCGCCACAGGCGTGGAAAGGCGGAGATCGCGGCGCGCCCCGGCTAGCGCGGGCGGGGCGGGGAGAGGACGCGGGCCGACATGCTAGAGCGCGCGTTCCTGCGGGTCGATCGCGCGCAGATCGGCGATCCGGGTGACGACGCCGGACTCCGCCTGCTCCAGCCGCACCCGGCGCGCGCCCTGCTGCCTGGCCTCGATCAGCCCGTCGCTGACCATCTCCTCGATCGAGCGCACCAGGTCGCGGGCACTGGCGCCGTGCCCGAGGCGGTCCTGCTTCTGCATCACCTCGAACAGCAGTGCCGCATCGATCCCGCCCGGCGCGATCTCCAGGCCGTACTGGGCGATCATCGTCTCGATCTCGAGGGCGGCGACGCGGGCGATGTCGAGGCCCTCGAGCTTGCGGAACACGAAGATGCGGTCGATCCGGTTGAGCACCTCGGGCGCGAAGCCGGCCAGCTTGAGCGCCTCCACCGAGGCGGCGCGCATCGCCTCCGGGTCGTGCCCGAGCCGGCCCTCGATCTCGGTCAGCATGTCGGTGGCGATGTTGGAGGTCAGCATGAAGATGGCGCGCGTGGTCGAGACCGCCTGTCCGTTGGATGCCTCGGTGACGTGGCCGTCGTTCCAGGCGGTGAGGAACTTCTTGAACACGTCGGGATGCGCCTTCTCGATCTCGTCGAGCAGCACCACGGCGTCCGGGGTCTCCTTCAGCCCGCCGGTCAGCTTGCCGTAGCTGTCCGAGCCGACATAGCCCTTGGGCGAGCCGAACAGCTGGGTCGCCGCGTGCGGGGAGCTCATCTGGGTCATGTCGAAATGCAGCAGCTTGCGGCCGAGTGCGACCGCCAGCCGCTTGCTCAGGTAGGTCTTGCCGGTGCCCGGCGGTCCGGCCAGCAGGAAGATGCCGACCGGCTTGCCGCGCGCCTGCAGGGCGAGACGGCGTCGCAGCTGCTGCGCCACGTCCTCGCAGACCTGGTCCTGGCCGATCACCTGGTCGCGCAGCGTCTGCGCCAGCGCCTGGGCGTCGATGAAGGTGGCGCGCTCCTGCTGCGAGAGCAGCTGCTCCAGCGCCGCGCGATTGGTCAGCCGGGCCAGAATATCCATCATCCACCCTCGTCGATGCCGCCGCCGCGCATGCAGGCTGCGACCGACAGGGCCGGCGCGCCACTCGAAGGCGAGCGACGCCAGCACCAGCGCCCAGCTGCCGCCCGCGAGCGCAGCATAGACCCAGCCGAACCGGGTGAGCCAGGACAGCAGGCCGCTCCAGATGCCGCTCGGCGAGAGGTGCAGCTGCATTGCGATCTGCACGCTGGCCAGCGTCAGGAACGCCAGCATCATCAGCGGCATCAGCCGGGTCGCGGCAGGCAGCAGACCCTTCATTGCGCGATCACGCCCACGTCCAGCTCCTGGCCGTCCTGCAGCGTCGGCAGCGCCAGCGGCCCGGTCAGGGTGATGGCGCCGATGCCGACGCCGCCCGCGGCAGCGCCCGGCGAGGCCCCCAGCAGGCGGAAACGGAGGCTGCCGACCTCGGCCATCGGCACCGTCAGCACGATCGGCTGCGCCGAGAGGCGGACGATCTGGCTCAGCCCGTTCGCGTCCACCCGCACCACCGCGCCGCTGCCGCCGTCGCGCTCGAACAGAGGCACCCGCACCAGGCGCAGCCGTCGCCGCTCGACCGCCTGGGCCAGCGCGGACGCCTCGTTGAAGGGCAGGTTCATCGCGCCCACCGCCTGGAGATCGTCGCCCGCCGGGATCAGGCCCAGCTCAAGCAGGGCGCGCACCCGGTCGCCGGCGGCGGCCCCGCCGGAGGCGGCGAGCGGCGCCAGCGCGGGGATCCAGCCCGCGATCCGGTCGGAGAACCGGACCCAGCCGCCGACCGCGACCAGCAGCGCCAGCATCACCGCCAACGCGCGAACTCCCGCGGCCCCGCCGCCGGATGGGGCAAGGACCGGCTCGGCAAGCGGCGATGGTGCTCTGTCCATGGGGCGATGAAAGCAAGCGCGCGTCGGCGGCGCAATCGCGGTAACCTTTCGCAGCAAGCCATGGCCCGCGGCGCCGGCGCGGCGGCGGTCACGCGGAGTTGCTTGACATCATCGTCGGCCGGGGCACGATCGCGCGATGAGCCGCAGACATCTCCGCACCGGCCTGCTCGCCCCGGTGTTCGCCTTGGCCGCCGCCGCCGCAACACCCGCCGCAACACCCGCCGCGTGGGCGCAGCCGAGCGCGAGCGACGCCTCCAGGACGATCCGGCTCAGCTACACGCTCTACGGTCACGGCCTGCACGTGCTCAACGTGGTGGTCGATCTGCGACTCTCGGGACAGGGCTACTCGGTGCGGCTGAACGACCGCACCGCGGGCTTCCTCGGCCTGATGCTGCACACCGACGTCACCTCGACCGCGACCGGCCGCTTCGCGTCGGGCGGCGTGCGTCCGGTGCGCTTCGAGAGTGCCGGCTACTCGCGCGGCGCGCAGCGCCGGACGGTGCTGGAGTACGTCGACGGCAACCCCGCGGTGCGCGTGCTGACGCCGAGCGAGCCGCGACGCGACCGCGTCGATCCCGCGCAGACGGCGGGCAGCATCGACACCCTGAGCGCGATCGCCGACATGGTGCACGAGGTGCAGCAGGACGGCAGATGCGACGGCCACGCATTGGTATTCGACGGGCTGCGGCTGACCCAGGTGAGTGCCCGCACCGTAGGCCGGCAGACGGTGCCGCAGGACGACCGCTCGCCTTTCGGCGGCACGGCGCTGCGCTGCAACTTCGTCAGCCTTCAGGTCGGCGGCTTCCTGCACAATGACGAGGAGGCGCGCATGCGCCGGCCGCAGCACGGCACCGCCTGGGTGGCGTCGGTCGGGCAGGGGCTGCCGGAGATGCCGGTGCGCATCAGCTTCGAGAACCCGAAGCTCGGCCTGGCGACGATGTTCCTGAGCAAGGTCGAGCAGGGCCGCGTCGGCGCCGGCGGTTGACGCGCCCACGGCTGAAGCAGCCGCCGCGACGTGCGGCACCATGCCGTAACGATTAGTGATGGCGGCGGCGACGGCGCAGGTTTGACACCGGCCGCGGCGCGACGCTACGCGCGGTGGAGAATGCACGCCACCGCCATCCTGCTCGCCGCCGGCCTCGGCACCCGGATGAAGTCCTCGCAGCCCAAGGCGATGCACCCGCTCGCCGGGCGTCCGATGCTGCGCCACCTGATCGAGAGCTGCGAGGCGGTGTTCGACCGCATCGTGGTGGTGGTCGGGCCGGAGATGGCGGCGCTGGCGGCGCTGGCGTCGCCGCACCCGGTGGTGGTGCAGCACGAGCGGCTCGGCACCGCCCACGCCGCGCGTCAGGCGGCGCATCTGTTCGGCGACGCCGACGTCGCGGTGCTGTATGCCGACAACCCGCTGATCTCGGCGCCGACGCTGCGGCGGCTGATCCAGGCGCGTGGCGAGGCGGGCACCGGTCTCGCGCTGCTGGCGATGCGGCCGCGCGACCCCGGGCGCTACGGCCGGGTGATCGCGCAGGACGGGCGGGTGCAGCGGATCGTCGAGTGGGCGGACGCCTCGCCCGACGAGCGTACGGTCGGGCTGTGCAACGCCGGCGTGCTGTGCGCCGGCGCGGGCGATTTCGCGGCCTGGCTGGATCGCGTCGAGGACCGCAACGCGAAGCGGGAGTTCTACCTCACCGACGTGGTGGCGCGGGCGGCGGCGCAGGGTGCGCTGGTCCGCGCGGTCGAGGCCCCGGAGTCGGAACTGCGCGGGATCAACTCGCGCGCCGAGCTGGCGGAGGCGGAGGCCGAGATCCAGCGCCGGCTGCGCACGGCGGCGATGGAGCGGGGCGCCACCCTGGTCGCACCCGATACGGTGTTCCTGTGCGCCGACACGGTGCTGGAGCCGGACGTGGTGGTGCATCCGCACGTGGTGTTCGGCCCCGGCGTGCGGGTCGGCGCGCGCAGCGAGATACGCGCCTTCAGCCATCTCGAGGGCTGCGTCGTGGGCGAGGCGGCGCTGATCGGGCCGTACGCGCGGCTGCGCCCCGGCACCCGGGTCGGCGAGGCGGCGCATGTCGGCAACTTCGTGGAGCTGAAGGCGGCCGAGCTCGGCGCCGGCGCCAAGGCGAACCATCTGAGCTACCTGGGTGACGCCAGCATCGGTGCGCGCAGCAACATCGGCGCCGGCACGATCACCTGCAACTATGACGGGGTGTCGAAGCACCGCACGGTGATCGGCTCGGACGTGTTCGTGGGGTCGAACGCGATCCTGGTGGCGCCGCTGACGCTCGGCGACCGCGCCCTGGTCGCCGCCGGCAGCGTGATCACCGAAACGGTGCCCGACGACGCGATGGCGCTGGGCCGGGCGCGCCAGGTCAACAAGCCGGGTCTGGCGGCCGCGTTCCGGGCGCGGCTGCGGGCGAGGATGGCGGCGCGGCGAGACGGGGAGCGCGGCTGATGTGCGGGATCGTGGGCGTCATCGGCGCGGCTCCGGCGGCGGCGGTGCTGTTCGAGGCGCTGCGCCGGCTGGAATATCGCGGCTACGATTCCGCAGGGATCGCGACCCTGGTGCAGGGGCATATCGAGCGGCGTCGCGCCGAGGGCAAGCTGGTGCATCTCGGCGCGGTGCTGGAGCGGCGTCCGCTCGGCGGCACCACCGGCATCGGCCATACCCGCTGGGCCACGCACGGCGCGCCGACCGAGGGCAACGCGCACCCGCATGGCACCGCGCTGGTCTCGATCGTGCACAACGGCATCATCGAGAACCATGCCGAGCTGCGCGCCGAGCTGGAGCGCGACGGCCAGGTGTTCAGCACCGAGACCGACAGCGAGACGGTGGCGCAGATGGTCGACCGCAACCTCAGGCGCGGGCTGTCGCCGCGCGAGGCGGCGCAGGCCTGCCTGACCCGGCTGCAGGGCGCCTACGCGATCGCGATGATCTTCGCCGGCCACAGCGAGCTGATGATCGGCGCCCGTCACGGCGCGCCGCTGGCGGTGGGGTTCGGCGACAACGAGATGTTCCTGGGCTCCGACAGCCTCGCGCTGTCGCCGCTGACCCGGCGCATCGCCTATCTGCGCGACGGCGACTGGTGCGTCGTCACCCGCGACGGGGCGGAGATGTTCGACATCGAGGGCAGCCCCGTCCCATACGAGATCAGGCAGACCGCGCTGATCGCGGGCTCGATCGGCAAGGACGGCTACCGGCACTACATGGAGAAGGAGCTGCACGAGCACCCGCTGGTGATCGGGCAGACCCTGCTGCACATGATCGATCCGACCACCCGCCGGGTGGTGATGCCGGCGCTGCCGTTCGATCTCGCCGCCCTGCCCAGGGTGACCATCACCGCCTGCGGCTCGGCGTTCTATGCCGGGCTGCTGGGGCGGCACTGGCTGGAGAGCGAGGCGAGGCTGCCGACCGACGCCGACGTCGCCAGCGAGCTGCGCTACCGCGACGCCCCGCTCGCCGAAGGCGGTCTCGCGCTGATGATCAGCCAGTCCGGCGAGACCGCCGACACGCTGGCGGCGCTGCGCGCGCTGCGCGTCGGCGGCCAGCACGTGATGTCGGTGCTGAACGTGCCGGAGAGCACGATGGCGCGCGAGAGCGACGTGGTGCTCGACACCGTGGCCGGACCCGAGATCTGCGTGGCCAGCACCAAGGCGTTCACCGCCCAGCTCTCGGTGCTGGCCTGCGTCGCGATCGCGGTCGGCCGGGCGCGCGGCTGCCTGTCGGAGGCGCGCGAGGTGGCGCTGGTCGAGGCGCTGCTCGACCTGCCGGGGAAGGCCGCGGAGCTGTTCGCGCTCACCGGCGACGTGCAGCGCATCGCCGCCATCGTCTCCGAGGCGCGCGACGTGCTGTATCTCGGCCGCGGCGCCTATTTCCCGGTGGCGCTGGAGGGCGCGCTGAAGCTCAAGGAGATCTCCTACATCCATGCCGAGGCTTACGCCGCCGGCGAGATGAAGCACGGGCCGATCGCGCTGATCGACCGCACCGTGCCGGTGGTGGCGATCGCGCCCAGCGGAAGACTGTTCGACAAGACCGCGTCGAACCTGCAGGAGGCGCGCGCACGCGGCGGCCGGCTGATGGTGTTCACCGACGCCAGGGGCGCGATGAAGCTGCACGGCATCGCCGAGCAGATGGTGGTGCTGCCGCAGGCGGACGGGTTCGTCGCTCCCATCCTGCACAGCATCGCGGTGCAGATGCTGGCCTACGAGGTGGCGCTGCTGAAGGGCACCGACGTAGACCAGCCCCGCAACCTGGCAAAGTCCGTCACGGTAGAATAGAGAACCGGGGCCTGGGGCCGCCGGCCCCAGCGGGTCAAGGGCAGAGCCCTTGATCCTTTCGCCTAGTCAGAACTGCTCGCTGGGATCGACCGGCACCAGCCCGTTCTTCCTGAAGGTGCCGTCCGGGTTAAGCTCGTCGGGCGAGACGTTGGAGAGCGGCGTCGGCGGCTCCACCGTACTGCCGGCGGCGCAGCCGGCCGGCCCTGCCAGCAGGACCGCCAGCAGCGCCGCCGCCCGGAGCGGGATGCTCACGCCCGGTTGCGCCGCCAGAGCTCCTCGCTCAGCAGACCCGCGAAGGCGAGCCAGCCGACCAGAGGCATCGCGGTCAGCCCGGCGATGCGGTCCACGCGCCCGGCGGTCGAGGCGGCGGCGCGCGCCGAGGCCAGCATGCCGGCGACCACGGCGGTGCTGGCGCCGAGCTCCTTGCGCCTGAAGAACACCCAGGGGTAGCCGGCGATGCCGGCGAGGTTGACCGACCAGAACAGCAGCGCGGTGGAGCGCTCGCGGCTCGGCGGTGCGGCGAGCAGCCTCGATCCGGAGACGACGAGCAGCAGGTCGAGCAGCGTCCAGGCGCCGCCGATCACCGGGCCGGGCGGCGTGAAGCCCGGCTTGTCGAGGCGGGCATACCAGATCGCCTCGCGCGGGTGCTGCGGGCCGGCGCGCTGCCCGATCACGGCCGCGGTCGAGACGGCGCCGATCGACAGCAGGATGGAGGCGGTCTTGTTCATGATCCCGGGTCCCCGTAACAGACTTGGCTGCAACGCCGCGCCGCGTCCGCCGTCCCCGCGGGCGATGGCGATTTGCCGGCGTCGCGATCAGGAAAGGCCGGTTCAGGTGGCTGATGCCTCGCAACCCGATCGGGTAGGCCCGGCGCCGAGCGCGCCGCCGGTCCTGGTGCGCGGAGCCGGGGTCACCGGGCTGGTGACCGCGGTGCTGCTCGCCGAGCGCGGCGCCAAGGTGACGCTGCTCGAGCAGGGCGAGCGGATCGGCGCCGGCGCGTCATGGCGGGCGGGCGGCATGCTGGCGCCCTGGTGCGAGGCGGAGACCGCGCCGGCGGAGATACTGGACCACGCCGAGCAGACGATCGGCTGGTGGCTCTCGCATGCGCCCGACGCAGCGCGGCGCGGCAGCCTGGTGCTGGCGCCGGCGCGCGACGCGGGCGAGCTGGACGGCTATGCCAGGCGCACCACCGGACATGCGTGGCTGGACCGGGACGGCATCGCCGCCCTGGAGCCGGACCTCGCGGGCCGCTTCGGCCGCGCGCTGTTCTTCGGCCGCGAGGCGCATCTCGATCCGCGCACGGCGCTGCCGGCGCTGGCGCGGCGGCTGGCCGAGCTGGGCGGCCGGGTGCGGCTCGGCGCCGAACGGGCGGAAGGCCGCTTCGAGCGGATCGTCGATTGCCGCGGCTTCTCCGCCCGCGCCGAGCTCGCCGGGCTGCGCGGGGTGCGCGGCGAGATGCTGCTGCTGCGCTGCCCCGAGATGGCGCTGTCGCGCCCGGTGCGGCTGCTGCATCCGCGCTTCCCGCTCTACGTGGTGCCACGGGCGGCGAACGTGTTCATGGTGGGTGCGACCATGGTGGAGAGCGAGCGGCAGGGCGGCATCACCGCGCGCGCGGCGATGGAGCTGCTGGGGGCGGCCTACGCGCTGCATCCGGCGTTCGCGGAAGCGGAGATCCTGGAGACCGGCGCCGGCCTGCGTCCCTCGTTCGACGACAACATGCCGCGGATCCAGGAGGTGGGCGGGGTGATCAGCGTCAACGGCGTGCACCGGCACGGCTTCCTGCTGGCGCCGGTGCTGGCCGAGCGCGTGGCGTCGCGTCTCGGCTTGCCGGAGGCCGCCGGACTGCATAGGTGAGCAGGGTCCGAACGGAGCTCAGCCATGCGCATCCTGGTGAACGGCGCGCCGCACGACGTCGCTTCCAGCACCCTCGATTCCGTGCTGCTGGAGCTCGGCTATCGCCAGCCGCGCCTCGCGACCGCGCTCGACGGCAGCTTCGTGCCGGCCACCGCGCGCGCGAGCCAGCCGCTGCGCGAGGGGTGCGCGGTCGAGATCGTCTCGCCGATGCAGGGAGGCTGAGGCGATGGTGCTGTACGAGATCGAGCTCAGCTCGCGCCTGATGCTGGGAACCGCGCAGTACCCGTCGCCGGCAATGATGGCCGAGGCGGTGCGGGCTTCGGGTGCGCAGATCGTCACCGTGTCGCTGCGTCGCGAGGGCGCCGGGGAGCGCGCCGGGGAGGGGTTCTGGTCGCTGATACGCGGTCTCGGCGTGCGGGTGCTGCCCAATACCGCCGGCTGCCATACCGCGCGCGAGGCGGTCACCACCGCGCAGATGGCGCGCGAGGTGTTCGCCACCGACTGGATCAAGCTGGAGGTGATCGGCGAGAGCGACACGCTGCAGCCCGACGTGTTCGGGCTGGTCGAGGCGGCGCGGCTGCTCACCGCCGACGGCTTCAAGGTGCTGCCCTACACGACCGAGGACCTGGTGGTGGCGGAGCGGCTGCTGGAGGCGGGCTGCCGCGTGCTGATGCCGTGGGGGGCGCCGATCGGCTCCGGGCAGGGGCTGAACAACCGGTTCGGGCTGCGCGCGCTGCGGGCGCATTTCCCCGAGGTGCCGCTGGTGGTGGATGCCGGCATCGGGCTGCCGTCGCATGCGGCGGCGGCGATGGAGCTCGGCTACGACGCGGTGCTGCTGAACACCGCGGTGGCGAAGGCCGGCGACCCGGTGATGATGGCGCGCGCCTTCGCGCTCGCCGTCGAGGCCGGCCGGGCGGCGTTCCTGGCCGACCCGATGCAGCGCCGCGACATGGCGCAGCCCTCCACCCCGGTGTTCGGGCGTGCGATGCTGGCATGATGCGGCCGCTGCCGTCGCGCGTCTATCCCGTCGTCGACAGCGCGGCCTGGGTGGCGCGGCTGGTCGGGTGCGGTGCGAGGCTGGTGCAGCTTCGCGTCAAGCAGTCCGGGCCGGGCCGTCTGCGCGACGAGGTTCGCGCGGCTAAGGCGTCGTGCGATGCGGCCGGGGCGACGCTGGTGCTGAACGATCATTGGCGGATGGCCATCGAGGAGCGGGTGGACTTCATCCATCTCGGTCAGGAAGACCTGCAGGATGCCGATCTTGCGGCAATACGCGCGGCGGGGGCGCGGCTCGGCGTCAGCACCCACTCCGAGGCGGAGCTGGATCGCGCGCTGTCGGTGGCGCCGGACTACGTGGCGCTGGGGCCGGTCTATCCGACCACGCTGAAGCAGATGCCGTTCGCGCCGCAGGGGCTGCCGCGGCTCGGCGAGTGGAGGCGGCGCGTCGGGGCGCTGCCGCTGGTCGCCATCGGCGGCATCACCCTGGAGCGGGCTGCGGGCTGCATCGCCGCCGGTGCGGATTGCGTGGCGGCGGTGTCGGATATCGTGTCGGCGGCGGATCCGGGCGCAAGGCTGCGGCAGTGGATCTCGCTGCTGGACGGGCGATCCGATGAGCAGGCTGCAGAAGAACCAAGGCAAGGGCTCTGCCCTTGACCCGTTGGGGCCATAGGCCCCAAACCCCGTTTCTAAGATCAGGTTTTCAAAGGCTTGCCTTCGATGGGGTCAAGGGGCAAAGCCCCTTGCCTTCTCTGCTAGAGCGCGATCAGGCGGCGGCTCGCTGGTCCGCCGCCTGATCCAGTGCGTACAGGAAGGTGCCGGTCACGTGCACGTCGAGGAAGGTATCGTCCTCGGCGCGCCCGAGATCGAGTGCCGCGTCGCCGTCGGTCCAGCGTACCGCACCCTCGGGCTCATGCCAGCCGGCGAGCGCGAGATCCGTCGCCGCCAGCACCTGATCCTCCAGGCCGCGCCAGACCACGATCCGCTCGACGGCGACGCCGAGGCTGCGCCGGTCGTCGACGAAAGGCCCGATCACCTGCGCCGGTACGGCGGCACGGGAGAGCAGCCGGACCGCCTTCTCGCCGCGCGGCAACTGGAACATGTGGCGCTGGCCGTTGTGCCAGCGGGCGCGCAGCTCGCGGCCGCTCTCGAGCAGCAGGCGCAGGTCCGGCTGATCGGTCAGCGCCGTCCCGCTCGCAGGTGCGGCGAAGCCGAGCTCGCGGGCACGTTCGGCGAGCCGCTGCCAGATCGGCTCGATCTCCGCACGGGAGACGGCGAGCGGGGCCGCCATGACCACGTCCCGACGAAGTGTGACGGCGGTGCCCGCGTCGACGAACAGGTCGCGATTGCCGGTGTCGAGGTAGCTCTCGGTGGTCAGCCCCTCGGACAGCAGGATGCCGTGACGGTCGAGCTCGATATGGAAGAACTCGTATCGCGGGACCGTGCGATCGATGACGATGGAGCTGCCGTTCACGAACATCCGCACCGGGGTGAGGCCGGCCTCGGTGAGGATGCAATGCTCGGGTGTGAGCAGGAGGTCGCGGTGCGGCGCGTTCGTGTCGAAGGCGTGGCGTCGGATGCGGATCGGGTAGGCCTCGTCGCGGTCGCGCAGGGCGTGGGCATCGATGGCGCGGCTGCCGATCCAGAGGATCGGCTTGGCGATCAGGCGACCGTTCTCGAGCACATGCACGGCTTCGCCGCAGCGCAAGCTCTCGACCGAGCGCTCGCTGTGCGGCGTGGCGATCATGGTGCCGCGCAGGAAGCAGGTGGACAGCTCCAGGGCGGCGCCGCTGTTGGTGATCTGCACCGGTCCGGAGCCGGCGGCGAACTGGCCGGTGGAGGCGAAGGTGCCGGCGGCGAAGCTGAGGCCGCCGAGCGCGGCGCCCGCGCTGTTGAAGAAGGTCACGGTCTGCGGCCCGTTCGCCGCGACGCTGTAGCTGGCGACGTTGGCGAAGTTGATGTTCTGGTCGATGATATGGTCGCCGACGCCGAAGTTGCCGATCACGGTGCCGCTCAGCACCGAGACCGACAGCGTCGTCGTGTCGATGGCGAAGGTGCCGCCGCCGCTGCCGAAACCGACGGTATCGCCGCTGGCGCCGCTCAGGAGCGAGTTGAACACGTTCAGCTGGCCGCCGCCGTCTATCGTGGCATTCAAGGTGCCGAGCCCGGTGACGGCGCTGCCGACGGAGACGGTGCCGCCCGCCGCGTGCAGCACCGTGGTGCCGATGGAACCGACGACCGAGGCGATGTTGGCGGTGCCGCCGCTCAGGGCGGTGATGGTCGCGGTGGTGAGTGTTGCGACACCGGTGCCGACGACGCTGGCGCCGAGCGTGATGTTCGCGATCGTGCCGTTGACCACGGTCGCGGCCGCGTTTCCGGTGAGCCCGAGGAAGCCGTCGCCGGCGAGCGTGTAGCTACCGGTGCCTGCGCCGTTGAACGTATTGCCGGTGCCGGAATAGCTGCCGGGACCGCCGCTTTGATTGGCCATTTTAAATCTCCAGATGAAATCGGAGGTAGCCGCAGGGATCGAGGACCCGAGGATCTCTCGTGACGCTGGCAATAATCAGCAGTAGGAAATTGTTCGGCGGCGGCGGTCCCCCGTTCAAGGGAACCGTCGAGACTATGCAGCATCTACATATTTTATGAAAAAATATTAGTCAAGAAAACCTGAGTGTTATTTCGTTATTATTAAGTCGATCTGTTTTCCGCTTCCGGATCTGCTGCCGCGGCGGCATGTGCGGCAGGCTCGGTCGATCGCCGGTGCTCGCGTTCCCCGCCCGGCGCCTGCTCACGTCGCGACGTGGCTGTAGGTCGGCTCCAGCCGCGACCGCAGGAAGGCGCCGCCGGTGGTGGGCGGATACTTGGCCGGTTCGCCGTCCCGCGACACCACCGGCACCACCGGAGCGTCCGGGTTGGGATCGAGGAAGAAGGCGATCGAGCTGCGCTCGCGCGTCGGCACCTCGACGCGATGCGGCGTCGAGACGTAGGTGTCGTTGCTCCAGCGCATCAGGCAGTCGCCGATGTTGCAGATGAAGCCGCCCTCGATGTGGGGTGCCGCGAGCCAGGTGCCGTCGCGCCGGCGCACCTGCAACCCGGCGACGCCGTCGGTGGCGAGGATGGTCAGGTTGCCGTAGTCGGTATGGGTGCCGGCTCCCGGGCCGGCCTGCGATGCATCGTCGGGCGGCCCGCCCGGATAGCGCAGCAGCCGCAGGGTCGCGATCGGCGCGTCGAGCTTGTCGTCGAAGAAGCGTTCCGGCAGCCCGAGATCCAGGCTGAAGCCGCGATGGATCAGGCAGCCGAGGCGATGGCAGCGGCCGTAATAATCGAGCATCAGCGCGGAAGCCGGGCAGGTCGGGCCAGGCATTGACGCCGCGGAACGGCCGGCTCGCCTCCGGATCGTCGGGCGCCAGCTCGAGCCCGAGAATGGACGCGTCCTTGCGATCCGGCGCCGCGGCGGCGTCGAGCCGCTCGGCGCCGAGCCCGACATAGCCGCGGTTGCCGACCCGGTGCATCGCGAGCGCCTGCTTGCTCGCGAGGTCGAGGGCGAAGAAACGGCGCGACGCGTCGAACACCGACCGCAGCGTCGCCTGCGGGATACCGTGACCGGCCGCGTAGAAGAACCCGACCTCGCGGCAGGCCTGGCCGATCCGCGCCGCGACCGCCCGCCGCGCGGCCGGATCTTCGTCATGCAGCCCGGACAGGTCGATCACCGGGAGTAAGGCAAGGGCTCCGTCCTTGACCCGTTGGGGCGGGGGCTCCAGACCCCATCTTCCAGAACCAACGTTTTCAGAGGCTTGCCTTTGATGGGGTCAAACCGTTAGTTGCTGGAGGCGGGCACCTTGCCGCCGGCGGAGAGCTGCTTGGCGATGAAGGCGCTGGGGGTGAGGCCGGCCGCGGCGGCCGCCTGGTCGATCTGCGCCACTGCGTCTGGGCTGAGCGAGGTGTCGACCAGCACCTTGGAGACGTCCGCCGGGCTGGTGCGGGCATATTGCTGCCCCGCCTGGTCGGAAAAGGCGATCAGGGCGCTGCGCTGCTGCGCCCGGGTGAGGTCGGTGCGGTTGGCGACCACGGGGCAGTAGGCGGCGTTGAGCGCGGTCACCACGTCGCCGCTGGCGGCCTCGGGGTTGTCCTTCTTAACCAGCGCGATCACCGCGGCGATGCCGTTCTGCAGGTTGCTGCGGTCCGCACCGGCGAGACGCGCGACCTCCTGCTCGGTGGCGAGCGAGCCCGGCACGGTGCCCTCGCCGATCTTGGGGCAGCCGAAGTCGCGCGCCGCGATGCTGCCGCCGATGCCGACCGGGGCGGTGCCGCGCAGGCCGTGCACCATCGCCGCGGTGGCGTTGGCCGGCGCACCGTTGTTCCAGGCGGTGCGTATGTAGTTGGCGGCGTCGGCGATGTCCTGGTCGCTCAGCGCGCCGCCGAAGCGCGGCATCGCGCCGTACTTGCCCTGGCCCTCCAGCCCGGCGAGCAGCGGCGTGATCGCGTCGGTCGGATCGTAGGCGCGCACCGCCTCGTTCTCGGCGAGGTTGGGGATTGCGCCGGCAGCGCCGTTGCCGTTGTCCTGATGGCATTGCGAGCAGTTGGTCGCGTATATCGCCATGCCGCGATGGATCGAGGCCTGGGCGAGCTTCTGCGACGCCGGCGCCGGCGGCCGGTTCGCCCGCGGCGGCGTGCCCTTGAGGTAAACGGCGATGGCGTGCACGTCGTCGTCGGTCATTTTGGCCATGCTCTCGTGCACGACCTCGATCATCGGCCCGAACACGACGCCCTTGCGGATCGCGCCGGTCTTGAGGAAGGTGACGATCTCGTTCTCGCTCCAGCCGCCGATGCCCCAGCGGGCATCCGAGGAGATGTTGGGCGCCAGGAACGAATCGACCTGTCCGCCGGCGAGGCTGCTGCCGTTGATCACGCCGCCGAGCGCGTTGCGCGGCGAATGGCACTCGCCGCAATGCCCCGGGCCCTGCACCAGGTAGGCGCCTCGGTTCCACTGGTCGGACTTCGACGCGTCCGCCTGGTAGGTGCTGGCCCGGAAGAACAGCATGCGCCAGCCGAGCAGGCTGAGGCGGATGTTGAACGGGAAGTTCAGCGACACCGCGAGACGCGGCGCGTGCACCGGCGTCAGCGACTTCAGGTAGGCGAACAGCGCGTCCACGTCGGGCCGCGGCATCTTGGTGTACGAGGTGAAGGTCATGGTCGGGTAGATGTACTGGTGCCCCGGACCGATGCCGTTATGGATCACGCCGTAGAACTGGTCTGCACTCCACGCGCCGATGCCGGTCTGCTTGTCGGGCGTGATGTTCGGGGTGGCCATCTGGCCGAACGGCGTGTTCAGGATCAGCCCGCCGGCGAAGGCGGTGCCGCCGACCGACATGTGGCAGGGCGCGCAGTCCGAGGCGATCGCGATGTAGCGCCCCTTGTCCACCAGCGCGACCTGCGAGGCGTCCAGCGGCGCCGGCGCCGCCGCGTGCTGCGCCGGAGCAGCGGCGTGCGGATCCGGCTGCGAGCCAGCCTGCGGGTTCGGCGGCGGCTTGGCCACCGGAGCCGGCCCGGGCGCCGGCTGCGCCGCCGGATGCGCCGCCGCGTCGGCCGCACTGGCATTGCCGTGCGCCGCGTCCGCACCCGGCTTGGGCTTGAACTGGTCGCCGGCCTGGGAGGGATCGGTGGTGACCGTCCGGCCCTGGCTCGGGCTCTGGGCGAACGCCGAACCGCCCGCGCCCGCGGCGAGCCCCGAGATCAGCAACGACAGCGTCGCAGCGCGCCCGATCGGTACGATCACACGGCGCAGGCATGCAGGCATCCAGAACTCCCAACCAACCCGGCGCCGGCGACGCCGAGATCGCGCGCGCCGGCGCGGAACCGACATCGGTAAATTGCCACGGATCGGTCGCTGCGGCTACGTGCTGCGCGGCCAGCCGCGATCACGCCGTGCTGAACCGTCGAGCGCCCTGTGCTAGGCTTCAAGAGTGCTTGAAATCAACATCTTGGGATAGCACGGCATGGGCATGAGCGGTCTTCCTGCGATCCTGCTCGCGATCGCCGTGCTGCTGGTGGTGGTCAGCGCGGTGCCGCCGCTGGCGCAGCGCCTGCACCTGCCGGAGACGGTGCTGCTGGCGATGGTGGGCATCCTGATCGGCGGCACCGCCGACCTGCTGCTGCGCAGCACGGTGACCGACCTGTTCGATGGCGCCGCCCGGACGCTGCTGGACTTCCCCATCGACGGCGCCGCGTTCCTGCTGATCTTCCTGCCGATCCTGGTGTTCCAGGGCGCGCTCTCGATCGACGTGCGCCGGCTGTCGCACGACGGCGCCACCGTGCTGCTGCTCGCCGTGGTCGCGGTGCTGGTCAGCACGGCGGCGATCGGGCTCGCGCTGTACCCGTTCGCCGCGATGAGCCTGGAGGTCTGCCTGCTGCTCGGCGCCATCGTCGCCAACACCGATCCCAGCGCGGTGGTCGGGATCTTCCGCGAGATCGGCGCCGCCACCCGGCTGACCCGGCTGGTCGAGGGCGAGGCGCTGCTGAACGACGCCGCCGCGATCTCGATCTTCGGGGTGCTGCTGACGGCGGTCACCGCCGGCCAGCCGGTGCAGTTCGGGCATGCCCTGCTCGGGCTGATCGCCTCGTTCGTGGCCGCGATGCTGGTCGGCGCCCTGCTCGGCCGGCTGACCCTGTGGATGATCACCGCCTTCGGCGGCACGCCCGCCGGCGAGGTCACGCTGACCCTGGCGCTGCCCTACATCGCCTACATCGTCTGCGAGGACGGGCTGCACTGCTCGGGCGTGGTGGCGACGGCGGCGGCCGGGCTCACCTTCTCGCTGTACGGCCCCTCGACGCTGCGGCCGCAGACCTGGCGCTTCCTGATCGAGCTGTGGGAGCAGCTGGTGTTCTGGGCCGGCTCGCTGGTGTTCGTGCTGGCCTCGATGCTGGTGCCGCGGCTGCTGGCGGGTGCCAGCTGGTGGGACGGGGCGCTGATCGCCATCGCGCTCGCCGCCGGCATGGCGGCGCGCGCCGCCGTCGTGTTCGGCCTGCTGCCGCTGCTGGCGCTGACCAAGTTGTCGCCGCCGGTGCCGCTGCCGTTCAAGGTGACGATGGTCTGGGGCGGCCTGCGCGGCGCGATCACCCTGGCCCTGGCGCTGGCGGTGACCGAGAACCCGCGGGTCCCGGTGCCGGTCGCGCACTTCATCGGCATCCTGGTCACCGGCTTCGTGCTGATCACGCTGGTCACCTGCGGCACCACCCTGCGCTCGCTGGTGGTGTTCTTCCGCCTCGACCGGCTGCCGCCGATCGACGAGGCGCTGCGCCATCAGGTGCTCGGCCTCGGCCTCGGCGAGGTGCGCGACCGCACGCGGCGGATGGCCGGCGAGTTCGGCTTCTCCGGCCAGACCACCGGCCACGTGCTGGAGGTGCTGGACCGGCGCATCGCCGAGGAGCGAGAGGCCAATAATTTCGACACCGCCCTGGGCGACCGCCAGCGGGTGACGCTGGCGCTGATCACCATCGCCAACCAGGAGCGCTCGATCCTGCTCGACCTGTTCCGCATACGCGGCATCTCGCGCGGGGTGATGGAGGTGCTGCTGCGCACCGCCGACGCGATGATCGACGGCGCCCGGCTGGAGGGCCGGTTCGGCTACGTGCGCGCGGTGCGACGCCGGCTGCGGCCCTCGCTGGGGTTCAGGCTGGCGCAGTGGGCGCATCGCGTGCTCCGCTTCGACCAGCCGCTGATGCTGTGCATGATGCAGCGCTTCGAGCGGCTGATGGTCCAGCACCTGGTGTCGCTCTCGCTGACCCGCTTCATGCGCAAGCGGGTCGAGCCCACGCTCGGCATCCGGGTGGCCGAGATCGTCTCGGAGGTGCTGCAGCGCCGGCGCCGGCTGCTGCAGGACGCCGTCGACACCATGCGGCTGCACTACCAGGGCTACTCCGAGGCGCTGGAGAGCCGGGTGCTGCGGCAGGTGGCGCTGCGCCTGGAGGGCGAGGAGCACGACAAGCTGCTCGCGGAGTCGCTGATCAGCGAGGAGCTGCACCGCGAGCTGCATCGCGGCGTCGAGCAGCGCCGGCGGCGGCTCGACCAGCGGCTCAAGTTCAACCTCAAGAGCGGCATAGAGAGCCGGATCAAGGGCCTGCCGGCGCTGCGCGGTGTGCCGGAGGCGGTGATGCACGACCTGGCGATGACGCTCTCGATCCGCTTCATCGCCCCCGGCGAGACGCTCTACCGGCGCGGCGCGCGGGTGCGGCTGGTCTACTTCATCAGCGCCGGCGTGCTGGAGTCCCACGTCGCCGAGCACGATATCCGCTATGCCGAGGGCGACCTGGTCGGCGCCGAGGAGGTGCTGCGCGGCAGCCGCCCGGTCGCCACCGTGCGCGCGCTGCGCTACGGCTACCTGCTGGTGATCGGCGCGAGACAGTTCGAGCGCCTGGCGGAAGACTATCCGGTGGTGCGCGACAACGTCGAGCGCATCGGGCGCGCGCGCGGCGCGCGCTCCGAGGTGCCGCTGCTGCCGCCACCGGCGCGGCCCGCGGGCGGGGTCATGCCGGCCTGAGCCACGCCACCAGAAGGGTGATGCTGAGCAGCGACAGCACCGTCGAGGCCAGGATCGCCGCGGAGATGCCGGCCGCCTCGCGGTCGTACAGCTTGGCCAGCATGAACGGGCCGGTGCCGGTCGGCAGCGCGCTGATCAGGATCGCACTCGCCGCCCACACCGGCGGCAGGGCGGTGACGCGCCAAACGATCAGGCCGGTCAGGGCGGGCTGCAGCAGCAGTTTGATCACCACCTGGCGCGCCACCCCGGCGACACCCGCGGCCGGCTCGTGCGCCTCCCGCCGGCGCGACAGGAACAGCCCGATGGTGACCAGCGCGCAGGGGCTGGCGGCGTCGCCCAGCAGGGTCGCGAAGTGCCGCAGCGGCGCCGGCAGCGCGTACCCGCTGAGGTCCAGCGCGAAGCCCGCCAGCGGCGCCAGCAGCAGCGGATTGCCGAGCAGGGCGCGGCCGGTGCGCAGCAGGGTGCGCAGCAGGTCGGGGGAGGATTGCAGGTCGAACTCGATCAGGGCGAGGGCGACCGCGAACAGCAGGCTGATGGTCAGCAGGCTCGACATCAGCGCCGGCTGCAGCCCGGGATCGCCGAACACGGCGAGGCAGAGCGGGATGCCCATGAAGCCCGTGTTGGCGTAGCCGCCGCCCAGTCCCGCGATCGCGCAGTCGGCGATGCCGTACCCGGCCAGCCGCTCCAGGGTGAACGAGAGGAAGAAGCAGGCGAACATCGCCGCACTGAACGCGTACAGGAAGGCCGGCGGCCCGGCGCTGGCGCGGGTGACGTGCGCGGCCCCCAGGAACAGCAGGGCGGGCAGCGCGAGCGTGACCACGAAGCGGTTCAGCACGTCGGTGGCGCCCTCGCCGAGGCTGCCGCGCCGGCCGCAGACGTAGCCCGCGAGGATCAGGGCGAACACCGGCAGCACCGCGGCGAGCACGCTGGCCATCAGGGCAGCACCCCGGCCGAGGCGGCGTCGAGCAGTGCCAGCAGCTCGCGCGCCGCCGCCTCCGCCGGGGAACCCTGCGGCGCTCGCAGCGAGGCCAGCACCGCCGCGAAGCCTCGCCGCTGCGCGTCGGCGGCCTCGGGATCGGTGAGCAGGCGCATGAGCGTGGCCGCGAGCCGCTGCGGCCGGCAATCCCGCTGCAGCAGCTCCGGCACCAGGAGGCGACCGGCGAGCAGGTTGACCATCGCCACGTGCGGGACGCGGATCAGCCGGCGCGCGATCGCGGCCGTGATCGGGTTCACCCGGTAGGTCACCGCCATCGGCACGCCGGCCAGCGCGAGCTCCAGCGTCGAGGTGCCGGACTTGGTCAGGGCGGCGCCGCTGGCGGCGAAGGCGTCGTGCTTGTCATCCGCCTCGGTGACCAGGACCGGCCGCAGCGGCCAGGCTCGCGCGGCGCGGCGCACCATCGCCGCCGCCACCGGGGACGCCGCGACCACGGGCACCAGGTCGGGCAGCTCGCGCGCCAGCAGCGCCAGCGTGCGGCCGAACACCGGCAGCAGCCTCGGCACCTCGCTGCGCCGGCTGCCGGGCATCAGCATGACGATCGGGCGCTCGGCGGCCAGCCGGTGGCGGGCGCGGAAGCGTGCGGCGTCGCCGCCATCGGCGCCCGACTGCAGAACCGGATGACCGGTGAAGCGGGCCTCCAGGCCGTGTCGCAGGAAGAAGGCGGGCTCGAACGGCAGCAGGCAGAGCAGACGCTCCCACAGGCCGGGGAACTCGCGCACCCGATGCTCGCGCCAGGCCCAGACCTGGGGGGCGACATAGTGCACGCGCGGGATGCCGAGCGGGGCGATCCGGCGCAGCAGGCGCAGGGTGAAGCCGGGGCTGTCGATGGTGACCACCAGCGACGGGCGCAGGCGCGCGACCTCGGCGGCGGCCTGATCCAGCCTGCGGGCCAGGGCGCGCAGCCGCGGCAGCACCTCCAGCAGGCCCATCACCGCGAGCTCCTGCATCGGGAACAGGCTGCGCAGGCCCTGCTCGGCCATGCGGGCGCCGCCGATGCCTTGGAACTCCAGGCCGGGACGCAGCGCCGACAGCGCCTGCATCAGGCGCGCGCCCAGCACGTCGCCGCTGGCCTCGCCGGCGACCAGGAAGATGAGGCCAGGGCGCTGCCCCGGACCCGCCGGGGCCTGAGGCCCCGGACCCCCGGTATGCTCGGGCACCTCAGGGGGGGCCGTAGAGGGTTCCGGGGGGGATCAGGGGGGGAGTGAGCTCGGTCAGGCCGTCGGCGGCGATCTCCTGGAAGAAGCAGCTGCGCCGGCCGGTGTGGCAGGCCACGCCGTGCTGGTCGACCAGCAGCAGCACCGCGTCGCCGTCGCAGTCCAGCCGTACCGACAGCACGTGCTGGGTCTGTCCGGAGATCTCTCCCTTGCGCCACAGCCGGCGCCGCGAGCGGCTCCAGTAGCAGGCGCGGCCGGTGCGCAAAGTCTCCTCCAGCGCCTCGCGGTTCATCCAGGCCAGCATCAGCACCTCGCCGGTGTCGTGCTGCTGCGCCACCGCGGCCACCAGGCCGTCCCGGTCGAACGCCAACGCGTCGAGGATCACGCGTCGGGCGCCGGGAGGCGCATCCAGCCGGGGACGCGCGCTCGCAGCGTGCCGTCCAGGCCTGCGCGCAGATGCTCCAGGCGCAGCAGCGCGATGCCGTGGAAGTCGCGCGAGGAGCGCATGGTGCCGACCTCGATCCCGTCGCGGGTCAGCGCGGTTCCCGGCGGCGGCAGCGCGGCCTGGGCGCTGACCGGCACCAGCCGGCGCTTGAGCAGGCCGCGATAGCGGGTGCGCGCGGTGAGCTCCTGGCCCATGTAGCAGCCCTTGCTCCAGGAGATGCCGCCCAGCTCGTCGAACCCGGCCTCCAGCAGCACCGTCTTCTCGCTCTCGCAGTCGCGCGAGCCGTCCGGCAGCCCGAGCAGCAGCCGGTGCCGGTCCCAGTCGACGTCGTCCGCCTCGCAGGCGAGCGGGCCTGCCGAGAGGACGCGCCAGCCGGCTTCCGGCAGCCGCGGATCCGGCGCGATCACGCTGCCGGCCTCGTGCTGCGGCTCTCCGTCCCAGGCGACGTGCACGTGCAGCGTAGTCGGCGCCAGCTCGACCCTGGAGCGCAGCCGGAAGCGAGACAGGCGCTGGATCAGCATCTCCGCCTGCTGGCGCTCGCAGTCGAGCAGCAGCCGCTCGCCGTCGCTCAGCACGAAGAAATCGGCGAGCCACTTGCCCTGCGGGGTCAGCAGGGCGGCCCACACCGCCCGCCCCGGCACCGCGAGCGCCACGTCGTTGGACACCAGCCCCTGGAGGAACGGCACGCGGTCGGGACCGCCGAGTGCGATCGCCGCGCGATCGGCAAGCAGTGCGAGCTTGAGCATGCGCCGAACTTGGCGTTTGCGCACCGGCGGAGCAAGAGAGGCCGGGAGCGAGACCAGGGGAGGGATGTCCATGCGACCGCGTGCTGGATACTGCACCGCCGCGACGCGGCCGGCAGCGGTCCGTTGAGGTCGATCCTGTTCATCACCGCGACCCGGCTCGGCGACGCGGTGCTGACCACCGGGCTGCTCGATCACCTGCGCGCGCTGCATCCCGACGCGCGCTTCACCATCGCCTGCGGTCCGGTGGCCGCCGGCCTGTTCGATCGGCTGCCAGGCCGCGAGCGCACCCTGATCGTCGAGAAGCGTCGCCTCGACCTGCACTGGGCGGGCCTGTGGCGGCGCTGCGTGGGCACGCGCTGGGACCTCGCGGTCGACCTGCGCGGCTCCGCGGTCACCTGGCTGCTGCCGGCGCGGCGGCGCAGGGTCCTGCGCGGCGGCCGCCGGCCGGGCCTGCGCCTCGGCCATGTCGGGAGCGTGCTGGGCCTCGATCCGCCGCCGCTGCCGGTGGTGTGGACCGCGCCGCAGGACCGCGCCCTGGCGGCCTCGCTGCTGCCGGACGCGGCACCGCTGATCGGCCTCGGGCCGACCGCGAACTGGAACGGCAAGGTCTGGCCGGCGGCCCGCTTCGCCGAGCTGTTCCGACGCCTCGCGGGCAGCCTGCCGGGGGCGGTGCCGGTGCTGTTCGCCGGTCCCGGGGAGGCGGAGCACGCGATGGCGGCACCGGTGCTCGCCGCCCTGCCGCAGGCGATCGACCTGCGCGGCCTGCTGAGCGTGGCCGAGGCCGCATCCTGCCTCGCGCGCTGCGCGCTGTTCGTCGGCAATGATTCCGGGCTGATGCACCTGGCCGCCGCGGCCGGCGCGCCGACGCTGGGCCTGTTCGGGCCAAGTCGCGCCGACGAGTATGCCCCGAGCGGGCGCTGCGCCGCCTACGTGTCGGCGCCCGGGGCGCCCGGCTCGGCGCCGATCGACGGGCTGGAGGTCGAGCCGGTGCTGCAGGCCGCCTTGTGGCTGCTCATCCGGGCGGGCACGCTCGGCGCATGCTGAAGGTCGCACATGTCATGGCCGGCGCCGAGGCAGGGGGGGCCGAGCTGTTCTACGAGCGGCTCTGCCTCGCCCAGGGGGGCACCCAGGGCAGCGCCGGCGACGACGTGCTGGCGGCGATCCGGCGCGACCCGCAGCGCGCCGCGCGGCTGCGGCGCGGCGGTCTCGAGCCGCTGCAGCTGCGCTTCGGCGGCCGGCTCGACCTGCTGACCCGGCCGCGGCTGGGCCGGGCGCTGCGACGCTACGCGCCCCGGGTGGCGGTGGCGTGGATGAACCGCGCCGCGCGACTCACCCCCACCGGCGACTGGGTGCTGGCCGGCCGGCTCGGCGGCTTCTACGACCTGTCGTACTACCGGCGCTGCGACCACCTGATCGGCAACACGCGCGGCATCGTCGCGTGGGTGCGAGCACAGGGCTGGCCCGGCTCGCGGGTGCATCACCTGCCGAACTTCTCCGACGATCACGGCATCACCCCGCGACGCCGCCCGGATTGGCTGCCGCCGGGTGCGCGGCTGGTGCTGGCGATGGGCCGGCTGCACCGCAACAAGGCGTTCGACGTGCTGATCCGGGCGATGCGGCTGCTGCCCGAGGTGCGACTGCTGATCGCCGGCGAGGGGCCGGAGCGGGCGGCGCTGGAGGCGCTGGCGCGTCGCGAGGGGGTCGCCGGGCGGGTTCGGCTGCCGGGATGGAGCGAGGATCGCGCGGCCCTGCTGGCGGCCGCCGACCTGCTGGTCTGCCCGTCGCGGCACGAGCCGCTGGGCAACGTGATCATCGAGGCGTTCTCGGCGCGGCTGCCGGTGGTGGCGGCGGCGGCGCAGGGGCCGGCCGAGCTGATCACCGGCGGCGCCGACGGCATCCTGACGCCGCCGGAGGACGCAGCCGCACTGGCGGCCGCGATCGACGCGGTGCTGCGCGACCCGTCGCTCGCGTCCCGCCTGGGGCAGGCGGGGCGCGCGCGCTACGAGGCGGAGTTCGCCGCCGAGCCGGTGCTGGCGCGCTGGCACGGCTTCCTGTCGCGCGCGGAGAAGGCCTGATGTGCGGCATCGCCGGCTTCGCGCTCGAGGCCGGCGCGAAGCCGGCCGCGCCGGCGGTGCTGTCGACGCTCGCCGCCTGCCTCGCCCATCGCGGCCCGGACGGCGCCGGCCATACCCTGCTCGGCCGGGTGGCGCTGGTGCATACCCGGCTCGCGATCATCGACCTCGCCGGCGGCGACCAGCCGCTGTTCGCGGGTGCTGCGGCACTGATCGCCAACGGCGAGATCTACAACGACCTGGCGCTGCGCACGGACCTGCCGGAGGTGCATTTCGCCTCCGGCAGCGACTGCGAGCCGCCGCTGCATCTGTGGCTGCGCGACGGCGTCGGCTTCGCCGCGCGGCTGCGCGGCATGTACGCGATCGCCATCCACGAGCGCGGCACCCATAACCTCACCCTCGCCCGCGACCCGTTCGGGATCAAGCCGCTCTACCTCGCCGAGTTCGAGCACGGGCTGGCCTTCGCCTCCGAGCCGCAGGCGCTGCTGGCCGCGGGCCTGGTGCGCCGCGGGCTGCGCACCGAGGCGCGCGACGAGCTGCTGCAGCTCAAGTTCACGACCGGGCGCGAGACCATCTTCCCCGGCATCGCCCGCGTGCTGCCGGGCGAGACCGTGCGCATCGCCGGCGGCCGGGTGCTCGACCGCCAGCGCATCAGCGCGCTCCCGGCGGGGCCCGTGGAGGAGATCGACGAGACGGCGGCGATGGCGCGCCTCGACGCCGCACTCGAGGAGAGCGTGGCGCTGCACTGCCGCAGCGACGTGCCGTACGGGCTGTTCCTCTCCGGCGGCATCGACAGCGCCTGCGTGCTGCACGTGATGGCGCGGCTCACCGCAGCCCCGGTGCGCGCCTTCACCGCCGCCTTCGAGCGCGGCGAGGCGGCGGACGAGAGCGAGCAGGCGCGCGTCGTCGCCCGCGCCGCGGGTGCGAGGCACGAGGTGCTGCGGATCGACGAGCGGACGGTCTGGCGGCATCTGCCCGAGATCGTCGCCTGCCTGGACGATCCGGTCGCGGACTACGCGGTGATCCCGACCTGGCTGCTGGCGCGACACGCCAGGCGCGACGTCAAGGTGATCCTGAGCGGCGAGGGCGGCGACGAGCTGTTCGCGGGCTACGGACGCTATCGCCGCGCCATGCGCCCCTGGTGGCGGGGCGGCCGCGCGATGCGCCGGCGCGGCACCTTCGACGGGCTGGACGTGCTGCGCCGCCCCCCGCGCGACTGGCGCCACGGGCTGGCCGCGACCGAGCTGACCCTGCGCGGCCGCAGCGGCGCCGGCCGCGGCTCGCGGCTGCTGGCGGCGCAGGAAGCCGACATCTGCGAGTGGCTGCCGAACGACCTGCTGCTCAAGCTCGATCGCTGTCTGATGGCGCACGGCATCGAGGGGCGCACGCCGCTGCTCGATCCCGCGGTCGCGGCGGCGGCGTTCCGGCTGCCGGACGCGCTGAAGATACGGGGCGGCATGGGCAAGTGGCTGCTGCGGCGCTGGCTGGAGAGCCGCATGCCGCAGGCGCGGCCGTTCGCGCCCAAGCAGGGCTTCACCGTGCCGGTGGGGGCGTGGATCGCGCGTGCCGGCGACCGGCTGGCGCCGCTGGTGGCGCGACAGCAGGGTGTGGCCGAGATCGCGACCGCGGACGCGGTGTCGCGGCTGTTCCGCCATGCCGCCGGCCGGCGCGAGCAGCATGCGGCGTGGACGCTGCTGTTCTACGCGCTGTGGCACCGCACCCACGTGCTGGGGCAGGCGCCGTCGGGCGACGTGTTCGAGACCCTGTCGAGCTGAGCGGCGCGGACCGGCCGCGCCCGCGGCTCGCGGAGCCTGCTCGCGAGCCGGCTTGCGCAGCGGGCGGCACTCTGGGATCCAGGCGGCCGACATCTTGGAGCGAGCATGCGCTACGACCTGATCGTGCATGGCGGGACCTGCATGCTGCCCTGGGGAGAGTGCGCCACCGATATCGGTGTCCTCGACGGGCGGATCGCCAGCCTGTCGGCGGCGGCGGCGGACGAGGCGGCCGAGCGCGTCGACGCGAGCGGCCTGCACGTGCTGCCGGGGCTGATCGATCCGCACGTGCATCTGCGGGATCCCGGCGATGCCGCGGTGGAGAGCATCCCCACCGGCACCCGCGCCGCCCTGCTCGGCGGCATCGCGACCGTGTTCGACATGCCCAACACCGCGCCGCCGATCACCGATGCGGCCTCGATCGTCTGGAAGCAGGAGTATGCGGCGCGCCAGAGCTGGACCGACTTCGCGCTCTATGTCGGCGCCACGCGCGGCAACAGCGCCGCACTCGCGCAGTACGAGCGGCTGGACGGGGTGTGCGCGGTCAAGCTGTTCGCGGGCTCCTCCACCGGCGCGCTGATGATCGAGGACGACGAGGGGATCGAGCGGGTGATGCGGCACGGGCGCCGCCGGATCGCCTTCCACAGCGAGGACGAGTACCGCCTGCAGGCGCGACGCGGGATGTTCCCGCGCGGCGCCCCGCACGACCATCATCGTCTGTGGCGCGACGAGGAGTGCGCCTTCCTCGGCACCAGGAGGATCGTGGCGCTGGCGCGGCGCACCGGACGGCCGGCGCATATCCTGCACGTCTCGACGGCGGAGGAGCTGGAGTACCTCGCAGGGGCTCGCGACATCGCGACCGTGGAGGTGCTGGTCAACCACCTGACCCAGGTGGCGCCGGAATGCTACGAGCGGCTCGGCGGCCTGGCCGTGATGAACCCGCCGATACGCGACCGGCGGCACTACGAGGCGGGCTGGCGGGCGGTGCGCGACGGGGTGGTGGACACGCTCGGCTCGGACCATGCGCCGCACGCGCTGGAGGCCAAGGCGCGGCCCTGGCCGGATTGTCCGGCCGGGCTGACCGGGGTGCAGACCATCCTGCCGGTGATGCTGGACCACGTCCATGCCGGCCGGCTTTCGCTCGGCCGGCTGGTCGACCTGATGGCGGCGGGACCCGCCCGCGTCTACGGGCTGCTCGGCAAGGGCCGCCTCGCCGCCGGCTACGACGCCGACTTCACCCTGGTGGACCTCCGCGCGCGACGGCGCATCGCCAACGACTGGATCGTGACACCGGCCGGCTGGACCCCGTTCGACGGCATGCAGGTCACCGGCTGGCCGGTCGCGGTGATCCTGCGCGGCCGGACGGTGATGCGCGACGATACCGTGCTGGGCGCGCCGAGCGGCCGGCTGGCGCGGTTCGCCGGCTGAGCAGGCAAGGGGTTTTGCCCCTTGACCCCATCAAAGGCAAGCCATCGAAAACCTTATCTCAGAAAATGGGGTTTGGGGCCTGCGGCCCCAACGGGTCGAGGGCAGAGCCCTCGCCTCCTGCCAGGTCAGCGCCTCAGGCCAGCGAGAGCTGCGTCGTCGCGAGCGCGGTCTGGATCAGCTTGGTCACGGTGGCGATCCGGTACGGCTTCTGCAGGAACACCGCACCCTTGGGCAGCTGCTCGGTGATGGTCTCGTCGCTGTAGCCCGAGGCGTACACCACCGGGATGCCCGGCCGCATGCGGCGCGCCTCCTCGGCGAGTGCGACGCCGTTGATGCCCGGCATGACGATGTCGGTGAAGATCAGCGAGATCAGCGGGTTCGCCTTCAGGGCGGCCAGGGCGTGGGTCGCGTCGGGCGCGCTGATCACCTCGTAGCCGCTGTCGCTGAGGCTCGAGGAGACGATCTCCAGCAGTTCCGGCTCGTCCTCGACCACCAGCAGCGTCTCCAGGCTGGGCCGTGCGCCCGCCTGCGAGGCGCCGTCCGCCAGGCTCAGCGGCAGCACGCCGTGCATCGCGACGGCCCGCGGCAGCAGCATCTCGACGACGGTGCCGCGGCCCGGCCGGCTGTCGATGCGCATGGCGCCGCCGGACTGGCGGACGAAGCCGTAGGTCTGCGACAGGCCCAGGCCGGTGCCCTTGCCGACCGGCTTGGTGGTGAAGAACGGCTCCAGCGCGCGCCGCCGCACCTCCTCGGACATGCCGCAGCCATCGTCGATCACGCTGATGCAGACATAGTCGCCGGCGGCGACGGCGTCCTCGCTGTTGGCGTCGAGCCAGACGGTGTCGATGCCGTTCAGGCTGGTGTTGGCGACGCGGATGCGGATCTGGCCCTGCTGGGAGATCGCGTGGGTGGCGTTGATGACCAGGTTGAGCAGGGCCGCCTCGAGCTGGTTCTGGTCGGCGAGGCACGACCAGCGCTTCTCGTGGACGGTCTCCTCGGGCAGCTCGATATGCAGCGAGACCTGCTCGCCGACGGTGCGCGACAGCAGGCTGCTCATGCCCTCGATGACGCGGCGCGGCTCCAGCGGCTTGGGGTCGAGCCGCTGCCGACGGGAGAAGGCGAGCAGCTGGGCGGTCAGCTTCTCGGCGCGGCCGGAGGCGCGGCCGGCGGCCTCGACCAGCTTCAGGGCGGGGCCGTTATTGCCCAGCCTGGGCCTGAGCATCTCCAGGTTGCCGTCGATGACCGTGAGCATGTTGTTGAAGTCGTGGGCGATGCCGCCGGTGAGCTTGCCGATCGCCTCCATCTTCTGGGACTGCAGCAGCCGCTCCTCGCTCGCCCGCAGCGCGCGCTCGGCCTGCTTGCGCCCGGTGACGTCGGTCAGCACGCCCAGGATGTGCAGCGGGCGGCCGAGCGAGTCGCGCTCCAGCCGTGCCGACAGCATCACGTCGATCAGCGCCCCGTCCTTCTTGCGGAACACGTATTCGGCCTCGCGCAGCTCGCCGTCGCCGAGCAGCACCGACAGGCTCTGCGCCAAGTGGGAGGCGGTCTCCAGCGGGCAGAACTCTTCGAGCGGACGGCCGATCACGTCGTCGCGCGAGTAGCCGAGCAGGTCGCACCAGTAGTCGCTGATCCCGTTCAGCCGGCCCTCGACGTCGAGCGTGTGCAGCGGCACCGGCGTGCGGTTGTAGATGCCGCGGTAGCGCGCCTCGCTCTGCTGCAGCAGGCGCGCGCCGCGGTCGCTCTCGGCGATGCGCAGCGAGAGCTGGCGGTTGACCTGCTGCAGGTCGGCCGGCGAGGGCAGCGCCAGGGCGCGCGGGATCGAGGGCCACAGGATGACGGCGGTGGTGAGGGAGAGGATCGCGGTGGTCGCCTTGGCGACGCCCTCCAGCCAGTAGGCCGGCACCCACAGCGTCAGCACCGCCAGCCAGTGCACGGCGCCGCAGGCGAGCAGGGAGGCGGCGAAGAGCTGGATCAGGCGGCGATGCGCCACGTCGCGGCGCTGGTGGATGAACCAGCCGATGGCGAGCGGGATGGAGCAGTACGACACCGCGACCAGGACGTCGGAGCCGGCATGCAGGGAGATCAGGGCGGGCTGCCAGACCATGCAGAAGCCGCGCGACGCCAGTCCGGTCGGGTTCAAGAGATCAGCCAGGAGCTTCAAGGCGACTTTGTCCCGAGCCTGTTACGCGATCGGTCAGACCAACCGAAGCATAACGTGTTTAAACCGAGACAGAAACGAAAATTCTCCCGCACCCTGGCGCAAGACCGTCACCCCCGTCCCCGGTGAGGAAAAATCCTTGAAAATCGGTTTCCTAGAGATCGGGGTCTGGGGCGGAGCCCTTGGCTGTCCGCAAGGCCAACCCCTGCTCCCGATCGCTATTTCCCGCTTAAGATGCCGTAGCTTCACCGTCGTTCCAGCCATGCGCAATCAGGTGCGCGATCAGGTCGGCGCCGAGTGCCGCCAGCCGCTCGACCAGCCGAGCGCCGGTCTCGGCCGAGGACAGCGCCGCCTCGCCTGCGACGGCGCTGTCGCCCACCTCCAGCGGGAGCGCGATCTCGATCCCCGCGAAGCGCGCGGTGCCGAAGCTGTCCGTCGAGAGGCCGAACAGCTCGCGCGGCGGCGCCGGCGCCGCCGGCACCCGCTCGGGGCGGATCAGCTCGGGGAACAGGTGCATCGCCACGCTGGCCAGCGGGTCGGCGCCGTGGCCGCCGGCGCGCGCCGCGAGCGGCTCTCCGAGCAGCGACGGCAGCAGCTGGCCGGCGATCCGCCAAGGCTGGAAGTTGGGCACCAGCACGCGGCGCTCGAGCCAGATCTCCTGGGTGACGTCGTGGATCGCCTGGGCGTTGCCGCCGTGGCCGTTGACGACGATCAGGCGGTGCGCGCGGTGCCGCAGCAGGCAGCCGGTGACGTCGCGCAGCACGTGGCGCAGGGTCTGCTGCGACAGGGCGATGCCGCCGGGGACGCTGCCGAAGAAGTCGCGTCCGCCGAACGGCAGCGCCGGCACGGTGAGGGTGTCGTGGCCCGCAGCACAGGCGCGCTCGGCGATCAGGGTGGCGATCCGCTCGGCGCACAGGAAGTCGCCCATCGGCGCATGCGGCCCCTGGTCCTCGAGGCTGCCGAGCGGCACCAGCAGCACCGGGGCGGCGGCGAGGCGGGAGCGCGCCTCGGCGCTGGTGAGCTCGGCGAGGCGGGTGCGTGCGGCGGCTGGATGCGGCATCGGTGTCTCCGGGGCGTCTTGACGGAACGCTACGGCTCCGTTGGGATGCCGCGCCTCCTGGGGAAATCGAGCGGTGTCGAACTCTGCCTGCTGCGTGCCGCTGTGCTGCCTGCTGCTGTGCGGCGGCGGACCGGCATTCGCGGCCGGCTGGAGCGCTGCCGCCTGCGGACGCGAGCCGGCACCTCCGGCGGTGGCCGGGGGCACGGTCGAGCGCTACAATGCCAGCATCGACAGGGTCGCGGCCTACGACAAGGCGGCCCGCGCCTACAGCGACTGCGTCAGCCAGCGCTCGGTGGCCGAGCAGAGCGCGATCAGCAACGATGCCCGCGCCCGCATGGCGGCGATCAACCAGGCGGCGGTCGCGGTGCAGAGGCGGATCGGCGGCAATTTCGCGGCCCTGTCGGCGCAGCTGCGGACGGCCGGGGAGAAGCTCGGCGTAAAGGAGTGACGATGGCCTCGATCCATGGCTGGCTGACCATCCCGGACGCCTATGCCAACCGGCTGTTCGCCCGCGCCGGCTGGGACGGGGTGATCCTGGACGCGCAGCACGGCCTGTTCGACGAGCGCGCGATCGCGGCGACGCTGCAGGCGCTGCCGGGGCCCGCGCCGCGTCGCCTGGTGCGCGTGCCGTGGAACGAGCCGGGCCTGATCGGCAAGGTACTGGACGCGGGCGCGGACGGCGTGGTGGTGCCGATGGTCAACGACGTGGAGGCGGCGCGGCGGCTCGCCGATGCCTGCCGGTATCCGCCGCGCGGCAGCCGCTCGTTCGGCCCAGTGCTCGCAGCGCTGCGCGGCGGCGGGCTGCCGTATCAGGAGACTGCGCCCGATCAGGAGACTGCGCCCGATCAGGAGACGGCGCCCGATCAGGAGACGGCGCAGCAGATCGAGGTGCTGGCGATGATCGAGACGGGCGAGGCGCTGCGGGCGGTCGAGGAGATCGCCGCGGTCGAGGGGATCACCGGGCTGTTCGTGGGGCCCAACGACCTGGCACTCAGCCTCGGCCTGGGCGCCGGATCGGACCGCGAGGAGCCCGAGCTGATCGCGGCGTTCCGCGCGATCCTGGCCGCCGCGTCGAGATCGGCCAAGACCAGCGGCATCTTCTGCGACAGTCCCGGCTACGCCCGGCGCATGATCGCGCTCGGCTTCTCCATGGTCAGCGTGATCAGCGACGCCGCCGTGCTCGGGCGCGGCGCGGCCGCCGCCTACGACGAGACGGTGCGGCCCGGGTGAGGCCGGACCTGCCGGCCCGGTAGCGAGCCGGATCACGCATCGGATCATGCGGCGGCGGCCGGTTTGCCCGGGCTCGACGCCGCCGCTATGGTCCGGCCGGCCGCGGCCGGCCGACGCACGGGATGGGGCGGGCGGCCATCGGATGACGGAGCACGGGACGCATTGGCCGACGACATTTTCAAGGAGGTCGACGAGGAGCTGCGCCTGGAGCGCCTGCGCGCGAGCGGGCGACGCTACGGGGTGGTCGTCCTCGCGGCGGTGCTGCTGGTCGTCGTGGCCTCGAGCGTCTGGCAGTACGGGCTGTACCGGCAGAGGCAGCGAGCCGCGGCAACCGCGTCGATGTTCTTCGCGGCGATGAAGCAGGCCGACAGCGCCGGCCGGGTCGGCGGCGGCGCCAGCGAAGCCCAGCTCGGCGCGGCGGGGCTGTTCGCGCAGGTGGCGGCGCGCGGGCCGGAGGGGTTCCGCACGCTGTCGCGCTTCCGCCAGGCGCAGATCGCCTGGGACGGTGGCCAGCACGGGCAGGCGCTACGCCTGTGGGACGCGGTGCATGACGATGCCGCGGCCGATGCGACGCTGCGCGGCCTGGCCAGCCTGCTGTGGGTGCAGCATCAGCTCGATGACGGCGATCCGGCGGTGCTGAAGTCCAGGCTGGGCGCGCTGAGCAGCCCCGGCGATACCTGGCGGCCGATGGCGCAGGAGCTCGACGCCGAGATCGACCTGCGGCTCGGGCACGTCGAAGAGGCGCGGCGCAAGCTGGGGGCGCTCAGCGAGGACGGTGCGGCGCCGGAAGGCGTGCGCAACCGCGCCGGCGGCCTGCGCGAGACCCTAGAGACGAAGGCGGGCGGATGACCGGCACCCTGCACCCGAACAGGCCGCGCGCCGGCCGCGGCCGGCCGCTCTCGCGCCGCGCGGTGCTGGGTGCGGCGGCGGCGGCGGCGGCGCTGTCGGCGCCGCTAGCCGGCTGCGGACTGTTCGACGACGACGAGAAGCCGATCCTGGTCGGCAGGCGCGAGAACGTGCTCAGCTCGGGCGCCGGACTCACCGTCGATGCCGCCGACACCACGCCGATCACGCTGCCGGCGCCGGTGTCGGTGCCGGAATGGCCGCAGCCCGGCCGGGTGCCGGCGCACCTGTCGGTCAACGCGACGCTGCACGGCATGAAGCCGCGCTGGAGTGCCATGATCGGCGCCGGCCGCGCGTCCGGCGCGCTCGCAGCGCAGCCGATGGTGGCGTATGGCCGCGTCTACAGCATGGACGCGGCCGGGGTGGTGAGCGCGTTCTCGCTGGAGACCGGCGAGCCGGTGTGGCGCACGCCGACCAAGCCGAAGAAGATGCGCTCGTCGAACGTCGGCGGCGGGCTGACGGTGGCCGACCACACCGTGTTCGTGGTGGACGGCGTCGCGGAGTCGCTGGCGCTGGACGCCAAGACCGGCGAGATCGGCTGGCGCGTCGACGTCGGGACGCCGGGCCGCTCGGCGCCGACCGTCGTGCGCGGCCACATGGTGTTCGGCACCATCGACGAACGGCTGATCGCGCTGGACACCGCGAGCGGACGCCAGTTGTGGAACTACGCCGCCACCGCCTCGGCGACCATCGTGTTCGGCCAGCCGGCGCCGGCGATCGTCGACAACGTGGTGCTGGCGGGCTTCGGCTCCGGCGACGTCGCCGCGGTGCGGCTGGAGACCGGCGAGCCGGTGTGGAGCGACACGCTGGGCGCGGTCGGCGGGCGCAACTCGATCCTGGACTTCTCCTCGATCCACGGCCTGCCGGTGATCTCCGACGGGACCGCCTACGTGATCAGCCTGGGCCAGGTGCTGAGTGCGATCGACATGCGCTCCGGCCGCAGGCTGTGGGAGCGCACGGTGAGCGGCAAGGACGGCCTGGTGGTGGTCGGCAACTGGCTGTTCCTGCTCTCGGCCGATCAGCAGCTCGCCTGCCTGGACAAGACCAGCGGCCACGTGCGCTGGGTGACGGTGCTGCCGCGCTTCCGGCACAGCCAGAGCCAGAAGGGCGCGATCGTCTGGACCGGCCCGGTGCTGGCGGACGGCAGGCTGATCTGCGTCAGCGACTTCCCCAAGCAGGGCATGATCAGCGTGGATGCGCGCAGCGGCGCCATCGGCGAGACGCTCAGGCTCAAGGTCGCCTCGCCGCTCACCCCGGTGGCGGCGCAGGGCATGCTGCTGGTGGTGACCGACGACGGCCGGCTCACCGCGTATGGCTGATGACACCGGCGGGCTGCCGACGGTGGTGATCGTGGGGCGGCCCAACGTCGGCAAGTCGACGCTGTTCAACCGGCTGGCGGGACGGCGGCACGCGCTGGTCGCCGACACCCCGGGGGTCACGCGCGACCGCAAGGAAGCGGAGGCGATGCTGCGCGGCCGCCGGGTGCGGCTGATCGACACCGCGGGGCTGGAGGAAGCGGCGCCGGAGAGCCTGTACGGCCGCATGCGGGCCTCCTCGGAGCTCGCGGTGGCGCAGGCCGACCTGGTGCTGTTCTGCATCGACGTGCGCGCCGGCATCACGCCCGCCGATACCCACTTCGCGAGCTGGCTGCGACGGCAGAACCGGCCGGTGCTGCTGATCGCCAACAAGGCGGAAGGGCGCGCCGGCACCACAGCGGCGCTGGAGGCCTACAGCCTGGGGCTGGGCAGCCCGCTCGCGGTCTCGGCCGAGCATGGCGAGGGGCTCGCCGACCTGATGGGCGAGATCGCCGACCGCATCCCCGCCGCGGCCGCGGACGAGGTCGAGGCCGAGGCGGCGGCGCCGGAGGAGGGGGAGCTGGCGCCGCGGCCTTCCGGGCCGCTGCGGCTGGCGATCGTCGGGCGTCCGAACGCCGGCAAGTCGACGCTGCTGAACCGGCTGCTCGGCGAGGAGCGCATGATCACCGGTCCGGAGCCGGGCCTGACCCGGGATTCGGTCGCGGTGCGGCTGTACGACGCGCAGGGGCCGATCGAGCTGGTCGACACCGCGGGGCTGCGCAAGAAGGCGCGGATCGAGGCGGCGCTCGAGAAGATGTCGGTGTCCTCGGCGATCGAGGCGCTGAAGATGGCCGAGATCGTGGTGCTGACCCTGGATGCGACGCTCGGCGTGCACGAGCAGGACCTGCAGATCGCCCGCCTGATCGAGCGCGAGGGCCGCGGCTGCGTGCTGGCGCTGAACAAGTGGGACGCGGTCGAGGACCGGGTGGCGACGCGGCGCGCGATCGCCGACCGGATCGAGTTCTCGCTGTCGCAGATGAAGGGCATCCCGGTGGTGTCGTTCTCCGCCCTGACCGGTGCCGGCATCGCCAAGCTGCTGCCGGCGGTGCGGGCGGCGCACGAGACCTGGAACAAGCGCGTCTCCACCGGGGCGCTGAACCGCTGGTTCGAGGGGGCGCTGGAGCGTCACCAGCCGCCGCTGGTGGAAGGGCGGCGCCTGAAGCTGCGCTACATGACGCAGGCCAAGGCGCGGCCGCCGACCTTCATCCTGTTCGGCACCCGCGCCGAGCTGCTGCCCGAGGACTACCAGCGCTACCTGGTTAACGGGCTGCGCGAGCAGTTCGAGCTGCCCGGCACGCCGATCCGGCTGCAGCTGCGCGGCACCAGGAACCCGTACGCGGAGGACTGAGCCGGCCGCGCCGCATTGACATCCGGGCCGGCCGTCCGTATGCGAGCCTCCGACTGACACGTCGCTCCGCGAAGGCTCGCGCAGCGGCGCATTGACCATTGGGGTGGGGCCTATGTTCGACGCTCTGTCGGGCAAGATGACCGGGGTGTTCGACCGGCTGCGCACGCGCGCCGCGCTGTCCGAGGCGGACGTCGCCGAGGCGCTGCGTGAAGTGCGTCTGGCGATGCTGGACTCCGACGTCGCCCTGCCGGTGGTCAAGGAGTTCGTGGGCAGGGTGCGCGAGCGCGCGGTCGGGGCGGAGGTGCTGGAGAGCATCTCGCCCGGCCAGGCGGTGGCGAAGATCGTCAACGACGCGCTGGTCGAGGCACTCGGCGGCGCCGGCGCGGTGCCGCTGAACCTCAACGCCGCCGCACCGGTGCCGATCCTGATGGTCGGGCTGCAGGGGTCGGGCAAGACCACGACCTCGGGCAAGCTGGCGCTGCGCCTGGGCGGACGCGAGCGGCGCCGGGTGCTGCTGGCCAGCCTCGACACCCAGCGTCCGGCCGCGCAGCTGCAGCTGGCGCAGCTCGCCGAGCGCGCGGGGGTGCCGTCGCTGCCGATCGTGGCGGGCCAGACGCCGGTGCAGATCGCGCTGCGCGCGATGGAGACCGGGCGTCGGGAGGGCTTCGACGTCGTCATCCTCGACACCGCCGGACGGCTGTCGATCGACGAGGCGCTGATGGAGGAGGTGCGGCAGATACGCGCGGCCACCAGTCCGGCGGAGACGCTGCTGGTGGTCGACGCGATGACCGGACAGGACGCGGTGCAGACCGCGCGCGCCTTCAACGAGGCGGTGGGCGTCACCGGCATCGTGATGACGCGGATGGACGGCGACGCGCGCGGCGGGGCGGCGCTGTCGATGCGACACGTCACGGGCGCTCCGATCAAGCTGACCGGCTCGGGCGAGAAGCTGGACGCGCTCGAGGAGTTCCATCCCGAGCGGGTGGCCGGCCGCATCCTGGGCCTGGGCGATCTCGCCGGCCTGGTGGAGCGCGCGTCGGACACGCTCGACCACGAGGAGAGCGAGAAGCTTGCGCGCAAGATGCTGCGCGGCAAGTTCGACCTCGACGACTACGCCGCCCAGATCAGGCAGATCAGCAAGATGGGCTCGATCTCCGGCATCCTCGACATGCTGCCGGGGATGGGCCAGATGAAGGACCAGCTCGCCGGCAAGAACCTGGACACCTCGATCCTCAAGCGCCACACCGCGATCATCTCGTCGATGACGAAGGCCGAGCGCCGCATGCCGGAGATCATCAAGGCGAGCCGCAAGAAGCGGATCGCCGCCGGCTCGGGCGCCACCGTGCAGGAGGTCAACCGCCTGCTCAAGCAGTTCGACGACATGTCGACGATGATGAAGCGGATCAACAAGATCGGCGCCAAGGGGCTGATGCGCCACGGCATGTCGGCGCTGATGCCCAAGGGCATGGCGCCAACGCAGCGCGGCCCCAATCAGCGTCCGCACTAGGAGGACGAGGCAAAGGGCTTTGCCCCCTTGACCTCATCAAAGGCAAGGCTTTGAAAATCTTCAATTTAGAAAATGGGGTTCGGGGCCGCCGGCCCCAGCGGGTCAAGGGCGGAGCCCTTGCCTTGATCTTCCCCGCAGCCCGCTAGACCCACCCGATCCCACGGAGTTCGCATGAGCCTCAAGATCCGCCTAGCCCGCGCCGGCGCCAAGAAGCGTCCCTACTACCACATCGTGGTCGCCGACAGCCGCTCGCCGCGCGACGGCCGCTTCATCGAGAAGGTGGGCAGCTACAACCCGATGCTGCCGGCCGAGCACGAGGACCGCGTGCGACTGGTGGGTCCCCGCATCACCTACTGGCTCTCGGAGGGCGCGCTGGCGACCGACCGGGTGGCGCGGTTCCTCGGCCATGCCGGCCTGACCGACAAGCCGGCCTATCGCGAGCAGCCCAAGCAGTCGGCGCCGAAGAAGAAGGCGCAGGAGCGCGCCGCCGCCGCGGCCGCGGCCTGATCCAGTCGGGTTCGGAAGCTTCGAAGGTGAGCGGGCCGCAGGGCATCCTGATCGGCGTGATCGGACGGCCGCACGGCGTGCGCGGGCTGGTGCACGTGCACAGCTACGCCGCCGTGCCGTCGGACCTGACCGCGTACGGCGCGCTGCACGACGATCGCGGCGCGCTGTGGACGGTACGTTGGCGCGGCGAGGGCGTCGCCGAGCTGGTCGATGCGCAGGGAAGATCGCTGGCCGATCGAGAGGCCGCCGCGGCGCTGGTCAACCGGCGGCTCTACGTCGATCGCGAGCGGCTGCCCGATCCGGACGAGGACGAGTTCTACCTCGCCGACCTGGTCGGGATGTCGGCGCGCGAGCGTGTCCAGGGCATGGAGCGGCCGCTGGGCACGGTGCTGGCGGTGCATGACTACGGCGCCGGCGCCAGCCTGGAGATCGGCCATGTCGGCCGCAGCGTGATGCTGCCCTTCACCCGCGCCTGCGTGCCGGAGATCGACCTGGCCGCGGGGCGGCTGCTGGTCGTGCGTCCCGACGAGATCGAGCTGCCGGGCGAGCCGGAACGCCCGGGCGCGGAGTCGCCGGCATGAGCTGGCGCGCCACCGTGCTCAGCCTGTTCCCGGAGATGTTCCCCGGCTGCCTCGGCCTGTCGCTGGCGGGCCGGGCGCTCGAGCGCGGCGTCTGGTCGCTGCAGGCGCACGACCTGCGCGCGCACGGCGTCGGCCGGCATCGCGCGGTCGACGATACCCCGTTCGGCGGCGGTGCAGGCATGGTGATGCGGCCCGACGTGCTGGACGCCGCGATCGCGGCCTGCGTGCCGCCCGACGACCGGCGGCCTCTGGTCTACCTGACGCCGCGCGGCCGCCGCCTGGAGCAGCACGACCTGCGGCGCTATGCCGCGGGAGCCGGCATCGTGCTGCTTTGCGGCCGCTACGAGGGGGTCGACGAGCGGGTGCTGGAGGCGTACGCGGTCGAGCAGGTCTCGATCGGCGACTATGTGCTCTCCGGCGGCGAGCTGGCGGCGCTGGTGCTGCTGGACGGCGCGGTGCGGCTGCTGCCCGGCGTTATGGGCGGCGCGGCGAGCGCGCTGGAGGAGAGCTTCGCGGCCGGGCTGCTGGAATATCCGCACTACACCAGGCCCGCCGCGTGGCAGGGCCGGGCGGTGCCGGAGCCGCTGCTGTCGGGCAACCACGCCGCCATCGCCGCGTGGCGGCGCGAGGCGGCCGAACGCGATACCCGCGCGCGGCGGCCCGACCTGTGGGAGCGGCGCCGCGCCGGCACCTCATCCACCGACTTGCCCGCTCCGGCGGCGCGGCGTAACTGACCGAACCCGAGAGGACACGACCATGAACGTCATCCAGCAGTACGAGGCGGAGCAGATCGCCCGCCTCACCGAGGCGCGTCCGGTGCCTGCCTTCATCGCGGGCGACACCGTCCGGGTGATGGTGCGCGTGGTCGAGGGCGAGCGCACCCGGGTGCAGGCGTACGAGGGGGTGGTGATCGCGCGCTCCAACAAGGGGCTGAACAGCAACTTCACCGTGCGCAAGATCTCGTACGGCGAAGGCGTCGAGCGGGTGTTCGCGCTGTACGCGCCGACCATCGCCGAGATCGTGGTGGTGCGACGCGGCGACGTGCGCCGGGCGAAGCTGTATTACCTGCGCGGCCGTCGCGGCAAGTCGGCGCGCATCGCCGAGCGCGCGCGCGAGGTCGCGCCGGCACCCGCCGCCGGGTAGGGCGGCGGTCGCCGGCGCGGTAGCAGTTCGGGGTCGTCCGGCCCCGCGGAGAAAGTCGATCGATGCACGATCCGTCAGAGGTTTCGCCGGCGGCCGCGGGCAGCACGCCAGGCCACGCCCCAGCCAGCACCATGGGCCGCACCCTGTTCGACAAGATCTGGCAGAGCCACGTGGTCGAGCCGCTCGATGGCGGCACCGCGCTGATCTATATCGACCGCCACCTGGTCCATGAGGTGACCAGCCCGCAGGCCTTCGAGGGGCTGCGGCTGAGCGGTCGCGCGGTGCGGCGGCCGGACGCCACCATCGCGGTGGTCGACCACAACGTGCCGACCGGCGATCGCAGCCTGCCGATCGAGGAGCCGGAGAGCCGGCTGCAGATCGAGACGCTGGAGCGCAACGTCGCCGAATTCGGCGTGCCGTACTTCCCGCTGCGCTCGCCGCGCCAGGGCATCGTGCACATCGTCGGTCCGGAGCAGGGGCTGTCGCTGCCGGGCATGACCATCGTCTGCGGCGACAGCCACACCTCCACCCACGGCGCCCTGGGGGCGCTGGCGTTCGGCATCGGCACCTCCGAGGTCGAGCACGTGCTGGCGACCCAGACGCTGATGCAGCAGCCGGCGAAGAACATGCGGGTGTCGGTCGAGGGCGCGCTGGCCGTGGGGGTCAGCGCCAAAGACGTGATGCTGGCGATCATCGGCCGCATCGGCACCGCCGGCGGCACCGGCCACGTGATCGAGTTCGCGGGATCGGCGATACGCGGCCTCGACATGGCCGGGCGGATGACGATCTGCAACATGTCGATCGAGGCCGGTGCGCGCGCCGGCCTGATCGCGCCCGACGAGGTCACCTTCGCCTATGTCGAGGGCCGGCCGTTCGCGCCGCGCGGCGAGGCGTTCGAGCGCGCGGTCGCCTACTGGCGCACCTTAGCGTCGGATCCGGATGCCGCCTACGACCGCGAGGTGGTGCTCGATGCGGCGATGATCGCGCCGATGGTCACCTGGGGCACCAGCCCCGAGGACGTGGTGCCGATCACCGGCGCGGTGCCCGATCCGGCAGCGGTGCAGGACGAGGCGGGTCGCGCGCGGATGCAGCGCATGCTCGACTATATGGGCCTCGGCGCCGGGCAGAAGCTGTCGGAGGTGGCGGTCGACGTGGTGTTCATCGGCTCGTGCACCAACGCCCGGATCGAGGATATGCGCGCCGCGGCACGCGTCGCCGACGGCCGCCACGTGGCCGAAGGGGTGCGGGCGATGGTGGTGCCGGGCTCGGGCCTGGTGAAGCTGCAGGCGGAGCGCGAGGGGCTGGACCGGATCTTCCGGGAGGCCGGCTTCGAGTGGCGCGAGGCCGGCTGCTCGATGTGCCTGGGCATGAACCCGGACAAGCTCAAGCCCGGGCAGCGCTGCGCCTCGACCTCGAACCGCAACTTCGAGGGTCGTCAGGGCCCTGGCGGGCGCACCCACCTGCTTTCGCCGGCGATGGCCGCCGCCGCCGCGGTGACCGGCCGGCTGACCGACGTGCGGGAACTCGCCTGATGCAGCCTTTCACCACTCTCACCGCGATCGCGGCTCCGCTGCCGGAGGCCAACATCGACACGGACAAGATCATCCCGTCGCGCTTCCTCAAGACCATCAAGCGCTCCGGGCTGGGTGCCGGGCTGTTCGACGCCATGCGCTTCGAGGCGGGCCGGGAGCGGCCGGAGTTCGTCCTCAACCGGGAGCCGTTCCGGCGGGCGGGGATCCTGATCACGCACGAGAATTTCGGCTGCGGCTCGTCGCGCGAGCACGCGCCGTGGGCGCTGCTGGATTTCGGCATACGCTGCGTGATCGCGCCGTCGTTCGCCGACATCTTCTACAATAACTGCTTCAAGAACGGCATCCTGCCGATCTGCCTGCCGCGCGAGCTGTGCGACAGCCTGATGCGCGACGCGTCGCTGGGCGGCAATGCGCGGCTCAGCGTCGATCTCGAGCGGCAGGTGGTGGTGCGTCCGGACGGCGAGGAGATCGGCTTTACGATCGATGCGTGGCGGCGCCACCTGCTGCTGGAGGGGCTCGACGATATCGGCCAGACGCTGCGGCACGCGGACGCGATCGACCGCTTCGAGCAGCGCCGCGCCGCGGGCGCGCCCTGGATGCCGGCGATCCCGCTCGACGGGGCGGCGCCGCTTGACTGAGCGGCGCCGGCTGAGCGCGCAGCAGCTGGCCCCGACGCAGCCCGCATCGCGCGGCGCGTCGTCTTCACCCGATCCGGAAGCCCGCTGATGCCGTCCAACAGGAAGCTGCTCGTGCTGCCCGGCGACGGGATCGGCCCGGAGGTGATGCGCGAGGTGGGGCGCATCGTCGGCTGGCTGTCGCGTCGGCGCGGCATCAGCTTCGACGTCACCGAGGACCTGGTCGGCGGCGCCTCGATCGAGGCGTACGGGGTGCCGATCCGCGACGAGGTGGTGCGGGCGGCGCGGGCGGCCGACGCGGTGCTGTTCGGTGCGGTCGGCGGCCCGCGCTGGGACCATCTCGGCTTCGAGCTGCGGCCGGAGCTGGCGATCCTGACGCTGCGCCGGGAGCTCGGCCTGTTCGCCAACCTGCGGCCCGCGCTGGTGCTCGACCCGCTGGTGGAGTCCAGCACGCTGAAGGCGGACGTGGTGCGCGGGCTCGACATCATGATCGTGCGCGAGACGGTGGGCGGGATCTATTTCGGCGCGCCGCGCGGGATCGAGACGCTGCCGGACGGCAGCCGGCGCGGGGTCAACACCGAGGTCTACACGACGCCGGAGATCGAGCGCGTGGCCCGCGTCGCCTTCGACCTCGCCCGCGTGCGCCGCAACGCCGTCTGCTCGGTGGAGAAGAGCAACGTGATGGAGAGCGGGCTGCTCTGGCGACAGGTGGTGACCGAGCTCGCCGCGCGGGAGTATCCCGACGTGCAGCTGTCGCACATGCTGGCCGATAGCTGCGCGATGCAGCTGGTGCGTCATCCGCGCCAGTTCGACGTGATCGTGACCGGCAACCTGTTCGGCGACCTGCTGTCGGACCTGGCGGCGATGCTCACCGGCAGCCTCGGCATGCTGCCGTCGGCGACACTCGGGGCGGCCGACGAGGCCGGACGCCGGCCGGCGCTGTACGAGCCGATCCACGGCAGCGCGCCCGACATCGCGGGCAGGGGGCTGGCCAACCCGCTGGCGCAGATCCTGAGCTTCGCGATGCTGCTGCGCCACTCGCTGGATCTCGAGGATGAGGCGCAGACCATCGAGCGCGCCTGCACGCGCGTGCTCGCCAGCGGCCTGCGCACCGCGGACATCATGAGCCCCGGGATGGCGCGGGTCGGCACCCAGGTGATGGGCGAGGCGGTGCTGCGCGAGCTGGAAAAGCTGGAAAACTGATCCCTACGGATCGGGGTCCGGGGCCAAGGCCCCAGCGGGTCAAGGGCGGAGCCCTTGAGCATCGCGGCATGCCGAGCTTTAGGCCCGCTTTACGATCGCCGCCGAAGGCCCGTATCGCGCCTTTACGCGAGATGGGAGATCTTGTCCTCACTCCGGTCGCATCGGGGGGAGACGAAAGACCATGCCTGAGACGCTTCGTGATCGCCGGGTGCGCCATGCCCGCTCGATCCTCATGCCGGCGCCGATCGGTGCGGCCCTGCTCGGCGAGGCCGGCGACCTCACGGGCCTGAACGTGCTGGTGCTCGGCCAGGCCGTCCCGGAAACGTTGTGCGCGCTGATGCACACCGAGTGCCGCCGTGCCGAGAGCAGGATGCCGGGCTGCCAGGTGGAGGCGCACTCGGCGCACCTAGTGCTGGTGCCGCACCTCGCTTGGGAGAATGTCGACCGGGTGGTCGACCAGGCGGCCCGCGCCCTGTGCTCGAGCGGCCGGATCGTGGCCAGGATCCCGGGGCAGGGCCGCGACCTGGTGGCGCATGCCGCGCTGATGCTGATCGGCGCCGGCTTTGACCTGCCGGTGCGGCGCGGCGAGGGCGCGGAGACGATCCTGTGCGCGAGCCGCGGCCTGCATCCCGGCCGTGCCTGATCGGGGAGACATGCGAACCGGGCGCGATGCGCGCCGTTCGGGGTCGGGACAGGATCTCCCACCCGAAGGATGACGCATATGAGCGGCTCCAGCCCCGTCGCGGCGATCGCGGTGCTCGACGACTATCAGGGTGTCGCACTGACGCTGGCGGACTGGTCGACGATACGCGATCGCGCCAGCGTCACGGTGTTCCGGGATCATCTCGCGGATCCCGAGGCGGTGGTGGAGAGGCTGCTGCCGTATGACGTGGTCTGCGTCATGCGCGAGCGCACGCCACTGACGCGGAGCGTGATCGAGCGCCTGCCGCGGCTGAAGCTGATCGCCTCCACCGGTCCGCGCAACGCCTCGATCGACCTGGAAGCGGCCGCGGCGCGCGGCATCAGGGTGGTGCACACGAGCTACAGCTCGACGCCCACGGTCGAGCTGACCTGGGCGCTGATCCTGGCCGGCGCCCGGCATGTCGCCTCCGAGAACGCCTCGCTGCGCGCCGGCGGCTGGCAGCGCGCGATCGGCGACGACCTGGCGAACCAGACCCTCGGCCTGATCGGCCTGGGGCGGATCGGCTCCCTGGTGGCCCGGGTGGCGCTGGCCTTCGACATGAAGGTGATCGCCTGGAGCCAGAACCTGACGGCGGAGGCGGCGGCGAAGGCGGGGGCACGGCTGGTCTCCAAGGCCGAGCTGCTGCAGCAGGCCGACGTGATCTCCATCCACCTTGTGCTGAGCGGACGCACCACTGGCCTGATCGATGCCGCGGATCTCGCGCTGATGAAGCCCTCGGCACGGCTGGTCAACACCTCGCGCGGCCCGATCGTGGTGGAGGCCGCGCTGATCGAGGCGCTGGCCGCGAGACGGATCGCGGGAGCTGCAATCGACGTCTTCGACGTCGAGCCGCTGCCGGCGGAGCATCCGCTCCGGCAGCTGGACAACGTCCTGGCCACGCCGCACATCGGCTACGTGACCCGCAAGCTGTACGAGGGCTTCTACCGAGACAGCGTCGCCAACATCGCGGCCTGGCTGGACGAGGCTCGCGGCTGAGGACCTCTGGAGCGGGCGAAGGGATTCGAACCCTCGACCCCAACCTTGGCAAGGTTGTGCTCTACCCCTGAGCTACGCCCGCGCTCCGTGCGGTGACGGCTTCTAAGATGTTCGCTCCCGTGGCGCAAGGGCCGGACGCTGCAAAAGCAGGCGCCGAAGACGCTTGCGAGACGGAGCGCGGACGACGATCTTAGAGGGCGTCCGTCAGACCAGGATCGAGCCTTCCATGGATTACATCATCGGCCAGAACAAGACGGCCCCGGCCGGAGCGCCTGCCCCTCAGGCGCCGCGTGGCGCCGGCGTTGCAGGCGCTGGCATCGCGGGCGCTGGCATCGCGGGCGGCGGCGTCGCGGCAGGCAGCGCGAGCGGCTTCATCGTCGACGGCGACCAGCGCAACTTCATGACCGAGGTCATCGAGGCATCGAAGACGATCCCGGTGCTGGTCGATTTCTGGGCCACTTGGTGCGGGCCCTGCAAGCAGCTGACCCCGGCGCTCGAGAAGATCACGCTGGCGGCGGAAGGGCGGATCAAGCTCGTCAAGATCGACATCGACGCCAACCGGGCGCTGGTGGGGCAATTGACGCAGCTGGGATTGCCGCTGCAGTCCGTGCCCACGGTCGCCGCGTTCTGGCAGGGTCAGATCCTCGACCTGTTCCAGGGCGCGCTGCCGGAGAGCGAGATCAAGCGCTTCGTCGAGGCGCTGCTCAAGGCCGCGGGCGGCAGCATGCCGGCCGCCGACACGCTGGCCGAGGCGCGCGAGGCGCTGGAGATCGGCCAGCCCGACGAGGCGGCGGCGCTCTACAGCGCCACGCTCGAGCAGGAGCCGGAGAGTGCCGAGGCCTGGGGCGGCCTGGTGCGGTCGCTGCTGGCGCTCGGCGAGGAGGAGCAGGCCCAGGCCACCCTTGATCAGGTGCCCGGCAAGCTCGCCGATCACGCCGAGATCGCGGGCGCTCGGGCTGCCCTCGCGCTGGCCGCGGAAGGACGTCGCGCCGCCGACGGGCTGGATGGCTTTCGCGGGCGTCTGCAGGCCGACGAGCACGACCATGAAGCCCGCTACGAGCTTGCGACCGGCCTGAACGCGCTCGGCCAGCGTCAGGAGGCTGCCGATGCCTTGCTGGACCTGCTGCGGCGCGACCGCGAGTGGAACGCCGGCGCCGCCCGGCTGCAGCTCATCAAGTTCTTCGAGGCCTGGGGCTTCGACGATCCGGTGACACTGACCTCGCGCCGGCGCATGTCGGCCCTGCTGTTTAGCTGACGCCATGAGCGATCAACCGCCCCGCGGCCGCATCCTGCCGCGTCTGTCGGAGCTCACGGTGTCGGATCTCGACGGCGACATCGCCATCTTTCCGCTGCCCGGCGCCCTGCTGCTGCCGCGCGGGCGTCTGCCGCTGAACATCTTCGAGCCGCGCTACATCGCCATGGTCGACGACGCCCTGCGGTCGCGTCGGCTGATCGGGATGCTGCAGCCGCACGGCGTCGAGGATGAGGACGAGGAAGACGACGAGGAGGATCGCGAGCCCGCGACGCGCTTCGGTCGCTTCGGGTCGGCGTCGCGCGTCGGTTCGAGCCTGCCCGGACGGGAGGCGTGGCCGACCGTGTATCAAGTCGGCTGCGTTGGCCGCCTGACCTCATTCGTCGAGCGCGAGGACGGGACGTATGCGATCACGCTCGCCGGGATCGCCCGGTTCCGGGTGCGGCGCGAGATCGAGATGGTGCGCGGATACCGACGCGTATCGGCGGATTTCGCCAGCTTCTCGGATGATCTGGTCGAGCCGGGACCGGTTCCGTTCGACCGCGAGGGCCTGCTCGCAGCACTGCGCCGGTTCTTCTCGCTGCGCGGCTTCGAGGCGCGCTGGGAGGCGATCGAGCAGATGGACGACGAGACGCTGATCACCACGCTAAGCATGATCTGCCCGTTCGCCGCGGCCGAGAAGCAGGCCCTGCTGGAAGCCCCGACCCTGCCGCAGCGCGCCCGCACCCTGCTGGCCCTGCTGCAGATGGCCGGCCACGAGGTGGATGACGGCCGCAAGCCGCATGCCGTCTGAACCGGAGGCCGCAGCGATGTCCTCGCCCGAGAGCGCTGCGTCCGAGGCGGTGGCGGCTCCAGGTCCGGTGCGTCCGGCCCCGGTCGATCCGAGGCTGCTCGAGATCCTGGTGTGCCCGGTAACCAAGGGTGAGCTGAGCTATGATCGCGACGCGGGCGAGCTGATCAGCCGCCAGGCCGGGCTCGCCTATCCGGTGCGCGACGGTATCCCGATCATGCTCCCCGACGAGGCGCGGCGCCTGCAGGACTGAGAGGCGCAGGACCGACCAGGCGCAGGACCGGCGAGGCAGCCGGAGGTCGGCCTCAGCTCGCCGCGACCCGCGCCGAGGGCGGGGCGATGTTGGCGATCATCTCGCCGAACGGTCCGTTATGCTTGGCAGGCCCGCGGTCGATCCCGGTGGTCGCCCTCAGAGGTAGACGGGGGAACACCAGCTCGGCGAAGCGATAGCACTCCTCCAAATGCGGGTAGCCGGACAGGATGAAGCGGTCGATGCCGAGCGCCATGTACTCCTTCATGCGCCTCGCCACCTGATCGGGATCGCCGACCAGCGCGGTGCCGGCGCCGCCTCGCACCAGCCCGATTCCGGCCCAGAGGTTGGGGCCGATGAGCAAGTTTTGCTTCGATCCGCCGTGCAGACGCGCCATCCGGCTCTGGCCGACGCTGTCGAAGCGGCTGAACGCAGTCTGCGCGCGCGCGATGTCGTCGTCGCTGACGTGCCGGATCAGCCGGTCGGCCTCCGACCAGGCTTCCTCCTCGGTCTCTCGCACGATGACGTGCAGCCTGATGCCGAACGAGAGGGTGCGGCCGCGGGCGGCGGCCAGGGCGCGGACCTGGGCGATCTTCTCGCCGACCGCCTCCGGCGGCTCGCCCCAGGTCAGGTAGACGTCGACATGGTCGGCGGCGACGCGCTGGCCGATCTCCGAGGAGCCGCCGAAATACAGCGGCGGATACGGCGCCTGCACCGGCGGGAACAGCAGCTTGCCCCCCTTGGCACGCAGGTGCTCGCCCTCGAAATCGACGGTCTCGCCGACCAGCATGCGGCGCCAGACGGTGAGGTACTCCGCGGTCGCCCGGTAGCGCGCGGCGTGGTCGAGGAACACGCCATCGCCCTCCAGCTCGGCCGGATCGCCGCCGGTCACCACGTTGACCAGCAGGCGGCCGCCCGAGAGCCGGTCGAAGGTCGCCGCCATGCGGGCGGTCATCGAGGGCTCCGACAGACCCGGGCGCACCGCCACCAGGAAGCGCACGCGCTGGGTCAGCGGGATCATCGCCGAGGCCACCACCCAGGAATCCTCGCACGATTTTCCGGTCGGCAGCAGCATGCCGTAATAGCCGAGCTCATCGGCGGCGCGGGCGATCTGGCTCAGGTAGCTCAGGGTGACATGACGCGCGCCGGTCTGCGAGCCGAGATAGCGGCCATCGCCGTGGGTCGGCAGGAACCACAAGATGTCGGCGGCTTCGGCGGCATGGGACAAGAGGTGTCATCCTGGCGGGTAGGTTTCTCATAACCACACCGAATTGGCGTAGTTTCCTGTCGTAATGTGGAGAGCTCCGTGGTTCAATGCAACCTACGGGCGGGGACGGGAGCGCATGATCGGGACAGTGACGCGTCGCAACTTCCTGGGCGGCTGCGTGATCGCCGCCTGGCCGCGACGGGCGGCCGCGGCGGGCGGCCGAACCATACGCATCGGCTACCAGCGCTACGGCACGCTGATCATCCTCAAGCATACCGGCGTGCTGGACCGGGCGTTGGCGGCGACCGGAGACCGGGTGGAGTGGAGCGAGCATCCGGCCGGACCCCAGATGCTGCAGGCGATGGCTGCGGGGGCACTCGATTTCGGCATCGCCGGCGACACGCCGCCGATCTTCGCCCAGGCCGCGAGCCGGCGCCTCGTCTATGTCGGCCACGAGCCGCCGGCACCGTTCGGCGAGGCGATCCTGGTGCCCAGGGGCAGCCGCATCGACAGCGTCGCCGCCCTGCGCGGCAAGACGGTGGCGCTCAACCGGGGCTCGAACGTGCACTGGCTGCTGCTGCGGGCGCTGCAGCATGCCGGCCTCGCGATGCAGGACATCCGTCCGATCTTCCTGCCGCCGGCGGCGGGACGGCCGGCCTTCGATACCGGCAGCGTCGATGCCTGGGCGATCTGGGATCCCTACCTGTCCTCGGTGCAGGCGGCCTCCGATCCGGTGGTGCTCACGACCGCCAGCGGGCTGGTGCAGAACCGGCAGTTCCTGGTCGCCGACCGCGGCTTCGCCGACACCCATCCGGACCTGGTTCGGGAGACGCTGCGCCAGCTCGGCATCGCCGACCGATGGGCGCAGGCGAACAAGCCGCAGGTGAGCCAGTACCTGGCGTCCGACACCCGGCTGCCGCTGCCGGTGGTGCGCACCGCGATCGACCGGCTGAGCTTCGGCGTGTCGCCGCTCAACGCCGAGGTGGTGGCGGAGCAGCAGCAGATCGCCGACGCGTTCGCGGCGCAGCACCTGATCCCGGAGCCGCTCGACGTGAAGGACGCCGTCTGGACCGCACCGGGCTGAGCCTCGCTTCGGCCGTTTACCTTTGCTCCATGTTTGACCGCCATGCTGCGGCCGGCAGCGGAGCGGCGGCAGGATGCATGATCGGGCGGCCGAGCAGGAACGGGCGCACTGGGGGGAGTCGCGGATACGGCTGGAGGCCGCGACCGCGCAGCCCGCGCTGCGTCGCCAGGCGCATCGGCTGCTTTGGGAGCTGTGTCAGGTGCTCGGTGAGCGCGACGCGGCGCTGGCGCACCTGCAGGCCGCCATCGACGAGGATCCGCTGTTCAGCGACGCGAGGCCGCGCGTGGCTCGGGCGGCCCGCTCGGTGCTGATGCTGGCGGTGCCGGGCGACTTCCAGTGCAACCTGCCGCTGGATCGGCTGTTCGACGACCGCACGGCGCTGCACACGCTCTGGATCGCCGACCCCGAGGCGGTGCTGCGCGATCCAGCCGGCGCGGTGCCGGGCGGGTTGCCGGGGATCGACTGCGTGTTCATCGCCATCGCCGAGGATGCACGACATCGCACGGCGCTGCGGGCGGCGGACGCGCTCGCTGCGGCGCTGCGCCGGCCCACGATCAATCGCGGCGCGCGGATCGCCGCCCTGTCGCGGTCAGGCATGGCGGATCTGCTGCAAGACGAGGGCGATATCGTGACGCCTTCGCATCACGAGATCGCACACGGCACGGCGCTGCCGATCGAGTTCCCGGCCATCATCCGCCCGCTCGGCTCGCATGCCGGCCAAGGCTTGCGCAGGGTCGGCGACGCTGCGGAGCTGGCCGCGTACTATGCGGCGCATCGGGGAGCGTCTTCGTTCACCGCGGCGTCCTTCGTGGATTACCGCAGCGCCGATGGCTGGTGGCGGAAATACCGGGTGATCTTCGTCGATGGCGTGGCCTACCCGCTGCACCTCGCGATCCATGACGACTGGGCGGTCTGGTACTACAACGCGCGGATGCGGGCCTGCCCCGCCAAGCAGGAGGAGGAGTGGCGCTTCCTGGGAGATATGGAAGCTTTCCTGCCAGAGCGCGCGATGCGAGCACTCGACCGGCTCGCAGCCTGCGTCGGGCTGGATTATTTCGGCCTGGACTGCACGGTGATGCCGGACGGGCGGCTGCTGGTGTTCGAGATCGAGACCGGGATGATCGTGCATGACCGCAGCGCCGAGCGGCCGCCGGGCCGCGAGGAGGATCCATGCCGGCGCATCCGGCATGCGGTCGAGCGGCTGATCGACCGCAGGGCAGGGGACGCGGCACCCGGACGTCCCCCGCGCGAGCGTCCCTCGCCGGAGGCCGATCAGGGCAGGTGGTTGCCGCCGGTGACGCCGTAGATCTCGGCGGTCACGTAGCTCGATTCCTGCGAGGCCAGCAGCACGTAGACCGGGGCGAGCTCCGCCGGCTGGCCGGGACGGCCGATCGGGGTCTGCGCGCCGAGCGACGGGATCTTCTCCTGCGGCTGGCCGCCGCTCGGCTGCAGCGGCGTCCATACCGGACCGGGCGCCACCGCGTTGACGCGTATGCCCTTGCTCGCGATCTGCTTGGCCAGAGACTTGGTGAAGGCCGTGATCGCGGCCTTGGTGGAGGCATAGTCGAGCAGCGTCGGAGAAGGCTGGTAGCTCTGGATCGACGTCGTGTTGATGATGCTGGCACCCGGCGGCATCAGCGGGATCGCGGCCTTGCACAGCCAGAACATGGCATGCACGTTGGTGCGGAACGTGGCGTCGAACTGCTCGGTGGTGAGGTCGGCGATGTCCTTTACCGCCGTCTGCTTGCCGGCGACGTTGACCAGGATGTCGAGCCCGGACAGGGCCTCGTGCGCGTCGCGGACCAGCTTGACCGAGAAGGTCTCGTCGCTGATGTCGCCGGGCAGTGCCACCGCCTTGCGGCCCGCCTCGCGTATCAGCGCGACCACCTCGGCGGCATCCGGCTCCTCGGACGGCAGGTAGCTGAGTACGACGTCCGCGCCCTCGCGGGCGAAGGCGATGGCGACCGCGCGGCCGATCCCGGAATCGGCACCGGTGATCAGCGCCTTGCGCCCGCTCAGGCGGCCCGATCCCTTGTAGCTCTGCTCGCCGTGATCGGGCTTCGGGCTCATCTCGGAGCTGAGCCCCGGCGCCGACTGCGGCTGCTCGTCGAACTCGGGCTGCGGGTACTGCTTGGTCGGGTCCTGCATGTCGTACTGGTTCAGCGTGACCATCTCGGCCTCCCGTCGGTTGGATGCGCTCGGCAACGACGCATGGCGGCACGGGTTCGGTCACGTATCGGGGAGTTGCGCGGCGCGGCCGTTGCGCCGAGAAGCTGGCCGATGGACGCCGCAGCCACCGCCTCGATCGCGATCATCGGCGCGGGTCCGGCGGGCCTCGCCGCCGCCGAGCTGCTCGCCGAGCGAGGTTGCCGCGTTATGCTGCACGAGCGGATGCGGACGCCGGGGCGCAAGCTGCTGATGGCCGGGCGCGGCGGCCTCAACCTCACCCACTCCGAGCCGCTCGACCTCCTGCTGCGCCGCTACGGCAGCATGCAGCCCTGGCTCGCGCCGGCGATCGCGGCGTTCCCGCCCGACGCGCTGCGGCAGTGGGCGGAGCAGCTCGGACAGCCGCTGTTCGTCGGCAGCAGCGGCCGGGTGTTTCCGCGGGCGATGAAGGCGTCGGGGCTGCTGCGCGCCTGGCTCGCACGCTTGCAGTCGGGCGGGGTGGTGCTGCGCCTCGGCAGCGCCTGGGCCGGCTGGGACGAGGCCGGCCTGCCGCGACTCGAGGACGGTACCGCGATCGAGGGGGATGCGATGCTGCTGGCACTCGGCGGGGCGAGCTGGGCGCGGCTCGGTTCGGACGGACGCTGGGCGCCGCTGCTGGCGCGTCGCGGGGTCGCCTTGGCGCCGTTCCGGCCGGCTAATTGCGGCGTCCGCCTCGCATGGTCGGACGGGTTCGCCGCACGCTTCGCGGGACGGCCGCTGAAGAACCTGTCGGTTCACCATGGGGATCAGCTGTGCCGCGGCGACCTGATGCTGACCGGCCGCGGGCTGGAGGGCGGGGCGCTGTATCCGCTCTCCGCCGGGTTGCGCGACGCGATGGAGACGGGTGCGGCAGTGACGCTGCGGCTCGACCTGCGTCCCGACCAGCATCGTGACGCGCTGATCGAGCGGCTGTCCCGGGTGCGCGGCCGGGAGAGCCTGTCGAACCGGCTGCGCAAGGCGCTGTCGCTGCCGCCGGAGGCGATCGGCCTGCTGCGCGAGGCTGCCGGGCACGCCCTGCCGGCCGACGCGGCCGGGCTGGCGACGCTGGTCAAGTCGCTGCCGCTGCGGCTGACCGGCCTGGACGATCTCGACCGCGCCATCTCCACCGCCGGCGGCATCCGCCGCGAGGCGGTCGACGAGCGCTTCATGCTGCGCGCCCTGCCGGGCGTGTTCGCGGCGGGAGAGATGCTGGATTGGGAGGCGCCGACCGGCGGCTACCGCCGGTCGGCGAAGCGGGAGAGCAGGCGGTTGGCGCGGCCGAGCACGGCGTTCTGCTCGTGCAGGATAAGCGCCGGGCGGCGGCGCAGCAGCCGCGACGCCAGCACCGGCGGGACCGCCGGGTAGCCGCCGAAGGCGACGACGGCGCCGGGCTGGAGGTCGGCCAGGATGCCGCGGGCCTGCGCCACACCGCGCAGCAGCGCCGCGGCACCCTGTGCGGCGCTTAGCCGGCCGCGGCCGGCGAGGCCGGCACCGGCGATAACGTGGCGCTCGGCATTGGCGAAAGCCGACGAGGCGAGGCCGCCGGAGCGTGCATCGGTCATCAGCACGACCCGCTCACCACGGCCGGTAAGTGCCGCCGCCAATGCCTCGGCCGGGAAGAAATGCCCGCCGGTGCCGCCGGCGGCGATGACGACGGGGCTCACCCGTGGCCCCCTCACGCGAAGTCCCCCTGATGCCTGCGCCGCGTCAGCGCCAGCAGAAAACCCATCTGCAGGGAGATCGCCAGCACGGAGCTGCCGCCATAGGAGATGAACGGCAAGGTCATACCCTTGGTCGGGATCAACGAAAGCGAAGACGCCATATTCACGAAAGCCTGCAAACCAAACCCCACGATCAAACCACCCGCCGCCAGCACCACGAACAGGTTCGGCTCCGCCAACAGCCGCAGCATCGCTCGCAGAACGATGGTGGCGAAAACCAGAATGATGAAGGTGCAGAAAAACAGCCCGAATTCCTCGCCGGCCACGGCAAAGACG
>CBDCAC010000006.1:0-73284 GCA_965213775.1 uncultured Lichenicoccus sp.
GACGCAGCAGCGGCCCCTGCCCGGGTTCGAGCAGCCCGCGCGCCGCGTCGGGATCGGCGAACACCGCGTCCACCAGCCGCAGCACCGGCTCGACCGAGCGGAACGACACCGTCAGCGCCGGCTCGCGCCAGTCCTGGCCGCCCGCCCGCACCCGCTCGCGGAAGCGCTCGCGCCAGCGATGGAACTCCGCCGGATCCGCACCCTGGAAGGCGTAGATCGACTGCTTGTAGTCGCCGACGGCGAAGATGCTGCGCGGCCGCGCCCCGGCATTCCCGGCCCCGGCCCCGCCCTGCGGCTCGGCGCCCAGGCCCGCGAAGAACTCCCCGGTCAGCGCCCAGGCGATCGCCCATTGCAGCGGCGACGTGTCCTGCACCTCGTCCAGCAGCAGGTGATCGATGCCGCCATCGAGCTTGTACAGCACCCAGGCGACGCCCGGGTCGTCGAGCAGTGCCAGGGTGCGCGCGATCAGGTCGTCATAGTCGAGCAGGCTGCTCTCCTGCTTGCGGCCGGCATGACGCTCCAGGATCGGCAGGGCGAGCCCGAGCAGGGCGGCGCTGCGCGCCGCGACCCTGATCGCACGGCACTCATCCTCCACCTCCTGCACCCGCAGCGCCTCGGCGAGCAGCGCGTCCGCCACCTCCGGCGCCCCCTCGAGCCACTTGCCGCGGAAGATGCCCGAGGCGAGGCGCGGCGGCCCCTCGCCGGTCAGGGCGAGGTCACGCCACGCGCTCCAGCCGGCGATGCGGGCGTCGTCCGGCTGGGCCAGCCAGTCCAGCCGCGCCGCCGCCGCCGCCTGCGCTCCCTTGCCGCCCAGGCGCATCGCCAGCCGCAGCATGTCGGCGAGGTGCGCCTCGTCGGCACCGCGCACCGCATCGGCGATGCAGGCCTGCTCGTCCGGCCGCGTGACGCCGGCGGCGCGACGCAGCGCCTGGTGCAGCAGCTCCGGATCCGATCGGAGCAGCGCCGCCGCCGCACCGGCCCCGGGCTTGCGCAGGCCGGCCTGCAGGGCACCCACCAGCTCGGTGAAGGCGCCGGCATTGACCTGCCCGGCCAGCAGGGCGAGTGCCGGATCGTCGGCCGGACGCTCGCCCAGCACCGCCTCGGCACTCGCGGCCAGCGCCAGCCGCTGGTCGGTGTCCTCGGCCAGCCGGAAATGCGGGCTGATCGCGGCCTCCAGCGGAAAGCGCCGCAGCAGCGACTGGCAGAAGGCGTGTATCGTGCCGATACGCATGCCGCCGGGCAGATCCAGCACGCGCGCGAACAGCGCCCGCGCCGCCTCGCGCGCCTCGGGCAGGGGCTCGACCTGCAGCGCGCGCAGCTCCGCGTCCAGACCGGCATCGGGCAGCGTCACCCAATGCCCGAGCTTGTCCTGCAGGCGGATCGACATCTCGGCCGCCGCCGCCTTGGTGAAGGTCAGGCACTGGATACGCGACGGTTCGCTGCCGGCCACCGGCGGATCGCCGGGCGACGCACCGGCCGCCGGGCCCGGCAGCATCAGCCGCAGCAGGCGGTCGATCAGCAGCTTGGTCTTGCCGCTTCCGGCCGACGCCGAGACGAACACCGACGCCGACGGGTCCGACGCCAGCAGCTGCTGCGCCTGGGCGCGTTTGATGACGTCGTCGCTCACAGCCCGTCCTCGCGCGCCGCACTCCACTCCGCGACCCGCGCCAGGCCCGCATAGTCGCTGAAGCGCGGCGAGGCGCCGGGGCGCGGCTGCGACAGGTAGGGCTGCGCCGGATCGTCGTAGGCCGCGACCAGCGCGCCCAGCGCCTGCCAGCAGGAGGCGACCAGCTCGCGCAGCGCCGGCTGCTCCCTGACCGGCACCATCACCCGCCCGGGCTCGTGGCCGCCGGACAGGCTCCAGTAGGCGAGGGCGGAGGTCTCGCCCCGGAACTCCGGCCCGAAGCCGCCGAGGCGCGCCATCGCCGCCTCCAGCACCAGCTGCGAGGACCAGCCGGCCTTGACCAGGCCGGCGGCGGGCAGGGCGCCGGTCTTGTAGTCCAGCAGCGACAGCGTGCCGTCGGGGCAGATCTCGATCCGGTCGGCGCGGCCGCGCAGCACGAAGTCGCCGCCGGGCAGGCCGGACAGGGTGGCGCGGCCGCTGATCTCGCTGCCGATGCGCAGCGGCGGCTGCAGCCGCCTGCGCTCGACCTCCGCCTCGGCGACCCAGCCGGCGATGCGCAGCAGGCGCGGCCGCCACCAGGCGGCGAGTGCGGGACGCAGCGCCGCCCGCTCGAGTGCCGCCAGGAAGCCGTCGCGCAGCAGTGCCGCCGCCTGCTCGGGCCAGCCGGCGCCGTGCGCGTGCAGGAAGTCCTGCAGCGCGTCGTGCACGATCATCCCGTAATCGGCGGCGTCGGCCGCCTGCTCCAGCGGCGGCAGCGCGCGCAGCCGGAGCACGTGGCGGGCGTGGATGGCGTAGGGATCGCGCATCCAGGTCTCGATCTCGGTGACGCTGAGGCTGCGCGGGCGGAGCGACAGCGCCGGCTTCGGCGCCGGTGCCGCGACCGGGCGCGGCGCCCGCTCGGGCTGGTCCAGCCGGCGCAGCCAGGACAGCGCCGGATGGGTGGCGAGGTGCTGCCCTCGCCCTCTCAGCCAGGCATCGAGCCGCACCAGCCACCGCGCCGGCACCGCCGGCGCGCCGTCGCGTCGCTTCGGGCACGACAGCACGATCTCGGCCGCACCGCAGGCGGCGGTGAGGAAGTCATGCGCCGACTGGCCGATCGACGCCTCCGGCGAGGGCAGCCCGGCCTGCACCCGCATCGGCCGGCTCATCCAGGGCCCGGGGTCGGTGGCGTGCGGCCAGACGCCCTCCACCAGACCGCCCAGCACCGCCAGCTCGACCGATTGCAGCCGCGCCTCCAGCAGACCCCAGATGAAGATGCGGGGATGCTCGCGGGCGGCGTCGCGTCCGCGCAGGGCGCGCCGGCTGCGCACTGCGAGGCCGGCGAGCGAGGCATCCAGCAGCGGCGCCAGCACCGCGGGCGGCTGCGCCGGCAGGATCGCCGCATGCGCCAGCAGCGCCGTCAAGTGCTCGGCGAGCGCGTTGCCGTCCTCGTGCGACCACAGCCGCTCCGCCCCGCTCAGCGTGTCGGTCGCGACCAGCGCCTCGGCGGCGCGCAGCAGCGCCTGCAGCAGCGCCGTCAGCTGCTGCGGCCGACGCGCCGCACAGATCCGCGCCAGCGGCGAGAGCACGGCCTCGAGCTCGTCGAGAAAACCGCGCACCAGCGGCGCATCCGCCGGACGGCGTCGCGGATCGTCGCATGCGGCCGACAGGGCGTGGCGGAGCCCGTCGATGCCGGGCCTGGGTGCGGGCCCGCGCAGACAGGCCAGCTCCAGCCTGCGCGCCAGGTTGCGGCACTGGCCCGGGCCGCGGCCCAGGGCGGCGAGCGGATGCTTGAGCAGCGCCAGCAGGGCGGCGGGCGGCAAGCCGTCGGCGCAGGCACGTGCCAGCAGGCGCAGCAGCACCGCCGGCGGGCTGGCGGCCAGCATCTCGCCGGCGCTGTCATCGACCATCACCCCGAACCGGGTCAGCTCGACCGCGACCCGTCCGGCCAGCATGCGGTCCGGCGTGATCAGCGCCGCCCGGTGGCCCGGGGTCTCGATGGCGTGGCGCAGCACCAGCGCGATCGCGGCCGCCTCCTCCTGCTGATCGGCGGGATCGATCCGGCTCAACCCGGCGAGCATCGCCGGCAGCGTGTCATGCAGCCAGGCGCCGAGCGCGTGCTCGGGCAGCAGCGCCGCCTGCAGCGCCCGCACCCGGCCGGCCGGTACGGCGCCGGGTTCGGCGAGCGAACCGGCGAGGGGCGGCGCATCCTGCCACTCCGCCACCTGCGCCCGGCTGGCGCCGATCGCGCCCAGCAAGGCCGCGAGCCCGGCCTGCGCGTGGCCGTCCGGCAGCGATGCGAACTGCGCCTCGTCCAGCGTGCGGTCGAGCCCCTGCAGCACCAGGACGGCGTCCGGCAGCCGGGCGATCACGCCCAGCAGCGCCGCCAGCGCCGGGCTCGCGACGGTGAAGCCGGCAGCCCAGACCGGCTGTCCCGCGCCGCGCTCGCGCCAGGCCGCCGCCTGCGCGCGCAGCAGGGCCGCCTGCCGCGCCGCCGGGTTCATCAGCTGGTTCTCCGCCAGCCATCGCGGCCAGGCGTCGGTGACGATGTGGAGGAACCGAAGCGTCTTCTGCCAGTGCTCGGCATGGTTCTCGGCGAGCAGCGGCAGGCGGGCGGCGAGATCGGTCTCCGCCCGCTCGGCCTCGTCCATCAGGTCGGCCAGCGACTGCGCCAGCAGCCAGGCCTGGTCGGCGACCGGGGCGGTGCCGAAATGCCGTCCGGCGGCCAGGATCAGCCGCGACAGCTCGGCCAGCCGGCGCATCGGCTCGACCGCCGGCGGCAGCTCCAGCGCCCCGGCCAGCGCCAGCGGCGCCTCGTCCAGCGCGCCGGCGGCGACGATGCGCGGCAGCAGCGTCACCCGGCCGCCGCGCAGGCGCAGGAACGCCTCGCCCAGCGCGCGCGCCGCGCGACGGGTCGGCAGCAGGATCATGCCGCGGCCGGCGGCTCGCTCCGCCTCGCCCGCATCGCCGTGCCGCAGCAGCCAGCGCTGCGCCAGGCTGTCGAGAAACGGCAGATGGCCCGGGATGCAGGCGAGCGCCGGTGTTGCGGCATCCATCGGTCGGCTCGTCACGTGTCGGAGGGGCCGAAGGTCGGGTCGCGCAGCGCCGCCGCGGCGGCGATCAGGTCGGCCGGCCGCGAGAGGTGGAACCAGGGGCCGTCATGCACCAGCCCGCGGGCGCGGCGGGTGCGGATGGCGCGGTCCCAGAGCAGGTTCATGCTGAACCGGCCGGCGGCGATGCCGTCGAACAGGCGCGGCGAGACGATCTGCACCCCGGCATAGACGTACGGCACGATCTCGTGCTCGCCGCGCCGGCGCAGCTTGCCGTCGGGATCGAGCGCGAAGTCGCCGGCGAAATCCGGCAGGCCGACATCGCCCACCGCGCCGACGATGCGGCTGAGCAGCAGCAGCGCGTCGAGCCGCTCCGGATCGAAGCCGGCGGCCAGGCGCCGCAGCGCCGGGGACGGCCCGTCGAGCCAGAGGCTGTCGCCGTTGACCACGAAGAACGGCGCCTCGCGGTCGAGCAGCCCGGCATCGAGTGCCGCGCGCACCGCGCCGCCGGTCTCCAGCGGCTCGGGCTCGCGCAGCGCCACCGTGCGCGGCGGTCCGGGCCGGCGCGCGCCGCGGGCGAGCAGGTGCCGCTCGACCTGGTCGGCCTGCCAGTGCGCGTTGACCACCACCTGCTCGACCCCGGCGGCGGCGAGCCGGTCCAGCGCGTGGTCGAGCAGGCTCTGGCCGCCGACCAGCAGCAGCGGCTTGGCGGTGGCGTCGGTGAGCGGGCGCATGCGGCGCCCGCGCCCGGCCGCCAGCAGCATCGCGCCCCGCGGCTCGCGCGAGGCGAGACCCGGGAACAGCCCGCCGGTCGCCCCCTGAAGACTCCCGACGCTCACCGGTCCGCCGCCTGGTGCAGCCAGGCGCGCCGCTGCACCCAGCCGGAGAAGCTGGCCAGCCGCAGCCCGGGATGCCCCGCCGCCGGACGCAGCGTCAGGGTCAGGGCGTCGGGCGGCCGCAGCGCGCCGAGCCGGTCCGGCCACTCCACCAACACGACGCCCTCGCGCGCCTCGTCCCAGCCGAGCTCCTCGACGGCGCGCCCGGCCGCACCGGGCCCGCCCTCCAGCCGCCACAGGTCGAAGTGCGAGACCGTGAAGCCGGCGGCGTCGTAGCTCTGCACCAGGGTATAGCTCGGGCTCGGCACCTCCAGCGCCGGTGCGCGGCACAGCGCGCGCAGCACGGCGCGCGCGAGCGCCGTCTTGCCGGCGCCGAGCGGCCCCTCCAGCAGCACGCTGTCGCCGGCGCGCAGCGCGGCCGCGAGCGTGCCGCCGAGTCGCTCCGTGGCCGCCAGGTCCTCGAGCTGCAACTCATCCATCCGCCGCATCTTGCCGTAGCCCGAACCGGCTCCACAATATACCCGGCCGAACCATGACGGGCAGCCCGGATGGGCAATGATAGGGTGACGATGTCGCAACGCGCGCAGAACGAGACCGAAGCCGACGTGGCGATCATCGGCGCGGGGCCGGTCGGGCTGTTCGCGGCGTTCCAGTGCGGCATGCTGAAGCTGCGCTGCGTGCTGATCGACAGCCTGGCCGAGACCGGCGGCCAGTGCGCGGCGCTGTATCCGGAGAAGCCGATCTACGACATCCCCGCACATCCCGCGATCGAGGGCGCGGCCCTGGTCGCCGCCCTGGAGGCGCAGATCGCGCCGTTCGCGGTGCCGCGCCTGCTGGAGCGGCGGGTGGAGCGGCTGGAGGGCGCGCGCGGCGCCTTCGTGCTCGACACCGACCGCGGCGAGCGGGTGCGGGCGCGCGCGGTGCTGATCGCCGCCGGCGCCGGCGCGTTCGGGCCGAACCGGCCGCCGCTGTCCGGGCTGGACGCCTTCGAGCGCAGCGGCGCCGTGCAGTACTCGGTGCGCCAGAGGGAAGCGTTCCGCGGCAAGCGGGTGGTGATCGCGGGCGGCGGCGACAGCGCCGTCGACTGGGCCTTGGCGCTGCGCGAGGTGGCGGCCCGCGTCTTCCTGGTGCATCGCCGCTCCAGGTTCCGCGCCGCACCCGAGAGCCTGTCGCGGCTGGAGGCGGCATGCGGGCCGGATGGGCCGATCGAGCGCGTCGTGCCCTACCAGCTGCACGGCCTGCAGGGCGAGGCCGGACGACTGGCCGCCGTCGATGTGGCGACGCTGGACGGCGCGGTGCGCCGGATCGAGGCGGACCACCTGCTGGCGTTCTTCGGGCTTTCGACCGACCTCGGGCCGATCGCGCACTGGAACCTGCAATCGAGCGCGCACCATGTCCAGGTGACGCCGAGCAGCTGCGAGACCTCCTGGCCCGGCGTGTTCGCGATCGGCGACGTCGCGACCTATCCCGGCAAGCTCAAGCTGATCCTGCAGGGCTTCAGCGAGGCGGCGATGGCGGCGCACGCGATCCATCCGATCGTCCATCCCGACACCGCGCTGCATTTCGAGTACTCCACCAGCAAGGGCGTGCCGGCGATGTCCGCACCGTGACGGCTGGGCGGTGAACGCTTCCTGGGCCGGCGGCCTGCTGACGGTCGACCTGGACGCGATCGCGGCGAACTACCGGCTGCTGCGCGACCTCTGCGCACCGGCACTCTGTGCGGCCGTGGTCAAGGCCGACGGCTACGGGCTGGGGGCGCCGGCGGTGGCGCTTCGGCTGCAGCGCGAGGGCTGCCGGCACTTCTTCGTCGCCCACCTGCAGGAAGGCGCGGCGCTGCGGCCGTGCCTGCAGCCCGACTGCGCCCTCTACGTGCTCAACGGGCCGATGCCCGGCTGCTGCGAGGCGATGCTGCGGCAAGGGCTGATCCCGGTGCTGAACAGCCTCGAGCAGCTCGACGAGTGGCAGGCGCTGTCGCGGCTCGAGCGCCGGCCGCTGCCGGCGGCGCTGCAGCTCGACACCGGGATGTCGCGCTTCGGCCTGTCGGAGGCGGAGGTGGAGGCGCTCGCCCGCGATCCGGCGCGGCTGGATGGGGTGGCGCCGGTTCTGCTGATGAGCCACCTGGCCTGCGCCGACATGCCCGATCATCCGGCCAACGCCGAGCAGCGACGCCGCTTCGCCGCGCTCTGCCCGCTGTTCGCGGACGTACGCGCCAGCCTCGCCGCCTCCTCGGGCAGCTTCCTGGGCCCGGACTACCGCTTCGGCATGATACGTCCCGGTGCGGCGCTGTACGGCGTCAACCCGGTGCCCGGACGCCCGAACCCGATGCATCCGGTGATCCGCCTGCAGGGGCGCGTGGTGCAGCTGCGCTGGATCCAGGCCGGTGCCAGCGTCGGCTACGGCGCCCGGTTCGTGGCACCCGCGCCGCGTCGGATCGCCACCGTGGGCGTGGGCTATGCGGACGGCTTCCTGCGCGCCGCCGGCGGACGCGGCGTCGCCACGCTCTCGTCGGGCGAGGCTACGCCACTGCCGATCGTCGGCCGGATCTCGATGGACAGCCTCGCCCTCGACGTGACGTCGCTCGGCGACACGCCGCTGCCGCCCGGCACCGAGATCGACCTGATCGGCCCGCATCGCAGCCTCGACGACGCCGCCGCCGACGCCGGCACCATCGGCTACGAGATACTCACCGCACTCGGCGCGCGCTATCACCGCCGCTATCTCGGTGCCGACCAAGGAGAGGCCGCATGAAGGTCATCGTGCTCGGCGGCGGCGTGATCGGGGTGAGCTCGGCCTGGTACCTGGCGCGGCTCGGCCATGCGGTGGAGCTGCTCGACCGGCACCAGCAGACCGGGATGGAGACCAGCTTCGCCAATGCCGGCCAGGTCTCGCCCGGCTACTCCACGCCGTGGGCCGCGCCCGGACTGCCGCGCAAGGCGCTCGGCTGGATGCTCGGCAAGCACAGCCCGCTGGTGATCCGCGCCCGGCTGGACCCGGCGATGTGGCGCTGGATGATCCAGCTGCTGCGCAACTGCAACGACGAGGCCTACGCCCGCAACAAGGGCCGCATGCTGCGCCTCGCCGAGTACAGCCGCGACTGCCTCGGCGACCTGCGCGTCGAGACCGGCATCCGCTACGACGACCGGCAGCGCGGCCTGGTGCAGCTGTTCCGCAAGCAGTCGCAGCTCGACCACGCGGCGGAGGACATGCGCATCCTCGCCGAGGGCGGGGTCGCGCACGAGCTGCTCGACGTGGCGGGCTGCGTGCGCGCCGAGCCGGCGCTGGCACGGGTGCGCCACCTGCTGAAGGGTGGCCTGCGGCTGCCGGGCGACGAGTCCGGCGACGCGCACCTGTTCACCCGCCGTCTGGCGGAGCGCGCCGCCGAGGCGGGCGTGGTGTTCCGCACCGGCATCTCGATCCATGCGCTGCGCACCGAGGGCGACACGGTCACCGCCGTGCACACCGATCGCGGCCCGATCAGCGGCGACGCCTACCTGGTGGCGATGGGCAGCTACACCCCGGCGCTGCTCAGGCCGCTCGGCATCCGGCTGCCGGTCTACCCGGTGAAGGGCTACTCACTCACCATCCCGCTGACCGATCCGGCGCGCGCGCCGGTCTCGACGGTCAACGACGAGACCTACAAGGTCGCGATTACCCGGCTCGGCGACCGCATCCGCGTCGGCGGCACCGCCGAGCTCACCGGCTACGACCTGCGGCTGCGCGCCGAGCGCCGCGAGACGCTGGAGCTGAGCTTCAACGAGCTGTTCGGCGGCGGCGACCTCTCGCGCGCCAGCTTCTGGACCGGGCTGCGGCCGAACACGCCGGACGGCACGCCGGTGGTGGGACCCGCCGGACGCTATCGCAACCTGTGGCTCAACACCGGGCACGGCACGCTGGGCTGGACCATGGCCTGCGGCTCCGGCCGGCTGGTCGCCGACCTGATCGCCGGGCGTCGCCCCAATATCGAGCATGAGGACCTGTCACTGGCGCGTTATGGTTAGCAGGCCTAGGCGCTGCCCTCGACCCGCTGCGGCCGGCGGCCCCAGACCCCATTCAAGATCGGGTCAAGGGGTGGAACGGGCCGGCCGGCCGCGCCTTCGCACCGTCGCAGGCACGGGGATCGAAGCCGGCGATCAGCCGCCTGGTCCGCGCGCGCAGCGCGTCGCGCTGCGCCACCACGCGTCGCGTCTCCCTGGCGCGGGCAGCCTGCGGCAGGGCGGAGAACAGCGCGAGCCGGCGCGCCGCCGACACGTCGGGCAGCTCCGACAGGGCGGCGAAGCTGAGCGGCAGGGTGAGCTGCTGCGTCTGGCCGCGGGTGAGCGAGCTGGAAAGACCGAACGGCGGGCCGCCGGTGATCGCCGGGCCGACCGCGAAGCCGCCATTGACCGTGAAGCTGCCGGTGAGGTCGATGGTGATCTCGCCGGCGAGCACCGGCACTTCCGGATCGGCGGTGCGCGCCTCGCACTGCGCGGCGCGCACCGCGGCAGCGAACGCCGAGGGCGCGGCGGCGGCGGCGCTGATCGCGCCGGCCGCCCGCAGCTGGCCCTGCAGCTCGTGCAGCGCCGCCGCGATGGTGATCGGCCGCGCCGGCGCCGCGCATCCTGCCAGCATCGCGAGCATCGCCGCGGTCGGCACCACCAGAGCCCGCATCACCGCCTCCCCCGCCCGCGCCGTGCGAAGGCTACGCAGCGTGGCCGTCCAGCGCGAGGGCCTGCAGCGCGATCCCGGGCACGTCGCGCCGGTAGCTCCAGCCCGGTCCGCGCGGGCGCTGCAGGGTCAGGATCGCGCTGGCGGCGCGCGGCGCGATGCGCACGCAGTAGCGTCTCGCCACGCCGGGGGCGACCTGCCACGACCCGACCTCGGCTCCGTCGAGCAGCACCCGCACCGGCTGCGATGCCCGTCCCGGCTTGCCGGTGGCGCGCAGCGTCGCGCACAGCAGCTGCGCCCCGAGCGGCGGCGACGCCTCGCGCAGGATCACCATCGAGCGCTCGCCGCTGCTCCAGGCGCCGTTGCCGCCGGGCATGCTCCAGCCGGTCCACAGCAGCGGCGCGGTGACCGGGATGCTCGCGCCCTCGCCCAGCAGCGGGGCAGCGGCGCGCGTGGCGGCATCGGGCAGGTGGTCGAGGATCGGGCGGTTCCATACCAGGATCGGGACGCCGCGCCAGTCCAGGCGCCGGTCCGGGGCGCCGAAGCTGCGCCCCGCCGCCCGCAGGCAGGCGGCGACGCTGGGGCAGGTCTCGCGGTCCGGGGCGGCCACGAAGAACACGCGGCCGTCCGGCGCCGCGGCATCGTCGGGCTCGTACCACCACGGATAGGTCTGCGGCCCGCGCGCCTGCAGCGGCAGCGCGCCCACCGCCTGCAGCGGCCGGATCACCACGCGGCCGCGGGTGATCCAGGCGCCTGCATTGGCCTGGGTCGGCCAGTACGGGCCGTAGCCGTGCGACAGGCCGTGACGCTGCAGGAAGCCATACAGGTCGCCGGGCGGCCCGGGATCGGCGGCCGGCGGCAGACGCCGCGTCTCCACCAGCCCGGTGGCCGCGAACAGCGACGCGGCGATCAGGCCGAGCACGCGCCAGTGCCGTGCCGCGCGATGCAGCGGCGGCGCCAGCAGCAGCGGCAGCAGGTAGTAGCTGTTGAGCATCATCCGCCCGAGCCGCAGCCCCACCTCGAGGTCGGACAGGACGAAGGCGAGCGCGGTGCCGGCGCACGAAAGCACGCAGAACATCGGCACCAGGGCGAGGCCGCGCCGGCCGCGCGACCGCCATGCCGCCAGCAGCAGCGCCGCCAGCAGCGGCAGCGTCAGCGACGCGGCCGCCCCGCCATGCCAGGGCAGCAGCGAGAACTCGTCGCCGAGCACGCCGATGGCGGCCCCGGCGCGCGCCGCGAGCTGCGGGTGCGCCGTGGTCTGGTAACGGGTGGCGGGCAGGAAGCCGAGCAGCCCGAACCAGCGCGTGCCGCCGAGCAGGCAGAGCAGCGCCAGCGACCCCAGCGCCAGCAGCCGCGGCCGCAGCGCCGGGTGCCAGACGGCGCAGGCGGCGCAGCTCAGCAGCAGCGGCAGCAGCAGCGCCGGCTTCGCCCACGGGTCCGATGTGGCGGCGACGACGAGGCAGAAGGCGGTGCCGGCCAGGCAGCCGATGCCGCGGCGCTCGACCCATCGCGCGGCCAGCAGCAGCCCGAGCAGGCCCCACGCCATGGTGACGCCGTGGCTGACCGGGTTGGCGAGGAAGCCGTAGCGCCCGAGGCTGTCGGGATGGGCGAACAGCAGCAGCGCGCCCAGGCAGAATGCCAGCGGCGTGGGCATCGACCGGCGCGCCAGCAGCGCGGTCAGCCCGCAGCAGGCCAGCAGCAGCAGCCAGCCCTGCGCGAGGGCGAGCCACGGCGCCGCGCCGAGCACCGCGATGAGCGCCAGGTCGGGAAGGATCACCGACAGCAGCCAGTTATCCTGCGTGTAGTGCCAGACGCGCAGCGCATCGAGCCCGTGCCGCGCCACTTCGCCCGCCACCACCGCCGGGGTCGCGGTGTCGGCGTCCAGCGGGATCGTGCGCAGCACGCCGACCAGGCTTGCGGCGAGGCCGGCGGCGAGCAGGATCCATGGGATCCCCCTCGCCGCGCGGCCGCGGTTCACAGCATGCCGCCGCGCCGCCCCGCGCTGGCGCCGAGCCGCAGGCGCAGCGCGTTGAGCTTGATGAAGCCCTGCGCGTCGACCTGGTCGTAGGCGCCCTGATCGTCCTCGAACGTCACCACGCGGGTGTCGTACAGGCTGTTCGGGCTCTCGCGGCCGACGGTGATCACGTTGCCCTTGTAGAGCTTGAGCCGCACGCGGCCGGTGACGCTGTGCTGGCTGGTGTCGATCAGCGCCTGCAGCATCCGGCGCTCCGGGCTGAACCAGAAGCCGTTATAGATCAGCTCGGCGTAGCGCGGCATCAGGCTGTCCTTGAGGTGCCCGGCCTCGCGGTCCAGCGTGATGGTCTCCATGCTGCGGTGCGCGGCCAGCAGGATGGCGCCGCCCGGGGTCTCGTAGACGCCGCGCGACTTCATGCCCACGAAGCGGTTCTCCACCAGGTCGAGCCGGCCGATGCCGTGATCACGTCCGAGCTGGTTCAGCCGGGTCAGCAGCGACGCCGGCGACAGCGACTCGCCATCCACCGCCACCGCATCGCCGGAGACGAAATCGACGCTGATCTCGCGGGCGACGTCCGGCGCCGCCTCCGGGCTGATGGTGCGCTGGAACACCACCTCGTCCGGCGCGATCGCCGGATCCTCCAGGATCTTGCCCTCCGAGGAGGAGTGCAGCAGGTTGGCGTCGACCGAGAACGGCGCCTCGCCGCGCGCATCGCGCGCGATCGGGATCTGGTTGGCTTCGGCGAACGCCAGCAGCTTGCTGCGGCTGGTCAGGTCCCACTCGCGCCACGGCGCGATCACCCTCACCTCCGGCTTGAGCGCGTAGTATGCCAGCTCGAACCGCACCTGGTCGTTGCCCTTGCCGGTGGCGCCGTGCGCCACCGCGTCGGCCCCCACCAGCTCGGCGATCTCGATCTGGCGCTGCGCGATCAGCGGCCGCGCGATCGCGGTGCCGAGCAGGTACTGGCCCTCGTACAGCGTGTTGGCGCGGAACATCGGGAAGACGAAGTCGCGCACGAAGGTCTCGCGCAGGTCGTCGACGAAGATCTCCCGCACGCCGGCGGCCTCGGCCTTGCGACGCGCCGGTCCCAGCTCCTCGCCCTGACCGAGGTCGGCGGTGAAGGTGACCACCTCGCAGCGATAGCTGGTCTGCAGCCAGCGCAGGATGACGCTGGTGTCGAGGCCCCCGGAATAGGCGAGCACGACCTTCTTGACGGCGGCGGCGGCCATGGGCGGTTCTCCCTGAACGCGCTGGCTCTAGCATTGCGATTCCGCAGCGGCCAGCCAGGAAATCGCTGCGGGGAATTGCTGCGGGAAATTCCCGGCGACGGCGCAACCGGAGGCCGCGTCCGGCTGTTTTGCAGGTCCCAGCGGAGACCATCATGCGCGCCTCGCCCTTGCCGTCGGCACGCTTCGTCGTCGCCGTGCCCGCCTGCAACGAGGCGGCGCGGATCGAAGCGTGCCTGCGGGCCCTCTCCGGCCAGCGCGGCGGCCCGGGCGGCCGCTGCGACCACGTCGTGCTGCTGCTGAACAACTGCACCGACGGCACCGCGCAGGCGGTGGAACGGGCGCGGCCGCAGCTGGCGATGCCGGTCAGCGTCGCGATCCGCGACTTCCCCCAGGGCCAGGCGGATGCCGGACATGCGCGCAGCGCGGCGTTCGCGCTCGCCGCACGCCTCGCCGGCCCGGACGGCATCATCGCCACCACCGACGCCGACGGCACGGTCGCGGTCGACTGGGTCGCCTGCACCCGCGCCGCCTTCGCACTCGGCGTCGAGGCGGTATGCGGCCGCGCGCTGATCGACCCCGTCGAGGCGATGCGCATCCCGCGCGCGCTGCACGACGACGACGCGTGCGAGGTCGCCTACGGCGCCATGCTCGACGAGATCCATGCCCTGGCCGATCCGGATCGCTGGGACCCGCTGCCGCGCCATACCGAGCATTCCGGCGCCAGCATCGCCGTCACCGTCGCCGCCTACCGGCGCGCCGGCGGCATGACCCCGCTGCCGACCGGCGAGGATCGCGGCTTCCTGCGCGCGCTGCGCGCGGTCGATGCCCGCATCCGGCATGCGCCCGACGTCTGCGTCACCGTCTCGGGACGGCTGCAGGGGCGGGCGGCGGGCGGCATGGCCGACACCATGGCGCGGCGCATGATCTGCCAGGATGCGAGCCTCGACGCCGCACTGGAGCCTGCCGCGGGCTGCCTGCGCCGCGCCCGCATGCGCGCCCGGGCGCGGGCGCTGTGGAACGCGCGTCACGATCCCGACGCATCCTGGCGCGCGGCCTCGGCGCGGCTGGCCGGCAAGGCGTCGCTGCCGGCGGACATGCTGCGCGCCTGGCTCAGCTGCGGCTATTTCGGCGCCGCGTGGGATCGCATCGAGGCGGGTAGCCCGGCGCTGGTGCGGGTGCCGGTGCCGCGACAGGCGCTCGACCGACACGTGGCGGACGCCCGCCGCATCCTCGCCGGCCTCAGGAACGAGCTGCCGGGCGACGCAGCCGATCCAGCCGGTAGCGCTGCCGCCGCAGAGGTGCGTCCGGGCTGAACCCGCCCGCGGCCGCGGCCGCGGCGACGAAGCGCTCCGCCGCCGCCTCGCCGGTGGTCGGGGTGTCGGTGGGTCCGGTCCAGTTCACCAGCAGCATCGTGCAGTCGGGCAGCGACGCCGCGACGCAGAGATGCGCCAGCCGGTCGATGTCGTCGGGGACCAGGAAGTAGAGCATCTCCGACACCACAACGAGGTCGAAGGCGCCGTGCTGGGCGGGATCGGTCCAGTCGTCGGGCAGCACCGCGCGGCGCAGCACCACGTGATCGAGCCCGGCGCAGCGCAGGCGGGCGCGCTCAAGCGCCGCCTCGGCGAGGTCGAGGCCGACCAGCCGATCGCAGCAGGCGGCCAGCATGCGGCTCAGCACCCCGATCGAGCAGCCGAGCTCGAGCGCGCTGCGGAACTGCCGCCCCTCGAGCTGCGCCAGGGTGTCGGCGTACTTGGCCTGCTCGTAGGGGCTGGTCTCGAAGCGCCATGGATCGGGATGATCGGCATAGAGCCGCTCGAACACGTCGGGCTTCCAGCTCCGCGGCATCTCGTCGGGGGCGGTCATGGCGCGGGCCTCACGGTGTGGTCTCCAGGAAGGTCTCGAACGGCTGCTCGAACACCGACAGCAGCGACTGCGGCAGCGCGAAGCCGTCCGGATCGTCGGTGATCAGTCCGCCGTACTGCGAGGCGTGCAGGCGGATCGCGCGCCGCTTGCGCTCGAGGTGGCGGTCCACCGCGAGGCGGAAGCCGCGTATCGGCTGGTCCGGCTCGGCCAGCGATCCGGCCTCGATCAGCCACGCCCAGACCGGGTAGGAGAGCAGCCGCAGACGCTGTCCGCGCGCGACCGCGCGCGCCATCCTCTGCACCGCCTCGTGGTCGCAGTGCGGGTCGAGCATCCACGGCGCGAGCAGGGTGTCGCAGCCGTGCCGGTCGATCCGTGCGGCGATCGCGGCGCAGGCCTGCTCGAACGCCGGGCCGTCATGCGGTGCGGCGGTATCGCGCAGGCGCAGGAAATCGACCTCCGAGGCGGCGAGCCCGAGTGCGGCGGTGGCCCGCAGCGCCTCGGCCTCGCGCTGCGCGCGCAGCCGCGCCTCCGGCCAGAGCCGCGAGCGCGGATGCGAGCCGGTGCCGTCGGTGACCACCAGCACCGCCGGCGGGCGGCGGCGGGCGCAGAGCTCGGCGATCAGGCCCCCGCAGCCGAGGCTCTCGTCGTCGGCGTGCGGCGCCAGGATCAGCGCCCTGCCGGCGTGCAGCAGCGGGTCGTCGTCGCGCAGCGGCAGCGCCAGCAGCTGCTCCTGCAGGGTCACGCCGCCGACACCTGCTCCTTGGCCGCGAACCAGGCGGCGGCCTCGGCCAGGGTCTCGTCGGGCGCCGGCTGGCGCAGGTAGGTGGCGAGGTCGCGCATCACCCGCTCGGCCGGGTTGTCGCGCAGGAAGCCGGCCAGGCCGAGGCCGCGCTGCACCAGCCGGATCACGTCGAGCCCGGCCTGCTCGGCGGCGATGCGGGCGAGGCCCACCGCGGCCACCACCTCCCCCGGATCACGGGTGCCGGCCTCGGCGGCATCGGCGGCGCGCGCCGCCCACATCGCGGCACCGTCGCGCGCGATCAGCGCCTCGCCGATGCGGGCGAGCTGATGCGGGTCGCGGTCCCGCCCGCGCTCGCGCAGCTGGCGGCACAGCAGCGACACCAGCCGGTCGATCCCCCCCAGCGCCACCGCGATGCCGCGCCAGGCGCCGGCCGAGAACTCGGGCTGGCGCAGATAGTCGCCCGGCGCACCGATCAGCGCGTCGGCGTCGAGGGTGACGCCGGTGAAGTCGCACGAGCCGGTGCGCGCCCCGCGCATGCCGTGCAGGCCGCCGACGGTGTCGACCGCGCGCCGATCGGGGCCGAGCGGCACGATCAGCATGCGGTCCGCCTCGCCCGCGGGCAGTGCGGTCACCAGCGGCCGGGTGACGTGCAGCGCGCCGGAGGCGAACCGCTTCTCGCCCTCGAGCCGGAACCGGCCATCCGCCTCGATCAGACGCAGCGGCAGCGCCGCGCCGGTCACCCAGATGCCGAACAGGTGGCCGTCCCGCGCGTCGGCGGCGGCACACCGAAGCTGCGCCTCGCTGCCGTAGACCGCGATCAGCTTGAGCGCGTTGACGTGGCCCTCGTAGAGCCTGCCGACCGCCAGGCTGCCGCGTCCCAGCAGGCGCAGCAGCTCCAGCAACCCGGCGGCGCCGGCCGGCTCGGTGCCGAGCCCGTCGCCGCCCAGGCGGCGGGGCAGCGGCGCGGTCATCGCACCCGACTCGCGCAGCAGCGCGAAGGCGCGCTCGGGGAAGCCGCCGTCGCGGTCGAGGCGCGCCGCCTCGTCCTCGATCGCCTCCAGCGCGTGGGCGATCCGTCCGAGCACCTCGTCGCGAGGGCTCACGCGGCCGGACGCTGGCGTCGGCTCTCGGTGCGCAGCTGGCCGCAGGCGGCGAGGATGTCGCGCCCGCGCGGCAGGCGCACCGGGGAGGCGAAGCCCGCCTCCATCACGATCTGGGCGAAGCGGTCGAGGCGCTGCCGGGTCGAGGGCTGGTAGGCGCTGCCGGGCCAAGGGTTGAACGGGATCAGGTTCACCTTGGCCGGGATGCCGGCGATCAGCCGAACCAGCTCGCGCGCCTCCGCCTCGCTGTCGTTGACGCCGCGCAGCATCACGTACTCGAAGGTGATGCGGCGCGCGTTCGAGGCCGACGGGTAGCGCCGGCAGGCGGCGATCAGCTCGGCGATCGGATATCTGCGGTTCAGCGGCACGATCTCGTCGCGCAGCGCGTCGGTCACGGCGTGCAGCGACACCGCCAGGTTGACGCCGAGCTCGGTGCCGGCGCGGTCCATCATCGGCACCACGCCGGAGGTGGAGAGCGTGATGCGCCGGCGCGACAGCGCGATGCCCTCGCCATCCATGACGATGCGCATCGCGCGGGCGACGTTGTCGTAGTTGTACAGCGGCTCGCCCATGCCCATCAGCACGATCGTCGAGAGCAGGCGCGGCGTCTCGCCCCGGGGGCTGGGCCACTCGCCGTAGCTGTCGCGCGCGGCCATGAACTGGCCGACGATCTCGGCCGGGCCGAGGTTGCGGACCAGCGCCTGGGTGCCGGTGTGGCAGAACCGGCAGGACAGCGTGCAGCCGACCTGGCTGGAGAGGCACACCGCGCCGCGATCCTCCCGCCGGTCGGGGATGTAGACCGTCTCGGCCTCCTGACCGTCACGGAAACGGAACAGGAACTTGCGCGTCTGGTCTGACGCGGTCTGCACCGCCGCCGCCTCCGGCCGGCCGATCACGAAATGCTCGGCGAGCCTGGCCTGCAGCGGCCGCGCGATTGAGCTCATGGCGGCGAATTCGGTGACGCCCTGGTGGTAGATCCAGTGCCAGAGCTGCTTGGCGCGGAACGGCTGCTCGCCGATGCCGGCGAGTGCCGAGATGAGATCCTCGCGCGACAGGCCGACGAGCTCGCGGCGGCCGTCCAACAGCACCGCCGGCGGCGGCGCGAACAGGGCGGTCTTGGCGAGGATGCGGCCTCGCTCGGTTTCGTTCAGCGTGTCGGCGGTCATGGGGTTCTATAGATCAACGTCGGCGGACGCGCATCCATGTTGGTCGCCCGCGGCCCGCTGCCAGCGACGGGCCGGGAAAATCGCCCAGCCGACCCGAAACCGTCATAGCAAAGCCACGTTTATGATACATGTTTGTAACGATAGCGGCTCGGTTCAGGAGGCTGGCGATGGATGATGTCGAATACCATGCGAAGCTCGATGAGCTGGACCATCTGCTGAACGATCCCGAGATCGCCTGCGAGCCCGCGCGCATCTGGTCGCTGCTGGCCGAGGTTTCCCATCACGACCTGCAAGCCGTAGCCGAGCCGCGCCGCTAACGGATCGTGGCCTGGGGCCCCCGGCCCCAGCGGGTCAAGGGCAGCGCCCTTGCCTTGCCTAGTCGCATTCCCGCCGGCAAGCCGCGATCAGAAACTCCCGATTGCCTTCCGGTCCGATGACCGGGCTGGGCTCGACCCCGAGCACGCGCCAGCCCGGCATCAAGCGCCACCAGTCGGCCACCTGCTCGCAGACCCGCGCGTGCACGTCCGGGTCGCGCACCACGCCACGGGCCCCCACGGCGCCGCGGCCGGCCTCGAACTGCGGCTTGATCAGCGCCACCGCCCAGGCGTCCGGCTCGCACAGCGCGAGGCCCGCCGGCAGCACGGTGCGCAGCCCGATGAAGCTCGCGTCGCAGACCAGGGCGTCCACCCGGCCCTCGATCATGGCGCGCTCCAGGGTGCGGGCGTTCACGCGCTCCAGCACCGAGACCCTAGGGTCCTGGCGCAGCTTCCAGGCGAGCTGGCCGTGGCCGACGTCCACCGCGTGCACGTGCGCCGCACCGCCGGCGAGCAGCACGTCGGTGAAGCCGCCGGTGGAGGCGCCGATATCGAGGCAGCGCCGTCCCCACGGGCTGAGGTCGAAATGCGACAGCGCGTGCGCCAGCTTGAGGCCGCCGCGCGACACCCAGGGATGATCGCGGCCGTGCAGCGCCAGCGGCGCTTCCGACGCCAGCAGGTCGCCTGCCTTGGCGACCCGGGCCTCGCCGCTGAACACCAGCCCGGCCAGGATCAGCGCCTGCGCCCGCGCCCGGCTCTCCGCCAGGCCGCGCTGCACCAGCAGCTGGTCGGCCCGCACCTTCAGCTGCGGCGCTCCACCACGTGGCGGGCCAGGGCGCGCAGCCTCTCGGCGGCGGCGCCGAACCCGGCCAGATGGCCGATCGCGGCCGCGGCCAGGGTGTCGGCGGCGTCGCGCGCGCCGGCGATGCCGAGCAGGGCGACGAAGGTGGACTTGCCGGCCTCCCGGTCCTTGCCGGCGGTCTTGCCGAGCTCCTCGGCGCTGGCGGTGGCGTCGAGCACGTCGTCGGCGACCTGGAACGCGGTGCCGAGCTCGCGACCATAGGCCGCGATCTGCGCCAGCGACTCGGGCCGCGCGCCGCCCAGGATCGCGCCGGCCTCGGCGCTGTAGCGGATCAGCCGGCCGGTCTTCAGCGCGTGCAGCCGCTGCACCTCCTCCAGGGCGAGCCGCCTTCCCTCGCCGTCCATGTCGATCATCTGCCCGCCGACCATGCCGGCCGCACCCGCGGCCGCGGCCAGGGCGGAGACCAGGGCGATCCGCACCGCCGCCTCCGGATGGGTGAGCGGGTCGGCGACGACCTCGAAGGCGAGCGTCTGCAGCGCGTCGCCGGCCAGGATCGCCGTCGCCTCGCCGAAGCGGACATGGTTGGAGGGCTGGCCGCGGCGCAGGTCGTCGTCGTCCATCGACGGCAGGTCGTCATGCACCAGCGAGTAGGCGTGCAGCATCTCGACGGAGGCCGCGACGCGCAGCGCGCCCGCCTCGGTCGCGCCGAACAGGCTCGCCGTCTCGGTGACCAGGAAGCCGCGCAGCCGCTTGCCGCCGCCGAGTGTCGCGTAACGCATCGCCTCGACCAGCCTCGCCTCCCCGCCCGGCACGGGGGGGATCAGCCGGTCGATCACCGTCTCGATGGCGCGGGCGCGCGCGGCGATCAGCGCCTGCAGGGTCTGGTTCACGCGCCCCGCCTCAGTCGAGCGGCCGCAGCTCGGTGCCGCCGTCGGCACGCTCGACGATCGCCTGCACGCGCGCTTCCGCCTGCGCCAGCTTGGCCTCGCAGTGCCGGCGCAGGGCGGCGCCGCGCTCGTAGCACAGGATCGCGTCCTCGAGCTTCTGCTGGCCGCCCTCCAGGCCGCGCACGATCTTCTCCAGTTCCGCCAGCGCGTCCTCGAACGAGAGCTGCGATAGGGTGTCGGACATCGGGGCCCCGCTTGCTGCCTGTGCGCCCCCCGGATAGCCCGCAGGTCCGGCAGGTGCAAAGAGGCCGCGTGCCTCAGGGTGCCGCGGCAGGCTCCGCCCGACGCCGGATGACGAAGCAGAGCACGCCGTTCTCCTCGCTGAAGGCGACCAGGGCGTGACCGGTCTCGCGGCAGAAGGACCGGAAGTCGGCCACCGCGGCGCGGTCGGTCGCGAGCACGCGCAGCCGCTCGCCGGGCTGCATCGCGCGCAGCGCGCGGTTGGCGCGCAGCACCGGCAGCGGGCAGCTCAGCGCCTTTACGTCCAGCAGCGTCTCGGCCATGCGCGGCTCCCCGGAGCATCCCGCGCCGCCGCCGCCCTCCTGGCAGTGCGATCCGCGGGGGTGCATGATAGGCCAATTGCGGCGCGCGAGGGACGGACATGGCGGACAGCAAGCCGGACGCCAGGGGGGACATCAGGGCGGATTTCCGGATCGGCATCGATTTCGGCGGCACCAAGATCGAGATCGCGGCACTCGGCCATGACGGTGCCTCGCTGCTGCGCCGTCGCGTCCCCAATCCCGGCCGCTACGAGGAGGCGATCCTCGCCATGGTCGGGCTGGTGCAGCAGAGCGAGCACGAGCTGCACGGGCTGGCCACGGTGGGCATCGGCATTCCCGGCGCGATCAGCCCGGACAGCGGCCTGGTGAAGAACTGCAACTCGACCTGGCTCAACGGCAAGCCGTTCGCGCGCGACCTCAGCGATGCGATGGCGCGCGTCGTGCGGGTCGAGAACGACGCCAACTGCTTCGCGCTCTCCGAGGCGGTCGACGGCGCGGCGGAGGGCAAGCGGGTGGTGTTCGGCATCATCCTGGGCACCGGCGTCGGCGGCGGCATCGTCGTCGACGAGCGCGTGCTGACCGGGCCGCACCACATCGCCGGCGAATGGGGCCATACCCCCCTGCCCTGGCCGCGGCCGGAGGAGTTCCCGATGCCGTCCTGCTTTTGCGGCAACGAGGGCTGCATCGAGCGCTTCCTGTGCGGCTCCGCCCTGGCTTCGGACTGCGACGGGCCGGGGGCTCGCGACGCCAGCACGATCCCGCCGCGCGCCGCCGCCGGCGATGCGCGCGCCGCGGCCGCGCTGGCGCGCCATTCCGACCGGCTCGCCCGCTGCCTGGCGATGGCGGTCAACTTCCTCGACCCCGACGCGATCGTGATAGGCGGCGGCCTGTCGAACATGTCTCACCTCTACGACGAAGTGCCGGCGCTGATCGCGAGCCGCGTGATCAGCCCGCGCTTCACCACGCCGATCCTGCGCAACGTGCACGGCGACAGCTCCGGCGTGCGCGGCGCCGCCTGGCTGTGGCCGCGGGCGCTGCTGCGCGGCCACATGACCAGCCTCGCCTGAGCCCGCCGCCGGCCCTGTGCCTCGATTGCCGTGCGGTGCAGCCGTCCGCCGCGTCGGGCACGCGCTGCCTCGCCTGCCGGGGAATGCGGCTGGTGCGGCATGCCGAGCTGTTCTCGTTGCAGGTGGCGCATGTCGACGCCGACGCCTTCTACGCCAGCGTCGAGAAGGCGCGCCGCCCCGAGCTCGCGACGCGGCCGGTGATCGTCGGCGGCGGCACCCGCGGCGTGGTCACCGCCGCCTGCTACGTCGCACGCCTGCGCGGCGTGCGCAGCGCGATGCCGATGTTCCAGGCCTTGCGCGCCTGCCCCGACGCGGTGGTGATCCGGCCGGACTTCGTCGAGTACTCGCGCGTCTCGCGGGCGCTGCGCGCGCTGATGCAGCCGCTCACGCCGCTGGTGCAGGCGCTGTCGATCGACGAGGCGGTGCTCGATCTGTCCGGCACCGAGGCGCTGCACGGCGCGCCGCCGGCGGTGATGCTGGCCGGGCTCGCGGCTTCGGTCGAGCGGCAGCTCGGCATCACCATCTCGGTGGGTCTGTCGCGCAACCGCCTGCTGGCCAAGCTCGCCGCCGGGCTCGACAAGCCGCGCGGCTTCGGCGTGCTCGGCGACGAGGCGGCGCACTGGCTCGCCGAGCAGCCGGTGCGGCTGCTGCCCGGGGTGGGACCGGCGCAGGAGCGGCGGCTCGCGGCCAGGGGCTTCCTGCGGCTGGGCCAGATGCAGCGGCTGAGCCCGGCGGAGGCGCGATCGGCACTGGGCGACGACGGGCCGGCACTCGCGGCGCGGGCGCGCGGCGAGGACGGGCGCGCGGTCGATCCGGCGCGCGAGGTCAAGTCGATCAGCGCCGAGACCACCTTCGAGCAGGACCTCAGCGAGCTGGCGGCGCTCGAGCGCCAGCTCTGGCGTCTGTGCGAGAAGCTCGGCGCGCGGCTGCGCGAGAAGCAGGCCTGTGCGGCGGGGATCGTGCTCAAGCTGAAGACCGCCCGGTTCCACGCCCGCACCCGCAGCCAGCGCCTGGCCTCGCCGACGACCCTGCCCGACCGGCTGTTCGAGGCGGCGCGCCGGCTGCTCGCCGCCGAGGCCGACGGCACCGCGTTCCGGCTGATCGGCATCGGGGCGGCGCCGATCCTGCCGCTGCACCAGGCGGATCCGGTCGACCTCGCCGACCCGCACGGGACCCGACGCGTCGCGGCCCAGAGGGCCATCGACCGGTTGCGCGCGCGCTACGGCAGCGGCGCGGTGCGTCGCGGACGCGAGCTGTAGCGGCGGGAAAGACTGACTGCCAGGAGGCAAGGCTGGGCCCTGCCCAGACCCGCCAAAGGCCTCGGCCTTTGCAAACCATTCTAAGATAGCCGGATTCAGGCGGCCTCGGCCGCAGCGCTCGCGGCCGTCGCGGCATTGTTCGATGCGTACACCGTCTCGCTCGGGATCGACCTCGCCTTCCAGGGACTGGCCGCGGAGCGCGCCGACCTGCCAGGCCGTTACGCGAGGCCGGCCGGCGTCCTGCTGCTCGCACGAGGCCGCGCCGGCGCGCCGCTCGGATGCGTCGGGCTGCGGCCGGTCCCGCCCGACGGCTGCTGCGAGATGAAGCGGCTCTACGTCGCGCCGCGGGGACGCGGCCTCGGTCTCGGCCGGGCGCTGGTCGAGGCCGTCATCGCCGAGGCGGTGCGGATCGGCTACCGGCACATGCGGCTGGACACGCTGCCCGGCATGGGCGGCGCGATCGCGCTGTACCGCGAGGCCGGGTTCCTGCCGATCGCGCCCTACTACGAGACGCCGCTCGACGGGACGATCTTCCTCGAACGCTGCCTCGCCGCCTGATCCCGAGACGGCGCTGGCAGCCGCCGGTCCGTCAGGCGGCGACCGCCTCGAGCCGCGACGCCTGACGCAGCGCCCCGTCGAGCGCCTTGTGCCGCTGCTCGGCGCCCATCGCCACGCCCTCGGCGTGGATCACCTCGATGTCGGGCAGGCCGATGAAGCCGAAGGCGGCGCGAAGATAGCTGTCCTGATGCTCGAACGCCGCGTGCGGCGCGCCCGGGCCGTAGAAGCCGCCGCGCGACAGCGCCAGCACCACCCGCTTGCCGCCGGCCAGGCCCTCCGCGCCGGTCGCGGTGTAGCGGAACGTCTTGCCGGCCACCAGCACCCGGTCGAGCCAGGCCTTGAGCTGGCTCGGGATGGTGAAGTTGTACATCGGCACCCCGATCACGACGATGTCGGCGGCCAGGAACTCCGCCAGCACCGCGCCGCCGAGCGAGAGATCCTCCTGCATCGCCTGGTCGTGCTGCACGTCCGCAGCCTGCCCGGCCAGGTAGGCGCCGGAGAGGTGGGAGACCGGCGTCGCCGCGAGGTCGCGGCGATGCACCTCCAGCCCGTCATGGGTCTCGCGCAGCCGCGACACGATGGCGGCCGAGATCGCGCGGCTGACCGAGTTGTCGCCGAGGATGCTGGAGTCGATATGAAGCAGCTTCATGGAATTCGCCTTCGGGTTCTGGTTTGTGACTAGGTATGTATGAATGACCGCGATATCGCGTCGCAAGGAGGCACAGGCTTGCAACCAGGGCACACGGCTGTGACCGGACCGGTGCTGCGGCACGGCAGCGACGACTGCCGGGCGGTGAACGCGATCCTGATGCGCGTCGGCGACAAATGGAGCGTGCTGGTGGTGGCGCTGCTCGGCGGCGGCCCGAGACGCTTCAACGAGATCAAGCGCATGATCGGTGGCATCTCGCAGCGCATGCTGACCCTGACCCTGCGCGGGCTCGAGCGCGACGGGCTGGTGACCCGGACCGTCACCCCGAGCAACCCGCCGCGCGTCGACTACGCCCTGACCGAGATCGGGCTGTCGCTTTGGCAGCCGGTCGAGGCGCTGAGCAACTGGGCGCGCGCGCATCGCGTCAGCATCGAGACCGCGCGCCGCGCCTTCGACGATCGGACGGCGACGCGCGAGCGGCCGGCGGCGTGACCCGCGGCACCGGCCGGCGCCGCCCGCGTCACGTGCCCAGAAGATGCAGCACCAGCTCGCGCCGGTGCGGTCGGCGTCGGTGCTCGAACAGGTAGATGCCCTGCCAGGTGCCCAAGACCGGGCGGCCTTCCGACACCGGGATGCTCAGCTGGGTGTCGGTCAGCATGGTGCGCAGGTGGGCGGGCATGTCGTCCGCACCCTCGTCGTCATGCGCATACGCCGGCGGCCGGCCCGCGACGTCCTCCGGCACCAGGCGCTCGAAGAACCGCGCGATATCCTCGCGCACCGTCGGGTCGGCATTCTCCTGCACCGTCAGCGAGGCCGACGTGTGGCAGCACCACAGGGTGAGCAGCCCGGTCTCGATGCCCTGCTGCGACACCCAGCCGACCACCGCGCGGGTGATCTCGGTGAGGCCCTTGCCGCGGGTCTCGATGCGCAGCCGGTGCTGCGCCTGGCGCATCGCGGCACTCATCTCAGGAAGCCCACGATCCGCTCCGCCTCGGAGACGATCGGCTCCGCCAGCGCCTGCGCGCGCGCGGCACCCTCGCGCAGCACGCCGTCGAGATGGCCGGGATCGGCCAGCAGCCGGGCGGTCTCGCGCGCGATCGGCGCGATCGCGCCGGTCACGATCTCGCTCAGCGCCTCCTTGAAGACGCCGAAGCCGCTGCCGCCGTGGCGGGCGAGCACCTGCTCCGGCGTCAGGCCGGTGAACGCCGCGTAGATCTGCACCAGGTTGCGTGCCTCAGGACGTCCGTCCAGCCCGCCGGCCTCGCCCGGCAGCGGCGGCGCGTCGGTCCTGGCGCGTCGGATCTTCTGCGCGATCGCGTCGGCGTCGTCGGTGAGCGAGATCCGGCTCTGCTCCGACGGATCGGACTTGGACATCTTCCGGCTGCCGTCGCGCAGGCTCATCACCCGCGCCGCCTCCGGCGCGATCAGCGCCTCGATCGCGGGGAAGAACTCGACCCCGTAATCATGGTTGAACTTCTGCGCGATGTCGTTGGCGAGCTCCAGGTGCTGGCGCTGGTCGTCGCCGACCGGCACCCGTGTCGCGTGGTAGGTCAGGATGTCGGCCGCCATCAGGTTCGGATAGACGTAGAGGCCCGCCGAGGAGGCCTCGCGGTCGCGGCCCGCCTTGTCCTTGAACTGGGTCATGCGGTTGAGCCAGCCGAGCCGGGCGACGCAGTTGAAGATCCAGGCCAGGCGGGCATGCGCGCTCACCGCCGACTGGTTGAACAGGATATGGCGCACCGGATCGATGCCGGCGGCGAGCAGCACCGCCTGCTGCGCGCGCGTCTGCCGGCGCAGCGTTGCGGGATCCTGCCACACCGTGATCGCGTGCAGGTCGACCAGGCAGAACAGGCAGTCATGGTCCTGCTGCAGCGCCACCCAGTTGCGTATCGCGCCGAGATAATTCCCCAGATGCGGGATGCCGGTCGGCTGGATGCCGGAGAAGATGCGCTGCATGGCAGGACTTGTCCGGCGTACGAGGGGGCACGGTCAAGGGAGCCGCCCGCCGGCAGCCTGCTCCCTTTCGCTGGCGGCAGGTTCCCTCGGCCAGCGGCGATGCAGCCACAGCCAGCTCTCCGGCCTGGCGGCGATCCAGCGCTCCAGGACGTCGTTGACCGCCTGGGTGAGTGCGAGCACGTCGGTCCGCGCGTCGCCGCTGTCCGGCAGCCTCAGCGGCGGCTCGACCACCACCCGGAAGCGCGCGGGCCCCAGGCGCTGCACGTAGGCCGGGATCACGCGGCAGCGATAGCGCAGCGCCAGCGACGCCAGCGCCGGCGCCGTCATCGCGGTGCGGCCGAAGAAGCGGGCGGCGATCCCGTCGTTCATCTTCTGGTCCATCAGCATGGCGAGATGGCCGCCGCCTGCCAGATGCCTGAGCACGCCGCGCGCGCCAGCGGCGCCCTTGGCAAACATCGGCATGTCGATCCCCAGCGCCCGGCGGCGCAGGCCGAGGATCGCCGCATCGACCGACGGGTTGGCGGCCGCGCGATACAGGCTGGCGAACGGCAGGCCGTACCGCGCGGCCGCCGGAGGCAGCACCTCCCAGTTGCCGATATGGCCGGAGACGAAGATCACCGGGCCGCCGCGGCACTTCGCCTCGCGCAGGATCTCTGCACCCTCCAGCTCCCAGCCCGGGCCGCTCGGCGTGTCCTCACGCAGCGCATCGAGATGCGGCAGCTCGCCGACGGTACGACCTAGGTTCTCCCACACACCCCGGACGATCCTGCGTCGCGCGGCGCGGTCCAGAGCGGGCAATGCCGCCCTGAGGTTGGCGTCGGCCACCTTCGAGACCGGCAGCAGCGGGCCGATCAGGCGCGCGAGGCCGCCCGCGACGTTCGAGGCGCGCACCGGACCCAGGCGGCGCAGCAGCGTCAGGGCGGCGCGCAGCAGCACCGCCTCGACGCCCGCGCGCCGACGCCGGTCGCGCCTCCGCCCGCTAGAGATCGAGCGGCTCGAAGCGGGCGAACATCGCCGCCGCTTCCGGCAGCGTGCGCAGCGGCACGTAGTCGCAGACCGCGGCGTAGTCCTGCCACAGCGCCAGCGCCTCCGGATGCTGATGCGCGGCCGCCATCGCGCCCTCCTGCCACTCGAACACCTCGACGATCACGCCGCCCTCTCCCTGCATCGCCGAGGCCGGACGGTCGGTGGCCAGGCCCAGGCGGCGGAGCACAGGCACGTGACGCTTCGCCAGCGCCAGCAGCTCCGGCCCCCGCCCCGGCTTCGGACGATAGGCTACGATCACCATGTCGCCCATCTGGCGGCCTCTCTGGCGGGCTGCGGTTAGGCAAGGCAAGGGCGCTGCCCTTGACCCGCTGGGACCGGGGGCCTCAGGCCCCGATTCTCTAACGGTTTAGCTGCAGGAATGGCAGCGGCGAGGAGGAGCCGCCCAGCACGGTCTGCGGCGCCTGGCCGTTCCAGCGCTTCAGCGTCTCCGCCGCCATGATCTTGGTGTAGCCCTCCGCACCGCCGGCGGCATCGACGCGCAGCTTGATCGCATTGCCGTCCGCAGCCGCCTGGATCTCGGTGGCGCGCGCATCCGCGGCCGCATTCAGCAGCGTGCTCTGGCTCTGGCCCCGCGCCCTCTCGATCGCGGCGTCGGCGAGGCCGCGAGCCTCGGCGGCCGCCTGCTGCGCCTCGATCTGCTTCTGCCTGAGGATCTGCTCCGCCCGGTAGGCATTGGTCTTGGCCAGCGTGTTCTCGTTGACGGCGCGCTCGTACTCCGGGCTGAAGCGGAAGCCGGTGATCTGCAGGTCGATCAGCTCGATCCCGAACAGGCGCCGCAGGTCGCGCGCGATCACCGTCTTCATCAGCCCGATGATGCGCTCGCGCTCGCTGGCGATGGTCAGCACGTCCTCGCGCCCGAAGATGGTCATGGTGCGATCGGCCAGGATCGCGAACACGTTGCGGTCGATGTCGACGTTGCCCACGGTGCCGGTGTTGTAGAGCAGGTTGTAGACCGCATCGCGCGGGATGCGCCGGGTCACCGACACGCCGAGCGTGATCACCTGGCCGTCATGGCTGAGCACACGCAGGTCCTGCGACGGGCTGATGGTGTCGACGCTGACCTGCAGACGGTCCACGTCGGTCACGAACGGCAGCTTCAGGTGCATGCCCGGTCCGACCGGATCGGCGGCGGCCTGGTCGACCCGCCCGAAGGTCCGGGTAAAGGCGAGCTCCGTCGGCTCGACCGTGTAGAAGGCGTTGAAGATCAGCCAGCAGGCGACGAGTGCGACGAACGCGGCCACGAAGGGCCAGCCGGACAGCCTGCGGCCCGGCGGCGGCGTCGTGCGGCGGAACTGGTCGATCCAGGGTGACGGCGTGTTGTCGGGGTTCACGAGCGGATACGGTCCTGGCCGGAGATCGGAGCGGCCCCGGAGATGGCGAGGGGATGGTAAATCTACCATGTCGTTCGCGGCCTGCTCTGATAAACGGCGCATAAGCGTGTCCCGCGCCGACGCGGCGGCGGCGTCAGCGGAGCGAGCCGACATGCCCAACGGACCGACGTCGCACCGCCGCAGCGCCGCCCGCAGCGCCACGCCGATCCTGTTCCTGCTGCCCTGCCTGAGCCTGATGGGAGCCGCCCCGATGTCCGACGCGCACTACGATGTCGAGGGGCGCGGCATCGCTTCGCTCTCGCGCGACCTGCAGGCCGGGCGGGTCAGCGCGGTCGGGCTGGTGCGCGCCTACCGTGCCCGCATCGCCGCGATCGACCGCGCCGGTCCCGCCCTGCATGCCGTCATCGCCCTGAACCCCGAGGCGGAGGCGGAAGCGGCGCGCAGCGACCGCCGGCGACGCGACGGCCAGGCGGTGCGGCCGCTGGAGGGCATCCCGATCCTGGTCAAGGACAACATCGAGACCCTCGATGCGATGCCGACCACCGCCGGCTCGCTGGCGCTGGCGGAGAACCGCACCGGCCGCGACGCGCCGCTGGTGGCGCGGCTGCGCGCGGCGGGCGCCCTGATCCTGGGCAAGAGCAACCTCTCCGAGTGGGCCAACATGCGCGCCTCGAACTCGATCAGCGGCTGGAGCGGCGCCGGCGGCCTGACCCGCAACCCGTTCGTGCTCGACCGCTCGCCCTGCGGCTCGTCGTCGGGCAGCGCCGCCGCGGTGGCGGCCTCGCTGGCGCCGGCGGCGATCGGCACCGAGACCGACGGCTCGATCACCTGCCCGGCCGGCATGACCGGGCTGGTCGGGCTGAAGCCGACCGTCGGGCTGGTGTCGCGCAGCCACGTGGTGCCGATCTCGCGCACCCAGGACACCGCCGGCCCGATCACGCTCGACGTCGCCGACGCGGCCCTGCTGCTGTCGGTGCTGGCGGGCAGCGACGCGGGCGACGCGGCGACCGCCCAGGCAGACCGGCACCGGCCGGAGCTCGCCGGCATCGGCGATCCGCAGGCGCTGCGCGGACGCCGCATCGGCGTGCTGCGCTTCCTCGCCGGGCACCACGCCGAGACCGACGCGGTGTTCGACGCCAGCCTGCGGCAGCTGCGCGAGGCGGGGGCGGTGCTGGTGGAGCTGCCGGACGGGCCGGACCTGGATGCGATCGGCAGCGCCGAGATGACGGTGCTGCTGACCGAGTTCAAGGCGGGCCTCGACGCCTACCTCGCCAGCACCCCCGACACGGTGCGGACGCGCACCATGGCCGACGTGATCGCCTTCAACCAGGCGCATGCCGATCGCGAGCTCGGGCTGTTCGGCCAGGACCTGATGCAGCGCGCGCAGGCGACCGCCGGCCTCGACGATCCCGGCTACCGAGACGCGCTGGCAAGGATGCGCCGCCTGGCCGGCGCCGAGGGGCTCGACCGGCTGCTGGCCGGCGCCCGCCTCGACGCGCTGGTGGCGCCGACCGGCGGCCCCGCCTGGGTGGTCGACCTGCTCAACGGCGACCACGCCTCCGCCAGCGCCTCCACCCTGCCGGCGGTGACCGGCTACCCGCATCTGACCCTGCCGATGGGCGAGGTGGACGGGCTGCCGGTCGGGCTGTCGCTGATCGGCCCGCCCTGGTCGGAGCAGCGCCTGCTCGCCTACGGCAGCGCCTTCGAGCAGCGCGTCGGGCTGCGGCCGCGACCGCGCTACCTGCCGACCCTGCCGCTCTCCGCGCGTCAGCAGGCGCTGCTGTCACCGGCCGGACGCTGAGCCGGCGATCTGCAGCTCGATCAGGTTCGCGCTGACCTCGCCGCCGAAGATGCGCAGCCGCGCCAGCGAGACCGGCAGGGCGAAGCGGCGGCGGCCGGCGCTGCCCGGGTTGAGGAACAGCACGCGGCCCTGCCGACGCAGCCCGGGCCGGTGCGAGTGGCCCGACACCACGACGTCGATCCCGGCGGCGAGCGGATCGAGATCGAGGTCGGCCAGGTCGTGCACCACGTGGATGCGCACGCCCCCGAGCTCCAGGGTCGCCGCCACCGGCAGCGGCGCCGCCCAGTCGGCGAGGTCGATATTGCCGCGCACCGCGATGACCGGGGCAAGCCGCGACAGCGCATCGAGGATACCGGGCGCGCCGACATCGCCGGCATGGATGATGCGGTCGCTGCCGCGCAGCGCCGCCACCGCCTCGGGCCGCAGCAGCCCATGGGTGTCGGAGATCACCCCGAGGCGGCGCTCACCGCGCGGCATCGCCCAGGCCGGGGCGCGGCGGCAGCCCGCCTGGGAAGCGACGCATCAGGAGGCTCATGATCAGGATGCCGGGCAGCGCGCACAGGATGGTGGTGCTGAAGAAGGCCGGCCAGCCCAGGCCCTGGGCCATGATCCCGGTGGCGCCGCCGAGGGTGCGCCAGGCGATCGGCGCCATCGAGGAGAGCAGCGCGTACTGGGTCGCGGTGTATTCGGCCGAGCACAGCCGCGACAGGTAGGTCAGGAAGGTGGTCTGCGCCAAGGCCTCGGCGAAGCCCTCCAGCGTCACCTTGGCCAGCAGCATCGGGGTCGCCGGACCGGCTCGGAACAGCGCCAGGTAGAGGCCCATCGAGGCCATCTGCACCAGCGCCGACAGGATCAGGATGCGGCTGCCGCCGAAGCGCGCCACCAGCAGCGCGCTGGCCGCCGCACCCGCCAGTGCGGCGGCCAGCATCGGCAGGCCGTTGGCGAGCGCCACCTGGTCGCGGCTGAAGCCCAGCGCGTGGTAGAAGGGCGCCGCCATGGTGTCGGCGAGCTGGGTGCCGAGGTTGAACAGCAGCACGAACGCCACCACCCACGAGGCGCCGGGCCGGCCCAGCAGGTCGCGCAGCGGTGCTGCCACCCGCGCCCGGATCTGCTCGCGCCAACCGCCGTCGCCGCCCGCGATCGTCACCGCGAGCGGCAGCTCCGGCTCGCCCGCGAGCAGCGTCGCCGCCGGTCCGAGCAGCGACAGCGCCGCCATCGACAGGTAGGCGCCGTGCCAGCCGAGCCGGCCGGCGAGCCAGATCGCGCCGGCGCCGGAAGCCTGCATGGCGATGCGGTAGCCCCAGACGTAGCAGCCGAGCGCTGCCGCCTGCAGACGCGGGCCGAAGCGCTCGATGCGCCAGGCATCGATGATCACGTCCTGGCTGGCGGAGCTGAATGCGAGCGCGATGGCGGCGAGCACCAGTCCGCGCGGTGCGCGGCCGGGATCCGACAGCGCCATCGCGACGATGCACAGGGTGAGCGGCCCCTGCACCAGCAGCAGCCAGCCGCGCCTGCGGCCGAGCGCGCGGACCGAGGCGGGCGGCAGCCGGTCGAGCAGCGGCGCCCAGAGGAACTTGAGCAGGTAGGGCAGCCCGATGGACGCGGTGAGGCCGATCGCGCGCAGCGACACGCCGGTCTCGCTCATCCATTGCTGCAAAGTAAAGAAGGTTAGATAGATCGGCAGGCCCGACGCGAAGCCGAGCAGCCCCATGGTCGCGAGGTCGCGGCGCGCGATGCCTATGGGTGCGCCCAGCGGGGCGTCGTCGGGAGCGCGGCGGCGGCGTGAACCGGCCCGCCGCGCTCCCATCGCCCGCAGACGGGATCGACCCGACGCGCCGGCTTACTGGCCGGTGGCCGGGGGCGAGGTGGTGGTGCTCTTCGCCTTGTGGTGGCGCGCGTGATGCCGCGTGCGGTGCCTGGCCGACGACTTCTTCGGCATGCTGGAGGCGGGGGCGGCGTCGCTCGGCGCCGGGGAGGGCGCGGTGGTCGCGGGCGGGGAGGTGGTCGGAGCCGCCTCGGTGGCCGGCGGCGCGGAGGGAGGCGCCGAGGGAGTGGCGGAGGGAGCCGCGGGCGCCATGGTGCTGGGCGGCGCCATGGTGGAGGGAGCGGGCGTGGTCGTCTGGGCGAAGACCGGGGCGGAAGCAGCCAACAGGGCGACCGTGGAGACGCTGGCGAGGAACTTACTGGTGAACGTCATGGATGTCTCCGATCCTGGGAGAGGTATTGCGCAGCGCAGACCCGTCATCGTTTTAATGACGGTTGCGGGATCGGGTTTAGCATGCGTTCACGACCGCGTCGCGGGGCAAACTTCATCCAAGGCACTGAGTTTCTTACAGTAGGACCGGAAATACAACACAATCCGCTGGGCCGGACGTTGCGAATGATGTCAATTTCGCGGCACCTGCCCGCGCGGCGCCCGGACCCGGGGTTCAGGCCGCGTCGTCGGACTTGCGTTCGGCGCGCTTGCGCTGGTGCGGATCCAGGTGGCGCTTGCGTATCCGGATCGCCAAGGGCGTCACCTCGACCAGCTCGTCATCCTCGATATAGGCGATCGCCTGCTCGAGCGACATCTTGCGCGGCGGGATCAGCAGCATCGCGTCGTCCTTGCCGGCGGCGCGAATGTTGGTGAGCTTCTTCTCCTTGATCGGGTTGATCTCGAGATCCGAGCCGCGCGAGTGCTCGCCCAGGATCATGCCGACATAGACCTTCTCGCCGGGATCGACGAACAGCGTGCCGCGCTCCTGCAGGTACCACAGCGCGTACTGCACCGTGACACCGTCCTCCGAGGAGATCAGCGAGCCGTTGCGCCGGCCCTCGATCGCGCCTGCCCAGGGCTGATAGCCGTGGAACAGCCGGTTCATGATGCCGGTGCCGCGAGTGTCGGTGAGGAACTCGCCGTGATAGCCGATCAGGCCGCGCGAGGGGATCAGGAAGGTCAGACGCACCTTGCCGCCGCCGGACGGGCGCATGTCCTGCATCTGGCCGCGACGCTGGCTCATCTTGTCGACGACGACGCCGCTATAGGCCTCGTCGACGTCGATCAGCGCCTCCTCGAACGGCTCCTCGCGCTCGCCGCTCTCCTCGTTGACGCGGGTCAGCACCCGCGGCCGGCCGATGGTGAGCTCGAAGCCCTCGCGGCGCATGGTCTCGATCAGCACGCCGAGCTGCAGCTCGCCGCGCCCGGCGACCTCGAACGCCTCGCTGTCGGGAGTCTCGCTGACCCGGATCGCGACGTTGCCGTCGGTCTCGCGGAACAGCCGGTCGCGGATCTGGCGCGAGGTCACCTTCTTGCCGTCGCGGCCGCCGAGCGGGCCGTCATTGAGCCGGAACGCCATGGTCAGGGTCGGCGGGTCGACCGGGATCGCCGGCAACGCCGCGGTGACCTCGGGCGAGGCGATGGTCTCCGGGATGGTGGCCTCCGACAGCCCGGCGACGGCGATGATGTCGCCGGTGCCGGCCTCGTCCACCGAGACCCGCTCCAGGCCGCGGAAGGTCAGCAGCTTGCTCAGCCGGCCGGTCTCGACCACCGAGCCGTCGGCGCGCAGCACCCGCACCGGCATGTTCAGCTTCGCCCGGCCCTGCTCGATGCGGCCGGTCAGCACGCGGCCGAGGAAGTTGTCGTACTCCAGGATCGAGGCGACCATCGCGAACGGCGCCTCGCCGTCCAGGTTCGGCGCCGGCACGTGGCGCAGCACCAGGTCGTACAGTGCCGCCAGATCCTTGCGCGGCCCGTCGAGCGTGTCGTCGGCCCAGCCCTGGCGTCCGGAGGCGTAGAGCATCGGGAAGTCGAGCTGGTCGTCGTCGGCGCCGAGGGCGGCGAACAGGTCGAACACCTCGGTGTGCACCTCGTCCGGGCGCGCGTCCTGACGGTCGACCTTGTTGACCACCACGATCGGGCGGATGCCGCGCGCGAGCGCCTTGCCGACCACGAACTTGGTCTGCGGCAGCGCCCCTTCGGCCGCGTCCACCAGCACGATGGCGCCGTCGACCATGTTCAGGATGCGCTCGACCTCGCCGCCGAAATCGGCGTGCCCGGGGGTGTCGACGATGTTGATGCGCACGCCGCGCCACTCGACGCTGGTGCACTTGGCCAGGATGGTGATGCCGCGCTCGCGCTCCAGGTCGTTGCTGTCCATCGCCCGCTCGGCGACGTGCTGGTTGCTGCGGAACGTGCCCGACTGCTTCAGCAGCTGGTCGACCAGGGTGGTCTTGCCATGATCGACATGGGCGATGATGGCGATGTTGCGGATGTCCATGGCGATCTGACCCGGCTTTCGTGGGCGTGCGGGCCGTCACGGCAGCCTTCCGGAACGAAGGGCCCGCGCTGCGGCTGCGATAGAGGTTTGGCGGCTAGATAAGGGTGCAGCGCAAAATTTGCGAGCTTTAATAGCAACGGCCTTTGCATGTGACCCACGAAGCGCCGGGGCTCTGCCCTGGACCCGCTCAAGGCGGAGCCTTGAGAATCCGCCTATCTTAGAATGGTTTCCAAAGGCCTAGGCCTTTGGCGGGTCTGGGCAGGGCCCAGCCTTGCCTCCTGACGGTCGGTCTCTCAGATGCCGGCCAGCGCGCGCAGGTCGGCGAGCGGGCGGGCGCCGAAATGCGAGATCACCTCGGAGGCGGCCACCGTGCCGATGCGGCCGCACTCGGCCAGCGGCCGGCCGGACACCAGCCCGGCGAGGAAGCCCGCGGCATAGGCGTCGCCGGCGCCGGTGGTGTCGATCACCCGGGTGGGCCGGGCCTCGACCACGATGCGGGTGCCGCCGTTCAGGACGACGCTGCCTCGCTCGCCGCGGGTGAGTGCGGCCAGCTCGACCTCGGCTGCGACCTGATCCGCGGCGCGCTCGAAATCGTCCGTCTCATATAATGAGAGCACCTCGTCTTGGTTGGCGAACAGGATGTCGACGTCGCGGACCAGCGCGCGGAACGCCTCGCGGTGGCGCGCGACGCAGAACGAATCCGACAGGCTGAGCGCCACCTTGCGCCCGGCCGCATGCGCCAGCTCGACCGCCAGCCGGAACGCCTTCTGCGCCTCCGGCGGGTCGAACAGGTAGCCTTCCAGGTAGGTGACGCGCGCGGCCTGCACCGCGTGCGCCAGCACGTCGGCGGGGCCGAAGGCGGTGCAGGCGCCGAGATAGGTGTTCATGGTGCGCTGGCCGTCGGGCGTGACCAGGATGATGCAGCGCGCGGTGGCGGGGCCCGCACCCGCCTCGCCGCCGGCCAGCGCCGCGGAGGGAAAGGCGATCCCGGCGGCCTCGATGTCGCGGCGGAAATGCGCACCCGCCTCGTCGTCGGCGACCTTGCCGAGATAGCCGACGCGCGCGCCGAGCCCGGCCGCCACCACGCAGCTGTTGGCGGCCGACCCGCCGCTGGTGTGCTGCACCGCGCCCAGGTCCGCCGCGCCCAGGTCCGCCGCGCCCAGGTCCGCTGCGCCCGGGCTCGCGGTGCCGAGGATCGCGGCGATCCGGTCGGCGCGCGCGGCGTCGATCAGCGACATGCTGCCCGGGATCATGCCCTGCGCCTGCGGGAAGCCCGCCGGCACCGGCGCCAGCACGTCGACGATGGCGTTGCCGATGCCGAGCATGTCGAGAGACGGTTCCGCTAGGGCGAGGGGCGTCATCGTTGGACCTTCCATGCAGCTCGCCGCTGCGCCTATCACCGGGGTGCGGCGCGCGGCAAGTCCCGCGACGGCGCCGCGCCGCACGCCGCCGGCCGGCATCCCGCGCCTCGCACTTCGGGACCCTGCCCCTTGTGGTGCGCCATGCTGGCGTGTAAGGCGGAACGACGGGCGACAGCTCGTTCCGCGGTCACAAATGCGCATCGTTCTGAAATGATCGGAGCCGGGACGTGTTCAAGCGACGCAAGCCAGACGATAGCCTGCCGATCGGTCCGTCCGTCGGCATCTCCGAACCCGCCCCCGCCGAGCGTCGGGACGACCGGCCCCTGTCCACCGCCCGCCCGACGCCGCCCGCCTCGACCTTCTTCCCCGCAACGCCACAGGAAGCACAAGCGATGGGTCGTTCTCCGTTCCCTGCCGCACCCTCCCCGCCGCCGCCGCGTCCCGGCACCCTGATCCCGCCCGGACCGCCCCAGCCATCGGGCCAGGGATCGGGCCAGGGATCCGGCCAGTCGTCGGCCCAGTCGTCCGCCCAGTCATCGGGCCAGTCATTGGGCCAGCCAATGGGCCAGGGCATGCCGCCGGCACCCGGCGTCGCCGTCGGGCGCGCGTCGCGGGAGCCCGCCGAGAAGCGCACCCTGGTGGTCGGCCGCGGCATCAGCGTGCAGGGCACGGTTCAGGATGCCGAGCGGCTGGTGGTCGAAGGCACGGTGGAGGCCAGCATGATCCAGGCCGCCGAGCTGCACGTGGCCCCCGGCGGCGTGTTCCGCGGCGAGGTGCAGGTGCAGGACGCGGAGCTCGCCGGCACCATCGACGGCACCCTGACCGCGCGCGGCAACCTGGTGATACGCAGCACCGGCCGCCTGCTCGGCACCGCCAGGTGCCGCAGGCTGCAGGTCGAGGATGGCGGCCAGGTGACCGGCCGGCTCGAGATGCTGACCGACCAGGCGCCGCTCGAGGCCGGCCTCTCACCGGCCGAGCCGTTCCGGCCGGCGCCGCAGATGCCCGAGGCCGCGACCCGGCAGGGCCAGGAGGCCGGCCTGTCGGGAGGCGTGTCGGGCGACGTGCTGGGCTGAGCCGCCTGGCCCGGCTTCGCCCGGGCGGGCGCCCCGGGCCGTGCCGTCAGGCGACCGTGTCGCGCCGGTCGCGCAGCCTGACGTAGGCGAGCTGCGCGTGTGCGGTGCAGTACGGCTTGCCCGGGATCGGCTCGCCGCCGCAGAAGCGGAACTGCTTGGTGCCCGGATCGCCGAGCGGCCAGCAGCAGCTCTGGGCGCGCCGGCGCGGCGTCGTGTGACCGAGGCGCGGCACCGGCAGCTCGGCTTCGTGCACAGATCCGGCACGCTCGGCTCCGGCCGCCCCCTGCGCCGGAGCCGGGGCACGCAGCGCGGTGACGGTGGCCGCGGCAACCGGGAGCGGCGGCTGGCGGGCGGGTTCGGGCTTCTCGGCGCGCGGGATCAGGCGGGCGACCTGCGCCGGCTCGCGGCGCGCGGTCGGCGCGCCGGCCTGTGCGGTGTTCTTGCGTATCGGCGAGGGTCGCGCGGGCAGGATCAGGCGGTGCGCCTTGCCCACCACCGCGTTCTTGGTTATCGACAGCCGCCGTCCGATCTCGGCGGTGGAATGTCCTTCCTGCCAGAGGCTGCGCAGACGCGAGATCGTCTCCTCGGTCCATTCCATGCCGTGTTCCTCTCGGTTCGGACCCTCCGAGCCTATGGCACAACCACCCTCGGCTCAACGCCGCGACCACAAAATCTTGTGGACAAAGCTGGGGATGGACGCAACCCCTCGTGGGATAACCCCAATCCGGCGTCTCAGGAACCTGCAGCGAGGCGAGCCGTGAGACGACGTGTCGCAGCCGTGGCACGCGCGGCTCCGGCGCGATAGGATGAGCCGGTCCGGCGGGAGGACGCGATGGGAGCGACGGGGCTGCTGGCGTTGGCGGCGATCGCCTGGGTCTGCGTCCATGTCGGCATCGCCGGAACCGCGGTGCGCCGCGCGGTCGCCGGGCGGATCGGCGACGGCGGCTTCCGCGGCCTGTTCTCGGTGCTCTCGGTGGCCGCGATCTCGTTCCTGGTCGTCGGCTACCAGCGCGCGCACCGCGGCGGCCAGGTGCTGCTCTGGAGCGCGCCCGCCTGGCTCGGCTGGGTCCTCGTCGCGCTGATGGCCGCGGCCTTCGTGCTGCTGGTCGGCTCGGTGAGCGTGCCCAACCCGACCGCGGTGGGCGGCGAGCGCCAGCTCGGCGTCGAGCCGCGTGGCGTGCTGCGGATCACGCGCCATCCGATGCTTTGGTCGTTCGCGATCTGGTCGGCGGTGCACGTGGTCGGCAACGGCGACCTGGTCTCGCTGCTGTTCTTCGGCGCGTTCGGCCTCACCGCGCTGATCGGCATGCCCTCGATCGACCGCAAGGTGGCGAGGCGCGATCCGGCGGGCTGGTCGCGCCTCGCGCAGCGCACGTCGATCGTGCCGTTCGCCGCCATCCTGGGCGGCCGCAACCGCCTCGTGCTGCGCGAGATCGGCTGGATCGCCCCCGCCGGCCTGGCACTGGGGGCGGCGCTGCTCGCGCTGCATCCGTGGCTGTTCCACGCCGCCCCGCTGCCGGGCGGCGGCTGGTAGATCGGGGTCCGGGGCCGCCGGCCCCGGCGGTTCGAGGGCAGCGCCCTCGCCTTGCCTTATCCCCCGACCCGCAACAGCTTGACGCGCCTGCCATCCACCCCCAGCGAGACCTGCCCCGCCTTGAGCGCCAGCGCGTCGTCGCCGAACACCTGTCGCCGCCAGCCCGCCAGTGCGGGGATCTGCGGCTCCGGCTCCACCGCCAGCCGGTCGATCTCCTCGGACGAGGCGAGCAGCCGCGGCGCCACGTCGTGCTGCTCCGCCTTGGCCGCCAGCAGCACCTTGAGCAGCGACACCAGGGCGGGCGAAGGGCGCGGCCCGTCCTTGCGCGCGGCCTGCGGCAGCGCCGCGTCGGGCTCGTGGCGCGCCGCCTCGATGGCGGCGAGCAGCCCGGCGCCGCCGCGGCCCTCGGCGAAGCCGCGCGAGACGCCGCGCACGCGCGCCAGCGCCTCGACGTCGCGCGGCGCGGTGGCGGCGATCTCCAGCAGGCTCTCGTCCTTGAGCAGGCGCTGCCGCGGCACGTTGACCCGCTGCGCCTCGCGCTCGCGCCAGGCGGCGGAGGCGCGCAGCACGCCGAGCATGCGACGGTTGCCGGTGCGCGGCCGCAGCCGCTCCCACAGCGTCTCGGGATCGGGGCGGAAGGTCTGCGGGTCGGACAGGTAGGCCATCTCCTGCGCCACCCAGTCCAGCCGGCCCTCGCGCTGCAGCCGCGCGGTCAGCTTGAGGTAGACGTCGCGCAGGTAGGTGACGTCGGCGGCGGCATAGGCGATCTGCGCCGGCGAGAGCGGACGCGCCGACCAGTCGCTGAAGCGGTGCGCCTTGTCGATCTCGCCGCCGGTGAGCGAGGCGACCAGGCTGTCGTAGCCGACCTGGTCGCCGAAGCCCGCCACCATCGCCGCCACCTGGGTGTCGAACAGCGAGACCGGGAGGCGGCCGAACCGGTGCAGGAAGATCTCCAGGTCCTGCCGGGCGGCGTGGAACACCTTCACCACCGCCGGGTCGTCGAGCAGGGCGCCCAGCGGCGCGAGATCGATGTCCTCGGCCTGGGCGTCGAGCACGATCACCTCGTCGGCACCGCCGAGCTGCACGACGCAGAGCTCCGGCCAGTAGGTGCGCTCGCGCACGAACTCGGTGTCGATGGTGACGAAGCGCTCGCCGCGCAATCGGGAGATGGCGGCGGCGAGGACGTCGTTGTCGGTGACCAGGACGGGATCGGGATAAGGTGCTGACGCGGGACGGATCATGGCGAGGCTGTTACACCTTGATCGCAGCAGGCGGAAGCGGCGCCGCCTTCGGTGGGAGCCGGCGGCGCGTGTTGACAGCCGGCCGGCCGCTCGGCTTGCTGCCTGCCCGCCGTGGCGCCGGCCGATCGGGCCGGCCACGCCTCCGCCGAGCAGGACCAGACCATGCATCCCTACCGCACCCACCGCTGTGCCGACCTGCGCAGCACCGACGCCGGGCAGACCGTGCGTCTCTCCGGCTGGGTGCACAGCAAGCGCGACCATGGCGGGCTGCTGTTCCTCGACCTGCGCGATCACTACGGCATCACCCAGGTGGTGATCCCGGCGGGCTCGGAGCTGCTCGCGTCGGCCGAGCGGCTGCGGGTCGAGAGCGTGGTCACCGTCACCGGCGCGGTGCTGCGCCGCGAGGGGGCGACGGTCAACCCGAAGCTCGCCACCGGCGAGATCGAGGTGCGGGCGCAGAGCCTGGAGACGCAGTCCGCGGCCGCGGTGCTGCCGTTGCAGGTGGCGGGCCAGGAAAGCTATCCCGAGGAGCTGCGGCTGAGATACCGCTTCATCGATCTCAGGCGCGACAAGCTGCACCGCAACATGATGCTGCGCGCCGGCGTGATCGCGAGCCTGCGGGCGCGCATGACCGCGCAGGGCTTCACCGAGTTCCAGACGCCGATCCTGACCGCCTCCAGCCCGGAGGGCGCGCGCGACTTCCTGGTGCCGTCGCGCACCCATCCCGGGCGGTTCTACGCGCTGCCGCAGGCGCCGCAGCAGTTCAAGCAGCTGGCGATGGTCGCGGGCTTCGACCGCTACTTCCAGATCGCGCCCTGCTTTCGCGACGAGGCGGCGCGCGCCGACCGCTCGCCGGGCGAGTTCTACCAGCTCGATTTCGAGATGTCGTTCGTGACCCAGGAGGACGTGTTCGCGACCCTGGAGCCGGTGATGGCGGGCATCTTCGAGGAGTTCGGACAGGGTCGGACGGTGAGTGCGGCACCGTTCGAGCGCATCCCCTACGATGCCGCACTGGCGAGGTACGGCACCGACAAGCCCGACCTGCGCAACCCGCTGCGTCTCACCGACGTCACCGCGCAGTTCGCCGGCTCCGGCTTCGGGCTGTTCGCCCGGCTCGCGGCCGGCGGCGGCCAGGTGCGCGCGATCCCGGCACCGGGTGCCGCCGGCCGGCCGCGCTCGTTCTTCGACAAGCTCGGCGAATGGGCGCGCGGCGAAGGTGCCGGCGGGCTCGGCTACATCAGCTTCGCGGCCGACGGCGCGCACGGGCCGATCGCGCGCAACCTGGAGGCTGACCGGGCGGAGGCGATCCGCCTCGCCTGCGGCCTGCAGCCGGGCGACGCGGTGTTCTTCGCCGCCGGCAGCGGCGGCGAGATGGTGCGGTTCTCCGGGCTGGCGCGCACCCGGATCGCGGGCGAGCTCGGGCTGATCGAGCCCGACGCGTTCCGCTTCTGCTGGATCACCGACTTCCCGATGTACGAGATCAACGAGGAGACCGGCCGCATCGACTTCAGCCACAACCCGTTCTCGATGCCGCAGGGCGGGCTCGCGGCACTCGACGGGCAGGACCCGCTCACCATCAAGGCGTTCCAGTACGACATCGTCTGCAACGGCGTCGAGCTGTCGTCGGGGGCGATACGCAACCACCTGCCGGAGGTGATGATCCGCGCCTTCGCCATCGCCGGCTACGACGAGGGCGAGGTCGAGGCGCGCTTCGGCGGCATGCTGGCCGCGTTCCGCTACGGGGCGCCGCCGCATGGCGGCTCCGCCCCCGGCGTCGACCGCATCGTGATGCTGCTCGCCGACGAGCCCAACATACGCGAGGTGATCCTGTTCCCGCTGAACCAGGGCGGCGAGGACCCGATGATGGGGGCGCCGGCGCCGATCGATGCGAGGCGGCTCAAGGAGCTGTCGCTGCGGCTGGACCTGCCGCCGGCGCGCGCCTGATGGCGACCTCTTCCGGCCGCACGGTCGTGCCGCGTGGCGTGCTGCTGGGCGTGCTGCTGGACCTGCTGCTGCTGGCGGCGGGCCGACCGGCCGCGGCCGCGCCGCTCGTCGGGCTCCCCGACGTGTCGCTCGCAGCGCACCGGGCGACCTACGACCTCACCCTGGACCGGGTGCAGGGCGGCGACACGGTCGCCGCGTCCGGCAGCCTGAGCTACCAGATCGGCGACAGCTGCGCGAGCTGGACCACCCAGCAGGAGCTGCGTCTGCACACGGTGACGCGCGACGGACAGGCAGTCGACCTGGTGTCGGACTACGCGACGCTGGAGGGCAAGGACGGCCGCCACCTCGCCTTCGACATGAAGCAGCGCACCAACGGCCAGGTGGCGCAGCAGCTGCGCGGCGACGCCTCGATGGACACCTCCGGCGGCCGGATCCGCTACACCCTGCCGCATCCGAGCCAGCTGCCGCTCGCCGCCGGCACGCTGTTCCCGATGGCGCACACCGAGGCGATCATCCAGGCCGCGCGCGCCGGCTCGAAGAGCATCGCGCCGGCCCTGTTCGACGGCACCGGACCGGACGGGGCGCAGGACACCTATGTGACCATCCTGGGCTGGCGGGCGCCGCCGTCGGCGTCGTCGGAACCGGTGCTCGCCAAGCTCGGCTCCAGCCGGGTGCACGTCGCGTTCTTCTCGCGCGCGCCAGGCACCATCACGCCGGACTACGAGAGCGCGATGCGCTATTTCGACAACGGCGTCGCCGACCAGCTGCTGATGGATTTCGGCGGCTTCACCATGCGCGGCACGCTGCGCAGCCTGGCGCTGCCGAAGCGGCCGCGCTGCTAGCAAGGCTGGGCTCCGCCCAGACCCGCCAAAGGCCCATGCCTTTGAAAACCAACTCAAATAAATGGATTCTCAAGGCTTCGCCCTGAGCGGGTCCAGGGCAGAGCCCTGGGTTGCTCGGTGACACCTGGCCCGCGGGCGCGAGGAGGTTGACAGGTGACCTTGGCTGGAACGATATTTTTTCGTTATCAGGGATCCGGTTCCGGCACAGCATGGCACGCGTGCGTTGCATCACGATGCAGAAGGATGAGGGCCTGCTGCTCGATGCGTGGCTGCGCTACTACGGCTACCTGTTCGGCTTCGAGAACATCGAGGTGCTCGACAACGGCTCCCGCGACCGCCTGACCCGAAGCGTGCTGGAGCAGTTCGAGGCCGCCGGCGTGACCGTGCACCGGCAGTACGACGCGATCGAGCATTTCGAGGCCAAGGGCGCCATCGTCGCCGGGATCATCCAGGGCTGGGACGCGTCGCACGAGTATGACTTCGCCGTGCCGTGCGACATCGACGAGTTCCTGGTGCTGTTCACCGCCGACGGCCTGTCCTGCGCGCGCCGCGGCATTCACGCCGCCCTGGACGCGCTGGTCGGTGCCGACCAGGCGCTGTGGATGGAGACCTCGCTGTTCAACGTGCCGGCGCAGCCGGGATGGTTCCACCCGGAGGTGTTCCCAAAGGGCTTCCTGCCGAGCCGGTCGATCCTGAGCCTCGACAGCGGCTACCATATCCCGCAGACCCGGCACCGCGAGGGCACGCAACGCACCGAGTTCACCTACCTGCACTACCACAACAAGCCGTACGAGATCGTGCAGGCGCACACCCGTCGCAAGCTGAGCCGGCGGGTCGACCTGCACGATCTGGCGGCGCTGCGCTGCTACGACGGTCCGGGCGCGCACATGGTCAAGGACCTGCTGATGTCGCGCCAGCAGTATTTGCACCAGTTCGACGACGCGGTCACGCTGCGCTTCGGGCAGTTCGCGACCCTGATGCGGGCGCTGGGCGCGCGCGAGGCGATGCTGGTCGGCGAACCCGGTACCGCGCGCGACGCAACCCTCGAGCCGGGAGCGGCGCACCCGGCCGCGAGCGCCCTGCTGCGCCTGCCGACGCGGCCGGATCGGCCGGCGGAGCAGGTCGCGTTCGACGGTCCCGGGTACCTCGCCGACCATCCGGACGTGGCAGCGGCAACCGGCTGCGGCCTGCCGCATTATCTGTATTACGGCTTCGAGGAAGGGCGCCGGCTGCGACGCGGCGAACCGGTCGAGCGCGCTCTCGCCGGATAGCGGAGAGGCAACGCGATGAGCGGCGACACCCCTGCCCACGACTTCCTGTTGCCGCGTCTGGCCGCGCTGGTGCGTGAGGCCGAGGCGCAGGGCATCGAGCGGGAGGTGGCGGTCGCCGTCCTCACCGACCTGATCACCGGGCCTCAGTTCAACGACGCGGTGCCCGACCCGGCCGCCGACTCCACGCCCCGCCCGGCCGGCGACCCCGAAGACGGGGTCGCGGCCGACGCGGCGCTCGAGCAGAAGCACGCGCTGATCGAGCAGGTCGCGGCGCCGAGGGGCATCATCTGATACCAGCGGCCCGCGCATGTGCCCCATGCAGCGCCAGGGCTCTGCCCTGGACCCGCTCAAGGCGAAGCCTTGAGAAATCCGATTATCTCAAGATGGTTTCCAAAGGCCTAGGCCTTTGGCGGGTCTGGGCGGAGCCCAGCCTTACCTCCTGACGGTCGGTGTCTAAGCCCTCAGCGCACCCCGGCCTGCAGCGCCAGCAGGCCGACCAGCAGCCGGGTGGCGTCCAGGGTGCCGGTGCCGGCGGCGTTGTCGTAGCCGGCGATGGCGTGGTAGCCCCAGTTGTCGCCGGCGGTGATGTCGGTGCTGGCGAGAGTGCCGAGCTGGAAGATCGCCGGGCTGATCTGGCCGACGCGACCGCCCAGCGCCTGCACGAACAGCGCGTTCACGCCGTTGAGCTGCGGCGCCACGAAGCTGGTGCCGCCGTAGAAGTTCGAGACCGCCCCCTCCTCGATGTACTGATAGCCGGATTCCGGGTCGGCATTGGTGGAGATGTCGGGCAGGTTGCGGCCGGCGAAGTTGGCCGGCAGCAGGTTCTGCACCACGCTGCCCGAGCCGGTGTTCTCGGCGAAATTCTGGTTGGACTTGGTGGAGGTGATGCCCTTGGTGTCGCCCTGGTACCAGGGCCGCGCCCAGTACGAGCTGACCCCGCCGCCGCCGCCGACCGAGAACACGTCGGGGACGCCGATCGAGGACGCCTTGCCCTGTGCCGCCGCCTCGTTCGAGATGTAGTCCCAGCCCCAGGCCTGCTCCTTGGCGACGGTCAGCAGGATGCCGCTCGTGAGCTTCAGCGACAGCGGCAGCGTGGTGCCGCCGGCGGCGGTGACCAGCGGGTCGCTCGAGGGATGGTCGACGCTGAACGGCGCATTGCAGACCGGCGTGCTGGGCGTGGCGGTGCCGTACGGCGAGCAGCCGCGCACGGTGTCGAACGAGCCGGAATCGCCGGCGGCGATGAACACCGTCTGGCCCTGCAGCGCCATCTCGAGGAAGGCGTCGTGGAACGCCTCCAGCAGGAAGCTGTCGCCGGTGGTCTGGGTCGCCTGGTTGTAGAAGAAGTCGAGTTCCGGCTGGCCCCAGCTCGACGAGATGGTGTCGGCGAGGTTCTCCGATGCCGCCGCCTCGAAGCCGTTGATGAAGTTGGCGTTGCTCACGTTCGGCGCGATGTAGACGCGCAGATTGGCGGCCGGCGCGATCGAGCCGGACTCCTCGACGTCGAGGTCGGTCTCGCCCTCGCCGTCGGCATTGTTGGTGCTGGCTGTCTCGCCGCCGTCCACGTTCACCTTGGTGATGCGCGACGACGACACGTGCAGGCCGGTCTGGCTCCAGAACAGGTAGGCGTCCGACGTCTTGAAATCGTTCAGCGTCACGATGCCGATGGTGCTGCCGCGGCCGGTGATGCCGAGCTGGGCCAGCGGCGTGACATCGTAGAACTTCTCGAAATCCACCGGCAGATAGTTGCCCGACGTGCCGCCGACCAGGCTGCCCGCGACCGCGCGCGGGGCGGCGGCGGCGCCGAGGGCGGCGATCACGTGGCGCGGCTCGGGATGGGTTACGGTGTCGAAGCCGCCGATGCCGCGGACCAGCCCGGCGAGTGCGGGCGGCATGCGCATCGGCGTGGTCGAGGCGATGCCGCTGCGCCCGTTCAGGGTGAAGTGCTTGAGCGTCAGGCCGAGCGCGCTCTGCGCGGTGCCGGCGAGGCTGACCGCCTCGATCGCCAGGTGGTTCGGATAGACGGTCTCGATGGTGAAGCCGAGACCCTCGAGGATCGCCTCGACGTTGGCGATCTGGTTGTCGGTGGCGCCGTAGCTGGCGACGAATTGCGGCACGCTGAGGAACCGGTGGTAGGTCGCGCTGCCGGGTGTCTGGATGGCGCGCGCGGCGGCCTCGGCGGCCGCCTCGTTACGCACCGGCAGGTAGATGGTCAGCGCCAGCGGGTCGCCGATCGCCACGTCGGAGGGGGCCGCCGCGCGCGCGGGCGCGCCCGACCACAGGGCGGGCGACAGAGCGGTCAGCACGGATGCCACCGAGACGGCCAGGCGACGCTTCAGGTAACGCGACATCAAGTTCCCCTACGTTCCATCGACGGACCCGACTGCACCCGCGCCGAGGCCGGTCGGCATCGGCGGGTCGGACGATCTCGATCCTCGTCGTGTCGTACAGTTAATGAGACGTCCATCACGGCGTCAAGCGGTTCGCGAGCGTCACGCGCGGCCGTGATCTCGGCCGGGCGGCCGGGCGGCGTCGGCGGCTCAGCGCTTCAGCAGGCCGGCATGGTGCGAGAGCTGGTCCGCGATCACGCTCTGGACGAACCAGTAGGAATGGTCGTAGCCGCGATGCAGCCGCAGGGTCAGCGCCTGGCCCGACAGCGCCGCCGCCTGCGCCAGGGCGTCCGGGCGCAGCTGCTCGACGAGGTACTGGTCGGCCTCGCCCTGATCGATCAGGATGGTGTCGCGCCGGGTATGGCCGTCGCGCAGCAGCAGGCAGGCATCTTGCGCCGCCCAGTCGGCGCGGTCGGCGCCGAGATAGCGCGCGAACGCCTTTTCGCCCCAGGGAGAGGCGGCCGGATGGGCGATCGGCGACAGCGCCGACACCGACTGCCAGCGATCGGGCTCGCGCAGCCCCAGCACCAGCGCGCCGTGGCCGCCCATGGAGTGGCCGATGATCCCGCGACGATCCGGCGCCACCGCGAACTCCGCCTCCGCCCAGGCGGGCAGCTCGCGCGAGACGTGGCTGGCCATGCGGTAATGCGCCGACCAGGGCGACTCGGTGGCGTCGAGGTAGAAACCCGCGCCGGTGCCGAAATCCCAGTCCACGTCCTCGCCGGCGATGCCGGCGCCGCGCGGGCTGGTGTCCGACGCGACGACCGCGAGACCGTGTGCCGCGGCGGCGCGCAGGATCCCCGACTTGGTGACGAAGCTCTGCTCGTCGCAGGTCAGCCCGGCCAGCGCATACAGCGCCGGCACCGCCTCCCCCGCCAGCGCCTGGGCCGGCAGGAACACGGCGAAGCGCGCCTCCAGCCCGAGCGCCTCCGAAGGGCGGCTGTAGAAGCCGAGGCGGCCGTCGAAGCAGCGGTGCTCGGCGCGCACGGTGAGCGCCATCGCTCAGTACACCACGACGCTGCGTATGCTCTCGCCGCGCGTCATCAGCTCGAAGCCCTCGTTGATCCGCTCCAGCGGCAGCCGGTGGGTGATCAGCTCGTCGATCTCGATCCGGCCGTCCATGTACCAATCGACGATCCTGGGCACGTCGGTGCGACCGCGGGCGCCGCCGAACGCCGAGCCGATCCAGCGCCGCCCGGTGACCAGCTGGAACGGGCGGGTGGAGATCTCCTGGCCGGCGCCGGCGACGCCGATCACGGTCGAGACCCCCCAGCCGCGATGCGTGCACTCCAGCGCCTGGCGCATCAGGGTGGTGCTGCCGACGCACTCGAAGGAGTAGTCGGCACCGCCGCCGGTGAGCTCGACCAGATGGCCCACCAGGTCGCCGTCCGGCCCCAGATCGCGCGGGTTGACGAAGTGCGTCATGCCGAAGCGGCGCGCCGTCGCCTCGCGCCGCGGGTTGAGGTCGACGCCCACGATCATGCCGGCGCCGATCATGCGCGCACCCTGGATCACGTTCAGCCCGATGCCGCCGAGGCCGAACACCACCACGGTGCTGCCGGTCTCCACCTTGGCGGTGAACAGCACCGCGCCGATGCCGGTGGTGACGCCGCAGCCGATATAGCAGATCGTGTCGAACGGCGCGTCGTCGCGCACCCGCGCCAGCGCGATCTCCGGCAGCACCGTGTAGTTGGCGAACGTCGAGCAGCCCATGTAGTGCAGCACCGGTGCGCCGCGGCACGAGAAGCGCGAGGTGCCGTCGGGCATCAGGCCCCTGCCCTGGGTCGTTCGGATCGCGGTGCACAGGTTGGTCTTGCGTGACAGGCACGATCTGCACTGCCGGCATTCCGGCGTGTAGAGCGCGATCACGTGATCGCCCGGCTTCAAGCCGGTGACGCCGGCTCCCACCTCGACCACCACGCCGGCGCCCTCGTGACCGAGGATGGCCGGGAACAGCCCCTCCGGATCGGCGCCGGAGAGGGTGTACTTGTCGGTGTGGCACAGGCCGGTGGCGCGGATCTCCACCAGCACCTCGCCGGCGCGCGGCCCCTCGAGCTGCACCGTCTCGATCGACAGGGGTTGTCCGGCCTCGAAGGCCACCGCCGCGCGCACGTCCATGGCCGTCCTCCGGATGCAGGCGGGATGCAATACGTGGGCGCGTGCCGCGTCAACGCTCGTCGCGGAAATACGGCAGGCCGAGCGCCGCGGGCGCCGGCAGCGCCGCGCGGCCGCCCGACAGCAGCGAGGGCAGGATCATGAACAGGATCGTGGCCAGGTACGGCAGCATGGCGAGAAAGGCGGACGGCAGGCCCCAGTCATGCGCCTGGGCGAGATAGCCGAACGCATCCACCGCGCCGAACAGCAGTGCGCCGGCGGCGACGCGCAGCGGCCGGTGGCCGGCGAAGATCACCAGCGCCACCGCGATCCAGCCGCGCCCGGCGACCACGCTCTCGGACCAGGACGGCACGAAGCCGAGCGTGAGGTAGGCGCCGGCGCCCGCGGCGAGTCCCGCCCCGACGGTGACGTAGACGAAGCGCAGCGGCAGCACGCGCAAGCCCGCGGCGTCGGCGGCGGCCGGGTTCTCGCCCACGGCGCGCAGCGACAGCCCGTGCCGGGTGCCGAACAGCAGCAGGTGGATCGCCGCCGGCAGCGCCAGCCAGGTGAGCAGCACCAGCAGGTTCTGCGAGAACAGCGCCTGCCCGAGCACCGGCAGGCGGTCGAGCAGCGGCACGTGCAGCCGCTCGAACACCGCCTGCGCCGGCTGTCCTGCGTAGGGGCGCCCCAGCGTGGCGGCGAGGCCGCTGCCGCCCAGGGTCAGCGCCATGCCGCACAGCACCTGGTTCGCCCGCATCACCACGGTGGCCAGCGCGAACACCGCGCCGGCCAGCATGCCGACGGCGCAGGCGGCGGCGAAACCCGCGTACGGGTCCCGGCTCGCGGCGGCGGCGGCGATGGCGGTGATGCCGCCCAGCGCCATCAGCCCCTCGACGCCCAGGTTGAGCACGCCCACCCGCTCGGCCAGCAGCTCGCCCAGGCCCGCCATCGCCAGCACGCCGCCCGACAGCAACGCGTCGCCGAGCAGGTCGGCTAGCATGGCCGGCGCCGCAGCCGCACCGGGCGGTACGCCACCAGCCGCTCGCCGATCGCGGCGCACAGCAGGATCAATCCCACGAACGCCATCGCCGCCGAGGCGGGAAGCCCGTGGGTCTGCAGGATGGTGCCGGCGTTGAGCACCACCGCCATCAGCGCGCCGGTGCATACCGCGCCCAGCGGCGAGGCGCTGGCCAGCACCGCGACGATGATCCCGGTATAGCCGTAGCCGTTCGACAGCCCGCCCTCCAGCCGGTGCACGGTGCCGGCGAGCTCGACCATGCCGGCGAGCCCGGCGATGGCGCCGCTCAGCAGCATCGCCTGCAGCAGCCGGGCGCGCACCGGCATGCCGGCGTAGGCGGCGGCCTCGCGGTTGGCGCCGCACAGCCGCAGCTCGTAGCCCCAGCGCGTGTTGCGGCAGGCGAAGGCCAGCAGCAGCGCCAGCAGCAGGGCCGCGAACAGCCCCCAATGCACCGGGCCGCAATGCCAGGCGTGCGGCAGGCGGGGGATCGCGTACGGGATGCGGCGGGTCTGCCCGGTCACCGAGCTGCGCTGGTCGCGCCAGCTGCCGGTGGCGAGGTCTGCCACCAGCAGGCGCGCGACGAAGTTGAGCAGCAGGGTGGTGATGATCTCGCTGGTGCCGAGCGTCAGCCGCGCCAGGGCCGGCACCGCGATCCAGGCGGCACCGCCGAGACCGCCCGCGAGCGCCATCGCCGCCAGCATCACGGCCGGGCTGCCGTGCACGAACAGCCCGACGGCCGCGGCACCTACCGCGCCGGCGTAGAACTGCCCGTCGGCGCCGACGTTCCACAGGCCCACCCGCAGCATCATCGAGACCGACAGCCCGGTCAGGATCAGCGGCGTCGCCAGCAGCGCCAGGTCCTGCAGCCCGAAGCGCCCGGCGCTGGCGCGCACGATCGCGGCCGTGAGGGCGAGCGGAGACCAGCCCAGCAGCGCCAGCACGATCCCGCCCAGCAGCAGCGCCACCACCGCCGAGACCGCGTGCGAGGTCACCCGCAGCGGCGCCGGCACCGAGGGCATGCGCTGGACCGTCCAGCCGCTGCCGCTCACGCGGCATCCGCCCCGGCATGGCCGCTCATCAGCAGGCCGAGCCGCTCGGCGTCGGCGGTCCGCGCCGGCAGGATGCCGCTGATCCTGCCGCGGAACAGCACCGCGATGCGGTCGGCCTGCTCCAGCAGTTCGTCGATCTCCTCGGAGATCAGCACGATCGCGGCACCCGCCGCGCGCAGGCGACGCATGCGCGCGTGCAGCGCCGTGACGGCGCCGACATCCAGGCCGCGCGTCGGGTAGGCGGCCACCAGCAGACGGCGCGCGACGCGCATCTCGCGCTCCGCCACCAGGCGCTGCTGGTTGCCGCCGGAGAGGTTGCGCGCGGCCAGCCCGGGCTGCTGACGGTCCAGGGCGGCGTCGCCGATGATGCGCTGCCCGAGCCGGCGCGCCCGCGCCGGGCTGAAGCCGAGCCGCCCGCAGACCGGTGCTGCGCGGTACTCGCGCAGCACCGCGTTCTCGGCCAGCGACAGGTCGCCGGCCAGCGCGGTGCGCAGCCGGTCCTCCGGGATGTGGCCGATGCCGCGACGCGCGAAGCCGAGCGCATCCGGGCGGCGCACCGCCACGCCGTCGATCAGCACCTCGCCCTGCTGCGGGGCGACGCAGCCGCTGAGCACCTCGCTCAGCGTGCGCTGGCCGTTGCCGGCGACGCCGGCGATGCCGAGCGTCTCGCCGGCGCGCACGTCGAGATCGACGCCGTCGAGCAGGGCGACGCCGCGGCCGTCGCGCACCACGACGCCGCGCAGGCTGAGCATCACCGCGCCGGCGGTCGCGGGCGAGGCCGCCTCGGGGGGCGGCAGGGGCGTCTCGCCGACGATCAGCCGCGCCAGCGTCGCTCGGCTGGCCCCGGCACTGGCCTGAGTCGCGACCGATCGTCCGCCGCGCATCACCGTCACCCGGTCGGCGATCTCCAGCACCTCGCCCAGCTTGTGGCTGATCAGGATCACCGCGTTGCCCTGGGCGCGGAAGGCGCGCAGTGCGGCGAACAGCGCGCGCACCTCCTGCGGCGTCAGCACCGCCGTCGGCTCGTCGAGGATCAGCACCCGCGCGCCGCGCGCCAGCACGCGCAGGATCTCGACGCGCTGCTGCTCGCCGGCCGAGATGTCGCGCACCCGCGCACCCGGCGCCACCGCCAGGCCGAAGCGCGCGGAGAGCGCGGCGCTGCGCGCCTCCAGCACCGCGGGAGACGCCCGCCGCGGCGTCTCGGACCAGCCGAGATGGATGTTCTCGGCGACCGTGAAGGCCTGCACCAGCTTGAAGTGCTGGTGCACCATGCCGATGCCGGTGGCGATCGCGGCGGCCGGCCCGTCCAGCCGGCGCCGGCTGCCCTCGATGAAGATCGCGCCGGCGTCGGGCTGATACAGGCCGGTGAGCACGTTCATCAGGGTGGACTTGCCGGCGCCGTTCTCGCCCAGCAGGGCGTGGATCTCGCCGCCGTCGAGGTCGAAATCCACGCCGTCATTGGCCAGCATGCCGTAGAACGACTTGGTGATGCCGCGCAGCGAGACCAGCGGCACGGGCGGCTCAGCTCAGCTTCAGGCCGCTGACGCCCTCGATCGGCCAATCCCACCCGTCGAGCGCGGACAGGCTCATGGTCTCGCCGGCGCGCACCCGCACCCGGCCGGCGGCGTCGCGTATCTCGCCGACGAACGGGTTGTAGCCCTCGCCGATGATCCGGCTGCGCACCTGGTCCGCGCGCGCCGCGACCGAAGCCGGCACCGTGGCGCCCCAGGCATCGCGGTCCACCCCGTGACCCACCGCGAGCAGCGTCCTGGCGCCGCCGGTCCATCGGCCGGCCAGGCGACGCCCGACCTCGCCGACGCAGAAGCCGTTCCAGTCCACCAGCGCCGAGCTGATATAGGCGTTGGGCCCCAGCGCGCGCATGTCGGTGTTCCAGGTGACGGCGCGTATGCCGGCCTTCTCGGCCACCGTCAGCACCGAGGCGTCGTCGAGGTTGCTGTAGATCAGGTCGACGCCGTTCTGCACCAGCGCCGAGGCCGCCTGCGACGCCGCCTGCGGATCGAACCAGGAGTTGATCAGGATCACCTGGATCGCCGCCTTCGGTGCTGTGCTGCGCGCGCCGAGCAGGAAGGCGTTGGCGCAGCCGTACACCGACGGCACCGGCAGCGAGCCGACGAAGCCGAGCCGCCCGGAGCGGCTGAGCTGGCCGGCCGCGACGCCCAGCACGTAGCTGATCATCCAGTGCTGGATGTAGTACGAGCTCAGGTTCGCCGCGACGGCGTGGCCGTCGCACTCCAGGAACGCGACCTCCGTCGCATCCTCCGCCACCGAGCCGAGCAGGTCGCCGTACTCGGAGGTCGCGAAGACGATGTTGGCGCCGCTCTCGACGAACTGGCGGAAGGTGCGCGAGGCGTCGGCGGACACCGGGATGGTCTCCACCTCCAGGTATTTCGCCGCCGGATAGGCCGCCTTGACCGCGAGCAGGGCACGGTGGTGGGTGAAGGTCCAGCCGCCGTCGGAGATCGGGCCGATATGGCCGAACGCGACCACCGCATCCTTCTCCGCCACCGCCGGCAGCAGGTCGGCGGCGCGCGCACCGCGCCGGCCCAGCAGCGGAGCTGGCACGGCGGCACCGAGCAGGGTCATCACATTCCGGCGCGTGATAGGCTGCATCGAGGCTCTCCCTGCCGTCGCCGGATGCTAGCAAGACGCACGCCATGGGCAACCGCTAGCAGGCTGCTGAAAAAGGCCGTTGGCTTAGAATGTTACGGAACGAAGGGAAGGCAAGGAGCTTCGCCTCTTGACCCCCTCAAAGGCAAGCCCCTGAAATCCTTGATCCTAGAAAATGGGGTTTGGGGCCTGTGGCCCCAACGGGTCAAGGGCAGAGCCCTTGCCTTGGTTTTCAGCAGGCTGCCAGGCCGCGATCTTCGGCATGGCTCTTGCTCCGATCCCGGCCGAGTACCCACGAGAGGCCACGCCATGGACATCGCCCCGGCCGATGCGGATTTCGACGCCATCCCGGTGATCGACTTCGCCTCGATTACGAGCAGCGATCCGGCGACACGCGCCGCCGCCGCGCACGAGCTGCGACAGGTCTGCACCCGCATCGGCTTCTTCTACCTGCGCAACCACGGCGTGGCGCCGCGGATCATCGACGACTGCTTCGCGGAGGCGCGCGCCTACTTCGCGATGCCGCTGGAGGCCAAGATGCGCACCCACATCTCCCGCTCGGCGCATCATCGCGGCTATGGCGGGCTGCTGGAGGAACAGACCGACGCCGAGGGCGCCGCCGACCTGCACGAGGCCTTCGACCTCAGCCACGACGTGCCCGCGGACGATCCCGAGGTGCTGCGCGGCTGCTGGCTGTCCGGCCCCAACGCCTGGCCGGACGACGCCTCGCCCGGGTTCCGCCGGGCGCTGGAAGCCTACTACGCCGCCATGCTGGCGCTCGGGCGGCGCCTGTTCGGCGGCTTCGCGCTGGCGCTGGGCCTGCCGGAGGCGGCGTTCGAGCCGATGCTGGACCGGCCCGGCAGCTTCATGCGCGTGCTGCACTATCCGCCGCAGCCGCCGCGGCAGGGTGCGGCGGCGCCGGCCGGCATCGGCATCGGCGCGCACTCCGACTACGAGTGCTTCACCATCCTCGCCCAGGACGATGTCGGTGGCCTGGAGGTGCGCAACGCGCGCGGCGACTGGATCGCCGCGGTGCCGGTGCCGGACTGCTTCGTGATCAACATCGGCGACATGATGGCGCGCTGGACCAACGACCTGTTCGCCTCGACGCTGCACCGCGTGATCAACCGTTCCGGCCGCGAGCGCTACTCGGTGCCGTTCTTCTACGGCGTCGACTACGACGTGACCCTGGAGACGCTGCCGGTCTGCATCATGCCGGACCGGCCGCAGCGCTACGCGCCGATCAACGCGCACGAGTACGTCGCCTCGCGGATCAAGGGGACCTACGCGCTGTACGACGCGCCGGCCTGATGGCCCTCCGGGTCGAGGGCCGAGCCCCTCGCCCCGTCTCGGCACGGTTCAGCGCTTGGTGCCGGTCGCGATGTCCAGCCAGACCGCGAGCAGCAGGATCACGCCCTTGACGATCATCTGCCAGAACGTGTCGACGCTGAGCATCGACATGCCGTTATCCAGGCTGGCCATGATCAGCGCGCCGATCAGGGCGCCGAACACGGTGCCGGAGCCGCCGCGCAGCGAGGTGCCGCCGATCACGCACGAGGCGATGGCGTCGAGCTCCTGCAGGCTGCCGGCCGAGGGCGAGCCGGCGGCGAGGCGGGCGGTGGTGGTGATGCCGGCGAAGGCCGCCATCAGCCCCATCAGCGCGAACACCAGCAGCTTGACCCGCTGCACGTTGATGCCCGACAGCCGGGTCGCCTCGAGGTTGCCGCCGATCGCGTAGATGCGACGGCCGAACACGGTGCGACGCGCCATCAGGGTGAAGCCGCCGAGCAGCACCAGCAGCACCAGCACCGGCGTCGGCACGCCGCGATAGGCATCGACCGCCCACACGAAGCCGCCGATCGCGGCGGCGGCCGCGAACAGCTTCAGCGCGTCGAGCCAGCCGGCCGGGACGCTCAGCCGGTGCTGCTGCCGCCGCTGCCGGGCGCGCAGCTGCACGAAGGCGAGCAGCCCGAACACCAGCAGGCCCAGACCCAGCCCGACCAGGTCTGGCAGGTAGCTCTGCCCGATCGCGACCAGCGAGGCGCCGGTGGGGGCGATGGTGACGCCGCCGGTGATGCCGAGCAGGATGCCGCGGAACACCAGCATGCCGGCGAGGGTGACGATGAACGAGGGCACGCCGAGGTAGGCGACCCAGTAGCCGTTGAACAGGCCGGCGGCGATGCCGAGCAGCATCACCACCAGCACCGTCACCGGCAGCGGCACGTGGTAGGTCACGTCGAGGATCGCGGCGACGCCGCCGAGCAGCCCGAGCAGCGAGCCGACCGACAGGTCGATCTCGCCGGAGACGATGACGAACACCATCCCCGAGGCGAGCATGCCGGTGACCGCCATCTGCCGCAGCAGGTTGGAGAAGTTGCGCGCGGTCAGGAAGTCGCCGTCGGTGAGCTGCCAGAACAGCGCCCAGATCACCGCGATCGCGCTCAGCAGCGCCAGGATCTTGTAGCGCGAGAAGGCGCCCTTGAGCTGGTCGAGCCTGAGGGTGAGGCCCGGCTTGGCATCGAGGCCGCCCGGATGGGAGCCAGCCTGGGTGACGACGGGCGCGGTCTTGTCGAAGGCCGTGAGCTTCATGGTTCCCTCCGCCGCTTCAGGCGGCGCGCCGCAGCGGGGTGATCGCCGCCGACAGCACCTGTTCCTGGGTCAGCCCGTCATTGACGAAGTCGCCGCGCAGCTCGCCCTCGCCGATCACCAGCACGCGGTCGGAGATGCCGAGCACCTCGGGCATTTCCGACGACACCATGATCACCGCGGCCCCGGTGCGGGCGAGGGCGAAGATCAGCCGGTAGATCTCGTACTTGGCGCCGACATCGACGCCGCGCGTCGGCTCGTCGAGGATCAGAAGCTTGGGTGCGGGCGCCAGCATCTTGGCGATCACCGCCTTCTGCTGGTTGCCGCCCGAGAGGTTGGCGATCGGCAGCATCGGCGAGGCGGTCTTGATGCGCATGCGGGCGATGTCGGCGCCGATCGCATTCAGCTCGGCCGCCTCGTCGATCAGCCCGCGCCTGGCGTAGCGGGCCAGCACCGCCATGGTCATGTTCTGGCCCACCGCCATGCCGGGGATGATGCCGTACGCCTTGCGGTCTTCGGGCACCATGCTGATGCCGGCGCGCACGGCGTCGAGCGGCGAGCGCACCCGCAGCGGACGGCCGTGCAGGAACAGGCTGCCCTCGCTGGTGCCGCGCCAGGCGCCGAAGATCGCCGAGACCAGCTCGGTGCGGCCGGCGCCGACCAGCCCGGCGACGCCCAGGATCTCGCCGGCGCGCACCGAGAACGACACGTCGTCGACGCGCTTTCGCTGCCGGTTGTCGGGATCCCAGCAGGTGACGTGGCGCGCCTCGAACACGACCTCGCCGATCTCGTGCGGCTCGCGCGGGAACAGGTTGTTCATCTCGCGCCCGACCATCATGCGTATGATGTCGCCCTGGGTGAGCTGCGCCATCGGCGCCGAACCCACGAAGGCGCCGTCGCGTATCACGGTGACGCTGTCGGCGATCGCCTCGATCTCGTCGAGCTTGTGCGAGATGTAGACGCAGGCGGTGCCGCGGCGCTTGAGGTCGCGCACCAGGCCGAGCAGCACGTCGATCTCGCGACGGGTCAGCGACGAGGTCGGCTCGTCGAGGATCAGCAGGCGCGCGTTCTTGTTCAGCGCGCGCGCGATCTCGATCAGCTGCTGCTCGCCGCCGGCGAAGTTGGAGGCCGGCTCGGCGACGTTGATGTGGCCCATCTTGAGCTCGGTCATCAGCGCCGCGGCGCGCGCGAACATGGTCTCGAAATCGATCAGGCCGCTGCGCGTCAGCGGCTCGCGGCCGAGGAAGATGTTCTCCGCCACCGAGAGCTGCGGCACCAGCATCAGCTCCTGGTGGATGATGACGATGCCGGCGGCCTCGGTCTCGCGCACGCCCCCGGCGCGCAGCGGCTGACCGTCCCACAGGATGCTGCCGGTCCAGCTGCCGTACGGGTAGACCGCCGAGAGCACCTTCATCATCGTTGACTTGCCGGCACCGTTCTCGCCGCACAGCCCGACGCACTCGCCGGGCCGCACCGCGAGGTCGATGCCGCTCAGCGCGCGCACGCCGGAGAACTCCTTGACGATGCCGTGCATCTCGAGAAGAAACTCGCCCATCTCGGGATCCTCCGTGCGCGCGCCGCGCGGCTACTCGCCGATCTGCGCCTTGCTGTAGAAGTTGTCGCGCACCAGCAGATCGACGTTGGCCTTGGTGATCACGATCGGCGTCAGCAGCTCGGTGGGGACGTCCTTCTTGCCGTTGTTGATGGTCGAGTTGAAGGACGGCTTCTGTCCGCGGGCGAGCTGCACCGCCATCTTCGCCGCACTGGAGGCGATCACCTTGAGCGGCTTGTAGACGTCGCTGCTCTGGGTGCCGGCGACGATGCGCTTGATCGCCGAGAGGTCGGCGTCCTGGCCGGACACGCCCACCTTGCCGGCGAGACCCTGCGCCGCCAGCGCCTGGATCGCGCCGCCGGCGACCGCGTCGTTGGAGGCGACGATGCCCTGGATGTCGTTCTTGTTTGCGGTCAGCGCGTTCTCGACGATCGACAGCGCCGCAGTCGCGGACCATTCCGGCACCCACTGCGAGCCGACCACCTTGATGTCGCCGCGATCGATCAGCGGCTGCAGCACCTTCATCTGGCCCTGGCGCAGCAGCTTGGCGTTGTTGTCGGTCGGCGCCCCGCCGAGCAGGTAGTAGTCGCCCTTGGGCACCGCGTCGACCACGCCCTGGGCCTGCATCTGGCCGACGCGGACGTTGTCGAAGGAGATGTAGGCGTCGATGTCGGCGTCCAGGATCAGCCGGTCGTAGGAGATCACCTTGATCCCGGCCTGCTTGGCCTCGGCCACGATGTTGCCGAGCACCTTGCCGTTGAACGGCACGATCACGATCACGTCGACGCCGCGCGAGATCAGGTTCTCGATCTGCGAGATCTGGCGCTGCTCGTTGCCGTCGGCCGAGGTCACGCTGACGGTGGCGCCCATCGACTTGGCGGCGGCGACGAAGTAGTCGCGGTCGCGCGACCAGCGCTCGATGCGCAGATCGTCGATCGAGAACCCGATCTTGGGGTGTGCCGCGCTGGCGCGTGCCGGGCTGGGCGCCAGGCCGGGTGCCGCGGCGGCCAGCAGGGCGGCGAGACCGGCCGCCGCGGCGTGGCGGCGTGTCAGGGAACGGGACAGTCGCAAGGTTTCCTCCTGTGGACGTATGCCCGGGGCCGGCGGCCTGTCTCGGCCGCTCTGTCGTCGCAGCCGGGCGCGCAGTGCCGCAATGGGTATCAGCATGAGGCACGTGCCACAACCGGGTTTCCCGCGGGTCCGCAGGGTTTTCATCACAAGGTCCGGTAGTCGCTCCGGATATTTTGCACCGCAGCATTAGGCGGCCGCCCCTGCGCGCGGTATCGCGTGCGCTCGGTGGCGAATTTGACTATCGTACCTCAGAGGCCGCGCTATGCTGGCGCGATGAAGCGGATGACCGTCCACGACGTCGCCGAGCATGCCGGGGTCTCGCTCGCCACCGTCGACCGCGTGCTCAACCGGCGCCCGGGCGTGAGCAGCGCCATGGCCGAGCGGGTGCGGGCGACCATCGAGCGGATCGGCTTCCAGCGCGACCATTTCGCCGCCAGCCTCGCCACCAGCCGGCGCCACCGCTTCGTCTTCGTGCTGCCCAGGCTCGACAGCAACAGCTTCATCTGCATGCTGCGTCGCGAGATCGAGGCGCAGCTGGCCTCGCTGGCGGCGCGCCGGATCCAGATCTCGCTGCTGGACTATGCCGCCTTCGACCCTCTCGCACTCGCCCGGGTGCTGCACGCGCTCGTCCCCGCGGCCCACGCGGGGGAGGCGGCCGCGATCGACGGGGTGGCGCTGGTCGGCATCGACGCGCCGGCGGTGCGCGCCGCCATCGAGCAGCTGCACGAGTGCCGGGTCGCCGTCATCACCCTGGTCTCCGACGTCTCGCCGTCGCGACGGCTGCACTGCATCGGCATCGACAACGTCGCCGCCGGCCGCGTCGCCGCCTCGCTGATCGGGCGCTTCAACGCGCGCCGCGTCGGCCGCGTGGCGATGATCGCGGGCAAGCTGGCGCTGCGCGACCACAGCGAGCGCGCGCTGGGCTTCACCCAGGTGATGCAGCAGGACTATCCGCAGCTCGCCCTGCTGCCGGCGGTCGAGGGGCTGGATGACGGCCGGGTCACCGCCGCGCTGACCCGCGCCCTGCTGGAACATGATGATCTGATCGGCATCTACTCGGTGGGGGCGGGCAATCGCGGCATCGTCGAGGCGCTGGAGCAGTCCGGGCGGCAGCACGACGTCGTGGTGGTGGGCCACGAACTCACCGCCCACACCCGACGCGCGCTGCTCGGGGGCACCTTCGATGCGGTGCTGCACCAGCAGGTCCGCGACGAGGTCGCGGTGGCCGTGGAGGCGCTGCGCGCGGCCAGCCTCGGCGACGTCGGCCACGTGCCGGCGCCGATCCGCATCGACATCTTCCTGCGCGACAACATCTCCTGAGGACGCCCATGCCTGAAGAGGCCCCCACGTATATCGGCATCGACATCGGCACCTCCTCGGTCAAGGCGGTGCTCATCGACGCGGCGCAGCAGCCATGCGGCAGCGCGTCGGAGCCGCTCGGCATCAGCCGACCGCAGCCCGGCTTCTCCGAGCAGGACCCGCCTGCGTGGTGGGAGGCGACGCTGCGCGCGCTCGCCGCCCTCGCCGCCGGGTGGCCGCGCGAGATGGCGGCGGTCGCGGGCATCGGGCTGTCGGGGCAGCAGCACGGCGCGGTGCTGCTCGATGCGGACGATGCGGTGCTGCGTCCGGCGATCCTGTGGAACGACACCCGCAGCCACCTCGAATGCGACGAGCTGGAGGCGGCGCTGCCGGAGTTCCGCCGCATCATCGGCAACATCCTGATGCCGGGCTTCACCGCGCCGAAGCTGCGCTGGGTGAGCAAGCACGAGCCGGCGATCTTCGCGCGCGTGCGGCGCGTGCTGCTGCCGAAGGACTACGTGCGGTGGCACCTGACCGGCGAGGCGGTCTCCGACATGTCGGACGCGTCCGGCACCGGCTGGCTCGATGTCGGGGGCCGCGACTGGTCGGACGCGGCACTCGCCGCCACCGGGCTTGATCGCGCGCAGATGCCGCGACTGGTGGAGGGCAGCGCGGTCTCGTCGACCTTGCTGCCGCAGCTCGCGGCCCGCTTCGGCATCGAGGGCCGCGTGGTGGTGGCCGGCGGCGGCGGCGACAACGCCGCCTCGGCCTGCGGCATCGGCGCGGTCACGCCGGGCAGCGCCTTCGTCTCGCTCGGCACCTCGGGCGTGCTGTTCGCCTCCACCGAGCGGTTCGCGCCGAACACCGGCTCGGCGGTGCACGCCTTCTGCCACGCGGTGCCGCAGACCTGGCACCAGATGGGCGTGATCCTGTCGGCGACCGACAGCCTGGAATGGCTGGCACGGCTGCTGCGAAGCGACGCGGCGAGCCTCGTCGCGGCGCTGGGCGAGCGTGTCCAGGCCCCCTCGCCCGCGCTGTTCGCGCCGTATCTCGCCGGCGAGCGCACGCCGCACAACCTGGCGGGACTGCGCGGCGGCTTTGCCGGGCTCGGGCACGAGGCGGACGCCGGCCAGCTCACCCAGGCGGTGCTGGAGGGGGTCGCCTTCGCCTTTCGCGACTGCCGCGACGCGCTGGCTGCCGCGGGCACCGAGATCGAGCGCGCCTGGGCGGTGGGCGGCGGCGCCCGCTCGCGCCTGTGGCTGCGCATCGTCGCCAGCGTGCTGCGCGTGCCCCTCGACCTGCCCGCGGGTGCCGAGCACGGCGGCGCGTTCGGCGCCGCCCGGCTCGCGATGTGCGCGGCCACCGGTGCGGACCCGACGTCGCTCTGCACCGCGCCCGCGATCGCCGAGACCATCGAGCCCGACCCGGCACTGGCCGACGCCTACGACCGCAGCTTCGCCCGCTACCGCACCATGGCCTCCGGCCTCAAGCAACTGGTGACGTCATGAGCTCGATCTTCAGAGACATGCCGACCGTCGCCTACCGGGGCGCGGACAGCCGCGCGCCGCTCGCCTATCGCTGGTACGACAAGGATCGCATGGTGCTGGGCAAGACCATGCGCGAGCAGCTGCGCCTGGCGGTCGCCTACTGGCACAGCTTCGTCATGAACGGTTCGGACCCTTTCGGGGCACCCACCCTCCTGCGCCCCTGGATGGGCCGCGACGGGCTGGCGGCGGCGGCGCAGAAGGCCGACGCCGCCTTCGACCTGTTCCGCGTGCTCGACGTGCCGTACTACTGCTTCCACGACCGCGACGTGGTCTCGGAGGGTGCCAGCTTCCGCGAATCGGCGGCCAATCTCGACCGCATCGCCGAGACCCTGGCGGCCAAGCAGCAGCAGACCGGGGTGCGCCTGCTCTGGGGCACCGCCAACCTGTTCTCGCACCCGCGCTACATGGCCGGTGCCGCGACCAACCCCGACCCGGAGGTGTTCGCCTACGCCGCCGCCACCGTGAAGCACTGCCTCGACGTCACCCACCGGCTCGGCGGCGCCAACTACGTGCTGTGGGGCGGACGCGAGGGCTACGACACGCTGCTCAACACCGATATCGGCCGCGAGCTCGACCAGATGGGACGCTTCCTGTCGCTGGTGGTCGAGTACAAGCACCGCATCGGATACACCGGCACCATCCTGATCGAGCCGAAGCCGAAGGAGCCGACCAAGCACCAGTACGATTTCGACGCCGCCACCGTCTACGGCTTCCTCAAGCGCTACGGGCTCGAGCACGAGGTGAAGCTCAACCTGGAGGCCAACCACGCGCAGCTCGCCGGGCACAGCTTCGAGCACGAGATCGCGACCGCGAGCGCGCTCGGCATCCTCGGCTCGCTCGACGTCAACCGCGGCGACCCGCTGCTCGGCTGGGATACCGACCAGTTCCCGAACTCGGTGCAGGACATGGCGCTGGCGCTGTACACGGTGCTGCAAGGCGGCGGCCTGGGCAGCGGCGGGCTGAATTTCGACGCCAAGATCCGGCGCCAGTCGATCGACCCGGAGGACCTGGTGCACGCCCATGTCGGCGGCATCGACCTGTGCGCCCGCGCCCTGCTGATGGCGGCGCGGATGATCGAGGATGGCAGCCTCGCCGCCAACCTGTCGCGGCGCTACGCCGGGTGGGACGGCGAGCGCGGCGCGGCGCTGCGCGGCACGATGAGCCTCGAGCAGATCGCCGACGACGTCGTCGCGCGCGATCAGGAACCGCGGCCGTGCTCCGGGCGGCAGGAATATCTGGAGAACTTGCTCGACAGCTACCTCTGATCGGGCCCGCCCCGGCAACTCATGGCTTGCCGGCGATGTTGCACGACCGACCCCGGAGTGCATCGATGACCCGCGTGACGCTGAAGCCGCTTTCCCTGCAGACGATCGTGCTGACGGGGGCGACGTCGGGCATCGGCCTGGCCACCGCGCGCATGGCGGCGAGGCAGGGCGCGAAGCTGCTGCTGGTCGCGCGCAACGAGGCGGCGCTGCTGAAGGTGCGCGACGAGATACGCGCCGGCGGCGGCCAGGCCGAGTACGCGGTGGCGGACGTGTCGGATCGCGCGCAGCTCGAGGCCGCGTGCGCGCGCGCGCAGGAGGCGTTCGGCGGCATCGACGCCTGGGTGAACGATGCCGGCGCCTTCATCTACGGCGCCCTCGACGAGGTCTCGATCGAGGACCAGCGTCGCGTGTTCGACGTGATCTACTGGGGCACCGTCCACGGCACCCTGGTCGCGGCGGAGGCGCTCAAGGATGCCGGCGGCGCCATCGTCAATGTCGGCAGCGTGCTCGGCGAGATCGCGATCCCCTACCAGGGCCCGTACTGTGCCGCGAAGTTCGCGGTCAAGGGCTTCACCGAGGCGTTCCGGCGCGAGACCCAGGCCAAGGGACTGCCGATCTCGCTGACCCTGATCAAGCCGGCCGCGATCAACACGATGTTCATGGAGCACGCCCGCAACCGGATCGGCGCGGTCGGCACCCGCAATCCGCCGCCGGCCTACGATCCGCAGCTGGTCGCGCGCGCCATCCTGCATGGCTGCGGCAAGCCGGTGCGCGACCTGGTCGTCGGCGGCGCCGGCGGCCTGTCGATGGTGGTCGGCAACCGGCTGGCGCCGCAGCTGATGGACCTCGCGTTCGCGACCTTCGGGCGGGCCTCTCAGGTCTCCGACGATCCGGGCATCCCGGCCCGGCGCGACAACCTGTACGAGCCGCGAGAGGACGGCGAGGAGAACAGCAGCCTCGCCCCGTTTACGCGAAAGACCAGCCTCGCGCTGGAGGCCCAGCTGCATCCGGTCGCCACCATGGCGACGCTGGTGGGCGTCGGCGCGCTGCTGTTCGGCGCGGTCGCCGCGCGCAGGGCCTGATCCGCCGCGCGAGCTTGTCGGTCGGGGTCATCGGGCGGCGCTCAGGCGATGAAGATGCCGGCGATGGTGGCGCTCATCAGGTTCGACAGCGTGCCTGCCAGCACCGCGCGCAGCCCCAGCCGTGACAGCTCGCCGCGGCGGCCGGGCGCCACCGCGCCGAAGCCCGCGAGCAGGATGCCGACGGAGGAGAAATTGGCGAAGCCGCACAGCGCGAACGAGGCGATCGCCAGGCTGCGGGTGTCGAGGCTGTGGGCGTGGATCAGCGGCGACAGCGACACGTAGGCGACGAACTCGTTGAAGACGATCTTCTGGCCGATGATGCCGCCGACCACCCCGCTCGCCTGCCAGGGCACCCCGATCAGCCAGGCGAGTGGCGCGAACCCCCAGCCCAGCATCTGCTGCAGCGACAGGCCACGGGCGCCGAACAGCCCGCCGAGCCAGCCGACCAGGCCGTTGAGGCAGGCGATCAGCCCGATGAAGGCGATCAGCATCGAGCCCACCGCGACCGCGACGCGGACGCCGTTGGAGGTGCCGATCGCCACCGCCTCGAACAGGTTGGCCGCGCGATGCTCCTCGAAATCGAGGTTGAGCGTGGTGACGCGCGACGGCTCGCGGCTCGGCAGCAGCAGCTTGGCGAACAGCAGCCCGCCCGGGATCGCCATGAACGAGGCGGCGATCAGGTAGTCGAGCGACACCCCGAGCCCGGCATAGCCGGCCAGCACCGAGCCCGCCACCGAGGCGGTGCCGCTCGACATCACCGCGAACAGCTCGGCATGGGTGAGCAGCGGCACGAACGGGCGGATCGCGACCGGCATCTCGCTCTGGCCCAGGAAGATCGTGGTCACCGCCGAGAAGGACTCGATCGCCGAGGTGCGCAGCAGCGCGCGCACGCCGCCGCCGAGCAGCCGCGCCAGCAGCTGCATGACGCCGAGATGGTAGAGCACGGCGATCAGTGCCGAGATGTAGATGATCTGCGGCAGCACGCGCAGCGCGAAGACGAAGCCGCCGTCCGGGAACAGCGTGCCCATGCGCGCCCCCACCAGGTCGCCGAACAGGAAGCGTATGCCGTCGTTGCCGTAGCCGAGCACGTCGTCGACCACCACCGACACGACGTGCAGCGCCTGTCGGCCGAGCGGCACGAACAGGATCAGGGCGGCGACCGCGAACTGCAGCAGCAGCGCCGGGCCGACCGTGCGCAGCTCGATCCTCCGGCGGTCGACGGAGAACAGCACCGCGATCGCGATCAGCGCCGCCGCCCCGGCGAGACCGTGCAGCAGCGCCATCAGGACCAGGCCGGCATGGAGCGATCCTCGTGGCGGGGCATCCCGATCTCATACAGGATCCGCGCGCGCCGGGCCTAGCCGGCGCGACGGCTAGAGCAGATCCCGATCAGGTGGAGCACCTGATCGGGTGAAGATGCTCGTCAGAACAACAGGCCACAACGTGATCCGTGAGCCTGTGCGATCGGATCATGCTCTAGTCCGGGGGTCCGCGCCGCCCACGCGGGTGCGTCGGGCGCCAGACCTGGTAGTAGTACAGCAGCGCCAGGCCGACGATGCAGCCGCCGCCCTCGACCAGTGCCTCGATCATCGGGGCGATCCTCCCGGGGAGCAGCATAGCAGCGCGCGCGTCGGCATTGACAAAGCCGCGGCGGTGCCGGGATGGGTATCGGCATCCGCGCCATGGAGGTTCCGATGAGCGACCGCACCGCCTACGACCACAGCCTGGAGACGCTGGCCGGGGCGCCGATGCGGCTGCGCCAGTTCGAGGGCAAGCCGATGCTGCTGGTGAACACGGCGTCGAGATGCGGCTTCACGCCGCAGTACGAGGGGCTGCAGGCGCTGTGGTCGCTGTACGGCCCGCGCGGGCTGACGGTGATCGGCGTGCCCTGCAACGATTTCGGCCGGCAGGAACCGGGAGATGCCGGGCAGATCCAGGATTTCTGCTCGGCCAACTACGGCGTCTCGTTCCCGATGGCGGCGAAGCTGCACGTGCGCGGGCCGCAGGCCCATCCGCTGTTCCGCTGGCTCGCCGAGGAGGGCGGCATGCTGTCGCGGCCGCGCTGGAACTTCTACAAATACCTGATCGGCCGCGACGGCCGGCTGCGCACCTGGTTCTCCAGCGTCACCAAGCCGATGAGCGGCCGCATGCACACCGCGATCGACCGCGTCGTGCTGGGCGATTGAACCGCGTCCCGGGCGTTCGCCGGGCTGAAGGATCAGGGCAAGGGCTCTGCCCTTGACCCGTTGGGGCCGGAGGCCCCAAACCCCGATTTCTCAGACCGAAGTTTTCAGAGGCTTGCCTTTGATGGGGTCGAGGGGCAAAGCCTGCTAAGGGGCGACCGGATCCGCCAGTTGCCGCAGCCGCAGCGAGGCACGCAGCGCGGCGCGGGCCGCCGGCAGGCTCTGGTGGTAGTCGTCCGCTGCCATGGTCAGGGCCGGGGTGGAGAGCGCGTAGCTCATCTCCCAGTCCGACCAGCTGCCCTGCTTGGCGAGCGCGAACACCAGCATGCGGCCGACACGCTCCACCAGCGACTGCTCGGCCGAGCGCTGTGCGGCGGCGCGCACGATATGCTGATCCTCGCTCCAGCCGAACTCGCGCTCCAGCGCGGTGCGCATCGCCTCGACCGCCGGGTAGAGGCAGTTGACGAAGAGCTGGTGCGTCTCGGGGTAGTAGCGCGCGCCGCGATCGGCGACGCCGCGCGCGTGGGCCTCGGCGTCGTCGCGCAGCATGATGATCTGCGGCGCCGCCTCGAACTCGCCCTCGTCGGGCTGCTCCTCGCGCTGGTATTCGGCGGCGGCCGGCGGGTCCTGCGGCGCGGCTGGGTCGTGCGCCTCCTGCCCCGCCTGCTCCGACGCCGCCTGCTCCGGTGCCGCCGGCTCGGGCGCCCGTGGCTCAGGCGGGCGCGGTGCCGCGATCTCGCGCAGGCGTCGCGGCACGCGCAGCTCGCGCAGCAGGCGACGCAGGCTCGCGCCGATCTCGTCGGACATCGTGCTGTCCGGCGCGTGGCGCTGGATCAGGTCGATCAGCCACTGCGGCCGGTTGGCGTGGATCCGGCTCGCGTACTCGCGCAGCAGCAGTTGTCCCTGCAGCCCTTCGCGGTGGCGCACGAACTGCCGGTAGCCGTCGGGCAGGATCGGATGATCGGGCGGGAATTCGACGAACACCGACACGTTGCGGCCACAAAACGGGATCCCGTAGACGGGACCCATGTGCAGCCAATCCTGGTGCCAGCAGATGTCGTAGATCTCGTCCTTGTAGACCAGTCCCGCGAAACCGTGCACGAAGTACGGCGCGCCCAGCGAGGCGCGGGTGCGGCTCGGATCGCCGTCGAGGAAGCCGTCATGGACATAGTGCACGGCGACGCCGTCCTCGATCTCGACGCGCTCGTGCCGGGTGTAGTGCGCGGCGAGACGTTCGCGGACGGAACGGAAGCGGTGCAGCTCGCCGGAGATGTTGGCGCTCTCGTGCAGGATGACCGGGATGTCGTGGGGCAGCCGGAAGAACTTCTTCTGCAGCTCCTCGGCGATCCAGTGCGCCGGCATGCGCGGCTCGCCATCGTACGGATCGCTCAGCGTGTGCTGCGCGGCATGGTTGCCGAGCAGCACCACCTCGGTCCAGTCCTGCTCCAGGCCGCGTCCCTCGGCGAGCGCCTCCTGGGTGACGTCGAGCACGTCGTGCAGCGCGTCGGACCCGTCGATCACCCGGCGCAGCCGGCCATAGACGCCGCCGCGCTGTCCGATCATGACCTCGCAGACGCGGCCCGCGTTGCAGGAGCGGTAGCGCATGCCATGACGGTTGGAAGGCAGCGACGCCACCTTCGCACCCATGCCGAAATTCTGGTCGAGACGGTTCTCCTTGCGTATCGAGGAGGCGATGTCGCACATCCGGAACAGTTCCTCCGGATCCATGCCGCGTCCGGAGTTCCAGATGGCGAGCTTCATCGCGCCCTCGATCTCGATGCCGCAGATCTCGACGCGGCCCTCGCCGGCGGGCGCGGTCTGCGCCGCCTCGACGGCGTTGCGCACCAGCTCGCGCAGCATCATCGATCTCGGGCAGCGGTCGATCATGCTGGTGACGAGGAAGTTCTCGTCGCCGACGCGGAGCTGCGTGATCTGCGCGGTCATCGAAACGGCTCCGCAATAGGATCGAGGAGGATGTCAGGCAGGCTCGAACAGGGGAAGCTGTTGCATACCCGGTACTGTTACGAGACCCTTGTCGGTTATGCGTATAGCAGGAATGACCGAGAGTGGAATCAAATTGAAGCCCATGTAGGGCAGCCTGCATCCGGCGGCGGACCAGGCGTGCTTCAGCGCGATCGTCTGCGCCGCGACCTCGCCGGCGCGCAGGTCCGACAGCAGGCCCGCGACCGGAAGTGCGACCATCGCCCGCACCGCGCCGCCGATCACCACCGCGACCCCGCCGCCGGCGGCGCGCAGGGTCTCGACGGCGAGGCGCATGTCGGCCTCGTTGCGGCCGGCGACGATGAGGTTGTGCGCGTCGTGCCCGACGCTGCTGGCGACCGCGCCCTCGCGCAGGCCGAAGCCGCGCAGCAGGCCGTGCGCCACCGCGCCGCTGCGGCCGTGACGTTCCAGGATCGACAGGAAACAAAGATCGTGGCGATCCAGGTGGCGACCCCAGTCCGGCGCCGCCTCGAGCGCGATCACCTCGTGGTGCAGCGCGATGTCGCTCGGGTCGCGCACCGCGATCACGTTGACCCGGCAGGGCGCGTCGGGCGGTGCCGGGATCAGCGATGCGGCCGCCGGCAGGGTGACGGTGCGGTAGGCGGCATCGGGGTAGCGGTAGCGCGCCTCGCTGAGCTGGCGGTCGAGCATGGGCGTCACGCGACCATCCTCGACCATCAGCGCGCCGCCGTACCAGGTGCTGCACACCGCCATCGCGTCGTCGAGCAGCACCAGGTCGGCGCGCCTGCCGCCGCCGAGGCCGCCGATCTCGCCGTCCATGCCGTATCGGGTGGCGGCGTGCAGCGAGCCCATCCCCCAGGCGGTCTCGCGCGGCACGCCGGCCGCGATCGCCTGGCGCACCACCCAGTCCTGGCCGAAATGGAACAGGTCGTCGGCGTCGCGGTCGTCGGTGCACAGGCAGAGACGCTGCGGGCTGACGCCGAGCTCGGTCACCGCGCGTATCGCCTGCGGCAGGCTGTGCCAGGGGGTGCCGGGCGGCCCGCCGCGCAGGAAGATCCACAGCCCGGCCTCGATCAGGTCCTCGGCGATCTCGCGGGTCAGCGCCTCGTGGGTGTCGGTGACGCCGCTCGCGGCGTAGGCGGCGACGAACTCGCGCCCGTAGACGTGGCCGCTGACCGGGCGGCCGCGCCGCAGCGCCTCGGCGACGATGCCGTGGCTGCGCGGATCGCCCTCGCAGAGCTGCACGAAGTCCATCTTCTCGCCCAGTGCGACGGCTTCCGGCCAGGCATCGAACAGGGCGCCGATCTTGGCCGGCGTCAGGTCGCCGCCGGCGGTCTCGAAGCGCGGGCCGGTCGCCGGCACCGTGCTCGGCACGGTCAGGAAGATGTTCAAGGGCGCGGCGCGCGCATCCTCGAGCATCCACCGCACGCCCTCGACGTCGAGCACGTTGCCGATCTCGTGGCTGTCGCAGAAGATCGTGGTGGTGCCGTTGAGCAGCGCCGCCTCGGCGTAGGCGCAGGCGGTCATCATGCTGCTCTCGATATGCAGATGCGGGTCGATCAGGCCGGGGGCGAGGATGCCGCCGCCGCAGTCGTGGCGCGGCGCGTCGCGGCAGCGGCCGGCGGGCTGCATCGCGGCGATCCGCCCCTGGCTGATCCACAGCTCTCGGCCCTCGAGCATGCGCCCGGAATAGGTGGACAGCATCCGCGCCCCGGTGATCACCAGGTCGGGCGGCGCGCGGCCGGAGGCGACGGCGGCCAGCTGGCGCGTCACCGCGTGCAGCGGCGGCACCGAGAAGCGCGTGTGGTCGGTCTGGGATGTGCTCATGCCGGACAGCGTAGCATCGGAGTGCCCGGGGCCTTCAACCGCGACGGCGTGACAGCGTCCGGATCGCCGCATACACCGGAGCCATGCTCAAGGGCTTCCTGACGGTCGGCGGCTGGACCATGCTGAGCCGGGTGCTCGGCCTGGTGCGCGACCAGTTGCTGGCCGCCTTCATGGGCGTCGGTCCGGCGCAGGACGCCTTCCAGGTCGCGGTGCGGCTGCCCAACATGTTCCGCCGGCTGTTCGGCGAGGGCGCCTTCAACGCCGCCTTCGTGCCGCTGTTCTCCTCGCTGCTGGCGCGCGAGGGACCGGCGGTGGCGCGGCGCTTCGCCCGCGAGGCGCTCGGCGTGCTCGGCTTCTGGCTGCTCGGCCTGACGCTGCTCGGCGAGGTGTTCATGCCGCAGCTGATGCTGGTGATCGGCTCCGGCCTCACGCGCAACCCGGCCACCTTCGCGCTCGCGGTCAGCCTGAGCCGGATTACCTTCCCCTACCTGACCCTGATCTGCGCCGCCGCCCTGGTCTCGGGCGTGCTGAACGGGCTCGACCGGTTCGGCGCCGCCTCGGCCGCCTACGTCGCCTTCAACGTGGTCGGCATCGGCTGCATCGTCTGGCTCACGCCGCACGTGCCGAGCGTCGCCTACGCCGCCGCCTGGGGCTTCACCGCCTCGGGGGTGGTGCAGCTGGCGATGCTGCTGTTCGCCTCGCACCGGCTCGGCATGGGGCTGGGCGTGCCGCGGCCGCGCCTGACGCCGCGCATGCGCGAGCTGATGCGCCGCATGGTGCCGGGGCTGATCGGCAGCGGCATCAGCCAGCTCAACCTGACTGTCGACACGCTGATCGCCACCTGGCTGCCGCCCGGCAGCCTGTCGCTGATGTATTTCGCCGACCGGCTCAACCAGCTGCCGCTCGGCGTGCTCGGCAACGCCGCCGGCACCACCATGCTGCCGCTGCTGACCAGGCAGGTGCATACCGGGCAGGGCGAGGCGGCGCTGGCGACGCAGAACCGGGCGGTCGAATACGGGCTGATCCTGACCCTGCCGGCGGCGCTGGCGCTGGCGGCGCTGTCGGTGCCGCTGATGGCGACCCTGTTCGGGCACGGCGCATTCACCGCGCGCGACGCGGTGCTGTCGGCGCAGTCGCTGCGCGGCTACGCGCTCGGGCTGCCGTTCTTCGTCCTGGTCAAGGTGCTGTCGCCGGGCTTCTTCGCCCGCGGCGACACCGCGACCCCGGTGCGCATCGGCATCGCCACGCTGGTGATCAATTTCGCCCTCAACCTGGCGCTGATGCGCCCGCTGGCGCATGTCGGGCCGCCGCTGGCCAGCAGCCTCGCCGCCATCCTCAACGCCGCGGCGCTGCTGGCGCTGCTGCTGCGTCGCGGCTGGCTGCGCCCCACCCGGGCGCTGCTGTCGCGGCTGGCGCGCATGCTGCTGGCGGCGGCGGCGATGGCGGCGGTGCTGGTCGCGGCACAGCGGGCGCTGCCGCATCCGGGTGGCGGCGATGCGCGGCCTCCACCGCATCGTGGCGCTGGCCGGGCTGATCGGGCTCGGCATCGCCACGTACGGCGCCGGCCTGCTGCTGCTCGGCGTGGCCGGCCTGAGTGGCCTGAAGGACCGCCTTTGCGGCGTCGGCGAGACCGGGCTCGCGCCCGCTCCCCGACATAAAGACAGTAAACGCCGTTTATAAAGGAAGTATAAAAAGTCATCCGACAGGTAGACATCCGCTCCGCAGTGTCACCGTGGTAATTAAGTGACAGGATCTCAAGTAATCAGCATAACGCCACCGATCCGCATGGACAGACGGTCGACACCCGTATCACGCTGTAACCGCTGGTGCAGCGCGGCAAGCCCGCCGCCGGCGCGGCAACGGAGGCACAGCCATGCTGATCAGGGTTCGAGTCGCTGCGGCCGCGCGCGGCCGGCGGACCGCGTCGCTGCGGCTGCTGCTGGTGTCCACCTCGGGCCTGCTCGCGCTGCACCCGACGGGCGTGATGGCGCAGAACGCGGGGGTCCAGAATACGCACCACGCCGGCGCCGGCGGCGCCGCCGGCCGCGCCGGCGACACCGGGTTGCCGCGCCGGCGCCGGGACCCTGGGCACAGCACGATCACGTTGGGCGCGCAGTTCGACGGCGGCATCCAGGGCAACGGCGACCGCCCCGCCGACGGGCTCAATTACGGCCGGCTGTTCGACGACAAGGCCAACACCGCGCAGCTCAACCAGATCCAGCTCACCGCGACGCGGCCGATCAGCTCGAGTGCCACCGGCTACGATGTCGGCTTCACGCTGCAGGGCACCTACGGTTCCGACGTGCGCTACCTGCATTATCTCGGCGAGTTCACCAACCTCACCTCCGACCGCTACCAGCTCACCCTGCTGCAGGCGAACCTGCTGGTGCACGCGCCCTGGCTGACCGCGGGCGGCATCGACTTCAAGATCGGGCAGTTCGTCACCCCGATCGGCTACGAGACCATCGACCCCAGCACCAACCCGTTCTACTCGCACTCCTACATCTTCAATTACGGGCCGTTCCAGCACACCGGGGCACTCGGCGAGTGGCACGTCAACCCGACGCTGGACGTCTACGGCCAGATCGATACCGGCGAGAGCACCACGTTCGGCACCGGCAGCGGCGACAACAACGGCGAGCCCGCGGGGGCTGTTCGGCCTGGGACTGAACAGCCTGCTAGGGCGGCAAGCTTACCCTGCTCGGACTGGTGCATCTGGGACCGGAGAACGCGCTGCGCGCCGACCCGCAGGCGAACAGCCAGATGCGCTACGAGAGCGACCCTGATCGCCACCTACAAGGCGACCGACAAGCTGACGCTGGTCACCGAGCTGAACTACCAGCACGATGACGGCTTCGGCGCCGACAGCTATGCCGGCGCGCAGTATGTCTCGTACGCGCTGACCCCCACCGTGGCGCTGAACGGGCGCGCGGAGGTGTATCGCGACAATGCCGGCTTCTTCGTGTTCAGCTTCCCCGGCAACCTCGATCCGGTGGCGCGCGCTCAAGGGCCTCTCCAACGGCTCGTTCAGCGCCGGGCGCGCGACCTACAGCGAGTACACGCTGGGCTTCACCTACAAGCCGACGGTGCCGAAGGTCGCGACCCTGCTGATCCGGCCAGAGATACGCTGGGACAAGACGCTCAGCGGCACCCCCGCCTACGACGCCGGCACCCAGACCGGCAACTTCACCTTCGGCGGCGACATCGTGCTGGGCTTCTGACCGCCGGTCTGCCGCCCGCCCGGGCATCCGACCGCGGCGCCCGCGCTTGCCTCGACGCGGCGCGGATGCCGGGCAGCCCATCCGGGCGGCCGCATGAGCGACCGCCGTTCCCTGGGCGCGCTACCCCTCCCCCGAGGGCGCCTCGCCGGTCGATGGCGCAGTGGTTCGCGCTCAAGGCGCGAGCATCCCGACGCGCTGCTGTTCTTCCGGATGGGCGATTTCTACGAGCTGTTCTTCGCCGATGCCGGAGGCCGGCGTCGGCGGCGCTCGACATCGCGCTGACCGCGCGCGGCAACCATGCCGGCCAGCCGATCGCCGATGTGCGGCGTCCCCGTGGGCCGCGTCGCAGGCGGCTATCGTCGCCCGGCTGATCCGGCGCGGCTACCGGGTCGCGGTCGCCGAGCAGACCGAGCCGCCGCGCCGCGCCCGCGGCCAGGGCGTGCCAGAAGGGGCCGCTGTCGCGCGACGGTCGTGCAGGCTGGTCACCGCCGGCACGCTGACCGAGGACGAGCTGCTCGAAGCCGGCCGGCCCAACCTGCTGCTGGGGCTGGT
>CBDCAC010000007.1:0-220821 GCA_965213775.1 uncultured Lichenicoccus sp.
TTCCAGCCGGCCTCGCCGTCCACCGCGATCTCCTCGATGTCGCGGGTGTAGACGTCGCGGATGGCGCGCTTGATCAGGTTGGCTTCCTCGTAGATCAGCGCCGGCGCCATGGCGCGCAGCGTCTGCTCGCGCACGTCGTCCCACAGCCGGAGCAAATACTCGCAGTCGCGCATGATCTCGGGCCGCGGGCGCTGCGCGCCAGCGGTGCGGATGATCATCGCCATGCCGCGCGGGATGTCGAGCGCGGTCGTGATCTCCTTCAGGCGCTTGCGATCGGCGGCCGAGGTGATCTTGCGCGACACGCCGCCGCCGCGCAGCGAGTTCGGCATCAGCACGCAGAAGCGGCCGGCGAGCGAGATATAGGTGGTCAGCGCCGCACCCTTGTTGCCGCGCTCCTCCTTGACGACCTGGATCAGCAGGATCTGCCGGCGGCGGATGACCTCCTGGATCTTGTAGTGGCGCAGGAAGCGCGTGCTCTGCGGCGCCGGACGGCCATCGTCGCCGCCGTCGGACTCTCCACCTAGGGTCTCGGGCTCGGTCTCCGGCTGCCTGGCGTCACCCGCTGCGCCGTCGTCCGGGCCGCGGCCGTCCGGATCCTGGCCGCTCGGCGCATAATCGTTGGCGGGCTCGGGCTGACTGAAGTCGCCGCGGTCGATCGGTGAGAGCTCGTGGACGCCGCCGTAGCCCTCATGCGCGTCGTACGACATCGCCAGCGCCGCCGCGTCACGCTCGCCCTGGTCGTGCGATGCCGTCGCCTGGTCTCCCGGCACGATGTCGTCGGCGTCCTCCTCGTCGAGCACGTCGTCGGGGGCATCGGCTGGCGGTGCCTCCTCGCGGGCCTCGTCGGCGCGCGCCTCCTCCTCCTGCAGCGCGATCAGCCGCTCGCGGTCGGCAACCGGGATCTGGTAGTAGTCCGGATGAATCTCGCTGAAGGCGAGGAAGCCATGGCGGTTGCCGCCATACTCGACGAAGGCCGCCTGCAGGCTCGGCTCGACCCGGACCACCTTGGCGAGGTAGATGTTGCCCTTGAGCTGCTTCTTCGCCGAAGTCTCGACGTCGTAATCTTCGAGGCGGTTACCGTCCAGCACGACGACGCGGGTTTCTTCCCCGTGCGTCGTGTCGATCAGCATGCGTTTGGTCATGGAAAGGAGAACTCCGATGGACCGCGAGGGCGCCTCTGCCAGGCCGATCGGGGCTGGCGAGACCGCACCGGGCGGCGGAATGATGTGGAGGCGGTGCGGACCCGCCGGTCTCGCGCCCGGGTGACCGTTCCGACGTGGCCGGCACGCGGCCACCGGACGAAACCGGTGCCTCTCGTGTGCCGCTGGTCGAAAGGCTCGGGCTGACGGTCATCCGGGTCCTGTCTGATCCAAGTCGCCATGATCCGGATCAGCATCGCGGCCGAACCAGGTGACGCGGCATGCTCGTGCGCATCCCGTCGCGCACCGGGGCTTTATCTCGGACGGATGTCTCGAAAAAGCTTGGCTCGCGTTGCCTGCGGACGACAACATGCCGGATGGCGCGAAATCGCCCCACCACGATTCAACAGTGTGACGCAAGACATGATGCTCCGCAAGTCAGATGTAGTTCCGCCTCCCGGGCCCGCGGCAGGCTGCGCCGTGCTCGACGGCCGGCGATGACGATGCAGCGGCGGGTGTTCGTCGCCACGCTCGGCGCGGCCGGCATCGTTGCCGTCGGCAGCGGCGCGTCGCCGCCGGCTCGAGCGGTCGCCGCCGCGCATCGTGCCCGGACGCTGCCGGCGCCGGGCCTGCCAGCGCCGGGCCTGCCAGCGCCGGGCCTGATCAGGCGGGCGACGATGAAGCGGCCGCTGGTGATGCTCGATCCCGGACATGGCGGCAGGGACCCGGGTGCGATCGGCGTCTCGGGCACCTACGAGAAGCATATCGCCATCGCAGCCGCGCGCGAGCTGCGCCGCCAGCTGCTGGCCGGCGGCCGCTACCGGGTGGCGTTGAGCCGCGACGACGACGTGTTCATCCCTCTGGAGGATCGCGTCGCGATCGCCCAGGGGCAGCAGGCGGCGCTGCTGGTCTCGATGCATGCCGATGCGCTGCACGACCCGAGCGTGCGCGGCGCCAGCGTCTACACCTCGTCGCAGGACGCGTCCGACAGCCAGACGGCCTCGCTGGCACGGACCGAGAACGGCGCGGATCGCTATGGCGGCCCGCATCTGCGGACGGTCTCCCCCGAGGTGCAGCGTATCCTGGCGAGCCTGGTGCGTCAGGAGACCAGGGTCGGCTCGATCCAGATGGCGCGCAGCGTGGTCAGCGCGTTCCGGCCGCGCGTGACGCTGCTGAACCATCCGGCGCGCCATGCCGCGTTCGCGGTGCTGAAGGCCGCCGACATCCCCAGCGTGCTGGTCGAGATGGGCTTCATGTCCAATGCCGCCGACGAGGCCGCACTCCGGCAGGCCAGCCACCGCAGCCTGGTCGCGAGCGCGATGGCGCAGGCGATCGACCTCTATTTCGCGGGCCTGGCGCGCGCCCGCATGGCGGGCTGATCCGCCCTACCAGCCGCGGCCGTAGCCCCAGCCGCCGTGCCAGCCATAGCCGTAGGAGGGCGCCACCACCACGACCGGGGCAGGCTGCACCAGGACCGGCTGCACCAGGACCGGCGGCGGCGTGTCGGCGAAGGCGGGGGGCGGCGGCGCGCCGATGGTCTCGCCGGCGGCGATCATGCACTGGGCATAGGCGCGGTCGTAGCTCGCCTGCAGCGCGCCCGCCGACAGCTCCGCGTTGCGGCTGCCGATGACGGAACCGAGCAGCAGGCCGCCGCCGGCGCCGAAGGCCGCGCCGGCGCCTGCCGAGCCGGTCGCGGCACCGAGCAGGGCACCGGCCGCCGCACCCAGCGCGGTGCCGGTGACGGCGCTGCCGACGCCGCTGCTGGTCGCCGCCTGCTGCGGGGTGACGCCGCGGTCGGCGGCGGTCGCGTCGTCCCTGCAGAGATGGTCGTCGTACTGGAACTGCCCGAAGCTCTTGCCGCTGCCAGGTGCGGCGATGACGCTCGGCCCGGCGGGCGGGGCTACCGTGCAGGCCGCCAGCGACAGCATCGCGAGCAGTCCGGCGATCGGGCAGGGCGGGAGGCGCATCGATCAGCTCCGGGACGGGCGGTTCAGGGTGATGGGGGAAAGCCGGTTTGCTTGGCGGGGGGCTGATGATATCATGAATTGTGTGCAATTTCGTAACAACTTCGGGCGATCCGAGACGTGCCCGCGCCGCCGCGTGCGTGGCGTCGCGACTTAGCCACCCCTGAGCGATCGCCGGCGCCCGGCGCCGGTCGCGCCCAGGGGTATGCCGGTCATGACGGTCCGTCCGTCACCATCACGCCGACGCATCGCGCACGTCAGGAACTCCCAATGAGCATCGATCATCCGAGCTTCGGCCGCCTCGAGGCGGACCGCGTCATCCTGTTCGACACCACCTTGCGGGACGGCGAGCAATCGCCGGGCTTCTCGATGAACCTCACCGAGAAGCTCCGCATGGCCGAAGCCCTGGCCGATCTCGGGGTGGACGTGATCGAGGCCGGCTTCCCGGTGGCCTCGGAGGGCGATTTCGAGAGCGTGCGCGAGATCGCCCGCCTGGTGCGCGGACCGGTGATCTGCGGGCTGGCCCGCACCGGCGGCCGCGACGACATCGCACGCGCGGGCGAGGCGGTGCGGCCGGCCGAACGACCGCGCATCCACACCTTCATCTCCACCTCGCCGCTGCACATGAAGTACAAGCTGCGCATGCAGCCCGAGACGGTGCTGGAGCTGATCACCAAGGGCACCCAGGCGGCGCGCCAGTTCACCGACGACGTGGAGTGGTCGGCGGAGGATGGCAGCCGCACCGAGCCCGACTTCCTGTGCCGCTGCGTCGAGGCGGCGATCCAGGCGGGTGCGAACACCATCAACATCCCCGATACGGTCGGCTACGCGACGCCCGAGGACATGGAGGCGATCTTCCGCATGCTGCGCGACCGGGTGCCGGGCGCGGACGGCGTGATCCTGTCGGCCCACAACCACAACGATCTCGGCCTCGCGGTCGCCAACACGTTGGCCTCGCTGCGCGCGGGCGCGCGCCAGATCGAGTGCACGATCAACGGCATCGGCGAGCGCGCCGGCAACGCAGCCCTCGAGGAGATCGTCATGGCGCTGCGCACGCGCCAGGACGTGCTGCCATTCCGCAGCAACATCGCGACCGAGAAGCTGCTGCGCGCGTCGCGCATGCTCTCGACCATCACCGGCTTCGACGTGCAGCCGAACAAGGCGATCGTCGGACGCAACGCCTTCGCCCATGAGAGCGGCATCCATCAGGACGGCGTGCTGAAGAATGCCGCGACCTACGAGATCATGACCCCCGAGAGCGTCGGCTGGACCCGCTCCTCACTGGTGCTCGGCAAGCATTCCGGCCGCGCCGCGTTCCGCGACAAGCTGCGCGCCCTCGGCTACGGCGAGCTCGGCGAGAACCAGGTGAACGACGCGTTCATTCGCTTCAAGGCGTTAGCCGATCATAAGAAAACTCTCTATGACGATGATATCATTGCTCTCGTCGATGACGAGGGGCGTGATCACGGGCATCTGCGCTTCGTCTCGCTGGAGCTGCGGGCCGGATCGAGACGACCGGCGCACGCGGAGCTGGAGCTCGAGATCGAGGGCAGGCGGGTCAGCGCCAGCACCGGCGGCAACGGCCCGGTGGACGCCGCATTCAACGCGATCCGCGCGCTATTCCCCCATCAGGCGGTGCTGACGCTGTATTCGGTCGGCGCGGTCACCGAAGGGTCGGACGCCCAGGCGCGCACGACGGTGCGTCTGGAGGAGCACGGCAAGATGGTGGACGGGCAGGGGGCCGATGCGGACACGGTGGTGTCGGCGACGCGCGCCTACCTGCACGCGCTGAACAAGCTGCTGGTCAAGCGGACGCGGCACGAGCCGGAGGCGATTCCGGCCTGAGGGGCCGCCCGCGACCGGCGTGCGTCCGGGCGCGCCGGTCGTGGCGCACCCGGAGCTTCGCCCTCGGTCAGTAGCCGGAGTAGCCCGGCGGCGGCGGTGCGGGACGCGGCGTCGTCGCGGCACCGCCCACCGCGCCGAGCGCGCCGCCGGCCAGGGCGCCGATGCCGGCACCACGGCCGCCGCCGGCGATGCCGCCGAGCAGCGCGCCGCCGCCGGCTCCGAGCAGGCCGCCGCCGACCGCGCGCTGTCCAGGGTCGTACGGGTCGGTGCAGCCGCCGAGCGCCAGAGCGGCGGACACCAGGCCGGCCAGCGCCGCGGGACGCAGCAGCGTCAGGCAGCGCCGCCGGGTGGACGAACACCGCTCGATCGGTGCAGCCGCCGACGCTACCGGTGCGCAGGTCATGATCATGTCTATCCTCTGTTCCTATGTCGTCTCGTCGGACCGGTCCCGGGTCGTGCTTCGACGAGCGCGTTGTCGGGGCGTTCCAGCTTATATTATAGGCACGAGCGGCGCCTCAGGTTCCGCACGGGGTCGCCGCGAACCGAAGCGGCCCGGCAGTACGAGTTGGCATAATAAACCTTATACGACACGGCGATGCCGGTCGATGGATGAGCGTGAGCCGCTATGGCATACGCCGGGATCCCCCGCTCGATCGACACAGAGGACCCGACCATGGGTGAGCAGCAGACCCTACGCCTTCTCGGCATCATGGCGGCACTGCGTCACCCGCAGACCGGCTGCCCCTGGGACCGGGAGCAGGATTTCGACAGCATCGCTCGCTACACCATCGAGGAAGCCTACGAGGTCGCCGACGCGATCCAGCGCCGTGATTATGCGGCACTTCCCGACGAGCTCGGCGACCTGCTGCTGCAGGTGGTCTATCATGCGAGGCTCGCCGAGGAGGCCGGGTTGTTCGGCTTCGCCGACGTCGCCCGGCTGATCTGCGACAAGATGATCCGGCGCCACCCGCACGTCTTCGGCGACGCGATGCTCGACGCGCGGAGCTGGGAGGACGGCAAGGAGAGCGAGCGACGGCGACGCGCCGAACCCGGCGCCCTGGCCGGCATCCCGGTCGAGCTGCCGGCGCTGAGCCGTGCCGCCAAGCTGAGCGCGCGCGCGGCCCGGGTCGGCTTCGATTGGCCAGAGGTCGGCGCGGCCCTCGACAAGATCGACGAGGAGGTCGCCGAGCTGCGTCACGAGCTGCCGGATGCCGACTCCGGGCGGCTCGCCGACGAGCTGGGCGACGTGCTGTTCACGGTGGCGAACGTGGCCAGGAAGCTGGGCCTGGACGCGGAAGCCTGCCTGCGCCAGGCGAACGCCAAGTTCACGCGCCGCTTCGAGGCCATGGAGCGCCGCATCGAGCGGGACGGCTCGTCGCTGCGGGAGAGCAGCCTGGAGCGGATGGAGACGGTCTGGCAGCAGGTCAAGCTTGGCGAGGCCGGCGTAAGCGAGCAAGCCGAGGGCGCTACCCTCGACCCGCTGGGGCCGGCAGCCCCAGACCCCGATTTCTAGGGGTCCAGCAGCAGGCTTCTCAGCGCCTCCCAGCTCTGCTGGTCCGGGGCGTAGAGCAGGCCGCCCTGCAGGTCGGTGGCGCGGTAGGACGAGCCGTCGAAATGGGCGCCATAGCCGCCCGCCTCATGATGCAGCAGCCAGCCGGGCAGATGGTCCCAGGGCATCAGCCTGTTGAACATCAGGAAATGGCAGTGCCCGGCGGCCAGCACGCGATATTCGTGGGCGGCGCAGCGATAATCCCAGCTCGCCGCCACCCGCGGCAGGTTGAGCGCCACCCGCTCGCGCAGCGGCGCCGGCAGGTAGCGCCAGGAGGCGTTGCCGGTCATCCGCGACGGGTCGACCGGTGCGGCCGCCCGCAGCGTCTGACGCGAGCCGTCCGGCGCCTCGCTCCAGGCACCCTGCCCCAGCACCGCCACCGCGGCATCGTCGCTGATCGGATCGTGGATGACCGAGGCCACGACCTGGCCGCCGCAGAGCACCGCCGCCATCACGCCGAACAGGGGCACCCCGGCCGCATAGTTCGAGGTGCCATCGATCGGATCCACCACGATGGCGAAGTCCGCACCCGCCAGGCGCTCCAGCAGGCTTGGATCGGCGGCGACGGCTTCCTCGCCGACCACGAGCGCATCGGGGAACAGCCGGGACAGCCCCTGGGTGATCAGCGCCTCCGCCGCCTCGTCGGCCACCGTCACCAGATCGAGCGGACCCGACTTGTTGCGCACGCCTCCGGCCTCCAGCTTGCGGAAGCGCGGCAGGATCTCCGCCCTGGCGGCGGCGCGCAGGACCTGCGTGAGCTCCGCCGTGTCCCGTACCGAGAACATACTCACGACTTCGAGCCCCTACGCGGTTGCAGCCTGATGCTAGCAACACGGCACAGGACCATCAGCTTTCCATTCCTCCATTTTCGGCACGCGCCGGGACGTGCTGGCTCTCGAAGCGGGCCCGGTCGGCCGGCAGCAGCCGCACCGTGACCGCGACATTCTCCTCCCCGTCGACGCGCTCCACCACCTCGCCGTGCGCGTAGAGCCAGGCGAGCGCCGCTCCGTCCCTGACCGGCACCGAATAGGCGGTCCGACTCATCGCCTCGAGCAGCCTGCGGTCGATCGCCGGCGGCGAGGCGATCGAGCCCGTCGCCGGTGATCGCCGAGATCGCCACCGCGCCGGCGCTATGCGTGACCCGATCCGCACCCCCCAGCAGATCGGCCTTGTTCAACACCTCGATCACGTGATCCTGCCAGTCCGCCGCGAGCGTGTCGTCGCGCGCCAGCCCGTCCAGCACCGTCATGACGTCGTGTCGCTGCGCGAGGCTGTCGGGATGGGCGATGTCGCGCACGTGCAGGATGATGTCCGCCTCCGAGACCTCTTCCAGCGTCGCGCGGAACGCCGCGACCAGCTCGGTCGGCAGCTCGCTGATGAAGCCCACCGTGTCGGACAGGATCACGCGCCGGCCGGAGGGCAGGCGCAGGCCACGCATGGTCGGATCCAGGGTCGCGAACAGCTGGTCCTGCGCCTGCACCGAGGCGCCGGTGAGCGCGTTTGAACAGGGTGGACTTGCCGGCATTGGTGTAGCCCACCAGCGCGATCACCGGGAACGGCACCCTGCCCCGCGCCCGCCGATGCAGCCCGCGCGTACGCCGCACCTGCTCCAGGTCGCGCTTGAGGCGCACGATGCGCTCGCCGATCAGGCGCCGGTCGGCCTCGATCTGGGTCTCGCCGGGTCCGCCCAGGAAGCCGAAGCCGCCGCGCTGCCGCTCGAGATGGGTCCACGACCGCACCAGTCGGCTGCGCTGATACTCCAGATGCGCGAGCTCGACCTGCAGGGTGCCCTCCCGGGTGGCCGCCCGCTCGCCGAAGATGTCGAGGATCAATCCGGTGCGGTCGATCACCTTGCAGTCCAGCGCGCGCTCCAGGTTGCGCTGCTGCACCGGGCTCAGCCGGCCGTCGATGACCGCGACCGTCACCTGCTCGGCGCGCAGCGCGTCGTGCAGCGCATCCACCTGCCCGCTGCCGAGCAGGGTCGCGGGACGACGGCTGCGCAACGGCAGGATCGCGCGCCGCACCACCACCAGGCCGATCGACGCCGCCAGGCCCACCGCCTCCTCGAGCCGCGCCTCCGCGGCGCGGGCGTCGTCGTGGCGGTCCGGCCGCTCCCAGGGCAGGATGACGGCGGCGCGCGTCGGCCGCGCACTGGTCTCAGAAGGAGCCACCCGCCGGCGCCACCTCCTTGACCGGCGCGCCCGCGGCCGGTGCCGCGCCCGTCTCGACCTTGCTCTGGTCGAACAGGGCGATCGGCGCCGAGGGCATCACAGTGCTGATCGCGTGCTTGTAGACGAGCTGGGTATGGCCGTCGCGACGCAGCAGCACCGAGAAATTGTCGAACCAGGTGATGATGCCCTGCAGCTTGACGCCGTTGACCAGGAAGATGGTCACCGGCGTCTTGGAACGGCGGACATGGTTCAGGAATACGTCCTGAACGTTCTGGGAGGGGTCTTTTGCCACGAACAGACCTTTATCTTCTTGTTGCTGAGCCCGGCGGAGCGGCGGGTGCGGCGGCCGCGCTGTGACGGCGAGAGTAGCAGCCGCACCGGTCATCGGCAAAAGCCGGGCGCCCGCGTGGCGGCCGCGCTGCTATCCGCTCGAAGGCGCTGATCTTGCTGTTCCAGAGATGCGGCTCATGGTCGAGCCGAGCCTGGCCTAGCCGGCACGATCTTCCGAATTGACGCCGAGCTGCTTGAGCTTGCGGTGCAGCGCGCTGCGCTCCATGCCGACGAAGCCGGCGGTGCGGCTGATATTGCCGCCGAAGCGGAGCAGCTGCGCCTGCAGATACTGCGTCTCGAACAGGTCGCGTGCCTCGCGCAACGGCAGTCCCATCACATCGGCGGCCGGATCGAACTTCAGCAGGATCGGCGCGCCCTGCCCGATCGATGGCGGCAGCATCTCGGCGCGTATCGGCTCGGCGCTGCTGCCGGGGATCATGATCAGAAGCCAGTCCATGGTGTTGCGCAACTCCCGCGCGTTGCCAGGCCAGTCATAGCTCTGCAGCGCCGCCATCGCGTCCGCCGACAGCTCGCGCTTCGGCAGCCCGGCATTCTCCGCCGAGCGCGTGAGGAACATGCGGGCGAGCTCGGGGATGTCGTCGCGACGCTCGCGCAGGCTCGGCACCCGCAGCGGCACCACCGCCAGACGGTAATACAGGTCCTCGCGGAACCGCCCGGCCGCGATCTCCGCCTGCAGGTCGCGGTTGGTGGTCGCCAGCACGCGCACGTCAACCTTCACCCGGGTGGCGCCGCCGACCCGCTCGAAGGTCTGGTCCTGCAGCGCACGCACGATCTTGCCCTGGGTCTCCACCGGCATGTCGGCGACCTCGTCGAGCAGCAGGGTGCCGCCATGCGCGCGCTCCAGCACGCCGGTCCGGCGCTGCGGCCCCTGCCCGTCCACGGCACCCTCCAGGCCGAACAGTTCCTCCTCGAAGCGCGCCGGCGCCAGGGTCGCGCAGTTCAGCGCGATGAACGGCCCCTCGGCGCGGCGCGAGCGCGCATGGATCATGCGCGCCGCCACCTCCTTGCCGGCGCCGGCCGCGCCCGAGATCAGCACACGCGAGCCGGTCGGCGCCACGCGCTCGATCTGCGTGCGCACCGCCTGCATCACCTGGCTCTCGCCGCGCAGCTGGGTCTCCGGCCCCGCGCGCAGCCTCAGCTCGGCATTCTCCCGCGCCAGCTTGGTGGCCTCCAGCGCCCGGCGCACCACCAGCAGCAGACGGTCCGCCTGGAACGGCTTCTCGATGAAGTCGTAGGCGCCGTGCTGCAGTGCCGCGACCGCGGTCTCGATGGTGCCGTGACCCGAGATCATCACGGTCGGCACCACCGGCTCCTCGCCCTGGATCGATTTGAGGATGCCGAGCCCATCGAGGCGGGATCCCTGCAGCCAGACATCGAGGATCACCAGCGACGGCCGGCGCGCGCGGAAGGCGGCGATGGCGGAGTCGGAGTCGGCCGCGAGCCGCGTCTCGTAGCCCTCGTCGCGCAGCAATCCCTCCACCAGGAGCCGGATGTCCGGCTCGTCGTCGACGATCAGGATCTCATGCGCCATGCGGGGCGCCTTCGGAGATCGATACAGGCAGGCTCAACGTCGCGATCGCTCCTCTGCCGTCGGCGCGATCATCGAGCGCGACCGATCCACCGTGGTCCTCCATGATCTTCTTGACGATGGCAAGCCCCAGCCCGGTGCCTTTCGGCTTATGCGTCACGTACGGCTCGGTCAGCCGCAGCCGATCGACCTGCGGCAGGCCTACGCCGTCGTCGGCGACCGAGATCGCGATTTCGCGCGGATCCGCGCGCAAGCGGATCCAGATGGTTCCGCGCAGGGCGCTGATCAGGCCGGATCCGCCGGCCTGATGCGCCTCCGGCGTCTCCACGGCCGCGACCGGACGCATGGCGATGCCGTCGGCGGCGTTCTGCAGCAGGTTGGTCAGCGCCTGGCCGATCAGCCGGCGGTCGCAAGGCGCCAGCGGACCGCGATCCGGCAGGTCGGTGTGGAAGCGCAGCTCCGGATGCGCGCTCTTCTGCAGGATCAGCGCCTCGCGCACGATACGCGAGATGTCCTCCTGCTTGATCAGCGGATGCGGCATGCGCGCGAAGGCCGAGAACTCGTCGACCATGCGCCCGATGTCGCCGACATGGCGCACGATGGTGTCGGCGCACTGGCTGAAGGTTTCCGGATCGGACTGGATCTCGCGCAGGAAGCGCCGCTTCAGGCGCTCGGCCGAGAGCTGGATCGGCGTCAGCGGGTTCTTGATCTCGTGGGCGATGCGACGCGCGACGTCCGCCCAGGCGGCCTTGCGCTGTGCGGACTGCAGCTCGGTGATGTCGTCGAAGGTCACCACGTAGCCTTCGGTGACCGCCCCCTTCATCTCCGGGCCGATCCGCACCAGCAGGGTGCGTCTTCCGCTCTGCACCTCCGCGGTCTGCGGCCGCTCCGGGTTCTGCCGCGCCAGCGCCAGCAGCGGCGAGAGCTCCGGAACCAGCGACGCCAGACCCTGCCCCGCCGCGGCCATCAGGTCGAAGCCGAGCAGGGTGCCGGCGGCCAGGTTGGGCAGTTCCACCCGCTGTTCCGCATCCAGCCCGATCACGCCCGAGGAGACGCCGGACAGCACCGCCTCGGTGAAGCGACGGCGCTCGTTGATCTGGCTGTAGGCCGACATCAGCTCGCCGCGCTGGGCGGAGAGCTGATCGATCATGCGGTTGAAGGCGCGCGACAGGCCGGAGACCTCGTCCTCGCGCTCCGCCTCCGGTACGCGCACCCCGAGATCGCCTTCCCGCACCCGCTCGGCGGCCAGGATCAGCAGGCCGACCGGATGCGCGATCTGGTTGGCCAGCACCAGTCCGACCAGCACCGCCGCGGCCAGCACCAGCAGGGCGACGAGGGCGAAGATCATCACGAAGGTGATCTGCAGCCCGGAGCGTTCCCGGTCCAGGCGATGATAGTCGGCGACGACGCTCTGGGTCTTGCGCATGTGATCGAGGATCACCGGGTCCGCCGGCCGGGTGATCATCAGCATCAGGCTCGGCTGCGGCGAGTCGCCCAGCCCGACCACGGCGCTGACGGTGCGCCCGTCGGGAGAATCCTGGATCGCCACGTCGCCGCTGCGCGCCAGGATCGTCGCTGAGGGCGGCGGCAAAGTCACCTCGGGGCCGCTGAGCAGCCCGTGCGAGGCCAGCACCTGGTTGTTGACCGGGTTGAAGATCGCCGCCTCCGACAGGTCGCGGGCATACATCTGCTCCATCAGCAGCTGCTGCAGGTCGCGGCTGTCGAGGTAGAACACGGCGCCGTTCTGCGAAAGATCGTTGGCCATCGCCAGCGCGTCGACGCGGATGTTGTTGTTGTGCTCCTGCAGGTAGCCGGTGGAAGCCTGCAGCGCCTCGTCGAGCGCGGTGCGCACACGGTCGTTGAACCACATCTGGATGCCCAGGTGGAAGAAGGCGGCCGCGAACACCCCCACCAGCGTCGTCGGCAGCACCGCCACCACGCCGAACAGCAGCACCAGTCGGACGTGCAGGCGAGATCCCGCGAGGCCTCGCCTGCGTTCGCCGAGCACCGTGGTCAGGCGCATCACCAGCGCGGTCGCCAGCAGCGCCAGCACCAGCAGGTTCAGGCCGAACAGGACCATCTCGACCCGTGGCCGGTGCGCGAGCGTCATGCCGCCCGACAGCACCGAGAAGGTAGCGACTCCCAAGGCCAGCGCGGTGGCCGCGAGCACCAGGGTGCCGATCTTGCCGAGCATGATCATGCGCAGCCGACGCGGCGGCTCGAGGCGCCAGGAGGGAGGCCACTGCAGGGGTCGCCGCGTCTTCAGGATACCGAACTCCGCCTCAGCCGATCCCGCGCACCACCGGGATCTCCAGGTCGCGGATCTTCTTGCGCAGCGTGTTGCGGTTCAGCCCGAGCATCGCCGCCGCCTTGATCTGGTTGCCCTTGGTCGAGGCCAGCGTCATCTGTATCAGCGGCCGCTCGACCTCGGCGATCACCCGGTCGTAGATGTCGCGCATCGGCATGCCGTCGCGGCTCGCCGCCAGGAACTGGCGTATGTGGCGCTCCACCGCCTGCACCAGCGGTTCCTGCTCCACCGCCGGACCGACGGTCGGGCCGTCCGAGGTGACCGCGTTCTCGGCGAGCTCGGCGGTGATCACCTCGGCGCTGATGGTCTCCTGCGGATACAGAGCCGCGAGGCGCCGCATCAGGTTTTCCAGCTCGCGCACGTTGCCGGGCCAGCGATGCGCGGCCAGCCGCTCCATCGCCTCCTCCGACAGGGTCTTCGAGGGCAGCCCACTCTGCTGCACCTTCTCCAGGAAGTGCCGTGCCAGGATCGGGATGTCCTCCGAGCGCTCGCGCAGCGGCGGCAGTCGGATCGGCACCACGTTGAGACGGTAGAACAGGTCCTCGCGGAACGAGCCGGCGCGGATCGCCTGGCGCAGGTCGCGATGGGTGGCGGCCACGATGCGCACGTTCGCCTTGACCGGCGCGCGCCCGCCCACGGTGGTGAACTCGCCTTCCTGCAGCACGCGCAGCAGCCGCGTCTGGGCCTCCGGCGGCATGTCGCCGATCTCGTCGAGGAACAGCGTGCCGCCGCTCGCCTGCTCGAAGCGGCCCTGGTTGCGGTTGGTGGCACCGGTGAAGGCGCCGCGCTCGTGGCCGAACAGCTCGCTCTCGATCAGCTCGCGCGGGATCGCCGCCATGTTGATGGCGACGAAGGGACCGGCTCGCCTGCGCCCGTAATCGTGCAGCGCGCGCGCCACCAGCTCCTTGCCGGTGCCGCTCTCGCCGTTGACCATCACCGTGAGGTCAGCGGTCGTCAGCCTGGCGATGATGCGGTAGATGTCCTGCATCGCCATCGAGCGGCCGATCAGCGGCAGCCGCTCCTCGGCATCGTGCGGCCGCGGCGGCGACGGCGGCAGCGGCGTCTCCAGCGCGCGGGCCACCACCGACAGCAGCTCCTTGAGGTCGAACGGCTTGGGCAGGTACTCGAAGGCGCCGCGCTGGGTCGCCTTGACCGCGGTCATCAGCGTCGACTGCGCGCTCATCACCACGATGCGCAGCTCCGGACGCAGGCGCTTGATGCGCGGGATCAGGTCAAGCCCGTTCTCGTCGGGCATCACCACGTCGGTGATCACCAGGTCGCCCTCGCCCTCCTCCACCCAGCGCCACAGGGTGGCGGCGTTGCCGGTGGTTCGAACCTGGTAGCCGGAGCGGCCGAGCGCCTGCGTGAGCACGGTCCGGATGGAACGGTCGTCATCGGCGACCAGCACGGTGGGCAGGGTCATCTACTCTCTCGATCAAGCCGGACCGCATCGCGGCGCGATCAGGCGCTCAGTCGGACCGGCACCTGCCGCGGAGCGCGCCCCGCGGCAGGTGCCGCCGTCAATTCGGTTCCGCCTCGTCGATCAGCACGGGCAGGTGCAGCAGCACTTCGGTCCGCCCGGGCTTGCTCTCCACCTCGATGATCCCGCCATGGTCGCCGATGATCTTCGCCGCCAGTGCAAGACCGAGGCCACTTCCGGTGGGTTTGGTGGTCAGGAACGGCTCGAACAGATGCGGTCGGATATGGTCCGGGATCCCGGGGCCGGTATCGCGCACGGTCACCATCAGAGGCAGATGGACCCGCTGATCCGATCCCGGCACCGCCAGGCGCACGCTGTGGCGGTAGGCGGTGCACAGTGTGATCTCGCCGCTGCCGCCCTCGCCGCTGATCGCCTCGGCCGCGTTCTTCACCAGGTTGAGCAGCACCTGGACCAGCTGGTCGCGGTTGCCCATGACCGGCGGCAGCGAGGGGTCGTAGTTCTCCACGATGCGCAGGTGGGCGGCGAAGCCGGTCTGCGCCAGCGTGCGCACGTGCTCCAGCACGCGGTGGATGTTGACCGCGCCGCGGGTGATCCCCTTCTCGTTGAACATCTCCATGCGCTCGACCAGCGCGCGGATGCGATCGGCCTCGTCGCGGATCAGCACCGCGAGTTCGCGGTCATCCTCGGCGACCGAGCCTTCCAGCAGCTGGGCGGCGCCGCGTATCCCCGAGAGCGGGTTCTTCACCTCGTGGGCCAGGATCGCCGCCATCCCGGAGACGCTGCGCGCGGCGTTGCGGAAGGTGAGCTGACGGTCCAGCGCGCGCGCCGCCGAGGCGTCGTGCAGGGTCAGCATCACCGATCCCGGCTCCTCGGCGAGGCGGGTGCCCTGCACGGTGATCCCGCGCCGGTGCAGCCGCGGCCCGTCCAGCACCAGCTCGTGCTCGACCACGCTGGCGCCGTGCCGGCGCACCTGATCGACCAGCTGGAACAGCGGATGATCCTCGGAGAGGAAATCGACCATGGCGTGATGGCGCAGCTGAGACACCGACATGCCGAAGAAATGCTCGGCCGCCACGTTGGCGTAGCGGATGCGGTTGGACGGATCGAGCAGCACCACCGGCACCAGCAGGCTGTCGATCATCGAGGCGTGGTCGATCGCCGCCACGCCATGCGCCGCAGCCGGCGGCGGGGGCAGCGCGCCGGCCCGGGCATGGCCGTCGCCGCGGCCGGGCTCCGCGACCACCGCCGCTGGCGGCTTGCTCTTGGCGCGTGACAGGGCTGTCCTCACGCGGCGGCATCCATCGTCGTCGCCCGCGACGCCCCGCATGCCGTCGCCCGCGGCGCCCCGCATGTCGTCGCCGGCGACGCCTCGCGCGCGCCGCGAACGAGCCCGAGCCCGATCTGCCGGTCGTAGAACTCCGAGATCATCGCCTGCGCCGCGTCGGCGTCGTCGATCCGGTTGATCGCCGCCCGGAAGCCCGCGGAATCGACCAGGCCGGCCGAATACCAGGAGACGTGCTTGCGGGCCAGCCGCAGGCCGGGCTGGCGACCGAAATGCTCCAGCATCGCGCGGTAGTGACGCAGCACGATCGCCCGCTCCGTCTGCAGGTCCGGATCGGCGATGGACACGCCGTGCATCAGCGCGGACGCCACCTGTGCCGGCAGCCAGGGCCGGCCGTAGCAGCCGCGTCCGATCATCACCCCGTCGGCGCCGGACTCCGACAGGGCGCGCTGCGCGGACGCGACGCTGGTGATGTCGCCGTTCACCACCACCGGCAGCGACGTCGCCTGCTTCACCCGTCGCACGAACGACCAGTCCGCCTGTCCGGTGTAGAATTGCTGGCGGGTGCGCCCGTGCACGCTGACCATGCGTATGCCGCTCTGCTGCGCGATCCGCGCCAGCGCCGGCGCGTTCAGGTTCTGGTGATCCCAGCCCATCCGCATCTTCAGCGTCACCGGGACCGCAACCGCGCGCACCACCGCCTGCAGCAGGGCGGCGGCGAGTCCCTCGTCGCGCATCAGCGCCGAGCCGGCCATCTGGCCGACCGCCACCTTCTTCACCGGGCAGCCGAAATTGATATCGATCAGGTCGGCGCCGCGATCCACCGCGATGCGGGCCGCCTGCGCCATCGCGTCCGGGTCGCAGCCGGCGAGCTGCACCGCGTTGGGGCCGCCATCACGGGCGACCTCGGCCATGCGCAGCGTCGCCGCGTTCTCGCGTATCATCGCCCACGACGCGATCATCTCGGAGACCACCAGGCCAGCGCCCAGGCTGCGCGCCAGCCTGCGGAACGGCAGGTCCGTGACGCCCGACATCGGTGCGACGATCACCGGGATCTCCAGGCGCACGCCGCCCAGGTCGATCGGCGACAGCGCCGCGCGCCGGTCGCTGCGCGGCGTCGAGGCATTCTCACCGGTGGCCGCGCAAAGCGACCCGGATTCACGCATGTGGTCTCGATTGCTCATGATTTGTGCAAGGTAACGGACCGCCCGGTCACGCGCAATCGAGACCGGGCGGCGCGAGGCCTGCCGCCGGCGCGAACTTGACGCCTCGCGCGTCGCACAGCATTGCTCGGCGATGCGCCTCGCAGCCCTCCTCCTCGCCTCCGGACCGCCTACCGCCACCGTGCCGGGCGATCCGTCGCCCTCCCCCGCGGCATGCGCGGCCATACGGCGGGCGGCCGATGCACTGCTCGCGCATGTCGATCTGCTGCAGCCGGTCGGCGACGCCGGCCTGCTCGCGCGGGCACTCGGCGAGGGCGGCAAGCTGCGGCCGCCGGTCGCCGGCGGCGCCGGTCGTGCGCAGAGCGTGCAGCGCGGGCTCGAGGCGCTGGACGCGCTGCCGCCGCAGGCCCGCCCCGACCTGGTGCTGGTGCATGACGCGTCGCGTCCGTGCGTGCCGCCGGGGCTGCTGCGCTTGGTGATCGCGGCACTCCAGACCCATCAGGGCGCCGTCCCGTGCCTCGCGGTGGGCGACAGGCTGAAGCGCGCGGCGGCAGGCGAGGTCACCGCCAGCGTCGCGGGCGACGGCCTGTATCGTGCGCTGAGCCCGCAGGGCTTCGGCTTCGCCACCCTGCGCGACCTGCATCGCGCGCACCCGGGCGGCGAGCTCGACGACGACGCCGTGCTGCTCGAACGCGCCGGCATCCCGGTGGCGCTGGTCGAGAGCGACGGGGAGACGGATGCAGCGGCGCGCCCGCTGCCGCGCACCGGCACCGGCTTCGACGTGCATGCCTTCGGCCCTGCCCGGCCGTTGATGCTCTGCGGCATCGAGGTCGCGCACGAGCGCGGCCTCGCCGGTCATTCCGACGCCGATGTCGGGCTGCATGCGCTGTGCGACGCGATCTACGGCGCGCTGGCGGAGGGCGACATCGGCCGGCACTTCCCGCCGAGCGAGGCGGACTGGAAGGATGCCGACAGCGCGAGGTTCCTGATCCATGCCGGCGCGCGTATCGCCGCGCGTGGCGGCATGCTGGTGAACGCCGACGTCACGCTGATCTGCGAGCGGCCGAAGATCGGCCCGCACGCCGACAGGATGCGCCAGCGTCTCGCTGCCCTGCTGGGCACCGAGGTGGGTCGGATCTCGGTCAAGGCGACGACCACCGAGCGGTTAGGTTTCACCGGACGCGGCGAAGGCATCGCCGCCCAGGCCAGCGCCACCGTCCTGCTTCCCTAAGGCGGGGGGTCTGACCTAAGGCGGGGATCTGGCGCCCGCTAGTCGGGAAACCCGCCCTCGAAAGCGAACTCGGCCAGCTTCATCCGGCCGTTCGGCTGCTCACGCCCCTGCATCGCCTCGGGCAGGATCGAGGGGTCGCCGCGCCGCCCGATCGCAACCGCGGCCTCCACCCGGTAGCCCTGCGGCACGCGGAGCACCGCGAAGGCCTGATCGAAATCGAGCCCTACCATGCCGTGCGCGGCCCATCCGGACCGTGCGGCCTGCAGCGACAGGTAGGCGAACGCCGATCCGGCGTCGAAGGAATGGCTATGCGAGGGGATCTCGGTGTCCTTGCCGGGGGGCAGGAGGGTGGATTTCGACACCACGAACAGGAGTGCGGCCGCCTGCTTGGCCCAGCTCCGGTTGAACTCGATCAGCAAGCCGAGGAAGCGCTCCCAGTGCGGCGTGTCGCGTCGCGCGTAGAGGAAGCGCCAGGGCTGGGAGTTGTACGAGGAGGGCGCCCAGCGCGCCGCCTCGAGCAGGCTGAACAGCTCCGCCTGCGGGATCGACTCGCCGGTAAAGGCGCGCGGCGACCAGCGATCGAGGAAAAACTGATCAATCGGGTAGTCGGCGACCCGCTCGTTCATGCGACAAGCCTTCCTGCTGCGGGCCTCACTGTCGGGCCGGAGCCGGGCTCAGCGCAAGGCGCAGATCGCGACCACCAGCGGCACCACGCCGATCACCAGCCATGAGCCCAGCGCGCAGGTTGCCGCCCATCTCGCGAGCTTGCCCGAGAACCGGCCACGGCGAGGCACGTGCTGCGTCTGCTCCAGCGTATCATCCAGCATCGGGTGCTCCGTCCTGTCTACCGGGCGAGAGCTAGCAAATCCTGCCGGGGAAGAAAGTAACCAATGCTCTCGGGCGCCAAGACCATGATCCCGCTCCAGCAGGTGGCGTCGACGTTACGAAGCTGCCAGAAAATGGGGTTCGGGGCCTGCGGCCCCAACGGGTCGAGGGCAGAGCCCTTGCCCTGGTTCAGCGGCCTATTCGCCGTCAGGGCGCTGGCGGAAGCCCAGGCCGGGCAGGACCGGGGCGCCTGCCGAGCGCTCGATCCCACTCACCTTGGCACCAGGCGGTCCCTGCAGGCTTCGCCGATGCAGCAGCGCCAGCACCGCGGCGTCGCCGAGCAGCATCGCCTCCACCCGGCCGTCCGGTCGGTTGCGCACCCAGCCCTCGAGCGCGAGCGCCGTTGCCTGCTCGACCATCCAGGCTCGGTAGCCGACGCCCTGCACCCTGCCCGCGATCAGCCAACGCTCGCGGCACGGCGCGGCCGTCATCGCAGGATGCCGAGCCCGCGCAGGATGTCGATGGGCTTCGGCGCCTTGCGCCGAGCGCCCGCCTGCGGCGGCGAGGCGGTCGGAGCGGGCCCGGCGACTCCTTCGCGGGCGGTTCGCAGCGTGGCCTCGCACCCGGCCTCGCCGGCAGCGGCGGGCCCGATCCGCAGCGCGTAGCGTCCGCCCGCGGCGGCGGGGTCGAGTGCCAGATGGGGATCGCGCAGGCTGCCGGTGAGCCGCATCGGCACCGAGATCCGGGCACCGCCGAGCTGCGCGTCGGGCAGCAGACGCAGGTCCAGCGCCCCGTCGGCGAGCGCGATCCGTCCGTGCCCGTCCAACGATAGCCGCCCGGTGCGCAGGTCCAGCGTGTCGAGAGCGGCCTGGCCACCGCCGAACACGGCATGCAGGGCGATGCACCGCACAGCCGTCTCGCCGGTCTGCGACATCGAGGTGGCGAGCGCGGTGGAGCGACCGACCAGCCGCGACAGCGCCTCGCTGGACGCCGTGGCATCGACCATCGACAGGCCGAGATGGCCGGTCGCCGCGTTCGCCAGCGCCGCCGTGTCGACGCCGCCGCTGCGCAGCTCGCCGACCAGCTCGACGGTTCCGCGCAGCGCGCCCGGATCGCCGAGCCAGCGCGACAGCAGCGACGCCGGGAGCAGCAGCGGCCGCATCCAGAGGTCGAGGGTCGGCGGGGTCGAGGACGCATCGGCCTGCAGGCGGGCGTCCACGGCATTCCCGGAGCCGCCGTCGGCGCCGGTCGCCCGCAGCGGCGCCACCGCCAGCCGCCCGTCGCGGAGCACCGCGTGCGCCTGGAGGTCGCGATAATGCGTGCCGGCGAGCGCGACGTCCGAGGCGAGCAGCGTCAGGTCCGCGTCGCCCAGCCGCAGCAGCGGCCAGGGGACCGCGGCGGTCGCTGGGTGCCGTGCCGGCGCGGCGCTTGGATCGACCACGCGCGGCGGCGCGGCACCCGGCCTGGTCAGCCGGTCGAGGTCGATATGCGAGCCCTGCAGGGTGCCCGACAACTGCGGCCGTCCGCGCAGCGAGAGCGTCAGCGCGCCGGCGAGATCCCCGGCCTCGCTGACGAGCTGCAGCTCCGACAGGCGGAACGACGTGCCACGGTCGGCCTGCAGCCTGGCGCCGAGGCTCAGCCGGCCGACCGAGGGTGCCGCGGCCGCGAAGTCGCGCAGGTCCGGGACCACGCCGCGCAGCCTCAGGTCGCTCGAGCCCAGGCCGGCGACGCCGTCGAGCTGCCAGGCGCTGCGGCCGAGACCGATGGCGAGGCTGACCGGCGCCGGCGCCGTCGGCCTCGCCTGCAGCGCCGCCAAGGAAGCGGCCGTGCCCTTCAGCACCAGCGGCTGTCCGCGCCAGGCGCCGAAGCCCGCCACCCGGAGCGGTGCCGCAGGGGTCTCGGCGGCCACGCTCCAGCCCTGAAGGGTCAGGCCCTGCAGGGTCAGGCCGTGGGTCGGGACCGGTGTCCGGCCGGCACGCGCCTGCAGTGCCGCGACCATCGGGCGGCCCTGGTCGAGCAGGCGAGCCGACCCTGCCAGCCCGTCGATCTCCGGCAGCCCGGCATGCGGGAACAGGCGGTTCAGCGACGACAGACGCGAGAGCGAGGCGGTGACCGCGAGATCGTAGCCGCGTGCGCGCAGCGGATCGGCGACCGTGCCCTGCGCGGTCATCCGCCCGACGATCGCGCCGTCGACCGTCTCGGCACCGCGCAGCGAGATCGGCCAGGGCGTGCGGTGGTCGGCGGTGGCGAACAGACGCCGGACCGGTCCGAGCTCGCCCTCGATCGTGAAGCCGGCACCTCCGGCGGCACCGGCGCCCGCGAGGCGGAAGCGCGGCTGCTCTCCCTGCAGCCCTGACGCATCCAGCGCGGTCAGTCGCAGGTCGGCACCCTGATGGCGCTGCAGGTCGCGCCAGGACAGGCGCGCGGCGCCGATCCGCACCGCATCGAAGACGACGCCCCAGCGGGCGCCGCGACCGCCGCCGCCGCCGGACCCTTGGCCGCCGGCGGCGGGCGTCATCTCCCAGTTGCCGTGACCGTCGGCATCGCGCACCGCGTGCAGCACGACGTCGTCGAGCCGCAGCGCGTCGAGCCGCACCACATGGCGCAGCAGCGGCCAGATCCCGATCCCGGCGCTGAGACGGCCGATCCGCAGCAGGTTGGGCGCGGCCGCGCCGCCGGCAACGGGACGGTCGGCGATGGCGAAGTCCTGCGCCAGCACGTGTGCCACGGGCAGCAGCCGCAGCTCGACATGGCCGAGACTGACGGTCCGCCCGCTCTGTCGCTGCACCGAGGCGATCACCGCACGCCGCAGCGTCTCCGGATCGAGCCGCCGCTGCGCCAGCACCAGCCCGCCGGCCAGGCCAGCCGCCAGGCCGGCGAGCAGCAGCACGACGACGAGCCATGGCGGGCCGGCGCGGCGCATCCGGGTCAGCTCCGCCGCGACGCCGGCAGCGCGCCCGCCTCGAAGCCGAGCGCCTTGAACGTCTCGCGCATGTGCGCGGGCAGCTCGGCACTCAGGCTCAGCCTGCCGCCCGCGGGATGCGGCAGGTCCAGGCTGCGGGCATGCAGGTGCAGCCGGTCGGGAAAGCCGTCCAGACGCGCGGCCCGCGCGCCGTATTTCGGGTCGCCCAGGATCGGCGTGCCCAGGGCCTCGCAATGCACGCGCAGCTGGTGGGTGCGTCCGGTCAGCGGCGACATCTCGAGCCAGGACAGCTTCCTGCCGGCGGCGTCGCGCACCAGGTAGTCGGTGAGCGCGTGCGCCGCATCCTCCTCGTCGCGTTCGGCCGCGATCGTCAGCGCGCCCGGCCCGGCACCGAGCCGGGCGAGCGGCAGGTCGATCACGCCCTGCAGCGGATGCGGGCGTCCCACCACAACCGCCCAGTAGGTCTTGCGCACGTCGCGCCCCCTGAACGAGGCGGCGAGCTTGCCGGCGACGCCGGGGGTGCGGGCGAGCAGCAGCAGGCCCGAGGTGTCGCGGTCGATCCGGTGCACCAGCCGCGGGCGGTGCTCGGCGCCGAAGCGCAACGCGTCGAGCATCCCGTCGACGTGCCGCACGATCCCGGGACCGCCCTGCACCGGCAGTCCCGCGGGCTTGTTCAGCACGATCAGCTGCTCGTCGCGGTAGAGCACCATGCGCTCCATCTCGCGCCGGTCGTGCTCGTCCAGCGCCGGCGGCAGCGGCGCCGGCCGTGCCACGTTCGGCAGCGGCGGCACCCGCACCGACTGTCCGGCACCGAGGCGGGTTGCCGGCTCCGCGCGCCGCTGATCGACGCGGATCTGGCCGGTGCGGCACAGCTTCTGCAGCGCCCCCTGGGTGACGAAGGGGTAGTGCCTGCGGAACCAGCGATCGAGCCGGATCTCCGCCTCGTCCTCGCTGACGGTCTGGATCGAGACGCTCACGTGTCACTCTTCGGGCGGAAGTCGGGGGAGGCGGCCGGCTGGCTGTCGCGCAGGCGCGCCCAGTTGTCCAGCCTGCGCCGGATCTCGCGCTCGCAGCCCCGGTCGGATGGCGCATAGAACCGGGCCGGCTGCATCGCGTCCGGGAAGTAGTTCTGGCCCGAAAAGGCGTGCTCGGTATCGTGGTCGTACTCGTAGCCGCGTCCGTAGCCGAGCTGCTTCATCAGCCCGGTCGGCGCGTTCAGGATATGCGCCGGAGGGGCGAGGCTGCCGGTCTCGCGCGCGGCCCGCATCGCCTCCCCGTAGGCGCGATAGACGGCGTTCGACTTCATCGCCGTGCCGAGATAGATCACCAGCTGCGCCAGGGCCAGCTCGCCTTCCGGGCTGCCGAGCCGCTCGTACGTCTCCCATGCCGCGATCGCCTGCGGCAGCGCCTGCGGGTCCGCCATGCCGACATCCTCGACCGCGAAGCGGGTCAGCCGGCGCGCGATGTAACGCGCATCCTCGCCACCGGTCAGCATGCGCGCGAGCCAGTACAGCGCCGCATCGGGATCCGAGCCGCGCAGCGACTTGTGCAGCGCCGAGATCAGGTTGTAGTGCTCCTCGCGGTCCTTGTCGTAGAGTGCTGCACGTCTCGCGAGCAGGTCAGCCAGCGCCGCCGCATCCAGCGCCACCCCGTCCGGCAGGCTGAGGATCTGCTCGACCATGTTGAGCAGGTAGCGCCCGTCGCCATCCGCCATCGCGCGCAGCGCCTCGCGTCCCTGCGGCGTCAGGTTGAGCGAGCGGGCGGCATCCTGCTCGGCCCGCGCCAGCAGCGACTCCAGCGCCTCGTCGTCGAGGCGGCGCAGCACCAGCACCTGGCAGCGCGACAGCAGCGCGCCGTTCAGCGCGAACGAGGGGTTCTCGGTGGTCGCGCCCACCAGCACCACGGTGCCGTTCTCCACCACCGGCAGGAAGCCGTCCTGCTGGGCGCGGTTGAAGCGGTGGATCTCGTCGACGAACAGCAGCGTGCCCCCGCCGCCGGCCTGGCGCCGGCGCGCCGCCTCCTCGAAGCCGCGCTTGAGGTCGGCAACGCCGGAGAACACCGCCGAGAGCTGGGTGAAGTGCAGCCCGCCGGCCTCGGCCAGCAGCCGCGCGATCGTGGTCTTGCCCACGCCGGGGCCGCCCCAGAGGATCAGGCTGGCCAGCGCGCCGCGCTCCAGCATGCGCGTCAGCGCGCCCTCGGGGCCGAGCAGGTGCGGCTGGCCGACCACGGCATCGAGCCGCGCCGGGCGCAGCCGGTCGGCCAGCGGACGCAACGGCCGCGCGCCTGCGTCGGACGGCTCGCCCGCGGCCGACGCGCCGGGGGATCCGAACAGGTCGCCGCCCTGCATGAAGCTGCGCTTCGCCATCCCCTCGCTATACGATACTCCAGGCATCGTTTCCCAATCCGGCATCGCTCGCCGCCGGATCGGTGCCGGTTGCGGCCAGTTTCCGTGCCGGCCGGTCGATCCCTGTCCGGCCTGTCGCGTTGTGAGGGTCGGGCGGCGAGGCGCACGGGCGGCGGCTCGACCGGTCGGGCCGATGGCCCAACGTCAACACCCTCTTTGGGAGGAACGAGCGATGGTTACATATGGATCAGCGGTCTGGCAGGGCGCGATCAAGGACGGCAAGGGCGCGATCTCGACCAAGAGCGGCTCGCTGGAGGCCTACCCCTACGGCTTCGCGGCCCGCTTCGAGGGCAAGGCCGGCACCAATCCGGAAGAGCTGATCGGTGCGGCGCATGCCGGCTGCTTCACCATGGCGCTGTCGCTGATGCTGACGGAGGCGAACCTGACCGCCGAGCGGATGGAGACCAAGGCCGACGTGACGCTGGACAAGGACGGGGACGGGTTCTCCATCACCGCGATCCAGCTCACCCTGCACGCCAAGATCCCGGGCGCCACCCAGGCGCAGTTCGAGGAGCTCGCCGGCAAGGCGAAGGCCGGCTGCCCGATCTCCAAGCTGCTGCGTGCCGAGATCACGCTGGACGCGACCCTGACCGCCTGACCGGGCGGCCCCGATCCACGGATCGGGGCCGTGCCGCCTCAGAGCAGCGGCCTCAGAGCAGCGGCGCCATCAGGGCGAGGTCGGCCGGGCCGAAGCGGTCCTTGGCGGTCCAGAGCTGATGCCAGTACGGGTAGAGCACCGGCGGGGCGCTGACCTCGCCGAGCCGATGGCGCTCGTCCTGGCTCAGCACCAGCGTGGCGGCGCCGAGATTGTCCTCGATATGGGCCGAGGTGCGGCCGCCGATTACCAGCGAGGTGATGCCGGGCTGCCCGAGCGTCCAGGCCAGCGCGACCTGGGCGGCCGAGACGGCATGCGCCTCGCCGATCGACACCAGCGCGTCGACGATGTTCCACAGCCGCTCCTCGTCGCGGATCGGCGGCTCGCTCCAGCCGGCGAGCTGGCGGGTGCCCTCGGGGGCCTTCTGGTTGCGGCGATGCTTACCGGACAGCAGGCCGCCGGCGAGCGGGCTCCACACCAGCACGCCGACGCCCTGGTCGACCGCGATCGGCAGCAGCTCGTACTCCACCTCGCGCGCCTCCAGCGTGTAGTGGATCTGCTGGCTGACGAAGCGCTGGCGGCGCTCGCTCGCGCTGACGCCGAGCGCCTTCATCAGGTGCCAGCCGGAGTAGTTCGAGCAGCCGACATAGCGGACCTTGCCGTCGGCGACGAGCCGGTCCAGCGCCTCCAGCGTCTCCTCCAGCGGCGTCAGCCCGTCCCACTGATGCACCTGGTAGAGGTCGATCACGTCGGTGCGCAGCCGCCTGAGGCTGGCCTCGCAGGCCTGGATCAGGTGGTAGCGCGACAGCCCGCGATCATTGGGTCCCTCGCCGAACGGGAACCGCGCCTTGGTCGCGATCAGCACGCCCTTCGGACGCTTGCCGCCGAGCGCCTCGCCGACGATCTCCTCCGAGGCGCCAGCGGAGTAGATGTTGGCGGTGTCGATCAGGTTGACGCCGTGATCGAGGCAGAGATCGATCTGCCGCTTCGCCTCCTCGAGGCCGACATTGCCGACCTTGGCGAACTGGCCGCCGCCGCCCATCGTCATGGTGCCCAGCGTGATCGTCGAGATCTTCAGGCCGGAGCGGCCGAGCAGTCGGTATTCCATGTCTGTCTCCCGGGTTCGTGCTTGGTCGAGGTCGGCGTCAGCGGTGCCAGGCCGACACCAGGATCCCCTGCGGACCGCCGAGCGGGTCGGACGCGGGGAACGGCAGGCGCGCCATGCGCGCGAGCATCGCGGGGGTCGGCGCGCCACGGCAGATATCCCAATCCTGGCCGGCCGGATAGGCGCCGACCACCAGGAAGTCGTCGCTGGCGCGGGTCCGGCAATGTCCGGTGCCGCACGGCAGGACCAGCACGTCGCCGGCCTCGACGGACGTCTCCCGGCCGCCCGCGCCGCCCAGCACGAGCTGCGCCGAGCCCTGGACGAAGCCGAGCACCTCGTGCGCGGTGGAATGATAATGATGGTAGGCGTAGACGCCGTTGCGCCACTGCGCCGGCCAGCCGTTGCCGCCGCTCAGCGCCTCGAAGGCCGCCGGATCGCGGCCGGCGGGATCGAGCGCGCGGCGATAATGCAGCACCGGCAGATCGGGGTTGTTGGGCACCCAGCCATTGCGCTCCAGCAGGATGCGCTCGACCGACGCCGCGGCGGCGGGGAGCGCTCCGGCGACGCCGAGCCCGCTCAGCAGGACGCCGAAGCTCCGACGATCGATCTCCGCCATCCTCGTCCTCCGATCCGGTCATCAGCTAGAACCCGTCTTCCGGCGCGACAAATGGTAAGATATGCTGGCATTGATCAGCTCTCATGCTGAATACCGCGGGGGGCCCCGGGCGGCATGGACCTCAAGCAGATCCAGCATTTCATCGCCGTGGCCGAGGAGCGCCACTTCACCCGTGCGGCGCGCCGGCTCAATGTCGTGCAGTCGGGCCTCTCGGCCACCATCCGTTCGCTGGAGGAAGATCTCGGCGGCCCGCTGTTCATACGCAGCACCAGGCATGTCGAGCTGACGCCGGCCGGCCAGGTGCTGCTGGAGGAAGGCCGACGCGTCATCCTCGCCGCCCGCAACGCCAAGCTCGCCGTCACCGAGGTGCATAATCTCAGCCGCGGCCGCCTGACCATCGGCTCGATCCAGAGCATGGCGCCGTTCGCCGACCTTCCGGGCTCGCTGGGCCAGTTCCGCCGGGCGTTCGGCGGCATCGACGTCGAGCTGCTGTTCGACGGCTCCGGCTCGCTGCTGGACCAGGTCGGCGACGGCCGGCTCGACCTCGCCTTCACCCAGGCGGCGGACGCGCTGCCCGACGGCGTGGTCGCGCGGCTGTTCGCCTGCGAGGGCATGGTGATGGTCTGCACGCCCTCGCACCGCCTCGCCGGCTGCCGCGACCTGGCGCTGGCCCGGCTATGCGACGAGGCGATGATCGAGCTGAAATCGGACTGGGCGATGCGCAGGCTGGTCGATCGCAGCTTCGCGCGCGCCGGCCTGCAGCGCCGGATCGGCTTCGAGGTCAACGACGTCGCGATGCTGCTCGAGCTCGCCGCGCAGGGGCTCGGGGTGGCGCTGGTGCCCGAGACGCTGGCGGCCGAGCGGCTGCGCAGCCCGCGCGGTGCGCCGATCGCGATCGGCGCACTTCGCGAGCAGGACGAGCCCTGCTGGGAGCTGGTCGCCGCCTTTCGCGGCCATGACGGGCAGCCCTCGCAGCCGGTGGTGCGCGCCTACCTGGAATTCCTGGCGCTGCCGGACCCGGATTGCCATGTGGTGCGTTGAGCGCCGGCGCCGCCTGCCGCCGGCAGCCACCGGGGAGTACGCATGAAGCTCGTCCTGTTCGCGCTGAAGTACCGCGTGACCTTCTACGTGATGTCGCTGCTGATCATGCTCGCCGGCGGCGCCGGCGCGGTGCTGATGCCCAAGGACGTGCTGCCCGACGTCAACATCCCCGTCGTCACCATCATCTGGACCTATACCGGGCTCGATACGCCGGACATGCAGAACTACGTCACCAGCTACGAGGAGCTGGCGCTGTCCAACAACGTCGTGGGCATACGCGACATGGAGAGCACGACGCTGCAGGGCACCACCATCACCAAGGTGTATTTCCAGCCGGGCGTCGATATCAGCCTCGCCCTGACCCAGGTGACGTCGGCGACCAACGCGATACGCGGCGTGCTGCCGGCCGGGATCCAGCCACCGGTGGTGCTGCGCTTCTCGGCCTCCTCGGTGCCGGTGATCCAGATCGCCGCCACGTCGGACGTCGAGAGCCAGGCGGCGGTCTACAACTTCGTCCGCTTCCGGGTGCGCTCGACGCTGCAGACGGTCCCCGGCTCGACCATGCCGCCACCCTACGGCGGCGTGCCCGAACAGGTGATGGTGGACCTCGATCCGCACGCGCTGTCGGCCTACGGCATCACGCCGATGGAGGTCAGCAACGCGGTCAACGCGCAGAGCCTGGTGCTGCCCTCTGGGCAGGCCAAGTTCGGCCAGACCCAGTTCATCATGCACATCAACTCGCTGCCCTCGATCCTCGACCGGCTGAACGATATTCCGGTCAAGGTCGTGAACGGCTCGCCGATCCTGCTGCGCAACATCGCCTACGTGCGCGCCGGCGGGCCGCCGCAGCAGAACATGGTGCACGTCAACGGTCAGAACGGGCTGCTGCTGCCGGTGATCAAGAACGGCTCGACCTCGACGCTGGCCATCGTCGACACGGTCAAGTCGATGCTGCCGGGGATCATCGGGAGCGCGCCGAAGGATATCAAGATCGTCTCGCTGTTCGACCAGTCGGTGTTCGTCTCGGACGCGATCGGCGACGTGGCGCAGGAGGGGCTGATCGCCGCCGGCCTGACCGGGCTGATGATCCTGCTGTTCCTCGGCTCGTGGCGGGCGACGCTGGTGGTCCTGGTCTCGATCCCGCTGGCGATCCTGAGCTCGCTCGCGGTGTGTGCCGCGATCGGCGAGACGATGAACATCATGACGCTCGGCGGCCTCGCGCTCGCGGTCGGTATCCTGGTGGACGACGCCACGGTGGCCATCGAGAACACCTACCGGGTGCTCGAGAGCGGCAAGGGGTTCCGCGAGTCGGTGGTCGAGGGCGGCGCCAGCATCGCCAAGCCGACGCTGATCTCGACCTTGTCGATCTGCTCGGCCTTCGTCTCGGTGCTGTTCCTCGTGGGCGCTCCGAAATACATCTTCACGCCGCAGGCGCTGGCGGTGGTGTTCGCCATGCTGGCGTCCTACCTGCTGTCGCGCACGCTGGTGCCGATCCTGATCGACGTGCTGCTGGCCTCCGAGCATGGCGGCCGCGACGCGAAGCGCCAGGATCGAGATGGCCGGAGTGGCGACGGCGCCGAGGCCCGCGAGCCGGGCTGGTTCGGCCGCCTGCACGGCGGCTTCGAGCGGCGCTTCAAGCGGTTCGCGGCATATTACGGCGGCGTGCTGCGCGCCGTGATGGCGCATCGCTGGGTGACGGCCGCGGTGGCGGCCACGGTGCTGGTGATCGGCGGCTGCCTGTTCCCGTTCCTCGGCCAGGATTATTTCCCGGCGATCGAGTCCGGCGAGATCGCCCTGCACGTGCGCGCCCATCCCGGGCTGCGCATCGAGGAGACCGCCAAGCTGTTCCGTGGCGTGGAGGACACGATCCGCGAGGTTGCCGGCAGCGGTCACGTGCGGACCATCGTCGATAATATCGGACTGCCCTCGATCAACTATAACCTCGCCTTCAACGACGGCACCTTCGTCGCCTACTACGACGGGCAGATCCTGGCGACGTTCGCGCCGGGGGTGTCGGGCACAAGGGTGACCAAGCGGCTGCGCACCGAGCTGCGCCGGCGCTATCCGGACACCATGTTCTATTTCCAGCCGGCCGACATGATCACCCAAATCCTCGATTTCGGGGTGCCGTCGCAGATCGACGTCCAGGTGCACGGTCGGCATCCGGACATCGACCTCGCCGCGGCGAAGCGGCTGCAGCGCCGCCTCGCGGCGCTGCCGGGGCTGGTCGACGTGCACGTCCAGCAGATCACCGACGCGCCGGATTTCCGCGCCGACGTCGACCGGCAGCGCGCCCTCGAGCTCGGCCTGACCGAGCGCGACGTCGCCGACGAGGTGAACGTGTCGCTGTCCGGCTCGTTCCAGGTCTCGCCCAACTTCTGGACCGACCCGAAGACCGGCATCCCCTGGCAGCTCACGGTGCAGACGCCGGAATATCGCGCCGACACCCTCAATGCGGTCGAGAACACGCCGATCTACGTGCCCGGCGGCAACGCCCCCTCGGGCGGCGTCAACCGCAACCCGGCGCAGCCGATCTCGCTGATGACCAACGTCGCCACCTTCCATCGCAGCGTCGAGCAGGCGGTGCTCAGCCACGTCAACACCGAGCCGACCTACGACGTATACGCCGCGGTGCAGGATTCCGACCTGGGCTCGGTCGCCAGACGTATCCGCGCGGTGGTCGCCGACGAGCAGAAGCAGCTGCACGCGCCCGACAAGATCATCGTGCGCGGCCAGATCCAGAGCATGGACAGCGCCTTCAACCATATCGAGATCGGGCTGCTGGTGGCGGTGATCGCGGTCTACCTGCTGATGGTGCTGAACTACCAGGACTGGGGCGACCCGTTCGTGGTGCTGGCGGCGTTGCCGCTGGTGTTCTGCGGCATCATCATGAGCCTGTTCATCACCGAGACGACGTTCTCCATCGCCTCGATGATGGGGGCCATCATGAGCGTCGGTGTGGCCTCGGCGAACTCGATCCTGCTGGTCACGTTCGCACGCGATCATCGCGAGGAGACCGGCTGCTCGGCGGAGGAAGCCGCCATCGTCGCCGGCGAGACCAGGCTGCGTCCGGTGCTGATGACCGCCGGCGCCATGATCATGGGGCTGCTGCCGATGGCGCTTGATCTCGGACAGGGGGGTGAACAGAATGCCGCCCTGGCGCGCGCGGTGATCGGCGGCATCTCCGTCGGCACGGTCTCGACCCTGCTGTTCGTGCCCTTCCTTTACAGCGTGCTGCGGCGAGGCTCGGTGCGCCGGGTGGAGGACTACGTATGAGCGAGGATCACCCGTCGCCGGTCACGCCGCGACGCCGCGCCGCCCTCTACGTCATCGTGCCGCTGGCCGTGCTGCTGTGCTGGGGCGTGTTCGTGCACTGGCGCCAGACCACGGCCGCGATGGAGACGCTGCAGCAATCCAGGAGCTTCGTGCCGGACGTCCACGTGACCCAGGCCAAGCAGATGCGCGACGCGCACACCACGGTGCTGCCCGGGCAGACCGTGGCCTATGCCGAGGCCGACCTGTTCGCGCGCGCGACCGGCTTCATCGCCGAGCGGCATGCCGACATCGGCAGCCACGTGCGCAAGGGCGACCTGCTGGTGCGTATCGATGCGCCGGATCTCGACGAGCAGCTCAACCAGGCGCGGGCGCAGCTCGGCCAGCAGGAGGCGGCGATGCTGCAGGCGCAGGCGTCGTTCAAGCAGGCGCAGGACAACACCAGGCTCGCGGCGTCGAACAAGCGACGCTCGGTCACCCTCGCCGGCGAGGGCTGGGACACCAAGCAGAACGCCGAGACGCAGACCACCAACGCGGCGGTCTCGACGTCGAGCATCGCCAGCGCCCAGGCCGGCATCGGCGTCGCGGCGGCGAACGTGCGCGCGCAGCAGGCGACGGTCGATCGCCTGGTGGCGCTGACCGGGTTCGAGCGGGTCACGGCGCCGTTCGACGGCGTGATCACGCAGCGCGACATCGATGTCGGCGACCTCGTGCAGAGCGACACCAGCAACGGCACCGCGCTGTTCCATATCGACCAGGAGAACGTGCTGCGCTGCGAGGTGTACGTGCCGCAGAGCGACTTCGCCGGCATCCGCGACGGCCTCGAGGCCGAGGTCACCGTGCCGGAGCTGCCGGGACGGGTGTTCCGGGCCAAGGTGTCGCGCACCTCGGTGTCGCTGGCGCAGAACTCGCGCTCGATGCTGGTCGAGATCGATGTGCCGAACCCGGACGGCGCCCTCACCCCGGGGCTGTACGTCGATGTCGGCTTCGTCCTGCGGGATGCCTCGCCCACGGTGGTGATCCCCGACGCCGCGCTGATCTTCGACGCCAAGGGATTGCGGGTGGCCACCGTAACCCAGGACCAGCGGGTGCGCATGGTGCCGATCGCGATCTATCGCGATTTCGGCGAGAAGGCCGAGATCCGCGAAGGCCTGAAGGGCGGAGAGTCGCTGGTGGTCAATCCGCCGTCGGACCTGCATGACGGCGAGACGGTGCACGTGCTGCAGGCGGGCGGACAGTCCGGCTCGCGCAGCAAGAGCTAGCCGGCGGCCGAGAGAAGGCAAGCGGCTTTGCCCCTTGACCCCGTCAAAGGCAAGCCTTTGAAAACGATAGTTTAAGAAGACGGGGTTTGGGGCCCCGGCCCCAACGGGTCGAGGGCCGAGCCCTTGCCTTGCTTCCCCACCTGCGGGTCCGGGTCAGGATTGCGACGAGGATCGAGGGCCGCGGCTGATACACTAGTTTTCGAGACGCCCCCATGACACCGCCGCGGAGTTGATGCATGGTCCCGCGCTGTGCTCACCGGCCATCCTCCCCTCGAACATCACGCCTCGCCGGTCGTTCCGCGCCTCGCGTCGCGGGATGCGGATCGGCTGACCGACCTGGTATTCGCCCTGTGCCTGTTCACGATCGGCCTGTTGGCGCGACTCTACGAGCTCGGCAACAAACCGTTCTGGCTCGACGAGGTCACCACGCTGCGTCGCGCCAGCCTGGGCACGCTCGACCTCATCATCGACTCGCTCTCCTTCCATCACCTGCCGCTCTACTTCCTGATCTCGCGCTGGTTCGTCCCGCTCGGCACCGACGAGGCGAGCCTTCGCCTGCCGGCGGCGCTGTTCGGCGCGCTGTCCTGCGCGCTGCTGTTCGGCCTGGCACGCATGATCGGCGGCCGCCGGGCGGCCACCGCGGCGTCGATGCTGCTGGCGCTGTCGCCGTTCCAGGTCCAGTACGGCCAGGAAGCGCGCTCCTACACGCTGGTGATCAGCTTCATCCTGCTGGCGCTGTGGGCGCTCGCGGCACTGGTTCGCGATCCGGACGCGGCGGCGAGGCGCCTCGACCGGCCGGGTGGGGCGAGGCTGGGCTGGCTGGGGTTCGTGTTCGCCACCATCGGCGCGCTGGACACCCTCAGCGTCGCCTTGTTCTGGCTTCTGGCGGCCTTGATCGCCATCGGCCTGACCGCCGCGCGGGCGACGCCGCGGCAGCGGCGCGGCCTGCTGGTCAACGCGGCGATCGCGCACGTCGCGATCCTGTGCTGCTACCTGCCCTGGATCGTGGCGATGCACGCGCTCACGCACGGCCGCATGGGGAGCGGGCTGGACTGGGTGCCGCCGCTGAGCTGGACCCGGATCTGGACCACGATCCAGGCGGTGTACCTCCTGCGCACGACCAGCCTGATCAGCTTCCACACCTTCCCCGACGGTCTGCCCTGGCTCGGCCTGCTCGCCGCGATCGCGGCACTGGCCGGGCTGTGGCACTACGCGCTGCGCGACCGCGCGGCGCTGGTCTCGGCGGTGGCGCTGCTCACCCTGCCCGCGGGCCTGCTCGCCACGTCGCTGGTGTCCTCGGTGTGGATGCCACGCTACCTGGCGTGGAGCGGGCCGATCTTCTTCCTGTTCGCGGGGCTCGGGGTGGCGCGGCTGCCGCGCCTGGCCTCGTGGAGCGCGATCGGCCTGCTGGCCAGCCTCGGCGTGGTCAACCTGCTGCCGTACTACCGGCTGGAAACCAAGCCGCTGTGGAACGACGCGGCGTTGCTGCTCCGTGCCAGCCTCTCGCCGGAGTCGCTGCTGATCACCGACGATCCCGGCGCGATCGAGATGATGAACGTGCGGCTGCAGCGCCTCGGCAACCCGTTCCCGCCGAACCTGTGGACCAACGATGCGGACCTCGCGACGCAGCATCTGCGTGACGGCTATCCGGTGTGGGCGGTGCATGGCAGGGTCGGCCAAGCGGACCATACCGAGCTCGCCGCGTTCAACGACCTCCTCTCGCCGCTCGGCACGCCGTGCTGGAGCGGCACGGTGGGTCTTGATATCGTGATCGAGGCGTTCGCGCCCGAAGGCAGCTCCTGCCCGGCTGGCGAGGTACCGTAACCGGGACGTCGCCGCCGCGTTCGGTCGCAGCGGCGCCATGGACGAGGGGAGTATCATGCAGGCAAGCTGGAACGGTCAGGTCATCGCCGAGAGCGAGGACATTGTCATGGTGGAGGGGAATGCCTATTTCCCGCTCACGTCCCTGCGCCAGGACGTCGTCCGGCCGAGCGGGCAGACCAGCATCTGTCCCTGGAAGGGCACCGCGAACTACTATTCGCTGGAAGTCGACGGTAAGACCAACCCGGATTCGGTATGGTATTATCAGAATCCGAAGCAGGCCGCGGAAAACATCAGGGGTCGTGTTGCATTCTGGAAGGGCGTCAAGATAAGTTCGTGAAACAAGCGAACATCCGGCGTCTTGAACTTCCACAAAACGTCCCATTTTACCGACAATAGAAGAATGCGTATCAATAGAGAGCTAAACTTGTCAGAACATCGCTCCGCACGGAGCCCGGACGACGATACCCCAGCAAGCGACAGCGGGTCGCAGAGCGCGGAAGCCCAGCTTCGCCACGCTTTGGAACATATGGGAGGCCGACGCAGCAGCGGCGCCCCTGCCTCGGCCAGCAGTCGTACCGGGGGAGCCGCCACACCGCGTCACCGCTACGTGCGCGACGGAGAGGTGCCGGTGGTGCACGCGGCACTCGGTCGCACCAGCGGGCGATCCGAGGCGACGCTGCAGCAGGACAAGGTGCTGCTCGACTCGCTGCGTCAGGACCTGGAGCAGGAGCGCAGCCGGCGCGAGGCCGCCGAACGCGGGCTGCTGGAGAGCAAATCCTCGATCGTCGCCCTGCAGACACGCCTCGCCCACATCGAGATGGATCTTCAGGCAGCGCAGGAGCAGGCGTTAGTCCAGGCCTCGCTTCCGGTGCAGCCGCCCGAGCCGGCGCGTCGCAAGCCGAGGACCGAGAAGCCGGAAGGCGAGCCTCAGCCGATCAAGTGGTGGATCAAGGACGAGGACTAGCGGTAGGCTGCCGAGATACGCCGTCGCTCGTCTGAGTTTCGGCGGCTGCCGCAGCTCTCAGCTGCGACCGCTCTTGTCGGCGCCGAAATAGAACCCGAGGACGGTGCCGACGACCACGATCGTCGGCGAGAACAGCACCAGACCGAGCTCCTTGATGTCCTGCATCAGCAGGACATGGCCGAACGCCAGGCCGAAGAACAGCACGACCTCCAACCCGAACACGGCGAGGACGATGACGGCGAGCCAGCCGCGCATGGTCTCGCGCGCCTTGACGACGTCGAAGCGTCCCGGACCGGGGACGCGCTCGACGGCCTCGTCCGAACTCGCGGTGGTGTTGGTGGTACCGGGGGAACCGCCGAGGACGACGACCGGGCGGCTATAGAACTCGTTCGGCGTCAATGCGGTGCGGTCAGACGAAGTTCACGGGAGCGACCTTGTTGTGCTCGCGCAGCTCGAACCTGCGGCCGTTCCTGATCTCCGAGACGATGAAGGCCTCGTTGGCGATGGCCTTGGCGATCACGTCGGTCTCCGGAACGCCGAGAAGCTTGGCGAGGCTGCGCACCATCTCGGTGGTTCCCTCGTCGAGCTCGAAATTGAGGCGATCCGGCAGGACCTCATGGCGAGGCGGTGGCGCCGAGTACGTTGCGGACATCGCTCAACCTTCAACTGTCGTGTTCATGTATCCCCGCGTCGTCGCGGGTGGAGACTGACGGGACCGGGCTGAAGATAGGCATGGGCCAGAACTAGGACAACTGTTGGCTAAACAGTTCTTGTTTTGTTCTAGTGTCCTGCACGGCGTTATTATAGCGTTAGTCGGGTGCCGTCGTCGGTGTCGCACGACAGGCAGCCGCGCATGTTGCGCGACCGGCTCGACCGGCAGAACGCGTCGGCAACGCTCGCGGCCGATCTCGATGCGTGAGCTTGACGTGCGCCAGCGCCGGCCGGTTCGGAGTCTATCCGGCCGGGCCGGTCCCCGTCAGGGCTTGCGCGGCGGCGATACGCTGTGGGTGGCGAGCACCGTATCGGTCTGCGGATCGAGCTCGATCAGCTTGACCTCGTAGCCCCACAGCTCTGCCAGGTGCTTCAGCGAAGCGCGCGCATCCTGCTCGGCGAGAAGCTGGCCCGGACGCGTGCGATGCTCGATGCGCAGGCAGCGATCCCCGGCCAGGTCGACGTCGACGATCTCGAGTTCGGCGTAGAAATGGCTGGGGTCGTAGCTGCGTGCCAGGGCGCGGCGGATCTCCCGGTAGCCGGCATCGTCGTGGATGTCGTCGACCAGCAGGTAGGGCTTGGCGACGTCGTCGAGCAACCGGAACATCCGGAACTGGCGCATGACCGCCGGCGACAGGAACTGCTGGATGAAGCTCTCATCGCGATATTCCGCCCAGGCGTGCTTCAGAGTCCCGATCGCGTCACGATTGCCGGCGATGTCGGGAAACCAGGCCCTGTCCTCGGCGGTGGGCGTCTCGCAGACGCGCGCGATGTCGGTCATCATCGCGTAGCCCAGCGCGTATGGGTTGAAGCTGCCGCCGCCGGGATGGTCGAAGCCGGGCTGGGTGATGACGTTGGTGGTGGAGTGGATCACCTCGAGGAAGGCGGCGTCGTTGATACGACCCTGCTCGTGCAGACGGGTCATGATCGCCTGGTGCACCCAGGTGGCGCAGCCCTCGTTCATCATCTTGGCCTGGGGCTGCGGATAGAAATACTGCGCGATCAGCCGGACGATGCGGATCACCTCGCGTTCCCACGGCGCCAGGCGCGGCGCGTTCTTCTCCAGGAAGTAGAGCAGGTTCTCTTCGGGCAGGCCGAGTCGTCGCCGGCGGTCCCCGATCGTGCTCGTGACTTGGGTGGCGCCCCCCGATGGCAGGGTGCGCCACAGATCGTTATAGACGCGATCCTCGTGCTCGCGACGCTCGCGGTCGCGCGCCTGCTCCGCCTTCAGATCCATCATCTTGGCGCCGGAGTGCCGGTTCACGCCCTGGTTCTGCAGCGCGTGCGCCGCATCGAGCACGCGTTCCACCGCGGCGACGCCGTGACGCTCCTCGCAGCGCGCGATGTAGGAGCGGGCGAACTCGAGATAGTCGAGGATGCCGGTGGGCTCGGTCCACTCGCGGAACAGCCGGTTGTTGCGAAAGAAGTGGTTGTGGCCGAACGCGGCGTGGGCGATCACCAGCGCCTGCATCGTGGCGCTGTTCTCCTCCATCAGGTAGCTGATGCAGGGATTGGAGTTGATCACCACCTCGTAGGCCAAGCCCATGAGGCCGCGCTTGTACGCGTTCTGATGGCCGACGAATCGCTTGCCGAACGACCAGTGCTTATAGATCAGCGGCATGCCGTGCGACGTGTAGACGTCGAGCATCTGCTCCGACGTGATCACCTCGATTCGGTTGGGGTAGATCTCCAGCTTCAGCTCATGCTCGGCGATGCCTTCGATCGCGTCGTAGGCGTGACGCAGGGTCTCGAAGTTCCAGTCCGCCCCGTTATAGAGCAGCTCGGACGCGCCGGGCGTCGGCAGCGGCCGGTCGAGCCTCGCCGGCGCCAGCTCCGGCCGGGTGCCGAGCGGCGATACCGACCGGTGACGATGCGGGACAAGGCTCAAGGAGAGGCCTCCGCGCGACGTGCGAACAGCTCACGGAACACCGGGAAGATGTCCCGCTTCTCCGCCACCTGACGCATGACCAGACGCTCGCTCTCGCCGGCGACCTGCTTGTAGCCGCGCCACAGATCGGTCTCGCCTCGTATGATGGCGCCGGAGCCGACGATCTCGATATAGGCATAGTATTGCACGTTGGGCAGGATCCGGGTCTGGAGTAGCGCGCAGGAGCGCGGCGTGTCGGAGGCGGAGTTGTCGCCGTCGGAGGCCTGGGCGACGTAGATGTTCCACGCCGAGGCCGGGTAGCGGTTCTGCTGGATGCCGATCATCTCGTTGAGCGCCGAGGAGACGATGGTGCCGCCGGTGCGCGGGTCGGTGAAGAAGGTCTCCTCGTCGACCTCCTCCGCGACCTCGGCGTGACGGATGAAGATCAGGTCGACCTGCTTGTAGCGCCGCTCCAGGAAGACGTGAAGCAGCAGGAAGAACTGCTTGGCCAGGTCCTTCATGCGCTCGGTCATGGAGCCGGACACGTCCATGATGCAGAACATCACGGCGCGGGTGGAGGGTTTGGGGGTCTGGGTGAAGCGCCGATAGCGCATGTCGACCGGGTCGATCCAAGGCACCCGGTTCAGCCGCCTCTGCGTCGCCGCGAGGTCGGCCTTCAGACCGACCAGTTCCTCGTGCAGGGCGGGAAAGGCGTCGGCCTGCTCTTCCAGTGCCGCGATCCGCGCCTCGATCTCCTTGACGACGTCGGGCTTGGGACGCTTCAGGCCGATCCGCCGCGCCATTGAATAGCGCATGGTGCGGCTCAGATCGAGCTGCGAGGGCGCGCCGTCATTGCTGAGTCCGGCGCGGCTGCTGCTCATCGACTCCGTGGTGGTGATCTCGCGCTTGACCAGGTCGGGCAGTGCCAGATCGTCGAAGAACAGGTCGAGGAACTCGTCGCGGGTGAGCACGAAGCGGAAACTATCCTCGCCGCCGCCCTCTTCCCCTGCCTCCCCTGCCCCGCCGCCGGCGCCGCTCCCGGATGGCGGCCGCTGGATGCGGTCGCCGCGCGAGAACACCTTGTTGCCGGACAACACCAGGTCGCGGGTGCCGCCGGTGAAGACGCGGTGGAAGCTCGGTTCGTGCAGCGCGTCCGAGGGGATCGAGATGGCGCTTCCCTTGGCCACCTCGCGCATTTTGCCCGACGCGACCGCGTCGCGCGCCGCACGCTGTATGGCATCGCGCGCCCTGATCAGGACCCGCTGGCGATTCTCGATATTCTTGCCGTGCGGGTTCGGGCGTCGGTCTATGATGTCCACTTAGTCGTTCCGCTTTCCGTTACCAAGCGGCAGCCGCGCCGTCGCGGATGCGCCGCCATCCCGACCAGGTGATGGAGCATCGTCCGATGACGAGCGAGCCGGGATCGGGCGGGTCATCTGCTAGGCCGACTGCTTGACGCGCATGTACCACTCCACCAGTCGACGCACCTGTCGCTCGGTATAGCCGCGGGCCACCATGCGCTCGACGAACTGGCCGTGCTTCGTTTCGGTGTCTCCATCCTTCTTGGAGCCGAAGCTGATCACCGGCAGCAGGTCCTCGACCTGGCTGAACATGCGCTTCTCGATCACGTCCCGGATCTTCTCGTAGGAGGTCCAGGACGGGTTGTTGCCGCCCGAGGCGGCGCGCGAGCGGAGCGAGAACTTCACCACCTCGTTGCGGAAATCCTTCGGGTTGGCGATGCCGGCGGGCTTCTCGATCTTGGTCAGCTCGGCGTTGAGCAGGTCGCGGCTCAGCAGCTGGCCGGTGTCGGGATCCTTGAAGTCCTGGTCCTCGATCCAGGCATCGGCGTAGTCGAGATAGCGGTCGAACAGGTTCTGGCCATAATCGTGATAGCTTTCCAGATAGGCCTTCTGGATCTCGTTGCCGACGAATTCGGCGTAGCGTCCGGCCAGTTCTGATTTCAGCGACGCCAGGTAGGACGCCTCGAGCTCTGCCGGAAACTGCTCCCGTCGCACCGCCTGCTCCAGCACGTACATCAGGTGTACGGGATCGGCCGCGATCTCACTCGGGTCGTGGTTGAAGGCGGCGGAGAGCACCTTGAAGCCGAAGCGGGTGGAGATCCCTTCCATGCCCTCGTCGACACCGGCGGCATCGCGATATTCCTGCATGGTCTTGGCCTTGGGATCGGTCTCGCGGATGTTCTCGCCGTCATAGACCCGCATCTTGGCATACTGCGTCGAATTCGCGTGCCCCTTCAGTCGCGACAGCACGGCGAACTTCGCCAGCATCTCCAGGGTGTTGGGCGCGCACGGCGCCTCGCCCAGCGCGGAGCTGCTGATCAGCTTCTCGTAGATGCGCGTCTCCTCGGTGACGCGCAGGCAGTACGGCACCTTGATCACGCACACCCGGTCGAGGAAGGCCTCGTTGGTGCGGTTGTTTCGGAAGCTCTGCCATTCCGCCTCGTTGGAGTGGGCTAGGATCACGCCGGTGAAGGGGATCGAGCCGATGTTCTCGGTCCCGACATAGTTGCCCTCCTGCGTCGCGGTGAGCAACGGGTGCAGCATCTTGATCGGCGCCTTGAACATCTCGACGAATTCGAGGATGCCCTGGTTGGCGCGGTTCAGGCCGCCGGAGAAGCTGTAGGCGTCCGGGTCGTTCTGGCTGAAGCTCTCCAGCTGGCGGATATCGACCTTGCCGACCAGGGCCGAGACGTCCTGGTTGTTGTCGTCCCCAGGTTCGGTCTTGGCCACGGCGATCTGCCGCAGCTTCGACGGATGCAGCTTGACCACGGTGAAGCGGGACAGGTCGCCGTCGAACTCCTCCAGACGCTTCAGCGCCCAGGGGCTCGCGATCCCGCTCAGCACACGGCGCGGAATGCCGTAGCGCTTGTGCAGGCCGTCGGCCATGCGCTCGACGTCGAACAATCCGAGCGGGCTCTCGAAGACCGGGCTCATGCGGCTGCCGGCCTTGAGCACGTAGATCGGCTGGCGCTCCATCAATGTCTTGAGCCGCTCGCCGAGCGAGGACTTGCCGCCACCGACCGGTCCCAGCAGGTAGAGGATCTGCTTGCGCTCCTCCAGACCCTGCGCCGCGTGACGGAAGAAGCCGACGATCCGCTCGACCGTCTCCTCCATGCCGTGGAAGTCGGAGAAGGCCGGGTAGACCCTGATGGTGCGGTTCATGAATACCCGGCCCAGCCTGGCATCCTTGGACGTGTCGACCATGGTCGGCTCGCCGATCGCCTTGAGCATGCGTTCGGCGGCCCCGGCGTAGCAGCTCGGATCATCCGAACACAGCTGCAGATACTGGGCGAGACTCATCTCGGTTTCCCGCCGCTCCTCGCGCATCGAGGTGGCGAGTGAGAAGACGTCGTCTAGAGGTGCCATGAGAGGGTCTCCCCCAAGAAAGATGATCCTGGCCCCGCGATGGCTGTCAGAAAGCCTTGACTCTCAAGCCGGGCGAGCCGAAACGCTTCCAGCCGAAGCGAATGACAACGCTGTCCGCGTGGACCGGCATCGGCTTCCTGATCGGCGGCATGCACGGCTTCAGGCCGTTCGTGAAGGGCCCCCGCCTCGCGCATCAGCACTGGGATGTGGTCGACCTCTCGGGTCCAAGCCTTGGCGATGAGCACGGTCCTTCGCTGCTGCAGGGCATAATGACGAAATGTCATCAGGTCCTCTGCGAGGCTATCTCTGCGCAGCGGAGGGATTCAACTAAATTGCGTGTCGGTCTCGTCTAATCGACAGCCGGCTGGCTCGCTGCGGCTGTCGGGTCACATCTCCAGGCTCATGCCGTCATAGCCGGGCTCGAGTCCCGCCGGCAGGTTGCGCACCATCCAGCCCCAGTCCATGTCCGTGCCCATGTGGGTCAGGATCGTGCGGCGAACGCCGAGCCGAATCGACCAGCTCCGCACCCGCTCGAGATGGGCATGTGCCGGATGGGCGGCGCGCTGGAAGCAGTCGACGATCCAGGTATCGACGCCGTGGAGCACGTCCAGGGCACGCTCATCCAGCTCCACGACGTCGGTCGAATAGGCGAAGGCACCGGCTCGCAGGCCGACCGTGATGCTGCGTCCATGAGCCTGCTCGAACAGCTGCAGCGTCAGCCCCTCGATGATCACGGTGCCGCCGAGCTCGATCTCCCGCGGAACCAGGACCGGACTGAAGAAGCCGGGCGGCGACCAAGGCCGGAAGGCGTATGCGAAGCGGCGCATGATCTCGTCGAGCACGGCGCCGGTGGCGAAAGTCTCGATCGGGCGCTCGATCACCCGGTTCAGGCTCCTGACCTCGTCGAGTCCCGCCACGTGGTCGGCGTGGGCATGGCTATAGAGGATGGCGTCGATCCGTCCGATCCGGTTGCGCAGCAGCTGCTCGCGCAGGTCCGGCCCGGTATCGATCAGAAGCCGCGGTCCCGCGTCCGCCTCGATCACGATCGACGAGCGGCTGCGACGGTTGCGCGGCTCGTCGGGATCGCAGATCCCCCAGTCCCCGGCGCCGTCGGCGCCGCCCAGCATCGGGACGCCCGCGGATCCGCCGCAACCCAGGATCACCACCCGCATCGGTTCAGGCGGCCTTGCGGAACAGGGCGTGGAAGTTGCGGTTCGTGAGTTCGTGCAGCGCTGGCTCCGGCATCCCCAGGAGTTGCGCCAGCATGGCCGCGGTGTGGATCACGAAGGCGGGCTCGTTGGGCCTGCCACGTTTGGGAACCGGAGCCAGGTAGGGGGCATCGGTCTCGATCAGCAGACGCGGCATCGGCACCTCGCGGGCGATGTCACGCAGCGCCTGTGACTTGGGGAAGGTAAGGATGCCGGAGAAGCTGATCGATCCACCGAGTGCGAGGGCGCGAGCGGCGAGATCCATCCCGGAGCTGAAGCAATGCAGCACGAAGCGGAACGGGCCGCCCCGGTCATGCTCGTCCTGCAGGATGGCGGCGACATCGCCGTCGGCCTTCCGTGCGTGGATCACTACGGGCAGGTCGGCGAGCCGGGCGGCGCGGATGTGGGTGCGGAAGCTCGCCTGCTGCGCGGCATGATCGTCCGGTGTGCCGTGCAGGTAGTCCAGGCCGGTCTCGCCGATGCCGATGACGCATCCAGGCGCAGTCCGCGCGGCGAGGTCCTCGGCTGTGGGCAGCTGCTCCTCGGCCACGTGATCGGGATGTGTGCCGATCGTGCACCAGATCGATAGTCCCGGCTCGGACAAGCTCGCGAGCGCGAGCTGACGCGACGCCGCCGAAAGGCGCGTGCCGATCGTGACCATGCCACACAAACCGGCGGCGCGGGCTCGCTGCAGCAAACCCGGCAGCGCTTCGGCATCGAACCGGTCGAGATGACAGTGCGAATCGATCGCCGCTGCGGTCCCGCTCATCGCGCCGACGCCCCCGGAGGCGTGCTCGCGGCGGTCTCGACGTGACGCGGGAAGACGCCGTATGGCGGGGGAAGCGAGGTGCCGGGCGGAACCGGCGTTGCCAGCGCGTCGAGCTGTCGCTGCTCCGAGGCTATCCCGAGCTGGTCGAGCATCGCCGCCATGCTCGCCGGCATGAAAGGCTGCAGCACGGTCGCGATGACGCGCAAGCTATCCGCCAGCACCCGAAGCACCGTCGCCATCCGCGTCGGGTCGGTCTTCTTCAACGCCCACGGCGCTTGGCGATCGACGTAGCCGTTGCAGGCCCGGACGACCCGCCAGACCGTCTCAAGCGCCTCGTGCAATGCCTGCCGATCGAGCTGCTCGCGCAGCAGTCCCGGGAGTGCCGCAGCCTGTTCGAGAAGCATCGCGTCGGCCTCGGTCAGAGCCTCTCGAGCCGGCAGCCTGCCGTCGCAGTTGCGCGCGATCAGCGACAGCGTGCGCTGCGCGAGGTTGCCAAGATCGTTGGCCAGATCGATGTTCAGCCTGCCGATCAACGACTTGCGGCTGTAGTCGCCGTCGCCGCCGAACGGAACCTCGCGCAGCAGGAAGAAACGCAGCGCATCGACGCCGAACTCGTCGGCCAGAGCGCGGGGATCGATCACGTTGCCGATCGACTTGCTCATCTTCTCGCCCTCGATCGTCCACCATCCGTGCGAGAAGATCCGCGCCGGCAGCGCGAGCCCGGCCGCCATCAGGAAGGCAGGCCAGAAGACGGCGTGGAAGCGCGCGATCTCCTTGCCGATCAGATGCAGGTCGGCCGGCCAGTATCTCCAGCGCGTGTGGGTGTCGTCGGGATATCCCAGAGCAGTGATGTAATTCACCAGCGCATCCCACCACACGTACATGACATGCGCGGCATTCCCCGGGACCGGAACGCCCCAGTCGAAGCTGGTGCGGCTAATCGAGAGATCGTTCAGGCCTTGGCGCACGAAACTGATGATCTCGTTGCGACGCGCCGGCGGGCCGATGAAGTCCGGATTCTCCTCGTAGAAGGCGAGCAGCCGCTCCTGCCAGGCCGCCAGCCGGAAGAAGTACGACGGCTCGCGCACCCACTGCACCGGGGCGCCGGTGGGAGCGGTACGGGTGCCGTCGGGATGCAGCACGAGTTCGTTCTCGCCGTAGAAGCTCTCGTCGCGCAGCGCGTACCAGCCCTCGTAGGCGCCCTCGTAGATGTGGCCAGCCTGTTCCAGACGACGCCAGAGCGCCGTGCAGGCGTCGAGGTGGCGCGGCTCCGTGGTGCGGACGAAGTCGTCGTAGGAGATGTTCAGCGCGTCGGCCATCGCCCGGAAATCAGCCGCCACGCGATCCACGAAATGCTGCGGCGCCAGGCCCGCCGTGATCGCCGCCTGCTCGACCTTCTGGCCGTGCTCGTCGGTTCCGGTGAGGAAGAAGACGTCGAAGCCGTCGAGCCGCTTCCAGCGCGCGAGGACGTCCGCCGCGATCGAGGTGTAGGCGTGCCCGATGTGAGGCGAGCCGTTCACGTAGTATATGGGTGTCGTTATCGTGAAGCTCTTGGTCATCATCCGCTCAGCAGGCTCAGGCTCGTCAGCAGGGCCTGGCGTTTATCAAGATTGAGGGCTTCAGTCTCGTCACGCAGCCGGGCGAGTTCCGAACAGGCGTCGGCCCATCTTTCGGCGGAACGTGACGAGAGCAGGCTGGCGTATTGCTCGGCGCCGTCTTCCCGCGCGGCGCCGCGTATCGTCGTGGATATGGTGGCGGACAACAAGCCGATGAAGGTGGAAAAGCCGTTCTCGTGACGCAGGACCAGGTCCGCGAGCTCATAGCACCAAGACCCTGCCGGGCGATGACGTTGAGACAGCGCGCCGCGCACGAGGTCGGCGAGGACGATGCCGTCCTCCGCCGCCAGGACCAGGGCACGCCCGGGCGACCCGTCGCTGAGATCGATCAAGATCTGTCGCTCGCTCCGCGTGAGGGCGGGCAGCCGTCGTCGCAGGGCCTCGTGCATCGCCCCCTCGTCCAGCGCCCGCAGCCGCAGCAGGCGACAGCGGCTGCGGATCGTCGGCAGCAGCCGGCCGGGCGCATCGCACGTCAGCACGATGATCACCCGGCTCGGAGGCTCTTCCAGCAGCTTGAGCAGAGCGTTCGCGGCATGTCGATTGAGGTGATCCGCACCGTCGATGATGACCACGCGCCATCCGACCGCCGCAGTGCGATGCAGGAAGTCCGCGATGGGACGCACATCCTCCAGCACGATCTCCACGCGCGGCCGGGATCGACGTTCATCGAGGCTCCTGGTGATGACCAGCAGGTCTGCATGCGTGCCCGCCGCCATACGCCTAGACGCCTGAGGATCGGCTTCACCGAGCACGACCCGGGCGAACCATCGGGCGAGCGTCGCTTTGCCCACGCCGGACGGTCCGGTGAACAGCCAGCCGTGATGCAGCCGTCCGTTACGCCAGGCTCGCAGCAATGTCTGCTCCGCATCCGCCTGTCCCAGCAGCGTGCTCGTCTCGCCCGCGTCGAGGTCCGTCACGGCAGACGGGATTCCACCGCGGCCAGCACGCGCTGACGCACCATCTCGACGGAACCGACCGCAGACACGAGGACGCAGCGTTCGGCGGCGCGGCGGGCGATCGTCCGGAAGCCTTCGGCGACCTGAGCATGGAAGCGCTCATCCAATGCTTCGTAGCGGTCCTCTCCCTCCCCACGGCGACGTATTCGCGCACGTGCCTCGTCACGCGCGAGATCCAGGATCACCGTCAGATGAGGCTGTAGGCCCAACAGGGTGGTGAGGTGCTCGATGAACGCCAGGATCGCCGGGTCGCCTCGGCCGAGACCGTAGCCCTGGTAGGCGAGGGTGGAGTCGGAGAAGCGATCGCACAGGACGAGCCGACCCGCCGCCAGCGCCGGACCGATCGTCGCGTCGACATGATCGGTCCGTGCCGCGAAATGCACCATCGCCTCGGCGCGCGGGCTCAGCCCATGATCCGTCTCGAGCAGAAACCGGCGAAGCGCTTCTGCACCCGGGGCTCCGCCCGGCTCGCGCGTGCACAGCACGTCGTAGCCGCGGCCGGCGAGGCCGTCCGCGAGCTCTCGTATCTGGGTCGACTTGCCGGCACCCTCGCCGCCTTCGAGCGTCACCAGCATCCCGGTCACGTGATCAACCCCCGCCGACCGAGTGCTCCAGGACGGCGATGGCTCGGTTCGGCAGGGCAAGCCGCGGCACGCTCGCGGTCGCCAGTAGAGGCACCTGCACGTCGACCAGCCGAGCACCCGAGACGGTGAGCTGGGCGACGGCCTGTCCTGCCGCCACGGGTGCCTGCACCGGCAACTTGAAATCGACTGCGATCCTCACGTGGCTGCGCCAGTCATGCGGCATCGTCAGCACGATGTCGTGTGATGCCGCGACGGCGACCGTGGGTCGAGTGCCGAGCCAGATCGGGATCGACTGCACGATCTCGTTCTTCGAAAACAGCTTGACGTCCTCAAAGTTGATAAACGCCCAATTCAACAATCGCTCCCCCTCCTCGGCGCGAGCACGGGAAGACGGCAGGCCGTTCAGAACTTCGATGAGACGTCGATCATCGCGCTTGGCGCTGGCGCAGAGGCCGAAGCCGCCGGCGTCAGTATGGCCGGTCTTCAGGCCGTCGGCGAGACCCTTGTCGACCAGGACGTTGCGGTTCCCCTGATCGATATTGTTAAACTTGTAGTCCTTCTCGGAGAAGTAATGATAATATTGCGGATAGTCCTTTATCAGATGGAGCGCGAGCATCCCGACGTCGCGAGCCGACATGTGATGGTCCGGATCCGGCCAGCCGGTCGTATTCTGATAGTGGGTATGGGTGAGGCCGAGGCGCTGCGCCTGGTTGTTCATCAGGACGACGAACTGCTTTTCTGAACCGGCGATGCCTTCCGCAAGCACGATACAGGCATCGTTGCCGGATTGGATCAGCATGCCGCGTATGAGATCCTCCACCGCGACCTGCTGACCCAGCGGCACGAACATCTTGGATCCCTGCATCCGCCAGGCCTTCTCGCTCACTGGCAGTGTCTGGTCGGGTCGCAGGCGGTTTTCGCTGAGTGCTGAGAAGACGACATAGGCCGTCATCATCTTCGTAAGCGAGGAGGGAGGCATCGGCTCATCCGCCGCTTTCTGCAACAGGACCGTGCCGGTGGCCGCGTCCATGATGAAGGCCCATCTTGCCTGCGTATCGAGTGGGCCGAGCGGCGTGTCGGCAGGATCGCCGGATGGAGCGACGACGTCCGGCGTCGGTGATCGATCTACCGCTTTGTGTCGGCGATGAGCCGTGGCCGGTCGGATACCACAACCTATGGAGGCTGCGAGCATCGAGCCGCCTGCCAGCAATGATCTTCTGGTGGACAAGGTTGGGTCCCTACTCAACGATGATCCGAGCATCGGTTACTCCGCCCGAACGGGCGCGGTCCAGTGCTGCATCCGCCTGCGTCACGAGCTCGAACGGACCTAGCCGCACGCTGAACAAGGTGGAACGGCCCTGCCCTTCCTGAAGGACGGCTCCTGACAACGATCTCGCGAGTCGGCGGGCATAGATGCGCTGACTGAAACGGCCTGCATCGATCCAGAGCTCGCCGGGACCGACCGGTCCTTGCGTGACGATGCCCATGCTCGGCTCGGCCGGGCGTGCTTCAGGCTCATGCAGGGGTGCCGGAGCGGACCCCTCGGGCCGGTCGGACGGGTTCGAAGGCGTCAGCGACTGTTCCTGAACATCCGTGACCGGTGCGGCAATGAGGTCCGCCTTCGGTGGATCCTTTACCTGCCGCAGGATCATGCGGCTCAGTGCCTCATCCTGCTTGATCTCGATACGCGTCGCCTGGTTCGGGATCATTCCCAGCGCGCGAGCAGCCGCGGGCGTTACCGAGAGCAGCCGCCGCGGCGAAGCCGGCCCGCGATCGTTCAGGCGTAACGTAACGATCCGGCCGTTCTCCAGGTTGCGGACCTGAAGCATTACGGGTAGCTGCAAGCTTTGATGCGAAGCCGTGAAGGATGCAGGATCATACGGTTCACCGTCTGCGGTTCTGGATCGGCCGCGTCGTGGTGCATCTATGACCGCCAACCCAGTAGCCGTGTAAGACGACTCCTCTCTCGGATAGAACCAACAGCCCTCACCCAGCCACGGTGGTCCTACCACGTAATGAATATCTATCGCCTCCGGTCGTCGCAGCTGCTGGCGGTCGCACCCCGTGAACGATGCCAGAACCGTCATGGCAAGCAGCAGCGCGACCGTGAGACACCTCATGCGATCGCACTGCCGAGAAGCCCCACCGCCAGACCGTAGAAATCCGATGGATTGTAGCGTCGCAGCACCTTGAAGTTCTCATAGGCGACGAAAGCGTCGCCGCCCGGCCCATCAGGAAGCAGTAGCCTCGCGGATATGTCGCTGCGTGAGAATGAGTTCCCGTCTAGGCGGCGGACGCCAGCGCGCATCCACTCGCCAAGTGACTGAACTGGATTTCGTTCAGCTGTCATGGCATTGAAGCCGGGAGTGATCAGCACGGGTTGACCCCACGGCGCGCCGGAGACCCAACCATTCTGCGAGAGATAGTTTGAAATCGAAGCGAAGACATCGGCCTCGCTGGACCAGATGTCGCGCCTGCCATCGCCATCCCCATCCACGGCGTATCTTAGGTATGCACTTGGCATGAATTGAGGTTGACCCATCGCTCCGGCATAGCTGCCGAGCATGCCGGCCGGTTTAATATCACCCTGCTGAAGGATAAGCAGCGCGTCCATCAGCTGGCTGTGAAAGAAGGTCCTGCGACGCCCGTCGAAGGTAAGTGTCGCGAGCGCATCGATCACGGAAAATGATCCAGATCGGCTGCCGTAGTTCGACTCTAGCCCCCAGATACCGATGACGATACGCGGGTCGACTCTGTAGTGCCTCCAGATCTTGGTCAGAAGACCAAGCTCGCCCTGATAGGCTGCTCGTCCGGCTTGGACCTTCTGTGCCGTGAGGACACGTCGGCGATAGGCGCTCCAGCTGAGCTGGAATTCTGGTTGATGCCGGTCTAGCACCAGCACCTTCATGTTCGGATGATCGAGGGACAGCGCGTCGTCGAGTATGGATTGACTGATGCCAAGGCTTCGAGCCTGTGCGGCGACCGTCCGAAGAAATATTGAGTAGGAAGCCTCGCGAGCAGGTAGTCGTGACTCAGCTCGAGCTCGAAAAGGACTGCTCGCTCCGAGAGCCAGTGCTGCAACTGCCGTAAGCAATCCGGCGCGCCGCTTGATCATCCCTCTTTCTGCCATGATTTTGACGATAACGGCAACAGGCTTACGTAACGTTTTAGCACCGATCGCGGGGCCTCGCCGGTCGGCTTGAGATCCGGCAGCAACCCAGGCGGGATGATGGAACACCCCTCACCAGAGGCGTGCTGCCGGATCGCCGTTGCCGGGTTCCGACTGGACGTGCTGATGGAGGCGAACTCCTGATGGTCGCTCCGGCAGGCGTTCCTACCATGGCGTCTCAGCGCGCGGAGGACTTGGCCTCGGTCATGCCCCGCCGCTGCAGGCTATCAGCTCGCTATCATGCCGAGCTTGACCATTCGAGTGGGAACCGCCTTCCAGATCATCTAATTTCTGAGAATACCACTATAAGTCATTGATTCTGATGTTTATTTTTTGCTTAGAAGTTTGGGTCCGAGGAATGCTGGACAAGAAAGACCGCCTTTCGGTGCTCTTCGACGATCCGCCAAATCCCGACGCTCGCCAAGCCGTCCAGAAATCAGGTGACGTCGATGGCTTACACGGATATTGAAAAGCCGCGGCATTGGAGCGAGTTTTTGGACAGCCCCCTCATTTGACCACTGCCCAGTCTCATCTTCGGCGACTAGAGGCACATAACCTTCGCGATCAGAGGCCTGAAGGCTGCGCCGACCGATCGCTCGCAGGGTGGTTTGGTCACTGATTCCGGATGATCTCGCTATCGGTTGCCAGTCTGCTGAAGGCGGCTGGCGCACATCCACTATTTCAGGCGTTCGCTGTAATCATCGGCACGTTTATCTTGGAGGACGCGGCGACGGTAATTGCTGCCACGCAAGTCGAAGCGGGCATGATCCATCCTGCTCTTGCGTTGGTGGCACTGTACTTCGGTATCGTCATCGGCGACCTGGGCCTATACGGCCTCGGCCGGATCGCAGCCTCATCACCGATGATCAATCGACTCGTCTCGGCCGAACGCCATGCACGAGGTAGACGATGGCTGGCGGATAGGGTCTTCAGGGTAGTCTTGGTCAGCCGGTTCATCCCGGGCGCGCGTCTACCAACCTATACGGCTTGCGGTTTCCTACGCGCCAGTTTCACGAAATTCACGCTCGCAGCCATCGTCGCGACGTCGATCTGGACAAGCCTGCTTTTTCTTCTTTCACTTCGGATTGGTCGCTTGCTCTTAAACCATTTTGGTGCATGGCGATGGGCTGGGGCTATCGGCTTTGCTCTGGCGGTCGTCGCGTTTGGGCGCATCGTCGCTCACTTCCAGGATGAGAAAGCATGAGTGACATCACGGCCATCGAAGCCGAGACGACGACCATCTCGCAGGTTTCGTCTTTCGAGTTCTGGCCAAGCTGGATTTTCTACACGCCGGTGGTGGCGTACTGGATCGCGCTCGGACTACGCTATCGGGATTTCAGCCTGCCGTCCGTCGCAAACCCACGCGTATCGACCGGAGGTCTATGTGGCGAAAGCAAATGCTCCATCTTGGACCAGGCAGGTCTTACCGCGTCCTCATGGATCGCACGATACAGAAAGTTTCGAACGGCGGAACAGGATCTACCGCGAGCCCTCCTGTTGATGGAAGAGGGAAAACTGGCGCTCCCGATCGTCGTCAAGCCCGATATCGGATGCAACGGCACTGGAGTTCGCCTGGCGCACGATGAGGAGGCTCTAAGATCGGTTCTCGCGTCGTTTCCTCGGAATACGGACTTACTGCTGCAAGAACTGGTCCCATATGAAGGTGAAGCAGGAATATTTTATATCAAGCATCCGTTTTCATCGACCGGACGCATTACCTCTCTCACCCACAAGAGAGCGCCGATCCTGTTCGGCGACGGCAGATCGACGATACGTGAACTGATCTTGGCCGATCCACGCACCGGGCTGGTCCCTCACCTTTACCTGCCGCGTTTATGGGCTCGCCTCAGTGAAATTCCTGATCCTGGTTCACCGATCAGACTGGTGTTTGCTGGCAATCATTGTAAAGGCTCGATCTTCTCCAATGGTGCGTCGGACATCACGTCGATGCTCACGGAGAAGATCAATTGCATCATGTCCGATATTCCGGACTTCCATTTCGGTCGCGTCGACGTTCGGTATCGCAGCGTCGCGAGCTTGAGACGCGGCGAAGAGTTTCAGATCATAGAGATAAACGGAGTTGGCTCCGAAGCAACGCACATCTGGGATCCGTCAACCTCGTTGCGAGAAGCATATCAGGCGCAGTTCGCTCATTATCGACAAGCATTTGAGATAGGCGCCGCATTACGTGGAGCGGGGTTCAAGAGCAGCGGCTTGCTGCAGATCATCAGGGATTGGCTTACGCAGCGCCGACTCATGGCGTCATACCCTCTGAATGATTAGGATCTTATTCTAAGGGGTAGCGCCATTTCCGAGACCGCCGGTGCCAAATATATACTGGCTGACAGCCTGCTCGAGGCTCTGCATCTCCCGCGTGGCCCGTATGCTGTCATTAGGAGAGAGCATCCTCTTGGATTGCCCTGGATTTACCAACAGGGCGTTGGCAGTGGTGAAGCCGCTACTTCCTATGGTCAGCGTCGTGTCAGAAGGAAGCCTGTATCTTGAGTCAAGCTGGAAATCGACATGGGTGACGAAGGCCACTGGATCCAGCTTGATAGAGAAGACGGTGCCGATCTTCACTCCTGCTAGATCGACATCCGCACCTTCATGCAGACCGTTTGAAGACAGGAAAACGGCATGCAGGCCGTAGCGCTCAGAAGACTGGCTACTCAAGCGTGTCACCGCATAGGAATAGAATCCTGTAGTCACCACGATGATGATCCCACTGGCGACTGTAGCTACCCACCTATGCTCAGGCACGAAAACCGTACATCACGTGAAATGGTGTCCTTCCCTACAGGAGCTTCGGGTATGCATCATCGAGAGGAAAAACGTCAACTGACGAAGCTTGCAGGTTTGCCGCGACTGCGGCAACACCAAAATCCTAACCGGGTGAGACTGCAGACATGACAGCTATTCAGGCACTGATCATTGCGATCCTGCAAGGCGTAACCGAACTGTTTCCGGTCAGCAGCCTCGGACACGCTGTTGTCGTGCCAGCTCTTCTTCACTGGAGAATTGATCAGCGAGGAGCTGCTTTCCTTCCATTTCTCGTGACGCTGCACTTTGGCACGGCTTGCGCCCTGCTGGCATATTTTTGGCGTGACTGGCTGGCACTCGCGCGTGGTGTTGTCGGGTTCGGTCCGACCTCGTTGACGAATGAGAGCCGTCACGTCGCATTCCTTATCATCCTTGCAACTATTCCCGCGGTCATCCTCGGCTTCCTTTTTGAAAGCTTCCTTCGCCGGCTCTTCGGCACGCCGCAGATCGCTGCGATCTTCCTGGTCTTGAATGGTGTTCTGCTACTGGTCGGAGAGAGATTAGCGACCAGGAAGCGTGTGATCCATCGGCCGGTTGCCAGTCTGAGCTGGAATGACGCCGTCATCATAGGCTTGTGGCAGTGCCTGGCTTTCATCCCGGGCATATCCCGCTCAGGTGCGACCATCGTCGGAGGCGTGCTTCGTGGTGTCGATCATCAAGTGTCAGCTCGATTTTCCTTCCTCATCGGCACCCCGATTATCCTCGCGGCGAGTGTTCAGCAGGCGCTGCATCTTCACCGATCATCAGCGACAGTCTCAAATTGGAGCCCAGCTATATTGGCGGCAATCGTGGCTGGCGTTACTGCATTTTGCAGTACGGCGTTCCTCATGCGTTACTTTCGATCACACGAGCAGTGGGCGATGGGCCCGTTCTCGGCGTACTGCGTGTTGTTTGGCCTGCTTAGCTTCTTTCTCTTGTATGCTTGACGACCCGAGGCGGAGATCAAGCGCCATGCTGATCCGCGTGATCATCGCTATCTCCTTGGCCACGACGTTGATCGCCGCGGCACCAAATTCTATCGCGGTAAGACCAATATCGCGGCTCGATACAGTCTGGTGGAAACAACGTTTTCAGCAGAAACAGGTTGAGCTAGGTCGTGGACCGGTACAACTTCTGTGGGTCGGTGACTCGATCACTCAGGATTGGGAAAGTGGTGGGCCACAACCCTGGCGTAAGTTCACTTCCATCTGGAAGCGGTTCTATGGCGACCGTCACGCGGTCAATCTTGGGTTTCGAGGCGACAGCACGTGCCATGTGCTATGGCGTCTTCAGCATGGTGAGCTCGATGGCATCCAGCCGAAGGCTGTAATCCTATTGATCGGGGCAAATAATTTCGGGCGGGTGCATACTGATGCCGATCAGACATATCAGGGTATTGTTGTCATATTGCAGCTTCTTCATCAACGGCTTCGAGCAACTCATGTGCTTCTGATCGGTGTCCTGCCCTCGATACGTTCGACGTGGGTTAGCATCAACACGCGGAGCCTTAATCGGCGTCTGGCGCTGCTGCCGGCGAGTCAGGGAAGCTGGTTGAAATATATCGACGTCGGTAATGTCTTCGAGCATGGTGGGGTTGTGGATACAAAACGATTCCTCGACCCGCTTCTGACGCCACCTGAGCCGCCGCTGCATCCAACCCCTCTCGCTCAGACGGCCATGGCTGTGGAGATAGAGCCCATGGTGGCTTCTATGATGAACGACCCGATACATCAGTGATGTCTGCGACAGCCAACCGCTCGTCGTAATCGACTAGAACGTCTTCAAGACAGGAATTGGTTCGTCATGGGCGCTCATATATTTCTGGCAACCCCCTGCTACGGCGGTGTCGTAACTCAAGGCTACATGCAGTCGGTGTTTGGCATGATGCAGAGGGCGCAGAATGATGGCTATGACATCACCTTGGCGTTGCTCGGCCAGGACGCGCTGATCACGCGCAGCCGCAATACGCTCCTGGCCCACTTTATGGAAAACAAGTCCGCTACCCATATCCTGTTCGTGGACGGAGATATTAGCTTCGATGCAGATCTCGTGCATCGGCTTCTTATCGCAAGTAAGGACCTAGTTGCTGCTTGCTATCCATTGAAGACGTTTTATTGGGATGCGTATTCGGAGCAGCGTCTGAAGCAGGGGGAGCCGCCATCTACGGCCGGTCTGCGTTATGTGGGGGAGCTCTGCCAGGGTGTTCTGGCTAAACGCGAGGGCAACCTCGCCACTGCGACCTATGTTGGGACTGGCTTCATGCTCATCAGCCGAACTGTAATCGACCAGATGATTGTAGGGTATCCGGAAACAAGATATGACAACATCCACGCTCACCACGAGAGTCGGACCAAGGTAAACGTCCCATATGCTTTATTTGACTGCATGATTGATCCTGTAACGAAGACCTATCTAAGCGAAGATTTTACCTTCTGTCACCGCTGGAGAGCCTTAGGAGGTGAGATCTGGCTGGATACCAAGTCACAGCTGACCCACACAGGACCGACAGATTTCTCCGGAGCACCCACCAAGTTCTTTGAGGCTGAACGCGCTGCGACCTAGAGCGGAAACCGTTCGATCTGGATCGTTTGGGATTCCCCGACGCGGGTGAGATGTGATTCACCATGCAGGCCGGGCAGGAGGCCAGCATGCATGGGAAAGCCACTGTCCACCGACCTTCGTTCTCGGCTGGTTGCCGCGGTATCGGCAGGCCTCTCCCGGCGTCGGGCGGCAGAGCGCGTCGGTGTATCTGCCGCGAGTGCCGTGCGCTGGGTGGCAGCCGTCAACACGACCGGCACCGTCGCGGCCAAGCCGCAGGGCGGTGACACACGCTCACGTCGCATTGAGGCGTTCAGCGGCGTGATCCTGGCGGCTGTTGCGGCGCAGAAGGACATCAGCCTGTTCGAGCTGGCCGAGTTGCTGCGAAGCGAGCATGAAGCCTCGTTTGGGGCCAGCACCGTGTGGCGCTGCCTTGATCGTCACGGCATGACCTTCAAAAAAACAGCGCACGCAGCCGAGCAGGATCGGCCCGACATCGCAGCCCGGCGCCGGGCCTGGTTCGCAGACCAGCCTGACCTCGACCCACGGCGCCTGGTCTTCATCGACGAGACCGGTGCCTCGACCAAGATGGCCAGGCTGCGAGGACGTGCCCTCCGGGGAGAGCGTTGCCGTGCCGCGGTGCCACACGGGCACTGGAAGACGACAACCTTCACCGGGGCGCTCCGGATGGATGGCATGACCGCACCCATGGTCCTCGACGGGCCGATGAACCGCCTTGCCTTCCAGGCCTACATCGAACAGGTGCTCGTCCCCACGCTGGCCCGCGGCGACACGGTCATCATGGACAATCTGCCCGCGCATCAAGGCCAGCAGGTGCGGCGCGCGATCGAAGCCGCAGGCGCGTCCCTGCGCTACCTGCCCCCCTACTCGCCCGACTTCAACCCGATCGAGAACGCCTTCTCGAAGCTCAAGGCATTCTTGCGAAAAGCCGCCGCTCGAACCATCGACGACCTGCGGGATGTCATCCGCGACGCCCTGCTGACCTTCACGCCGCAAGACTGCGCCAACTACTTCACCGCCGCCGGGTATGAACCAGACCGATCGGATTCCGCTCTAACTGTCTGGCTGCCGATACGGGTGGCATAACGTTACTGAGGGCGTTTAGCGCGGCCGTGTTAGAGACTGGGATCCAACATCTAGGCTCAGGCCGCAGCGATTTTCGACATATCCGTCTGTATCACAGGAGTTTGGGCCAGGGACAGCGCAACCGCCTGACGGCGTGCTGTTCGTGCCAACCAGCCAGTCCCATAGATGGCAAAATTCGCCAAGCGCCGATATGAACTGATCTGCGCGCTCGACAGCGCCAGAATGAGCGCCGTCCTATATAGGTCTGGACGCGCCTCAAGATACTTCGCCGTCGTCGGTCCGGCAACTCCGTCTTCCTGAATCCCCAGCCTTCCCTGAAGGATTACGACTCCGCTGCGACAGATCTGAGGCAGTATCGATCCCGGTAGAACGCTCTCAAGAGCCGATAGCGCGGCTAGTCCCTGGCTAAGTTTGATCTTAGGCTGGCTCACGCTCAAACATCGGATCAGGATATTCAGAGACGCGGTCACGCCTCTGTTCCATCCGAAGTCGAACATCATCAGGTCGACGCCAGGAGGAAGCGCGCCACATTCGAGCGGTGACCAATACTTGCAACGGGCGATCGCCTCATACGTGGGTAGGGCCAGCTTGCGCATCTGCTCCGCCGTCACTCGTGCACCTGGTCCCATCCACGCTGCCAGAGCAGGAGCCCCGACGCCCATGTTGGATCCAACCAGATCTCCGTCGCCTACTTGTCCGCCAGTCCAGTTTCCGGAGTCGCGGGGATCGGCGACATAGCCGCCCTCCTCTGCTCGCGTGAACGCTGAGCATGATGTGAAACAGGTTTCCATGTTAACTCCGGCTCTTGCAATCTTATGGCTCTCGCCTGCTAGTTTCCTCATGCCATCGCACTGCCGCACCACTGCAGTATGACGAGGCCACTTGCACCACCTCCACCGGCGCCGTTTGAACCCCCAGAGCCACCGCCACCTGGCCAGAAACCCGCCGCGCCGACGCCACCGAACGTCGGATAATTCGATCCGGTACCAAAGCTTGATCCTCCGGCGCCACCTATGCTGGCACCACCCAGGACAGATCCGGGCTGTCCTGTTCCGGCACCGGGATTTGACAACGCCTCTAGCTGAAGCACCGCGTCGCTGCCGGCGGTTCCGCCGATCCCATTCTGTCCAGCCCCTCCATTGCCGCCATTTCCTCCGCCGAACACCGACAAGATCCCGCCGAAGCTCGTTGGAGTGACCGACGCGGAATTTGTAGCGCCGGATCCGACGACTACGGGGTAGGTCTGGCCACCGACAACATCGAGCAGCACCTCCAGATAGCCGCCACCACCGCCGCCACCACCAGCAAATCCGCCTGAACCGATACCGCCTGCTCCTCCTGGACCCCAGCCACGGAACAGGATCTGCGAGACACCAGTCGGGCAGACCCATGAATAGGTTCCAGCGCTCGTCCACACAGACCTGAACTGTCTGACCGCCGCCGACACAAAAGCCGTGGTGGCCAACGAGGAGCTGACGTCGCCTGCAGCAGGAGTTGGAGCGCTCGGCGTCCCCGTGAACGTGGGTGAAGCAAGTGGTGCCGCATTGGGGAGCTTGACGGCCAGGAATGGTGCACCCGATGCTTCCGAGATCATAGCCGAACTGATAGCAGTCGCGCCGACCGGGATACTGATCAACCACAACGGCAGATTGCCGGTCGGTATGCTGTTGCTGGTCGTCAGCGAGAGTGATACCCGCTGCTGGATCACAGTAGCCTGTACTGTGCCATCATCGTGCGGTCCAAACAGCGTTTGGGATGGATCAGCAGCATTATAATATGCAACGACCGCATCGCCTGCTTGCGCTTCAGCAACGCAGCCCGATACTGTGAAGAGACCAGATCCGGCGACCGACAATATTACCTGAGATTTGTTTACACCCAACTTGATCAGAGGGTCTCCATCGGGTGGAAGCGAACCGACGAACCCGGCATCCACGATCGTTGGGTAGCTCAGGCTTCCCGGCCCTATTATGACCGAGAGCCCCTGTCCTGGCGTGCATAGAAGACCGTCAGCATAGCAGCTGCCATCGCCGATGATCATCTTGGTGAGATAGCCGAGGCCGATCATTGTGTTACGTGATTGAAGCATCAGATCCGTATCAAGTGGAACTGCGCCGGGATAGACGATCTGGCGATCCAATCTTCTTCCTCCAAAACCCGTCGTCGCGAGAAGGATCTCATGGCGTCGGCCAAAGCCACTTAGCTTGCCGCGTATGGCAGCGCGACATTGGTCCAGGCAATCGTAGCCACCGGTATGGAAGAGGCCACCGCATCCAGCACGTTGGAGACGCTGAAGTCGACGAGTGATCCTGTCGGCTCCAGACTGACCACGTCATCCTGGGCACGAAGTCCTAATGTTCCTGATGTGGGAATGTAACTGGTTGCTGTATCACCAAGCTCGATCTGCCAACACTGCGTACAAAATGTCACGCTTCCACCATTGGAACATGAAACAACTATGCCCATCCGCAGGTTCTTACCCGACGCCGTCGCAGGTTGCGCTGATACGGCCAGCCGTTGCCATTGATCGATCCGCGTCATATCTGCGGCAACATAGATCGAGTTGCTACCACCGAGGTCCATCAGAACAAGCTCGACCGCCGTCAAACTGGATCCACCAGGGATGAGGATCCAGGCGGAGCCGGTAATCACTGAACCTGCCACTGCGATATCGATAGATGGTCCCATGAGGCGTGTCCCGACCGCACCCGTAACCATGAGAACTGGATCTTTGCTAAACAAGCTCGGCTTGGTCACGTCAACTTGCCAGTAAGGCGAGCTTTCATCTTGATCATTGGACTGCGCGAAGCCAGTCCAGAATCGGCTATCGACGATTAGGTTAAAGCCTCTCGATTCCAGGAGCGCGCCGACGATAACGCCTTGCTGATAATCCGGTCGTAGAACGCGTGCACCGGCAAGCTCGATGAGACCGCTTCCATTTATGAAGGTGGCAGATCCCTCCCGAGCACTAAGTAGTGCCGGTGCAAAGCTTGAGTAGCCACGTATGTCTATGAAGTACTGGAATGGTAGGTTGGCCGATCCAAAGCGTAGACCGGGACTCCCGTAACCACCTCCGCCACCCGATCCTTCGGCACCCATACCGGCGTGACCGCCACAATCCAGGCCCCGCATCGGCTCATATACCGAAGGAACAGCCGACGTGATGGCGGCTACCGCATCGCAGACGGCCTGGCGGGTACCGCGCCGACTGATCAGACTGGCACTGATCCGGGCACGGAAGCCGTCATCGGTCTCATTGATCCCCCTGGGAAGATTTAGGCCGAAGAGGTCCGCCGAAATCATATCCAGGAAGGCGCCGAACGCCGTCTTCAGTCTTGTTTGTGCGGTGCTAAAGCTCAGCAGGTCAAAGCAAAACGACCACGCTGCGGCAAATCCTGCCAGCACTCCATCCAGCACCGGTGTCACGCTTGAGGCTGGTGTAGGAGAAGATGACGGGAACCAGCCTGCCGGTAGAGTAGAACGAACTCGCGCTGCCATATCGGCCGCAGTTCCGATGCCCTTGCCGTCATCCGATAGCGGAATCATCAGGAGCTAGCCGTGACGACAATGGACTGTGCACGGACCACAGTTTCCCTCCCACCACCCAGGTCCGAGCCTGCTCCGTTCAGAGTAGCTGTTAGAACGTTCACGACGTCAGAGGTCGCGTCGTAGGCCAGCCCGGCAAGCCGAGAGAAGCGAAGTGCCTGACCGACAGACAGGCCATCTATGTAGAGAGAGAGGGCAGTACTGACGGCGCTCTTGGTCTGCTCGAGCAACGCAGGATTGGACGTGGCGATCGATATGGCGACCACGGCTTCGAGTAGCGTCGGCGGATCAACCGAAAAGGTCGACCCGACGGGACGGACTTGATCGATTGCTGCATAGACCGACGTCAGCAGGCTTGCCGGTGGATTACCACTTCCGTCATCGACGACAACGCAGAAATGACCGGGAAGCGTAACACCTGCTACCGTGCTGTTCTCCCTGATAGTGAAGCTCAATCCCTGTTGAACCGAGCTGATCGCGTTCACGACCGCCTGCTCAGTTGCTTGAGAACGAGTGTTCAGATAGGTGACGAAACGAGCCTTCAGCGCCTGATCGGTTTCAGCTGCGGCTCCGCCAGTCAGAGGCAGCAGATTGGTGACCGTGTCAATACCTGGGACCGCGGTACCAAGGATGCTGATGGCTCCTGCCATAACGTTACCTGCTGTGCCGGCTGTCACCGCAGTGACCGACACCATGACGGATGCGGTTCCCTGCGGCCGGACGTAGGGACCGCCCGTGACCGTAAAACTTTGCGAACCATCAGCAGTCTTGACCATCGCACCCGTGGGCACCGTAGCGGCCTGTGCCGATGGACTGAGGGATGTCATGACCACTGTGCCTACTGCCGGTATAGGTGGAAGACGAGCAAGGCCGAAGTCCGCCACCCAACTATCAACATCTGCACCTGAGCTCGTCGCCAGTCGTGTCATGGAAAGGACTTGCAGTATGAGATACTGTAGCCAAAGAGCGACGGCTGCCGAACTCTCCAGCAACGCGCGCAGTACCGAGCCCGCCGTCACATCCAGCAAGCTGGCGCAAGCTCCCTGAGCACTAGCAGCCATGTTGGTAATCAACGACGAGAAGTTCTGTAAAGACAGCTGCATCAAGATACTCCCGGAATGGTCAGGGTTTGCGAGGTCCCAGTCCGTGCATCCTGGTATGATACGGTGGCGAAGGATTTGGTACTCTGGTCGCTCTGGACAACGACTCTCGGCTCCGGAAGCTGCGACACCGCAGGCTCCAGAATCATTTGCTTGCGTATGATCGCAGTGATTTGCTGAGCAGATACTTTCGTTCCGACCATTACCGCCAGACCACCACCGTAGGATAGCTGCCAGATGTAATCGCCTTGGTTGGTGATCAACCTTCGCAGTATCCTCTGTTGCGTCCACGATGATGAGTCTACGATGGCGAGATCTCCGGTGGAGCTGATCGTCAGATCACACCCGATGACATGCGCTATATCTGCCATGATCAGCTTCTCGGTGGTCCAGATAAGTTATCACCTGTCTGAACCTGAGAGTGAAGATGCTGTTGCAGACTAATCCCTGAGGCAACGATGTCCCCTGTAGCTGCCACGGAACCATCGATAGTCAGATTGCCACGGAGAAAAAGACCCCCTTTGGTCAAATGGAAGTAGACCCCGCTCGTCAGAAAGATGCCGATTTCTCCGGGTTGCACCGGCATTGAAGTTGCTGGACTGGTCGGCGCGGCCACACTCGTGTCGAACAGCCTCGCCACCACCACCGGATGTTCTGCATCTCCCTCGACCGCGACGAGAAGAACTTGCGTACCGACTTCGCTAGGGCACGCGATCTTCAGGCCGCACGCGGCCATGACTCCGTCCGGGATCCAGCCGCTTTCGACTCCCTCTGGCTCGATCGTCACTTTGACCGCATGATTGACCGGATCAACACTCGTCACGATCCCATGTCGAGGCTGTCCAGTTGCAGTCGCGTGTACGGCCGAGTGCAGCTTCAAGGCCTCTAACCAACTTTGCATCTTTGATCCTCAAGCTGGCATTATCTTGGCAGTGAGCCGCTGCACAAATCCCCCGGATAGGGTCATCTCCCGGTCAACGCTGTCTATACGGTAACTGCCGTCCCAGCTTTTCCCCACACCGACGAGATGGACTCCATCACGCGGCGATAGGGTCAAGTCGGCGGGCATGGTGGCTATAAGCCTACGTTCGTGTCCAGATGTCTGAGCGTAGATCCCGTTCGCCAGCGTCTGTGCCGAATCCTGAAGAAGATTTGGACGGACAACGTTGATCGTTCTATTCACGCTCGTTGAGCTAGCCTCGGACTTAGCAGAAACTCTCCGGCGTTGCCTGCTGTTCCAACTCGTAACGGAAACTGGCACACCTCCAGCTAGAGCAAGTGAGCGCTCGAGGGTTAGGCTGCTAACGTTCAGAGATGGCGATGCGCCGGTCTGGCTCGATGGCTGGAAACTGATGGTATGGACTCTGTGACCGCTAGTTGATGAAGACTGAAAGAACAGGCGGGAGCCTTGAACCCAAAGGTCAAACCCCTCGATCTGCGCGAGGCTCGACAACAGATCCCAGGCAGTGCTGAACCTCGAGAAACGCGAGAGAGCGACCCGCGCGTGCTCGATCTGGTAATACTGACCGATGATTGACGAAGTCTGGTCTACCAAAGCCGTTAGGCCGCAGCGCTGAGCAAGTTGTTCGGCAACATCACTGCTCGTGCAGTTCAAAAAATTTTCTGTGACCGGAAGATCAAGTAAACGTGCTGCGTAATCTCGTCCTTCGAGGGTTATCATACCTGCTACTGGATCCAGTCTTACACGATCCACTCGTCCGGATATGAGTTCCTGCCAGTCGATAGCACTTTCGGGCAAACCTGTGGGAACGAATCCTACCTGAATGCTGATGTCGATGACGTCACCGTCACACCATCGTATGCCGACTTGCCCGATCCGGGTATCGTTAGCGACTTGAATAAAGAAGCTACCTGCTTGGCCTAGATTGCCTACGGAAACTTCGAAAGATTGGCACCCACTCAAGATCGAACCGGATACGATGAGGCGACAGCGGGGCCGACGAAAAGTATCGGCTGTCATTGTGCAGGTAGTCCGCCGGTCATGCTTGCATCATAGGGCGGTATCAGGAGCACGCAGACGCCTTTCAATACGGGATCGGTCAGGCCGTTGAGCGAAGCTATGCGGTTCCACTGCGTGGCATCTCCAAGTTGTTGTGCTGCAACGTGAAACAGTGTCGTATCGGCGACACGGATCGTAAGCATCGCGACCTCACGCTAGAATGGGTGGAGCACCATACGGTCGCCCCGCAAGCTGGTTCAGAGAAACCCGGCTGCGATTGACATAGCCGATCGCTTGCGTTGCCGCTGCCAGTGATCCTGCCGCCGCAGTTGCTGCGATCAATCCTCGAGATGTTGCGACACCTAGAGTGCGGCTGTCACCAGCGGCGGGTAGAGATTTGGCTGACGCAATGACGATGCTCTGGACCACGATACCGGCGGCTTGAACAGCCAGACCGACCGTTGCGAGGTTTCCTGGCGATGTTGACGGACCTGGTAATGCAATCGCACTCGTGACACTCGACAAGGCGGCCTGTGAGGAGGTCAACCCAAAGCCGGATAGAGCTGTCGTAGCACTGGCGATGTCGGCCGAGAGCGATGAGGCCGTATCGGCCTCGGAGTCATCCAGTTGAGCGACCGTATCCGGAATAGTCTCGGTTCTAATGCGATAGGCGATCAGCGCGCCCCTGTCCTGTAGATCGTACTCGAAATGCACGACGACGACGTTGAAGGCATAGTCCCCGAAGCTGAGTTCGACCATCTCGCCACTCTGCCGTATCGAGTCGACCAAACGTGCTCGAGTGGCGGCGAACGGTCCTGTGAAGAAGCCTGCCCAGGAGATCGCACTGTCATCCACCCCCATGGCATCGACGATACGTCCACCTCCAGGCAGGCGATGGATCGTGACGGCGTGGGCGCCTCCTACTCCAATTCGGGACGGAACCTCATGTCCCTCGAATATGACTGATCCGAGAACCACCGGTGCTTGATCGACCGCGACCATCAGGGCGCTAGCGATGCCGAGCCCGAAAGTCCCGCTCATAAGGGCGCACCTGTTCCAGCGAAGATGGGCATAGCACGAAGATTGACTGCGGAACCGGATCGCGTCGGTAGGCTTGCGGCGCTTGTCTGACCGGTCGCCACTAACCTACCCATCTTTCGACCATCCATCAGCACCTCACCTCTCAGGGCGACTATCAATCCTGCTTGCCCCCCCTGCCCCGCTGACGAGCCGGAGTCACTCGAGACTCTCTCAGGCGGTGTTTGATATTGGCTCCCACGACCGCGCTGCGAGCCCATGGATGTGGAACCCATCGTATCGCCTGATCGAGCCGCCGTGACGGGAAGTCTGGGATTGATGGCTCCGCGTGGCACGACGTCGCGCCCCGATAGCGCTCGATCGTAAGAGGATGCTCGTGGCGCGATGCCGACCATCGCGATGGACAGCTCGCTGGAGGCGCTCGAAGGCTTGATCTGAGACCTGACTCCGAACTTCGTATTGGCGGCCTTCATCATCTCCAGCGCGGGCCATGCGGACTCCGACCCTCTTCTCGAGGGGACGCCATCCAGAGCCGCTTCGAAGGGTTTGATTGAAGTTCCGAAAGGGACCGTTACTGTATCTTGCGAACGTAGACTGGGCGGGATTGTCGTTACTTTCCCACGATTTTTATCATCTCTGATAGCTCGCTGTAGAGCAGACGGCTGATGTGGTCCATCGGCCATGACGGCCCTTAAAGCGCCTCTGCCAGCCGTTAGTTGTTTCTCAACCAAGCCAGGTGCAGCGGAAGGCTCAGTGGTAACCTGCTCTAGCGCGGCTGATGGGAACGATCTGCTCGTAACGACACCCGTTGAGATCATCCCGGCAGATGCCGCCGAAGATCTCCTGCTCCGTTTCACCAGAACTTCAGAAGAGGTCGTATTGCTCCGATCACCACTCCCCGCAGCGTCTAGACTTGCCTGCCGGCGTGGTCGGTTGAGCCTTTGGGGAGAAGCTACCTCAGCGGCCAAGCGATCAAGCAGATCTACGCCACCCGAGCCTTGGGCAGCACGCTCCATCGCATTCCGTGGAAACCCGGATTTGATAGGAACGACATGTATCAATGATAATCCGGCGGCTCTGTTCCCCAGCGCTGCTGACAGCCCAGCTGGTAACCTGAATGTTCCAGTTTTTCCTCGACCATCGCGAACCACACATCGCCGCAGCGCGACACCGTGATTAACTGGCTCGAGTTTTCCTGAGGTGTCAGACTCGATCCAACGGACAGCTGAGTTCATATCTGCCATCCCTCACTTGTTCTGGTCCAGTTCAGCTCGGCTGAACCACCCACTTCATCGTGGACCAGTCGAATTGCCCCCCGTCCATCTCGCCGAAGGAGACGCAACAGGCGAAACGCCGCTCAGTCGACATTGCCATGACTTCAGCCCATGGCACTCCATTGCGCGCGAGATACAGGATCTGCATCAACAAGGAGTGCCTACTTAGTTTTTTGCGGTTTCAACCTCGACCGGTGTTGCCGCCTCGACCTCATTCTCCTCAGGATAATGGACGCGAGCGAGGGCCTCCATCCCGACGTTTCCAATCCGCCTGCCCAGTTCGCGCACCGCATTCTTGGTAAGAGGAACGAGGACAGGCTTCCCGTCTATGGCACAGACCGAGCAAATCATGAGTGCGTATCGCATCCACGCGCTCGACGAGGCGGCATTCCCGGCCGCCTCTATCAGATCGAGCATGTCAGCGGGACATGTTTCTCGCAGTGAGAAACGCCGACCATCTCCACTATCGATCTCGGATGGCAGCATTGTCAGATCCTATTCCTTTGGCTGGCGAAGAAGCTCACCGTTTGGGTCACGATGTTCTCTGCCTTATAGATCCCCGCCTGCGTCAGAGTCAGAGCAACGCCGATAAACTCATAGGTGCTGAGCGAGCCGTCAGCTTCCGTCAGATACTGATAGATTGTCCCCGAACCGATCACTCCGGCATTCCAGAATGCCGCCTCTATGGCGGCCACCAAGTCATCAAGCGCGGAGGAACCGCGGTCGATCTGGAACTGCCCTCTCCAGCCGGCTGGTGTGTTGAACTCGACTGGGACACTGTTCAATGGGTCGGACCGCTGCAGCTTGACCTGCTGTTCAGCTTGAAAGCCAACAACATCGCGTAGGTCTATGCGGATGCCGTTCCACAATAGCACGACTTGGCAGTCGCGCCCGATGCTGTATGGATTTCCCACAGATTGATCCTGTCTAACTCTTGATGATGCGGAACGCTCAGCGACGGTAGCGCCTCGTCAGCTACTGGTGTTCTGTGTGGTCGTTATGGACACGCCCTGCCCGCCCTGTAGATTTACGATGAATTTCTCGTTGATGCCCTGATAACGAACCTGGACATCAGCTTGTACGTATCCCAGTGATGTTCGAGTGGATGGATTATTCGAGGCCCCACAAACAACGGCATAGGGTGTTGAGCCATCTACGCTACCGAGGATACCCTGCCCGACTAGGTTTGATAGAAAGCCGAGGAGGGTCGCCCGGACATTGCTGAGCAACGTCGAATTGATTACTTGCCCGACATAGCGACCCATTCCCGATGCAAGCGTCTTGGCGATGAAGTTTGTCATCCGAGTATAGGAGTCGCCGGCGATGATCGAGTTCGTAGAGCTGTTGTGCCCGCATCGTACCGCCCAATAGGCACCTCCGGGAGCCGGGTTGCATACGACGTCTAGCCCCGCTGAGAACAACGCCTGCAGTTCGGCTGAGGAATATGCGGATGCTTGACCGCTCGTGATCAAGCCACTTTTCTGGCTGCCGATGATCCCAATCAATCGCTTGTTCAGACTAGATTGCTCGGGTGAAAGATTAGACAGACATCCAGCCACAAAACCGATCGGGCTTACCAGTCGGGTCTGACTGTTTGTATCGTCGTACCAGTAGAGCCAGTCTCCGAACAGAATCTTGATCGCGTATGAGTCCACGCCGCTGGCCTGTTTCGCCTGAACGGCCGAAGCGATCGTATCGCCGCTGGGACCGCAAGTGATCATATAGACCCCTTCGGACAACGCGAAGCTGCTGATCTGGCTCCACTGCGCAGGATCGTCGCAGTCCGCCAAAGCGGCGACAGCGCATCCCTGGCCGCGCAAACCATACATCCCCGTCCGGGTTAGACCATCGGAGCCCACTAAAGTCGCCGCGGCTACGCCTTGAACCCCATCGCTACCGCCCATCAGGGACTGGTTGGCGATCGCCACCGGCATTTCCGTCGTTCCGCCACCGAGCGTGGCCACGCACAACCTGGACGGACCTCTGGCAGGTCCAGTGCCTGTGTTGATGGCCTGAGCAAGGTCCGACCAGAACGCCGAGGCACCTGCACTGGCATCGATATTGTCAAACACTTCCGGAAGACTACCCGGAAGTTGCAGCACCAGTTTCAAACTTCCAGGTCTCGAACCGTTCGTCAGCGCCAGACCGATATTATTTCCCTGACTTCCCGTGTAGATGGCCGTCAGGAGGAGTGGATAGCTGTTGGTGGTCGAATCATACAGGACGGCGTAGTTCGCCGCGCTGTCGGTACCATCGGACACGCGTACGCCCAGCATCGTGCCCGAGCCCTGCTGTATCGCGCAGCTGACCTGGGTGCCGAGATCGTATTTACGTGCCCGAACCGGCCCGAAGGCGAGTGTGTAATCTGCCATCGTTCCGAAGACGACCGGCTGACTGACCGGGCCCCAGCTGGCGGTTCCCACCAGACCAAGAAGGTTGGTAGGTGCGCCATTTAGGCTCAGGGTCTGCGGCGAGACGATCTGAACATACAGATCAGGGACGACGAGAGCCGCACTGTTGAGAGCGCCAGACTGCGTTACTTGTGCCATGGCTCAGTGTTCCTCCCCGGAAGTCGTGTTTATCGGGTAGTGCTGCAGGACCTGTGTCTGGATCACCATCGAAGCATGACCGCTGCCCAGGATCGCGGAGATGATCGTCGGATCCATAAGCATCTCGCCCCTCGAATAGGGTCCAAACGCATGGACGACGACGACGGCCGTGGTAGAAGCAATTGTCATGGCATTCCCATTAGGTGATCAAAGCTATTTTAGGTTTCACGGAAGCAGCTTTCGCGGCGCTGATGGCGTTGGCGAGCGCCGTCACTCGTCCAAGATCCGCCCCGGAAGAATTATAGGTGGGCATGAGCCAACCTCCCTCCGCCAACTCATTCCACGCATAGATCAAGCCGACCTGAGCAGGACACGCGGACGGATTGCCGTTGATGGCGTTAATCAGGTCGATGATGTGCGATCCGATCGCTTCATCGGACGGTGTCTCATAGTAGTTCTGCATCGAGAGGTTGCTTGTCAACGGATAGAAAGGCTGGGGATTTGCGATCAGCGGTCGCTGATCCCAACCGGTCATCGCGGTCGGTATCATCCCGAAGCCGGCACTCATCCTGGCGGACCAGTCTTCTAGCGCCGCATTCGCGAGAGAGGAGTATGGCTGTACGGCTCCTTTCAAGCGTGGTGTTGCATACGATCCGGCGGCATCAGCTCCGACTGCCTGCGCCGCCTGGATGTTCGAATAATCAGCCAGTGCTGTCCCGGACAGCCAAACGACGTAGGGATTGTTACCCCCTGCCGCTTTGACCCGGTCACGGACCAGAGCGACCGCAGCGGCAACGCCGCCGGCGGGCAATTCTGCCTCCTGCGCAGCAGAAGCATCCAGCACAAGATAGAGCGGACGCTCATCAAGGACGGTCATGTAACCGGACTGGGTCATCATCGCGATGTCACGCAGAAGGGACGGCTGATCTTCTCCACCTTCGCCCCAGTTCGAGGCCTGACCTAACATGCAGAAACGCAACTTTGATCGTATTGAGCTCGAGAGATATAAACTGAGCGCCAAACTGAGCGTGTCGTCAGGTTGATAACTATCGAAGGCCCAGAAGGAGAGGCCTGCCTGTACTGCAGCCGAGATCTCGAAATCCATGACCGCCTGGTTAGCCAGCGGCCAGGACGCAACCCCTTCTGCCAAGACAGCGTTCGACGGTAACCGAGCATTATAGGGACTTGGTGAGAGTGCGGCAGCGCATTGCTGATCCACCGGATTGGCAGGATCATACCACGCATCGAATCTTATCGCTCCGAGCGGTGGCACAACCAGGGCCGGACAAGGAGCTAAACAGCTAAATCCGACCTCAGAACCCGTTCCAGATAGAATTCCCAGACCGAACAACATCTGCGCGCCGGACATGCGCAAAGTGGTAGGATATTCGACGGTATAGGTAAGATTGCGCCGGTATAGGTTGGCGATTTCCGACTCGTCGGTTTCTACGGTGCCGTGATAGAGCAGCCGCCCGACGGTTCCGTCTGAAAGAGGCAGCCAATCAACGTTCGCCAAAGCATTGTCGATGATTGCGGCAAGACTATCCCGGCCTGCAGGAGTAGGACACCACACTGAGACCATCAGTCCCTGGACTTGTCGCCTTGTTTCCATCTCGGCAGTGCCACTGCCGACGACGCGACCTTGAAGAACAGCCGCACCGGCAACGGTGATGACGGGTCCTTGGCTTGAAGCCGACGGGACCAGGGTCGAGAGCGCCAGAGCCGCGCTTTCCGGGGTGTCGGCGTCGCTGAGGCTATAGGCATAAGCAATGCCATCAACGATCAAGCCGACCGTTTGTCCACCGCCGCCTCCACCACTCAGGATGACGGAGTCGCCCGTGATGTTAATCATCAGGCTAGGTGTCGTCTGCCCGATCGTCCGCCAGATCCGTCCATAGCGAGACGTATCTCGTGTCGAGTTCGTTTGGCTGAATACCGTCACGGTCTGCGTGCCGGCCAGCAGATCTGCGTTCAGCGTCTTGTTTGCCGGCCATCCCCGATAGATCTTGACCGGCGCCCCAGTAGCGCTTCCGCCCCCGATGCCAACCGGATACGCAGCCGAGAGGATTTGGGCGCAGATCGCCTCCTCCACATCCGAAAGATCCGCCAACAGGTATCTCCAAGCTAAGAGGCCTCCGCGACCGCCATGGTCTCAGACGGCGCGTCTAGTCCGGCTTCTGACCGCTCAGGTCGTGGCGATGCCCACCAGCAGCTTGCAGCCATAGATTGTCGTCTCGGAGCTCATGATCACATAGATCTGCGAATTTGGGTCCTGCAGGCACAGTCCAAGACCGAGTGTCAGGCCAGGGATCGACGGCATCAACACCTCGAAGAAGGCAGAACGGGTATCGCTGGGAAGCTTAGTCACATCCTGCTCACTTCGAGTCTTGGCAAGAATACTCATCGGCCAGTCTTGGGCGAGAAGTGTATTACTAGCGCTCGTCATACCTCCATAAGAATTTGTACCTGCTGCCGTCACTTGCGCGGTATCCAGAATGTTGAATGTCATATTGCAAAGGACGCACCAAGCAGGCCGCAAAACTTCTACGCGCGAGACGAAATAGGTCTCCGTCCCTACCAGATAATCACCTGGCTGCAGCCGTCCCGGATCTGCGATCAGATGGGTGAAAGGATGATCCGGAGGTGTGGCCGCATCCAGCTTCAGCTCTGGGTTGAGGTCAGTCGCGCAAGGTAATGTCGCGATCAGGTTGCCGCTCGCCAGCGGGTTCATCGAGGATGTCGGCCTGTATTGGGCGAAATTCGCCCCGACGCTGGATGCGGCCTTCGCCAACCCGCGCGCGATATGCGCCTGCACCGTTGCTTGGTCCATGCTAGCCTCCGACCAGAACCAGAGTCCGCGCTAAGCTACGGAGATGATGCCACCGTTATTCCAAAGTTGCCCGCTACCCGCGTTAGGTGATTGTGATGGCAAAGTCGACATCGTGACCGTCGCTCCGAAAGTGGAGTTTTGGGCTGAGAGTGCTCCGTTGATGAGTTGCAGCGATATGTTCGCCACGAGCATGCGCCCATCAGGAGTAACACCCACCATCGTGCCAGCCGGAAACAAACTCGTCGCGACTCCATTCGGCATGCCGCATCCGCTGACTAGATTGGTTCCCGGCCCGGTCGTGTAGGTTGCACCGGCGCCGACCGTGACCGGAAGCAGCAGCGGGAACACGACGAGCAGGTTGCCGCCACTCACGGCATCAAAAAGTCCCGCGAAGATCAGGGTGCCCCAAGCTACCGAAGACGGTCCCACGGTGCCGCTATTGATATCGAACGTCATGCCGTTTTGAAGCGGCGCGAACACGATCGGACGTCGGGCATAGGCGGCGTCCGCTGGCTCCTGCAGAACATTGCCCTGAACCGCGGTGCCGTAGCCAATCCATCCGGAAAAGAAGTTCGCCATGATTGGGTCCTGCTTATGCTGAACAGCAAGCCCGCAAGACCCCGTTCCGGGTTCTCAGTGAGACTGGCTGTCCGCCAAGAACTAGATAACGATGCTTGGGCTGCCGATCTGGTCTGGATTGATCGGTACGCCGATGAAGTAGGCGAGCCTCTTACGCCATTCGTCGAACAACCTTACTCGATCCACGACTTCAGATCGGCTATGCGTCCATGAGGCCGCTTTATCGGTATCGAGGTTCGCCGCGGCAGCGACGATCGCTTGTTCCAGCGCGTACAAGGAGACGAGATATTGCCGCACGACCTGTAGCTCCTCAGGAGCGAAGTTCGTGAGCCTATACTCCAGCGTTCCATAGGCCTGGAAGAACCGCCACGACTGTGATCCAGTGGCTCCTGTGCCATAAGCTGGGTATCCACAGAACCGCCGCACATCAACACGCTCGGCGTCGGTCAGAGGAGAGTTCGAAAGAGCCACGGAACCCGACAAGATTTAGCCCTCCTGTAAAGTCACACCGCGGGCCAACAGCAAATCAAGCTCATCGGCATCGAGCACCTGTTGACCTGCCGACCAGAAGCGGTGGATGCCATCATCGTCGATGAAGCCATAAGGGAAGGTCACTCTAAAACGACCATTCATGGCCGCCTCCTCAGTGGGAGGCGCCGGAGGCGCCTCCCTGATGCGTCTCGCCATCAGAGGCTCTCGATAACGACGCCACGCTTGAGATAGCTGTTGGTTGCCGTCGGGATGATCGAAGTGCTCGCCGTCGCATCGGTCGGCAGCGCGTAACCACCGATCCAATACCAGGATTGGGCGATGATCTGCTTAAGCCGATCAAGCGGCTCCCTCGTCACCATGACGACGTTGTCCACGCGCTCCATCAGAGATTTGTCGGCGTCCGGAATATCCCGAGCACCCATATCGGCGTAGTCTCCCTCGATGAGGGCACCTTTTCCGCAAACCACTGCACGATGGATCGTCCCCGCGCCGAGCGAGATCTGCTGCGGAGCCTCGGTCGTCGGCACGAAGCGCACCCCGAGCAGTTCGACGACCGAACCGGCATGGTAAGTCTCGCTGCCATAGGCGCCACGGTAGAGGTACTTGAAGTCGCCATCACGGAACAGACCCAGCATCTGCTGGTCGTCGAGATAGCAGTTATAAGAGCCGTTGATCGTCGGTACGTTGTTCATGCGAAGTGCTGCAACCGCACCGAGGACCGTCTGGATGCCCAGCGTATCGCCTGGGATATAGTTAGCGGCGCCATAGGTTCCGGACGGCGCGACCAATGCGGCCGTACTCAGCCTGCCGTTCGGACGCAAGACAAGAGGCGCAGTGGCGGCGACGACTGCCTGCCCGGCCGTGCCGTCCGATACGGCCACGTTGGTCGAGAAGGTCAGCGTCCCGGAGATCCCATTCGGCGCTGTCGATATGCTGATCGCATCAGCAAGGCTGTTGATCAAGGTATAGGCGTTCGTGCCGACGGTGACGATCATGCCTGTGGTTGAGCCTACCGCCACTACCTGGCCGAAGCTGTTCAGAACGTTCTGAAAGCCTCTTATGTCGTCGACACGTACCGTGGTGGATGCCGAACCGAGCGTCACGATCACCCGCGTATTGCCGCCGAGATAGCCTCCGACGCCGCCAGGTGCTCCACCGAACAGCGCGTTGCGGGCGATGCGATCCAGAGACTGCATCGCCTGCACGCCGTTCGTCCGCGCATTCGCGAGGAACTGGCTGGCAATGCCAACACCTTCGCTCACCATGTTGAGGTCGATCGTATCGCCATACTGGTTGATGGTGAGCGTATACTGCTCCACCGACCAAGTCGAAGGCGTCAAGCCGTTGTCGAAGTTCGTGTTTACCGACGGTGCCAAGGGAGTGGTGACCGGCGTCTTCAAGCCTTTGCGGGTCTTCGTGATGGTCTCGCCGATCCGGTTGGGGAAGACCTCCCGATCCGCGATCGCGCGAAAGCTCAGCCGTGACTGCAGCCCGTCCTGGAATTCGCGGGCGAGAAACCCCTGCTGAATGATTGGCTGCAGCTGCTGCGGAAAGTTCTGGATGGGCATGATTCAGCTCTTTCTGGAGGGCAGGCCGTCGGGATCGCGCGCGATCCCCCGACACGTCGGTCGGTCTGCTTGATGCGGAAGCGATTAGGGCCGTCGCAGGTGACGTCGAAGGGTAGGCCGGTCTCGATGCTACTGGTGCGTATCTAGCAGACGCATGCGCTCCGCCTGCCACGCTTCTCGGGAGAGCGTGCGGGCGTCGACGGTTGATGGAGCCGCAGGTGATGGAGGACGCTGTGTCTGTCCAGTGGTACCTGTGCTGACACCTGCTCGGGCGTCGGAGAACAAGTAAGGTTTTTCCTGTCGTAGCGTATCGATTAGTGCTTCGGCACCCACGACTTCACCCTCATCGCTCAGCGTGAGCTTGGAAGTATCGGCGAGCCGCAGGCCATCGAGATCGATGATTCCTGCTTTTACTGCGTGCGCTTTGAGCTCCGCGCGAATAACACGTCCGGTAGCCTCCGTGCGGACCATGGCGATGGTGTCATCGCGATCGCGGGTAGCGGCCGCGACGTTGGCATCCCGCTCGCTCTGCACGATACGGATTTGTTCTCTATAACGTGCGAGGTCTCGGCGTAGTCGCTTCTCGTAATCCGAGGGCTCTCTCGGCACCTCGGCAGCTTCGACCAAAGACGACTCATCGGACACTTCGAGCTGATCGACGCTCTGCTCTGCCATATGCTCTTTCCAGCCTTCCCTGTACAAGTCCCATCGACCGGCCCTGGAGCAGGCCAATTGCCGAGGGTTATGATGAAGCTCTTCGCTGACGCGACCAGCCGCTCTTGGTCGACTATAGGCAACGAATGCGACTACACGGTCTCACCTTGATCTTCCGTATAGCTGCCTGCGAGATCATAGAGTGGAGCCATGATATCGAAGGCAGTCGCCCGGTCGATGACGCCACTTCCAACAAGCGTAGCGACCGTCGAAGCCTGAGCTTGTTTGTCGGCAAAGCTCGCCGGGAACCAACTCGGCCAGGCTAACGCCAATCCTCCGGGATCAAGATTAGCGTAGTCTTGGCTGCCTATCCTCAGGCCGCCGCGCAGCTTGGCCGAGGCTGCGCAGACCATCCGCATCAGCGAGAGTAGACCACATTCCCCGTAAGAGATGCGCAGCCTGTCAGCCAGCCAGATTAGACCTTGATACATGAGCTCGATCGCTCTACCGCTCTGGCTCGTTCCGAGCCTGTCTCCATGTGCACGATTGCCGTGCATCGCCTCGAGAGCGATCGCCCGCAACTCCTGAACATGAGCCAGGACTGCGGCCGCCGCGTTTCCGTTGATCTCGAGTAGCTTCGCGTCTCCTTCCGGCGGGATCGTCAAGGCACTGGAGGCCCCACCTGATCGCAGCGGATTTGCCGCGGAACCAAGAGCAGCGTTAGGATCCTTCAGAACCAGCGTCGGATCGGATCCATATTTCAACCCCCGGCCGGCCTGTGAAAGAAGATAATCGGCCTCGATGACGGTATCGATCCCGGCCGAGAACGTACAGGCGCCATCTACCCCCTCCGGATCAAAGCCTCCGCCGCCGGAGATGTTACGCATCCAGACGATCGGCACGAAACCCAGCCCATGCACGACGCTCCTTTCGAGGTCGACGCGAGGCAGATCGGCACTGCCTGAGGATGTCGGCAGAAACCAAGTCTCAGCATTATGATCCCACCGTCGCTGAAACCACATCGGCCCGTCGGCTGCACCAATTTCATAGCCCAGCGCCCGAAGTTCGGGAGCCGCAACCTTGTATCGCTCCGTCACGCTCAGCAGTGTGCCGGGACTCTTCCGGCTCCATTGCGGCGTCAGGAAGCGCGTCGGCAGCACCTCGAAATAGGGCCGCCGGTCCACCGTCCGAAGCAGCACCGCGACCGACCCGACAGAGCCTCGCGTTGCCGCTTCGAGCATCGTCTCATTCAGATGTGTCTCACGCACCATGTCGGCGAGAGCCGAGACAGTCTGTGGGTGATTCGCACGCAGCAATGGCCAGTGCCCTTCGCTGAAGAGGAGCGATACGGAATCCTCGACCACGACACGGCAGAGGCCGGTGCGTACTGATGGTCGCCTCTCGTCGAGCGGTACATAATCTCCGGAGTCGCTCCGCTCGCGGGAGAAAGTATGTGGCAGGATGTCATATTGCCGTCCATCGAGTACCGCTTCGAGAGCGCCGAGCCGGAAACTCCGCTCCGGCATATCCGCATCGCGCGGCATCCGCGCCTGAAGAGCGAGCCAGTCCATGAGGTTCAGCGCTCCATGATGTGGGATGTTGAAGCCTTGCTGCCCGTTCGACGAAACGTCCGCCCAAACAGGTAGTAGCCACTGGCATCCACGAGATGATCATGACCTGTGCTCTTATCGGGCTCGTTTGTCCCCTCGCGATAGATCAGTCGTTCATAAGCCTCGATCGACTTGACGCAGGATGTGTTCACGAAAGCTCTTCGAGCGCCATCTGCTGATAGAAATTGCCGGTTCATCACGTTGATCCTGTCCCTCACCGGCGGGTGCGAAGCCGTCGTAACGACGTGAAAGCCCGCTTCTCTCAGGATACCGATATCGGTCCGGCCGCCGGCGGAGCTTCTTCGCTGTGCACCCGCTGGATCCGGATAGATCGTGATATGGTCGACTACTCGGATCGAGGGATCAAAACCGGCACGGCCATAGCGCCGGATAATCTCCGCCGTCAGTTCGTCAGTATTCGATGTTGGCAGAATGATCTCGTCGATCTGTCGCGTCGCCTCACCGTCTTCCTGCCAGACCGTCGCCGACATCGGGTTGATGTTGAAGTCCATCCCGATGTGAAGTGGTCGCGACAAGTCATAACTGGACTGCCTGACGTTGTCGGCCCGGCTGAAGGCATAGATCACACGGCCGGCGTAGCTCTCAAAGCTGGCTCCATATTCTTGCCTGAACGTCCTTGGATCCAGTTGCTGTTGTGCGGCGACCACTTCATCGCTGGGCACGTTGCCCCCATCCAGGGTCGTGAACAGGAAGGATTTATAGGCCGGATCTCCACCCGGTTGACCGAGAAGATAGGCGTCCCGAAAGTGATCGAATCCCTTCGGTGTTCCGATGAAGAGGGCATGACCACGTGAAGTCGATAGCATGGGACGGATAACTTCGCTCCATGCTTCCGGCCGGCAATCTGCCCATTCGTCGCCACCGAAGAACCAGAGACCCGACCCGCGCAGGTTCTCGAACGCATCCAACCCGACGATCCGGATCATATGACCAGAGCGAAGCCGCATTGCACAGCTGGTTTCGTTCGGACTTCCACTCAGCCATCGTGTCGGTATGGATTTCTTCAGCCGAGCCCACATGACCCTCTTTGCCTGGATGAACGTGGGGGCTCCATACCAGATCTCGTTCTCGGTCCCGACACCCGAGCGTATCGCCAATCTCGCAGCTCGGCGTATCTCTTCAGCCATCAGGAACGTGTTATGCGTCGGCACCATCGCCTCGCCGCAGAGATAGAGACGAGAGGGCGAATCAACCTGCAGACAACGTACCGCAACACTCCGGATCGGGGTTATCGAGACAATGCGCCTTTCCACGGGAGCAGCTTCATTCTGCCATCTGACCCAGCGAGCCTCCGACGAGTCATTCGCTGCTGCTTCCACATGCGGCGCGAAGCCAAGGGAACGCAATAACTCTAAGACGTCACGGGTCAGAGACTGAGTGTGACAGAGCAGAGAGGACCAGTACTCGGTGCGACGGGCGCGAAGTTTCTTCGATAGGTCGCGCAGCAGACAATATCTCTGCTCAATCGACGCGCGGAGGTCGAAGCGATCGAGTTGGACGGCTCGTGGCGCGACGGTGAGGGTAGTCTTGAGCGGAGCGTCATGACCACCCTCATCTATCCGTAGCGCTCGACAGGCCGCGATGGTGTATCGGTAGCATCCTCCCCGTTCGAGCTGCCGGGCGATCTCGATCGTAGAACGTACTACGCGAGCGTTGTCATCTCGCCGTGTCTCACGCACCTCCCACAAATGATCGTCATCCGCGATGATGCTGGTATTGTCGTCGAACTGCACACGGTTGCAGGGGCGGCCCAACATAATCTCGGTGACCAACACCACGTTGCAGATCGAGCCTTGCTCATCGAACAGTCGATCGCCTTTCCGCACCGATCCCATATCGGTCCAGCCGGTGGGCGACGGCAGAGGTGTCGACAGCGCCAGCGCCTTGCCGAAGCGACGTCCGCAGACGGCGACGCGAAACCTCGCCGTTTCATCCCATCCTGCATCATAGATTGCCCATTGAGGCTCGCTCAGGCCTACTCGCGCGGGGTCACGGCCGCCGCTGGCGCTCTGACTTGGCCTCTCGCCGAGGTGGATCGTAGTCAGCGGCAATCTCCTTGATGATCTGCGCCGCGTCGTCTCTTCCGGATGCAGCAGCGCGGGACATGAACTTGCCGGGCTTGCTACCCCTGAGAAGCAACATCAGGAGAGCGTCACTGTAGCGACGTACTGTGATGGCCTCTCCCGTGTTTGGGTCGAAGACAGGCTTGCCTGCTTTGACCACTGGCTCGGCAACACCCTCAAGAGCACGTCGCCAGGCTTCTGCCTCAAGCATATCGGCTGCCTCGTCCATGGCGTCCTGAAACGCCACCGCGAAATCTGCGTTATGCTCCCGAAGCAGGGTGATCTCGCGCCTCGTAATCGTGCTCGCACGACACGCGACGCTGGGATTGCCGGTCTGTGCCAAGACAATGAGGAAACGGTCGATCGGTTCCAGACTCTCGGTTTGCTGAGACGCAACCTTTGCTGGACTGTTCCGTCTCACACGCTTGGCTGACGAGGCCGCGATGCCCGGAAGAGGCGGGCTCAGGCGTAGCGGACCGTGCCGACGCGACGGCCTCGAGAGGATGTCGACGCCAGCAAGTTACTCCGCATCGGCGGGGATTCCTCGAAGCGGCGGATCATCAACTCTCGCTTCAGCGCGCCTTCCACACGATCCCTGAACATGTCCGAGAGACAACCGAGCTTCGTCAGGTTGCAGGTGCCGTATCGTCGCACGGGCACGCAGCGGATGACGATATCTTGCAGCGGCAGGCCGCTGAAGGCGACATCGGACCAGTGATCGGGAGCCACATCCGCTCGGTGACGGGTGCCGTTCTGACTCTCGATACGCAGCAGCGTTAGTTCGTCGCCTTCTATCGCCTGAACAACGTAGACGGAAGCTCCACTCGCAACGACATCGCCGCATACGATCTGCACAACGCCTGCGAACATGATGGTGACCCGTTATCTGCAGCTGAAACAAAAAACCCGCCGGGCGTAATTGCCGGCGGGCCAAACTAACTCAGTATGTAACGTTTATAATCTTGAATGGACCCAGCGTCAACACGTTTTTTTGAAGATTCGAGACTATTTAAGGCTTGCCCCGCACTACGAAAACGGAGTTCCCGTTGGCGGGTTTACTAGGCGTAGCCGGGATCCTTCTAGAGAGGAGCGCTCAACTCCTGGGTTCGCATCGTGACAACAAGCGCTTTCGGTCTACGCCTTCATAATGCTCGGCGAGTTGCTCCAGGAGAAAAGCCATCTGCGCGGCGACTTTCTTGCGGCCGTTCACGTCTTTCGGCATGAGCCTCTCCGCGATTGACGAGAATGAGAGTTCGTCTACCAGGAACAGGCGCAACCTTATCTCGGCACAGAGACCGAGTGCATCACGGACGGCGCGATGCCGTGCGCATGAGGCGACTCTCGAAAGCATCCCAGCGTGAAAATCTCGAGCTTTACCGGTCCGACCAGCATCCGGGTCTTTCGCCCCTTCCACTCCCAGAACGTAGTCTCGATACCAGCGATCCGCTACAGCCACGTGTACATCGCCGATTTCACCAGATCGATGAAGTGCGGCCAACGGGCCATGTAGTCGCTGGACACCCTGCAGAATACGAAAATCATTACCTTTGCGTAGGCGCTCTGGAGACGCACGGTCGTCAAGATGATATTCTGCAGTAGCCTCTACGGACATACTTACTCGCGCCGGTTCAAATTCATACTTGCTCTCGATCTTCATCATGCATCCTGTTCGGCAGCAGAGACATGGCGCACTTGGACATTAAGGGTCTTGATCGACAACCATCTCCCGTGCAGCTGATGGCGCGTCAGGTCGGCAGAACCTGGAATGGGGCTTTATCTGGGCAGATGGCGCTCCAGGTAATCGGATGCCCTGCTGGAAGCGGTTCCGTGCCCGCGGCCTCCCTAGCTTCCGTGCAAGCACGTTGTCGCATGCGATTGGAAAGCAGTTTGGCACGACGTTGCGCGAAGCTGCGGCTCACTCCTAGACGTTGAGCAGCAGCACGTATAGTCACTCCCTGGTAATCCAGCAGGCGGGTCAGTGTGGCGTCGAGGTCGCCAGTCCAATTAATTGAACGAGGCATGATAATTAGGCATCCCTTCTGTTCGGCATGACGAGGCCGACGTGGATGCTGACAAATTGTTAGGCTGGGTACAAGAAATTTTTGATGTCTTGTTACACAGATATTACTTGACAGGATTTCCTGAAACTTGATGCTGCTTGGAACCTTTAGCCGAATAACTCGACTTGGCTAAAGCCCGTTTAGAAATACTCTAGACCTCTCGTCAGTAAATTTTGGTTTATGATAAATATCTATTGGGCAAAAATCCTGGTGAAGTCCTACTAAGACTTCTATAAATCCCAGAGGTCTACATGCTATCTTAGTAGAACTGATGATATATCAGTCGGTCGCTGATATGTAGGTAAATATACACTTACCACTACATGAACTATGGCCTAGAACGTCTTATGTTCGACGGTCACGAAGATCACTCATATCCCACTCCGACAATCTAAGCAGGTGTCACGATAAGTTCATCAGTTAGTAAGGCTGCGGTGCTGTCTTGTACGGCTTCGGTGACCGTGATATGATGGACGGCTTAGCTATTTTTGTGGTGCCGTCAGCTGCGCGCAGGCTGATCCCAATCCTGCGGGTTGAGGCACGGTTGCGCAGGTTGTTCTCGCATCAGCCCCGCAAACTTCCTGCGCATTCTCGTAATCCGTCTCGAGCACGTCCTGAGCGAGCGCGAGATCAGGATCCTTCGCCTCGCTCTGAAGCTTCTTCAGCTGATCTTCCGTCTGATGAGCCTCATGTAGCGAGTCCAGGCATGATTGACCTGCCGCTTCAGGCTTAAGTCGCAGGACCGCGATCGCCCTTGCCAGCTGTTCTCTGGCGAGATCACTGGACCGTGCCTGGTCGTCCGCCTTAGCTGGAAATGATAGCAGTAACAGGATGCCACACAGCGTCAGCCTCCTGCCGAACCTATGCATTCTTCTTTATCTCCTGAGACGATGCGGTTTTTCGAGATCGACCGGATCTCAAGGCAGACGAAAGCTCGCCGCGACGACGCCAACTTGCGGAGGACCAGGAGCTTAGGCTGGCGGAGGGGATGGGATTCGAACCCACGGTACGGCTTTACACCGTACAACGGTTTAGCAAACCGCCGCCTTCAGCCGCTCGGCCACCCCTCCGCCGAAGAGCATTCTCTTCGCTCGGTGCCTACAACTACCTCTAGTCCGGGGGAGGATTGACGTCAAACCCCATCAAACCTCAAGTCTAAGCCGACGCCGCAGCGCCTCATTCACCAGTGATGGATTGCCCTGTCCAGACATCGCCTTCATCACCTGACCCACGAAGAAGCCAAAAAGCTTTTCTTTACCCGCATGAAACTCGGCCAGCTTCCCTACATTTCCCGCTAGTACCGTCTCGATAGCCACGTCGATGGCGCCGACATCGGTAATCTGGCGCAGACCCTTCCGCTCGACGATGGAAGCCGGCTCCTCCCCGGTGTCGACCATCTCCTCGAAGACATCCTTCGCGATGCGACCGTTGATCGTCTGGTCAACTATCAGGTCCAGCAGTCCGCCGAGAGCCTCCGCCGAGACAGGGCTGGTTGCGATGGTGCACCCGGTTCGGTTCATCGCTGCGAAGAGGTCGCCGGTGACCCAACTGGTTACCAGACGGGGATCTCGTCCCCGCACCACTTCCTCGAAATAAGCCGCGGTAGACTGTTCGGCGACGAGCACAGCCGCGTCCTGCCGACGGATCCCGTACTCGACGACGAAGCGGTTGCGTTTCTCATCCGGCAGTTCCGGAAGCGCCTCCGCCAGCCTCCCGATCCAGGTCTCGTCGAGAACGAGTGGCAGCAAGTCTGGGTCTGGAAAATACCGGTAGTCGTGAGCATCCTCTTTGCTGCGAAGTGATCTCGTCTCCGCACGAGACGGGTCGAACAGTCTCGTCTCCTGATCAACCGCGCCGCCGCGCTCCCAAACTTCGACCTGCCGCCTCGCCTCAATCTCGATCGCCTGCATGACGTAGCGGATCGAATTGACGTTCTTGATCTCGCATCGGGTCCTGAACGCCTCACCCCGCTGCCGTACTGAGACATTCACGTCCGCGCGCATCGATCCTTCTTCCATGTTGCCGTCACAGGTGCCCAGATACCGCAGGATCATCCTCAGCTTGCGTAGATAGGCGCCGGCTTCCTCCGGACTGCGCATGTCCGGCTCGCTCACGATCTCCATCAATCCGACACCGGCACGGTTCAGGTCGATGTAGGACCTCGAAGGATCCTGATCATGCAGCGACTTCCCTGCATCCTGCTCGAGATGCACGCGGGTGATGCCGATCTTCCGCGTGCTTCCATCCGCGAGCTCCACTTCGACCATGCCGGTCCCGACGATCGGATGCGTGAATTGGCTGATCTGATAGCCGGCAGGTAGGTCGGCATAGAAGTAGTTCTTCCGATCAAACCGGCTCTCCAGGTTGATCCGCGCCTTGAGACCGAGACCGGTCCGCACCACCTGAGCCACACATTCTCGGTTGATCACCGGGAGCATACCCGGGAATGCAGCATCGATCAGGCTGACTTGCGTGTTAGGCTCGGCGCCGTAGGTTGCCGAGGCCCCGGAGAACAGCTTCGATCGGCTGATCACCTGCGCATGCACCTCAAGTCCGACCACTAATTCCCAGGTGCCGGTATGTCCGTCGATGACGTAGCTCATGCCGCGCCTCCCGCGCGCAACTTGGGCATGTTCGGCAACGCCGCCGACTGCTCCAGCACATGGCCAACCGCTAGCAGCGCCTCCTCATCGAACGGTCGCCCGATCAACTGCAACCCCAGCGGCAGACCGGTACCATCCAGGCCAGCCGGCACCGACAACGCCGGCACGCCTGCCATGCTTGCGGGAACCGTGAAGACATCGTTGAGATACATCTTGATCGGATCATCCATGTTCTCGCCCTGGGCGAATGCCGCGGATGGCGCCGTCGGTGTCAATAAGACGTCGACTTTCTGAAAGGCGTCGGTGAAGTCGCGCAGGATCAGATTTCTTACCTTCTGTGCCCGCAGATAATACGCATCATAATAACCCGCCGACAGGACATAGGTGCCGATCAGGATGCGCCGTTTCACTTCCTCTCCGAAGCCGCGAGCCCGCGAGCGCTCGTAGAGCTCGTCCAGGCTGTCAGCCTCTACGCGCATCCCGAACCGAACCCCATCGTAGCGAGCCAGGTTCGACGAGCATTCCGCAGGCGCGATGATATAGTACGCCGCCAATCCGTATCGGGTATGCGGCAGCGACACGGTCGCGATCTCGCATCCCGCGTCACGCAGCCAGGAGATCCCTCGCTGCCATAGCGCCTCGATCTCCGGCGGCGTCGCCGCCGCGTGGTACTCCTGTGGAATACCGACACGCAGTCCACGCAGGCTTCGACCGCACGCGGCAGCATAGTTCGGCACCGGCCGATCCACGCTGGTGCTGTCCTTGGCGTCGTAGCCGGCCATGGAGCGGAGCAGGATCGCGCAATCCTCGACGCTGCGCGCCATGGGTCCCGGCTGATCGAGCGAGCTCGCGAACGCGATCACCCCCCAGCGGCTGCAGCGCCCGTAGGTCGGCTTGAGCCCGACGATACCGCAGAAGGAAGCCGGCTGCCGGATGGAGCCGCCGGTATCGGTCCCGGTGGCGCCGAGCGCAAGACGGGCCGCGACCGCCGCCGCCGACCCCCCCGAAGATCCGCCCGGCACCAGCCTGGCGGCGTCATCAGAACGCTGCCAGGGATTCTCGACGGGTCCGAACATCGAGTTCATGTTGGATGAGCCCATGGCGAACTCGTCCAGGTTGGTCTTCCCCAGGAACACCGCGCCGTCACCCAGCAGTCGCTCCGTGACCGTGCTCTCGTAGGGCGGCACGAAGGCCTCGAGCATCCGGCTCGCAGCCGTCGTCCGCACGTCCCTCGTGCAGAACAGATCCTTGATCGCCAGCGGAATACCCGTGAGCGGCGCCTGCTCCGCACGCGCAAGAGCCGCGTCGGCCATCGCAGCCGCCTGCAGCGCCCGCTCCGCGGTCACGGTGACGTAGGCGTTCAGACGCGGGTTCAACGCCTCGATCGCATCCAGATGCGCCCGGGTGAGCTCGACGGAGGTGAAGTTTCTCTCGCACAAGCCGCGTGATGCGGCCGCGAGCGAAAGATCGGTCAACGTCACTCGACCACCTTGGGAACCGTGTAGAAGCACCCCACCCGATCCACCGTGTTCGACAGCACCGCGTCCGGCGCACCGCCATCGCTCACGACATCGTCTCGCAGACGCAGCACGGCCTGCTCTACGCTGACCATCGGAGCCACGCCCTCGACCTCGACCTCCGAGAGCTGCTCGATCCAGCCTAGAATGCCACTGAGCTCCTCCTGCAGCCGGGGAAGCTCGTGATCCTCGATCCCGATCCGGGCTAGCCGGGCGACACGACGGACCGTCGCGGCATCAAGCGACATGACGGGGAACCTTCTTTATCTCGGGAGCGCACCCTGGCAAGCCGGGTGCGTCGGGACCATAAACCGTCATTATGCCGCTCTTCAACATGCGACAGCTTCGCGCAGCCCTTCCCCAGCATGGCCGGTTGCTGGGTCTGGATCCCGGATCCCGCACCATCGGCCTGGCACTGTCTGACGTCTCGCTCATGCTGGCCTCCCCCTACGGAAGCCTCAAGCGTGACAAGCTTTCCGTGAATGCTCCTGAGATCCTTCGCCTCTCGCGCAAGGAAGGAGCCGCCGGCCTCGTCTGCGGGCTTCCGCTCTCGATGGACGGCAGCTTCGGTCCGGCGGCGCAACGCGCGCGCGATTGGCTGCTCGCTCTGAGCGATGTCACGGGTCTCCCCGGCGCGCTGTGGGACGAGCGTCTGTCGAGCAAGGCCGTCAACCGCATGCTGATCTCCGACCTCGACATGACCCGGGCCCGTCGAGCGGTGCTGGTGGACAGGCTCTCCGCCGCCTACATCCTGCAGGCGGCGCTCGATGCGACCCACAGCAGCCTGGTGTCACCGGACATCGTCTCGCAGCATGAGTCGGATGGTGGGCGCGACAGGGATTGAACCTGTGACCCCTGCCATGTCAAGGCAGTGCTCTACCGCTGAGCTACGCGCCCATCCGATCGGGAGGCTTCTACAATCGCCGATCGCGATCTGCAAGCGGCGCCGCAAGCGCGAATTCTCATCGCTGCCGCCGCATCCTGGCGCGATGCCTCGCGAGCCGTCAGGGACGAGTGACACGATGCGGCGGCACGCGCAGAGTGCTTCCATGGCATCGCCCGATCCCTCGCCGCCGCACGACATGATCCCCGAACCGCTTCATGTCGCGGCGCCGGCAATGCAGATGGTTCCGATACTGGTCGCCTCGCCGCATTCCGGCCGCAACTACTCCCCCGACTTCATCGCGTCGTCGCGTCTTGCCTTCGAGGACTTGCGAAGGAGCGAGGACAGTTTCGTCGAGGAGTTGTTCGCCGGAGCCTCCGAGGCGGGCATCACCCTGCTTCGCGCCGATTTTCCCCGCGTCTACTGCGATGCCAACCGTGAGCCGTGGGAGCTGGACCCGCTCATGTTCGCCGACAAGCTGCCCGCGTGGTGCAATACCGCGAGCGCGCGCGTCCTAGCAGGCTTCGGCACGATCGCGCGCCTCGTCTCATCGGGTGAGCCGATCTACCGGGAAAAGCTGACGTTCGCCGAAGCCGAGCGACGCATACGAGCCTGCTGGCAGCCCTATCATGATACGCTGACACGGCTCATCGACGAGATCGTCGCCAGCCATGGGTTCTGCCTGCTGCTCGACGCGCACTCCATGCCCAGTCTCGGCAATGGTTTCAGCAGGGCCGAGCCGGATTTCGTGCTCGGCGACGCGTTCGGCACCTCATGCGCCCTGCCGATCACCCAGTTCACCGAGCGGTTCCTGCGTGACCGCGGCTTCAGGGTTTGCCGCAACGATCCGTATGCTGGCGGATACGTCACGCGTCACTACGGCCGGCCGTCGCAGCACGTCCACGTGCTGCAGATCGAGATCTGCCGCAGCCTTTACATGAACGAGGCGAACTTCGAGAAGCTGCCGCGCTTCACCGAGCTTCGCATCATGCTGGCGAACCTGCTGGACAAGCTCGCCGAGAACGTCCCTGCCCTCATGCGTTAGCGACCATCCGAGACAGATCCCGACCGCACCCGCCTCACTCTTGAGGATTTGGTAACCGATTGCTCGCATGATGCGGGGATGCGACGCCATGTCCTCACCAACTTTGCTTGGTTCGTGCTGCTGTGGGCGTTCGCCGCCGCCGCCGCCGCCGCGTCGGAACCCGCCGATTACGCCCTCTGCCAGCAGGCGACGGCTGCGGCGGAGCACGCGTCCGGTGTTCCTGATCAGTTGCTGAACGCCATCAGCCGGGTCGAGAGTGGCCGCTACGATCAGGATCAACGAGCCGTCAGGGCGTGGCCCTGGACCATCAACGCCGAGGGGCAGGGGCATTTCTACGGCTCTAAGTCGGAGGCGGTCGAGGCGGCCAGACAGTTCCGGGCGCGAGGCATTCAGTCCATGGATGTCGGCTGCACGCAGATCAACCTGATGTTCCACCCGACCGCGTTCAGCTCTCTCGACGACGCCTTCGACCCCGGCCGCAACGCCACCTATGCCGCCCGCTTCCTGACGGACCTGTTCCATCAGACCGGAAGCTGGCCGCACGCCGCGGCGGCCTACCACTCCCAGACCCCTGAGCTCGGCACCGACTATCAGCGTAAGGTCCTGGAAGCCTGGGCCGACCCGATCGACCGACCGACCGCTCTCGCACCCGAGCACGGCGCGTCACCACGCAGCTCCGAGTTTCACCGGCAGCTCGCCAGCCTGTCCTCCCTGAGCTCGACGAGCTCCTCCCCGGGCGCGGCCGGCGCCGGATCGGCGTCCACGCGCCCGTTCGGCCACAGCACCCTCAACATGGCGCTGACGAGCTATGGGCGGATGCCGCGCGGCGGCGGCCACCTCTTCGGGAGCGGGGGCGGCCGTGACCTGTCGGCGTATCGGGCGACACCGGTCGCCATGCTGACGATCCCCCGCCGGCTGAGCCGCTACTGAGCCCGAGGGCTGAGCCGCACTCCCCCGACCCTGACCAGGAAGGCTCGCCGAAGCCGCAGATCACCCGCGCACCGGTTGAAATCGGCGTGATATCCTCGCATATCCGCCGCCTGTTCGATCGCTGCGGAGACATCAGGATGAGTGACCAGAACGCTACCGACGAGACCCCTGGTACCGGATCGAGCGAGCACCCAGCCGAGCGTCATGAGTTCAGCGCCGAGGTCGGCCGTCTCCTCGACCTCGTCGTCCATGCGCTGTATTCCGACCGCGAGATCTTCTTGCGCGAGCTGGTCGCCAATGCCGCGGACGCCACCGACCGGCGACGTTTCGAGGCACTGACCGACCCGGCCGCTGCCCTGCCGGAGGGCGCCAAGATCCGGATCGACCCAGACAAGCCGGCGCGCCAGCTCACGATCAGCGACGACGGCACCGGCATGAGCCGGACCGAGCTCGTGGAGAACCTCGGCACCATCGCGCGGTCCGGAACCCGCGCTTTCGGCCAGAACCTCGCGGCCGCCAAGCCCGAGGACCGGCCCAGCCTGATCGGCCAGTTCGGCGTCGGCTTCTACGCCGCCTTCATGGTCGCCGACCGCGTCGAGGTCACCTCGCGCCGCATCGGCGAGGACGCCGCCTGGCGCTGGTCCTCGGAGGGCGGCGGCAGCTTCACCCTCGCACCGGCGACGCGCGATGCTCCCGGCACCGACATCGTGCTGCACATCAAGGCCGACGCGGACGAGTTCCTCGAGGGCTACCGGCTCGAGAACATCGTCCGCAAGTGGGCGGACCACATCACCTGGCCGATCACCATCCAGCGCGACGGCAAGGAGGTCTCCGCCAACGAGGGCACCGCGCTGTGGCGCAAGCCCAAGAGCGAGATCACCGAGGAGCAGCTGACCGAGTTCTACCAGCATCTCGGCCACGCCTTCGACAAGCCCTGGGCCACGCTGCACTGGCGCGCCGAGGGCACGCTCGAGTTCACCGCCATGCTGTTCATCCCCTCGATGCGCCCGTTCGAGCCGGTCGAGTCTGTGCGCGAGAGCCGTGTCCGACTGCATGTCCGGCGCATGTTCATCACCGACGAGGCGGAGCTGCTGCCGCCCTGGCTGCGCTTCGTCCAGGGCATCGTCGACACCGAGGACCTGCCGCTGAACATCTCGCGCGAGATGCTGCAGGCCACCCCGGTGCTCGCGCGCATCCGCAAGGCGGTCACCAACCGGGTCGTCACCGAGCTGCGCAACCGGGCCAAGGACGCCGAGGCCTATGCCGGGTTCTGGGACAATTTCGGCCCGACGCTGAAGGAGGGCCTGTGGGAGGACGCCGAGCATCGTGTCGAGCTCGCCGGGCTGTCCCGTTTCCGCTCCACCCACGAGGCCGGCAGCCTGACCTCGCTGACCGACTACCTGACCCGCATGAAGCCGGAGCAGGATGCGATCTACTACCTGATCGGCGACAGCCAGGACGCGCTGGCCGGATCGCCGCAGCTCGAGGGCTTCAGGGCGCGCGGGATCGAGGTGCTGCTGCTCAGCGATCCGGTCGACGCGTTCTGGCCCGATCGTCTCGACAAGTTCCAGGACAAGCCGCTGCGCAGCGTCACCCAGGGCCTGGCCGACCTCTCCAAGCACGCCGCGGACCAGGCGCCGCAAGCCGAGCCCGCCGACCTCGCCGCCCTGTTGCCGGCGCTCAAGACGGCACTCGGCGACGATATCGCCGAGGCTCGCGCCACCGACCGGCTGGTGCACAGCGCCGTCGTGCTCGCGGCCTCGCAGGCCGGCCCGGACCTGCAGATGCAGCGGCTGATGCGCAGGTCGGGTCAGAAGATGCCGAGCTCCGCCCCGGTGCTGGAGCTCAATCCGCATCATCCGCTGATCCGCTCCCTCGCCGCCCGGCTGGAGCGTCACGAGCCGATCGACGAGGCGGCGCGCACCCTGTTCGACCTCGCCCGGGTCCAGGACGGCGAACTGCCGCGCGACCCCTCGGGCTTTGCCAGACGGGTCTCGGAGGCGCTGGTCGCGACGATGTCGCTGCCGCCGCAGGACGTCTGAGCCGCGCCGTGCTGCACGTCGATCCACACACCGACATCCTAGCGGTGATCGACGTCCAGCCCACCTTCATGCCCGGCGGCGAGTTGCCGGTCCCGCAAGGCGACCAGGTAGTCCCGGTGATCAACCACCTGCTGCAGGACCGCTTCCCTTCCGCCTTCGCCACGCAGGACTGGCATCCGCCCGGCCACAGCTCGTTCGCCAGCTCCCATCCGGGCGCTGCGCCCTTCGACATCGTGCAGATGCGCTACGGCAGCCAGATCCTGTGGCCCGATCACGCCCTGCAGGGCAGCCTCAGGGCGGCTCTCCATCCGGCTCTTACGCAGGAGCGCCTGCAGATGGTCCTCCGCAAGGGCATGGATCCGGCGGTCGACAGCTATTCCGCCTTCCTGGAGAATGACGGCGTCACCTCCACCGGGCTCTCCGGCTGGCTGCGCGACCGCGGCGTCCGGCGGATCTTCTTGTGCGGACTGGCGACCGATATCTGCGTCGCCCACTCCGCCCGTCACGCCGTCGAGCAGGGGTACAAGGCAGCCCTGATCACCGACGCGTGCCGCGGCATCGGCAGCATCGACGCCGAGGGACGCAACAGCCTGGACCTCGCGAGACGCGGGCTGGCCGAGATCGGCGTCACCTTCCTCACGTCGTCGGAACTCGCAGCCGGCACCTGAGCACCCGCCACGCGCCCCTGGGACAACGTCCCGCGCGCCTTGACGGTGACGACGAAATCCTCGAAAACCCGGCACGCCACGGTCGGATGGGCGCGTAGCTCAGCGGTAGAGCATCGCCTTCACACGGCGGGGGTCACAGGTTCAATCCCTGTCGCGCCCACCATCCGCTTCAGAACCCGAACATATGGTCGAGCGAGAACGCGCCCGCCTCGTCCATCAGCCCGTGATAGCCGAAGAGCCGGCAGGTCGGATCCCGGATAAGCACGTAGCCGGCCGGACCCGCCCGGACGAGCAGGTCGTCGCCGAACATCTCGTGCGGCCAGACCATCATCGATCCGCAGCAGCGTATCTCGATCGCTCGCTCCGCCAGCGCCGCGCCGTCACCGTCATGAAGCACCAGCCGGGTGCTCGATCGCGGATGCCACGGTGCCGACGCAGGATAGATCAGCGCGCTGAAGCTGCGTCGCATCGCATCGCCGAGCTTCAGGAACAGCCGCGTCGAGAGCCCGGGCGGCGGCCCCGAGTAGGATTGCGGCTCATCGCGATAGACCATGGCGGTGTTGAAGATGTGCGCGCCGAAGCTGGTCTCGGCGACGTGGCCGCTGCCGATATGTTCGTATCGAACCAGCGCGTGCATCCAGCCATCCGCCTCCCCGCCGTCGCGAAAATCGTACGCGAGCTCGGCATGCCCCCCCGCCTCCCCGAGATCGGCCGCAAGGTCGGCCAGGTCCAGCGCCACGCCATGGTCACGCGCCAGGCAGCCCAGGAAGCGCTCGGCCGTCCGGCACCCCGCCGCATCGAACAGATCGACCCGCAGCGGCAGCGTGGATTGGCGCTCCGCCATCGGCACAGGCTGCACGACGCTGCGAAACCGTGTCGGGTCCAGCACCGGGAACGGCAGGATGTAGCCGCGCCCGAGGTTCGTCGGCAGCGTCGGGATGCCCGGATCGCTGACCAGGTCGGGACGCTCCACGTTCAGGTGCGCGATCCGGCGGCGGCCGCCCCGCAGCACCTCGTAGCGGGGCCGCACCATGTGCCGCCCGCAGCGCAGCTCGAGCTGTGCCGGCCAGCGCAGGCCCGGAAGCTGAGCCGACACGTCCACCGCCACGCTGGCGTAGGGCGCCACCGTGAACGGCAGTGTCACCGGCGACTCCGCCCCCATGCGATCGAGCGCGATGGCGCCAGCCGGGATCGGCACCGCGTGGGAGTTCTGCACCCACAGCACCACCGTCTCGCCCTGGTCCGGAGCCGGAAGGTTGGCGTAGCGGTTCGACGGCCAAGCATTGGCGTCGTGCGTGACCGAGAGGCTCCGGTTGCCGTCCCGGCCCAGGGTGTCGAGCGCGTACTTGACGACATCGTGCCCGGCGATGCCGATCGCATGGACGAACAGCTGTCCGCAGAACGCGTCGAGCCCGAAGCGGTCACGCACGTCGCGGCTATCCACCACGATGCCCCCCGGCCCCGGGGGGACATCCTCCTGCCAGGTCGCGAGCACCCCGCCCGCGGCGTCATAGAGCCTCAGCCAGAGCCGGACCCGCGCCGCGCCGTAGGCGTGCCAGTAGTTCGCCGTCACCAGTCGCGTCGAGAGCGTATCGTCGTCCCGAAAGAAGGCGAAATTGGTCGCGAAATTCAGCCGGTCCAGGTATGGGCGCGGCCGCGTGAGCATGGCGTCCGGCAGCCGCACCGCATCCAGCGTCACCACCTGAAGCGAGGCCGGGATCATGTGCGCGATCCGCGCCCGGATACGCTCGGCGTCGAACGCGGCCACCAGCAGCACCGATGCCTCGGACCGGCCGATCTCGCTCAGCGGCCGGGTCCGCACGCCCAGCATCTCCCGACCCACCCCCAGCACGTCGTGCACGTAGAGTTCCGCGATCGGCGGCAGGTCGGCGTGCAGCGCGAACAGCATCGCCGCCGCGCCATCCGGGTCATACACCGCGAGCCGCCCCGCCTGACGCAGCCTCCCGCCAAGTGCCGCGACCGCCTCCGCCGCCAGCGGATGCGCCAGCGCCTTGTAGAGCGCGTTGCCGCCCTGACGCGCGTCGTAGGTTTGGATGTCCAGCATGTCGCCCTACTCGGTTGCCGCACCGACCGGCGCGTCCGCGCCGGGATCGCCGCCCAGGCCAAGGCGCCGCCGCATCGCATCCGCCACCGCCGGCGTGTCGTCCAGCGCCCGGCTCGGCCAGTCCTGCAGCCGGCCGCCGTACCAGCGTACGCGACCCGCTCGGCGCATCGTGTGCACGAACAGCCCGATCCGCCGCGAGCGACCGGGAAGGGCGGCGACCATCACCGGCACCGACGTCGCCACCGCCTCGGAGATCATCGAGACGCTGTCGGTGGTGACGATGATCGCGTCTGCACAGGCGAGCAGCCCGAGATACGGGTTCTCCCCCTGCATGTTCCAGATCCACGCGCCGAGCGGCAGCAGCGCGCGCTCCAGCGCCGCCCTCACCGCGACGTCGGTTCGCCGCGAGGGGGTCGCCATCAGCCCGACCCGATCGTCGCGCATCATGCCGGCAAGCTGCCCGGCCAGCGCCGCGCCGACCGAGGCGTCCAGCCGATAGCGTCCGTTGGATCCGCCGACCAGCACCGCGACCAGCGGCCGCGGCAGCTGTGCGAAGCGGGGCAGCCAGCGTGCCCGCGCCGCCCGCAACTGAGCCGCGCCGACGTGATGCAGCGCATTGCGCGATACCAGGACGTTGGGTCCCTCGATTTCGTCGTGGGTGTTCACGACGACCAGATCGAAGCGGTCCAGCCGCATGCGCGGGTTCTGGACCTGCACCACCCGCCGTCCGCGGCGGCGCAGCGTCGCACCGAGCGCCGCACCGACCCCGCCCACGCTCATCACCAGCCCGTCGGGCAGCGTCCCCATCGGCTCGATCGCGGTCATCGGCATCGGCCACCGTGCGGCGGGTATCCAGCGCCAGGGTCGCCGCGGCATCAGCGCGTGCACCGAATGCGCGAGCCCCGCGCGCTCCGCCAGCCCCACCGCCTGCGCCTGCAGCCCGGCGTAAGGCTGCGCCAGGATCACCGCGCGATCGCTCTGCATCGCCGTCTTGTGCGAGCCGCCTCGACCCGCGTCAACAGCCAGGGCATCGTCCGCGGGCGCGGGCGACCGGCATTATGCTCTGGCAGGCTGCGGAAACATCAAGGCAAGGGCTCTGCCCTTGACCCGTTGGGGCCGCAGGCCCCAAACCCCACTTTCTTAAACTAACGTTTTCAGAGGCTTGTCTTTGATGGGGTCAAGGGGCAAAGCCCTTTGCCTGCTCTTCGTTCCGTGACGTTCCGAGGCGCCGGCCTTCAGCAGCCTGCCAGAGCTTGACTTCGACCGGGAAAATCGGCGATCAGATGCCGCGCCTTTCGACGTGATCCGCCATCGACGCCCGGCCATCCAGCCTCACCGGCGCCATGCGGTCCGCAGGCCCAGGCCGCAGCACGGGCCATCCGGGTTCTCCGCACTTCGCCTGACGCGCCGGTTCGTGATCCCGTCGATCGCCGCGACCGCCGGAAAGGCTTATCCCCCGCATGACCACCCAGTTCGACACGCTCGGGCTCTCGTCCGCCATCCTGGACGCCGTACGTCAGGAAGGCTACCTCGTCTGCACGCCGATCCAGGCCGAGGCGATCCCCGCGATCCTGCAGGGTCGCGACCTTCAGGGTATCGCGCAGACCGGCACCGGCAAGACCGCCGCTTTCGCGCTGCCGATCCTGCACCGCCTGCTCGACGCGACGGCCCGCACGCCGCGCCAGGGCTGCCGCGCCCTGATCCTGTCGCCCACCCGAGAGCTCGCCGGCCAGATCGCGCAGAGCTTCCGCGCCTACGGCCGCAACACGCCACTGCGCACCAGCCTGGTCCATGGCGGCGTGCCCAAGCATCCGCAGGCCCGAGCACTGGCGAACGGCACCGACATCCTGGTCGCGACGCCCGGCCGCCTGCTCGACCACCTCTCGGACCGCAGCATCCGGCTCGACGCCACCGAGATCCTCGTCCTCGACGAGGCCGACCACATGCTCGATCTCGGCTTCATCCTGCCGATCCGCAAGATCGCGGCGTTGCTGCCGGCCGGGCGGCAGAGCCTGTTCTTCTCGGCGACGATGCCGCGCGAGATCGCCCTCCTCGCCGCCCAGCTGCTTCGCGACCCGGTGCAGGTCGCGGTGGCGCCGGTCGCCACCACCGCCGACCGGGTCGAGCAACGCGTGATCTTCGTCGACACGGCGCGCAAGCGGCAGGTCCTCACCGAGTTCCTGCGCAAGACCCGCGACGGGCGCATCCCCGGACGCACCCTGGTCTTCACCCGGACCAAGCACGGCGCCGACCGCGTCGTCGAGTTCCTCGACAAGGCCGGCCTTTCCTGCGGCGCCATCCACGGCGACAAGAGCCAGGCGCAGCGCGAGCGCGCGCTGATGAGCTTTCGCAAGGGCCAGATCTGCGTCCTGGTGGCGACCGACGTCGCCGCCCGCGGCATCGACATCGACGGCGTGACCCACGTGATCAATTTCGACCTGCCGAACGTGCCCGAGAGCTACGTCCACCGGATCGGTCGCACCGCCCGCGCCGGGCAGGGCGGGGTCGCGATCTCGTTCTGCGACGCCTCGGAGCGCGCGCACCTGCGCAGCATCGAGAAGCTGATCCGGACGCGGCTGACGGTCTCCGAGCCAGGCCAGCTCGCCGCCTAGCGGGCTGCGGGAAAATCAAGGCAAGGGCTCTGCCCTTGACCCGTTGGGGCCGCCGGCCCCAAACCCCTTTTTCTTAAACTGATGTTTTCAAAGGTTTGCTTTTGATGGGATCAAGGGGCGAAGCCCCTTGCCTTTCTTCAGGCAGCCCAGGCCGCGGCGCGGCCGGAGTCGAAGGCGTCCTCCACCCGTCCGCCAAGACACCAGTCGCCGCACACCACCAGCTCCGCCGCCGGATCGTACAGGCAGGCCTGCCCGAGGGGACGGGCGGCCCGTGCATGACGCCAGCGATGCACCGCGCGATGCATCGGTTCGGCATCGATGCCGGTCGCGGCGATGAAGGCTGCGTGCAGGTCAGCCGCTACCGCGTCCGGCTGCCTCTCCAGATGCGCGGCCGACCACACCGGGCCGCCATGGGCGACCCAGCAATCCGGCAGGCGGGACCGGCCGGGGCGTGAGCTGTCCCGCGCGATCCAGCAGAGCGACCCGTCGAGGATCCGCGTATCCGCGCCGGCCTGCCGCTCCGCATAGGCCAGCATGATCGCCCAGCATGGCTCCATGACGACGGCGTCGACCGCGTCGGCGAATGCATGTTCCAGCGCCGTCAGCAACGGCGCCGCCTGCGGCGCCGGCAGCGCCAGCACGATCCGGTCGAACGGTCCGGCGCACTCTCCGCCAGGGCCGACCGTGCCGGGCCTGACCGCCGCCGCATCCTGATGATGCACGAGCCAGCCAGCGCGTGCGCGCTCGATCAACGTGACCTGACGCAGCGAAACCAGGCTGCCGATGCCGCCCTGCGCCGCCGCCTGGCCGAGTGCCGACATGCCCGGCAGCCCCACCCAGCGCGGTCGCGCGCGAGCCGGGTCCCAGGCGGCGACGTGCTCGCCCGCGCCGGCCAGGAAGGCCTGGAACGCGTCGCCGCGCGCGGTCGCGTACTGCGCTCCATGATCGAAGCGAAGCGCATCGATCCGGCGGGTCGCCAGCCGACCTCCCGGACGCCGCCCTTTGTCGAACACCACGACCTCGGCGTCGCTCGCGTGCAGGACCCGGGCGCAGGACAGGCCGGCCATCCCGGCGCCGATGACGGCGATGCGCGTGCGGGCTTTGGCCATCGCGCGACGCTGGGCCAGTCCGCAGACCCACGCAAGAGGCCGCGGCCGCGCCGGGACCGACATCGCGCCGGGATCACGCGGGGGGGGGGGGGGGGGCGGGCGGGCGGCCGGTGCTAGGCGCTGACGATCTCGCTCTGCGCCGCCGCCTCGGCCGCATGACCGGCGGTCACGTCGCCATCGAACGCCTCCTGGATCTGCCGCACCAGATGCTCCGCCATCTGCCGCCAGCGTTCCCGCGGATCCGGCCGCGCGTCGCTGGCGCAGGCCGGCGGCGCGGTGAGCAGCCGCGTCAGCTCCGAGCGGATGCTGCTGGGATGCGGCTCGCACAGCAAGGCCAGCCGCTCGTCGCCGAACTGTTCGGCAAGACCGCCGACCCGGGTCGCCACCACCCAGCGCCCAGCGGCGATCGCGACCGCCGCGACGCCGCTCTGGCTCGCTTCACGATACGGCAGCAGCACCGCGTCGGCCCAGCCGATCAGCGCGCCCACCTCGTTCTCCGGCACCCAGCGATTCTCCACCCGCACCCGCGGCAACGCCGCCAGCCTGCGCAGGGTCTCGCTGTGCGGCCCCTGCCCCACGACCCGGACCTCGTAGGGCGGCACCTCGTCCAGTCCACGCAGCGCCGTCTCGAGCAGGTCGAGCCCCTTGTAGGGCAGCAGGCGACCGAAGCAGAGCAGGCGCATGGGGCCGCCATGCGAGAGCGGCGGCGGCGGGCGCGGACCGAACACGAACGGCGGCAGGCTGGCCCTCAGCAGCGGCTTGCCGTGCGCCGCCCGCTGCCGCGCCAGACGTTCGGCGACGTGATGGGTCAGCGCGATCAGCGCGTCGGCACGGCGGATCAGGCGGCGCTGCAGCGCCATCTGCATCGGAAAGCCGTCCCCCGGATGCAGGTCCGCATCATGCACGGTCACCACCAGCTTGACGCGCAGCTGCCGCAGCGCCCAGGCCATCACCAGGTCGAGCGGCCCGGGCATGGCGCAGATCGCCACCTGCGGCGCCAGCGCCTGGATCCGCCGCATCAACGACCAGACCGTCAGCGGCGACAGCAGCAACCGGCAGAGATAGCCCGGCATGCCGTCATAGGTCCGCACCGGCAGCACGCAGAGCGGCCTGTCCTGCGAGCTCAGGATCTCGGCGCGCGTGGAGAGCGAGAGGAACACGTGCTGCCCGGGCACGCTGGCGAGGCTCGCCGCCAGCTCCGTCGCGACCCGCGGACCGGCTCCTCGTCTTCCCCACTGCCAGACCAGGATCCTCACGCCTCAGACCGTCCGCCCGGCGAAGCCGATCTGCGCCAGCGCCTCGCGCAACTCGAGACCGTCGAATCGCGACCGGCTCACCCGCAGCGCCGCCTCACCCAGCACGGCACGCCGCTCCGGAGCGTCCGCCAGCGCCTGCAGCGCCCGCGCCGCCGCGTCGGTGTCCGCGTCTGCCCATACCGCGCCGGGCGCCTCGAAGACGCCGCGCGGATCGCGTGCCGGCACCAGCCGATAGCCGACCGGCACGCCGCAGCCCTGGTCGAGAAATTCGGCCGTGGCCGACCAGTTCGTCGCCACCACCGCGCGTCCCAGCATCATCGCCTCCGCGGGCACCAGCCCGAACCCCTCGCTGCGATGCAGCGAAAGCACGATATCGGCAAGCCTGGTCAGCGCGTGCATGTCCGCCTCCGGCAGCATGCGCGTCTCCAACCTGATATTGTGGCATCCCGCAACCGCCTCCTGCAGCCTGCGCATGTCCTCGGCGAAGTGACCGCCATGGCCCACCTTCAGCACCAGGATACGGTCGGCACGGTTACCAAATGCTTTACGGAATGCGGCCACGGCGGCCAGCGGGTTCTTGCGCTCGAAGGCGGATGCCAGGCTGAACGACACCAGCACTACCACCGCGTCGTCGGGCAGCCCGAACGCCGCGCGATCGAGCCGCGCCGGCCGCGGCGGAGACAGCGCCAGCGCATGGGGCACCACGCGCACCCGTCCCGGCATCAGGCTCTCCAGGGCGCGCGCCGTGAAGCGCGACGGTGCCCAGAGCTCGTGCACGCAGGCGCAGGCAGGCCGCCAGCTCGCGGGCAGCACCTCCAGCTCCCAGGCCCAGAACCCGATCACGCGACGCCCGCGCAGCATCCGGCGCGGCAGGCGGAGCAGGGTCGCGGGCAGCACCGGCGCATTCACGTGCAGCACCAGCGCCGCCGCGCCGCTCGGAGGCGAAGATCGTGGGCCCTCCGGAGCCGGCTGGCCCCGATCGCCCGGCACCGCGATCCCCGCCTGCATCGACCAGGCCGGGACCTCGAGCGCATCGAGCGCGCGACGCATGATGCGCGCGGATTGCCCTAACCCGGAAGCACGGCCGATCTCGCCGGCGACGATCACGCCGTCGCAGCCCGCGGGCGGCGTCCGGTCCGGCTTCGGCGCCAGCAACGCCGGCAGCTTCGCGAGCCACAGCCGACGGCGGGCAGCCGGAATCGCGCGCCACAGACGATGCATCGGGTGCAGTGTGGACGAGGAACCCCGCATCGCGGCCCTGGATCGGTGAAGCGGCCGAGTCTGGCCGCGGCACAACTGGACCGCAAGCACGGCCGGAACATGCCCGCGCGCAGCCGCCGGCGCACCGCGACAGCCCATTGCCGACGCAATTGCCCCGTATAGACTGACCCGATGCGCGAACCCGTCCACGTTCCGACAACGGAGATCCTCGAGACGCTGGTCGCCTTCGACACCACCAGCCGCAACTCCAACCTCCCGCTGATCGGCTGGGTCCGGCAGTATCTCGACCGCCACGACGTCCCCTACCGGCTCACCCACGACACGAGCGGCCGGAAGGCGAACCTTCACGCCATCATCGGTCCTGAAGTCGAAGGCGGCCTCGCCCTCTCAGGCCATGTCGATACGGTTCCGGTCGACGGCCAAACATGGAGCACCGATCCGTTCAAGCTGCAGCAGCGCGATGGTCGCCTGCTGGCGCGCGGTGCGGTCGACATGAAGGGCTTCGTCGCCTCCTGCCTCGCCGCGGTGCCCGATCTCAAGGCGGCGCCGCTGCTGCGTCCGGTGCATCTGCTGATCTCCTACGACGAGGAGGTGGACTGCGCGGGAGCCCACGGCTTGGTGGCGGACATGCAGGCGGGCCGCCTGCGGCCGGCGCTATGCGTCGTCGGCGAGCCCTCCGGCATGAAGCCGATCACCGCCCACAAGGGCAGGTTGTCGGTTCGCGTCTCCGTGCGCGGCCGCGCCGGCCATTCCAGCCAGCCGGCACGAGGCGTCAACGCGATCCACGCCGCGTCCGAGGCGATCGGCTGGATCGCCGCCGAGGCGCGCCGTCTTGCCGCCGACGGCCGTCGCGAAGCCGGGTTCGAGCCGGCGCACAGCACCATCCACGTCGGCCTGATCGAAGGCGGCTCGATCCTGAACATCATCCCGGAGCGGACGGTGTTCGAGATGGAGTGGCGCACCATCCCCGGCGACGATGCCGCGGCCGAGCTGCGCCGTCTGCAGAGCCACGCCTCACGGATGATCGAGAGCTGGATGCACCAGGTCGATCCCGCCACCGGCTTCAGCTTCGAGCCCCTGAACCTGCTGCCGCCGCTCTCGCTCGATCCCGAGCACCCGCTGGTCGGGCTGGTCAAGCAGGCCTGCGGCGCCAACCAGCACGGCAAGGTGTCCTACGGCACCGAGGCCGGCATCTTCCAGGAGGCCGGCATCGCCAGCATCGTCTGCGGGCCCGGCGATATCGCCCAGGCGCATCAGGCCGACGAGTGGATCGCGCGTGACCAGCTCGACGCCTGCGACGCCTTCATCCGCCGCCTCGCCGTCAGCATGACCAGGGCGGCATGATCGGCCTCTCCGATCCGCTGCTGCCGAGCTTCCCGGCCCTGCCGCGCTTCGACGTCCGGCTGGTCCCGCCTGAGCTCGACGAGTGGCGATCGGGCAATTGCGGGGTAGCCGGCTTCCATCATTTCGAGACCGGTCGCGCCGGACCGCACGTCCTGGTGACCGCCCTGATGCACGGCAACGAGATCGCCGGCGCCATTGTGCTCGACGCGCTGCTGCGCGCGCGCCTGCGTCCGTTGCGCGGCAGGCTGACCTTCGGCTTCCTCAACCTGGCGGCGTTCGCCCGCTTCGATGCCCTCCAGCCGACCGCGTCGCGCTTCGTGGACGAGGATATGAACCGGCTATGGGACGTGGCGATCCTAAACGGCACGCGCCAGTCGGTGGAGCTGACGCGCGCGCGCGAGATACGGCCGATCATCGACAGCGCCGACATCCTGCTCGACCTGCACTCGATGCTGTGGCCATCCGAGCCGCTGATCCTCAGCGGCTCCACCGCCAAGGGGCGGCGGCTGGCGCGCGCCATCGGTACCCCGCCGATGGCCGTCGCCGACCGCGGCCACAGCAGCGGCCCGAGGCTGATCGACTACGCCGGCTTCGCCGACGAGGCCGATGTCCCGATCGCCTGCCTGGTCGAGGCCGGCCCGCACTGGGAGCCTGGCACGGTGGTGACCGCGCGCGCCGCGGTGATGGCGCTGCTGCGCCAGACCGGCCTGATCGCGGATCCGGCCGCCGATCCCGCCGCGCGCGGCACGCAATCCTGGCGCGGCGCCGAGGTGACGCAGGTGGTCACCGCCGTCACCAGCAACTTCACCTTCGTGCGGCCGTTCCGGGGCGGCGACGTGATCGCCGACTGCCACACCCTGATCGCCAATGACGGCGGCAGGGAGGTCCGCACGCCGCACGATCAGTGCCTGCTGGTGATGCCCAGCCTTCGCCCCAGCCGAGGCCACACCGCGGTGCGCCTCGCCCGCTTCCTGAACGATTAGCGCCCGAACAATGCTCTAGCGATAGATCGGGAACCGCGCGCACAGCGCCCGCACCCGATCATGGACCGAGGCCTCGACCGACGCGTTGCCGCCGTCGCTCGACGCGGCGAGCCCGTCCAGCACCTCGTTGATCATGAGCCCGACCTCGCGGAACTCCTCCGGCCCGAAGCCGCGCGTGGTGGCGGCGGGACTGCCCAGGCGTATCCCCGAGGTGATCGCGGGCTTCTCCGGATCGAACGGGATCGCGTTCTTGTTCGCCGTGATCCCGGCCCGCTCCAGGCTCGCCTCCGCCAGCTTGCCGGTCACCCGCTTCGGCCTCAGGTCGACGAGCAGCAGATGGGTGTCGGTGCCGCCGGTGACGATGGCCAGCCCGTGCTGCATCAGGGTCGCGGCGAGCACGCGGGCATTCTCCGCCACCGCCTGCTGGTAGAGCCTGAACTCGGGCGTCAGCGCCTCCCCGAACGCCACCGCCTTGGCCGCGATCACGTGCATCAGCGGGCCGCCCTGCAGACCCGGGAACACCGCGGCGTTGAACTTCTTGCCCAGATCGAGGTCGTTGCACAGGATCACCCCGCCGCGCGGCCCGCGCAGCGTCTTGTGGGTGGTGCTGGTCACCACGTGGGCGTGCGGCAGCGGGCTCGGATACAGCCCGGCCGCCACCAGCCCCGCGAAATGCGCCATGTCGACCATCAGGAAGGCGCCGACCTCGTCCGCCACCCGGCGGATGCGCGCGAAATCGATGAAGCGCGGATAGGACGAGCCGCCGGCGATGATCAGACGCGGCTTCTCCTGCCGCGCCAGCCGCTCGAGCTCGTCGTAATCCAGCAGCCCGTCGTCGCGCCGCACCCCGTACTGCACCGGGCGGAACCACTTGCCGGACAGGTTCGGCGCCGCACCGTGCGTCAGGTGGCCGCCGGACGCCAGGCTCATGCCGAGGATGGTATCGCCGGCATCTAGCAGGGCCAGGAACACCGCCTGGTTCGCCTGCGCGCCGGAATGCGGCTGCACGTTGGCGTAACCCGCGCCGAACAGCCGCTTCACCCGATCCAGCGCCAGCAGCTCGGCGCGATCGACCTCGCCGCAACCGCCATAGTAGCGACGGCCCGGATAGCCCTCCGCGTACTTGTTGGTCAGTACGCTGCCCTGCGCCTCGAGCACCGCCGCCGAGACGATGTTCTCGCTGGCGATCAGCTCGATGCCGTCCTGCTGACGCCGCATCTCGCCATCCAGCGCCGCCGCCAGCTCCGGATCGCTCTCGCGCACCGAGTTGGCGAAGAAGCGCTGCAGCGGGGAGTGCATGATCTGGTCGGGCATTTCGGGCTCCGGGTGCTGGCCCGTCCGGTGCCCCCGAACTGAGGGAGGGGCTGGCATACGGGCTGCAAGTGCGTTCAACTGCATCACTATAGTCCGGTGCCGCGGCGAGCGGAACCACCGGGAGGGCCGCCCGCCGAGGCTCTCTAGATCCATCCGGCCCAGGAGACGCGCTGCATGTCCCAATCCGTCGCAAATCCGGGCCCGGCGAGCCTCTGGCGACGCAAATCGATCGAGAGCCTGACGCTGGAGAGCGACGGCGCGGCACTGCGGCGGGTGCTCGGGCCGCTGAGCCTGGTGGCGCTGGGCATCGGCTGCACCATCGGCGCCGGGCTGTTCTCGCTGACCGGGATCGCGGCCTCGGAGAATGCCGGCCCGGCGGTGGTGATCTCCTACCTGATCGCCGCTATCGGCTGCGGCTTCGCCGGGCTGTGCTACAGCGAGCTCTCGAGCATGATCCCGATTGCCGGCAGCGCCTACACCTACGCCTACACCACCTTGGGCGAGCTGGTGGCCTGGATCATCGGCTGGGACCTCGTGCTCGAATACGCCGTCGGCGCGGCCACCGTCGCCGTCAGCTGGTCGCGCTACGTCAATTCGCTGCTGCGCGATTTCGGCGTCGCCATCCCGCCCAGGCTGCTCGCCTCGCCGTTCGAGACGGTCGCACTTCCGGGCGGCGGCACCGCCACCGGCCTGATCAACCTGCCGGCGGTGTTCATCATCGTATGCATCTCGCTGCTGCTGATGCGCGGCATCTCGGAGTCGGCCAAGGTCAACGCGGTGATCGTGGTGATCAAGATCTGCGTCATCCTGGCGGTGATCGGCTTCGGCATCCCCTACATCAACGCCGCCAACTACACCCCCTTCATCCCGCCCAACCAGGGCAGCTTCGGCCATTTCGGCATCTCCGGCATCATGCGCGCCGCCGGCACCATCTTCTTCGCCTATGTCGGCTTCGACGCCGTCTCCACCGCCGCCCAGGAGACCAGGCGGCCGGAGCGTGACATGCCGATCGGCATCCTCGGCAGCCTGCTGGTCTGCTCGCTGGCCTACGTCGCCTTCTCCTTCGTGCTCACCGGCCTGCTCAACTACAAGCTGATGCTCAACGACGCGGCACCGGTCGCCAGCGCGATCGACATGACGCCCTACCACTGGCTCAAGGAGGCGGTGAAGTTCGGCATCATCTGCGGCTTCACCTCGGTGATGCTGGTGCTGCTGCTCGGCCAGTCCAGGGTGTTCTACGCGATGTCGCGCGACGGGCTGCTGCCGCCCCTGTTCTGCCAGATCCACCCCAGCTGGCGCACGCCGTGGCGCTCCAACCTGCTGTTCATGGTGCTCACCGGCGTGCTCTGCGCCTTCCTGCCGATCAGCGAGCTCGGCCACATGACCTCGATCGGCACCCTGCTCGCCTTCGTCATCGTCTGCGCCGGCGTCCTGATCCTGCGCGCCCGCGATCCCGGCCGCGAGCGTAAGTTCCGCGTCGCCGGCGGCCCGGTCATCCCGATCCTGGGCATCCTGTCCTGCCTGGCGCTGATGCTCTCGCTCGACGGGCTGACCTGGATCCGGCTGCTGGTCTGGCTGCTGATCGGTTTCGCGGTCTATTTCGGCTACGGACGCAGCCACAGCCGCCTGCAGCAGCCGCGGCGAGCCGCCTGATGACGCCCGGACGCTTCCCCTCGACGCGGCTGCGCCGCAACCGGGTCGATCCGTCCACCCGCAGGCTCGTCGCGGAGAACCACCTCTCGGTGGACGACCTGATCTGGCCGGTGTTCGTGACCGAGGGCGAGCGGGCGGAATCCGAGATCTCGTCGATGCCGGGCGTCAAGCGCGTCTCGCTCGACCGCCTGGCCGCCCACGTGGCGCCGGCGGCGCGGCTCGGCATCCCCGCGGTCGCCCTGTTCCCGGTCACCCCGCTCGACCGGCGCGACGAGGAGGGCACGGAATCGGCCAACCCGGACAACCTGATCTGCCGCAGCGCCCGCCTGCTCAAGGCCGAGTTCCCCGAGCTCTGCCTGATCGGCGACGTGGCACTGGACCCCTACACCAGCCACGGCCATGACGGCGTGCTCCGCGACGGCCGAATCGCCAACGAGGAGTCGGTCTCGGTCCTGGTCACCCAGTCGCTGAACCAGGCGGGCAACGGCATCGACATCCTGGCACCGTCGGACATGATGGACGGCCGGATCGGCGCGATCCGCGCCGCCCTCGACGCGCACGGCCTGATCGACACCCGCCTGATGTCCTACGCGGCCAAGTATGCGAGCGCGTTCTACGGGCCGTTCCGCGAGGCGCTCGGCTCCGGCGGGCTGCTGCGCGGCGACAAGCGAACCTACCAGATGGACCCGGCCAACAGCGACGAGGCGCTGCGCGAGGTCGAGCTCGACCTCGCCGAAGGTGCCGACATGGTCATGGTCAAGCCCGGCATGCCCTATCTCGACATCGTGCGCCGGGTGCGCGACCGCTTCGCCGTGCCCATCTTCGCCTACCAGGTGTCGGGTGAGTATGCGATGCTGATGGCCGCGATCCGCAATGGCTGGCTCGACCACGAGCGCGCGGTGATGGAGAGCCTGCTCGCCTTCAAGCGCGCCGGCGCCAACGGCATCCTGAGCTACTTCGCCCTGGAAGCCGCAGAGCGGCTGCGATAGCCGATGCCGACGCCCGGACGAGGCCGCCGGCCCGACTTCGGGATCGCCGGCTTCGCCGCCGCCGGAATCGCCGCGATCGCGATGATCGGGATCGTGCTCGCCGCGTCCGCCCTGTGGCGGACCTTGCCCGGCCGCGACCAGACGCTGCGGGTAGCGGGTCTGGGCCACGCGGTCGCGATCAGCTTCGACGCCGTCGGCATTCCCCGGATCGAGGCCGCGTCCGCCGAGGATGCGGCCGCCGCACTCGGCGTCGTGCACGCGCGCGACCGCATGTTCCAGATGGAGCTGATGCGACGCGTCGGCTCGGGTCGTCTCTCCGAGATCGCCGGCCGCGCGGCGCTGCCGATCGACCGCATGATGCGCACCCTCGGCCTGAGGGTGCGCGCCGAGGCGGCCTATCCGATGCTGCCGCCGCCCGACCGCCGCCTGCTGGACGCCTACGCGCGCGGGGTCAATGCCGAGATCGCCGCCCGCGGCCGCTTCATCGCCCCGGAGTTCCTGCTGCTCGGACCCCCCGAGCCCTGGACGCCGCAGGACTCGCTGCTGTGGGGCCGCCTGATGGCGCTCACGCTGGGCGCCAACTGGCGCACCGAACTGGCCCGGCTGGCCGTGTCAACGAGACTGCCGCTCGCCCGCCAGCTCGCCCTGCGGCCCGCCTCCGGCGACGTGCCGCCGCCGCAGGCCAGTCGTGCGGATCCGCATCTCGCCGGTCTCGCGACCGAGCTCGACCGTCGCCTGCCGCGCTTCCCGGCCGCCTTCACCCTGCCCGACGAAGCCTCCGACGAGTGGGCCGTGGACGGCGCGCACAGCCTGACCGGCGCGCCGTTGCTCGCCGGCGACCCGCATCTCGCACTCGGCTTTCCGGCCGTGTGGTACCTCGCGCGGATCACCCGTCCGGGCGCCACCCTCACCGGCGCCACAGCGCCCGGGGCGCCGTTCCTGGTGATCGGCCAGAACGGTCGCATCGCCTGGACCTTCACCAGCAGCGAGGCCGACACCCAGGACCTGTTCATCGAGCGTCCCGGCCCGACCGGGACCTACCTCACCCCCGAGGGTCCGCGACGCTTCCTCACCCGGCGCGAGACCATCCATGTCCGCGGCCAGCCCGACAGCCTCCTCACCGTGCGCGAGACCCGGCACGGCCCGCTGATCAGCGACATCCTGCCCGACATGAACGACCGGCACGGGCAGGGCCAGCTGCTCGCGGTCGCCATGGAAGCCCTCGCACCGGTCACCCCGGCGCACCAGGATGCCGCCAGCAGCCTGTTCGCGCTGAACGACGCGGCGTCGGTCGAGCAGGCCGGCGCGGTCGCCGCCACCAGCACCGCACCGGTGCAGAACCTGCTGGTCGCCGACCGCACCCGCATCGCCCAGTTCACCACCGGGATCGTGCCGATCCGCAAGGCCGGCGACGGCAGCTTCCCGCAGGACGGCGCCGACGGCGCGCATGACTGGATCGCGAGCGCGTCGGGCGACAGCCTGCCGCACGTGGTCGCACCCGACAGCGGCCACCTGCTCAACGGCAACGAGCGCACCTCGCCCCCCGGCTTTCCGGTCTATATGGGCCGCGACTGGCCCGATGACTGGCGCGCGCGTCGCATCCGGGTCCTGCTCGCGAGCCGGCCGCGGCACGACGTCGCGGGCTTCGCGGCAATGCAGTCCGACACCGCCAGCGCGTTCGCCGCCGCATTGCTGCCCGAGCTGCTGTCGCGCCTCGCCTCCCATCCCCCCGACGAGTTCCCGGCCCGCGCCCTGGCCCTGCTGCATGGCTGGGACGGATCGATGAGTGCGGCCGCACCGCAGCCGCTGATCTTCAACGCCTGGATGCAGCGCTTCGTCGCCGACATGCTGCAGCGCGACGGCATCGCGCAGTCGATCACGGCACCCTGGCCGGACTTCGTCGCCTTCCTGCTCTCGAGCCCCGGAGCCGCCTGGTGCGGCGGCGACTGCACGCCAGCACTGCTTCGCGCGCTCGACGAGGCGACCGCGCAGATCGCGCTGACCCAGGGCAACGATCCCGCCGGCTGGCGCTGGTCGGCCGCGCATCGCGCCGTGTTCGACAACGCGTTCCTGCGCGCGCTGCCGCTGATCGGCCGCCTCGCCCGGCGCAGCGTGCCGATCTCCGGCGACGAGACCACCCTGCTGCGCGCTGGAGGTTCCACGCTCGGCGACTTCGCGGCCAACCACGGCGCCGCCTATCGCGGCGTCTACGACCTTGCCGATCCCGAGGCGAGCCGCTTCATCCTCACGCCGGGCCAGTCCGGCAACTGGCTGTCGGAAAACGCATGGAATTTGATGCAGCGCTGGGCATCAGGCGCTACCATGATGATCCCCCGGAGGCCGGGATCCGTCAGCGCAACCGTGAGTCTCACCCCATGATGCAGGCGCAGCTCCGCGCATGACCTACACCCCGCCGCGTCGGCCGCAGTTCTTCTACACGACCGCCCCGCTGCCCTGTCCCTACGTCGCCGGACGCACCGAGCGCAAAGTGGTGACCGAGATCTCCGGACCGGACGCGGAATCCCTCCACGACCGCCTATCCCGCGCCGGCTTCCGCCGCAGCCACAACATCGCCTACGCGCCGGTCTGCCCGTCCTGCAACGCCTGCGTGCCGATACGCATCCCGGTGCAGCGCTTCGCGCCCGGACGCACGCTCAAGCGCATCATCCGCCGCAACGCCGCGGTCGAAGGCTTCGAGGTCCCCGCCCGCGCCACCACCGAGCAGTACTCCCTGTTCCAGCGCTACCAGCAGGCCCGCCACGGCGACGGCGACATGGCCGGCATGAGCTTCTACGACTACCGCGCGATGATCGAGGACACCCCGATCGAGACCTTCCTGTTCGAGTTCCGCGATCCCGACGACAGCCTGATCGGCGTCTGCCTGACCGACCGCCTCGGCGACGGCCTGTCGGCGGTCTACAGCTTCTTCACCCCCGACGACTCCGCCCGCTCGCTGGGCAGCTTCGCCATCACCTGGCTGATCGAGCGCGCCCGGACGCTCGGCCTGCCCTACGTCTATCTCGGCTACTGGGTCGCGGACAGCCGCAAGATGGCCTACAAGGCGCGCTTCCGGCCCACCGAGATCCTGTCCGCAGGCGCCTGGCGCATCCTCGACCCATTGCCCGGCTGAGGCCCCGGCCCGGCCGCCGGGCGGCGCGGCACCGGCGCGATCAGCTCTTGCGCAGCATCCAGGCAGGCGCCGCCCGCCCGGCATCGCCGCGGCGGCCGACCCAGGCGCCGAGCTCGCCGAAGCTGCGCGGCCGCGCCCCCTCCTGCCACGGCAGCCCGGCCTTCTGGTCGAACACCCTGACCTCGCGCAGCCCGCCCTCCTTGAACTTCTGCAACGCGACGCCGGTGCCCCGCGTCAGCTCCGGCACCTGGTCGAGCGCGAACACCAGCAGGCGCCGGTCGGCCCCGAGCACCGCCAGCTGATCGCCCCGTGCCGCCACGCAGAGCAGGGCGCGCTCGCCCGCCTTGAGGTTGAGCACCTGGCGGCCGGTACGCCTCTCCGCCAGCAGATCCTCGGCGCGCACCAGCAGCCCGCGCCCGGCCGCCGACGCCACCAGCCAGCGCTCGCCCTCGCGCGCCACGAACAGCGCGATCAGCTCCTCCTCGTTCGACAGCTCGACCATCAGCCGGATCGGCTGCCCATCGCCCCTGCCCCGCGACAGCTCGCCCGCCCGCAGCGTGAAGGCGCGGCCGTCGGTGGCGAACCCGCAGAGCCGGTCCGTGGTCCAGCATTCCAGCGCGCGCCGCAGCGCGTCGCCCTCCTTGAACTTCTGCGCCGCGACATCGACGCCGTGCCCGCGCACGGCGCGTATCCAGCCCTTCTGCGACAGGATCACGGTGATCGGCTCGCGCTCGACGGCCGTGATCTGCGAGACGTCGACCGCCCGCGGCGGCTCCGCCAGGGTGCTGCGGCGTGCCCCGAGCCTGTCGGTCGCGGGCTTGCCGCCGCCGAACTTGCGTCGCGTGGCCTCCAGCTCCGAAGCGATCCGCTTCCAGCGCAGCGTCTCGCTGCCGAGCAGCGCCGTCAGCTCCGCACGCTCGCGGCTCAGCGTCGCGTGCTCGCGGCGGATCTCCGCCTCCTCGAGCCGTCGCAGCGAGCGCAGCCGCATGTTCAGCACCGCGTCCGCCTGCGTCTCGTTGATCGAGAACGCCGCCATCAGCCCCGGCCGCGGCTCGTCGGCCTCGCGGATGATGCGGATCACCTCGTCGAGGTTGAGATACACCGCGAGGAAGCCTTCCAGCACCTCCAGCCGTCGCTCCAGCGCCGCCAGCCGGTAGCGCGAGCGTCGCAGCAGCACCTCGTGACGGTGGTCGAGCCAGGCGCGCAGCACCTCGCGCAGCCCCATCACCCGCGGCACCCGGTCCGCACCCAGCACGTTCATGTTCAACCCGAAGCGGCTCTCCAGCGCGGTCGCGCGGAACAGCGTCTCCATCAGCACTTCCGGCTCCACGCCCTTGCTCTTCGGCTCCAGCACCAGCCGCACCTCGGTGGTGCTCTCGTCGCGCACGTCGCCGAGCAGCGGCAGCTTCTTCTGCTCCATCAGGTCGGCGATCTGCTCGATCAGACGCGACTTCTGCACCTGGTACGGGATCTCGCTGACCACCACCTGCCAGGTGCCGAACCGCCCCTGCTCGACCGCCCAGCGCGCCCGGATGCGAAAGCCGCCGCGACCGGTCTCGTAGGCCTGCCGGATCGCCTGGCGGTCCTCCACGATCAGCCCGCCGGTGGGAAAATCCGGCCCCGGCATCGCCGCCAGCAGCGCATCGAGGCTGGCCTGCGGATCGCGCACCAGCAGCAGCGCCGCGGCGCACACCTCGCCCGCATTGTGCGGCGGGATGCTGGTCGCCATCCCCACCGCGATGCCGGCCGCCCCGTTGGCCAGCAGGTTGGGGAACGCCGAGGGCAGCACCACCGGCTCACGCTCCTCGCCGTCATAGGTCGGCCGGAAATCGACGGCGTCCTCGTCGATGCCCTCCAGCAGCGCCCGCGCCACCTCGGTCAGCCGCGCCTCGGTGTAGCGCATGGCGGCGGCGTTATCGCCGTCGATGGAGCCGAAATTGCCCTGCCCCTCTACCAGCGGGTAGCGCACCGCGAACTCCTGCGCCAACCGCACCAGCGCCTCGTAGACCGAGGCGTCGCCGTGCGGATGGTACTTGCCGATCACGTCGCCGACGACGCGCGCGCACTTCTTGAAGCCGGCCGTCGGATCCAGCCGGAGCTGCTGCATGGCGTAGATCAGCCGCCGATGCACCGGCTTCAGCCCGTCGCGCACGTCCGGCAGCGACCGTGACATGATCGTAGACATCGCATAAGCCAGATACCGCTCGCTCAGCGCGTCCGCGAGCCGCGTATCCTCCACGTGATCCGCCACCGCCTCGATCCACCCCTGAAAAATGGGGGTCTGGGGCCTCAGGCCACAGCGGGTCAAGAGCAGAGCCCTCGCCGTGCCTCCCTCCCGCCAAAGGACCGCCCAATGAAGCCATCCGCAAGCGCCCGCCGGATGCGCATCATCGCCCTGGCGCTGCTGATGACCGCAGGCACGGTGAACTACCTCGACCGCTCGGCCCTCTCCATCGGCAACGCCGCCATCCGCGCCGACCTGCACCTGAGCGACGCCCAGATGGGCCTGCTGCTCTCCGTCTTCGCCACCGCCTACGGCATCGCCCAGCTCCCGGTCGGCATCCTGATCGACCGCTACGGACCCAGGCGCGTGCTAGGCCTGAGCCTGATCCTCTGGTCGCTGGCCCAGGCGGCCGCCGCCTTCTCCGGCAGCCTGATCCAGTTCGTCGCCGCGCGCGCCGCACTCGGCATCGGCGAGTCGCCGATGTACCTCGCCGGCACCAAGGTCTGCAGCAACTGGTTCCCGCGCGCCGAACGGGCCTGGCCGATCGGCCTGTTCAACGCCTCCTCCGCCCTCGGACCCGCCATCGCGCCGGCGATCCTCACCGCGCTGCTGCTCTCCTATGGCTGGCGGCCCATGTTCTTCATCATCGGCGCCGCAGGCTTCGCCGTCGCCGTGCTCTGGCAGCTGCTGTACCGCGATCCGGAGCAGTGCGGCATCTCCGAGGCCGAGCGCGCCGCCATCCACCGGTCCGACGACGAGGCGCCGCAGCACGCCGGCGGCTGGACGGCGCTGTTCCGCCAGCCCACCAGCTGGGGCATGGCGTTCGGTTTCCTCGGCGTGATCTACCTGACCTGGCTGTACGGCACCTGGCTGCCCGACTACCTGGAGCGCGAGCGCCACCTGAGCGTGCGGCAGGCCGGCATCTGGACCACGATCCCGCAGGCCTGCGGCTTCCTCGGCGCCCTGCTCGGCGGCCTGTTCTCGCGCGCGCTGGGCCGCGCCGGCGTGCCCCCCCTGACCGCCTGCAAGCTGCCGCTGATCGTCGCCATGCTGATCACGGCAGCGTGCACCGCCGGTGCCGCCCTGGTGCAGGGCGCCACGCTGGCCATCCTGCTGGTCAGCGTGGCGCTGTTCTGCGCCACCCTGGCGTCGTCCTGCGGCTGGGCGATGGCCGCGGTCGCGACCTCGCCCGACAAGGTCGCGACCCTGGAGGCGATCCAGAACGTCGGCGGCTCGCTCGGCGGCGCGCTGGCGCCCGCCGTCACCGGCGGCGTGGTCCAGCTCACCGGCTCCTTCACCCCGGCGCTGCTGCTCGCCGCCGCTATTGCCGTGCTGTCGGCCCTGATCTACGCGCTTGCCGTGCGCGAGCCGCGGCATCGCCATCCCGCGACGCGCCTCGAGGCCTGAACCGGAGGAAATACGCCATGCAGATCGGCTTCATCGGTCTGGGTCCGATGGGAGACCCTATGGCCACCCGCCTGCTCGAGGCCGGGCACGCGCTGCGCGTCTTCAACCGCACCGCCGCCCGCGCCGACGCGCTGGTCGCGGCCGGCGCGCAGCGCGCCGCCACCCCGGCGGACGCCGCGCGCGGCTGCGACATCGTCTTCACCATGCTGGCCCACGACGCCGCCGCGGAGCAGCTGGCGCTCGGCGCGGACGGCCTCGCCGAGGGCCTCGGCGAGGGCGGCGTGCACGTCTCCTGCAGCACCATCTCGCCGAGCCTGTCCACCCGCTTGGACCAGGCGCATCACGAGCGCGGCCAGCTCTACGCCGCCGCGACCGTGCTCGGCCGCCCGCCCGCCGCCCGCGCCGGCGAGCTGTTCATCGTTCAGGCCGGCAGTGCCGCGGCCCGCGCGCGCATCGCCCAGCCGCTCGGCCAGCTCGGCCGTCGCATCTTCGACGTCGGCGACGATCCCGCCCGCGCCAACCTGGTCAAGCTCTCGCTCAACTTCATGATCTTCTCGACCATCGAGCAGATGTCCGAGATGTTCGCGCTCAACGACAAGGGCGGCATCCCGCCCGCCACCCTGTTCGAGATCCTCACCGGCAGCTTCTTCGACGCCCCGGTGCACAGGAACTACGGCAAGCTGATCGTCGAGCAGCGCTTCGAGCCGCCGGGCGCCTCCGTGCCGCTCGCCGCCAAGGATACCCGCCTGCTGCTCGCCGCCGCCGAGGCGATGTCGGTGCCGTTGCCGATGGCCTCGCTGCTGCGCGACCGCTTCCTGGCGATGCTCGCCCACGGCGAGGGCGGGATGGACTTCGCGGCCCTGTCGCGGCGCGCCCGCGACGACGCCGGCCTCACCTGACCGAGGCCACCCTTGCCGTGGCGAGCCGCTCGAACAGCCGCGCCACCGCCTCGGCGCCCGGATCGACCACCCCGACCAGTCTGTCCCGCGGCACGTAGGCCGAGCGCCCGGCGCGGGCGAGGCCCATCGCCCGCGTCGCCTCCGCCCCCGACCGCGCCGCCTGCGCCGCGACGTCCAGCCCGCCGCCGCCCGCGAGCGCCTCGAGTGCCGGTTCCAGCGCGTCGATCAGCGTGCGGTCGCCGCGCGCCGCCCCGCCATAGGCCTTCATCCGCTCGAGCCCGGCGACCAAGGCCGCGACCCAGCCGACGCCGCCGGCATAGGCGGTGCCGGCGGCGGTGAACAGCATCGCCAGCAGCACCCCGCTCGAGCCGCCCGACCGACGCAGCAGCAGGGTGCCGATGCTGCCGAGCAGCAGCTCCCCCTGCGCGTATGGCAGCGCGTCGAGCTGCCGCGTCACCCCGGCCGCCGCCTGCGCGAAGGTGGTGCCGGTATCGCCGTCGCCGACCGCGGCGTCGAGCGCGTTGATCTCCGCCTCGATGCTGCCGAACAGCGCCGCCCCGGCCTCGACCAGCGCCCGCACCGCCGCATCCGCCGAGGCGGCCGGCAGCGCCGCATCGCCGAGCTCCGGCGCCGGCACCAGCCGCGGCGGCCCGAACGCGCGCGCCTGCTGCCACGCGGCAGGCGCCGGCGTCGCCAGCAGCGCCGCCTCGCGCGCCGCGTCGAGCTCCAGCAGCGACAGCGAGAAGCCGTTCATGTCCAGCGATGTCATGAACCGCGCCGGTCCGCAGATCAGCGCCAATTGCGGCGCCAGCTCGCTGTCGGCGAGCGCGCGCAGCAGCAGCGCCATCTCCAGCGGCGGCGTCGCACCCAGGTTGTTCAGCAGCGCCGCGTACCGCGCGCCCGGACGATGGCCCCGCTCCAGCAGCCGCCGCACCGCCAGCCCGACCAGCGTCCGCGCGCTGCCCATCGGCACGATCGCCGCTCCCGGCTCGCCGTGGATGCCGAGCCCCAGCTCCGCCTCCCCCTCGCCCAACGGCGCGCGCGCCTCGCCGTCGTAGCCGCTGCACCCCGCCAGCGACAGCCCGATCGAGCGCACGTGCGCCGCCGCATCCCGCGCCGCCGCCGCCACCTCGCCAAGCGTGCCGCCCGCGGCCGCCGCCGCCCCGGCCAGCTTGTGCACGAACAGCGCGCCCGCGATGCCGCGCGCCTGCACCGCCTCCGGCAGCGCGATGTCGTCGCCCACCACCACCATCTCGACCGCGTGCCCGATCGCGCGCGCCCGCTCCGCGGCGAGGCCGAAATTCAGCCGGTCCCCGGTATAGTTCTTCACGATCAGCAGGCAGCCGGGCGTCCCGGTCACCGCCACGATCGCCGACAGCACCGCATCCACGCTCGGCGAGGCGAACACCTCGCCGCACACCGCCGCCGTCAGCATCCCCTCGCCGACGAATCCGGCATGCGCCGGCTCGTGCCCCGACCCGCCGCCCGAGACCAGCGCCACCCGGCCGCGGTCCCAGTCCGCGCGCAGCACCACCTTGAGATCGGGATCGTCGATCCGGCACAGCACCGCCCCGGCGGGCGACATCAGCAGCCCGTCGATCGCCTCTCCCACCATCGCGTCACGGTCGTTGAGGAAGCGTTTCATGGCCGCAGCATCCCCTCGATCATCTCCAGCAGCCTCAGCCTCGCCGCCGGCAGCGGCCGATGCCTCTGCCCGAACGCGTCGCGCGCCAGGAAGTGCCCGGTCAGGCGCAGCCCGTCGCACCAGTCGCTGGCCTCGCCCGCCTCGTCCTCGGCCAGCAGCAGCCCGGGCAGCCTCAGCAGCCGGTCGCGCCAGTCCCCGACCCCGGCCTCGCTGACCGCGCGTCCGCTTCGCGGCGACACGTAGGCTAGCCCGTCGCTCCGTCCGGTCACCGCGCAGCACGACAGGTCGAGCCCGTAGCCCAGGTCCGACAGCAGCATCGCCTCCCAGCGCAGCAGCGCCGCCGGCCCCGCCCGCGCGCCCTCCGCCGGATCCAGGCTGAGCAGCGTCAGCAGCCGCAGCAGCCCCTCGAAGGCGCGCGGATGCGGCTCGCGCTCCGGCAACGCGTCGTCCGCCACCGCGCAGGCCGCCGACAGCATCGCCAACGGAAGCCTGTGGTCCAGCACCCTGGCCGCCGACGGGTGCACCAGCTCCGCCGTCAGGGTGCCGAGCTGCTCCGACAGGCGGGCGAACCATCTCGCCGCGATCAGGTTGCCGGGCTGCCAGAGCGCCGCCTGGGTGCGCGATGCGCCGCCCCGGACCAGCCCGCGATAGGCGCCGTGCGCTTCGGTCAGCACGTGCACGATCATCGCGCTCTCGCCATAGGGGGCGGCGGACAGCACCAGGGCTGGGGCTTCCCATTCCATGCATTGAGGCCAGGGCGCTGCCCTGGACCCGCTGGGGCCGGAGGCCCCAGACCCCGCTACAGGCCGGCGGCGGCGGCGACTTCTCCGGCGAAGTCGCCGTCGTCCTTCTCGATGCCTTCGCCGAGCTGGAAGCGGTCGAAGCCGGCCAGCGTGCCGCCGGCCTTCTGCACCACCGCCTTCACCCGGCTCTCGCCGTCATGCACCCAGACCTGCTCCAGCAGCACCACTTCCTCGTAGTACTTGCGCACCCGGCCATCGACCATCTTCTCGATGATCGCGTCCGGCTTGCCCGACGCCTTGGCCTGCTCGACCAGCACCGCCCGCTCGCGCTCGAGCGCCTGCGCATCGACGCCGCCGATGTCGAGCGCGCTCGGACGCGTCGCCGCCACGTGCATGCCGACCTGACGGCCCAGCAGCTCCAGCGCCTCGCTCTCGCTCGGCGCCTCGATCGCCGCCAGCACGCCGATCTTGCCCAGGCCCGGCCGCAGCGCCGCATGCACGTAGCTCGCCACCACGCCCGACTTCACCCGCAGCACCCGCGCCCGGCGCAGCGACATGTTCTCGCCGATGGTGGCGATCAGCCTGGTCATCTCCTCGGCAACCGTATGGCCCGTGCCGGGCAGCACCGCGCCGCGGATCGCATCCAGATCCTCGCCGACCGTGAGCGCCACCTTGGCCACGCTCTCCACGAACCCCTGGAAACCCTCGTTGCGGGCGACGAAGTCGGTCTCGGCATTGACCTCGACCATGGCCGCGATCTGCGGCGCCGACGCGACTCCGACCAGCCCTTCCGCGGTCACCCGCCCGGACTTCTTCGCCGCCGCCGCCAGGCCCTTCTTGCGCAGCCAGTCGACCGCCGCCTCGAGCTCGCCGCCGTTCTCGGTCAGCGCCCTCTTGCAGTCCATCATGCCCGCGCCGGTCTTCTCGCGAAGCGCCTTGACCAGAGCCGCCGTCACTTCGGCCATCAGCCTGTCTCCTCTGAACGGGGAAGCACGCCCTGGCCGGTCCGGCCGAAGGCGTGCATCCGCTTCATCTTCATCCTGTCGCAGCGCCCGCCGCGACGGCGGGCCGGGACGTCACGCGGCCGGCGCGGCCGCCAGCTCGCCCTCGACCGGCAGCTCGGTCATCGGTGCCGCCTCGATCACGCCCTGCAGCTCGGACGCCGAGACCTCGGGCACCAGTTCCACCGGCAGGTCCTCGGCCGCGCCGTAATCCTGGCCCGAGGCGCCCAGCTCGGCGCTGATGCCGTCCAGCACCGCCGACGAGATCAGGTCGCAGTACAGCGTGATCGCGCGGATCGCGTCGTCGTTGCCCGGGATCGGATAGGTGACGCCGACCGGATCGGAGTTGCTGTCCAGCACCGCGATCACCGGGATGCCGAGCTTGGTGGCCTCCTCGACCGCCAGCTTCTCCTTGTTGGTGTCGATGATGAACAGGATGTCCGGCAGCCCGCCCATCTCCTTGATGCCGCCAAGCGAGCGCTCCAGCTTCTCCTGGTCGCGGGTGATCTCGAGGATCTCCTTCTTGGTCAGCCCGTGCGTGTCGCCGCTCAGCATGTCCTCGATCTGGCGCAGCCGCTTGATCGAGCCGGTGATGGTCTTCCAGTTGGTCAGCATGCCGCCGAGCCAGCGATGGTTGACGTAGTACTGCCCGCAGCGCTTGGCGGAGTCCGCGACGTGCTCCGCCGCCGCCCGCTTGGTGCCGACGAACAGCACCCGCCCGCCGCCGGCCACCGTGTCGCGCACCGCGCGCAGGGCGCGATCGAGCATCGGCACGGTCTGCTGCAGGTCGATGATGTGGACCTGGTTGCGTATCCCGAACAGGAACGGCGACATGCGCGGGTTCCAGCGGCGGGTGTGGTGGCCGAAATGCACGCCGGCTTCCAGAAGCTGACGCATGGTGAAATCGGGCATCGCCATCGGCGTGTCCCTCCTCGATCCTGGTTGTGCCTCCGCGGAACCCCCGTCCGTCTCCGGACACCAGGCAAGTCCCGCGTGCGAATTACCGGTCGGCTGGCACGCCACCCGCCCGGCACGCGGGATATGGCCAACTCCCGCCCGAAGCGCAAGCGCCACGGCGCACCGACCGCGAGACGCGCCGCCCGCGACCTGCTATCCGCCTCCGATGACCCAGACCGTGATCCCGCCCGCCGCCCCCGTCCTCATCCCGACCGCCGCCGGAGGCGCGTTCCCGGTGCGCCGGATCTACTGCATCGGCCGCAACTACCCCGAGCACGCCAAGGAGATGGGCGCCGATCCGGAGCGCGAGGCCCCCTTCTTCTTCTGCAAGCCGGCCGACGCCGTCCTTACCGGCGACGCCGACCTGCCCTACCCGCCAGCGACCGAGGCGCTGCACCACGAGATCGAGCTGGTCGTGGCCCTCCGCTCCGGCGGCGCCGACATCGCCGCCGACGCAGCCCTCGACCACGTGTGGGGCTACGCCACCGGCCTGGACATGACCCGCCGCGACCTGCAGGCCGAAGCAAAAAAGGCGGGACGCCCCTGGGACATGGCCAAGGGCTTCGACCACTCCGCCCCGATCGGCCTGCTGGTCCCCGCCGAGCGCCTGACGCCCCCGCACCGCGGCGCGATCACGTTGCGGGTGAACGGCGAGCTGCGCCAGCAGGGCGACCTGTCGCAGATGATCTGGTCGGTGGCAGAGAGCATCGCCGCCCTCTCCCGCCTGGTGCGCTTGGCGCCGGGCGACCTGATCTTCACCGGCACCCCCTCGGGCGTCGGCTCGGTCACGCGCGGCGACCAGCTGGAAGGCAAGGTTGAAGGCCTCGGTCCCATCCGCACCCGCGTCGTGTAGGTCAATCGATCACTACTAGCTTCCGCGGCCAGTCTTTAAATTTTGGACCGTGGTCGTGACCTGACGGTCTGGTGTTGGGTCGCTGAGGAGAAAAGCGGACCTTCACCCTGGACTCCGTCGACACGGCGAAGAGCAGCCCCTCATAGCGAGGGAGGGCGGACTGTGGTAGCTTTTGGGTTGCGTTACACAGCATTTAGTGTAGGTGCGCCCTTATCTCGCTTTGATGGTCTGACCGTCTAGCTAATTTTGGCCCTCGAATAGGTCAGCATTTGCAAGCTCGGCCTCATATCCATCGATTTGCCAGGGCCATTGCCTCTTTGTGTGCGATCTAAAGAACAAGAACTCCCGGTCTACAAGGGCTACCGTTTTGGCAATGTTATTGTAAGCGAGCACAGGCGGAAAAACCTTCCGATCAGCCTGGAGCCTGTTCAGACGACTGACAGCGGCCGAGAGCACACTCATGTTAGCTCCCGGTTCAATCCTTTGAATACGACTTAGAAGTGTCTGGCGGCTAAGGCCCGACAAAAGTTCTCCCTCATCGGCCTGGTAGCACACGCGCACAATATGATGGTACATTTTCAGCTTGGTGCGCTCCGGATCTTTGTAGCCAGCACCGATCAACTCAATGAAGGTATGGTAGCGGTTTTCCTGACTTACGCAGATTTGCTCACGACTCTTGACTACGACATTTAGATCATCAACTAGGCGAATTGCGCTAGAGCTTTTTGTAATACTGGAGTTGATGCAAAGTTTCTCAGCAAGCCGTTGCAACAAACCAACGTTACCTGCCGCATCGACAACGAGCGCATCTCTAATCGGGAGATCGAAACAGACATTCAGCGCTTTCTCACCTTTAGTGATGACCTGCTGCAGATCTGCTGCTTCCCATCGAACATCAATTTCTTCAACCCGGCCATTGAGATCATTGTTGTAAACCGTAAGCAGGTTCTGCTCCGCCCAAACCCCGATGATAATAAAGAAAACGGATAGATCCCAGAAGGCTTTCAAATCAAACGCTAATCTGTTCCTTTCTTCTTCCGAAAGATAGTGAAAGTCCTCAAAGATGACGCGCTTACTAGAACGTTGTATCTGGCTCGCGAGCGCTACCAACGAGCCCTCGTCAGTAACGTGGACGAAGGTTCTCTCACTCTCTCCCGAAAATTCTCCCTCGACTGACCCGCCCACTTCGCCTTTTACCACAAAAGGGATTTGAGCTCCGCCCTTAATGTCGGCTCTCAATGTACTCGAAGCGGAACTAGTCGCCTTTGACTCGGTCTGATGTTTCGCGCCGAGTTGACGGCGGATTTCTCTATAGAGATCCTCAAGCTTGTGCTCGGGTTTGCAGGGCACCACGATACACATCTGCTCAGGAAGCTGTTTCCGACGTAAGCTTGTCTTTCCCTGCTTCGACGCCCCGTAAATCACGACGTGCCGATCAGCATGTAGAAGGTGCTCAAACTGACCATCTAGACCAGCGCGATCAACGTAGGTATATGTTGGAATTGAGGTAGTAATTCCGAATACTTCTACGAGCCGTATCATTTTGACTCCAAGCGGCGGCAACCAGTTAGCGACAGTAGTTTTATAACAAAGATGTGGGGAGTAACAGGCCGCCTCGGAGGCGGCCTGAGTTCGCCTGGTGACTGATGTCCGCTATTAGACACTCCACCTCAGAGGCGAGCAGTTAGCTTGACGCCCGAAACGGACCTTAGGACTGGATCTCTCTCCAGCTGATTTCTATCACCAGCAGCAACTCTCATGGAGCTCCAACTCTCAGGCCTGCCAGGATGCCGACGACCCCGCGCTACCGCGCGGCAGTCACCTTCGCCGCCGCCACCGGCGGCCCCTTGACCACCTCGGCCAGATCATGCGGCCGCAGCCACTTGCGGAACGCCGCCTGCAGCGACTGCGCCGTCGTCGCGTAGTAGGCGCGCGCCGCGATCTGCGGCTGCTCCAGCGGCAGTCCGTGATCGATCAGGTAGAGATCCTCCATCGCCAGCTCGTCGGTGCTGGCGCGCTGCTGCGGCAGGCTGCGCAGCAGCGATGCCTTGGCCAGCGCCAGCTCGTTGTCGCTCACCGGATGGTCCTGCATGTCGCTCACGTCCTGCAGCGCCAGCGCCTTGGCCTTGTCGAGGTTGCCGGCGTCGGCACCGTAGCTGATCGCGTACGCGCCGCGCGTGCGCGACCAGTCGAACCGGCTGCTCACCGAGTACACGTAGCCCGACCGCACCCGCAGGTCGCGATACAGCCGCGACGAGAAGCCGCCGCCGAGGATCTCGTTGCCGACGTCGAGCGTGAAGTGGTCCGGGTTCGACACGTTGGTCGGCAGCGTCTCCGCCAGCTCCACGCTGTCCTGCAGCACGCTGCCGTCCGGCACGTAGGCGCGCGACGAGGCGTTGGCCGGCACCGGCGGCAGGTCGACGCGCGGCGCCGCTCCCTCCGCCTTCCAGCCGCCGAACGCCTGGCCGATCACGTCGCGCGCATGCTCCGGCGTCACGTCGCCGATCACCACGATCGTCGTCAGGTCCGGCCGGAAACTGCTGTCGTAGTAGCGTCGCACGTCCGCCAGCGTCAGCGCCTCGACGCTGGCCGGCGTCGCCTGCCGCAGCTTCGGATCGCCGTCGGGCAGGATCGCCTTGCTCACCGCCTTCTGGAACAGGTAGCCCGGAGACTGCAGCAGCCCCGCCAGCCCCTGCGCCGTCTCCTGCCGCACCACCGGGAACGCCGCCTCCGGGAAGGCCGGGTGCAGCTCGTTGTCGGCGAGCAGCGCCACCCCGCGCTCGAACTGCGGCGTCAGCACCTGCAGCGAGAACCGGCTGCCGACATCCAGGTTCGCCGCGATGTCGTCCGCCGCCTTGCGGAACGCCAGCCGGTCGAGATGCGTCGTGCCGTAGCTGAACAGGTCGCCCGCGACCTGCGACACGCCTTCCTGGCCCTGCGGCTCCTGCAGGTCCGGATTGCTGCGTATCTGGCCGAACACCGAGACCGTGCGGCTGACCCGCACCGGCCGCACGATCAGCCGGATGCCGTTGGGCAGCAGGCTCACCACCGGCGCCGGCCCCGCCTCGGGGATGCGCGCCTCGTGCAGCGCCTCGCGCGCCCAGTCGGGCAGCGTCACCGGCTTGTCCGGGGGGGCTGCGAAGGATTCCGCACCGCCGAAGCCGCCTCCCGCCACCGCGTGCCCCGCCTCGCGCGGCGTCAGCACCGCGGTGATCGCGTGCGCCGGGTCCAGCGACAGCCGCGCCACCCGGTTCACGTCCGCCACCGTGACGGCGGCGTAGGCGGCGTCGATCGCGTCCGGCGAGGACAGGTTCTGGAACGCCAGCGCCCGCGACCAGCTGTTGGCGAGCCCGGTGATGCTGTTGTTGGTGAACGCGAGCTGCGCCCGCTCCTTGCGCTTGGCCGCCTCCACCAGCTCCGCCGGCACCCCGTCATGCGCCGCCTGCGCCATGATGCCGCGCATCTGGTCGAGCAGCGGCTTCGCGTCGCCCCCCTTCGGGAACGCCGCCACCGCCACCCCGAACCCGACATCCGCCTTCGGCAGGAAGGCGAACTCCGACACCAGCGCCCGGCCCTGCGTCACCAGCCCGTAGAGCGGGCTGCGCTGGTCGGTCAGCACGTCCGACAGCACGTCGGCGGCGGCGAAGTCGCGCGCCTGCAGCCCCGGCATGCGGTAGGCCAGCGTCGCGAAGCCGACCGGGTAGTCGGTGCCCAGCGCCAGGCTCTGCGCCGACACCGCGCCGAGCGCGAAATCCGGCTTGTCCGGCAACTGCTTGCGCGGGATCGCCTCGAACGCCGTGCGCACCTCGGCGAGTGCCGCCTGCGGGTCGACGTCGCCCGCGATCACCAGGATCGCGTTGTTGGGCGCATACCAGCGGTCGTAGAAGCCGCGCAGCAGCGAGATGTCGGTCTTGTCGAACGAGGGCCGGGTGCCCAGCGCGTCGTGCGCATACGGGGTGCCCGCGAACATCGCCGCCTGCACCTGCGAGATATACAGGTAGAACGGGCTCGACAGGTCGCGCGACACCTCCTGCTCGATCGCGCCGCGCTCCTTTTCCCAGTCCTGCGCGTGCAGGCTGAGGGCGCGCATGCGCAGCGCCTCGATGCGCAGCATCACCGACAGATCCTCCGAGGGTGCCGTGTAATAGTACTGCGTCACCGTCTCGGTGGTCTCGGCGTTGTAGCCGCCGCCGAGGCGCGCGCCGATCTCGGCCAGCTGGTTCTTGTCCAGCCCCTCGCTGCCGCGGAACATCATGTGCTCGAGCGCGTGCGCGGTGCCGGGAAACCCCGCCGGCGCCTCGTTCGAGCCGACCAGGTAGCTGACCTCCGACGTCACCACCGGCGCCAGCCGGTCGCGCACGATCACCACACGCAGCCCGTTCGACAGCGTCTCGCGCAGCACGTCGTGGCCGGCCGGCGCCGCCGCCGCGCGCACCGACGCGACCAGCGCCACCCCGAACACCAAACCAGCCAGCCGCATCACCGTGACCCTCGAACCCCTGCCGCCGCATCCTACGGCCTGCATCCCGCCGCAGACAGAGCCGCGGCCGCGCGCGGGGGTTTCATGGCGATGATTTCATCCCGACCGGGCGGTTGACCGCACCGCGCGCGCCGCGTCTGATCCAGCCCGATGCTGTTCAGCTCGATCGTGTTCCTGTTCTACTTCCTGCCCCTGTTCTTCGCCCTCTACGCGACGCTGCGTTGCCGCAACGCGGTCCTGCTCGCCGGCAGCCTGATCTTCTACGCCTGGGGCGAGGCGCGCTCGCTGTGGCTGCTCTGCCTGGTCGGCGCCATTGCGTGGTGCGCCGGACAGGCGATCCACGCCGCGCGAGCCCGCGGCCGCGGCCACCGCGCCATCCTCGCGGCCGGCATCGGCGCCGAACTGCTGCTGCTCGCGACCTTCAAGTACGCGCCCTTCCTCGCCGCCCAGTTCAGCGTCCCGCTCGCCGCCCCCGCACTGCCGCTCGGCATCTCCTTCTTCACCTTCCACGCCATCTCCTACGTGATGGACATCCACCGTCGCACCGTGCCGCGGCCGGCGACGCCGCTGCAGCTCGCCGTCTACCTGTCGATGTTCCCCCAGCTCGTCGCCGGCCCGATCGTGCGCTACGCCACCATCGCCGGCGAGATCGCGCAGCGCCGCGCGACGCCCGCCGGGATCTGCACCGGCATCCGCCTGCTGATCATCGGCCTCGCCCAGAAGACCCTGCTCGCCGACACCCTGGCGCGGCCGGCCGACACGATCTTCGCACTCCCCGCGCAGTCGCTCGACGCGCAAACCGCCTGGTTCGGCGCCGCCTGCTACATGCTGCAGATCTATCTCGACTTCGCCGGCTACTCGCTGATGGCGATCGGGCTCGCCCGCATGATGGGCCTCACCCTGCCGACCAATTTCCGCCACCCCTACGTCAGCCAGTCGCTCACCGAGTTCTGGCGCCGCTGGCACATCAGCCTGTCCTCGTGGTTCCGCGACTACCTCTACATCCCGCTCGGCGGCAACCGGCATGGGCGTGGGCGCACCCTGCTCAACCTCTGGATCGTGTTCCTGCTCTGCGGCCTCTGGCACGGTGCGGCATGGAGTTTCGTGCTCTGGGGTGCCTGGCACGGCGGTTTCCTGGTGCTGGAGCGCGCCGGCCTGGGATCGGCGCTGGCACGGGCCTGGCGCCCGCTGCGCCACGGCTACGCGCTGCTCGCGGTGCTGCTCGGCTGGGTGCTGTTCCGCGCCGCCGACCTGCGGCACGCGGGCGCGATGCTGCGCGCGATGGCCGGCGCCGGCTCGCCCTCGCAACCCGGGTTCGGCCAGTACGCCCCCGCCTCCGTGCTGGCCGCACTCGCGGTGGGTGCCGCGATCTCCGTGCCCTGGGGCGGCATGCGCGACCGCCTGCGCGACCGCCTGGCCTGGACCGGCCCGCTGCTGACCTCGACCGCGGCCGCCGGCTCGCTGGCGATGCTGCTGATCCTGTGCGCGGCCGACCTCGCCACCGGGACCTACCGGCCCTTCATCTATTTCCGCTTCTGAGCCGTGCGACGCCGCGCCGCCATCGCCGGCTTCTTCCTGCTGGTCTCGCTGCCGATGCTGGTCCAGCTCACCGGCATCGGCGCGGGGGGCGGCGTGGAGAACCGCGTCCTGGCGCCGCCGCCGCGCCTGCCGACCAGCCTCGCCGCCCTGGCAGCCCTGCCGCGCGCCACCGACGCCTGGCTCGACGACCGGTTCGGCCTGCGCCGTCCGCTGGTCGAGGTGTACGATGCCGCCCGCTTCGCGCTGTTCGGCGAGTCCGGCAACCCGCAGATCGCCTTCGGTCGCCACGGCGCGCTGTTCCTGACCTCGCACGACGCCGCCGACCCGCAGCAGATGCTGCTGTTCCTGTGCCGCGGCGGCGACGTCGACGCCGCCAGCCGCGCCATGGCCGGGGCGCTCGCCGATTTCCTGGACGCCGCCCTGCGACGTGATCCGCGCATGATCGACCTGCTGGTGCCGACCAAGACTGTCGTCGACCGCGCCGACCTGCCCCGCTGGATGCGCGCCCGCTGTGCCGGCGGCCACGCGGCGCTGCCGGCCGTGCTCGCCGCACTGGCGGCGCGTCGCCCGCAGCTGCGCGCGCGCGTGCTCTACCCGCTGCCGCTGATGCAGGGGCTGCACGGTAGCGACGCGCCATACCCGAAATTCAACTTCCACTGGGACGGCCCCGGGCTGCGCCGCGTCGCCGCCGCCGTAGCACTCCGGTTCGGCCGACCCGAGCGCGCCCCGCTCGCGCTGCGCGGGCAGGACAAGAGCTCCGACATCGCCCACCTGCTGCCCGGCGTGAGGCTGCCCTTCCGCACCTACGAGCCCGACCTCGCGGCAGCCGGCATCGAGGCCAGCACGAGCATCGCGGCACTCGGCGTGTCCGGGGCGATCCTGGGCGACGTCTCCCGCTTCACCCGGCACGACCGCGCCGGCGCGGCGGCAGGCACCGGGCCGAGGCTGCTGATCCTGTCCGACAGCTTCGGCCAGGCGATCGCACCCTGGTTCGCGGCCTATTACGGGGAGGTCTGGCACGTGGCGGTCAACAACGTCGCGGCCCTGGGCCCGGATCGCCGCGCAGCACTGCTCGACCAGCTGTTCGACCGCTTCCGGCCGGACGACCTGCTGTTCGTGTTCCATGATTTCTCGCAGGGCTTCGTCAACCAGCAGCTCATGCGCTCGCTCTGGAACCAGCCCGCAGGACCGCCGGCGCGATGACCCCGCGCAGATCATGGCGCACGTCGCGCGTCGCACCCGACCTCGCGGCCTGGCTGCTGATCCTGCTCGCGGCCCTGGGCTGGACCGTCTGGCGCGGCCAGGACGTCAACTGGGACCTGCAGAACTACCACCGGTACGACCCGTTCGCGCTGCTGCACGACCGGTACGCGCGCGACGTCGCACCCGGCGGCCCGCAGAGCTTCCTCAACCCGCTGCCCTACCTGCCCGTCTACGTCCTGCAGCGCCTGCTGCCGCCGCTGCCGGCCGGGCTGCTGGTCGCCGCCGCTCAGGCGATCTGCCTCGCGCTGGCCTGGTCGATCGCCCGCACGCTGGACCGCCGCCCGGTCGCGGCCGCCGCCGCGACGCTGGCCGCGATCACCGGCCCGATGACGCTGAGCGAGCTCGGCACCAGCTTCTCCGACCTGGTGCTCGCGGCCCTGCCGCTGGCGTCCATCCTGCTGACCCTGCGCGCGCCGTCCGCATCGCGCCCGCTGCTCGCCGGGCTGCTGACCGGGCTCGCCATCGGCATGAAGCCGACCAGCCTGTTCCTGCTGCCGCCGCTGCTGGCACTGGCGGCGCTGCGGCAGCCCGGCCCCGCCGCGGCCCCGCGCGCCACCTGGCGCTGCCTCGCCGGCATCGTCGCGGGTGCGGTACTGTCGGACGGCGCCTGGGCCTGGCTGCTCTGGCGCAGCTACGGCAGCCCGGTGTTCCCGTTCCTGAACACGGTGTTCCGCTCGCACGCCGCGGCCCTGGTCGATTTCGGCGACCCGCGCTTCCACTTCATGGGCTGGCGGCACGCGCTGGCGATCCCCTTCGCACTCGCGACCGGTTCCGCGGCCACCGGCGAGCTGCCGATACGCGACGGCCGGCTGGCGCTCGCGAGCTGCCTGGCGCTGATCCGCCTGCTGTCCTGGCCGTGGAGGTCCGCCATCCGACGGGTCGATCCGCTCGACGGCCTGTGCGCCTACCTCCTGCTCGGCCTCGCCGGCTGGCTCGCGCTGTGCCCGATCGAGCGCTACGCCGCCGCACTGGAGATCCTCTCCGGCCTGCTCGCGATCCTGCTGCTGGCCCGTCTGCCCGGTCGCATCTGGCCGCTCGCCGTGTCGGTCGCCGCCGCCCTGCTGATCGCCACCACCAGGCCCGCGGAGTATTTCCACCGCCCGTGGTCGCAGGCCTATCGGCTCCGGGTGCCGGCCGGCATCCCGGCCCACGCCAGCTACGGCCTGGTCGCGCAGCCGCTGTCATATTGGGCGGCGGCCCCGCCGCGGCCCGACCACGTCTTCGGCCTGACCTCGACGCTGATGGAGTCCGGCGGCGCGCTGCAGCGCCGGCTCGACCGCATCCTGCACGACGACCCCGGCCGGATCTGGCTGCTCGACCTGGATCAGCCGGTCGACAACCAGATACGCGCCGAGCTGAGCATCCACGGCCTCGCCCTGTCGCCGCCCTGCCTGCGCGCCGCCAGCATGGTCTGGATCGACACCGTGTTCTGCCGCGGCGTCGTGGTGGGGCCACGGACGGAGGCGGCCTCCGACCTGCGCCCCGGCGAGACCGTCTCGTTCTCCAGCAGCGGCTACGGCCTGATCTACGAGATCGCCGGCTTCGAGCCGACCGAGCCGGACGGCACCTGGGCGACCAGCCACGACGCGGCACTCGCCTTCCACCTCGACCCCGCCGTGCGGACGAGCGCCGCGGTGCTGTCGCTGCGCCTGGCCGGGCTCGCCGGCGCGCCGGTGCACCGGGTGGCGATCGCCGCCGGCGACGCGCCGCCGGTCACGGTGGCGCTCGCACCACCCTCCTACTTCGCCGTCCCCCGGCTCTGCATCCCGCCCACGCGCGACGGCGACGTGCTGATCCGCTTCGCCACCGCCGAGACGCGCTCGCTCTCCGAGCTCGGCCTGTCGCCGGAGACGCGTCACCTGGCGTTCCGGCTGTACGACATGAGCCTGCGCGCCGCGCGCGCCAGCGAATGCCGCTGACCGGACCGGGCTCGCGGCTCAGTGCTCCTCGACCCGCGCCACCCCCGCCACCAGCTTGAGCGCCTGCGCCAGGCGGGGCGTCACCATGTACGGCTCCGGCAGCGCCACCTCCAGGTCCTGCGTCTCATCCAGGCAGGGCAGCAGCACCACCCGCCCGCGGCCGCCGCGCTCGCGCCCGAGGATCGCCCGGATCGGCTCCAGCGCCTCGGCCCGGTCGAGCCAGATGCGCATCTCCGCCGACGCCGCCGCGGCCGCGTGGTCGAGCTCGACCACGTCCTGGGCGGTGATGCGCAGCATCTCGCCCTCGCGGCGCAGGTCTGCGGTCACCAGCACCGCGCGGCCGGCCACCAGCACGTCGCGCGTCCTCGCCAGCACCTCGGAGAACAGCGTCACCTCGCAGCCCCCCGACGCGTCCGACAGACGCACCCACGCCATGCGGCCGCCGGTGCGGGTCGGACGTTCCTTGCGGTCGACCACGCAGCCGGCGATCCGGACCCGCAGGATGCCGGCCTGCGCCGCCGCCTCCAGCCCGGTCGCCCTCGTCGCGCCGAGCCGTCGCAGCAGGCCCGCGTAGCTGTCCAGCGGATGCGCGGTCAGGTGGAACCCGACCGCCTCCGCCTCCAGCCCGAGCCGCTCGATCTCCGGCCAGTCCGGCACGTCCGGCAGGCGCAGCGTCTCCGTGCGGGCGGCGCCGCCGAACAGCCCGATCTGGCCGCTCGCCGCCTCCTCCGCCTGCGCCTGCGCCCGGCGCAGGATGGTCTCCGCGCCGAGGAACACGCGCGCCCGGTTGCCGTCGAGCCGGTCGAAGGCGCCGGCGCGGGCCAGATTCTCGATCTGCATCTTGTTGAGCTGGCGCGGCTCCGCACGGCTCGCGAAATCGGCGAGATCGGCGAACGGCCGGGTGCCGCGCGAGGCCACTAATGACTGCATGGCACCCAGCCCGACCCGCTTGACCGCGGCCAGCGCGTAGCGGATCGACTGCGTGCCGTCCTCGGCCACCTCGACGGTGAAGTCGGCCGCCGAGCGGTTGATGTCGGGCGGCAGCACCCGCACCCCGAGCCGTTCCGCCTCCTGGCGCAGCGCCGCCAGCTTGTCGGTCTTCTCGCGCGCCAGCGACATGCAGGCGGCGAGGAAGGCGACCGGGTGGTTCGCCTTCATCCAGGCGGTCTGGTAAGAGACCAGAGCATAGGCCGCCGCGTGCGACTTGTTGAAGCCGTAATCGGCAAACTTCGCCATCAGGTCGAACACCTCGGCGGCCTTGCCGGGCTCGATGCCGCGTCGCACCGCACCCTCGGTGAAGATCGCGCGCTGCTGGTCCATCTCGGCGCGTATCTTCTTGCCCATCGCGCGTCGCAGCAGATCCGCACCGCTCAGGCTGTAGCCCGCCATCTTGCGGGCGATCTGCATCACCTGCTCCTGGTAGACCATGATGCCGTAGGTCTCCTGCAGGATCTCGCGCAGCTCCTCGTGCGGCGCCTCCCACTTCTCGCCGTGCTTGCGACGGCAGTAATCCGGGATGTTCGCCATCGGCCCGGGCCGGAACAGGGCGACGGCCGCGATCAGGTCCTCGATCCGGGTGGGCCGCATCTGCTTGAGCACGTCGCGCATGCCGGCACCCTCGAACTGGAACACCCCCCCGGTGTCGCCGCGCGCCAGCATCTCGTAGGTGCGGCCGTCGTCCAGCGGCAGCATCGCGAGATCCACCTCGGTGCCGAGCTCGCGCAGCATCTGCACGCCGCGGGCGAGGATGGTCAGCGTGGTCAGGCCGAGGAAGTCGAACTTCACCAGCCCCGCCTGCTCGACGAACTTCATGTTGAACTGCGTGACCAGCGTGTCGGTCTTCACGTCGCGGTACAGCGGCACCAGCTCGACCAGGTCGCGGTCGCCGATCACCACGCCGGCGGCGTGGGTGCTGGCATGGCGATACAGCCCCTCGAGCTGCAGCGCGGTCTGCAGCAGCCGCCTGATCCCCTCGTCGCCGTCTCGCATCTCCTGCAGGCGCGGCTCGCCGGCGATCGCTTGGGCCAGCGTCACCGGCTTGGCGGGGTTGTTCGGGATCAGCTCGGCCACGCGGTTGACCACCCCGAACGGCAGGCCCTGCACCCGGCCGACGTCGCGCACCGCGGCGCGCGCCTGCAGCTTGCCGAAGGTGATGATCTGCGCCACCCGGTTCGGGCCGTACTCCGAGCGCACGTACTCGATCACCTCGTCGCGCCGGTCCTGGCAGAAATCGATGTCGAAATCCGGCATCGACACCCGCTCGGGATTGAGGAACCGCTCGAACAGCAGGTCGAACGGGATCGGGTCGATGTCGGTGATGGTCAACGCCCAGGCGGCGAGCGAGCCGGCTCCCGAGCCGCGTCCGGGACCGACCGGGATGCCCTGCGCCTTGGCCCACTGGATGAAGTCGGCCACGATCATGAAGTAGCCGGAGAAGCCCATCTTGCCGATCACGTCGAGCTCGAAGGCGAGCCGCTCGCCGTACTGCGTCCGGGTCGGGGCATCCGCGCGCATGGTGTCGAGCCGGACCGCGAGCCCCTCGGTCGCCATCGCGCGCAGCGTCTCGGCCTCGGTGCTGCCCGCGCGCACCTTGGGGCAGGCCGGCAGCAGCGGCTTGCGCGTCTCCACCATCGCCGCGCACAGCCGCGCCACCGACAGCGTGTTGTCGCACGCCTCCGGCAGGTCGGCGAACAGCGCGCGCATCGCGTCGGCCGGCTTGAACCAGTGCTCCGGCGTCACCTGCCAGCGGTCGCGCTCCGCCAGCGTGCGCCCCTGGGCGATGCACAGCAGCGCGTCGTGCGCCTGGTGCATCGAGGGGGTGGCGAAGAAGCACTCGTTGGTCGCCACCAGCGGCAGGCCGAGCTGGTCGGCGAGTGCGATCATCCCCGGCTCGATCGCGCGTTCCGCGGGCAGCCCGAAGCGCTGCAGCTCCATCAGCGTCAGGTCGCCGAACGCCTCCTTCATCGCCGCCAGCAGGCGCAACGCCTCGTCCTGCTGGCCCTCCGCCAGCAGCCGCCCGATCGGGCCGCGCAGGCCGCCGGTCAGCAGCACCAGTCCTGCCGCATGGCCGAACAGGGTGTCGAGCGAGAGGCACGGATCGGCCGGATCGCTGCGCAGGAAGCCCAGCGACGACAGCCGCTGCAGGTTGTCCAGCCCCTGGCCATCGCGCGCCAGCAGCACCACCGGCTCTGTCGGCGAGCCGGGCTTGCCGGCGCGCGCGGCGAGCGAGATCTGGCAGCCGATGATCGGCTGCACGCCCTTGCCGGCGCAGTACTGCGAGAACTCCAGCGCGCCGAACAGGTTGCCGGTGTCGGTGATCGCCACCGCCGGCATCCGGGCCGCGCGGGCGAGGGCCGCGATCTCCGGGACCCGGATCGCCCCCTGGCTGAGCGAGTAGGCGGAGTGCACGCGGAGATGCACGAAATCGGCATGAGGCATGACACGAGCCTAGCGCCGTCTGCCCGCCATCGCCATCGGGCTGTAGAAGCCCAAGCCATGACGGTCTTCCGAGTGGCGCGACTCCGCACCCTGGCGAGCGGCGTGCCGCTGGCCATCGCCGCCACGCTCGCGGTGCTCTGCCTGCACGCGGCACTGCTGCCGGAGGGACACTGGCAGGGCGACGAGTTCTTCGCCGCCGGCTACGCCCGCGACGGCAGGCTGCGCTTCCTGTGGCAGACGCGCATCACCGGCTGGAGCCCGCGCCCGCTGTCGGAGCTGCTGTACTACGGCTTCTGCCGCGCCGCGGCGGGGCTGCGGCAGCCGCTCACCGTGCCATTCCTGGCGCTGCTGTGGTCGCTGCTGCTGGCGGCGACGCTGGCATCCGCCCGGCGCGGCGCGGCATCCGGTGCGCGGGTGCTGATCGGCCTCGCCACGCTGTGCATGTTCCTGCTCGGCCACCCGGTCGCGGAGATGTTCTACTGGCCGGCCGGCGCCGTCGCCTACCTGACCACGCTGGCCGCCGCCACCCTGGCGCTGTTCCTGATCGTCGACGGCCGCAGCGGCAGCCGGTCCGGCGCGCTCGCCCTGTCCGCCGCCCTCACCGCCTGCGCGGCCAGCAGCGAGTCCGGCGCCATGGCCGCGGCACCGCTGGCGATCGGGCTGGCGTTGGCGCCGCCGCATCGACGCCACGCGCCGCTGCTGCTGCCGCCGCCGCTGCTGGTCACCGGCTTCGTGTTCTGGACGCTCGCCCATCACCGCCTGGTCTCGCCCGAGGCGGTGGTGCACGCACCGATGCTGCGCCACCTGATGCAGAGCCTGCGGCCGGTGCCGCGCGTGCTGCTCGACGACCTCCGGCCGGCCTGGCCGTCCCGGCTGCTGTTCCTGCTCGGCGTGCGCTGGTGCTGCGGCCGCGCGGCCGTATCGGCGCGCGCGCCGCGGGCGCTCGCCATCTTCGCTGCCGCCCTGATGCTGGGCGCGTCCGCCACCGTCGCCGCCGGGCTGTTCCAGTTCGGCGTGCTGTGCTGCCAGCGGCACGACACCCTGCGCCAGGGCTGGGTGGTGCTGGGGCTCGTGGCACTCGCCGTCGCCTCGACGCGCTGGCCGCCGCGCCCGGCGCTGTGCCGGCTCGGTCCCCCCGCCCTGGCGGCGGCCTGCCTGCTCGGCCTCGCCCCGCGCCTGGGCGCGATCGCGAGCGATTTCCGGCTGATGCATGCCATCGCCGCCAGCAACCGCGCCAACTGGCGAGCGGGACGCGACCCGACCATCCAGGCGATGATTTTCCGCCTGCCGCCGACCGCGGCGATCGCGGGCGATCAGGACATCCCCGCCGGGCGCTACAGCGAGCCGGCCGCGGGGGCCTGGTATGCGCACGGCATGATGCACTTCTTCGGCAAGCGCAGCATCGACATCGAGCGGCCCTGAGAGCGGCCCTGAGAGCAGCCCCGAGAACGGCCCTGGCCTGAGGCTTTACCTTGCCGCGCGACGGCGGCATCGTCGTGGCAACCAGCACGAGGCCGAGCCAGTGACCCAGTTGACGGCACGCCAGGTCGTGCTGGCCGCCCGCCCGCAGGGGCGTCCGACGCCGGCCGATTTCCGCCTCGAGACTGTGGCGGTGCCGGAGCCCGACGCCGACCAGCTCCTGCTCGGGACCCGGTTCCTGTCGCTCGATCCCTACATGCGCGGCCGCATGAGCGATGCCAGGTCTTACGCGAAGCCGGTCGAGATCGGCCAGGCGATGCCCGGCGAGACGGTGTGCCGGGTGATCGCCTCGAACCTCCCGGACTTCGCCGTGGGCGACGCCGTCCGAGCCCACACCGGCTGGCGCTCCCACGCGCTGTCGTCCGGCGCGGGCGTGGTGCGGCTGGATCCCGACGCCGCCCCGCTCACCGCCAGCCTCGGCGTGCTGGGCATGCCCGGCTTCACCGCCTATGCCGGGCTGCTCGCCATCGGCAAGCCGCGACGGGGCGAGACCGTCGTGGTCGCCGCGGCCAGCGGTCCGGTCGGCTCCCTGGTCGGGCAGCTGGCACGGTTGCACGGCGCGAGGGCGGTGGGCATCGCCGGCGGCGCGGAAAAATGCGCCTACCTGCGCGAGACGCTGGGCTTCGATGCGGCGCTCGACCATCGTGCGCCGGATCTCGCATCCCGGCTCGCGGACGCCTGTCCGAGCGGCATCGACGTGTATTTCGAGAATGTCGGAGGTGCGGTCTGGCAGGCGGTGCTGCCGCTGCTCAACAGCTACGCGCGGGTCCCGGTATGCGGCCTGATCGCCCAGTACGATGGAGGCGATCCTGGATTACCGGATCAGCTGCCGGCGACGATGCGCGCGGTCCTGACCAGGAGCCTGACCGTGCGCGGCTTCATCAACACCGAGTTCGTCGAGGCGCTGTATCCGGATTTCCGGCGCGACGTCGGCGCCGGCCTGCGCGAGGGCCGCATCCGCTACCGCGAAGACCTCGTCGACGGTCTGGAGAACGCGCCCGACGCCTTCATCGGCATGCTCGAAGGCCGCAACTTCGGCAAGCTGCTGATACGCATCTGACGGCGCGCACCGGACCCGGGCACGCCGACGCTACGCCTTCTTGCGTATGTCGCTGAGCCAGCTGACATGCTTGCCGAGCCGGAGGCAGATCGCCGCCGGCTCCATGCCCTGCTGCAGCAGCACGAGCGCGCGGTCGCGCAGCGCCGCCTGATGGGCGAGCAGACGCGGGCTGTCCTCGGGGCCGACCGCCGGCGCCGCGGCGGCGCGACGGTCGTACACCGCGTCGCGGCGCAGCTTCTCACGGGCGAGAAGCTCGAAGATCTGGTGAGGAACCATTCCCATGCTCCGTGCGGCCGCCTTCACCGGCATCCTGCGCTCATGCACGAGGCGCCACGCCCGTGCGGCCGGTGTGTCGGAGCTCATCAATGCCTCGCTCAATGGTCTTGTCCGCTTCCTGACTGTGGCTTGCCGGATGCAGTGTCGACGTTTTCCCCGGACTGCGCCAGCTTTCTTCTTGACTGCACCAGCGGCATTCCCGGCGACGCGAGAACAGCGGCGACGCGGTCGCGATCATGTGACGCATGACGCCGCCGAGCAGAGCTTCGCGCCTCAGCGATCGCGTGAGCACGCCCGATCAGCCAGCACTCCGCCCGCACGCAGACGCCGAGGCGGTATCGCGGCAAACTCTGCCGCCGGTTCGGCGTCTGCATGCCCAGATCTGCATGCCCATGGAGGTTCACGCCATGCCCGGACTTCCGACCCGCCAGCTCTCGCGGCGACCGCGACGTGGCTGAGCCGGCCATCGCGCCGCGAGCCGGATGGCAATTCTGGATCGACCGCGGCGGCACCTTCACCGACGTCATCGCCCGCGATCCGCAGGGTCACCTGTCGACCCGCAAGCTGCTGAGCGATCGCGGCCGGCACGAGGATGCGGCGCTGGCCGGCATCGCCCTGTCGCTCGGCCTGCCGGCGGGCGCCGCGATCCCGGCGGCGGCGATCGAGAGCGTGCGGATGGGCACCACGGTGGCGACCAACGCCCTGCTGGAACGACGCGGCGCGCGGGTGCTGCTGCTGCTCGATCGCGGCTTCGCCGACCTGCTGCTGATCGGCGACCAGGCGCGACCGAACCTGTTCGACCTCGCCATCACCCGGCCCGAGCCGCTGCACGAGCGCTGCGTCGAGATCAGCGGCCGCATCGGCGCGGGCGGCGAGGAGGTCGAGCCGCTCGACGAGGCCGCCGCCCGCGCCGCCCTCGAAGCCGCACGCGCCGACGGCATCGAGGCCTGCGCGATCGCGCTGATCCATGCCTGGCGGCACCCGGCGATGGAGCAGCGGCTGGTCGCCCTGGCACGCGCGGCGGGCTTCAGCCAGATCTCCGCGAGCCACCAGGTCAGCCCGCTGCTGCGGCTGATCCCGCGCGCCCAGACCAGCGTCGTCGACGCCTACCTCTCGCCGGTGCTGCGCCGGCACGTCGACCGGCTCGGGGCGGCACTTCCCGACACCAGGCTGCTGTTCATGCAGTCGCATGGCGGGCTGGTGGACGGCAAGCACTTCGCCGGCCGCGACGCCATCCTGTCGGGTCCGGCCGGCGGCATCGTGGCCGCGGCGCGCACTGCGGAACGCGCGGGCTTCGAGCGCGTGATCAGCTTCGACATGGGCGGCACCTCCACCGACGTGGCGCTCTATGCCGGCGCTCTGGAGCGGCGCTTCGAGACCGTGATCGACGGGCTGCGTCTGCGCGTGCCGATGCTGGCGATCCACACCATCGCCGCCGGCGGCGGCTCGATCCTGCGCTTCGACGGCACCCGGCTGCGCGTCGGACCGCACAGTGCGGCGGCCGATCCGGGTCCGCGCGCCTACCGACGCGGCGGGCCGCTGACCGTGACCGACGCCAATATCTGCCTCGGCAAGATCCAGCCCGCCCATTTCCCCTCGCTGTTCGGACCGGACGGCGACCTGCCGCTCGACGCCGACGCGGCGCGGCAGGGCTTCGCGGCACTCGCCGAGCAGATCGCGGCCGAGACCGGCATCCGCCAGCAGCCTCGGACCCTGGCGGAGGGTTTCCTGCGCATCGCGGTGGCCGGCATGGCGGGCGCGATCCGGGAGGTCTCGGTGCGACGGGGCCACGATCCGGCCGGCTTCGTGCTGCACTGCTTCGGCGGCGCCGGCGGCCAGCATGCCTGCCTGGTGGCGCGCGAGCTCGGCATGCGCACCGTCCTGATCCACCCGTTCGCCGGCATCCTGTCGGCGCTCGGCATGGGGCTCGCCGAGCAGAGCGTGATGCGCGAGCAGGCCGTCGAGATGCCGCTCGCGCCGCACGCGATGCCGGCGCTGGGCCGGCTCGCCGACGCCCTGTCGCAGGCGGCCGAGCGCGAGCTCGCGGGACAGATCGCCGTCGGGCTGCCGATCCGCACCGAGCGACGCCTGCATCTGCGCCAGGGCGGCAGCGACGCCGTGCTGATCGTGCCGCTCGACGGCATCGAGGCGATGGCGGCGCACGCCGCGGCGCAGCACCGGGCGCGGTTCGGCTTCGAGGCGACCGACGACGCGCTGATCGTCGATGCGGTGGTGGTGGAGGCGCGCGCCACCGCCGCGCCGCCTGCGCTGCCGCGGCTGCCGCCGCGCGGGGCCGCGGAGCCGCTGCGGCCGGTCGATACGGTGGAGCTGTGGAGCGGCGGGCGCGCGCACCGGGCACCGCTGTTCGAGCGCGAAACGCTGCGCGCCGGCGACCGGCTGCAGGGCCCGGCCCTGGTCGGCGAGGCCAACGCGACCACCGTGATCGAGCCGGGCTGGAGTGCCGAGATCACCGGCGACGGCGACATGATCCTGCGCGACGCCGGCGAGGCGACGGGCGCCGGCCCGCCGGAGGCCGGCGACGAGGCCGGCGACGAGGTCGGCGACCCGATGCGCACCGAGCTGTTCAACAACCTGTTCATGAACGTCGCCGAGCAGGCGGGCGCGGTGCTGCAGCACACCGCGCACAGCGTCAACATACGTGAGCGGCTGGATTTCTCCTGCGCGGTGTTCGATGCGTCGGGCGCGCTGGTCGCCAACGCGCCGCATGTGCCGGTGCATCTCGGCGCCATGGGCGAGAGCGTGCGTACGGTGCTGCGCCGTCGCGGGGATCGGCTGCGGCCGGGCGACGTGATCGCGCTGAACAACCCCTTCGACGGCGGCACGCATCTTCCCGACATCACCGTGATCACGCCGGTGTTCGATCCCGACGACGACACGCTGCTGTTCTTCGCCGCCTCGCGCGGCCACCATGCCGATATCGGCGGCAGCGTACCCGGATCGACCCCCGCCTTCTCGCACTACCTCGAGGAGGAAGGCGTCGTCATCGAGGACTTCCTGCTGGTCTCGAACGGCCGCTTCCGCGAGGCCGAGTTCCGCGCGCTGCTGGCGGGCTCGGCGCATCCCGCGCGCAGCCCCGACGTCAACGTCGCCGACATACGCGCCCAGATCGCGGCCAATGCCTGCGCGGCCGCCGAGCTGCACCGGCTGCTCGCCCGGCACGGCAGCGCGAGCCTGCGCGGCGCCATGCGCCAGGTGATGCGCCATGCCGAGGAGAGCGTGCGCCGCGCGATCACCAGGCTGCGTGACGGCAGCTTCAGCTACACGATGGACGATCGCAGCGAGCTGCGGGTCGCGGTCCGCGTCGATGCGGCGGCGCGCGAGGCGGTGATCGACTTCACCGGCACCTCGCCGCAGCGCGCGGATAATTTCAATGCCCCGCCCGCGGTGCTGCGCGCCGTCGTGCTCTACGTGTTCCGCTGCCTCGCCGGCGACGACATCCCGCTCAATGACGGCTGCCTGGTGCCGCTGCGGATCGTGATCCCGCCGGGCACCTTCCTCTCGCCGCGGCCTGGTGCGGCGGTGGTCGCGGGCAACACCGAGGTCTCGCAGGCGGCGTGCAACGCCCTGTTCGCCGCACTCGGCATCCTGGCCTGCAGCCAGGGCACGATGAACAACCTGCTGTTCGGCGACGACGAGCGGCAATATTACGAGACCATCTGCGGCGGCACCGGGGCCGGCGCCGATCTCGACGGCGCCGACGCGGTGCAGAGCCACATGACCAACACCCGCATGACCGACCCGGAAGTGCTGGAGCTGCGCTATCCGGTGCGCGTCGAGCGGTTCGCGGTGCGCGCCGGATCGGGCGGCGACGGGGCGCGCCGCGGCGGCCGCGGCGCGGTGCGACGCCTGCGCTTCCTCGCGCCGATGCAGGCGGTGCTGGTCTCCTCGCGACGCGCCTTCCCGCCCTTCGGGCTGCAGGGCGGCCTGGCGGGCGCCGCCGGACTCCAGCGCATCGAGCGCGCCGACGGATGCATCGAGCAGGTGGCCGGCATCGCCCAGATGCGCCTGATGCCGGGCGATGCGATCACCATCGAGACGCCGGGCGGCGGCGGCTACGGCGCGCCCGCAAGCGCGCCCGCCGAGGACGCCGAGACGGAGGATCGGGAACGGTGCGGATCGAAGTAGCGCCGGGGATCGCGATCGACGACGCGGAGGTCGCGATCAGCTTCATCCAGGCCGGCGGACCCGGCGGCCAGAACGTCAACAAGGTGTCGACGGCCGCACAGATTCGTTTCGACGCGCGTGCCACCAGGTCGCTCTCCGAGCCGGTGAAGCTGCGGCTGCAGGCACTCGCCGGCAGCCGGCTGACCCGGGAGGGCGTCATCGTCATCACCGCGCGCGGATCCCGCTCGCAGGAGCGCAACCGCCAGCAGGCGATGGACCGGCTGATCGAGCTGATCGCGCACGCCGCCAGGATCCCGGCGAAGCGCCGGCCGACACGCGCCTCCTACGGCGAGCGGCAGCGCCGACTCGCGGCCAAGAGCCATCGCGCGACGACCAAGCGCGATCGCGGCTTCCGTCCGGAAGATTGACCGAGACTGTGCGGATCGGACCGTGATCGAATCGTCCGCGGCGATGGGCAAGATCAGGCCGGAGCGTGCGATACCATCGCCGACGAGACGAAATACGCCCGCTAATCGGTCGAAGGACGGTAATTGAATTGAGTGCGGAACCGTATATGCTGCGCGTGGGCAATATGCATCGATCAACGGCCCGATCATCATCGCAGCAGGAAAATACCATGGCGCGGGCCACGAAGACGAGCAACTCCACCAGGCCGCGCGCGGCGGCCGAAACTCCGAAGCGCAAGCCGGGCCGGCCGATCGGATCGGTCAGCACGAAGAAACCCGCACCGGCCGCCTCGGCCAAGACCGTCAAGCCGTCGGCGAGGCGCGGCGCGCTCGCGCAACCCGCGTCGCGTATCGCGAAGCCGAACAAGGCCGAGCTCGAGATCCAACTCGGCAAGCTGGAGCGGACCCTGGCCAGGCTTCGCGAGAAGAACAAGGAGCTCAAGCAGATCGCGAACGAGGCGCGGGAACACGCCGATACGCTCGAAGCCCAGCTCGCCGCCAAGCCCGTCACCAAGTCTGTCCCCAAGTCTGCGGACAAACCCGCCAAGTCCGCCGCCGCGTCGCCGGCTTCGCCGCGCAAGAGCCGGCGCCCCGCAAGCAAGCCTGAGCCCGAGACCGTCGCGGAAGACGGCGCGCTCGGCGAGAGCGGCGGCGCCACCCCGGAGGCGTGAGCGCGGGCGCGATCCGCCTGCCGGCCGCCGGGACCTGACGGTCGCCGGCATCGCGGCGATAGTAACGCTGGCGTGCGGCGCGCGAGGATTGTATTTCTGACCGGCCGTCGCAGGATCGTGTCGGCTCGTCGGGAAGGTGAGGGCGTGGATCGCGTCGCGCGCGGTATCGGCAGCATCTCGGTCACGTCTTCTCCTGCCGCGGTTCCGCGGGGACGCCGAGCCTAGTCATGCGGCAGCTGTTCGCTCCCGGGGCGGATGCGATCTTCCGCCTGGCCCTGTTCAGCGCGCTCGCCGCGATGCTGATCGTCTCCCTCGTCCTGTTCGGCCTGGCCTATTCGGACTACGCCGGCGCCGTCGGGCTGGCTCCGCTGCAGCCGGTGCCGTTCAGCCACAAGCACCATTCCGGAGAGCTCGGGCTGGATTGCCGCAACTGCCACCAATCGGTCGAGGTCCAGGCCACCGCCGGCCTGCCGCCGACGCACACCTGCATGACCTGCCACTCGCAGATCTGGACCGGCTCGGACATGCTGGCGCCGGTTCGCGACAGCATGGCGAAGGACGCGCCGTTGCAGTGGGCCCGGGTCAACCGGTTGCCCGACTACGTCTATTTCAACCACGCCATCCACGTCTCCAAGGGCGTTGGCTGTTCCAGTTGCCACGGTGCGATGGACCGCATGCAGCTCACCTTCCCGGCCAAGTCGTTCACCATGTCGTTCTGCATCACGTGCCATCGCGCGCCGCAGAACTACCTTCGTCCCGCCGCCGAGGTCTGGAACATGGAGTGGTCGCCGCCGTCCGATCAGGCAGCTCTCGGCGCCGCACTGCTCAAGCAGCGTCATGTCGCCGGCGCCGCGCGGCTGACCGACTGCTCGATATGCCACCGCTAGCATCATGACCGACCGTGACGATCTGGCCGCCCTGCGCGCCCGGCTGAGCCGGATGAACTCCGGCGGCCGCTCGGCCTGGCGCAGCCTGGATGCGATCGCCGACACGCCGGCCTTCCGCGACCTGCTGGCGCGCGAGTATCCGGCGGTGTCGGACCTGGCCGCCGGGCCCGACCGGCGTCGGTTCCTCAAGCTGATGGCGGCCTCGCTGGCGCTGTCCGGGCTCGCCGGCGGCCACGCCCGGGCCGACGACCGCGACTGGGAAGTGCCGTTCGTCAACCAGCCGGAGCGTGCCGAGCCGGGAGCCGACCTGCACTTCGCCTCGCTGGCGCTGGTCGACGGCTACGCCAACGGCATCCTGGTCACCACGCGCGACGGCCGCCCGTTCAAGATCGAGGGCAATCCGCAGCATCCCTGGAGCCGCGGCGGCACCGACGTGCTGGGACAGGCCTCGGTGCTCGGACTGTATGATCCGCAACGTTCCGCGGCGGTGCGGTTCCGCGACCGGCCGAGCAGCTGGGCTGCGTTTCGCCGCGCCGTGACCGGGCCGTTCGCGGCCTTCCGGGCCGAGCAGGGCCGCGGCGTGTCGCTGCTGACCGGACCGCTGACCTCGCCGTCCCTGCTGTCGCAGATCGCGGCCATGCGCCGGATGTTCCCCGCCATGCGCTGGCATAGCCACGCGCCGGTCGATCGCGGCGCGCTCTACGAGGCGACACGCAGGGCGTTCGGGCGGACGCTGGAGACACGCTGGCGGTTCGCCGAGGCACGCGTCATCGTCTCGCTCGACGGCGACTTCCTCGATCTCGGCGTGGGACAGGTCGGCCTCGCCCGCGACTGGGCGCAGGCCAGGCGCGCCTCGATCGCGGGCGGCAGGCTGCTCGAGCTGCACGCGGCGAACGCGCTGCCGAACCTGACCGGCGCCAAGGCGGATCATTATCTCGCGGCCGCTCCGGACGAGATCGCAGCACTCGCCGACGGGCTGCTCGACGACGTCGCCGGCACGCCGGCGGCCGCCACGGACGCCTCGCCGCTCTCGCGGTGGCGGGCACGCGCCGCCGCGGCGCTGCGCGCGGCACCCGGCGCCAGCCTGGTGATCGCGGGCGCCGCCCAGCCTGCCGAGGTGCACGAGGCGGCGCATCGGCTGAACCACGCCCTGGGCAACATCGACCGCACCGTCTTCTACACCGAGTCGGTGCCGGCCGAGGCCGAGCCGCTGGATCGGCTGGCGGCCGGCATCGCCGCCGGCGAGACCCGGGCGCTGCTGATGCTGGACGTCAACCCGGCCTACGACGCGCCGGGCGGGCTCGGCTTCGCGGAGCTGCTGCCCAGGGTCGCGCTGAAGATCCATGCAGGCCTGTATCAGGACGAGACCGCCGACCGCTGCGAGTGGCATCTGCCGCTGTCGCATCCGCTGGAGGCGTGGGGCGACGCCCGCTCGCTCGACGGCACGGTGGGGCTGATGCAGCCGACCGTCATGCCGCTGTACGGCGGCCGCTCGATGGCGGAGATCCTGTCCCTGCTCTGCGATCCCGAGCCGCGCGGCGGCGCGGCGCTGCTGCGCGAGTTCTGGCAGGGCACGGCGAGCGCCGACGGCTTCGCGCCGCGATGGCGGTCGATGCTCGATGACGGCTTCGTGCCCGATACCGCCTCGCCGGCGCTGAAGGTGACGCTGCGCGACGCCAACCCGGTCCGGCCGCCCGCAGTGCCGGGGGACGGGCTCGACGTGCTGCTGCGGCCCGACAGCACCGTGTGGGACGGCACGGTCGCCAACAACGCCTGGCTGCAGGAGCTGCCCAAGCCGCTGACCAAGATGGTGTGGCAGAACGCGATCTCGCTCGCCCCGGCGCTGGCCGAGCGCCTGCGGCTGTCGCAGGGCGACCGGGTCGCGGTGACGGTGGACCGGCGCACCGTCGAGGGCGAGGTCTGGATCCTGCCCGGGCAGTCCGACGCCACGCTCGGCATGACGCTGGGCTACGGCCGGCAGGTGCCGGACATGCTGTTCGACGCGCTGGGATATGACGCCTACCGGCTGCGCGGCGGCGGCGACCCCTGGCGGCTGCGCGGTGCTGCGCTGCGCAGCATCGGGGATAGGGTGGAGCTGGCGACGACGCAGGACCATTCCACCATGGAGGGACATGATTTCGTCCGGGTGCAGGCGATCGGCGCCGCGGCCGTCGGCGATCCCGCGGGCGTGGTCCAGCCGAGCCTGTATGGCCCCCGAGCCGGTGGCGGCTCCGATGACGGGCGCGCCTGGGGCATGGTGATCGATCTCGATTCCTGCATCGGCTGCAACGCCTGCGTGACCGCCTGCCAGGCGGAGAACAACATCGCGGTGGTCGGAGCCGAACAGGTGGCGCTCGGTCGCGAGATGCACTGGCTGCGCGTCGACCGCTACTACGAGGGCGGGCTGGACGCGCCGAAGACGCATTTCCAGCCGGTTCCGTGCATGCAGTGCGAGGACGCGCCCTGCGAGGTCGGCTGCCCGGTGGAGGCGACGCTGCACGACCATGAGGGGCTCAACCTCATGGTCTATAACCGCTGCGTCGGCACCCGCGCCTGCTCCGGCTACTGCCCGTACAAGGTCCGGCGCTTCAACTATCTCGATTATTCCGCCGGCGTCGCCCCCTCTGTGGCACTGCAGCGCAACCCGGAGGTGACGGTGCGCGCGCGCGGCGTAATGGAGAAGTGCACCTACTGCGTGCAGCGGATCGCGGCCGCGCGCATCGAAGCCGACCGGCACGACACGCCGATCCCGGACGGCCGCGTGCAGACCGCCTGCCAGGGCGCCTGCCCGACCCGGGCGATCAGCTTCGGCGACCTCAAGGACCCGGGCAGTGCCGTCGCGGCGCTGCGTCAGGATCCGCGCCACTACGCCCTGCTGGGCGAGCTCAACACCCGCCCGCGCACCACCTACCTCGCCGAGATGGCGCCCCCCGACGAGAGCGCGGGCTGAGCATGGCCGACGAGCTCGCCACCGACTACAGCCTCGGCGACGACGCGCTGCTGCTGCCCGGGCAGAGCTACCGCTCGATCGGGCGCGAGGTCGCGGCGATCGCCCTGGAGCATCCGGGCGGCCGCTGGTGGCTCGCCTTCGCCGCCGCCCTGTCGCTGGTCGGGCTGCTCGCCATCTGCGTCGCCTGGCTGCTCTACGAGGGCACCGGGATCTGGGGCAACAACATCCCGGTGACCTGGGCGCTCGACATCGTCAGCTATGACTGGTGGATCGGCATCGCCAGCGGCGGCCTGCTGGTCTCGGCGACCCTGCTGCTCACCGACCTCGCCTGGCGCGGCGCGCTCAACCGCATCACCGAGACGATGGCGCTGATCGCCGCCGCGGCCGCCGGCCTCTACCCGATCATCCACCTGGGCCGCCCCTGGTTCTTCTTCTGGACCCTGCCCTACCCCAACACGCTGCTGCTCTGGCCGCAGATGCGCAGCCCGCTGTACTGGGATGCGGTCGACATCGTCAGCTACCTGCTGGTCTGCCTGAGCTTCTGGTATGTCGGCCTGCTGCCCGACCTTGCCACGCTGCGCGACCGCGCGGTCGGCCGCAGGCGCATGACGCGCGCGCAGCTGTACGGGATCTTCGCGCTGGGCTGGCGCGGCTCCGCGGTGCACTGGCATCGCTGGACGCTGGTCTACCGGGTCATCGCGCTGTTCGGCGCGCTGCTGGTGGTGTCGCTGCAGACCGGGGCGGCGGTGATGTTCGCCGGCACCGTGGAGCCCGGCTGGCACGACGTGCTGATGCCGGTCTCGTTCCTGGCCGCCGCCCTGTTCGCCGGCATCGCCATGGTGAGCGTGCTGACCGTGCTGATACGCAGCGTCTACCCGCTGCAGCCCTTCATCACCGAGCGCCATCTCGACCTGCTCGGCAAGCTGCTGCTCGGGCTCGGGCTGGTAAACCTCTACTGCTACGCCACCGAGTTCGCGGTCTCGGCGACGCTCGGCACGGGATACGAGCGGGCCGTCATCGCGCGCCGCTTCGCGGGAGCCAACGGCTGGAGCGGCTGGATGATCATCGGCTGCGCGCTGCTGCCGGTGCAGCTGCTGTGGCTCGGCTTCATGCGCCGCTCGGCGCCGATCCTGGCCGGGGTCTCGATCCTGGTCGCCGCCGGCATGTGGGCCGACCATTTCATGGTCCTCGTGATCACCCAGCAGCACGACTTCCTGCCCTCCGCCGCCCATCGCTACGACATCGATCTCTGGGGCCTCGGCACCTTCGCCGGCAGTTGCGGGCTGTTCGTCGCCCTGCTGCTGCTGGCCACCCGCTTCCTGCCGATGGTGTCGGTCCACGAGATCCGGCGCATCGCGGCACCCGACCGGGAGGACGGCGATGGCTGAGGCCGGCCGGCAGCCCCCGCTGTGGGGCGTCAGCGCCGAGTTCACCACCGGGGCTTCCATGGTGGCGGCACTCGAGGCGCTGCGCGACCGCGATCTCGGCCGGCTCGACGCCTTCTCGCCGGTCCCGATCCCGGAGATCCACGACGTGCTCCGCCTGCCGCGCGAGCATATCGGCTGGTTCGGCCTGATCGGCGCGCTCGCCGGAGCCGGCTCGATGATGGGCATGTGCCTCTACGCCACCATCGTGTCGTATCGCTTCGACATCGGCGGCCGGCCGCTGGTGAGCTGGCCCTCCTTCGTGGTGCCGAGCTTCTCGTTCGCCATGCTGACCGGCACGCTCTCGGTGGTGGCTGCCTTCCTGGTGCTGAACCGGTTGCCCAGGCTGAACCATCCCGCCTTCAACATCCCCGACTTCGGCGAGGTCACCGAGGACCGCTACTTCATCGCCATCGAGGCGCGCGACGAGAGCTTCGATCCCGACGCCGTCGAGCGGATCCTGCGCACGCTGGCGCACCGGCCGAGGCAGATCAGCCGGGTGCCGCGATGAGCCGGCGGCGGACAGCATGGCCGGGTGCCGCCCTGGCGGCACTCGCCGCGCTCTGCGCCCTGGGCGCCTGCAAGAGGCAGGACATGTACACCCAGCAGCGCACCCGCACCTGGGACCACAGCGCGTTCTTCGACGACGCCGCCTCCATGCGCAAGCCGGTCGCCGGCACCGTCGCGCGCGACATGCCCAATCCTCCGGCGGCGGCACCCTCAATGATCGACGCGGCCCTGCTCGCGCGCGGCGCCGAGCGGTTCGCCATCTTCTGCACCCCCTGCCACGGTGGCGCCGGGAACGGCGAGGGCATGATCGTGCAGCGCGGCTTCCCGCATCCGCCCTCCTTCGTCGAGGGCCGGCTGCGCCAGGCCGATGCCGGGCTGTTCTACGACGCCATCACCCACGGCTACGGCGCGATGTACAGCTTCGCCGACCGGGTATCGCCGGCCGACCGGTGGGCGATCATCGCTTACATACGCGCCCTGCAGCTCAGCCAGAACGCCGACGCGGTTCGGCTACCGACAGAAGACCGGACCCGCCTGGCGGCGGCGCGATGACGCGCGGCCGGATCATGCTCGGCGTCGGCCTGCTGGCCTCGTTCGGCTGGCTGCTGACCGCGGCACTCGGCATGCAGGTCATGCCCTCCTACCTCGCCGGCTGGCTGTTCTGCCTGTCGCTGCCGGCCGGAGCGCTGCCGCTGCTGATGCTGCTGGAACTGCTCGGGCGGCAGCACCGGCCGCTCGCCGCGGCGCTGCGCCGCATCCTGCCGCTGCAGCCGGCGCTGGCGCTGGCGTCGCTGCCGGTGCTGCTGCGCCAGCAGGCGCTGTATCATCACGCCGGCCTGTCGCCGGGGCTCGCGCGCTGGCTGGCGCCCGGTCCGTTCGCCGTCCGCATGATCCTCATGCTGCTGAGCTGGACCGCGCTCTGCCTGGTGTTCATGCGAACGCCGCGTCGGCCGCGCGGCCTCCTGGCCGGCCTCGGGCTGTGCCTGCACGCCGCCATCGCCAGCCTCGCCGCCTTCGACTGGACCCTGTTCCTCGAGCCGGGCCTGAACTCGTCCGGCTTCGCGGTGCTGACGATCAGCGCGCAGCTCTCCTCGGCGCTCTGTGCCGCCTGCCTCGCGCTGGCGCTCGGCGCGTCGGGCCGGCCGATGCCGGTCGAGCTGGCGCCGCTGCTGCTGCTGACGCTGGCGGCCTGGATGTTCCTGCACTTCGTCCAGTTCCTGGTGATCTGGTCCGCCGACCTGCCGGGCGAGATCGCCTGGTACCAGCATCGCATCGCCGGCGCCGGGGAGACCGCGCTGTGGTTCGGCTTCACCGCCGCCCTGCTGACATTCGCCCTGCTGCTGGGTCCTCGACTGCGGCGTGCGCCATGGGTGCTGGCCGGCGTGGGCGCCATGCTGCTGGCGGTGCACCTGATCGAGACGCTGTGGCTGGTGACGCCCGCCTTTCGCGGCCGGTTCATCGTCTCGCTGCCGGACGCCCTGGCGATGCTCGGACTGATCGGCCTGAGCGCCGGCCTGGTCGGCGTCGGGCGGCCTGCGGGACGGCCGCCATGAGCCGGTCCGTCCTCGGGCGGCTCCGGCTCAGCCTCGCCGGCACCCTGCCGCGCGCGGCAGCCCGGCTCGGGATTGCGGTCCGGCTGCCGGCGATCGAGCCGGAGAGCGCCGCCTCCGGCCGCGGCACGCCCTCGGCGCCCCCGAGCGAGGCGTCGCGCGGCTCCGGCCACGAGACCGAGGACATGAGCGGGAGCGTCATGATGTGGCTGACGGTGGCGCTCGGCGGATCGGTGCTGGCGGCGATCGGGCTGATGCTGCTGCTGCTCGGCGGCTTTCGCGAACAGCGCCGCGAGCAGCGGCCGCCGCTGACCGCGGAGCAGACCATGCGGCTGCAGCCGCCGGCGCCGAACCTGCAGCCTCACCCGCTGCGCGACCTCGCGGCGCTGCGCGAGAGCGAGAACCGGCTGCTGCACGTCTATGGCTGGATCGATGCCGGCCACACCCGGGCGCGCATCCCGATCGAGCGCGCGCTGACGCTGATGCGCGGCCGCAGCCTGGAGAGCGCGCCTTGATGCGCCGCGCGAAGCGAAGGCAAGGGGCTTTGCCCCTTGACCCCATCATAGGCAAGCCTTTGAAAACTTTAATTCTAGAAGATGGGGTCTGGGGCCCCCGGCCCCAGCGGGTCAAGGGCAGCGCCCTTGCCTTGATCTCCCGGCAGCCCGCCAGATGAACCCGCTCGCACTCTGGCCCGCCGCCGCCTCGGCGAGTGCCGCCGAGACCGACCGGCTGATCTTCCTGTTCACCGTGCTGACGCTGCTGCTGGTGGTGCCGGTGTTCGTCGCCATCGCGATCTTCGCCGTCCGCTACGCCGACGGGCGTAAGGTGGTGCGCAACCGGCGCGGCAACCGCGACCGCATGCTCGAGCTGGGCTGGATGATCATCCCGTTCGCCCTGACGCTGATCTTCTTCGTCTGGGGTGCGAAGATGTTCGACACCCACAAGCATCCGCCGGCGAATGCGATCGCGATCGATGCGATCGGCCGGCAATGGATGTGGAAGTTCCAGCATCCCGGCGGACAGGCCGAGATCAACAACCTGCACCTGCCGACAGGCGACCCCGTGGTCATCAACATGATCTCGCAGGACGTGATCCACTCGCTCTACATTCCGGCACTGCGCATCCAGATGGAGACCCTGCCGGGCCGCTACACCCAGCTCTGGTTCAAGGCCAACCGTGCCGGCGCCTTCAGGATCCTGTGCAGCGAGTTCTGCGGCACCGACCACTCCAAGATGGTCGGCATCCTGACCCTGATGCCGCCGGCCGACTATGCCGACTGGCTGGAGCATGCCGGCGGCGACCGCAGCCTGGCCGAGGCGGGGCGCGCCCTGTTCTCCAGCTATGGCTGCAGCGGCTGCCACGGCGGCGGCGGCACGGCGCGCGCGCCGTCGCTCGCCGGGCTCTACGGCAACCCGGTGCCGATGCAGCAGGGGGGCACCGTGATCGCGGATGCGAGCTACATCCGCGACAAGATCCTCTCGCCCGACGATCACCTGATCGCCGGCTACCGGCAGATCATGCCGAGCTTCAGGGGCGTCGTCGCCGAGGAGGACATGACCAAGCTGGTCGCCTTCATCGAGCACCTCGCGGACATCGACCCTTCGGCCAGGGAGCAGGCACCATGAGCCCCCTCGACTCCGTCCTGCGCGATCCTTCGACGCCGGCGTCGACGATCGGACGGCCGCCCGACTACCTGCACGAGGATCACACGCTCCGCTCGTGGTTCCTCACCACCGACCACAAGCGGATCGGCCTGATGTACCTCGCGGTGATCACCGCCTTCTTCGTGATCGGCGCGATCGCGGCGGGGCTGGTGCGGCTGTGCCTGGTGGTGCCGAATGGCGCCATCTTCAGCAACGACACCTACGACAAGCTGTTCACCATCCACGGCGTGGTCATGGTCTGGTTCTTCCTGATCCCGTCGATCCCCGCCACGTTCGGCAACTTCCTGATCCCGATCATGATCGGCGCCAAGGATCTCGCGTTCCCGCGCCTGAACCTGCTCAGCCTCTATATCTTCACCGCCGGCGCGCTGTTCACCTTCGCCGACCTGGTGATCGGCGGCGTCGATACCGGCTGGACCTTCTATGCGCCGTACAGCACCACCTTCTCCAACACCTACGTGATCCCGGCCCTGCTCGGCGTGATCGTGGTCGGCTTCTCCTCGATCCTGACCGGGCTGAACTTCGTGGTCACCATCCATACCATGCGCGCACCCGGCATGACCTGGTTCCGCATGCCGATCTTCGTCTGGACGCACTACGCGGTCAGCCTGATCTTCCTGCTGGCGACCCCGGTGATCACCATCGCGCTGATCCTGCTGGTGATGGAGCGCGCCTTCGGCATCGGCGTGTTCGATCCCCGGCTCGGCGGCGACCCGGTGCTGTTCGAGCACCTGTTCTGGTTCTACTCGCACCCGGCGGTCTACATCATGGTGCTGCCCGGCATGGGCGTGATCAGCGAGATCGTGCCGGCGTTCGCGCAGAAGCGCATCTTCGGCTACCGCTTCGTCGCCTATGCCAGCATCGGGCTCGCCTCGCTCACCTTCTTCGTGTGGGGCCACCACATGTTCGTCAACGGCGAGAGCGAGACCTCGGCACTGGTGTTCTCGATGCTGAGCTTCGCGGTCGCGGTGCCCTCCGCGGTGAAGGTCTATAACTGGACCGCGACCATCTACAAGGGCAGCATAAGGCTGAATACGCCGATGCTCTACGCGATGGGGTATATCGGGCTGTTCGTGATCGGCGGCCTGACCGGGCTGTTCCTGGCGACGCTGTCGGTGAACGAGCACCTGCACGGCACCTACTTCGTGGTGGCGCATTTCCACTACATCATGGTCGGCGGCACCATGCTGGCCTTCCTCGGCGGGCTGCATTTCTGGTGGCCGAAATTCACCGGCCGCATGTACCCCGAGGCCTGGGGACGCATCTCGGCGTTCCTGATCTTCGCCGGCTTCAACGTGACCTTCTTTCCGCAGTTCATCCTCGGCTATCTCGGCATGCCGCGGCGCTACCACGACTATCCGGCGGAGTTCCAGCTGCTCAACGTGCTGTCCTCGGCCGGTGCGCTGATCCTGGCGCTGGGATACATCTTCCCGATGGTCTACCTGGTCTGGTCGCTGCGCTTCGGCCGGCGTGCGCCACCCAACCCATGGGACGCCAAGGGACTGGAATGGACCACCAGCTCGCCGCCGCCGGCGCATAATTTCGACGCGCCGCCGACGGTGGATTTCGAGCCCTACGACTATCCGATCCAGACGCCCGCCGATGTCTGAGGCGGCAGGCGGGGCTTCCGCGAGCTTCACCGGCGGCATCACCTTGGCCGAGCAGTTCAGCCACCCGGGCCAGCAGCGCCGCGCCGCCAAGCTCGGCATGTGGGCCTGGCTGCTGACGGAACTGCTGCTGTTTGCGGGATTGTTCGCCGTTGCCCTGGTGCTGCACACGATGCACCCGGCCTCGGTGACCGCGGCCGCCGACCACTTCAAGTTCTGGATCGGCGCCAGCAACACCGCGGTGCTGATCTGCTCGAGCCTGACTATGTCGGGCGCCATCGTGCTGTCGCGCCTTGGCCACCGCGAGCGGATGATCCGGTGCATGCTGGCGACCGCCTCCCTCGGCTGCCTGTTCCTGCTGCTGAAGGGCTACGAGTACTACCAGGACTACGTCGAGCACATGACGCCGTTCCTGCACCGGCGCTACGCGCTCTCCGCCGATCCGGCCTCGATCCTGTTCGTCGACCTGTATTTCGTGACCACCGCGCTGCACGCGTTCCACCTCACCACCGGCGTCGGCATCCTGCTGTGGATGACCGGCCGCGCGCGGCGGCCCGCCTTCCTGCGGCAGCACCAGAACTGGATCGAGATCTACGGCCTGTACTGGCACTTCATCGACCTGATCTGGATCATCGTGTTCCTGACGCTCTACGTGCTGGCACGATGAGGCGCGACGCGATGAAGGTCGGGGCCCTCACCCCCGAGCAGCGACGCGAGATCAGGCGGCAGATGCGGGTGCCGGTGTTCGCCTTCGCCGCCCTGCTGTCGTGCCTCGCCGGCGTCGTCCTGATCGGCACGCTGGCGCCGTCGCGGACCGGCTCGATCATCGAGTTCGCGCTGCTGGTGGTCATGGTGCTGACGGTGCTGCTGTTCACCATGGAGGTGCGCGACGAGGCCTCGCTGCTGCGCTTCTTCTCGGGGTTGGGCTTCATCTGGGTCGCGACCCTGTTCATGATGACGATGCTCGACTACCTCACCCGCTGATCGGCGGACCCGCCGGCCCGCCGGCGCAGCAGCAGCAGCAGCACCGCGATCGTCGCGACCGTCAGGCCGCCGGCGAGCCGCAGCAGCTTGACGACGGCGAGCGAGTAGCGGCCGGTCGTCGAGTCGTAGTGGAAGCACACCAGCAGGATCGGCAGCGCCGCGCGCGCGATGCCGCCGTCGCGCGCTCGCACCAGCCCCGCGCGCACCTCGCCCGGCGCGTAGCCGACGCCGAGCAGGTAGCCGGACACCTTGCCGCCGGGGGTTACGAATACGAGGCCGGCGGGGTGGATGAACTGCTTGAGCGAGAGGTCGTAGCGGCTGCGATAGCCGACCGCCTGCTCGACTGCCGCGATGTCGCCCTGGCCGCCGGTCAGGAAGTGCCAGCCGGCCTCGGCACCCGGCGACGGGTGCTCCCGCAGGTCCGCGCGCCGCGCCGCCGCGGCGTCGGACGCGGTCTCGGCGGCGTCGATGCTCAGGAACACCAGCTGATAGTCCGTCGCCGCCCGCAGCCCGCTCTGCGCCAGGGCCGCGAACAAGTCGTCGCGGATCAGCCCGCACAGCGAGGGGCAGGCGAAATATCCCAGCGCCAGCACGGTCGGCCGGTCGCGCATCACCTCGCCCAGCCGCACGCCGCGCCCGTCCTGCTCCCTGAAGTGCCGCATCATCGGCAGTGCGGCGCCGAGACGCTGCTCGTAGACGACGCCGCCGAGGTCGGGAGGTGCGGCACGCGCCTCCGGCATGCGCAGCATCAGCGACAGCACGCACAGGCAGCCCGACCGGATCCGGCGATGGACGATGATCCCGCTCCTGGAGAAGCCCGGGGAGATGCCTGGGCGCATGGCGGAAGCATGATATCATGCGGCCCACGGCAAGCTTCGGAAAGTCCCCGAGCGATGGAAGACGTCTGGAGCTATCCGAGGCCGCCGGCGCTGCAGCCGGTCGCCGCACCGATCCGGATCGTGTTCGGGGGCAGCACCGTCGCCGATACCCGGGCGGCGTTCCGCGTGCTCGAGACCAGCCATCCGCCGGTCTACTACCTGCCGCGCGATGCCTTCGCGGACGGCGTGCTGGAGCCGGCCTCCGGCACCAGCTTCTGCGAGTGGAAGGGCCTCGCGCGCTACTGGAGCCTCCGCCACGGCGGCCGCTTCGCGGAGCGCGTGGCCTGGAGCTATCCCGAGCCGACGGCCGATTTCCTCGCCCTGCGCGACCATCTCGCGGTCTATGCCGGCCCGATGGATGGCTGCTTCGTGGCCGACGAGCGGGTGACGCCGCAGCCGGGCGGCTTCTACGGCGGCTGGATCACCAGCGACCTCAAGGGACCGTTCAAGGGGGTGCCCGGCAGCATGGGCTGGTGATACCGACGGCGTGAACGATCGAGCGTCAGGAAGCAAGGCTGGGCTCTGCCCAGACCCGCCGAAGGCCTCGGCCTTTGGAAACCATTCCAAGATAAGTGGATCCTCGGGGCTTCGCCTTGAGCGCGTCCAGGGCGGAACCCTGGCGCCTGAGCTGCGAAGATCCTCAGTGGGGCGCGGTCCGGTCGGACATCGCGCCTCGCCTCAGCACGGTGTGCAGCCCCAGCACGGCGAGCACGGTCACGGTGCCGAGCTCGATCTGCGGCCGTGTCGCCGGCACCGCCGCCATCGCCACCAGCACCGCGACGATCATCGCCACGGTGGCCCACGACAGGCCCGGAAACAGCCACATCGCGAAGGGCGGACGCCGGCCCTCGCGATGCATCGCCGTGCGCAGCCGGATCTGTGCCAGCGCGATCAGCAGGTAGACGAACAAGATGAGCGCGCCGGACGCATTGAGCAGGAACGCGAACACCTGGTCGGGCGAGAGGGTGGAGACGATCGTCACCGCCACCGCCACCAGGGTCCCGGCCCCGATCGCCCGGCGCGGCACGTTCGAGCGGCCGGTCCGCACCAGCCAGCGCGGCGCGTCGCGATGCGCCGCCATCTCGAACAGCACCCGCGACGTCACGTAGAGCGACGAGTTCAGGCACGACAGCACCGCGACCAGCACCACGATCGACATCGCCGGCGCCGCCCCCGGGAGACCCAGGCGCTGCATCGCCGCCACGAACGGCGAGTGCCCCGGCACCAGCAGGCGCCACGGCACCACGCACAGGATCAGCAGGATCGAGCTCACGTAGAACAGCAGCACCCGCGCCGCGACGGTGTTGGTGGCGTAGGCGACGTTGCGGCCGGGGGCGTCGGACTCCGCCGCCGCGACGGTGGCGATCTCGGCGCCGGTGAACTGGAACACCACGGTCGGGATGATCGCCAGCACCGCGCCGAGCCCGTGCGGCAGGAAGCCGTGCTGCCACAGCCGGGCGAGGCTCGCCTGGTGCGGGCCGAACGCGCCGGTGAAGGCGGCGAGGCACAGCGCGCAGAAGACGATGATCGCCAGCACCTTGGCGCTGGAGAACCAGAACTCGAACTCGCCGTAGCTGCGCACCGACACCAGGTTGGTCGCGGCCATGCCCAGCACCAGCGCCACGCCGATGACGCCGCGCGGCAGCGGGACCCAGGCGGAGACGATCGCCGAGCCGCCGATCGCCTCCGCCGCCACCACCACTGCCCAGAACAGCCAGTACAGCCACCCGGCGACGTAGGCGGCGCGGCCGCCGAGCCCGCGGCGGACGTGGCCGATGAACGATCCGGCCTGCGGCGCGGCCACCGCCATCTCGCCCAGCATGCGCATCACCAGCACCACCATGAGGCCCGCCACCACGTAGCTGATCAGCACGCCCGGCCCGGAGCCGGCGATCGCCGCCGAGCTGCCGACGAACAGCCCGGCACCGATGACGCCGCCGATCGAGATCATCGCTACATGCCGGCTGCGCAGGCTGTGCGCGAGCGCCGGACCGACTGCGTCGGGCGCGGCTGGGTCGGGCGCGGCTGGATCGGGAGCCGGGACTTGGTCGGTGGCGAGATCACTCATGCGACGGAGTTCCTTGCGCCGTCCACCGTCAGAAGGTGAAGTTCGAGCGGCCGTAGTAGAAGCCGCCGCTGATCGGCGCCTGCAAGGTGCCTGCCGGCGGCGTGCTCGGCATCGAGCTCGCCGACGCCGGGCCGGCTACCCCCTGACGTTCATCGGCATTCGCTCGCGCGGAGCCTGCCGACTCGCGCCCGTGGCTTTCGCATCAGGTGCCTCACACGTCGAGGTTGGCCACCTTCAGCGCGTTGCCGACGATGAAGTCGCGGCGCGGCTCGACCACGTCGCCCATCAGGGTCGAGAACACCAGGGCCGCATTCTCGATGTCGCCCACCTTGACCTGCAGCAGGGTGCGCGCGGTCGGATCCAGCGTGGTGCGCCAGAGCTGCTCGGCGTTCATCTCGCCCAGTCCCTTGAAGCGCTGGATCGCCAGGCCCCTGCGGCCCTGCGCCAGGATGCGGTCATAGGCGCTCGCCGGCCCGGCGACGGCGGCGTCGTGGCCGTCGAGCGACAGCATCGCGGGTGCGGCGCCGAAATCGCGCGCCAGCAGCTCGGCGCGCTCGGCGAGCCACAGCACGTCGGCGCTGCGCAGCGCGCTGGCCTCGAGGTGATAGCGCTCGCCGACGCCGCGCACGCTGCGCCCGAGATGCAGGCCGCCGGCATCGACCGACACCACCCAGCCGCGCTCCGCCGGCAGCGACGCCGCGTCCAGCCGCACCGCCAGCGCCTGCGCCCGCGCCTGCCCGCGCGCGACCTCGGGGGTCAGCGCGCCCGCGACCGCCGCCTGCTCCAGGATCCAGACCGGCGCCGTCACCGACAGCCGGCGCAGGGCCCGTGTCGCGTCGTGCAGCCAGGCGGTCTCGGCGGCGAGCTCCGGCCCCTGCAGCGCCCGCCCGTCGGAATAGGTCAGGCGCGCATGCGACAGCGCCTTGTCGAGCAGGTACTGCTCGAGCTGGGCGTCGTTCTTCAGGTAGCGCTCGTCGTTGCCGCGCTTGGCGCGATACAGCGGCGGCTGGGCGATGTAGAGGTGGCCGCGCTCGATCAGCTCCGGCATCTGCCGGAAGAAGAAGGTCAGCAGCAGCGTGCGGATATGCGAGCCGTCGACGTCGGCGTCCGTCATGATGACGATGCGGTGGTAGCGCAGCTTGGCCAGCGAGAAGCCGCCCTGGTCGGGCTCGCCGTGGCCGATGCCGGTGCCGAGTGCCGTGATCAGGGTGCCGATCTCGGCCGAGCCGAGCATGCGGTCGAAGCGCGCGCGCTCGACGTTCAGGATCTTGCCCTTCAGCGGCAGGATCGCCTGGAAGCGGCGGTCACGTCCCTGCTTGGCGGTGCCGCCGGCGCTGTCGCCCTCGACCAGGAAGATCTCGGCCTTGGCGGCATCGCGCTCCTGGCAGTCGGCGAGCTTGCCGGGCAGCGTGGAGATGTCGAGCACGCCCTTGCGGCGGGTCAGCTCGCGCGCCTTGCGCGCCGCCTCGCGCGCGGCGGCGGCGTCCATCACCTTGCCGATGATCGAGCGCGCCTCCTTGGGATGGGTCTCGAACCAGTGCGCGATCGCGTCCGCGGTCGCCGCCTGCACCACCGGCTGCACCTCCGAGCTGACCAGCTTGTCCTTGGTCTGCGAGGAGAATTTCGGATCGGGAACCTTCACCGACAGCACCGCCGTCATGCCCTCGCGCATGTCCTCGCCGGCCAGCGTCAGCGCCTCCTTCTTGCCTAGCCCCTCGGCATACTTGCCCACCACGCGGGTCAGCGCCTGGCGGAATCCGGCCAGGTGCGAGCCGCCGTCGCGCTGCGGGATGTTGTTGGTGTAGCACAGCATGGTCTCGTGGAAGCTGTCGTTCCAGGACAGCGCGAACTCGACCCGCACGCCCTGCGCGTTGTCCTGGCCGAGTGCCGTGATCGGCGGCGCCGCCACCGGGATCTTGCCGCGGTCGAGCCACTCGACGAAGGCGACCAGCCCGCCCTCGTAGATGAAGCGCTGTTCCTGCACCGGCGCATGGCGCTCGTCGCGCAGGAAGATCTCCAGGCCGGAATTGAGGAAGGCGAGCTCGCGCAGGCGACGCTCGAGGATCGGGAACTCGAACTCGGTCTTGGCGAAGGTGGCGGCACTCGGCTTGAAGCGCACCTCGGTGCCGCGCGGCGCGGCGCTGGGGCCGACCACGTGCAGCGGCGCCTCGGTCTCGCCGTGCCGGAAGCGGATGCGATGCTCGACGCCCTCGCGCCAGATGCGCACGTCCATCGATTCCGAGAGCGCGTTGACCACCGCCGCACCGACGCCGTGCAGCCCGCCCGAAACCTTGTAGGAGTTCTGGTTGAACTTGCCGCCGGCATGCAGCTTGGTCAGCACCACCTCGGCGGCACTGATGCCCTCCTCGACATGCATGTCGGTGGGAATGCCGCGGCCGTTGTCGCGCACCGAGACCGAGCCGTCGCCGTTCAGCACCACGCTGCAGGAGGTGGCGTAGCCGGCCTGCGCCTCGTCGACGGCGTTGTCGATGATCTCGAACGCCATGTGGTGCAGCCCCGAGCCGTCATCGGTGTCGCCGATATACATGCCCGGACGCTTGCGCACCGCGTCCAGGCCCTTGAGGACCGAGATCGACGCCGCGTCGTAGCTGTCGTGGCCGTTGACCAGCGTCGCCTCGGGCGCCGGCATGGCGGCCAATCTTGCGGCAGCCGCCTTCGGCGCGGACGCGCGGGCAGGCTCGGCGTTGTCGGACATGCCGGCTTGGTGCTCCAGATCTCTGATAAATATTGAAGAATCATCCTACCGCAGCCGCTCCCGCGGGGCCAGCTTCGCGCGTCCGAAAAGCCGTCTCCGGCTCAAGTTTTCCACAGGCGACGCGCAGCATCTCGGCATGCGCCGCGAGCGGGGCGAACGGCTCCGCATCGGTGCCGGTCAGCAGCACCGGCGCCGGCAGCTCCAGCAGCGCTTCGAACAGGGCGGCACGATGTGCTGTGTCCAGATGCACCAGCGGCTCGTCGAGCAGCAGCAGCGGCGCCTCGCCACGCACCGAGGCGATCAGCGCCGCGTGCGACAGCACCGTGCCGATCAGCAGCGCCTTCTGCTGCCCGGTGCTGCCCTGGTGCGCCGGGCGTCCCGAGCGCAGGTCGCTGAGCAGCAGGTCGGCGCGGTGCGCGCCCAGCGACGAGCTCGCTGCGGCCGCGTCCGCCGCGCGGCGCGCCCGCAGCGCCTCGCGCAGCCAGTCCTCCACCGCCAGCGCCGGCGCGTCCTCCAGCCGGGCGGCGACGGCGCAGTCCAGCCGCAGCCGCGCCGGCGGAAAGCCGTGGCACCCCGCCGGGGCGTGCGCCAGCAGGTTCATCCTGCCGACCAGGGCACGCCGCGCGGCACTGACCGCCACCGCGTGACGGGCGAGCGAGTGCTCGAGCCCGTCAAGCCAAGCGAGGTCGGCGCAGCCCTGCTGCAGCAGCCGGTTGCGCCCCTGCAGCGACTCGTCGTGCGCCGCCACCTCGCGGGCGTGATCCGGCTGCAGCGCCAGCACCAGCCGGTCCAGGAAGCGCCGGCGCGCCGACGGACCCTCGACGAACAGGCGGTCCATCTGCGGCGTCAGCCAGACCGCGCTGAGCCGCTCGGCGACGGCGGCGCGGCTGCGCGCCGGCGCCCCGTCCAGCCGGAACACGCGCCGCCCGGCCGCCGCCTCCGGGGTGGTGCCGGTGCCGATCTCGAACGACCCGCCGGCGTCGGCGAGCCGCGCCGCCACCGCCCAGCACGCCGGCGGGTGCGGCGCGGCACCGGCGCGCGGCAGCTCGCCCAGACGCGCGCCGCGCAGCCCGCGTCCGGGCACCAGCAGCGACAGCGCCTCCAGCAGGTTGGTCTTGCCGCTGCCGTTGGCCCCGCTCAGCACGCTGATCCGCACGGCGGGGCTCCAGGTCAGGCCGGCATAGTTGCGGAACTCGCTGAGTGCCAGCCGTTGCAGGGTCAGCATGCGGCCGGGATCAGCCCCCCGGGCGCTCTCAGACGCGCATCGGCATCAGCACGTACAGCGCCGACGGGCTGTCGACGTCACGCACCACGGTGGGTGCCGCGCTGTCGGAGAAGGCGAACTCGACGTCCTTCTCGATCTGGTCGGTGATGTCGTTCAGGTAGCGGGCCTGGAAGCCGATCTCGAGCGGTGTCGAATCGTAGCTGACCCGCCCGTCATCGAGCTCCTCCTTCGCGGTCCCCTGATCCGGGCTCGCCGCCGACAGGGTCAGCAGGTTGCGCTCGATCGAGAGCTTCACCGGACGCGAGCGTTCCTGGCTGATCGCCGCCACGCGCGCGACCGCGTCGCTGAAATCCTTCTTGCCCACGCGAAGGATCTTGTCGTTGTCGCGCGGGATGACGCGCTCGTACTCCGGAAAGGTGCCGTCGATCAGCTTGCTGGTCAGCATGACGCTGCCGACCACGAACTGGATCCGCGTCTCCGACAGCGACAGCTCGACATCCTCCGCCGCCTCGTCGAGCAGCTTGCGCAGCTCGTTGATGGTCTTGCGCGGCACGATCACGCCCGGCATGCCGGCGGCACCGTCCGGCAGCTCGGTCTGCACGCGCGCCAGCCGGTGGCCGTCGGTCGCCACCGCGCGCAGCATCGCGCCGGCCTCCGCCTCGGCCACGTGCAGGTAGATGCCGTTAAGGTAGTAGCGTGTCTCCTCGGTGGAGATCGCGAACCGGGTGCGGTCGATCAGGCCGCGCAGCATGCCTGAGGGGATGCGGAACCGGTGCGGCAGCGTGCCCGCGGTCATGGAAGGGAAATCGTCGATCGCCAGCACGTTGAGACTGGTGGCGTAGCGCCCGGCGCGCAGTGCCAGCGGCGCGTCGCCGCCGGCATGATCGAACTCGATCTCCGCGCCGTCCGGCAGCTTGCGCACGATCTCGTAGAGCACCGACGCGGGTGCCGTGGTGGCGCCGTCGCGCGACACCCCCGCCGCGATGGTCTCGACCACGGCGATCTCCATGTCGGTCGCGGTCAGGCTCAGGCGGCCCTCGCGTGCCGCGATCAGCACGTTGGCCAGGATCGGGATGGTGTTGCGCTTCTCGGCCACGCTCTGGATATGGGCGAGCGCCTTGAGCAGCGTCGCGCGGTCGGCCTTCAGCTTCATACGCCAGTCCTCTGCGCCGGACGTGCGGATCCGGGGGAGCGAGACTAGCAGCCCTGAGTCGGACCGCAAACAGCGCCGGGCGCCCCCGGCGCCGTCAGCTCAGCTCTCCAGCATGCGTCGCAGCAGCTCGACATCCTCGGCGAACGCGGTGTCGCGCTCCATCAGCTCCGCGACGCGGGAGACCGCGTGCATCACCGTGGTGTGGTCGCGGTTGCCGAACTTGCGTCCGATCTCCGGCAGCGAGCGGCTGGTGAGTTGCTTGGCGAGGAACATCGCCACCTGCCTCGGCCGCGCCACCGCGCGCGCGCGCCGCGCCGACGACATGTCGGTCAGCCGGATGTTCCAGTGCTCGGCGACCTTGCGCTGGATCTCCTCGATGGTGACGCGCCGGTCATGCGCCTTGAGGATGTCGTGCAGCACCTCCTGGGTCGCGTCCAGCGTCACCGGGCGGCCGAACAGGTTGGCGTGCGCGATCATGCGGTTGAGCGCGCCCTCGAGCTCGCGCACGTTCGAGGTGATCTTGTGCGCCAGGAACTCCAGCACCTTGGGCGGCACCGCGACGCCCGACGCCGCCGCCTTGGCCTCCAGGATCGAGATCCGCAGCTCGAAGGTGGTGGCGTGCAGGTCGGCGACCATGCCGCAGCCCAGCCGCGTGCGCAGACGATCCTCCAGCCCCGACAGGTCCGAGGGCGACTTGTCGGCGGAGACCACGATCTGCTTGCCGGCATCGACCAGCGCGTTGAAGGTGTGGAAGAACTCCTCCTGGGTATTGTCCTTGCCGATCAGGAACTGCAGGTCGTCGATCATCAGCACGTCGACGGAACGCAGCTGCTCCTTGAACTCCATCGTCGATTGCGAGCGGATCGCGGCGATGAAGCGGTACATGAACTTCTCGGCCGACATGTAGGCCACCGACACCCTGCCGCCGCGCGTCAGCTCCAGGCCGATCGCGTGCATCAGATGGGTCTTGCCGAGCCCGACACCGCCGTACAGGAACAGCGGATTGAAGCCCGGGCTGGACGGCCGCTCGGCGACGCGGCGGGCGCAGGCATGGGCGAACTCGTTCGGCTTGCCGACGACGAAGCTGCCGAAGGTGAAGCGCGGATCGAGCGGCGCGGCCAGCTCCGCGCGCGCGACCGCGACCTGCGGCTCGGCGGCGATGACGTCGGCCGGCATGCGGATCGGCGCCGCATCGTCCGCTCCGCCGCGCGCGGGTTCCTGGCCGACGGCGCGGCCGGCCTCGGGTTCGCTGTCGAGCTGCAGCTCCACGCGCCGGATCTCCGCGACCTCGGCGTGCCAGAGCGCACTCAGCCGATCGCCGTACTGGCTGCGCACCCAGTCGCGCAGGAACCGAGTCGGCAGCAGCAGCGTGATCTCGTCGCCCTCGGCCTCGCCCAGCCGGATCTGACGCAGCCAGGTGCGGTATTCGACGTCGCCGACCTCGATCTGCAGCCGCGCGCGGATGCGCGACCAGCTGGCGTCGAAGCGGTGCGTCAGGATGGGTGCGACCAGCTCGGCGGCGGCCGCATCCGTCGACAGGTCCTTGGGCAGATCCCGGGCCGTTGCCGCGAACTCAGGCTCGACGGCACGATTTCGTGAATCCACTCTCACCCACCTTACTCCTAGCCACGCACGCGGCCGAATTCTCGATCGGCGCGACGACCAAGTCCCGCGTCGAACGCAATTCTACCGATGCCGCGAGCGCGGATTTTCGAACGCGTTAACGGGATCGGGATACATCGTCTGTTACAGCTTGCGGTCGTCGTGTTGACCGCCGCGGACAGTAAAACAGAGGTTAGGGGGTCGCAACGGGAATCTAACCGATAATTTGCCTTCCCAAAAATGAGGCAAAGTCAAGTAAACAGGTCAGTTTTTAGCGGAAACGAACAGAGAACACCGGTCACGACTGGAACAACGACGAACAGGACCGCGCGTGACGCACGGTCCTGTTTACGTTCTATTGTCGCAGCGCCCGACGAGGCAGGCACGACGGTCTAGGCGGTGGTGGCGATCGCCTTGATACGCGCCGACAGGCGGGAGATCTTGCGTGAGATCGTGTTGTGGTGCGCGATGCCCTTGCCGGCGGCGCGCTGCATCTCCGGCTGCGCCGCACGCAGCGCCAGCGCGGCCTGCTCACGGTCGCCGCTCGCGATCGCGGTCTCCACCTTCTTGATGAAGGTGCGCATGCGCGACCTGCGCGCGACGTTGCGCGCGGTGCGCACCTCGGTCTGCCGGATGCGCTTGCGCGCCGATGCGGTGTTCGCCATGGCTCTCTGTTCTATCCGATATCGTCGCTCGCGGCCGCCCGCGCTTCGTGCGATTACGCCGCTGGAAGGGTGCGGGTTCTAGGCCGCCGGACGGACCGAAGTCAAGCACCCGGCCGGCGAGAGCACGCGAGGATAAGGCGAGGGGCTTCGCCCCTCGACCCCATCAAAGGCAAGCCTTTGAGAACCTCTGATTTATAAAATGGGGTTTGGGGCCCCTGGCCCCAACGGGTCAAGGGCAGAGCCCTTGCCTTGCTTCTCCGCCGCCTGCTAGCGCTGCAACCTCGGGCAGAAGAAGCTGCTGCGCGCCGACTGCGCGATGCGCGCGATGCCGGTGCAGCCCGGCGGTCCGGGACAGTCCGGACACGGCTCGCCGGCACGGCCATAGACCTTCCAGGCGTGCTGGAAATAGCCCAGCTCCCCGTCGGGCTGGACGTAGTCGCGCAGGCTCGATCCCCCTGCGGCGATCGCCTCGCTGAGCACCGCCTTGATCGACGCGACCAGCCGCGCCGCGCGCAGCGGTCCGACGCTGGCGGCCTGCCGCGTCGGCGACAGTCGGGCGCGGAACAGCGCCTCGCACACGTAGATGTTGCCCAGGCCCGCGACGATCCGCTGGTCCAGCAGCGCCGCCTTCAGGCTGGTCCTGCGGCCGCGCAGCGAGGCGGCGAGGCTGGCCGCGTCGAAGCCCGGCTCCAGCGGTTCCGGCCCCATCCCCTGCAGCAGGCGATGCGCCGCCTCGGCGCTGGTCGGCAGCAGGTCGACGGCGCCGAAGCGCCGCGGATCGACCAGGCCGAAGCGGCAGCCCTGCTCGGTCTCCATCACCAGGTGCTCGTGCGGCGTCACCAGCACCGGCAGCCTCGGGTCGAGCCGCGTGAGGTTGACCCGCCCCGACATGCCCAGATGCAGCAGCATGGTGTCGTCGCCCTGCAGCCGCATCAGGATATACTTGCCGCGCCGCCGGAAACTCTCGACCCGCGCGCCGCGCAGGCGCACGGCCAGGCCGGACGGCATCGCCCAGCGCAGGTCCGGGCGGCGCATCTCGGCACGGATGATGGTGTGACCCTGCAGGTGCGCGCGCATCCCGCGCATCACGGTCTCGACTTCAGGCAGTTCCGGCATCGCTGCGGCGCAGGCTATACCTGCCGGCCATGAGCGACAATCTGGCGCCTCCCCCTGCATCTTCCCCGACCCTGGCATCCACCGGCCCCGGCGCGTCCACCGATTTCGGCTACCGCAGCGTGCCGCGCGACGCCAAGAAGCCGATGGTGCGCGCCGTGTTCGACAGCGTCGCACCGAGATACGACCTGATGAACGACCTGATGTCGCTCGGCATCCACCGCGTCTGGAAGCGCGTGCTCGTAACCATGCTGGGGCCGCGCCCGGGCCTGTCGCTGCTCGACCTCGCCGGCGGCACCGGCGACGTCAGCTTCGGCTGGCTGCGCGGCGGCGGCGGCCCGTCGATCCTGTCCGACATCAACGCCAGCATGCTCTCGGTCGGCCGCGACCGGGCGCTGTCAGCCGGCCTGGTCTCGCAGCTCGGCTTCCTGCTCGCCGACGCCGAGCGTCTGCCCCTGCCCGACCGCTGCGTCGAGCGCGTCTCGATCGCCTTCGGCCTGCGCAACTGCACCGACAAGGAGGCGGTGCTGGCGGAGGCGCGACGCGTGCTGCGTCCGGGCGGACGCTTCCTGTGCCTGGAATTCTCGCGCGTGCAGGTCGCAGCTCTCGCCCCGCTCTACGACGCCTGGTCGTTCGGCGTGCTGCCGCGGCTGGGGTCGCTGATCGCCGGCGACGCGGGCAGCTACCGCTACCTCGCCGAGAGCATACGCACCTTTCCCGACCAGGAGGCGCTGGCGGCGATGCTGCGCGACGCCGAGTTCGCCCGCGTGGCGGTGCGCAACCTCTCCGGCGGCATCGCCGCGATCCATTCCGGCTGGCGCCTGTGACGCCCGCCGAGGCGACGCTCGACGGCACCCGCATCCTGCTGCTGATCAGCGGCGGCATCGCGGCCTACAAGTCGCTGGAGCTGATCCGCCTGCTGACCGCCCGCGGATGCCGGGTGTCGTGCGCGATGACGCGATCGGGGATGCAGTTCGTCACCCCGCTCAGCGTCCAGGCGCTGACCGGTGAACCGGTGCACGCGGACCTGTTCTCGCTCACCGAGGAGAGCGAGATGGGCCACATCGCGCTGTCGCGCTCGGCCGACCTGATCGTGGTCTGCCCGGCATCGGCCGACATCCTGGCGCGCATGGCCGCGGGCCTCGCCGACGACCTGCCCACGACGCTGCTGCTCGCCACCGACACCGCGGTGCTCGCGGCGCCGGCGATGAACGTGCGCATGTGGGAGCATCCGGCGACGCGCGCCAACCTCGAGCTCCTGCGCGCGCGCGGCGTGCACTTGGTCGGACCCGAGGAGGGCGCCATGGCCTGCAACGAGTTCGGCGCCGGGCGGCTCGCCGAGCCCGCCGAGATCCTGGCCGCGATCACCGCCCTGCTGCGTCCCCCCCTGCTGTCTCCCGCGATGCTGCCGCTCGCCGGCCGGCGCGTCCTGGTCACCGCCGGCCCGACCCACGAGCCGATCGACGCGGTGCGCTACCTCGCCAACCGCTCCAGCGGCAAGCAGGGCTACGCGATCGCGGCCTGCCTGCACGAGCGCGGCGCCGCCGTCACCCTGGTCAGCGGTCCGGTGACGCTCGACGCGCCGGCCGGGGTGCGACGGATCATGGTGCAGACCGCGCAAGAGATGCACGACGCCTGCCGGGACGCCCTGCCGGCCGAGGTCGCGGTGCTCGCCGCCGCGGTCGCCGACTGGCGCGTGCGCGAGGTGCGGCGCAGCAAGCTCAAGAAGCAGCCGGGTGCCGCACCGCCCGGCCTGGATCTGGCCGAGAACCCCGACATCCTGGCGACCCTGTCCCGCCCCGGCGCCTCCCGCCCGCGGCTGGTGATCGGCTTCGCCGCCGAGACCGAGGACGTCGTCGCCCACGCCATCGTCAAGCGCTCGCGCAAGGGCTGCGACTGGATCGTGGCCAACGATGTCAGCCCCGAGAGCGGCGTGCTGGGCGGCGACGAGAACCGGGTCCACCTGATCAGCGACGCCGGCGTCGAGGACTGGCCGCGGCTGGACAAGCGCGCGGTGGCGGCGCGGCTCGCCGAGCGGATCGTGCGTCAGCTACGGCAGGATCCAGCGCCGTGACCGCGCCCACCCGCCGCATCCTGGTGCGGCGGCTCCCCCACGGCGAAGGGCTGGAGCTGCCCGCCTACGCCACCGAGGGCGCCGCCGGCATGGACCTGCGGGCGGCGATCGTCGAGGCGCTCACCATCGCCCCGGGTGCGCGGGCGCTGATCCCGACCGGGCTCGCGGTGGCGCTGCCGCCGGGACACGAGCTGCAGATCCGGCCGCGCTCCGGCCTGGCGCTGCGGCACGGCATCGTCCTGCCCAACAGCCCGGGCACGATCGACGAGGATTACCGCGGCGAGATCGGCGTGATCCTGCTCAATGCCGGCAGCGAGGCGTTCCGCATCGAGCGCGGTGCGCGCATCGCCCAGGCGGTGCTCGCCCCGGTGCTGCGCGCGGTGTGGCAGGAGAGCGAGGAGCTGCAGCAGACGGCGCGCGCCGGCGGCGGGTTCGGCAGCACCGGCGTCCTCGCCGGCACGCCTCCGCCGGACGGTGACGGCGCGGGCGAGAGCTGATCCGGATCATCGCCCCGATCGTCGTGGGGGACTGGCCGCACCCGGGAGGCTGGAGTAAAGCAGCGTGGCCGTCGCAGGATCGCTCGCGAGCCCGTCTTATTTCGGCAATATCATGGCCTTGGCACGAGGTGGCTGGATGCTGAGAGATCGTCTTCCGGCCAACGTCGCCGCGCGCACCGCACCCAACCTGTTCGACGTCGCGGTGATCCTGTGCATGCTCGGCCTGGCGATCGCGATCGCCGCGGTCGCCCGTCACACCTTCGGCCCGCTGACCGCGCCGGATGCGGTCGCCATCCACCTCGACCCCGCCTGGCTGCCGGGCTACGCGATGCGCACCATCCTGCGCATGTTCGCGGCCCTGCTCTGCTCGCTGCTGTTCACCTTCACCTACGCGGTCTGGGCGGCCAAGAGCCGTCGCGCCGGGGTGATCCTGGTGCCGATCCTCGACATCCTGCAATCGATCCCGATCCTGGGCTTCCTGACCTTCACGGTCGTCTTCTTCATGAACCTGTTCCCCGGCCGCGTGCTGGGCGCCGAGCTCGCCTCGATCTTCGTCATCTTCACCAGCCAGGCCTGGAACATGGCCTTCAGCATGTTCCAGTCGCTCAAGACCATCCCGAGCGATCTGGAGGAGGCCGCCCGCTCCTTCGGCCTCTCCTCGTGGCAGCGCTTCTGGCGGCTGGAGGTGCCGTTCGCGATGCCGGGCCTGGTGTGGAACACGATGATGTCGATGTCGGGCGGCTGGTTCATGGTGGTCGCCTCGGAGACCGTCACCGTCGGCAACACCAACGTCGCGCTGCCGGGGATCGGTTCCTACGTCGGCCTCGCGATCGAGCAGCGCGACATACGCGCCGTGCTGTACGCGATCACCACCATGCTCGTGGTGATCCTGCTCTACGACCAGTTCCTGTTTCGCCCGCTCGTCGCCTGGTCGGCGCGGTTCCGCTTCGAGACCACGCAGGGGGCCGTCGCCAGCGATCCGTGGGTGCTGGCGCTGCTGCGCCGGACCCGCCTGCTCAACCGGATCAGCGGCCTGTTCGGCGACTTCCTGACCCGCATCGGCGGCCTGCCGATCGGCCGCAGGCCCAGCGCGCCGCGCCGGACGGTGCTGCCGCCGCGCGTGCTGGACGGGATCTGGATCGGGGTGCTGATCGCGGCCGTCGCACTCGCGGTGTGGCAGCTCGTGCTGTACGTGTCGAGCAGCCTGTCGCTGCACGAGGTCGGCCACGTGTTGCTGCTCGGCTGCTACACGATGATGCGGGTGATCGCGATGATCGTGCTGGCCTCGCTGGTCTGGGTGCCGATCGGCGTCTGGCTCGGGTTGCGCCCGGTCTGGGCACGGCGGGCGCAGCCGGCGGCGCAGTTCATGGCGGCCTTCCCGGCCAACCTGTTCTTTCCGATCTTCGTCGTCGTGATCGTGCACTACTCGCTCAACAGCAACGTCTGGCTGACGCCGCTGATGATCCTCGGCACGCAATGGTATATCCTGTTCAACGTCATCGCCGGCACCGCGGCGTTTCCCGGCGACCTGCTCGAGGCCGCGCGCAACTTCCGGCTCGGCGGCTGGCGCTGGTGGGTGCGGGTGATGATCCCCGGCATCTTCCCGTACTACGTGACGGGCGCGCTCACCGCTTCGGGGGGTGCCTGGAACGCCGCCATCGTCGCCGAGGTCGCCTCGTGGGGCAAGACGACCCTGACCGCACAGGGTCTGGGCAGCTACATCGCCCAGGCGACCGCCGCCGGCGCCACCGCACGCGTCGCCCTGGGGATGGTGGCGATGTCTGCCTTCGTGCTCGCCTTCAACCGCACGGTATGGCGACCGATGTATGCCTTCGCGCAGCGACGCCTGACCTTCGCCTGACGTGACGCTTGACCGGGGCCTGAACCTCTCCTGACAAAGGATCGTGCATGGATACAGCGCATGGCGCCCCGCTCGAGTCCGGAAGCGTCTCGGCCGAGGAGCTGGTACGGATCCGCGGCTGCAGGCAGGCCTACCACAAGGACAGCAACGCCGACCTGGTGGTGCTCGACGGCGTCGACCTGACGCTGCACGCCGGCGAGATCGTGGGCCTGCTCGGCCGCTCGGGCTCAGGCAAGTCGACGCTGCTGCGCATCGTCTCGGGCCTGCTGACGCCCACCGCCGGCGAAGTGCGCTGGCGCGGCGCGCCGCTGCGCGGTCCGGCTCAGGGGGTGGCGATGGTGTTCCAGTCCTTCGCGCTGTTTCCCTGGCTCACCGTGCAGGCCAACGTCGAGCTCGGCCTGGAGGCCAAGGGCGTCGGGCGGGGGGAGCGGGAGAAGCTGGCGGAGGATGCGATCGACCTGATCGGCCTCGGCGGCTACGAGAACGCCTATCCCAAGGAGCTCTCGGGCGGCATGCGCCAGCGCGTCGGGCTGGCGCGGGGGCTCGTGGTGCATCCCGACCTGCTGCTGATGGACGAGCCGTTCTCGGCACTCGACGTGCTCACCGCGGAGAACCTGCGCACCGACCTCATCGAGCTGTGGTCGGAGAAGCGTCTGCCGGTGAAGTCGGTGCTGATCGTGACCCACAACATCGAGGAGGCGGTGCTGATGTGCGACCGCATCCTGGTGTTCTCCTCCAATCCCGGCCGCGTCGCGCACGAGCTGAAGGTGCCCTTCGCGCATCCGCGCAACCGGCACGACTTCGCCTTCCGCCAGTTCGTCGACCGCATCTACGGGCTGATGACCAAGCGCGCGCCGGAGCCGACCACGCCGGACCTGGTGCCGGGCGGCAGCGCCCAGTTGATGAAGAAGTTCCAGGCGCTGCCGATGCTGCCGACCAACCTGATGGCCGGCCTGATGGAGACGGTGCTCGCCGAGCCGTATCGCGGCCGCGCCGACCTGCCGCTGCTCGCGGCCTCGCTGCAGCTCGAACTGGACGAGCTGCTGCCGCTCGGCGAGACCATGCAGCTGCTGCGCTTCGCCGAGCTGGAGGAGGGCGACATACGCCTCACCGAGGCTGGCACCACCTTCGTGCAGGCGGACCTGGACGAGCGCAAGCTGATCCTGCGCGAGAGCCTGCTGGGCAACATCCCACTGGTCGCCGACATCCGCTCGGTGCTCGACGAGCGCTGGAACCATCGCGCCCGTGCCGAGCGCTTCCGCGACGAGCTGGAGGACCACATGTCGCCGGACTACGCGCGCGAGACTCTGCAGACCATCATCGGCTGGGGCCGCTACGCCGAGCTGTTCGACTTCGACGAAGAGGCCGACCAGTTCTTCCTAGAAGAGGAAGACTGAAGAGCGCCCGCTTAAAGATCGGGGTCTGGGGCCGCCGGCCCCAGCGGGTCAAGGGCGGAGCCCTTGCCTGCTCTAGCGCCGAAGCAACCCCTGCACCGCCTGCTCCACCAGCTCGGCGATGATCTCCGCCGTCGGCTGCACCGCACTCACCATGCCGACCGACTGCCCGGCCATCACCGACCCGCCCTCGATGTCGCCGTCGATCACCGCGCGACGCAGCGAGCCGGCCCAGAAATGCTCGATATCGAGCTGCGCCGCCTCGCGCGAGAGCTCGCCCTGCTGGAAGCGGCGCAGCGTCTCCGCCTGGTGCACCAGGAAGCGCTTGGTGCCGTCATTGACCAGCCCGCGCACCGGGATCACCGGGAAGCGCTCGTCGAGCTGCACCGAGGGCAGCGCATCGCGCGCGGAGGCGCGCACGAACGCCGCCTTGAAGCGTGGATGGGCGATGCTCTCGGTGGAGGCGGCGAACCGGGTGCCGAGCTGCGCGCCGGCCGCACCCATCTCCAGCATCCCCAGGATCGCGTCGCCGCGCCCGAGGCCGCCGGCCACGAATACCGGCAGGTCGCGGATATGCGGCAGGATCTCCTGCGCCAGCACGGTCAGCGACACCGGCCCGATATGGCCGCCCGCCTCGGAACCCTCGATCACCAGCGCGTCGACCCCCGAGCGCGCGAGGCGCTTGGCCAGCACCAGCGCCGGGGCGAAGGAGATCAGCTTCGCGCCGCCATCCTTGACCGCGCGCACCGAGGCTCCGGACGGGATCCCGCCGGCCAGCACCACGTGGCCGACTGCCGCCTCGCGGCAGACCCGTATCAGGTCGTCCAGACGCGGATGCATGGTGATCAGGTTGACGCCGAACGGCTTGTCGGTCAGCGTCTGGGTGGCGGCGATCTCGGCGGCCAGCAGCTCCGGGCCCATCGCCCCGCACGCGATCACGCCGAAGCCACCGGCGTTGGAGATCGAGGAGACCAGATGGCGCTCGCTCACCCAGCTCATCGCCCCGCCCAGGATCGCGACCTCGCTGCCCAGGAAGGCGCGGCCCCTCGCCCACAGCCGGTCGAGTTGCGCGCGCGCCTCGGCCCATCCCGGCGGAGGGGCCGCGGGCGGCAGCGGATCGGCGAGCAGCATTGCATCCGGAGGCGACATCATCTCACCCATCGAGGCCGTAGGCGCCGTGCAGGGCCCGCACCGCGAGCTCAGTGTACTCGATGCCGATCAGAACGCTCACCTTGATCTCGCTGGTCGAGATCACCTGGATGTTGATCGAGCGGTCCGACAGCGTCCGGAACATGGTGTTGGCGACGCCGACATGGCTGCGCATCCCCACCCCCACCACGCTGATCTTGACCACCTCGGCGTCGATCAGCAGCTCGCCGTACTGGATGTCGCCACGCGCCTCCTCCAGCACCCTGATCGCGCGCGCGAGGTCGCTCTTGCCGGCGGTGAAGGTCATGTCCGTGGTGCCGTCCGCACCCGTGCTCTGCACGATCATGTCGACGTTGACGTTGGCCTCCGCGAGCGGTCCGAACACCGCGGCCGCCACCCCCGGTCGATCCGGCACCCGGCGCACCGTGATCTTCGCCTCGTCGCGCGAATAGGCGATGCCGGCGACCATTTCCTGTTCCATGATCTCGTCCTCGTCCACCACCAGGGTTCCGGGCAGATGGCCCTCTTCGGGGGGGCCGGTATCGGCGAAGCTCGACAGCACCTGGACCCGGACCCGCTGCTTCATCGCCAGCTCGACGCTGCGGGCCTGCAGCACCTTGGCGCCGACCGATGCCAGCTCCAGCATCTCCTCGTAGGTTATCCTGTCGAGCTTGCGCGCGCGGGCCACGATGCGCGGGTCGGTGGTGTAGATCCCGTCGACGTCGGTGTAGATGTCGCACCGGTCCGCAGCCACCGCCGCCGCCAGCGCCACCGCCGAGGTGTCTGAGCCGCCGCGCCCCAGCGTGGTCACGCGTCCGTTCGGCCCGACGCCCTGAAAGCCGGCCAGGATCGGCACCTGCCCCGCGCGCATGCGCGCGATCAGCGTGTCGCCGGACACGCTCTCGATCCGCGCCTTGCCATGGGCGTCGTCGGTGCGCAGCGGGATCTGCCAGCCCTGCCAGGACCGCGCCTCGATGCCGAGATCCTGCAGCGCGATCGCCAGCAGCCCGCTGGTCACCTGCTCACCGGTCGACACCACCGCATCGTACTCGCGCGCGTCATGCAGCGGCGAGAGCGACTGGCAATAGCCGACCAGCTGGTTGGTCACGCCCGACATCGCCGACACCACGACCGCGACCTCGTCGCCGCGCCCGACCTGACGGGCGACTCGCGCCGCCACGCTGCGGATCCGGTCCAGGTCGCCGACCGAGGTGCCGCCGAACTTCATCACGATACGAGCCATCGGGCGTCGTGCCTTCCACGTGCAAGCCGGCCCGGGCGTGACCGGTCCGTGATCACGGACTTCCTCCCGCGGCGCCGGACATTGCAGGCGCGCGGCAGGCGGGTCACATAGCTTCGTCTCAACGAGGCGGCAACATGCAACCAGTTCCAGCGCGACCGGCCCCCGGGACCGGCGGCCCGGCCTCCGTCTCGCCCGACGAGATCGCCCGCTTCGGCGCGCTGGCCTTGCGATGGTGGGACCCGGACGGGCCGATGCGGCCGCTGCACCGGATGAACCCGCTGCGGGTGCGCTGGATCGACCGCCAGCTCGGCCGGCTGCCACGCCAGACCGGAAGCCGGCTGCGTCTGCTCGACCTCGGCTGCGGCGCCGGCATCGCCAGCGAGGCGCTGGCGGCGCGCGGCCATGAGGTGCTCGGCGTGGACGCATCCGCCGAGGCGATCGCCGCCGCCGAGGCGCACCGGCTGATCGCGGCCGCCGCAGGCCCGGCGCGCGACCTCCGCTATCGCTGCGGCAGCGCCGAGATGCTGCTGCACGAGGCCGCCCGCTTCGACGCCGTGATCGCGCTCGAGGTGATCGAGCATGTGCCGGATCCGCGGGCCTTCCTCGCCCTGCTCGCGCAGCTGCTCCTGCCCGGGGGCGTGATCGTGCTGTCCACCCTCAACCGCACCTTGCGCTCGCTCGCCTTCGCCAAGCTCGGCGCCGAGTATGTGCTGCGGCTGCTGCCGGTCGGAACCCATGACTGGCGCAAGTTCGTCACACCGGCGGAGCTCGGCCGCCATGCCGCCGGCGCCGGCCTGCGGGTCGCCGAGACCGCCGGGATGACGTGGCGCGCGAATGGCTGGCACGAGAGCCGCGACACCGCGATGAACTATATCGCCCTGATCGAGAGCCGTTGAGCGCGCCGCTCAGCCGGGCCGCTCAGCCGGGCAGTCGGCAGGCCGCGCCGATGGCGCCGCCATAGCGCGTCCATCGCTGCGTCTGGCCGAACAGCGGCAGCAACAGGTAGCCGCGCAGGTTGAGCATGCCGGGCGCTGGCGACCAGATCACGGCGTGGTAGGTGCGCCCCTGCTCCGGGTCCAGGATCTTGCCGGCCCAGCGCGCCGGATCGTCCTGTTGACGCAGGAACCCGGTCAGCATCATCAGACCGCACTGCGGATGCCCGGCCCGGTCGGTCGGCATCGCACCACGGTAGTGCATGCCGATGAGGCGCCCGCACAGGGTATCGCCGCATGCGCCGATCTCGAACACGCCGTCATGGTCCTGGCTCAGCCAGCGGCCGAGCGGTGCCGGCGGCAGCTCCGCCGCACGAGCGGCAGCCCCCGCGGCTGCGAGCGATGCCAGCAGCAGAAGCGCCGACCCGGCGATGCCCGGCCTAGCCCTCCGCACGCGGCAGCCAGGGGATGCACGTGACCTCGATCCCCTCGTCCGCGAGCGCCTCGCGTTCGCTCTCGCTGGCCTGGCCGTAGATGCCCCGCGGCGGATCGTCGCCGCGATGCAGACGGCGCGCCGCTTCGGCGAACCCGTCCCCCACGTCGTCGCAGCGCCGCTCGATCTCGGCGCGCATCCGCTGCAGCGCCGCGCGGAGCTGATCGGGCAGCACCGCGGCCACCGGCTTGGGCGCCGGAACGGCCGCGGGCTCCGCCGCGTGGCGGCGCGCGCCCAGGAAGGGCGCCATCAGGCCGCGCCGGACCTCGGTTCCGCCGCAGTGTGGGCAGCTCAGCAGCCCGCGCTCGGACTGGTCGTCGAACGACAAGCTGTCGCGGAACCAGCCCTCGAACTCGTGGCCGTCAGCGCATCGCAGCCGGTAATGGATCATCCCGGTCGATCACGCCGCCTTGAGCAGCGGGTCCAGACCGCCGCGGGCATCGAGCGCCATCAGGTCGTCGCAGCCGCCGATATGGCGCTGGTCGATGAAGATCTGCGGCACGCTGCTCCGCCCGCCCGATCGCACCTTGGCCTCCTCACGCTCGGCCGAACCCTGGGGCGCCTCGATCTCGCGGAACGCGACACCCTTGGTCCGCAGCAGCTTCAGCGCCCGGGCGCAGAACGGGCAGTAGGGCTGGGTGTAGATCTCGACGTCCGGCATCGCGGGCTCCCTGTGGTCCATGTCGCATCGACCGTCATAGGGTGACGACCGATCCTCGGCGCAAGGGTCGCCATCCTCGGCGCCAGGGTCAATGCACCGTGCGCGCCGCGCGCGCCGCGACCAGCAGGTCGACGCTGGCTGCCCCCGCCTCCAGCAGCGCCAGCGTGCAGACCGAGGCGGTCGATCCGGTCGTCAGCACGTCGTCGACCAGCACGACCCGGCACCCCTCGAGCCGCTCGCGCCGCTCCGGCCGGCAGGCGATCGCGCCGCGGATGACCTCGGCCCGCTCGGCGGCGGCGCAGGTGGCGAGGCTGCGAGTCGGCCTGATGCGCGCCAGCCCGTCCACCATCACCTGGCACCCGGCCAGCCGGCCGATCTGACGTGCCAGCAGGGCGGCCTGGTTGTAGCGCCGGCTGAACAGCCGACGCCGGTGCAGCGGCACCGGCAGCAGCAGGTCGGCGTCGCGCAGCAGGGACGCGCCCGCTCGCACCATGTGCGGTGCCAGGAAGCGCGCGTTCTCGGTGCGGTCGGCGTATTTCAGCGGCAGGATGATCTGCTTGGAGAAGTCGTCGTAGCTGAACGCGGCGCGCGCCCGGCCCCACGCCGGCGGCTGCTCGAGGCAGCCCGGGCAGACCCGCGCCACGCCCGCCTCGCCGCTGCTGGCGAAGCCGACGCCGCATCGCCGGCAGCACGGTTCGACGATGAAGTCGGCCCGCTTGAAGCAGGCCGGGCAGAACCGACCGGCCTGGTCGACGATCGCATCGCAGGTCGGGCACTGCGGCGGCAGCACGAGATCGAGCAGGAGACGTCCGCTCCAGCCTGCCAGCTCCGTCACTCTATCTCGCGTGAGTTGCATGACAACAACCATAGGATGTATTCGGTTCCGATGCAACCGAGACCTGGCCCTTGGCAAAACGCCGCCGACCCTGCACATGCCGGTTATGGACGACAGCGCCATCTTCGACCGCCACGCGGTGCGGCTGCACCGTGACCGCGCCGCCACGACCGTCGGTTCCGTCGCCGACATCCTCGAGACCGCGTCGGCGCGGCTCCTGGACCGGCTCGACGACGTCAAGCGATGCTTCACCAGCGCACTCGACGTCGGAGGCCGCGGCTGGGTCGCGCCGGTGCTGCGCGCGCGCGGCATCGAGACCGTCTGCTGCGACCTCTCGGGCGCAATGCTGACCCGTTCCGGCGGCGCCTCGGCGGTCGTCGACGAGGAGTGGCTTCCCTTCAAGGCCGGCAGCTTCGACCTGATCGTGGCCAGCCTGTCGCTGCACTGGGTCAACGACCTCCCCGGCGCGCTGCTGCAGCTTCGCCACGCGTTGAAGCCGGACGGGTTGTTCCTGGCCAGCATGCCGGTGCTGCCGACCCTGTCGGATCTGCGCGCGGCGCTGCTGCGCGCGGAGATCGACGTGGCCGGGGGCGCGTCGCCGCGCGTCTCGCCGTTTCCCGAGCTGCGCGACTGCGCCGGCCTGCTGCAGCGGGCCGGCTTCGCCCTGCCGGTTGCCGATGCCGACGAGATCACGCTGGCCTATCGCGATCCGCTGGCGCTGCTGCGCGACCTGCGCGCGGCGGGCGAGGGCAATGCCGTGATGCTGCGCGACCGGCGCATCGCGTCGCGCGCCCTGTTCGCCGCCGCACTCGCGGCACTCAGTGAGCCGCTGCCGCACCCGACGGTGCTGCGCATGGCGATGATGACCGGCTGGGCACCCTCGGCAGATCAGCCAAAGCCGCTCAGGCCCGGACAGTTCAAGATCCCGCTCGCGGTGGCGCTCGAAGACCGCTCCGACAGCCTGCTGCAGTCGGCGCCGACCCGGTCATCCTCGTGACGCTCCGGCCTCACCGGCGGCGGCGGACGGCCTGCCAGCTCGCGGCGATGCTGGCGCTGCTCCTCCTCGGCGGCGGCTGCACCGCGACCCCGTCCGGCGGATCGATCACGGTCCCGGAGCGCCAGGGGCCCGGCGTGCCGACGCCGCCTTCGACGATGATGACGCCGTCGGGCTACTGAGGCGTCTATCCGCCGGTGGCGCTCATGTGCCGCGCCGGGCCGCGCGCCTCTCGGGGCTGGGCGATCAGGAAATCATGTCCCCTCGGCTTGCGCGCGATCGCGTCACGGATCGCCTGTTGCAGCCCCGCCTCGCCGACCCCGGCGCGCAGCGGCGCGCGCAGGTCGGCGGCGTCGTCCTGTCCCAGGCAGAGATACAGCCGGCCGGTGCAGGTCAGGCGGACCCGGTTGCAGCTGCCGCAGAACTCGTGGGTCATCGGCGTGATGAACCCGATCCTGCGTCCAGTCTCGGCGACATTGACGTAGCGCGCCGGCCCACCCGTGCGATCGGCGATATCCCGCAGCGTCCAACGCTGGCTCAGCCGGGAGCGCACCAGCGAGAGCGGCAGGTAGCGGTCGGTCCGGTCCTCGCCGACATCGCCCATCGGCATGGTCTCGATCAGGCACAGATCGGCGCCGATCCGGCCGCACCAGGCGATCAACGCGTCGAACTCGTCCTCGTTGACGCCGCGCATCGCCACCGTGTTGATCCGCACCGCGAGGCCGGCCTCGCGCGCGGCACGGATGCCGGCTATGGTACTCTCCAGCCGCCCAACCCTGGTGATGGCGGCGAAGCGTGCGGCATCGAGGCTGTCGAGGCTGACATTGACCCGCCTCACGCCCGCCTCGCGCAGCGCCCGCGCGTGCTGCGCGAGCCGGCTGCCGTTGGTGGTGAGGGTCAGCTCGTCGAGGCCCGGCCGGCCGGCGTCGCCACCGCCCTCGCGACCGAGCGACCGGCCGAGCCGGGCGATGAACTCGGTCACGTCACGCCGCACCAGCGGCTCCCCGCCGGTGATCCGGATGCGACGGACGCCGATGCCGATGAAGGCGCGGCACAGCCGATCCAGCTCGTCGAAATCCAGCACCTCCGGCTTCGGCAGGAACGTCATCTCCTCGGCCATGCAGTAGACGCAGCGCATGTCGCAGCGATCCGTGACCGAGACCCGGAGATAGTGGATATGTCGGCCGAACGGGTCGAGCACCGGGCCCGCGGATCGCGTCACCGAGGACCGCCGCTCACGAAGGCTGGATCTCGAGATCGACCAGTGCTGCGTTGATCAGCATCTTGCCACGGTTCTCGAAATTGACGGTCACCCGGGCGCCGATCGCCGACTGCACTTGGCCGCAACCCCATTCCGGATGCGCGGGATGAGAGACCCACTGACCCGGTTCGATCAGCGACCTGTAGGGCTCCTGCAATGGCGTCCTCCTCGTTTACCGGATCTTCAGCTCTCTCGCCGATGCTCAGCATACGCGAACGCATCCTAACGCATGGAGCTCCGGCTTGGACGACCTGCTCGCCGATTTTGTGACCGAGACCCTGGAGAGCCTCTGCGAGCTCGATCTCGCCCTGGTCAGGCTGGAACGCGCGCCGGACGATCAGCAGACGCTGTCGCTGATCTTCCGACTGGTGCACACGATCAAGGGCACATGCGGCTTCCTCGGGCTCTCCCGGCTGGAGAAGGTGGCGCACGCGGCGGAGACGGTGCTGGACAAGCTGCGCAACCGGGCGCTGCGCATCGACGCCGACGGCATCGGACTGGTGCTGGCGGCGATCGACCGGATCCGGCTGATCGTCGACACCCTCAACCGCGGTCTGGACGAGCCGCAAGGTGACGACACCCCGCTGATCGCGGCCCTGAACGACCTCGCCGAGGGACGGTTTGCCGCCCCGGCCGCCGCCAGCGGGCCGCTGCTTCGCGCCGCTCCCGCGGCACAGCCGCCGGCGCCGCCACCGGCACCCCGGCCACCGGCCGCTCCGGACTCCGCACGTCCGGAGCCGACGCACGCCGAGCCGACCGACGCCGCGACCGGCATGGGCGAGCGGAGCCCGACGGAGGCCGTCCAGGCCGACAGCCCGGGCCGAAGCCAGACCATACGCGTCGGCGTCGACATGCTCGAGAACCTGATGACGCTGGTCAGCGAGCTCGTGCTGACGCGCAACCAGCTGCTGCAGATCATGCGCAGCGGCAATCGCGAGGCCGGCGCCGCGCCGGACGGCCACGGAACCAGCCTCGCCACGCCGATGCAGCGTCTGTCCCAGCTCACGTCGGACCTGCAGGAAGGCGTCATGAAGACGCGCATGCAGCCGATCGGCACCGCCTGGAACACGCTGCCGCGGCTGGTGCGCGACCTCGCGCACGATCTGGGCAAGAAGATCGAGCTGGTAACGCGCGGTGCGGACACCGAGCTCGACCGCCAGGTTCTGGAGCTGATCAAGGATCCGCTCACCCACATGATCCGCAACAGCGCGGATCACGGCCTCGAACTGCCGGCGGAACGACGTAAGATCGGCAAGCCCGAGGCCGGCACCATCACCCTTGCCGCCCGCCACGAGGGCGGCCACGTCGTCATCGAGATCAGCGACGACGGCCGTGGCATGGACCTCGCCCGGATCGGCGCCCGCGCCGTCTCCCAGGGCCTGGTCAGCGAGGACAAGCTGCGCCGGATGAGCGAGGACGAGATCCGCCGCTTCATCTTCCATGCGGGCTTCTCGACGGCGGTCGCGGTGACCTCCGTCTCCGGACGCGGCGTCGGCATGGACGTGGTCAAGACCAACATAGAGCGCATCAACGGCACCATCGACCTGCACAGCAAGCTCGGACGCGGCTCGCAATTCCTGATCAAGATCCCGCTCACGCTGGCGATCGTCTCGGCATTGATCGTCGGCACCGCTGGCGAGCGCTTCGCGATCCCGCAGATCTGCGTCGTCGAGATCGTGCTGCCCGGCGCGCAGCCTGACATGGTGCTGGAGACGATCGACGGCGCGCAGGTGCTGCGGCTGCGCGACCGGCTGCTGCCGTTGGTCTCGATGTCGCGCATCCTGCGCCTGGACGGCGACGGACGCGCCGGCGAGATCGCCGAGAAGATCGTGGTCGTGGTCTCGGTCGGCACCCGCCGCCTCGGCCTGATCGTGGAGAAAGTGTTCGATACCGAGGAGATCGTGGTCAAGCCGGTCGCGCCGGTGATACGAGACATCGCGCTGTTCAGCGGCAACACCATCCTGGGCGACGGATCGGTGATCATGATCCTGGACCCGCTCGGCATCGCGCGCGAGAGCGGGCTCGGCGCCGGTGCCGACGTCAGCACGCGCCAGGTCGAGAACGCGTCGGCGGACGACGAGCGTCACGACCTGCTGCTGGTGCGTGCCGGTGGCGGCGCGCAGAAGGCCTTGCCGCTGGCGCTGATCGCCCGGTTGGAGATGATCCCGCGCGCGCGGCTGGAGGTCACCGGATCGCGCGTGGTGGCGCAGTATCGCGGCGGTCTGATGCCGCTGGTGGCGCTCGATGCGGACATCATCCGGACCAGCGAAATCCAGCCGGTGCTGGTGATCAGCGATGGCGACCAGCATATCGGCCTGATGGTCGACGAGATCCTGGACGTCGTCAGCGACGACATGCGGATCGAGATCGCCAGCGACTGCGCCGGCGTGCTCGGCACCGCGATCATCGGCGCCCATGCGACCGAGATCGTCGATGCCGGCTACTGGCTGACGCAGGCGTCGCGCAACTGGTTCCAGCCCGCCACCGCCTCCCGCAAGAGCCGCTCCAGGGTGCTCGTGGTCGAGGACAGCGACTTCTTCCGCAACCTGCTGGTTCCCAGCCTGTCGGCCGCCGGATACGAGGTCACCACCGCCGGCACCGCCGAGAAGGCGCTCGCCATGCGCGAGGCCGGCCGTCGCTTCGATGCGATCGTCTCCGACATCGAGATGCCCGGAATGGACGGCTACAGCTTCGCCCGCAAGGTGCGTGAGGGCGGAAGCTGGGCCGACCTGCCGATGCTCGCCCTGAGCGGCTCCGACGACGTGCAGGCCGGGCGTGACGCCGGCTTCACCGACTACATACGCAAGTTCGAACGGGAGGCCCTGCTGACCAGTCTTGAGCAGTGCCTGTCGCATCAAGCAGCCGCCTGACCGGGACACCGTGACCATGAGAAGCCAAGTCGATGCCGATGCCGTCAGCCAGGAGAAACGCGAGCAGGGCTTCCTGACCCTGATGGTGCACGGACAGCTCTGCGGCGTGCCGGTGCTCGCGGTCCGCGACGTGATCTGCGACAGCGTCGTCACCCGCATCCCGCTATCGCCGCCGGAGATCGCCGGCAACATCAACCTGCGCGGCCGGATCGTTACCGCGATCGACCTGCGCCGGCGCCTCTCGCTGACGCCGGCGGCGACAGGCAGCAAGCCGATCGCGGTGGTCTGCGAGGAGGCAGGCGGCAACTACGCGCTGCTCGTCGACCAGGCGCTCGACGTGCTGACGCTGGACATGAACGAACTCGAAGCGCCGCCGCCGACCTTGGGTGCCGCATGGATCGAATTCGGCCGCGGCATCTTCCGCCTGCCCGAGCGGCTGATGGTGGTGCTCGACATCAGCCGCCTGCTGTTCCTCGACAAGGCGGCCGCCTGATGGATGCGTGTCCCGCTCCGCTGCCACGGGCCGCCGCACGCATCCTGGTGGTCGATGACAGCCGCGTCGTGCGCAAGATCGCGCGCCGCATCCTCGAACAGGCCGGATGCAGCGTGGATGAGGCGGGCGACGGCGCCGAGGCGCTGCAGCATGTGCGTCGGCAGCGACCGGACGCGGTGCTGCTCGACTGGAACATGCCGATCATGAACGGCATCGAGTGCCTCGTCGTCCTGCGACGGGAGTTCGGCGCCGACGAGCCGGCGGTGATCCTGTGCACCACCGAGAACGAGCCCGACTGCATCCTCTCGGCCATGGCCGCCGGCGCGCAGGAATACATCATGAAGCCGTTCGACGATGCGATCCTGCTCGGCAAGCTGGAGCAGCTCGGCCTGCTGAACCCGAGCGGTTGAGCGTCATGGACATGATCGAATCCAGGAGTGCGGCCGCACCGGTCCGCGTGCTGATCTGCGACGACTCGTTCACGATCCGCGCCGCGATCTCCCGGATCCTGCGCAGCGATCCGGCGATCGAGGTCGCGGGCCTCGCGGCGGATGGCGAGAAGGCCGCCGAGATGCTCAAGCGGGGCGGCATCGATGTCGTCGTGCTCGATGTCGAGATGCCCGTGATGGACGGCCTGAAAGCGCTGCCGCTGCTGCTCAGGATCGATCCCAGCGTGCGCGTCATCATGGCGTCCGCCCTCACCACGGTCGGCGGCACGATCGCGATGCAGGCCCTGCAGGCGGGAGCCGCCGACTACGTTCCCAAGCCGTCGGTACGGCAGACGGAGGAGTTCGCGCGCGAGATCCTGGCGAAGGTCAAGGGACAGGCGAGGCTGCGACGCCAGGGTGGCGGCACCGGCTCGAGGCCGCCCACGGTCTGCGTCGGCGCCGGCGCGTCCGGCGCTCCTGCCGCAGGCCCAACCGGCGGCATCACCCTGCGCCCAGGTCCCGGCCGGGCACCGCTGCTGCTCGCGGTCGGCAGCTCCACGGGTGGTCCGCAGGCGCTGTTCGCCTTCTTCCGGGCGCTGACCAAGCCGCTACCGGTCCCGATCATGGTGACGCAGCACATGCCGCCGCTGTTCACGCGCAGCCTCGCTGAACATATCGACCGGCTCGGGGAGCGTTCCTGCCGCGAGGCAGGCGAGAACGAGCCGCTGCTGGCGGATCATATCCTGGTCGCACCCGGCGACCGGCACCTGACGATCCAGATGACCGACCAGGGCCTGCGCACCCGCCTCACCGACGATCCGCCGGAGAATTCCTGCCGTCCGGCGGTCGATCCGATGCTGCGCAGCGCGTCCGCCGCCTGCGCGGGACGCGTGCTCGCGGTCATCCTCACCGGCATGGGCCAGGATGGTCTTCGCGGCAGCCAGGCGTTGCTGCAGGCGGGCGGCTGCGTGCTGGCGCAGGACGAGGCGAGCAGCGTCGTCTGGGGCATGCCCGGCGCCGTCGCGCGAGCGGGCCTGTGCCACGCCGTCATGCCGATCGAAGAACTTGCCGCCAAGGTCACGCAGATGCTGGGTCGACGATCATGAGCGCGTTCGCCGAGATCGCCGCCCTGGTGAAGCTGAAGTCCGGCCTGGCACTCGGTCCGGAGAAATCATACCTGGTCGAGACCCGCCTCGCCGCCCTGACCAACCGTCTCGGTGTGCGCGACTATGCGGCACTCATCCCGAGGCTTCGTACCGACCGGGCGCTGCAGGACGAGGTGGTCGAAGCTCTGACCACCAACGAGACGCTGTTCTTTCGCGACACCAAGCCGTTCGATCACCTGCGGCTGCGCGCGCTGCCGCGGCTGCATGCCGAGCGAGCGCCCGGCCTGCCGCTGCGCATCTGGTCCGCCGCCGCGTCGACGGGTCAGGAAGCCTACTCGCTGGCGATGCTGGTCAGCGAGATGGGGCCGGCGCTGAAGGGGCGCGCGGTGCAGATCCTCGGCACCGATATCGCGCGCTCGACGCTCACGCGCGCGCGCGCCGGTTGCTACACGCAGTTCGAGGTGCAGCGCGGCCTGCCGGCGCGCATGCTGGTCAAGTACTTCACCAAGGAGGCGGATGGCTGGCGGCTGATCAAGCCGATCCGGGACATGGCGGAGTTCAAGGAGTGGAACCTGCTCAGCGATCCCTCGCCGCTCGGCCGCTTCGACGTGATCTTCTGCCGCAACGTGCTGATCTACTTCGACCCGCCCACGAAGGCGCGCGTGCTGGACATGATCGCCTCGCGCCTGACCACGGGCGGGCTGCTCTATCTCGGAGGTGCCGAGACGATCAACGGTCTCGGCACCGCGTTCAGACCGGTGCCGGACGAGCATTTCGTCTTCGAGCCGAACCGCGTGCGAGTCGAGACACGCCCCGCCCTGGCGGCACTGCAAGCCTAGCGCCCGCATCACCGCGACGGCGAGAGGGCAGCTAGGGATCGGGGTCTGGGGCCGCCGGCCCCAGCGGGTCGAGGGCAGAGCCCTTGGCTTCCTCTCCCAACATCCTGCCCGTCACGGCCGCGACCTCATGGTCCAGCACCCGCCGAAAGCTGCGGAAGCCCAGATCGAGCGGACGGTTCCAGTCGCCCGCACCCGACTGCGCGCAGCGGATCTCCCGGTAGCGGTGTCCGCACAGATTGGCGATGAACCAGAAGAAGGTGTCCGGCATGGCGGCCGGCGCGAAGACCGCCGCACCGCAGCCCGCGCGGGCGTAGATCAGGTTGGTCATCGCGGCCCCCATAACGCCGGCCACGAGCCGGGCGTCGCGCATCAGCGCGATCTGCCCCTCCAGCCCCAGGCCCGCCGGCGATACCACGGCGTAACCGCGCTCCGAGGCCAAGCGCGCCATGTGGGCTTCATCGGCGAAATTGCGCCCCAGGCCCGCGCCGCGGGCGAGGAACACGCGCTCGACGCCACGCCCAGCAATCCCGTGCGCGAGGCGGTCGTGGCAGTCGCGTACCAGCGGCGACATGTAGCAGCCATGCTCGGTCATGCCCTCGACCATGATCAGCTCGCGCACGAACACCGGCTCGAGATCGCTGACCCGCACCCGTCGGTCCTCGATCCCGAGCCGGCGCAGCGTCTGCTGCATGATCTGACCGAGCATCGGCTCGCTCACGTCGTGCACCAGCACGCCGATCCGCGGGTCCGCCAGGCGCGACAGCGCCAGGTGCAGCATCGGCAGCATCTCGATCATCCAGTGACCGTAATTGGCGGCGCCGCGTTTCTTGCCGAGCACCAACGGCCGCTCGTGACGCACCACCGAAGCACCCGCGATCGCGCGATGCACCGCGGCCTGCGCCCGCTCAAGCATCTCCGGCTCGTGCTGGCGGATGCTGTGGCGCAGGATCTGTCCGTCGCGATCGAACACCAAGCCTTCGGCCGCGACGAACACCTCGCGCGCCACCCGGATCACCACCTCGCGCGGCTCGAACCAGCGCTGTCCCCAGGCAGCGCAGGCCTGCCGCACCGCATCCGGGATCAGCGCGCCGCCGACGAGATCCGGGGCGGTGGTCGAGAAGCCCGGCGAACACAGCGTGACCAGCACCGAGCCGGCAGATGCGGCGCCCGAGGTCGCGCTCGCCGGCCTGGCCTCGGGACCCGGCTCAGTGGCCGGCATTCTCCCCGGAGAAATCCGGCGCCGCCAGCCCGGACTGCTCCAGCTGATGCACCAGCGCCTGCTTGAGGCGGTCCAGCCCGGCGGCGTCGGCGGCTTCCGCGCGCGCGACCAGCACCGCCTGGGTGTTGGAGGCGCGCAGCAGCCACCAGCCATCGAGGGTGCGCACGCGCACGCCGTCGATCGCCGAGACCTCCGCACCGTCGGATTTCAGGCGAGCGGCAACCTCCTCGATCACGCCGAACTTGCGCATATCGTCGCAGTCGAAGCGCAGCTCGGGCGTGCTCACGGTTCGCGGCAGCGACGCCTTCACCGAGGAGAGCGGCCCGTCCATCCGGGCCGCGATGCCGAGCAGCCGCACCGACGCGTAGAGCGCATCGTCGAAGCCGTACCACTTGTCGGCGAAGAACACGTGCCCGGACATCTCTCCGGCGAGCGGCGAGCCGGTCTCGGCCATCTTGGCTTTGATCAGCGAGTGACCGGTGCGCCACATCAGCGGCTTGCCGCCGGCGCGGCTGATCTCGTCGAACAGCACCTGGCTCGCCTTGACGTCGGCGATGATGGTGGCGCCCGGATTGTCGCGCAGCACGTCGCGCCCCAGCACCACCAGGAGCTCGTCGCCCCAGAGGATCTGGCCCTTGTCGTCGACCACGCCGATGCGGTCCGCGTCGCCGTCGAAGGCGATGCCAAGATCGGCCTGCTTCTCGTGCACCGCGGCGATCAGCTGCTCGAGGTTCTTGGCCACCGTCGGGTCGGGATGGTGCGCCGGGAAGTGCCCGTCGATCTCGCCGTTCAGCACGGTGTGTTCGCCCGGAAGCGAGCGCACCAGCCGCTGCAGCACCTCGCCGGCGGCGCTGTTGCCGTTGTCCCAGACCACCTTGAGGATGCGGTCGCCGCCGTCCCAGTCGGCGATCAGCCGGGCGACGTAGTCATGCGCGATCTCGACGTGGCGATCCGACCCGTCGGCCTCGGCCACGACGTCGGCGGCGGCGGCGATCCGCCCGAGCTCCTTGATCTGGGTGCCGAAGAACGGCTTGCGGCCCAGCATCATCTTGAAGCCGTTGTAGTTCGCCGGGTTGTGGCTGCCCGTGACCATCACCGCGCCATCGGTCTTCAGCGTGGTCGCCGCGTAGTACAGCATCGGCGTCGGACCGCACCCGACGCGCAGCACCTCCATGCCCGACGCCTTCAGACCCTCGACCAGGGACTGCTCGAGCTCGGGAGAGGACAGCCTGCCGTCGCAGCCGACCGCGACCGTGACGCCGCCGCCACGCGAGACGATGGTGCCGAATGCGCGGCCGACGGCGAAGGCGTCCGCCGCCCTGAGCGTGGTGCCGACGATCCCGCGTATGTCGTACTCGCGCAGGCTGGTGGGATCGAAATCGTGCTGGAAGGCCATCAAAGGCACTCGCAATAATGCTTCAGGAACTCGCGCACCGCCGGGCCCAGGTCGGCGCGCTCCAGGGCGAAGGCGATCTGCGCCTCGAGGAAGCCGACCTTGTCGCCGCAATCGAAGCGCTTGCCCTCGTAGCGCAGCCCGTGGAACGGCACGCGGCCGATCATCTTGGCCATCGCGTCGGTGAGCTGCACCTCGTTGCCGGCGCCGCGCTCCAGCATCGCCAGGAACGGCATCACGTCGGCGGTCAGGACGTAGCGGCCGATGATCGAGAGATTGGACGGCGCGTCCGCGGGTTTCGGTTTCTCCACCAGGCCGGTGACCTCGACCAGGTTGCCCTTCTCCTCGCCGATCGCGAGGATGCCGTAGCGGTTGGTCTGCTCGCGCGGCACCTCGGACACCGCGACCACGTTGCCGCCGGTCTCGTGATAGGCGTCGGCGAGCTGCTTCAGGCACGGCACCTTGCTGAGGATGATGTCGTCCGGAAGCAGGATCGCGAACGGGTCATCGCCGATGAACGAGCGCGCGCACCAGATCGCGTGGCCGAGCCCGAGCGGTTCCTGCTGGCGTACGCTGACGATCGAGCCCGGCTCCATGCTGGTGGATTGCAGCGCATCCAGCCCGTCCTGCTTGCCGCGCTCGCGCAGCGTGGCTTCCAGCTCGTAGGCGACGTCGAAATACTCGACCAGCTCCGTCTTGCCGCGTCCGGTGATCATGCAGAACTGCTCGATGCCGGCGGCACGCGCCTCGTCCACCGCGTACTGGATCAGCGGTCGGTCCACGACCGGAAGCATCTCCTTGGCCATCGCCTTGGTCGCCGGCAAGAAGCGCGTGCCCAGACCGGCGACCGGAAGAACTGCCTTGCGCAAGGGTTTGATCACCAGGGCTCACCTTCGATATGGAGTGCGAAACCACGCCGGCGCGCGACAGGCACGGTGCCATGCGGCCGCATCACCGGCAATGCCGCAGCATAGGTCGGAACGCCGGCAGATCATACCGGTGCCTGTTCGGCCTGCAGTGCGGCGAGCGCGGTCAGGTTCACGATCGCGCGCGCGGTGACGCTGCCTGCGAGGGTGTGGATCGGTTTCGACACCCCGAGCGTGATCGGGCCGATCTGCAATCCCTCGCCCGCCGCCTTGACCAGGTTGAAGCTGATGTTGGCGGCATCCAGCGTCGGCATGATCAGCAGGTTGGCGGTGCCGTTCAGCCGGCTGGAGGTCATGACACGATCGCGCAACGTCTCGCTGAGTGCGGCGTCGCCCTGCATCTCGCCGTCGACCTCGAGCTGCGGCGCATGCTCGCGCAGCAAGGCCAGTGCGCGTCGCATCTTGCGCGCGGAGTCCGAGTTGCTGGCGCCGAACGAGGAATGCGACAGCAGTGCCGCGCGCGGCGTGATGCCGAACATGCGCACGGCGTCGGCGGCGAGTATCGTCAACTCCATGATCTGTTCTGCGGTCGGGTCGAGATTGAAATGGGTGTCGCAGAAGAACAGCACGCCGTTCGACTGGATCAGGCCGGAGATCGCGTACAGCCGCGTCACCTCGGGGCGACGCGGGATCAGCGGCGCCCAGTAGTGCATGTGCCGCCACCAGTCGCCGTGACCGCCGACCAGGGCGGCGTCGACCAGGCCGGCATGCAGCAGCATCGCCGCCGCCACCGTCGGGCGGCGCGTCAGCTGCCGCCCGGCCAGCGTCGGCGTGACGCCGCGACGCTCCACCAGCTTGCTGTACGGACCCAGCAGCGCGTCGAACACCGCGCCGTCCTGCTCGGGATCGAGGATCTCGATATCCTTCCCCGGCACCAGCCGCAGCCCGAGGCTGTGGATCTGCTGGGCGATCTTGTCGTGCCGCCCGATCAGCACCGGCCGGGCGAGCCGGTCATCGACCACGGTCTGCACCGCGCGCAGCACCCGCTCATCCTCGCCCTCGGCGTAGGCGACGCGCTTGCCCGCCTTGCGCGCCACCTCGAAGATCGGCCGCATCACCTGGCCGGAGCGGAACACGAAGATCTCGAGATCTTCCTTGTAGGCATCGAAATCCAGGATCGGCCGGGTCGCGACCCCGCTCTGCATCGCCGCCCGCGCGACAGCGGGGGCCACATGCAGGATCAGGCGGGGGTCGAACGGCTTGGGGATGATGTAGTCCGGCCCGAAGCTGGGCGCCTCGCCGCCATAGGCCGCGACCACCACCTCGCTCGCCTCCGCGCGGGCGAGGGCGGCGATCGCCTCCACGGCGGCCAGCTTCATCGCCTCGTTGATCTCGCGCGCGCCGACATCGAGCGCGCCGCGGAAGATGAACGGAAAGCACAGCACGTTGTTGACCTGATTGGGATAGTCCGATCGTCCGGTGGCGATGATCGCTTCCGGCCGGATCGCGCGCGCCAGATCGGGCATGATCTCCGGCTCGGGATTGGCGAGTGCCAGGATGAACGGGTTGGCCGCCATCTTCGGCAGCCATTGCTGCTTGAGCACGCCGGGGGCCGAGAGCCCGAGGAACACGTCGGCCCCGTCCAGCACGTCGGCCAGCGTGCGCGCGTCGGTGTGCCGGGCGTAGCGCGCCATGTTGGCCGGCATGTCCGGCTCCCGGCCGGCATAGACGACGCCCTTGATGTCGGTGAGGGTCACGTTGTGCACGCGCAGCCCCATCTCGACCAGCAGGTCGACGCAGGCCATCGCGGCCGCACCGGCGCCCGAGGTGACCAGCCTCACCTCCGACAGCGACTTGCCCTGCACCTCGAGCCCGTTGCGCACCGCGGCGGCAGCGACGATGGCGGTGCCATGCTGGTCGTCGTGGAACACCGGGATGCCCATGCGCGCGCGCAGCTCGGCCTCGATGCGGAAGCACTCCGGCGCCTTGATGTCCTCCAGGTTGATCGCGCCGAAGGTCGGCTCCAGTGCGGCCACCACCTCGATGAAGCGATCCGGATCCAGCGCGTCCACCTCGATGTCGAACACGTCGATACCGGCGAACTTCTTGAACAGGACTGCCTTGCCCTCCATCACCGGCTTGCTGGCGAGCGGGCCGATATTGCCCAGGCCCAGCACCGCGGTGCCGTTGGAGATCACGCCCACCAGGTTGCCGCGCGCGGTGTAGTCCCGCGCCGTGGTCGGATCGCGGCGGATCTCCTCGCAGGCGGCGGCGACGCCCGGCGAATAGGCCAGCGCCAGGTCGCGCTGGCTGGCCATGCGCTTGGTCGGGACGACGGAGAGCTTGCCCGGGGTGGGCGAGCGATGGTAATCGAGCGCCGCCTTCCTGAAATCTTCGTCCAAGGGTTCGCTCCGCGGGTTCAACGCCCGGAGGGGATCATTCCCGGTCTCCGGCGGCAAGCCGGGAAGTCAGGCAGCGGTGAAGATGGTGCGGTCGAGAAGACTCGAACTTCCACGAGGTTTCCCCCACAAGCACCTCAAGCTTGCGCGTCTACCATTCCGCCACGACCGCACCGTGACCTCGGGCACCGCTCGCGCGATGCCGGCTGACGGGCGCGTATAACCGATGCAGGATCGACGGGCAATGACCGAAAACCCGACCTGGCGGCGTGCCGCGGCCGCCGTGCCCTACCACGAGGCCATGGCAACGATGCGCAGCCAAATCTCGGCGATCCGCGCCGGCGAGGCGCCGGAACAGGTCTGGCTGCTCGAGCATCCGCCGCTGTTCACCGCCGGCACCTCGGCGCGTCCGGAGGACCTGTTCAACCCGCTCGGGTTTCCCACCTACGCCGCCGGACGCGGCGGCCAGTGGACCTATCACGGGCCAGGACAGCGGGTCGCCTACGTGATGCTCGACCTGCAGCGGCCGCATGGCGCGGTGCCGGCGCGCGACGTGCGCGCCTTCGTCGCCGCACTGGAACAGTGGCTGATCCTCAGCCTCGCCCGCCTCGGCGTCCGCGGCGAGCGCCGCGCCGGCCGCGTCGGCGTGTGGGTCGCGGATGAGCGCAGTGGCCAGGACCGCAAGATCGCGGCCCTCGGCGTCCGCCTCACCCGCTGGGTGAGCTGGCACGGTGTCTCGCTCAACGTCGATCCGAAGCTGGAGCATTTCGACGGCATCGTGCCCTGCGGGATACGCGAGCACGGCGTCACCAGCCTGCGCGCGCTCGGCATCGAGGCCGGCCTCGACGAGGTGGACGACGCCCTGCGCCAAACCTGGCCCGCCTGCTTCGGCTGAGCGGCCGCGCCGGCGTCGTGCGTCTCAGCCGGCGGGCGGCTGGAACAGCAGCGGATCGAGGACCAGCCCGGCCTGCGCATCGGTCAGCGCGATGCGGGTGCGCTGGCGGCGCGCATCGACCGCCTCCAGCCCGATCAGGCCGAGGCCCGACGGCCCGTCGGCGAACACCAGGGTCAGCAGCCCCTGGGCGGGATCGGCGGTGCGGGCGAGCGAGACCTGCAGCACCGAGGGGCCGCGCCGGATGTCGGTGACGCTGATCGCGCCGTCGAGCCGCAGCGGCCGTGCCAGCAGCAGGCCGAGCGGGTTGGCGGACAGCGCGATCCGCGTGGTCGCGCCGTCGGCGGCGCGACGGGCCACCAGCTGCCGACCCGACGCGACCACCACCAGGCCGCCGGGCGCGTCGTACTGCAGCCGCAGCCGGCCGGGATCGTACCACGCGGTGCCGGTGCCGGTGGTCCCGGCGGCCCCGCTCTGCACGAAGCGCGCGCGCAGGCCGTGCAGTGCCGCCAGGTAGGACTGCACGCGCGCGAGGTCGAGACGATCCTGCGGCGATCGCGTCGCGGCCACGTCCGAGGCGCAGCCGCAGAGCAGTGCCAGCATCCACAGGCAGGCCGCGCGCCGCGCGAGTCCCGGCGCATGTTCGGCGGTGATCAGAGCGGCGGCCTGTCGGCGGGATCGGCGAGATGGTAGAACAGCCTCGCCGTCTTGGAGAAGTTGGGGTTGTAGAACGGGTCGTTCTCGAAGAAGGCCTGCTCGCCCCAGCGTTCCAGCATCACCTGCTGCTCGCGGAAGAAACGCGCCTCCTGTTCCGGTGCGAGGTCGCTGCCGCGCGACAGGCTCTCGTGATGCTCGGCGACGACGCCCGCGCACCAGACGACGCGCTGCCCCGAGGCACGCACCTTGAGGCACAGATCGACGTCGTTGTAGGCCACCTGGAGATGCGTCTCGTCGAAACCGCCGACCGCGCGGAACAGCTCGGCACGGATCAGCATGCACGCCGCGGTCACGGCGCTGAGCTCGTGGCTCAGCCTGGCACGGCCGACATAGCCGTAATCATCCACCGACAGGCCGAGATGCACGTGCGCCGCGATGCCGTGCACGCCGACCAGCACGCCGGCATGCTGCACGGTGCGATCGGGATAGAGCAGCTTGCAGCCGACGATGCCGATATCGTCGCGCGCCGTCGCCTCGCCAAGCAGCCGGTGCAGCCAGTCCGGATCGTCGACGAGGACGTCGTTGTTGAGGAACACGTAGTACTCGGCGTCGCTGCCGCTGGCCGCGAGGTTGTTCAGGCGCGCATAGTTGAACGCCTCGAGGACACGCAGCACCCGCACCCGGTCGAGCGCCGCCATCTCGGCGAGGAAGCTCCGGCTCTCCTGCGAGGTCGACCAGTTATCGACCAGCACGATGTCGTACTCGGCGTAGCGCGTGCGCTCGATCAGGCTGCCGACGCAGCGCCGGGTGATCTCCGCCTGGTCGCGGAACGGGATGATGATCGTGACCCGCGCCGACCGTGTCGGCATCCAGGCCACGTCGTAGACCGACAACCCGTTGATCGCGTGCACGCTCGCCGGCCTGCCGATCCGCTTCAGATGGTCCGAGACGCAGAGCACGCCGGCATCGACAGCATACTGCTTGTTGGAGATGCTGGCTGCGGTGGAGTTCGGCGTGATGCGCCAGTGATAGAGCAGCTCGGGCACGTGATAGATCAGCCGGTGATCCAGCAGCTCGGCGCAGCGCAGGATGAAATCATGATCCTGCGCGCCGTCGTACTCGCGCCTGAGCGCGCCCACCGCGCGCATCGTCGCGGTCTCGACCATGGTCAGGTGGCAGACATAGTTGCAGCCGAGCAGGTAGCGGTAGTTCCAATCCGGCTTGAGGTTCGGCTCGCGGAAATATCCGGCCTGATCGACCTTGTCCTCGTCGGAATAGAGCAGCTTGGCGCCGCTGCGCCCTGCCGCGCGCAGCATCACCTCCAACGCCACGTCGACCAGCAGGTCGTCATGGTCGAAGAACACGGTCCAGGCCCCTCGCGCGGCGTCCATGCCGACGCTGGTCGCCCGCGCGATGCCGACATTCTTGCTGCGCCGAATGCAGCGTATGCGCTTGTCCTGGCGGCAGAACAGGTCGATCCGCTCGGACAGCTCGGCCGACTTGCTGCCGTCATCGACGATGATCAGCTCCCAGTTGCCGTAGGTCTGGGCGACGACAGACTCGACCGCGGCGACGAAATCCGCCAGCACCGGCCGGTAGGTCGGCACCAGCACGCTGACCAGCGGCTCCGGCGGCGTCTCGCCGCGCTCGCGCAGCGCCTGACGGCCGGCGGCGACCCGCGCGCGCAGCTTCTCGTAGTAGCGGCGCGCCCAGCGGTCATAATCATCGAGATGATAGCCCTCGGTCGGCAGCAGCCGGTCGAGATCGCGACGCATGCGCTGCAGCTCGCCGTGCAGCCGGCCCATGTCCGCCGAGAGCGCCAGCAGCCGGCCCTCCAGGAACTCCGAGACCGCCCGGGTGACCAGCGGGCTGCCGTCCAGCTCGAGCATCTCCGGCAGCACGAAGACGCGGAACGATTGCGGATACTCGCGTCGGAGCGGCTGCGGTATGGCGAACTCGAAGCCGCAGTTCGGGTCGCATCCGAGCGCCTCGCCGACGTCGCGGCGCAGCCGGTCCGCCTTGACCTGGCCGATGCGGACCTCGTCGCAGGTCACGAGCAGGTCGCAGCGCGCGGTCAGGGCGCCGCGATGGCCGGCCTGACGCAGCACCCAGCCGCGCAGCGCGTTGTGCGTCAGCCCGTCGAGATGGCCCTGCAGCGCGACGTGCGGCACGCCGGCGAACTCGACCGAGCCCGCCGGCCGGTCGGCGCCGTCGACCTCGACATGCGGCAGCACGCTGCCGTCGGGCAGCAGGAAGCTGAGCACGTGCGGCTGGTTGTCGAGATAGGCATCGGGGATGTCGTAGGTGAAGCCGACATGGGCGGTGCGCAGCTTCAGGCTGTCACGGACATCGGGACGCAGCCCGTCGCACAGCACGTGGCCGACCTCCGCGCCGTCTATCGTCGCCACCAGCGAGACGATGGTCTGCGGCGAGGCCAGGTTGGCGACCCAGCCCGACGCGCGGCCGGCCTCGTAGCGGTCGAAATAGCCGCTGAACTTCCGGGAGGCCGATAGTCCCGACGTCTCGTCGATATCAGCCATGCCCTCTCCTCGGCGGAACCCGGAATGTTTAGCCAAGCGCCGGGCGGGCGGCAAATGCCCGCGGCCGGGCCGCCACCGGAACCGACGGGTGGCCGCCGGCGCCGCGGTTCAGGGTATGTCCGACGCCAGCAGCCGCAGCACTTCCTCGCGCAGCGACGGGGGTGCCGCCCGATCGAGGGCATCGCGCACCCGCCGCATGCGGCGCCGCGCCTCGTAGAGCTGGTCGAGCAGCGACAGCACGACCGGCAGCGCGTCCTCGTTGACCTGCATCTGCTCGCGCAGCTCCACGATCAGCCGCACCCGCGCCACGTCGATGTCGTGGAACAGGTAGCCTCCGGGCTGGCCGTCCGGCCGCACCCAGGACTGGCCGATCCAGCGCTCCACATCCTCGCGCCGCAGGCCGTCGACGCGGACGCACAGCGTCTCGATGGTGATCATGCGTCCTCCATCATGGCGCGTCGCGGGTCGGCGTCGTGCGCCGGCCGCCAGTCGCGGAGGAACGCCTCGAGTGCGGGATCGGCCGGTCCGATCACCACCCGCAGCGTGAGGTAGAGGTCGCCGGCCTCCTGCTCGCCATGCTTGGGCACGCCGCGCCCGCGCAGCCTGAGCGTCGCACCGGTGTCCGAGGCCGGCGGGATGGTCATGGTCACCGGGCCGGCCGGGGTGGGCACCGGGATCCGCGCGCCGAGCACCGCCTCCGGCAGCGAGACCGGCAGCTCGAGGCGGATGTCGCTGCCGTCGCGACGAAAGAACGGGTGTGCCGCGACCTTGATCTGGATCAGCGCGTCGCCGGCGGCACCGCCATTCAGCCCGGCACCGCCCTGCCGGCGCAGGCGCAGCGTCTGGCCGTCCTCGAGCCCGACCGGGATCCTGACGTCCAGCGTGCGTCCGTCCGGCAGGGTCAGGCGGCTGGTGGCGCCACCCACCACGTCGAGCAGGCCGACGGTCAGGCCGTAGAGCTCGTCGCGCCCGCGCACCGGTCCGACGCCGGCGGCTCCCGAAGTGCCGCGCCCCTGCTCGGCGAAGATGGTGCTGAAGATGTCGCCGAGCTCCTCCTCGCTGGCACCCCAGCCGCCCGCCGGATGGCCGGACGCCGCACCCGGCGGGCGGTAGCGTCGTCCCGACGCGCCTTCGGCGAAATCCCGATATTGCGGGCGCTCGGGCCGCGCGTGGCCGTCGGCATCGACCTCGCCGCGATCGAACGCCGCCCGCTTGCCCGCGTCCGACAGCAGGTCGTGGGCGGCGGCGACCGACTTGAAGCTCGCCTCCGCCGTCTTGTCGCCGGGGTTGAGGTCCGGATGATGCTTCTTGGCCAGCGCCCGAAAGGCGCGACGTATCGCGGCCGCGTCGGCATCGCGCGACAGGCCCAGGACCTGGTAGGGATCATCGGCCATGGCGGGCTTTCGGCTCGAACATCGGCAGACGCTAGCAGATGCCGACCGGCCGTGGCGCGCAATCTGGCGCATCCGCGCCGGTTCCGCGAGCGCACCCGGAGCGTCCGGGTGCGGCACGCGGGTTCAGAGCTGCTGCGCCACCATGCCTTCGATCCACTCGCGCGCCTGCGCCTGGGTGACCGGCCCGTGCACCAGCAGCCAGCGCGAACCGCAGCGCCAATGCACGAACCAGTGCTCGTCGTCGGTGAGCAGCCGATAATGGATCATCGGCGGTATCGCCGGTTCCCATGCCCGATCGTCCGAAGATGGATGCACCCGCGCCCCCTTGACAGCTAATCAAGATCGATAACGTAACATTGATCATTGATGGCGTGCAAGTGAACTGATCGCGGATTCGTGACCGGGCGCGTCGGAAGGCAGGCGTCGCAGCGCGCGTGGGATCTCCCGCCCGACGCGTCGCTGCGTCCTGCCTCAGCCGTTCTGCAGGATGGTGATATGGCCCGAGGTGCCGCGCTCGGTCTGTGCGGCAGGATTGTTCACCGCCAGCACGTAGTCACCGCTGTGCTGGAAGTGGAAGTCGTAGGTGGCTTTGCCCGCGGCGTTCAGCGGAATGTCAATCCAGTTTGATTCCGCAACATTATGCGAGGTCATGACGAACGCGTAGGCTTCCTTGAGGCCGGGCGCGGAGATCGTGATCGGGACCGTGGCGCCGGCCGACGGGTTCGAGATGAACTGCATGCCGGGACTGGAGAGCGCGATGCTGGCACCGGAGGTCGGCGGGACCGGAGCGACCGGCGCGCTGCTCTGCGTCGAGGGCGTGTAGCTCATGTCGGACACGGTGAGCGATGTCCCCGCGGGACCGTAATTGCCGACGCCGAAGGATTCGTTGGTTCCGCCACCTGCATAATCTTTTGGTACCGGAACGGATCCGCCGGCCTGGAAGTGGGCGACCTGGACGCCGTTGACGTCGAAAGTCAGGCCGCTGGCCTGCCAGTTCAGCGAGACCGTGGTCGATCGTGACAGATCCGCGTTGAAGAACACCGAGTGATAGGCGTCGCCGCCGGTGCTGCCCTTCCAGTGCACGGTGAGATAGGGTTGGCCGTTATATTGCTCGGCGAGATCGAGCTCCGCGCCGGGCCAGATGTTGCTCGACGGCCAGAGGCAGATATACGCGCCATTTGCCTGATGTGTAGGCATCGTGAAGGTCGCTGAGTACACGCCGTATCCGTCGCCGTCGGCGGCACCCTGGTCCCTGGCCATGAAGCCCGCGGAGTGGCCGTTCGATGTCAGTGTCACGCCGCGACTGCCGAACGACAATTCGCTGCTGTTGCCCCATCTCATCGGAAACAGCCCGCTATTGAGGCTCGTGTTCCGAGTGAAGTCGTCGTTCCAGCCTGATGCCAAGGTTTATTTTCCTCTGTGATACAGGAAGTTTTTCTTCGAGCATGTGTGACACCTTGATTTGATGTGCGTACCTGCCGGGCCAGTCAACAAGAAGATCATGAAACCAGCGGCGGCTATGATGCGGAGGTGCGGTCGATCATCGAAAGATCTCGATCATTGCACGAGCTTTGCCGTTAATGACGGGATGCGGAATATTCGCGCAGCGTCAGCCGCGAGCGGCGATAGCGCGGCTATTTCGCGAGATCTGCACAGGCATCTCTCACGTCTGGACCGGGTCCGCGGCGCGCATGACGGATGCGTCTCGCGGAAATCGCGGCGTCTAGGAACAAAATCTTAAGAACGGGGCATGCATCTTGCCGGTGTCATCTTGTTATAATACCGGCGATGGAAAATCGTCGCGATCGTGTCGAGACCGTGCTACGCCAGTCGTCGTCGGACAGGGAGATCGCTGCGTCGGCCGCGTGTCGGGATCACCGGCGTACCGAAATCAGCCGGGCGGCTCGGCTGAATATCGCACTGACAAATCTGCAGCGGCTCGCGCCGCGCGTGGCGCTGGCCCCGCACACTCCCGCCCTAGGCGGCCCAGATCTCGCGCGTGCCGGCAGGGCGGATCATCGGCAGTCCGTCCGTGGGGTTCGCCGGCGTCGGGGCTGGGAGCGCCGGCAACCCTATACCCGTCGGGATCCGTGGCGCCTCGATGCGGCGAGCCGCGATGCGCCGCGGTCCGGCGCTTCGCCGGGAGGGCTGGCGGAGAGGGTGGGATTCGAACCCACGGTACGCTCGCGCGCACAACGGTTTTCGAGACCGCCCCGATCGACCACTCTGGCACCTCTCCCAAGGCAAGCGGCGGCCGGGTTATAGGAGCGCGCCCGCTTCGGCGCAATCCTGTTGACAGGCCACGCCGGCCCTCATAAGCACCAACTCCCGCACCGGCCACCGCCGGGGCGGCGCCGCGCGTGCGCGGTCCAAAACCAAGAAGCGGCCCATAATCAAGAAGCGACTGGGTGCCTCGCCTGCCTTCCCGGAGGCCGCGCGGCGCCGAGAGATCGGAAAGCAGAGAGACATCATGTTCGCAGTCATCCGCACCGGCGGAAAGCAATACCGCGTGTCGCCGCAGGCGGTGCTGAAGGTCGAGAAGCTGCAGGCCGAAGCCGGCGCCACGGTGACCTTCACCGAGGTGCTCGCGGTAGGCGGCGAGGCTGGCACCACCATCGGCGCGCCTCTGGTGCCGGGCGCCAGCGTGACCGCCACCGTGGTCGCGCAGGACAGGCTCGACACCGTCATCATCTTCAAGAAGCGTCGCCGGCAGAACAGCCGCCGTCGCAACGGCCATCGCCAGCCGGTCACCGTGCTGCGCATCGCCGACATCGTCACCGCCTAGATCCGGGGAGACCGAGCCATGGCACACAAGAAGGCAGGCGGTTCTTCGCGCAATGGTCGCGATACCGCCGGCCGGCGCCTCGGCGTCAAGAAGTTCGGCGGCGAGAGCGTGATCGCCGGCAACATCATCATCCGCCAGCGAGGCACCAAGGTGAAGCCCGGCCGCAATGTCGGCCTCGGCCGCGACCACACCATCTTCGCGCTGGTCGATGGTCAGGTGAAGTTCGAGACCCGCGCCGAGGGCCGGGTGCAGGTGAGCGTCGAGGCACGCCCGGCCGTCGCCGCGGCGTAGCCGCCTCCCGACCGGGACGCGCCGGGGCCGGTCAGCGCCCGGCCCTGCCCCTCTCCGGAACCTATGTCTCCGGAACCTGTATCGAGCCCAGCCGCCGCCATGAAATTCCTCGACCAAGCCAAGATCTACGTCAGGTCCGGTGACGGCGGCGATGGTGTGTGCGCCTTCCGCCGCGAGAAGTACATCGAGTTCGGCGGCCCGGACGGCGGCAATGGCGGACGCGGCGGCGACATCGTGTTCGAGGCCGCGGCCAACCTCAACACCCTGATCGACTTCCGCTACACGCAGCATTTCCGCGCCCGCAAGGGTGGCAACGGTGCCGGCTCCGATCGCACCGGCGCCGGTGCTGACGCCGTCGTGATCCGGGTGCCGATCGGCACGCAGATCCTGGATGACGATCGCGAGACCCTGCTCGCCGATCTCGACCGGCCCGGCAAGCGGGTGCTGCTCTGCACCGGCGGCGACGGCGGCTTCGGCAACGCCTCGTTCAAGACCAGCACCAACCGCGCGCCGCGCCGCGCCGACAAGGGCTGGCCGGGCGAGGAGCGCTGGGTCTGGCTGCGGCTGAAGCTGATCGCCGACGCCGGTCTGATCGGGCTGCCGAACGCCGGCAAGTCGACCTTCCTCTCGGTCGCCTCCGCCGCCCGCCCCAAGATCGCCGACTATCCGTTCACCACCCTGCACCCGCAGCTCGGCATGGTCCGGCTGTCGATGTCCGAGGCGTTCGTGCTGGCCGACATCCCCGGCCTGATCGAGGGCGCGCATGAGGGTGCGGGGCTTGGCGACCGCTTCCTCGGCCATGTCGAGCGCTGCGCGGTGCTGCTGCACCTGATCGACGGTGCGGCGGGCAACGTGGTGCGGGCCTGGCGCACTGTCCGCGACGAGCTCGAGGCCTATGGCGGCGGGCTCCTCGCCAAGCCCGAGCTGGTCGCGCTGAACAAGATCGACGCGATGACGCCGCGCGAGATCTCCGCGCGCCGTCGCGCGCTGGAAAAGGCGACCGGGGCGGAGGTGCTGACGCTGTCGGCCGTCAGCCATGCCGGGGTGGCCGAGGCGCTGCGGGCGCTGCAGGATCGCGTCACCGTCGGCCAAGCCGCGCGCGCCGGGATCCTCGGGACCGCCGACGCATTCGGCCACGAGCCATCCCGCCGCTCCGTGAGCGGTCAGGCTCCGGATCTCGCCCGGGCCAGACGCGTGGTGGTCAAGATCGGCAGCGCCCTGGTCGCGGATGCCGGGTCGGCCGCGCCGCGCCGCGCCTGGCTCGCCAGCGTCGCCGCCGACATCGCCCGCCTGCGCGCCCGCGGCACCGAGGTGACCGTGGTTTCGTCCGGGGCGATCGCCCTCGCCCGCCTCACGCTCTCCCTGCCCGATGGCCGGCTGCGCCTGGAGGAGAAGCAGGCCGCCGCCGCCGTCGGCCAGATCCGGCTCGCCCAAGCCTGGAGCGAGGCGCTCGCCACCCAGGGCATCACCGCCGCACAGCTGCTGCTCACGCCGGACGATACCGAGGACCGCCGCCGCTACCTCAACGCGCGCGCGACCCTCACCACGCTGGCGGCACTCGGCTGCGTGCCGGTGATCAACGAGAACGACACGGTGGCCACCGAGGAGATCCGCTTCGGCGACAACGACCGGCTGGCGGCGCGGGTCGCCGAGATGATCCAGGCCGACCAGCTGGTGCTGCTGTCGGACATAGACGGGCTCTACACCGCCGATCCGCGTCTGCATCCCCACGCACGACACGTCCCGCTGGTGCCGGCGCTGACCGCGGAGATCGAGGCCATGGGGGGTGCGCCGCCGCCCGGCCATTCCTCGGGGGGCATGCGCACCAAGCTGCTGGCGGCGCGCATCGCCACCGGCGCCGGCTGCGCGATGGCGATCGCGCTCGGCAGCGGCCTCCATCCGCTGACGGCGCTGCTCGAGGGCGCACGCTGCACCTGGTTCCTGGCCGCGCCGGACGGGCGAACCGCACGCAAGCGCTGGATCGCCGGCGCCCTGCGTCCGTCCGGCCGGCTGGGTATCGACGCCGGCGCCGCGCGGGCGCTGGCCGGCGGCAGCTCGCTGCTGCCGGCGGGCCTGCGCACGGTCGAGGGCGAGTTCGAGCGCGGCGACCTGGTCGAGATCGTGGGCCCTGACGACAGGCTGCTGGCACGCGGGCTGTCGGCCTATGGCAGCACCGACGCACGCAGGATCGCGGGCCATCGCTCCGGGGCGATCGAGGCGCTGCTGGGCTGGCGCGGCCGCGACGAGATGGTGCACCGCGACGATCTGGCTCAGCTCTGACGCGCTGCTGAGGTAAGCCGAGGGCTCTGCCCTCGACCCGCCGGGGCCGGCGGCCCCAGGCCCCGGTCCCTAGGAAAGGCCTCAGGCGGGCGGCCAGCGCAGCCTTGGTTCGCTGCGGTCTTGCGAGGGCCGTCTCTGTGCCTCCGGGCGCGGCACCTCGTCCGCCGTCGCGCGGCCCAGGCGCTGCGGCTCGGCGTCCGGCAGGCGCAGCGACAGCATGCGCAGCTCGGCGTGGATGTCGTCCAGCTGCGCTTCCAGCAGGTCGAAGCGGCCGCGCTGCCCGAGCAGGGCGAACGGCATCATCAGCAGCGCCAAGCCGAGCAGCAGCGCGAGCGCCAGCGCGATCAGCTGCATCCAGGGCGGCATCCAGGACGGTGCCCAGCCGGGCAGGATCGCGGGAAGGTTCATCCGGCTCCGCCCGGCGGCATCGGCTACATGCCCAGCGCGCGGCGATACACGTCGAGCAGCGCCTCCTGCTCCTCCACGTCGGCCGGCTCCTGGCGCCGGATCCGGATGATCTGGCGCACCACCTTGACGTCGAACCCGGCCGACTTGGCTTCCGCGAAGATGTCCTTGATGTCGCTGCCCAGCGCCTTGCGCTCCTCCTCCAGCCGCTCGACCCGCTCGATGATGCTGCGCAGCCGGTCGGCGGCGATGCCGCCGGTGGCGGCGCGATCCTCCGCGGGCGGCTGTGCCGCGCCGGCGCGAGTGCCAGGCCGCTCGGTGGTGTCCAGCGTCATCGTCCCGCCCTTCCTCGCCGCCATCGGTCGCGGGCTTACCAAGTCCCATCGCCGCGGGTCAATGTCGCCGGTGGCGGCGGCGAGGCCCCTTGCGGTGCCAGGTGCGAAGCCCAATCCTGCTGTCCGATGCCGCGATCGCCCGAACCGCTGGAGAGCACCGCCCATGTCCGCGACGAACAGCCCGGTGCCGCCGTTCGACTACGTCGTCTTCGGCGCGACCGGCGACCTGACCATGCGCAAGCTGCTGCCGTCGCTGTACTACCGGTTCTTCGAGGGGCAGATGCCGGGCCAGGCGCGGATCATCGGCGCCGCGCGCTCGAAGCTCTCGGACGACGAGTTCCGCAAGCGTGCCGACAACGCGCTGACCCGCTTCGTCAAGCAGGCCGACCGCAAGCCCGACATCGTGCGGGAGTTCATCGGGCGGATCCACTACGCGAGCGTCAACGGTGCGGAGAGCGAGAGCAGCTGGGACAACCTCACCGGGCTGTTCGAGCCCGCCGACGCCGAGCGGGTGCGGGTGTTCTACCTCGCCACCTCGCCCGACCTGTACGGCAAGATCTGCCAGAACCTCGCGGCCCACGGGCTGGTCACGCCGCGCTCGCGCGTCGTGCTGGAGAAGCCGATCGGCCACGACCTCGCCTCGGCGCGCCGGATCAACGACGAGGTGGGCGAGGTGTTCGCCGAGCAGCAGGTGTTCCGCATCGATCATTACCTGGGCAAGGAGACCGTGCAGAACCTGATCGCGCTGCGCTTCGCCAACCCGGTGTTCGAGCGGCTCTGGTCGGCGGATGCCATCGACCACGTGCAGATCACCGCCGCCGAGACCGTCGGCGTCGAGGGCCGCGGCGACTATTACGACCATTCCGGCGCGCTGCGCGACATGATCCAGAACCACCTGCTGCAGGTGATGTGCCTGGTGGCGATGGAGCCGCCGGGCTCGCTGGAGGCCGACAGCGTGCGCAACGAGAAGCTCAAGGTGCTGCGGGCGCTGAAGCCGATCCGCATCGAGGAGGCGGCGCGGGTGGCGATACGCGGCCAGTACGGGCGCGGCCGGATCGGCGAGGCGATCGTGCCCGGCTACCTCGAGGAGCTCGGCGAGGGCCGGCAGAGCCAGACCGAGACCTTCGTTGCGCTGAAGGCCGAGGTGCATAGCTGGCGCTGGGGCAAGGTGCCGTTCTACCTGCGCTCGGGCAAGCGGCTGCCCTCGAAGCTCAGCGAGATCGTGGTGCAGTTCAAGGAGACGCCCTGGTCGATCTTTCCCTCCAAGCTGCAGGCCAACCGGCTGACCATCCGGCTGCAGCCCGAGGAGGGGATACAGCTCTCGATCATGAGCAAGGATCCCGGGCCCGACGGCATGGTGCTGCGTCCGGCCAACATCGACATCTCGTTCGAGAAGGCGTTCGCGACCCGCTACCCCGACGCCTACGAGCGGCTGCTGATGGACACGGTGCGCGGCGACCCGGTGCTGTTCATGCGCCGCGACGAGGTCGAGACCGCCTGGAGCTGGGTGGAGCCGATCCTGGAGGCCTGGAGCGATCAGCCGGGCACCCTGCACCATTACGGCGCGGGAAGCTGGGGCCCCGACGCCGCACGCCGGCTGATCGAGGCGGACGGCCATGTCTGGCACGAGGAGATGCGATAGGTGGCACGACCGCCGGGCCGCCCAGGAGGCAGCCCAGGAGGCAGCTCGGGGGGCGACACGCGCGTCGCTCCGCCCGCGGTGAGGCAGGGGCCGCGCCCGGTGCCGCCGCCGCCGCGGCCCTGGACGCCGCGCCAGCTCGCCGCGCGCATCGGCGTGATCGCGCTGAGCGGCCTGCTGATCGTGGTGCTGCACTTCACCGGCACCCTGGACGCCCTGCAGCGACGCATCTTCCCGCCGCCGGTGCGCTGGAGCGACGACTACTCGGTGGTCGAGCACCTGCGCGACCGCGTGGTGCGGGACGGCCTGACCCGGGACGCGCGGGAGTGCCTGCTGTTCATCATCGACGGCAACGATCCGCCGCAGGCGCAGCGCATGCGGGTGATGGAGAAGCACAACGCGAGCTGCCCGGGGCCGCGCGGGGTGCTGCCGCGCCTGTTCACGCTCCGGATCGACCGCGCCCGCGGCCTGGTGGAGGACGATCGCGGCACCCCTGGCCAGTTCCATCCGACCCCCTGACCGAGGCGGCCGGACCCCAGGGGCTTGCCCGCGGCCGTGCGCCGGGGCAAACCGGCAGCCCGGCGCCGAACTTCGGGAGATCCCATGGCACAGACCGACACCGCCCCCGGAATCGGCGAACAGCAGGGGGGCGACCAGCACGGACATGACGGCGCCGTCGGCACCCGGCGCGACTTCCTGACGCTGCTGACCGGTGCTGCGGCGCTGGTCGGCGTGGGCGGCTTCGTCTGGCCGTTCCTCGACAGCCTGTCGCCCGCCGGCGGCAGCGACAGCGCCAACGCCGACGTCGACGTCGACCTCTCCAAGCTGGCACCCGGCCAGCAAGTGGTCGTGGTCTGGCGCGGCAAGCCGGTGTTCGTGGTGCATCGCAGCCCAGAGGCGCTGATCAAGCTGCAGGACACCAACCTGACCAACCGGCTGCGCGACTGGACGTCGAAGGAGCGCCAGCAGCCCGACTACGTGGTGAACTGGCACCGCTCGATCGCGCCAGAGTACGGCGTGATGGTGGGCATCTGCACCCATCTCGGCTGCGTTCCCGGCTACGTGCCGAACCCGTCGCCGACCGAGCCCGCGGCGAACTGGCCGGGCGGCTTTGCCTGCCCCTGCCACGGCTCCAAGTTCGACCTCGCCGGACGCGTGTTCATCGGCTCGCCCGCCGGCTACAACCTGCCGGTGCCGCCGTACTCGATGCCCAGCAAGACCAGCCTGAGGATCGGCAGCAGCCCCGACGACCTCGATTTCGACTTCGAGAGCATCCGCCAGCTCTGAACGCGTGGATCGCCGAAGCTCCGTTGCGCGAGCGGTTTGAAGCTTGACTAAGTCATAACGGTATCGTTATTGCTGCTCTCATCGAGCGGTTCCGGCGATCTCTCAGTGGGTCCGCGCGGATATCGCGACAAGGAGCGGACATGGCGAACGACATCTTCACGCCGATCGTCGTCAGCGGGACGAGCGGTTTTGCCTGGTCGAACAGCACCAACTGGTCGTCCGGACTGCCCGACCAGAACGCCACGGCCGTGATCAGCTCCACCACGCTCGGCTACACGCTGCTGGTCGGCGGCGTCTACACCGTCAACCAAGCAACCTTCGGCAGCGGCTCCGGCAGCGTCGGCATGACGATCGCCAGCGGCGACTCCGTGACCGCGAGCAACGGCGCCAGCGTCGCCACGAACAGCGCCCTGACGATAAACGCGGCCAGCGCGGGCAGCTTCATCACGAGCGCCCTGGAGGTCACTAGTGGCGCCTCGCTGAACGTGCTCGGCGGCACGTTCTCCGCCACCGGCGGCGGCCTAACGCTGGACAGCGGCGCCACGGCGCTGTTCGGCGCCGGCGTGACCCTGAACGTCAACGTGCTGACGCTGAACGGCAGCTCGAACCTGACGCTGGATGTCGGCAGCACCAGCGCGCCGCACGTCATCGGCAACGTCAACGACGGCAGCGGATCGTCCACCCTGACCGTCGCCGGCGGCGACCTGCAGCTCGGCTCCGGCGGCGCCGGCACCTACGTCGTGAACAACGCCGGCGTGATCGAATTCACCGGCAGCCTCAACGGCGGCGCCACCATCGACCTCACCGGCGGCACGGCGCAGCTCGACAGCAGCGTCAACCTGCAGAGCGGCGACACGTTCCATTTCGGCGGCAGCGCCGCCTCGACGCTCGACGTCGTCTCCAGCAACAACTTCCAGAACGGCTTCGGCTACGCCGTCAGCGGCTTCGACTACGGCGACAAGCTGCAGTTCGGCAGCCTCAACCTGACCGGCGACAGCTACAGCTACAGCGGCACCACGCTGACCATCAAGAGCGGCAGCACGACCGTGCTGACCCTGTCGAACCTGTCGCTCGCGACCGACGCGGCGCTGTCGCACAGCTTCCTGCTCAGCGGCAACACCATCCAGCTCGCCTGCTTCCTGTCAGGCACGCTGATCGAGACCGAGCGCGGCCCGGTGCCGGTGGAGCGGCTGCGCGCCGGCGACAGCGTGGTGACGCTGCGCGGCGAGGAGCGGGTGATGCGCCGCGCGCGCTGGGTCGGCAGCCGACGCATCCAGGCGGCGTGCTTCGCCGGCCACGAGGACGCCCACCCGATACGGATACGCGCCGGCGCGTTCGCCGCCGACCTGCCGCGTCGCGACCTGCTGGTGACCGGCGAGCACTGCATCCATATCGAGGGCGGCCTGATCCCGGCGCGCATGCTGGTGAACGGACGCAGCATCGTGCGCGACACCAGGGTCGCCGACTACACCGTCCATCACGTCGAGTTCGACAGCCACGCGATCATGCTGGCCGAGGGGCTGGCGACGGAGAGCTACCTGGACACCGGCAACCGGGACAGCTTCGGCGAGCCGGGGCTGGCGCCGGATCGCGCGCAATGCTGGCCGGCGGACGCGGCAGCGCCGCTGGTCGTCGACCGCGAGGCGGTCGAGCCGATCTGGCAGGCGCTGCAGCGTCGCGCCGACCGGCTCGGCCTGCCCGCCGCGGCGGCGCCGGCGCTGTCGGACGACCCCGATCTGTGTCTGCAGCTCGAGGATGGCCGGGTGCTGCGCGCGCGCTGGTGCAGCGAGGCGCGGCACCTGTTCCAGCTACCCGCCGGCGCGCGTCCGTCGCATCTGCTCTCGCGCGCGGCGCGGCCGTCGGAGGTGATCGGCCCGTTCGTCGACGACCGTCGGCTGCTCGGCGTCGCGGTCAGCCGGGTCACGCTGTGGAGCGGCCTGAGCGACATCACGCTGCGCGACCAGGCGCTCGCAGGAACCGGCTGGCACGGCGCCGAGGACGGGCATCGCTGGACCGACGGATGCGCGCGCCTCTCGCTGCCGGACGCGGACGACGCCGACCGCTTCGTGGAGGTCGAGCTTGCCGCGCGAATGCGCTACCCGGTCCTGCCGGAGGCGAGCGTCAAGCTCGCCGCCTGAGACCCGGGCGAAAGGCCGTAATCTAGCAGATCGGGGTCCGGGGTCGCCGCCCCTGGCGGGTCAAGGGCAGCGCCCTTGCCTTAGCCTCCCGACGGCCAAGCTCCGTCCCCACACTGAGGTGCCAGCATGGCCAGCACGTTCAACCAGAACGTCAAGCAGACCACCGGCGCCTATGCCAACGACTATCTGTGGTCGGTGGCGACGAACTGGTCCACCGGCGTCGTCCCCGGCGCCCTCGACAGCGTGCTGCTGAACCTGACCAAGAGCGGCGCCTCGGTCGTCGACAACGCGATCGCCGTCGCCTCCGTCACCTTCAACACCACCGGCAGCCTGCTGGTCGGCGGCGCGCTGACCACCGCTTCGGTCGGCGTCGCGACCAACCTCTCGGCCGATACCCTCTCGGTGCTGTCGGGCGCGAGCCTGCAGGTCAACGGCACCCTGGCGCTTGGCTACAACAGCGAGATCGACGTGGCCGGCACGCTGGGCGCCACCACGCTCGCCTTCACCCCGAGCGGCACCACGGACCTGAGCTCGCGGCTCGTCGTCACCGCGGGCAGCCTCACCGTGAGCAGCAAGCTCGACCTGACCGGCGTCGGCAGCGCCAGCCTCGCCGCGGGTGCCACGATGCAGGTCGGCAACCTGACCATGAGCAGCGGCACGTTCGACATCGCCGGCACCGCGAACATCGTCGGCCTCGCCCTGAAGGGCACCGGGCTGACCATCGAGGGCAGCGCCACCGTCGGCCAGCTCGGCGGCGGCACCGTCACGATCAACCGCGGCGGCGCGCTCGAGCTCACGTCGTCGACCAACAGCTTCCTCTCGAGCGGCGGCGACGCCTTCACCCTGAACGGCGGCACGCTGACGCTGGATGCCAGCGTGTCGCTGATCTCGGGCAGCAGCTTCCTGTTCGGCGCCACCGCGAGCAACGGCGCCAGCCGGCTGGACATCGCCGATCCGGCCGACTTCAGCGCCGGCAAGTTCACCGCCGCGATCCAGTCGCTCGATGTCGGCGACAGCCTGCAGTTCGGCACCGCGCAGTTCTCGGCCGCCAGCTACAGCAGCGCCAGCCACAGCGTCACCCTGACCGGCAGCGGCGGGACCGCGAGCGAGACGCTGAGCAGCGTCACGCTGGCCGCCGGCATCACGCCGAGCTTCAGCCTGAGCACGGCCGCGAACGGCGGCACCGTCGTGACGCTGAACTGCTTCCTCGCCGGCACCCGGATCGAAACCCCGTCGGGGCCGGCGGCGATCGAGACGCTGTCGCCGGGCGACCTGGTGCTGGCCGTCGAGGACGGGGTGCGCGTGGCGAGCGCGATACGCTGGGTCGGCGAGCGCCGGGTCGAGCGCGCCTCGCTTGACCCGGCCTGGCTCGATACCACCTCGCTCGATGCCCTACCGGTGCGCATACGCGCGCACGCCTTTGCCGACGACGTCCCCTGCCGCGACCTGCTGATCACCGCCGAGCATTGCATCCTCGATGGTGGCTACCTGATCCCGGCGCGCATGCTGGTCAACGGCGCCAGCATCGTGCACGAGCGAAGCCTCGCCCGCTACAGCGTGCACCATATCGAGTGCGAGCGGCACTCGATCCTGCTCGCCGAGGGCCTGACCGCCGAGAGCTACCTCGATACCGGGGATCGCGACGGCTTCGCAGCACCCGACGCGGCGCTGCGGCAATGCGAGAGCCGCGGCCGCGCCAGCTGGGCGAAGGATGCCGCGGCACCGCTGGCGACCGCGCGAGAGGCGGTCGAGCCGGTCTGGCGCCGCCTCGCCGCGCGCGCCGAGGCGCTCGGCATGGAGGTCACGCGTCCGGGCCGGGTCGGCCGGATCACGCGCGATCCAGCGCTGCGGCTGCAGACCGACCACGCGCTGCTGCGTGCCCGGCGCAGCCGAGGCGGGCGGCATCTGTTCGTGCTGCCGGCCGGCAGCAGGCGCGCCATCCTGCGCTCGCGCAGCGGCGTTCCGGCGGAGATCGAGGGTCCGTTCGTCGATGACCGGCGCCGGCTCGGGGTCTGCGTGCGCAGCGCCACGCTGTGGACCGGGCGCGGCACCGAGCTTGCGCTGGCGGCGGACGGCCTAGGCGGCTGGCACCCGGCGGAGCGGCCGGGCGAGGGATGCTGGACCGACGGCGCCGCCGAACTCGCCCTGCCGGCGCTGGCGCAGGCCACGGTGCTGGAGATCGAGCTCGTGGGCGCGGCCTGCTTCGCGCTGGAACCCGCCCCGCCGCCCGGCTGAGGCCGGCCACGCCGGCTTGACGCAGGCGACGCGAGGGACCACGGTCCGGCGGCCAGACGGCCGGACGGTCGCTGCCGCAGCGCGCGGTGGAGGAAAGTCCGGGCTCCACGAGGAGACGGTGCCGGCTAACGGCCGGCGGGGGCGACCCCAGGGAAAGTGCCACAGAAAACAAACCGCCCGCACGCAGGCTTGGTAAAGCTCGCCTGGCTGCGGGCAAGGGTGAAACGGTGCGGTAAGAGCGCACCGCGCTTCCGGTGACGGCGGCGGCAGGGCAAACCCCACCGGGAGCAAGACCGAATAGGGGCGGCCGGTCGGCTCCGCCAGCACGTGCTGGGGGACCGGCCAGGGGTTCTTCGCTCCGCCGCCCGGGTTGGTCGCGCGAGGCACGCAGCGATGCGTGCCCCAGAGGAATGACCGTCTCGTGCCGACCGGGTCTCCCGGCCGTCGCGGACAGAACCCGGCTTACAGGCCGTCTGGCACCCCGGCCTTGCAGGCCGTCTGGCACCCCGGCCTTGCAGGCCGTCTGGCGCTTCTGCGTTGTCGTGACGGTGTCGTAACTTCACACGCAGCCTCGTTGCGAGCGCCTATTGAGGCGCGGCGCGCGGCGGCTCGATCACCGCCCGCAACTATAATCCACCAAGCGGCCGCACAAGAACAAAACAAGAACCAACGTTTCATTATGGTTTCGTACCAGTCTCTATTTCGACCGCTCTCGCGACCGCCCGAATGGACTGGACGAGGTCGCGGCAAAACCACGTCATTTCAGCTCAAGTGCCGGGAGAATCATGCGTTCTCGTTTGACCGCCCATGTTTGCCCATGATATCCCAAGGCCACCCACGAAGCGGTCGGTCGGATCATTCGGCGCACGCCATGCTCGGGGGCTGCGCACGAGAGTCAGGGAGCCTCGCCTGCGATGAGCGTCTTCCTTGGCACCCATCACAACCGTCTCGATGCCAAGGGCCGCGTCTCCATCCCCGCTGGTTTCCGCGCCGCATTGCGCGCGCGCACCCAGGGCGCCGAACCCGGCGCGGACGCCGCCGGATCGGTGCAGATCGTGCTGCGCCCGTCGCACAAGCATGCCTGCATCGAGGCCTGGCCGGTCGAGGCGTTCGCCGCATTGGCGAAGCCGCTCGACCGCCTCGACATGTTTTCTGAAGACCACGACGACCTTTCTGCTGCACTTTATGCGGACGCATATCCTATCGATGCGGACAAGGAAGGTCGCATTATGCTTCCAGAGATCCTAGCGCAGCACGCTGAACTTTCCGATTCGGTCGCATTCATGGGATTAGGGCATATTTTCCAGATCTGGGAGCCGAAAGCCGCCGAGCGCCGCCGTGCCGAGGCGCGTCAGCGCGCACGAGACGTGAGCCTGCCGGGCACGCGCCCGGCCGCGTCGTCGGGCGCGCGATGAGCGCGCAGGCGCCCGCACCGGCCGGCCGGCGCGAGGATCGCCACGCGCCGGTGATGCTCGACGAGGTGCTCGGCAAGCTCGATCCGCGACCGGACGGGATCTATCTCGACGGCACCTTCGGCGGCGGCGGCTACGCGCGCGCCATCCTGACGCGCGCCGCGTGCACGCTGTGGGCGATCGACCGCGATCCGCACGCGATCGCGCGCGGCCGCGCGCTGGCCGAGCAGCTGGCGCGCGAGCCGCACGGCCGCCCGATGCGGCTGAACCTGATCGAAGGCAGCTTCGGCGACATGCTCGCCCTGCTCGCCGCGCGCGGCGTCGACAGGCTCGACGGCGTGGTGCTGGACCTCGGCGTCTCGTCGTTCCAGATCGACCAGCCCGAGCGCGGCTTCTCGTTCCGTCACGACGGTCCGCTCGACATGCGCATGAGCGGCCGCGGCAGCAGCGCCGCCGACCTGGTCAATTCGCTGCCGGAGGCGGAACTCGCCGACATCCTCTACCAGTTCGGCGAGGAGCGTCTGTCGCGCCGGATCGCGCGCAGCATCGTGGCCGCCCGCGCCGTGCGGCCGGTCGAGACCACCCTGCAGCTCGCCGGCATCATACGCGCCGTGGTGCCGGCGGATCGTTCGGGACGCCTCGACCCGGCGACGCGCTCGTTCCAGGCGCTGCGCATCCGCGTCAACGACGAGCTGGGCGAGATCGAGCGCGGGCTCGCCGCCGCCGCCTCGCTGCTGGGGCCCGGCGGCCGCCTGGTGGTGGTGTCGTTCCACTCGCTCGAGGACCGCATCGTCAAGCGCTTCATGATCGAGGCGGCGGGACGTCTGCCGTCGCCCTCGCGACATGATCCGCGCGGCCTGGAGGGATCCAGGAGCCGGCACGGCCGTCCGCCGGATGCCCGCTTCCGGCTGCTCGACCATCGGGCGCTGCGTCCCGCAGCCGGCGAGAGCAGCGCCAATCCCCGCGCCCGCAGCGCCAGGCTTCGCGGCCTGGAACGTCTGCCCCACCCCACCGACGTGAACCCGACGGCAGGAAGCCTCGCATGATCCGCCCCTTCACCGCCCTGTGCGTGCTGCTCGCCGGCGCCTCCGGCCTCTACCTCTACTCGGAGAAGCACCGCACCACGGTGCTCGACCAGCGGATCTCCAGGATCGTCCAGGACACGCAGCACATACGCGAGCACACCGCGATGCTGCGCGGCGAGTGGGAGCTGCTGAACCAGCCCGACCGCCTGAAGGCGCTCGCCGGACGGTTCCTGCCCGCACTGCACCCGATGGCGCCGACCCAGTTCGTGCAGATGGCCGCACTGGCCCAGCACCTGCCGGCGGTCCCGACGCCGGGTGCCGAGCCGCTGATGGTGGACACGCCGATCCTGGCGCCGCTGCTGGCGCCGGTGCAGGTGATGGCGCGCGTCCTGGCGCCCGCCAGCGAGACCGAGGCGGCGGACCGCCGGTCCGAGACGCGTGCCGCGGCGCCGCCGCGCGCCGCCCGCCCGGCGATGCTCGCCGCGGCCAGCCCGCACCGTGCCGAGCGCACCCGCGCCGTCCCGGGCCTGTCCTCGGCCGAACGCGCCGCACTGCACCTCGCGCCGCTCAGGACGCCGCCCGGCCGCCTGGCGCCCGCGAGCCGGCTCGCGGCCTACGGTGGGGCGCCGGCGCGCAGCCTGCTCAGGACCGCCGGCGTCTATGCCGCGCCGACGCCGGCGGAGGCCGCCTGGCGCGCTGGCCTGCGGCCGGCCGCCGCCTCGGCGCGTTTCGGCGGCGTCGGCTCGTCGCTGGGCTTCTCGCACGCGGCGCTGCCGGCGCCGGTGCCGATGCAGGATGGCGGCTGACGCCGTGCCGGTAGGCTCCACCCTGGCTCGCATGGCGGCATGACCCGCGACCCTGCTTGACCGGGGGCGAGCCTCGGCGCGGCGGCGAGACCGTCGTCAGCGTCAGCCGCCACGACCTGGCGCGGCGCGCGCTGATGGAGCGGATGCGCGTGCGCGTGCTGTGCGTCGCGGGCGGCTTCGCACTGCTGTTCGGCACGGTGTCGGTCAAGCTGGCGCTGGCGACGGTGTGGCGGCCGATGGCCCCGGCCGCGCGCCAGATCGCGCCGCAGGTGCCGCGCCTGCCCAGCAGCAACGCCGATCCCAAGGGCCTGCTGGTCGATGATCTCGGCCTCGCGCACGTGCGTCGCGCCAGCATCACCGACCGCAACGGACAGGTCCTGGCGATCTCGCTGCCGCTGGCCGCGGTCTACGCGAACCCGCTGGAGCTGCTGGATCCCGCCGATGTCGCGCGCCGGCTGAAGGCCGTGCTTCCCGGCATCGACGTAAAGGACGTCGTGGCGCGGCTATCGTTGAAGAAGCAGTTCGTCTACATCGCCCGCGACGTTCCGCCCGACAAGGAGCTCGCGATCAACGACCTCGGCATTCCCGGCATCTATTTCGAGCCCGGCGAGAAGCGCCGCTACCCGCTCGGCCGGGTGGCGGCGCAGATCATGGGTGCCGTCGACATCGACGATCACGGCGTCGCCGGAGTCGAGCGCTTCTTCGACCGCCGGCTGAACAGCGACCCGCGGCCGCTGCGGCTGTCGCTCGACGTGCGGGTGCAGGCGGTGGTGCGCGACGAGCTCGCGGACGCCAGGCAGGAGTTCCGCGCGATCGGCGCCTGCGCCATCGTGATGGACGTGCGCTCGGGCGAGATCGTCGCCATGGTCAGCCTGCCCGACTACGACGCCAACCTGTTCAGCCACGCCACCGACGACCAGCGCTTCAACCGCGCGGTCACCGGCATGTACGAGCCCGGCTCCACCTTCAAGCTGCAGACCGCGGCGATGGTGCTGCAGGACGAGGTGGCGCATGTCTGGGACCGCTTCTCGACGATCCCGATCCATGTCGGCCGCTTCACCATCTCGGACATGAAGACCGATCATTTCGCGCCGCTGCTGTCGATGCCGGAGGTGATGGCCTACTCCTCCAACCCGGCGGCGGCGCACATGGCGATGCAGGCCGGCGCCAAGCGTCAGCAGGACTGGCTGCGCGGCATGGGGTTCTTCTCCAAGGTGCCGGTGGAGCTGCCCGAAGCGGGGCATCCGATCGTGCCCGCGCTGCGCAGCTGGGGCCTGTCGACGGTGATGACGGTGGCGTTCGGGCACGGAGTCGCCGAGCCGCCGCTGGCGATCGTGCGCGGCACCGCGGCGGCGGCGAACGGCGGCGTCCTGGTCACGCCGACGCTGCTGGCGCGGCCGGCCGGCCCGGCCGGCGGCGCGGCCGCGAGCCCGGCGGCGCCGCCGACGATGCCGCCGCTCGGGACCGGCGAGGTCGATCCGGACGGGCAGGCGGTGATCGTGCCGCAGGGCCCCAAGCTGCTGTCGGACCGCAACTCGATGCTGCTTCGCAAGATGCTGCGGCTCGTGGTCACCCGCGGCATCGGCAAGCCCGCCGAGGTGCCCGGCTACTTCATCGGCGGCAAGACCGGCACCGCCGAGAAGGTCGGGCCGCGCGGCGGCTATCTCAAGCACGTCAACGTCACCGCCTTCACCGGCATCTTCCCGATGAACGACCCGCGCTACGCGGTCTACGTCATGCTCGACAGCCCGCAGGCGACCAGGGCGACCCACGGCTGGACCACCTCGGCGTGGAACGCGGCCCCGACGGTGGCCAAGATCGTGGCCCGCATCGGCCCGATGATGGACCTGTTCCCCAACATCTCCAGCGGCGCCGCCGCGATCGACGCCGCACTCGACATCCCGATGCAGCCGGCGGCACCCGCCGCCTCCGAGCCGCGTCCGTCCAGGAGCCCGCGACGCCCGACCGCGCATCCCGAGGACCGGCTGCGCCAGGATGTCAGCTACCCGGTGGCCGCCGCCCGCGCGGCGGGTCGGGATACCAGCGCGGAGCCTCGAGATGCAGCTCGGTGAGCTCGCCGACAGCATCGGGCTGACGCCGCCCGCGGAGGCGGCTCACATACGCATCGACGGCATCGCGCTGGACAGCCGCGCGGTGCGGCCCGGCTGGCTGTTCGCGGCCCTGTCCGGCAGCCAGGCCGACGGCCGCCGCTTCATCGCCGAGGCGGTGACGGCGGGAGCCGCCGCGGTGCTGGCCGAGCCCGGCACCGTCTGGCCGCGGCAGGCGCCGCCGCGCCCGCTGCTGCTGCACCGCGAGCCGAGGCAGGCGCTGGCGAAGCTGGCGGCGCAGCTGGCGGGGCCGCAGCCGGCGCGGATCGTCGCCGTCACCGGCACCAACGGCAAGACCAGCACCGTGGAGTTCCTGCGCCAGTTCTGGCAGCACGCGGGGATATCGGCCGCCAGCCTGGGCACGCTCGGCGTGGTCGCCCCTTCTGCTCCGCGCCAGCATGCGCCCGCCTCGGCCATGCCCCCCCTGACCACACCGGACAGCGTGGCGCTGAGCCGGATGCTGGCGGAGCTCGCCGCCGGCGGCGTGCGGGCGGCGGCACTCGAGGCGTCCTCGCACGGGCTGTCGCAGTTCCGCCTCGATGGCGTCTGCCTGCAGGCCGCTGGGTGCTCCAACCTGACCCGCGACCATCTCGACTACCACGGCAGCGTGGAACGCTACCGCGCGGCCAAGCTGCGCCTGTTCGAGGCGCTGCTGCCCGAGGGCGGCCTCGCCTGCGCCAACGCCGACATGGACGCCGACACGCTGGCGCGGCTGCGCGAGATCGCGGCCGCCCGGCGCTTGACGCTGCGCCTGGTCGGCGAGTGCGGCGACACCATCCGCCTGCTGCGGGCGCGACCGCTGCCGGACGGGCAGGCGCTGGAGATCGAGGTGCTCGGCCGCAGGCGGGAGCTGGTGCTGGCGCTGCCCGGCCGATACCAGGCCGACAACGTGCTGCTCGCGGCGGTGCTCGCCGACCCCGCGCCCGACGCGTTGCAGCACACCCTGGATGCCGCCTGCCGGCTCGCCGGGGTGCGCGGGCGGATGGAGCGCGCGGTCCGGCTCGACAACGGCGCCGCCGCCTATGTCGACTACGCCCACACCCCCGACGCGCTGGCGCGGCTGCTGCAGAGCCTGCGTCCGCACGTCGCGGGCGCGACGCCGGGCGGGCGGCTGGTGCTGGTGTTCGGCGCCGGCGGCGATCGCGATCGCGGCAAGCGCGCGCTGATGGGTGCCGTCGCGGCGGCGGGCGCCGACCTCGCCATCGTCACCGACGACAACCCGCGTTCGGAGCCGCCGCAGGCGATACGCGCCGAGATCCTGGCCGCCTGCCCCGGCGGCGTGGAGATCGGCGACCGGCTGCAGGCGATCGCCGCCGGTCTGGAGGCGCTGTGCCCGGGCGACGTGCTGGTGGTCGCCGGCAAGGGACATGAGCAGGGGCAGATCGCGGCCGGCGTCACCACGGCGTTCGACGACCGCGAGGCGATATGCAAGCTCGCCGCCGCCCGCAGCGAGGCGGCATGAGCGCGCTGTGGGACAGCGACGCGCTGCGGGCCGCGACCGGCGGCCGCGTCGTGGGCGAGATCGAGGCGCCGGGGGTGTCGATCGACACCCGCAGCCTGACGCCGGGCGAGCTGTTCGTCGCACTTCGCGGCGAGCGCGACGGCCATGCCTACGTCGCCCGGGCGCTGGAGGCGGGCGCCGCCGGCGCGATGGTGGACGATCCGGCCTGCGTCCCCGACGATCCCCGGCTGCTGCGCGTCGCCGACACTGGCGCGGCGCTGACGGCGCTGGGCGGCTTCGCGCGCGACCGCTTCGCCGGCCGCGTCGTCGCGGTCACCGGCAGCGTCGGCAAGACCACCACCAAGGAGATGCTGCGGCTCGCCCTCTCCGCGCTCGGTGCGACCCACGCCGCGAGCGCCTCGCACAACAACCACTGGGGCGTGCCGCTGACCCTGTCGCGGCTGCCGCCGGACGCCGCGTACTGCGTCTGCGAGATCGGCATGAACCATGCGGGCGAGATCGCGCCGCTGGCGGCGCTGAGCCGGCCCGACGTCGCCGTCATCACCAGCATCGCCGCCGCCCATATCGGCCACATGGGCAGCCTGGAGGCGATCGCGCGCGAGAAGGGCGCGCTGGTCGAGGCGCTGCGCCCGGGCGGTGTCGCGATCCTTCCCGCCCAGGCCGTCGGCATCGCCGCGATCGCGGCGCGCGCGCGCGCCGCCGGCGCCCGCGTGATCCGCTTCGGCGGCCCGGACGACGACGCCGAAGCCCGGCTCGACGCCCTGTCGCTCGAGGCGCACGAGACGCGCTGCACGATCGCGCTGCCCGACTGCCGGGTGGCGCTGCGGCTGGCGGCGGCGGGCCGCCACATGGCGATGAACGCGCTCGCCTGCCTCGGTGCGGTATACGCGCTGGGCGGCGACGTGCGGCAGGCGGCCGACGCGCTGTCGGCGTTCCGGCCCGGCGACGGGCGCGGCGCGCGCCGGCCGCTGCTCGGCGGCGAGGCGTGGCTGATGGACGAGAGCTACAACGCATCCGGCGCTTCGGTGCTGGCGGCACTCGACGTGCTGCGCCTGGCCGCGGCGGGTCGCCGGGTCGCGGTGCTCGGCGACATGCTGGAGCTGGGCGATTTCGCACCGGGAGAACATGAAATGCTGCTGGCGCCGCTGCGCGACTCGGCGGAGCTGGTTTATTGCTGCGGCGACATGATGAGCAGGCTGTACCGGATGTTGCCGCGCGAGATGCAGGGCGGCTGCGCGCCGTCCGCCGCCGACCTCGCGGATAGGGTCGCGGCAGGGGTGCGGCCGGGCGACGTGGTGCTGGTCAAGGGCAGCTACGGCAGCCGCATGCGCGACGTGGTGGCCGCACTCTCGGCGCGGGCGGGCTGAAATGCTCTACGACCTCGCCCGTCCGTATGCGGAACATTTCGCGCTGTTCAACCTGTTCCGCTACATCACCTTCCGCTCGGGTGCGGCATGCCTGACCGCGCTCGCGGTCAGCCTGCTGCTCGGCCCCGCGGTGATCGCGCGGCTGCGCCGGGTGCAGCGCGAGGGCCAGCCGATCCGGGTGCTGGGCCCGCAGCGGCACCTGATCGAGAAGGCCGGCACGCCGACCATGGGCGGCGTGCTGATCCTGCTGTCGCTGTTCATCTCCACCCTGCTGTGGGCCGACCTGTCGAACGGCTTCGTCTGGGCGGTGCTGGCGATCACCGGAGCGTTCGGCGGCGTGGGCTTCGCCGACGACTACCTCAAGCTCTCGCGGCGCAACTCCGCCGGGGTGTCCAAGCGCGCCCGGCTGGGCTGCGAGTTCGCCGCCTCGCTGCTCGGCGGCTACTGGCTGGACGCGCTGATGCCGGCCCCGCTCGCCGGCACGGTCGCGTTCCCGTTCGTCAAGGAGGCGCTGCTGCCGCTCGGCTACGCATTCCCGGTGTTCGCGATGCTGGTGATCACCGGGTTCGGCAACGCGGTCAACTTCACCGACGGGCTGGACGGGCTCGCGATCGTGCCGGTGATCATCGCCGCCCTGGTGTTCGCGCTGATCTCCTACCTGGTGGGCAACCATCTGTTCGCCGACTACCTGCAGCTGCACCACGTGCCGCGCACCGGCGAGCTCGGCGTGTTCTGCGCCGCCCTGATCGGCGCCGGACTCGGCTTCCTGTGGTTCAACGCGCCGCCGGCGGCGGTGTTCATGGGCGACACCGGCAGCCTCGCCCTGGGCGGCGCGCTGGGGGCGGTGGCGGTGGCGGTGAAGCACGAGCTGGTGCTGTGCATCGTCGGCGGCATCTTCGTCGTCGAGACGCTGTCGGTGATCATCCAGGTGTTCTGGTACAAGCGCACCCAGAGGCGCGTGTTCCTGATGGCGCCGCTGCACCATCATTTCGAGAAGAAGGGCTGGGAGGAGCCCAAGATCGTGATCCGCTTCTGGATCGTCTCGATGGTGCTCGGCCTGATCGGCCTGGCGACGCTGAAGATACGATGAGCGCGCCCTTCCCCACCCGGCTGTTCGCCGGCCGGCGCTACGCCGTGCTCGGACTCGGGCGCAACGGCGCGCCGGCGGCGCGCGCCCTCGCCGCGATGGGTGCCGAGGTGGTCGCCTGGGACGACGGCGAGACCGGCCGCGGCGCGCTCGACGAGGCGCCGCGGATCCGGCTGTCGCCGCTGCTCGATACGGCCGGCTTCGACGCCCTGGTGCTCTCGCCCGGCATCGCGCACCTCCTGCCGGCGCCGCACCCGTTCGCGGCGGCGGCACGCGCGGCCGGACTGCCGGTGCTGTCGGACGCCGAGCTGCTGTTCCAGGCGGTGCGCCTCGCCGGCTCGAAGGCGCGCTTCGCCGGCATCACCGGCACCAACGGCAAGTCCACCACCACCGTGCTGCTGTCGCACCTGCTGAGCCAGGCCGGCATCGACAACCGCGCCGGCGGCAACCTGGGCCCGGCGGCGCTGTCGCTGCCGCTGCTCGGCGACGACGGCGTCTACGCGCTGGAGATGTCGTCCTACATGCTCGAGCGCCTGCATCGCCTGCGCTTCGACGCCGCCTGCCTGCTCAACCTCTCGCCCGACCATCTCGACCGGCACGGCGACCTCGCCGGCTACGGCGCCGCCAAGCTCGCGATCTTCGCCCGCCAGACCGCGTCGGACCTCGCGGTGCTCGGCATCGACGATGCCTGGTCGCGGGCGCAGGCGGCGACGCTGGCGGCGGCGCCGGCGCGGCTGGTGACGGTCTCCGGCAGCCACGGCCTGCCCGGCCCCGCGCCCGCGCTGCCCGGGGCGCACAACGCCCAGAACGCCGCCGCGGCGTCGGCGATGGCGGCTCACCTGGGCGCGCCCGCGGCCGCCATCGCGTCGGGCCTGCCCAGCTTCCCGGGCCTCGCGCACCGGCAGCGCCGCATCGCCAGCATCGACGGCGTCGCGTTCGTCGATGACAGCAAGGCGACCAACGCCGACGCCGCAGGGCGCGCGCTCGGCTGCTACGACCGGCTGATCTGGATCGCCGGCGGGCAGGCCAAGGCCGGCGGCATCGAGGCGCTGGCGCCGCTGTTCGGGCGCATCGCCGAGGCGCTGCTGATCGGCAGGGACGCGCCGGCGCTGGCGGCCAGCCTGGGCCGGCACGGCGTGCGGCACCGCGTCCTCGGCGACCTCGATCGCGCGGTGCCGGCGGCGCTGGCGGCGGCGCGCCTGCACGAGGCACCCGTGGTGCTGCTCTCGCCCGCCTGCGCCAGCTTCGACCAGTTCGCCGATTTCGAGGCGCGCGGGGTGCGTTTCGCAGAGCTGGTCCGCGGCCTGCTGCCGCAGCGGCTGCAGGACGGGGTGCTGGCCGATGCGTAGCGCCTCGCGCGTCGACAACTCGCTGCTCGGCCGCTGGTGGTGGACGGTCGATCGCTGGACGCTGGGCTGCGTCGGGCTGCTGATCGGCTTCGGCTACGTGCTGATGCTGGCGGCGAGCCCGGCGGTGGCGGCGCGCATCGGCGCCTCGCGCGACATGTTCATCCTCAAGCAGGTGATCTTCCTCGCCTTCGCCGGGGCGATCGTGGTCGGGGTCTCGCTGCTGCCGCCGCGCGGGGTGCGCCGGGTGGCGCTGCTGGGCTGTATCCTGGCGCTCGCCGCCACCGCGCTGACGCTGGTGCACGGTCTCGAGATCAAGGGGGCGCGGCGCTGGATCGCGCTGCCGATGATGTCGGTGCAGCCGAGCGAGTTCCTGAAACCCTGCTTCGCGGTGGTCACCGCCTGGCTGCTCGCCGAGCGCCGGCGCACCCGGCACTTCCCCGGCATGCTGCTGAGCTTCGCGGTGTTCGGGGTGATCGTGATGCTGCTGAAGTCGCAGCCCGACATCGGCATGCTGACCGTGGTCACCACCGTGCTGATGGCGCAGCTGTTCGTCGACGGCTTGAACCTGTTCCTGGTCGGCGCGGGCGTCGGCGGGATGGCGCTCGCCTTCGTCGGCGCCTTCGCGGCGTTCCCGCACGTGCGCTCGCGGGTGGAGCGCTTCCTGCATCCTGGCGTCGGCGACCACTACCAGATCGACACCGCGCTGCAGGCGTTCGGCAATGGCGGCCTGCTGGGACGCGGGCCGGGCGAGGGCCGGGTCAAGGACCTGCTGCCGGACGCGCACGCCGACTTCGTGTTCGCCGTCGCCGGCGAGGAGTTCGGGCTGCTGGTCTGCCTGTTCATCATCGGCGTGTTCTGCCTGATCGTGGTGCGCACGCTGCTCAAGCTGCTGGCCGAGGACAACCCGTTCGTGGTGCTGGCGAGCTGCGGGCTGGTCACCGGTTTCGGCCTGCAGGCGTTCGTCAACATGGCATCCACCCTGCACCTGATCCCGACCAAGGGGATGACGCTGCCGTTCATCTCCTATGGCGGCTCCTCGGCGATGTCGGTCGCGCTGACCATCGGCATGATCCTGGCCCTGACCCGGCGGCGGCCGCGGCTGCGCGCCGCCGCGGCACCGCGCGCGGTGCCGCGCGGGCTCGACGCATGAGCGGTCCGATCGTCATCGCCGCCGGCGGCACCGGCGGGCACTTCTTCCCCGCCGAGGCGCTCGGCGCGCAGCTTGCCTCGCGCGGCCATCGCCTGGTGCTGATGACCGACCGGCGCGGCGGGCGGCGCGAGGCGGGCGTGTTCGCGCACGGCCCGCAGCACGTGCTGGCCGGTGCCGGGGTGGCGGGGCGCGGCGCGTCGGCCAAGCTCGCCGGCATCGCGGCACTGGCGCGCGGCACGCTGTCGGCGAGGTCGGTGCTCTCCCGGCTCGACGCCGCCGCGGTGGTCGGCTTCGGCGGCTACCCGTCGGTGGCGCCGCTGCTGGGCGCGCGGCTGCTGGGCGCGCGCCGGCCGGCGATCCTGCTGCACGAAGGCAACGCGGTGCTGGGGCAGGCGAACGCGCAGCTCGCCCGCTTCGCCGACCTGATCGCCACCAGCTTCGAGCAGACCGAGCGGCTGCCGCCCGGCGCCGCCGCCCGCGTGAGGCGCACCGGGATGCCGGTGCGCCCGGAGATCGCCGCCCTCGCCGGCAGCCGCTACGCGCCGCCGGACGCGGCGATCGAGCTGCTGGTGTGGGGCGGCTCGCTCGGCGCGCGGGTGTTCAGCGACGTCGTGCCGGCGGTGCTGGCCGGGCTGGAGCCGGCGCTGCGCGGCCGGCTGCGGGTGGTGCAGCAGGCGCGCGCGGAGGATGTCGAGCGGGTGCGCCGCAGCTACGCGGACGCCGGGATCGCGGCCGAGGTCGCGGCCTTCCTCGACCAGGTGGCAGTGCTGCTCGCGCGCGCGCACCTGGTGATCGGCCGCGCCGGCGGCTCCAGCATCGCCGAGCTGACCGCGATCGGCCGCCCCGCGATCCTGGTGCCGCTGCCGATTGCCGCCTCGGACGAGCAGTCGGCCAACGCGCGCGCCCTGGTGGCGGCCGGCGGCGCGTGGCTGCTGCGCCAGCCCGAGTTCACCCCGGCGGCGTTGCGCGACCTGCTCGGCGCGCTGCTGGCGGCGCCGCAGCGCCTGGCGCGGGCGGCGGCGGCGGCGGCCTCGCTCGGCTGCCATGATGCCGCCTCGCGCCTCGCCGATCTGGTCGAGGCGGGGTTGCGCGGCCGGGCGGCGTCGTCCATCGAAACGGTCGCATCGACGGAGCTGGCCGCATGAAGACGAGTCTCATCGCGAGGGTTTCGGCGTGAGGGCGCTGCCGCTCAACATCGGCACCATCCACTTCGTGGGCATCGGCGGCATCGGCATGTCCGGCATCGCCGAGGTGCTGCACACGCTCGGCTACTCGGTGCAGGGCAGCGACATCGCCGAGGGCGGCAACGTGCAGCGGCTGCGCGCGGCCGGCATCCCGGTGCTGGTCGGCCACGACGCCGCCAACCTGGGCGGCGCCCAGGTGGTGGTGGTGTCGACGGCGGTGAGGCGCGACAACCCCGAGGTCGCCGCGGCGCGCGCGCGGCTGATCCCGGTGGTGCGGCGCGCCGAGATGCTGGCCGAGCTGATGCGTCTGCGCTGGTCGATCGCGGTCGGCGGCACCCACGGCAAGACCACCACGACCAGCCTGATCGCGGCCGTGCTGGAGGCGGCGCGGCTCGATCCCACCGTGATCAACGGCGGCATCATCGAGGCCTACGGCACCAACACCCGCATGGGCTCGGGCGACTGGATGGTGGTGGAGGCGGACGAGAGCGACGGCTCCTTCCTGCGCCTGCCGGCGACGATCGCGGTGGTCACCAACATGGATCCCGAGCATCTCGACCACTGGGGCACGGCGGAGGCGATGCAGGCGGCCTACGACCAGTTCGTTGCCAACGTGCCGTTCTACGGCTTCGCGGTGCTGTGCCTGGACCATCCGGTGGTGCAGCAGATGATCCCGCGCCTGTCGGACCACCGCGTCATCACCTACGGCTTCAGCCCGCAGGCGGACGTGCGCGCCGAGCGCCTGGTCGCCGACAAGCGCGGCGCCACCTTCGAGGTCGCCTTCACCGACCGCGCCCGCAACCGCAGCCGCAGGCTGGGCCCGTTCCGGCTGCCGATGCTGGGCAGCCACAACGTGTCGAACGCGCTGGCCGCGGTCGCGGTGGCGGTCGAGATGGAGATCGACGACGCCACGCTGCGCTCCGCCTTCGCCGGCTTCCGCGGCGTCAAGCGCCGCTTCACCCGCGTCGGCGAGGCCGGCGGCATCAGCATCGTCGACGATTACGGGCACCATCCGGTGGAGATCGCCGCCGTGCTCAAGGCGGCGCGTCAGGCCGGCGCGCGCGACGTGGTGGCGGTGGTGCAGCCGCACCGCTACTCGCGCCTGGCCGCGTTGTTCGCCGAGTTCTGCACCTGCATGAACGATGCCGGCACCGTCATCATCGCCGACGTCTACGCCGCCGGCGAGGCCGCCATCGAGGGGATCGACCGCGACGCGCTGGTCGACGGGCTGCGCGCGCGCGGCCATCGCAGCGTGGTGCCGCTGCCCGGGCCGGAGCACCTGGCCGAGATGGTGCACGCCATCGCCCGCCCCGGCGACTTCGTGATCTGCCTCGGCGCCGGCAACATCACCGCCTGGGCGCAGGCGCTGCCCGAGCAGCTGGCCGTGCTGCAGCGGCAGCGCGGCGGCCACGCCGCATGACCCACGCGCCCGCCACCTCGCGCCGTCGCGCGGACGCGACCGGCCTGGCGGCGATGCTGCCTGACCTGCGCGGCCGCGTCGTGCGCGAGGCGCCGCTGGGGCCGCAGAGCTGGTTCAGGGTGGGGGGTGCGGCCGAGCTTCTGGTGCGCCCGGAGGATGCCGAGGACCTGGCGTCGTTCCTCGCCGCCCTGCCGCCTGAGCTGCCGGTCACGACCATCGGGGCGTGCTCGAACCTGATCATACGCGACGGCGGCCTGCCCGGCATCGTGGGTGCGGCTGTCGCGCGGCTTCGCTGCGGTCGCCCTGGAGGCGGACGGCATCGTCGCCGGCGCCGCCTGCCTCGACATGACGCTCGCCGAGCACGCCGCCGGCGCCGGGCTGGGCGGCCTAGAGTTCCTGGCCGGCATCCCGGGCTCGCTGGGCGGGGCGGTGGCGATGAACGCGGGCGCCTACGGCGTCGAGATCGCCGACGTGCTGGACTGGGCGGAGATCGTCACCCGCGGCGGCGACCTGGTGCGCCTGCCCGCCGCCAGGCTCGGCCTGGGCTACCGGCGCAGCGCGCTGCCGGACGGCGCGGTCGTGGTGCGCGCCCGGCTGCGCGCGGCTCCCGGCGAGCCGGGGCTGATCGCCGGCCGGCTGGCCGCGGTGCGGGCGGCGCGCGAGGCGGCGCAGCCGACACGCGCCCGCACCGGCGGCTCGACCTTCCGCAACCCCGACCCGCGCGAGAGCGACCGCCGCGCCTGGCAGCTGATCGACGCCGCCGGCTGCCGCGGCCTGCGGCTCGGGGGCGCGCAGGTCAGCGAGAAGCACTGCAACTTCCTGCTCAACACCGGCGGCGCCACGGCGGCCGAGCTGGAGGCGCTCGGCGAGCAGGTGCGCGCGCGGGTACGCGCCGAATGCGGCGTGGAGCTCGCCTGGGAGATCAAGCGGATCGGCCGTCCGCGGCGCGACACCGGGGATCCGGCCGGATGAGCCTGCATCGTCGCAAGGTCACGGTGCTGATGGGCGGCCTCTCGGCGGAGCGCGAGGTCAGCCTGTCTAGCGGCAGGCAGGTGCTGCAGGCGCTGCGGCAGATCGGCCACGACGCGCACGGCCACGATGCCGGCCCGGACCTGCGGGCGACGCTGGATGCGCTGCAGGCGGCGCGGCCCGACGTGGTGTTCAACGCCCTGCACGGCCGCTTCGGCGAGGACGGCGCGATCCAGGGCGTGCTGGACTGGCTCGGCATCCCCTACACCCACAGCGGCGTGCGCGCCTCGGCGATGGCGATGGACAAGCACGCCGCGCGCGCGGTGTTCGCCGCCGCCGGACTGCCGGTGGCCGAGGGCGGCCTGGTCGCGATCGAGGCGCTCGCCGCCGGCGATCCGCTGCCGCTGCCCTACGTGGTCAAGCCGGTCAACGAGGGCTCCTCGGTCGGTGTCTCGATCATCCGGGCCGGCTCGAACCATCGCGCGGCCCTCGCCGCCGGCTGGCGCTTCGGTCCGCTGGCCCTGGTCGAGGCGTTCATCCCGGGCCGCGAGCTGACTGTCGGCGTGCTCGGCGAGCGCGCCCTGACCGTCACCGACATCACCCCCAACCCGGAGCTGAGCCACGGCTTCTACGACTACGATGCCAAGTACGCCGCCGGCGGCTCGCGTCACGTGCTGCCGGCGCGGATCCACCCCCAGGCCTTCGAGCAGGCGCTCGGCTACGCGCTGGCGGCGCATCGGGCACTCGGTTGCCGCGGCGCCACGCGCACCGATTTCCGCTACGACGACAGCGCCGGCGGGCCCGGGCCCGGCCGGCTGGTGATCCTGGAGGTCAACACCCAGCCCGGCCTGACGCCGACCTCGCTGCTTCCCGAGCAGGCGGCTGCCTCGGGGATGGATTTCCCGTCGCTCTGCGCCTGGATGGTGGAGAACGCAGCATGCCGCGTCTGAACCGGCCGATCCGGCGTACGACGCCGATGGACCGCCCGTCGCGGCTGCACATCTTCGCGCGCCGGCAGCGGCACCGCGTGCGTCCGGTGCTGGCGGGCCTGGCGCTGCTGGTGGCGGCGGGGTTCGGGCTGCACCTGCTGCGCGAGACGCGGACCGAGCGCGGTCTCGCGCCGATACGCGCCGGGATCGCCCGCGCCGCCGGGCTGCGGGTCGAGGACATCGTCGTCGAGGGGCGCAACATGACGCCCGAGGACCAGGTGACGGCAGCGCTCGGGATCTCGCGCGGCGATCCGTTGCTCGGCTTCTCGCTGGAGCAGGCGCGGCTGCGCATCGACCGGCTCGCCTTCGTCGAGCATTCGGTGGTGGAGCGCCGCCTGCCGGGCACGGTGCTGGTGCGGATCAGCGAGCGGCGGCCGTTCGCGGTCTGGCAGAATGCCGGGCGCTTCGTGCTGATCGACCGCGACGGCGAGGTGGTCGCGAGCCCCGGCGTCGGCCGCGGCGAGGATGTCCGCAAGCTGAGCGGCAAGGACGCCGAGGCGTTCGCGCGGCTGCCGCTGGTGGTCGGCACCGGCGCGCCGCGCGCCGCGACCGCCCTGATCGACGCGCTGCAGACCGAGCCCGACGTGCGCCGGCAGGTGGCGGCCTCGGTGCGGGTGGGCCAGCGACGCTGGAACCTGACCCTGCGCAGCGGCGCCGACGTGCTGCTGCCGGAGGGCGCCGAGCTGCCGGCGCTGCACCGGCTGGCCGAGCTCGAGGACGACATGCACCTGCTGGAACGGCCGCTGGCCGACATCGACATGCGCCTGCCCGACCGGCTGGTGGTGCGGCCGCGTCCGCCGGCACCCCCGACGTCGGGCGACCCGGCCGCCTCGGTCCCGCCGCCGGGTGCGGCGCCGGCCGAGCGACCAAGCGGGTCGCCGGGCGGGCCGCCCGAGGCGATGCCCGACGCGCCGCGGGGAGGACCGGCATGAACGAGCTGATC
>CBDCAC010000008.1:0-154938 GCA_965213775.1 uncultured Lichenicoccus sp.
GCGTAGGCGTCGATGAAGCCGTCGACGTCGTCCGATCCCGCGTTCCAGGGCAGCGACACCCGGATCGCCTCGCCGGCCAGCGCGCCCAGCCCCATCGCCTCGAGCACGTGCGAGCGCGCCACCTTGCCCGAAGAGCAGGCGCTGCCGGCCGAGACGCCGTAGCCGGCGAGGTCGAGCGCGATCAGCTGCGTCTCCGCCCGCCTGCCGGGCAGTGCGAGGCAGGCGGTGTTGGCGAGCCGCGGCGCCGCCGCGCCGCAGGCCAGGGCGCCGGCCGCCACCGCCGCCTGCTCGAGACGATCGCGCAGCGCCGCCTGGCGGGAGGCGCGCTCGTCGCGGTCGAGCTCGGCGGCGGCGGCGGCGGCGGCGAACCCGGCGATCGCCGGCAGCGCCGGGGTGCCGCCGCGCCGCCCGCGCTCCTGGCCGCCGCCCGCGATCATCGGCGGCAGCCGGCCGCGGCGCGATCCGGCCAGCAGCAGCGCGCCCGCACCCTTGGGGCCGCCGAGCTTGTGCGACGACAGCGCCAGGCTGTCGGCACCCAGCCGCGCGAGGTCGACCGGCAGCCGGCCGGCGGCCTGCACGGCGTCGACATGCAGCCACGCGCCGTGTCGCCGGCACAGCGACGCCACCTCCTCGATCGGCTGCACCACCCCGGTCTCGTTGTTGGCGAGCATCAGGCAGACCAGGGCGGGCTCGCTGGCCTGCTCCAGCATCCGCCGCAGCAGCTCCAGCCGCACGCGGCCGTCGGAGTCCACCGGGATCGGCCGCGACGCCGCGGGCAGGATACCGCGTATGCAGTCATGCTCGGTGGCACCGGCCAGCACCGGACGCTCGCGGCCGTGCAGCGCCAGCACGTTGGCCTCCGCACCGCCCGAGGTGAACACCAGCTCGTCGGGCTCGGCGCCGAACAGCGTCGCGATCTGCTCACGGGCGGCTTCCAGCACGGCGCGGGCGGCGCGGCCGGCGCGATGCGGCGAGGCCGGGTTGCCGTGCAGGGCGGCGGCGCGGCTCATCGCCCAGCCGGCCTGCGGACGCAGCGGCTCGCTGGCATTGGCGTCGAGATAGGTGAATATCTTGTCACAATCGGGCGCCATTGGCGGGCTTCTCTCGCGGTTCGGTCGGCATGTCGCGGTGTCTCATGCCAGGCTCACGATCCCGTGTCTCGGTTCGAGGCGCCTGGCCTGCGCTTGCGCTTTGATTTCAGTGTAAATCTCCGGTCGGGATCGTTATAGGTTTCGCGAAAGCCGACTGCAGACCCTCCCCCCGGCCTGTGGCTTTGCACGGCAAAGGCGCACTCCATGATGTCTCTCCTGCCCCTCTCGGGTAGCCCTCCACATCTTCGGCATGCGCAATGCACGCCTGAGCACAGGGCATGCCGGAAGCTGCACCCGATGCGCCATATAGGCGGCCAGGCATGGGTCCGCGCGCTGGATTCGGCTGCATCCGGTTCGCGGCACGACACGTCGCTGGTCTGAACGCAGGCGCGCGGCGGGGCATCGCTGCGCGCCCGGCGGTGCGTTGAAACAAGGCTGCTGCCGATGCCTCCAGGCGCAGCGACAAGAATAGCGGGACAAGATGCCTGAGGTCATGTTCGCCGGTCCTGACGGCCGCCTAGAAGGACGCTACCACCATTCCGGTGAGGCCAACGCGCCGCTCGCCCTGATCCTGCACCCGCACCCGCTGCATGGCGGGACCATGAACAACCGGATCACCTACGCGATGTACCGCGCCTTCGAGCGGCTGGGCTTCTCGGTGATGCGGTTCAACTTCCGCGGCGTCGGACGCTCACAGGGCCGCTACGACGGCGGCATCGGCGAGATCAGCGATGCCGCCGCGGCGCTCGACTGGATGCAGACGGTCAATCCGAACTCGAGCGGCCTGTGGATCTCCGGCTACTCCTTCGGAGCCTTCGTCGGCATGCAGCTGCTGATGCGGCGTCCCGAGATCTCCGGCTGGGTCAGCGTGGCACCGCCCGCGAACCACTACGATTTCGGCTTCCTGGCGCCCTGCCCGTGCGGCGGGCTGATGCTGCACGGCGACACCGACGAGCTGGTCCCGGAGCCCGCGGTTCGCAAGCTGGTGGACAAGCTGAACACCCAGAAGGGCGTGCAGGTCGATTACCGCGTCTGCGGCGGCGCCGACCACGTCTTCGCCAACCACGCCGACATCGTCTCCGACGCCATCGACGACTACGTGGGCAAGATCATCGCCCGCAAGACGATGGCGCTCGCCGCCGACTGATCGGCACCTCCGGATCCGGCGCGCGGACGCACGCGCGCCGGATCCGGAGCCGCCCCCATCAGATCAGGCTTCCTGATGCCCGACAGCCCGTTCCTCCGCGAAGCCGAAGCGCGCGGCCTGGTGTTCCAGTGCACCGACATCGAGGCGCTCGACGCGGCGCTGCTCTCAGGGCCGGTGGGCGGCTATATCGGCTTCGACCTGACCGCCGACAGCCTGCATGTCGGCCACCTGATCCCGATCATGATGCTGCGGCTGCTGCAGAGGCACGGGCACCGCCCGGTGGCGCTGCTCGGCGGCGGCACCAGCCGGATCGGCGATCCCTCGTTCCGCGCCGACGCCCGGCAATTGCTCGACGAGGCCGGCATCGCCGCCAACCGCGACGGCATACGCCGCATCCTCGAGACGATGCTGCGCTTCGGCGACGGTCCGTCCGACGCGCTGCTGGCCGACAACGCGACGTGGCTGGACCGGCTCGGCTATATCGACCTGCTGCGCGAGGTGGGGGCGCATTTCAGCGTCAGCCGCATGCTCGGCTTCGACTCCGTGCGACAGCGCCTGGAGCGCGAGCAGGGCCTGACCTTCCTCGAGTTCAACTACTCGATCCTGCAGAGCTACGATTTCCGAGAGCTCGGGCGGCGCCACGGGGTCAGCCTGCAGATGGGCGGCTCCGACCAGTGGGGCAACATCGTCTCCGGCGTCGAGCTGGTGCGACGCACCGACCAGAGACAGGTGTTCGGCCTGACCACGCCGCTGCTGACCACCGCGTCGGGGGCCAAGATGGGCAAGACCGCGGCCGGCGCGGTCTGGCTGTCGAGCCACCGGCTGTCGCCGTTCGAATACTGGCAGTTCTGGCGCAACGCCGAGGATGCCGATGTCGGCCGCTTCCTGCGCCTGTTCACCGAGCTCGACCTTGCGGCATGCGAGCGCCTGGGGGCGATGCAGGGGGCGATGATCAACGAGGCCAAGAAGGTGCTGGCCACCGAGGCGACGGCGCTGTGCCACGGCCGCGCGGCGGCCGAGGCGGCGGCCGAGGCGGCGCAGGCGGTGTTCGAGGCCGGCTCCGGCACCTCAGACGCGCTGCCGTCGCACACGGTCGAGCGCGCGTCATTGGCGGCCGGCATCCCGGTCTACCGTCTATTCGCGGAGGCGGGGCTCGCCGGCAGCAACGGCGAGGCGCGCCGCTTGATCCGCGGCGGCGGCCTGCGCCTCAACGACGAGGTGGTGCGCGACGAGAACCGGCTGGTCTCGCTGTGCGACCTCTCTCCCGATGCGATCAAGCTCTCGGTCGGGCGCAAGCAGCATCTGCTGGTGCGGCCGCGGTAGGCAAGACGAGGGCGCTGCCCTCGACCCGCTGGGGCCGGCGGCCCCAGACCCCGATTTACGAAGTCATGGATTTCAAAGGCTCCGCCTTTGATGGGGTCAAGGGGCAAAGCCCCTTGCACTAGTCACCCTGGGCCGCCAGGCGAACATGTTCGGCAGCGGCCAGGCCGGCCGCCATCGCCGCCAGCGACACGTGAGCCAGCGCATGGCGCATCGCCGCCTCGGCGATCAGGAAGCTCTCGCCGAGCAGGCGCGGCACGTGGCGGCCGACCGGACACAGCGGATCGGGATGGGCGTGCAGCGGCAGCAGCGGCCGCGCCGGCGCCGGATTGACCGCGTCCCACACGTCGTCGAGCGTGATGCGCTCCGCCGGGCGGCCGAGCGCCGCACCGCCCTGGCCACGCCGCACCCGCACCAATCCCGCGCGCGCCAGCAGCCGCATGATCCGGCGCACCACCACCGGGTTGGTGTTGACGCTGCCGGCGATGCGCGGGCTGGTGAGGCGGCCATCGGGATCGGCTGCCATCATCAGCATGATGTGGGTGGCGACGGAGAAGCGCGTTGCGATCATGGCGGAACTTGAATGCGTCGCGGCGGCGGCGGTTCTTCGCGGCCCGAATCACAGCTTGCGACGGATCGCGGCTTTGGGCATCACGAACGGCCGATGCAGGTCAGCATGCTTCCCCCGGCCGAGAACGCCCTGGCGATACGACGCGCGGCCGCCCGCCTGTGCGGCCAGCTCGGCTGGGCGGTGCTGCACGAGGTGCCGCTGCCCAACGGACGTCGCGCCGACATCCTGGCGCTGCGGCCGGACGGCGGCTTCAGCTGCATCGAGGTCAAGTCCGGCCCGCGCGACTTCCTGACCGACCTGAAATGGCGCGACTACCGCGAGTATTGCGACGCGCTGTATTTCGCCGTGGACGAGTGCTTCCCGCGCGCCCTGCTGCCCGAGGATGCCGGGCTGGTGGTGGCCTGCATCGAGGGGGTCGGCTGCGGGCCGGGCGCCGGCTTCGCGCACGACGCCGAGCTGCTTCGCGAGGCGCCGGTGCACGGCCTCAGTACTGCGCGGCGCCGCGCGCTCACGCATCGCTTCGCCATCCTCGCGGCGTCCCGCCTGGCCTGCCTGGAGGACCCGGCGATCACCTCGTCGCTGCGGGCGGCGCTGCGCGCGCAGTGAGCCGTCCGGCGCGAGCGCCCGGCCTTGCGCATGGCGCGGCGCAGGGCCACGCTCCGGCGCGTTGCAGCCGCGAGAGACAGGATGAGGTCGGATGCGATCAGCCGCCGGTTCGAGGCGGCCGCCACCATCGTCGAGGAGGCAGCGGCGCTGGCGATGCGGCTGCGGCCGGCGCCGGGCAGCGCGAGCGCGACCCTAAAGGGCGCGCAGGATTGGCTGACCGAGGCGGACGGCGCGGTCGAGGCGCTGATCGCAGGCCGGATCGCGACGCTGTTCCCGGAGGATGCGCTGCAGGGCGAGGAGGGCGGCGAGCGCCGCGCGGCGGCGGCCTCCGGCCTGCGCTGGGTGGTCGATCCGATCGACGGCACCGCCAACTTCGCCCGCGGGCGCGCGCGCTGGTGCATCTCGCTGGGTCTGCTGGCGGACGGGGCGCCGGCGGCCGGGGTGCTTAGCGCGCCGGCGCTGGGCGAGAGCTTCGCCGCCATGACAGGCGCCGGCGCCACCCGCAACGGCAAGCCGATCCGTGCCGCCGAGACCCGGGATCCGGCGACGGCGATGATCGAGATCGGCTGGGGGCCGAAGGTCGCGGCGCGCGACTACGCCGCGATGGTCGAGCGCATGCTGGCGCTGGGTGCGGCGCCGCGCAGCGGCGGGTCGGGCGCACTCGCGCTGGCCGACGTCGCCTGCGGCCGGCTGGACGGCTATGTCGAGCTGTCGATCAACCTGTGGGACGTCGCCGGCGCGCTGCCGATTCTCGCCGAGGCCGGAGCCGCGGTGTCGGCGTTCCTGCGCGACGGCGGCCTGACGGGCGCGAGCCCGATCCTGGCCGCCGCACCGGGGCTCGCGCAGGCGCTGTCGCAGGCGTCCGGATTATTACTGCAAAGCTGAGGCGGGGCGTTGCGGAGCAGGGGAGAGGCGGGCAAACCGCTCTCGCACAGGGAGAGAACGAAGATGCAGATGCGACGCGCGACCATGGCCGCCGCGATCAGCCTGATGGCCGCCGGGACGGCGCGGCCAGGGGCGGCCGCGGCGCAGATGGTCAATTCCGACCGCCAGGAGCAGCAGCAGCGCCTGGTCGACCGCGCCACGCTGGCCGCACAGGACGTGCTGGACTGGCGCGAGAACGGCGATCAGGCGCAGCGCTTCCTCGCCCGCGCGCGGGGGGTGATGATCTGCCCGAGCATCTTCCGCATGTCGTTCATCTTCGGCGGCTCAGGCGGCGGCTGCGTGCTGCTGGCGCGCGACGGCTCCGGCTCCTGGTCGGCTCCCGCCTTCTACTCGATGGGCTCGGGCTCGTTCGGCCTGCAGGCGGGGGTGCAGGATGCCGAGCTGATGATGTTCATCATGACGCGCCGGGGGCTGACCGCGATCATGGACAGCCACTTCAAGTTCGGCGCCAACGCCTCGATCACGCTGGCGACGCTGGGTGCGGGCATGGAGGGCGACACCACGACCGCGCTGCGCGCCGACATCGTCGCGGTCGAGAAGAGTTCCGGCCTGTTCGCCGGGATCTCGCTGCAGGGCAGCGTGCTGTCGTCGGACAGCGTCGGCGACCGCGCCTATTACGGCCAGCCGGTGGGCGTGGAGGACATCGCGGTCGCCATGCGCGTCAATAATCCCGGCGCGGATCCGCTGCGCAGCGTGCTGATGCGCTTCGGCGGCGGCGGCGGCGGCGGCCGTGCCGCGGCGGCGGGCAGCTCCCCCTACCCGCCGCCCTACCGGCCGGGAACCAGCTATGGCAGCGCCGCCGCGGGATCGGGCGATGGCGGCGCGCCGGTGCAGCTGGCGCCCGCCGCCCCGGTGCAGTCCCAGGCGCTGCCGCCGCCGCGCTGAGCCGGCCTCAGGCCGGAAGATAGGCGCCGACCTGCCTGGGCCAGACGCCGCGCGTCGCGTCGCGCCCGCTCGCGGCCGCGAACTTCACCGGCGAGCCGCCGGCGGCGGACTGGTAGATCGCCTCCAGCACGCGCATGTCCTGCAGCCCCTCCTCGCCCGGGGTGAAGGGCGGCGCACCGTCATGCAGCGAGAGCGCGAAGGCGTCCATCTCGCGCGCGAACTGGCTGTGCGGCGGGAAGCGCCGCGTCTCCAGCGCGCTGGCGCGCCCCTCCTTGCGGCTGATCTGCAGCGCCAGCTCGTCGTAGCCGAAGGCCGGGTCGAGCCCGAACCAGCCGCCTTGCGCATGGACGCGAAGCTGCCGGCTCTCGTGGAAGCTGTAGCCGCAGCCGCCGGTGGCGATGACGCCCGACGGGAAGCGCAGGGTGAACAGCGCCACGTCCTCGACCTGGGCGAAGCGGGCGTCGCCGGTCGGGCGCGTGACCTGGCCGGTGATCTCGATCGGCTCCTCGCCGGTGAGGTAGCGAAACGCGTTGGTGCAGTACAGCCCGACATCCGGCAGCGAGCCGCCGCCGGCCATCGCGCGGATCTGCCGCCACTGGCCGTCGGCCGCGTCGTTCTGCCCGTTGGTGGCCTGGATCATGCGGACCTCGCCGAACCGGCCGCCGCGGGCGAGCGCGATCGCGGTGCGGTGTGCGGGATCATATTGCAGCCGGTAGGCGATCATCAGCATCCGGCCCGCCGACCGGCAGGCCTCGATCATCTGCTGCGCCTCGGCCACCGAGGCCGCCATCGGCTTCTCGCACAGCACGTGCTTGCCGGCCGCCGCGGCGCGCGCGGTAAACTCGGCATGCATCGAGTTCGGCAGCACGACGTAGACGATGTCGATCGCGGGATCGTCGCGCATGCGCTCGAAGCTCGCATAGTCGTAGAGGTGGCGGGGATCGAGCCCGTACTGCGCGGCGACGGCGCGCGCCTTTTCCGGCCTGCCGCTGACCAGGCCGGCGAGGCGCACATGCTTGGCCTGGCCGAAGGCCGGGATGATCTCCTCCAGCGCCAGCGCGCCCAGCCCGACGACGGCGACGCCGAGCCGGCGCGCCGGCGGCGCGGGATTGGGCGGCGTGTCGTTGGCCTCGCTCGCGGCGTGCAGCGGCGGCAGGCTGACCTGACCGTCCGCGACGCTGCCGCGCAGTGCGGCCGGCTCCTGCCGCGGCTCGGCCGCCTGCGCGCCCGCGGCCCCGCCGGCGGCGCCCGCGAGCGCGGCCGTGGTGCCGAACAGGGTGCGTCGTGTCAGCTCTGCCATGGGATGCTCCGCTCAAGCCCGCTGTGCGAGCCAACATCGCGGCCCGCGCCGCGTTCCGCCCGACCCGCCGGGGGACCGGGGATTTACAGCCGATGCCGCGCGTGCGTTTAGACGCCATGGCCGTGACCCGCACAGGAGCTCCCGTCGCGCCGGACGATGACGAGGACCCGGTGCGGCGCGTCGTCGTCATCACCGGCGGCTCGTCGGGGATCGGCCGCTGCACCGCGCGGCTGTTCGCGCGCCGGGGCTGGGATGTCGGCCTGATCGCGCGCGGCGCCGACGGGCTGGCGGCGGCGGCGGCGGACGTGCGGGCGGCCGGCGGGCTGGCCGTCGCCGCGGCGGCCGACGTGGCCGACGGCGAGGCGCTGGAGCGGGCGGCGCAGACCATCACCGCGTCGCTCGGGCCGGTCGACGTCTGGATCAACGCCGCCGGCAACGGCGTGTATGGACGGCTGCTCGACATCCCCGACGCGGAATATCGCCGGGTCACCGAGGTCACCTACATGGGCACGGTGAACGGCACCCGCTCGGCGTTGCGGTGCATGATGCCGCGGGGCCGCGGGGTGATCGTGAACGTGTGCTCCGGCATCGCCTTCAACGGCCTGCCGCTGATGACCTCCTATGTCGGCGCCAAGGCGGCGGTGCGCGGCTTCGGCCAGTCGGTGCGCGGCGAGCTTCGCCTCGCGCGCAGCCGGGTGCGGCTGTGCACGGTGTTCCCGCCCGCGGTGAACACGCCGTTCTTCAGCCACGCGCCGTCCTACATGGGGTTCCCGTCGCGGCCGGTGCCGCCGGTCTATCAGCCCGAGGTGGTGGCGCAGGCGCTGTATCTGGCGGCGGACGGGCGACAGCGCGAGATGACGGTGAGCTCGGTGGTCACCGCGTTCGCGCTGGTGTCGCGGCTGTCGCCGGCACTCGCCGCCTGGCTCACCGAGCGGCTGCGCTTCGATGCGCTGCTGTCGCGCGACCCGGCCGCCGCCGAGGCCGAGGAGCCCTGCCTGTTCGCGCCGCCGCGCCGGGTGTTCGGCGTGCATGGCCCGTTCGGCCGACGCGCGCGCGGCTGGAGCGCCCAGGTCTGGCTGCACGGCGCCTGCCGGGCGCTGGGCGGCGTCCTCAGGCCGGCGCGACCAGCGCCTCGGTCGCGGCCACGACCCGCCTGCGCAAGCCCGGATCCAGCGCCAGCCGGTTCGGGGCCGCCGCCCGGCACCGCTTCAGATAGGCCCCGGTGAGGCCGGCGCAGTCGGCCGAGAGGGCGGCGTGCAGCGGTGCCGCGGCGCCCTCGCACGCGCTCAGCACGAACGGCGCCATGATCCTCCAGGCCAGTGCCGCCGCCCCGGGGCCGCGCACCAGGCCGCTGGCGACGGTGCCGGGATGCACGACGTTGACGGTGACCGCGCTGCCCTCGAGCTGCCGTGCCAGCTCCAGGCTGGCCATCAGCAGCGCCAGCTTGGAGCGTGCGTAGGCGCGCGTCATCCGCCAGTGCCGCACCAGCTCGAGATCGTCGGGATCGATGCCGGCGCGCTCCGAGGTCGAGGAGCCGACATCGACGATGCGGGCGGCGCCGTCGCGACGCAGCGCCGGCAGCAGCGCCCGGCTCAGCACGAAGGGGGACAGGTGGTTGACCGCGAGCGTGCACTCGTGCCCTTCGCGGGTGACCATCCGGCGCGGCGACAGCGTGCCGGCGTTGTTGACCAGCAGCGCCAGGCTGTCGGTGCGCGACAGCACCCGGTCGGCCGCGGCCCGGGTCTCGGACAGCAGCGACAGGTCGGCCTGTATCGGCTCGATCCGGGCGCCGCTGCCGGGGATGCGGCCGGCGATCCAGCCGCGCGTCGCCGCCAGCCGCGCCGGATCGCGCCCGATCAGCAGCAGCCGGAACCCGGCGTCCGCGAGGCCGAGCGCGATCCAGCGTCCGAGGCCGCCGGTGGCGCCGGTGACGACCGCGCAGCGCCCGCCGGTCACGGCGCCGCCTCGCGGGCGCGCAGCCGGGCGACGTTGCGCTGGTGGTCGGGGAGGCTGCCCGCGAAGGCGTGGCCGCCGCTGCCGTCGGCGACGAAGTACAGCGCGTCCCCGACTGCCGGGTGCGCGACCGCCCGCAGCGACGCGGTCCCCGGCGCGCAGATCGCATCCGGCGGCAGGCCGCCGACCGCGTAGGTGTTGTAGGGGTTCTGCTGCGCGAGGTCCGAACGGCGCAGAGGGCGCGACAGGCCGAGGCCGCCGGACGCCTCGTAGGCGACGGTGGGATCGGACTGCAGGCGCATCCCCAGGCGCAGCCGGTTGAGGAACACGCGCGCGACCAGCGGTCGCTCGTCGGGCAGTGCGGTCTCGCGCTCGACGATGCTGGCGAGCGTCAGCAGCTCTGCCGGCGTGCTGAGGGCGAGGGCGGGATCGCGGTCGCGCCAGATCGCCGACAGCCGGTCGCGCATCGCCGCCCGCATGCGCCCGAGCAGGGCGGCGCGCGAGGTGCCGCGCTGGTAGGCGTAGGTCTCCGGCAGCACCTCGCCCTCCTGCGGCACCGGCGTCTCCCCCGACAGCGCGTCGGCCCGGTCGAGCAGCGTCGCCACCTGTGCCGCGGTCAGCCCTTCGGCGATGGTCAGCGCGTGCTGCACCGGGCGGCCGCGGCGCAGCACCGCGAGCAGCGCGCGCGGCGAGGCATGGGCGGGAAACGCCAGCTCGCCGGCATGGATCGGGCCCTGCCGGCGGGTCAGCATGATCGCCAGCCGGAAGGCGGCGCGTGCGGCGGCGCCGGACGGCAGCGCGCGGCGCCGCTGCAGTATTGCGACCGCGAGGCTCGCGCCGCCGCGCGGCACCACGATGGCGCTGTCGGCGGCGAGCGGCCCGGGCGCGTCGTAGAGCAGGACGGCGCCGAGCACGGCACCGGCCGGCACCCCCAGCAGCAGCAGCAGGGCGAACCCCGCGATCAGGCGGCGGATCGTGGTTCAGGGGGCCGCATCCCCCGTCCTCCGGGCGTCAGACGGCGCCGAACAGGATGCTGGCGTTGGTGCCGCCAAAGCCGAAGCTGTTGGACAGCGCCACGCGGATGCGGCGCGCCTGGGCGCTGTGCGCGATCCGGTCGATCACGCTCTCGCGGCTCGGGCGGTCCAGGTTCAGGGTCGGCGGCGCCACCCCGTCGCGTATCGCCAGCATGCAGAAGATCGCCTCGATCGCCCCTGCGGCGCCGAGCAGGTGGCCGGTCGCCGACTTGGTGGACGACATCGCCAGCCCCCGCGCGTGCTCGCCGAACAGGCGCTCGACCGCGTCGAGCTCCAGGTCGTCGGCCATGGTCGAGGTGCCGTGCGCGTTCACGTACTGGATGTCCGACGGCGTGAGGCCGGCGCGCCTCAGGGCCGCGACCATGGCGCGATAGGCGCCGGCATGGCCTTCCGGCGGCGCCGTGATGTGGTGCGCGTCGCCCGACAAGCCGTAGCCCAGCACCTCGGCGTAGATCTTGGCACCGCGCCGCCTCGCGTGCTGGTACTCCTCGACCACGACGACGCCCGCACCCTCGCCCATCACGAAGCCGTCGCGGTCGCGGTCCCAGGGACGCGACGCCCGCGCGGGCGTCTCGTTGAAGCCGGTGGACAGCGCGCGCGAGGCGCAGAAGCCGGCAATGCCGAGCGGGCAGACCGCCGCCTCGGCGCCGCCCGCGACCATCACGTCGGCGTCGCCGAGCATGATCAGGCGCGACGCGTCGCCGATCGCATGCACGCCGGTGGCGCAGGCGGTGACGGCGGAATGGTTTGGTCCCTTGAAGCCGTAGCGGATCGAGAGGTGGCCGGACACCAGGTTGATCAGCGACGAGGGGATGAAGAACGGCGACAGCCGGCGCGCGCGGCCCTCATGCACCTGCACCGAGGCCTCGTAGATGGTCTGCAGGCCGCCGATGCCCGAGCCGATCATCACCCCGGTGGCGCAGCGATCCTCCTCGCCCTGGGGCATCCATCCGGAGTCCTCGACCGCCTCGGTGGCGGCGACCAGGCCGAGATGGATGAAGCGATCCATCTTCTTCTGGTCCTTCTGCGGGATCCACTCCGCAAGGTCGAGGCCGCCGGTCTCGCGCCGGCCCGCCGGCACCTCTCCCGCCACCTGGGCCGGAAGGTCGGAGGGATCGAAGCATTGGATCCGCGCGATGCCGGTCTCGCCCTCGATCAGGCGGCGCCAGAACGGGGCGACCCCCACGCCGAGCGGGCCGGCGATGCCCATCCCGGTGACGACGACGCGCCGCGCCTGGTTGCCGCTCGTCATGCTCTGCCTCGTGAAGCCTCAGGCGGCCTTCTGCTTCTCGATGTAGTCGATCGCGTCCTTGACGGTGGAGATCTTCTCGGCCGCGTCCTCTGGGATCTCGACGCCGAACGCCTCCTCGAACGCCATCACCAGCTCGACCGTGTCGAGGCTGTCGGCACCGAGGTCGTCGATGAAGGAAGCCTCCGGGGTCACCTTGCTCTCCTCGACGCCGAGGTGCTCCACGACGATCTTCTTAACCTTGTCGGCGATCTCGCTCATCTGATCCTGCTTCCTCTCTGCCCCGGAAAAACGGGCGGTTCCGTCTCGTTCGTCCTGTTCTGTGCCCCGAGAACCTTCCGGCCCGCTCCGGACGAAGCAGCGGGCGATTAGCATGGATTTTCACCCCTCGCCAAGGCGCGGCTTCCGCCGTCCGGGCGGCGGCTCAGATCATCGCCATGCCGCCATTGACGTGCAGGGTGGCGCCGGTCACCCAGGCCGCCTGCTCCGAGGCGAGGTAGACCACCGCCGCCGCCACGTCCTCGGGCGCGCCCATCCGCCCCAGCGGAATGGCGGCATGCAGCCGCGCCCGCTGCGCCTCCGACAGCGCCTCGGTCATCGCGGTGGCGACGAATCCGGGCGCCACCACGTTGACGGTGATGCCGCGCGAGCCGACCTCGGCGGCCAGCGACTTGCTCATGCCGATCAGGCCGGCCTTGGCGGCCGCGTAGTTGGACTGGCCCGGATTGCCGGTGACGCCGACGATGCTGGCGATCGAGACGATGCGGCCGGCGCGGCGCCGCAGCATGCCCTTCAGCGCCGCGCGGCACAGCCGGAAGGGTGCGGCGAGATCGACCTCCAGCACCTGGTCCCAGTCCGCGTCCCGCATACGCAGCGCCAGGCCGTCGCGGGTCAGGCCGGCATTATTGACCAGGATGTCGAGGCCGCGGCCGGCGGCGCGCTCGGCTTCGGCGACCAGCGCGTCCGGTGCGGCGGGATCGGACAGGTCGGCCGGGCAGACATGGGCGCGGCCGCCCCCGACGCTGCTCTCCTCGATGCTGCCGAGCCGTTCGGCGAGCGCCTCGAGCGCCTCCCTGCGGGTGCCCGACAGCACCACCGTCGCACCCTGGCCGTGCAGGGCGTGGGCGATCGCGGCACCGATGCCGCCGGACGCACCGGTCACCAGGGCGGTCTTGCCGTCGAGCCTGAACATGGCGACCTCCGGAGATGCGGCCTCGCCGACGGGCGGGGCGGGCGTCAGAGCAGCTTGAGCAGCGCCTCGATCTCCTCGGGCGTGCCGACGCTGCGGGTCGCGGCGTCCGGCGCGATGCGCTTGCACAGGCCCGACAGCACCTTGCCGGCGCCGAGCTCGACGAAGCTGTCCACGCCGATCGCCGTCATCGCGAGCACGCTCTCGCGCCAGCGCACCGTCGAGGTCACCTGGCGCACCAGCAGCTCGCGGATCTGGTCCGGCGCGCTGACCTTGGCGGCGGTGACGTTGGCCACCAGCGGCAGGGACGGCGCCGCGATCCCGGCCTCGCCCAGGGCATCGCGCATCGCGTCCGCCGCGGGCGCCATCAGCGAGCAGTGGAACGGTGCCGAGACCGGCAGCAGCATGGCGCGGCGTATGCCTCGCTCCTTGGCCAGCTCGATCGCACGAGCGACGGCGCTGAGTGCCCCGGAGATCACCACCTGGCCGCCGCCATTGTCGTTGGCGACCTCGATCACCTCGCGTCGGTCGGGCTGACCCTCGATGCGCAGCAGTGCCGCGGCGGCGCAGATCTCGTGCGCCTGCTCGACCTCGACGCCGAGCAGCGCCGCCATGCCGCCCTCGCCCAGCGGCACCGCCTGCTGCATGGCGCTGCCGCGCAGGCGCAGCAGCCGGGCGGTCTGCGCGATGCCGAGGCTGCCCGCAGCCGCGAGTGCCGCGTACTCGCCCAGCGAATGGCCGGCGACGACGGCCGCCCGACCGGTGAGCTGTACGCCGCCCTCGCGCTCCAGCACGCGCAGCACCGCGAGCGAGACCGCCATCAGCGCCGGCTGGGCGTTCTGGGTCAGCGTCAGCTCCTCGATGGGGCCCGCGAACATCAGCTTGGACAGCCGCTCGCCGAGCGCGTCGTCGACCTCCTGGAACACCTCCCGCGCTGGCGCGAAGGCAGCGGCGAGATCGCGGCCCATCCCGGCGAACTGGCTGCCCTGTCCGGGGAAGATGAAGGCATAAACAGGCATCAGGACGCGATCCGCTCCAGGACGATAGAGTGCGAGATGGCGGAGACCCCGGTGGGATGTCAATCTCGACCGGGCGAGCCGGACTTGCCGCCGGCGTGCCGGGATGGGACAGATCGCGATGCCGGACGACCACGATCTGACCGCGCGCCGCGCGCGCCGCTTCAGCGGCGGGGACGCGACGCCGGAACCGGCGACCGACCGGCTGGGGCTGCTGCTGCAGGGGCTGGATCCGGGCGCCACGCGAGGGCTCGAGATCGGCCCGCTGCACAACCCGATCCTGCGTCGGCCGCAGGCGGACGTGCTGTATGTCGACCATGTCGACACCGCCGGGCTGCGCGCGAAATACCGCGACGACCCGGAGGTCGATCCCGGGCGGATCGTCGAGGTGGACATCGTCTGGAGCGAGGCCACGCTGGCGGATGCCTGCGGCGGCGGGCTCTTCGACTACGTGATCGCCTCGCACGTGATCGAGCACGTGCCGGACCTGATCGGCTGGCTCGCGCAGCTCAAGTCGGTGCTGCATCCCTCCGGCACGGTGCGGCTGATCGTGCCGGATCGACGCTACTGCTTCGACTACCGGCGCGAGACCAGCTCGGCCGCCGACCTGATCCTGGCCGCGCGCGCGCAGGCGACGACCCCGGGGCCGAGACAGATCCTGGACTTCATGCTGAACATCGCGCCGCTGCCGCTGGAGGCGGCCTGGAGCGGCCGGCCGCCGCCCGAACCGCCGCCGCACGCCCACGCCTACCGGCACGCGGTCGCGGCGATGGAGCAGGCAGGTGCCACCGGCGCCTATCACGACGTGCATTGCTGGGTGTTCACGCCGCTGGCGTTCGCGCGCCTGATGCGCCAGCTCGCCGGCTACGGCCTGCTCGGCTTCGCCTGCAGCCGCTGCACCGCGACCGCACCGGGGCAGCTCGACTTCTTCGTCCACCTGGTGGCGACTGACGATGCGGCGCTGATCGCCGACACCTGGCAATGGGCGGTGCAGCAGCACGAGGTCGAGCCGCCGGAGTGCGACCGGACGGCGCACTTGCGGGCCGAGCTCGCCGCGCTTCGCCGCTCGCGAAGCTGGCGGCTGACCGCGCCGCTGCGCGCGCTGCACGCGAGGCTCGGCCGCAGGCGCTGAGGGCAGCCGACCCTGAATGGTCGGGAGCGGGGTCGCGTCCTCAGCCGAAGATGAGGCTGCTGCCGAGGCTCGTCACGCCGGGCAGGTTGATCACCTTGCCGTCGCTGAAGTGGATCATGGTCGTCGTGCCGGCGGTGCCGGTGGTCACCTCGGATCGCCGGTAGCCGAAAACGTCGATCCGGTCGGTTCCGGGGCGGAAGCCCCGGATGCCCGTGAAACCGCCGGGCAGGCTAGCGACCACGTCGTAGACGACGGCGCCGCTGCCCTCGATGACCAGGTCGCGCTCCGTGAAGTTGCCTCCGGAGCCGAGCAGGATCTGGGCGCTGCCGCTGCCGGCGGTGACCGTCATGAAACCGCTGCCGCCCAACACGAGGCCGGCGCCGCTGCCGAGCATGAGGTTGGCGTTGCCGCTGCCGCAGGCGACCAGCATGTTGCCGCCATCGCCGAGCACCTCGAGGCTGCCGCTGCCGCCGATGATCGAGTCCGACGCTCCGGCGTCGCTGCCGAGCACCCGGAGCTGACCCCTGCCCGCGAAGACGGCGTCGCCGTTGCGGGCGATGACCTCGAGCCCGGCGGAGCCGCCGACGATGGTGTCGCCGCCCGCGGCACCACCCTGGACCTCGAAGTTGGACGAGAAAAGTCCGTATCCGGAGAGGGGGATGCCGGACGAGGCGCCGGTGAAGATGAGAAAGCCGGCGGTACTGCCGCCGGTGATGGTGTCGTCGCCGCCGGCGATGAGCGTCTCGCGTCCTGCCCCGGCGGTCAGCACGTCGTTGCCGACCGCAGCGCCGAACAGCAGGTCTCCGGCGGCAGCGCCCGTCAGGGTGGTGCTGGCGGGGAAGCCGAGATCCACGCTCTGCGAGATCAGCACGCTGTGCCCCGCCGCACCGCCGCTGAGGGAGCCGCCGCCGCTGCCGCCGAAGATCGTGACCGACCCGGCGCCGCCGGTGATCGAGCTCGCGAGCGAGCCGCCGATGAAGGTCAACCGGCCGGAGCCGCCGGTGACGGTGACGTCGCCCGCGCCGGCCTCCACCGTGTCGCTGCCGCTGCCCGCCTGCACCGAGGCGCCGCTCGGCGCCTCGTAGAACCGGGCGCCGCCGCCGAGCGTCACCACCTCATCGGCAGGGTCCAGGAACTGTGGGGTCACGAACGGCTCCGGGCTGACGCCCTGCGGCCGGACGTCGCGACAGCGGCGCGAAGCGCTGCCCGATCGATCCGGTACCGAACTAGATGCGGCCGGAGCCGCGGCTTGTCAACGATCCCGGCCGCACCTCCCTGGCCGCGCGGACCAGGTAGCGGCGGCGCTCAGTCCGCGGCCTCGGCCAGCTCCTCGACCGGCGGGCAGGAGCAGATCAGGTTGCGGTCGCCGTAGCTGTTGTCGAGGCGGCCGACGGGGGCGAAGTATTTGTGGCGGCGGTCGACCCCCGAGGGAAAACAGGCCTCCTCGCGCGAGTAGGCACGGCTCCACTCGTCCGCGGCCAGCGCCGCGACCGTATGCGGGGCATGACGCAGCGGGCTCTGCGCCGCCGTGATCCGGCCCTGCTCGACGGCCGCGATCTCGCGCCGGATCGCGATCATCGCGTCGCAGAAGCGGTCCAGCTCGGCCTGGTTCTCGGATTCCGTGGGCTCGATCATGAAGGTGCCGGCGACCGGGAAGCTCACCGTCGGTGCGTGGAAGCCGTAATCGACCAGGCGCTTGGCGATGTCGTCGACGGTGATGCCGGTGGCCTCCTTGATCGGCCGCAGATCGATGATGCACTCGTGCGCCACGTGGCCGTGCAGGCCGCGATACAGCACCAGGTAGTGCGGCGCCAGCCGGGCGGCGACGTAGTTCGAGTTCAGGATCGCGATCTCGGTGGCGCGCCGCAGCCCCGCCTCGCCCATCAGCAGGATGTAGGCGTAGGAGATCGGCAGGATCGAGGCCGAGCCGAACGGCGCGGCCGATACCGCCCCGACACCAGGCCTGCCATCGGGACCCTCGGCGTGCTGCGGCAGGAACGGTGCGAGGTGCGAGGCGACGCCGATCGGACCCATGCCGGGACCGCCGCCGCCATGCGGGATGCAGAAGGTCTTGTGCAGGTTGAAGTGGCTGACGTCGGCGCCGTAATGGCCGGGCCGGCACAGCCCGACCTGGGCGTTGAGGTTGGCGCCGTCGAGATAGACCTGGCCGCCGGCCTCGTGCACGGCGGCACAGATCTCGCGCACCGCCTCCTCGAACACGCCGTGGGTCGAGGGGTAGGTGATCATGATGGCGGCAAGGCGGTCGGCGTGGCGGTCGATCTTGCGCCTGAGGTCGTCCACGTCGACGTTGCCGCTGCCGTCGCAGCCGACCACCACCACCTGCATGCCGGCCATCTGCGCCGAGGCGGGGTTGGTGCCGTGCGCGGAGGCCGGGATCAGGCAGACGTCGCGACCGGCCTCGCCGCGGCTGCGATGATAGCCGCGTATCGCCAGCAGCCCGGCATACTCGCCCTGGGCGCCGGAGTTCGGCTGCAGCGACACCGCGTCGTAGCCGCTGATGCGGCACAGCGCCGCCCGCAGCTCGGCGAACAGGCGGTGATAGCCGCGTGCCTGCTCGGCGGGGGCGAAGGGATGCATGTCGCAGAAGCCGGGCCAGCTTATCGGCATCATCTCGACGGTGGCGTTCAGCTTCATCGTGCACGAGCCGAGCGGGATCATGCTGCGGTCGAGTGCGAGGTCCTTGTCGGACAGGCGGCGCAGGTAGCGCAGCATGTCGGTCTCCGAACGATGCGCATGGAACACCGGATGCGTCATCAGCGCCGCGGTGCGACGCAGCGCGGCCGGGATCGCGTCGTGCAGCGCGCCCAGCCCGGCCTCGACGGCGGCGAGGCGGTCGCTGTCGGCACAGAATGCCGACCACACCGCGCGCACCGTGCCCTGGCCGCTGGTCTCGTCGAGGCTGATGCCGATCCGGCCGTGGCCAAGGTGGTCGCCGAGGTGGCGGCGCAGGTTGATGCCGGCCTCGCGGGCGCGCTCCAGCACGCGCTCGGCGCCGGCGCCGGCATCGACCGTGATGGTGTCGAAGAACTGCCCGGTCTCGACCGCGACGCCCAGCGCGCGCAGGCCGCCGGCGAGGATGGCGGTCAGGCGGTGGGTGCGTCGCGCGATCGCGCGCAGCCCGTCGGGTCCGTGATAGACCGCATACATCGAGGCGATGACGGCGAGCAGCACCTGGGCGGTGCAGATGTTCGAGGTCGCCTTCTCGCGCCGTATGTGCTGCTCGCGGGTCTGCAGGGCGAGCCGGTAGGCCGGCCGGCCGTGGCTGTCGATCGACACGCCGACCAGCCGGCCGGGGATGGCGCGCTTGAAGGCGTCGCGCACCGCCATGTAGGCGGCGTGCGGACCACCGTACCCCATCGGCACGCCGAAGCGCTGCATCGAGCCCACCGCTATGTCGGCGCCGAGTGCGCCGGGCGGCGTCAGCAGCGTCAGGGCGAGCGGATCGGCGGCCATGGTGACGATGGCGCCGGCGGCGCGCAGGTCCGCGATCGCCGCGCGGTGGTCGCGCAGCGCGCCGGAGCTGCCGGGATAGTGCAGGAGTGCGCCGAACACCGCGCCCGGATCGAGGTCACAGGCCGGATCGCCGACCACGATCTGCCAGCCGAGCGGCTCGGCGCGGGTGCGCAGCACGGCGAGCGTCTGCGGATGGGTGTCGGCGTCGACGAAGAAGTGCGATGCCTTGACCGTGCTCACGCGTCGCGACAGCGCCATCGCCTCCGCGGCCGCCGTCGCCTCGTCGAGCAGCGAGGCGTTGGCGACGTCGAGGCCGGTCAGGTCGCACACCAGGGTCTGGAAGTTCAGCAGCGCCTCCAGCCGGCCCTGGCTGATCTCGGGCTGGTACGGGGTGTAGGCGGTGTACCAGGCCGGGTTCTCCAGGATGTTGCGGCCGATCACCGGCGGCACGATGGTGCCGTGATAGCCCTGGCCGATCAGCGAGGTCAGCACCCGGTTCTCGCCGGCAATGGCACGCAGCCGCGCCAGCACCTCGGTCTCGGTCAGGCCGGGCGCCGCGTCGTCGGGCAGCGCCTCCAGGATCGAGGCCGGGACGGTGCGGGCGATCAGCGTGGACAGCTCCGCGACGCCGACGGTGCGCAGCATGGCCTCGGTCTCGGCCGTATCGGGGCCGATATGGCGGCGCGCGAACTCGTCCGCCTCGGGTGCGGCGCCCTGCCACAGCTCGGAGATGCTCATGCTGCTGTCCTCGTGTGGGATCGCTTGAAGCCGGCGGCGACGAACGGCAGGGCCGCGACGCGCGCCGCCACCGTGCGTCCGCGCAGCGGTGCGGTCAGGATGGTGCCGATGCTCGCCCAGGGTGCCGACACCATCGCCATCGCCATGGGTGCCGCGAGGCTAGGACCGAACGCCCCGGAGGTGACGACGCCGACCGGCGGCACCGCGAGATCCTCGCCGGCATGCAGCGCCACGCCGCCGCGCAGCGGCGCCCGGCCCTCCGGCAGCAGCCCGACGCGGCGGCGCGCGGGTCCGTGCGCGAGCTGATCGAGGATCACCGCGGCGCCCGGGAAGCCCCCTGCCCGCGCGCCGCCGGCGCGCCGGCTCTTGCCGATCGACCAGTCCAGCGCCGCCTCGACGGGGGTCACCTGCGGATCGAGGTCGGTGCCGTAGAGGCACAGGCCCGCCTCCAGCCGCAGGCTGTCGCGCGCGCCGAGGCCGATCGGCAGCACCTCGGGCCGGCGCAGCAGCAGCGTGGCGACGCGCTCCGCCGCCTCACCTGGCATGGCGATCTCGTAGCCGTCCTCGCCGGTATAGCCGGAGCGCGAGACCAGGCAGGGGATGCCGTCGATCTCGAGGTGGCGCACGTCCATGAACCGCATCGCCGCCGCGTCGGGTGCGAGCCCGGCCAGCGCCGCCTCGGCGCCGGGGCCCTGCAGCGCGATCAGGCCGCGGTCGAACAGCGGCTCGACCTCGCACTCGGCCGAGAGGTGAGTGACCAGGTGGGCAAGGTCGGCCCATTTGCACGCGGCGTTGACCACCAGCACCAGCGCGTCGCCGATACGGGCCACCATCAGATCGTCGAGGATGCCGCCGCGCGCATCGGTGAGCAGGGCGTAGCGCTGCCGGCCGGGTGCGAGGCTCAGGATGTCCGCCGGCACCAGCCGCTCCAGCGCCAGCGCCGCGTCCGCCACCGCTCCGGAGCGCGGACGCAGCCGGATCTGGCCCATATGCGAGACGTCGAACAGCCCGGCCTGCGCACGCGTGTGCAGGTGCTCGGTCAGGATGCCGGTGGCGTACTGCAGCGGCATCTGGTAGCCCGCGAACGGCACCATCCGAGCGCCGCGCGAGACGTGCAGGGCATGCAGCGGAGTCTGGGAGATCGGCTCGGCCGCTTCGGACATCAGGACGCACCCCTGGGAGCGGCGCGAGCCGATCCGGTTGATGCCCCTTCTGTCGGTTTGCCTGAGATCGTTATCCCGTCGGCGGGCACGCGAGGTGCCACTTTCCAGAAGCGAATGCCGAGCGGTCCTTCTGCCTGAGAGTTTCCGGGGCGGTTGCTCCTTCGGCGCCGGCCAGGCCGGTCTCTCCCGCATCAGCCATGTCAAGATCGCCGCGCAGGGCGTGAAAGTCAAGAATTTCCCGGCTTCTGCAGCACCACCAGCACCTGCGGCAGCCGTGCGGGATTGTCCAGGAACTCGACCAGACGGAACATCGCGCTCCAGTGCTTGACGATGTAGCCGCGCGGGATGATCGCCTCGCCGTAGTGCGACAGCAGGTTGGGGCGCGCCACCGGGGCCGCGTGCAGGAACTGCCCGGCCTCGTAGCGCGCGTTCTCGTGGCTCTCGTCGATGAAGCTGTCGGCGCAGGCCTCGTACCAGCCATGCTCGAGCCGGATGCCGGAAGCGCGGCGCAGCCGCTGCTCGGCGCAGAAGGCGATGAAGCGTCGGCTCTGGGTGGTGATCATCAGCAGCCCGCCCGGCCTGAGCAGGCGCGCGAACTCCTCGATCCAGCGTGTGGTCAGGAACTCGTCGAGGTGGCTGAACACCGACCACGAGACGATGTAGTCCAGGCTCTCCGGCGCCAGCACGGTCGGCGGTGCGACGCCGCAGGCGAGGAAGTTCAGCGCCGGATTGCAGCGTCGCGCCTCGGTCAGGAAGCGCGAGGTGGAGTCTGCGCCGTACAGGTTGTCCGGCCTTATGTCCTTCATGAACGGACGCAGCGTGCGGCCCCAGCCGCAGCCGAAATCGAGCAGCCGGCGGTGTGCCGCCATCGGCCGCCCGGCATAGCCGGCATAGGCCTTGACCTCGCGGAAGAAGGCGTGCGCCTCGTGCAGCGAAACCTCGCCGCAATGGCCGTGCATGTCGCGCTGGAACTGCTCATCGGGGAAGCCGGGCATGCCGACGCCCTCGATCTCGGGGATGTGCAGCGAGCTGACCAGGATGTCCAGCCAGTCCTGGTCGCTCCGCTCGCGGAACGTGTTGAACAGCCGATCCGCGTCGACCGCCTGCTGTGGGGCCTGCACGCTATGCGCCCTCGCCTAATACGATACGCAAACGGTATGGATCATATCCGGGGCCGACGCCAGGAGCCGGACGCGGGCGTTGGCTAGTCGGCGTGCGCCAGCTCGGGCGTATCGGCGAAGAAGCGGCGGCTGAGATAGCGCAGCATGTCGGCGACCCGGCCGAGATGGGCGATCACCTCCTGCGGGAACTCGACGTCGAACACCTCCTCCAGGTGGAGGGCGATCTCGGTCACGTCGAGGCTGTCGAGGCCGAGATCCTCGGCGAAACGGGTCTCCGGCGTGATCTGCACGTCGCGGAGGAACACCGTCTGCTGGATCGCGGCGATCACCTTGGCGAGGATGGAGTTCTCGAGAGCGGCGGTCATGGAGGTTTTCCTCATCACGATATCGCGATATAATCATGTCACGGTTTCGTGTGCAAGGAATTCCTTGTGATTCCGTAATCAAATCCGGCGCCGCCGCCTCAGCCTGAGGATCAGCATGAGCAGCGCGTCCCACGGCAGCGCCGGCAGCTCGCGCAGGCGCCAGTACCAGCGGCTCGCCCAGCGCCCGGCGGCCGGCGGCGGCGGCACCGGCCGCGCCGGCAGCCCGGCGAGGCGCAGCAGCAGCAGGCAGCGCGGCATGTGGTAGGCGCTGGTGGCGGCGTAGAGCGCCCCACGATGCCGGCCCAGCATGGCGCGACAGGCGAGCACGGAGGCCAGGGTGTCGCGGGCGGTCTCCTCGAGCAGGATCGCCTCCGTCGCCACGCCGCCCGACAGCAGGCGGTCCGCCATCGCGCGCGCCTCCGGACCGCCGTGGCGGCCGATGCCGCCGGTCGGCAGGTAGAGCGCGCCCGGCAGGACGCGGCCGAAGGCGAGCGCGGCATCGACGCGACGCCGCAGCGTCGGGCTCGGCGTGCCGTCCGGCAGCATCCCGGCGCCGAAGATGATGATCACCGCCCGGCTCATGCGGCCCGGCTCATGCGGCCCGGCTCATGCGACGGCGCGCGACGGCTTCAGGGCGGCGCCCGCAGCAGGATCCGGTTGAGGCCGCTCAGGATCGCGAAGGTCTCGCGCCAGGCGGCGTCGAAACGCGGCCGGCTCAGGCCGCGCCCCGCCATCGCCGAGGCGATCGCATCGAGGTGGCGCTCGCCGTCGATCAGGCCGAGCAGCGGGCGGGCCTGCGGCGGCAGCGCGATGCGCACGGGCAGCTGGCCGAAGCGATGCTCCAGCGCGCCGTCCGGGCCGATCTGGCGCGCGAGCTCGCTCGCCGGCATCTCGCGCGCGACCGGCACCGCCTCGGGCGCCAGCGGATCGGGTGCGGCCGCCGTCTCGCCGACGCGCCCCGCGTAGGCGATGTGCGTGTTCATGTTGCCGGCCAGCGCCTCGGCGACCGCGGCGCGCTGCACGGGGTCCAGCTCGGCGATGCGGGCGCGCAGCCGCGCGTCCGGCAGCAGCAACGCCGGATCGTAGCGCGCCGGCTCGATCAGGGCGGCGAGCGAGAGCCCGGCGCCGTGCAGCAGGCCGAGCAGCGAAGGGATGTCGTAGCTGCGGTCGCGCGGGTTGAGCAGCAGGTCGTACAGGCCGGCGTCGCCTCCGCTCAGATGGTCGCCGAAATTGGCGTTGGCGCGCAGCCAGGCGGTCGGCGGCAGGTGGCGCATCACCCGCTTCGCGACGTCGAGCCGGGCCGGCGGCGGCGCGTCGGCGGGCGCCAGCCGGACGAGCGCGTCCTGCAGCATGTAGACCCCGGTGCGGCCGTGCGGCGCGTAGAGCATCAGCCCGATGCCGCCGCCCGGCGCCAGCAGGTCGCGCAGCTCGGCCAGGGTGCGCCGCGGATCGGGCAGGTGGTGCAGCACGCCGCAGCAATCGACGTAGTCGAACCGGCCGAGCCCGAGCGTCGGCAGGTCGAGCAGCGAGGCCGCACGGAAGCTGATATTGGCCAGCCCGCGGGCTTCGGCGCGCGCGGCCGCGATCGACAGCGCGCTCGCGGAGCGATCCAGGCACAGCACGTGGCCGGGGCGGCCGGCGGTCGCCAGCTGCTGCGCCAGCATGATGGCGCCGTCGCCGGTGCCGCAGCCGGCGACCAGTGCCCGCAGCGGCCGCGACCGCGGCCGGGCAGCGCCGAACACCCAGTGGTCGATCTCGCGCAGGTGGCTGGGGCTGCCGATGACCAGGCGCCTCGCCTCCTCGCGCGGATCGCGCGCCGGATAGGGGTAGGCCTCGTACTGCGCCGCGAGACGCCGGTCGTCGGGGTCGCCCGGATTGCCAAGGTCGAGCGGCGGCTCAGCCACGCGGCGTGAGCTTGCCGCGCTGCCAGGCATCGGCGGCCTGCTCCGCGCTCATCGCCTCGATGCGCATCGCGTGCGCCATGGCACTCACCACCCGGTTGCCGAGCGTCAGCGCCTCCAGCTCGTCGATCAGGTCGGGATCGAGCGCCGCCTGCACGTCGGTCCGGACCAGCAGGCTCGCCTGCTGCTCGGGTCCGAGTGCTGCCAGCGGATCCTCCAGCGGGCGCAGTGCCGCGGCATGCAGCAGCGCGTGCGGCCGGCACATCGGCACCACGCGGCCGGTCGCCGCGTCCTGGGCCCAGGCCAGCGCCTCACGCTCCGGCACCGTCTCGACAACGTAGCCGGCCTCGTCGAGGCGATAGGCGCGCATCACCCGCATTGCCGCGCGGGCGAGCGGCCCTGGCGGCGCCAGGATCCTGCGCTCGAGCCGCGGTCTGGCGGCGAGGTCGGCGATGCTGCCGGCGTCGCCGCCCACGACGCTCCACAGCATCGCCGGGCGATACAGCACGCCCAGCGGCCGCATCCGGCCGCAGGCGAGCAGTGCGGCGTTGGTGTGCGGCAGCCAGGCGCAGGCGAACAGGTCGATGCCCTCCTCGACGGCGTCGGCGTCCGGCGCCGCCGGCAGGTACTCGACCTCGAGCTCGTGCGCCTCCAGCACGCGCGCGACCGCCGCCGCGCTCGCCTCGTGCAGCGCCGCGCCCGGATAGCCGAGCCTGATCACGTCCATCCGCCTCTCCGCCGCTCCGGCCACGTCTTGCAGCAGCGCCCCGGTTCCGCAAGGGAACGCAGCGGGGCCTGGGGCCCAAGGCCCCAGCGGGTCCAGGGCAGAGCCCTGGCCTTATGCCATGCAGCCCATCACGGACCGACCCCGCCCAGCCCCGGATGATCCTCCGGCCGCGCCCCCAGCGCCCAGCGGAACCGACGTTCGGCGTCCTCGATCGGCACGTCGTTGATGCTGGCCTCGCGACGGCGCATCAGGCCGCTGGGCGCGAACTGCCACTGCTCGTTGCCGTAGGCGCGGAACCAGTCCCCCGACGCCGTGCGGTACTCGTACTGGAAGCGCACCGCGATCCGGTCATCGAGCACCGCCCACAGCTCCTTGATCAGGCGGTACTCGTGCTCGGCCTGCCATTTGCGGGTCAGGAAGGCGGTGATCGCCTCGCGCCCGCAGAAGAACTCCGCGCGGTTGCGCCAGCGGCTGTCGGCGGTGTAGGCGGCGGCCACCCGAACCGGGTCGCGCGAGTTCCAGGCATCCTCGGCGGCGCGCACCTTGCGAGCCGCAGTCTCGGCGGTGAAGGGCGGCAGCGGCGGGCGGGTCTCGGTCATCGGACGGCTCCTGGCGACGGGGCGGCGTGGCGGCCCTGCGCTACTCCGCGGCCTGCGCGAGGCCCGCGGTCCGCGGCGCGGGCGACGTGCGGTGGCGCGCGCTCACCGCCACGAACCTGCGCCGACGTCGCCGCATCGCCGCGAACGCGAGGCCGGACGCGATGCGTCCTATGCGGCCGTGGGGGGTGAAGCCGATCGTCTTGAAGATCATGCCGATCGCGCGGTCGAGATGCGGCCGGCGGTAGAACCCCATGGCGCGCGACATGTAGGCGGCGATGCAGCGTTCGTGGTCGTAGGCGAGTCCGGGCGGCTCGTTGGTGCAGTGGAAGGCGAAGGCGAGCTCGTCATCCTCGGTCTCGGTGACCCGGCCGAGCGCGATCCGGGTGCGGCGCAGCACGCCGATCCGCTCGCGATGCAGGTAGCGGCGCATGTGGTCGTAGAACAGCTTGAAGTGGCGATACTCGTCGGCGGCGATCTGCCTGCAGATCGCCTTGAGCACCGGCTCCTCGGTGGCGTCGGCGAGGGCGGTATAGAACGACGAGGTGCCGGTCTCGACCATGCAGCGCGCGATCAGCTCGCCGGTGCGCGAGCCGCGCACCGAGGCGTCGACCTCGATCGGCACGCTGTACGAGGCCCGGTAGCGCTCGAACGCGCTGGGATAGTCCCACGACGGCTCGGCCAGCATCGCCCAGCGGCCGAGCGCGTCGCCGTGCTGCACCTCCTCGACCGCCCAGTTGTCGGCGGCCAGGCGGAATGCCGGATCGTCGGTGAACACGTTCTTCAGGTAGGCCGCATAGTCGGTGCCGTTGCGCTCGACCACGGCGGCCGCCTTGACCAGCAGCAGCACCTCGGGGTCGACCCGGCCCGGCTCGAAGCGGTCCCAGGCCAGGGCGTCGATCCGCCAATGCTTCATCGTGTGGTCTTCGCTCCCGTACGGCCGACCGGCTGTCGGCCGCGCGGCCGCAGAGTGCCACCGCTCACCGGTCAGAGGAACGGCCGCGACGGCCGGATGTGACGGGGCTGTTGCAAGGCGGCCACAGCTTCCGCCGCGCACGGACCCTGGTGACTCATGCGGCGCGGGATGCGATCTTGCGGCCGCGCCGCCTCGGCGGTCCCCGTTACCCGGCCCAGCGGAAGGAGCCACCGCGGCATGAACATCCACGAATATCAGGCCAAGACCCTGCTCAAGGGCTTCGGCATGCCGGTGCTGGAGGGGCGCGTGGCGCGCTCGCCGGAGGAGGCGCTGGTCGCGGCGCGCACCCTGCCCGGACCGTTGATCGTGGTGAAGTCGCAGATCCATGCCGGCGGCCGCGGCGCCGGCCGGTTCCAGGACGACCCGAACGGTAAGGGAGGCGTGCGGCTGGTGAAGTCGCCCGACGAGGCCGAGGACGCGGCGCGCGCGATGCTCAACCACACGCTGGTCACCAAGCAGACCGGCCCGTCGGGGCGGGTGGTGCGGCGGCTCTACGTCGAGGCCGGCTGCGACATCTCGCGCGAGCTCTACCTCTCGCTGCTGGTCGATCGCGGCACCGGGCGGGTGACCATCGTCGCCAGCCAGGAGGGCGGCATGGAGATCGAGGAGGTCGCGGCGCGCAGCCCCGGGAAGATCCTGCACCAGGGCATCGACCCGGCGATCGGCTTCTCGCCCTATGTCGGCCGCAAGATCGCGGTGCGGCTCGGGCTGCAGGGCAAGACCGCGGGCGCCTTCGTCAAGGTGGTGGGCGCCGCCTACGAGGCGTTCGTCAAGCTCGACTGCGCCGTCATCGAGATCAACCCGCTGGTGGTCACCGGCGCCGGCGCGCTGGTCGCCCTCGATGCCAAGCTCAGCTTCGACGACAACGCGCTGTTCCGCCATCCGGAGCTGGAGGAGCTGCGCGACGAGGCGGAGGAGGACCCCAAGGAGCTGGAGGCGGCCCGGCACGGGCTGAGCTACATCGCGCTGGAGGGCAACATCGGCTGCATGGTCAACGGCGCCGGGCTGGCGATGGCGACCATGGACATCATCAAGCTGGAGGGGGCCGAGCCCGCCAACTTCCTCGATGTCGGCGGCGGCGCGACCAAGGAGCGGGTGGTCGCGGCGTTCAAGATCCTGCTGTCGGACCCCAACGTCGAAGGCATCCTGGTCAACATCTTCGGCGGCATCATGCGCTGCGACATCATCGCCCAAGCGGTGATCGAGGCCTCGCGCGAGGTCAAGCTGCACGTGCCGCTGGTGGTGCGGCTGGAGGGCACCAACGTGGAACTCGGGCAGAAGCTGATCGACGAGAGCGGTCTGCCGATCATCAACGCCGACGACCTGTCGGACGCCGCGCGCAAGATCGTGGCGGCGGTGAAGAAGGCGCACGCGTAATGGCGATCCTCGTGGGCGCGGAAACCCGCGTCATCACCCAGGGCTTCACCGGCGCCCAAGGGACCTTCCACGCCGAGCAGGCGATCGCCTACGGCACCCGCATGGTCGGCGGCACCACGCCGGGCAAGGGCGGCCAGACCCATCTCGGCCTGCCGGTGTTCGACACCGTGATCGAGGCGCGCGAGGCCACCGGCGCCGACGCCTCGGTGATCTACGTGCCGCCGCCGTTCGCCGCCGACGCCATCCTGGAGGCGATCGACGCCGGCATGGCGTTGATCGTATGCATCACCGAGGGCATCCCGGTGCTCGACATGATCGAGGTGAGCCGCGCCCTGGTCGGCTCGAACAGCCTGCTGGTCGGGCCCAACTGCCCCGGCGTGATCACGCCCGACGCGTGCAAGATCGGCATCATGCCAGGGCACATACACCGGCGCGGCAAGGTCGGCATCGTCTCGCGCTCCGGCACGCTGACCTATGAGGCGGTGGCGCAGACGACGGCGGTCGGGCTGGGCCAGAGCACCTGCGTCGGCATCGGCGGCGACCCGGTGAAGGGGATGGACTTCATCGACGTGCTGGAGCTGTTCCTGCGCGATCCGGAGACGGAGTCGATCGTCATGATCGGCGAGATTGGCGGCGCCTCGGAGATCGACGCGGCGACGTTCCTCAAGCAGAACAAGGTCAAGAAGCCGACGATCGGCTTCATCGCCGGCGCCACCGCGCCGCCGGGGCGGCGCATGGGTCATGCGGGGGCGGTGATCACCGGCGGCAACGACACGGCGGGTGCCAAGATCGAGGCGCTGCAGTCGGCGGGGGTGCGGGTGGCGCCGAGCCCGGCGGTGCTGGGACCGACCCTACTGGAGGTGATGCGCGGCTGATCGCGTCGACGGACGCATCCGCCGCCCGGGCCCGGTGAGGCGGCGACCGCCGGCGGCGTCGGCTCCGGCACCGCTCGGGCCGAGGATATTCAGGGACGCGCAACCGGGCTCGCGAGCACGCCGCCGCGCGGCTCCCTGCCAGCCTCGGTGTCGTCGCATGCGCAGACGCTCCAGGACGTCGAGCAGGGCAGGGCCGCCGGGATGCCCAGTGCGCTACCGCCGTCGTGACCGCGGCGCCACGTCACCGGGCCGATGCCGGACGATGCTGCGGCACGATAGACATGGGCGGCGCTCTTGGTTGCGATGGCCACGCGATTCACCGGTTATACCAGCGGCCTTTGCGCGTGACCGATGTGCCAGGGCTCTGCCCTGGACCCGCTCAAGGCCAAGCCTTGAGAATCCGATTGTCTTGAGACGGTTTCCAAAGGCTGGGCCTTTGGCGGGTCTGGGCAGAGCCCAGCCTTGCTTCCTAACGATCGTTACTTCAGGCCGTTGGTATAGGGAGCGCGCCGCGTCGCGCCGCTCAGCCGATCGCGCGCACCACGCCGCCCTCGACCCGCAGCGCCGCCCCGGAGGTCGCGGAAGCCTGAGGCGAACAGGCATACACCACCATGTTCGCGACCTCCTCGGTCGTCGCCAGGCGGCCGAGCAGGGAGGACGGACGGTGCTCGGCGATGAAGCGCCGCCCGTCCCGCTCCGGATCGTCGCCGCCGAGCATGGTGGCGACACCCTCGGACAGGGTGGGGCCGGGCAGCACCGCGTTGACGGTGACGCCGGTACCGGCCACGGACTCCGCCAACCCGCGCGAAACCGCGAGCTGCGCCGTCTTGGTCATGCCGTAATGGATCATCTCCTTGGGGATGTTGAGCCCGGACTCGCTGGAGATGAACACGATCCGGCCCCATCCGGCGGCCACCATGCCGGGCAGGTAGGCGCGCGACAGGCGCACGCCGCTCATCACGTTGGTCTCGAAGAAACGCATCCAGTCGGCGTCGGGGATCTCGGCGAACGGCTTGGGCTCGAAGATGCCCATGTTGTTGACCAGGATGTCGGCGTGGGCGGCCTGCGCCACCAGCGACGCGGCACCCTCCGCGGTGGCGAGGTCGGCGGCGACGCCGGTCACGGTCGCCGCGGGCGTGCCGGCCAGCACGGCGGCGACCGCCTCGCGCACGCGTGCCTCGCTGCGGCCGTTCACCGTGACCGCCGCACCGGCGGCGGCGAGCCCGCGGGCGATGGCGAGCCCGATCCCGGCGGTGGAACCGCTGACCACCGCGTGGCGGCCGGAAAGGTCGATCCTCATCGGGGTTGCCTCATCGTGGAAGTCGTCGCCGGGACAACGCGGCGGAAGCTCCTCGGTTGACGGCGCGTGCGGCTCAGGCGGCCAGAAGGCTCAGGCGGCCAGCAAGCGGGTGGCGATCGCCGTCCACTCCTCCGCGAGCGGCAAGGTCGGCACCGTCTGCCCGGCGCGCCGGTACCAGTAGCCGGCGTTCGCGGCGTCGCCTTCCTCGCGGTGCAGGTAGGCGTGCACCCAGTCGCACCGAGGATCTCCCTCGCGCTGCTGCGCGCAGCCATGCGCCCGCGGCCAATCGCCCTTCCCTGCCCACCACAGCGCCTGCACGGCGAGGTCCGGCTCTCCCGGCGGCGACGCCTCGGACAGGCTGCGGCGGAAATCTTCGAGCGTCATCGTGCGTCCCTCCGGCACGGGGGCCCGCGCCGCGGCGGAGCCTAGCGCGCCCGGCCGCGTCCGGCATCCCGCCGCGGCCTGCCGATCGGCTATCACACGCCGATGCCAGCCGGTATGACGGATCGGCCAACACGGAGGAACCGCATCATGCCGGACGGCGCACTGGATCGCCTGGAGCCGCGGCCGGCCAGCCCGCGCCACGACTGGAGCCGCGAGGAGGTCGCGGCCCTGCTCGCCCTGCCCTTCCCCGAGCTGCTGTTCCGCGCCCAGGCCATCCATCGCGCGAGCTTCGATCCGTCGGCGGTGCAGATCTCGACGCTGCTCTCGATCAAGACCGGCGGCTGCCCGGAGGATTGCGGCTACTGCTCGCAGAGCGCGCACCACGCCTCGGGGCTGAAGGCGAGCAAGCTGATGGCGGTCGAGGCGGTGCTGGCGGAGGCGGCTGCTGCAAAGCGGGCCGGCGCGAGCCGCTTCTGCATGGGTGCGGCCTGGCGCTCGCCCAAGGAGCAGGACCTCGACGCGGTCTGCGCCATGGTCGAGGGCGTGCGCGCGCTGGGGCTGGAGAGCTGCGTGACGCTGGGCATGCTCAGCGCCGGCCAGGCCGGACGCCTGCGCGAGGCCGGACTCGACTACTACAACCACAACCTCGACACCTCGCCCGAGCATTACGGGCAGGTGATCGGCACCCGCACCTACCAGGACCGGCTGGACACGCTGGGCCACGTCCGCGACGCCGGCATCCATGTCTGCTGCGGCGGCATCATCGGTCTCGGCGAGAGCGGCGAGGATCGGGCAGGCCTGCTCGCCACCCTCGCCTGCCTGCCGGTGCATCCCGAGAGCGTGCCGATCAACCTGCTGGTGCGCGTCGAAGGCACCCGGCTCGCGGATGCGGCACCGGTCGATGCGATCGACTTCGTGCGCGTCATCGCCGCGGCACGCATCACCATGCCGCGCAGCATGGTGCGGCTGTCGGCGGGGCGCGAGAGCCTCAGCGACGAAGCGCAGGCGCTGTGCTTCCTCGCCGGCGCCAACTCGATCTTCTATGGACCGAGGCTGCTGACCACGCCGAACGCGGCGCAGGGCCGCGACATGGAGCTGCTGGGCCGGCTCGGCATGCACGCGATGCCGCCGAGCCCGGAGCGGCGGCAGCAGGACTGATCGGCGAAATCCAGGCTTGCGCCGCGCGGCGGTTGGGGCGACATCCCGCGGCTATGTCGTACGCGGTGAAGGACAGCTTCGCGCCCCAGCAGGACGACGGCGAGGCCGCGCTGGTGCTGTTCTCCGGCGGCCAGGACTCCGCCACCTGCCTGGCCTGGGCGCTCGACCGCTTCGCGCGGGTGGAGACGCTCGGTTTCGCCTATGGCCAGCGCCACGCGGTCGAGCTGCAGTGCCGTGCCGCGGTGCGCGACGGTCTGGTGGCGCTGCGTCCGGAGTGGGCGGCGCGGCTGGGCGAGGACCACACGCTCGGCATCGAGGCGCTCGGCCGGCTGTCGGAGACGGCGCTCACCCGCGAGGTCGAGATCACGCTCGGCGCCGGCGGCCTGCCGAACAGCTTCGTCCCCGGGCGCAACCTGCTGTTCCTGACCTTCGGCGCCGCGCTGGCGGTGCGACGCGGCGTGCGCCACCTGGTCGGCGGCATGTGCGAGACCGACTATTCCGGCTATCCGGACTGCCGCGACGACACCATCAAGGCGATGCAGGTGGCGCTCAACCTCGGCATGGAGCAGCGCTTCGTGCTGCACACGCCGCTGATGCGGCGCGACAAGGCGCAGACCTGGGAGCTGGCCGAGCGGCTCGGCGGCGCGCCGATGGTGGCGCTGCTCGTGCGCGAGACCCATAGCTGCTATCTCGGCGCGCGCGAGGCGCTGCATCCCTGGGGCTATGGCTGCGGCCACTGCCCGGCCTGCGCGCTGCGGCGCGGCGGCTGGGAGCGCTACGAGGCGTCGGGCGGCCGAGGGCGAGCTGGCATCGCCGAATCGACGGGAGGCTCGACCATATGAGCATCGCCGGCATCGACCGCGGGCGCGCGGCATGAGCGATCCCGCCCTGGACGGGCTGACCCAGCTCGGCCGCGCCAGCGCGCAGCCGGCGAGCCCGGAGCAGGCGGTGCTGGAACGCATCCCCGCGCCGCACCCGGACAAGCGTTACCTGGTGCGCTTCACCGCGCCGGAGTTCACCTCGCTGTGCCCGGTCACCGGACAGCCGGATTTCGCCCACCTGGTGATCGACTACGTGCCGGAGCGCTGGATCGTCGAGAGCAAGTCGCTCAAGCTCTATCTGACCAGCTTCCGCAACCACGGCGCCTTCCACGAGGCGTGCAGCGTGCAGATCGCGAGCACGCTGGTCGACCGGCTGTCGCCGATCTGGCTGCGCATCGGCGCCTACTGGTATCCGCGCGGCGGCATCCCGATCGACGTGTTCTGGCAGAGCGGCGAGCCCCCCGCCGGCGTCTGGATCCCTCCCCAGGACGTGCCTGGCTATCGCGGCCGAGGCTGAGATGGACAGTAACCGGGGTCCGGGGCCGCCGGCCCCGGCGGGTCGAGGGCAGAGCCCTTGGCTTGCTTTCCCGGCAGGCCGCTAAACCGGCAGCGCCTCGACCGCATGGTCGACCCCAGGCCGCATCAGCTCCTGCCCGGTCGGGCAGAGATCGAGCAGCGGGCAGCGCGCACAGGCCGGATGGCGGTAGAAGCAGCAGCGCTGGCCGTGCAGCATCAGCACCTCATGGTTGTCGTAGATCCGCTGCGCGTCCCATTCCGGCGGCAGCTGGGCCGCCAGCACGCCGTGCGACGGCCCGACCGCGAGGCCGGACGGGATCAGCCCGGTGCGGGCCGCGACCCGGTGGTGATGGCTGTCCACCGGCAGCGCCGGACGGCGCAGGGTGCTGAAGCTGAGCACCGCCGCACTGGTCTTGGGGCCGATGCCGGGCAGCCGCTCCAGCCAGGTGCGCGCCGCCTCGACCGTGAGCGCGGCCAGGAAGTCGAGCGAGAGCGCGCCGCGCTCGGCCTCGATCGCGCGCAGGATCGACTGGATGCGCGGCGCCTTCTGCTCGGGCCAGGTCACCCGCGCGATCGCCGCCTCGACCGTCTCGGTGGGTGCCGCGATCACTTGGCGCCAGTCCGGGAAGCGCGCCCGCAGCGCCTTGAAGGCGGCGCCGCTGTCGGCGTTGCGGGTACGATGCGAGAGCAGCGAGCTGACCAGCTCGCTCAGCGGGTCGAGCGCGTGGAAATAGGCGATCGGGCAGCCATAGGCGCTGCACAGCCGGCGGTGGATCTCCAGTGCCTTCGCGTACGGCGGCATTTTGTTATAACACGCTGCGGTCGCAACGGTTCGCGGCGCTGCCCCGGTGTCGCGAACCTGACGTCCGGTTCTCGATGGACGCTCGTCTTATCAACGAGATAGTGGCCTGCTCGTCGCCAAGACCGGCATGCGAATTTCGGAGGCGGGACACTAGCCCGGAGGCCGGTAATGTCGGACACTCGAACTCTCCGCCGCCCCGAAGGACCCCCATGACCGCCCGCGCCGACCCGTTCGCCCGGCCCGGCCTGCGGCTGTTCCTCGACAGCGCGGACCGCGCCGCCTGGGAGCGCTGGCTGGGCACCGGCCTGTTCTTCGGCGTCACCACCAACCCGACGATCCTGGACGCCGCCGGACTGCGCTGCACGCTGCCGGTGCTCGCGGCGCTGGTGCGCGACGCGCTGGCGCACGGCATCGAGGAGATCCAGGTGCAGAGCTGGGGCACCGAGTGCGACGCCCTGGTCCGGCACGGTCTCGAGGTGGCGGCGCTGTCGCCACGCGTCGTGGTCAAGCTGCCGGCCACCCTGGAGGGGGTGCGCGCGGTGGCGTCGCTGCACCGCGCCGGCGTGCGCACCACGCTGACCGCGGTCTACGCCTCGCACCAGGCGCTGATCGGCGCCGCGGCCGGCTGCGACTACGTCGCGCCCTATTTCGGCCGCATCGGCGATGCCGGACGCGACGCGGCGGCCGCGCTGCGCGACATGCGCGCGATCCTGCAGGGCTCGGGCCGGGCGACGCGGCTGCTGGTGGCGAGCCTGCGGCAGCCCGACGAGCTGGCGCTGCTGGCCAGCGAGGGGATCGACAGCTTCACCTTCGGCCCGCGCGTCGCGGAAGCGATGTTCGAGGTCGCCGACACCATCGCCGCCGCGTCGCGGTTCGAGGCCACCGCCGCAGGAGAGCGTCCATGAACGGGTCCCCCATGCCGCTCGGACCGCGGGTCGCGCAGCCGGGCTACGACCGCGGCCGGGTCAGGGCCGGCATCGCCCATCTCGGCGTCGGCAACTTCCACCGCGCCCACCAGGCCTTCTACCTGGATCGCTGCCTGGCCGACCCGGCGCAGCAGGGCTGGGGCATCCTCGGCATCGGCGTGCTCGACGACCCGCCCGAGCGCGAGAAGGCGTCGGCGCTGCGCGCGCAGCAGGGGCTGTACACGCTCACCATCTGCCCGCCGGACGCGCCGGCCTCGGTGCGGCTGATCGGCGCGCTGGTGGAGTACCTGCACGCTCCGGACGATCCGGAGGCGGCGCTGCGCCGGCTCGCGGATCCCGCGATACGCATCGTCAGCATGACCATCACCGAGGGCGGCTACAACCTCGATCCGGCCGGGCGCTTCCGGGTGGATACGCCGGAGGTCGCGCACGACCTGCGGCAGCGGCCGCCGCGCACCGTCTTCGGGCTGGTGACCGAGGCGCTGCGACGCCGGCGCGATGCCGGCGCCGGGCCGTTCACCGTGCTCAGCTGCGACAACCTGATGCATAACGGCGACACCGCCAGGGCGGCGTTCCTCGGCTTCGCGCAGGCCGCCGATCCGGCGCTGGCGCAGTGGATCGACGCCCATGTCAGCTTCCCCAACAGCATGGTCGACGGCATCGCGCCGGTGGTGACCGCGGAAGACGTGGCGCGGCTGAACGCGCAGAGCGGGACGTCGGACCGCACGCCGGTGTTCCGAGAGGATTTCACCCAGTGGGTGCTGGAGGATAATTTCTGCGCCGGACGCCCCGACCTCGCCGCCGCCGGCGCCCAGTTCACCTACAACGTGGCGCCGTACGAGCTGGTCAAGCTGCGCATGCTCAACGCGGCACACCTGATGATGGCGATCCCCTCGATGCTGATCGGCCACCGGCTGGTGCACGAGGCGATGGCCGACCCGGCGATCGCCGCGCTGCTCGAGGAGTTCCTCTCGCGCGACGCGGGGCCGCACCTGAGCGCGCCGCCGGGCATGTCGGTCGAGGACTACGCGGCCCTGATCCTGCGCCGCTTCGGCAATCCGTCCACCCGCGACCAGGTGGCGCGGATCGCCGGGCAGAGCTCGGCGAAGCTGCCGGTGTTCCTGCGCGAGACGGTGCGCGCGGTGCTCGGAGGCACCCACACCTCGGTGCGGCTCGCCTTCCTGCTGGCGTCGTTCCTGGAGTATCTGCGCGGCCATGACGACCAGGGCGTGGCCTTTCCGGTGTCCGAGCCGCTGCTGTCGGACGCCGACCTGGCGCTGGCGCGCTCGCACGACCCGCGGGCGATGCTGGGCATGGGCGTGTTCGCCGGCTGGGGCCTGGAGGCGTATCCGGACTTCATCACCGAGATCGCCGGCATCCGCCGCGCGATCATCTCGGAGGGCACGCGCGAGACGCTGCGCGCGGTGCTGATGGAGTGAGCCGCGTCGATAGCGCTGGTCGCGATCCCCGGGGGTCCGGGGCCTCAGGCCCCGGCGGGTCCAGGGCGGCGCCCTGGCCTGCGCTTGACCCGAGCGTTTGAACCCTGGCCAGCTGGACCGACCGACGCCCCGAGCGGCGCCGGCGCTTCTCGAGCGCGAGGCAGGATCGGATCATGGCATCAGACGCAGAACCCAGGCAGCCCACGGAGACGTTCCGGGCGCTGATCGACCTCACCAACCGCTCGCCGCTGTGGCGCTGGTCCGCGACCGAGCAGGCCGGCCTGTTCATCCAGCATCTCAGGGCGTACCGGTCGACGATGACGGAGCTGGACGAGCGTTGCCTGCTCGAGGCGCTGCGCTCGATCGAGGCCGAGGCGAGGCAGACCTGGCCGACGCAGGAGGACGCAGCACGGGCCACCGCCGTGCAGCCCGCGTCTGCGTGACGCTGCGTCAGAGCGCGTTGCGGGCCAGCAGCACCAGCAGGCTCGCGATCGGCACCAGCATCTGGGTCGGGCGGAGCCGGCCGAAATAGCGCGGCACCTCGCGCGCGCGCGCGGCGGCGGGATCGAGCGAGGCCATGGAGGCGTAGCCGAGGATCAGCAGCAGCAGCGAGGCGATGCGACGCGGCGAGACCAGCGCCGCCGCGCCCAGCACGAACAGCCAGAACATGCTGAGCAGCTGCGACAGCGTGGCGCCGCCCGGCTGGCGGAAGCTCAGGCCGCGACGCACGCCGGCGAGGAAGCAGAGCACCGCGCCGGCCCAGGCGACGGTCAGCCGGGTGGTGGCCGGCACCCGCCTGCGGCCGAACGCCAGTGCCGCCAGCGTCCCGAGCACGATCGGCACCACGGCCGCGTAGGCCAGCGTCAGGCTGATCGCGGGTGCCTCGGTCTTCGGATCTTCCTCGCCGTCGGTGACGCGCATGCGGTATCGCTCCGGGTCAGCTCTTGAAGTACGGCTCGACGGGGCCCTGCAGCTTCATCGTCATCGGCGCGCCGCTGCGGGTGACGGTCTTGCCGATGGTGACGCGCACCCAGCCCTCGCTGACGCAGTATTCCTCGACGTTGTCCTTCTCGATCCCCTTGAAGCGTATGCCGACGCCGCGTTCCAGCAGGGCGGCGTCGTGGAACGGGCTCTTCGGGTCGGCCGACAGCCGGTCGGGCGGTTCGCCGCTCATCGGCCGCCCGAGGCGTCGATCTGCGCGCGAGCGGATTGCAGCCGGTCGAGATACGGCTCCAGCGTGGTGATGTCGGACTTGTCGGCCTCGTCGTATGCGCGCTCTGCCTCCTTGAGCTTGGCCTCGCCGTCGGCGCGCGACAGCTCGCCGAGCGGCGTCGCCTCGTCGGCCAGGATGGTGCAGCGCTCCGGGGTGACCTCGGCGAAGCCGCCATCGACGAAGAACTCGTCGGTGACGCGGCCGCCCTCGTGCAGCGAGACCACGCCGCCGCGCAGCAGCAGGATCATCGGCGCGTGGTCGGGCATCGCGGCGATGTCGCCCTCCGAGCCCGGCATCACCACCATGTCGACCGCGCGCTCCAGCAGACGCTTGCCCGGGCTGACGATCTCGACGTCGATCGGCACCGGCCTCAGCCCTCCTTCTTCTGCGAGCCCTCGTGCTTGGCCACCGCCTCGTCGATCGAGCCGACCATGTAGAAGGCGCTCTCCGGCAGGTGGTCGTACTCGCCGGCGACGATCGCCTTGAACGAGCGCACGGTGTCCTCGATCGAGACCAGCTTGCCGGGTGCGCCGGTGAACACCTCGGCGACGTGGAACGGCTGGCTGAGGAAGCGCTGGATGCGTCGCGCGCGGGCGACGGTCTGCTTGTCCTCCTCCGACAGCTCGTCCATGCCCAGGATCGCGATGATGTCCTGCAGCGACTTGTAGGTCTGCAGGATGCGCTGCACGTCGCGCGCCACTTGGTAGTGCTCGTCGCCGACGATCTTGGGGTCGAGCGAGCGCGAGGTGCTGTCCAGCGGATCGACCGCCGGGTAGATGCCGAGCTCGGCGATCGAGCGGTTCAGCACCGTGGTCGCGTCGAGATGCGCGAACGAGGTCGCCGGTGCCGGGTCGGTGAGGTCGTCGGCGGGCACGTAGATCGCCTGCACCGAGGTGATCGAGCCCTTCTTGGTCGAGGTGATGCGCTCCTGCAGCGCGCCCATGTCGGTGGCCAGCGTCGGCTGGTAGCCCACCGCCGACGGGATGCGTCCGAGCAGCGCGGACACCTCGGAGCCCGCCTGGGTGAAGCGGAAGATGTTGTCGACGAAGAACAGCACGTCCTGCCCCTCGTCGTCGCGGAAATACTCCGCCAGCGTCAGACCCGACAGCGCCACGCGCATGCGCGCCCCCGGCGGCTCGTTCATCTGGCCATAGACCAGCGCCACCTTGGAACCCTCGGTGTCGCCCTCGCCCAGCTTGATGACGCCGGCATCCTTCATCTCATGGTAGAGGTCGTTGCCCTCGCGGGTGCGCTCGCCGACGCCGGCGAACACCGACACGCCGCCATGCGCCTTGGCGATGTTGTTGATCAGCTCCTGGATCAGCACCGTCTTGCCGACGCCCGCACCGCCGAACAGTCCGATCTTGCCGCCCTTCAGGTAGGGGCAGAGCAGGTCGACCACCTTGATGCCGGTGACCAGGATCTCGGCCGATGCCGCCTGCTCGTCGAAGGCCGGCGCCTCGCGATGGATCGGGTCGTGGCGCACCGCCGGCACCGCGCCGCGCTCGTCGATCGGATCGCCGATCACGTTGAGGATGCGCCCCAGCGTGCCGGGCCCGACCGGCATGCGTATCGCGCTGCCGGTGTCGGTGACCTCGACGCCGCGGACCAGCCCGTCGGTGCCGTCCATGGCGATGCAGCGCACCTCGCCCTCGCCGATCTCCTGGGCCACCTCCAGCACCAGCGTCTGGTCGTTCAGGCGGCAGGTGAGCGCGTTGAGGATGTAGGGCAGCGTGCCGCTGAACTGCACGTCGACCACCGCGCCCTTGATCTGGGTGACGCGGCCGACGACGTTGCCCTTCTGGCCCTGGCCCTGAACTTGGGTCTGGCCTTGGGTCTGGCCCGGGGGCGCGATGGTGTTGGTGTCCGACATGGATCAGCTCCTGCGTGGGTCGAGCTCAGACGGCGTCGGCGCCGGAGATGATCTCGATCAGTTCACTGGTGATGTTGGCCTGGCGGGTGCGGTTGTAGTTCAGCGTCAGCCGGTCGATCGCCTTGCCGGCATTGCGGGTGGCGCTGTCCATCGCGGTCATCCTGGCACCCTGCTCGCCGGCCGCACTCTCCAGCATCGCGCGGTAGATCTGGATCGTCAGGTTGCGCGGCAGCAGCCGAGCCAGGATGGTCTCCTCGTCGGGCTCGAACTCGTAGCTGGCGTCGGCGGCGTCGCCGCGCTCGTTGTCGTTCGAGGGCAGCGACAGCGGCACCAGCCGCAGCTCGGTGGGCGTCTGCGACATGACGTTGACGAAGCGGTTATAGATCAGCGTGCAGACGTCGAACTCGCTGCGGTCGAGCATGCCCGCGATGCGCTCGCCGAGCTCGTGGGCATGGGCGAAATCGACGTCGCGGCCGGCGGAGCCGCCAATGCGGTCGATCAGCTGGCTGCGGAACTCGCGCACCAGGTAGTCCCCGCCCTTGCGTCCCACCGGCAGCAGCTTGACGGTCCTGCCCTCCGCCTCGAGCCGGCGCGCGAGCAGGCGCGCGGCGCGGCCGATATTGGCGTTGAAGCCGCCGGCCAGGCCGCGGTCCGAGGTGATCGGCACCAGCAGATGCACCCGGTCGCTGCCGGTGCCGGCGAGCAGGCGCGGCGCGTCCTCGCGTCCCTCGCCGCCAGCGTAGCGCCGCGCGAGGGCCGCCAGCATGCGCTGCATCGCCTCGGCGTACGGCCGCGCCGCCTCGGCGCGTGCCTGGGCGCGACGCAGCTTGGAGGCCGCAACCATCTTCATCGCCGAGGTGATCTTGCGTGTCGACTTGACGCTGGTGATGCGCCCGCGCAGCTCCTTCAGCGACGGCATGCGCTCAGTCCTGCGAGAAGCGCTTGGTGAAGTCGGTGAGGAAGCGGGTCAGCTTCTCGTCGGTCTCCTTCTTCACCTCGCGCTGGTCGCGGATCGCGCCCAGGATCTCGGCCCCTTGGGCGCGAAGCTCCGTGAGCATCGCGCGCTCATAGGCCACGATCTTCTCCACCGGCACCTTGTCGGTGAAGCCGCGGGTGCCCGCGAACAGCACCGCCACCTGCTCCTCGACCGGATAGGGCGTGTTCTGCGGCTGCTTGAGCAGCTCGGTGAGGCGTGCGCCGCGGGCGAGCTGCTGCTGCGTGCTGGCATCGAGATCCGAGGAGAACTGAGAGAACGCGGCCATCTCGCGATACTGCGCGAGCTCCAGCTTGATCTTGCCCGCGACCTGCTTCATCGCCTTGATCTGCGCCGCCGAGCCGACCCGCGACACCGAGCCGCCGACATTCACGGCTGGCCGTACGCCGCGGAAGAACAGCTCGGTCTCGAGGAAGATCTGGCCGTCGGTGATCGAGATCACGTTGGTCGGGATGTAGGCCGACACGTCGCCGGCCTGGGTCTCGATCACCGGGAGCGCGGTCAGCGAGCCGCCGCCGAACTCGTCCGACATCTTGGCAGCCCGCTCAAGCAGGCGCGAATGCAGATAGAACACGTCGCCCGGATACGCCTCGCGCGCCGGTGGACGGCGCAGCAGCAGCGACATCTGCCGGTAGGCCACCGCGTGCTTGGACAGGTCGTCGTAGGCGATCAGCGCGTGCATGCCGCGGTCGCGGAAGAACTCCCCCATCGCGCAGCCGGTATAGGGGGCGAGGTACTGCATCGGCGCCGGATCCGACGCGGTGGCGGCGACCACGATGGAGTACTCCATCGCGCCGTTCTCCTCCAGCGTTCGCACGATCTGCGCCACCGTCGAGCGCTTCTGGCCGATCGCGACGTAGATGCAGTAGAGCGACTTCTTGTCGTCGCCGAGCGCGTTGATGGTCTTCTGGCCGATGATGGTGTCGGTGACGATGCTGGTCTTGCCGGTCTGGCGGTCGCCGATGATCAGCTCGCGCTGGCCTCGGCCGATCGGCACCAGGCTGTCGATCGCCTTGATGCCGGTCTGCATCGGCTCGAACACCGACTGGCGCGGCATGATGCCGGGCGCCTTGACCTCGACCACGCGCCGCTCGACGTCGGCGAGCGGGCCCTTGCCGTCGATCGGCTCGCCGAGCCCGTCGACCACGCGCCCGAGCAGGCCGCGCCCGACCGGCACGTCGACGACGCTGCCGGTGCGCGAGACGGTGTCGCCCTCGCGTATCACGCGGTCGTTGCCGAACACCACGACGCCGACATTGTCCGCCTCGAGGTTCAGCGCCATGCCGCGCAGCTCGGAGCCGGGAAACACCACCATCTCGCCGGCCATCACGTTCTGCAGGCCCCAGACACGGGCGATGCCGTCGCCGACGCTGAGCACGGTGCCGGTCTCGGAGATGTCGGATTCGCTGTCGAACGACGCGATCTGCCGCTTGAGGATGTCCGAAATCTCGGCGGGACGGATCTCCATCACGCGGCTCCCTTCATGGCGTGGTGCAGGCGGGCGAGGCGCGAGCGCAGGCTCGCGTCGTACAGGCGGGCGCCGACGCGCACCACCAGGCCGCCGAGCAGGGCGGCATCGACGCTCTCGTGGATGTCCACCCGGCCGTACCCGGCCTCGGTCAGGCGGGCGCGAAGCTGGGTGCGCTGCAGGTCGGTCAGGGCATGGGCGCTGGCCACCTCGGCTACCGTGATGCCGCGCCGGGCGGCGACCAGGGCGCCGAAGGCGGCGAGGATGCCGCGCAGGCCGGCGAGCCGGCGGTTGCTGGCGATCACGCCGACGAAGTGGCGCAGGGTGGCGTCAAAGCCCTGGCCGTCCAGCACCGCCAGCACCGCGCGACGCGACTGCGCCACGTCGAGCGTTGGATCGGACAGCATCACGCGCAGCGGCGGGCTCTGGTCGATCAGCCGACCGAGCGAGGCCGCCTGGTCCACCACCTCGTCGAGGTTGCGCCGCTCGTCGGCGAGCTCGTACAAGGCCAGCGCGTAGCGACCGGACAGCCCGCCGGTCCGCGTCGCGCCGGAGCGGATCGCGGTCGGGGGCCCGCTCTGTGCTGCGCCTTCAACCACGCTCGCCGTTCCATCTTTTCCGGTGGATTATGACGCCCGATCCACGGCGTTCGAGATGGGCGCGTCTAGCATGGGGGTCATGACCACGCAACCGACCGACGAGCCGTCCTTGCGCCACGGGCCGGCGCCGCTGCTGCTCACCCTGCGCCTCGCCGAGCCGGGGCAGTCGCTGTTCCAGGCGCTCAGGACCCGGCACTTCCCCGCCGCACGCAACGTGGTGCCGGCGCACGTGTCGCTGTTCCACGCGCTTCCCGGCGAGGCGCGCGCCGAGATCATGCGCCGGCTGCGCGCGCTGCAGGTGGCGCGGCCAGCGATCCTGGTCGAGCCGCCGCGCCCGCTCGGCCGCGGCGTCGCCTTTCCGCTGGCCTCGCCCGAGCTGCTGGCGCTGCGCGCCGGTCTCGCCGATGCCTGGTCGGCGTGGCTGACGCCGCAGGACCGTCAGCGCTACGCGCCGCACGTCACGGTGCAGAACAAGGTGACCCCCGAGCAGGCGCGCGAGACGCTGCAGCGCCTGCGGCAGGGGTTCGTCGCGTGGCGCACCGAGGGTGCCGCGCTGCTGCTCTGGCGCTACCTCGACGGGCCATGGGAGGCGGTGGCGCGCATCGCGCTGTCGCCGCGCCGGCAGCCTCCCGGCTGAGCCGCGGCCGGCGCTCCCCTCGCCCGCGTCGAGTTGCGTCCGGCACCGCTTCGGGCGAGGGTCCGGCCGCAACCCGACCGGAACCGACCTCATGAACCGAACCGCCACCTCTCGACTGGCCACTGGACTGGCCACCCTGCTGACCGCCGCCGGCCCGCTGCAGGCTGCGTCGGCGACCGCCTGCCTGGCGCAGATGGCGCCCGCCAGCACCGATCCGGAGCGGGTGCAGGGCGGCGCCTACGTGGTGGAGCCGAACCACACCCAGCTGCTGTTCAGCGTCTCGCACATGGGCTTCTCGACCTATTACGGCCAGTTCAGCCAGGCCAGCGGCGCGCTGACCCTGGATACGCACGCGCCCTCGCAGAGCCGCTTCGAGATCCGCGTGCCGACCGCCTCGGTCAGCACCACCAGCGACAAGCTGACCGGCGAGCTCAAGAGCAGCGCCTGGCTCGACGCCGCCGCCGACCCGCAGATCACCTTCCGCTCGACCAAGGTGACGCCGCTCGGGCATGGTGCGGCCAGCGTGACCGGTAACCTCACCCTGCACGGCGTGACCCGGCCGATGACGCTGCGCGCCAGGCTGGTGGGTGCGGGCATCAACCCGCTCGACAAGAAATACACCGTGGGCTTCGACCTGGTCGGCAGCATCCGGCGCAGCGAGTTCGGCGTGAGGAGCTACGTGCCGCTGATCGGCGACACGGTGACGCTGACCATCGCCGGCGTGTTCGAGAAGCAGGGCTGAGGCGCACACCGCGTCATCGCGCGGCTGTAACGCAGTCGGAGAACAGGCTGCTAGTAAATCAGATAGCGTGTGGAAGCGACGTTAGGGATCAGTCGAGCGAACGGCTTAGAAGATGACGGTTGCTGCCGTGCACATAGCTGCGAAGAAGGTGTGCGCACATTGATCGTGACTTGTCGCGACACAGGGCCAGCTTTACCCGCCGAGCGAGGTCATGGCTATCGTGGCGTCATATCGGTTGCGCCATGGATGAAACCGCTGTGGTGTATCGATACTACTGATGCGAATCGGGCCTCCGTCCAACCTTGACGAAAATCTTCGAGGTGCTTCCACACGAGCACCGAGATCCGGTGGCGCCTAGAACTCTCCGCCGGTCTGGTTTAACAACAACGAGAGATAAAACGCTACGCACGCAACGAGCCCGCGTCTAAGCGAGGGTCGTCCGCAACGTCTTGGGCCGCAAGGTTCATCATGAGGCCAGCGTCTAGTTGAGGTCCGCCTCAGCAAGACCATCGCGGTTCTCTAAGGCCATTCGGTCGACGCTCGGCTTAGCGAGCCACAAGGTGAAGGCTCCTGGTTTGAGGAGGCGTCGACTTTCATGTCTTCCTTCTTCCGCGGCGCCTTTACAACGAGATCATCTCCCGCATTCTAAAATCAGTCCGCTCAGGACTTTACAGTTCGCTTCGCCTTCTACGACATGAAAAGAGCGCTAGAACCAGCATCCTTGTGACCATTGGCGCGAAACCTGCCGGAGGCTCGAGATCGCGCACGGATAGTCTGTGCGATGATTGTCTTGCGTGGTCGATTGGGTCACGCTGAAATAAGGGCGCGGGCGTGGTCCGCATTTGCGGCTTGAGCAACGGAGCCATCTGGCCGCGGCATTAGGAGCGGCCACAAGTCCGCTCGATGGTTTGTGCGGGGAGAAATCGTGGCCGTGATCGATGTAAGGACCGCATCGACCGGGACGTTCGTAGAAGGGCGATATAAACCGATTTGAGAACACGTCTCTAAAGTCCCTACTAAACTGTCCGTGCTAAGCTCGCAACTTCTTGCGTATCCTACGCGACGCCCCTGAGATCGAGGTAATCGCATGGCTCACTTCCGTGGTTCAGCCGGCGCCGCCTACTTGCCGAAAGAAGTCTGGCTCCTATCACGAAAGCGCTTGATGTCGGTGAGGGAGTTGATGTCCGCGATAGAGTTAGTGACTGCGTGTGCTGTTGGTGACGTCAATGATGCTGACAAGTCTGACGCTCGAGAGCTGTCGTGACAGATGATGCATTCGGGCACAGTTTCGTCTCGATTGCATTGACCATTGAGAGCGGTTCAACGGGTCATCTCGTCAAGGTAAAGGTTCGACGCGGAGGTCAATCAGAAGGTGTGATGGAAGCGTGGGTCCGTTTCCCCTGTCAGCCTTTTCGCGATGACACTAGTGCCGGCAACCGCTTCCGCTACACGCAACGCAGTCACAAGCAGTCACAAGCAGTCACAAGCAGTCACAAGCAGTCACAAGCAGTCACAAGCAGTCACAAGCAGTCACAAGCAGTCACAAGCAGTCACAAGCAGTCACAAGCAGTCACAAGCAGTCACAAGCAGTCACAAGCAGTCACAAGCAGTCACAAGCAGTCACAAGCAGTCACAAGCAGTCACAAGCAGTCACAAGCAGTCACAAGCAGTCACAAGCAGTCACAAGCAGTCACAAGCAGTCACAAGCAGTCACAAGCAAGTGTTCAGGCCGAGGTTCTTTGTCAATGGATCGTTGGTGAGACAAGAGTTCTCTGTAGCAAAGTTACGATATCGAGGAATCAATCATGGCGAATCTTAACACTATCGCGGCGTTACGGGCTTATGCCGGGGCTGATTCCTCGTGCATTGTCTTCGGTTATTATACCCCGGGGGATAGCGGAGGAGGCACCTTCGTTCTGGTATCTTCCGATACAGCCGCTGACAATTCCGGCACTATAATTGTCGATGCTAACGGGCATCGCTGGCACCGGCAGACTAACGCGGATCCGGTAAACGTCCGCTGGTTCGGCGCATACGGCGATGGCAACCATAACGATACGACCGCAATTCAGGCGGCGATTCAACTTGGCCAGGCGACTCGTCTACCGACTGGAGTCTAACTTATTAGTGACGCAATAACTTGTTCAACAGCAGGACAGATTATTTTCGGAGATGGTCGCGCCGCGTCGATCGTAAACGTGAACACGACGTTCAACATGAACGCTGCTGGTGTCTTCGTTTTCACATCAGGCGAGCAGGCAGCGCATCTTAGAGATTTCAAGATTACCTGTGTACAGCCGGATACGTCAACGATCGGCAATCTCACGAACTATCCAGTTGCTATCAGCGCCACCTCAGGCGGAGGACAGCCGAGATTTATACTTGAACGAATGGCAATAACGAAGTTCATCTATGGTGTCGCGATGACAGGCAATTGCGGTGGGTCAACCTTAGATGACGTGCAGCTTAGCGCCTTTAACACTCAGGTGAATATCGACGGCAGCTTGGACACGGTTCGCCTTCAGAGTGTGCATGTTTATCCTTTTGATCTTACCTCCAATCAAAAAACGATATTTTACGGATCGACAACTGGGATCGTGAGCGGTCGTTGCGACGACCTGGTTCTCGCAGACTGCCTGTTTCTTTGCAGGAATCAGGTGGTCCTGCAAATGGGAAGCGACGGAAATGCAACGTTCGGATCTGCTTCGAACTGTGGTTTTGACTCTTTTATCGGGTTGACGATGTCGGCGGGTGCCTTCTCAATCAACGGCGGCTACTTCTCGCTTGACCCATTGGCCATTCCATCGATCTATCAGACAGGCGGCGACCTACGAGTTAGTGACTCGACGTTCTTCGCCACTCTGACCTCGGACTTTCCCATAGTGGATTTCCCGGTACAGTCTGGAGTCGGGTTCCTAAAGTTGACAGGCTGTAGTTTTTCAGTGTCTGGCGACACCACCTGCATTAACGTCACCAGCCAAGGCGGAGCAACGGGAGCTATGGCTCAGGTAACGAACTGCTCCTTCCAGAAACCTTCCAACACGTCTTATTCTAAGGCAGTTGTCGCAGTTCCGTCTAACGGTCGGCTAACCATGTCGAATTGCAGGATAAGTGATAAGGGAACCGGGACGGGGACCTTCATCTACATACCCAATGACGACTGGCATAGAATTATAGGTAACGCGTCTACCGGCTGGTCAAACGTCTTTCCTAGTGCGGTCTCCGGCGTCTACCTGTATAATTGAAACGTCCTGTTCCTTTCTAAGGTTCTTTCCCGAATTTTAAGAATAGCCTGGTCACTCGGCCGGTCGGACCGGCCGAGAAGCTCTCTTGGGATGTAGGCATGCATACGATTGCGCTTCGACCCGCTGACTAACCCGTCTTTACCGACCCCTCGCGGGTCAAGATGGCGGCCTTGTTAGGCCTCCCTGGACCATCGACGCGGACAATGACCTAGTTGCAGATAGAGCGCGTAAGGTTCGGTCGCAAATCTAACATTTAGCTTCACTATGGCAAATCGAAGGTCAAGCGGATGAAATCAAAATACTAATGATGGCATCAATTCGATACCCCGACGGCATAGACGGTGAATACGGCTAGGTGCCTGCATGTGGTAGGTTAAGGTTGCTTTTCAAAGGCGGCTAAACTTTCCGTGTAGTTGGTTTTAGAACCCGAGTTTGTCCTGAGATCGGCCTTTCCAGTTTACAGCCGAAGTACAGGCATCCTGACCGTCACGGTGACATTTGGATCATCCCAATTTGACCTAAGCGGACACTGGAAGGAGCAGGATCTCTCGGCCAGATCGTAACGAACAGCCGGTGAGTTATGCGGACTCGCCCAGCAACGCAACGATTGGATTGCTCGAAGAGGATGTGCCATGTCGCAGCCGAGACACAAAGATCGTGCCGTCCTGCCCTTTTAAAAGCATCAAGGAGTTCAACCGTTCCGATCCAAACTGGAGGCCAAGCTGCTGCGGACCGATCAAGCACCAGTTCCGTCCGCTCGGGTCCAACCGGAGCGGGCTGAGCTAGCAGCCGGTTGAGGTTCTGCTGCAGGGCGAGGTTGCCCTCGACATCTACGACTAGTTCGGGCTGCACCGGGGTCACAACGCGCAGGGCAACTGCTCCGAGCACCGCGCATAACAGGATCCGCCTCCCCAACTTCAGGTCGGTTGCTCGGACGGCATAGAACAGAGCTGCCACGAGGGCTGTTCCTGCGAAGGGGGTAAGCCACAACAGCAGGTAGCTATTGGCGGTGTCATCAACTTCCCGCCAGGAGTACCAGAAGGCTGGCAGGGCTGCCGCAAAAAACACCGACAGGCCAGCCGGGCGAAGATCCTCCTGCGGATCCGGAGCGGTCGACAACGTGTTGCCGATCCTGCGCCGGATGCCGTCCGGAACCACGAACAGCAGCAACCAGATCCCACTACCTGGTATAAACGAGGCCTCGTAGCGCACAGCCGCGATGATCCTCTGCGGCGGCAATTTTCCTAGAAATGCCCAATACTGATCGAATTCACCCGGCCAGTGCCACAGGGTATGCAGCAGGATCGGTAGGGCGTACAGGACGGTGATGCCGACGCTTAGTGCCAGTGGCACCCGCTCTCGCACAATCCAGGTGAGAAAGCTTCGAAAGCTCCAGGGTGTGAACGGCAGCCTTCCCATGAGGCAAGCAAATAGCAGCGCTGTGCCGAGCATGGCAGGCACGATGCCCAGGAAGCTGACGTGGCCGTGGATCATCTGCGCCGATCCTAGGGCCAGCAGGGGAAGCCAGCTCATACCGCGCAGGATCACCCCAGCGATTCCGGTCGCTGCCAGAAGCGACGCTGCGACGATTGAGTAGGGAGTCCAGGTCTCGATGAAGAGGTTCAGTGGCGAAACCGGCGTCAGAATCGTGACGGTGATGATTCCCGTCGCCAGCAAAGCCAGACTAACTCGTCTCGTCACCAGCAACCAGAGACGGCAACTGAACGCAAGGGCGATGCCGTGGGTTAAGGATGTAGCAAAAACCTGAGCACCGAAGTAGGACTTGACAACCCAGTCCAATCGTAGAATGTATATTCTCCCGCTGCTGCCACGAAGATGAACCAGGGTCCTGGATGATAGAAGCCGAACCGGCTGTAGTTTCCGTGCAGCAGGTGCAGCCGCTTGGCATCAATGACGAGAAGGTCGTCGGCCGCATTGTCTCCTGTAGGAATGATGAAACGACCGAACAGAAGCAGATGTTCGGCTATGAGCAGGTAGCCAACGAACGCGGTGAAAAGTAACAGCGGGACTAGCCAGGAACGGCGATCAGTGGTGGTCCGACTGTGTCTGCTGGCATACGTCGCGTCCGTAGTCTCATGGTTATTCGACTGCAGGATCGGCGGAAGATGTGGCAAAAGTTTCTCCAGATGACGGATCAACAAGAGCCAAGCGTCGATAAGCACACAACGTTGAGCTCGTGCCGACACGTTATAGGGTATCTCACCACTTTCTAAAACAGCATCTGAACTCGATGCAGTTCTCGAAGCTTGGTTGCGCCGCCCGTTTTTAGACGCTCGTCACGTCGTATGGCCTTCGGTGCTGTCGCTGCTGGGTCTGCCTCTGACCCTGCTTCCCAACCCGATCGTCATCGTCAAGCCCTTGGCGACCCTCGGGACGGCCCCTAGGAGTGCTTGACCTGAGCTCGTGCGGGACCCGACGCATGAGACCCTCGCCTTCATCGGCGGGCTGGTCTACGAGTTTTACCGAACCGCTCCGCTTTGCTCTTGACTGGCTCGATCTAGATTTGTCACCGCGGCGGCTGCCGCGATCCGTACCGTTAGCGAGCTCACGCTCGCAATCGTAAGCTTCATCAAGCCGCCTGCCCTGGAGACCGCGAGATGTCTGAACCCTTCCCGAGCAAGTCGATTACGATAGGCGGACATACATTCCAATTGCACGGCATCGCCGCGGACGACCCATACTGGACCACCTTGTATGAGGAGTTCGAACCGGACTTCCAGCGGTTCTGCCAGCGGTTGGTGCAGCCAGACTATGTTTGCCTGGATGTCGGCGCCAACATCGGCATCAAGACCCTGTATCTCTCGCGGCATTGTCCGCAAGGTCAAGTGGTGGCGGTGGAAGCCGGAAAATCTGTTGCCGAATGCCTGGCCACCAACATAGCCGCGAACGAAGCGCACAACGCCGTCTCGGTTCACGCGGCGGCGGCTGGCCATAACGGCATGGTGCGCTTCGACGAGGCGTCGGCCTGGGGGCACGTGGGGTTGACTGGCGTGGACGTCGAGGCGCTGACACTGGAGGAGCTGGTGAGCCGGCGGCAGCTGGAGCGAGTGGATTTCATCAAGATCGATGTCGAGGGTTTCGAGCTTCCGGTGCTGAGAAGTTCGCTGGATCTGATCAACCGGTTCGAGTCTCTAGTCTTTGTCGAATTCAACTCTTTGACGCTGCTGGTCTGGGGCAACACCAGCCCGCGGGAGTTCATCGAGTGGGTTACCAGCAACTTCCGCCATGTCTTCGTCCTGAACCGCGCGAAGCCGGACGGCGAAATGCTGACGCCAGTGGTTTCGACGGACCAGTGCGGGGCGATCATTCACCGCAACCTGATCGATGACGGATGCGTGAGCGACTTGGTGATGAGCAACGCCGCGCACCGCTTCAAGCCTTCCGCTGCGTCGCTCAATCAACGGCTTTCGGAGAGCCTGACCTCCCTCTCGGATGCGCGGGCCGGGCTAACGACGGCGCAAGCGGATCTGCTCGCCGCCAGGGACGGGCTGACGACTACCACAGAGAAGCTCACCGTGCTCGATGACAGGAGAACTCAGCTGGAGGCGCAAAATGCGGAGCTGACGACGACGCTGTCGCAGATCTCCGCGCGTCTGCAGGAGATCACTGAGGAGCGCGATGCGTTGCTCGCATCCACATCGTGGCGCGTGTTGGCGCCGCTGCGGTGGATCGGGCGCCGCGTCAGACGGAATGGAGAGTGGAATTGGCGCTGACTCGGCGGAGCATCCCCGTCCGCTGGTTCGGCCGCTTGCTCACCTCAAGCCAGTAAGGTGTCCGCGCCGGGCGTCCAGGTCAGGCTCCACTGCCCCTCGACCACGACCTCGCTCAGCCGCTGCGCGCTGGCGCGCCAGGTGTAGGGTGGCATCATCGCCGATGCCGGCACGTCGTAGGCGGCGTGACGCGGCAGCCATGCCCGCAGATACGCCGCCAGCTCCGGACCGGACAGGGTGTCGAAGAAGCTCGCGTGTCCCGCGGTGATTTCGCGGAAAACCGGGATGTCGCGGGCGATGATCGGCAGCCCGAACTTCGCCGCCTCGACCAGAGGCAGGCCGAAACCCTCCGCCTCTGACACCGCCAGGAAGGCCGTCGCCTGACGGTAGAGCTCCAGCAGCGTCTCGTCGCTCACGCTGTGGAACCAGAACAGGCGGCGGCCGAACTCGGGATGCGCCTCGAGCTGCCGGAAGAAGGCGTCGTCGATCCACCCGCGATTGCCGAGGATTGCGTAGTTGACGTCCACGCCGGACGCCCACAGCGCCTCGAACGCCGCGAGTGCCTGACGGTAGCCCTTGCGCGGCTCCAGCGTGCCGACGCTGAGAAAGCTGTCGCGGCGGCGGAACTCGCGCGGCAGGCCATGCGCCGACGCCTCGCCGACGATGCCGGTCGAGGTCGCGTCCAGGTCGCCGCCGAGATGGAACCAGCCGAGCTGGAGCGGTCGTGTCCGCTGCGGCGGCTGCTCGCGCAGCCAGCCGACCAGCTCCTGCATGACCGAGCGCGAGATGCTGAGCACACCGTCCGCCAGCTCCGCGACTTGGCGGATCCAGTCGCGGTAGATCGGACCGATCAGCGGCGGGAACATGTCGGGATGACGCGCCGGCAGCAGGTCGTAGAGCACGAACACCGTGCGCATGCCGCGCAGGCGCTGCGCCTCGAACCAGCCCCGCGCGTCGGAGATCGTTTCCATGATGAGGTCGATGCCGACATAGACGTCCCCGGCGGCGGCCCACACCGTCTCGTCCGGCGGCGCCGTTCCGCCCGCGCCGAACAGGCCGTGCACGTAGCGCCGCGCGTAGACGTACGTGCCGTCGATCCAGCGTATCGGCTCCACCCGGTAGTCCGGCGGCGGCCGGGTCAGCAGCTCGGTCATGATGCTGCGGCAGACGCGCTGGATGCCGCTTCCGGCGTCGCGTATCGACAGCACCGAGACGTCGATGAACAGGCACCGCGGGCCGGCCGGTTGACGGTTGGCATCCGGGAACGCCTGCGCCGCCGCGAGATCCTCCGGCGTCGGCCGGGGCTCCAGCGTCGGCAGCCGACGCAGCAGCCCACGCCTCGCTGTCCGGCTCGCATCCGCCGCGACACGGTCGAACGCGGAACGGAGCTGCCGCTCGGTCTCTTCCGCGGCAGGATTTCCGGCTTCGCCGCCGTGGCGATGCGGCGCCGCCCGCATGCGATCGAGCGCCTGGGCGATCATCGCCGCATCCGTCTCCGGCGGCAGCACGTGGACCGAGTCGGCTGGCATGCCGCGCCACGCGGCGGCATCGCCCGCGAGTACCGGCACGCCGGACCGCAGCAGGTCGGGCAGCAGCATCGCCGCCTCCGCGCCGGGCAGACGGCCGGGCTGCAGCACCAGGTCGCATGCGGCGAGCGCATCACGGCTCTCGCCAGGCTCGCGCAGGCAGCGGATGCGGTCCGCGCCGAATTGGGCGACGTCCTGCATCACCGCGGCCGCGATGTCCGGGGCGGCCTGGTCGCAGAGGAACAGCAGCGCGTCGGTGCCGCCGGAACGCGCCATCGACAGCCAGCCATCGAGCACCTGGGCCTGCACCTCGGCATCGTCGAGCAGCAGGCTGCAGGCGACGAAGCCTTCGGCCGGCAGATCCAGCCTCGCCCGCGCCTGCGCGCGGCCGACGGGCGGATCGAGTGCCGCCGGCGGCGGGACGCAGACCACTTCCGGGCCGCCCTCGCCGAGCCGGTTGCGGACCTGCTCGGCGAGGGCCTGCGCGTGCACGATCACGCACTCCGCCTCGACCAGGAACGGCAGCAGGCAGTCGAAGCGGCGCATCGCCGCCTGCATCCCCTCGCGGCCGGCGAGCAGGACCGCGTGCCAGCCATGCGCCGCATACAGCAGCCAGCCGGCATCCGCCCGGCTCATCCGCCCCAGCACCTCCGACAGGGTAGCGTCGTGCAGCACGACGCAGCCCGGATGCGTGCGCATCATCTCGAGCAGCTCTGGCGTCGCGGTCGCGTCGGCCAGTTCGTAAAGGATATGGTTGAAGCATGCGGCATGATCGCGCAGCCAGCCGAGCGGGCGCACCGGCACCGCCGCGTCCAGCCATTCCTCGCTCCCGCCGGAACCGACCGCGATCCCGGTCACCTCGCAGACCGACGCGAGCCGCAGCAGCAGCCGCGACGCGTAACCGCCGAGGCCGATCGCGGCCGACGTCGGCCGCAACACCAGGGCGACACGCGGCATCGGCTGCGTTGCCTGCACGGCGGCACCGGCAGGCTGGCGCTCGCGATGCAGCCGCTCGAAGGCGGCGAGGCCGCGCTCGGCGACCTCGCGCCAGTCGAAGCGCGCGGCCTGCACCGGACCGTGCCGGCGCAGCGCGTCGCGGAACCCTGGGTCGGTCAGCACACGGGTCAGGCGCTCCGCGATGCTGGTGGGGTTCGCCGGATCGAACAGGGCGTCACTGCGGCCGATCACCTCGGGGATGCTGGTGCGGTCGGAGCCGATCACCGCGGCGCCGCAGGCCATCGCCTCCGCCGCCGGCAGCCCGAAGCCCTCGTGGAAGGAGGGAAACACCAGCACCTCGCAGAGCGCGTAGAGCCGGATCAGGTCGTCATCCGGGATGAAGCCGAGCAGCACCAGCTCGTCCCCAGCGAGTCCGGCCGCCGCCGCCTGCCCCTCGATACGCGCCACATCGTCGGGCTTCAGCTTGCCCGCGATCGCCAAGTGATGGCCGGCCCGGACCGGAGGTGGCATCCCCGCGAACGCCGCCATCAGGCCGTGCAGGTTCTTCCTCGGGTCGACTGCGCCGGCGTAGAGCACGAACGGCCGCCGCAGCCGGTAGCGCCCGCGCAGCTCCACGGCCTGCGCTTCCTGCACCGATACCGGCCGGAACCTCTCATCCACGCCGGTGCCGATGGTGGTGATGCGCTCGGACGGCAGGTGCAGTGCCGCGGCTCCCTCCAACGCCGAGGAGGCCGAGATCGCGAGCAGCAGGTCGGCGCGCCGCGCCTGCTGCGCCTTGCGGTAGTACCAGCGACGCAGCTGCAGGCTGCCCAGGTAGGCATCCGGCTGCAGCAGCGGGATCATGTCGTATAGCGTGACCGCCGTGGGCACGCCGAGCCCGAGCGCGCCGATGGAGCTGACGCTGTCGTCGTCGAACCCCTCGAACAGGCTCGCGACATGCACCAGGTCGGGCTGCAGCACGTGCAGCGCCGCCTCGCGCAGCAGCTCCGCCGCCCGGGTGCGCCAGGCGTTGCCGGGGACCATCTCCATCGTCGGACCCGGCAGCCCGATGACGTGCAGGCGCGAGCGCGGCAGCAGGCCGTCGAAGGCGTTCTCCAGCTCCGGCAACGCCTCGGGCAGGTTGGCGTTCAGCAGCAGGTGGAACTCGTGCCGGTCGCCGCCGCTGAGCACCATCTGGCGCGCGAGCGACAGGGTGTAGCGGCCGATGCCGCGGAATCGGCTCGCGTTCTGGGCGCCCTGTAGATCGAGGATGATCCGCATACGTATCGCCGCCTAGCTTCCGGGCCGCTGCAGCCCCGCCTTCGCCGCGCGGACGAGCATCCGCATCGGCCGCGTCAGGCGCCACGAGGTGCTGACCCGGACCGCATCGAGCAGCGAGGCGGCGGAGGCGTGCGCGGCATGCAGCCGTTCCCGCTCGCGCGACATCGCGAGGGCGGCCGCGTGCGATCGCTGCAGCCGCGCCGACTGATCGTCGCGCTCGGCGATGAGCGCGTCCCGTTCCGCCAGCGCGGCATCGCGCTGCGCCAGCACCGCGTGATGCTGCGTCCTCAACCCATCCTGCTCGATCAGCGACGCTGCCTCGCGTCCGGCGGCCGCCTCCAGCTCGAGGCGCAGCGCGAGCTCCGCCTGCTGATATCGATCCGCCTCCTCGCGGCCGGCGGCGAGGCGACGCTTGAGCTGGTCGGCGTGGAGGCGGGCGCGCTGCTCGGCCTCGCGCGCCCCCTCGAGGTCCTGGCGCAGCACCGCGAGCTGCGCCTCCGCCGCCTCGCGGGCCGCCTGGACCTGCGTCGAGGCGGTGCGCAGGACACCGAGCTCGTCGTCCTGGTGTTTCAGCCGCAGCGACAGGGTGTGCACCGCGTCGGACGCCTCCTCGATGCGGACCCGGAGCTCGTGCTCGCGCGCGGTGACGTAGTCGTCGAATACGTTGGGCGGCACGGCGAGGGCATCGATCAGGCGCGCCTGTTCCTCGGCGACGTAGAACGCGTTCAGCCCGTCGAAATAGGCCCGCCGGTAGCGCTGGGCCAGCAGCAAGGCCTCGCAGGACTCGTCGTTGCGTATCGGTGACAGCGGCTCGGTGGCCTCGACGACGACGATCCATGGCCGGAACCGCTCAAAATCCATGCCGCGCAGCACGTCCGCTTCCGCGCCTTCCACGTCCACCTTCAGGAAATGGACCTCTCCCACCCCCTGGGACCCGCAGATGCTCGCGAGCGTCAGCATCGGCACCGTGATCTCCCGGCTCTCCCATCCGGCGGCGGCGTGACGACGCGCGAGTTCGTCGTCCCGGGTGGACAGGCCGGTGCCGGGGATCTCGTTCAGCGCCATCAGACCGGGTGCCGCCCCCGCCGCCACGTTCAGGTTCAGGTCGCGGGGACGCGCCTGCGCCAGGCGTTCGAAATAGCTCGCGGTCGGCTCGATGTTGATGCCCGACCAGCCGCGCTCGTAGAACAGCTTGGTGACCGAGATCTCGTCCGGGTCGGCGGCGCCGACATCGATGTAGAAGCCGGGCTCCACGTCCTTGAGGGCGCGCCAGAGCACGACGTCCTCGTAGTTCTGCGCGTAGGAAATCAAGCTCATGCGGTGTGCGATCTCGATCGGCTAGGGGTTCGGCGGGTTAAGCATCGGCGGCGTCGCCGATGGATGGCGAACGCGCTCACGGGCCGCAAGCCCCGCCGGGCGCGATCCGGGCCGGGGCTACCGCCCGACCGGCTGCCCCGCCTGCTCCGCACTCCAGGCGACCACCTGCTGGCGCTGCTCGCCCAGCCCGTCGATGCCGAGCCGGAGCACGTCGCCTGCCTTGAGGAACACCGGATCCGGCTTCACCCCGAGCCCGACGCCCGGCGGCGTGCCGGTGGCGATCAGGTCGCCCGGATGCAGCGTCATGAAGCGGCTGAGATAGCTCACCAGGGCGGCGACGCCGAAGATCATGCTGCCGGTATGGCCGGTCTGCATGCGCCGGCCATTGAGGTCGAGCCACAGGCCGAGCCGCTGCGGGTCGCCGACCTCGTCGGCCGTCACCAGATAGGGGCCGACCGGGCCGAAGCTGTCGCAGCCCTTGCCCCTGTCCCAGGTCGGGCCGCGGTCGAGCTGGTACTCGCGCTCGCTGACGTCGTTGACGACGCAGTAGCCGGCGACGTGATCGAGCGCCTCGGCCTCGCCGACGTAGCAGGCGCGGCGTCCGATCACCACGCCGAGCTCCACCTCCCAGTCGGTCCGGGTGGAGTGGCGCGGCAGCATGATCGCGTCGTTCGGCCCGTTCAGGCAGCTGATCGCCTTGCTGAAGACCGGCGGCTCGGAGGGGATCGGCAGGTTCGCCTCCGCGGCATGGTCGGCATAGTTCAGGCCGATGCCGATGAACTTGCCGATGCCGGTGTAGGGGATGCCGAGGCGCGGATGGCCCTCGGCGAGCGGCAGGTCGTCGGCGGGGATCGCGTCGATGCGGGCCAGCGCCTGCGGATCCAGCGCCCCGGCATCCAGCGCCGGCAGGTGCGCCGAGAGATCGCGCACCCGGCCCTCGGCGTCGAGCAGCCCGGGCCGCTCCCGGCCCGCCGGGCCGTAGCGAAGCAGCTTCATGAGATCTCCTGTCGGCGGGCGACCAGCCTCTGCCGCGCGGTCGGGGACGGCGCGCGCTCGACGCTGCCGGGCACCGAGACGATGCGGCTCGGCAGCAGCAGCACCAGCGCCGCCGAGACCAGGGCCGCGAACGCCAGCACGTAGAGACCGGCGGCGTGCGATCCGAGATGCGCGTCGGCCCAGTTCCGCAGGTTGGGTGCGACGAAGCCGCCTAGGTTGCCGAGCGAGTTGATCGCCGCGATTCCGCCCGCCGCCGCGACGCCGCCGAGATAGCCGGTCGGGAACGTCCAGAAGATCGGCTGCACGCAGATGGCACCGGTGGTGACAAAGCACAGCGCCGCGATGGCGAGCAGCGGCGGCGTGTTGGCCGACACCACCAGCCCGGCACTGATGAACAGCAGGAACGCCAGCGCGTAGCCGCGCGAGCGTCCGGTGCGCACCGCGCGGCTGGGCCAGTACGTCGCCATCAGCGCCGCGCACAGCCACGGTATGCCGACCACCAGCCCGACCAGCGGCCCGATCCTGACCCCGAGCAGCGCGCTGACCTGGCTCGGCAGGTAGAAGGTCACGCCGTAGACGCTGATCTGCAGGAAGAAATACACCGCGAGCAGGTGCAGCAGTCGCGGGTCGAGCAGCGCGCGCCCGAGCCGCAGGCCGCCGCGGTCCAGCTTCTGCTGCGTCTCGGCGGCGATGGCGCGGGCCAGGGCCGCCTTCTCGTCGGCGTCCAACCAGGTCGCGTGCTCGGGATGGTCGGTCAGTCCGAACAGCGCGTAGATCCCGATCACGCAGGCGAGCAGGCCCTCGATCAGGAACATCCACTGCCAGCCCTGCAGGCCGAGGCGGCCGTCGAGCGCCAGCAGGCCGCCGGAGAGCGGGCTGCCGAGCGTCAGCGCGAGCGGGAAGCCGAAATAGAACAGCCCCAGTGCGCGGCCGCGCTCGGAGGCCGGGAACCAGTAGGTCATGTAGAGGATCGCGCCGGGGAAGAACCCGGCCTCGGCGAGGCCGAGCAGCAGCCGCAGCCCCACGAACGAGGCGGAGCCGCGCGTGAACATCATCGCCGCCGCCACCAGCCCCCAGCTCACCATGATCCGGCACATCCAGACGCGGGCGCCGACGCGGTGCAGGATCAGGTTGCTCGGCAGCTCGAACACGGCGTAGGTGACGAAGAACACGCTGGCGCCGAGCGCGAAGGCGGCATCGGACACCCCCACCCCGGCGTGCAGCGCCTGCCTGGCGAACCCGATGTTGGTCCGGTCCAGCATGGCGACGAGATACATCACCAGCAGCAGCGGCATCAGCCGCCATCGCGCGGCAGCGATGGCGCGTGCCAGCGCCGGGTCGTGCGTCGGCACCGGATCGAGAGCAGGATCATCGGCCATCGCGGTCCACTTTCCTCACCCCGACTGCATCATCCGGCGCCGAAGCTCTGGGGCTGGAAGCTCTGGAGCTGGAAGCTCTGGGGCTGGAGGTAAGGACCGATCGATCGCCAAGGCAAGGCCCCGGTGGACGGCGGTGGACGCAAGGCCGGCCTAGCTGGGCGTCGGCAGCAGCTGCCCCAGCAGTGCGACGAGCTGGCGCGGCCCGTACGGCTTGCGCAGCAGGTGGTAGCCGAGCTCGAGCCGCCAGGCGGTCTGGAACACCTCCGGACGGCCCGAGGCGATGACCACCGGGATATCGGGCATCCGCTGCCTGATGCGGGCCGCGACCTCCGCGCCGTCGAAGCGGCCGGGCATGTGGAAGTCGGTCACCAGGGCGATGAACCGCTTCGGCGAGCTGCCGATCAGCTCCATCGCCTCGTCGCCGGTGCGCGCCCCGGTGACCTCGTGGCCCGCCTCCTCCAGCGTCTCGGTCATGATCTCCCGGATCAGGGGTTCGTCTTCCACCAGGAGAACACACACGTCGGGGTCCGATCAGTTGCTCGCGCTCGCCAGGCGGGAACACGGTCACCTTGCCGATAGTGGCATCACGACGTGGTGTGAGACGCCGCGATGCGGTGGAACCCGACCGGGCGCTATGCCAGAAGCCTGCCGTGCCGCAGGCTGATCACGTCGATCGGGGGACCCGGCGGTGCGACGGACGGGGCAGGACACAGGGTGGTCGCGCTGAGATCGGGACATCATTCGTCGGACGGCCGCAACATCATCCCGAGCGGCGGCGGCCGCGGCGGCAAGGACATCTTCTTCGCCGCCGTGCAGATGAGCCGGATGCCGATGTGCCTCAGCGATCCGCATCAGGCCGACGGCCCGATCGTGTTCTGCAACCAGGCGTTCGAGGAGCTCACCGGCTACGGTCAGGACGAGATCCTGGGACGGAACTGCCGCTTCCTGCAGGGCTGCGGCACCGATCCCGCAGCCATCGCCGCGATCCGACGCGGCATCGCGGCGGGCGAGGACGTGCAGCAGGAGATCCTGAACTACCGCAAGGATGGATCGAGCTTCTGGAACGCGCTGTTCATCAGCCCGGTCATCGATACCCAGGGCAGGCTCGTCTACTACTTCGCGAGCCAGCTCAACGTCACCCGCCGGCGCGAGGCCGAGGCGGTGCTGCAGCAGTCGCAGCGCATGGAGACGCTCGGCGGCATGGCATCCAGCCTGGCGCACGAGTTCAACAACCTGATGACCATCGTGCTGGCGAGCGTCGAGCGCGCCACGGCGGAGCTCGACGGCGTGCGGCGCGACAAGCAGCTCGGGCGGGCGACATGGGGCGCGCGGCGGGCGGCGCGGCTGACCGACCAGATGCTCTCCTTCGCGCGCCGGCAGTTCCACGACAACCAGGCTCTGGACGTCAACGAGATGCTGCGCAACTTCGACAGCATCCTCGACCAGATGGCCGGATCCGACGTGACGGTGGCGCTCGACCTGGCGCCGGAGCCGCTGGCGGCGAAGATCGATCCCGGCCAGATGGAGCTGGCGCTGCTGAACCTGGTGCGCAACGCCGCCGACGCGATGCCGACGGGAGGCAGGATCGTGGTGTCGACGCGGCTGCGCCGGTACGATGCGGACGACGATGCGAGCGCGGTCGAGATCGCGCTGCGCGACACCGGGGTCGGCATGCCTGTCGAGGTGGTCAGGCGGGCGACCGAGCCGTTCTTCACCACCAAGGAGCGCGGCAAGGGCACCGGGCTCGGCCTGTCGATGGTCAACGGCTTCGCCGAGCAGTCCAACGGCCGGCTCGAGATCGAGTCCGCACCGGGAGAAGGCACCACGATCCGCCTGGTGTTCCCCGCCCTCGCGGGCTGAGCCGCGCGACCGGCCAGTAGGGTTACAGGAACGACACCGGATCGACGTCCACGTCGATGCGCACGCCGGGCACCGGGCGCAACTGCGCCAGCCAGTCGCGCAGCAGCGGCTGCACCGCGACGTCGCGACGGGTGCGCAGCAGCAGGCGCCGGCGATGGCGGCCGCGCAGGATCGACAGCGGCGCCGGCGCCGGACCCAGCACCTGCACCCCCTCGGCCTGCGGCGCGCAGCGCCCGAGCCCGCACGCGACGTCGTCGGCGGCCTGCGCGGTGTCGGCGCTGACGATCAGGGCGGCGAGACGGCCGTAGGGCGGCCAGTGGCCGGGACGCCGGCTCTCCGCCTCGCGACGCATGAAGGCGGCGAAATCCTGGCCGATCAGCGCCACCATCACCGGATGCTCCGGCGCGTAGGTCTGCAGCAGCACCCGGCCGGGCGCCTCGGCGCGACCGGCGCGTCCGCCGACCTGGTGCAGCAGCTGCACGGTGCGCTCGGCGGCGCGCAGGTCGCCGCCGGCCAGCCCGAGATCGGCATCGACCACGCCGACCAGGGTGAGATGCGGGAAGTGCCAACCCTTGGCGACGATCTGCGTGCCGATGATGAGGTCGACCTCGCGCGCGGCGATGCGCCGCACCGCCTCGGTGGCGGCGTGCGGGCCGGGCAGCGTGTCGCTCGCCATCACCAGCAGGCGCGCCTCGGGAAACGACAGCCGCGCCTCCTCGGTGATGCGCTCGACGCCGGGGCCGATCGGGGTCAGGCTGGCCTCGGCGCCGCAGGCCGGGCAGTGCTGCGGCACCGGCTCGGTATGGCCGCAATGATGGCAGGTCAGCACGCGGCGCGCCCGGTGCTCGACCAGCCAGGCGGTGCAGTTCGGGCATTGCAGCCGGTGGCCGCAGCTGCGGCACAGCGTCAGCGGGGCGTAGCCGCGCCGGTTGAGGAACAGCATCGCCTGCTCGCCGCGCGCCAGCGTCTCGTCGATCGCCGTGCGGAGCACCGGCGAGAGGAACAGGCCGCGCTCGGGCGGCGCGTCGCGCATGTCGATCGCCGACACCGCCGGCAGGCTGGCGCCGCCGTGGCGCGCCGCCAGCGTGACCCGCCGGTAGCGGCCGGCCTCGACGTTGGCCAGCGTCTCCAGGCTCGGGGTGGCGGAGACCAGCAGTGCCGCGGCGTCGGACAGCCGGGCGCGCACCACCGCCATGTCGCGGGCGTTGTAGGTGACGCCGTCCTCCTGCTTGAAGGCGGTCTCGTGCTCCTCGTCGACGACGATCAGGCCGAGCTCGGTGAAGGGCAGGAACAGCGCCGAGCGCGCCCCCACCAGCACCGGCGCCTCGCCGCAGGCGACCGCGCGCCAGGCGATGCGACGCTGCTTGGAGCCGAGGTCGGAGTGCCACACCGCGGGCTCGCTGCCGAAACGCCGCACGAAGCGCTGCAGCCACTGCGACGACAGCGCGATCTCCGGCAGCAGCACCAGCGCCTGGCGGCCCTGTGCGAGGCACGCCGCCACCGCCTCGAGATAGACCTCGGTCTTGCCCGACCCGGTGACGCCCTCCAGCAGGGTGACGGAGAAACGCCGCTCGCGCACCGCCTCGCGCAGCGGTCGCGCCTGCGCCTGCTGGTCGGGCGACAGCCGCGGCGCGTCGGCGTGGTCGGGATCGGGACGCCGGAACGCGGGGCGATGCGGCAGCGGCACCTCGGCCAGCAGCCCCGATCCGGCCATCGCGCGGATCACGCCCGCACCGGTGCCGGCGGCGCGCGCCAAGGCCGCGGTGTCGAGCGGCGCCGCCTCGCGCAGCGCCGCCAGCACGCGGGCGCGCGCGGCGGTGAGTTTCTGCGGCGGCGGCCCATCCGGCGGCAGCCCAGGCGGCGGCGGCCCAGGCGGCGGCGGGGCCGCGACCCAGCCGGTGGCGGGGGCGCGTGCGGAGAACGCGCCCACCCGCAGCGCCATCGCCATCACCAGCCCGGGCGGGGTCAGGGTGTAGCCGGCCACCCAGTCGACGAAGCGGCGCGAGGCGCGCGGCAGCGGCGGCACGTCGAGCACCGCGCTGACCGGCTTGAGCCGGTGCGCCGCGACCGCGGGCGGCTCCGGCGGCCGCAGCTCGGGCGGCAGCGAGGCGTCCTGGTCCCACACCACGCCGACCTCGGCGCGGCGGTTCAGCGGCACCATCACCACGTCGCCCGGCGCCAGCTCGAGCTCGGGCGGTGCCAGGTAGTCGAAGGCGCCAGGGAAGGGGTAGGGCAGCAGCACGCGCACCCTGCCCCCGGCGCCGCTTGCCTGGACCGACGGGACGGCTAAGCTCGGCGCCGTGATGATCTTCAGCGCGGCACCCCTCTGCTGGCTCCGTGATGCATGAGTCCGCCGGGCATGTCGGCCGGCCGCAGGCATCGTCGCGCGCGCTAATGTGGCGCGCGGCCCGGGGTGCGGCAACCGGGTGCCGCGGGTGAAGCGCGACGAGCCGGCCGATCCGGACCAGGTCGCCCGCTTCCTGCGCGACAACCCGGACTGGCTCGCCGACCAGGCCGGGCTGTACGAGAGGCTGGCGCCGCCCCGGCGCGTGCACGGCGAGACGCTCACCGACCACATGGCGGCAATGCTGGGCGAGGCGCGCAGGCGGGCCGCCTCCACCGCCGAGCAGGCCGCCGGCATGCTGCGCGCGCTGCGTGCCGGCAGCGGCCTCGCCGGCCGGGTGCAGGAGGCGATCCTGGCGCTGGTGCGCGCCGACGACCTCGCGGCCTGCATCGCCATCGACCTGCCCGCACTGCTCGGCATCGACGCCGCACTGCTGTGCAGCGAGGCCGGCACGCCGTCGCGGCTGCAGGCGCGCGCGCTGCCGCCCGGCGCAGTCGCGCGCCTGATCGGCGCGCGCGAGGTGGTGTGCCGGACCGCGCCCCGCGACGCGGTGGCGCTGCACGGCGAGGCGGCGCTGCTGGCGCGTCACGACGCGCTGCTGCGGGTGCCGGCGACCAGCATGCCGCCGATGCTGCTGGCGCTCGCGGCGCGCGACGACGCGATCCTCAGCGAGACGCTGCGCGACGGCTCCGGCGCGGCAGCGCTCGGCTTCCTCGGCAGGGTGCTGGCCGCGCGCATCGAGGCGATCTGGCCGGATCCGCTGTCGTGACCGGCGCGGAGGCGCTCGAGGCCTTCCTCGGCTGGATGGGCCGCGAGAAGCGCGCCGCACCCCTCACCCTGGTCGCCTACCGGCATGACCTGTCCGGCTTCCTTGGCTTCCTCGCCGGCCACCTCGGCGGCGAGCCGGACCTCGCCTCGCTCGACCGGCTCGGCCATGCCGACCTGCGCGCCTGGATGGCGCACGAGGCGGCCCGGCTGGCGGCGGCGTCGGCGCGACGGCCGCGCTCGACCCGGCAGGGCAACCATCGCAGCCGCGCCCGCGGGGTCGCGGCGGTGCGTGCGTTCTACCGCTACCTCGCGCGCCGGCACGGGCTGCGCAACGCCGCCCCCGCCCTGCTGGCGACGCCGCGCGCGGCACCCCGCCTGCCGCGACCGCTGGCGCCCGCGCAGGCGCTCGAGCTCCCGGAGGGCGTCGGCGGCCTGGCGGCGGGCCCGCTCGCGGCGGCGCGCGACGCCGCCCTGTTCACCCTGCTCTATGGCTGCGGGCTGCGCATCTCCGAGGCGCTGGCGCTCGATCTGCGCCACCTGCCGCAGCAGCCGGGGCAGCCGCTGCTGATACGCGGCAAGGGTGGCCGCGACCGCTGGGTGCCGGTGCTGCCGGCGGTGTCGACCGCACTTGCCGGGTGGCGGGCGCGCCATCCCGACCCGCGGCCCGACGCGCCGCTGTTCCCCGGCACGCGCGGCGGCCGCCTCGATGCCGGGGTGGCGCAGCGCGCGCTGCGCGCCTGGCGCCGGCTGGCCGGGCTGCCGGAGCACGCGACCCCGCACGCGCTGCGGCACTCCTTCGCCACCCACCTGTTGGAGGGCGGCGCCGATCTGCGCGCGATCCAGGAGCTGCTCGGACATGCCAGCCTGTCGACCACCCAGCTCTACACCCTGGTCGACGAGACGCGTCTGATGCAGGTGTGGCGGCGCGCGCATCCGCGGGCCGGCAAGGCTGCGGCCACGCCCTGAGGCCGCCCGACGACTTCGCCCGATCGCTTCACCCTGGCCACAGGACCATGCATGCCGGCCGATCCCGCCCTGCGCGGCTTCTATCCGCCGATCGAGCCGTACGCGCACGGCATGCTCGCGGTCGGCGACGGCCACCAGATCTACTGGGAGCTGTGCGGCAATCCCGACGGCGTGCCGGTGGTGTTCCTGCACGGCGGCCCCGGCGGCGGCTGCTCGGCCACGCAGCGCCGGCTGTTCGACCCGGCCCGCTACCGCATCGTGCTGTTCGACCAGCGCGGCTGCGGACGCTCGATCCCCCACGCCTCATTGCAGCACAACACCACCTGGCACCTGGTCGGCGACATCGAGCGGCTGCGCGAGATGACCGGCACCGACCGCTGGCTGGTGTTCGGCGGCTCGTGGGGCAGCACGCTGGCGCTCGCCTACGCGCAGGCGCATCCCGGGCGCGCCAGCGGGCTGATCCTGCGCGGCATCTTCACGCTGCGCCGCGCCGAGCTGCTCTGGTACTACCAGGAGGGTGCCTCGTGGCTGTTCCCCGACAAGTGGGAGCGCTTCCTGGCGCCGATCCCCGAGGCGGAGCGCGGCGACCTGATGGCCGCCTACCGGGTGCGGCTGACCGACGACAACCCGCAGGTGCGCGTCCAGGCGGCGCGCGCCTGGAGCCTGTGGGAGGGCGAGACGCTCACCCTGCGGCCCAATGCCGAGATCAGCTCGCAGCATGGCGAGGACCGCTACGCGCTGGCCTTCGCGCGCATCGAGAACCACTACTTCGTGCACGGCGCCTGGCTCGAGGAGGGACAGCTGCTGCGCGAGGTGCACCGCATCGCCCACCTGCCGGGGGTGATCGTGCAGGGGCGCTACGACGTCGCGACCCCGGTGCGCAGTGCGTGGGACCTGCATCGCGCCTGGCCGCAGGCCGAGTTCCACCTGATCGACGATGCCGGGCACGCCACCACCGAGCCCGGCATCCTGTCGGCGCTGATCGACGCCACCGACCGGTTCCTCAGCCTGAGCCCCTGAGCGTGGCCGAGATCGTGAGCGTGGCCGGGCGACGCCCGCTCGCCGGCCTCGTCGTGCTGATCCGGGGGTTGCTCTGGCTGCTCGCGGCAGATCCGGATGCGGTCGCCTCGGCCGGCGGCTGCCGGCGCGAGCGGGTGGCGGCGGTGCCGCTGCGCGACGATGGCGGCTTCCTGTCGATCCCGGCGAGCAGCCGCGGCCGGCCGATCCGGCTGATGCTCGATACCGGCTCCGATGCCGGGCTGATCACGCCGCAGGCGGCCCAGGCCCTCGGGCTCGCGCGCGACCCGGGGCTGCGCATCCGGCTGCAGGGGACCGGCGGCGGCGGCGGATCCACCGGGGTCGCCCGCCTGCCGGAGCTCGCGATCGGCGATCTGGCACTGGGCGACGTCGCCATGCCGGTCGGCGCGCTGCCCGGGGCGCCGCGGCTGGATCCGCCGGTGGCGGGCTTCCTGGGCGGCGACGTGCTGTCGCGGTTCGACCTCGATCTCGACGTCCCTGCCGCCACGCTGTCGCTCTACCGGATCGAGCTGCCCTCGCTCGCCTGCGCGCCGCCGCCGGCCTGGCCGCAGCCGTTCGCGACGGTGGCGCTCGCCGCACTCGGGGTGCGGCTGTGGTTGCCGGCGATGCTGGACGGCCGCCCGATCCGCGCGCTGTTCGATACCGGCGCCCGCTCGCACCTGCTGTCACGGGCGTCGGCGCTGCGGCTCGGCGTCACCCCCGAGGCGCTCGCCGCCGACCCCGGCGGCATCACCACCGGCGTCGACCTGCGCGAGCAGCCGTATCACTGGCACCGCTTCGCCAGCCTGCGCATCGGCGGGGAGACCACGCGCGTGCCGGTGCTGACGGTGGCACCCTTGTCGGAGCCGTTCGACATGCTGCTCGGCACCGACTGGCTGGCGGGGCGCGAGGTCTGGGTGTCGTACGCGACCCGTCATATCTTCCTCAGGCGGCCAGGCCGATGAAGCGCCTGGCCGCCCGCCGGCCTCAGTTGATGCGCTCGCCGTGCAGGGTCATGTCCAGCCCCTCGGTCTCCTCGTCGTGGCTGACGCGCAGGCCGATGGTCAGGTCGATGATCTTGAGCAGCACGAACGACAGCAGCCCGCTCCAGATCAGCGTCACGCACACCGCCTTGGCCTGGATGATCAGCTGGGAGAACGATCCGACGGTGCCGGCCGGCGAGGCGTCGGTGGCGGAGAGCGGCCCGAAGGCGAACACGCCGGTGAGCAGCGCGCCGACGATGCCGCCGATGCCGTGCACGCCGAAGCAGTCGAGGCTGTCGTCGTAGCCGAGCATGTGCTTCATGTAGGTGGAGGTCCAGAAGCAGATCACGCCGGCGGCGACGCCGATGATGATCGAGGCGCCCGGCAGCACGTAGCCGGAGGCCGGCGTGATCGCCACCAGTCCGGCGACGGCGCCGGAGATCACGCCGAGCACGGTGGGCTTTCCCTTGGCGATCCACTCGGCGAACATCCAGCCCAGCGCCGCCGCCGCGGTGGCGATCTGGGTCGCCGCCATCGCCATGCCGGCGCGGCCGTTCGATCCCACCGCGGAGCCCGCGTTGAAGCCGAACCAGCCGACCCAGAGCAGCGACGCGCCGATCACCGAGTAGGTGAGGTTGAACGGCGCCATGTCGTCGTGGCCGTAGCCCTGGCGCTTGCCGAGCACCAGCGCGCACATCAGCCCGGCGATGCCGGCGTTGATGTGCACCACGGTGCCGCCGGCGAAGTCGATCGCGCCGAACGCGCCGACCCAGCCGATCGGGCTCCACACCCAGTGCGCGATCGGCGCGTAGACCACCAGCGACCACAGCACCATGAAGATGCACATGGCGCTGAACTTCATGCGGTCGGCGAAGGCGCCGGCGATCAGGGCCGGGGTGATGATCGCGAACGTCATCTGGAACATCATGTAGACGGTCTCGGGGATCGTCATCACGGTCGGGTTCGAGCTGCCCGCCCCCATGGTGAAGCCGATGTCGCTGCCCTTGGAGATGTTGGCCCCGATATTGTGCAGCATGAACCGCGACAGGTCGCCGATATAGGGCGATCCGGTGGTGAAGGTCAGGCTGTAGCCGGCCACCACCCAGGTGATGGTGACCAGGCAGCAGACGGTGAAGGCCTGCATCAGGGTGGCCAGCACGTTCTTCTTGCGGACCATGCCGGCATAGAACAGCGCGAGCCCCGGCACCGTCATCATCAGCACCAGCGCGGTGCTGGTCAGCATCCAGGCGGTGTCGCCGGTATCGATCTTCGGCGGCGGCGCGGGAGCGGCGGCGAGTGCCGGCTGCACCGCCAGCACCGCGGCGAGTGCGGCGCCGAGCAGCGCCCAGGCGACGATCGCGGCATGCCGCCGCAGGTCCCGTGTGTGGGTAATGGCGAGGGCTGTCACAGCGCGTCATCTCCGGTTTCGCGGGTACGGATACGGATGGCGCGCTGGATCTCGGTCACGAAGATCTTGCCGTCGCCGATCTTGCCGGTGTGCGCCGACTGCATGATCGCCTCGACCACCTGGTCGAGCATGTCGTCGGTGACCGCCACCTCGATCTTGACCTTGGGCAGGAAGCTCACGTGGTACTCGGCGCCACGGTAGATCTCGGTCTGCCCCTTCTGGCGTCCGAATCCCTTCACTTCCGACACGGTCAGACCCTGCACGCCCAGCGGCGTCAGCGCCTCACGCACGTCGTCGAGCTTGAAGGGCTTGATGACGGCTGTAACGAGCTTCATCACACCTCTCTCTCAGCTGTTTCATCCGTCCGCCATCGAACGGATCCCGGCCGAGCCGGACATCTCGATCCGGTTTGGCAGACACTTGTACCGAAATATCCGTTCCAAAAACCATGCCAGAACCGCCGGCAGAACCGCGGGACGGTTGACGCCGCGTCACGCCACGCCACCTGTGCGATCCCTGCCAGGCGCACCGGCCTGTTTGGCGACCAGTCCAACGGGCACCGATGCCCGCAAACGAGGCAGATGATCCCGATATCCGCGCCGAGCCCACGAGCCGCCGCCCGCACCGACCAGGCCGATGCCATGGCGTTCGACGCCTGCATCGTGGGCGCCGGGCCGGTGGGCGCCACCCTCGCCTGCCGCCTCGCCGCCGGCGGCGTGCGGGTGGCGGTGATCGATCGCGCCGGCCTGCCGCCGATGGAGCATCCGGATTTCGACGGCCGCGCCTACGCGGTCGCGGCCAGCTCGCGCCGTCTGCTGGAGGCGGCCGAGGTCTGGCCGCGCCTGCCCCTGCCCTCCTGCCCGATCCTGGGCATCCGGGTGTCGGACGGCCGCGCCGGGCGGCCGGCATCGCCGCTGTTCCTGCATTTCGACCATCGCGAGGTCGGCGAGCCGTTCGGCTGGATGACCGAGGCGCGCAGCCTGCGCGTGGCGCTGAACGCGACGCTGCACGCCTCGCCGCTGATCCGCCTGTTCGCGCCCGACGAGGCGTCGGTGGTAAGCCGCGAGCCTGCCGGGGTGCGGATCGAGACCCGCGGCGGCGTCCGGTTGCGCGCAGACCTGCTGATCGCGGCGGAAGGACGGCAGAGCCCGCTGCGGCGACAGGCCGGGATCGCGGTGACCCGCTACGGCTACGGCCAGACCGGCATCGTCAGCGCGGTGTCGCACGAACGGCCGCACGGCAACCTGGCGCTGGAGCATTTCCTGCCCGGCGGCCCGTTCGCGCAGCTGCCGATGGCCGGCGGCGAGGCCGGCGAGCACCTGTCGGCGATCGTATGGACCGAGCGCGAGCCGCTCGCGAGCCGGCTCGCCTCGCTCGACGACGCGGCCTTCACCCGCGAGGTGCAGCGCCGGCTGGGCGGCCACCTGGGAGCGGTGCGCCCGGTGGGGCGGCGCTGGACCTATCCGCTCGGCGCGCTGCACGCGCATCGCTACGCCGCCGCGCGGCTGGCGCTGATCGGCGACGCCGCGCACGGCATCCACCCGATCGCGGGCCAGGGGCTGAACCTCGGTCTGCGCGACATCATGGCGCTGTCGGAGCTGGTGATCGAGGCGGTGGCGCAGGGCCGAGATCCGGGTGCCGCGCCGCTGCTGGCGCGCTACCAGGCGCGGCGCCGGCCGGACAACCTCGCCATGCTGGCGGCGACCGACCTGCTCGACCGGCTGTTCAGCAGCGACAACGCCGCCCTGCGGCTGGCCCGCGATCTCGGCATCGGCGCGGTGCACCGGATGCCGCGGCTGAAGCGCGCCTTCATGGTGCGGGCGATGGGACTCGGCTGAGAACTGGACTAAGACAGCGCGGGACGGCAGTCCCGAGAGCGCCACAAGGCCGAGCCCGAGCACGAAGATGGACATCGCGACCACCACCCCGATCGCGCTCGACGAGCTCTGGCAGCGCCTGCGCGGCGAGGCCGGCGACTGCCACGATCCGATCATGGCGGCGATGCTGGAGCTGAACCTGCGCATCCATCGCGGCTTCGCGCCGGCGCTGGCGGCGCTGATCGGCCGCAAGCTGGGCGACACCGCGGTTCCCGCCCGCGCGCTGATCGAGCTGGTGGCCGAGGCGCATCGCGCCGACGCCGACATCGTCGCCGCCGCCGCCTCCGACCTGGTGGCGATCAAGGAGCGCGACCCGGCCTGCCCGGACCTGATCACCCCGTTCCTGTTCTTCAAGGGCTTCCAGTCGCTGCAGGCCTACCGGGTGGCGCACTGGCTTTGGCGGCACGGCAGGCGCCACCTGGCGCGGCACCTGCAGAGCCGCGTCTCCGAGGCGTTCGGCCTCGACATCCACCCGGCGGCGACGCTCGGCCGGCGCATCCTGATCGACCACGGCACCGGCATCGTGATCGGCGAGACCTCGGTGCTGGAGGACGACGTCTCGATGCTGCAGGGCGTGACCCTGGGCGGCACCGGCAAGAACGAGGGCGACCGGCATCCCAAGATCCGGCGCGGCGTGCTGCTGGGCGCCGGCTGCAAGGTGCTCGGCAACATCGAGATCGGCGAGGGTGCGAAGATCGGCGCCGGCAGCATCGTGCTCGAGGCGGTGCCGCCCTACACCACCGTCGTCGGCAACCCGGCGCGCCGCGTCGGCACCCGGCACTCGTCGATGCCGGCCTTCACCATGGACCAGACGCTGCCGCCGATCGACTACGCGATATAGCGCACGCGCGGAACGGCCAAGGCAAGGGCGCTGCCCTTGACCCGTCGGGGCCGCAGGCCCCGAACCCCATCTTCTAAATCAAGGTTTTCAAAGGCCTGCCTTTGACGGGGTCAAGGGGCAAAGCCCCTTGCCTTGCTTCCGCAACGTCCGGTCAGGCGCTAGCCGCGGACCATCTCGTACAGCGCCACCGCGGCGGCGTTGGAGACGTTCAGGCTCTGCATCGCGCCTTGCATGCGCAGCCCCGCGACCTCGTCGCAGGTTTCCCGGGTGAGCCGGCGCAGGCCCTCCCCCTCAGCGCCGAGCACCAGCGCGACGCGTCGGCCCCGGAAGGCGGCGCCGTCCAGCACCGCGCCGCCGGCATCGAGGCCGACCGTCCACAGCCCCGCCGCCTTCAGCGCCACCAGCGTGCGCGACAGGTTGACCGCGCGCAGCAGCGGCATCGTCTCCAGCGCCCCCGAGGCGGCCTTGGCCAGGGTACCGGTCTCCTCGGGCGCGTGGCGATCCTGGACGATCACCGCGGCCGCCCCGAACGCCGCGGCGGAGCGCAGGATGGCGCCGACGTTGCGCGGGTCGCTGACCTGATCGAGCACCAGCACCGGGCCGGGATGGCGCAGCGCCTGCTCGAGCGAGGGCGGCGCCAGCATGTCGGCGAGCAGGGCGGCGCCCTGGTGCACCGCGTCGCGCCCGACCAGGGCGTCGAGCTGCGCGCGCTCGGCGCGCTCGACGGCGAGCGGCCAGGCGGCGCCGAGGCGGGCGGCCAGCGCCGCCTCCGCGTCGGCGGTCAGCAGCAGCCGGCGCAGCCGGCGCTGCGGGTTGAGCAATGCTGCCGACACCGTGTGCAGGCCGTAGAGCCACAGGCCGCCACCGGCCGCGGCGGCCGGTCGCGCGCCGCCGGGCCGTGTGGGAGCGCCCGCCATGCGAGATCGCTCGGGAGGTCTGGATCGCATGCGGCGGTTATAGGCGCGCGATCGGACACCGTCACGGCGCGCCCGCGCGGGCCCCAGGCAGGCCCCGCGGAGGCGTTGACAGCGTGCCCGTATCGCCTTAGGTCGCTGCCGCACGGAGGGGTGCCCGAGTGGCTAAAGGGGGCGGACTGTAAATCCGCTGGCTTTGCCTACGTTGGTTCGAATCCAACCCCCTCCACCACGCACCGATGAGGGTCATGACGAGCTTGCGATCGATCGGCCTGGCGATGGTGCTGACCCTGCCGCTCGCCGCGTCCGGCTGCGCGGCCGCGCCGCCCCCCGATCAGGGTCCGTTCTACGTGGCGCCGCGCCAGGACAGGGCGGACCAGGACGGGACGGCGCCGGAGCTCGGACAGCATGGCGGCAGGCGGATGCAGCAGGGCGGCCCCTCGCTGCCGGACCGGTCCGGCGGCGGCGATGCCCTCCCCGGCGACAGCGTCCCCGGCGGCACCGGCCTGCAGGGCGGCGGGTCGATGTCGGTGGGCGGCGGCTCGTAGCTGCGCCCGGCCGGCGGGTCAGAAGACGATGCCGCCGCCCGGATCGGTCACCCCGGTGAGCTGGATCCTGGTGCCGTCATCGAGCAGCAGCAGCGTCGAGCCCGACGTCTCGATGCTCTGCAGCTCCGAGGGCTGGTAGCCGTAGAGACGGATCGCGTCGCTCCCCGGCTTGAAGCCCGCCAGGATCGCCAACCCGCCCGCCGCTCCCCTGACGACGTCGTAGAAGGCGGCGCCCGAACCCTCGCCGACGCTGGCGCTGCCGGAGCCGATCACCATCTCCATCGAGCCGCTGCCGCCGCTCACCGTCGCGGCGCCGGCGCCGCAGAAGATCAGGCTGGCGCCGTCGCCGGTGTCGACGGTCGAGTTCGTGCTGGCGGCGACCACCAGCATGTTGCCGCCCTGGCCGTGCACGGCGAGCGCGCCGCTGCCGCCGATGATGGAGTCCGGCGCGCCGGCGCTGCCGACCATGTCGAGCGCGCCGCTGCCGCCGTAGATCGCCTCGCCGCCGTGGGCCAGCACGGTGGCGCTGCCGGAGCCGCCGATGATCGTGTCGCCGCCCGCCGCGCCGCCGGACAGCGTCGAGCGGCCGGTGCCGAGGAAGAACACGCTGGAGGCGTCGCCGCCGGAGAGGCTGTCGTCGCCGCCGCCGCCGACCAGGATCTCCCGCCCGTGGGCCGCGAGCAGCACGTCGTCGCCTTGCGCGGAGCCGTACAGACGGTCACCGGCGGCAGCGCCGGTGAGGGTGGTGGAGACGCCGGCGGCTCCCTGCGAGACCAGCAGGTTGGAGCCGGCGCCGCCGCCGATGAACTGGCCGCCCGCGGCACCCCCCAGCACCGTCAGCGAGCCCGCGCCGCCGGACACCGTGCTCGGACCCGGCGCGTTCGCGTCGCCGCCCGCAGGCGGCGCATCGTCGGGTCCGACGCCGGCCATGAAGCTGAGCCGGCCCGAGCCTCCGATCACGCTGACGTCTCCGTGCAGCGCGGTGACGGTGTCGTCGCCGCTGCCCGCCTGGACGCTGGTGCCGCGCACCGCGGCGAGCTGCTGGGCGCCGCCGTTCAGGGTGACCGACGGCGTGGTGTAGCTGTCGGCGATCAGGGTGCCGCCCTGGCCGTCGGCGGCGCTGAACAGGTCGGCCGGCACGCCGCCGCTCATCAGGATCGAGGCGACGACCAGGTCGCCCTGCATCACCGCGACGAGGTCGGGATCCGCATCGTCCTGGGTCAGCGTCGCGTCCGGCCGCGCCAGCAGGTCGATGGCGCTGCCGAAGCCGGCGCCGAAATTACGCGCCGTCAGCGCCAGCGCGGCGCTGCCGCCGTAGCCGAACGTACTGCCGAGGGCATCGGCCCCGAAATCGATCGGCAGGCCGGCGGGGAACATGCCCGTGTCGGTCAGCCGGGCCTGGCTGCCGAGTGCGAGGCTCGCGTTCTGCGCGGCGTCGTCGAGGATCTGGTCCGACACGCTGACGTCGCCGGTGATCGCGGTGCCGGGTCCGGCGTACAGCGCGCCGAACGCATCGACGCCGGAGAAGGTCACGCCGATGACGGTGGCATCGGACGCGAAGGCCGCCTGATGGTCGCCCCGCAGCGTCCAGGGACCGCTGCCGGCCTGGAACGTCAGCCCGGAGACGTCGGCGAAATCGCCGCCGACGATGCCGGATTCCGCGCCGGACTGCGTGCCGGCGCCGGCCGGGCCGAACTCGCCGCTGTCGGCATTCCCCGGCGGCTGCGACGCCACCGGGATGGCGTTGATGCCGACCTGCGCCCAGCCGGTCGGAAAGGCGCTGCTGGCGCCCAGATAATAGATGATGGCCACTGCCGGTCCCCGCCCCTCGGCACGAGTTCAGCAAAGCATGCCCGATCGCGCTGCCGCGACCCACGACCGGACATTGTTGCGACAGCGGAACGCTACCGCGTCCCATGCGGTGCGGACAAGCCCAACGCGAGCGGGATGATGCCGGGCGGCCGCCGCTGGAGCGGGCGGAGGGAATCGAACCCTCCTCGGTAGCTTGGAAGGCTACAGCATTACCACTATGCTACGCCCGCATCGCTGTTTCGCGCGATCGCTCTGCTACGACGGGTCGCGCGCCGCCGCAAGCCCCGCCGCCGGCGCCTCGATGCCGCGGCGGAGGCTCTTGACTTTGCAGCCGGCTCAGCTTCTTTACGCCCCCTGCGCCGGGTTCACGGGCGGCCCGTCCAGCATCGAGCCCAGCCTCGAGCGAGGGCGGACGAGCGGCGGCGGCGATGCAGGGGTGTAGCTCAATTGGCTAGAGCGCCGGTCTCCAAAACCGGAGGTTGCGGGTTCGAGACCCTCCGCCCCTGCCAGCCTGCTGCCGCATGGCCCGCCACGTGGCCTGCCAGGCATCCGCTCGACGATCCGGCGCAGGGGTCCGCCCTGTCCCGGGGCGGGTTCGTCTCAGGTTCAAGAAGGTGCGGCGTGGCGGTCAGTCCTGCGAAATTCGTGCGCGAGGTGCGCTCCGAGGTGACCAAGGTCACCTGGCCCACGCGTCGCGAGACGGTGGTCACCACCGGGTTGGTGCTGGCGATGGCGGCCCTCACGGCGGTGTTCTTCTTCGCCGTCGACCAGATCATCGGCCTCGGCGTGCGCGCGCTGTTCGGCCTGGGAGGCTGAGGAGCGGTCATGGCCAAGCGCTGGTACGTCGTCCACGTCTATTCCGGCTTCGAGAAGAAGATCGCCCAGCAGATCAAGGAGCAGGCCGGCCAGAAGGGGCTCGCCGACCATTTCGACGAGGTGCTGGTGCCCTCCGAGGAGATCGTCGAGGTGCGTCGCGGCCAGAAGGTCAACGCCGAGCGCAAGTTCTTCCCCGGCTACGTGCTGGTGAAGATGGAGCTGACCGACGACGCCTGGCACCTGGTCAAGGACACGCCCAAGGTCACCGGCTTCCTCGGCAGCCGCACCCGCCCGTCGCCGATCAGCGACGTCGAGGCCGACCGGATCATGAAGCAGACCCAGGAAGGCGTCGAGCGCCCGCGCCCCTCGGTGCTGTTCGAGATCGGCGAGCAGGTGCGCGTCGCCGACGGCCCGTTCACCAGCTTCAACGGTACCGTCGAGGACGTGGACGAGGAGAAGGGCCGCCTCAAGGTCAGCGTCTCGATCTTCGGCCGCTCCACGCCGGTTGACCTGGAATACGGGCAGGTCGAGAAGGTCTAAGCTGGCTGCTGAAGAAGCGAGGCGAGGGCTCTGCCCTTTGACCCGTTGGGGCCGGCGGCCCCAAACCCCATTCTCTAGATCAAGGTTTTCAGAGGCTGGCCTTCACGACGGCGCGCGCAGCGTGTCGGCGGCGCTGTCGGCGACGCGTCCCAGCAGCGCGCTCAGCGCGCCGACCAGGGCGCCGACGCTCGTGTCGGCGACCTGCAGCTTCAGGTGCAGCCCGGCACTCGCGGCCGGCGCACTCTCCGCACGATGCACCGTGAGCGTGGCCTCGATCTCGGCAGCACCGGAGGCGTCCTCGGCGAAATGCGAGACGTCCAGCTCGACCCTCGCCAGCGGCTGGGTCGAAATCGCGCCGCCCTGGACATAGACGGTGCTGCCGGGCAGGCGCTGGCCGAGATCCAGCGCCAGGGTGCGGCCGATCATGTCGGGCAGCGCCCCGGCCCAGTTCGAGCCGTCGGCCAGCTTGAGACGGTTATCCTGCTCGCCGCGGACGATCGTGTCGCGGTCCAGCGAGGGGGCGACGCTCGGGGTGCGCAGCTCGACGACCAGCGGCACGCCCGGCCTCGCCTGCCCCGGCACCGCCGTCAGGGTGTAGTAGCTCGGATCCGAGCTGCCGCAGCCGGCGAGCAGCGCCGCCGGGAGCAGCCAGATCAGCGGACGCCGCCGGCGGCGGATGGCGACGCGTCTCGGCTGGGCAGCGGTCATGGATGGCTCCGGCCGAAGATCAGCGACGAGGGGTGGTTCTTCAGGTAGTCGACCAGCGAGCGGATCGACCGCGCGGTACCGTCGACCTGATCGAGCGTCCGCTGCAGGTCGCCGTGGAAGTCCGAGCTGCCGCCATAGGACGCGAGTGCTGCATTGGCGTTGGCCACCGCCTGCTGCAGCTGATCGGCGATCGCCGGCAGCCGCTGCAGCAGCGGGTCGAGACCGCGGTCGGCATGGGTCGTCAGGCGGTCGAGGCTGGCCAGGGTGCGGTCGAGCTGCACCAGCGCCTGCTTGACCTCGGGACCGCCGACGGTGGCGTCGGTGTGGGCGAGCAGCTCGCTCAGATTGTCGCCGATCTGCTCGATCGGCAGCGCCGCCAGCTTCGCCGAGACGGTGGAGAGCGAGTCTGTGATGCCGGACAGGCCGCCCGGCTGGCTCGGCACCACGATCGCGTCGCCCTCTTCGGTGATCTGCACCGGGTGCGCCTTAGGCACGAAGGTGAGCGAGATCACCGACGATCCGGTCAGGAAGTTCGAGGTGTCGACGGTGGCGCGCATGCCGCGATCCACCAGCGCCTGCGTCACCGGATGCGGCGAATCATTATTCACCTGCTGTTCCGACAGCACGCGCTCGGGCTGCACCTCCATCGCCACCCGCACCCGGGAGTCGCCGGTCTTCTGGTCGATCAGCAGCTTGACGTCCGTCACGTTGCCGACCTGCAGCCCGAACATCTCGACCGGGCTGCCCACGTCCAGCCCGCGCACCGAGCTGCGCAGGTAGGTGACGAAATGGATGCGCTGGCGATAGCCCGCGTTGTCGGCGGCGTCCTTGCTCGGATAGAGCTCGAACACGTCGCGGCTGGTCGCGCGCGGCGCGTCCTTGTCGCGTCGCCGCAGCGGAAGCCCGAAGGCGACGCCGCCGGAGATCAGCGCCTGCAGCGACTGCACCTCGATGTGCAGGTTGCCGCCTTGGACGTTGATGGTGACCCCCGAGACGTTCCAGAAGCGGGTGTCCTTGCGCAGGAACTGGTCGTAGGGCGCCTTGATGAAGGCCTGCAGCGTGATCGGACCCTTGCCGTTCGCCGGCATCTTGTAGCCGAGGATCTCGCCCACGCTGACGTCGCGGAAGAAGATCGGCGAATCCTCGCCCACCGAACCGAGCGAGCCGCTGCTCAATGTGAAGATACTGCCCGGATCGTCGGAACGCACGCCGGGCGGCGAGTCGAGCCCCTTGAACTTGGTCTCCGGCCTGCCGCCGGCGGGGCCGGGGTCGATCGCGATGAAGGCGCCCGACACCAGGGTCTCGAGCCCGCTGACGTTGGCGCCGGACAGGCGCGGACGCACCACCCAGAACTTGGCGTGGTCGGTCAGCAACGGTGCGGACTGCGCGCTCATCTGCACCCGCACGTCGACATGCTGCAGGTCCTCGCTGAGCTCGATGCTCTGCACGGTGCCCAACCCTACCGCCTTCTGCTTGACCTGGGTCTGGCCGTTGGTGAGCCCGTCGGCGCTGTCGAACTGGATGGTGATCTCCGGCCCCTGCCGGGAGATCGTGGTCCAGGCGAGATAGCCGCCGATCGCCAGCACCACGACCGGGATCAGCCAGATCAGGGAGAAGCGGATCGGCCGCGACTTGGCCTCAGGCGGACCGGCCGCCTGTCGAGTATCGTCTGGTGCGCCGCTCACGCCGCTGCCGGCTCCGCGTCCTGGGCGCGCGAGCGCGCCGCGTTCACCGCCAGGGCCGGGCCGTTATGGCCCGCGGCGTCCCACATCACCCTCGGATCGAAGCAGTCGGCGCCGAAGATCGTCAGGATGACGACCGAGGCGAAGGCGAGCATGCCGCCATCGGCATGGACGTCGGCGAGCGCGCCGAACTGCACCATCGCCACCAGGATAGAGATCATGAACACGTCGATCATCGACCAGCGGCCGATGAACACGACGATGCGGAACAGCCTGGTGCGGCCGACCAGCCGCCTGGCCGAGCCCTCCCAGGTGGCGAAGCACATCAGCGACAGGCTCAGGATCTTGAGCACCGGAACGGTGACGCTGGCGAAGAACACCAGCAGGGCGAGCGGCAGCATGTTGGCCTCGTAGAGCTCTCCCACCCCTTCGAGGATGGTGTGGCCGCCGCCGCGATGCAGCTTGATGATGGTCATGACCGGGAACAGGTTGGCCGGGATGTAGAAGATGGTGGCGCAGAACACGAGGATCATCGCCCGCCGCACGCTGTCCGGCTTGCGTCGGTTCAGGCGGCTGCCGCAGCGCGGACAGTTGCCGAGGCAGCGCTCGCAGTCGAGTGCGGTCTCCGAGCAGCAGACCAGCCCGCAGGAGCGGCACGACACCAGATGCTCCGCGGGCGGCAGCGAGGCCGCGCCGGGCTCGACGCGGCGACCCTGGTCGTCCACGTCGCCGCCGCGGCTGGGGCAGGGCTGGGCGAGCCGGACGCGGCGGCGCGACCAGATCACGTCGTCGTCCAGCGTGGTGTCGGTGGCCGCCATGGTCAGCATCAGGGCGAACAGCGCATACACCGCCGGCGCCACGGTGACGTCGGCGAGGTCGATCATCTTGGTGTAGGCGACCAGCACGCCGAGCAGGTAGACCTCGATCATCGACCAGGGGCGCAGCCGGTCGTACCAGCGCATCATGTGCGGCACCCGCCAGGGCAGCCGGTGATGCAGGGCGCCCAGCAGGATGCCGAGCATGAGCAGGATCTCGATGGCGGGCACGACGGTGGTCACCGCGCCGACCAGGATCCCCGGCAGCACCCATCCCTCCCGAACCAGCTGGATCGGCCCGGTGAACAGGCTGACCGTGCGCATGCGCCCGAGGATGCTGAGCGTCATCAGCGGCTGGGTCACGCAGACCAGGTAGAGGGTGAGCGAGCTCAGGCAGAAGGCGAGCGGAGTGGCGATCGGCGGATTGGCGAACTTGCGGCCGAGCATGGTGTCGCAGCGGCTGCAGCGCGCCACGAACTCCGGCTTCAGCTCGGGCAGGCGCTGTACCAGCCCGCAGCCGCCGCACTCGCGTATCTGCGGCAGCGCCCGCATGGTCGGACCGCGCGGCCGCATCCGTCCGCCGACCGATCGCAGCGCACTGATCAAGGCCGAACTAACCCGATAGCCCCAATCAATCCGGTAGCCATGGGCACCTTCTCCACCTCGACGCCGCGCCGAGATCCGCTCAAGCCGGATCGACGCGGTTCATGTTGCAGCGGCTCAGGGTGTTTTGTATAGAGCGGGCGCCCGATGCCGACATCGCTCAGGGGCCGACATAGCTCAGGGGTAGAGCAACTGATTCGTAATCAGTAGGTCCTCGGTTCAATTCCGAGTGTCGGCACCAAGCGCCTCCCTGGCCGCTCCTTGGCCCGGCATGACGCGGCGCGCTCAGCCCGGCTTGATGACCACCATGACGGTGGAGCCTGGCACCGTGGAGCCTGGCACCGTGGAGCCGGGCATCGCCGTCGGTTGCCGCGGTGCAGCGGGGCCGCCTGCCGGTCCGCCCGCCGGCTGCGCCGCGGCACCATGGATCGGCCCGCTGCGGATCGGCCCGCTGCGGATCGGCACGCTGCGGATCGGCACGTTCCGGGTGTTGGTCTCCTTGCCGAAGCCCCAGATGCCGACGCCGACCACCAGCGCCGCGCCGAGCACAGCGTAGATCCCGAACCGGCGGGTGGCCCGGCGCGAGGCGGCATCGAAGCGCTCGTGATCGGCATCGAGCCGCTCGCTGTAGAAGGCGACCGGATCGCGCGGAACGCCGGCGCGCGGGCGGGACGGCAACGGGATCAGCATCCGACGTTCTTAATCAGCCATCCGGCGACGATCAACCGGCGCGCCGCGGCCTCGCCCCCCGCGGCCCATAGCCGCGGTCCGGGTCCGAGTTTGGGTGTCATTTGACACGCAACGAACCGCGGGCATAGCCTCGTGTCTCACCGGCCGGAACGTCGCCTTCGCCGGCCGTCGAGAGCAACGATGAACCATACGGGGTCCGGCCGCAGCGCCGGGGACTTACCAGCTTCGTGTCGGTTCACGCGACGCACGCGATCCCGCGGCTAGCCGCAATGAGCCCCGAGACGTCCAGCGTCGCCATCGACTGCGAGGCGCTGTCCAAAGGCTTCGATGGCGTGCCGGTGCTGCGCGACGTGTCGGTGCGCTTCATGAGCGGCAGCGTCAACGTGCTGGCCGGCGAGAACGGCGCCGGCAAGTCCACCCTGTTCAAGCTGATCTCCGGCCAGCTCACCCCCGATGGCGGTGCGCTGTCGCTGCACGGCACGCGGATCCGGCGCTTCGATCCCAAGCAGGCGCAGGCGCACGGCGTCTCGATCATCCCACAGGAGCTGGCGCCGATCCCGCAGATGCGGCTGTGGCAGAACCTGCTGATCGGCCACGAGACGACCGGGCCGCTCGGCCTGGTGCGGCGCCGCGCGATGATGGCGCAGGCCGCCGGGATGCTCGCCGGCGTCGGGCTCGACCTCGATCCGGCGATGCCGATGCACGCCCTCGGCTTGGCCGCGACCCAGATGGTCGAGATCCTCAAGGCGACCTCGTGGGACAGCCGCATCGTGCTGATGGACGAGCCCTCCTCGTCGCTCTCCTCGCGCGAGACCGAGCAGCTGTTCCGGGTCATCGCGATGCTGCGCGCGCGCGGCACCTGCATCCTCTACACCAGCCACCGGATGGAGGAGATCGAGGCGATCTCCGACACGGTGGCGATCATGCGCGACGGCGCCATCATCCGCCACGAGGCGACCTCGGCGCTGACCGAGCAGCAGATCATCGCCCACATGGTCGGCCGCGAGATCACCGAGCTGTTCCCAGACCGCAAGCTCGAGCGCAACGAGGCGGCACCGGTGCTGCGGGTGCGCGGGCTGCGCGTCGCGGGCTACGACCAGAGCGTCTCGTTCGCGCTGCGCCCGGGCGAGATCCTCGGCTTCGGCGGCCTGGTCGGGGCCGGACGCAGCGAGATGCTGGAGGCGATCTTCGGGCTGCGCGAGGCGACCGGCGAGGTCGAGCTCGAGGGCCGCGCGCTGCCGCTGGGGCGCATGGAGCAGTCGATCCGGCGCGGCATCGCCATGGTGCCGGAGGACCGCAAGCTCGCCGGGGTGCTGACCTCGCTGTCGATCCTGGACAACGTCACCCTGCCGCATCTCGATCGCTTCACCGGCGTCGCCGGACTGATCGACAACCCCGCGCGCCGCAGCCGCGCCCTGGACGTGCTCAAGCGCACCCAGGTGCTGTACTCGTCGCTGGGGCAGCGCGTCGGCACCCTGTCGGGCGGCAACCAGCAGAAGGTGGCGCTGGCGCGCTGGCTGGTCACCGGCATCCCGCGCGTGCTGATCCTGGACGAGCCGACGCGCGGCATCGATGTCGGCGCCCGCTCCGAGCTCTACCGCCTGATCAACGACCTCGCGGCGCAGGGGGTCGCGATCCTGCTGGCCTCGTCGGACATGCCCGAGCTGATCAACCTCTCGCACCGGGTGCTGGTGATGCGGGCGGGCGGGATCATGGGCGAGCTGCGCAAGGACGAGCTGGATCAGGAGCGCATCCTGCGTCTGGCGATGGGGAGGCCGAACGGTGTCGAGTCCGATGCAGCTGACTGAGACGGCGGCAGCGCCGGCCAGGGCGCGCCCGCGGCTGGACGCGCGTCAGGTCATGCGCTTCGCGCTGCGCTACGCGCTGGTCATCATCCTGTTCGTGTTCCTGGTGACGCTGGCGGTGTCCAACCGGTCGTTCCTGACCGTGTCGAACATGAACGTCATCCTGATCCAGGTGGCGGCGAACGCGCTGCTGGCGACGGGTGCGACCTTCGTGATCCTGACCGGCGGCATCGACCTGTCGGTGGGCAGCATCGTCGGGCTGGCCGGCGTGGTGGCCGCCCTGTTCGCGCAGAACGACGGCGCGCTGACCTGCGCCGAGGCGGTGGGCTTAGGCGTGCTGGCCGGCGGCGCGATCGGCGCCTTCAACGGGCTGCTGGTGGCGTTCGCCAAGGTGCCGCCGTTCGTCGCCACGCTCGGCAACATGACGGTCGCCTCCGGGCTCGCCTTCGTGTTCAGCGACGGCCAGCCGATCTCGGGCCTGTCCGACCAGTTCCTGTCGCTGTCCGGCACCATCGGGGCGATCTCGATCCCGGTCGTGGTGATGATCGTGGTGGTGCTGGTCTCCTGGGTGGTGCTGGCGCGCACCAAGTTCGGCATGCACATCTACGCCGTCGGCGGCAACGCCCACGCCGCCCGCGTCGCCGGCGTCAGCCTGCTGCGCACGCGCTTCGCGGTCTACACCATCTCCGGCGTGCTGGCCGGGATCGCGGGCGTGCTGCTGGCGGCGCGCGCCACGGCGGGCATCGCCAACACCGGCACCGGCTACGAGCTGAACGCGATCGCCGCCGCGGTGATCGGCGGCATCAGCCTGATGGGCGGACGCGGCTCGCTGATCGGCACGATCTTCGGCTTCCTGATCATCGGGGTGCTCGATAACGGGCTCAACATCATCAACGTCTCGCCCTTCTACCAGCTGATCGTAAAGGGCCTGATCATCATCGGCGCGGTGTTCGTGGACAGTATCACGCATCGCACCGACGACTGAACGTCAAGCATAAACGGGGGAAACATGAAGATCGGGTTCGGCATGAGGGCGGCGCTGACGGGGTGCGGCCTGCTCGGGACGATGGCGGCGGCGGGGCCGGCGCTGGCGAGCAAGGAGCAGCCGGTGATCGGCGTCACCGTCTACGACATGAGCTCGTTCATCTCGGCGGGCAAGGAGGGGGTCGAGTCGATCGCGCGCGCCGGCCATGCCAAGGTGCTGTGGAACTCCGCGCACATGGACGTCAACGGGCAGATCTCGCAGATCCAGCAGTTCATCAACCAGAAGGTCGACGCGATCGTCATCGCCGCGGTCAACTCGGCGACGCTGGCGCCGCAGGTGGCCGCCGCCAAGGCGGCCGGGATCCCGGTCGTGATCACCAACCTCACCGTCAACCCCGAGGCGCAGAAGAGCGCGGTCTCCTATGTCGGCCCCGACGACGTGAAGGCGGGCGAGCAGGAGGCGCAGCACCTGGTCGATGCGATCGGCGGCAAGGGCGGCGTGGTGGTGCTGCAGGGCCCGCTCGGGCAGTCCGGCGAGATCGACCGCACCAAGGGCATACGCAACGTGCTGGCCAAGACCCCGGGCGTGACCCTGCTGGCGATCCAGCCGGCGAACTGGAAGCGCACCGAGGCCTACAGCGTGGCGCAGGACTTCCTGTCGCGCTACGGCAGCAAGATCAGCGGCGTGATCTCCGAGAACGACGACATGGCGATCGGCACCATACAGGCGCTCAAGGAGAAGGGGCTGGCCGGCAAGATCCCGGTGACCGGGGTCGACGGCATCAAGGACGGCATGCGCGCGGTGCGCGACGGCACGCTGCTGGAGACCAACCTGCAGGACGGCCCGCTCGAGCTCGGCATGGCGACCCAGGTGGCACTCGACCAGGTGCAGGGCAAGCCGATTCCGGCGCTGGCGATGTTCGTGATGCCGCAGATCACCAAGGACAACGTCTCGCACTATTACGGGCAGATGTTCGTCGCACCGCAGAAGTTCATCACCGACCTGCCCGGGCTGGTGAAGCAGAACCTCGTCTCGGAGCATTATGCGGAGCAGTAGGACCATGTCGGACTTCGAGACCGCCTTCGACCTCACCGGCCAGGTCGCGCTCGTCACCGGCGGTGCCAGCGGCATCGGGCACGCGATCGCCCAGACGCTGGCCGAGCGCGGCGCCAACTTGGTGCTGATCGACCGCGCGGCCGGGGTGGACGCGGCCACGTCGGGCCTGCCGGGGTCGGGGCACCTGGGCTGCCCGGTGGACCTGCTCGACCGCGACCGTCTGGAAGCGGCGCTGGCGACGGTGGCGGAGCGCTTCGGCAAGATCGACGTGCTGGTCAACAATGCCGGGATCGTGCGGCTGGCGCCGGCGGAGACGCTGGCCGAGATCGACTGGGACCAGACGCTGGCCGTGAACCTCAAGGCGCCGTTCCTGATGTGCCAGCTGGTCGGGCGCCGGATGCTGGAACGCGGCCGGGGGCGCATCATCAACATCGCCTCGCAGGCCTCGCTCGTGGCGCTGCACGAGCATGTCGCCTACAGCGCCAGCAAGGCCGCGATCGTCAGCATGACCAAGACGCTGGCGCTGGAGTGGGGGCCGCGCGGCATCAACACCAACGCGATCAGCCCCACCGTGGTCGATACCGAGCTGGGCCGGCAGGCCTGGGCGGGGGAGAAGGGCACGCTGTTCCGGCAGAAGATCCCGACCGGCCGCTTCGCCCGGCCCGACGAGATCGCGATGGCCGCGCTGTTCCTGGCCAGCGGTGCGGCAGCGATGATCAACGGCGAGAACCTGGTGGTGGATGGCGGCTACACGGTCCAGTAGCGCCGGCCGCAGGCCCGGCGGCGCGCCACGTTGACAGCGTGCGCCGCCGGCCTATCTCTCAGCCATGGACCAGAGCAACACGCCCGACCCCGCCAACACCGACACCGCCGACCTGCCGCCTGCGGCCGCGGAACCCGCGCGCGAGATCGGCGGGCCGAAGGAGCGCGATCCGACCCGCTACGGCGACTGGACCGTCAAGGGTCGCTGCATCGACTTCTGACCGGTTGCGCCGGCGCCCCGCAGGAAGGCTGGGCTCTGCCCAAACTCGCCAAAGGCCTTGGCCTTTGGAGACCGTCTAAAGCGAATTGGATTCTCAAGGCTCAGCCTTGAGCGGGTCCAGGGCAGAGCCCTGGTGCATGGGTCAGCCGTCGGTATCAGATCGGACCGCCGGCCTCCTGCTGCCAGCCCGAGCGAACCGCCTGACGCTGGCGCGGCGGCTTGGGCTGGGTGGAGACGAGGTAGAGCCCCACCACGAACACCAGGTTGGCGAGCGCGTTGAACTGCATCGCCATACGGAACGGCGGGTGTGCCGACCCGGCCTGGAACAGGCTGTAGAGCAGGAACGGCACCGAGAGCGGCCGGAACCCCTGCAGCATGAAGCGGAGCGGATTGGCGTGGCCGGGACGCACCAGCGGACGCATCCGGTTGATCGACAGGTAGAAGGCGAAGCCGAGCGCCCAGGTCAGGCCGTTCCAGAGTGCGGACTCGATGCTCAGGTCGCCGGCCATGAAGATGGCGATGACGGCGGCGGCGTCGAGCACGATGGCGCCGAGCTGCATGCTCATGCCGATGTCGAACGCGCTCGGCTTCTCTCCAAGCCAGTCGGCGAGCGGCTGGAACACCCGCTCGAGCAGCCAGCTATCGGCCCGGTTGACGGCATCGGCAACGTTCATGAGCGCCCTGTCGCGCGCGCCGCGTTCGGCGTCAAGCGCGGCCGGGGCGCGATCGCGCCACGCGGCGCCGGGGAGCACATGCGCGCATGACGTCCCGCCTCGCGCCCCGGATCCTGCGCGGGCTGGCCCGGCACCAGGTCGTGGCCTCGCTGCTGCTGCTGCTCGCCTGGACCGAGGAGACGGCGTGGCGGCTGCGCGGCGATGCCTGCTACGACCTGCTGAACTACCACCTGTACGGTCCGTTCGCGCTGCTGCACGGCAAGTGGGGACGCGATCTCGCGGCGGCGCAGAGCCAGGGCTTCCTGCCGCCCACCCTCGACATCCCCACCTACCTGCTCGCGCGCCATGTCGGCGACGTCCACCTGCTCAACCTGCTGCTGGCGCTGCCGGCGGCGGCGGCGCTCGCCCTGTGCTTCCTGGTCACGCTGCGCCTGATCGGCGCGCGCAGCGCGACCGGGCGTCTGGTGGCGCTGGTCGCGGTGGTGATCTCGGCCACCGGCGCCGCGACCCATCCGGTGCTGGCCACCTCGATGAGCGACATGATGCCCTGCGCGATGGTGCTGGGCGCGATGCTGCTGCTGCTGCGCCATGCCCAGGCGGCGCGCGAGGGCCGATTGCCGCGCGGCTGGCGGGAGGCGCTCCTCCACCTGCTGCCGGGCCTGCTGGTCGGCCTGGCGCTGGGGCTGAAGCTCACCTTCTCCAACGTGGCGGTGGGGCTGGCGGCGGCGCTGCTGGCGCGCTCGGATCTGTATCCGCTGCTGCGCCTGCGCATGGCGGCGCTGTTCTGCGCCGGCGCCGGCGTGGGCGCGCTCGCCGTCGGAGGCTGGTGGTGGTGGCGGCTCTGGCAGTTCTCCGGCAACCCGGTGTTCCCGCTCTACAACGACGTGTTCCGCTCGAAGCTGGCCTGGCCCGGCGACTTCGTCGACCGGCGCTTCCTGCCGCACGACCTGCTGCACGGGCTGCTCTATCCGCTGCTGTGGGCGATACGGCGCGCGCCGCTGGTCACCGAGCTGGACCAGCCGATGCGCGACGCGCGGATCGCGCTCGCCCTGCTGGCGACGATCCTGCTGCTGCTGCGCAGCCTGTCCCGACCGCCCGAAGAACGCGGGCAGGCGCGCTTCGCCGGCGTGTTCTTCGTGGTGTCGTTCGTGCTGTGGGAGGTGCAGTTCTCGATCTTCCGCTACCTCTCGATGCTGGAGCTGCTGAGTGCGACGATGCTGGCGATGCTGGCGCTCGATCTCGCGCCGGGGCCGCGCGGACGACGCGCAGCGCTCGCGGGCGGGGTGCTGCTGCTGGCGGCGCTGCGGCTGACCACCGTCTACCCGAACTGGGGGCGGCTGCCGGAGCCGGGTGGGCCGCCGCTCGCCGTGCAGATCCCCCGCCTGCCGGACGACGCGCTGGTGCTGCTGCTGGACCCCGCACCGCTGGCCTATCTCGCGCTGTTCGAGCCGGACCGTGTGCGCTTTCTGGGCACCAACAACAACCTGACCCAGCCCTGGCACGGCGGTGCGATCCAGGACCGCATCCGTGCCGCGATCAAGGCGCAGGCGGCGCATCTGTACGGCCTGGAGACGCCGTATTTCGACCAGAACACGGAAGACGCGGATCGCGCGCTGGCCGCCTACGGCCTGCATCGGGCGTCATGCAGCCCGGTGACCGGCAACATCGTCGGCGAGCCGACCAGGCTGTGCACGCTGTCGCGATAAAACGAGCCGCAACAGATCGGGGTCTGGGGCCACCGGCCCCGGCGGGTCAAGGGCAGAGCCCTTGGCTTGCTTCATAGGCAGCAACACAGGAAGGGCGGCGCCATCCCCGGCGCCGCCCCCCGTAGTCTGCCTCAGGCCAAGTGGGCCCTCACTCGCTGGTCTGGTTGCGCCGACGGATCGCGGCCCCCAGGATGTCGCCGAGCGAGGCGCCGCTGTCGGACGAGCCGTACTCGTTGATCGCCGCCTTGTCCTCCTCGACCTCGCGCCCCTTGATGGTGAGCGAGAGCTTGCGCGCCGCGCGGTCCACCGAGATCACCTTGGCGTCGACGCGCTCGCCGACGGCGAAGCGCTCCGGACGCTGGTCGGCCTTGTCGCGGGCCAGCTCGGCGCGTCGGATGAAGCCGCTCAGCACGTCGTCGACCTTCACCTCGATGCCGTTGGCCTGCACCGCGGTGACGATGCAGGTCACCACCGCACCCTTGTTGACGCGCGACAGCGTGTCGGCGGCGGGGTCGTCCTGCAGCTGCTTGATGCCGAGCGAGATGCGCTCCTTCTCGATATCGACGTCCAGCACCTTGGCGCGGACCACCTGGCCCTTCTCGTAATGCGCCATCGCCGCCTCGCCCGCCTCGTCCCAGGACAGGTCGGACATGTGCACCATGCCGTCGACGTCCGCCGAGATGCCGACGAACAGCCCGAACTCGGTGATGTTGCGGATCTCGCCCTCGACGGTGGAGCCGACCTTGTGCTCCTCGGCGAACAGCTCCCACGGGTTGCGCTGCACCTGCTTGAGGCCGAGCGAGATACGCCGCTTGGAGCTGTCGACGTCGAGCACCATGACGTCGACCTCCTGCGAGGTGGCGACGATCTTGCCCGGATGGACGTTCTTCTTGGTCCAGGACATCTCCGAGACGTGCACCAGCCCCTCGACCCCGGCCTCGAGCTCGACGAAGGCGCCGTAGTCGGTGATGTTGGTGACGCGGCCGCTGTAGCGCGCGCCGGGCGGATACTTGATCGCGACCCCTTCCCACGGATCGGCCTCGAGCTGCTTCATGCCCAGGCTGATGCGCTGCGTCTCCGAGTTGAAGCGGATTACCTGCACCCGCACCGCCTGGCCGATCTGCAGCGCCTCGGAGGGATGGTTGATCCGCTTCCAGGCGATGTCGGTCACGTGCAGCAGACCGTCGACCCCGCCGAGATCGACGAAGGCGCCGTAATCGGTGATGTTCTTGACCACGCCGTCGAGGATCATGCCCTCCTTGAGGCCCTGGATCAGCTCGCTGCGCTGCTCGGCGCGGGTCTCCTCCAGCACCGCGCGTCGCGAGACCACGATGTTGCCCCGCGCGCGGTCCATCTTGAGGATCTGGAACGGCTGCGGCGTGCCCATCAGCGGGCCCACGTCGCGCACCGGGCGGATATCGACCTGGCTGCCGGGGAGGAACGCCATGGCGCCGCCGAGATCGACGGTGAAGCCGCCCTTGACGCGGCCATAGATGGTGCCGTTTACGCGCTGGTTGCCCTCGAACGCCTTTTCCAGGTTGGTCCACGCCTCCTCGCGGCGCGCCTTCTCGCGCGACAGCACGATGGAGCCGTCGCGGTCCTCGTAGCGCTCGACATAGAGCTCGATGACGTCGCCGGGCTTCACCTCGAGCGGTGCGCCGGGGACGCCGAACTCCTTGAGGGCGACGCGGCCCTCGCTCTTGAGGCCGACATCGACGATGGCGAACTCGTCGGTCAGTCGTACGACGCGGCCGGTGACGACGGAGCCGTCGAAGCCGGTGTCGCGGCCGAGGGTCTCGTCGAGCAGGGTCGCAAAATCTTCGCCGGCGAAATGATCGTCGGCGGTGCGTGCAAGGGCGGCTGATGCCATGTGGTCGCTATGTTCCTGTGTCGGCGCCGGATGGTGGGATCCGGCGGACGGTCCTGCGCCCTGCCCCGGATGCGGCAGCGCGTCTTGCTCTCGCGGCCGGGTCGGACACGTGTCCGGAGCCGGCGAGGCCTGTTCGCGCGCGAGGAACACCCGACGCACGTTTTTGTCAAGTTTTAACGCCCACTGTGTTCTAACGCCCATCCTGCCCGCGGGTGAGCCCGCGCGCCCGCACGATGCGCAGCGCCTCGGCCAGCACCTCGTGGGCGTCCAGCCGGTCGGTGTCGATCAGCACCGCATCCGGCGCCGGCCGCAGCGGTGCGGCGGCGCGCGCGGCGTCGGCGGCGTCGCGGGCGGCCAGCTCCTCGCCGATCCGCGACAGGCTGGCCTGCGGATCGGCGCCGAACTGCCGCCAGCGCCGCTCCGCCCGGCGCGGGATCGAGGCGGAGAGGAACAGCTTCACCTGGGCGTCGGGGAAGATGACGGTGCCGATGTCGCGGCCGTCGAGCACGGCGCCGCGCGCGGCGCCGAACTGGCGCTGGAAGTCGAGCAGTGCCGCGCGCACCGGCGGCTGCCCGGCCACCTGGCTCGCGGCGCGATCCACCGCCGGGGTGCGCAGGTCGTCGCGCGCCAGGTCGTCGGCGGACAGGCCGCGGGCGGCGGCGGCGGCGTCGCCGGCGGGATCCAGGCCGTCCGCCAGCATGCGCCGGCCGACCGCGCGATACAGCAGGCCGGTATCGAGGTAGGGCAGGTCGAGTGCCGAGGCCAGGCCGCGGGCCAGGGTGCCCTTGCCGGCGGCGGCCGGCCCGTCGACGGCGACGATGAGCCGGGAAGCGGCGAGCCGGGAAGCGGTGCGGCGGTCGGTCTCCATGGAGGGGTGGAGTGCGGTGCCGCGGCCGCCCTGTCAATGCGCCTCGGCGGCGCGCGCGGGCAGCAGCGCGCGTGCCGCGGCGACCATCTCGGCATTGTCGCGCGCGACGCGTCCGTCCGGCATCAGGTTGCCGTCCTCGAGCCCGATGCGCAGCGACAGGCGCGACGCGACCGCCCGCCTCGCCAGCGGCCAGACCGAGGCGTCGAAGCCGTGCAGCAGCCGCGGGCGGCCGAGCCGGCTGGTCAGGATCAGCACCGCCGAGGCGGTCGTCTCGGCCTCCTCCAGGTCGACCTGGTCGATCTCCACCAGGATGCGCAGCGTCTGCGGCGCCAGGTTGAGCGAGAGCAGGCGCTCGGCATCGGTCTCGTCGGCGAGCCCGGCCTCGATGCCGATGCCGCGCCGGCGCAGGGCCTCGAAGATCGCGGGCGCCGACGGCTCGGAGAAGTTAACCGAGGCGAAGTCCGGCAGCAGCCGCCATCCGGCGATGGCCCGCTGCGTGCGGGCCGGATCGTCCTCGATCCACTCGCCGGTGCTGACGCCGACCGGCACCTGCGGCAGCGCCCGGCGCAGCCCGGCAAGCACGGGATCGAGCGCGTCGGGCGACAGGCTCTCGCGGCCGGTGCGGTCGCGCGGGTGCAGGTGCAGCGCGCCGGCGCCGGCGGCGACGCAGGCGCCGGCCTCGCGCACGAGGTCGTCGGCGCTGAGCGGCAGGGCCGGGTGGTAGCAGCGCGATCGGGCGCCGTTCAGACAGGCCTGTATCAGCAGCGCGACGCTCCATTCTCGGCCGGCAGGCAGCCGGCGCACAGGTTTGACAGCACGGCAGCGAGGTGGCATGGGGCGCGCCCTGCGCTGCATTCCACCAATACAAGGTCTCTGATGGCCAAGCCAGAACTCGGCACCAAGCGCGTATGCGTCTCCTGCAGCACGCGTTTCTACGACCTGACCAAGGTTCCGGCGGTCTGTCCGAAATGCAGCACCGAGCAGCCGGTCGAGCAGCCGCGTACGCGCCGACTGCCGGCCAGCCTGCCGGAGGACCGTCGGCCGAAGAAGGCGGCGCCGGAACTCGAGGACGGCGATGCCGAGGTCGAGACCGCCGACGACGAGGCCGAGGACGATGACGTCATCGAGGACACCGCCGACCTGGACGACGACGCCGACACGATCGGCAGCGACATCGAGGTCGAGCCGGACGGCGACGAGCACGAGGGGTAGCAGCCGAGGGTTCTGCCCTCGAGCCGCTGGGGCCGGGGGCCCCAGACCCCGGCTTGGCCGGGATCAGCCGACGATGCTGTGTCCCGGATTAGCCACCCCGAGCAACTCGATCTTCGTTCCGTCCGACACGTTGATCGTCGTCGACCCGCCACTCGTGGCGAGCGTGTAGCCAGTCGTGCCGTAGCCATAGAGATCGATCGCGTCGGCGTTTACCTTGAACCCGCTGATCACGTCGGTTCCGCCGGCCGAGCCGTTGATCGCGTCGTACAGCGCCGGACCGGATCCCTCCAGGAGCGTGCCGCCACCGGATCCCAGAACGACCTGCATGCCGCCGGAACCACCCGTGACACTGGTGGAACCGGCGCCGATGAAGATCAGGCTCGCGCCGTCTCCGGTGAAGATGTTCGAGCTCGTCGTGCTGCCGACCACGAGCATGTTGCCGCCCTGGCCGAACACGTTGAGTGCGCCCGTACCTCCGATGACGGAGTCTGCGCCGCGCAGGCTGCCGGTAACTCCGATGCTCGCCGAGCCTCCGAACACGGCGTCGCCGCCCTGTGCCGTGACGCCGAGGAAGCCGGATGTGCCGACGATGGTGTCTCCGCCAGCAGCACCTCCCGTGATGGACGTGCTGCCCGCGCCGCCGAAGATCACGCTGGCCGACGCGCCGCCGGTGATCGACGTCGGCCCGCCACCGCCGACGATCGTGCCCTTGCCGGACCCCAGGCTCAGGGTGTCGGTGCCTGCCGCCGCGCCGAAGATCCGGTCGCCGTAGCCCGCGCCCGTCAGCGTGGTGTTCGCCCCGCTCGCGCCCTGCGAGATGAGGATGCTGCGGCCTGCCATGCCCGCTGTGTAGTCACCGCCGCCTGATCCGCCGAAGATGGTGGTCGAACCGCCCGCGCCATTGACCGAGCTAGCACCAGTTCCGCCGAAGAACACCAGCCGGCCCGAACTGCCATTCACCGTGACCTGCCCCGCCGTGGCCGTGATCGTGTCGCTGCCGCTGCCGGCCTGGACGGTGGTTCCGGCGGGTGCGTTGTAGGACTGTGCGCCCCCAGGCAGCGTCACCACGCCGGATGACGTGGTAGACGATGGCAGTGCGGCGAAATTGGTAGCGTCCGTCGGAAGCGCCTCTTCGGCGGTGCCTCCCGTCGTCCCGTCGGAGAAGAAAGTGCCGGTCTGCCCGGTGAGATCCTCGCCTTGGAAGACCACGCCGTCGCCGAGAGAGGTTAAGACAGAGGCGATGCCATTTCCGTCGAGCCCTGCGATCGGCACTTGGTTGGTACCGGCGACGGTCCCGTCACTGACGAACAGTCCCTCATCTCCAGGCGAGACCGCCTTCACGAAGAACAGCTTCGTGCCCGCGACTGCAAACGAGAAGACATTCGTGCTGCTGATGCTGACGGTGCCTGCTTTGGTTCCGTCCGTCGCGTACAACGACTCCCCGGTCACGAATGCCACTTTGCTCCCGAAGGATGCGTAGCCTTGGGGCGGCGTCGTCATCTGGTAGTTCGCGCCAATGGCCAGAAGCTCGACGGTGCCGGAGGCTGTTCCGTCGGTCGACCAAGCGCCAAAATTGCCGGCGCTGTCTGTTTCGGTGAAAATCGCCCTGTTACCGGTCGAGGCTATCGCGCTATCGGCTCCTCCAGCCCCTAGACCACGAGCAGTGATCTGGTGGGTGCCTGCCGCTGTGCCGTTGGTCACCCAGAGATCGGCACCGGTGCTGGTGTTATCTTGGAAGACGGTGTCGTCATTCCCGACAGAGGCGAAGTTGATGGGGTTAAGCGTCACGGCCGCCGGAGTGATGCTGTAGGTCCCCGCGGCCGTTCCATCGGTGCGCCAGAGCCCGGTCGTGTTCGAGGTGTTGACGTTCGCGTTGAAGAAGCCGATCCCGTGGGAGACCACTAGATTGTTAGTGCCGACGCCGATCTCGATTTCATTGAAGCCGGTGCCGGAAGCTAAAGCCCAGATCCCTGCGGGGCCATCTTCGGATGGGCCGGAGGTGAGCAGAGCGTTCCCAACAGTCCAGAGACCGTCCGGCAGCGCGATGCCACCAGAGCCCGTGATCTGGGTGCCCGCTCCGCCGGTTTCGGACCCGTCGGTGCTGTAGATCCGGGTCGTAGCACTTGAACGAGAGTCGATCCCGTTTGCGAGGAAGAACAGACTGTTATCGAAGATGGTGAAGGACGGCCCAGCATCAGGCGGCTGATCGAAGCCCTCGAAACCCGGCAAGTAGATCGGCGTGGTCCCGCCAGCCGTCCCGTCGCTGGAGTAGAGGTTGATGACGCCGTTCGCGCCTAGGCTGGAAAAGAAGAAGCGGTTCATCCCCGGTTTGCCCTTGGCCGCCTCAGACCGCCGCGATGACTGTCTCTATTTCTGGCGGCAGGGCGGAAACGTAGCCAAAGCGAGCGGTTCTGTCCTTGACGGTGGAATGACGGCAGGTGAAAAAACTCGGCGCGACTTCCAAGCTACAAGTGCCGTCGGCTCGCCCGCTTCACCATATCAAGCAGCAGCCACCAGCAGGCTCGTCGACCCATCAAGAGCGGCCCGCAGAAAAACCTTTCTAAGACCTCGGGGGTCTGGGGCCTCAGGCCCCAGCGGGTCAAGGGCAGAGCCCTTAGCTTGCTTCCTCAGCCGCCCGCTAGAGCCAAGCCGGCTGCTGCAGCAGGAACAGGCCGGCGAGCACGGCCGCGATGCCCGCCCACTGGTGCGGCGCCACGCGCTCCTTGATCAGCAGGCGCGCCAGCAGCACCGTGACCACGCTGGCCAGCGACGCGAGCACGGTCGGCACCGCGACGTCGCCGCCGGTCACCGCCAGGGTCAGGGCCACGAACGCCGCCGAGGCGGCGAGGCCGGTGCCGAGCACGACCGGGACCTGCGAGAGCCGCGGCGGCGAGAGGTCGCGGCGCAGCACCATGGCGGCGCTGCCGAGCAGCAGCACGCCGAGCCCGTAATACAGCCAGACCGGGATCAGGTGGCCGAGCTTCGGCACCACCTCGTGCGCCTGGACGTAGAACCCGATCCCGTAGAGCAACGCCGCGGCGCAGGCGAGCCCCGCACCGCGGCCGGTCGCGGGCTCCGCGTCGGCGTCCGCGCGGCTGGGCACCGAGGCGGTCGCGGCCCCCAGCACCGCGACCGCGATGCCGATGCCGGCGGCGAGGCCGAGCGGCTCGCCGAGGCTCGCGGAGAGCAGGGCGGTGATGGCGCCGTAGCTGGCCACGATCGGCATCACCACGGCGAAGCGGCCGATGGTCAGCGCGCGGTAGAAGATCGCGGTCGCCGCGAGGATCATCAGGTTCGACAGCACCGCGAGCCCCCACACCGCGGGCGGCATCGTCCAGGCGCCGGGCGGCGTGCCGCCGCGCAGCACGAGCCATAGCGTCAGCAGCGATACCGAGCATAGCTCGCCCCAGAACAGCGTCCGCCACACCCCTACCGCGCGGCTGGAGAACTTGGCCACGAAGTCGCTGACGCCGTAGAGCAGCGCGGTGAGCAGGCCGAGGGTGATGGCTGGGTTCATGATGCTGCAGGTGCCCCGACTGCGCCCGATTTGCAACAGCGTGTCGTCGCGAAAGCCACGATGCAGGCCAGGCCTGTCGGCGCGGCAACCCTGCGCGCCGCGTCAGCGCATCAGGGGCGGCGCTCGATCTCCACGCCCACGGCGTCGAGCTCGTCGAACACGTCCAGCTTCTCGACCTTGAGCCGGATGACGCGGATGCGCCGGTCGGCAAGCACGCCGGCGGCGATGCGTTCCGCCAGCGTCTCGACCAGGCGCACGTGGCCGTCGGCGACGATGCGTCGCACCAGCTGCACCACGCGCTCGTAGGACACTGTGCGCGACAGCTCGTCGCGCCCCACCGCGAGGCCGGCCTCGTCGGGCACGCCGAACGAGATGTTGATGCGTACGCGCTGCGTCACGCCCTGCTCGTGCGGGTACACGCCGATCGCCGCCTGCAGCACCATGTCGCGCAGGAACACGCGCCGCAGCGGCGGATGGTCGGGCCAGGGCGGGAAGATCGACATGGGCGGCTACTCCTGCGCGGGGCCGGCGCCGCCGGCGGGCGAGGGATGCCATTGCAGGTGCTGGCCGCCGTCCAGCGCCAGCATCTGCCCGGTGACGGAGCGCAGGCAGAGCAGTGCCAGCACCGCGCGCGCGATCTCGTCGGGATCGGTGCCGTGGCCGAGCGGCACACTGGCGCACTGGGCCGCGAACTGCGCCTCGCTCTGCCTCGGGCTGGGCAGCGCCGGGCCCGGGCCGATCGCGTTCACCCGGATCCGCCGCGGCGCCAGGGCGAGAGCCATCGACTGCGTCAGCGACCACAGCGCCGCCTTCGACGCCGTGTAGGAGACGAAGTGCGGCGTCAGCGACCACACGCGTTGGTCGAGCATGTTGAGCACCATGCCCTCGGCGCCCTCGGGCAGCGCGCGGGCGAAGTCCTGCATGAGCCGGAACGGCGCGCGCAGGTTCGGCTGCATGTGCGCGTCCCAGCTCTCGCGGCTGGCGTCGTGCCATTCGTCGCGCTCGAACACGCTGGCGTTGTTGACCAGGATGCCGAGCGGCCCGATGGCGTCGGCCGCGCGCGCGACCAGGGTCGCGACCTCGGCCTCGATGCCGAGCTCCGCCTCGCTCACGCAGGCACGCACGCCCTGGCCGCGTATCGCCTCGGCCGTCCGCCGCGCCTCGTCGTATCCCGCAGCCCGGCGGCCGCGGCAATGCACCGCCACCGAGATGCCGCTTGCCGCGAGCCCGAGCGCGATCGCCCGGCCGAGCCTGGTGCCGCCGCCGGTGACCAGCGCCGCACGCGGCATGTGCTGCGGCAGCGGCGACGGGCTCATGACGGCCGACGCGCCATCAGCGCGGCGGCGAGGGTGCCGTCATCCAGCACGTCGAGCGCGCCGCCCATCGGCACCCCCTGCCCGACCCGGCTGACCAGCACGTCGAAGCGCGCCAGCCGCTCGGACAGCCAGTGCGCGGTGGTCGCTCCCTCGACCGTGGCGCCCAGTGCCAGGATCACCTCGCGCACGCCGCCGCTCTCGAGCCGGTTCAGCAGCGGCGACAGGTTCAGGTCCTCCGGACCGATGCCGCCGAGCGGCGACAGGGTGCCGCCGAGCACGTGGTAGACGCCGCGATGCACCCGGGCGCGCTCCAGTGCCCAGAGGTCGCCCACCCCCTCCACGACGCAGATCAGCGCCCGGTCGCGTCCGGGATCGGCGCAGATCGTGCAGGGGTCGCGGCTGTCCAGGTTGCCGCAGGCGGCACAGCTCTGCACCGTGCGCGCCGCCTGCTGCATGGCCTGCGCGAGCGGCAGCATCTTCGCCTGCGGCTGCCTGAGCAGTCCGAGCGCGGCGCGGCGCGCCGAGCGCGGGCCGAGCCCGGGCAGCTTGCCGAGCAGCTCGATCAGGCGCTCGATCTCCGGACCGCCCACGGCTAGGCGGCGGCCGACGCGCGGCCCGCCCGGTTCGCGGCCGGCTTCAGAACGGCAGCTTCATGCCGGGCGGCAGGTTCAGCCCGCCGGTCACGCTCTGCATCTCCGACTGGGTGCGCGCCTCCAGGTGACGACGCGCCTCGGCGTGGGCTGCGATGATCAGGTCCTCCATCATCTCCATCTCCGCGGGATCGGCGAGCTTCGGGTCGAGCTTGATCCGCCGCAGGTCGCCCTTGCCCGACAGGGTCACCGTGACCATGCCGGCGCCGGCGCTGCCGTCGATCTCCAGCGCCTCCAGCTTGCTCTGCATCTCCTCCATCTTGGCCTGCATCTGCGAGGCCTGCTTCATCAGGCCGGCAAGGTTCTTCATTCACTCATCCTCCGGGAGTTCGTCGGGTTCAAAGGCGAGATCGTCGGCGCCGAGCGGCTCGGGCCCCGACGGGTCGAGTTCGGGCGACCCGAGTTCGGGCAGCATGGCGGCGGGCGCCGGTTCCGGGTGCAGCCCGTACTGGTCGAGGCGGGCATCGCGCAGGCTGCCGATCCGGGCCCCGGGAAAGGTCGCCAGGATCGCCTGCACCAGCGGGTGCGAAGCGGCGTCCGACCGGCCGCGCAGCTCGATCGCGTCCGACTGCTCCGACAGCGTCGGCTCGCCGGCGGCGCGCGAGACCGCGATGGTCCAGCGCGTGCCGCTGGCCTGCGACAGGATCGCGGCCAGGCGCTGGGTCAGGTCGCGCGGCGCCTGCGGCTGCGGCCGAAGCTCGATCACCGGGGAGGCGAAGCGCACCAGATGGACCGAATGACGCAGATGGCCGTGCAGCGTCGCCTCGCGCTGGGTGGCCACGAACGCCACCACCTCGCGCCAGCTGCGCAGCGAGGGTCCCGGCAGCGGCTCGGGCTCGGGGATCGGCTCGGGCGGCACCTCCCGCGGCTCCGGCTCGGGCTCCGGCTCAGTCTGGGCCGTCGCTCGTGCCGGCTGGGCGCCGCCGCCGACGCCGAACCCGCGCGTGCCTGCCGCGGGCGGCGCGACCCGTGCCCCGGCGACCGCGGCGGGCGGCCCCGCCGGCTCCGACAGGCGGCGCACCAGCTCGCCCGGCGTCGGCAGGTCGCGCACGTGGCAGAGGCGGATCAGCACCATCTCCGCCGCCTCCCGTCGATCGGGCGCGCTCTCGACTTCGCCCACCCCCTTGAGCAGCATCTGCCAGGCGCGGCCCAGCACCGGCACGCTCAGCCGATCGGCCAGGGCGCCGCCGCGCAAGCGCTCGGCCTCGGGCAGCTCGTGGCCCTCGCGCAGCGCCGGGATCGCCTTCAGCCGCGAGACGGTGTGGATCAGGTCGAGCATGTCGGCCAGCATCAGGCCGAGGTCGGCGCCGCGCGCATGGGCGGCGGCGGTGATGCCCAGCGCCAGATCGGCGCGGCCCTGCATCGCCGCCTCGAGCAGGTCGAACACCAGGCCGCGATCGGCCAGGCCGAGCATGTCGGCCACCATGGCCGCGTCCACCTCGGCGTTGCCGGACGCGCCGCTGCCGGGCGCGCCGGCATCCGGGCCGAGCGAGATCGCCTGGTCGAGCAGCGACAGCCCGTCGCGCACCGAACCGTCGGCGGCGCGGGCGATGATGGCGAGCGCGTCGGCGCTGATCGAGACCCCCTCGCGCGCGGCGATGGCGGCGAAATGCGCGGCGAGCTCGGCCTGCGGCACCCGGCGCAGGTCGAAGCGCTGGCAGCGCGACAGCACCGTCACCGGCACCCGGCGCAGCTCGGTGGTGGCGAAGATGAAGGTCACCTGCGCCGGCGGCTCCTCCAGCGTCTTGAGCAGCGCGTTGAACGCGTTGCGCGAGAGCATGTGGACCTCGTCGACGATGAACACCTTCATCCGCGCCTGCATCGGGCGGAACCGGGTGGCCTCGATGATCTCGCGCACGTCGTCGACGCCGGTCCGCGAGGCGGCGTCCATCTCCAGCACGTCGGGATGGCGGTCGGCGAGGATGGCGGTGCAGTTGGCGCACACGCCGCACGGGTCGGCGGTGGGGCCGCCGCGCCCGTCCGGGCCGATGCAGTTCAGCGCGCGGGCGATGATGCGCGCCGTGGTGGTCTTGCCGGTGCCGCGCACCCCGGTCAGCATGAAGCCGTGCGCGACGCGGCCCAGCGAGAAGGCGCGGCGCAGGATGCGCACGGTCGCATCCTGGCCGATCAGCTGCTCGAAGCGGACCGGGCGATAGGCGCGCGCCAGGACCCGGTAGGGAGCGGCGGCGGTGGCCGCGGGGGCGGCTGCAGGGGCGGCGGCGGCGTCGCCGAACAGGCCGGGTCCGGCCGGCTCCGGCGCCGGCAGGTCGTCGGACAGCGGATCGGGACTCACGGCGGCGGCAGACTCAACGACAGGCATTCCTCACGATCGACCATTCCTCACAATCGGCAAGGGCGGGACCAGGAGGGAGGCTCGGGAGCCGGCGCGATGCGGTGGGAGGCCGAACGACGACCCGAGCGGAAACTCGCTGCGGCTGCTTCCTTCCGGACCTGACCGGATTGGCAAGGCGCCCGTCCGTCGCCGACCTCCCGGAGGCAGCTTAACATGCGAAGCCGGTTGGGTCACAAGAGGGCTCGCCCCACGCAAATGCGAGAGCCAGCGCGATGCACGCCAACTTCTACTCGGGCAGCCCGCTGGACCGCCTGGCACTGCGTCGGGACGACGCGGGGGAGATGGATCGGCTGCTGGGCGACCCGGAAAGCCTGTTCGTGCCGGTGTGGCGCGACCAGCATCTGATCTCTGGGCATCTGATCTCTGGGCATCTGATCTCCGGGCATCTGATTTCTGGGCACCTGATCTCGGGGCACCTGATCTCGGGGCCGGCCGAGGGCGGTGCGCTGCGGGTCGCCATGCCCAGCCGCGCGGCACTCGGGGTCGAGCTCGAGCTCCTGTCGCGCCATCCCTGGGTGCTGCTCGGCCTGCTCGGCGAGCGCGCGGTGGTCGCGGTCGACCTGTCACGGCTCGACGATCCGGCGGACGTGGTCCCGTCCGGGTTCGGCCGCTTCGAGCCGCTGCGGCCGCTGGCGCCGCTGCTGCCGGCCCCGGACGCGGCGATCCTGGCCCACGCGCGGGGCATGCTGCACTGGCGCCGCCGACACCTGTTCTGCGGCCGCTGCGGCACCGCCACGGCGCCGCAGCAGGGCGGCGCGCGCCTCGCCTGCCCGGCCTGCGGCCTGGAGCACTTCCCGCGCACCGATCCGGTGGTGATCATGCTGGTGCATCGCCAGGACCAAGCGCTGCTGGCGCGCGGCACGCGGTTTCCCGGCACCCGGCTGTTCTCCGCGCTGGCCGGCTTCATCGAGCCGGGCGAGAGCGCCGAGGAGGCGGTGGCGCGCGAGGTGTTCGAGGAGACCGGCATCCGGGTCGGCCGGATCCGCTACCATTCCAGCCAGACCTGGCCGTATCCGAACTCGCTGATGCTGGGCTTCCTCGCCGAGACCGACGACAGCGCGCTGACGCTGGACCCGAACGAGATCGCCGAGACGCACTGGCTGACGACGGACGAGCTGGGCGATCCGGGACGGCTCGACATCGAGCTGCCCGGCAGCACCGCGATCGCGCACAGCCTGATCCAGGCCTGGCGCGAGCTGCGCCGGTGAGCCCGCCCGAGAGCCCGCCCGAGAGCCTGCTCAAGCAGCGCGCGGACGGCCTGGAGCTGCGCCGCGGCAATCTGGTGATGCGCGTCGCGGCACTGCGACACGACGTGCTGCGGGTGCGCATCGGGCGGGACGGCAGCCTGCCGGAGGATGCCTCCTGGGCGGTGCTGCCGCAGGCGCGCGCCTCGCACGTCGCGGTGCGGCCGCAGCCGGACGGCTTCGCGACCGACGCGGCGGTGGCGCGGATCGACCGTCGCACCGGCGCGCTGACGATCAGCGACCTAACTGGCAGCGACCGCTCCGGCCGCGTGATCTGCGCCGACGTGGCGGGGGCGGTCGCCACCGACGGCCCCACCGGCGAGCCCGGCTTCCGGCTGGTCAAGGCGCTGCCCGCGCGGATGCACGTCTTCGGGCTCGGCGAGAAGGCCGGAGGGCTGGACCGGCGCGGCCGCAGCTTCGTGCTGTGGAACACCGACGCCTACCGCTACCAGGAGGGCAGCGACGCGCTCTACAAGAGCATCCCGTTCTTCGTCGGCTTCGAGCGCGGACGCGCCCACGGCGTGTTCCTCGACAACAGCTTTCGCACCAGCTTCGAGTTCGGCGTGCTGCACCCCGAGCGGCTCTCGTTCGGCGCCGATGGCGGCCCGATCGACTACTACGTCATGACCGGGCCGGCGCCCAAGGCGGTGCAGCAGGCCTATGCCTGGCTGACCGGCACGCCGCCGCTGCCGCCGCTGTGGTCGTTCGGCTTCCAGCAGTCGCGCTACAGCTACGGCTCGGCCGAGGCGCTGCGGGCGGTGGCCGACCGGCTGCGCGACCACCGCATCCCCGCCGACGTGCTGTGGCTCGACATCGACGTGCTCGACCGCAACCGCCCGTTCACCGTCGACCGCGAGGCGTTTCCCGATTTCGACGCCCTGCTGGGCGAGCTCGAGCAGCGGGGCCTGCGCTGCGTCGTCATCGCCGACCTGCACCTGCCGTGGCTGCCGGGCGAGGACTACCCGCCCTGCGACGGCGGCGTCGCGGGCGATCATTTCGTGCGCGACGCCGCCGGCGCCACCTATCTCGGCACGGTATGGCCGGGCCCGTGCGCCTTCCCCGACTTCACCCGTGCCGCCACTCGGGACTGGTGGGGCACGCTGCTGCGCGGGATGCTCGCGGGTCCGGTGGCCGGCATCTGGAACGACATGAACGAGCCCTCGGTGTTCGGGGTCGCCAGCCGCACCATGCCGCTCGACGTGGTGCACCGGATCGAGGAGCCGGGCTTTACGCCCCGACGCGCGAGCCACGCCGAGATCCACAACGTGTTCGGCATGCAGAACGCGCGCGCCACCTTCGAGGGCATGCTGGCGGCGCGGCCGGACCGCCGCCCCTACGTGATGTCGCGCGCGGGCTACGCCGGCGGCCATCGCAGCTGCGTCACCTGGACCGGCGACAACTCGTCGAGCTGGAACCATCTGCGCATGAGCACGCCGATGCTGCTCGGGCTCGGGCTCGGCGGCTTCGCCTTCGCCGGCTGCGATCTCGGCGGCTTCGCCGGCTCGCCGCCCGCCGACCTGCTGACGCGCTGGCTGCAGCTCGGCATGTTCAACCCGATCAGCCGCGACCACAGCGACAAGGGCACCCGCGACCAGGAACCCTGGGTGGACGGGCCCGAGCACACCGCGATCCGCAGGCGCGCCATCGAGGAGCGCTACCGGCTGATGCCCTACATCTACACCCTGGCCGAGGAGGCGGCGCGCACCGGACTGCCGATGATGCGGCCGCTGTTCATGGAGTTTCCCGACGCCGCCGGCGGCGAGCCGCTGGATCTGGAGCAGGAAAACCAGTTCATGTTCGGCAGCGCCCTGCTGGTGGCGCCGGCGCCGTTCCCGGAGGCGCTGGACCGCTACCAGGTGATCCTGCCGCCGGGCGGATGGTACGACTACTGGAGCGGGCGCAGGCTGGTCGACCCCGAGCCCGCGAAGCTGATCGGCGGCAGCGGCACGCTCGCGGAATACGACGCCGACCCGGCGCAGAGACCGCATCGCGACGACCGCACGCCAGCGCTCGACCGGCTGCCGGTCTACGTGCGCGCCGGCAGCATCATCCCGCGCCAGCCGCTGGTGCAGAGCACCGCCGAGACGCCAGAGGGTCCGCTGGAACTCGCGATCTATCCGGGTCCGGGCTGCGAGGGATCGGTCTACCTGGATGACGGCATCAGCCACGCCTATCGCGAGGGCGATTTCCTGCGCCTGCACGCGAGCTGCGGGACCGCGCCGGATGGCAGTCTGAAGGTCCGGGTCGGCCGGCAGGAGGGCCGCTTCACCCCCTGGTGGACCGAGATCGAGCTGGTCGTGCACGATGTCCCGCATCTCCCCGCAACCGCGCTCGCCGACGGCCGGGCGATCGAGGGCGTGCGTCACGACCCTGCCGCGCGGACGCTGCGCCTGCGCGTGCCCACCCCGCCGGCGGACCTGCCGCTGACGATCGAGCTCGCACCCTGATCGCCGGGGGCCTCAGGCCCCGGCGGGTCCGGGGCGGCGCCCTGGCTCCCTGCGCGCCGCGCCACGAAGACGCTCGCGCAGCAGCAGGCCGAAGATCGGCGGGCACTGCACGAGGTAGCGCCGCGCGAGGCGCCGCGGCTCGCGCGCCATCCGGTACAGCCATTCCAGGCCGGCCTCCTGCATCCAGCGCGGCGCCCGGGCGTGCGCGCCGACCAGGAACTCCAGCGCCGAGCCGACGCACAGGCCGACGCCATATGCCTGCCCGGTCGCCGCGATCGCCGCCGCCAGCTTCTCCTGCCGCGGCATGCCGAGGGCGAGCACGGTGAGGCGGGCGGGATGCGCCAACGCGAAGCGCACCGCCGCGTCGAAGGCCGCCGGATCGCGCTCGAATCCCATCGGCGGGTTGTGGTGCGCGATCTCGAGCGACGGGCAGCACCGACGCAGCGCCGGCAGCAGCGCCGGGTCCATGCCGATCACGGTCAGCCGCTCGCCCGGTTGCAGCGCCTGGGTCACCAGCGCCGCGGCGAGGTCGGTGCCGCGCACCACCGGCACGGTGCGCAAGGCCAGCAGCCGCGCCGCCCGGGTGACGACGGTGGAGTCCATCACCCGCAGCAGCGCCGCGCGGTAGATCGGCAGCAGCGAGGCATCGCGGCTGATCCGCACCAGGTGATCGGCGTTCGGCGTGACCACGTAGCCGAACGGCGCCTCGTCGGGGCGTTCGGCGAGCCAGCGTGTCACGGCCTCGATCCCGGCATCGGCGAAATCCAGCCCGAGCAGCGCGACCGCCGGCAGCGGCGCGGCTGACGCGCCGCGAACGCCGGCACGGCCCGGGATCCGGGCCGGGGCATCCGTCATGGTTCGTCCTCCGATGTTGCGACGGATCGCGGTCGCGGATCAGCCCGCGACGCGATTTTGCGGTAAATACCTACCAGTCTCGTATTTTCGCCCATGATAGCTTTTTGAGATAATATCGATTGGAGACGGACATCCGCGCCGGGCGGTGTTCATCCAGGACGTGGCGCGCCGGCGGGAAGCAGGGTGGCTTCATGCACGTGTTCGATTACGCCGATCACTTCATCCAGCAGCTGGTCCGTGCGCACGATCCCGGCCAGCCCATGCAGATCGAGCTGCATCCCGGCCTGCACTGCGACCGCTACCAGTGTCCGCATTGTTTCGGCCATGGCCAGCGGCCGCTGGCGGGACCGCTGCTCGCCGCCGACGAGATCGCCTCGGCGCTGGACGAGGTCGCGCGCTGCAATCCGCTGATCGTCATGTCCGGCGTGACCACCGAGCCGCTGACCCATCCGGAGGCCGCCGGCATCATCGGCGCGATCCGCAGCCGCAACCTCCGGCTCGGTCTCTACACCAAGGGGCTGCGCTTCGATGCCGGGTGCGCCGAGGCGCTGCTGCAGGGCGACGCCGAGTGCTTCGTCACCTTCTCGCTCGACGCCTTCAACGCCCGCGACTACCAGGCGCTGCACGCGATCAGGTCCGGCGGCGCGGGCCGTGGCGAGGGCACGGCCGGCGAGGACTATTACGACCGCGTCTGCGCCAACATACGCGCGCTCCACGACGAGAAGCGGCGTCGCGGCCACCACACCCAGCTGCGCATCGCCATCCTGCTGTTCCGCGAGACCATCACCGACGATCTCGAAGCGAACCTGCGGCCGCTGACCGAGATGTCGGATCTGGTCCGGCTCGCGGTGGCGCAGGACCGCAACGACGGTGGCCGGGTCGGCAACCTGCCGGAGCAGCGCGAGACGCTGCTGCGCGAGCTCGCCGCGCGCTTCCGCGGCAAGCCCAAGATACGGGTGCTCGCCGACACCGCGGTGCCGGTGCGCGCGACCAGCTTCACCCGCTGCCACACGCAGCGGTTCCAGGTCACCATCGACAAGTCCGGCAACCTGTATCCCTGCCCGCAGGTCGCGGTCTCGCCCTATGGCCACCTCGCCTACGGCAACCTGCGCTCGGGCGGGCTGGCCGGCCTGCTGCGCTCCGCCGAGCGGCGGCAGCTGTTCGACCGCGACGTCACGACGTCGATGCGCTGCCGTATCTGCGACCGCAAGGACGAGGCGATCAACCGCACGCTCGGGCGGGCGGATCCGCCGCCCCCGGAAGCCTTCGCCGCTGCGCCCGACATCGCCCCGGCCTTCGAGCTCGCGACCATCGAGATCGGCCGCCGCGAGGGCATCGAACCGGTGCATGCCTGATCTGCCGCTGCCCTGGGGCATCATCGGCACCGGACGCATCGCCCGCCAGTTCGCGCGCGCGCTGCCGCGCAGCCGGCATGGCCGCCTCGTCGCGGTGTCGAGCCGCTCGACCGCGCCGCCGGGCGCGGATTTCGCGGGCGCGCGGCTGCATCACGGTGCCGACGCCCTGCTCCGCGATCCGGAGGTGCGGGCGGTCTATATCGCGACCCCGCATCCGACGCACGCCGCCCTCGCCTGCCGGGCGGCGGCGGCGGGCAAGCACATCCTGTGCGAGAAGCCGCTCGCCATGGATGCGGCGGAGGCGAGCATCGCGATCGAGGCCGCGCGCCGCCACGACGTGCTGCTGATGGAAGCCTTCATGTACCGGGTGCATCCGCAGACCGCGCGCCTGATCGAGCTGTTGCGCGCCGGCGCCATCGGCGAGCCGCGCCTGATCCAGGCGAGCTTCGGCTACCTCAAGCCGTTCGAGGCGCAGTCGCGCTACTTCGCCCCCGAGCTCGGCGGCGGCGGCATCCTCGATGTCGGCGGCTACTGCACCTCGATGGCGCGCCTGGTCGCGGGCGTGGCGCACGGCCTGCCCTTCCTGGAGCCCGAAACCGTGCAGGCCGCGGCCAGGATCGGCGCGAGCCTGGTGGACGAGGTCTCGGTGGCCGCCCTGGGCTTTCCCGGCGGCATCCTGGCGCAGCTCTCGGTGAGCGTGTCGCTGGCGCAGGAGAACGTCGTGCGGATCACCGGCAGCGAGCGGCAGCTCGAGCTGGCCTCGCCCTGGTTCTGCAGCGGCCGGCACGGCGGACGCAGCAGCCTGGCACTGCGCGACCTGCGCCGGCTGGACGGCGAGGCCGAGCGGATCGTCGTCGAGACCGAGGACTGGCTCTACGCGATCGAGGCGGACGCGGCGGCGGACGCGATCGACCGGCGCGTGGCCGCCTGGCCGGGGATGACCCCGGCCGACAGCCTGGGCAACATGCGAACCCTCGATCGCTGGCGGGCGGCGGCCGGGCTGCCGCCGGCGCGCGATGCCGCGCCGACCGCCTGACCCGGAAGCGGGGGCCGTCGGTGCCGATGATCCGGATGCTCGGCCACCAGGAGGCGATGCGGGCGATCGAGGCGGTCCGCGAGGCACTCGACCGCCGCCGCGACGCCGCGGTGGTCGCGGTCTGCGACGCCCACGGCGAGCTGGTGGCGTTGCTGCGGCTCGATGGGGCGCCGGTGAGCGCGGTGCCGGTCGCGATCAACAAGGCCTACACCGCGGCCCGGCTGCGCCGGCCCTCGCGCGCCGTCGGCGACGCTTTGCGCGATCCGGGGCGCGGCATCGTCGCCGGCTTCTACGGCGACGGGCGGATCGTCGGCTGGGCCGGCGGCCTGCCGGTGACGGCGGAGGGGATCACCGTCGGGGCGGTCGGCGTCAGCGGCATGTCGCAGCAGCTCGACGAGGAGATGGCCGCGATCGGGGCCGCGGCGATCGGCGTCGTCTGAAGCCTGCCGCACCAGGATGCCGCGGCGGCTTCACCAGCCGGCGAGCAGGTCGGGCCGCGGCTCGAGCATCTCGTGCAGCATCGACGAGGCGGCGGCGGACGCATCCACCAGGCTGCGGATCAGCGCCTCGACGGCGCGGCGATCGCGCTTCGCGCAGGCCGCCTCCAGGCGCGCGGCGAGCGCCTCGACCTGTCTCGCCCCGAGATAGCCGGCCGGCGCGATCATCGCGTGCGCGCCGAAGCCGATCGCCTCGAACGCGCCCGCCGACGCGTCGCGCTGCAGCTCCCGGCACTGCGCCTCGGTATCGAGCAGGTAGCGGCGCAGCAGCGGGATGAACTTGCTGTCCGGGATGGCGGCGCGAAGCGAGCGCACCACGTCGGGCTCCACCACGGCGGGCGGCGCGGCCGCGGCCGGTTCGGCGGCCGCCTCGCGGCACCCCGTCCCGCGCAGCCAGCGCGCGACGGTCTGGCGCAGCGTCCGCGGATCGACCGGCTTGGCGACGACGTCGTCCATGCCCGCGTGGACGCATCTCAGCCGGTCCTGCTGCATCGCGTTGGCAGTGAGGGCCAGGATCGGCACCCGCCCGCGGCCGGTCTCGAGGGCGCGCATCTCGCGCGCCGCCGCCGGCCCGTCGAGGTTGGGCATGCGCATGTCCATCAGCACCAGGTCGTAGCTGCGCCGGCGGAACGCGGCCACCGCCTGCAGCCCGTCGAGCGCCACGTCGACGCTGTAGCCGGCCTGCTCCAGGATCGTCGTCGCGAGCTCGATGTTCACCGCGTTGTCCTCGGCGAGCAGAATGCGGGCGGCCGGGGCGGTGCCGCGACCGGCGTCGTCGTCATGCGCGAGCTCAGCGCGGTCCGGCGCGACCGTGGGGTCCGCGCGCCGCAGCGGCAGCTCGAACCAGAACACGCTGCCGCCGCCGGGACGATCCGCGACGCCGATCTGTCCGCCCATCAGGGTGACCAGCCGCTTGCAGATGCTGAGCCCGAGCCCGGTGCCGCCGAAGCGCCGGCTGATCGACGCGTCGGCCTGCTCGAACGAGGCGAACAGCTTGCCCTTCGCCTCGTCGCCGATGCCGATGCCGCTGTCGCGCACCTCGATGCGGATGCGGGCGTGGCCGGGATCGAGATCCACGCCGCTGACCGCGATCGCGACCTCGCCGGTCTCGGTGAACTTCACCGCGTTGGAGACGAGGTTCAGCAGGATCTGGCGCAGCCGCGCGGCGTCGCCGCGGAACCTTCCGGCGACACCCAGGTCGGCCCGCAGCGACAGCGATTTCTGCCTCGCGGCGACGGCGGGCGGCTCGAGCGCGCGCTCCACCACCGTGGCGAGGTCGAAATCCGCCTCCTCCAGGGTGAGCTTGCCGGCTTCCAGCTTCGAGATGTCCAGGATGTCGTCGAGGATGGTGAGCAGGGCGTCGGCGGAGTACTGCACCGCGTCCGCCAGCTTGCGCTGCGGCCCGGACAGGCCGGTCTCGAGCAGCAGGGCGTTCATCCCGAGCACCCCGTTCATCGGCGTGCGGATCTCGTGGCTCATCATCGCCAGGAAGTCGGACTTGGCCTGGCTGACGCGCTCGGCGTGCTGGCGCAGCCTGACCTGCTCGCGCTCGGCCTCCTTGCGCGCGGTGATGTCCTGAAAGACGCCGAACACGCCGGTAATGGCGTCGCCCGGCCCGCGTCGCGCCTCCGCCCAGACCGAGACGTCGCGCTGGCTGCCGTCGGGACGGATCAGCCGCGCCTCGCAGCTCGTCGCGGCACCCGACCGCATCGTCGTATCCAGCAGCTGGTACAGCTTGGCGCGGTCGTCGGGATGATAAAACTCTATCCCGGTGTCGAGCGGCGGCGGTCCGGCCTCGCGCGGGCGGCCATGGATCCGGTAGACCTCGTCGGACCAGAACAACTCGCGCGTCGCGCTGTCGAGGTGCCAGTGGCCGAGATGCGCGCTCTCCTCTCCCATGACCAGCAGGTGGTTCGCCTCGTTGAGGCGCGAGGTGATCTCGATGCCGGCCTGCCGGGCGGCGAGCAGGTGCATGACGCCGTGCGACAGCTCCGTCAGGATCACCCGCTGGTGGCGGCTGAGCTGCCGCGGCTTCTGGTCGATGACGCACAGCGACCCGAGCGCGAGCTTGTCGGGCGTGATCAGCGGGGCGCCGGCATAGAAGCGGATGCGCGGATCGCCGATCACGATCGGATTGTCGGCGAACCTCTCGTCGCAGGCGGCGTCGGGCACCTCCAGCAGGTCGGCCGATTGGATCGCGTGGGTGCAGAACGAAATCTCGCGCGGGATCTCGCCCCGGTCGATTCCGATGACGGACTTGAACCACACCCGCTTGCCGTCGAGCAGGGTGATGATCGCGATCGGCACGTCGCAGACGATCGCCGCGATCCGGGTCAGGGCGTCGAAGGCTTGTTCCGAGTGGGTGTCCATGATCTGGTAGCGCTCAAGCGCTGCGAGCCTCTCATCTTCCTGGGCGGGGATCAGGGCGCTGATCACCGGGACGTGCCGCGCGACGGGGGGGCGGGATCGCGCTGGCTGGTTCTTGGCATCGTCGGCATTCCATTAATATATCGAAACAATAGCGGTTCCGGCCGCGGCGCGATAGTCCTCTGAACTGGTCGGTGCGGGAGAGTGACCGATGGGTGCCGACCGATTGTGGCGCGGCGTCGTCGGCCTGCTGCTGGCTCTCGGCGCAGCGGGTCCGGCACCGGTTGAGCTGAGCGACAGCCGGCTCGCCTCCCCCCGGGCTGGTGCGGAATCGCTCGCGACCTCGCAGGACCGGTCGGCTCGGCTGACCGTCCCGGTGCTGATCGACGGCCATGGCCCCTATCCGTTCGTGGTCGATACCGGCGCCAACCGCTCGGTGATATCGCGAGAGCTCGCGCTCACCCTGAGGCTTCCGCCGGGGCCTCGGGTGGCGCTCGACGACGCGCTGGCGCGCGAGCGCGTGGACACCGTGCTGATCGACCGCCTCGATGTCGGCCGCCGGCAGATCCGGGCGGTGGACGCGCCGGTGCTTCCGGCCGGCGATCTCGGCGCCGACGGCATGCTCGGCCTCGACAGCCTGCGCGGCCAGCACGTGGTGCTGGATTTCGAGGGCAAGCGGCTGCTGGTGGCGCCGTCCGGCGAGGCGGACGACTTCACCGCCGCCGCCACGATCGTCGAGGGCCGCCGGCGTTTCGGCCAGCTGGTGCTGGTCGACGCGCAGAGCCAGGCCAGGCCGATCTTCGTCATCCTGGATTCCGGGGCGCAGAACACGATCGGCAACGCCGCCCTGCGCCGGCTGATGCGTTTCGCGGACGGGCGCGCCAAGCTGCCGGTGGAGCGGCTGATCAGCGTGACCGGCAAGCAGACATCCGCCGAGATCGACGAGATGCCCGAGCTCCGGCTCGGCGAGGTCACCATCCAGCATGCGCCGGTCGCCTATGCCAGCCTGCACACCTTCACCCAGTTCGGCCTCGACGACCGGCCGGCGCTGCTGCTCGGGATGGACGTGCTGCGGGTGTTCCGCAGCGTCTCGATCGATTTCCGCAGGCGCGAGGCGCTGTTCGTGCTTCGCTGAGCCGCCGGCGCGGCTCAGTGCGGCTCGGCGCGGTCCCGGAACGAGGAGCGCGGATAGACACCGAGGATGCGGACCTCGTCGGAGAAGAAGCGCAGCTCGTCGAGCGCGCGCCGCAGCTTCAGATCGTCCGGATGGCCGTCCACGTCGGCCATGAACTGGGTCGCGGTGAAGGTGCCGTCGAGCATGTAGCTCTCCAGTCGGGTCATGTTGACGCCGTTGGTGGCGAAGCCGCCCATCGCCTTGTAGAGTGCGGCCGGGACATTGCCGACGCGAAACAGGATTGTCGTCATCGTGCCCGGCGTCCCGGCGACCGGCGGCCGCGGCGCGCGGGCGGCGACGTAGAAGCGCGTGGTGTTGTGCGCGGCGTCCTCGACGTTGCGGCGCAGGATCTGCAGCCCGTGCAGCTCGGCGGCCAGCGACGAGGCCACCGCGGCCTCCTCCCGGCGGCCCCAGCGCGCGACCAGTGCCGCGGCGCCCGCGGTGTCCGCCTCGATCACCGCGATCAGCCCGAGCTCGCGGATCAGGCGGCGCACCTGGCCCATCGCCACCGGATGGGTGTGCAGGCGCTTGAGCTCCGAGATCGAGGTGCCGGGCAGCCCGATCAGGCAGTGCTCCACGCGCTGGAAATGCTCGCCCACGATGTGCAGCCCGGCCTCGGGCAGCAGGGCGTGGATGTCGGGCACCCGCCCGGCGAGGCTGTTCTCGCAGGCCAGCATGCCGAGTTCGGCGCCGCCGTCGTGCACGATCTCGATCGCGGTGGCGAAGCTGTCGCACGGCACCGTCTGCCAGCCCGGATAGGCGGTGCGGCAGGCGAGGTCGGAGTAGGCGCCGGGCTCGCCCTGGAAGGCGATGCGGCTCACGCGCGGCCGCCGGATGCTGCCAGCCGACCGCGCGCGCGCGCGAGATCCGCCGGCGTATCCACTCCGAACGGCGCCTCGGTCACGCGCGCGGCGCCGATCCGCAGGCCCGCCTCCAGGGCGCGAAGCTGCTCCAGCTTCTCGCGCCGCTCCAGCGCGCTCTCCGGCAGGGCCACGAAGCGGTCGAGTGCGGCGCGCCGATAGGCATACACGCCGATATGATGCCACTGCGGCCCGTCGCCCCACGGGATCGCGGCACGCGAGAAATACAGCACAGCCGCACTCGAAGCCCCCGGCGCGAAAGCGCAGGCCGCCTTGACCACGGAGGCGGCGGCGGCTTCCCGCGGGTCGGTGATCGGCGTCACCAGGGTAGCGATGTCGAAGCCGGGGTCGACGTCGGGGTCGTCCAGCGGCGTCAGCACCGCCCGCAGGTCGCCGGGCGGCAATCCGGGCAGGTCGCCCTGGAGGTTGATGATCACGTCGTGCGCGCCGGCGGGATCGAGCAGCCGCGCCGCGGCCTGCACGCGGTCGGATCCGGAGGGCAGCTCGGGCGGGGTCATCACCACCCGGCCGCCGGCGGCGCGCACCACCGCCGCCACCTCCGCATCGCAGGCGGCCACCGCCACCGGCCCGATCGCGGCAAGGCGAGCGCGCTCCAGCACGTGCAGGATCATCGGGCGGCCGGCGATCTCGGCGAGCGGCTTGCCCGGCAGGCGCGTCGACGCCATCCGGGCGGGGATCAGCACCAAGGGGTTCATCAAGTCGGCGGCGGCTCGGCTGTGGGGCTGGGTCGCGATTGCCGCCCGGCGAGGCTTCACATCGCGTCGGCGGCACCTTAGGAACGTGTCGCGGACAGCGCAACCGCGAGCCCGGGGGTGCGCTGAGGGACGGCCGGGCGCATATCCGGCGAGGGCGGCAAGGGATCGGCCGGACGGCATGGACAGCACCGAACTGAACAAGATCATGGCGGCGTTCCTCACCGCCGGCATCGTCTTCGGCCTGGGCGGCGTGCTCGGGGGCAAGCTGATCCATTCCGAGCATCCCGAGAAACCTGCCTTCGTCATCGCCAGCGCCCTGCCCGAGGGCGTCCCCGCCGGTCCCAAGCAGGTGCCGATCGCGGCCCTGCTGGCGAGTGCCGACCCCGCCCGCGGCGGCGACGACGCGGCCAGGCAGTGCGCGTCGTGCCACAGCTTCACCAAGGGCGGCGCCACCCTGGTCGGGCCCAACCTCTACAACGTGATCGGCTCGCCGATCGCCGAGACCGCGGGCTACGAATTCTCCTCCGCCCTGAAGGCGCACAAGGGCAAGTGGAGCTTCGAGGAGATGAGCGCCTGGCTCAAGGACCCTAAGGGCTACGCGGCCGGCACCAAGATGGCCTTCGCCGGCATCAACAGCGACAAGCAGCGCGCCGACGTGGTCGACTACCTGCACACCCTGTCCGACAGCCCGTTGCCGCTGCCGCCGGTGCCCAAGCAGGCTCCGGCCCAGGCCCCGGGGGCGGCGGTGGCCGATAATGGCGCGCCGGCCTCGGCGGCGGCCTCCGGCCCCACCTTCGTCGACTTGGTCCGCACCGCCGACGTGGGGGTCGGCCAGCAGGCCTCGCAGCGCTATTGCGGCGCCTGCCACAGCTTCGACCAGGGAGGCTCCAACATGGTCGGGCCGAACCTGTACGGGGTTGTCAACAAGGCGATCGCGATGAAGGCGGGCTACAGCTACTCGGCGGCGTTGAAGGCCAAGCATGCCGCCTGGACCTACGACAACCTCAATGCCTGGCTGGTCGACCCCAAGGGCTATGCGCCGGGCACCAAGATGAGCTTCGCCGGCATCCCCAGCGAGAAGCAGCGGGCCGCCGTGGTCGCCTACCTGCGCAGCCTGGCGCCGAACCCGGCGCCGCTTCCCGGCAGCGGGCCCGGCGGCGCCGACGCGGCCGGGCAGAAGGCGGCCAGCAACCAGAAGGCGGCCAGCAAATAGCCGTCCCGCCGCCGGACCTGCCTCTGCCCGACGAATGGCTGGCCGCGGCCACGGCGGCGGCGGACGTGGCCGGCTGCGTCATCCGCCCGTTCTTCCGGATGCCGCTCGACCCCGACAACAAGGCCGACGACAGCCCGGTCACCATCGCCGACCGCAGCGCCGAGCGGGCGATGCGCGCGGTGCTCGCCGAACGCCTGCCGGAGCACGGCATCCTCGGCGAGGAGTTCGGCCTGGAGCGGCCGCACGCGCGCTGGCGCTGGGTGCTCGACCCGCTGGACGGCACCCGCGCCTTCATCACCGGCCGGCCGAGCTTCGGCGTGCTGGTGGCGCTGCTGCAGGACGGGATACCGAGGCTCGGCGTGATCGACCAGCCGATCACCCGCGAGCGCTGGATCGGGCTCTCCGGCCAGCCGACCCGGTTCCTCTCGGCGATCCTGCCGGGCACCGCGCGCACCCGGCGCTGCGCCGGGCTCGCCCGCGCCGAGCTCTCCTGCACCGCGCCGGAGATGCTGGAGCCGCCGTACGAGGCACGCTGGCGCGGCCTGCGATCGTCGGTGCGGCGCGCCTCCTGGGGCGGCGACTGCTACGCCTATGGACTGCTGGCCCTGGGTCAGCTCGACGTCATCGCCGAATGCGGCATGAAGCCGTGGGACTGGGCGGCGCTGGTTGCGGTGATCGAAGGTGCGGGCGGCCGCATCACTGACTGGCAGGGACATCCGCTGCGCCAGGACGGCGACGGCACCGTGCTCGCGGTGGGCGATCCGGCGCTGCTGGCGCCGGCGGTGGAGGCGCTGGCGGGCGGGGCGAAGAGAGCTGGCTGAGCGGATGGCAGCCATACCGGCCGATACGCTGGAAAGCTGGCCCGCACTCGGCTAACCCGTGCCGTCGGGCAGCAGGAACGGAACGATCGATGCCGAGCGAGCTCTCCCTGCCCAAGGACCGGATCAGGATGCTGCTGCTGGAAGGCGTGCACGAGAGCGCCGTCGGCCTGCTGGTCGCGTCCGGCTATTCCAACATCACCCGCCTGCCCGGCGCTCTCGAGGGCGAGGCGCTGCGGGAGGCGCTGGAGGGCGTGCACGTGCTCGGCATCCGCTCGCGCACCCAGCTCACGCCCACGGTGATCGAGGCGGCGCGCAAGCTGATCGCGGTGGGCTGCTTCTGCATCGGCACCAACCAGGTGGCGCTCGCCGAGGCGCGCGCACGCGGCATCCCGGTGTTCAACGCGCCCTACAGCAACACGCGCTCGGTGGCCGAGCTGGTGATCGGCGAGATCATCATGCTGATGCGGCGCATCTTCCCCAAGTCGGTCGCGGCGCATGACGGGGTCTGGGACAAGTCCGCCGCCCGCAGCTGGGAGGTGCGCGGCAAGACGCTGGGCATCGTCGGCTACGGCAGCATCGGCAGCCAGCTCTCGGTGCTGGCCGAGGCGCTGGGCATGCGCGTCATCTATCACGACGTGATCGACAAGCTCGGGCACGGCAATGCCGGCGCCGCCGCCACGCTGGACGCGCTGCTGGCGCAGAGCGACGTGGTCAGCCTGCACGTCCCGCAGACCCCCGAGACGCGCGGCCTGATCGGCGCCGTCCAGATCGGCCGGATGAAGCCGGGCAGCTTCCTGCTCAACAACGCGCGCGGCCAGGTGGTGGACCTCGCCGCACTCGCCGAGGCGCTGCGCGCCGGCCACCTGCTGGGGGCCGCGATCGACGTGTTCCCCGAAGAGCCGAGCAGCAACGCCGAGCGCTTCACGAGCCCGCTGCAGGGCCTCGACAACGTGATCCTGACCCCGCACATCGGCGGCTCGACGGCCGAAGCCCAGGACCGCATCGGCGTCGAGGTCGCGCGCAAGCTGATCGCCTACAGCGACGTCGGCGCCACCTTGGGTGCGGTCAACTTCCCCGAGGTGCAGCTTCCGGCGCGTCCGCGCGGCACCCGCTTCATGCACGTGCACCACAACGTCCCCGGCATGCTCGGCAAGATCAACGACATCTTCTCCAGTGCCGGCATCAACATCGCCGCCCAGTATCTCGAGACCGACGCCGAGATCGGCTACGTCGTGGTCGAGGCCGACACCGACCGCGAGGACGCGACACTGATCCTCGAGGCGCTGCGCTCGCTGGACAGCACCATCCGGGCTCGGCTGCTTTATCAGCGGCGGTAGCAAGGCCAGGGCGCTGCCCTGGACCCGCTCAAGGCTGAGCCTTAAGAATCCATTTAATAAATCGGTGTCCAGAGGCGACAGCCTTTGGCGGGTCGGGGCAGAGCCCGGGCTTTCTTTGCACGCGTCCGCGAGCCCCCGTGTCCAAGATTAAAGCGCGGAAACGCCGCCGCGCGCCGTCAATCCTTCTTTAAGCAAACCCGGTCATGATTCCGGACGGGCCATGACGGCTCCCGGAGCCTGCCCATGTCGATCGCCCGCGTCCGCAGCTTCGCCTTCTCGGGGATCGACGCCGTGCCGGTGGAGGTCCAGGTGCAGATCTCCAACGGACTGCCGGCGTTCCTGATCGTCGGGCTCGCGGACAAGGCGGTGGCGGAAGCGCGCGAGCGGGTGCGCGCGGCGCTGACGGCGATGAGCCTGGCGCTGCCGCCCAAGCGCATCCTGATCAACCTGGCGCCGGCCGACCTGCAGAAGGAAGGCAGCCATTTCGACCTCGCGATCGCGCTCGGGGTGCTGTCGGCGATGGACGTGCTGCCGCGCGACGAGGTGGCCGGCTACGCCGCCATCGGCGAGCTCTCGCTCGACGGGCGGATCAACCCGGTCACCGGCGTGCTGCCGGCGGCACTCGGCGCCAGCGCGCTGTCGCTGGGGCTGGTGTGCGCGGCGCAGCAGGGCGGCGAGGCGGCCTGGGGCGGCGAGATCGAGGTGCTGGCGGCGCCGGACCTGCTCTCCCTGGTCAATCATTTCCGCGGCACCCAGGTGCTGACCCCGCCGGAACTGCCCGGCCTGGCGCAGCCCGGCCGGGCACCGGACCTTGCCGACGTGAGGGGAATGGAGACCGCCAAGCGCGCGATCGAGATCAGCGCCGCCGGCGGCCACAGCCTGATGCTGATCGGGCCACCCGGTGCGGGAAAATCCATGCTCGCGGCACGCCTGCCCGGGCTGCTCCCGGACCTCTCGGCGGCAGAAGCCCTCGAAGTGAGCGCGATCCACAGCGTCGCGGGGCTGCTGCACGACGGCAAGCTGGTCATGCGGCCGCCGTTCCGCGAGCCGCATCATTCGGCGAGCCAGGCGGCGATCATCGGCGGCGGGCCGCGCGCGAAGCCGGGCGAGGTCAGCCTCGCGCACCGCGGCGTGCTGTTCCTCGACGAGATGCCCGAACTGCCGCGGCAATCGCTTGAGGCGTTGCGCGCGCCGATCGAGACCGGCCGCACCACGGTCGCACGCGCCGCCGCCCATGTGACCTACCCGGCCCGCTTCCAGCTGGTCGCGGCGATGAACCCGTGCCGCTGCGGCCATCTCGGCGATGCCAGCCGGGAGTGCGGACGGGCGCCGAAATGCGGCGAGGACTACATGAGCAAGATCAGCGGCCCGATGCTGGACCGCATCGACCTGTGCGTGCAGGTGCAGCCGGTGCCGGCGCGCGAGATCGCGCGCGCCCCGGTCGGCGAGAGCAGCGGCACCGTCTCGGCCCGGATCGCGGGCTGCCGCGCGCGCCAGCATGCGCGTCAGGACGGGCTGTGCAACGCCGAGGCCGGGATCGAGCAGCTCGAGCTGTCGGACGCGGCCCGCGACCTGGCGGAGACCGCGTCCGAGCGGCTGCGCCTGTCGGCACGCGGCTTCACCCGGATGCTGCGCGTCTCGCGCACCATCGCCGACTTGGCGGAGTGCGGCCAAGTCGAACGCCCGCATGTCGCCGAGGCGCTGAGCTACCGGCACCGGATCCCCGGCAGGATCTGAGATAAGATACAGGACGGTGCCGGAAATCTACGGAACCAAACGGGAACGCAGGCGTTGACCCGGCATGACCAGCAAAGACAAGGAAGCGGTGGACGAGCAGGCTTTGCCGTCGAACACCGAGAAAAATCCCGATGACTGGGCGACCGGCGAGGAGAGCATGACCGGCGCGCAGCAATCCTACCTCAAGACGCTGAGTGCCGAGGCCGGAGAGGAATTCGATCCTTCCCTGAGCAAGGCGGAAGCCTCCAAGCGCATCGACGCGCTGCAGCAGGCGACCGGACGCGGCAAGTCGCACTGACGGCATGATCGGCGCCCCGCCATCTTATCAACCCAATCCGCTCCGAGAATGCCGCGCGTAACTTAGCGACGGACGGGCGGCCGATGCATAGGCGATCGAGGGTGTTCCGGCTGAGCGCGCTGGTGGCGGGCTCGGGGATGCTGATTTCGAGCTGTGCGGGCGTCACCGTGGCGCGAGCGCAGGATGCGGCACCGGCGCCGCTGTCGGGCGATCCGCCCGCGCGCGTCGGGCGCCTCGCCCGACTCGAGGGCACGGTCTCAACCCACGGTCCGGGCGCCACGCAGTGGACGCCGGCGGTGCTGAACTTCCCGGTCAGCTCCGGCGACGCGCTCTGGACCCAGCCGCAGGCGCAGGCGGACATCCAGGTCGGCGACAGCCTGGTCACGCTGGCCGACGGCACCGAGCTCGATCTCGCCACCCTCGACGACCGCACACTGCTCGCCTCCGAGCCGCAGGGCGCGCTGTTCCTCGACCTGCGCGACCTGCAGCCTGGTGAGACCTACACCATCAACACGCCGCGCGGCGCGGTGCAGATCGCGGCCTCCGGAGAATACGAGGTGCTCGCCGGCGACAGCGCCACGCCGACCCGCGTGGTGGTGGTGCGCGGTGCGGCGCAGCTGACTTCTGGCACGCTGGCGCTGCGCGCGGGGCAGGGACAGATGGCCGTCGCGACCGGTGCTCAGGACGTTCAGGGCGACGTCGAGCCGCTCAGCTCCTACGACCCGTTCCTGACCGCGATGCTGGCGCGCCATAGCGCGCCGGTCACGGCGCCCGCGGCGGTGCAGGGCATGACCGGTGCGGAGGATCTGTCGCAGTATGGCACCTGGCAGAACGACCCCAACTACGGCCAGGTGTGGGCGCCGCAGGTTGCGCCCGACTGGGTGCCGTATCGCGACGGCAGTTGGTCCTACGTAGCACCCTGGGGGTGGACCTGGGTCGACAACGAGCCGTGGGGGTTCGCCCCGTTCCACTATGGACGCTGGGCGCAGCTCGGCGACCGCTGGTGTTGGGTGCCGGGCCAGCCCGATGCGCCCGGCTACGAGCAGCCCGCCTACGCCCCGGCACTGGTCGATTTCATCGCCGCCGGTGCGATCGTAGGCGTGGGTGCCGGCCTGCTCGCGGCGTCCCTCTCCTCGGGGCGCGGCGATATCGGCTGGGTGCCGCTCGGGCCGCGCGAGGCCTACGCGCCGCCGTACGGCGGCAGCAGGCGCTACCTGGGCCGGCTGAACCGCGGTGGCGGCTGGCGTCAGCCGGTCTGGGGTGGCGACAGGGGAGCAGCGGGCGGCGAACACCGTGGCGGCTTCGTCAACCGTGCCGCGCTGACCGTCGCTCCGGCGGCGGCGATGGCGGGCTCGCGGCAGATCCATCCGGTCGCGCACGGGCTCGACAGCGCGGCGGGACGCGGCTTCCAGTCGGCGGCGGCACAGCCGGTGCGCGGCGCCCTGCCGATCCGTCCGGTGGCCGGCACGCGTGGCCTGACGCCGCAGGCGGCGCAGCGTCTCCGCGTCGCAGGCGGCCTCGCGCATCCGACGGCGCCCGGCCCCGCGATCCGGCCCGGCGGTATGCCCGCAGCGGCTGGACGCATCGGCCTGCGCGAGGCGCCGGCGGGAACGCCCGCGCGCGCAGCGGGTCCGCCGCTGCTGCACCAGGCCGGACCGCCGCCCCAGGCCGGACCGCGCGCCCCGCTGCCACCGCACGCGCCGGGCCGCCCATCGGTCGCGGCACCGCCACGACCCGAGGCGGCGCCCGGTCCTAGCCACATGCGCGATATCGAGCACAGGCCGCCCGCGCCGCGTCCGGCCATAGGCCCGCCGGCACCGCGTTTCGCGCCGCAACCGCCGGCCCCGCCGCGGTTCGTGCCGCAGCGCCAGCCCGCATTCCAGCAACCGGCGTTCCACCCGGCGGCCCCGCCACCGCGGCCGCAGTTCCAGGCGCCGCGGCCGGCCGCGCGCCCGGCAGCGCCGCCACCCAGGCGTCCGGAGCATCCCTGACGCTGGAGCATTCAGAGCAAGGGCTCTGCCCTTGACCCGTTGGGGCCGGCGGCCCCAAACCCCAATTTCTAAGATAAGGTTTTCAAAGGCTCGCCTTTGATGGGGTCAAGGGGCAAAGCCCCTTGTCTTCGTCCCGTATCCGAAGCCACTGGCCGCCGCTATTCGGAAGCCGCCCGCAGCACCGCGAGGCCGCCTTCCAGGTCGGCGATCAGCTCGTCGGGGTCTTCCAGGCCGATATGGAAGCGGCAGGCCGGTCCCTCCAGTCGGCTGGAGTCGAGGCTGCGGGTCACCGCGGTCGGCAAGGCCAGGCTCTCGTAGCCGCCCCACGACTCGCCGATGCCGAACACCCCCAGCGCATCGACCATCGCGTCCACCGCCGCGGGATCGAACGCTGGACGGAACACCACGCCGAACAGGCTGCTGGCGCCGCTGAAGTCGCGCAGCCAGATCTCGTGCCCGGGGGAGCCGGGGAGTGCCGGATGCAGCACCCGGGCGACCTCGTCGCGCGAGGCGAACCACTGCGCCACCGCGAAGGCGGAGCGCGACTGCCGCTCCAGACGCACCCCCAGCGTGCGCAGGCCACGCAGGGTGAGCCAGCAATCATCCGGACTGGCGTACTGCCCGAGCTGGATCGCGGCGTCGCGCAGCACCCGCCAATCCTGCTCGTCGGCCACCGTGACCGCGCCGATGATCAGGTCCGCGTGTCCTCCGGCATACTTGGTCAGCGCCTGGATCGAGATGTCGGCGCCGTGCTCGAAGGGCTGGAACACGTGGATGCCCCAGGTGTTGTCGAGCAGCAGCTTGGCGCCGTGCTCGTGCGCCACCCGCGCCAGCATCGGCACGTCCTGCACCTCGAAGCTGTGGCTGCCGGGGCTCTCCGACAGCACGACCTGCGTATTGGGGCGCATCAGGGCGCGCAGCCCGGACTCCGCGATCATCGGCTCGTAGTATTCGGTCTCGATGCCCATGCGGCGCAGCATGGTGTCGCAGAAACGGCGGGTGGGGCCGTAGACGCAGTCCGGCAGCAGGCAGTGGCCGCCGGCGCCTAAAAAGGCGAGTAGCGGCGTGGTCACCGCGGCCAGGCCGGATGAGACGATCTGGCTGTGCGTGCCGCCCTCGATCTCGGCGATGACCGCCTCGAGATGGAACTGGGTGGGCGTGCCGCAGGCGCCATAGGTGAGCTCGTGGCCGTAGCGCTTGGCGCCGCGCTCGCGCAGCGCGTGCAGGCTCGGGAACAGCACCGTGGAGCCGCGCGCCACCGGCGGATTGACGAAGCCGTCCTCCGGCCCCTCCCCGCCATCGCCGCCGACATGGCGGCCGGCCCGCACCAGGCGGGTCGAGAGCGTGCTCCAGCCTTCGGCGACCCGCGACTGACCCGCCGGACGGTCGAGCCGGTTCACGCGGCACCTCCGGCCGACAGGTCGGACATCGTGCCCGCGACGCGAGGCAGCTCGGGATGGCTCGCCCACTCGGTCCAGGAGCCGTCGAACAGCGCGTGCCCGGTGAAGCCCGCGACCGCCAGGCCGAGCGAAAGCACCGAGGCGGTCAGGCCGGATCCGCAGCTGGTCACCACCGGCAGGCTGCCGTCGATCCCGGCTGCGGCGAAGCGGGCGCGCAGTGCTGCCACCGGCAGCAGCCGCCGGTCGGCATCGAGCAGCTCGGTGAAGGGCAGGCTGGCGCTGCCGGGGATATGGCCGCCTGGCAGGCCGGGACGCGGCTCGGGTGCCTTGGCGTCGAACCGCGCCCGGCTGCGGGCATCGATCACCACCGCCTGACGCTCGCCGGCGGCGATCGCGATCATGTCGCCCAAGCCCACCAGGCGCCCGGCGCGCAGGCGGGGGACGAACCGCGCGGCCGCGACCGGCGCCGGCTCGCCGGCCTCGACCGGCAGCGCCGCCTCGCGCCAGGCGGTCAGGCCGCCATCCAGCACCTGAGCCCGATCATGCCCGAACAGGCCGAGCAGCCACCAGCCGCGCGCGGCACCCACCGGCCCGGCCTGGTCGTAGAGCACCACGCGGCTCGCATCGCCGACGCCGAGCGAGGCGATCAGGCGGGCAAACCTGCCCTGGCTCGGCACCATGTGCGGCAGCCCGCCGTCGGGATCGGAGAACGCCTCGACGTCGAAGCGGCGGGCCCCTGGGATATGCGCCTCGAGGAAGCGCCGGCCGGGATCGAAATCGTCGCCGGGCAGGGAGGCGGTCGCATCCAGGACCACCAGGTCGGACGCGCCGAGCAGCGGATGAAGCTCGAGAGCGGTCAGCAACGGCATCATGTCGAGGTCAGCTCATCCGGCCGTGGCGCCCGCCATCCGGGTCGCTGTACCTTAACAGATCATTGCAGGGCGTGTCCCGCAAGCAGCTCGCGCACCCGCCGCGCGGCGGCCGCCCCCTTCAGGGAGTCGCGCCACATGGTCTCGGCGACACGCTGATGCGAGGTCACCGCCTCGGGCGCGCCGGTGACCAGGGCGACGCCGCTGGCGTTGACGCAGCTGGCATCGCTGCGGAACGGGTTGATCACCAGGGTGGCGCGGTCGCGCTGACGCATCAGGGTGCAGTTGGTGGTGAGCTCGCCGCCGGGGATCAGGCTGAACTGCAGGCCCATCGGCTCGGTCTCGAGCATGGCGGCGATGCTCTCCACCTCGGCGGCCGCGATCTTGCGGCAGTAGGCGCGCAGGTTCGGGGTGAGCCGGACGTTCTCGGCCACGCCCTGCTCAAGGAAGCGCTGCAGCACCGGCTCGGAGATCATCGTGATCAGGTTGGGGCGGCGCATCTGGTAGGCCCGCTTGCGGGCGACCATGATGCCGAGCACCTGCTCGGACAGCGCCTTCACCGTCGGCGCATCCGCGCCGGCCTGCTCGGCGGTCTCGGCGAAGGTCTGCGCCAGCAGCCCGTCATAGCCCTCCGAGGTCACCAGGTAGCAGAGCGGCTCGCCGACCTGGAGCACCTGGTCGGCGGTCTCCTCGAGCTGACGCATGCGCTCGAAGAAGCCGATGGTGCGGCTGTAGTACTCGACGCCGATGCCGAGCAGGGAGAGCGGCGAGATCTTGAGCAGCTCGGCGAGGCGCTGAACGGTATCCAGCTTGATGACCTCGCCCTTCTCGTAGCGGTAGAGGGCGGCGCGGGACACGCCGAGCCGGGCGGCGATCTCCTCGGCACGCATGCCGGACTCCAGCCGGTAGGCCCTCAATTGCTGACCGATCTCGTTGAGGCGCATCGTCTGTTCCTTGATTCGCCCTTGGGGCACGATGAAGCGTCGTCGAAAAAGCTGGATCGGGAGCCCCGCGGACCACGCCTACATCAATAAAACGTTAAACTGGCGTAATTGTCCATCGGGTTCACGGAATCGTTTTTATTCAAAACCCTCGCCGTGATGAAGAGGCTTCGGGAGCCGTCATGGCGGCGGCGCCTCGGGTCGCTGAGGCGGCATCGGCAGCACCGGACGGTTGCCGGCATCCGCGATCGGCGCGAAAGGAGCCTATGCCCGAACGTATCATGATGGGGCTGCTGCTCGGTGGCGTCGCCACCGGATGCATCATCGTACTGTATCCGTTCTTCTCCGCACTGCTCTGGGCGGCGATCCTGACCTTCACCACCTGGCCGGTCTATCGGCATCTGCGGCAGCGCTCCGGGCGCTACACCGCGGCCGCGCTTATGATGGTCCTCACCGCGCTGCTGGTGGTGCTGCCGCTGGCGCTGGTCGCCTCGGCCGGGATTGCCGATGCGCCGGGGATCATGCGGGCGATCGAGAACGCGCTGGCGATGCATCTGCCCGAGCCGCCGCGCTGGGTCGCCGGCACGCCGCTGATCGGCCGCCAGGTGGCGCAGACCTGGACCAAATGGTCAGCCGACCTCTCCGCCGCCGGCGCCTTCGTCCAGCCCTATCTCGGCAGCATCGCGGCGCGCGCGCTGAACCTGCTGGTGCAGATCGCGAGCGGCCTGCTGCAGCTGGTGCTGGCGCTGTTCATCGCCTTCTTCTTCTGGGTCGGCGGCGAGTCGCTGGGCGCGCACCTCAGCGCCATCATCCGGCGCATCGCCGGCTCCTACGCCGACCGGCTGCTCGGGGTAACCGGAAGCACGGTGCGCGGCACCGTCTACGGCATCCTCGGCACCGCCATCGTCCAGGGCATCCTCACCGGCATCGGCTTCACCATCGCCCACGTGCCGAGCCCGGTGCTGTTCGGCGGCATCGCCGCGTTCTTCGCCGTGCTGCCGATCGGCGCGCCCCTGGTGTGGGTGCCGGCCGCGATCTGGCTCGCGCTGAGCCACCACCTGGCCTGGGGCATCGTGCTCGGCGTCTACGGCGTGGTCGCGATCTCGGGTGCCGACCACGTGATCCGGCCGGTGTTCATCTCTCGCGGCGCGCAGCTGCCTTACCTGCTGACGGTGCTCGGCGTGCTCGGCGGCGTGCTGGCGTTCGGCGGCTTGGGGATCTTTCTCGGCCCGGTGCTGCTGGGCGTCGGCTACACGCTGGCGGTCGAGTTCGCCGCGGGAGGGGGAGCGGCGAAGGGCGAAGGCCAGGGCGACGTCAAGGCGCCGGTGCCGCTGCTGGAGGACGTGGCGTGACGGGTGGGGCGTGAAGATCGTCAGCTGGAACCTGCTGCGTCGCGTCGGCGCTTCCGTCGACGACGTCGGCCGGCTGATCGACGCCGAGCGGCCCGACCTGATGCTGATGCAGGAGGCGACGCGCGAGATCGACCAGCTGGCCGACCGCATCGGCGGCCACTATGCGCGCTCGCCGCTGCCCGGGCGGATCCACGGCGTCGCCTGCTGGAGCCCCGCACCGTTCCGCAGCCCGCCCTCGGTCTGGCCGCTGCAGCCGGGCGCGCTGATCCGGCGTGTCTGCCAGGTGATCGATTGCGGCGAGTTCTCGGTGGCCAACGTGCATCTCTCGCACGGCCAGGTGCTCAACCGCCGCCAGCTGCGGCTGATCGCCGAGCGGCTGCCGGCGCGCGGCGCGGTGCTCGGCGACTACAACCTGGTCGGGCCGGCACTGCTGCCCGGCTTCCGCGACGTCGGTCCGCGCGAGCCCACCCACCGCATGGCCGACATGGTGGGCGTCCGGCTCGATCGCTGCCTGGTGCGCGGCCTCAGGTGCCGACATGCCGAGATCCTGCCGCACCGGCTGTCGGACCACCACCCGATCAAGGTGGAGCTCGATTTGTGATACCGACGGCCTGAAGCTCACCGTCAGGAGGCAAGGCTGGGCTCTGCCCAGACCCGCCAAAGGCCTCGGCCTTTGGAAACCACCTTTAGATAATCGGGTTCTTGAGGCTTCGCCTTGAGCGGGTCCGGCCGCCTCACAGGTAGGGAAGCAGCAGGCGGGCGGCGGAGTCGCGGAGCCGCACCGGAAAGCTGCGCGCGGCGAGCTGGTCGCCCTGGTAGCGCGCATGCCGGTGGTCCAGCATGAACGCATCGAGCTCATGGGCCAGGTCGCGGTCGTGCACCTCGACGTTGAGCTCGAAGTTCAGCCGCAGGCTGCGCACGTCCTGGTTGGCGCTGCCGATCAGCGACCAGGCCTGGTCGACGACCATCAGCTTGGAATGGTTGAAGGGCGGGTTCGAGAGCCAGATCCGCACCCCGGCGTCCAGCAGCGGGATGTTGTTCGGGACGCGCGCCCAGTCGACCAGCCGCTGGTTGCTCTGGCGCGGCAGCACCAGGTCGACCTCCACCCCGCGCATCGAGGCCATCGCCAGCACGGTCAGCAGCCGCTCGTCGGGCAGGAAGTAGGGCGTCATGATACGCACCGAGTGGCGCGCCAGCGCGACGCCCTGCATGATCACGAACTCAATCTTCTCCAGGTCGCTGTCCGGCCCGGAGGTGATCACGCGGCAGAACGCGGCGCCGCGCGGCGGGTCCGGTGCGGCGGCGGTCGCGGGGCGGCCGTAGAACCTGGCCGGGTCGAGCTCTTCGCCGCTGGTGAAGGACCAGTCCTTGGCGAACGCCTCCGTGAGCTGGTCGACGATCGGACCGGTCAGCTGGAAATGGGTGTCCGAGACCGGGTGGTTTGGGCGGAACCGCAGCACGTTCTCGACGGCAATGTTCAGGCCGCCGGCGAAGCCGATCGCGCCGTCGACCACCAGGACCTTCTTGTGCGTGCGCAGGTTGAGGAACGGCATCCGCCAGGGCAGCGCCGAGTGCATGAAGCGCGACACCGGCACGCCCGCCGCGCGCAGCCGGCGGGCGACCGCGCAGCGGAAATAGCCGCTGCCGATGCCGTCGACCAGCACCCGCACCGCGACGCCGCGCCGGTGCGCGGCCGCGATCGCATCGACGAACCGGCCGCCCACCCGGTCGTCGTGGAAGATGTAGGAGCAGAGCAGCAGGCTGTGCCGCGCGCCCTCGATCGCCTCGAGCATGACCGGATAGGCGCTGTCGCCGTCATGCAGGCAGCGCACCCGGTTGCTGCTCAGCAGCGAGCGTCCGGTCAGCCGCGCCACCGCGCCGACCAGCGGTGCCAGGTGGCCTTCCAGCGACGGTGTCGCAGCCTTCATGTCGCGCCGGCTCGACCACGGCCTGGCCTCGCTGAGCCGCTTCGCCAGCCGGCGCACCCGGTTGATGCCGAGGGTGACGTAGAGGAAGGCGCCGATCAGCGGGGCGAGCCAGGTCAGGCCGATCCAGCCGATCGCCGCACCGATATCGCGCTTGGTGCGCAGCACGTGCAGCGTCACCGCCAGCGCCAGCAGCACGCGCAGCGGCGCCAGCAGATCCGACGTCAGCACCGCCAGGGGATGCATCGGCGACCGGCCGCTCAGGCCGGCGGGCGGCGGTAAAGGATTTGGTAGCCAATCGGCGGCATGCTGCGTCGTGCAGCGTCGGGAGGCGTCATCATGTCCATCGTGCGACGATGCCGCGCCGGCGGCGATCGGGCCATATCGTTGCCGGGTCCGCCGGCCACATCGCTGCCCTCTGTGGCCAGACGGTCACGCGGCGCCGCGTCGCAGGCGCGTGGCATGGGCGCCGAGAGCCGGGTGTGCCGTGTGCTGGAAGCGGAGGGCTGGACCGTGCTGCTGCGCCGCGCCCGCACCGCCTGCGGCGAGATCGACATCGTGGCGGAGCTGCCGAAGGCGGGGCTTATCGCCTTCGTCGAGGTCAAGTCGCGCGCGGTGCTCAATGCCGCGGCGCACGCCCTGACGATGCGGCAGCGGCAGCGCCTGCTCGGTGCCGCCGAGATCCTGCTGCAGCGTCATCCGCACTGGAGCGGATCGAGCCTGCGCTTCGACCTGATCCTGCTCGACACCAAGGGCGGCATGCGGCGCGTGGCCGACGCCTTCAGACTCGGCGATCCGCCGTGAGGCACCTCGACGCGGCCCGGGGCCCCCGGCCCCAGCGGGTCAAGGGCGGAACCCTTGGCTTGCTTCCTCAGCAGCCAGCTAGCGCCGAGAGACGTGCACGCCGATCCGTCGACGATAGACCGCCGTGCCGGAGGCATGCATCGCGTGGCTGACGTAACCCGGGCGATGCATCCGCCGGAACGCCACGACCGGCCGGTAGATCGGGCGCGGCGTGGCGGTCAGCGAGTCGAAGGTGAGCTTGGAGGCTTCGGCGTCGGTGACCACGTGCTGGGCGTAGGCCTGCGACGTGAGCGCAGCGCCGCCGAGCAGGGCGGCCAACAAGGCAGTGCGTAGCGACACGGCAGGTCCCCTGCGGTTCCGCCACCAGCACTACGACGAGGCGCGTCCGCAGGTAAAGCTTTTCGATCACACGGCACTTGGGGCGGATGCCTGCTGGATGCCGGCCTGGGCGAACAGGCTCTCGAGCTCGCCGGACTGGTACATCTCAGTAACGATATCGCAGCCGCCGACCAGCTCGCCCTGGACGTAGAGCTGCGGGATCGTCGGCCAGCTCGAGAACGCCTTGATGCCGTCGCGCAGCTCCGGATCCTCCAGCACGTTGGCAGTCTGGAACGGCACGTTCATGTGCGACAGGATCTGCACCACGCGCGCGGAGAAGCCGCATTGCGGGAACATCGCGTTGCCCTTCATGTAGAGCATGACGGGGTTGGTCTCGATCTCGCCGCGTATGCGCGCGAACACGGTCTCGGTCATGGCTAGGCTCCTTCGTAATTGGATCTCAAGGCACGTTGGTCTGCAGCGCCAGGGCGTGCAAGGCCCCGCCCATGTGGCCCTGCAGGGCGGCATAGACCATCTGATGCTGCTGCAGGCGGGAGCGGCCGCGGAACGACTCGCTGACCACCTTGCAGGCATAGTGGTCGCCGTCGCCGGCCAGGTCCTCGATGGTCACGGTCGCGTCCGGCAGCGCCGACCGGATCATCGTCTCGATGTCGCCAGCGGCCATCGGCATGATCGGGTCCCCTAGCGGTCCATGAGGTCGGGAAAAAAGCGCCGGTGCGCGGTTTCCAGACGAGGGATCGATATTGTGGCGCCGCTGGGCAAAGTCAAACCCGCCTCGCCGCCGGGCCGCGCCGCGCGGCCGAGCCGGCGCACGGGGATGCCGGCCGCCGCCGCCGCCTCGAGCAGCGCCGCGCCGTCCGACACCGCCAGCACGTAGCGCGACTGGTCCTCGCCGAACCAGTAGCCGTGCGGCGGCATGCCGGATTGCGGCACGTCGAGGGTGCAGCCGACGCCGCCGGCCATGACCATCTCGGCGATCGCCACCAGCAGGCCACCGTCGGAGACGTCGTGGCAGGCGGTGACGCGACGTGCCGCGATCTGCGCGCGCACGAAGTCGCCGTGGCGCCGTTCCGCCTGCAGGTCGAGCGGCGGCGGCGGCCCGTCCTCGAGGCCGAGGATCTCGCGCAGCCACAGCGTCTGGCCGAGATGGCCGCGGCTGGCGCCGACCAGCACCAGGTCGAGATCCGGCGACAGCGCCAGCCCGACCGCGGCCGCGACGTCGTCCAGCACGCCCAGGCCGCCGATCGCGGGCGTCGGCAGGATGGCGACCGAGCTGCCGTCCGGCTGCCGGGTCTCGTTGTAGAGCGACACGTTGCCGCTCACGACCGGGAAATCCAGTGCCAGGCAGGCATCGCGCATGCCGGCGATCGCGTCGGCGAACTGCCCCATCACCTCGGGCCGCTCGGGGTTGCCGAAATTGAGGTTGTCGGTGATCGCGAGCGGCCGCGCCCCGGTCGCGGTCAGGTTGCGCCAGGCCTCCGCCACCGCCTGCGCCCCGCCGAGGCGGGCGTCGGCGGCGACGTAGCGCGGCGTGCAGTCGGTGGTGAGCGCCAGCCCGATCGCGGTGCCCTCGACGCGCACGATGGCGGCATCCGCCGCACCCGGGCGGCGCACCGTCTGGCCGCCGACGGTGCTGTCGTACTGGTCCCACACCCAGGCGCGCGAGGCGAGGTCGGGCGAGGCGACCAGGTGGAGCAGCGCGGTCTCGATGCCGACCGGGTCGGGCACCGGGCCGAGCGGCGGCCGCACCGGCGTCGGCGCGGTCGGGCGGTGGTAGAGCGGCGCCTGCTCGGCCAGCGGAGCCAGCGCGATGTCGGCCTCGATGCGGCCCTGGTGTCGCACCACGATGCGGCCGGTGTCGGTGAGGTGGCCGATCACCGCGAAATCCAGCTCCCACTTCTCGAAGATCGCGCGCGCCTGCTCGGTGCGCTCCGGGCGCAGCACCATCAGCATGCGCTCCTGGCTCTCGGACAGCATCATCTCGTAGGCGCTCATGCCGCGCTCGCGCTGCGGCACGCGGTCGAGGTCGAGCTCGATGCCGACCTCGCCCTTGCCGGCCATCTCCACCGACGAGGAGGTGAGGCCGGCAGCACCCATGTCCTGGATGGCGACGATCGCGTCGGTTTCCATCAGCTCCAGGCAGGCCTCGATCAGCAGCTTCTCGGTGAACGGGTCGCCGACCTGCACCGTGGGGCGCTTGCTCTCGGCGTCGGCCGCGAACGCCGCCGAGGCCATGGTGGCGCCGTGGATGCCGTCGCGGCCGGTCGGCGAGCCGACATAGACCACCGGGTTGCCGACGCCGGCGGCGGCCGAGAGGAAGATGCGGTCCTGGCGGGCGACGCCGACGGTCATCGCGTTCACCAGCGGGTTGCCGTCGTAGCGGGCATGGAAGTTGATCTCGCCGCCCACCGTCGGCACGCCGACGCAGTTGCCGTAGCCGCCGATGCCGCGCACCACGCCGTCGACGATGCGCCGCGTGCCGGGGCTCGCGGGATCGCCGAAGCGCAGCGCGTTGAGGTTGGCGACCGGCCGCGCGCCCATGGTGAACACGTCGCGCAGGATGCCGCCGACCCCGGTGGCCGCACCCTGGTACGGCTCGATGAAGGAGGGGTGGTTGTGGCTCTCCATCTTGAAGATGGCGGCGAGCCCCTGGCCGATATCGACCACGCCGGCATTCTCGCCCGGGCCGTGGATCACCCAAGGTGCGGTCGTCGGCAGGGTACGCAGCCAGGCGCGCGAGGATTTGTAGGAGCAGTGCTCCGACCACATCACCGAGAAGATGCCGAGCTCGGTCAGGCTCGGCGTGCGGGCCATGATCGACAGCACCCGGGCGTACTCGTCCACACTCAGGCCGAAGCCGCGCGCCAGGGCCTCGTCGACGACGCTCATGCCGCCAGTGCCCGGGCCAGCCCGTCGAACAGCGGTCGGCCATCGACGCCGCCGGCGAGCGGATCGACGCGATCCTCGGGGTGCGGCATCAGCCCGAGCACCCGCAGGTTGGCGCTGAACACGCCGGCGATGCCGCGCGCGCTGCCGTTGGGACTGTCGAGGCGGCCGTCGGCGTCGACGTAGCGGAACGCCACCCGCCCCTCGCCTTCCAGCCGGTCGAGCACCGCCGCGTCGGCGACGTAGTTGCCGTCGCCATGCGCGAGCGGCGCGCGGAACACGGCCCCCGCCGGCCAGCACCGGGTGAAGGCGGTGTCGGCGCGCTCCACCCTCAGGTGGCAGTCATGCGACAGGAAGCGCAGGCCGGCGTTGCGCAGCAGCGCCCCCGGCAGCAGCCCGGCCTCGGTCAGGATCTGGAAGCCGTTGCAGACTCCGAGCAGGTGGCCGCCGGCGGCGGCGAAGTCGCGCACCGCGGCCATGATCGGCGAATGCGCCGCCATCGCGCCGCAGCGCAGGTAGTCGCCGTGGCTGAAGCCGCCCGGCAGCACCAGCAGGTCGAGCGGCGGAAGTTCACGGTCGCGATGCCACAGCATGCGCGGCGCCCGGCCGGTGGCGCCGCGCAGCGCGATCGCCATGTCGCGCTCCCGGTTGGTGCCGGGGAACACCACGATGCCGGCACGCACCGGCGGCCGGCCTAGCCGGGACCGCCGGGCTTGCCGCCTTCGCACGGGAAGCCGTCGTGCAGTGCTGCGTAGACCACCTCGCCGACCTGGTCACGCAGCCGGTCCCGGTGGCCGTCGATCCAGGAGACCACCATGCCGCGCATGGTCGAGCCGGACGCGGTGCGCGGCACGCAGATGCCGGACTTGCCCGGCTCGGCGCCGAGATGCTGCATCAGCGCGAAGCTGTCGGCCATGCCGGTGATGTAGGCGTCGCAGATCTGCTGGCCGCCGTTGCGCGGGCTGTTGCAGAACTGCACGAAGCGGCCCGCCGGCATCGGCGAGACCCGCTGCGCCCGCGCCGGCGTGGCCAGCGCCAGGCCGAGACCGACCAGGGCCAGGGAACCGACCAAGGCCAGGGAACGGACCAAGGCTAGCGAGAGGCCGACCGAGGCCGGCATCGTGGACGACATCACACCACCTCGACGCTGTAGGTTTCGATCACAGCGTTGGCCAGCAGGCGCTGCGCCATCGCCTCGCCGCGCACACGCGCGGCGGCGGCATCGTCCTGCTCCAGCTCGAGCTCGATCACGCGGCCGGCGCGCACCGCACCGACCTCGTCGAAGCCGAGCACGTGCAGCGCGTGGCCGATCGCGCGGCCCTGCGGATCGAGCACGCCGTCCCTGAGCATGACGGTGACGCGGAGCCTCATGGCGCCGCACTCACTGCATGACCTCAGGGCCCTTCAGGTCGTTGTTGCCGGCTTCCGGCAGGATGCCGAGCCGCTTGGCGACTTCCTGGTAGGCCTCCTCGACCCGGCCGAGATCGCGGCGGAAGCGGTCCTTGTCGAGCTTCTCGCTGGTCTTGCTGTCCCACAGGCGGCAATTGTCCGGGCTGATCTCGTCGGCGAGCACCAGGCGCATGTCCTCGTTTTCCCACAGCCGCCCGAACTCGAGCTTGAAATCGACCAGGGTGATGCCGACGCCCAGGAACAGGCCGGAGAGGAAGTCGTTGATGCGCAGCGCGAGTGCGACCATGTCGTCCATGTCGGCGGTCGAGGCCCAGCCGAACGCGGTGATGTGCTCCTCGGCCACCATGGGATCGCCCAGGCTGTCGTTCTTGTAGTAGTACTCGATGATCGAGCGCGGCAGGCGGGTGCCCTCCGGAATGCCGAGCCGCTTGGACAGGCTGCCGGCGGCGACGTTGCGCACCACCACCTCCAGCGGCACGATCTCGACCTCGCGTATCAGCTGCTCGCGCATGTTGAGGCGCCGGACGAAGTGCGTCGGCACCCCGATCTCGTGCAGCCGCAGCATCAGGTGCTCGCTGATCCGGTTGTTCAGCACGCCCTTGCCGGTGATGATCCCCTTCTTGGCGCCGTTGCCCGCAGTGGCGTCGTCCTTGAAATACTGCACCAGGGTGCCCGGCTCAGGACCCTCGAACAGGATCTTGGCTTTGCCCTCGTAGAGCTGTCGGCGGCGGGCCATTCTGTTCCTTCACGCGAAGCCGGCGCCAGGTCCGGCGGTCGCGGCGGGATATAGCACCGCCGTCAGCGGAACGCGACGGACTCGAACGGCGCGCGATCCGGCGGGCCGGCGGCGAACAGCCAGTTCGGCGGCGCCGCCTCGTCCTCCGAGACCCCGAGCAGCGAGGAGTTGCTGGTGCCGAAACCGCTGCGGGGCGGGATGTTGAGCTCGCTCCCGGCCGGCAGCGAGCGGTCCGACAGCAGCCCGATCCAGGTCTTCCAGTCGGGCGGCTCCGGCGTGGGCGCCGCCTCGAAGCGCGGCAGGTGGCGCGCGATCCGTGGGATCTTCATGTCATCGGGGCCGGCCGTCGCGATCATGTGCATGCCGGGCTGCAGCGGCGTGACCTCGGCATGGCCGTAGCCGAGGCCGCACAGGTAGAAGGCGTGCCGCCGGTCGGCGACGATCATGTTGAACGAGCGGAAGCTGCCGGCGTCGAGGGCCGCGATCGACGCGGCGGCCGCCTCGGCGGTGTCGTGGGCGAGCCCGACCAGGGGCAGGTCGCCGCGGGTGCGCTTGCCCGCCGCCGGGCCGAGGCTGCCGACCCGGTTGAGCACCGCCGCGGCGACTCCGTGCTCGTTGACGGCAAGCCAGCTGCCGCCTCCCAGCCCGTCGCGTCCGCCGACGATGTTCGGCTGCTCGGGCCAGTGCCGGCCCGGCGCCTGCCAGGGTCGATCGAGGCGCTCGTCGCGGTTGGCGGCGATCAGGAGCGGCCAGGCGCGGCCGGGATCATTGGATACGATGACGGTGCACACGGCAGACCTTATATGGAGTGCGAAGGCCAAGAGATAGGCTGGCCGCGGCCATCGTGAAGTTTTTGCGGCGGTGCGTCATGCCGTCGTCACGGCAAGCATCATGCCGTCGTCACGGCGTCGGCGTCGGGCCGCGCCGGACCGGGCTCGCCGAAGGCGCGCCGGAAGCTCTGATCCAGCGCCAGCAGGTGCCGCGCCGGATCCATCGCGCGGTCCAGGACCGACGCCGGCACGCGGCCGGCGATCTCGGGATCGGCGTCCAGATGCGCCCGGAAGCCGCGCCCGTCGGGCCGGTCCAGCCCGCTCCAGGTGGCCATCGCGCTGCGCTGCACGATCCGGTAGGCGTCGTCGCGCAGGATCCCCGACCGGGTCAGCGCCAGCAGCACCTCGCCGCTATGCACCACACCGCCGAGGCTCTCGAGGTTGGCCAGCATCCGCTCGGGATGGATCACCAGGCGCTCGATCATGCCGGCGAGCCGGGACAGCGCGAAGTCCAGCGCCAGCGTGGCGTCGGGTGCGATGTTGCGCTCCACCGCCGAGTGGCTGATGTCGCGCTCGTGCCACAGCGCCACGTTCTCCAGCGCCGGCACCGCGCAGCTGCGCACCAGCCGGGCGAGCCCGGTCAGGTTCTCGCTGAGCACCGGGTTGCGCTTGTGCGGCATCGCCGACGAGCCCTTCTGCCCGGGATGGAAGAACTCCTCCGCCTCGCGCACCTCGGAGCGCTGCAGGTGGCGCACCTCGACCGCGAGCCGCTCGATACCGCTCGCCACCACCGCGAGCGCGCAGAAGAAGGCGGCATGCCGGTCGCGCGGGATCACCTGCGTGGAGACCGGCTCCGGCTGCAGCCCGAGGCGCTCGGCCACGAACGCCTCCACCTCCGGCGTCACGTGGGCGAAGGTGCCGACCGCGCCGGAGATGGCGCAGCTGGCGATCTCGGCGCGCGCCGTGACCAGCCGCGCCCGGTCGCGCGCGAACTCGGCATGGTGCCCGGCGAGCTTCAGACCGAAGCTGGTCGGCTCGCCGTGGACCCCGTGGCTGCGTCCGATGGTCAGGGTGAACTTGTGCTCGAAAGCGCGTCGCCGCAGCGCCGCCAGCACCGCGTCGAGCTGCCCGATCAGCAGGTCGGAGGCCTGCGTCAGCTGCACCGCGAGGCAGGTGTCGAGCACGTCGCTGCTGGTCATGCCGAGATGCACGAAGCGGCTCTCGGGACCGATCTTCTCGGCGAGCCAGGTGAGGAAGGCGATCACGTCGTGCCGCGTCTCGAGCTCGATCGCGTCGATCCGGGCGAGATCGGCCTCCGAGAACGCCGCCAACGCCGCGTCGCCGCGGACGCGTATCGCGCGCGCCGCCTCGGCCGGCACATCGCCCGCGCGCGACATCGCCTCGGCCGCCAGCGCCTCGATCTCGAACCAGATGCGGTAGCGGTTCTCGGGCGTCCAGATCGCGGCCATGGCGGGACGCGTGTAGCGCGGGATCATGCGGCACCTTCCGTGCGGTCGCCGGCACGAGGTTGGCCAGCGGGCCGGTGCTGCTCTAGAGCATCGGCAGGGCGCCGCCGCAAGCCCGTCGCACGGAGCGCCGATGCCGATGCCTCCCCACCTCGCGGCCGAGCTGTTGGCCCTCGCGCAGGTGCTGCTGATCGACCTCACCCTGGCCGGCGACAACGCGGTGGTCGTGGGCCTCGCGGTAATCAACCTGCCGCGCCGGGAACGGCGCATCGCGATCCTGTTCGGCATCGCCGCCGCCACCGTGATCCGGGTGGCGCTGGCGACGGTGGCGCTGCGGCTGCTGGCGATCATCGGCCTCACCCTGGCCGGCGGGCTGCTGCTGCTGTGGGTGTGCTGGCGCATGTACCGCGAGCTGCGCGGCCGGCGGCAGAGCCTCGGGCAGGCCGGTTCGCGCGGCGGCGAGCGGCGCGCCGGTCCGGGGGAGATGCGACGCGCGGTGATCCGGATCGTGCTGGCCGACCTGTCGATGAGCCTGGACAACATCCTCGCCGTCGCCGGCGCCGCCGCACAGCATCCGTGGGTGTTGATCACCGGCCTGGTGTGCTCGGTGCTGCTGATGGGGCTCGCCGCCTCGCTGGTGGCGCGGCTGCTGGAGCGCTACCGCTGGATCGCCTGGCTCGGGCTGCTGGTGGTGCTCGCCGTGTCGGTCGAGCTGATCGTCCGCGGCACCCACCAGGTGCTGGTCGATCCGAGGGTCGCGCACGCGCCCTGGCCCTGGCCCTGGCCCTGGTGGGTGCCGGGCTTCGTGTTCGGCAAATGATGTCGATGTCGAAAGGGACACGGTAGAGTCCGCGGCCGCGCCACCGACGAAGGGGAAACCATGAAGGCTGAGCTTCTCGACGTCTTCGCGGTCCGGGCGAACCCGCTTCGCTGGAGGCAGCCGGAAGCCGTGGCCAAGGACTGGGTGGCGCACATGCTGGACAGCGGCGTCCGGCTGCACCTGATCGAGGTGCAGTACGGCGAGCGGCCGTTCCTCTACGCCGACATCGCGCACGTCAACCATGTCGGGCTGCGCGCGCGCACCTGGTGCTGGTCCAAGGAGAACGCGCTGAACATCGGCATCTCGCGGGCGCCCGACGCGCGCTACATCGCGACTTCCGACAGCGACGTGTTCCACCGGCGCCCCTCGTGGGCCGCCGAGACGGTGCAGGCGCTGCAGCATTACGACGTGGTGCAGCCTTGGTCGGACGCCTACGACCTCGGGCCGCACGACGAGCACATCCAGCACCACGTCTCGTTCTGCCGGCAGTACCTGCACGGCCAGCCTGTAAGCCCGCGCGGGCCGGGATGGTGGAAGTTCTCCGGCGGCCCCTACGACTATCCGCATTCCGGCTACGTGTGGGCGTGGACGCGACAGGCGCTGGACTGGCTGGGCGGCCTGTTCGAGGTCGGCGGCATGGGCTCGGGCGACCACCACATGGCGCTGGCGCTGGCCGGACAGGGCGCGGCCTCGCTTCCGAGCGGCTGCTCCACCGCCTATCGCGACCACGTGCTGCGCTGGCAGGCGCGGGCGCGGACCCATATCAACGGCAATATCGGCTACGTCCCGGGCACGCTGGAGCACCGCTTCCACGGCCGCAAGGACGACCGCGGCTACCTGAGCCGGTGGGACATGTTCATCCGGCACGGCTTCGATCCCGAGACCGACCTCAAGCGCAACACGCACGGCGTGTTCGAGTGGACCGGCAACAAGCCGGCGCTGCGACGCGAGTTCGACCTCTACCTGCGCAGCCGCAACGAGGACGCGAACGCGCTCTGACGCGGCCGCCGCCCCGCTTATACCAACGGCCCTGAAATACTGACCGCCAGCAGGCAAGGCTGGGCTCTGCCCAGACCCGCCAAACGCCTCGGCCTTTGGAAACCATCCTAAGATAATCGGATTCTCAAGGCATGGCCTTGAGCGGGTCCAGGGCAGAGCCCTGGCCTTGCATGGATCACATGCAGAGGCCGCTCGTATTACTCGCCGATCGCCGCCGCCCCGGGATGGCGACGGTCGATGCCGCCATAGACGCGGTCGCCGTCGGTCGGCGGCGCGCCGAGTGCCGGGCCGCCGACCAGGATGCCCTGGGCGGAGCCCCACGGCTCGTGCTGCTTGAAGGCGTAGCCCTCGCCGGTCAGCGTCCGCAGCGTCGCCTCGGACAGCGCGCCGGGCTCCACCCACACCGTCTGCGGCGTCCACTGCTCGTGGATGCGTCCGTCATCGATCGCCTGCTGGATGGTTTGGCCGTAATCGACCACGCCGAGGATCGCCGACAGGGTGATGGTCGGGATCAGCGAGCCGCCGGGCGAGCCGATCACCATCACCGCGCGACCGTGCCGGGACAGGATAGTCGGCGACATCGACGATAGCGGCGTCTTGCCGGGCTGCACCGCGTTCGCGGCACTGCCGACGATGCCGAACATGTTCGGCACGCCGGGCTTGGTGGCGAAGTCGTCCATCTCGTCGTTCAGGGTGATGCCGGTGCCGGGCGCCATGACCTGGGCGCCGAACCAGCCGTTCAGCGTGTAGGTGACCGCGACCGCGCGGCCCTGGCGGTCGATGATCGAGTAGTGCGTGGTCTCCTGCTTCTCCTGCGCGGGCGGCAGCAGCGAGGCCGACTGCACCGCGTGGTTGGAGGGTGTCGCCCGGCGCACGGCGGCGGCGTAGGCGGGATCGATCAGCCGTCGCACCGGATCGTGGACGAAGGCCGGGTCGCCCAGACCCTGGCGGTCGGCATAGGCGCGGCGCATCGCCTCGATCTCGTGCTGGATCGCGGCGGTGCTGTGGAAGCCCAAGGCCCGCATGTCGTAGCCGGAGAGGATGTTCAGGATCTCGCACAGGGCCACGCCGCCCCCCGAGGGCGGCGGCGCGGTGTCGACGCGCAGGCCGCGATAGCGGCACGACAGCGTGGGCAGGGTGCGCACCCGGTAGGCGGCGAAGTCGCGCGCGGCCAGGATGCCGCCGCCCTGTCGGCTGGCGGCCACGATCGCGCGCGCGATCGGCCCGTCGTAGAACGCCGCCGCACCATGCCGGCTGACCGCCTGCAGGCTGTTCGCGAGATCGGTCTGCACCAGCCGGTCGCCGACCTGCAGCGGCGTGCCGTCGGGGCGCAGGAAGATGCGCGAGGAGGCCGGGTCGGCCCTGAAGCCGTCGGTGCTGGTGTGCAGCAGCGCGGCGTCGCCCGCGGCGAGCACGAAGCCGTCGCGGGCGAGCGCGATCGCGGGCGCCATCACCCGCGCGCGCGGCAGGCTGCCGTAGGCGCGCAGCACCGCCTCCATGCCGGCCACCGTGCCCGGCACGCCGACCGCCTTCCAGCCTTGCAGCGACAGGCCGTGCACGACCTGGCCCTGCGCGTCCTGGAACATCGTCGCGGTGGCGGCGAGCGGCGCGTGCTCGCGGAAATCGATGAACACCGCGTGGCCGTCGGGCTGCAGCAGCGTCATGAAGCCGCCGCCGCCGATATTGCCGGCGGCCGGATACACCACGGCCAGCGCGTAGGCGACCGCGACCGCGGCGTCCACCGCGTTGCCGCCCTCGGCCAGGATCCTGGCGCCCACGGCGGTGGCCAGCGACTGCGCGGTCACCACCATGCCGTGCCTGGCGCCGACCGGCGCCGCCGCGTCGACGGCCTGGACGCCGTCCGCGACCGCCAGCGGATCGGCGGCATCGGCGCCAGCGTTGAGCAGCCAGCCGCCGAGCAGGCAGCAGGATATCAGGCCCGCGCGCCGTGCGGCGCTGCCGCCGCTCAGGCGGCCGTCGCGGCCTGGTGGTAGGGCGGCTTGTGCAGACCTGCCGGTGAGAGGGTGAAAATCTCGCATCCGTCCTCCGTGACGCCGACCATGTGCTCGAACTGAGCCGACAGGCTGCGGTCGCGGGTGACGGCTGTCCAGCCATCGTCGAGGATCTTCACGTCGGGACGGCCGGCGTTCACCATCGGCTCGATGGTGAAGAACATGCCGGCCCGCAGCACGGCGCCGTGGCCGGGCTTGCCGAAATGCAGGATGTTGGGCGCCTCGTGGAAGCGCTGCCCGATGCCGTGGCCGCAGAAGTCGCGCACCACCGAGAAGCGCTGCTGCTCGACGAAGCCCTGTATGGCGTGACCGAGATCACCGAGCGTGCGGCCCGGCCGCACCACGGCGAGGCCGCGCTGCAGCGCCTCGTACGTGACCTCGATCAGCATCGCCGCGCGACGCGGGATCGGGTCGACCACGTACATGCGGCTGCTGTCGCCGAACCAGCCGTCGAGGATCGAGGTGACGTCGATGTTGAGGATGTCGCCGCCCTGCAGCCGGCGCTCGCCGGGGATGCCGTGGCAGACGACGTGGTTGATCGAGATGCAGGAGGACTTCGGATAGCCGCGATAGTTCAGGGTCGCCGGGATCGCGCCGTGATCGAGGGTGAACTCGTGGATCAGCCGGTCGAGCTCGCCGGTGGTGACGCCGTCGCGGACGTGCGGCGCGATCATGTCCAGCGTCAGCGCCGCCAGCCGGCCGGCGGCGCGCATGCCCTCGAAATGCTCGCTCGGATGCAGGATGATGTGCCTGCCGTCCGTCTCACCGTCCATGGCATGCCCTCCTGCGCCTCATGCGGCAGCCCTGGGCACGAAGCCCCGGGTAAGAAGCCTTGGGCAAGAAGCCCTGCGCAAGAAAATGAGCAGCCGGATGCGGTAAAGCAAGGGCGCGGCGGCGGCGTGCCGCGTGTCAGGCGTCCTGGTTGCGGCCGCCGGCGGCGCTGGTCAGGCGGATGCGGACCGGGTGATGGACGTGCGCCAGCACGCGTCGCAGGCGGGCGCCGGCGAAGCGCATCAGATGTCCGCCGCGCCCGACATGGCTGGTGGCGACGGTCAGGTGCAGCGCGCGCAGACGCAGGCCGTGGCGCGGGCGATGCCGGCCATGCCAGACCGGCTCGGCGGCCGCGGCGGGTGCCGGGTCGTCGGAGACCAGCGTCATCGCGCGGGGCTGCCGGCCGGGGGTACGCAGCAGCGGGCGCGGCATGATCGGCACGCCCTCCTGCTGGAAGCCGGCATCGAGCAGGTTGGCCATCATCGCGTTGCGCTGCGGGTTGCTGCGGGCGCCGAGCAACACGCCGATCAGCCGCACGTTGCCGCGCACCGCCGAGGAGACCAGGTTGTGACCGGCATCGGCGGTGTAGCCGGTCTTGAGCCCGTCGGCGCCGGGATAGATGCGCAGCATCGGGTCGTGGTTGCCGATGGTGCGGCCGTGGAACATGAAGGCCGGCACCGCGAAATAGTGATACTGGTCGGGGAAGTCGCGGATCAGGTGCCGCGCGAGGGTGGCGAAGTCGCGCGCGGTGGCGACCTGCTCGGGGTCCGGCAGGCCTGAAGCATTGCGGAAGGTGCTGTTGCTCATGCCGAGCAGGCGCGCCTGCTGGGTCATGATCTGGCCGAAACGATGCTCGTCGCCCGAGCCGAGCATCTCGCCGAGCGCGCAGGCGGCGTCGTTGGCGGACTTGGTGACCAGGGCCAGGATCGCCTGCTCGACCGTCACGTACGTCCCCGGAACCAGCCCGAGCTTGGAGGGCTCCATCGAGGCGGCGTGGGCGGAGACGGGAACCGCCTGATCCAGCGCGATGCGATTGTCGCGCAGCGCCTGGAAGGCGAGGTAGAGCGTCATCAGCTTGGTCAGGCTGGCGGGGAAGCGCTGCAGGTCCTGGTTGTATTGCTGCAGCACCTGGCCGGTGCCGGCGTCGATCACGAACGAGCTGACCTGGCCGACATACTGCGCCTGCGCCGGCCGCGCGGCGAGGCCCGCGACGCCGCACGCCGCGAGGCCCACCAGCAGCCGCGGCAAGACTTGGGCCTCCAGAACTCGTTTCGACGTCATCTCGAACTCCCCAAGCCCCGCCGGCCGACCCTGGTGGCGGGCGTCACCGAGACCGGTGTCACCGATGATCCGGCGACGCCGCATCGCGGCGACCTCGCTTTGCCGTGATGGCGGCAAGCTACCGGCTCGGCGTTCGGCGCGTCCAGAAGATTCTCGTCCAATGTTAAGGACTTGGGATGGTTTTGTTGAACTGTGGCCGCGACCGCGGCCCGGCCCTGGTGCGGCCCGTGTATGGCTCCGCTTCCATGACCGGAGCGTCGTCGCTAGGCTCGCACGATGCCGACGCCGTGCAAACACCCCGAGCGATCCATCCGTGCCGGTATCGGCGCGGCCACGCACGCGCTTGCGCAACCGGCCGCGATACCCCATCTCCGCGCCATCATGAGCGATCCCGACAAGAGCCGACCGCCCGGACGCGCCACCCCCGGCGGGCCGGGAGACGACTCCAACACCGGTCCCAACACCGGCGTGGTGGTGAAGGCGCGGCCGCGAACCCGCAAGCCGGCGATGTACAAGGTGCTGATGCTCAACGACGACTACACGCCGATGGAGTTCGTCGTGCACGTGCTGGAGCGCTTCTTCCAGAAGAACCGCGACGAGGCCACGCGCATCATGCTGCACGTCCATAAGCGCGGCGTCGGCGTCTGCGGCGTCTTCACCTATGAGGTGGCCGAGACCAAGGTCACCCAGGTGATGGATCTCGCGCGGCAGAACCAGCACCCGCTGCAATGCACGATCGAGAAGGACTGATCGTCCGGCTCCTGCCCTTCCGGGGAAGCCCGCACGTCCCATATCACAGGTCACGCCCGCGTTCACGGGCGCGTTTTCTCTGGCCTTCGTCGCGAAACCCCCCAAAGATGCTTCCTGAACCGGTGTCAGGACCATCTCCTCCGGGAGCCGCCGGCTCGGGTTGATCGGAAGGAGCGTCATCCATGTTGTCTCGCAACCTCGAACAGACGCTCCATCGCGCCCTCTCGCTCGCGGGCGAGCGCCGGCACGAATATGCCACGCTGGAACATCTGCTGCTGGGCCTCGTCGATGACGGCGACGCCGCCACCGTGCTGCGCGCCTGCGGCGTCGACCTCGACAAGATACGCACCGACCTGACCGAGTTCCTCGACAAGGACCTCGCCGGCCTCGCCTCCGACCGCGCCACCGAGCCGAAGCCCACCGCGGCGTTCCAGCGCGTGGTGCAGCGCGCCGCGATCCACGTGCAGTCGTCGGGCCGCGACGAGGTCACCGGCGCCAACGTGCTGGTGGCGCTGTTCTCCGAGCGCGAGAGCCACGCGGTGTATTTCCTGCAGCTGCAGGATATGACCCGCCTCGACGCCGTCAACTTCATCTCGCACGGCATCGCCAAGGCGCCGGGCCGTGCCACGCAACGTCCGGTGGCGGGCGCTCCGGGCAATGACGGCTCCGAGGAGCGCGAGGAGCGCGGCCGCACCGGCAAGAACCAGGACGGGCTGTCGGCGTACTGCGTCAACCTCAACAAGAAGGCGCAGGCCGGCAAGATCGACCCGCTGATCGGCCGCGATCAGGAGATCGAGCGCACCATCCAGATCCTGTGCCGACGCACCAAGAACAACCCGCTCTACGTGGGCGATCCCGGCGTCGGCAAGACCGCCATCGCCGAAGGGCTGGCCAAGCGCATCGTCGAGGGCGACGTGCCGGAGGTGCTGGCGAAGTCGACCATCTACGCGCTCGACATGGGCGCGCTGCTCGCCGGCACCCGCTATCGCGGCGACTTCGAGGAGCGGCTGAAGGCGGTCGTCACCGAACTCGAGAACAACCCGGGCGGCATCCTGTTCATCGACGAGATCCACACCGTGATCGGCGCCGGCGCCACCTCGGGCGGCGCGATGGACGCATCCAACCTGCTCAAGCCGGCGCTGGCGCAGGGCACCCTGCGCTGCATCGGCTCGACCACCTACAAGGAGTTCCGCAACTACTTCGAGAAGGACCGCGCGCTGGTGCGGCGGTTCCAGAAGATCGACGTCAACGAGCCGTCGGTCGAGGACGCCGTCAAGATCCTGCGCGGACTCAAGGCCAACTACGAGAAGCACCACAAGGTGCGCTACACCGAGGAGGCGATACGCGCCTCGGTCGAGCTCGCGGCGAAATACATCCATGACCGCAAGCTGCCCGACAAGGCCATCGACGTGATCGACGAGGTCGGCGCCTCGCGCATGCTGCTGCCCGAGGGCAAGCGGCGCAAGACGGTGACGCTGCGCGACGTCGAGGAGATCGTGGCCAAGATCGCCCGCATCCCGCCCAAGAGCGTGTCGGCCGACGACAAGGAGACGCTGCGCTCGCTGGAGCGCGACCTCAAGGCGATGGTGTTCGGCCAGGACCGTGCGATCGAGGCGCTGTCGGCGGCGATCAAGCTGTCGCGCGCCGGGTTGCGCGACGCCGAGAAGCCGATCGGCAACTATCTGTTCTCCGGCCCGACCGGCGTCGGCAAGACCGAGGTGGCCAAGCAGCTCGCCTCCACCTTGGGGATCGAGCTGATCCGCTTCGACATGTCGGAGTACATGGAGCGGCACAGCATCTCGCGCCTGATCGGCGCGCCGCCGGGCTATGTCGGCTTCGACCAGGGCGGCCTGCTGACGGATTCGATCGACCAGCATCCGCACGCGGTGCTGTTGCTCGACGAGATCGAGAAGGCGCACCAGGACCTCTACAACATCCTGCTGCAGGTCATGGATCACGGCAAGCTCACCGACCACAACGGCAAGACGGTCGATTTCCGCAACGTCATCCTGATCATGACGACCAACGCCGGTGCCGCCGACCTGACCCGCGAGGCGATCGGCTTCGGCCGCGACAGCCGCTCGGGCGAGGACGAGGAGGCGATCAAGCGCATGTTCACGCCGGAATTCCGCAACCGGCTGGACGCGACCATCCCGTTCGCGGGCCTCACTCCCGAGATCGTCGCCCAGGTGGTCGAGAAATTCGTCCTGCAGCTCGAGGCGCAGCTCGCCGACCGCAACGTCACCATCGAGCTGTCCTCGGCGGCCAAGGAGTGGCTATCCGAGCGCGGCTACGACCGGCTCTACGGCGCCCGGCCACTGGCCCGCGTGATCCAGGAGCACATCAAGAAGCCGCTGGCAGAGGAGCTGCTGTTCGGCCGGCTGGTCAAGGGCGGCGCGGTCAAGGTGAGCCTGCGCGACGGCAAGCTCGCCTTCGACTATATCGAGGCGGCAGCGGTCAGCGGGACGCCGAGCGAGAGCGACGAGGGTGGCTCGGAGCGCGAGTCGGAGACCGCCCAGTAGCGTTCGCATCGCGCCCGGGCGGCCGCAGGCGGTCGCGTCGTTCCGGACCGGCTTGGTGCCATCCGGACCTCCCGCTCGTGGTCGCCTGGATCAGTGCGTTACGGCTTTTGGCTGCGGCGAGGGTGTCGCGGACTTCGCGTGGCGATGATGCGGCTTCGCCGCACGGTGCCTGTCGGCGTGACCCATGGCGCCGGGCTGGTTGATCGGCGCGGCGTCGGGAGGCGTCGACAGCGCCTGGCTTGGAGCGGTTCCGGCAGCGCTGTCAGGGGTCTGCGCGTTCACTTCCGACGGCAGCAGGGCCAGCCCCGCTGCCAGCATGCCCGCTCCCAGCATGACACCGAGGAGCAGAGGCCGGTGGGCGGAGTATGCGATCGTCATCACGTGGTTCCTACAACTGCGATATCAGCCTTATCGACAGGATAATGTCCTGCTCATCTCCGGGATCGGTGCGCGAATCCCGGGGGCGGAACGCTGTGCTACAACGTTCGGGTGTTCGAGGTAAGTCACCGCGGATCGGCAACCCGATAACGGCCGGATCGTTGCATGCCGTCATCGAAATGACGAGGAGCCGGCATGCTGCGTGCGATCTGGGTGCTGCTCAAGACCAGCGTGAACGGCTACATCGAGGATGGCGCGCTGTCGCGCGGCGCGGCCATCGCCTACTACACGATCTTCTCGATCGCGCCGGTGCTGGTGATCGTCATCGCCATGGCGGGCCTGGTCTACGGAGCGGAAGCGGCGCGCGGCGCGATCGCCGGCGAGCTGCAGGGCATGATGGGCCGCGACGGAGCCGAGGCGATCCAGGCCATGATCGCCTCGGCGCGCAGCAAGGATAGCGGTGCGGTGGCCACGGCGCTCGGCATCGGCACGCTGTTGGTCACCGCGACCGGCGTGTTCGGCGAGATGCAGACGGCCCTGAACGTGATCTGGAAGGTCACGCCGGATCCGGCCAGCTCGACGGTCTCGCGCCTGGTGCGCGCTCGTGCGGCGAGCCTGGGGCTGGTCGCCACGCTTGGCTTCCTGCTGGTGGTCTCGCTCGCCGCCAGCGCCGGGATCACGGCGCTGGGCGAGGTGCTGCGGCGGGTGCTGCCTCAGGTCGAGTTGCTGCTTCACCTGGTCAACTTCCTGCTCTCGTTCGGCATGATCACCCTGCTGTTCGCGGCGATCTACAAGGTGCTGCCGGACCGCTCGATCGAGTGGTACGATGTCTGGGTCGGCGCGCTGGCGACGGCGTTCCTGTTCACCATCGGCAAGACCCTGATCGGGCTGTATATCGGCAGCAGCCAGGTGGCGTCCTCCTACGGCGCCGCGGGCGCGCTCGTAATCGTGCTGCTCTGGGTCTACTACTCGGCGCAGATATTCCTGTTCGGCGCCGAGTTCACCCGAGCCTTCGCCAGCCGCCATGGCAGCCTCACCGGCGCCACCGAAGGCTGATCCGCCTCACTTCGCCTCATGCTCGAGCGCGTGACGCGCTGCGGCCAGTTCGGCCGGGTCCGCCGCCGCCGGGGGCGCTAGCGAGAGTCGCTCGATCGCCTCGACCAGCGCCTCGACGACGACCAGGTGGGTGAACCACTTGCTGTTGCCAGGCACGGCGAACCAGGGCGCTTCCGGCCGGGCGGTCTCGATGATCGCCTGCTCGTAGGCATCCTGGTAGCGGTCCCACAGCGCGCGCTCCTCGAGGTCGGCGGCGGAGAACTTCCAGTATTTCGCGGTATCGTCGAGGCGTGCGAGCAGGCGCTGGCGCTGCTCCTCGCGGGAGATGTGCAGGAAGAATTTCAGCGGCACGATGCCCTGGCGCGCCACGTAGCGTTCGAAGCTGCGTATGTCCTTGTAGCGATGCTGCCAGAAGCGTTCCCGGCTGCCGCGCGCCTTCGATGTCGGGCTCAGCGCGTCGGGCAGATGCTGCGCCTCAAGCACCTGATGGTGCACCCGCGTGACCAGCACCTCCTCGTAGTGGCTGCGGTTGAAGATGCCGATCTGGCCGCGCGACGGCAGGGCGCGATGGATCCGCCATAGATAATCGTGCGCGAGCTCGACCGGTCCCGGCTGCTTGAACGAGGTGACGCTCACCCCCTGCGGGTTGACGCCCGACATGACGTGTCGGATGGTGCCGTCCTTGCCGCCGCAATCCATCGCCTGGAACACCGCCAGCAGCGCCCAGCGTCCGTTCGCGTACAGCTCGCGCTGCAGCTCGGCGAGGCGCTCGACGCCGGCGGCGAGGCGCTCGGTTCCCTCCTGCTTGTCGATCCCGCCGGTGTCGTCCGGATCGGCATCGGCGAGCCGGAACTTGCGCCCGTCGCTGATCCGGTAGCGGGCGGCCAGCGAGCGTTGCCGCTTTTCGGGCATCGGCTTCAGGCCGCCGCCGCAGGATCGCGCTTGACGGTGAGCGCGCTCGGCGCCTGGCAGGTGGGCATCAGCTCGATCCGGTTGACGTTCACGTGCGGGGGCAGCCCCACCACCCAGGCGACGCTCTCGGCGATGTCCTCGGGGGTCAGCGGCACGGTGCCCTGGTAGAGCTGCGCCGCGCGCGCGGCATCGCCGAAGCGCACCTGGCTGAACTCGCTGCCGCCGCCGCACAGGCCGGGCTCGATGTCGGTCACGCGCACGTTGCGCCCGACCAGGTCGGCCTTCAGGTTCATCACCAGCTGGCGCACGAAGGCCTTGGTCGCGCCGTAGACGTTGCCGCCCGGATAGGGATAGTCGCCGGCGATGCTGCCGATGGTGACGATGTGGCCGCGGTCGCGCACGACCATGCCGGGCAGCAGCGCGTGGACGGTGCGCATCACGCCGCCGACGTTGGTTGCGACCATCTGCTCCCAGTCGGGCAGCTTGGCTTCGTGCGCCGGACCCAGACCCAGCGCCAGGCCGGCATTGGCGACCAGCACGTCGACCTCGCGCCAGCCCGGCGGCAGGCAGTCCGGCAGTGCGGCGACCGCGGCCGCATCGTCCACGTCGAGCGGCAGCGGCAGCAGCGCCGGCCCCAGCGCCTCCGCGAGGGTGCGCAGCCGGTCCTCGCGTCGCGCGGTGGCGATGACTCGGTGTCCGTCGCGCACGAAGCGCTCGGCGATCGCCCGGCCGAAGCCGGAGCTGGCGCCGGTCACCAGGACGGTGTGGCGGGGGTCGGGCATCTTCGCCTCCTCGAGCTCACCGTCTCAACGCCGCATCGCGCGCGAGGTTGTCCGCGCGGGCCGGTTCGGCGGACGCGCCGGCCGTCCCAAAACCGCGACCGCGGCACGACCCGCTTGCGCGCCCGCGCGGTTCTGCCACATCTGATGGCATGTTCTCGTTGCAGCCCGACCTCGATGCCGGCCTCACCGGCCGCCTGCTGATCGCGATGCCGGCCCTGGTGTCCTCGCCGTTCGCCCAGGCGGTGGTGTTCCTGTGCGCGCACTCGACCGAAGACGGGGCCATGGGGTTGGTGGTCAACCGCCGCCTGAACCAGCCCGGCTTCGACGAGCTGCTGGAGCAGCTCGGCGTCGCGCCCACCCCGCCGCGGCGCCGGATCACGCTGTGCGCGGGCGGCCCGGTGGAGAACTCGCGCGGCTTCGTGCTGCACAGCGCCGACTGGACCGGGGACGGCAGCCTCGCGGTCGACGACGGCATCGTGCTGACAGCGAGCCTGGACGTGCTCAAGGTGATCGCCGACGGATCGGGGCCGCGGCACGCGCTGCTGGCACTCGGTCACGCCACCTGGGCGCCGGGACAGCTCGAGGAGGAGATCCAGCAGAACGCCTGGCTGTCGGCGCCATCGAGCGACAAGATCCTGTTCGGCACCGACCACGAGAGCAAGTGGCGGCGCGCGCTGGGCTCGCTCAACATCGACCCGATCCGCCTGTCCAGCCGGGTGGGGCATGCCTGATCGGCTTGGGCTGCCGAGAAGGCAAGGCAAGGGCTCCGCCCTTGACCTGTTGGGGCCGGCGGCCCCAAACCCCACATCTATGAGGCCGCCTTTGATGGGGTCCAGGGAGCGAAGCCCCTTGTCTCCGCCGCGCTAGCTCACCTTGCGGATCTGCATGACGTGCGAGGCGATCGCCGGGATCGCCAGATAGGCCAGCCGCTTGACCTCCTTGCGGCCGCGGGCGACGGAGTCCAGCACCAGGCCGCAGACGAAGGAGAGAAAGGAGAGCATCACCAGCCCGGTGGCGAGCACCGCACTCGGCAGCCGCGGCACCAGCCTGGTGCGCAGGAACTCGAACACGACCGGCATGCCGAGCAGCAGGCCGGCGATCAGCAGCGCCAGCCCGATCAGCGAGAAGAACTGCAGCGGCCGCTCCTGCTTCACCAGGGTGACGATGGTGCGCAGGATGCGCACCCCATCGGTGTAGGTGCGCAGCTTCGACGCGGAGCCGGCGGGACGGTCCCGGTAGGCGGTGCTGAGCTCGCTGACCGGCATGCCGAGCTCGAGAGCGTGCACGGTGAACTCGGTCTCGGTCTCGAACCCCGAGGACAGGGCCGGGAACGACTTGACGAAGCGTCGCGAGAACACCCGGTAGCCGGACAGCATGTCGCTCACCCGGTTGCCGAAGATGTAGCGCACCATGCCGGTGAGCATGACGTTGCCGAACTTGTGCCCGGGCCGGTAGGCGGCCTTGATCTCGGTGACGCGGGCGCCGTTGACCATGTCGAGCTGCTCGTCGACCAGCAGCTTGATCATGCGTGACGCGTCGCGGGCCTCGTAGGTGTCGTCGCCGTCCACCAGGACGTAGATGTCCGCCTCGATGTCGGCGAACATGCGACGCACCACGTAGCCCTTGCCGCGCAGCATCTCGCGTCGGACCACGGCGCCGGCGGCGCGCGCCGCGGCCGCCGTATCATCCTCGGAGTCGTTGTCGTAGACGTGGATTGTCGCGTTCGGCAGCTGCGTCCGGAAGTCGCGGATCACCTTCGAAATCGTTATTTCTTCGTTGTAGCACGGGATCAGCACCGCGATCTGCATGGTCTCGAAGCCTTCACTGGATAATTTCGCCGTGTGCAGTGCGCTTCTTGCGCCATGACTGTGCTATGCGGCGCACACCTCAAATAGCGCCTTGAAGAAGGCACAGATACCGACCTCGATCAAGGGGCGGGACCTCGCACTCGATCGATGACTATGCCCAGCCACTTCTCGATAGGACGTGAATGTCTTCATCCAACCGCTTCTCGCCGATACAGCGCCTGCTCGCCGGGGCCCAGGGGGCGTCCGGGCCGCAGGGGGCGCTCGGGCCGCAGGGGGCGCTCGGGCCGCAGGGGGCGCTAGGGCCGCAGGGGGCGCTCGTCCCGCCGGCCGGACTGCTGCTGCTCGCCTGCGTGTCGATCGGCATCAGCCTTGCCCTGCCCGCCGGCTTCGCCGGCTGGGACGACCTGCATTACGTGCAGGCGGCGCAGAGCTGGCTCACCGTCGGCGTGCACGTGCCAGCCAATCACTGGGGCACCCGCCTGCCCTACGTGCTTACGCTCGCCGGCAGCATCCGACTGTTCGGCATGACGGTGCTCGCGCTCACGGTGCCGAACACGATCCTGTTCGCGCTGCTGCTGCTGCTGCTCTGGCGTATCGCGGGCCAGGTCTATGGCGGCGCCACCGCCTTCTGCGCCGCGCTGGCGGTGGTCATCACGCCGCTGTTCGTGCGCATGCCGACCACCTACTACCCCGAGGTGATGGAGGCGATGTGCGCCGCCGCCGCCACCAGCCTGGTGCTGTCGGCGCTGCCGAAGCCGGCGCTGCGCGCCAGGGCATGGCTGCTGGTCGCGGCCGGCCTGTGCGGCGGCTGCGGCATCCTGGTGCGGCAGACCGCGCTGGCGATGCCGGTCGCCCTCAGCGTGCTGATCGCCCTCTCCGACCGCACGCTGGCCGATCGCACGCCGGCCGACCGCACGCGTCGCGCCGCGGGCAGCGTGCTGCTGCTGGCCTGCGGCTACGCGACGCCGGTGGCGCTGGAGTCGCTGTTCTACCTGCTGCTGACCGGCCATCCGCTGGAGCGGCTGCAGATCGACAGCCGGCACGTGCTGATCGCCAGCGCCCACCTGCGCGGCGGCACCTACAGCGGCGGCTCGCCGCTGTTCAACTGGGACCTGGAGTCGCGCTGGGACGTGCCCTCGCTGATCCGGGCACCCTGGACCATCAACCCGCTGCTCCGCATCTTCACCAGCCCGGGGCTGCTGCTGACGCCGTGGCTGTGCGTGCTGGGCGGCCTCGTCGCCTGGCGGCTGCCCGGCCGCGGCCGCGACTACGCGCTGTTCGCCGCCACCGGCCTGCTGCTGCAGTATCTGCTCAACACCTTCGTGCTGGCGATCGCCCCGGACACCCGCTACTTCACCGTCAGCGTGGCGCTGGCGATGCCGCTGGCGGGCCTGCTGCTGTCGCGGCTGCGCCCGAGGCTGCTGATCCCGGCGGCGGCGCTGCTGGCGGCGCCGACCCTGCTGGTCATGCTGCTCGAACCCTCGCCGGCGCACCTGATGCCGGCGCTGCAGCGCTTCGCCTCGCGCGACCAGCCGGTGCACATCTCGCCGCAGCTGCGCGACGCCGCCGCCATCCTGCTCGCCGACCGTCCCGACCTCGCGCGCCACGTCACGATGGATCTGCATCGCAGCCAGGTGCCGGTGGGCGATCTCGCGGTGGTCGACGCCTATGGCTGGACCGGCGCCCGCGACCGCGGCTGCGGCAACGGGGTCAAGCAGTGGCAGCCGGTCGACAGCGCCTCGGCCGCGGGACCGGCCTGGACCGTGCTCGACCGGTCGGGCCTGGCGCATCTGCTGCCATCCAGCCTGTCGGCGCATTTCGACCGCCGCGAGGATCGGCTGGGACTGGTGCGGCGCGCCTGCTGAACCCGTTCGCGGCGCGCTACCAGCGAAAGCCGGGGATCGACGCCGACGGCGACAGGCCCGCCGCCGCCGCCTCGGCGGCCGCCAGCGCGGCATCGTCGCCGATCAGCTCGGCGTGGATGCCGCCCAGCACCCAGCAGGAGGCCAGACCCGCCGCAGCGGCGCCGGCGATGTCGGTGGCCAGCGCGTCGCCCACCGCGAGGATGCCGGCGGCCGGCAGGTCGAGCATCGAACGGACGATCCGGTAGACCTCCGGGAACGGCTTGCCGATCGAGCGCACGCTGCCGCCGAACTGCTCGTAGCGTCGCGACAGCGTGCCGGCGCAGAGGATGCGCCGGCCGCCGCGCACGATCTCCAGGTCAGGGTTGGCGCACAGCATCGGCAGGCCGCGCGCCGCGCAGGCCCGCAGCAGCGGCAGGTAGGGATCCGCGCCGGCCCGCGCGTCCTCGTCGTCGGGCCCGGTATTGAGCAGGAAGTCGGCCGCGTCGGGATCGTGCACGAGATCGAGATCGAGCCCCTCGAACAGGTCGGCGTCCTTGGCCGGCCCGAGATGCAGCAGGCGGCGGCCGAGGGCGGCGAACCAGGGATCCTGGCGCTGGCGCAGCGCCTCGCGGGCCGCCTCGCCGCTGGTCACGATGCCCTCGTAGAGCGCGTCCTCGATGCCCATCGCGCGCAGCCCCTGCCGCACCGCGCCCGCGCGCCGCGGCGCGTTCGACAGCAGCACCACCCGCCGGCCCGCCCGGCGCAGCCGCCGCAGGCAGTCGAGCACGCCGGGATAGGGCGAGACCCCGTCATGCACCACCCCCCACAGATCGACGATGAAGCCGTCATAGGCGGCGGCGAGATCGCGGACGCCGTCGAGCTGCCGCATCGCGGGCCCGGTCATAGCGGCACGGTCACAGCGGCACTCTCACAGCGCGGTTCCCCTGGCGTCGCCGAGCCGGTCGAGGCCCTCGGCGCGCAGCAGCGCCGACAGGTCGGCGAGCAGGCGGCGCACCAGCTGCGGCCCGTGGGTGACGAAGCCGGTATAGAGCTGCACCAGGTCGGCTCCGGCGCGCACCTTGTCCAGCACGTGCTCGGCGCGCTCGATGCCGCCGCAGCCGATCAGCGCCAGGCGCCGGTCGTTGATGCGCGCCACCGCGGCCAGCATGGCGGTGCTGGGGTCGCGCAGCGGTGGCCCGGACAGGCCGCCCGCTTCGCCGGCGTGCGGCGAGCGCAGTCCCGGCGGCCGCGACAGCGTGGTGTTGGAGACGATCAGCCCGGCAGCACCCCCCGCGATCGCCGCCTCGACGATCGCGGGCAGGGCGGCCTCCGGCAGGTCGGGTGCGAGCTTGATCAGCAGCGGCCGCGGGGCGGCGGCGGCGGCGGCGATCGCGGCCAGCAGGGCGGTGATCCGCGCCGCGTCCTGCAGGTCGCGCAGTCCCGGGGTGTTCGGCGAAGACAGGTTGATCACCAGGTAGTCGACCAGGGGTGCGGCGGCGCGCACCAGTGCGGGATAGTCGCGCAGCGGCTCGGCACCCTGCTTGTTGATGCCCAGATTGAGCCCGACCGGGACGCCCGGCACCCGCCTCAGCCGCGCCAGCCTGCTGAGCACAGCGTCGATGCCCTGGTTGTTGAAGCCCATGCGGTTGATCACCGCACCGTCCTCGCGCAGCCGGAACAGGCGCGGGCGCGGATTGCCGGACTGCGGCAGCGGCGTCACCGTGCCGGCCTCGACGAAGCCGAAGCCCAGGCGCGCCAGCGGCCGCACGACCCGCGCATCCTTGTCGAAGCCGGCGGCGATGCCGATCGGGTTGGCGAAATGCAGGCCCAGCGCCTCGACCGCCAGCGCCGGATCGGGCCGGCCCGCCGCCCGGCCGCCGAGCCCGAGCCTCAGCCCGGCGCTGGCGAGCGCGTGCGCGCGCTCCGGATCGAGGCGGCGCAGCAGGCGCATCGCGCCGGCATCGACGAGATCGAAGACCGGGAGCCCGGAGCGGGGCGGTTGCTGGGCGTGCGCCATCGCCCTCTCCTGCCGCAAGCGGCGCACGGAGGAAAGCGCCAAACCGGTTCCGGCTTGCCTTGCACCGCGCAAGCCGCGATCCTGGCTCAATGTGGGACGAGCCTTACCTGGAGACCTGTTGCCGCTCTGCGCTGCACCGCCTGACGCTGGCCGGCGGCAGCGGCCGGCCGCCCGATCCGAAGGACCTGCCCTGCCTGCAGCGGCTGGACGCGATGGGCATGGCGGTGTGCCGCGACGGACGCTACCGGATCACCGAGGCGGGCCGGCAGCGGCATGCCTCGGAGATCCTGTCGACCGGCTGAGGGCGGCCTCGTGAAGCACGAGGATGTCTGGCGGGCACTCGACACCCTGGCCGCCGAGAAGGGCCTGTCGCCGTCCGGGCTGGCGCGCGCGGCGGGGCTCGATCCCACCGCCTTCAACCGCTCCAAGCGCGCCACCCGACAGGGCCGGCTGCGCTGGCCGAGCACCGAGAGCCTGAGCCGGGTGCTCGCCGCCACCGGGGCCAGCCTGGAGAGCTTCACCGCCCTGGTCGGCGGCGCCCGCGCGCTGGCCAGCCTGCGTCCGCACCGCGCCGCATTGCCGGCTGGCGGCGAGCGGGTCGCCGGCCGCCGCCTGCCGCAGGTCGCCTACTCGGCGCTGCAGCAGGGCGAGGACGCCTTCGCGGGCGACGAGCACACCGCGATGCCGATGCAGGCGGAGCCGGGCAGCTACGCCATCTGGCTCGACACCGACGCCTTCGAGCCGGTGCTGCGCGAGAGCGGGCTGCTGATCGCCTCGCCGGAGGCGCCGGTGCGCACCGGCGACCGGGTGGTGCTGCGCCGGCATCCCGGGACGATGCTGGCCGGGATCGTCGGCCGGGCGATGCCGGACTGGCTGGAGATCGACGGCTTCGGACGCACCGGCAACGTCGCGCTGCGCACCGAGACGATCAGCTGGATGCACCGGATCGGCTGGGCCAGCCTGTAGCCCAAGCCTGTAGCCCAAGCCTGCAGCGGCAACGACGCCGGCCGGCTCGCGGCTCAGGAGTTCACCGGCGCCAGCCGCTCCCTGCCCATCCGCACGTCCCGCGCCTCGCGGCCGAACGCCACCAGCAGCGTGATGGCGATGGCGGCGACGCCGACCACCAGCGCCATCGCCCAGCCGATGCCACCGAGCTCGCCCGCGAGCCAGACCTGGAGGTTGGCGTTGCCCGCGGCCAGCAGGTTGCCGAGCTGGTAGACCGCGCCGGGGAAGGTCGCGCGTATCGCCGGCGGCGAGATCTCGTTCAGGTAGGCCGGCACCACCCCCCAGGCACCCTGCACGCAGAGCTGGATCAGGAAGCCGCCGGCTGCCAGCCAGACTACCCCGTGCGAGAACAGCCACAACGGGATCGCCGGCAGCGCCAGCATCGCCAGGATGCCGATCGCCAGCCGCCGTCCGATCCGCTGCGACAGCAAGCCGACGCCGAGGCCGCCGACGATCGCGCCCAGGTTGAAGATGATCATGATCAGGGTGACGCTGCCGTGCGGCAGGTGCTGCTGGCGGGTCAGGAACTGGCTCGGATAGAGGTCCTGCGAGCCGTGCGAGAGGAAGTTGAACCCCATCATCAGGCAGACCGCGAACACGGTCAGGCCGAGATGGCCGCGCAGCACCGAGAGCGCCGAGACCCGCTTCTGCGCCGTGCTGCGCGCCGCCCAGTCCGGGCTCTCGGGCACCTTGCTGCGGATATACAGCACCAGCAGCGCCGGCAGCGCCCCGACGACGAACATGCCGCGCCAGCCGAGCCACGGCTCGGCGATGAACAGCAGCGACGCCAGCAGGTAGCCGGTCGGATAGCCGGTCTGCAGCAGCCCCGAGACCGCGCCGCGCCAGCGTGAGGGCACGCTCTCCATCACCAGCGACGCGCCGACCCCCCACTCGCCGCCCATCGCGACGCCATAGAGGCCGCGCAGGATCAGGAACACCGTGAAGCTGGGTGCCAGGCCCGACAGCAGCTCCAGCACGGCATACAGCAGCACGTTCGCCATCATCGTCGGCCGCCTGCCGAAGCGGTCGGCGATGCGGCCGAACAGGATCGCGCCGATGAAGCGGCAGGCCAGCGTCAGGGTGACCGCGAACGCCACCGAGCCGCGCGACACGCCGAAGCTGTGCGCGACGCCGTTGAAGGCGAAGATCATGATGAAGAAGTCGAACGCATCCAGCGTCCAGCCCAGGTAGCAGGCTACGATGACGTGCGCAGCACCCGGAGCGCGCTCGGCCGGCAAGTCGGTGGTCATGGCCGCGGTCCTTCGCGGGCGGTGAGGATCGGGCTACATTGCGGAGATCGCGGCGGCTGCGCAATCCGGCGCGGCCGTGCAAAGGATCCGATCGTCATGCGCCTCAGCGCCCGCAACGTGCTCCGGGGAACCATCGTCTTCGTCGAGAAGGGCGCCACCACCGCCCACGTGCGGCTCGACGTGCGCGGCGCGATCATCACCGCCTCGATCACCAACGAGGCGGTCGAGGCGCTGGGCCTGGCCGTGGGACAGGATGCCAGCGCGGTGATCAAGGCCTCGGACGTAATGATCGGGGTCGACTGAGCGGGGAGCCGCCTCGCCGCGGCGACGCCGCAACTTCACCGGTCCTCGCCCGGTTAAGCACCGGCTGATGGAGTGCGCGCATCGTGGGACTGCTCGTCGACGGCACCTGGCAGGATCGCTGGTACGAGAACCAGGAGGGGCGGTTCCAGCGCGAGAGCAGCCGCTTCCGCGACCGGGTGACGCCCGAGGGTGATGGCGGCTTCCCGGCGCGCGCCGGGCGCTATCACCTCTACGCATCGCTGGCCTGCCCGTGGGCGCACCCGCACCCTGATCATGCGCCGGCTGAAGCGGCTCGACGCGATGGTCGGGCTGTCGGTGATGCACTGGCACATGGCCGAGCAGGGCTGGAGCTTCGAGGACGGCCCCGGCGTGATCGCGGACCCGCGCGGGGCGGCGTTCCTGCACCAGGTCTACGTGCGCGCCGATGCCCGCTATACCGGCCGCGTCACGGTGCCGGTGCTGTACGATCTGGAACGCGACACCATCGTCAGCAACGAATCCTCCGAGATCCTGCGCATGTTCGGCTCGGCGTTCGACGGCATCGGCGCGGCACCCGGCGACTACACGCCCGCCGACCGGCTCGACGAGATCGAGGCGGTGAACGCGCGCGTCTACGAGACCGTCAATAACGGCGTCTACCGGGCCGGCTTCGCCACCACCCAGGCCGCCTACGAGGAGGCCGTCCGCGCCCTGTTCACCTCGCTCGACTGGCTGGAGCAGCGCCTGTCGCGTCAGTGCTACCTGGTCGGCGAGGCGCTGAGCGAGGCCGACATCCGGCTGTTCACGACGCTGCTGCGCTTCGATGCGGTCTATCACGGCCACTTCAAGTGCAAACCTGCGCCGCCTCGCCGACTACCCCGCGCTGTGGGACTATGCGCGCTTCCTGTACCGCCGGCCGGGATTCCGCGAGACCGTCGACTTCCACCACATTAAGTCGCACTACTACCAGAGCCAGCCCACCATCAATCCCAACGGGATCGTGCCGCTCGGGCCGCTGCCGGACTGGGACGCGCCCACCAGCCGGAGCGGCTAGCCGATGGAGATACGCAACCTCGGCAGCTCGGGCCTGCGCGTCTCGGCGATCGGGCTGGGCTGCAACAACCTGGGCGGCCGCATCGACCTCGCCGCCTCGCGACGCGTGGTGGAGGCCGCACTCGATGCCGGCATCACCCTGCTCGACGTCGCCGACGTCTACGGGCGCGACCACCACCACGGCGCCTCGGAGGAGGCGCTCGGCGAGATCCTCGGCGCGCGCCGCCACGAGGTGGTGCTCGCCACCAAGTTCGGCCTGCCGATGAACCCGAGGGCACGCTGGGCGGCGCCTCGCGTCGCTACGTCATGCGGGCGGTGGAGGCCAGCCTG